>NZ_LT907988.1:2424050-4848101 GCF_900089455.2 Orrella dioscoreae
CCGGGCGGCTGGGGGCACGCCCATCGCCGGCGCCACGGCGCGGCTGCGCTGATGTGGCGGCCCGGTTGCCAGCGCCTGCCCGGTGGGACGGGGCGGCCTCCCGGCCCGGGGCGGAACGGGAGGGGCCGCCTGGCCGCGCGCGTTCGGCGGGGGCGGCGGCGTGCGCCTCGTCGTCACGGGTCGTGCCGTCCATGATGCGGACGCGGAAATTGCGGCCCTTGATGTTGCCGTTGGTCAGCGCGGCCAACGCGCGGGGCGCGACGTCGCGGGCGATGGCGACGTAGCTGTAGAACTCCTGCACGGTGATCTTGCCCACCTGTTCCTTGGTGAGCCCGGCCTCGCCGGCCAGGGCGCCCATCAGGTCGCCGGGACGCAGCTTCTGCTTCTTGCCGCCCAGGATGCTGAGCGTGACCATGGGCGGCAGCAGCGGGCCGCCGGGGGCAGGCGACAGCTTCCTGATGTCGTCCCAGCGCAGCGGCGTGCCCAGGTATTTTTCCACCAGGGTGGCCCAGCGCATCTCGTGCGGGGCGCACAGGTTCAGCGCCAGGCCCTTTTCGCCGGCGCGGCCCGTGCGGCCCACGCGGTGCACGTGCACTTCGGTGTCCTGCGTCACGTCGACGTTGATGACGGCGTCCAGCGAACTGATGTCCAGGCCGCGGGCGGCCACGTCCGTGGCCACCAGCACCGAGCAGCTCTGGTTGGCGAATTGCAGCAGCACCGCGTCGCGGTCACGTTGTTCCAGGTCGCCGTGCAGCGCCAGGGCGTTGATGCCGCGCTCGCGCAGGAAGGCGGCCTGGTTCTCGCACTGGGCGCGGGTGTTGCAGAACGCCAGCGTGGACACGGGCCGGAAATGGCGGATGAGCGTCTCTACCGCGGCCTCGCGCGTCTCGCGCGGGATCTCATAGAAGATCTGGGTGATCTGCGTGGGCGCGTGCAGCGCCTCGACCTTGACCTCCGCCGGCCGGTTCAGGAAGCGGGCGCTGGCACGGCGGATGTCGGCGGCATAGGTGGCCGAGAACAGCAGCGTCTGGCGGCGCGCCGGGCACTGGGCGACGATCTGCGCGATGTCGTCGAAGAAGCCCATGTCCAGCATGCGGTCCGCCTCGTCCAGCACCAGCGTGCGCAGGCGTTCCAGCGCCAGGTTGCCGCGCGCCAGGTGGTCCATCAGCCGTCCGGGCGTGCCCACCACGACGTGGGCGCCGTGCGCCAGCGACTCGGTCTGGGGGCGGATCGGCGTGCCGCCGCACAGCGTCAGGATCTTGATGTTCGGAATGGCGCGCGCCAGCTTGCGCAGTTCCAGCGCGACCTGGTCGGCCAGTTCGCGCGTGGGGCAGAGCACCAGCGCCTGCACCGCGAAGAGGTGGGGGTTCAGCGCGTGCAGCAGTGCCAGCCCGAAGGTGGCCGTCTTGCCGCTGCCGGTCTTGGCCTGCGCGATGAGGTCCTGGCCGCTCAGGATGACGGGCAGGGCTTCTGCCTGGATGGGCGTCATCTCGGTATAGCCCAGCGTCTCGAGGTTGGAGAGCAGGGCGGGGTTCAGGGGCAGGGCGGAAAAGGCGGTTTGGGTCACGGGATCGGTCACGGAATCGGGGCCAGGGCGGCCGGAAGACAGGCGCAGGGCGCGCAGGCCGCCAGTCTAGCCCGTTTTGCCGTCCGGGCCGGCGGTGGCTGGCCGGCGCCAGTGGCCAACGTCAGTGGCCGGAGACGGCCGCCTTGCCCGTTGGCCTTGGGTGCATGGCGGCAGTACCATGATGGCAGCAAGCAAGCTGGCGCGCACAGCCGGCGGCCGCCCTCGCGGGAACGGCCTCGTCCCAGGGGCAATCGGGCTTCAGGCGTCAGCGGAGGGAATCATGGACAGCAAGCGCATCGACAGCAGCATTGGATTGACCGTCGGGCAAGGCGACGCCGGCAAGTGGGAGTGGCGCATCAACCGGCTGAAGGAAGACGGCACTCCCGGCGAGCTGCTTGGCGCCGAGCAGGGCTATGACACCGAGACCGAAGCCCATCAGGCGGGCCAGGTGGCCCGGGGATTGCTGGGCGCGTCGGCGGCCTGACCTGACGGCATTCAGCCGCGCTGATCCGCGGCGTTTTCGGCCGAGCCCGGGTCTGCCAGCGTGCAGGTGAAGGCCAGCTTGTTGCCGTCCGGGTCGCGCACATAGGCCACGTAGAACGTCGGGCCATAGCGCTCCCGCAAGCCCGGGGCGCCCTCGTCGCTGCCGCCGTGCTGCAGCGCCAGGGCGTGCAGCGCGGCCACTTCCCCGGCGTCGCGGCTGCGCAGCGCCGTCATGACGCCATTGCCGGGCCGGGCGGGCGCGCCGTCGAACGGCAGGCAGGCGAAATAGCGGGGGGAGGACGTGTCGTCCGGATCGCCCCAGCACACTGCCTGCGCATCGCGCCAGCACTGGGCCAGCCCCATCGTTTCGAAAATCGGCTCATAGAACGCCGCGGCGCGGTCGAGGTCGGCAACGCCCACCATGGTGTAGCTGATCATTCCGGTCTCCTGGAAACAGCCTGTCGTTGTATCACGGCCTTGCCGCCCTCCTACGAACCTTGGTAGTTGCCGCAAGCGCCGCGCGCCCGTGAAATGCCGGTAGCGGCATGGGACGCGACAGAGGGCGAGGCATGGGTATCTCGGAGGTCAGGACGGCGGCGGCAGTGACGGTTTTGCCCGGCCCGCGCGACAGCGCGGCTGCGGGGCCGGCGGCGCGCCACCGTTACCTGCTCCCCCTGCTGCTGGCGGGCCAGGCGATGGCCGCCATGGATACCTCGATCGCCAACGTGGCAGCCCCCGCGATGCGCGCGGACCTGGGCCTGTCCGGCGCGGCGCTGCAGCTTGCGGTGGCGGGCTACGTGCTTGCCTATGCGGTGTTTCTCATCACCGGCGCGCGGCTGGGCGATGACCACGGCTACCGGCGCGTCTTCGTGCTGGGCGTATCGATCTTCACCGTGTCCTCGCTGGCCTGTGGCCTGGCGCCCAGCACCGGGTGGCTGGTTGCGGGGCGCGTGGCGCAGGGCGTCGGCGCGGCGCTGCTGGTGCCGCAGGTGCTGTCGCTGATCCAGCATCACTACGCCGGGGGCGCGCGTGCGCGGGCCATCGGCTATTACTCGATGATCCTGGGACTGGGCGCCACGGCGGGCCAGTTGCTGGGCGGGGTGATCGTCACCGTGGACCTGGCGGGCAGCAGCTGGCGCCCCGCGTTTCTCATCAACGTCCCGATCGGCATCGCGCTGGTATGGCTGGCGCGTCGTGTCATTCCTGATACGCGCGGCGAGCGCAGGCGGCTGGACCTGGTCGGTGTGCTGGCTCTGTCGCTATCGATGCTGGGCGTGGTGGTTCCCCTGACCTTCGGCCAGGATCTCCACTGGCCCGCATGGACATGGGCCAGCCTGGCGGCGGGGCTGCTCGGCCTGTGGGGGTTCTGGCGCCACGAGAACGCGCTGGCGCGCCGAGGCGGCGCACCGCTGCTCAATCTGCAGGCCCTGGCCACGCCTGGCATCCGTGCCGGCCTCGCCGTGATCGCCACGGGTTTCATCGGCTACGGCGGCTGGCTCTTTGCCGCGGCCCTGTATCTGCAGGCGGGCCTGGGCTTTTCGCCGCTGACTTCCGGGCTGGTGTTCACCGCCTATGCGCTGGGCTTCGGCATTTCGAACCTGAAGTGGTCCAGCTTGCCCGCGGCCTGGCTGCGCTGGACCCCCGCCGTGTCGCTGGGCGCGATGGGCCTGGCCAACCTGGCTTTCGGCGCGACGGCGCTGGGCCTGGGCTGGGCCGCGACGGCCATGGTGCCCTTGCTGTTCCTGGCTGGCGGCAGCCATGGCCTGGGTTTCGGCACCACGGTGAACCAGATGACCCTGCGCACGGCGCCGGCGCATGCGCCAGCCATCAGCGGCCTGGTGACGACAGCGGTGCAGCTCTCGATCGTGCTGGGCATCGCCTTGCTGGGCGCGCTGTACCTGGCGCTGGGCGTGGCGGGCGACGCCGGGACGTCGTCACGGGCGATGGCGGGCGTGACCTTTGCCATTGCGATGGGCGCGTGGCTTGCGACGGTGTGCGCGGTGAGGCTGGCGCGTGCGCCGCTGGCCGCAGCCCCCCCGGACCCGGCGCGCCATTGATCACGCCCCTGCGCCGCGACGCGTCCGGCATCCATTTCCGCCTTTGAAGGAGACCCTCTTCGTGCAAGCGCCTGTGATCCGATCCGACCTCTCCGCCAGCCAGGTCCAGCAGGAAGTGCGTGCGCTGTTCGCACAGATGCTGGGCCTGCCTCCCGAGCACATCAACGAGACCGAGCCCTTGTCGGACTATGGCATCAATTCGGTGGACATGATCGATGCCGCCGTGAAACTGGAGGCGCGCTTCGGCATCCAGTTCGATCCGCAGACCCTGCGGGACCTGAGCTGCCGGGGATTCGCCGACAGCATCCGCGCCGCGGGCGTGGGCGCCTGAGAGGGGAACGCAGCATGAGAGACATGCCTATCGCGATTACGGGCATCGGCGTGTTCTCGCCGCTGGGCGGGACGCCGCAGGCCATGTGGGATGCCCTGGCGGGCCAGGCGGAACTGCGCGGCCCCTGGGCCAAGCGGGCGCTATCGGCCTATCCGGTGGACAACGTCGTGTCGATTCCCGAGGACTTGTGGGCCAGCCTGCCGGGCGCGCAGGCGCGCGGCGACAACCGCTCGCGGCGCATCGCGGCCTATGCCGTGGACGCCGCGCTGGCGGATGCCCAGGCCGATCCGCTCAGCCAGCGCGCGGGCTGCGTGCTGGGCACGACCACCGCGGGCGTGGAGATCGCGGAAAACCAGTTGCGCCTGCCGTCCGCGCACTGCGAGGCCTTGAGCGAGGCCGACATGGATGGGTCCAGCATCGTGCCCGATCATGCGCGCGGCGCACCGTGGCGCGGGCCGACCCTGGTGCTGTCGATGGCCTGTTCTTCGGGCTTGGCGGCGCCGGCGCAGGCCATCGACATGCTGCGCGCGGGCGAGGCCGACCTGATGGTCGCGGGCGGCATGGACGTGCTGCTGGAATACACCGTCTGCGGCTTCAACGGCCTGCGGCTGGCCTCGGGCGGACCTTGCCGGCCCTTCGATGCGGGCCGGCGCGGCGTGGTGCTGTCCGAGGGCGCGGCCTGTTTCTGCCTGGAGCCGCTGGACGCCGCGTTGCAGCGGGGCGCACGGGTGCGGGCGGTGATCGCCGGATACGGCATCAGCTGCGATGCCGAGCACGTGACGGCGCCGGATCTCGATGGCGTGCGCCGTGCCGTCTGCCAGGCGCTTGCCGCGGCCGGCGTGAAGCCTGAACAACTGGGCGCGGTCTTCACCCATGGCACGGGCACGCTGGCGAACGACGCCACCGAGGTCGCCGCCTTGCGCGCGGCTTTCGGCACGCAGGCCTTGCCGCCCCTGACCTCGGTGAAGTCGATCCTGGGCCACTCCCAGGCGGCCGCGGGCGCGTTCTCGCTGCTGGCTGCCACCTTGTCCCTGGCGCAGGGCGGCGTGCCGCCCACGGCGGGTCTGCAGCAGATCGACCCCGCCCTGGACGTGGACGTGGTGCACGGCGGCGTGCGCGCCTTGTCCGCCCGGCATGTCCTGGTCGATGCCTTCGGGTTTGGCGGCAACAACTGCGTCATGGTGCTGGCGCATCCGGCGGCCTACGCGGCGGATATCGGGAGGCTGGCGGCATGAGCGCCCGGCCACTCGAAGGCGCTTCCGCCGCGGCGCGTCAGCGCGACGCGCGTCCAGTGCGCGCGCTGGTGATTTCCCATGCGGCGGCCAACCGCGTCCAGGGGGCCGAGGGACTGGACGAGGCCAGATTGTGCCGCGAGCGGCGGTCGAAGAAGGTGGGGGCATTGCCGCTGCGCGCACGCATGGTGCTGCACGCCAGCGCCCGCTGCGTGGCGCCGGACACGCCGGTCCCGGCGGACGTGGGCGTGAGCCTGGGCACGCAGTTCGGCGCCATCGATGTCGCCGAACAGGCCCTGGAGACCGTCGCGCGCGAAGGCTTCGGCGGCGTGACGCCCTCGGCGTATGCCACGGGGCTGCCGAATGCGGTCGCGGCCATCGTGGCGTCGGTGCATGGCCTGCAAGGGCCCAACCTGACCTTGCTGGGCTACCAGTCCGGGCTGGACGCGATCATCGCGGCCTGCCGGCAGATCCGCGCGGGCAATGCGCGTGCGATGCTGGCCGGCGGCTTCGACTTGCCGAGCGAACGCTACGCCGCACACCTGAAGGACACGCCGCGTTACGCGGATGCCGGGCCGATCCTGCCAGGCGTCGGCCTGCTGTGGGTGCGCGAGGCGGATCCCGCCGAAGAGGCGGCGGGCGCGGTGGTCATGGGATGGGCCAGCGGCCACCTGGCGACCCCCCTGTCCGCCCAGGGGCAGGACACCGCGAGCGATCCCGACGTGCGCGCCTTGATTGCGCGGGCCGTGCCGGGGGAGGAGGGCGCGGGCGTGCGGATCCATGCGCTGTACCCAGGCCGGCCAGGTTTGCCGGATTACCTGGCGGCCAGCGCGCCGCTGTACCTGATCGAGACGGTCTTGGCGGCGCCGGCGCCTGGCGTGCATGCCGTGCTGGTCCAGGGCTTCCATCCCACCGCCTGCCTCTGCCTCGTCATCCGCAAGACGGCGGGGCGCGTGGCCGAACACGCGCTGCCCGGCAGCGAGGAGACCTAGCCATGTCCGCCCTTGCTCGACGATTGCCCTATCTTTCCGAGGCGGACCAGGCCTTGCCCGTGCTGGCAGCGCTGGAGGGATTGCGCCCCGGCACGCTGCTGGCCGACGACGGCGTGCCGCTGGCCTGGTTCGAGGCGGGCACGCCCGGGCGTCCGGTCGTGCTGCTGGTCAACGCGCTGGGGGTGTCCGTGGTGCTGCTGGCGGCGCTGGCGCAAGCGCTGGCGCGCGACTATCACGTGCTGCTGTGGGAGTCGCGTGGCTTGCCGGACCTGCACGCCTGCGACCCGGCACGCGATCTCTCCGTGGCCCGGCAGGCGCGCGACGCGGCCCAGGTGCTGGACACGGCAGGCGGCCGGGCGCACGCGGTGGTGGCCTATTGCTCGGGCGCGAACACCGCGGTCCATGGCTTGGCCCATGGCCTGCTGCGTGCCGGCCGGCTGCTGATCGCGAGTCCGTCCATGGTGTTGCCCGGCGTGGCGCAGCAGACCGATTATCAACGCACGATGTTGCCGATGTGGGTGAAGGTGGCGCAGGAAGGCCAGCGCTACGCGGCGCTGGTGCGCCTGTTGCTGCAGAAGAACCCGCCCGCTGGCGCCGACGCCACCAGCCGGGCCTTGCTGGCCGTCAATGCCTTGCCGTTCGCAAGCGATGCCTCCACGCATCGCTACGCCCTCCTGCAGGCCGCCTGCCAGGCAGAGGATTGGCACGCGCTGTTGCCGCGGGTGGACGTGCCGGCCCGCGTGCTGCATGGCGAGCAGGACGACCTCATCCATCTGGAAAGCGCGCGCGCCGTGGCGGAGGGGCTGGGCCGAGGCAGTTTCCTGGCGCTGCCGGATGCGGGGCATTTCGGCGTCTTCCAGTCGCGCGCGCTGCACGAGGCGGCAATCGCTTTTCTTGGCAGCCCCTTGGCGGACACGCCCGTGCCTTTACCTCACGATACGGAAGGAGCCCGACATGTACACGACGGTCAACGATGACGCGGCGCTGTCCCGCGATGTGATCGCAAGGCTGGGCCGAAGCTGGAACACGCGGGTGGCGGTGCGCCAGGAGCGCCTGGACCTGAGCCAGTACTACGACCCGTCCATTCCCGACTTCCCCGTGGCGATGGTGCCGTTCTGGCACGATCCCGCCATCGGGGCGCTGGACGAGGCGACCCGGTTGCGCTTGCTGGCGGCGGCGTGGGTGGCCTACAACGAAAAGGCCATCTACCTCGAGGACGAGATCGTCCAGCCACTGTGCGCGCAGCTGCTGCGCGGCGACCTGCCGGGCGTCGGGGCGGCGGGCGTGAAGCAGGTCATCGCGCAGATCCAGGTGGATGAGCAATTCCATATCCTGATGTGCCTGGACATCTGCAACAACGCACGCGAGCGGCATGCATTGCACGATTACGTGGTGCCGCCGCCCAAGGTGGGACGGCTGATGAAGGCGCGTCTGGCGCAGGCGGCAAGCGCGCGGGAAGCCGTGCTGCTGCGCATGGCCTATGCCTCGGTGGCCGAAATGTCGATCAACGCCTACCTGAACCAGGTGTCCAGCGACCAGACCATCCAGCCCTTGAACCGGATCAACACCGATCTGCATCGCAAGGACGAGTCCGCCCACAGCGTGGCCTTCCACGAGATCGTGGGGTCGGTCTACAAGGCGCTGGGCGACGAGGACCGGGCCACGTTCCGCGCAAGGCTGGTGGATGCGATGACGGACTTCACGACGGTGGATCACGGCAGCTGGGCCTCCATCCTGGCGTACCTGTCCGTGCCGGGGCGGGAGGGCATCCTGGCGCGCCTGGAAGAGGCCGGCAAGGACCGCCGGCTCTCGCGCGACTACACGGTGCTCAGCAGTCTTTTCGAAGCGCTGGGCATCGAGGACACGCATGGTTTCTTCAGCCGTTGAGGCGGGCGATGACGCACCCGTGGCACTGATCACGGGCGGCGTGCGCGGCATCGGCGCCGCGGTGGCGCGCCGCCTGGGCCAGGCGGGATACCGGCTGGTCCTGTCCTATCGCAGCGATGACGCTGCCGCAGGCGGCTTGTCGCGTGAACTGGATGCCCGGGAGGTGCCGCATGCGATGGTCCGCGCGGACCTGTCCCTGGCGGCGGAACCGGACCGCTTGGCTGAAGAGGCCGGGGCGCATTTCGGACGCCTGGATGCCTTGGTCAGCAACGCGGGCATCACCGATGACGCGGCCTTCCTGACGCAGGCGCGGGAACGCTACGCGCAGGTGCTCGCCACCAACTTCCTGGGCGCGGCGCGATTGGTGTCGGCCGCCTTGCCGCAGTTGTTGCGCTCGCCCGCCCCCGCCTTGGTGGTGGTGGCGTCCCTGGGCGGCATCGCGGGCAAGGAAGGGCAGGTGGCCTATGCCGCCAGCAAGGGCGCGCTGATCGGCATGGTGCACTGGCTGGGCCGGCGCCACAGCGGGTCCGGCTTGCGCGTGAATGCCGTGGCGCCGGGGTTCATCCAGACGGACATGATGGCGGGACTGTCGTCCGCCATGACCGCCCACGTGGTGCAGGGCGCGGCATTGCGGCGCGTGGGGCAGGCGCATGAGGTGGCGGAGGCGGTGGCCTTCCTGCTGGCGCCGGGCTACCTGCAATCGACCACCTTGCGCGTGGATGGCGGCTTTCAGCGATGAAGCGAGCATCCGGCCGAGTCGTCGGCCCCCCCGCAACCATGAAGGGCCAGGATATGGAAACCGACACGGCGCTTGCCGGCCAGCAGCGTACGGACGCCGGCATCACGCACCGCGTGTGCTACGCCGACACCGACGCGGGGGGCTACGTCTATCACGCGCGCTACATCGAATTCGCGGAGCATGCGCGCAACCAGCTGATGTACGCCGCCGGCTACAGCTTCGCCTCGCTGGCGTCGGCCCACGGCGTGATGCTGGTGGTGCACAGGGTGGAGGCACAGCACCACCTGTCGGCCAGGCTGGAGGACAGCCTGAGCCTGCGCGCGCGCATCGCGTGGTGCCGGCCATCGAAGTCACGCTGGGTGACCGAGGCGCGGCGCGGCGATGCGCTGCTGGCCACCATCACCATCGACATGGTGGCGCTGAACGTGCGCACGCGCGAGCTGGCGCGCCACCCCGAGCCCTTCCTGGCGGCCCTGCTCGACGTGGGGCAGGCGCAGGCCTAAGGCCGCAAGGCTACGAAAGTTGGTAGTTGGCGCGTGTGGCAGAGGACGTTGAAATCCAAAGGACGCGCCGCTTGCGCGGACTGGCCGCGGGCCACCGGGCGCGCATCCAACCCTTGAAGACCTGGAGACCCGACATGAAGAAAGCCGCAACATCGACCTTGGCCCTGGGCGCACTGGCGCTGGCGGTGAGCGCCGGACTTGCGCTGGGCGGCAGCCAGGCCGCCGCGCAGGAAGAGCGCGTGATCAAGATCGTCGGATTCGGCGCCAAGAGCGGCGTCCTGCGTCAGTTCGGCCTGAACAGCGAAGCCGCCTTGCGCGCGGCGGCCAAGGAGATCAACGATGCGGGCGGCGTGAAGCTGGGCGATGGCGGCCGCGGCAGGATCGAGATCGGGTATTACGACGACCGCTGCAACGTCGACGAAGGCATTTCGCTGGTGCGGCGTTTCGCCGCGGCCGATTGGCTGGCCGGCGTGGGCACGACCTGCTCGCCCGTCGTGGAGGCGGTGTTCGGCATCCAGCAGAAGCGCGCGGGCGACGCCGAGGATTCGGGTGTGCAGTTCCCGGTGTTCACCGACGTGGCCATGAAGATCGGCCTGGCCAGGCAATCCGACTGGGCCTTTCGCAATATCCCCGATGAAATCGAGCTGTACCGCCAGCTGTTCGCCTGGGTGAAGCAGCACCATCCCGATGCCAGGACGGTGTATGGCGGCGTGGAAGAGAACTTCGTGCATTCCAACCAGACCTGGTATTCGATCATGAAGGCGCGTGCCAACCAGGATGGCTATGACGTCAAGGGCGAGGCGAAGTGGCTGCTGGACGATACCAACTTCACGGCGCAGGTGCGCGAGATGAAGGCGGCCAACGCGGACATCGTGGCGATCTCGGCGCATCCCTTCACGGCCTGCGGCGTGTTGAAGGAAATGGCCCGCCAGGGGGTCAAGCCCAAGGTGCTGCTGGGGCTGACCAGCATTTCCAGCCCCGAGACCCTGGACGTCTGCGCGCAGCAGGCCGAAGGCCTCATCATCCCCACCAGCTACGCGCCGGTGAATCCGCAGGCGCGCGCCGCCGCCGATGCCACCGCGCAGTTCAAGGGCTACGCCGACCTGCACAGCATGTCGGCCTGGGAAAACCTGTACGCCATCAAGGCCGCCATCGAATCGGAGGGCGTGCTGGGCAAGCCCGACACCGTCAAGGCGGATCGCGACAGGATACGCGCCGGCCTGTCGAAGCAGACTCAGATGGATGGCCTGTTGGGCATTTCGCAGCGCACGCCCGAGCGCGAATCGATCAAGCCCTTCGTCTTCGTGCAGGCCACCGGGGCCGAGTGGGCGGTGGTGCACGCGCCGGTGCAGTAAGCCGCGCGCACGATGGCGATGCTGCTGGCGGTTCGTGGCCTGGCCTGCCGTTACGGCGGGGTTCAGGCGTTGAGCGGGCTGGACCTGGATCTGGCCGCGGGCGAAGTGCTCGGGCTGATCGGCCCCAACGGGTCGGGCAAGAGCACCACGCTGGACCTGCTGGCGGGCTTGCGGCCCAGCCCGCCCGACACCTTGCGGTTGGCGGGCCAGCCCATCGGCCATCTGCCCGCGCATCGGCGCGCGCGCCTCGGGTTGCGGCGCACCTTCCAGGAGCCGCGGCTGGTGGCTGCGCTGACGGTCAGGGAGAACCTGGCCGCGGCGCTGCCCGTGGGGCGCGGCTGGCCGTGGCGGCGCAAGGACGACATGCCGTGGCTCGAGGCTTGCGGCCTGGCGCATGACGCGGGCCGGCTGGCCGGCGAATTGTCATTCGGCGCGCGACGGCGGCTGGAGCTGGCCCGTGCCTTGTCGCCAGGGCCACGGCTGGTCCTGCTGGACGAACCGGCGGCGGGCTTGACCGAGGAGGAGGTCGGCATGCTGGGCGAAACGATACTTCGCATCCGGCGCGCGGGCGTCGGCGTCGTGCTGGTCGACCATGTGATGCGTCTGGTCATGGCCGTCTCGGACCGGCTGGCGGTGCTGGAGCGCGGTTGCAAGATCGCGGAGGGATCGCCCGCCGCTGTCAGCGCCGATCCCCGTGTGCGCCGGGTCTACCTGGGAGAGGGGACATGACGGCTGCCCACGCGGGAGTGCTGACGGTGCGTGGGCTGGCGGCGGGCTACGGGCCGCAACGGGTGTTGCGCGACCTGTCGCTGACCGTGCCGCGGGGGGCGGTGGCCTGCCTGCTGGGACCGAACGGCGCGGGCAAGACGACCCTGCTGCGCACCGTGGTGGGCGCGATCGGGGCCGCGCGGGGCAGCATCCGCTATGCCGGGCGCGATGGCGGCGGCGACATCGAGTTGGGCGGCAGGCCGCCGGCCGATATCGTCGCGCTGGGCGTCGCCCTGGTGCCGCAGCACCGGATGGTCTTTCCGTCGCTGTCCGTGCGTGACAACCTGCTGGCGGGCGCATCGCAGCGCCGCGACCGGCAAGGAATCGGCGCCGACCTGCAGCGTATGCTGGTCCGGTATCCGGCGCTGGCCGAACGCCAGCGCCAGCGCGCGGGAACCCTCTCCGGCGGCGAGCAGCAGATGCTGGCCATCGCGCGCGCGCTCATGTCCCGTCCCGCGTTGCTGCTGATGGACGAGCCCTCGCAGGGACTCGCACCGCGGCGCGTGCAGGAGCTGTCGGCCTGGATCCGTGAACTCGCCGGGGAGGGCATGGGCATTCTGCTGGCGGAGCAGAATGCGGTGTTTGCCAGCGCCGTCGCCGATCGCAGCTATCTGTTGCAGGATGGCAAGGCGCTGCGCCTGGATCGTGGGGACGCCGGCCGGCAGGACGCCCGCGCGGCTGTCGCGGGCTGGTGGGAGGCTGGCGCAGGCCTGCCGGTGTCCGCGCCAGACGCGCGCGAAGGAGGCTGAGCCGTGTGGCAAGCCACCCTGGATGGCCTCGCGGTCGGCGCCAGCTATGCCTTGCTGGCCATCGCCTTCACCCTGGTGTTCGGCGTGCTGCGCAGCATCAACCTGGCGTTCGGCGCTTGCATCATGCTGGGCTTGTATGCGGCCATGTGGGCCCGGCAGCAGTGGGGACTGGATGGCTTGTGGCTGCTGCCGCTGTGCGTGCTGGTCACGGCCGCGGCCGGGCTCTATGTGGACAGGCTGTGCTTCGCGCCGCACCGCCAGCGCGCGGCGGTCACCATGATGGCGGCCTCCTTCGCCATCTGGATGCAGCTGGAGGAGTTCGCCACGGCACTGTTGCCGCGCCACACGAACGCCTTTCCATCCCTCTTCGGCATCGGCGAGCACGCGGGGGAACAGGCGCTGCTGCGGCCTGATTACCTCGCCGCGATGGCGTGCGCGGGCGCCACGGCCGGCCTGGCCTGGTTCCTGGTGCATCGCACGCGCTGGGGCGTGTCGTTGCGGGCGGTGGCGGATCACCACGATGCGGCAACGCTGGTCGGCATCCGCGTCGAGCGGGTGATCGCGTGGGTCACGCTGCTTGCCGCCGCACTGGGCGGCGTGGCGGGCTTCCTGATTGCCAGCATCGACGCGCAGGTCACGCCGATGTTCGCGATGTGGGCGACCATGAAGGGCATGATCGCGGCCCTGCTGGGAGGGCTGGGATCGTTCGGCGGCGCGTTGGCCGGCGGTCTGCTGCTGGGCCTGCTGGAATTCCATGCCCAGCGCACGCTGGGCGCGCAGGGCAGGGAGTTTCTCGGTTATCTGCTGCTGCTCCTGGTGCTGTGGCGCTGCCCGGGCGGACTCGCGGGCCTGGCGCGCGGCAGCCGGTCTCCGGCGGGGGCGGCATGATGGGCGTGGATGCGCTGAGCCTCGCCGCGAACGTGGGCCTGCTGGCTTTCCTGGCGCTGTCTGCCTATGTGCTGCTGATCGGCGGCGAGATCTCTTTCGGCCAGCAGGCCTTTTTCGGACTGGGGGCCTACGGCGCAGGCCTGGTCACGGTGCTGGGCGGGGCGCCGCTGTGGGCCGCGCTGCTGGTGGCCGTGTTCATCGGCGCGCTGACCGGGGGCGCGCTGGGGGCGCTGACCCTGCGCCTGCGCGGGCTCTATTTCTCCATGTCGACGCTGGCGGCGGCCGAGGCGACGCGGGTGGCGCTGCAGTGGCTGTCATGGCGGCAAGGCGTCCCGTCCGATGGCCCGCAAGGCAGTCCGCCCGAGATGGCCGGCCCCGATGGCGCGGCAGGCTTTGGCGGCATCCGCTACATCTTCGAGCATGGCATCGATCCGGCGCGCTACGTGTCGCTGGTCTGGTGTCTGCTGCTGGCGCTGGTCGCGGGCCTGTGGCTGCTGGAGCGCTCGCGTGCCGGCCTCGCGCTGCGGGTGGCGGGCCATGATCCGGCGCTTGCCGAATCGATGGGCATCGACGTGCGCCGCGCCAAGCTGGGCGCGGCCATGCTGGCCGGGGCCATCGCGGCCCTGGGCGGGGCGCTCTATGCCCACTACAACACCTACATCGAATCGCGCAATTTCGACGTGATGCTGGGCATCCATGGCGTGTCCTACGCGCTGATCGGCGGCCTGGGCACGCCGCTGGGACCGCTGCTGGGCGTGACGCTGGACATCGTCCTGCTCGAGGCGACACGTGCCTTCCAGGGCTACCGCATGGCCGTGTTCGGCGGCCTGGTGGCCGTGCTGCTCATCGTGCGCCCGCGCGGGCTGCTCGACGAAATCCTGGTTCGCCGCCTGGCGCGCTGGCGGCCCAGGCTGCCGCGCCGCCGGCGCGTCCGTTCACTCACTTCCGAGGAGCTTCCATGAAGACGCGATTCCAACGTTGCGCCATCGGCGCGCTGCTTGCCGTCACCTGGCTGGGCAGCGCCTGGGCGCGCCCCGCGATCACGCATGCCGGTTGCACGCCGGCGCCACAGCCGCTCATGTACGAATGCCGCGTGGTGCTGGCCGATGGCGGGCAGCCGGTGACGGGGGCCGTCTTCACCCTGACGGCCGACATGCCCGCGATGCCCATGGCGCACCACGTTCCTGCCGTGCCCGCCGAGCCCACCGGCACGGCAGGCGAGTATCGCGCGACGGTCAGGCTGGAGATGCCGGGCACCTGGACCCTCAAGCTGCGGGTGACCCGACCCGCGCCGGACCTGCTGCTTCGCAATATCGAGATCGGCGCGCATGGCAAACCGCAAGACGCGACGTCGGCCCACGCGGGGCATTGAGCCGCGGCGATGTCTTTCACATTCCCAAAAGGAATGCGATGGTTTCCAATTGATAGCTTGAAGCCTGGCAGGGCGGGGCGTGTAATGGTCCGGACCGTCGGCGGCTGTCGCGATGGCGTGCAGGAGACAAGCGGCATGGGCATTTCCGAGCAGGTGTGGCAGCGGCGCTGGCTGCTGGTGGTGGCGGGCGGCGTGATCATGGGGATGGCGCTGGGCATCCGGCACGTCCAGGGCCTGTTCATGCAGCCGGTGATCCTGGATCGGGAATGGTCGCGCGAGGCCTTCGGCTTTGCGCTGGCCATCCAGAACCTGGCCTGGGGCGTCTTCCAGCCGTTCACGGGCATGCTGGCCGACCGCTATGGCTCGGCGAAGGTGCTGTTTGGCGGGGCGCTGGCCTATGTGCTGGGGCTGGTTCTGATGGCGCAGTCGGTCACGCCCTTGCAGTTCACGCTCACCAATGGCCTGCTGATCGGGATCGCGTTGTCGGGCACGGCCTTCGGCGCGGTCTATGGCGCGCTGAGCCGCCTGTTTCCCGCCGAGCATCGGAGCTGGGCGCTGGGGGTGGCCGGCGCCATCGGCGGCCTGGGCCAGTTCTGCATGGTGCCCCTGGCGCAGGGACTGCTGGATCGCATGGACTGGACCATGGCGGCCATCGTGCTGGGCATCCTGATGCTGCTGATCTCGCCGCTGGCGGCGTTCCTGCGCGAGCGCCCGGTGCCGCAGGCCGCGCAGGAGGCGCGCCAGACCATGGGCCAGGCGATCCGGGAGGCCTTCTCGCATCGCGGCTTCTGGTTGCTGAACCTCGGTTTCCTGGCCTGCGGCTTCCAGCTCGCGTTCATCGCGACGCACATGCCGTCCTACCTGATGGAGAAGGGCCTGAGCGCGCAACAGGCCGGCGCCACGCTCGCCATCATCGCGCTCTCGAACATCCTGGGCACCTACCTTTGCGGTTACCTGGGCGGCTTCCTGCGGCGCAAGTACCTGCTGTCGTGGATCTACCTGCTGCGCGCGGTCGCCATCGCGCTCTTCATCACGGTGCCGCTTTCGCCCCTGTCGGCGTATACCTTCGCTTTCGTCATGGGCCTGCTGTGGCTGGGCACCGTGCCGCTCACCAATGGGCTCGTCTCGCAGGTCTTCGGCGTGCGCTACATCACCACGCTCTTCGGCTTCGTCTTCTTCGGCCACCAGGTGGGGAGTTTCTTCGGGGTCTGGCTGGGCGGCTACGTCTATGACCAGACGCGCTCCTACGACCTGCTGTGGCTGGGCTCCATCGGCGTGGGGCTCATGGCGGCGATGCTGCATTGGCCGATCAATGACCGGCAGATCGTGCGGCCCGCGCTGGCGGGCGGGCAGGCGGCATGAGCCCCCCGCGCACGCTGATTCCATTGCGACGCGCCTTGTTGCGTCGGCTGCTGGGACGCTGCCTGGGCGCGGTCGTCGGCATCAGCCTGCTTGCGCTGGTCTTCCATGCCTGGCTGCAGTCCTCGGTGCTGCTGCCGCTGCTGGGGGGGATGTCGTTTTGCTGAGCCTTGCCTGCCGGCGAAAGCGTCTGCCGCTTGCCAGCCGGCGGCCGCGGCGTTGCGTGCCGGCGCGCGCGCGTTGATGCCCTGGCGGGCGCTCAAAGATTGTTTTCGATGAAGCCGATGCCCAGCGGCACGACCATCCCTGCCAGCGGCAGCGCAGGCTGGGCCAGGAAGCCGCACAGCGCCTGCGCGGCGTCCGTCGCGCGTATCGGGCGGAACTTCATCGCATAGGCTTTCAGGCCGTCCCGCGCGGCGCGCCAGGCGTCCTCGCCGGCGTCCTCCTGGCAGGCCTGCAGTTGCGCACAGTTCACGCGCACGCCGAAGCGCAGCATTTCCTTGGCGAAGCTCTTGACGGCGGCGTGGCGGGCCTGGCTTTCCATCGCGGCCAGCGGTAGCCCCAGACTGTCGCGCAGGCTGTCTTCGCGCGTCATCACCCAGAGTTGACCGCCGTCTCCGCGCGCAAGCCGCCGCCCTGCGGCCTGCAACACGTCCAGGAACCGCAGGATGGCATCGTGCGCCGTGTCGGGCCAGGCCGTGTCATCGGCAAGACCGTCGGGCGGCCCGATGAGCACGGCCGACAGCGGCAGGGCGCCATTGTCCGGATCGCGCAGCCAGGCCACCGGATCCGCCTGTTCGATGGCGCATACGCCGTCAGGCAGGCCGGCGCCCCGGCCCGGGCGCACCAGCGCGATCACCGCGCGGCCTTGCGCGGCCAGCGCGCGGCCAAGCGCCTGGCCCAGCGCGTCGTGCGCGTCGATCAGCAGGACTGCGCCCGCGCCTTCGCCCACCGCCCTGGCCTCAGGCGCTGGCGCGGGTGTCTTGCGAGGCGAGTTCGCTGGCAATGTAGCGGGCGAGGGTGCCCACGTCCTTGCAGGTGCGCTCGATGAAGGCCTTGTCGGGATCGGGCAGCTTGATGCCGAAGGTCTTCTCCGCCGCGACCAGAAGGTCCAGCGCGTCCACCGAGTCCAGCGCCAGGCCCTCGTCGATGAGCGGGGTGTCGTCCTGGATGTCGGCCAGCGTGACGCCGCCATTGGCCAGATCCAGCTTGTCCAGCAGGAGGTCTTGCTTGATGGTTGCGATGATGTCCTCGAGATGCCATGCCTGTGCCATGTCGGTTCCTTATAGGGGGCGGGGGGAGTCCTGCGGGGCGCCGGGTTCGCCGACGGTATAGATGTTCACGGTGCCGCGCATGCAGCGCTTGCCGCCGGCGTGCGCGCTTGCGCGGAAGGTGACGATGCGCCCGCCCTCGGCGCCACTGGGCACCTCGCGCAACAGCCGGACCTCCGCCGTGACGTCGGCCGGCGGGCGCACGACATGGTTGAAGCGCGCGTCCTCCACGCCCACCAGATAGCCTTTCAAGGCGCGGCCTGCGCGATGGCTCAGCAGCAGGTTGGCGGTCTGGGCAAGCATCTCGACGAGCACGACGCCGGGCACGATCGGATCGCCGGGAAAGTGCCCGTCGAAACAGGGGGCGTCGGGCGTGAAGGCATGCACGCCCCAGGCCTGCATGCCGTCCGCGCCGATCTCGGCATGATCCACGAAGAGAAAGGGCTTGCGATGCGAAAGATAGTCGGTGGTCTGGACGACCGCCTGCCTGGCTTGCGTCACGGAGTGTCCTGGTCGCGGGGGCGCGGCGAAGGCCGCGCCAGCCAGGCTATTTCAGCCCGTGCCGTGCGCGGGCGGCAACTACCAACGGTGGTAGGACGCGAGGCGACGACGTTCAGGCAAGGATCGCCAGGGCGTCGGGCGCCCCCAGCGCCGCGGCTTCCGCGCGGATCCAGGTGACGACGTCGATCACGTCCTGGCGTGGCTGGGTGTCGGCCTGGATCAGCCAGTAGCCATAGCCGCCCACATGCCCGCCAGGCAGCGAGTCGAGCGAGATGAGCCGGCCATCGGCCAGCATCGGCGCCACCAGGGAATAGCGTCCCAGCGCGATGCCCTGGCCGGCCACCGCGGCCTGGATCACCTGGTCATACTGGTTGAAGCGCAGCAGGCCGCGCGCGCGGGTGCTGTCCAGGCCCGCCACGCTGAGCCTGTCGGCCCAGTGCAGCCAGGGCCGTCCAGGCACGTCGAACTCCAGCAGGACCAGCTCGCCAAGGCCTTGCGGGGTATCGAGCCTTGCCGAGGCGAAGGAGGGATGCGCCACGGGCAACACGGCCTCGCCGAACAGCCGCAATGCGCCGTGCGGCGCCTGCTTGTCGGCGCAATACCGGATGGCCAGGTCCACGTCTTCCTGGCGCAGGTCGATGAGCTTGTTGTTGGCCGCGACCCGCACGTCGATGGACGCGTGCTGCTGTTGGAACCGGCCCAGTCGCGGCAGCAGCCACAACGCGGTCACGCCGATGCTGGCCGTGATGGTGACGGGTTGGCGTTCGCGGTCATGCGCAAGGGAATAGAACGCATCCTGCAACTGCTGCACCACGCTGTCGGCGGTCCGGAACAGCCGTTCGCCTTCCGGCGTGAGGGTGATCGCGCGGTGGCCGCGCAGCAGCAGCTTCACGCCGAGCGCGGTCTCGAGCGCCTGGATCTGGCGGCTGACCGCGGACTGGGTGAGGCACAGGTCCTCGGCGGCCAACGTGATGCTCATGCGCCGCCCGACCGCGACGAAACCGCGGATCAGGTCCAGCGAAGCAAGGCGGACTAGGGGCGTTGACATTCCGTTCACTCATGCGAAAGGTCCTGAGAAGATTGATTGAGTCTTTTGGCCATGTCAAGTGAAATGGGGGCAAATCCTGATGGGGAGCATCCGCCTATGTCCACCCAGCCTTCACCGCCACTGCCCATTTCCTTCCAGGCCGCCGACGGCCATACCCTGCATGGCAGGCTGTGGCGCCATGAGGGCAGGGACCCGGACCGCAGCCTGGTGATCCTGAATGCGGCGACGTCCGTGGCGAGCCGCTATTACGGCCGTTACGCGGATTACCTGTTCCGGCACGGCATGGATGTCATGACCTACGACTATCGCGGCATCGGCCTGTCGCGCGAGGGGTCGTTGCGACAGCTGGATGCCGGGTGGACGACGTGGGGCGAGCAGGATTTCGAAGCGGCTATCCAGTACGCCTTCACGTCACGTCCCTACCAGCCCATCGACGTGGTGGCGCACAGCGTGGGGGGATTCGTCACCGGCCTGGCGGCCTCCAACCACCGCTTGCGCCGGGTGTGCACCGTGGGGGCGCAAATCGCCTATTGGCGCGACTTCGCGCCGCGCGACCGCTTGCGCATGTTGCTCAAGTGGCAGGTCGTCATGCCGACGCTGACCCGGCTGCTGGGCTACTTCCCGGGCAAGGCGCTGGGGTGGCTGGAGGACACGCCGCGCGGCGTCGTGCACGAATGGACCACGCACATGCGGCGCCTGGAAAGCCAGTTGCGCCGCGGCGTGCCGCCCGAGCGGATCGCCGGCAGGCAGGCGCTGGTGGAGCGTTGTGAAAACCTGTCCGCGCCCATCCTTGCCATCAGCGTGACGGATGACGATTTCGGGACGGAAGCCGCCATCGAGCGGCTGCTGGCCTACTTTCGCAACAGCCGCGCCACGCATCTGCGGATATCTCCAGAGTCCATCGGCGAGCCCCGCATCGGCCATTTCGCCTTCTTCCACAGCCGGTACGAGAAAACGTTATGGCCGGTGTCCCTGAACTGGTTGCGCACGGGGTGCCTGGCCCCGGGAACGCCGGGCGTGGTGGTGGCGGCAGGGCGCCGCAACGATGGCATGCCGCCGGCCCGCGCGGCGGGCGGATCGCCTGGCGGCTTGCTGGGCGCGGCCGAGCCGCCTGGGCAGCCGTGACACAGCCCCTTATATGAGCAAGGGGCTGTCGGTCAGGCGATTCGGGGTGCCGGGCGACTCATCCGGCAGGGTGGCACGCAGCGTGTCCTCGATGCCTGAAATCGCCGCCAGCAAACCCGGCAGGTAGCGGCCCGCGCGCAGCGCCGACTGCAGCGTGTCGCACAGGGTCTGCCAATGCGCATCCGCCACCGGGACGCCACGGTCGGCGATGATCTCGATCCGGTGGTCACCCAATGCCACGTACAGCAGGACGCCGCTGCGCCCGGGCGTGTCCCAGACACGCCACCGCCCGAAGACCTCCAGCGCGCGTTCGTGGCTGTCGAGATGGCGCGAGGGGAGAGCGGTTTCCACTACGACGAGCAACTCGCCGGTGTGGCCCACCTCGCTGGCACGGATGGCGTCGGCCAACCGGGCGAGCGCGGCCGGGCCGAGCTGGCGCCAGCGTATCCAGTGCCCGGCAAGCGCGGTCCAGCCGCTGGCCGAGGCGATCCTGCCCGACACCTTACCAACGACCGGATGCACCACCGCCTCCACTGCGGCCTCCGCCGCCGCCAAATCCACCGAACCCGCCACCGCCGCGGCTGGACCAGCCGCCCCCGCCGCGGCTGCTGCCGCCGCTTGAACCGGACCAGCCGCCGCGGGATATCCGCGACGACGAGGCTTCGCGCTTGCGCGCATCGGCAAAGGCGAGCGACGCCAGGAAGCCGATGCCCGCGCCCAGCAGGCCCAGGAACCACGACCCCATCAGGGCATAGCCAAGGACTGCGCCCGCGCAGGCCGCGACCCACGGCGGCAGGGCCAGGATGAAGAGCCCGGCTATCGCCAGGACCTCGAAGGGCAGATGCCCCAGCAGGGACCTCAGCACCCCGGTGCCCCCTGCGCTGCGTGCCACCGGCGGCGGCAGCGGCTCGCCCCGCACCAGCATGTCCAGGGCGTCCACGCCTGCCTGGATGCCGCGCGCGTAGTCGCCTTGCTGGAAGCGTGGCGTGATCTGTTCGCGGATGATGCGTGCCGCCAGGACGTCCGGCACCGCGCCTTCCAGGCCGTAGCCCACCTCGATGCGCAACGCCCGATCGGACTTCGCCACCAGCAACAGGATGCCGTCGTCCACGTTGCCGCGGCCCAGGCGCCAGGCGTCGAAGGTGCGCGTCGCGTACTGCTCGATGGTGGCATCGCCGGTCGAGTCGATGATCAGGACAGCAAGCTGCGCACCCTTGTCGCGCTCCAGCGCGGCCAGTTTCCGGTCGAGCGCGTCGCGGGTGCTGGCCGGGAGCGTGGACGTCTGGTCCGTGACGCGTTGCCGCAGCGCGGGCACCTCGTCCTGGCCGGCGGACGGCGCCACGACGGGAGGCGAGGGGCTGCCTGCGTCGGCCGGGGCGCCCGCGGCCGGCGCGCCCAGGCCCAGACTTACCGCGAACAGCATCAGCACGGACAGCCAGGCGCGCCAGATGCGCAAGGCGCCGCGCCCGGCAGCCGCGAGCGCCGCCATCATTGCGCCGGCGCGGGCTTCGGCGCTTGCGTGCCGTTGCCGAAGTCGATGCGGGGCGCGTTGGAAATGGCGGCTTCGTTCTCGACGGAGAAATTGGCCTTGGGGCTGTAGCCGAAGATCTTGGCGGTGATGACACCGGGGAACTGGCGCACCAGCACGTTGTATTGCTGGACCGCCTGCACGTAGCGATTGCGTGCCACGGTGATGCGGTTCTCGGTGCCTTCCAGCTGCACCATCAGGTCGCGGAACAGCCCGTCGGCCTTCAGTTGCGGATAGTTCTCGGTGACCATCAGCAGCCGCGACAGCGCCGAGCTCAGTTCGCTCTGGGCCTGCTGGAAGCGCTGCAGCATCTGCGGGTCGTCCAGCTGGTCGGCGGTGATATTGACGGAGCCCACGCGGGCGCGGGCATTCGTCACGTCGGTCAGCACCTGCTGTTCGTGGGCGGCATAGCCCTTCACCGTGGCGACCAGGTTGGGCACCAGGTCGGCGCGCCGCTGGTACTGGTTCAGCACCTCCGACCAGGCCGCCTTGACCTGCTCGTCGGCCGCCTGCATGGCGTTGTAGCCGCAACCGGACAGGCTCAGGCTGGAGAGAAAGAGGAACAGGTAGGCGGCGAGACGTTTCATCTTCTGGGGCTTGGACGAATAAGGGTGCCTGATTACAACAGGTTTGGACAAGACAGGGCAACGGGGCGCGCGCAGCGGGTGCGTCCCAGGGGGCATATCCATATGAAACATCAATCCTAGGGCAGGCATGCCGCGCTTGCTACTGTATCCGGTTGATCTGTCCCCATCCGGAGGCCCGTCTTTGACTTCAGCCGTTGATCGCTTCGGCGACATCACCCCGTTCATCACCCTGCGCCGTGACCTGCACGCCCACCCCGAACTGGGATATGCCGAACACCGCACGGCCGGGATCGTCGCCGCCCGACTGAAGGAATGGGGCTGGACGGTGCACGGGGGCATTGCCGGCACCGGCGTGGTCGGTGTGCTGCAAGGCAGCCTGCCCGGCGGCACGCGCACCATCGGCCTGCGCGCCGACCTGGACGCCTTGCCGCTCGCCGAGGAAAACCAGTTCGCGCACCGTTCGCGCCACGAAGGCCGCATGCACGCCTGTGGCCACGATGGCCACACCACCATGCTGCTGGCCGCGGCCTGGGAATTGGCCCGCACGCGGCAATTCGCGGGCACGGTGCATGCCATCTTCCAGCCTGCCGAGGAGATGGGGCAGGCGGGCGCGCGCAAGATGATCGAGGAAGGACTGTTCGAACGCTTCCCCTGTGATGCCGTCTTCGCGCTGCACAACTTCGCGTTGGATCGCGTGGGGACTTTCGCCTTGAACCACGGGGCGCTCATGGCGTCCAGCAATACCTATCGCATCACGGTGAGCGGGCAGGGCACGCATGCCTCGCTGCCGCACACCGGCGTGGATCCGGTCGCGGCCACCATCGACATCGCGCAGCAGTTGCAGACCCTGGTGGCGCGCCATGTCGATTCGCGCGACCGGGCATTGCTGGCGGTCACGCAGATCCAGGGCTCCAACGCGCCCAACGCCATTCCCGACACGGCCTGGGTGGGCGGCACCGTGCGCACCTTCTCGCTGGACGCGCTGGACCGCATCGAGGCCGCCTTGCGCCGCCAGGCCACGCACACCGCGCAGGCGCATGGCTGCACGGCCGAGGTGAGCTTCGTGCGGGCCTCGCCGCCGCTGGTCAACCATCCGGCCGAAGCCCGCTTTGCCGCCGAGGTCATGCGCGAGCTGGCGGGCGACGATGGCGTGCAGGAGGACTACCCCGCCGTCTTCAGCGCGGAAGACTTCGCGCACATGCTGCGCGCGCGCCCGGGATGCTATGCCTTCATCGGCAATGGCCAGGGCGACCACCGCCTGCCCGGTCATGGCGCGGGCCCCTGCGTGATCCACAACCGCTCCTACGACTTCAACGACGACATCCTCGCCACCGGCGCGGCCTATTTCGTGCGGCTGGCCGAGCGCTGGCTGCAACCCTCCTGATGCAAGGAACCCTCATGCGCTTCATCCCCTTTACCCTTCGCGGCGCGGCCGTTCTTGCCGTGTCCGCGGCGCTGGGCCTGGCGTCGGCCGCCGTGCAGGCCGAACGCGTCATCCGCATCGTCGTGCCTTTCGGCCCGGGGGCCACGCAAGACACCGTGGCGCGAACCTTCAGCCAGGAACTCGGCCAGGCGCTGGGCGCCACGGTCGTGGTGGAAAACCGCGCGGGCGCGGGCGGCAGTGTCGGCACTGCGCAGGTCGCGCGCAGCGCGCCGGACGGCAACACCCTGGTGCTGGCGGCGGCCAGCCATCACCTGAGCGGCCACCTGTACAGCAAGCTGCCCTACGACCCCGTGAAGGACTTCGTCGGCGTGGCCTATCTGGGCCGCACCGGTTATGTGGTCGGCGTGCCGGCCTCGCTGGGCGTCGACTCCCTGCAGGCCTGGATCGCACAGGCCAAGGCCAGGCCGGGTGCCTTCAACTATGCGTCGGCAGGCAACGGCAGCGCTTCGCACCTGGCGACCGCGCTGCTTGCAGCCAAGGCGGGGCTGGACCTGCAGCACATCCCGTTGAAGTCGACGGGCGATGCGACGACGGAACTGCTGGCGGGCCGTGTGCAGGTGGTGACAGGCGCGTCGATCGCCATGCTGGCCTTCAAGGAAGATGCGCGCGTGACGCTGCTGGCGTATTCGGGGCAGTCCCGTTCCCGCTTCCTGCCCGACCTGCCCACGGTGGCCGAGGCCGGCGTGCCGGGCTATGCCTTCGATTCCTGGCTGGGCCTGCTCGCGCCAGCAGGCACGCCGCCCGCGGAAATCGACAAGTTGAACAAGGCGGTCAACCAGGTGCTGGCGAACCCGGTCGTGCAGGAACGCCTGGCACGCGTCGGCGTGGAAGCCGCGACGGAGTCGGCCCAGGGCTTCCAGGCCTTGCTGAAGGACGATTGGACGCTGTCGGGCGAGGTCGTGCAGGCGGCAGGGGGACGGATAGACTGAGTCGGGGGGGCGCGCACGCCCCTCTTTCGGGGGCCGGAAGCGAGACGTTTCCTTGACGCGCTTACTCGATGTTCTGCGCCTGTTCCCGCATCTGCTCGATCAGCAGTTTCAGGTCCATCGCCGCGCGCGTGACCTCCATGCCGCCGGCCTTCGAGCCCAGCGTGTTGGCCTCGCGGTTCATTTCCTGGAAGAGGAAGTCCAGGCGCTTGCCGGCGCTGCCGCCGCGCTTGCCGCCGGCCTCGCCGGTTTGCAGGATGTGGCGCAGTTCCTGCAGGTGGGCGCGCAGGCGTGCCAGCTCCTCGGCCACGTCGATGCGCAGCGCGAAGAGGGCGGCTTCCGACGACAGGCGCTCGGACAGTTCCTCGCCGCTGATGTGGGTGAAGCCGCCCGGGAAGGCCTGTTCGACCGTGTCGCGCAGCTTGGTGGCCAGGCGTTCGCGATGGTCGGCCAGCAGTTGGGGCAGGTGTCCTTCCACCTGGTCGACGATGGCGGCCACCTGGGCCGCGCAATCCAGCATGACTTCCGCCAGGCGTTCGCCTTCGCGGCGGCGTGCCGCCTGCAGCTGGGCCACGGCGTCGCGCGCCGCCGCCACCGCGCCCGCGGCCCAGGCCTGCAGGTCGGGGCCGGTGTTGTTGCGCTGGCCGGGCCAGTTCAGCAGTTCGACCAGGCGCGGCTGGTCCATGCCGGGAAACACGGCGCGCGCCACTTCCAGGTCATCGGCGACCGAGCGCAGCCATTGCGGGTCCAGCTTGGGCGTCTCGGTCGCGGCGCGGCGCGCATAGGCGGCGCGCACTTCGATCTTGCCGCGTGCCACCGAACCGTTCAGCAGGTCGCGCAGCGGCGCCTCGGCCAGGCGCAGGTCCTCGGGCAGGCGGAACTGCAAGTCCAGGAAGCGGCTGTTGACGCTGCGCAGCTCCACGGTCAGGGTCACGTCGTCGAGTTCGGTCTGGGCGCTGCCGAAGGCAGTCATGCTGTCGAGTTGGGGTTTCATGCAGGGGCGCGTCGCGTGTCAGGGAAGTAACGCCCCATGATACGCGTTCCGGCAGCGCGGCCTCGCCGGGCGGTGTACCTGCGCTGGCGGCAGCCCCTTACAATCCGGGCACAACGCAAACCAGGAGTCCAGCATGACCGTCCCGTCCACCCCGATCACCCGCCGTCCCGAGGCCCGCGCCGCCAACAGCCTGCGCCCGCTGGCCATCACGCGCGGCTATGCGCCGTATGCCGAGGGTTCCGCGCTGATCCAGCTGGGCGGCACGCACGTGCTGTGCACGGCCAGCGTGCTGGACAAGGTGCCCGGCTTCATGAAGGGCCAGGGCCGTGGCTGGGTGACGGCCGAATACGGCATGCTGCCGCGCGCCACCCATACGCGCGGCGACCGCGAGGCTGCCCGGGGCAAGCAGAGCGGCCGCACGCAGGAAATCCAGCGCCTGGTCGGCCGCAGCCTGCGCGCGGTGTTCGACCTGGAAGCGTTGGGCGAGCGCACGCTGCAGATCGATTGCGACGTGATCCAGGCCGATGGCGGCACGCGTTGCGCCAGCATCACGGGCGCCTGGGTGGCGGCGGCCGACGCAGTGGACTGGCTGATCGCCCGCGGCGACCTGAGCGCCAGCCCGCTGCGCGACCACGTCGCCGCCGTGTCGGTGGGCCTGGTGCAAGGCCAGCCGCTGCTGGACCTGGACTATCCGGAGGACTCCGGTTGCGACGCGGACGTGAACGTCGTCATGACGGGCAGCGGCCACCTGGTGGAAGTGCAGGGCACGGCTGAAGGCCTGGCGTTTTCGCGTGCGGAACTGGACCATCTGCTGGACCTGGCGCAGGCCGGCATCGGCCAGCTGGTGGAGGGCCAGAAGGCCTGCCGCGCGGGCTGATCCGCGCCGTCCCCATGCGCGGCAGGCGCCGTGCATGGGCTTTGCCCCAATGGGGGGCGCCAGAAAGCGTCATGATTCGTCATGTGCGGCAAGTGTCGGCGCTTTTGTCCGGCAACTGTAAAGAAACCGCCAAGTCCGCAATCGATAATCGCGTACAAAGCGCCGCTTGTGGCGCCAGTCGGATCATCATGCAGAAAAAAATTGGCGTAAATATGGCTCTGTCCGCCGTCCTGGCGGGTTTCGTCTTGCTGTTCGCCGCCGCGGGTGCCGTCGGCATCGCAATGCTCAACAGCAACCAGGTGGCCATCGAGGCCCTGGGCAAGGGCAACATCGAACGTTCCAGCGACCTGGCCAATGGCGCAGGCAGCGTCTTCCAATCGCGCAGCGCGCTGACCGATGCCAAGACCTTCATGGAAGGCGGCATGATCGAAGAGCGCGATGCCGCGCTGGGCGGGGCGCGCAAGCTGCTGGCGCGCGCGCACGAAAGCTTCGAGGCGCTGCGCGCCAACCCCGATACCGCCGCGGCGTCCAAGCCGCTCTACGACGACGTGCTCACGCGCTACGATGCGCTCGTCTCGCAAGGACTGCAGCCGCTGCTCAAGGGCATCGAAGGCTGGAACGGCCCCGAGATCAATCGCCTGAACGACAAGGTGCTGCCGGGCCTGAACGGCGACTTCGTCGCCGCCGTCGAGGCTTTCCAGCTGCAGTCGCGCCGCGATGGCGAAGCCGCCATCCAGAATGCCGCCAGCGCGCAGGCGTTCGCCGTCAAGGCCGTGGTCGGCACGCTCATCTTCGTGCTGGTGCTGGCCGTGTTCCTGCGCATGGGCTTTCGCCGCGTCATGCTCAGGCCGCTGGACGAGGCGGGCAGCCACTTCGACCGCATCGCCGATGGCGACCTGACCGTGTCCATTTCCGACCGCGGCCGCAATGAAATCGGCGTGCTGTTCTCGGCCATGCGCCGCATGCAGGCGGGCCTGAGCAGTGCCGTGACCTCGGTGCGCAGCGGCGTGGACAGCATCCATGACGCGTCGGGCGAAATCGCCGACGGCGCCGCGCACATGTCCGACCGCGTGGCCAGCCAGGCAGCTTCCGTCCAGCAGACATCCGTGAACCTGGCCCAGTTGACCGAGTCGGTGCAGGAAACCGCCGGCAACGCCAGCCTGGCCAATACGCAGACCTCGCAGGCCACGGAACTGGCCAAGCAGAGCAGCACGGCGGTGGACCGCGTCAGCGCCACCATGCGTGACATCGACATCAGCTCGCAGCGCATCGCCGAGATCGTCGGTGTGGTCGACAGCATTGCCTTCCAGACCAACATCCTGGCGCTGAACGCCGCGGTGGAAGCCGCGCGTGCCGGCGAGCAGGGCAAGGGCTTTGCCGTGGTGGCTGGCGAGGTGCGCAGCCTGGCGCAGCGCAGCAGCCAGGCCGCAAGGGAAATCAAGGTGCTGATCGAAACCTCGGCTGAGCGCGTGAACGCGGGGGTGCGCGAAGTGGGCATGGCCGATGCCACCTTGCGCGAAATGCGCTCGGCGATCGAGCAGGCTGCCGACCGCGTGACCGCCATTTCCAGCGCTGCCGATGCCCAGGCGCATGGCCTGCGTGAAATCAACCAGGCCATTGGCGAAATCGAGCAGTCCACCCAGGAAAACGCCGCCATGATCGAGCAGACGGCCGCAGCCGCCTCGGCCCTGGCCGGCCAGGCCACCGAACTGTGTGAAGCCGTGGCGGTCTTCCGTGTGCGCGGCCAGGAGCGCGAGCCGGTGGTGCAGGAACCCACGCATTTCCAGGACGGCGGCGATGTCTATGAAGCGCCGCCGCTGGCCTTGGGCCACCCGCGTCGTCCCATGCTGGACATGGTGATGGGCCGCCGGGAAGACGCATTCCGTGCTGATCCCGTCTGAGCAGACAGCCGCTTGAGACAGGACGGGCGCCGCGAAAGGCGCCCGTCCTGCTTGGGGGCGCAATGGCCTGCTTGCCGGGCCCGCCCCAAGAAAACAAGGCTCCCCGCGGGGTGCCTTGTCGTGTCCGGCTTGCTGGCAGCCGGGTTCAGCTGCCGACGATGTCGTTATAGCGCTCGGTGACCAGCGACAGGCTGCCGTGCTTGACCTTGTGCTTGACCTGCGCGGCGGCCGAGGCGATGTCCTCGGGCCGGATGCGGCCGCACAGGGCGGGGTTCACCATCAGTGCGCCCACGCTGAGCGTGACGAAGGGGAAGAAGCGCGGCACGCCATAGCGATCCTCGGCTTCGATGCCGCCCCGGGCGCGGCCTTGCTCGTCGTACAGCGACATGGCGCGGGTATTGAACTCGTCGATGGCGCGGCGCACCCGTTCCAGCCAGTCGGGGCTGCGCAGCAGCACGACGAAGTCGTCGCCACCCACGTGGCCGACGAAGTCCCGCTGCGGATCGCAGTGGTGCTTCAGGATGTCGGCGCACAGCAGGATCATGTCGTCGCCGCGCCAGTAGCCATAGACGTCGTTGAAGGGCTTGAAGTTGTTCAGGTCGCCATAGCAGGTGACGAAGTCGGCGCCTTGCTCCAGCAGCCCGCCGATGTGCTGGCTGATGGGGATGTTGCCCGGCAGCGAGGTCAGCGGGTTGGCGTAGCGCGCGGCTTCGATGCGCATCTCGGTGACCGAGCGCACCAGGGCCTCGCCGGTGCCCAGGCCGTCATAGCGGCCGTCGCGCGTGATGATGAAGCCGTCGATCAGGTAGCGCTGGTCGTCGGAGATCAGCACGCGGCTGAGCTGGTCGATGGAGGCGTGCAGGTCGACCAGCACGGGGTCGGGGTTCATGAAGCGCGAGCACAGGTCGCGGCCGAAGAGTTCGCGGGTGTAGCGCTGCGCGTAGCGTTCCGAGAAGTCGCGGCGGTTGATGATGCCCACCGGACGGTCTTCGTCGTCGACGACGGCGACCGCGTGCAGTTCCTTGTGTTCCAGGAAGAGGCGATGGACTTCGTCGTTGGTGTGGCTGCCCACCAGCACCGAGGGGGCCTCGACGCGCAGGCTGGCGGCGGTGCCGCCCTGGCCGCGGCCGCTGTGCGTCTGCAGGGCGCGCGAGGCAAGGCAGGCCGATACCTTGGCGGGCAGGCTGGGCGTGACGGCGGCGGCGGGGCGGCCCAGGTACCAGCCCTGGGCATAGCGGATGCCGAGGTCGCGGGCGACCGCCAGGTCGTCCTCGGTCTCGATGCCCTCGGCCAGCAGCGGCGTGCCGAGCGATTGCGCGGCGGCCAGCACGGCGCGCACGAGCTTCTGCTTGCCTTCATCGCGGCTGATGCCGTTGAAGAAATAGCGGTCGATCTTGACGAGGTCGGGGCGGGTCTCGGCCCACAGTTGCAGGCTGGAGTGGCCGACGCCGTAGTCGTCCAGCGCGAGGCGCATGCCGTGCACGCGCATGGCCGCGAAGACCTCGGACAGCACCTGAATGCGGCAGGCAACCGGGTCGTGTTCAGTGAGTTCGATGATGACGCGCGAGGGCGCGAGGCCGCTGTCGCCCAGCAATGTCAGCGGGAACTGTTCGCCGTGCAGGTCCCAGTGCTGCATGAGCGCCGAGGCCGACATGTTCAGGAACAGGTAGCCCGGCGATTTCTGCTCACAGAAATGGCGTGCGCCGGTCTGGGCGCTGATGAGTTCCAGCTTGGCGTTGATGTTCAGCCGTCGAGCCTCGTGGAAGAGGGCGTCCGGGCTGTAGAGCAGGGTATGCTCCGGTCCGCGGATCAGGCTCTCGTGGCCATAGATGGCGCCTTGGACCAGGTCGATGACGGGCTGGAAGTGAGGCAGCAGCAGGCGCTGGCGGATCACGGTGTCCAGCGTCATGGTGGCGTAGCCGTCGGCCTCGGAGGGGGCGGCGGGCGACGCGGCGAGGGAAATTGCGGACGCGGACATCTGAAAGGAAGACCCTTGCTGCGAGTGTGGCGGTTGCGGACATTGTCATGGTGCTGTGACAATGTTTCCATACTGTTTCAAAAACACGAAAAAAGTATCAACTTGGGCGGCGATACAATCCTGGCATGACTGATATCTCGACTGATGGCGTTGGCCGCGTGGTGCTGGCCTCCAATAACCCGGGTAAATTGAAGGAATTCGCCAGCCTGTTCGCGCCGCGGGGCGTGACGCTGGTGCCGCAAGGCGAGCTGGGCGTGCCCGAGGCGCCCGAACCCCACGTGACCTTTGTCGAGAATGCGCTGGCCAAGGCGCGCCACGCCAGCCAGTTGACCGGGCTGCCCGCGCTGGCCGACGATTCGGGCCTCTGCGTGGCCGCGCTCGGCGGCAAGCCGGGCGTGCTGTCGGCCCGTTATGCGCAGTCGGAAGGCGAGGGCGCGCGCGACGACGCCGCGAACAACGCCCTGCTGGTGCGCCGCCTGCAAGGCGTGGCCGACCGCCGCGCGTGGTATGTGGCGTTGCTGGTCATGGTGCGTTCGGCCGATGATCCCCAGCCGCTCATCGCCGAAGGCGTGTGGCAGGGCGAAATCGTCGATGCGCCGCGCGGCGCGCAGGGTTTCGGCTACGACCCGCATTTCTTCCTGCCCGCGCTGGGCCGCACGGCTGCCGAGCTCGAGCCCGCCGAGAAGAACCGCCACAGCCATCGCGGCCTGGCGCTGGCCGAGTTGCTGGCGCGCTGGCCACGGCGCTGATTTTCCAGGCGAAGCAAGGCGCCATGGCGCTCACCATTCCCATCGTCGCAGAAGGCCGCCAGGCCCCGTCCCGCCCCCCCGGCGCGCACGGGCCGGGCGCGTCGCGCCTGACCAGCCTGCCGCCCTTGTCGGTCTATGTGCACGTGCCCTGGTGCGTGCGCAAGTGCCCCTATTGCGATTTCAATTCCCACGCCATCGTGGGAGAGCTGCCCGAGCGCCGGTATCTGGACGCCTTGCGTCGCGACCTGGAGCAGGCCTTGCCGTCAGTCTGGGGCAGGCAGGTCATCTCGGTCTTCATTGGCGGGGGCACGCCCAGCCTGCTGTCCGCCGCGGGCGTGGACGAGTTGCTGGCCATGCTGCGGGCCTGTCTGAACGTGCTGCCGGACGCCGAGATCACGCTCGAGGCGAACCCGGGGGCCACCGAGGCTGCGCGCCTGCGCGACTTTGCCGCCAGCGGCGTGAACCGCATCTCGCTGGGCATCCAGAGTTTCGATGACGCGCAATTGAAGGCCTTGGGGCGGGTGCATGACGCCGGGCAGGCGCGCGCCGCCATCGATGCGGCGCAGAAGGCGGTGGCGCGGGTGAATCTCGACGTGATGTTCGCGCTGCCGGGACAAAGCCTGGACGGCGCCTTGCTGGACCTGCGCACGGCCTTGTCGCATGGCACCGAGCACCTGTCGCTGTATCACCTGACGATGGAGCCGAATACGGTCTTCGCCAAGTATCCGCCCGAGTTGCCGGATGACGACACCAGCGCCGCGATGCAGGATGCGCTGGAGGCCGCCACCGCCGAGGCAGGCCTGACGCGTTACGAGGTCTCCGCCTATGCGCGGCCGGGCGCGCGCAGCCGCCACAACCTGAACTACTGGGAATTCGGCGACTATCTGGGCCTGGGCCCGGGCGCGCACGGCAAGCTGTCCTTCCACGACCGCATCGTGCGCGAAGCCAGGCTGCGCAATCCGGACAGCTGGATGACGCAGGCGCTGGCCGGCGACGGCTCGCACCTGGCCCACGGCACGCAGGTGGAGCAGGAGGCCTTGCCCTTCGAATTCATGCTGAACGCCTTGCGCCTGCGCGAAGGGGTGGCCGCCACGTTGTTCACCGAGCGCACCGGCCTGCCGCTGGCCGCCATCCTGCAGCCCCTGCAGGCCGCCACCCGCCGCGGCCTGCTGGATCCCGACCCCACTCGCCTGCGGGCGACGCCGCTGGGTTGGCGCTTCCTCAACGACCTCCAGGAAATATTCCTGTAGTGGCATAAGCCCCACGATGGGGCTTCATGCACCAATATAAGCACTATAGTGGTGCATATTGCCCGATTTCCTCGCACGGTTCCCCGTCATGACGCGTGTTTCAAGTTGGCACGCAACTTGCTTGATGTAATCCCGCCGGTCGAGCGACGTTCTCGACTCTTTGTTGATACCCCCTGGAGATGACATGGCCACGCCCCAAGATGTTCTGAAGCTGATTAAAGAGCATGAAGTCAAGTTCGTCGACTTCCGCTTCACCGATACCGCCGGTAAGGAACAGCACGTTTCCGTGCCGCACCACGCTGTTGACGAAGACAAGCTGGAAGGCGGCCAAGCCTTCGACGGCTCGTCGATCGCCGGCTGGAAGGGCATCGAAGCTTCGGACATGCTGCTGGTGCCGGACACCTCCACCGCCCGCCTGGATCCGTTCCGCGAAGAAGTCACGCTGAACCTGACCTGCGACGTGGTCGAGCCGTCCGACATGAAGGGCTATGACCGCGACCCGCGTTCGCTGGCTCGCCGCGCCGAAGCCTACCTGAAGTCCAGCGGCCTGGGCGACACCGCCTACTTCGGTCCGGAACCCGAGTTCTTCGTGTTCGACGGCGTGACCTGGAACGCCGACGCGTCGGGCTGCTTCGTCAAGATCAAGTCGGAAGAAGCCTCGTGGTCGAGCGCCCTCGAATTCGAAGGCGGCAACCTGGGCCACCGTCCGCGCGTCAAGGGCGGCTACTTCCCCGTGCCCCCGGTCGATTCCTTCCAGGACATGCGTTCGGAAATGTGCCTGCTGCTGGACCAGCTGGGCGTGCCCGTCGAAGTGCATCACCATGAAGTGGCCGGCCCCGGCCAGCTGGAAATCGGCACCAAGTTCTCGACCCTGGTCCAGCGCGCCGACTGGAACCAGGTCATGAAGTACGTGATCCACAACGTGGCCCATGCCTACGGCAAGACCGCCACGTTCATGCCCAAGCCCATCGTTGGCGACAACGGTTCCGGCATGCACGTCCACCAATCCATCTGGAAGGACGGCCAGAACCTGTTCGCTGGCAACGGCTACGCCGGCCTGTCGGAGTTCGCGCTGCACTACATCGGCGGCATCATCAAGCACGCCCGTGCCCTGAACGCCATCACGAACCCCGGCACCAACTCGTACAAGCGCCTGGTCCCGCACTACGAAGCCCCGGTCAAGCTGGCCTACTCGGCCCGCAACCGTTCGGCCTCGATCCGCATCCCCTACGTCGGCAACCCCAAGGCCCGCCGCATCGAGACGCGCTTCCCGGATCCCCTGGCCAACCCGTACCTGGCTTTCTCGGCCCTGATGATGGCCGGCCTGGACGGCGTCCAGAACAAGATCAACCCGGGCGATCCCGCCGACAAGAACCTGTACGACCTGCCGCCGGAAGAAGACGCGAAGATCCCGACCGTCTGCTCGTCGCTGGAGCAGGCCCTGGAAGCCCTGGACAACGACCGCGAGTTCCTGACCCGTGGCGGCGTGTTCAGCAACAGCATGCTCGACGCGTACATCGACCTGAAGATGCAGGAAGTGAACCGTCTGCGCATGACCACGCACCCGGTCGAGTTCGACCTGTACTACAGCCTGTAATCAGGTTGAGGTGGCGCGCCGCGGCGCGGGGCTCAGGCCCTTGCCGCGGCGTCGATACCCGCCGCGCGGTTCCGGTTCCGGTTCCGGTTCCGGTTTTTTCACGCACCGCGCCGCGCGGCGCACGCAGTGCCCCGCAGTCGTTGTTGCCGCAATCGCCTTCAGTTCCCGCATTGCCTTGTCGTTGCAGGCAGTTTGCTGTCTCCCGCAGTGCCCGCCCGTCGTGCCGTCGGGTCCACGCCCTCCCAGACGATCCATGAATGTAGATGCCTTCGATCTGCTCGCCACCGCCGTGCTGCTGCTGAGCAGCGAAGGCAGGGTCGAGTATGCGAACGCCGCCGCGGAAGACATCTTCGGCCGCTCTCGCAAACAGCTGACCGGCAGCCGCGCTGCCGGCCTGTTCGAGGAATCCGACGACATCCAGGACGCCATCGGGCAGGCGCAGGCGCGGCGTTTCGTCGATCGCCGCCAACTGGTCACGCTGTATCGCGGCCACGATTTCTTCCAGGTCGCGGCCACCATCGTGGCGCTCACCGACCAGCGCTGGCCGGTGTTGATGGAAGTGCGCGAGATCGAGCAGCGCGTGCTGGCCGACCGCAATCAACGCCTGGTCGACGAGATCGAAACGCAGCGCGAGCTGCTGCGCAATCTGGCCCACGAGGTGAAGAATCCCCTGGGCGGCTTGCGTGGCGCGGCGCAATTGCTGGAAGCCGAGCTGCCCGATCCGGCGCTCACCGAATACACGCAAGTCATCATTTCCGAGGCCGATCGCCTGCAGTCGCTGGTCGATCGCCTGGCCACGCCGCAACGTGCGCCCATCCACACGCGCGCGGTCAATATCCACGAGATCTGCGAACGCGTGTGCGCGCTGATCCGCGCCGAATACGGACGCGACATCTCGCTGCTGCGCGACTACGACGCGTCGGTGCCTGACATCCAGGCCGATGCCGAGCGGCTCATCCAGTCGCTGCTCAATGTCGTGCGCAATGCCGCACAGGCGCTCACGCAGCCGCAGGTGACCGCGGGCGCGCAGATCACCTTGCGCACGCGCGTCGCGCGCCAGGTCATGCTGGCGCATCGCCAGCACCGCATGGCGCTCGTGGTCGCAGTCATCGACAACGGTCCGGGCGTGCCCGAACCCTTGCGCGAGCGCATCTTCCACCCCCTGGTGACGGGCAGGGCGGATGGTACCGGCCTGGGCCTGTCCCTGGCCCAGGACTTCGTGCAGCAGCACGGAGGCATCATCGAGTTTGAATCCCGTCCCGGGCACACCGAGTTTCGCCTGGTCTTGCCCATGGAGCCTGCATGAAACCCGTTTGGATAGTTGACGACGACCAGGCCATACGTTGGGTGCTGGAGAAGGCCCTGGGCCGCGCCGGCATTGCCACGCGCACGTTTTCCCAGGCCCCTGACGTGCTGGAGGCACTGCAGGAAGGCACGCCGGCCGCGCTGGTGTCCGACATCCGCATGCCCGGCGGCAGCGGACTGGACCTGCTGCGCCAGATCAAGGAACGCCACCCGGGCCTGCCCGTGATCGTCATGACGGCGTTCGCCGATCTCGACAGCACCGTTTCCGCCTTCCAGGGCGGCGCCTTCGATTACCTGGCCAAGCCCTTCGACATCAATGACGCCGTCACGCTGATCCAGCGCGCGGTCAAGGAGTCCGCCGAGCCCGAAGCGCAGTCAGGCGCCAACGAGCCGCCCACCGAACGCTGGATGATGACGCAGTCCTCGTCCACCTCGATGCAGGAAGTCTTCCGCGCCATCGGCCGCCTGGCCCAGTCGCGCGTGACGGTGCTGATCACCGGCGAGTCCGGCACCGGCAAGGAACTGGTGGCGCGAGCCTTGCACGGCCATGGCGCGCGCGCCAGCGGTCCTTTCGTGGCGTTGAACGCCGCTGCCATTCCGCGCGACCTGCTGGAAGCCGAGCTCTTCGGCCATGAGCGCGGCGCCTTCACGGGCGCCAGCAACCTGCGCCGCGGCCGCTTCGAGGAAGCGCACGGCGGCACGCTGTTCCTGGACGAAATCGGCGACATGCCGCTGGAGCTGCAGACGCGTCTCTTGCGCGTGCTGGCCGAAGGCAGCTTCTATCGCGTCGGTGGCGCGCAACCCGTGCGCGTCGACGTGCGCATCGTGGCCGCCACCCACCAGCCGCTGGAGCAGCGCGTGCAGCAGGGCCTGTTCCGCGAGGACCTGTTCCATCGCCTGAACGTCATCCGCCTGCGCCTGCCGCCGCTGCGCGAGCGCCGCGAGGACATCCCCGCGCTGGCCAATCACTTCCTGGCCGCCAGCGCACGTGCGCTGGGCGTGGCGCCCAAGCGCCTGACGCCGGAGGCCATGGCGACGTTCACGCGCTTCGACTTCCCCGGCAACGTGCGCCAGCTGGAGAACTTCTGCCACTGGCTGACCGTGATGGCGCCGGGCCAGACGATCGACAGCGAGGACCTGCCGCCTGAAGTGCGGGCGCTGGACGATCCTTCGTTCGCCGCCAGCGCCGCGCCCACGCTCATCACCGGCACCACCGCGCCGCCCGTGGGCGCCGTGCCCGCGGCCGTGCCTCACCAGGCTGCCGGCGACTGGACGCAAAGCCTGCAGCGCGACGCCCAGGCCCGCCTGGGCCGTGGCGAGCCGGCAGTCATGGCCACGCTGACGCGCCAGTTCGAGCGCGTGCTGCTGCAAAGCGCGCTGGACGCCTGCCGCGGCCGCCGCGTCGAGGCTGCCGCGCGCCTGGGCATCGGCCGCAACACCATCACGCGCAAGTTGCGCGAGCTGGGCATCGAGGACGAGTGAGACGAAGGCGGGGCAGGTTCCCGCCTTTGTTTTATTTGCGCGGCGAGTGGTGTTGCGCGGCGCGCAACGCTGTGTCCGATATATCGCGCCTCCGACCAGCCCCAAACCGGCAGGGCGGGATGCTACAAGGAGTCATGGCGCGCGCCGCGCCGTGATTTCCGACGAGGCCCGCATGAGCATTCCTTCCCAGCAGACGTCTTCCGGCACGATCGAGACGATCGTCGTCCCCCGCAGCAGCGACATCGGGGGATTCGAGGTGCGCCGCGCCTTGCCTTCGGCCCAGCGCCGCACGGTCGGCCCCTTCGTCTTCCTGGACGAGTTCGGTCCCACGGTGTTCGATGCCGGCACGGGCCTGGACGTGCGTCCGCATCCCCACATCGGCCTGTCCACGCTGTCGTATCTCTACGAGGGCGAGATCGTCCATCGCGATGGCAAGGGGCACGTGCAGACGATTTCCCCGGGCGAGGTCAACTGGATGACGGCGGGCCGGGGCATCGTGCATTCCGAGCGCACCGATCCCGCTCGCCGCAAGCAGGCGCACGGCCTGTCGGGCTTGCAGACCTGGCTGGCCCTGCCGCGCGAACACGAAGAGACGGATCCGGGGTTTTCGCACTACGCCCGCGATCCGGCGGCGACGCTGGAAGGCGAGGGCGTCAAGGCCCGCGTGGTGGCCGGCAGCCTGTTCGGCAAGACCTCCTCGGTGCGCACCTTCTCGCCCTTGTTCCTGGTCGACCTGGCGCTGGACGCCGGTGCGCGCATCGCGCTGAGCGCCGAGTACGTCGAGCGCGCGGCCTACATCACCAGCGGTGAGATCGAGATCGAGGGCCAGGCGCATGGCCCGGGCCGCCTGCTGGTGTTCGCGGCGGGCAAGCCCGTCGTGCTGCGCGCCTGTACGCAGGCACGTTTCGCCTTGCTGGGCGGCGAACCGCTGGACGGGCCGCGCTTCGTCTGGTGGAACTTCGTGTCCAGCCGCAAGGAGCGCATCGAACAGGCGCGCGAGGATTGGATGCGCAACCGCTTCGGCCAGACCCTGCCGGGCGAAGAGAGCGAGTACATTCCCGCGCCGGAACGCAAGGTGCTGTAAGGAAAAGGGGAAGGAGGTCCGGCGCCTCCTTCCTGGCGGATCAGGCCCGCGCGTAGGCCTGGGCGCGCTGCTCGGCCAGCGCTTCGCGGCGGATGAAGCCTGCCACGAACTCGTCGGACGGATGGTGATGCAGGTTGTAGGGCGTGTCCCATTGCGCGATGCGGCCTTGCGCCATGACGCCGATGCGGTCGGCGATGGCGAAGGCTTCCGCCTGGTTGTGGGTGACCAGGATGGCCGTATGGCCCGTGTTCTTCAGGATGTCGCGCACCTCGAAGGCCAGCCGTTCGCGCGTGTCCACATCCAGGTTGGAAAACGGCTCGTCGAGCAGCAGCAGTTCGGGTGAGGGCGCCAGGGCCCGCGCCAGCGCCACGCGCTGCTGCTGGCCGCCAGACATCTCGTGCGGGAAGGCAGTCGCCGAGCCCGCCAGGCCCACCAGTTCCAGCAATTCCTCGATGCGCCGGGTACGCGCCGCGCGATCCAGCTTGCGCAGGCCGAAGCCGATGTTGCCCGCCACGTCCAGGTGGGGAAACAGCGCGTAGTCCTGGAACATCATGCCCACGCGGCGTTTTTCGGGCGCCAGCATGCCCGCCGGGCTCGAAATCGGCTTGCCATCGAGCAGGATGTGGCCCGCGCGCAAGGGTTCGAAACCGGCAATGGCGCGCAGCACGGTGGTCTTGCCGCAGCCCGAGGCGCCCAGCAGGCAGCCGACGCTGCCGCGGCCCAGTTCCAGCGACAGGGATTCCACGACGGTGCGCAACCCCTTGGGTGTGTCGTAGCCCAGGGAAATGCCGTCCAGTTGCAGCAGTGCGCGGTTGGCAGGAGTGGTGTCGGGGGAAGCAGTCACGTCAATGTCCGATCTTCAGGTTGGTGCGCGCCAGCAGGATGACGGGCAGCAGGCCCGCCAGCACGATGGCCAGCGCGGCGACCGCGCCTTCTTCATAAGTGCCGCGGGCAGCCTCGGCATAGAGCCAGGTCGCCAGCGTGTCGAAATTCATCGGCCGCAAGAGCAGCGTGGCGGGCAGTTCCTTCATGGCGTCCACGAAGACCAGCAGCGCGCCCGCGGCCAGGGCAGGGCGCAGCAGCGGCAGGTGCACGCGGCGCAGCGTGCCGCTGGCCGTCTCGCCCAGCAGCCGCGAGGCCTGTTCCATGGAGGCCGGGATGCGGGCAAGGCCCGCTTCGATGCTGCCGGTGCTGATGGCCAGGAAGCGCATGGTGTAGGCAATGACGAGCGCGGCGCTCGACCCCATCAGGAAGAGGCCCTGGATGCCCAGCGCTGGCGCCAGGTAGCGGTCCAGCAGCGTCAGCGGCGTGAGCAGGCCGATGGCGAGCACCGTGCCGGGCACGGCATAGCCCAGGCTGGCGACGCGGGCGCACCAGCGGCCGGGATTCCAGCGCGCGCTTTCGCGCAGCGTGCGGCCGGCCCAGGCCACCACGAGCCCGCAGAACAGGGTGACGACCGTGGCGACCAGCGCGATGCTCAGCGTATTGAACAGGCCGTTCAGCAACTGGTTCGAGACGCCGCCCACCGAGTGGAAGCGCTTGTAGGTTTCGTTCACCAGGTACAGCGCGGGCGCGGCGAAACCGATCAGCACGGGCACGGCGGCGAGCAGGACGGCGACGAGGGCGGCGGGTCCGCTCAGGCGGCGCGGCTGCATCGGGCGCATGCGCTGCACGTTGGCATAGCGCTGGCGCTTGCGGCCCTGGCGTTCCAGCAGGATGAGCGCCACCACGATGACCAGCATGGCCAGCGCGATCTGGGCGGCGCCGGCCAGGTCCGAGCGCGTGACCCACGTGGTGTAGACCGACACCGTCAGCGTCTGCACCCCCAGGAACTCCGAGGCGCCGATATCGTTCAGCGTCTCCAGCAGGGCCAGGCTGACGCCCACGGCAATGGCCGGCCGGGCCAGCGGCAAGGCCACGCGCAGGAACACGCCGACGCGTCCGGCGCCCAGGGTGCGGCCGGCTTCCAGCAGGCTGGCCGCCTGGGTCATGAACATGACGCGGGTGCTGAGATAGACGTAGGGATACAGCACGAAGCCCAGCACGAAAATCGCGCCCGGCAGCGAGCGCAGGTCGGGCAAGCGGAACTGGCGCGGGCTGTCGTAGCCCAGGAGGTCGCGGATCAGCGTCTGGATGGGCCCGATGGGATGCAGCAGGTCCAGGTAGGCGAAGGCGATGATGTAGGTGGGCACGGCCAGCGGCAGTAGCAGCGCCCAGCTGAAGAACTTGCGGCCGGGGAAGTCATAGGCGGTGACCAGCCAGGCGCTGCCGGTGCCCAGCAAGGTCACGAGCACACCCACGCCCAGGAGCAGCAGCAGCGTGTTCTGCATCGCCTGCGGCAGGACGTAGTTGATCAGGTGGGTCCAGTGCGCGAGGTCGGCGTCCAGGGCGGCGGCGGCCAGGGCCGCCAGCGGCGCCAGGACGGCCAGCGCGATCAGGAAGGCGCCGGCCAGCCAGCCCGCGCCACGCTCGGCCGGGCCCAGGATACGGCGGGGGAAGGATGAAGAAATCTGCATGCGGCTCAACAGCGGCAAAAAGGCCAAGGCGGCCCGGACTGGGGCCGCCTTGGCCACTCGCGAAGGAGGGAGGCGCCGCTGTCCCGGCGGGGACGGCGGCGGCAACGCGAGGCGATCTTAGTTGTCGAAGCCGACCTTGTCGACCAGTTCGCTGGCTTGCTTGCGCAGCTTGCCAATTTCAACCAGCGACAGCGGATCGACCTTCAGCGGACCGAAGCTTTCCACCACCGGATCCAGCTTTACGCCGTCACGGATGGGATATTCATAGTTGGCCCGGGCGTAGAGCGCCTGGGCGGGTTGCGACACCAGGTACTCGAGCAGCTTGACGGCGTTGTCGCGGTTGGGCGCGTGCTTGGCCACCGAGGCGCCGCTCACGTTCACGTGCGTGCCACCGCTTTTCTCGTTGGCGAAGGTCGGGCGGATGACCTTGATGGCGTCTCCCCACTTGCGGGCGTCCGTGCCTTCGGCCGAATTCTTCATGTGGCCCACGTAATAGGCATTGGCGATACCGATATCGCAGATGCCGCCCAGGATGTCGCGCGCGACGTCACGGTCACCGCCCGCGGCCTTGCGGGCCAGGTTGGCCTTCACGCCACGCAGCCACTTTTCGGTGGCTTCGGCACCGTCGTGGGCGATCATGGCCGCGACCAAACCGGTGTTGTAGGGGTGCTGGCCCGAGCGGATGCAGACCTTGCCCTTCCATTTCGGATCGGCCAGCTCTTCGTACGTGAACTTTTCCAGCTTCAGGTCTTTTTCGACGTACAGCACGCGGTCGCGCAGCGACAGGGCGTACCACTGGCCATCGGCGCCACGCAGGTTGGCGGGGATGGTCGATTCCAGCGTCTTGGACTGCACGGGCTGCGTCACGCCGCCGGAGACCAGGTCGAGCAGGTTGCCGATGTCCACGGTCATCAGCACGTCGGCGGGCGATTTGTCGCCTTCGGCCTTCACGCGCTCGAGCAGGCCGTCCTTGACGAAGACGGTGTTGACCTTGATGCCCGTTTCCTTGTTGAAGGCGTCGAGCAGCGGCTGGATCAGCTTGGGCTCGCGCGTGGTGTAGAGGCTGACTTCACCGGCGGCGAACGCCTGGGCGGAGAAGAGCGCAACGCCGGCGAGCGCGAGTCCGCGCACGAGCGGCAGGGGAAGGAAACGCTTGGCTTTCATGGTCTGTGTACTCCAGGCCTGGGGGTGTCTCGAAGGGAAGGGAACGGAAATGCTTTTCGGTCTTCTTGCGCATCACGATGCGCCGGGGGCATTCTTGCGTTTGCCTCGTCGCGTTCTTGTGAAATGCGTCAGACGCTCATCTGCTAACGAAAATTATTATCAAATGACAAGCAAGCATAACAGCCTGTTTTTTCCCTTACAAGCAGATGAACACCGAGATGAACACCGCTTGGCGGCGGCTTGTTCGCGGCCCGGTCCGGCGGGCAAACAGGGGAGTGTCGTGCTTGACGCTTGATATGAAATAAGCTTATTGCCAGGATGGATGAGAACACCTATCAACAAGCATGGTTAAAATAGGTGTTCGGACCCGCCATCGCGGGTATTTCCTCTTTCTTCTATCGAGTCCGGCGACGCCCCGCAGGCGCCGCGGCCAGAGTCCTTCATCCATGGCTGCTTTCAATACCGAGCGCGTGCTGAGCGTGCATCACTGGAACGACACGCTGTTCTCCTTCACCACCACGCGCGACGCCGCGCTGCGCTTCCACAACGGCCACTTCGTGATGATCGGCCTGGAAGTCGAGGGCAAGCCGCTGCTGCGCGCCTACAGCATCGCCAGCGCCAACTACGAGGAAAACCTCGAGTTCCTGAGCATCAAGGTGCCCGATGGTCCCTTGACCTCGCGCCTGCAACACCTGAAGGTGGGCGATCCCATCCTGGTCAGCAAGAAGCCCGTGGGCACGCTGGTCGTCGACGACCTGAAGCCGGGCAAGAACCTGTATCTCTTCGGCACCGGCACGGGCCTGGCGCCCTTCATGAGCATCATCAAGGATCCCGAGGTGTACGAGCGCTTCGAGAAAGTGATCCTGGTGCACGGCGTGCGCTGGGTCAGCGAACTGGCCTACGCCGACTACATCCAGAACGACCTGCCCAACAACGAGCACTTCGGCGAGCTGGTGAACGGCAAGCTGGTCTATTACCCGACGGTCACCCGCGAAGCGTTCCGCAACCAGGGCCGCATCACCGAGCTGATCGCCAACGGCAAGCTGGCCCAGGACGTGGGCCTGCCGCCCATCAATCCCGATACCGACCGCGCCATGCTGTGCGGCAGCCCCGCCATGCTGACGGACATCAGCGCCTTGCTGGACGGCCTGGGCTTCGAGGTCTCGCCCGGCACGGGACAGCCCGGCGACTACGTCGTGGAACGGGCCTTCGTCGAGAAGTAATACTATTGACCCCGCGCGGCGCATGCCGCGCGCCCGGGCTCATGGCCTGGCGAACTCCCTGGCAACACTGCCTGGAGTGCCGCCGGGCCTTTTCTTTTCTGGAGACACACACGCATGCAGGCCCTTGCCCGCTTCAGCCGCTTCGTCGGCAATACCTTCGCCATCTGGGTGCTGCTGTTCGCCATCCTGGCCTTCCTGCAGCCGCAAGGCTTCCTGTGGATCGGACCGTACATCGTGCCGCTGCTCGGCCTCATCATGTTCGGCATGGGGCTCACGCTCTCGAAGGACGATTTTCGCGAAGTGCTGCGCCGCCCGCGTGACGTCGCGATCGGGGTGGCGGGCCAGTTCGTCATCATGCCGGGCCTGGCCTGGCTGTTGAGCGTTGGCCTGAACCTGCCGCCCGAAGTGGCGCTGGGCGTGATCCTGGTCGGATGCTGCCCGGGCGGCACGGCGTCGAACGTCATGACATTCCTTGCGCGTGGCGATGTGGCGCTGTCGGTTGCCATTACGTCCGTGACCACGTTGCTGGCGCCGGTGGTCACGCCTGCGCTCATCTATCTGCTGGCCAGCCAGTGGCTCGAGGTCAGCGCCGCCGCGATGTTCTGGTCGATTGTCCAGGTCGTGGTCATGCCGATTGCGCTGGGGGTGGTTGCCCAGTATCTGCTCAAGGAGAAGGTGCAGGTGGGTGTCGCCGTGCTGCCGCTGGTGTCGGTGGTGGCCATCGTCGCCATCGTCGCGGCCGTGGTTGCGGGCAACCAGGCGCGCATCGCCGCGAGCGGCGCGATGATCTTCGCCGTGGTGGTGCTGCACAACGGCCTGGGCCTGGCGCTGGGCTACACGCTGGCGCGGCTTTTCGGCATGAGCCTGCCCAAGCGCAAGACGCTTGCCATCGAGGTCGGCATGCAGAACTCGGGCCTGGGCGTGGCGCTGGCGACGGCGCATTTCTCGCCGCTGGCGGCCGTGCCCAGCGCCATTTTCAGCGTGTGGCACAACATCAGCGGCCCCCTGGCCGCGACGCTGTTCCGCCGCATGCGTGATCCGGAGGAAGGGGAGCAGGCCGGCAAGGCCTGATGCCTGCGCATCTCCATAGAAAGTCTTAGTGCTTTTGGCCGACAGGCGCGGATCGAATATCCCGATAATTTTTCCGGCTTGTCGTGCCTGCCGTTGCTTGCTCTTTGCAATTCCGCATGGGCAAAACGGTGTCATTGGGCCTTACGCGCTGGGGTGATCTCACGATAATTTTTCGTGTGAGTGTCATTCGAGCGTCACAGAATCGGATGCTCTGTGTTTGGCGGGGTTCACACCCGCCTGGCAGCCCCTTCGTTTCTGGAACCTATGGATATCAAGCCGAAGAAAGCACGGCGAGGCACGCGGGCCGAGCCCGCGGTCATCGATCCCTACCTGTCTACGGTCACCATGCTGGACCTGGACAAGCACATGTCGCGCATCCTGGCGCAGGCCAGGACCCGGCCCATCTCGGTCTACCGCTATGGCGCGCCCTATGTCTGGATCCTGCCCCATGAGGTCTGGCTGGGGTCGGCCAAGCTCGATGACTTCATCCCCAACCGGCATCCCCTGACCCTGCTCGACAGTGTCGTGGCGCGCGAACTCCAGGGGCAGGCGAACCTGCTCAGGCGCATCGGCTTGCGCCTGCGCCTGCAGATCAGCGCCGAATCCCTGCTGCGCGCCCTGATGCTGCAGGCGGCCTATTCCCTGCCCACCGAAGGCGCGCTGCATGACCAGTTGCGCTGCAACCTGGCGTTTCGCTGGTTCGTCAGGCTCAGCCTGAACGCGCCGGTCTGGGACGCTGCCGTGTTCGTCAAGGAGGCAAGGCTGCTGCTGGGCAGCGACGAGGCGGTCGAACTGCTGCAGGACGTCCTGCAGGTCTGCCTGCCCGTGCTGCAGCGCATCGATGTCGACTTCCGGCTCAACAGCGCGCTGGTGCGCGCCTGGGCCTTGCGGCATCCCCGGCTGGAAAAGCGGGTGCCCAGCAAGGCCTGGCACGAAGAGCGGCTGTTTCTCGCGCCGGGCTGAAGTGCGGGGGGGCAGCGCCCGCTCAGGGCGTGCGCTTCACCAGTCCGATCTCTGCCGCGCGGCGGTTCAATGCATCCCTGGCCTGCTGGACCGACGCCTGCACGGCCTTGCGCCGGGCAGCCAGCTCGGCCGAAGGCGGGGCGCCGCTGCGTGCGATGCGCATGGCTTCCAGCTCCACCTCGATCTGTTCCGTCAGCGCGTGACGATGCGCGATTTCCGCCTGCGCATAATGGCCGACCGGGTCGTCGCTGCCCCATGGCAGCGCGGCCAGGCGGCCGGACTCGCTGCGCAGCACGGTCAGCATGGTCTGCAGCGCCTTGGCTTCCTCGTCCAGCCAGGCCGTGCTGCCCGGGGCGTGGCCGGCCTCGCGCATGCGCTTGGCCTCGATCTGCTGCAACTGCTGGTGGGTCCTGTGACGCACCGCGTCGATCTCGTGCAGGTTGGCGCTGAAGTGCGCCAGGTCGCGCGCGGCCGGCGCGGCGGTGTGGACCAGCACGGGCACCGCGACCAGGCACAGCAGTGCGCCCAGCGCTTCGCGCGTCAGGCGTTGCCTGGCCGAGGTCGCGGCATCCGGATGGCCGGCCATCAGCAGGCCCAGCAGGACGCCGGCCACCAGGCCGCCCAGGTGCGCGGCATTGTCGATGCCGCTGTTGGTGAAGCCATAGAACAGGGAATAGCCGATGAAGATCGCCATGCTGGTGATCAGCTGGCTGCGTTGCGCGATGGGATAACGTCCGCCGCTGCGCAGCAGGATGGCCGACACGGCGCCGGCCACGCCGAACACCGCGCCGGAAGCCCCCACCGACACATGCAGCTGGGCCGCAAAATGCAGGCTCAGCGCACCGCCGGCCAGCCCCGAAGCCAGGTACACCAGCAGGAAACCGCGATTGCCGACCCAGCGGGTGAGCAGCCGGCCGGCCCCCCATAGCGCATACATGTTCAATGCCAGGTGGACGGCGCCGCCATGCAGGAACATGGCGGTGAGCAGACGCCAGCTTTCGCCCGCCTGCACGGCGGAAGTCGCATTGCCGCCCGCGCCATACAGGGAATCGGGCGTGGGTGTCATCGGGTCCATGCCCGCCAGCACGCCTGCCAGCCACGCCAGCCCGCACAAGCCCATCATGCCGATCATGGCCCATGGGCGAGACGACAGGGTGTCGAGATGGGTGTGGAAGGCGTCGCTGGCCTGCTGCTCGCGTTCGTGCGCGGCATCCAGCGCGCGGGCATGTTCAGGCGCGGCCTGTTGGTGCTGGCGCAGCGCTGCCTGCAGGACGGGCATATGCAGGGTCTGGTCCAGCGCGCTCAGCGCGATGCGGCGCTGCGAGCGGCGGCGCCAGGTCCAGGCGGCGCGCGGGTCGGGCTCCCCGGAAGGCGCCGCCATCGTGATCTCGAGCCAGGCGGCGTAGGGCAGGCCGGTGTAGTCGATGCGGGCGATCCGTTGCCAGGGCAGCAGCGGGCCTTGCGCGCCCGCGATGCCAGCGGGGTCCAGCCGCAGGACCGGGCGCCGGGCCAACAGATGGCGCAGATGCACGAACACGCCGATGAGCAGAATGCAGGCGGGTGTGATGAGAAACAGTGCGCCGGTCCAGCCACCCAGGGCATGCAGGCCCCACGCGCCCAGGATGAATACCCCGATCAGGATCAGGCAGAAGCGCAGACCCCGGCCCGACGGGCTGCGCCACGAGGGCATGAGCGGCGTGCCGGGCAGGCCAGGCAAGGAGGGCGGCGGGGAGGTCTCTGTGGACATGGGCGATGCAGCGTGCAGTGCGGACGGACAACGAGGATAACAAGCGGGGATGGGACGCGCATGACGCTGCCGCGCCGAGCCGCGATCGCGCGCCGGCAGCGGCGCTCGGGAAGCCTGGCTCAGGCAGCCAGGCTCGAGCCGGCATGCGCCTGCGCCAGGCAGTCGTGGAAGAGCCGGGCGGCGCGCGAGGGCTGGGGGGAGCGGCGCACGATGCTGACGAAGCGGCAGACATAGCTCAGCCGCTTGGGCGCCACGGCCTGGATGCGGCCCTGGCGTTCGAAGACCTCGGCGTAATGGTCCGGCAGGAAACCCAGGTAGCGGCCCGACAGCACCAGCGTGGCGATGGCCTCCTGGTCGAACCCCGTCGCCGCGCGGGTAAGCTTGGCCTGGTGGCTGAAGGCCATGTTGGGCGAGTGGTAACCCAGCCCGGCGAAAGCATGGTCGCGCAATTGCGCCCAGCCAAGGCGGGCATGCGGCTGGCCGAACAAGGGATGGCCCGCGCCGCAATAGAGGTGCATGGTTTCCGGATACAGGTCGGCATAGACCAGGCTGTCGGCGCGCCGGTGCTCGGGAATCACCCCCACCTGGTAGCGGCCGTCCAGGATGCCCTGTTCGATCTCGCCGATGCCGGCGACATGAAGCGTCAGCGTCACGGCGGGCGCCAGCGCGCCGTAGCGCGCGATGGCCACGTCCAGCCGCGCCTGCGGGTGGGTGGCGGTCTTGTCGAAGACCGCCACGTGCAGTTCCCCCGCCAGCCGGTCGTGGATGGCGTCGATGCGGCCGCGGAACGATTCCATGGCGCCCAGCAGTCGCTGGGTTTCCTCGTGGACCGCGCGGCCTTCGTCGGTCAGCGCGAAGCCCGCCCGGCCGCGCCGGCACAGGACCAGCCCGATGCGGGTTTCCAGGTCCTTGATGTGGCGGCTGATGGTGGAGATGCCGATGTTCAGCTCCAGCTCCGCCGCCGCCATGCCGCCGCAGTCCACGACGGCCTTGAACACGCGCAGCAGGCGCAGATCCATGTCGCTGACCTGGCCGAGCAGGGCGCGTGGGCGGGGAGAAGAAACTTTCATGATGAGGCAAGTGAACAGTGATTGTTGCTTATTTAAAAGACTATCGTCCCGGCGAATAATCCGCAAAAGGATTTTGCAGCGCCATGCAGACATACGCCGCCCGCGATGGCGCGGCCCAAGGGAGAATTGCCATGACCGTGACCGCCACCCCCACCCCCACCGACACCCTCCAGGACGACGCCGTCCGCCTGGATCCCGCCTGGCTGGAGCCGCACTGGATGCCTTTCACGGGCAACCGCAAGTTCAAGGCCGAGCCGCGCATGATCGTCGAAGCGAAGGGGGCGTACTTCACCGACGCCGAAGGCCGCAAGATCTTCGACGGCCTGTCCGGACTGTGGTGCACGGGCCTGGGGCATGGCCGCCAGGAAATCGCCGAGGCCGTGGGCCGCCAGGCCGCGAAGCTGGACTACGCGCCGGCCTTCCAGCACGGCCATCCCTTGTCGTTCGCGCTGGCCAATCGCATCCAGTCCCTGATGCCCAAGGGCCTGGATTACGTGTTCTTCACCGGTTCAGGCTCGGGAGCCGCCGATACCTCGCTGAAGATGGCGCGGGCGTATTGGCGCACCAAGGGGCAGGCCGGCAAGACGCGCCTCATCGGCCGGGAGAAGGGCTATCACGGCGTGAACTTCGGCGGCATCTCGGTCGGCGGCATCGCCGCCAACCGCAAGCTGTTCGGGCAGGGCGTCGAGGCGGACTTCCTGCCGCACACGCAATTGGCCGAGAACGCCTATTCGCGCGGCTTGCCCGAGAACGGCGCGCACCTGGCCGACCGCCTGCTGGACCTGATCACCCTGCACGATGCCTCGACCATCGCGGCGGTCATCGTCGAACCCTTCGCCGGCTCGGCGGGCGTCATCGTGCCGCCGGTGGGCTACCTGAAGCGGCTGCGCGAGATCTGCACCGCGCACGACATCCTGTTGATCTTCGACGAGGTCATCACGGGCTTCGGCCGTGCGGGCGCCCATACCGGCGCGGAAGCCTTCGGCGTCACGCCCGACATCCTGAACATCGCCAAGCAGGTCACCAACGGCGCGCAGCCGCTGGGCGCGGTGGTCGTCAAGAAGGACATCTACGACACCTTCATGGCCGCGGGCGGCCCGGACTACATGCTTGAGTTCGCGCATGGGTACACCTATTCCGCGCATCCCGTGGCGTGCGCGGCGGGACTGGCCGCGCTGGACCTGCTGGTGAAGGAGGACGGCCCGGGCCGGGTGCGCGCGCTGGCGCCCACGTTCGAGGCGGCCGTGCATGGACTGAAGGGGGCGAAGCACGTCGTGGATATCCGCAACGTGGGCCTGGCGGCCGGCATCAGCCTGGCGCATGCGCCGGGCGAACCGGCCAAACGCCCCTACGAGGTGGCGCGGCGCTGCTGGGAGAAGGGCTTCTACGTGCGCTACGGCGGCGACACCATCCAGCTGGCGCCGCCTTTCATCAGCCAGCCTAGCGAGATCGACAACCTGGTCAGCGCCCTGGGCGATGCGCTGGCGGAGACCGCCTAGGCGGCGCTCAGGTGCTGCCGCGCACGACCAGTTCGTAGTCCAGCTCGACGCAACCCGGTGCGGGTTGCGAGCCGCGCATCATGCCCAGCAGCATGGCCGCGCCGGCGCGCCCGACCTCGCTGCGCGGCGTGCGCATGGTGGTCAGCGGCGGCACCATCTGGTCGCTGCCCGCCAGGTCGTTGAAGCCCGCCACGGCAACGCGGTCCGGCACGGCGATGCCCAGGCGGCTGGCCGCCAGCAGGCCGCCCTGCGCGATGTCGTCGTTGCAGAAGAAAATGGCGTCGACGTCCGGCGCGCGCGCCAGCATGTCCTCGAACAGCCTGGCGCCCAGGGCAATGGAAGAACGTTCGGGGCTGAGCAGTTCCAGGCTCGGGTCGTAGAGGCCGGCTTGTGCCAGGCAGTGGCGGTAGCCCGCGGCCCGCTGCATGACGCGAGGATCGAGCTGGGCGGCGCAGAACGCGATGCGGCGGCGTCCCCGGTCCAGCAGGTGCCGGGTGATGGCGGCGCCGGCATCGTGCTGCGAGAAACCCACGCAAGGCACGCCCGGCGTGGTGCTGGTCTCCATCAGGTGCACGCAGGGCACGCCGCTGCGCGCGATCAGCTGGCCGCTCGCCTCGCTGCGGTCGAAGCCCGTGACCAGCAGGCCCGCCGGTCGCAGGGGCAGGTAGGTGCGCAGCAGCAATTCCTCTTCGGCGCTGTCGTAGTGCGTCACGCCGATCAGGGGGTGATAGCCCTCGGGAAACAGCGTGCGATGGACGGCTTCCAGCAGGTCGACGAACAGTGTGTTCGAGAGCAGGGGCACCAGCACGATCACCTGTGAGCTGCGCTGCGAGGCCAGCGCGCGCGCGGCGGGGTCCGGCACGTAGCCGAGCTGTTCGGCGGCTTCGTGCACCCGCTGCGCCAGTGTGGGGTCCACGCCGCGCGCGTTGCGCAGGGCGCGGGAGGCCGTGATGGGACTGACTTCGGCGGCGCGGGCCACATCGCTCAAGGTGATGCGGCCGCTGGAGGGACGGGAGCGTCGGGTCACGGTGATAGCGGGTTTGTCCGAATAAGTGTCTGGGCGATTATCTCTTAAGATAGCGCTATCCTGCGAAACCGGGAACCCGGACAGCCAGGGCATCGACCTGGTTTCTGCCCGGCAGATCCAAGGCGGCGGCAAGCGGCACGCATCGCTTGCGCCTTTTTTTGAGCATGTATGGATAGCGCTATCCAAGATTTTCGACCCACCGCCATCGTCGTGATGGGCGTCTCCGGCTGCGGCAAGTCCAGCGTGGGCGAAGCCTGTTCGAAGGCCCTGGGGTGGGCGCTGCTGGAAGGCGATGCCTATCACTCGCCGGAAAGCATCGCCAAGATGCGCGACGGCATTGCGCTGACGGACGCGGACCGGGCCGGCTGGCTGCTGCGCCTGTCGGACCTGCTGCGGCAGCGGCAGCCTGGCGAAGGCGTGGTGCTGACCTGTTCGGCCCTGCGCCGCAAGTACCGGGACAGCCTGCGGGCGGGGCATGCGCAATTGGGCTTCGTCTTCCTGGCGCTGGACTACCAGGATGCGCTTGCCCGCGTGCGCGAGCGGCCCGGCCACTTCTTTTCGCCGACGCTGGTGGCCGACCAGTTCGCCACGCTGGAGTCGCCGGCGGGCGAGCCCGGCGTGCGGGTGCTCGATGCCAGGCTGCCGCTGGACACGCTGGTGGCGGCGGTGCTCGACTGGCTGGCGCCGCAGGCTTGCGGGCCCAGCGGCCGCGAACCCATGACACCCATCACACCCATGACAGGAGACACAGCATGACATCCAGCGATCCCGGGCAGGCGGCCCGCCGCAAACCCGCCTTGCAGCGGCTGGCCGAAGGCCTGATGGTCGCCGCGCTGGCCTGTATGGTGGCGGCCGTCTTCATCAACGTCGTGCTGCGCTACGTCTTCGGCACCAGCATCGTGTCCTACGAGGAAATCGCCAGGCTGCTGTTCGTGTGGCTGGTGGCCATCGGCGCCATCGTGGCCGCCTTCGAAGGCAAGCACCTGGGCTTCGACATGCTGACCTCGCGCGTCCGGGGCACGACGCGCAAGACGCTGTTCTGGGTCAGCCAGGCGCTGGTCGCCTTGTGCATGGTGCTGCTGGTCATGGGCTCGTGGGAGCAGGTGCTGGCCGGCATGCAGAGCTACAGCACGGTGCTGGGCTATCCGCTGGCGCTGGGCGCCGCCGCCACGCTGGTGCTGGCCGTGGGCCTGCTCGTGGCCCTGGTGTTCGAGCTGCGCCGCGGCGTGCCGCCGCTCGCGTCGGACAGCGGCGAAGGCATGGTGGAGTAGGGGCAGGCCATGATCGTTACCGCCATCTTCCTGGCCGTGCTCATCGGCGGCATGGTCATCGGCATGCCCATCGCCCACGCGCTGGTGCTCACCGGCGTCGCGCTGATGTGGCACCTGGACTTCTTCGATTCGCAATTGCTGGCGCAGAACCTGCAGGCGGGCTTCGACAACTTCCCGCTGCTGGCCGTGCCGTTCTTCATCCTGGCCGGCGAGCTGATGAATGCCGGCGGCCTGTCGCGGCGCATCATCGACCTGGCGCGCGCCTTCGTCGGCCACATCCGTGGCGGCCTGGGCTTCGTCGCCATCGGGGCGGCGGTATTGCTGGCGTCGATGAGCGGCTCGGCCATCGCCGACACCGCCGCGCTGGCCACCATCCTGCTGCCGATGATGCGGCAGCAGCAGTATCCCGCCAGCTACAGCGCCGGGCTGCTGGCCTCGGGCGGCATCATCGCGCCGATCATCCCGCCGTCGATGCCGTTCGTGATCTACGGCGTCACCACCAACACCTCGATCAGCCAGCTGTTCCTGGCCGGCGTGTTCCCCGGCCTGATGATGGGCGCCTTCCTGGTCGTGGCCTGGTGGGGCATTGCCCGCCGGCACAAGCTGGCGGCCCTGGCGCGCGTCGGCTGGAAGGACCGGTTGCGCGCGCTGGCGGGCAGCTTCTGGGCGCTGATGATGCCGGTGATCATCCTGGGCGGCCTGAAGGGTGGGCTGTTCACGCCGACCGAGGCCGCCGTGGTGGCGGCCGTCTATGCGCTGCTGGTCTCCACGCTGGTGTATCGCGAGCTGAACCCGCGCCAGCTGTACGACGTCTTCCTGGCCGCGGGCAAGACGACCGCCGTGGTGATGTTCCTGTGCGGCGCGGCCACGGTGACGGCCTACATGATCACGCTGGCGGACCTGCCCAGCATGCTGGCCGACAGCTTTGCCGGCGTCATGAGCGAGCCCGTGCTGTTCATGGCCTTGATGATGCTGTTCCTGCTGGTGGTGGGCACGGCGATGGATCTCACGCCCACCATCCTGATCTTCGGGCCGGTCTGCGCGCCGCTGGCGGCCAAGGCCGGCATCGACCCGGTGTATTTCGGCTTCATGTTCATCTTCGTGGGCGGCATCGGCCTGATCACGCCGCCCGTGGGAACCGTCCAGAACGTCGTGGCGGGCGTCGGCCGGCTGCGGATGGAAACCGTCATTCGAGGCACCACGCCATTCCTGGCTGCGTATGTGCTGATGCTGGCGCTGTTCGTGGTGTTTCCGGGGCTGGTGACGACGCCGCTGGGGTGGTTGCGCTAGCCGGCCATCCATCGGCGTGAGTTTTTTTGCTTTACCTGCATGAACCAACGACAAGGAGACAATCATGCGCTTGCCTTATGTTTTTGCCGGCCTGCTGGCCGCGATGCTGGCCGTGGGCGGACCTGCCCAGGCCGCGGATGACTTCAAGCCCCGCCTGGTGCGTTTCGGCTTCGGCCTGGTGGATGACTCCAACCAGGGCCGCGCCGCGCGGCTGTTCGCCAAGGAAGTCGAGCAGGCCACCGGCGGCAAGATGCGCGTGCGCGCCATCGGCAATGCCTCGCTGGGATCGGACACGCAGATGCAGCAGGCGCTGATCGGCGGCGCGCAGGAGATCATGGTGGGCTCCACGGCCACCCTGGTCGGCATCGTGCCGGAAATGGCCGTCTGGGATACGCCGTTCCTCTTCAACACCGCCGAAGAGGCGGACGTGGTGCTGGACGGCCCGGTAGGCGAGAAGATCAAGGCCAAGCTGGAAGCCAAGGGCATGGTGGGCCTGGTCTATTGGGAAAACGGCTTTCGCAACCTCACCAACAGCAAGCGGCCGGTCGAGAAGCTCGAGGACCTGGGCGGCGTGAAGCTGCGCGTGATGCAGAACAACGTGTTCATCGACAGCTTCAAGACGCTGGGCGCCAACGCCGTGCCCCTGCCGTTCTCGGAACTGTTCACCGCGCTGGAGACGCGCGCCGTGGATGGCCAGGAGAATCCGTTCAACACCGTGCTCTCCAGCAAGTTCTACGAGGTGCAGAAATACCTGACCGTCAGCAACCACGTCTACAGCCCGTGGATCGTCACCGTCAGCAAGAAGTGGTGGGATACGCTGAGCCCTGCCGAGCAGAAGGTCCTGAAGGATGCCGCCATCAAGAGCCGTGATGCCGAGCGCCAGGACACGCGCCAGGAGGCGGTCAAGGCGCTGGCCGACCTGAAGGCCAAGGGCATGCAGGTGAATACCTTGCAGCCGGCGGAAGTCGATCGCATGCGCGAGCGCCTGGCCTCGGTCAATGCCGGCATCGCCAAGAGCGTGGGCCAGGAAACCTGGAACGAGGTCGAGGCGGCCGTCGCCCAGGCACGCGCGGCAAGGAAGTAGGACATCATGGCCCTGCATGCCACCCTCGACGCCGTCACGGCCCGCATCCGTGCGCGCAGTGCCGAGCCGCGCGCGGCCTACCTGGCCAGGCTGGACGCCCAGTCACGGCGCGACCGTGGCGCCGACCGCCTGGGCTGCGCCAACGTGGCCCACGCCTTCGCCGGCATGCCGGGCAACGACAAGCTGCGCGTCGTGGCCGAGCGCGCGCGCAACATCGGCATCGTCACCGCCTACAACGACATGCTCTCGGCCCACGCGCCGCTGCAGCACTATCCGGACGTGCTGAAGGACGAGGCCCGGCGCCACGGCGCCACGGCCCAGGTCGCGGGCGGCGTGCCCGCCATGTGCGACGGCGTCACGCAGGGCACGCCGGGCATGGAGCTATCGCTCTTCAGCCGCGACGTGATCGCGATGGCGACTGCGGTGTCCCTCAGCCACGATGTCTTCGATGCCGCGCTGATGCTGGGGGTGTGCGACAAGATCGTGCCCGGCCTGTTGATCGGCGCCCTGCATTTCGGCCACCTGCCGACCGTGTTCGTGCCTGCCGGGCCCATGACGTCGGGCCTGTCGAACAGCGCCAAGGCCCGGGTGCGCGAGCGCGCCGCGCAGGGGCTGGTGGGCCGCGCCGAACTGCTGCAGGCCGAATCCGCGGCCTACCACGGGCAAGGCACCTGCACGTTCTACGGCACGGCCAACAGCAACCAGATGCTGCTCGAGGCAATGGGCCTGCATGTGCCCGGCACGGCCTTCATCAATCCTGGCGAGGGCCTGCGCGAGGCGCTGACGCGCGACGCCGCGCGCCGGGTGCTGGCGCAGGGCTGCCCGGCCATCGGCCGGGTGGTGGATGAACGTGCCATCGTCAACGCGATGGTGGCGTTGCTGGCCACGGGCGGCTCCACCAACCACCTGATCCACTGGGTGGCGGTGGCGCGCGCGGCGGGCCTGGTCATCGACTGGGACGATTTCGCGGCGCTCTCTGCCGTCGTGCCGCTACTGGCGCGCGTCTACCCGAATGGCGCCGCCGACGTGAACCAGTTCCAGGCTGCCGGCGGTCCGGGCTACGTGCTGCGCGAACTGCTGGATGCCGGGCTCATGCACGAGGACGTGCTGACCATCAGCGCGGACGGGATCCGTGCCTATACCCGCCTGCCGGTGGCTGCCGCGGACGAACGCCTGTCCTGGGACCCCATCGGCGACAGCACGGACCTGGACGTGCTGCGTCCCGCCGCCGCGCCGTTCAGCGCCACCGGTGGCCTGCGCCTGCTGCAGGGCAACCTGGGGCGCGGCGTCATCAAGGTGTCCGCCGTGCCCGAGGACCGGCACGTGGTCGAGGCGCCCGCGCGTGTCTTCGACACCCAGGCGGATCTGCAGGCAGCGTTCCAGGCGGGCGAGCTGGATCGCGACGTGGTGTGCGTCGTGCGGTGGCAGGGCCCGCGGGCCAATGGCATGCCGGAGCTGCACAAGCTGACCCCGCCGCTGGCGGTGCTCCAGGGCAAGGGATTCCGCGTCGCGCTGGTCACCGATGGCCGCATGAGCGGCGCGTCCGGCAAGGTGCCCGCGGCCATCCACGTCACGCCCGAAGCCCTGGCCGACGGGCCGCTGGCGCGCGTGCAGGATGGCGACGTGATCCGGCTGGACGCCGTGCAGGGCACGCTGGACGCGCTGGTGGATGCCCAGACGTGGGCGGCGCGCGTGCCGGCGCGTCCGCCGGTATCGATGGACGAGGCCAACGGCGTGGGCTGGGGCAGGGAACTGTTTGCCGGATTCCGGCGCAACGCGCCTGGCGCGGAAGAAGGAGCCTGTACATGGCTGTAGCACTCACGGCGGGTGATGTCCTCGGGGATGCGCCCGTGATCCCGGTCATCGTGCTGGACGATCCGGAACTTGCCGCGCCGCTGGCGCGCGCGTTGCTTGCCGGCGGAATCCGCATGCTGGAGGTGACGTTGCGCACGCCGCGTGCGCTGGATTGCATCGCGGCCATTGCCCGCGACGTGCCCGAGGCCATCGTGGGGGCGGGGACGCTGCGCTGTGCTGCCGACGCCAGTGCCGCCCGGCGTGCCGGCGCGCGGTTCGGCGTGAGTCCGGGCTTCACCCCGGCAATCGGCCGCGCCTGCCAGGAACTGGCGCTGCCATTGGTGCCCGGCGTTGCCACCAGCAGCGAGATCCTGGCCGCCACCGAGGCGGGCTTCCGGGCGCTGAAGTTCTTTCCCGCCATGCAGGCGGGCGGCATGGCACTGCTGAAGGCCTGGCAAGGACCTTTCGGCGATATCGTCTTTTGCCCCACGGGCGGCATCCACGCCGGCAACGCGGCGGATTTCCTCGCCCTGGACAATGTGGCGTGCGTGGGCGGCTCCTGGCTCGTGCCGGCCGATGCCCTGGCGGCGCGGGACTGGCCACGCATCACGGCGCTGGCGCGCGAGGCCTGCGCCTTGCGCGGCTGAGGGGGGAATGGGGAAGGGGGGTGAACGGGGCGCTTCGTACGCCCTGGTTACGTCATTTTCGTTTAAGTGCAGGGTTGTTTCGGTGCTTTCTCCTAAGCTTGGTGCTGCCGGTCCGCCAGAGACCCCAAGGCGTTTCCCAGCCAAACCGGAGCAGCCATCATGCCGAAGCGTCACCGCCTCTTCGCCGCCCCCGCGCTCGTCCTGTGGTTCACCATGGGCGCGTCCATTGCCGTGGCGCAGTATGTCGGCCCGGGCGTCATTCCCCGCATTACCGTCCAGGAGCTGCAATCGCGCGGCGTGCACGACCAGCAGGGCGTGCTGACTGGCAATCTGCTCACGCCCGAAGGCGGCGACTTCTACGTTTTTGACGATGGCACGGGCCGCCTGCGGGTGGAGATCCCGAAGAAAGTGTTTCCGCCGTCCATGCCCATCGCGCCGCAACGGGTGGTGGAGCTGACGGGCGAACTCGCCAAGGAAGGCCGTGACCTGAGCTTCGAAGTGCGGGAAATGCGGGTGCAGCAATAGCCATGCGCGGATGCGCCAGCGCTCAGCGCGAGGCCATCGCGCAAGCCCGGTCCAGCGACGTCCAGTCGATCTCCGCTTCCTCGAAGACATCCTCCAGCGCGCTGGTGGAGTGCGCCTGCGCGTAATCGATCTCGTCCGCCGAGACCGCCTGCACCAGCAGCCAGCTGACGCGCCTTCCCGCGAATTCCTTGACCGCGTCCAGACCTTCATAGGCGAAGGGCGTGGTCAGCAGCGCGTGCGGCACGGGCGATGCAGGACGGAAGCGCCCGATCAGGCCGTGCAGGAAGATGCCCGGGCAGGCGAAGCCCCGGCTCTTGCCGACGAAAGTGGCGGCAAGAAAGAGCGCTTCGGCCAGGTCGGACTCCTGGCCCGCCTCGCAACTGGCGATGAATTCCAGGCGGGTATGCGGAAACTCGGTGCCGTCGTCCTGGTAGAGCGGATGGTTGGACACGCCGATGGTGCTCAGCGTGACCAGGCCCGGCGAAGGGGTGTCCTGGGCGTGCGCGATGCCGATGTAGAAGGGGTCTTCCGCGGCCTGACGGTGCACGACGACCCGGGGGCGGGCGCCGAAGACGGTTTCCAGGTGTCTGGCAATGGCCTTTTCGCTGTCGGAGATCTGCATGGCGCTTGCGGCCTGGGAAGGGGTCAGGGGTTGCGCCCGATGGTGCTGGCCGGGCAGGGGAATGCCTGCCTCAGCGCCTCGGCCACCAGCGGGGCCGCGTTCCCGCCCAGGCTGGCGGGGTCGAGCTCGTGCAGCGCGGTATGGACGCGGCCGGCCAGCTCGTGCGGCAGCACGCCGGTGACGGTGCACCACAGCTGGTTCTGCGTCAGGTCGGCCACGCCGGAGATGTAGGACTGCGCGCGGGCGGAAGACAGCAGGCGGCTGTGCGCCGGGTCGCGGAATTCGGTGGGCATCTTGCCTTCCAGCGCGGCCAGGAGCTCCTTGCCGGTGAAGTGCCAGGTGCGAGGCGCGGCGGCGGAAGCGCTGGTGGCAGTAACGGTGGCGGCAGTAACGGCCAGCAGGGCGGCGAGGAGGAGGCGGGTCATGGCGTCGGACGCGTTGTCGTGGACGTGATGAACGACCTTACACCATCTGGCCGTACAAGGTGTCGCGCATCTCGGCGGAAGCACCGAGCCGGCGCGCCAGTTCATCCGCATGCGCCAGGATGACGGCCTCGAAGCGCCCGGCATCGACGGTGGCGAGACGCGCGGAGGGGCCCGCGATGGTGAGGGCGCCGACGTAGCGGTCTTCGTTGCCGATGATCGGCACGGACCACGACGCGGTGTAGGGGTCGCGCGCGCCGCTGGAAAAAATGGGCAGTCGCTCGGGCGGGGGCTGCGTGCCTTGCGCCCAGATCGCGAAGACCTGGCCCGTGGACGAGCGGTCCGGCGGCATGACGCTGCCGGCCAGCACCTGGCTGTGCAGGCCTTCGTGCGGTTGGTGGCGGAACAGGCACAGGCGCTGCCCGGGCTCGCCGCCCTCGACGTAGTACGCGGCGCTTTCGCCCGTGTCGGCCGAGAGTTTTTCCAGGATGGGCAGGACGACCGCCGAGAGATCGAAGCCGCGTTCGTAGACCCTGGCCAGAAAGAGCACGCGTGGCCCCAGGCCATATCTGCCATCGGGCTCCCGCACCACGTAGCCGGTGCGCGCCAGCGAGTTCAGCAGCCGGAAGATGGTGGTCTTGTGCAGCGGCAGGCGGTTGGCGAAATCCGCCAGCGCCAGGCGCTCGGCCCCCGGCTTGAAGCAATCCAGCACCTGCATGGCGCGTTCCACCGCGACGACACCGTCATTACTCATGAGATCTCTTTAAGTCCTTTATTTATTAGCCTTGTTGTACACAGTACAACGCCATTTCACAAAAGTAAAATGCCGCCAACAACCTGGAGACAACGATGGCGGATTCGATACTGGTGGTCACGGCCCATGTGGGCGACTTCGTGTGGCGTTGCGGCGGCGCCATGGCCCTGCATGCGCGGCGCGGCGTCGACGTGCATGTGGTGTGCCTGAGCTATGGCGAGAACGGGGAGTCGAATGCGGCCTGGCAGGGGGATGCCCGGCGTGACACGGTGAAGGCGCTGCGCCGTGCGGAGGCCGAGGAGGCGGGGCGCATCCTCGGCGTGGCGTCGATGGATTTCCACGACCTGGGCGACTATCCCTTGCCGGAGTCCGCGGACTCGGTGCGCCGGGTCTCGCAGTTGCTGCGCCAGACCCAGGCGGCGGCGGTATTGACGCATCCCGAGCACGATCCGTCCAACCTGGATCACTGCCGCACCCATGAAATGGTGCTGCGGGCCCGCATGCAGGCCATGGCGCCCGGCCATGGCGCGGACTTCGTCGTGCCGCCGCAGGTCTACAGCTTCGAGCCGCACCAGACCGAGCTGTGCGGGTTCAAGCCCAATGTGCTGCTGGACATCACGGATGTCTGGGATATCAAGTGGCAGGCCATGCAGGCCATGCCCACCCAGCGCAATCTGTGGGCCTATTACGAGCGTGTCGCCCTGCAGCGCGGGGCGCAGGCCGGGCGCCGCGGCAAGACCGCGGGCACGCGCTATGGCGAGGCGTACCAGAGCATTTTCCCATCCGTCGTCACGGCGTTTGCCGGCTGAGACGGCGGGCCGCCTTCCCGCAAGGGGGCGGCGGCATGCCGCATGACTGCGGCCAGACACAAGAAAAACCCAAGTCCATCCACAAGGAGGAAGACAATGCTGAAGCAGAAAACCCTGGGCATCCTTGCCCTGATCGCCGGCCTGGCGCCGGCTGCCCACGCGCTCGCGGCGTATCCCGAGCGTCCCATCCGCATGGTGGTGCCTTTCGCCGCGGGCGGTCCCGCCGACATGGTGGGGCGTGAGTTCGCCCAGCTGTTCAGCGAGCAACTGGGCCAGCCCGTGGTGGTGGTGAACGCGGGCGGCGGGCATGGCGTGCCGGCCTTGAACCAGGTGCTGGGGCAGGAGGCCGATGGCTACACGCTGCTGATGCCAGCCTCGGGCAACATGACGATCCCGTCGAAGGCCATGGCGGGCAAGGACGTGCTCGGCCTGCTGGCGCCCATCAGCCTGCTGACGGAAAGCCCGCACGTGCTGGTCGTGACTGCCAAGTTGCCCGTGAACTCGGTCCAGGACCTGGTGGACTATGCGCGCCAGCATCCGGGCCGGGTGAATTTCGGTTCCGCGGGCGTGGGCGGCGTGGCGCACCTGGGCATGGAGTTGTTCAAAAGCGAGGCCAAGGTGGATGTGGTGCACGTGCCTTATCGCGGCACGTCGCAAGTCCTGACGGACATCGCGTCGGGGCAGGTCCAGGCCTTGTTCAGCAGCATGCCCTCGCTGCAACCGCTGATCGACAAGAAGGCGGTGAAGGCACTGGCCATGAGCGCACCGAGCAAGGGCGAGGAGACGGCCAGCCTGCCCCTGGTGTCGCAGACCCTGCCCGGCATGTCGTACACCACCTGGTATGGGCTGTTCGCCAAGGCGGGCACGCCGCAACCGGTGCTGGACACGTTGAACAAGGCTGTCGTGGAAACCTTGAAGAATCCCGCGCTGAACAAGAAGTTCGCGCCGCAAGGCGTGGAGTTCGTGTCCAGCACGCCCGCGCAGCTGACCGAGATCGTCCAGCGCGACACTCGCAAATGGACGGCGCTGATCGAGCAGGCGGGCATCGAGATCGACTGACGCGTGCACGCCCAGGCCTGGCCTGGGCGTGTCAGGGCAAGGCCTTCACCACGTCGATCAGCGCGCGCAGCGCGGGCGGCGGGTGGCGGTTGGCCGGGAAATACAGGTACAGCCCGGGGATGGCCGGGCACCAGTCCTCGAGCAGGGGCAGCAGCCGCTTGCGTGCGAAGTAGGGCGCGGCATAAGGCTCCGGCACATAGGCGATACCCAGTCCGTCGGCGGCGGCCTCGGCCATCAACGCGCTGCTGTCCAGGGTCAGCGCGCCCGGGACGTCCAGCGCCAGCTCCTGGTCGCGCCGCTTGAATTCCCAGCGATAGCGCTTGCCGCTGGGCAGGCGCTGGCGGATGCATTGGTGCGTCATCAGGTCGTCCGGCGTGCGCGGTGCGGGGTGGCGGCGCAAATAGGCGGGCGAGGCCACGGGCAGGAAGCGCAGCTCGGGCCCGAGGCGGACCGCCACCATGTCCTTGGGCACGGCTTCCCCCAGGCGGATGCCGGCATCGAAGCCGCGTCCGACGATATCCACCAGTTGCCCGTCCACGGACAGGTCCAGTTCGATGCGGGGATGGCGAGCGCGCAAGGGCGGCAACACGGTTTGCAGCAGCAGGCGTATGGCGCCTTCACTGCCATTGATGCGCAATACGCCGCTGGGCTGGCCGCCTGCGGCGGACGTTTCATCCAGGGCCTGGTCCAGGTCCCGCAGGATGGGCGTGAGGCGCGTCAGCAGTTGTTCGCCCTCGTGTGTCAGGGCCACGCTGCGCGTGGTGCGATTCAGCAGCCGCACGCCCAGCTTGGCTTCCAGCCCGCGCATGGCCAGGCTCAGGGCCGAGTGGGACACGCCCAGCACATCGGCCGTGCGGCGAAAGCTCTTGTGCGAGGCGACGGCGGCGAATGCATGCAGGTCGGCGAGGGAGGGCGAGTTCATTGGTTGATAATACTCACCAATTCATGCAGGGAAAAGCCTCTTCCATAACCAGTGTTGCCTCCTTACGATGAAGGCCGATGCAATCATCACAAGGAGCAGGGCATATGAGCAAGACGTGGTTCATCACCGGGGCCTCGGCAGGATTGGGACGAGGATTGGCCGACACGTTGCTGGCGCGCGGCGACACCGTCGTGGCGACCGTGCGGCGCGAAGGCGTGCTGGATGACGCGCAGGCCCGCCATGGCGAGCGCCTGCGGGTGCTGAGGCTGGACGTGACCGATACCGCGGCCCTGCGCGATGGCGTGGCGCAAGCATTCGCCGCCGTCGGGCGCATCGACGTGGTGGTCAGCAATGCGGCTTACGGGCTTTTCGGCGCGGCGGAAGAGCTGGACGACGCACGGATCGCGCGGCAGATCGCCACCAATCTCACGGGCTCGATCCAGTTGATCCGCGCGGTGCTGCCTTTCCTGCGCAAGCAGGGCGGCGGACGGATCGTGCAAGTCTCGTCAGAAGGCGGCCAGATCGCCTATCCGAACTTCAGCCTGTACCACGCGACCAAGTGGGGGATCGAAGGCTTTGTGGAGTCGGTCGCGCAGGAAGTGGCGCCCTTCGGCATCGATTTCCTCATCGTCGAGCCCGGTCCCACGCGCACGAATTTCGGTGCCGCGCTGGACCACGCGCCGGCCATGGCCTGCTACGACGACACGCCGGCCGGGGCCGTGCGGCGCGCCGTGGCGGCGGGCAATTTCGCGGATTTCGGCGTTGCGGGCAAGACGGTGGACGCGATGATCGCGGCCATCGATGCCGAGCGGCTGCCGCTGCGGCTGGCGCTGGGCAGTTCCACCTTCGATAAGGTGGGCGAGGCCTTGCGGCAGCGGCTGGCGCTGCTGCAGTCGCAAAGGGAAGTGGCCTTGTCCGTGATGGCGTGAACGACAGGAGACGGGAACATGGGATTGAGGAAGAGGCATGTCGCTGTCGGCCTGGCGGCCATGGCTTTGCTGTTTGCCGGCACGCAATCCGCGCGCGCCGCGCCCGCCAATCAGGTGCTTGGCACCTGGCGGATGGTAAAGGCGGAGGTCGAGCAGGATGGCATCACGCGGCCGGCCTATGGCACGCAGCCTCGGGGCATGCTGGTCTTCACGCCGGACATGCATTTCGTGGAAGTGCTGACGGATGCCTCCGTGCCCCGCTTCGCGTCCCAGGCGCGCGGCCAGGGCACCGATGCGGAAAACCGCGCTGCCATGGCTGCGAACATCGGTTTTTTCGGCACCTATACGGTGGATGCACAGGGGGAGTTCAGCGGCAACCGCGTGCAAGGGGCGACGTTTCCCAACTGGGTGGGCAGCGCGCGCACGCGCCAGGACCTGAGCCTGGTCGTGGAGGGCGACCGCATGGTCGAGCATTTCCGTCGGCCCGAAGGTGCGCGGGTATATATTGAATGGGAGCGGGTGCGGACGGCGCAGTAGGGGCTTTCGGGCGGATTCCCCGGGCTGCCGTAGAATTCCCGATTTGGGCCTGCCCCTTGCTTTTCAAGTTGTTCCCTTTGAGCGATACCCCCGCCGCGACCGCAATGCCTTCCTCCGCCGTATCCATACGTTCGGAAGTACAGCTTCCCATCCAGTTGGCCGATGGCACGGAGGCTTCCGCCCTGGTCTACAGTTTTCGCGGCCTGAGCGATGGCAAGGAGCACATCGCGCTGAAGTTCGGCGAGCCCGCCGCCGTGCCGCTGGTGCGCGTGCATTCCGAGTGCATGACGGGCGATGTGTTCGGTTCCCTGCGCTGTGATTGTGGTCCCCAGCTGGAAGAGTCGCTGAAGACCTTGCGGGAAGAGGGCGGCTACCTGCTTTACCTGCGCCAGGAGGGCAGGGGAATCGGCCTGTACGCCAAGCTCGACGCCTACCGCCTGCAGGAACAGGGACAGGACACCTATGCCGCCAACGTGATGCTGGGGCATGGTGCGGACGAGCGCGACTACATCGTCGCCGCGCAGATGCTGCGCGCCTTGGGGGTGGGGCGGATCGAGCTGCTCACCAACAATCCCCAGAAGTGCAAGCAGTTGTCGGGCCTGGGCATCAACGTGGCCGCCACGCGCCGCACGGGGGTGTATTCCAGCGCGCACAATCTGGCGTATCTGCAGGCCAAGGTGCGGCAGACGGGGCATTTGCTGCAGTTGGGCCCGGCAGGCCAGGACGACCAGGGATAAACGGTTGATCCAACGCGTCGGGGACTGCAGGCAGTGGCCTTACCGCGGCGCGGCGTCCAGTGCCCGGTCCACGCGACGGATGGCTTGCGCGCCGCTGCCAGCGGCCATCAGGTCCGCTTCCAGCTTGCGGCCTTGCGCGATCTGCGCCCGGCTCATCTGCGCGGCCAGCCTGTCGCGGTAGCCGGCCAGGTCTTCCGGCAAGCGAGCCGTGCCAAGCAGCGCATAGGCAACCGGCAGGTTGCGCGGCACGCCACGTCCTTCGGCATACATGACGCCCAGGTTGATGCGGGCACGGGGGTGGCCTTGCTCGGCGGCCTTGCGCCACCATGCCACCGCTTGCGCCTCGTCCCGGCCGACGCCATCGCCATCGGCATACAGCGCGCCCAGGTTGGACTGGGCCTTGGCGTACCCCTGTTCCGCAGCCTTGCGATACCAGGCTACCGCCTGCGAGATGTCCCGTGCGACGCCCCGTCCAAAGTCGTATCCCACCGCCAGGTTGTACTGGGCATCGGCGTCGCCTTGCTCGGCCGCCCGGCGAAACCAGTGCATGGCGGCCTCGGGATCCCGCGCCACGCCCTGGCCGTCCAGGTACAGGGTGCCCAGGTTGTTCTGCGCCACGGGCAGCCCTTGCTGCGCGGCCTGCCGCAGCCAGTGCACGGCCTGCGCGTTGTCGCGCAAGGGCCCTTCCGTGACGGCATACAGTTCACCCAGCCTGTTCTGCGCCTTGGCATGGCCTTGTTCAGCGGCCTTGCGCCACCATTGCATGGCCTGTTCGTCGCTCTGCTTGACGCCATCGCCGTTGGCGTACAACTGGCCCATGCAATATTGCCCGTCGGCGTCGTCCTGACTGGCGGCTTTCGCGCACCACTGCGCGGTCTGGGCATAATCCCGCGGCACGCCCTGGCCATTGGCGTACATCATGCCCAGGTTGAACTGGGCGCCGGCTTCGCCTTGCTCGGCCGCCTTGCGCAGCCACGACACGGCGGAGACGTCATCGTGGCCAGCGATCTGGCCATTGGCATGCAGCAGGCCCAAACCGTACTGGGCCGGTGCATGGCCCGCTTCGGCCAGCGGCTGCCAGTATTGCCGCGCGCTGGCATAGTCGCCGGCTTCGTAGGCCGAGTAGCCCTGTTCGAAAGCAGGCTGGGCGGAAGGCTGTGCAAGGGCCGGCGCGCCGACGCACAGGGCCAGCAAGAAGAGCGGAATGCGGAGTGTCATTGATGTGGCGGGCGATCGTCGATGGGGCGGGCAAAGGCTAGCAAAACCCGACAGGCCTGCGTGCATCCGATTGTTTCCCCACTCATGTCGGTGCATGACAAAGGGTGACGACGATTTGCGGCAGGGCGCATCGCTTGTCTGCCGACAAGCGGGATTGGATAAACTTTGCCGGCGCCGGCGCCTGACCGGGCCAGCCTTCCAGGCTGGCGGCCTCGGGCCAGCCGGCCAGGCCAAACCCCGTCGACAAGGAAGCGATGACGCATGTTCGATTCCCCTGATCACGCCGCGCAGGCCATGCAGGCATTCTTCGCGCCGCAGCAAGTCCAGGAAGTGGTGCAGGCCCTGGTGCCCGCGATTGCCCTGCGCCCCGTGCCTGACCCAGGACAGCCAGGCGCGTCAAGACTGGGCGGCCTGCCCGACATGCCCGCAGGGGCGCAATGGCCGCGCCCGTCCATTCCCGACGATATCGATGCCATCGCCCAACGCGGCAACGCGTCGGCCGCGGCCGAGATGCGCGTGCACCTGGGCAAGGGCTTGCCTTTCGCCTTCATCGGCCAGATCGACCTGGAGGAAGCCAGCCGCCTGGGCGCGGCGGCGGCCGCTTTGCCTGCGCAGGGCAGGCTGCTGTTCTTCCATGATCTTGCCATCGGCCCCTGGGAGTCGGGCGCGCGCACGGTGCGCGTGATCTGGGACGAGACGCCCCGCGAGGCGCTGCGTCCGCTTGCCATGCCCGCTGACCTGGCCGACGCCGCCCAGGCGGAATGGCGCGAACTGGAAGCCGTGTTCCGCGAATACGACCGGGCCGCGCAGGGCGCCAGGCAGCCTGCCACCGTGTACGGCGCCCAGCCCCGTCCGGTGTCGCTGCGTGCCATGCTCGTGGCGCCCGATCCCGCATCGCTGGAAAGCGAGGGCCTGCCAGGGCTGCGGCCAGCCGGCAATGCGGATGAGGATTTCGCCGATGCCTACGAAGGCATGCGTGAAGACCAGGGACTGTCCTGGCCCGCCGAAAAATGGAAACGCCACCAGCTGCTGGGCAGCCCGGCGCCTGAACAGGATGACCCGCGTTATCAGGCCGTGGTCGTGACCGACTACAAGCAGGAATTCCTGGATCGCGAGACCTGGCAGCGCGAGCGCGATCGGATCATGCAGCGCGCGCGGGACTGGCGGCTGCTGCTGCAGGTGGATCTGGCGGACTGGAGTGGCGACGTGCTGGGTGAAGGCACCGTGTACTTCCTGATCCGCAGCGAGGACCTCGCTGTCAGGCGGTTCGACCGGGTGGTCGCCGTCTACCAGCAGACATGAACCCCGCCGCCACGCCGGCCTTGGCCAGCCGCCGCCGGCGCCTGCTGTGCCAGGCGGGCATCGGCTGCATCGGCTGCATCGAGGCGGACGTGCGTCGGGCGCTGGGGGCTTGAAGGTCGACTGGCGGTTTGGCGGTGTCTTTGCCTGCGTGGACTGTTTGTCCAGTATTCGCATAATGTATATTATGAGAAGTTGCGGTTAGAGAAAACTCGCTCGGGATTGGATCCATTCCAGGCCCCCCCCGGCCACCCACTGGCATGGCAACGTGCGGGTCCCGTCGCTGCGGTGCCCAGCCTGTCTGTAGTATTGCTGTCATGCCTATTGTCAGTCCCGTTGCCATGTCCTTGAAAAAACGCTGCTTTCCTCTTTTCCCCGCCTTGCTCGCCGCGGCGGTCAGCACCGCGACACTGCCCGTCTCCGCCGCCTCCTGCACCAGCGGCCCCGGCTGGTTCCAGTCCGGCTGCAACCGCCTGCACCAGGTCTGGGACGAAGGCCGCACCGAGATGTATGTCAGCGGCTACGCCTGGCACAACCGCTGGACCTACACGCGCGAGAAGGTCGACACCTTCCGCGAGGTGGCCTGGGGCGGCGGCCTGGGCAAGGGCTTCCATGATGAAGATGGCGACTGGCACGGGCTCTATGCCATGGCCTTCCTGGATTCGCACAGCGACTGGCAGCCGATTGCGGGCTATGCCTTCCAGAAGATCGGCCGCATCGGCGAGAACGGCCGCGTGGGGGCCGGCTACACGGTCTTCCTGACCTCGCGCTCGGACATGTTCGGGCGCGCGCCCTTCCCTGGCGCGCTGCCGCTGGTGTCGGTGGGCTATCGCAAGGCCGACCTTTACGCCACCTACATTCCCGGCGCCAGCGGCGCGGGCAATGTGCTGTTCATGTTCGGCAAGGTGGCGTTCTGAGGCGGCTGTCCGTCCGGATGCGAATTGTTACCGGGCCGTGAAGGCTGGGTTGGCAGAATGGCACACCCTGACTGCCCACACGCCTGTGATGACCGCCACTGCCTCCCTGCCCTCGATCCGCCCGACCCTGCTGCGCTGGATGCTCGGCGTCGCCATCGCCACGATGGGCGCCGCCGCGTTTGCCCAATCCGCCGAGGACGGCCTCCAGGACGCCGTCGGCGTGGTCGAGGAAGATGGCTCCGTCACCGCCTATTCCGATCCGTTCTGCGCGGGGTTCGCGGAGTCCTTCAAGAAGAACGGCGGCGACACGTCGTTGATGCCGGAATGCCCGGAGGAGCCCGTGGCGCCGATGTCGATGTCGCCCCATGCCAAGGGCGAGCGCGCCGGCCTGGCGTCGGCGATGGCCTATGTGGACTTACGCAAGCACCAGAAGGCCAACCGCAAGGACCTGCCGCTGCTGCCCGGCTTCTACGACAAGTCGCAGGACGCCTGGATCATGCGCGAGGACGGCTATTACCCGTTCACGTCTTTCGACGGCGACTCGTATGCGGTGATCTCGAAGGAAGACGCCGGGATGGGCGTGATCGACAGGCTGGGTCACATCCTCGTGCCGCTCGAATACAGCCAGATCGGGTTCGAGTCGACCCGCCAGGTCATTTCGGTGCGGGACGGCGAGCGGGACAAGGTCGGTCTGTACTCCATCCAGGGCGAACAACTGGTCAAGCCACGCTACGACGCCGCCGAATTGATCGACGGCAAGCACCTGCTGACGCTGCGCGACGGCGTGTACGAGGTGCTGGACCTGAAGGGCAAGGCCTTGTTCAGCACCCGCAAGCCCATCAGCCCGGCCGGCGAGGACCGCTTCTGGTTCATGGAAGCGCCGCAGCGCCACGGCATCATGGACGCGCAAGGCAAGGTCATCGTGAAGCCGGAGTTCACCTATACCTCGGGCTTCCAGGACGGCAAGCTGGTGTCGCAGAAGGAAGGCGGCGAGAACTACGTGATCTACCGCGACGGCAAGGTGGTCAGGCAGCCCTAGGCGGACGCGTTTCGGCCACGCGCCACCAGTCGGGCAGCAAGACGCGCACCTTGCGCTGACGGTAGCGGTCATCGATGAGATAGACCGTGCCGGTGTCGGTTTCCGTCCGGATGACCCGCCCCGCGGCCTGCACCACTTTCTGCAGGCCGGGATAGAGATAGGTGTAGTCATAGGCCAGCGCATCGCCGAAACGTGCGCGCATGGCGGCCAGCATCTGTTCGTTCACCGGATTGACCTGGGGCAGGCCCAGCGTGGCGATGAAGGCGCCGATGAGGCGGCGGCCCGGCAGATCCACGCCTTCCGAGAAAGCCCCGCCCAGCACCGCGAACCCCACGCCCTGCCCTGTTTCGGTGAAGCGCCCGAGGAACGCCGCGCGGGCGTCGTCGTTCATCCGCGCGGCTTGCGTCCATGTGGGAATGCCGGGATGCGCGGCCGCCAGTTGCGCAGCCACCTGTTCCAGATAGGCGAAGCTGCTCAGGAAGACCAGGTAGTTGCCCGGTTGGGCGGCGTATTGCCTGGCCACCAGGTCGGCGATGGGCGCGACCGAGCCGGCCCGGTCGCGCCAGCGGGTGGAGACATGGCCCACGACGTTGACCTGCAGTTGCGCCTGGTCGAACGGCGCGCAGACATCGACCCAGCCTGTCGTGGCCGGCAGGCCCAGCGTGTCCTGGTGGAAGGACTGCGGGCTGAACGTGCCCGAGAACAGCACGGTGCTGCGCGCGGCGGCGTGGCGGGCGGCCAGGTAAGGCGCGGGCACGACGTTGCGGATGCAGATCTCCGATTCGGGCTTGGCGCGCAGGCCCGCGCCTTCGGTGACGGTGAGGTCGAACAGCGCATGGGTGCCGAAGCTGTCGGCCAGGCGGCCGAACTGCAGCAGCGTGAAGTACAGCGACAGCGCGGGATCGTCCGGCGCGGCGGGGCCGCCCGCGAAGTGTTCGGCCAGCGCCGTGCTGGCGCGCTGCGCGGCCTCGCGCAGCTTGGCGGGCACCGTGTCGTAGGCGGCGTACGGGCTGTCCTGCTTCTTCTGGACGGCGCGCCAGGACCTGAGCAGTGCGTCCAGCGGCTTGCGCAGATGTCCTGGCGCCGCCAGGCGCGCGGCACGCAGCTCGGCCATCGACAGCGTGACGCTGTACATGCGGCGCGCGCGCGCCAGCAGGTTGTGCGCTTCATCCACCGCCACCGCCACGCGCCATTGATGCGCCAGGGTCAGGGCATGGAGCATGGCGTTGGCGTCGAACCAATAGTTGTAGTCGCCCACCACCACGTCGCTCCAGCGCGCCAGTTCCTGGTTCAGGTAATAGGGGCAGACGCCGTGCGCGTCCGCCACGGCCCGGACCGCCTCGCGGGTCAGCGTGGCATCGGGGCGCGCCAGTGCCTGCGCGCGGGCGGCTGGCAGGCGGTCGTAGAAGCCTCTTGCGCGCGGGCAGGCGTCGCCGTGGCAGGCGCGGTCAGGTTCCGCGCAGGCCTTGTCGCGCGCCACCAGTGCCACCACCCGCAACGGCAATCCGCCCTCGCGCGAGGCGTGCAGGCGCGCGACGGCGTCCAGCGCCAGGCCGTGGCCAGGCCCCTTGGCGGACAGGAAGTAGACCTTGTCCAGCCCCTGGGTGGCGCAGGCCTTGAGCAGCGGAAACAGCGTGCCCAGCGTCTTGCCGACGCCGGTGGGCGCCTGCGCCATGAGCGGATGGCCGTCGCGGGCGGCGCGATACACCGCCACGGCCAGTTCGCGTTGCCCGGCGCGCATCTGCCCATAAGGGAAGGCCAGGTCCTCGAGCGCGCCGTCGCGGGCTTCGCGGTGCGCGCGCTCCTGCATGGCCCAGCCGGCGTAGCGTTCGCACAGGTCGTTGAAGAGGCTGGCCAGCGTGGCGGCGTCCAGGGTTTCGGCCTCGGCGGTTTCTTCTTCCGTGTCGAGGTTGAAATAGACGACCGCCACGGTGATCTCGGCCAGGTCGCGCGAGGCGCACAGCATGTGGCCGTAGACCCGCGCCTGCGCCCGGTGCAGGGCACGCTGGTTGGCGCGCAAGGCGGCCAGGTCGCCGCGGTAGGTCTTCACTTCCTCCACGCGCCGGGCACGCGGGTCGTAGCCGTCGGCGCGGCCGCGCACCGTCAGGCCTGCATGGTTGGCCGACAAGGTGACCTCGTGTTCGACGTGCGCCGCGCGCCGGTGGGCGATGACGGCGTGGCCGGCCATGCCTTCCAGCGCTGTCGGCGCGGGCGTGAAGCGCGAGTCCAGGTCGCCCGCGCGCGCGGTGAAGTCGCACAGCGTGCGCACGGCCACTTCCAGCTTCATGCGCCCTGCTCCATGGCCGCCCATTGCACATGGCAGACCCGCACGGGCAGGCCGTGGCGTTGCGCGTAGTCGAGCCAGCGGATCTGGTTGTCCTGCAGGCGGTCGCCGGGCCCCTTGACCTCGATGAGTTCGTAGCGGCGCTCGGCCGGCCAGAAGCAGACGAGATCGGGCAGGCCCGAGCGGTTGGTCTTGATGTCGGCGAGCAGGCGCGCGAACCATCGTGCCAGGTGGCCGGCCGGGATGCAGTCCAGCGCGGTCTCGATGAGTTCGCGCGTGAGCAGTCCCCAGGACACGAAGGGGGACTGGATGCCGGCCTTGGCGTCGTAGCACGCCAGGATGCGGGCACGGTGTTCGCCGCTCTGCAGCAAGGCCAGGCAGGCGTCGAAGGCCCGGGCGCGGCGGGCATGGAAATCGGGTTCGTGCAGGTCGGCCGGGCCGCGCTGGAAGGGATGGAAGAACGCGCCTGCCACGGGCAGGAAGATGGCCTCCCAGCAGAGCAGCCCGAACAAGGAATTGATGAGCCCGTTTTCCACCCAGTGCACGCTGGCGCCATCGCGGGCGTAATGGTCGCGCACGACGCATTCGACGCGGGGCGCATCCGCCGGCCGCGTCAGGACCAGGGTGTCGGGGGCGGCGCCGTGCCGCTTGCCCCGGGGGACGGCGGCCAGCCCGGCCTGGCGGGCCAGGCGCGGCAGCATGCGCATGACGCCTTGCTGCTCGGCTTCATTGCCCGCCTCTGCTTCCGCAAGCACTGCCGTGGCCAGCGCGTGCGCCTCGGCATGGCGTTGCTGGCGCTCCAGCACGCGGATCAGGCGTTGGCGGGCGCCGGGGTACGTGCTGGCGCGATAGGCCTGCTCGGCCTCGGTCCAGTCGGCGCCGCGCTCGCAATGCTGGCCCAGCCGGAACAGCACCTTGGCTTGCCTGCGGGCAAGCCAGGGCACGGCCGTGGCGCAGGCAAGCACCTGTTCGCGCAGCGCCGGCGCGGGCACGGGCTCGGGGGCATCGAGACCGTCACGCAAGGCTTGCAGCGCCAGATAGACATCGACGTGGGCAGCCTGCTGGAAGGCGCGGGTGCTGGCATCGATCCGCACGGCTTCGTATTGGAAGACGCCCAGGTCGGCCAGCACGAACTCGGACCATTCCTGGTGGAGATTGCCGAAGAACATCAGCCGCAGGCGCTGGACCAGGGGGGCGATCTCGACGGACCAGATCGCCTCGCCGGGCGCCGCGCCCCAGGCGCTGCAAGGCTGGGCAGGCGGCGTGCCGAGGAACGTTTCCAGCCCGGCCAGCAGCTCCGCCTTGCGCAAGGTGGCGCGCAGGCCCGATTGGGGATAGCGCCGGGCGAGCGCGTCCTTGGTGTGCAGGCTTGCCCACGCCGGCCAGTCCAGCACCGGGTCGGCACGCAGCCAACCCAGCGCCAGCAGGGGCGCGGCCGCCGGCACCACCGGGCCGATTTCCTCGTAGTGCAGGCGGTCCGCGCGGTGCACCGTGGGCCGGCGCATGAGCAAGCGCACCAGCAAGGCCCGGGAAGCCTGGGGCAAGGCTGGAAACGCCTGCAGGAATGCGGTTTCCGCCGGGCCCAGCACATCCGCGTAACGCGTGCCCAGCCAGTCCAGCGCGCGCTGGAAGTTGTGCAGGTAGTAATAGCGGTGGGCGGGGAACATGCCTGGCGGACGCATTGCAGAAAACAAAACTGGATGTTTATCCAGTCCTCATCATAACCCTTGTCGGCGGCGGGGCACGCCCCGCCGAGGTAGAATCCTCCCGCCAGGCAACCTATACGCCCTGCCCTTCAAGGACGGCCTTGAACGCGCGTGCACCCGGGGACGGCCCCGTCCTTACAGGATGACGTTCATGGCCCCGCTTCCTCCCTCCCCCGCGCTTCCTTCCACCGATCCCCGCAACGCCCGCGCCACCTGGCTGCGCCTGGCATTGGCCTGGGCGATGGTGGCCGCCTTCACCGTATTCGGCCCCGCCTGGCTGGCCGCGCCCTTGACGCCGTGGGTGGCCCTGGCCGCCTTTCTGGCGCTGTTTCTCACCATCCTCGCGGCGTCCTTCGGCGTGGTGCACGAGGCCGACGGCCTGGCCCACCAGCTTGGCGAGCCGTATGGCACGCTGATCCTGACCCTGTCCATCGTGCTGATCGAGGTGGTCCTGATCGCCTCGGTGCTGCTGGGGCCGGGCGAATTCCCGACCATCGGCAGGGATTCGATCTTCGCCGTGATGATGATCATCGTGAACCTGGTCATGGGCATCTGCCTGGTGGCGGGCGGCCTGCGCCATGGCGAGCAGGAGTTCAACGCGCAGGGCGCCGGCGTGTATCTGTCGATGATCATGCTGCTGACGGCGGTGTCGCTGGTGCTGCCCAATTTCCTGGCGGGCGCGGGCGAATTCGATCGGCTGCAAGGCTGGGCTGTGGCGGCGCTGACGGGCGGGCTGTATGCCGTCTTCCTGTGGCTGCAGATGCGCGGCGAGCGCAGGCTCTTCATCCAGCCGCCCCTGGGGCAGATGGAAGTGCGGGTGGCGCGTCGCCCGGACGCAGCCCGCAGCGCGACAGGCGCGGCGGGACGCAGCGGCATCCTGCGTGGCACGCTGCTGCTGATCGGCATGATCGTGCCCATCGTGCTGCTGGCGCATCACCTGGCCATCGTGATCGACCATGGCGTGGTCACCGTGGGGGCGCCGGTGGCCTTGTCGGGCGTGCTGATCGCCATCATCGTCTTCACGCCCGAATCCATCACCGCGGTGAAGGCGGCGCTCAACAACGAGATGCAGCGGGCCGTGAACCTGTGCCTGGGCGCCTTCGTGTCGACAGTGGGCCTGACGGTGCCGGCGGTGCTGGTGATCGGCCTCGTCACGGGCAAGACGGTGACGATGGGCATTTCCGGCGTCGAGACGGTGCTGCTGGTGGCCACCGTCTGGCTGGCGACGCTGTCCTTCAAGGGCCAGCGCACCTCGGTACTGCAGGGCGTGATGCACCTGGGGCTGTTCGCGCTGTATGGCTTCCTGCTGTTCGGGGCCTGATTCCCCCAGGTTTCCCGCCCCGCCGCTATGATGGCGAAAAGTCAGCCGCCATAAAAAATGCCGCGGCAGCAAGGGGAATCATCATGATGTCGGGGTTGGGTTTTCTCGTCGCGGCCAGGCAGTGCGAGATCGACGAGCTGGAACAACTGGCCGGCACCATCGCGCTGGCGCAGGCGCTGGGCGAGCTGGTGCATCAATTGCAGCGCGAGCGCGGCCTGTCCAATCTGTTCGTGGGATCAGGCGGGGCCGGCTTCGGCCCGCAGTGCCTGGCGGCGCGCCAGGACACCGACCGCGCCATCGCCGCCGCGCGCGAACATTTCGACCCGTTGCCCGGCGCCACCGGGTATCCGGGCAGCCGCGCCCGGCTCTTCAGCCGCATCGCCTATGCCCTGCACGGCCTGGACGCGCTGGCGGGGCTGCGCCAGCGCCTGGACCAGCTTGCGCTGGACGTGGATGCGGTGACGGCGGCGTACTGCAAGCTGATCGCGAGCCTGCTGTCGGTGGTGTTCGATGCCACCGACAATGCCGCCGATCCCGAGGTGTCGCGGTTGTTGCTGGCGTACTTCAATTTCGTGCAGGGCAAGGAATATGCCGGACAGGAACGTGCCGCCGGCGCGGCCGCCTATGCCTCGGGGCGTTGCGACGCCCGCCGCCAGCAGCAACTGCTGACGCTCATCGACGCGCAGGAGGAATGCCTGCAGACCTTCGGCGGCTTTGCCGATGCGCGGGGCCTGGCCAGTTGGCAGGCCGCCCAGGACGGCTTGAGGCTGGCCGAACTGGAACGCCTGCGCCGCATCGTCTGTACGGCGCCGGCCGACGGCCGGCTGGACCCGGCGCTCAGCATGACGTGGTTCGAGCATTGCACGGCCCGCATCGACGCCATGAAACAGGTGGAGAACGCACTGGGCGAGCAGTTGCGCGAGCGCTGCGAGCAAAGCGTGGCCGCCGCGAGGCGTGACTTGCATGCGCACCAGGCGGTGCTGCAGAAACTGGTCAGCCAGGCGGATGCGCCCTCCCCGCCCGGCGAAGCCGCCGCGCCGCTGGCGGCATTCTTCGAGCGGGAGGAGCAGGCGGCCTCGGATGGTGCGGGCCGCGCGGGCGCGCCGGCTTACGGTCCGCGCATGGAACGCGAGATCCTGGCCATGCTGCGCGAGCAGGCCCGCCGCCTGCAGGCCACCAGCGACGAGCTGGCCACGGTGCGCGCGGCCTTGAACGAGCGCAAGGTGATCGAGCGCGCCAAGGGCTTGTTGATGGCGCACCGGCAACTGAGCGAGGAGGCCGCCTACCGGATGCTGCGCCAGACCGCCATGGAGCAGAACCGGCGGCTGGTGGACGTGGCGGAATCGGTGCTGGCCTTGTCCAGCTATCTGGGTGGACAGGCGCCCGCGGGACCCTAGCGTGGCCGGCGCAGGCGCGCGATCCAGACACCGCCGGCGATGACCACCGCCGCACCGGCCAGGGCGCCGGCTGACGGGCGTTCGCCAAACAGCAGCCAGCCGAATACCAGGCCAAAGACGATCCAGGTGTAGCGCAAGGGACCGATGACGGCGGCATCGCACAAGCGGAAGGCGCGCAGATTGCAAAGCATGGCCACCAGCGACAAGGGCCCCAGCGCCAGGAAGGCCGCGGTCATGCCGGCGCTCATGGGTGTCCAGTCCAGGGCGGCCACGGACAACAGCAGGACCGCCGCGATGAGATTCACGTACCAGAGCACCGTGAAGCTCGACTCGGAACGCGAGAGCGTCTTCAGCAGCAGGCTTTCGCAGGCGATGAAGAGCGCGCCCATGACCGCGACCAGCACCGGCACGAGCGATCCGCCCTGCGCGCTGGGCAGGCCTGCCTGGGCCACGACCACCCCCAGGGCGCCGGCCAGGCATAGCAATGACGCCAGCCACAGGCGCAGCGGCGGCCGTTCGTGCAGCAGCAGCACGGCCAGCGCCAGGGTGAACAGCCCGTCCAGCAGGCCCAGCGCGCTGGCCGAGGCAAGCGGCAGATGGGTGGCCGCATACATGGCCGCGGTCGTGCCGGCCGCGCCAGTGAAGGCGCGCAGCACATGCCGGCCCGGCCGCTGGGTGCGCAGCGACGCCACCTGCCCGCCGCGCGCCAGCCACCAGACGGCCAGCGTCAGGAACGCGCCCAGGTAGCGCATGGCCATGATCTGCAAGGCCGGCACCTGCCCGCCCGCGAGCTTCCCCGACGTGAAGATCAGCGTGAAGATGCCCACGGCCAGCACCGCCCAGCCCACGCCGGCGGCCGAATAGGTCATGGCGGGCGTCACGGCGGGCTTGGCGTGGGAAGGCATGGACAGGCGCAAAGGAAGAAGGCCCACAGCATAAACGGCGGGAGGCGTGCCGGTGCTGCCTCTTGGTGCGGCACTGCACCATTTTCAGGCCTGGGCTGCCGGCTGTGTGCACGGGATGGCCACCGCGCCGGTCCTTTGCCCCGTCTGCACGGCCTTCCGTATCGGTGTGGCACGGCTCTTGCTTGGGTAGGCATGCCAAGCCGCCAATGATGGTGTGCGTGGCACCGCGCAGGAACCGCCCGTGCCAGCCACTGGCGGGTTCCGCGCAACGGACAACGGCGTCCCTCGCGCGTCCCCGCTGGCAGGTCCAGCCACGGCGCGCGATGGGGCGCCGTTTTTTTTCGCCTTGGTGTTACCGGAGCCTTTCCATGAGCCAGCCTGTCATCCCCGAACTGCCGTCGTCCACTGGCATCGTCACGTCCGAGGCCGCCGCGCAGCGCCCCGAGCGCCGCCGCTTCCTGCTGCAGTCGGCCGCCGTGGGCGCCGCTGCCCTGCTGCCGGCGTTGGGACATCGCGGGGCGTATGCCGCGGGCTCGGACAAGCCGGAGAAGGAAGAGGTCAGGATCGGGTTCATTCCGCTGACCGACTGTGCCAGTGTGGTGATGGCGTCCGTGCTCGGCCTGGACAAGAAGTACGGCGTGAAGATCACCCCCAGCAAGGAAGCCAATTGGGCATCGGTGCGTGACAAGCTGCTCAATGGCGAGAACGATTTCAGCCACGTCCTGTACGGCATGCTGATGGGTTTGCAGGCGGGCATCGGCGGCCCGAAAAGCGACGTGGCGCTGCTCATGACCTTGAACCGCAATGGGCAGGCCATCTCGCTGTCGAGGAAAATGGCCGATGCGGGCGCGGTGGACCTGCCATCCCTGGTGGCGCTGATGAAGCGCGAGCCGCGCGAATACACCTTCGCGCAGACCTTCCCCACCGGCACGCACGCGATGTGGCTGTATTACTGGCTGGCCAGCGGCGGCGTGAATCCGATGAAGGACGTGAAGGTCATCACCGTGCCACCGCCCCAGATGGTGGCCAATGCGCGCGTGGGCAACATGGATGGCTTCTGCGTGGGCGAGCCCTGGCACCATCGCGGCATCCTGGATGGCGTCTCGGCCCACGTCGTCAGTTCGCAGGAGATCTGGCTGGATCACCCCGAGAAGGTGCTGGGCACCACGGCGGCCTTCGCCGACAAGTATCCCAACACCTGCCGCGCGGTCACGGCCGCCATCCTGGAGGCCGGCCGCTGGATCGATGCCAGCGCCGCCAACAAGGAGAAGATGGCCGAGGTGATCGCCGCGCGCGCCTATGTGAACACCGACAAGTCCGCCATCATCGACCGTATCCAGGGGCGCTACCAGAACGGCCTGGGCAAGCGCTGGGAAGACCCCAACCACATGAAGTTCTATGACGAGGGCCAGGCCTCGTATCCCTATCTGTCGGACGCCATGTGGTTCCTGACCCAGCACAAGCGCTGGAACCTGCTCAACGCGCATCCCGATTACGAGGCGCTGGCCAGGCAGGTGAATCGGACGGCGATCTACCGCGACGCCGCGGCGGCGGCCGGCGCGCCCCTGCCCGCCAGCGATCTGCGCAGCAGCAAGCTCATGGACGGCAAGGTGTGGGACGGCAAGAACCCGGCCGCCTATGCAGACAGCTTCTCCGTCCACGGCTGAGGCCGCGCCTTACCCATCCGTTCTTGCTTCAGGAGTCCGACATGGCCCGAGCCCTTACCTCGTCCCCCCCCTCCGCCTCTGCCGCGGCGCCCGCCCTGCCCGCCCGTTCGAAGGAATGGACGAGCCGCCTGCTGCACGCCGTGGCGCCGCCCGCCTTCGGCTTCCTGCTGCTGGGCCTGTTGTGGCAGGCGTTGGCCCAGACCGGCGGCGGCATTCCCACGCCGGGCCAGACCTGGCAGGCGGCCGTGGCGCTCTTCGCCGAGCCGTTCTACCAAGCCGGGCCGAACGACCAGGGCATCGGCTGGAACGTGCTGGCTTCCCTGCAGCGCGTGGCGCTGGGCTTTGGCCTGGCGGCGCTGGTGGGCATTCCGCTGGGCTTCATGATCGGCCGCTTCCGTTTCCTGAACCGGATGGTCGGTCCGCTGATCAGCCTGCTGCGCCCCGTGTCGCCGCTGGCCTGGCTGCCCATCGGCCTGCTGGTGTTCAAGTCGGCGGATCCGGCGGCCATCTGGACCATCTTCATCTGCTCGATCTGGCCCATGATCATCAACACCGCCGTGGGCGTGCAGCGCGTGCCGCGGGACTACCTGAACGTGGCGCGGGTGCTGGACCTGTCCGAATGGAAGATCGTCACGCGCATCCTGCTGCCCGCCGTGCTGCCCTATGTGCTGACCGGCGTGCGGCTGGCCGTGGGCACGGCCTGGCTGGTGATCGTGGCCGCCGAGATGCTGACGGGCGGCGTGGGCATCGGCTTCTGGGTATGGGACGAGTGGAACAACCTGAACGTGGCCCACATCATCATCGCCATCTTCGTCATCGGCATCGTGGGCCTGCTGCTGGAGCTGCTGCTCGTGAAGCTGGCCGCGCGCCTCACCTTCGAAGACACCGCGTCCTGAGCGCAGGGAGACCTCTCATGATCAACGACCATCGCTACATCGAGATCCGCGGCGTCGCGCAACGTTTTCCCACGGCCAAGGGTGACTACGTGGCCTTGCGCGACATCGACCTGGACGTGGCGCGCGGCGAGTTCGTCGCGCTGATCGGCCACTCGGGCTGCGGCAAGTCGACCTTGCTGAACCTGCTGGCCGGCCTGACGCTGCCCTCGGCGGGCACGCTGATCGCCGCGGGGCGCGAGATCGGCGGACCCGGCCCCGACCGCGCCATGGTGTTCCAGAACCATTCCCTGCTGCCCTGGCTGACCTGCGAGGGCAACATCATGCTCGCGGTCGAGCGGGTGTTCGGCGCGCAGGAGGATCGCGCGCAACTGAAGGCCCGCACCGCGGCGGCGCTGGAAAAAGTGGGCTTGAGCCATGCGGCGCAGAAACGCCCGGGCGAGATCTCCGGCGGCATGAAGCAGCGCGTGGGCATTGCCCGGGCGCTGGCCATCGAACCCAAGGTGCTGCTGATGGACGAGCCTTTCGGCGCGCTGGACGCGCTGACGCGCGCCACGCTGCAGGACGAGCTGCTGGCCCTGGTGGCGCAGACCGGCGCCACCGTGGTCATGGTGACCCACGACGTGGACGAGGCCGTGCTGCTGTCGGACAAGATCGTCATGATGACCAACGGCCCGGCCGCGACCATCGGCGAAGTGCTGGCCGTGGACCTGCCGCGCCCGCGCGACCGCAAGACGCTGGCCGACGATCCGCGTTATATGCAGGCGCGCAAGGCGGTGATCGACTTCCTCTACACTCGCCAGGGTACGCCCGCCAGACAGGCGGCCTAGCTTGCGGGGACTGTCCGCCGCGCAGGCCCGCGGCGGGCAGGATGAGGAGAATTCGCAGTGGGCATCAGCCATTACCTGAAAGAGATCGGCCGGGGCGCGCGCGGCGCGAAGAGCCTGGACGAGATCGAGGCCGAGGACCTGTTCGGGCAGGTGCTGGATCGCGAGGCCTCCGACCTGGAGATCGGCGGTTTCTGCCTGTCGATGCGCTTCAAGAGCGAGACGCCGGCCGAGATGGCGGGCTTCCTGGCGGCCACGGCAGCCCGGATCACGCCGGTGCCGCCCGCCTCCGATGGCCGCGCCACCGTGGTGCTGCCCAGCTACAACGGCTCGCGCAGGCTGCCGGTGCTGACGCCCCTGCTCGGCCTGATGCTGGTGGCGCGCGGCCTGCGCGTCGTGACGCACGCGGGCGAACCTGACCTTGCCCGGATCACCACTGCCCAGGTGCTGGCGGCGCTGGGACACGCCGCGCTGGACAGCGTCGGCGCGGTGCGCGACGACGCCATCAACGTGCTGCCCCTGCACGTGTTCGCGCCGCAGCTTGCCTGGTTGCTGGGCGTGCGCAAGATCGTTGGCGTGCGCAATCCGGCGCACAGCCTGGTGAAGATCCTGAACCCGTGCGCCGGCCGGGCCCTGGTGGTGGGCAGCTATACGCACGCCCCCTACGCGGGCATGATGGACGCAAGCTATCGCCTGACGGGCGCCGACGCCATGCTGCTGCGCGGTATCGAAGGCGAGCCGGTGGCCGACGGCCGCAAGCTGCAGCAGATCGATGCCTATGTGGCCGGCACCGCGTATCGCCTGCAGGAGGCGCGGGACACCCGCATGCAGGCCGTGGCGGATTGGCCGACCGATCTGTCGCCCGCCACCCAGGCGGCGTATATCGAGGCAGTGCTGGCGGGGCGCCTGCCTGTGCCCGAGCCGGTGGCGCGGCAGGCGGCGCATATCGAGGATGTCTGCGCGGCCATGACGGGCCAGCGCGCGCTGGCGGCGCCCTTGGCGCCTGCCTGGCCGGCGAAGGACGACGCGGGACAGGCCGACGGGGAGTGACGTCGGCGTTTTTTCAGCGCAGTGCGCTGTTGCGCGTCTCGACGTCGATCAGCGCGATGAAGCCCGCGGCCAGCACCAGCAGGACTGAGAACGCCACCAGCGACAGCCCGAAGCTGGCTGCCATGACCGGCGCCAGCACCGAAGGCGCGAGCAGGCCGCCGAAACGCGCCACCGCGCCCGCGCTGCCCATGCCGGTGGCGCGCAGCGTGGTGGGATAGATCTCGGGCGTATAGGCATAGATGCTGGCCCAGCAGCCCAGCAGCGAGAAACTCATCAGCAGCGTGGCGGCCACCACCACGGTGGTGGTCTGTCCCAGGCCATACAGCAGGCAGCCTGCCGCGCTGAACAACAGGAAGCCGGTCAGCGTGGGCCGCCTGCCCCAGCGTTCGATGCCATAGGCGGCCAGGGCGTAGCCCGGCAGTTGCGCCAGCGCGATGACCACCAGGAATTCCTGGCCGCGCAGGAAACCGAAACCCTGCCTGGCCAGCTGCACCGGCAGGTAGACGAAGACGCCGTAGTACGACATCGAGATCAGCAGCCAGGCCAGCAGGATCAGGATGGAGCGGCGCCGCAGGCTGGGCGAGAACAGCGCGGCGGCGGATTGCCTTTCGGCCGTGTCGGGCTTGAGTGGCGGCAGGTAGTCGGGCTGGCCGTTGCTGCGCGCCACCCGCCGCAGCACGGCGTGGGCGTCGGCCGTGCGGCCTTGCTTGTTCAGGTAGAACGGTGATTCCGGCACGGAAAGACGCAGCACGATGCCCGCCAGCGCCGGCAGGCTGGTGACGAGGAAAATGGTGCGCCACGATTCCGGATCGCCGGACACGGCCAGCGCCAGCAGCGCCAGGGCGACCGTGCCCACGGCCCAGAACGATTCCAGCCCCACCAGCCAGCGGCCGCGCCGTTGCGCGGGCAGGAACTCGGCCATCATGGCGTAGTCGACCGGCAAGGTGCCGCCCACCCCGACCCCGGTCAGGAAACGCAGGACGATCAGCCAGGTGAGATCGGGCGCGAAGGCCGAGGCGATGCCGAAGACGGCGTCGATGACGATGGCGCCCAGCAGCACGGGGCGCCGGCCGATGCGGTCGGCCAGCCGGCCCAGCACGAAGGCGCCCACCAGCATGCCCAGGAAAAATGCCGTGCCGGTGCGCAAGGCTTCGGGGATGCCGACGCCGAAGGTGACGGCGATGGAGGCGACGGTGAAGCCGATGGCCAGGACCTGCATGGCGTCCGCCGTCCAGACCAGGCCGAAGATGCCGAGCAGGCGCTTCTGGAAGCGGCCGACGCCGGCCAGTTCGATGGCCTGGTCGACGCTGATGGGAGAAGTCATGGCGGGTACCGTCGCAGGGGGCAAGCAGGCGGAACAGCCTGCTTGCCGATGGTACCGAAAAACCGCCTTGGCGCGGCGTTTAACCCTTGGGGCTGGCTTCCTCGTAGCGGTCCACGGTGCGCAGCGGCTTGAAGATCCGCGTCCAGGCGGCCACCACGCCCAGCGTGCAGAGGCTGCCCAGCACGGCTGCCGGCACCGCGCCAACGGCGGCGGCACTGGTGCCCGCGCGGAACTCCCCCAGCTCGTTGGACGAGCCGATGAAGAGCATGTTCACGGCGTTCACCCGCCCGCGCATCTCATCGGGCGTGGAGAACTGCACCAATGCGCCACGGATGTAGACGCTGACCATGTCCGCCGCGCCCGCCACGGCCAGCGCCGCGAAGGACAGCCAGAACCAGGTCGAGAGCGAGAACACCAGGTTCGCCAGGCCGAAGATGGCGACGGCCAGGAACATGCGGGCGCCCACCTTGCGCTGCAGCGGCCGCACGCTGAGGATCACGCCCGCCACGACTTCCCCCATGGCCATGGCGCTGCGCAGCGCGCCCAGCCCTTCGGGCCCGACGTGCAGGACCTCGGCCGCGTAGATGGGCAGCAAGGCGACCACGCCGCCCAGCAGCACCGCGAAGAGATCGAGCGAGATGGTGCCCAGGATGATGGGACGCGTGCGGATGAAGACGATGCCCGCGCCGAAGCGTTGCCACATCGTGCCCACCGCCGCGGCACGGGCCGAGGCGTATGTCGTGGTGACGAGCATGAGCAGCAGCGCCCCCACGACGAACGCGCCCAGGCAGACGGCGTAGGTCAGTTCGCCGCCGCCCGTGGCATACAGCACGCCGCCCATCACGGGGCTGGCGATGCTGGCCACGCGCATGATCATCATGTTGGTGGCGATGGCCTGGGCCAGTTGCGCGCGCGGGACGATCTGCGGCAGCAGGCTCTGCATGGCCGGACCGCCGAAGGCCCGCGCGCAGCCGAACAGCACCAGCACGGCATAGATGCCCGCGACCCCCGCGTGGCCGTGGCCGGACAGCCACCACAGCATGGCGCTGCACACGCCCGACACGGTCCAGCTGACCATGAGGATGTGGCGGCGGTTGTAGCGGTCGATCAGGTCGCCTGCCGGCAGCAGCAGGCACAGCATGGGCAGGAACTGGGCCAGGCCCACATAGGCCAGCGAGAGCGGTTCACGGGTCAGGTCATAGACCTGCCAGGCCACGACGACCGCCTGGACCTGCTGCGCGAAAAGCGCCAGGACGCGCGCGCCAAGAAAGGCAATGAAACCGGTGTGGTGGGAAAGACTGGGCGCGGCGGGAGGCTGGGCGGGTGGGGTCACGACTGGGCGCCGCAAGGCGTCGGCGTAGCGGAAAAGCGCTAATACTACTCCCGCCGGGCTAACGAGATGCTGACGACTTTGTCGTTTCCGCCCGCCTCGCCCGCCTTCACTCCAGCTTGCCGATGCGCGCGACGGCCTGGGACAGGGCTGCAGAGTCTTCCTTCCAATACGCGTCGAATTCGGGCGCGTCCTGGTACAGCACCGGGCTGCCCGCGCCGGCGATCTGCTTGCGGAAGGCCTCGTCCCCGGCCACCGTGCGCAGGGCGTCACGCAGCCGCTGCACCACCTGCGCGGGCGTGCCGGCCAGGGCAAAGACGCCGGACCATTGCACGAAGTTCGCGTCCAGGCCTTGCGATCGCAGCGTCGGCACGGCGGGCAGGCTCTCCAGCGGCGCGCTGCCCCAGTGCGCCAGCGCCTTCACCCTGCCCGCCTCCACCAGTTGCCGCACGCTGGAGGGGCCGGTGGCCACCGCCTGCACCTGGCCGCCCAGCAAGGCTTGCACGGCCGGCCCCGCGCCGGTGAACGGCACATGCGTCATCTGGATGCCGGCGGCGTCCTGCAGCATGGCCATGGGCACGTGCATGGTGCCGTAGATGCCCGAACTGCCGTAGTTGATGGCGCCGGGCCTGGCCTTCGCCGCCGCCACGAACTCCTGCACGGTGGCCCAGGGCGCGTCGGCCCGCACCACCAGCACGGTGGGGTCGGCGGTGATGCGCGCCACCGCCACGAACTGGTCCAGTTGATAGGCAGGCTTGCGCGCCAGCACGCGATCGGCGGCGGGCAGGATCGAAATGGAGGACAGGCTGAGCAGCAGGGTGTAGCCGTCGGGCTGCGCGCGCGCGGCCTGGGCGATGCCGATGCCGCCCCCTGCCCCGCCCTTGTTCTCGATGACCACCGGCTGGCCGAGTTCCTTGCCCAGCGCCTGGGCCAGCGGCCGGGCCACGGTGTCGGCCACCCCGCCGGGCGGGAACGGCACGATCATCGTGATGGGGCGATCCGGATAAGCGCCCTGCCCCAGGGCGGGCCAGGCGCAGGCGGCCAGCGTGGCTGCGGCGAGCAGGCGGGCTGCGGCCCGCGCCGGGAAAAACGCGTCTGTCTTCATGTCTCTCTCCAGTGTCGGCCCGGCCCCGTACGTTGCGGTGGCCGTGGCGCTGTGGGTCGCGGGCGTGGTCTACACGCAGCGGTTCTCGATCTGGCCGATGCCGTCGATCTCGATGCGCACGACGTCGCCAGGCTTCAGGTAGGTGGGCGGCGTCAGGCCCATGCCGACGCCCGCCGGCGTGCCGGTGGCGATCACGTCGCCCGGCAACAGCGTGATGCCGCGCGAGCAGGTTTCGATGAGCGTGGGGATGTCGAAGATGAGGTCGGTCGTGCGGCCGTCCTGGCGCGCGCTGCCGTTGACCCAGCAACGCACCCGGGTATCGGTGCCATCGAGTTCATCGGCGGTGACCAGCCAGGGCCCCATGGGGCAGAAGGTGTCGAAGGACTTGCCCAGGTCCCATTGCTGGTGCCGCATCTGCACGTCGCGCGCCGTGACGTCGTTGACGATGGTGTAGCCAAACACGTGCGACAGCGCCTCGCCGCGCGAGATGTTGCGGCCGGGCTTGCCGATCACCACGGCCAGTTCGGCCTCGTAGTCGATCTTGTCGGAGATGCCCGCGGGCAGGTGGATGTCATCGCGAGGTCCCACGACGGTCTGCGGCACCTTGGTGAAGACGATGGGCCAGGACTCGGGATTGGCGTCATTGCCCTTGAACACCGAGTCGGACAGTTCCTTGGCGTGGTCACGGTAGTTGCGGCCCACGCAGAACAGGTTGCGGCGCTGCGCGGGCAGTGGCGCTTCGTGCTGGACCTGGTCCCAGGCGTAGGCCTCGCCCACCGTGGCGGGCAAGGGCTTGCCGGCCGCCAGCGCGTCGATGACGGCCAATGCGCCGCCGGCCGCCTGCTCGGGGGGAAAGTCCAGGGCGCTGACGGTCTTGCCGTCGTTCGACACCAGGCCGACCTTGCGCGCGCCGCCGGCGCGAAATACCGCGATTCTCATGCTTGCTCCTCGTCGTCCAGGCGGGCCCGCCGAGTGCCGGCCCTCACCTTGCGTGGAAACCAGGCTAGGACCAATGTTCTTTATCGTCAATACCAAAAAATACCTAATCAATGGATTGGCACTTGAATGGTTTCATTCAAGCCAGACGGGAAGCCGCGGCATTGTTGGGGTAAGGGGCAATGGCGCTGAGTTTTCCCCGCTGGCCAGATTGGCATTTTTTGGTATCATCCCGCTCACCCTTCCACTCTGATTCCAGATACCAGGACAGCCAGGCATCCCATGGACAAGGCCGCGACGCTGCGCGAACACGTGCATCAACAATTGCGCTCCGGCGCCTGGGCGCCAGGCCATCGCCTGCCCACCGAGCGTGCGCTGGGCGAGCAATTCGGCCTGAGCCGTTCCACGGTGCGGCGCGCGCTGGCCGAGTTGAAGGCGCGCGGCCTCATCGTGCAGACCGTGGGCAGCGGCACCTATGTCAGCGATCCGGCCGCGCCCGCGGATGCGGCCGAAGCCTTGCGCGACGAGGCCGCCACGACCAGCCCTGCCCAGCTCATGGCCGCGCGCGTGGCCCTGGAGCCCGCCATCGTGGGCATGGTGGTGCAGCACGCCACGCCGGCCGATTTCGCGCACATGCGGCATTGCTGCGAAGAGGCCGAGGCCGCGACCAGCTTCGAGGCCTTCGAGGTATGGGATGGGCGCCTGCACGAGGCCATCGCGGCCGCCACCCACAATCCCTTCATCGACAGCGTCTTCCGCCTGATGAACGCGGCGCGTTCCCACGCCTCGTGGGGCGCCTTGAAGCGCCGCAGCCTGACGCCTGAGCGCAGGCTGGCCTATCAGCGCGAGCATCGTGAACTGGTCGAGGCCCTGGCCGACAGGGATGCGGCACGCGCCACCGACTGCGCGCGCCGGCACCTGGTGCACGTGCGCGAGAACCTGCTGGGCGATTGAGCCCCGGTGGCCCGCCAGGCCGCATGGATCCTGACTTTCAGCTGAACGGATGCGCCCGGTCGGCGTGGTATGTTGTCGCCCTTTCGCATGATCCGCGCGCAGCCGGCGGTCCTGACTGGACGTCCAGGCTGCCGCTGTTTCCGGAGACACCCCGTGGCACCGCAGTCCGGTCACCGAGACCCTGATTCCTCCCATCTGCAGCGCAATCTCTCGAATCGGCACATCCAGCTCATCGCCATTGGCGGGGCCATCGGCACCGGCCTCTTCATGGGCTCGGGCAAGACCATCAGCCTGGCCGGCCCGTCGGTCATCCTGGTCTATCTCATCATCGGCGTGATGCTGTTCTTCGTCATGCGGGCGATGGGCGAGCTGCTGCTCTCCAACCTGCAATACAAGTCCTTCATCGATTTCTCGTCCGACCTGCTGGGCCCGTGGGCGGGCTTCTTCATGGGCTGGACCTACTGGTTCTGCTGGATCATCACGGCAATCGCCGACGTCATCGCGATCGCCGCCTATATGCAGTTCTGGTTCCCCGACCTGCCGCAGTGGGTGCCGGCGCTGGCCTGCGTGGGCCTGCTGCTGTCGCTGAACCTGCTGACCGTGAAGCTCTTCGGCGAGATCGAGTTCTGGTTCGCCATGATCAAGATCGTGGCCATCGTGGCGCTGGTGGGCACGGGGCTCTTCATGGCCTATTCCGCATTCGTGGCGCCCAGCGGCCGGGTGGCGGGGCTGTCCAATCTGTGGAATGACGGCGGGTTCTTCCCCAACGGCATGATGGGCTTCTTCGCCGGTTTCCAGATAGCGGTCTTCGCCTTCGTGGGCATCGAGCTGGTGGGCACGACGGCGGCGGAAGCGCGTGACCCCGAGCGCACGCTGCCGCGCGCCATCAACTCCATTCCCGTGCGCATCGTCATCTTCTATGTGATGGCGCTGGTGGCCATCATGGCGGTCACGCCCTGGCGCGACGTCGTGCCCAGCAAGAGCCCGTTCGTCGAGCTCTTCGTGCTGGCGGGCCTGCCGGCCGCCGCGGGCATCATCAATTTCGTGGTGCTGACCTCGGCGGCGTCATCGGCCAACGGCGGCGTGTTCTCGACCAGCCGCATGCTGTACGGCCTGGCCGAGAAAGGCGACGCCCCTAGGCGGTTCGCCGTGCTCTCCCGCCGCCACGTGCCGGCCAGCGGCTTGATGTTCTCCTGCATCTGCCTGCTCGGCGGCGCAGCGCTGATGTATGTGATTCCCGACCTGGTCGAAGCCTTCACGCTGGTCACCACCGTGTCGGCCACGCTCTTCATGTTCGTGTGGTCGCTGATCCTGCTGTCCTACCTGGTCTATCGCAAGCAGCGCCCCGCCCTGCACGCGGCCTCGCGCTACAAGATGCCCGGCGGACGGTTCATGGCCTGCGCCTGCCTGGCATTCTTCGCCTTCATCGTGGTGTTGCTGCTGCTGGAGGCCGACACGCGCCAGGCGCTCTTCGTCGCCCCCTTGTGGTTCCTGTTGCTGGGCGTGGGCTACGCCGTCGCCAGGAAGCGTGCCATCCAGGGCCGGCCGGACTGAGCCCGGCCCCGGGGCGCGCCGGACTCAGTCCTTCAGGTTGAGCTTGGGCACCAGGGTCTTGAAGGCTGCCGCCTGGCGGGCGATGTCGGCGGCGAAGGCGTCGCTGTCGGCATAGGCAGGCGTCAGGTTCTGCTTGCGCAACGCCGCGTCGAACGTCGACGACTCCGAGATCTGGCGGGCCACCTCACGCCACTTCGCCACTGCCTCCGCCGGCGCCTGCCTGGGCAGGCCGATGCCGCGCCACACGCTGAACTGCAGGTCCATGCCCTTTTCCTTCAGCGTCGGGCTGTCCAGGCCCTGCACGCGCTGGTCGGCCATGACGGCCAGCGTGCGCAGCTTGCCGGTTTCCACGTGCTGGCGCAGTTCGGCGTAGGCCACGGTGGTGGCCTGCACGTCGCCGGCCAGCAATCCCATGATGGCCGGCGATGAACCCTGGTAAGGCACATGCGTGAACTGCACGCCGCTGGCCTCGCCCAGCGCCGCGGCCGCCAGGTGCGGCACGGTGCCGATGCCCGCGTTCGAGATCGCCACGTTGCCGGGCTTCTTCCTGGCGTCGGCCAGGAACTCCTCCAGCGTCTTCCAGGGGGCATCGGCGCGCACGGTGACGGAGGACGGATCGTCGGTGAAGCGCGCGATGGGCAGGAAGTCGTCCGCCGTGGTCTTGCCGATGCCCATCAAGGGCACCACCAGCATCTCGGTGGTCATGAGCACCGTGCGATAGCCATCGGGCTGGCCATTGGCCACATAGGCCCAGCCGATGGAACCGCTGGCCCCCGGACGGTTCAGCACCACCACGGGTTGCGGCATGAGCGGACGCGCGACATCCGCGATCAGTCGCGCGGTGTTGTCGCTGCCGCCGCCGGGTTGATAGGCCACCATCAGTTCGATGGCGCGGGTCGGATAGGGGTCGGCCTGGGCGGCGGCGGGCAATGCCCCCAGGCCGGCGAGCAGCAGCGTGGCAAGCGCGCGCGGGGCGCGGAACAGCGTGGTCATGGTATTTCCCCTTGGATGTTATGGATGGGTCGTGCCTGGGCTTCAGTCGTAGCCCAGCGCCTTCAGGTCCGCCAGGGTCTGGCGGGTGATCTGGATGGTGCGCTCGCGTTCGGCGCCGGTGAGCGCCAGGCGCGGCGCCTTGACGGTTTCGGCGCTGCCGGTGATCAGGTGCTCGGCCAGCTTGATGTGCTGCACCAGCTTGACCACGGTGTCCAGGTGGAAGAGCGGCGTCAGGGCCGCGTACAGCTTGCGGGCCTGGGCAAAATCGCCGGCGATGGCGAGGTCCAGCAGTTGCACGGACTGGCGCGGCAAGGCATTGGCCATGCCCGAGACCCAGGCCTGGGCGCCCAGCGCCACGCTTTCCACGATCAGGTCATCCACGCCGCAGACCACCGCCAGGCGGTCGCCGAAGCGCGAGATCAGATCGGTCACGCGCGTCGTGTCATAAGACTCTTCCTTGATGGCGACGATGGTGGGGGCCGCCAGCAAGTCGGCCACCACGTCCGGGCGCAGGTCCACGCCGTAGCCGCGCGGATTGTTGTAGAGCAGGATCTCCAGGCGGCTGGCGGCGGCCACCGTCTTGTAGAACGCGATGGTCTCGGCGTCGTCCGATTTGTAGGTCAGGCCGGGAAAGACCATCAGGCCGTCCACGCCGATCTTCTCGGCTTCACGGGCATAGGCCACGGCCTTCTCGGTGCTGGTCTCGGCCAGGCCGGAGATCACGGGCACGCGGCCGCGCACGGTTTCCTTCGCGGTGCGCAGGACGGTCAGCTTTTCCTCGGGCGAAAGCTGGGCGTTCTCGCCCACCATGCCCATCATCACCACGCCGGCCACGCCGTTCTCGATCAGGCGTTCCAGGCCCTGGCGGATCGCGTCCAGGTCCAGGGCGCCGTCGGCCTTGAGCTTGGTGGTGACGGCGGGGAATACGCCTTTCCACTGGATCGTCATGTTGTCTTCCTTTCTTGGTTTGTATGGGATTTTTCGTGAACAATATATTGGATCCAATTTGAGGGATCAAGAAAAATGCCGCGATGGGCGGCGGGTTTTCGGCATCCAGGCACCTTTCCGGTCCGCGTCGGACTTGCGGGTCTGTCCGGATCGGCTGAACATTGGATCCAATATATAATCGAACCTTACACGCAAGCATGGCCGCGGCAACACTCGGGATAACCCTGATGCGTCTGCCGCCCAGAAGACGACGAGACATGGAACTGGACACCCTCCCCGCGCAAGCCCCCGGCCGCCTGGTGCGCAAGACCACCGTGGAACTGGTCGTGGACGCCCTGCGCGCCCGCATCCTGTCGGGCCAGCTGGCGCCCGGCCAGCCCCTGCGCCAGGAGGCCCTGGCCGATGACCTGGGCGTGAGCCGTATCCCCGTGCGCGAGGCGATCCGGCTGCTCAGCGCCGAAGGCCTGGCGGACCTGGTGCCGCACAAGGGCGCCTATGTCTCCACCCTGTCGCCCGGCGAAGTGCAGGAGCTCTTCGACCTGCGCCTGCGCATCGAACCCTGGCTGATCCACGAAGCCGCGCCCGTGATTCCGGAGGCTGCCCTGCGCCAGGCCGAGGCGATGCTGGGCGCCATGGACGAGGCGCAGGATGCCGACTGGGGCCGGTTGAACCGCGACTTCCATGAACTCCTGTACCGCCCGGCGGGCCGCGCCACGGCCATGAACATCGTGCGTTCGCTGCATGAAAAATCGGAACGCTATTTCCGCCTGCAGGTGTTCAACGCGCCCATCAAGCAGCAGGCGCGCGAGGAACACCTGGCCTTGATCGAACTCTGCCGCGCGCGGCAGGCCGATGCCGCGCAGGCCTTGCTGACCCGTCACATCGAGGACGCGGCGCTGCAGATCCGCGGCATCATCGACCGCCTGATGAAGGACGGCTGAGCGGCTTGTCCCGGGCCCGGGCAGGGTCAAGCGGCCCGTCCCGTCCCTGCTGTGTTAGCGTGGGCCACGCGCCCACCGGGCGACACCCCAGAACAAGGAGGAGCAGGCAAATGACCCAGGCCACCAGCGTCAGCATCGCCGAGTTCGGCGACGCGTCCGTCATGCAGTTGTCGTCGCACGCGCTGCCCGCGCCCGGCAAGGGCGAGGCGCAGATCCGCCAGACGGCCATCGGCTTCAACTTCATCGACATCTACCAGCGCCAGGGCGCGTATCCCCTGCCCTTGCCCACGGGCCTGGGCCACGAGGCCGCGGGCGTCGTCGAGGCGGTGGGGCCGGGCGTGGACGCGTTCCGGCCGGGCGACCGGGTGGCCTACATGAACGCGGGCGTGGGCGCCTATGCCAGCGCGCGCAATGTGCCGGCCAGCAAGCTGGTGCGCCTGCCCGATGGCGTGTCGGACGAGATGGCGGCCGCCGTGCTGTTCAAGGGCATGACCGCGCAGTACCTGCTGCGCAAGACGCATCGCGTGCAGCCGGGCGACGTGGTGCTGGTGCATGCCGCAGCGGGGGGCGTGGGACAGATCCTCTGCCGCTGGGCCAAGGCCCTGGGTGCCTTCGTGGTGGGCACCGCGGGTTCAGCGGAGAAATGCGAGCAGGCGCGCGCGGCGGGTTGCGACGTGGCCATCGACTACCGCCAGCCTGACTGGGTGGCGACGCTGCTGGATCGCCTGGACGGGCGCAAGGCGCGTGTCGTCTATGACTCGGTGGGACGCGACACCTTCCTGCACTCGCTGGACTGTGCCGCGCCTTTCGGCCTGGTGGTGCTGTATGGCGCCGCCTCCGGCCCGGCGCCGGAGATCTCGCCCGAATTGCTGAACAAGAAGGGCTGCCTGTTCCTGACGCGGCCTTCGGTCTTCCCGCACAATGCCGACCCGGCGGTGTTCCGCGCCAATGCGGCCGAGCTGTTCGAGGCGATCGCTTCGGGCGCGGTGCGCGCCGAGATCGGCGCGCGCTATCCGCTGGCCGATATCGTGCGCGCGCACGAGGATGCGCAGGCGCGCCGCAGCACGGGCGCCATCCTGCTGTTGCCCTGACGGGACGCCACGGGCGGCGCGGGAACGGCGCTCGGAGTACAGTGGCGCCTTTGCTGGCGGCGTATCCGCCGCCGGCGGCTTTCCACGCCTTGCGCCGCCATGTCCGTTCCCGTCCGCCCCGATACGACCCCTGCCCGTCCTGCCGTGCCGAGCGCGGCCAATCTTCCCCTGCTGGGTTTTACCCTGCTGCTCCTGTGCCAGGCCGTCGGCGAAGCCCTGTCGCGCCTGTTGCACCTGCCCTTTCCCGGGCCCGTGGTGGGCATGATGCTGCTCCTGCCGGCGCTGCGCAGCGCCTGGGTGCGCGCCGCGGTCGTGCCCGCCGCGCAGTTCCTGCTGGCGCACCTGGCCTTGCTGTTCGTGCCGGTGGGCGTGGGCGTGATGGGCTATGTGGGCCTGCTGGCCGACCACGGCTTCCGTCTGCTGGCCGTGATTGCGCTGTCGACGTGGGCGGGCATGGCGGCCACCTTGTGGGCGCTGCGCTGGCGCAGCCGTGACGGGGGCGGACAGGCATGAACGACTTCGTCGAACTCTGGATCTACCTGTCGTCCACGCCGCTCTTCGGCCTGACGGCCACGCTGGCGGTGTATCTGCTGACCGGGACGGTCTATGCGCGCCTGGGCCAAAACCCGCTGGCCAATCCGGTCTTGTGGAGCGTGGTGCTGATCGCGCTGGGCCTGTTCCTCACTGGCGTGCCTTACCAGACCTATTTCGCCGGGGCGCAATTCATCCACTTCCTGTTGGGACCGGCCGTGGTGGCCTTGGGGTGGCCCTTGTACCAGCGCTGGCCGGCCTTGCGCGCGCAATGGCGTCGCATCGGGCTGGCCGCCGCGCTGGGCGGCGCGGTGGCCAGCGTCAGTGCGCTGCTGCTGGGCTGGCTGTTCGGCCTGCCTGCCGAGATGCTGCGCAGCCTCGCGCCCAAGTCCGTGACGGCGCCCGTGGCGATGGGCATTGCCGAAGCCATCGGCGGCATTCCCGCGCTGGCGGCGGTCATCGCCATCCTGACGGGGTTGGTGGGCGCGTTGACGGGCAAGACGCTCTTCGACCTGCTGCGCATCCCGCGCGATGAGGCGGGCTGGATGCAGCGCGGCATGGCGCTGGGCGTGGTCTCGCACGGCATCGGCGCGGCGCGGGCCATGCAGGTGAACGCGGATGCCGGCGCCTACGCCGGCCTGGCGCTGGGCCTGCAGGTCGTGCTGGGTTCGCTGTTGATTCCGGCGCTCTATCGCCTGGCCGACCTGTTCTAGGCAGGCGGGCGGGCGCAGGCGCGTGTCAGTCCGCGCGCCAGCGATTGCCGCATGCCGTGCAGCGCCAGACGTTCTGGTCGCCAGGCGGCACGGGCAGTTGCGCCGCGTGCACCAGCAGCATCGACAGCCGCCAGCGCCAGCCGTGATACGGCTCCGCGGCGCCCTGGCACGCCGGGCATGCGATGCCTGCGGCGGGCTCGGATGCCTGCGTGGTGTCGGCGCTTTCCAGCGCGTAATCGCCGGCATCGAGCCGGGCGAGTATTTCGCGCGCGGCCGCTGCCTGGGGCGCGGGCACGCGTATCTTCACGCCGCCCAGGGCGTTCGCCATCAACCAGTTGGCCGAGACGTAGTTCGCATCGGCAATGTTCGCGTCCAGCCCCTCGGCTTGCAGCCTGCCGGCGGCCATGTGCGCCAGCATCACGCTGTCGTAGCTGGCAACGGTGCGGTAGGGATCGGTGTCATCAGCGCGCATGGGTGACCTCGATGGACGATGGGATGCGGGAACGATAGCAGTTGAAACGACGCATCGGGTTGCAGACTGTAAGTCCCGTTGCCCGGTGCATGCCGCGGCCGACTGCGGTTTCCAGCATACGGTTATGCGGCGCGCCGGCGGGGATCACTGCTATCGTGGGCGCCTTTGCGCCACCGCCCTCCTCGCCGTGATCCAGACCTTCGACCTCGACCTGCTGCGCACCTTCGTTGCCGTGGCCGACCAGCGCACCTTCGCGGGCGCGGGGCGGCACACGGGCCGCAGCCAGGCGGCGGTGTCGCAGCAGATGCAGCGGCTGGAGGCGCAGGTGGGCCTGCCGCTTTTCAGCCGCCAGGGCCGGCACAAGCGGCTGACCGAGCACGGCGCCAAGCTGCTGCGCTACGCCCGCGACATGTTGAGCCTGAACGACGACGCGGCCCGCGCGCTGGGGGAAAGCGATATGCACGGGTCGCTGCGCATCGGCTCGCCGCACGATGTCGCGGACACGCTGCTGCCGCCCATCCTGGAGCAGATCGCGCGCTCGGCGCCGCGCCTGCGCCTGGAGATCGACGTGGGCCGCAGCCCTTTCCTGATGGAAGCGCTGCATCGCGGCGAGATCGACATGACGCTGTCCACGCGCCATGACCGCTCCTTGCAAGGCCTGGTCTTGCGCAGCTCGCCCACGGTGTGGGTGTGCGCATCGCAATACGTGCATGCGCGCGAGCAGCCGCTGCCGCTCATCCTCATCGACGAACCCAGCATCTTCCGGCGGCTGGCCATCGAGGCGCTGGACCGGGCCCGCGTGCCGTGGAAGCAGGCCTACCTGTCTTCCAACCTGATCGGCGTGAAGGCCGCCATCCGCGCCAACCTGGGGGTGACGGCGCGCAGCATGGAGCTGTTGGGGCCGGACATGCGCGTGCTGGGCGAACGGGACGGGCTGCCCAAGCTGCCGGACGTGACCTATTACCTGTGGATCCGCCCGAACACGGTCAATCCGCTGGTGCGGCAGGCATTCGACCTGCTGAGCCGCGCGGGCCGCTATGCCCCGGTGGCGGCCGTCGGCTGAGGGACGCGGCCGGCGACGGTTCGGCGGCTGGCGAACCGTCATGCGCGGTGGCCGGGCTACAGTGCGGGCATGTCGCCCCCACCTGGAGTTTTCGCATGCGCCGTCCGTCCTTCCGCTGTACGCCGTCCCACCCCGAGCAGGCGGTGACGGCATGATCGCGATCATCTTCGAACTGTGGCCGGCCGAGGGCCGCAGCCAGGATTATTTCTCCATTGCCGCGGACCTGCGCGAAGAGCTCGCGCGGATCGATGGCTTCATTTCCGTGGAGCGCTTCCAGAGCGTCTCGGAGCCGGGCAAGTATCTCTCCCTGTCCTTCTTCCGCGACGAGGCCGCGGTGCAGGCGTGGCGCAACCGCCAGGCGCATCGGCAGGCGCAGGAGAACGGCCGCGGCGGCGTCTTCGCCAACTACCGCCTGCGGGTGGCATCGGTCATGCGCGATTACGGCCTGCACGAGCGTGCCGAAGCGCCCGGCGACAGCCGCGCGCACCATCCCGCGCCGCAGGCCGCGATGCCGCGGGGTTGATAAGGTCTTGCATACGAACACATCACCAGAACTTATCAATTGATGCTTCGATAAATGCCGGGTCAGCGGTGCCGCCCCTGGCCTAAAGCCTTGCTGGACAAGGGTTTGCGAGGCATGGCCTGGCGCGCGGCAGTGGACGAAGCGCCCGCGACCCATAACCATATCGCTGATTTTGATTTTCCCGGTGCGCCGCGCAGCGCCATCATTCGTGCCTTCCTCCTGATCCTTGCCTGCCTGGCGAGGACATGCACCGGACACGAATCGCCATGCCCTCCGCCGCGCCGCGCCTTGCCCTCCCGCCCGTGTTCGCCTCGCCGGCCGACATCCCGGGCAGCCCCTTGCACGAGGTGCTGAAGCAGCCGCTGTTGCTGGGGCTGTTCCTGCCGGTGCAAAGCGGCGGCTGGAGCCCGTCCACCCTGCCGCGCGGGACGGACTGGCAGTTCGACTACAACGCGCGCCTGACCTTGCAGGCCGAGGCGCTGGGCTTCGACCTGGTGTTCGGCCTGGCGCAATGGCTGCCCAAGGGCGGCCACGGCGGCCAGATCCGCTACCGCGAGGAATCGCTCGACCCCTTCGTGACCACGGCCGCCCTGGGGGCCCTGACCTCGCGCATCCTGCTGATCTCCACCATCCAGATCCTCTATGGCCCGTGGCACCCGCTGCACCTGGCCAAGTTCGGCGCCACGCTGGACCACATCACGGACGGGCGCTGGGGACTGAACATGGTCACCGGCAACCTTCGCACGCAGGCGCTGATGTTCGGCCGCGAGCAGATCGCGCACGACGAGCGCTATGCGATGGCCGAGGAGTTCACCGATTTCCTGACGGCGCTGTGGGGCGAGGACGAGAACCTGAGCCGCGCGGGCCGCTATTGGCAGACGCACGACGCCTATGTGTCGCCGCGGCCGCGCTATGGCCGGCCCATCCTGGTGAACGCAACGGGCTCGCCCGCCGGCATGCGGTATGCGGCCCGGCATTCCGACCTGGTGTTCGTGACCAGCCCGGCCGGCGCCGAGATCGAGGCCGCGCTGCAGGCCTTGCCCGCGCACATCGCTGCACTGCGCCAGGCGGGCGCCGCCGAGGGCCGGGCATTGCGCACGCTGATCAATCCCATGGTGATCTGCCGGCCGACCGAGAAGGAGGCGCGTGAGTACCACGACGCCATCGTGGCCGCGCAGGACCGCCAGGCGGTCGACGCCTTCCAGGCCTCGTCGACGGCGCGCGACAGCCAGGCGCATCGCGGCCACCAGCGCGACCAGCGCGCGGTCGGCGGCAATGTGCAGGTGGTGGGCAGCCCCGAGCAGGTCGTGGACGCCTTCCTGCGCCTGAAGGCGGCGGGCTGCGATGGCGTGCAACTGACTTTCTATGACTTCGCGCCCGACCTGGCGTATTTCGGCGAGGCGGTGCTGCCGCTGCTGAAGCAGGCCGGCCTGCGCATCGGATGACGGGGAGAGACGCTTGCGGGTTTCCCTTTCCTCCTTGCGCTACGTGCTGGCGCGCACGGCCCAGGTGCTGCCGGTGGCTTTCCTCGTCATCGTGCTGAACTTCATCCTGATGAAGACGGTGCCGGGCGACATGGCCGACGTGATCGCCGGCGAAGCGGGCGCCGCGACGCCGGAATTCATGGCGCAGCTGCGGGCCCAGTTCGGCAGCGACCAGCCCTTGCCCAGCCAGTTCCTGAGCTACGTGGGCAAGGTGCTGACGCTGGACCTCGGCTGGTCCTTTCGCCACAACGCGCCGGTGGCCACGCTGATTGCCGAGCGCGTGCCGGCCACCCTGGCGCTGATGAGCACCGCCCTGCTGCTGTCCGCGCTCCTGGGCGCCTGGCTGGGCGCGGTGGCGGGCGTCACGCGCTGGCGCTGGCTGGACCGCCTGATCTCCGCCCTGGGGGCGCTGGGCTTCGCCGTGCCGCTGTTCTGGCTGGGGCTCATGGCCATCGTGCTGTTTTCCGTGACGCTGGGCTGGCTGCCCTCGGGCGGCATGCAGCAGCTGGGCGCCTCGCACCAGGGCTGGGCCAGGGCCTGGGACCTGGCGCGCCACCTGGCGCTGCCGGTGCTGTGCCTGACCTTGCATTACACGGCGGTCTACATCCGCCTCATGCGGGAATCGGTGCGCGACGTCAGCCAGCTGGACCACGTGCGCACGGCGCGCGCCAAAGGGGCCTCCCGTCGCAGGCTGGTGTGGCGGCACATCGTGCCGAATGCCCTCCTGCCCATGGTCACGATGACCGGCCTGCAGTTCGGCGCCTTGCTGAGCGGCTCGGTCACGGTGGAAACGGTGTTCGCCTGGCCCGGGCTGGGCCAGCTGGCGCTGTCGGCGGTCTCGGCACGCGACATCAACCTGCTGCTGGGCATCCTGCTGGCCAGCGCGCTCTTCGTGGTGCTGGTGAATCTCTTCACCGACCTGCTCTATGCGGTGCTGGATCCGCGCATCGACATGACGGGAGGCCGCGCATGAATACCCTGGCCCACGCGCAAGCGCGCCGCATCCGGCTTGCCCACCCCGCCCTGTGGCTGGGCGCGGGCAGCCTGGCGCTGATCGGCCTGGTGGCCCTGCTGGCCGGATTCGTGTCCAGCCCCGACCCCATGGCCATGGTGGCGCGGCCCTATCTGTGGCCGGGCGCGGACCCGGCCCATTGGCTGGGTACGGACATGATGGGCCGCGACATCTGGAGCGGCCTGGCCCACGGCGCCCGCGTGTCCCTGTCGGTGGGCCTGCAGGCCGGGCTGGCGGCCTCGGTGCTGGGCGTGGCGGCGGGCTGCCTGGCGGGCTATTTCGGCGGCCGGATCGACAACGCCATCATGCGGCTGGCCGAACTGTTCCAGATCATGCCGGCGCTGATCTTCACCATCGTCATCGTCGCCATCCTGTCGCCCACCGCGCAGAGCATCGCCCTGGGCATTGCCGCGACCAGCTGGCCGAACGTCGCTCGCCTGGCGCGCGGCGAGACGCTGAAGCTGCGCGAGGCGGACTTCGTGCAAGCCGCCACCGTCATGGGCATGGGCCATCTGCGCATCGTCGCCACCCACGTCGTGCCCAACGCCCTGTCGCCCGTGGTGGCGCTGCTGTCCCTGCTGACGGGCCAGGCCATCCTGACCGAGGCCGCGCTGGCCTTCCTGGGCCTGGGCGACCCGAACGCCATGTCCTGGGGCAGCATGATCGGCTCGGGCCGTGAAGTGCTGCGCACCGCGTGGTACATGACGGCGCTGCCCGGCGCGGCCATCTTCCTGACCGTGCTGGCGCTGAACCTGCTGGGCAGCGGCCTGAACGACCTCGTCAACGCCCGGCGCGGGAGCCTGTCATGAGCCCCTCCGCCACGCCGCTGCTGCGGGTCGAGGACCTGCGCATCGCCTACCAGGGCAGCCAGGGACGGCCGGACGCCGTCGCCGTCGATGGCCTCTCGTTCGAGATCCATCGCGGCGAAACCCTGGCCCTCGTGGGCGAATCGGGTTGCGGCAAGTCGACCACGGGGCTTGCCCTGCTGCGCCTGCTGCCGGCCTCGGCCCGCATCCGCGCCCGCCGGCTGGATTTCGAAGGGCGCGGCCTGCTGACGCTGGACGAACGCGCGCTGCGGTCGGTGCGCGGCGGCGGCATCGGCATGGTGTTCCAGGATGCCTTGTCGGCGCTCAATCCCATCATGCGCGTGGGTGACCAGGTGGCCGAGGCGGTGCGCCTGCACCGCCGCTGCTCGGCACGCGAGGCGCGCGACGAAGCCCTGGCGCTGCTGGAGCGCGTGCGCATCCCGGAAGCGGCGCGGCGCATGCGGGAGTATCCGCAGCGCCTGTCCGGCGGCATGCGGCAGCGCATCGTGATCGCCATGGCGCTGGCCGGCAGGCCTTCGCTGCTGGTGGCCGACGAGCCCACCACCGCGCTGGACGTGACCATCCAGGCGCAGATCCTGACGCTGCTGCGCAGCCTGCAGCGCGAGCTGGACATGGGCCTGCTGCTGATCACCCACGACCTGGGCGTGGTGGCGGAAATGGCGGATCGCGTGGCGGTGATGCGTGACGGCGTCTGCGTGGAAAGCCGTCCCGCCGCGGCGCTGTATGCCGATCCGCAACACCCCTACACGCGCGCCCTGCTGGCGTCGCGGCCCGGAGCGGCCGCCATCGGCGCCGAATGGCAGGCCTTCGCATGAGCGTCACGCCTCTTATCCAGAACGTCGCCGCGCGTGCGCGGCCCGAAGGAAACCCCATGATCGAGCCCTTGCTGGACATCCAGGCCTTGCAGGTCCGGTACCGGACGCCGCGCGGCGTCCTGACCGCCGTGGATGGCGTCGACCTGCGCGTGCAGGCCGGGGAAACCGTGGCGCTCATCGGCGAGTCGGGCTGTGGCAAGACCTCGCTGGGCAAGGCCGTGCTGCGCCTGATGGCGCCCACGTCGGGCCGGATCCTGTTCCAGGGCGCCGACCTGGCGGCCCTGCCGCCGCGCAGGCTCAAGCCCTTGCGGCGCGACCTGCAGATGATCTTCCAGGATCCGCTGGCGGCCCTGGATCCGCGCCACGCGGCGCTGCGCATCGTGCAGGCGCCGCTGGCCCTGCACGGCACGCCGCGCGCGCAACGGGCGGCGCGCGCCCAGGCGCTGTTCGAGCAGGTCGGCCTGCCCTGGTCCTTGCGCGAACGCCTGCCCCACCAGTTGTCGGGCGGGCAGCGCCAGCGCCTGAACATCGCGCGGGCATTGGCGACCTCGCCCCGGCTGGTGGTGTGCGACGAGCCGGTATCGGCGCTGGACGTGACCCTGCAGACGCAGGTGCTGGCCCTGCTGCGCACGCTGCAGGACACGCTGGGCGTGGCCTATCTCTTCATCAGCCATGACATCTCGGTGGTCGAAGCCCTGGCTGACCGCATCGCGGTCATGTACCTGGGACGCATCGTCGAGGTGCTGCCGGCGGGCCAGCTCTGGCAGGCCGCGGCGCATCCCTACACGCGCCTGCTGCTGGCCTCGGTGCCGGGGCGGGATCCGGGCGCGCGGCGCCTGCCGCAACAGGCCGCGCCCGCCGTCGAGCTGCCCAGCCTCTACGCCCTGCCCCGGGGCTGCCGCTTCCAGTCGCGTTGCCCGCAGGCCACCGAACTGTGCCGCCGCGAGGACCCGGCGCTGTCGCCGCTGCGCCCGGGCCAGGCGGTGGCCTGTCATCACGCCGCGACGCCGTCTGCGTTGCGGCCCCTTCCCGTCCGCATTCTTACGCAGGCCGATCCATGTCCCACGCCCAAGCTGTCCATCGCCGTCTGAGCGCGGCGCCTTCCGATCCCGACGATGCCCCGCAGGCGGATGCGCTGGTGCTGGCTGCCCAGGGGCTGGCCCAGGCGTTGGCGAGCGCTTCCGCGCACCGCGATGCGCAGCGGGCGCTGCCGCATGCGCCGTTCCAGCGCTTGCGCGCCGAGCGCATCGGCGCGCTGCGCGTGCCGCGCGAGCACGGCGGCGCGGGCGGCAGCGTGGTCCAGATGGTCGACGTGGCGCTGGCATTGGCGCGCGGCGACAGCAATGTCGCGCAGGCCTTCCTCTCGCATTTCGTTTTCCTGGAACGGCTGCGGCTGATGGGCACGCCCGCCCAGCAGGCGCGCTACCTGCCCCAGGCCGCGCGCGGCACGCTGTTCGGCGCCGCGGCCGCCGAGCGCGGCGGCAAGACGCGCGGCGAGCTGGCCACGCGCCTGGTCCGCGACGGCGATCACTATCGGCTGGATGGCCTGAAGCACTACAGCACGGGCGCCTTGTTCGCCGACATCCTGAAGATCCGCGCCCTGGATGACGAAGGCCGCATGGTGGCCGCGATGATTCCGGCGGACCGGGAGGGCGTCACGCGCATCGACGACTGGGACGGCATGGGCCAGCGCTGCACCGCCAGCGGAACGACCCGGCTGGCGCGTGTGCGTGTCGAGGCTGACGAGATCCTGCTGATGCAGCCCTGGCTGGCGCAGCGCCACCACACGGGGGCGCTGGCCCAGATCTTCCATTGCGCCGTGGACGCGGGCATTGCCCAGGCGGCGCTGCGCGACGCGGTGGACTGGGGCCGGCGCGGCCTGCGCGCGGTGAAGGAAAGTGGCGTGGCGCGTCCCCAGGACGACCCCTATGTCCTGCAGACCGTGGGCGGCATCGCTGCCCAGGCCGCCGCCGCCGAGGCGATGGTGCGTGCGGCCGCGGCCCGGATCGATGCCGCCGCCGACGCGCGATTCGGCACGGCGTCGCCCGAGGACATCGAGCGCCTGACCATCGACGCGTCGATCGCCACGGCCCAGGCCAAGATCATCTCCACGCGCGCCAGCCTGCACGCCGGCCAGGCGCTGTTCGACGTGGGCGGCGCGGCCACCACGCTGCGCGGACACAACTTCGACCGCCACTGGCGCAACGCGCGCACCCACACCACCCACGACCCGCTGGCCTACAAGTTCAGGACCGTGGGCGACTACCTGCTCAACGACCAGGCGCCGCCGCTGACGTTCTCCTATTGATCCACCCGTTCCTGCTCCGACACGCGCCCGCCCTCCCCGCGTTTCCACAAGGTAAAGACATGTCCTTCGATCGTCCCGCTTTCAACCGCCGCCATTTCCTGGAACTGCTTGCCGCAGGCATGGGCGCCGGCATGCTGCCGTCGGCCCTGGCCGCCCAGGCCGCGGCCGCCGGCCAGCCCGTGCGCGGCGGCACGCTCATCGCCAACGTCAGCCCCGAACCCTCGGCGGGCCTGGTGGGCGGCATCAACATCTCCGCGCCGGTGCTGCCCATTTCCGCCAGCATCTTCGACGGCCTGGTCACCTATGACCGCGACTTCAAGCCCCAGCCCCAGCTGGCGGAATCATGGGAACAGTCGGCCGACGGCAAGACGATCACCTTCCGCCTGCGCCGTGGCGTGACCTGGCACGACGGCGTGCCCTTCACGTCGGCGGACGTGCAGTACTCCATCCTGAACGTGGTGAAGAAGACCCACCCGCGTGGCGGCTCCACCTTCGCCAAGGTCACCTCGGTGGATACGCCGGACGCGCACACCGTGGTGCTGAACCTGTCGGGTCCTTCGCCAGTCATCTGGTCGGCGCTGTTCGGCACCGAGACGCAGATCGTGCCCAAGCACCTGTACGAGGGCACCAATCCGCTGACCAACCCCTGGAACAGCAAGCCCATCGGCACCGGCGCCTTCGTCTTCAAGGAGTGGGTGCGCGGCAGCCACATCCTGCTCGAGCGCAACCCCAACTACTGGGACCAGGGCAAGCCTTACCTGGACCGCGTCATCTTCAAGGCCATTCCCGATGCGGGCGCCCGCGCCGTGGCGCTGGAGAACGGCGAGATCCTGCTGGCGGCGAACAACCCCGTGCCGGAAAGCGACGTGGCGCGCCTGGCGGCCAATCCGTCGCTGGTGGTGAACACCGAGGGCTGGCAGGCCCCGGCGCCCATCTTCTTCTTCGACTTCAACTGGCGCCAGGAACGCTTCCGGGACATCCGCGTGCGCAAGGCCTTCGCCCATGCCATCGACCGCAAGGCCTTGGCCGAGAACGTCTGGTACGGCCTGGCCACGGTGGCGACCAGCCCGGTGCCGAGCTACCAGAAAGCCTTCCACAACCCGGACCTGCCGCAATACGAGTACGACCCGAGGAAGGCAGAGCAACTGCTGGAGGACGCGGGCCTGAAGCGTGACGCCAACGGCGTGCGCCTGTCGATCACGCACGTGACCTGCGCGCCCTACGGTCCGGTGTACGTGCGGGCGGGCGAACTGTTCCGCCAGCAGCTCAAGCAGATCGGCGTTGAGGTCAAGCTGATCAACTACGACCTGGGCACCTATGTGCGCAAGCTGTTCACCGACTACGAGTTCGACACCTCGTCCATGTGGTACTCGTGCTATCCCGATCCGCAGATCGGCGTGCAGCGCCGCTTCTGGAGCAAGAACATCAAGCCGGGCTCGCCGTCCAGCAATGGCTCGGGCTACAGCTCGCCCGAGATGGATCGCGCCATCGAAGCCATGCAGGAGGAAGGCGACGTGGAAAAGCGCAAGGCGCACATCTTCGAGATGCAGCGCATCGCCCAGGAGGATGTGGCCTCCATCACCCTGCTGGAACTGCAGTTCTACGGCATCTACAACAAGCGGCTGCAGGGGCTGCGCGCCGGACCGCTGACCTTCTATTCCACGCTGGCCGACGCGTGGCTGCAATCATGAGCGCCGTGACCGAGGTCGAGGAAAGGGCCGCCCGCAACGCGGTCCTGTCGCCGGCGTCCCTGTTGGCGCGGGCCGAGCGCCTGGCCCGCGACCTGGCCGCCCATGCTGCCGCGCGTGACCTTGCGGGCGAGCCGGCCCGGGAGGCCTATGCCGACGCCTATGCGCGCATCCGCGCCGACAGGCTGGGCGCGCTGCGCGTGCCCGCTCGCCTGGGTGGCGCAGGCGGCAGCGTGCGGGACCTGGCGACGCTCGTCATCACATTGGCCTCGGGCGATTCCAGCGTGGCCCAGGCCCTGTTGCCGCATTTCGTCTTCGTGGAACGCACGCTGCTCATGGCCACGCCCGCGCAGGTGGACGATTACCTGGGCCGGATCGCCGGCGGCGTGCTGGTGGGCGGCGCCTCGGCCGAACGTGGCACCGGCGTGCGCGGCGAGGTGCGCACGCTGTTGCGGCGCGAGGGGAATGGCTATCGCCTGGACGGCATCAAGCACTACAGCACCGGCGCGCTGATCGGCGACCTGGTCAAGGTGACCGCTGTCGACGACGCCGGCGACAGCGTCCTGGTGGTGCTGCCCGCCGGGCGCGAGGGCATTCGCCTGCTGGACGACTGGGACGGCATGGGCCAGCGGGGCACGGTCAGCGGCACGAGCCACTTCGAGAACGTGGCCGTGGCCGGGCACGAGGTGCTGCGCACGCAGCGCTGGTCCACCGAACGTCATCACACGGGGGCGGCTTCCCAGATCGTCCATTGCGGCATCCAGGTCGGCATTGCGCTGGCCGCGCTGCGCGATGCGGTGGCATGGGGCCGGCGCGGCCTGCGCGGCGTGAAGGAAAGCGGCGTGGCAAAGCCCCAGGACGATCCTTACGTGCTGCAGGTGCTGGGCGACATCTCGGCGCAGGCCGAGGCGGCGCGCGCGCTGACGCTGCATGCCGCCGACCAGGTCGATGCCGCTGCCCGCGCCCGCTTTGGCGACGAGGCCTCGGCCGAGGACGTGGCCCGCCTGGCGGCGCATGCCTCGGTCGTGACGGCGCAGGCAAAGGTGATCGCCACCCAGGCCGGCCTGCATGCGGGCCAGGCGCTATTCGACGTGGGCGGCGCGGCCACCACGCTGCGCGAACACAATTTCGACCGGCACTGGCGCAATGCCCGCACCCACGCCACGCACGACCCGGTGGCCTACAAGCTCAAGGCAGTGGGCAACGCGCTGCTGAACGACGTGGCGCCGCCCGTCAGCTACCTCTATTGACCTTTCATCGCCGAACCCCGATCCCTTCCATGACTGCTTATCTTCACGCGGATACCGTCTCCGCCTGGCTTGCCGATGGCCAGGAAATCGCCTTGCTGGACGTGCGCGAGCATGGCCAGTACGGCGAAGGCCATCCCTTCCTGGCGGTGAACCTGCCCTATAGCCGCCTGGAAATCGAGGCGCCCGCCCTGCTGCCCAGGCTGGACGCACGGTTGGTGCTGCTGGATGACGGCGACGGCGTGGCAGAGCTTGCGGCGGCGGCCCTGGCAGTCCAGGGCTATGGCAACCTGCACCTGCTGCAGGATGGCGCGCCGGGTTGGCAGGCCGCCGGCCACACGCTCTTCAAGGGCGTGAACGTGCCGTCCAAGACTTTCGGTGAACTGGTGGAGCACCACGCGGGCACCCCGCAGGTGAGCGCCGAGACGCTGCGGGCCTGGCAGGCCGAGGGGCGTGTCCACGTGCTGCTGGATGGCCGCACGTTGGCGGAGCACCGCAAGCAGACGATCCCCGGCGCCATTCCGGTGCCCAACGGCGAGCTGGCCTTGCGCATCGGCGCGCTGTTGAGCGGGCCGGACGAACCCGTCGTGGTGCATTGCGCGGGCCGCACCCGCAGCATCATCGGCGCGCAGACCTTGCGCGACCTGGGGCTGCCGAACCCGGTGTATGCCTTGGAGAACGGCACGCAGGGATGGCAGCTGGCGGGCTTCGCGCTGGAACGTGGCAGCACGCGCGAGGTGCCGGCGCGGCCCAGCGCTGTCTTGAGCGGCCAGGTGCGTGCCAGGGCGCTCGCCTCGACATACGGCGTTCCCGGCCTGGACGTTACACAGGCCCAGGCCTGGCTGGACGACGCCACGCGCACGACCTACGTGCTGGATGTCCGGACGGACAGCGAATTCGCGGCGGCGACCCTGCCGGGCGCCCGTCATGCGCCCGGCGGCCAGCTGGTGCAGGCCACCGACCATTACATCGCCGTGCGCCACGCACGCGTGCTGCTGCTGGACGACGACGGCATCCGCGCCCCGTTGGCGGCAGCGTGGCTGCGCAGGCTGGGATTCGAATCGGCGGTCGTCGAGGATGGCATTCATGCGGCCTTGCGCGTGCCGCACAGGCAGGCGGCGCGGCTGCCTGTGGCGCCTGGGGAATGGCAGGCCGGGGATCTGCGCGCGCAGGCCCTGCCCCGTATCCTGGATGCGCGCGGCAGCCTCGCGTATCGCCGCGCGCATCCGGCCGGGGCTGTCTGGACGACGCGCAGCCGGGCGGCCCAAGCCTTGCAGGGAGAATCAAGCGTGTTGCTGCTTGCGCCCGATGCCGCCGTGGCCGCGCTGCTGGCAGCCACGCTCAAGGCGCTTGGCGCCAACGTCCAGGGCTGGACGACATGGGCGGCGTGGCAGGCAAGCGGCCTGCCTCGCGCTGCCAGTCCCGGCGTGCCGGATGACCGGGCGGCCATCGACACGCTGTTCTTCGTCCACGACCGGCACGACGGCAACCTGGACGCGGCGCGGGCCTATCTGGCTTGGGAAACGGCCTTGATCGGGCAATGCAGCGCGCAGGAACTGGCGCAGTTCAGGCTGGACCCGGCGCGTGGCGTGGCGCTGGCATAAGGCCTTGCCCCCTGGGGCGGCACGGCGCCGCCCCAAGCCAGGGGTACAGGCTCAGATGTCGTCGAAGCCGCCCATGTCGCCGCCGAAATCGCCGCCGCCGTCATCCCAGCCTTCCTCGGCGGGCGGCGCGGCATCCTGCGCGTCTTGCGCGCCGGCATCGGCCTCGGGCGTGGCTGCCTGGGCGTCATTGCCGCCCAGCAGACCGCCCAGGAAGTTGCCCAGCATCAGGCCGCCGGCCACGCCCAGCGCGGTCTGCATGGCGCCGGCCAAGAAGCCGCCGCCACCGCCGGCGCTGCGGCCAAAGCCCGCATTGGCGGACAGGCCCTGGTTGGCGGCTGGGGCCTGCGCGGGCGGAACCGCCGCATTGCCGCCGGGCACCGGACGGTCGCTGGAGAACTGGCGGCCCAGGCCGGAAGCCCCCGCGGCGCCGGAGGCGGCGCCCTTGCCCGTTTCCAGGTCGGCGATGCGCGCTTGCGCTGCCTTCAGCGCCTGCTCCTGGATCACCACCGTCTGGGCGAGGTAATAGGCGGCGCCGGGTTGGGCGTCCATGCGGGCCTGGATTTCCGCCTCGGCCTCGGTATCGCGCGCGCCGCCTTGCGCCTGCACGCCCTTGAGACGATCAAACACGCTGTCGATGGCGGCTTTGTCCTGGCTGTTCATGTGTGTGCTCCTGCTTCTGAGAGTTGCCGCGGGTGGGCGCGCCGGGCGGGATGCCTGGCGTTGCGCGCCGGCTTGCGGCCGGGGCCCGCGTCAGGGGGGTAAGACCGGGGAAAGGCTGACAGGTTCCTGAACAAAGGCTGGCGCCAGCCGCGGCCAGGAACCGGATCAGTCGTCGCTGGCCGGCACGGCAGGCGCCCCGGCCCGGGGGTGGTGCTGGGCGTGCAGCAGCTTCAGCCGTTCCCGTGCCACGTGGGTATAGATCTGCGTGGTGGAAATGTCCGCGTGGCCCAGCAGCAACTGCACGACCCGCAGGTCGGCGCCGTGGTTGACCAGGTGGGTGGCGAAGGCGTGGCGCAGCACGTGCGGCGAGATCGGGGCGTGGATGTCCGCCTGGCGTGCATGCTTGTCGACGATGAGCCAGAAATTGCGCCGGGTCATGGCATCGCCGCGTGCGGTGACGAACAAGGCGTCGCTGCGCCGTCCGGAGAGCAGCAAGGGCCGCGCGTGCGCGGTATAGCGTTCGATCCAGTGCGCGGCTTCCGCGCCCAGCGGCACCAGCCTGTCCTTGCCGCCCTTGCCGTTCACGACCCGCAGCACGCCTTCGTTCAGGCTGACATGCAGCAGGCCCAGGTTGACCAGTTCCGAGACGCGCAGGCCGGTGGCATACAGCGTCTCCAGCATGGCCCGGTCGCGCAGGCCCAGTTCGGTCTCGGGCCTGGGCGCGGCCAGCAGGGCTTCCACCTGCGCTTCCGACAAGGTATTGGGCAGGCGTGGCGGCTGCTTGGCCGAGCGCAGGGTCAGGCATGGGTCGGCCTGTACCTGGTGTTCGCGCAGCGCCCACTGGAAATAGCGCCGCAGCGTGGAGAGTCGGCGGTTGGCGGTGGTGGGCCGGGTCTGCGCATGCATGGCGGCGAACCAGCGCTCGATGTCCGCCGTCCTGGCCTGGGGCAAGCCCCCTGCCCCGGCCTCGCGCAGCCACAGATCGAAGCCCGCCAGGTCGTTGCGATAGGCGTCCAGCGTATTGCGCGACAGGCCGTGTTCCAGCCACAGGGCGTCGATGAACGCCGGGATGGAGGGGTCGATGTCGTGGCGGCTGGCCAGGGAGGGAGGTGAGGTATCGGAAGACAAGACGGCGCGGGGTCGGGCACGAGGCCCGGCCACTGTAGCGCGATTCCCGCGCCGCGTGTCGCAGGGAGGCCGCCATGTCAGTCGCTTCCCGCTGTCCGGCGCGTCCTGGCCGGACGTCAGGCGTGGGGGCCGCTCAACTGCCGGATGAAGGCCGCGTTGAACGCGGGCAGGTCGTCCGGCTTGCGGCTGCTGACCCAGTTGCCATCCTGCACGACCTCCTGGTCGACCCATTGCGCGCCGGCGTTGCGCAGGTCGTCCTGCAGCGAGGGCCAGCTGGTGAGCGTACGGCCGCGCGCCAGGTCGCTGGAGATCAGCAGCCAGGCGCCGTGGCAGATCACCGCCAGGGGTTTGTTCATCTTGTCGATGGCGCGCACGAAAGCCTGGGCCTTGGCATCCGTGCGGATCGCATCGGCATTGGCCACGCCGCCAGGCAGGATCACCCCGGTGAAATCGGCCGGGTCGGCTTGCGCCCAGGTCAGGTCCACCGGCACCTTGCTGCCCTTTTCGTCGTGCTTCATGCCCTGGATGGGGGCCGTCTCGGTCGACACGACCGACACCTTCGCGCCGGCGGCCTTCAGGGCGTCACGGGGAGACTCGAGTTCGGATTGCTCGAAGCCGTCGAGCGCGAGTATGGCGATGTGGTGCTGCTTGAGCGAGAGTGTCATGCCTGCCTCCTGTTGCGGCGCGCGCGCAGGAACGCCGTTCGCGCGATGGAGATTGCAGTGTCCGCGCGCCGCGAGGACAGCGGTTTATGCATCGGCAAGCAAGGGTAATTTCATATTTCGCCTGCGCCGCGGCCTCCCTGGGAAACCGCCGTCACGTGGGGGATTCGGTTTCTACCGGTGGCGCTTTGGTGGCAATTGCGCGGGGGGGATCATGCGGGTCGTCGCCTGGGCTGGCCGGCCAGGGCGTGGGCCATGCGCCCCAGGGTTTCCACGGCATCCAGCGCGCCGTCCGCATGGCCGTAGTTCAGCCGCAGGCAGTGCCGGTAGCGGTCCTGCGCCGAGAAGATGGGGCCGGGCGCCACGCTGATGCCCTGCGCCAGCGCGTGGCGGTGCAGCATCAGCGCGTCCACGCCGGCCGGCAGTTCCAGCCACAGGAAATAACCGCCCTCGGGCCGCGTCGCGCGCGTGCCTTCGGGAAAGTGCCGTGCCACGGCCTGCACGAAGGCCTGCTGGCGGGCCGCCAGCGTATCGCGCAGCCGGCGCAGGTGGCGGTCGTAGCCGCCCTTCTCCAGATAGGCCGCCAGCGCCGCCTGCGCGGGCGCGCAGGTGCCCAGCGTGGTGCTGAGTTTCAGGCGGGTGACGGCGCGCGCAAAACGCCCGGGCGCGGCCCAGCCCACGCGATAGCCCGGCGCCAGGCATTTCGAGAACGAGCCGCAGTGCATGACCAGCCCCTGGCTGTCGTAGGCCTTGGCGGGCAAGGGACGGCGCACGGAAAAATACAGTTCGCCATAGACGTCGTCCTCGATGAGCGGCACGCCGTGGCGCGCCAGCAGCGCCACCAGCTCGCGCTTCTTCGCCTCGGGCATGAGGCTGCCCAGCGGATTCTGGAAATTGGTCATCAGCCAGCAGGCAGCCGGCGCGTGCTGCGCCAGGGCCTGCGCCAATGCGGCCAGGTCCATGCCTTCGCGCGGATGCGTGGGCACCTCGACCGCGTGCAGGCCGTGGCGTTCCAGCGCCTGCAGGGCGGCATAGAACGTGGGCGACTCCAGCAGCACGGTGTCGCCGGGCCGGGTGACGGCGGACAGGCACAGGTTCAGGGCTTCCAATGCGCCGTTGGTGACCACGATCTCGTCGGGATGCACGGTGAGCCCGTCCGCCAGGTAACGCAAGGCGATCTGGCGGCGCAACCGGGCATTGCCGGGCGACAGGTCATCCAGCGTGCTGGCCGGGTCCATGCGTTGGCCGGCGTGGGCCAACAGCCGCCCCAGTCGTTGCAGGGGAAACAGCCCGGCCTCGGGAAAGGCGGAGCCCAGGGGCGCCACGCCAGGCGCGCGGCTGGCTTCCAGCACGTCGAACACGCGGTCGCTGACTTCCACGGAGGCGGCATGGCCGATCTCCGCGCCCGCCCGCGTGCCTGTCGCCGGCAGCGCGGCGTCGGGCTCGGGTGGCCAGACGGCCGCGTGGCCCAGCACGTAATAGCCCGACCGCGCGCGGGCGCGGATGAGGCCGCGCGCTTCCAGCAGGTAATACGCCTGGAACACCGTGGACGGGCTGACGCAGCGCTGCTTGCTGGCCTGCCGCACCGACGGCAGCCGGTCGCCCGGCGCCAGCACGCCCTGGCGCATGGATTGCGCGATGTCCTCGGCCAGGGCTTCGTAGCGTTTCATGCCGCCGGCTCCCGCTGCGTGGCCGTGCTCAACGCAGGCGGTCGCGCACGCGCCGGACTTCGGGCAGCGTGACCGGACTGGCGCTGTTGCCCCAGCTGTTGCGCACGTAGGTGGCCACCGCCGCAATGTCCGCGTCGCTCAGTGTCGGGCCGAAAGGCGGCATGCCGTGCGGGCGCGGATGGGCGGGGGTGGCGGGCGCGAAGCCGCCATCCAGCACCAGGCGGATCAGGTTGTCGGGTGCCTTTGCCAGCACGCCGGGATTGCCGACGAGAGCGGGCCAGGCCGGCATGAGTCCTTCGCCCTTGGCCTGGTGGCATTGCAGGCAAAGCCCTTCATACAGCTTGCGGCCCTGGGCCATGACGCCGTAGTCCGGTACGGCAGACGGCGCGGGCGGCGGCCCGGCAGGCAGGCGCTTCAGGTAATGCGCAATGGCTTTCGCGTCGGCCTCGGAAGCATGCTGGAAGCCGTTGCGCACCGACTCGGCCATGGGGCCGGCCGCGAAGCCATGTTGCGACAGTCCGGTGCGCAGCAGTTCGGCGATATCCTGCTCCGCCCAGTTGCCCAGCCCCGTGCCGGGCTCGCCCGTCAGCGGCGGCGCATACCAGCCCTGGCCCGGCATCATCGCGCCACCCAAGGGCGCGTCGCCGCGCAAGGCTCCCAATGGATTGCGCGCCGTGTGGCACTCGGCGCAGTGGGCCAGGCCTTCGGTGAGGTAGCGGCCGCGCAGCCATTGCGGCGACGCCTCGGTGTCGCCTGCCGATGGCAAGGGCGCGTCGGCGCGGAAATACAGCGCGCGCCAATAGGCCAGCAAGGGGCGCAGGGAATACGGGAAGGACAGTTCGTGATCGATGTTCGGGCGCGGCACGGCGGGCAGCGACTGCAGGTAGGCAAAGAGCGCGTCGGCGTCGGCGCGCGTCAGGTGGCGGTAGCTGGTGTAGGGAAATGCCGGATACAGCAGGCTGCCGTCCGGACGCTTGCCGTGCCGCAGCGCGCGCCAGAAATCGTCCTGTGTCCAGTTGCCCAGGCCGTGTTCGCGGTCGGGGGTCAGGTTGGGCGCATGGAAGCGGCCATAGGGTGTGACCAGCGCGTCGCCGCCTGCGTACAGGGCGCCGCGGCCCGAGGGCTGGCCCGGGTCGCGTGCGGCGGTGTGGCAGCCCATGCAGTTGCCCAGCGCAGCCAGGTAACGGCCGCGGGTGATCTGGCCTGATTCGTCGGGGCCATGCGCCGTGCCAGGCGCGGCAGCGGCCGCGCGGGCTGGCGGGTCGGCGGGTTCGCGCGTGCCCAGCCAATAGCCCAGGCCGGCAAGCGCAAGCAGCAGCATGAGCAAGGCCAGGCCGATGCGGCGCGCGGTACGAGAGACGGCGGGACTCATGGCTGCCCCCCTGCCCCGGCATGAGGACCGGGCTGGCTGCCACAGGCCATGGGCAGCTTTCCCTCGGGCGCGGGCTCGGGCGGCGGCGCGCCCGCCATGCGCTGCGACGAGAGCCAGGCGGAGACCGCCGCCACTTCGTCGGGCCGCAGTTTGGCGGCGATGTCCGCCATGCAGTCGGGCGCCAGCGCGCGCCGCGTGCCGGTGCGCCAGGCGCCGAACTGCGCGGCGATGTAGTCATGCGGCAGGCCGATGAGGCCGGGCGAGGCAGGCAGCACGCCCGTCAGCGCCGCCCCATGACAGGCCACGCAGGCCGGCAGCCCGCGCGAGGCGTCGCCGCGCAGCACCAGCTCGCGCGCGATCATCAGGGCCTGCGAGGGGGCCGCGGTGCTGCGCGGCGCCAGATAGGCCGGCGCCTGCGCCGAGAACCACTGCGCCATCTCGCGCAGATAGGCATCGGACTGGTGGGCCAGCAGCACCTCCATGGCGCGGTAAGGCCGCAGGCCGTCGCGAAAACCGGTCAACTGGTTGTAGAGGTATTCGGCGGGCTTGCCGGCGATGCGCGGGAAATAACCATCCGCGCTGCCGCCGCCCAGGGCGCCATGGCAGCCGGTACAGGCGGCCAGGCGAGCGGCCATGGTGCCCGCGCGCAGGCCGCGTTCGTCGTCACCGGCCGGCGGCCGCGGCGTGTCGGACAGCACGGGCAAGGCGTGGTCGGGGTCGATACGCGGGTCCTGCGCCGCGGCCGGCGCACAGGCCAGCGCCAGCAACGCTGCCAGCATGCCCGCCAGCGCGGCGGCCAGGCTGGCGCAGCGCTGCTGTCTCTTCTCCAGGCGCCCGGTGTCCGGGCAGCCCCACCTCCTCAGCCTTGTCATCTGCTGCTCCGGGTTGGCATGCCGCGATTGTAGGGGGCCGAGTCGCCGCAGAACAGAATCAAGAAGGCGGGAAAACACCATATCAGTTGCCGTGGCAAGCATGCACCATGCTTGGTGATTCAAGCGGGGTTTCCTCAAGATTCGTTAAGAAATCGTTTGCCGAAATGCGATCTATTTGCAACAATTGCAGATTATTCACGGTCAGGAATGCGCCGCGTTTCAGCCGAAACGTGCAGGGCCGGCCGTGGCTACGCCGCGTTTCATTCGCGCGTTCACGCAAAATCCCATGTCCAAACCGTCGCGCTCAAAACTCTGGTTCCTCGTTCACAGCTGGGCGGCCCTGCCCATCTGGCTCTTCATGTTCTTCATCTGTGCCACCGGCACGATCGCAGTCATCAGCCAGGAAATCGTCTGGCTGGTGCACCCTGCGGTGCGTGCCCAGGCGCCGGACGCCAATACGCCCCGCATGGGCTACCAGGAACTGCTGGACACCATCAGGAAGCAGGAACCGCAGGCGCACATCAACCGCCTCTCCTGGCCCGAGGAATCGCAGTTCGCCCTGACCGCCTCGGTCACCTATCCGGGCGCGCGCAGCACCTCGCTGTACGTCAATCCCTACACCGGCGCCGTGCAGGGCCCTGCCCTGTCGTTCGACCTGCGCCAGTTCATGCGGGCGCTGCACGGCTGGCTGCTCATCCCCTTCACCAACGGCTACAGTTGGGGCTGGTACCTGGTGTCCATCCTGTCCATCCCGATGCTGGTGTCGCTGGTCACGGGCCTGGTGGTCTACAAGCGTTTCTGGCGCGCCTATTTCCAGAAGCCGCGCCTGCGCACCGGCCAGGGCTCGCGGATCTTCTGGGGCGACTTCCATCGCCTGGCGGGCCTGTGGTCGATCTGGTTCGTGCTGCTGATCTCCATCAGCGCCATGTGGTTCCTGGTGCAGGCCATCCTGGGCGATACGCACACCACCATTTCCACCCAGGGCATTCCCGCCGTGGTGGCGCGCGACCAGGTGCCGACGGTGAAGACGCCGGGCGAAGCCGTGCCGCGCCTGTCGCTGGACCAGGTCGTGGCGAACGCGGAACGCGACCTGCCCGGCATGGAAACGCAGCAGATCTTCTTCTCGGGCAATGCCTACGACCCGGTCACCGTGGCCGGGCGCGGCGCCTACCCGCTGATGTACCAGTACGCGCAGATCAATCCCTATGACGGCAAGACCGAAGACCTGCGCCGCCTGTCGGACCGCAACGGCCTGGAGTTCTTCACGGAGTCCATGCGCCCGCTGCACACGGGGGATTTCGGCGGTTTCTGGCTGAAGCTGGTCTGGTTCCTCTTCGGCCTGCTGCTCACGATGATGAGCCTGAGCGGCCTGCTGATCTGGACCAAGCGCACGACCCAGGCCACCGTGAAGGCGGTGCGTGGCGAACGTCCCCAGACGGCCCGCCGTCCCGCCGGCAAACCCGCGCGTGCCGCGGATCCGGTCCCGGGCGCCGCGACCGCGCGCGAGGTGACCGAATGACGAGCCCCACGCACGCCGCCCTCCCCGTCTTTTTCCAAGCAGGTCCGCAATCATGAGCAAGACCGCCACGCTCAATCCCGCGCCGCCCACCGGCAGCCTCTGGCGCCGCTACCGCTTCTATCTGAGCGGGCTGCTGTTCGTCCTGCCCCTCCTCTATCTGCAGCCCTATTTCGACCAGCTGGCGCTGTTCCGCGGCGCGGCCGGCCTGGGCCAGCGTCCTGCCGGTGAAGTCCAGGTGGGCACCTGGAAGATGCAGATGGCCGAGTTCGAAGTGGGCGCCCCCAAGTCCGACCCGGCCGGCAGGGTGAAGACCTTCACGATGGCGCTGTGCCAGGGCTGCGAGAATGAAATCCGCGCGGTCTACCTGCGCGTCGGCAAGCCCCGCAGCCTGCGCGCCGCGGGCGCCATCTTCTTCGGCGGCCCGCACCGCGCATTCGCCACCGTGCCCATTCCCGCCCGCACCAAGCCCGACGACGAGCTCTGGTTGACCGCGGAAGGCTGGGACGGCAGCATGCACCAGGCGCCGTGGCCGCTGTCCGCGGCCTCCCCGACCACCGTCGCATGGCTGAACACGCAAGGAGCCAAGCAATGAACACCTTCCTGACTTCCCTTCGTCCCGCCCTGCTGCGCGCGGCCGCCCTGCTCGCCCTGCTGGGCGCCGGCGCGCCGGCGCTGGCCCACAACCCCATGGCCGAGTGCAAGTCCGCGGCCAACGAACAGATCCAGTGCACCGGCGGCTTCTCCGACGGCAGCGGCGCGCCCGGTGTCACCATGGACGTCATTTCCTATGACGAGCAGATCCTGGTGCCCGGCAAGCTCGACCAGAATTCGCAACTGACGTTCAAGCGTCCCGAGGGCGATTTCTACGTGCTGTTCGACGCAGGCCCTGGCCACGTGGTGGAAATCGACCACGTGGACATCCAGTAAGGCATGCCGTCCACCCAAGTGATACGGCCGGCAGGCGCCGGCCATGAAACCCTTGCCGTCCTGGGCGCCTGCGCATTGATCGTCGCGCTGGCCGCCAGCTACATCGGGCTGCGTCCGGCAGCCGTCGAGACCCAGGCGGTCTCGGCCAACCAGATCGATGCGCGCCGCGCGCTGACGCCTGCCGAGCAGGGCATCTATGCCGACCTGCGCGTGGCCAGCGAGGAAATCCGCTACGCCGCCCAGGCCGAGGGCGCGCTGCCCGGCGTGGCCGGCCTGGCCGAGCTGGGCGTGCCTCCCTTCGTCGTCGACAACAGCACCGCCGTCCGGGGCGGCCATGCCTGGACTGCCCAGCCGCAAGCCGCGCAGACGCTCTACGTGGGCCGTAGCGCCGACACCGAGGTGGCGGGCTCCTTCATCCTGCGTGTGCCGTCGGCGGCAACTGCCGCGCCAGCCACCGACGGCCACGGCCACGCCGGCGCCAGCCACGGCCTGCCCCACGGCGAGCCCGACGTCTGGCTCAGCCGCGAGGCCTCGGCCAGCCTGCCCGATCCCGCCAGCGACGCCGCACTGGCCGCCGCCGGCTGGCGCCAGGTGGTGGCGCAGTTCGACAGCGGCGTCACCCGCCAGGGCCGGCCCTAGCAGGCCATCGCCGCCCCCTTCCCCGCTCCCGTCTTCCGCGTTCCTTCCGATACCCGAGATCCATGCACGCATTCACCGCTATCCCGATGTTCCTGCGCCGCCGCGCCCGGCAACTGGCCAGCCTGCTGCTGCTTGCCGCCGCGTTCACCGTGGCCGGGCCCGCCCAGGCGGCCGACAAGCGCCTGCGCATCGGCGTGACGCTGCATCCCTATTACAGCTACGTCGCCAACATCGTGGGTGACAAGGCCGAGGTCGTGCCGCTGATCCCGGTGGGCTTCAATCCGCACGCGTACGAGCCGCGCGCCGAGGACATCAAGCGCATCGGCTCGCTGGACCTGGTGGTGCTGAACGGCATCGGCCATGACGATTTCGCCGACCGCATGATCGCCGCCAGCGAGAAGCCCAAGATGCCCGTCATCGAAGCCAATGCCCAGGTGCCGCTGCTGGCCGCCGTCGGCATGGCCGCGCGGGGCGGGGACGCCTCGGGCAAGGTGGTGAACCCGCACACCTTCCTGTCGATCACCGCCTCGATCGCCCAGGTCAACACCATCGCCCGCGAGCTGGGCCGCATCGACCCGGCCAATGCGCAGACCTACACCGCCAATGCCCGCGCCTATGGGCAGCGCCTGCGCAAGCTGCGCGCCGATGCCCTGGGCCAGTTGGTCTCGGCCCCGAATGCGGACCTGCGCGTGGCCACCATCCATGGCGCCTATGACTACCTGCTGCGCGAATTCGGCCTGGAAGTGACGGCCGTGGTCGAGCCCGCCCATGGCATCGAGCCCAGCCCGGCTCAATTGAAGACCACCGTCGACCAGTTGAACAAGCTGAACGTGAAGGTGATCTTCTCGGAGCTGAACTTCCCCTCGGCCTACGTGGAGACCATCCAGCGCGAGACCGGCGTGAAGCTGTATTCGCTGTCGCACATTTCCTATGGTGAATACGGCGCCGACCAGTTCGAGAAAGAGATGAAGCAGAACCTGGACACCGTCGTGCGCGCCATCAAGGAGGCCGGCGCATGACGCAGGACCTGCCCGCCGGCCCGCGCGGCCCGGCGCTGGCGTTCAGGCAGATCTCGCTGGTCCTGGGCCGCACGCCCATCCTGCGCGATGTCAGCATGACGGTCGCGCCCGGCAGCGTGCATGCCCTGGTCGGCCCCAATGGCGGCGGCAAGAGCTCGCTGATCAAGACACTGCTGGGCCAGATGCCGCACCGCGGCCAGCTGTCGGTGACCTGGCCTGGCGAACGCGCGGGCGTCATCGGCTACGTGCCGCAGGCGCTGGAGTTCGATCGCGGCCTGCCCATGACGGTGAACGACTTCATGGCCGCCATGTGCCAGCGCCGCCCGGCCTTCCTGGGACTGTCGCGCACGCGCTCGGCGGACATCGACGCCGCGCTGGGACGCGTGGGCATGCTGGAAAAGCGCCATCGCCGCATGGGCGCGCTCTCGGGCGGCGAACGCCAGCGCGTGCTGCTGGCGCAAGGCCTCGTGCCCATGCCCTCGCTGGTGATCCTGGACGAACCCATGTCCGCCCTGGACGAGGCCGGCATGCGCGTGTTCGAGCAACTGCTGGCCGACTGGCGCGCCGAAGGCGTGACCGTCTTGTGGGTGGAGCACGACCTGGCGGCCGTGGGCCGTCTGGCCGATCGCGTCACCGGCCTGAACCGCCAGGTGCTGTGCGACGGTCCGCCCGCGCAGGTCTTGACGCCTGACCGGCTGCTGGCGCTGTTCTCCACGCGGCCGCTGGTGGGTGACGTGGCCGAGGAGCGCGCGGCATGAGCGCTTTCTTCGATACCCTGCGCCAACTGATCCAGGGCTGGGCGCAAGCCGGCATGCTGCCGGATTCCCTCACCTATGGCTTCGTGGTCAATGCCCTGCTGGCCGGGCTCATCATCGGGCCGATCCTGGGCGGCCTGGGCACGCTGGTGGTGGTCAAGCGCTACGCCTTCTTCTCGGAGGCCGTGGGGCACGCGGCGCTGACCGGCGTGGCCATCGGCATCCTGCTGGGCGAACCCTACACCGGTCCCTACGGCAGCCTGTTCAGCTACTGCCTGATGTTCGGCATCCTGCTGAATTACCTGCGCAACCGCACGGGCCTGACGCCCGACACGCTGATCGGCGTGTTCCTGTCGGTGTCGCTGGCGCTGGGCGCAAGCCTGCTGCTGATCCTGGCCGGCCGCATCAATATCCATATCCTGGAGAACGTGCTGTTCGGCTCGGTGCTGACCGTCAACGGCCAGGATCTGGCGGTGCTGGCCTGCGTGGCGCTCTTGACGGTGGCCCTGGCGCTGCCGAACTACAACCGCCTGATGCTGGCCAGCTTCAATCCGCAGCTGGCCGCCGTGCGCGGCGTGCCGGTCAAGGCCATGGACTATCTCTTCGTGGTGCTGGTCACGCTGGTGACGGTGGCCTCGGTCAAGGTGATCGGCGCCATCCTGGTCGGCGCCCTGCTGGTGATTCCGGCCGCGGCCGCGCGCCTGCTGTCGCAATCGCTCAAGGGCTTCTTCGGCCTGTCGGTGCTGCTGGCCACGATCAGCACGCTGGCCGGCATCATGCTGCCCATCGAACTCGAACTGCCGGTGCCTTCGGGCGCGGCCATCATTCTGGTCGCAGGCGTCTTGTTTGCGGCCTCGGCAGTGGCGCGCGGCGTCCTGCCCAGCTTGAAAGGAAATGCAGGATGACTTCCCAGACTTTCCCCCTCTCCCTGAGCCGCCTGGCTGCCGTGGTCGCGCTGGCCCTGGGCGCCGCGGCCGCCGCCGTGCCCGCCCATGCCCAGGAAGGCCGTGCGACGCGCGCTTCGCGCGCTGCGGCGCAGGCCAGCGGTCCGGCCGCCAGCGACGCCTCGGCCACCGTGCTGACCGCGCATCCCGTGGTGCACGCCCTGACCGAGAGCCTGGCCAAGGGCACCAGGATCCGTGTCGAGCGCGCCGCGCCCGCCAACCTGCCGCCCACCCGCCTGGCTTCGTATTTCGGTGGCCGCGGCGGCCCCGCGCTGGCCAAGGCGGCCGGCACGGCCGACGCCGTGGTGGGCCTGCGCTCGCTGTGGGCGGATGACCCGCTCTTCCCGGTCGCGCGCCGCAGCAACATCCGCATCGTCGAGATCGATGCCGCCCGGCCGCTGGATGGCGCGCTGAATGGCATTGCGCTGCAGGGCGGCAATCCTGGCGCGCAGTTCGCCGCGCATCCGTGGCTGAGCGTCGTGAACCTGGGCCGCATGGCCGATATCGTGGCCGCCGACCTGGGCCGACTGTCGCCCTCGGATGACAAGGCCATCGAGACCAACCTGGCCGCCATCAAGCGCCGCCTGGTGACGCTGAACGCCCGCAGCCAGAAGGGCCTGGCCGCCGCCAGCAATGTGTCCGTGGTGAGCCTGTCCGAGCGCCTGCCCTACCTGGTGTCGGAGTTCAACCTTGACCTGATCGATACCCTCGCGCACGACGACAAGGAATGGACGCCCGAGGCGCTGGCGCAGTTGACCGCCACGCTGAAGGACAACGGCGCAGCGGCCGCGCTGTTGCACCGCGAGCCCACGCCCGCGCTGCGCGAGGCCATCGAGGCCGGTGGCGCCAAGGCCATCGTGCTGGCCACCGACGGCACGGACCCCGTGGCAGAGCTGGAAGGCAATGCGGACCTGCTGATCAAGACGCTCGCGCCCTGATTCCGCGGGGCGGGCAAAAGCCCTGCCCTGCGCGTTCCCTCAGGCCCTCAAGGCCCCGACGGCGCATCCCAGGATGCGCCGTTGCCTTATGCGCCGTTGTCCTGCGTGGCGCCGTCGCTGATGAGCGAGGCCTGCGTGACGCTGCTGTGCGCCGGAACCGAATTCGTCAGCCAGACATTGCCGCCGATGACGGAGGCGCGTCCCACGGTGATGCGGCCCAGGATGGTGGCGCCGGCGTAGATGACCACGTCGTCTTCCAGGATGGGGTGGCGCGGCAGCCCTTTCTTCAATTCGCCGTTCTCGCTGGCGGGGAAGCGCTTGGCGCCCAGCGTGACCGCCTGGTACAGGCGCACGCGCTCACCGATGATGGTGGTTTCGCCGATCACCACGCCCGTGCCGTGGTCGATGAAGAAGCTGGCGCCGATGGTCGCGCCCGGGTGGATGTCGATGCCGGTGTCGGCGTGGGCGATCTCCGCCACGATGCGGGCGACCAGCGGCGCGCCCAGCTTGTAGAGCTCGTGCGCCAGGCGATGGTGGATGACCGCGATGACGCCCGGATAGCACAGCAGCACCTCGTCCACGCTGCGCGCGGCGGGATCGCCCTGGTAGGCCGCGATGACGTCGGTGTCCAGCATGACCCGCACGCGCGGCAAGGCGGCCGCGAAGGCGCTGACCAGTTCACGGGCCTGGGCCGCGATGGTTTCCGGCGCCACGGCCGAGTGCCGGGCGCCGTAGCCCAGCTCCAGGCGCACCTGGTGCGACAACTGGTCCAGCGCCTTGGCCAGTGTCAGTTGCACATAGGCGTCTTCGTTCTCCTCGCGCAGGTCGATGGGGCCCAGGCGCATGGGAAACAGCGCGCCACAGAGCAGCTCGACCGCGCAGCGCACCTGCGCCACCGAGGGAAACTCGCGCTCGCCCGAGGCGCGCATGCGCCCGCTGTGCGCGCGCCACTCCATCCGCGCATCCCGCAGTCCGTTGACGATCTGGCTCAAGCCCCAGTTCTGGGGAGTGCCGTTGACCCTGCATTCGCTCATGCTGCCCTGCTCCTGTATTCCGGTCGGTCTCGGCCCGGACGGTCGGTCCAGGCAGCCTGTCATATTACCGGGCCGCGCGGCAATATGCCGGCGCAGGCTGCGTTGGCGTCAGGGTCTTTGGGCGGCCGCCTGCGGGTCATCCGCGTTCAGGCCTGGCCGCCCGCGCCCGCCGCCAGCACCTGGCGGGCAAATTCTTCCAGCTTCAGGCCCCGACTCATGGCCGCCTTGCGCAGCTTGTCGTGGGCTGCCGCTTCGCTGAGCGTGTGGTGGGCCATCAGCAGTTGCTTGGCCTGCTCGATATGCTTGCGCGCATCCAGGCTGCTGCGGGCGCCCGCCAGTGCGTCGGACAAGGCCTGCAGGCGTTGCGCCTGGGCCTGCACGAGGTCCAGCAGCGAACGGGACAACTGGGGCGACAACATCGGGCCGGCCAGGTCGGGCGCGCCCGCATCCAGGGCGTTGCCCTGCACGGTGAAAAGCACCGCCGATGCCGCCGCCGGCTCCGCCAACTGGCGAGCGAGCCGACGATGATTGTCCAGGTCATCATGCGCGCGGGCGATGCGTGCCTGGCACAGGGCCGGCAAGGCGGCGGACAGCTCGGCCTCGACCGCGCGCATGCCGTCGATGCGGGCGGTCTGGACGTCGAACCAGATCTGCGCCAAGGCGGCATCCACGCGCGCGTCGGGCGACGTGCGGGCAGCCATGCCGCGCAACTGGCGCAGCTCGGCCTCACATGCCGCCAGTGCAGCCCAGGCTGCCTGTTGCGGCGGCTGGGCGTGGGCCAGGAAGGCCTCGAAGCAACGGTCCTGGCCGTCGATCAGTTGCGCCAGCTGGGCATGCTGCGGCGCCGTGAAATGGCCCGCGGCAAAACCGCGCACGCCACAGGCGCGCTCCTGGCCGGCCAGTTCCTTGCCCTGCATCAGGTTGAAGAGCGCCACCAGCGCCCGCGTCACCTCGGGGTCCAAGGCGGTGTCGGCCGCGTCGAAGACCAGTCCCAGCAGTCCGTTGATCAGCCGCGTGTAGTGCGCCAGCGAGGTCTCGATGTCCAGGTCGCGCGCCAGCACGCGGCGGCGCAAGGCGGGCAGTTCGTCCAGGCGATAGAGCACATAGGCCACGCGGGTCAGCAGCCTGGCCTTGTCGGCGGTTGCCTGCGCGGCGGGATCCAGCCGTTCCAGGCCCTGCCTGAGCGCCCGCGCCTGCACGTCGGCATCGGCGGCATACGCCAGCAGCGTTTCGCGGGCGGACGCGTGCTCGGCCGCCAGATAGACGTTCGAATAGCCGCGCTCTTTCTGCAGGGCGTGCACCAGTTCACCCGCCTGCGTGACCAGCGTGCAGACGTGCGCCAGCGCCTCGAGGCCGGTCGTCTCGGCGCGCCTGGCGGCAATGAGGTAACGCAAGGCGTCGGGCAGGGTGTGCTCGTTCATCGCGTGTCAGGCGCTGGCGCGCAGGTCCGCCCTCGTTTCCTGCGCCCTGGCCCAGGCCGCGACGTCACCGATCACCAGCACCGCCGGGCTGCGCAGGCCGAAGGCGCGCGCGTCGTCTTCCATGGCCGCCAGGCTGCTCACGCAATGCCGCTGCGCGGGTAGCGAGGCCCGTTCGATCATCGCCACCGGCGTGGCGGGCGCCATGCCCGCGGCCAGCAGATGCCCTCGCGTGGCGGGCAAGGTGGCGACGCCCATGTAGACGACCAGCGTCGCGCCGCTGGCCGCCAGGGCCTTCCAATCCGGCGCGGAATCGTCTTCGGTGTGCGCGGTGACCAGGGTGACCGCGCGCGCCACGCCGCGCAGGGTCAGCGGAATGCCGCAGTCCGTGGCAGCGGCCAGTCCGGACGTGATGCCGTTGATGATCTCGCAGGCCACGCCATGGCGAGCCAGCCATTGCTGCTCTTCCCCGCCGCGTCCGAACACACAGGGGTCGCCGCCCTTCAGGCGGGCCACCCGCCTGCCCTGCCGGGCATAGCGCAGCATCAGCCGCTGGATGAAGTCCTGCGGCGTGGACCGGCAGCCGCCGCGCTTGCCCACGCGCACGAGGCGGGCCTGCGGGCAATGGGCCAGGATCTCCGGATTGACCAGGTCGTCGACCAGCACGACCTCGGCCTCGCCGAGCGCGCGCACGGCCTTCAGCGTCAGCAGTTCCGGATCGCCCGGCCCGGCGCCGATCAGGCGCACGGGAGGATGGGGCTGGCCAGGCTTCACATGCGTCATGGCGCCCTCCTCTTCAAGCCAGTTCCACGACGTCGCCGTGCAGCCGCGCCTCCCAGGTGCGCAGGCGCTGGCCGGCATCCTCCAGGCAGACGCCATCGCGCAGGCGGAAATGCTGCTTGTAGAGCGGCGAGGCCACCACCAGCTCACCGCCCAGGCGGCCCACGATGCCGCGGCCGATGACGTTGACGCCCGAGAACGGGTCGTGGTTGGACACGGCATAGACCTCTGTTTCGTCGCCGGGCACGTGGAAGATCGCGACCTGTTCGCCATCGACCAGCGCCACGACGCCGGACTCGGCCACCAGATCGGCGCGGCGGCACACGGTGCGCCAGGCTCGGGACTCGTCAGGCGCCGCCATCACAGCACCTCCTCGACGATGGCGATCTCGCGCAGGGCCGCGGGCCTTGCCGGTCGCGGCTGGCCGCGCTCGTCCTCCATGCGGATGTCGGGATCGCCGCCCTGGGCGTTCACGAAGGTGCGGAAGCGCTTGAGTTTCTCCGGATCCGCCAGCGCATTGGCCCATTCGCATTCATAGCGGTCGACCACCTGCTGCATCTGCGCCTCCAGCTCGGCGGCCAGGCCCAGGCTGTCCTCGATCACCACGGCCTTCAGGTAGTCCAGGCCGCCCTCCAGCGACTCGCGCCAGACCGAGGTGCGCTGCAGCTTGTCCGCGGTGCGGATGTAGAACATCAGCAGGCGGTCGATATATTGGATCAACTTGCGGTCGTCCAGGTCCGTGGCGAACAGCTCGGCATGGCGCGGCCGCATGCCGCCGTTGCCGCACACGTACAGGTTCCAGCCGCTTTCGGTGGCGATGACGCCGATGTCCTTGCTCTGGGCCTCGGCGCATTCGCGGGTGCAGCCGGAGACCGCGAACTTCAGCTTGTGCGGCGCGCGTAGGCCCTTGTAACGATGCTCCAGGTCCAGTGCCATCCGCACGCTGTCCTGCACGCCGTAGCGGCACCAGGTGCTGCCCACGCAGGACTTCACGGTGCGGGTCGACTTGCCATAGGCATGGCCGGTCTCGAAGCCGGCGGCGATCAGCTCGGCCCAGATGTCCGGCAACTGGTGCAGCTGCGCACCGAAAAGATCGATGCGCTGGCCGCCGGTGATCTTCACGTACAGCGCATATGTGCGCGCGATCTCCCCGATCACGATCAGTCCCTCGGGCGTCACCTCGCCCGCCGGGATGCGCGGCACCACCGAATAGGTGCCGTTCTTCTGCATGTTCGCCATGAAGGTGTCGTTGGTGTCCTGCAGCGGCACCAGCAGCGGGTCCTGGATCGGCCGGTTCCAGCACGAGGCCAGGATGGAGCCCACCGCGGGCTTGCAGATGTCGCAGCCCACCGAGCCACGGCCGTGCCGGGCCAGCAGTTCGTCGAAGCGCTCGATGCCCTCGACGCGCACGATGTCGTAGAGCTCGCGCCGCGTGTACGCGAAGTGCTCGCACAGGCTCTTGTCCACGGCCACGCCGCGCGCGGTCAACGCGTGTTCGACCACGTTCTTCAGCAGCGCCGTGCAGCCGCCGCAACCCGTGGCGGCCTTGGTGCAGGCCTTCACCTGCGCCAGGTCGGCGCAACCGCCGTCGATGGCCGCGCTGATCGCGCCCTTGCTCACGTTGTGGCACGAGCAGATCGTGGCCGTGGCCGGCAAGGCATCGACGCCCAGCGCCGGCGCGTCGCCGCTGGCCGGCAGGATCAGGCTGGCCGGGTCGGCCGGCGGCGCAATGCCGTTCTGCACGTACTGCAGCAAGGTGTCGTAATAGCTGTTGTCGCCCACCAGCACCGCGCCCAGCACGCGCTTGCCGTCGCCCGAGACCACCAGGCGGCGATAGCTGGCCCCGGCCTCGTCGATGTAGCGATAGCTGCGCGCATCGCGGGTCGCGCCATGCGCGTCGCCCAGCGAACCCACGTCCACGCCCAGCAGCTTCAGCTTGGTCGACATGTCGGCGCCCGCGAAAGGCTGGGCGGCTTGCGCACAGAGTTGCGCGGCGACGGTGCGCGCCATCTGGTAGCCCGGCGCCACCAGCCCGAAACAGGTGCCCTGCCAGGCCGCGCATTCTCCGATGGCGTAGATGTCGGCATCGCTGCTGCGGCAATCGTCGTCCACCACGACGCCGCCGCGCGGGCCGATCGTCAGGCCGCTGGCGCGCGCCAGGCTGTCCTGCGCGCGGATGCCCGCCGAGAACACGATGAGGTCGGTTTCCAGGTGCTCGCCGTCGGCGAAGTTCATGCGGTAGCGATAGGTTTCGCCCGCGCTGATGGACTGGGTGGCGCGCGACAGGTGCACGCCCACGCCCAGTGATTCGATGCGCGCCTTCAGCGCCTCGCCGCCCAGCTCGTCCAGCTGCACGGGCATGAGCCGCGGCGCGAACTCGACCACGTGCGCCTCCAGGCCCAGCGACTTCAAGGCGTTGGCGGCCTCCAGCCCCAGCAATCCTCCCCCCACCACGACGCCGCGTCGGGCCTGGGCGGCGGCGGCGCGGATCACGTCCAGGTCGTCCAGCGTGCGATAGACCAGCCGCGCCGCGTCCTCGGCGCCTTCGATGACCGGCACGAAGGGATAGGAGCCCGTGGCCAGCACCAGCGCGTCATAGCGCTGTTCGCCTGCCTGCGTGTAGACCACGCGGCGCTTGCGGTCCAGCCCCAGCACCGGCGCGTCCAGGTGCAGGGACACGCCGTCCTGTTCATACAGCGCGGCCTCGCCCAGCGCCAATGATCCGGCGTCGCGGCCCGAGAAGTATTCGGACAGGTGGACGCGGTCATAGGCGCGATGCGCCTCCTCGCCATAGACGTGGATGCGCCATTGCGCCAGGGCCCCGGCGGCCACCAGCTGTTCGACGCAGTGGTGGCCCACCATGCCGTTGCCGACGATGACGAGGTCCCGGATCTCGGAGGGGGATGGACGTTGCATGCTTGCTCCTGCTGCCTTCAAAACGCGAAAGGCGCCCTGGACCACGTGGGTCTGGGCGCCTTTGCCGGGTACTGCTCCGTGAGGGATGTGCCGCGCGTCCTTGCGCGGGCATGAACTGACAAGCAAGTCGCGTGCCAGACTTGCCAGCCAGACAGGACGGTAGGCCTGCCGGGGCCGTTATCCTCCCGTTGGTGCACGCCAGAGGGCGTTGCGCACCAGCATGGGGCATGCCTGCCTGCCGTTCTGTTAGGCTAGACAGCGGTGGGCCATCCTTTGGGCGGGCCTGCCTTTCGTTTTTTCGGCGCGCCTGCCTGCGCGCCCTTGTGTCATCCGCCCTGCCTGCCGTTGTGCCCCCGAATGATGTCCGACGCTTCCACCGCCCCCTCCTCGCCCTCCCGCTCCGCCGCAGGCATCCTCTGCGTCGTCGCGGGCATCTGCAGCCTCAGCATGAGCGACAGCCTTGCGAAGTGGCTGGGCGAGGCGTATGCCCCCATCCAGCTGCTGTTCCTGCGCGGCGCCTTCGCGCTGCCGGTGGTGGCCTTGCTGGTGGTCTGGATGGGTGGTCGCCGGGCGCTGCGCACCCGCCACCTGGGCATCCACGCGATGCGCGGCGCCATCAACGTCGCCAGTGCCTGCGGCTTCTACTTCAGCCTGACCCTGCTGCCCCTGGTGGAAGCCACGGCCATCATCTTCGCCGCGCCGCTTTTCGTGACGCTGCTGTCGGTGCTGGTGCTGCGCGAAGACGTCGACCTGCGCGGCTGGATCGCCGTGCTGGCGGGCTTCCTGGGCGTGCTGGTGGTGGTGCGGCCCGGCATGGCGGGTTTCCAGCCGGCGGCCTTGCTGCCCCTGGCGGGCGCCGTGGGCTACGCGGTGATGATGGTCAGCGCGCGCCGCATCGGCGCGCAGGAAAGCATGTTGACCACGACCTTCTACATCGCCGCGGCGCAGGCCGTCATCAGCCTGCCTTGGCAGCCCTGGTATTGGACCCCGGTGCAGGCCGAGCACCTGCCCGGCCTGCTGGGGATCGCGCTGTGCAGCACGCTGGGCCTCACGCTGATCACCCAGGGCTTTCGCATCGCGCCCGCCTCGGTCGTGGCGCCCTTCGACTACACGGGCCTGCTGTGGGCCACGCTGTTCGGCTGGCTGTTCTGGCGCGAACTGCCCGACACCTGGGCCTATATCGGCGCCGCGTTGATCGCGGGCAGCGGGATCTATATCGCCTTGCGCGAATCCCGCCGCGCGAAGTAACAGGCCCTAGCCCGTCATTCCCGCAGGCCCACGCGCAGCAGCTTGCCGTCGCTGCTGTCGGTCAACACATACAGGCTGCCGTCCGGCCCCTGGCGCACGTCGCGGATACGCTCGCCGCGATCCTTCAGCAGCCGTTCCTGCTCCACGATCTTGCCGCCTTCCTGCGTCAGGCGGATCAGGCTCTGGTCCTTCAGCGCGCCCACGAAGATCGACCCCTGCCAGGCCGGGAAGCGCGCATGTTCATAGAAGGCCATGCCGCTCACGGCGGGCGACTGTTCCCACACGAAATCCGGCTGCTCGGTGCCGGGCACGCGCTTGCCCTTGGCCTCGGGGATCGGCGCGCCGCCATAGTTCACCCCGTGCGTGGCCAGCGGCCAGCCATAGTTGGCGCCCGCCTTCGGAATGTTGATCTCGTCGCCGCCCTGCGCGCCGTGCTCGTTCAGCCAGACGGCGCCCGTCCGGGGATGCAGCGCCATGCCCTGGGCGTTGCGGTGACCATAGGACCAGATTTCGGGCCGCGCGCCGTCCTCGCCCACGAAGGGATTGTCCTTGGGCACGCTACCATCGGCATTCAGGCGCACGGTCTTGCCCTGCAGCTTGTCCAGGTCCTGCGCCGTGGGCCGCTGGCCGTTGTCGCCCAGCGTGATGAAGAGCATGCCGTCGCGGTCGAACACCAGGCGCGAGCCGAAATGCTGGCCGTTGGACAGCTTGGGCGCCTGGCGAAAGATCACGGTGAAGTCCTGCAGGCTGGCGTTGTCCTCGGCCAGCTTGCCGCGGCCCACCGCCGTGCCGGCGCGGCCATCCCCCGCTTCCGAGTACGACAGGTAGACCATGCGGTCCTGGGCGAAGTCCGGTGACAGCGCCACGTCCAGCAGGCCGCCCTGCCCCTGGGAATGCACCTTGGGCACGCCGCGCAGCGGCTGGGACACGCCCTTGCCGTCCTGCCACAGGCGCAGGTCGCCCGCGCGTTCGGTGATGAGGGCGCCCTGGCCGTCGGGCAGGAAGACCATGCCCCAGGGGTGGTTCAGGCCGGTGGCCAGCTCCTGCACGGCGGGTGCGGCGTTGGCGGCCTGGGCGTCTTGCAGCGTGGCCAGCGAGGCGCCGGCCGCGCCAAGGACGGCGAGGGAAAGCGTGAGATGACGTCGGTTGATGGCGATCATGTTGTTGTAACTCCCTGCGAGTGAGTCCTTGTGAGTTGCATTTACGCATACGGTTCCCGCTGCGTGCCGAAACATTGCGTAAAGACGTTGAAATCCGGGCGGCGCTACAACCGGGGTTGGTCCCCCCTCCAAAGGAGCGCTTCATGGCCTATGACTTCTGGTACTGGGACGGCATCCCCGGCCGCGGCGAGTTCGTCCGCCTGGCCCTGGAGGCCGGCGGCATCGACTACGTGGATCGCGCCCGCGAGAGCGGTGGCGATTCCTCCAGCCTCATCGAGGACCTGCAGGCCCGCCGGCCGGATCCGCCTTTCGCCCCGCCCTATCTGGTCGCCGATGGCATGACGCTGGCACAGACGGCCAACATCCTGCTGTTCCTGGGCGAGAAGCATGGCCTGGCGCCCGCCGACACCGCCGGCCGGCTGTGGATCAACCAGGTGCAACTGACCCTCGCGGACCTGGTGGCCGAGGCGCACGACGTCCACCACCCCATCGCGGCTGGCCTGTACTACGAAGCGCAGAAAGAGGAGGCCTTGCGGCGGGCCGACGACTTCCGGCAATCCCGCATGCCGAAGTTCCTGGGCTACTTCGAGGGCCTTCTGGATGGGGAAAGCGGCTGGCTGACCGCCAAGGGCTGGACCTATGCCGACCTGTCGCTGCACCACGTCGTGGACGGCCTGCTGCATGCCTTCCCGCGCCGCATGAGCACGCTGGCCTCGCGCTATCCGAGGCTGATGGCCCTGCACCTGCGCGTCGCGCAATTGCCTGCCCTGCGCGACTATTTCGCCAGCGAACGCCGCCTGCCCTATGGGGACGGCATCTTCCGACACTATCCCGAACTGGACGCCGAATGAAAGAACGCGCCGGCCCGCCCTGTCGCGGGGCGGGACCGGCGCGTTGCAGGGGCTGCCCGGGTCAGGCGCCCAGGTAGGCCTTGCGCACGTCGGCGTTGGCCAGCAGGTTGGGACCGGTATCGGCCAGCACCACGCGGCCGTTTTCCAGCACGTAGCCGCGGTCGGCCACGCCCAGCGCCTTGTTGGCGTTCTGCTCGACCAGGAACACCGTGACGCCTTCCGCGCGGATGGTGCGGATGATGTCGAAGATCTGCGCAATGATGAGCGGCGCCAGCCCCAGGGTGGGCTCGTCCAGCAGCAGCAGGCGGGGCTTGGACATCAGCGCGCGGCCGATGGCCAGCATCTGCTGCTCGCCGCCCGACATGGTGCCGGCGCGCTGGCTGGCGCGCTCCTTCAGGCGCGGGAACAGCGTGTACACGTGGGCCAGGCCCTCCTGCATCGCATGCTTGTCCGCGAAGAAGCCGCCCATCATCAGGTTCTCGGCCACGGTCAGGTCGGGGAAGACGCGGCGGCCTTCCGGCGAAATGGCGATGCCGCTGCGCATGATCTCGTGCGTGGGCAGCTGGGTGATGTCCTTGCCCAGGAACGAGATGGTGCCGGTCCTGGCCCGCGGCGAGCCGCAGGCCGTCATGAGCAGCGTCGTCTTGCCCGCGCCGTTGGCGCCGATCAGCGTGACGATCTCGCCTTCGTTGACCTCGACCGAGACGTTGTCCAACGCCTGGATGGCGCCATAGAAAGTACTGACGTTTTCCAGTTTCAGCATCACTCTTCCCCCAGATAGGCCTTGATGACCCGGGGGTCGTTGCGCACGTCGTCCGGCTTGCCGGTGGTGATGGGCTTGCCGTGTTCCATGACCAGGATGCGGTCGGACACGCCCATGACCAGGCCCATATCGTGCTCGATGAGCAGCACCGCCACGCCGAAATCGCGGCGCAGCGTGTCGATCAGGCCTTGCAGCTCGCGCTTTTCCTGCGGATTCAGGCCGGCGGCCGGCTCGTCCAGCATGAGCAGGCGCGGCTTGGTGATCATGCAGCGGGCGATTTCCAGGCGGCGCTGGTGCCCGTAAGGCAGGTTGCCGGCTTCACGATTGGCGAACTCGCGCAGCCCCATGAAGTCCAGCCACTGGGCCGAACGATCGAGCGCGTCGGCCTCCGACTTGCGATAGGACTTCAGCTTCAGCAGTCCGGGCAGCAGGCGGTTCTCCACCTGCGTGTGCTGGGCGACCAGCAGGTTTTCCAGCACGGTCAGCTGCTTGAACAGCCGCACGTTCTGGAAGGTGCGCACCAGGCCGTGCTGCGCCACCTTGTGGCTGGGCAGGCCATTGATGGGCTTGCCGTCCATCACGACATCGCCCGCGGTGGGCTTGTAGAAACCGCCCACGCAGTTGAACACCGTGGTCTTGCCGGCCCCGTTGGGGCCGATGATGGCGAAGACCTCGTCGCGCTTGACGTCGAAGGCGACCGAGTCGACGGCCAGCAGGCCGCCGAAGCGCATCGACAGTCCGGATACTTGCAGCAGGGAATCGCTCATTTGCGCAACTCCACGTGCGGGCGCTTCATGGGCAACAGCCCTTGCGGTCTCCACATCATCATCAACACCATGACCAGGCCGAACAGCAGCATGCGGTATTCGGCGAATTCGCGCGCGAGCTCGGGCAGCACCGTCAGCACGACGGCGGCCAGGATCACGCCTACCTGCGAGCCCATGCCGCCCAGCACCACGATGGCGAGGATGAGCGCGGACTCGATGAACGTAAAGGACTCCGGATTGACCAGCCCCTGGCGCGCCGCGAAGAAGGCGCCGCCGAAACCCGCGAACATGGCGCCCAGCGTGAACGCGGAGAGCTTGATGCGGGTGGGATTCAGGCCCAGGGAGCGGCACGCGATCTCATCCTCGCGCAGCGCCTCCCATGCCCGGCCCACCGGCATCCGGATGAGCCGTGTCGAGACGAACAGCGTGATCAAGGCCAGCAGCAATGCCATCAGGTAAAGATAAATGACCATGTGCTGGTTGTTGAAGGTCAGCCCGAAGAAGTCGTGGAAGGTCACGGCCTCGGGGTCGCGCGAACGGCGCACCATTTCCATGCCCAGCACCGTGGGCTTGGGAATGCCGGAAATGCCGTCCGGACCGCCCGTCCACTGGTTCAGGTTGATGAGCAGCAGGCGGATGATTTCGCCGAAGCCCAGCGTGACGATGGCCAGGTAGTCACCGCGCAGGCGCAGCACCGGGAAGCCCAGCACGAAGCCGAACAGCGCGGCCATGGCGCCCGAGAACGGCAGCGCCTCCCAGAAACCCCAGCCAGCCCAGTGGTACAGCAGCGCATAGGTGTAGGCGCCCACGGCGTAGAAGCCCACGAAGCCCAGGTCGAGCAGGCCGGCGAAGCCCACGACGATGTTCAGCCCCAGGCCGAGCATGACGTAGATGAGCACCAGCGTGGCGATATCGACTTCGCTGCGGCCGCCGAAGAACGGCCAGACCACGGCGATGAGCAGGATCAGCAGCATCAGCGGCTGCCTGCCGCGCGTGGGCGAGGCAGGCAGCGTCGGCAGCTTGATGCCGGACAGGCCGCGGGCCAGCGTCGGACGCACGAGCTGGAAGACGAAGACGATGCCGGCCGACAGCGCGATCAGGTCCCAGCGGGCTTCGAGGTAGGTCGTGACGCCCTGGCGCAGCAGCTGGAGCCCGAACACGGGCGCCACCAGGACCGCAGTGAGCAGCGCGGCAATGAATGCGGGTTTGACAGTGTTCGCCATCAGACTTTTTCCACTTCGGGTTTGCCCAGGAGCCCCGTGGGACGGAACAGGAGGATCAGCACCAGCAGGCTGAAGGCGACGATGTCCTTGTACTGCGACGAGATGTAGGCCGCGGCGAAGGTTTCGGCCAGGCCCAGCAGCACGCCGCCCAGCATGGCGCCGGGAATGCTGCCGATGCCGCCCAGCACCGCCGCCGTGAAGGCCTTGATGCCGGCGATGAAGCCGATGAAGGGATTGAGCTTGCCGATGGTGACCGCGATCAGCACCCCGCCCACGGCGGCCATGACGGCGCCCAGCACGAAGGTGAAGGAGATGACGCGGTTGGTGTCGATCCCCAGCAGGTTGGCCATGCGCATGTCCTGCGAGCAGGCGCGCGAGGCGCGGCCCATGCGGGAATACTTGATGAAGAGCGTGAGCGCGATCATCAGCGCCACCGTCACCAGGATGATGAGCAGGCGCGAATACGGGACGGTCACGTCGAAATCGGTGCCCATGTGGAACTGCGCGGCGCCCGAGATCAGCGAAGGCACGGCCATGTCACGCGCGCCCTGCCCGAGTGCCACCCAGTTCTGCAGGAAGATGGACATGCCGATGGCCGAGATGAGCGCCACCAGCCGCGGGCTGGCGCGCACCGGGCGATAGGCCACCCTTTCGGTGGAGAAGCCATAGATGCCGGTCACCGCCATGGCGACGACGATCATGGCCGCGATCATCAGCGGCAGCGGCATGCCGCTCTGCGTGCCGATGGCGGTCAGGGTGACCAGGCCGACGTAGGCGCCGATCATGTAGATCTCGCCGTGTGCGAAATTGATCATGCCGATGATGCCGTAGACCATCGTGTAGCCGATGGCGATCAGCGCATAGATCGCGCCCAGGGACAAGCCGTTGAACAGCTGCTGGGTCAATTGGGGGATGAGGTCGGACATAGTGCCGGGCTCCAGATAAATGCCCTACGCCGCGTCCCTGGCGCAAGGGACTCCCGGTTGTGGAGTCTTGCGCCAGGGGCCGGCCCGGCGGAAAACGGAACCGGCCCCGGTATGGTTCGCCGGAGCCGGAATCCAGGGCATGCAGGGTAATCGACCGCACCGGCCCCGCGCCGGTGCGAATCCTTGGGGATCAGAGCTGGGTCTTCTTGCCCGCCTTGTCCCACTTGTAGACGGCGAATTCGAAGTTCTTCAGGTCACCCTTGGCGTCGAATTCTACCTTGCCGATGGACGTGTCGAAGCTGTTGGCGTGCAGGTAATCCGCCACCTTGGCGGGGTCCTCGCCCACGGCTTCGATGCCCTTGGCGATCAGTTCCACCGCGGCGTAGGCCGGCATCTGGAAGGCGCCGTCCGGATCGCGCTTGGCGTCGTGGAAGGCCTTCACGATGCCCTCGTTGCCGGGGCGCTTGGTGAAGTCGGCGGGCAGCGTGACCAGCAGGCCGTCGATGGCCGGACCGGCGATGGCGACCAGATCCTGGTTGGCGGTGCCTTCCGGACCCATGTACTGGACGTTCAGGCCCTGTTCACGCGACTGGCGCAGCAGCAGGCCCAGTTCGGGGTGGTAGCCGCCGAAATAGACCAGGTCGACGCCGGCCGACTTCAGCTTGGTGACCACGGCCGAGTAGTCGCTGTCGCCGACGTTGATGCCTTCGAACATCACGATGTTGACGCCTTCCTTCTTCAGGGCGTCACGCACCTGCGTGGCCACGCCCGAGCCGTAGGTCTGCTTGTCGTGCAGCACGGCGACCTTGGCGGGCTTGAGCGTCTTGGCGATGTAGCCGGCGGCGAACGGGCCTTGCTGGTCGTCGCGGCCGATGGTGCGGAAGAAGAAGTGCGGCTTGGTCGTGTCGGTCACCAGGGGCGAGGTCGCGCCCGGGGTGATGGCCACGATCCCTTCGGATTCGTAGACGTTCACGGCCGGCACGGTCACGCCCGAGCAGGCGTGGGCCACGGCGAACTTGGCGCCGGAGTTGACCACGCGGTTGGCGGCGGGCACGGCCTGCTTGGGCTCGCAGCCGTCGTCGATCAGGATGGGTTCGAGCTTCTTGCCCTTGACGCCGCCCTTGGCATTGAGGGTCTCGATGGCGGTCAGCGCGCCTGCCTGGATCTGGTCACCGTATTGGGTATTGGGACCGGTCATCGGCTGGGGGATGCCGATCTTGATCGAGTCGGCGGCGTGGACGGCGCCGGCCAGTGCCATGGCACCGATGGCGAACGTGATGGGGGTCAGGCGCTGTAGCAGCTTCATGCTTGGGGTCTCCAGCAGAGGATAAGGGTCGTCCGGGTGTCTCCCGGGACTCGTGCGAGCCCGGGGTTCGTCCCGGACAACAGGGATCACCAGTCTTGGGGAACACGAACGTGGCGCGTATTCTGAGAGTCAGGACATACGCTGTCACTGCGTGGATTCCCCAATATGGAAACCATCCGCAATAAGCGTGCCATATCGCTCCGTAAGGCCTCGTAACGTCTTTTCGATGCCGTTGCGCGCCATAACGGGTCAGTTCCCGGCGACTTTGCACCAAAACGGCGCGGTCGCCGCGCCAGGAGCGGGCACGATGTTCCAACCTTCAAGTAATTGCGTCCCGGGATCTTTCCGTGCCCTGCACGCGCCGGCCATCCGCCTGGCGGATTTGCGCGACCTCAAATGCCAGCGTCTCAGCGCACAAAAACACAATATATGGGGGTAGGATGGCTAAAAACCACTAGATGAGGTATCGCCATGTCGCCAAGCACCGCCCTCGCGCAGCCCTCCTGCTGCCCGACGCACGCCGCTCCTGCCCTGCCCCTGCCCGGCGCGCAGGTGGACGTGGCCCACGCCATGGAGGAATACCTGTCGCGCCGGGACTGGCGCATCAACGCCAACGCCAACCAGGGCTACAGCCTGGGCGGCCTGATCCTGAACGTCGCGGGCAAGGTCACCGCCAACTACTGGCTCAACGAGGTCTACACGCCCGAGGCGGGCAACGCCCACCGCGACGGCTCCTTCCACATCCATGACCTGGACATGCTGAGCGGCTATTGCGCCGGCTGGTCGCTGCGCACGCTGCTGACCGAAGGCTTCAACGGCGTGCCGGGCAAGGTCGAGGCCACGCCGCCGCGACATATGTCGGCGGCCATCGGGCAGATCGTCAACTTCCTGGGCACCCTGCAGAACGAATGGGCCGGCGCGCAGGCCTTCAGCTCCTTCGACACCTACATGGCGCCCTTCGTGCGGCAGGACCGGATGTCCTACCGCGAGGTGCGGCAGATGATGCAGGAGCTCATCTACAACCTGAACGTGCCCAGCCGCTGGGGCACCCAGACGCCGTTCACCAACCTCACCTTCGACTGGACCTGCCCGCCCGACCTGCGCGACCAGGTCCCGTACATCGGCGGCGAGGAAATGCCCTATTCCTATGGCGCGCTGCAGGCGGAAATGGACATGATCAACCGCGCCTACATCGAGGTGATGATGGCGGGCGATGCGCGCGGCCGCGCCTTCACGTTTCCCATCCCCACCTACAACATCACGCCGGATTTCGACTGGGACCATCCCAACACCCAGCTGCTGTTCGAAATGACGGCGCGCTACGGCCTGCCCTACTTCCAGAACTTCCTGAACTCGGACCTGGAACCGCACATGGTGCGCTCCATGTGCTGCCGCCTGCAGCTGGACCTGCGCGAACTGCTCAAGCGCGGCAACGGCCTTTTCGGCTCGGCCGAGCAGACGGGGTCCATCGGCGTGGTCACGATCAATTGCGCCCGCCTGGGCCATGTGTTCGCCGGCGACGAGGCCGGTCTCTTCGCCCGCCTGGACCGCCTGCTGGAACTGGGCCGCGACACGCTGGAAACCAAGCGCGAGGTGGTGCAGCACCATATCGACCAAGGCTTGTATCCCTATACCCGGCGCTATCTGGGCACCTTGCGCAACCACTTCAGCACGCTGGGAGTGAACGGCATCAACGAGATGATCCGCAACTTCACCGGCGACCGCGAGGACGTGACCACCGCCGCCGGCCACGCCATGGCGGTCCGGGTGCTGGACCATGTGCGGGCGCGCATGACCGCGTTCCAGGAACAGACCGGGCACCTGTACAACCTGGAGGCCACGCCCGCCGAGGGCACGACCTATCGCTTCGCCCGCGAGGACCGCAAGCGCTATCCGGACATCCTGCAGGCCGGCACGGCCAGCCAGCCCTATTACACGAACTCCAGCCAGCTGCCCGCCGGCCACACCGACGATCCCTTCGAAGCGCTTGCCCTGCAGGAAACGCTGCAGGGCAAGTACACGGGCGGCACGGTGCTGCACCTGTACATGAACGAGGCCGTCTCCACGGCCGAGGCCTGCAAGACGCTGGTGCGGCGCGCGCTGGAGAACTTCCGGCTGCCCTACATCACCGTCACGCCGACCTTCTCCATCTGCCCGACGCACGGCTATCTGTCTGGCCGCCACGAGTTCTGCCCCAAGTGCGATGCGGCACTGCAGGCGAAGGCCGGCCAGGCCGCGAGCGCTTCCCAGGCCGAGCCGGCCGAAGCCGTCTAGGCCCCTTCACGAGCCAGGCCGGCCGGGCAATGCTGCCGGGGCCGGCATCCCGGGCCTTGCGCCCGATCTTTCCGGAGCACGTCTCATGCAAACCTCCCTCACTCCTTCCTCGGCCACCCGCGACGACAGCCAGCGCACGCGCTGCGAAGTCTGGACCCGCGTCATGGGCTATCACCGTCCCGTCAGCTCCTTCAACACCGGCAAGCAGGGCGAATTCAACGAGCGCCGTTTCTTCACGGAACCCTCGGCCGTCAAGCGCTGAGAAGGGGGCAGCCATGTCCGCCCACGCGCATCACGCCGCCCACTGCCCCACCGAGCATCGGCTGATCCCGGCGCATGGCCGCCTGGGGCCGCGCACGCCGGCCCTGGGCGGGCTGACCCGCTATTCCAGCGTGGACTGGCCGGGCAAGCTGAGCGCGGTGGTGTTCGTGGCGGGCTGCCCCTGGCGCTGCCATTATTGCCACAACCCGGGCTTGCAACAGCGGGTCCGCGAGCTGGACTGGGACGAGGTGCTGAACTTCCTGGCGCGCCGGCGCGGCCTGCTGGACGGCGTGGTGTTCTGCGGCGGCGAGCCGCTGTCCGAACCCACCTTGCCCGCGCTGGCGGCACAGGTGCGCGACATGGGCTTTGCCGTGGCCTTGCACACGGCGGGCATCTATCCCGACCGCCTGGCCGAGATGCTGCCCGGCGTGTCCTGGGTCGGCCTGGATATCAAGACCGATGCCGAGGGCTATGACGCCCTGACCGGCCGTGCGCGCAGCCACGCACCGGTGCGCCAGAGCCTGGCCGCCCTGCTGGCGCACGGCGTGGCGTTCGAGTGCCGCACGACCTGGAGCCCGTCGTGGCTGCCGGAGCCGGCCTTGCTGGCGCTGGCCGAGACGCTGGCGGAACAAGGCGTGCGCCATTACGCCGTGCAGCACTATCGTTCCTCGCCGGAGGCGCTGGCGGCGGCGCCGCTGGCCGAGGCCACGCGGCAGCGCCTGGAAAGCCTGTTCCTGACGTTCGAGGAGCGTTAGTGCGAGGAACGTCAGGCCTGGCCGAACAGGCGCGCCAGCCAGGCCGGACGCTGCGAGGCGTCCAGCCAGTTCTTCACGATCAGCCCCAGTTCCGTGTCGCCCGAGATCATCAGGCGGCGCTGGAAGAACAGCGTATCCGCGTCGAGGGTGCCCTGCCCCAGCGCGATGAAGTCCGACAGCGTAGCGGTGAGCGACAGCGAGACGTCCGCGCCTGCCTGGAACACCGGGCGGAAACGGCCGTGCTCGCAGCGGAAGACATGCCGCAGGCCCAGGTCGCTGACCGTGATGGCGTACGCGTGGCCGTTCAGCTCGGCGGGCGGCGTTAGCCCCGCCAGCTTGCGGGCCAGTTCCAGCCCGGCCACGCCATGCAGGGATACCAGGCCGCAAGGCAGTCGGCGGCCGACCTTGGCCAACCATGCCGGGGGCGTGAAGGACAGACTCATGCGTGTTCCTCGTCGGGGGTGTGCCAGACGATGCCTGGCTGGCCAAACCAATAGCCGTTGCAGCGCGCGATGCCCGCGGGCGGCGACACGGGGCCGCAAGCCCTGCCCTGGCGCTGCTCGGACAGCACCGAGACAGCGTCCCAGGTGCCCTGGCTGTGCGGGCTGATCCGCAAGGCGTCCACGCCCATCGCGGCCAGTTCCGTGGCCTGGTCCAGCAGGTCCAGGCAGGCCGCCGACTGCGTCTGCACGCCGTTGATCGCCAGGAAGTCCGTGGCGTCGCGGGTGCGCAGCATCAGGCCGTCGGGATGCTCGCTGCAGCGATACGCGCACTCGTCCTTCTTCAGGCGGAAGTGCCGGGCGGTGAAGCAGCGCGCCGAAAAGGCCAGCGGCATGCGGCCCCACACCATCACTTCGGCCTGCATGCCCGCGGGACGCTCGGCCAGCAGCAGCGCCAGCGTCTCGCGGTCCATTTCCAGCGGCGCGACGAAACCCGTCGCGCCCAGCGACGCCAGCCAGTGCAGCGTGGGGCCGTTATAGGCGTTCATGTGCGGACCGGCGATGAAGGCGCGTCCCCGCAGGTGCCGCACGGCCCCTGTTTCCCCCGCCTCGAAGCCATAGCCCTCCTCGCCGCAGAGGCGGCGCACGGCCTGGCCTTCGCCCGCGGTCTCCACCAGCGTGCGCGTCACCAGCCGCACGGATTTTCCCGCGGTGCGCAGGTCGGCGGCCAGGTCCAGCCAATCGGCCGCCTTCAGTTCATGACGGCGGCTGCAGACGGTCTCGCCCACGCAGATCTCGTCGACGGCGCTGTCGGCCGCCTCGGCGTAGAAATTCAGCGTTTCCTGGCGGCTCCAGTAATACAGCAAGGGGCCCAGCGTGATGCGGTAGCTCATGGCGTCATTTCCAGGGACGGTCGAAGGCGCCTTGGGTCACCTGCGTGCCTTCGGCATGGCGGGCCAGCGCGGACATCCATTCGGGCCTGGCGGCAAAGCGCGAAGGCGCCGCGCAGGCGCTGTCGATGGCCGCGCGCAACGTGGCGACGACCTGCGAGACATAGGCGGGGCTGCGCTGGCGGCCCTCGATCTTGATGGCGGCCACGCCCATTTCCGCCAGGCGCGGCAGCAGGCCCACGGCATTGAGGCTGGCGGGCTCTTCCAGCACGTGATCAGCCTCGCCATCCACCTCGAAACGTCCCTTGCACAGCGTGGGATAGCCTGCGGGTTCACCCGGCGCATAGCTGTCGATCAGGATGCCGTTCAGGCGTGCTTCCAGATGGCCGGCCTGCTCGGTCCAGCGCACCGCGTGCGCCGGCGAACAGACGCCCTTGTTGTTGGGCGAGTCACCCGTGGCATAGGAAGACAGCAGGCAGCGGCCTTCGGCCATCACGCACAGGCTGCCGAAGCCGAACACCTCGATCTCGACCGGCACGGCCTCGACGATGCGGCCGATTTCGGCCACTGTCAGCACGCGCGGCAGCACGACGCGCTGGATGCCGAACTGCTCGTGCATCAGCGCGATTGCATCGGCATGGGTGGCCGATCCCTGCACGGAAAGATGCAGCCGCAGGTCGGGATAACGGTCGCGCGCATAGGCCATGAGGCCGGCATCCGCCATGATGACGGCGTCGGCGCCCCAGTCGTGCGCCGCATCCACCGCCTCGCGCCAGGCGGCGTTACGGCCGGCCTGCGCAAAGGTGTTGATGGCGAAGAGCACCTTGCGCCCCATCTGGCGGGCCAGCGCCACGCCGGCCCGGATATCGGCTTCGGTGAAGTTCAGGCCCGCGAAATTGCGCGCGTTGGTGGCGTTGCGCAGCCCCAGGTAGACGGCGTCGGCGCCTGCGTGCAGGGCGGCCTTCAGGGCGGCAAGGCTGCCCGCGGGGGCAACCAGTTCCATGGCATGTGGGTTCGCATTCATGCGGGGCAGTATGCAAGCCGGCCGCGATGGCCGCCTTGCCCAAGCGCAATGAATGCGATGTTGCGACCCTGACGGCCGCAGGGGTTTCAGCCCCGGGGGTCAACCTCGGGGGTCAACCTCGTACATGGCCGGCGTCCGCCGGTCTTGCGATGTTCCACATCAGCGCGCGGAACGGGGCCAGCAGCCCGGCGTTGACGGCCAGCTTGACCATCAGGTCGCCCAGCAGCCAGGTGATCCAGGGTGCGCCGGTGGCCGCGAAGGCGATGCCGAAGAACAGCGAGGTGTCCAGCGTGGCGGCCAGCGCGCCGGAAACCAGCGGCGCCCGCCACCAGCGGCCTTCGCGCAGCTTGTCGAAGACATGGATGTCCAGCATCTGGGCGCAAAGATAGGCCACGCCCGAGGCCAGCGCAATGCGCGGCGAGGCCACGAAGACCGAGGCGCCCAGCGCCAGCGCGAAGCCGATCCAGGCCACGCGGCGCGCGGCCGCCGGACCGTAGCGCCGGTTCAGCAGGTCCGTGACCAGGAAGGCGACCGGATAGGTCAGCGCGCCCCAGGTCAGCCAGTCGTTGATGGGAAACTGCACGAGGAAGTTCGAGCCCACCACGATGATGCCCATGGCCAGCACCGCCAGCGCGAAGGCAGCAGGCGGCAGCGGGGCGAAACGCGAGGGCGACGGTGCGTGCTGCATTACTTGCGGCCTGCCTGGCTGCCTTCCTTGGCGGCCGATCCGGCGGCGCCGCCGAATTCGTCGCCCAGCTCCCTGCCCCGCTGGGCTGCCGCGGCCATGGCGTGCGCCACGGTCTGGGGCAGTTGCGCCTGGGCAAACACGGCCAGCGCGGCGGCGGTGGTGCCCCCCTTGGACGTCACGCGCTCACGCAGCACTGCCGGCGATTCGGTGGACTCCGCGGCCAGTTGCGTGGCGCCGTCCAGCGTGGCCAAGGCCAGTTGGCGGGCCTGCCTGGCGTCCAGCCCCAGCGCCTGGGCGCCCTGGATGAGCGATTCGAGGAACAGGAAGACATAGGCCGGCCCGCTGCCCGACAAGGCCGTCACGGCATCGAGCGCGGCGTCGTCGGCCACCCAGACCGTCAGGCCGACGGAGCCCAGGATGGACTGGGCCAGGTCGCGGTCCTGGGCCGTGGCGCCAGGCAGCGCCGCCAAGCCCGTGGCGCCGGCGCCCACCAAGGCTGGGGTGTTGGGCATGCAGCGCACCAGGCGTTGCCAGGGCGCATCGGGCGTGCCCAGCCAGGCGGCCAGCGTGTCGCTGCGGATGCCGGCGGCCACGCTCAGCACCAGCGTGTCGTCGTCCAGCCAGGCACGGGTGGCGGCCACGGCCTCCTGCAACTGCTGCGGCTTGACGGCGTAGACCCACACCTTGCGGCCGGCCAGCGCGTCGTCGGGACGGGCCGAGACCGTCATGCCCTTGGCAAGCCAGGGATCATGCGCGCTTTCATTGATTTCCAGCACGTGGATGGCCGAGGCCGGGCAAAGCCTGCCGGCAAGCCCGGCCGCCAGCGCCGCGGCCATGTTGCCGCCGCCGATGAAGGCAATGGAAAGCGTATGCTGGGTCGTGGCCATGTGCGTGGATTCCTCGTGGGTTCCCTGTGGAGGGATACGGTGCCGGAATGTGTGTCGGAAACTCAATGCCGGAAACTCAATGCCGGAAAAACACCGTCTGGGCGAAGATGCCCGCGAAGACGGCAAAACCGAACCAGGTATTGTGCAGGAAAGCGCGGAAGCACGCTCGCGGGTCGCGGTGCCGGATCCAGCGCAGGTGCGTGATGGCGATGCCCGCGGCGCCCAGCAGGCCCAGGGCATAGGGCCAGCCATAGCCCAGCATGGCGCCTGCCACGCCCAGCAAACCCACGGTGGCGGCATAGAACACGCCGATCATCGCCACGTCCCAGCTGCCGAAGGTGATGGCCGAGGTGCGCAGGCCCAGCTTCAGGTCGTCGGGCTTGTCCACCATGGCGTACTCGGTGTCATAGGCAATGGACCAGCAGATGTTGGCCAGCAGCATGAGCCAGGCGGCGGCCGGGATGCTGCCCTGCAGCGCCGCGAAACCCATGGGAATGCCGAAGCCGAAGGCGATGCCCAGGTAGGCCTGGGGAATGGCGAAGAAGCGCTTCATGAGCGGATACGACGCCGCCAGGAAGGCGCCCACGAAGGCCAGCTGGATGGTCAGCGCGTTCAGCGGCAGCACCAGCAGGAAGGACACCAGGGCCAGCACGATGGCCACCGCCAGCGCTTCGCCCGGACGGATCTTGCCCGAGGTCAGCACGCGTTTTTCGGTGCGCTGCACGTGCAGGTCGAAATCGCGGTCGAAATAGTCGTTGATGGCGCAGCCGGCCGAGCGCATCAGCGCGGTGCCCAGCGTGAAGATCACCACGACGTGCCACGCGGGGCTGCCCTCGCCCGCCGCCCACATCGCCCACAGCGTGGGCCACAGCAGCAGCAGGATGCCGATGGGCTTGTCCGCGCGGACAAGCAGGAAGTACAGCGGCAGGCGCTGCCGCAGGAAAGCCAGGGTATGCATGGGGTGCAAGGATACCAGCGACGGCGCCCGCGTTCAGGCGTCCGGCCTGCTGCGCGCGCAAAAGGGGACGCGGCATTGACCGATGCTCGCACGGGTGCGACATTCCCATGTCACATGACCGTCACAAACAATACGATAAGCTGGCTTGCAACGGCGCCCGATCCTGCTGGTCGAGGCGTCACGCGTTCGAAGCCCACGGAGACATCATGCGCCATCGCCTCGCCACCCTCAGCCTCGCCACCCTGTTCACTGCCGTGGCCTCCCCCGCCCTTGCCGCCACCGACATCCAGTTCTGGCATTCGATGGAAGGCGCGCTGGGCGAGCGCGTGAACGAACTGGCCGCCGAGTTCAACAAGCGCCAGACCCATTACGCAATCAAGCCGGTCTACAAAGGCACCTATGGCGAGTCCATGAACGCCGGCATCGCCGCCTTCCGCGCCGGCAACGCGCCCGACATCCTGCAGGTCTTCGAGGTCGGCACCGCCACCATGATGCAGGCCAAGGGCGCGATCAAGCCCGTCCAGCAGATGGCCAAGGAAGCCGGTGACCCGATCGACCCGTCGATCTTCGTGAGCGCGGTGGCAGGCTATTACTCCTCGGCCGATGGCGAACTGATCTCCATGCCGTTCAATAGCTCGACGCCCGTCCTCTACTACAACAAGGACGCGTTCAAGAAGGCAGGGCTGGACCCCGAACAGCCGCCCAAGACCTGGCAGGCGCTGGCCGAGGCCGGCAGGAAGCTGAAGGCAGCGGGCCAGGATTGCGGCTACACCACCGGCTGGCCCTCGTGGGTCCAGCTGGAGACGTTCTCGGCCTGGCACAACGTGCCCTACGCCACCGAGTCCAACGGCTTCGGCGGCCTGAACGCCCGCCTGTCCGTCGATTCCGACCTGCACGTCCGCCACGTCGCCAACCTGGCCGCGATGGCCAAGGAAGGCCTCTTCACCTATGGCGGCCGTGGCGACGATCCCAACGCCCTCTTCGTCTCGGGCAAGTGCGCGATGTTCACGGGCTCCAGCGCCAGCCGCGCCAATATCCTGAAGAACGGCAAGTTCGAACTCGGCATCTCCACCCTGCCCTATTACGAAGGCGTGCAGGGCGCGCCCCAGAACACCATCATCGGCGGCGCCTCGCTGTGGGTCTTCGCCGACAAGTCGCCCGAGATCTACAAGGGCGTGACCCAGTTCTTCAAGTTCCTGGCCAGCCCCGAGATCGCCGCCCGCTGGCACCAGCAGACGGGCTACGTGCCGGTCACCAAGGCCGCCTTCGAAGCCACGCGCAAGGCCGGTTTCTATGAAAAGAACCCTGGCACCGACGTCGCCGTGACGCAGCTGAACGTGGAAACGACGGCGCAGTCGCGCGGCGTGCGCCTGGGCTACCTGCCGCAGATCCGCGAGATCGCCGAGGCCGAAATGGAACGCGTGTTCTCGGGCAAGTCGGAAGCGAAGACCGGCCTGGAGAACATCGTCAAGCGCGGCAACGAGCTGCTCGAGCGTTTCGAGAAGAGCGCGCGCTAGGCACGGGCCCAGCCGGCGCCTCGCGGCGCGCCGGCGAAAAATACGGGGCCGGACTACACTTGCCGAGGATCCGGCCCCGCGCGGCGCGCCGCGCCGCGAGGCCGGATCCCTTCCCTTCCTTGCCGGTACATGGATAAACGCGCCCGCTACGGCCACAAGGTCCTGCCCTATCTGCTGCTGGCGCCGCAGTTGGCCGTCACCCTGATCTTCTTCTTCTGGCCCTCGGGCCAGGCGCTGTGGCAATCGCTGCGCATCGAGGACGTCTTCGGCCTGTCCTCCCAGTTCGTCGGCCTCGACAACTTCACCGACCTCTTCGGCAACCGGGACTACCTCGACTCCTTCCGCGTCACCGCCTATTTCTCGGTCATGGTGGCGGGGCTGGCGCTGTCCCTGTCGCTGCTGCTGGCCGTCATGGCCGACCGCGTGGTGCGCGGCGCGGGCGTCTACAAGACCTTGCTCATCTGGCCGTACGCCGTGGCCCCCGCCGTCGTCGGCGTGCTGTGGCTGTTCCTGTTCTCGCCCGCCGTCGGCGTCCTGGCCGTCGCGCTGCACAAGATCGGCGTGGCCTGGAATCCCAGGCTGGATGCCAGCCACGCCATGACGCTGGTCATCGTGGCAGCGGTCTGGAAGCAGATCTCCTACAACTTCATCTTCTTCCTGGCCGGGCTGCAGGCCATTCCACGCTCCCTGATCGAAGCCGCCGCCATCGATGGCGCAGGCCCCTTGCGCCGCTTCCGGACCATCGTTTTCCCCCTGCTGTCGCCCACCACCTTCTTCCTGCTGGTGGTCAACATCATCTATGCCTTCTTCGACACCTTCGCCGTCATCGACACCACCACGCAAGGCGGTCCGGGCACGGCGACGGCGGTGCTGGTCTACAAGGTCTATGCCGATGGTTTCCGAGGCCTGAACCTGGGATCGTCGGCGGCGCAGTCGGTGGTGCTGATGGCCATCGTCATCGTGCTGACGGTGGTGCAGTTCCGCTATATCGACCGCAAGGTCCATTACTAGGCCCGCCATGATCGAACGCCGCCGCTGGCTGGATGTCTTCGCCCACGCCGTGCTCCTGGCAGGCCTGGCCGTGGTCGCCTTTCCGCTTTACGTGACCTTCGTGGCCTCCACGCAGACCGCGCAGGAGGTTGCCGCCGCGCCCATGTCGCTGCTGCCTGGCACGCATTTCATCGAGAACTACACCCAGGCGCTGCTTGCAGGCACGAGCGGCACGGCAAGTCCGCCCGTGGCACGCATGATGTGGGTCAGCCTGGTCACCGCGCTGGGCATCGCCATCGGCAAGATCGTCATCTCGCTGCTGTCGGCCTTCGCCGTCGTCTACTTCCGGTTCCCCTTGCGCCAGGTCTTCTTCTGGATGATCTTCGTGACGTTGATGCTGCCCGTGGAGGTCCGCATCGTGCCCACCTATGCCGTGGTGGCCAACCTGGGCCTGCTGAACACCTATGCGGGCCTGACCTTGCCGCTGGTGGCCTCGGCCACGGCCACCTTCCTGTTCCGGCAGTTCTTCATGACGGTGCCCGACGAACTGGTCGACGCCTCGCGCATCGACGGCGCCGGTCCCATGCGCTTCTTCCTCGACATCCTGCTGCCGCTGTCGCGCACCAGCATCGCGGCGCTCTTCGTCATCCAGTTCATCTATGGCTGGAACCAGTACCTCTGGCCGCTGCTGGCCACCACCCAGGAAGACATGTACCCCATCGTCATCGGCATCAAGCGGATGATCAGCGGCGGCGACGGCCTCACCGAGTGGAACATCGTCATGGCCACGGCCATCCTGGCCACGCTGCCGCCGGCGCTCGTCGTGGTCCTGATGCAGAAGTGGTTCGTCAAGGGCCTGGTGGACACGGAAAAATAAGAGACTCCTGATGGCAAGCCTGAGTTTTCGCAAGACCAGCAAGACCTATCCGGGTGGCGTCACGGCCATCCACGGCGTCAACATGGAAATCGCCGATGGCGAGTTCATCGTCATCGTCGGCCCCAGCGGCTGCGGCAAGTCCACGCTGCTGCGCATGGTGGCGGGCCTGGAAAGCGTGAGCGCTGGCGAGATCCTCATCGACGAGGAGGTCATCAACGAACTGGAGCCGGCCGAGCGCGACATCGCGATGGTGTTCCAGAACTATGCGCTTTATCCGCACATGTCCGTCTACGACAACATGGCCTATGGCCTGCGCATCCGCGGCATGCGCCGCGACGCGATCCGCGAGCGCGTGGAGGCGGTGGCGCAAACCCTGGAACTGACGCCGCTGCTCACGCGCCGGCCGCGCCACCTGTCGGGTGGGCAGCGCCAGCGGGTGGCCATGGGCCGCGCCATCGTGCGCGAGCCGCGCGTGTTCCTGTTCGATGAGCCGCTCTCCAACCTGGACGCCAAGCTGCGCGTGCAGATGCGCCTGGAAATCCAGAAGCTGCACCGGCGCCTGGCCACCACCAGCCTGTACGTCACGCACGACCAGGTCGAGGCCATGACGCTGGCCCAGCGCATGATCGTCATGAACCAGGGCCGCGTGGAACAGATCGGCACGCCCGCCGAGGTTTTCGAGCGTCCGGCGTCGACTTTCGTCGCCAGCTTCATCGGCGCGCCGCCCATGAACCTCATGACCGTCCAGGTCGGCAGGCAGGGGGGCATCCAGACGCCCGACGGCATCCCGCTGCACATCGCGCCAGGCGCGGTGCCGCAGGCCGTGCGCGGCCAGGAAGTCGTGCTGGGCACCCGGCCCGAGCACCTGGTCATGAACGGCCACGGCGTCGGCATGACCGTCGAGATGGTGGAGACGCTGGGTTCCGAGCAACTGCTGCACGGCCATTTCGGCGCCACCCGTCTCGTCGTGCGCTGCAATACGCGGCTGACGGCCGAGGCGCAGAACCAGGTGGGCGACGTCGTGGAAATCGGCCTGGAGGATGGCCGCCACCCGCTGCACTGGTTCGACCTGCAATCAGGCCGGCGTATCGAGGCCTGAGGTCGGCCGGGCGCCATGGCCCCGCCGGATGCGGCAAGGCCCCCGGGACACCGCCAGCGCGGCGGCATCCCGGGGGCCTTTTCAGTTGACGTGCTGCGCCTTACTTGGCGACGGTCTTGCTGCCGTCCTTGTGCCAGGTGAAGACGTCGAACTCGAAGTTCTTCAGGTCGCCCTGCGGCGTCCATTCCACCTTGCCCACCGGCGTGTCGAAGCTGTTGGCGTGCAGGTACTTCGCCACCTTGACCGGATCGGTCGACTTCGCGCCCTTGATGCCGTCGGCGATGACCTGGGTGGCCGTGTAGGCCGTCATCTGGAAGGCGCCGGCGGGATTGCGCTTCTTGTCGGTGAAGGCCTTGGTCAGCGCGGCGTTGTCCGGGTTGGCCGAGAAATCGGCAGGCAGCGTGACCAGGAAGCCTTCCACGGCGTTGCCGGCGATGGCGTTGATGTCGGGGTTGCCCGTGCCTTCCGGCCCCATGAAGCGGGCCTTCAGGCCCTGCTCGGCGGCCTGGCGCAGCAGCAGGCCGGCTTCGGGGTGGTAGCCGCCGAAGTACACGAACTCGACGCCCGCGGACTTCAGCTTGGTGATGACGGCCGAATAATCGCTGTCGCCGGCGTTGATGCCTTCGAACACCGGCACCTCGATCTTGGCTTCCTGCAGGGTGCTGCGCACGGCGGTGGCGATGCCCTGGCCATAGGACTGCTTGTCGTGCAGCACGGCGACCTTGGCGGGCTTGATCTTGTCGATGATGTAGCGGGCGGCGGCCGGGCCCTGCTGGTCGTCGCGCCCGATGGTGCGGAAGATGAACTCGTGGTTCTTGCCGTCGGTCAGCGCGGGCGCGGTGGCCGAGGGGGTCACCATGACCACGCCCTCGTTGTTGTAGATGTCGGCGGCCGCGATGGTGGCGCCCGAGCAGACGTGGCCCACCACGAAGCCGATGCCGTCGTTCACGACGCGGTTGGCGGCGACCGGGCCTTGCTTGGGTTCACAGCCGTCATCGATCAGGACGACCTCGATCTTCTTGCCGTCGACCCCGCCGGCGGCGTTGATACGCTCGACAGCCGTGGAGACGCCTTCCTTGACCATGTCCCCATATTGCGTCAAAGCACCTGTCATGGGGCCGACGACGGCGATCTTGATGGCGTCGGCGTGGGCGGCGGACGCGAAGGTCATACCCAGTGCGACGGCCAGGGGCAGCAGGCGGTTCGCGATAGTCATGAGAGGTCTCCTTGATGGGGAATAGGAATAATGCTGCCTTGCCTGTCCCCCGCGGGGCAGGCGGCCGGCCGCTCTGAGGTGGCCTAGCGGCAGAGGGGAAAGAATACACGATCACCCTTGGTGGCCTGGACCGCCTCCCATATTCCAAATTTCGTATATGCAAAGGGGAAATTATTAGTTTGGGTTAGGAAGACGCGGCGGCATCATCCTCTCCATGCGATTCCAAGCGATCATCGTCCCCGGCTGGAAGAACTCCGGCCCCGAGCACTGGCAAAGCCGCTGGCAAGCCACACTGCCCCACGCCGTCCGGGTGACGCAGCACGACTGGGAAAACCCCGACCCCGCCCTGTGGACCGCCGCGGTGGCCCAGGCGGTGGACGCCGCCACCTGCCCCACCCTGCTGGTGGCGCACAGCCTCGGTTGCCTGGCCGCCGCGCGCCTGCCCGTGGCCTTGCGCACCCGGGTGGCGGGCGCCCTGCTGGTAGCCCCGGCCGACGTCGAGCGTCCCGACGCGCCGGACGTACTGCGCGCTTTCGGGCCGGTGCCCGACCAGCCCTTGCCCTTCCAGAGCGTCGTGGTGGCCAGCGACAACGATCCCTATTGCCGCCTGGAACGGGCCCGCGGTTTTGCCCACGCCTGGGGCAGCCGCCTGGTCGTGGTGCCACAGGCGGGCCACATCAATACCGATTCCGGCCACGGCGACTGGCCGCAAGGCTTGAAGCTGCTGGCCGCGCTGCGCCGGCGCGCCCTGTGGCGCGTGACCCCGCCCGCCGAACGGATTCCACCCATCCCCGAATCCACGGGCAGCCGCGCCAGCTGACGCACCACCCTTCCCCAGATCCTTTTCATCGTCTTGCCCTCCGCCTTCCGGCGGCTTCACCTGGAAATACCGAGAACATGAAACTCCAACGCCTCCTGGCACTTGCCGCCACCACCGCCACCCTGGCCGCCGCCGCGCCCGCCGCCCTGGCCCAGCAGACGCTGCTGAACACCTCGTACGACATCGCCCGCGAACTCTTCACCGAGATCAACCCGAAGTTCGTCGACCACTGGAAGAAGACGACCGGCGAAACCATCACCATCGAGCAGTCCTTCGGCGGCACGTCCAAGCAGGCCCAGGCCATCCTGCAAGGCCTGAAGGCCGACACCGTCACCTTCAACCAGGTGCCCGACGTGGACATCCTGGCCAACCGCGGCCTGGTCGCCAAGGACTGGCAGAAGCGCTTCCCCAACGCCAGCTCGCCCTACTACAGCACCATCGCCTTCCTGGTGCGCAAGGGCAATCCCAAGAACATCAAGACCTGGGATGACCTGGTCCGCGACGACGTGAAGGTCGTGTTCCCGAACCCCAAGACCTCCGGCAACGCCCGCTACACCTACCTGGGCGCCTGGCTCTATGCCAACGAGAAGTTCAACGGCGATGAAGCCAAGGTCAAGGAATTCGTCGGCAAGCTGCTGCGCAACGTCGAGAGCTTCCCCACGGGCGGCCGAGGCGCCACCGTCGCCTTCGCCCAGAACAACCAGGGCGATGCCGTGCTGACCTTCGAATCCGAGGTCAACAACATTGCCAAGGGCGACGAGTTCAAGGCCCAGGGCTTCGAAGTCGTGGTCCCGCCCGTCAGCGTGCTGGCCGAATTCCCGGTGGCCGTGGTCGACAAGGTCGTCGACGAGAAGAAGACCCGCAAGCTGGCCGAAGCCTTCCTGCAATACCAGTACTCGCCCGAGATCCAGGCGCTGCTGGCCGGCTACAACTACCGCGTCCACGACGCCGAGGTGGCGAAGGCCAACGAAGCCCGCTTCCCCAAGATCAAGCTCATCAACCCGCAGGCCGTGCTGGGTTCGTGGGATGACATCACCAAGAAGCACTTCGCGTCGGGTGGCGTGCTGGACGAGCTGCTGGCCAAGGGCCGCTAAGCGGGTCGACCGCCCACCTCCTGCCCGCGGCGCGGGCGGGGCCGAACGCCGGTTGTCCATCAGGGGCAACCGGCTTTTTCCCGTGTATCCTGCCGGCCATGCCGAAATTCTTCACCCGTCACCCGACCCTGCCCGGCTTCGGCCTGAGCTTTGGCGTCAGCGTGCTCTTCCTGTCGCTGGTCATCCTGGTGCCGATCGCGGCCCTGTTCCTGTACGTCAGCGACATGACCTGGGCGCAATACTGGCGCGCCATCACCGATCCGCGCGTGCTGGCCAGCTACCGCGTGACGCTGACGGGGGCGGCCATCTCGACGTTCCTGGCCACGGTGATCGGCATGCTGCTGGCCTGGGTGCTGGTGCGCTACGCCTTCCCCGGCCGCCGCTTCCTGGATGCGCTGGTGGACCTGCCTTTCGCGCTGCCCACGGCCGTGGCCGGCCTGACGCTGTCGCTGCTGCTGTCGCCCGGCGGCTGGATCGGCCAGTGGCTGGCCCCCTTTGGCTGGAAGGTGGCCTATGCCTTCCCGGGCCTGGTCGTGGCCATGACCTTCACCAGCCTGCCCTTCGTCGTGCGCTCGGTGCAGCCGGTGCTGGCCGACCTGGGCACGGAATACGAGGAAGCCGCCCACACGCTGGGCGCCACCGACATGCAGACCATCTGGCGGGTGCTGCTGCCCGCGCTGGTGCCGGCCATCTTCACCGGCGCCTCGCAGGCCTTCATCCGCAGCCTGGGTGAGTTTGGCGCGGTCGTCATGATCGCCGGCAACATGCCCTTCAAGACCGAGATCACCTCGCTGATGATCTTCGTGCGCCTGTCCGAATACGACTACCCGGCCGCCTCGGCCATCGCCAGCGTGGTGCTGATTGCCTCGCTGCTGCTGCTCTTCCTCCTGCAGGTGCTGCAGGGCCGCATGCTGCCGTGGCAGCGCGCCGGAGCGCTGTGATGATGATGCGCCGTCTTCCTGGATACCCGCCGGAGCCATACGCATGAGCGGCCCCACGCTTAACGTGCCCACCGGCCGCGCCGCCGGGCCGGGCCGCCCACGAGGCTGGCGCCAATGGACGCTGATCGGCCTGGCCGTCACCGCCGCCTTCCTGCTGCTGGTGATGCCGCTGGCGCTCATCTTCGCCCGCGCCCTGTCGGGCGGCTGGGAGATGCTGATGGCGAATCTGGCCGACAGCGACATGCAGCACGCCATCGGCCTTACCTTGCTGGCGGCGCTCATCACCGTGCCCATCAACGTCATCTTCGGCGTGCTGCTGGCCTGGTGCGTCACGCGCTACTCCTTCCGCGGGCGCAAGCTGCTGCTCACGCTCATCGACATTCCCTACGCCACCTCGCCGGTGGTGGCAGGCCTGTGCTACCTGGTGGTCTATGGCCTGGAAAGCACGGTGGGCGCGTGGTTCTATGCGCGCGACATCCAGCTGATGTTCGCGTGGCCCGGCATCATCATGGTGACGGTGTTCGTCACCTCGCCCTTCGTGGCGCGCATCCTGATTCCGCTGATGCAGGCGCAAGGCAGCGAAGAGGAATACGCCGCACTCACCCTGGGCGCAAGCGGCTGGCAGATCTTCCGCCTCATCACGTTGCCCAACATCAAGTGGGGCCTGCTGTATGGCGTGGTCATCACCAATGCCCGAGCCGTGGGCGAGTTCGGCGCCGTCTCGGTCGTGTCGGGCGCCATCCGCGGCAAGACGCTGACCCTGCCGTTGCTCATCGAGCAGCTGAACGACGACAACAAGACGGTTGCGGCCTTTACCGCCGCGGCGCTGTTGGCCTGCATGGCGCTGGTCACGCTGGTGGTGAAGACCATCATGGAGCGCCGCCAGGAGCGGCTGGGGCTGCGCCACTGAGGGCGTTGGCGGATCGCACGGCAAGGGGCGCTTTCATCAAGCGCCCTTTTCTTTCATACCGTCCACAGGTATTGCGCCGCGTAGGCGCGCCAAGGCCGCCAGCGCTCGGCGTGCGCCAGCAGCATCTTCGCGGTCCAGGCCTGCCCGTCCAGCTTTTCCATCGCACGGATGAGCCCGATGTCCGCTGCCGGAAACGCATCCGGCTCGCGCAACTGCCGCAGCGCGATGTATTGCGCCGTCCACTCGCCGATGCCCTTGATCTCCCGTAGCCGCGCCACGGCGGCCTCCAGGCTGCCTTGCGGCGCGAACGCCTGGGGATCCGCCAGTGCCGCCGCGGCCACCGCCGACAGCGTGGCCGCCCGGCTGCCCGGCATGCCCAGCGAGGCCAACTGCGCGGGGGCCAGCACCTCGGGCAGCGGAAACACGTGCGTGAGACCGTCTTCCGCTTGCGCCATCGGCGCGCCATATCCCTGCACGAGCTTGGCACCCAGCCTGACCGCACCGGCCACGGTGATCTGCTGGCCCAGCACGGCACGCATGGCCAGTTCGAAGCCATCCCAGGCGCCGGGCAGGCGCAGTCCTGGCCGCGCCTGCACCAGCGGGGCCAGCAAAGGGTCCTGCGATAACTGCGCGCCGATCGCCAGGGGATCGCTGGCCAGGTCGAACACGCGCCGCAGCCTGGCGATGATCACGGGCAAGGCATCCAGCGCCGGGAAGCGCACGGTGACCCGCAAGGCGCTGTCGCCGCCGGGTTCGACCCGTACCGTGCCGTGCACCCCATCCAGGCAGATGCTGCGTGCATAGTGGGTGTCGCCCGCCACCTCCATGCCGGCGATTGCCCGCACCCGCAGGAAATGCAGCATGGCCGGCCAGTCGTAAGGCGGCCGGTAGCGCAGCAACAGGGAGATCTCGCCACGCGGCCCGGCGGGCACCTCGGGCTTGCCGGAGCGGCGCAGCGCGCTGGGCGGACGGTCGAACAGCGCCTGGAAGCTCTCGTTGAAGCGGCGGATGCTGCCGAAGCCGGCCGCGAAGGCGATCTCGGCCATCGGCAGCTGGGTTTCGTGGATCAATTGCTTGGCCAGCAGCACGCGGCGCGTCTGCGCGACCGCAACCGGCGACGCGCCGACCTGCGCGCGGAAATGCCGGCGCAGCTGCCTGTCGCTGACGCCGAGCCGGGCGGCCAGCGTGTCCAGGCTGCCTTCGTCCAGCGCGCCATGCTCGATCAGGCTCAGCGCGCGCGCCACGATGGCGGCGCCGGCGGGATCCCCGCTGGCCCGGTCGCCCAGGGGGCCGCCCACCGCAGCGGCCAATTGCGGCGCCGTTTCCGGTCGGCAGCGCAGGCAGGGATGGAAGCCCGCTTCCTGTGCGGCGGCGGCCGTGGGAAAGAACATGACGTTGCGCGACAGCGGGGTGCGGGCGGGACAGACCGGGCGGCAATAGATGCCGGTGGTCTTCACCGCGGTGAAGAACTGCCCGTCGTAGCGGGCGTCGCGCGCCGAGACAGCGCGGTAGCAGGCGTCGTGGTCAAGGTCCATGGTGCCCATGCTAACGCTGGCCGAAACCGCCTGCTAGCGGTTTTCGGACACCGATGCAGGCCCCACATGCCTGTCCGGAAACCGCCAGCGGCGCCGGTCTGACGGCATTACAGTGGCAACTGGCTTATCGGAGACCCACCATGTCCGAGCTCACTTTCCTGCTCGATCGCTTCCACACTCCCCTGGGTGAAATGCTGCTGCTCATCGACGAGTCCGGGCAACTGCGTGCGCTGGACTGGCACGACTACGAAGATCGCATGCACCGCCTGCTGCGGCGGCAATATCCGCGGCAGGCCGTCGTGGTCCGCGAGCGCGCCTCGCCTTCCCCGGTCCGGCTATCGCTGCAGCAGTACTTTGAAGGTGACCTGGCGGCGCTCACTCGCATTCCCGTCGCGACCGGGGGCACGGCATTCCAGCGCGCCGTCTGGGCTGCCCTGCGCGACATTCCCGCAGGCGAAACCCGCAGCTATGGAGAATTGGCCCGCGAGATCGGCCGGCCCCAGGCCGTCCGCGCGGTGGGCCTGGCCAATGGCGCGAATCCTGTCGGCGTGGTGGTGCCCTGCCACCGCGTGATTGGCGCCAACCGCTCCCTCACCGGCTATGCCGGCGGGCTGGCGCGCAAGCGCTGGCTGCTGGCGCACGAGGCCGGCTGGCGGGCACGCGGCCAGGCGATGCGCGCGGCATGAAAAAACCGCCCGGGGCAGCATGCCCCAAGGCGGTTTTTCCCGGCGCGACAAGCGCGCCGGCACGATCGGGCCGCAACGCGGCGGCCCGGACCGGCAGGATTACTGCAGCAGGCTGCGCAGCATCCAGGCGTTCTTCTCGTGCACGTCCAGGCGCTGCGTCAGCAGGTCGGCCGTAGGCTGGTCGTTGGCGGCGTCGGCCTTCTCGAAGGCGGCGCGGGCGGTCTTGGCGACAGCCTCGTTGCCCTTGACCAGCAGGCGCACCATTTCCAGGGCATCCGGAATGTTGGTGGGCTCGGCGATCGACGACAACTGCGCGTATTCGCGATAGGTGCCGGGCGCATAGTGGCCCAGCGCGCGGATGCGCTCGGCGATGTCGTCCAGCGCATTCCACTCTTCGGTGTACTGCGTCATGAACATCGCGTGCAGCGTGTTGAAGAGCGGACCCGTGACGTTCCAATGGAAGTTGTGCGTCATCAGGTACAGCGTGTAGGAGTCGGCCAGGGTCTTCGACAGCTCGGCCGCCACGGCAGCGCGGGCGCTGTCGGTGATGCCGATGTCGATGTGCGGCACCGATTGGTCGCTCTTTGGAGCCTTGGTCTTGGCGGGGGCTTTGGTTTTCACTGCGCCCTTGACGGCGCTTTTGACTGACTTCGTCGCTTTTGCCACGTTCTTCTCCTGTGGATCGATGCGGTCTGTCGAGGATACCACCGCCACGAAACAAGCCGATGAATAATACTGATGGGCGCGATCGGCGATTTGCAAATCTTTGTTCGAACGCAGCGCGTTCTTGTCAGTCGCTTTGCCGCGCCGCCTCTTCCGTATCCAGCATCGTCACGTTTTCCAGGCCGCACTCGAACACGGCCTGCGACAGGGCCTCGATGGCGGCCAGGCGCGGGAAACTCTTGCGCCAGGCCAGCACCACCCGCCGGTCGGGAACGGGCTTCCTGAACGGGATGTAGCGCAGCAGCCCTTCCGGATCCACGTGCCTGGGCACCGAGGTCATGGGCAGCACCGTGACCCCGATGCCCGCCGCCACCATGTGCCGGATGGTCTCCAGCGAAGAGCCCTCGAACGTGCGCTGGATGCCGTCATTGGCGGCCGAGAAGCGCGAAAGCTCCGGACACACTTCCAACACCTGGTCGCGAAAACAGTGGCCGCTGCCCAGCAGCAGCATCGTTTCCTGCTTCAAGGCCTGCGCATCGATGGTCTCTTCCTTCGCCCATTGGTGGGATTTCGGGACGGCGACCATGAACGGCTCGTCATAGAGCGGCCGCACCACCAGCCCCGCCTCGGGCAGGGGCAAGGCCATGATGGCGCAATCGATCTCGCCCTGGCGCAGCAGCTCCACCAGCCGCACGGTGAAGTTTTCCTGCAGCAGCAGCGGCATCTGCGGCGTGCGGGCGATCTGCGCGGGCACGAGCCGTGGCAGCAGATACGGTCCGATGGTGTGGATGACGCCCACGCGCAAGGGCCCTGCCAGCGGGTCGTGGCCCTGGCGCGCGATCTCCTTCAGGTTGGCGCTTTCCTCCAGCACCTTCTGCGCCTGCACGACGATGCGCTGGCCTATCGGTGTCACCCCGACCTCGCTGCCGCCGCGCTCGAACAGCGTCACGCCCAGTTCGTCTTCCAGCTTGCGGATGGCGACCGACAGCGTGGGCTGGCTGACGAAGCAGGCTTCGGCCGCGCGGCCGAAGTGCCGTTCCCGGGCAACGGCGACGATGTATTTGAGTTCGGTCAATGTCATGGCGGTCTCTGTCCCGGGCGTGCCGGTCGCTGAAAGGCGAATTCAGGTTCTCAGGAAGTCCTCGCGGCCCCGCAGCCAGCGCGTCAGGTGCGCCTGCACCACCTCGGGGTGGTCACGGCGCAGCCACGCGGCGGCTTCCCGGGCCTGCTCGGCCAGTTCGGTATCGGTTTCGATGTCGGCAAAGCGCAGCAAGGCCAGGCCGGACTGGCGCGTGCCCAGGAATTCGCCCGGCCCCCGCTGGGCCAGGTCGCGCCGGGCGATCTCGAAACCGTCGTTGGTCTCGAACATGGCGCGCAGGCGCTCGCGCGCCACCATGCCCAGCGGCGCCTGGTACAGCAGGACGCAGACGGACTCCGCGCTGCCCCGCCCTACCCGGCCGCGCAACTGGTGCAACTGGGCCAGGCCGAAACGCTCGGCATGCTCGATCACCATGAGCGAGGCGCGCGGCACATCCACGCCGACCTCGATGACGGTGGTTGCCACCAGCAGGTCCAGCTCGGCGGCATGGAAATCCTTCATGACCTGGGCCTTCTCGGCCTGCGGCAGCTTGCCGTGGACCAGGCCGATGCGCAGGTCGGGCAGGACCTGGCGCAAGGTTTCACAGGTGTCGACGGCGGTCTGCAATTGCAGGGCCTCGCTTTCTTCCACCAGCGGGCACACCCAGTAGGCCTGGCGGCCCTGGCGAACCTCCTGCGCCACCAGTTCCACCACCTGGTCGCGGCGGCTTTCCGCCACGAGCTTGGTGACGATGGGCGTGCGACCCGGCGGCAAGGCATCGATGACCGAGACGTCCAGGTCGGCGAAGAACGTCATGGCCAGCGTGCGCGGGATGGGCGTGGCGCTCATGTGCAACTGGTGAGGCGCAAGCGGCCCGCCCTCGCCCTCCCCCTTGCGGCTGAGCGCCAGCCGCTGGCCCACGCCGAAACGGTGCTGCTCGTCGACGATCATCAGGCCCAGTCGATGGAAAACCACGTGTTCCTGGATGATGGCCTGCGTCCCGACGATGAGTTGCGCGCTGCCATCGGCCGCGGCAGCCAGGGCGGCGCGGCGCTGCCTGGGGGACAGGCTGCCGGTCAGCCAGGCCACGGTCACGCCCAGCGGCGCCAGCCAGTCGCCCAGCTTGCGGAAATGCTGCTCTGCCAGGATCTCGGTGGGCGCCATGAGCGCGACCTGGGCGCCACAGGCGATGGCCTGGGCGGCGGCCAGCGCCGCCACGACCGTCTTGCCGCTGCCGACATCGCCTTGCAGCAGGCGGTGCATGGGATAGTTCCGCGACAGGTCGGCGGAAATTTCCTCCACCACGCGCATCTGCGCGTCGGTTAGCTGGAACGGCAAGGCCTGGTACAGGCGGCGCACCAGGCCTTGGCGCCGGGTGTCCAGCGGCAGTGTCTCTGCCCGCTTGTCCCGGCGGGCAGCGCGGGCTGCCGCCAGCGACAGCTGCTGGGCCAGCAGTTCGTCGAACTTGATGCGTTGCCAGGCAGGGTCCGAGCGCTCGTGCAGGAAGTCGTCCGCTCCCCCGGGAGGCGGTTGGTGCAAGGCCCGCAGGGCAGGTTCGAAAGGCATCAGGCCATAGCGGTCCAGCACGGCTTGCGGCAAGGTGTCGCGCAGTTCCACTTGCTGCAGCGCGCGGGCCACGGCCTTGCGCAGCACGGACTGGGGCAAGCCTTCCGTGCTGGGATAGACGGGCGTCAGCGCGGTAGGCATCGGCGCATCGGCGCGCGTCATGCGCGGATGCACGATTTCCCGGCCGAAAAGGCCGCCACGGATCTCGCCGCGCGCGCGCAGCCGGGCGCCGGGTGTCACCTGCCGTTGCTGGCTGGGATAGAAATTCAACCAGCGCAAGCCCAGCTCGCCGGTCTCGTCGGCGATGACGGCGGTCAACTGGCGCCGGGGCCGCTGGATGACCTCCGAGCGCAGGATCTCGCCTTCGACCTGCGCCGTCATGCCGGGCTGCAGGGAGGCAATGGGAAGATTGCGCGTTTCGTCCTCGAAACGCAGCGGTACGTGCAGCGCGAAATCGATGGGCGTTTCCAGCCCCAGGGAAAGCAGGCGGCGCTCGACGTCGGAGCGCGGCGCGGGCTTGCCCGCCGCCGTTGACGCGGTTTTCGCCGCCGTCTTCCTGGCGGGTTTCTTGGCGGGCGCGGCAGGCGCCACGCCACCCGAGGCCGTACGCCCCGATGCCGGGCGCCCCGGCTTGGCCGCGGCCTGGGCTGCGCTTGCCCCCGGCGCGGCCATGCCTTGGCCGCGTCGTGCCGCGTTGGGCGGGGAACCGCGCGCGTTCATGGCTGCCGCTGGCCGGCCGCGACGTCGATCACAGGACCAGGATGGCCTCGACCTCGAACTGGGCGCCCTTGGGCAGGCTGGCCACGCCGATGGTGGAACGCGCGGGGTACGGCTCGGGGATCACTTCCGCCATGATCGCATTGGCGGCGGCGAATTTGCTGAGGTCGGTCAGGAACAGCGTCAGCTTGACGATGTTGGCGGTGGTGCCGCCCGCTTCGGCGATCACCGCCTGCATGTTGGCGAATGCCTGGCGCACCTGGGCATCGAAGTTTTCCGACACGAGTTCGCCGGTGCCGGGCTCCAGGCCGATCTGGCCCGACAGGTAGACGGTTTTCGTGCCAGTGACGGCAACGGCTTGCGAGTAGGGGCCGACGGCTGCCGGGGCGGCATCCGTATGAATGATGGTCTTGCTCATGGGCGGGATCCTGTCAGTGGCGGATTGGTGAAAACAACTATCGCAGTGTAAACACCAATAGGCCTTTATGAAAGGCCAGCGGGCGTGTTGCGCGCGCCGATTTCGCCCCGCCGCTGCATCAGCAACTGATAGAGCGTTTCCGCCGCGACCGACAAGGTGCGCCCTTCCCGCTTGATCAGGTACAGCGCGCGCGCCAGGCCTTTGCCGGCCAGCGGACGGATCGCCAGTTCGGGACGGCGGAAATGGAAGAGCGTCATGGCCGGCACCACTGTCACGCCCAGGCCCGCCATCACCAATCCGGCAACCGTGGCCAGGTGTTCGACTTCGAGCACGGGCGGCGGCAACTGCGCGCCCAGCGCATCCTCCAGCAACACGCGCACGCTGCTGTTGCGCGCCAGCTGGATCATCGGCCAGCGCACCACGTCCTGCATGCGGACCTTGGCCTGCTGCGCCAGCGGGTGTTCCGCCGGGCAGACGAGGTGATAGCGGTCGCTTTGCAGCAGCACGGTTTCCAGCTCGTTCATGTCCGGCCCGCGCGCGGCCACGGCGAAATCCACCCGGCCGCTGTGCACCATCTCGAGGCAGCCGCCCAGCAGCGCATCGCGCAGGTCCAGGCTGATGCCCGGATAGGCCCCCTTGAAGTCGGCCAGGATCGCGGGCAACCAGCCCGCGGCCAGGGACGGCAGCGCCGCCAGTGCGACGTGGCCCCGGCGCCTTGCGGCATGGTCCTGCAGGTCGGCCATGACGAGGTCGAAATCGGCCAGCAGGCGCCGCGCCGACGCGTCGAGCACCGCGCCTTCCGCTGTCAATTCGACGTGCCGCGTGCTGCGGTGGAACAGCTTCACGCCGGCATCGTCCTCGATGCCGCGGATCATGGCGCTGAACGCGGGCTGGGTCAGGTGGCAGCGCGCCGCGGCGCGCGTGAAGTGCCGTTCGTCCGCCAAGGCCACGAACGCGCGCAATTGCCGGGTCGATAGATTCATTTGATTCCTGTATCAATGAATACTTTTTTTCTATTTTACCGATGACTGGGCGCTGCCTATAGTGACCTCGATCAAGGCGCGCCAGACAGTCAAGGCCGCGCCGATGCGACTGGAGACACAGGCATGGCCTCGCAGCCCCCGCTATTCATCGGTTGCGCCACCGGCTTCTCGGGCGACCGGACCGACGGCGGCAGCGCCGTCGTCGACACCCTGATCGCCCAGGGCGGTGGCGTCCTCATATTCGAAACCCTGGCCGAACGCACGCTGGCCCTGGCGCAGCTTGCCCGCCGCCAGGACCCTGAAGCCGGCTATGAGCCGCTGCTGGACGAACTGGTGGCGCCGATCCTCGCCCGCTGCCTGCGCCACGGCATCGCCATCGTCAGCAATTTCGGCGCGGCCAATCCTGCCGCCGCTGCCCGCCGCATCCTTGCCCTGGCCCGGGAACAAGGCCTGCCCGCCCCCCGGGTGGCCGTGGTCGAAGGGGATGGCCTGGACAGCCCGGAACAGCGCGACTTGCTGCGTGAACGGCTGGGCGGACGACTGGCCGGCGTGGACATCGCCAGCGCCAATGCCTATCTGGGCGCGGAACAGATCGCCGACGCCCTGCGCGCCGGCGCGCAGATCGTGGTCGCGGGCCGGGTGGCCGACCCCTCGCTCACCGTCGGTCCCGCGCTCGCCCACTTCGGCTGGGCGTTGGACGATTGGGAGCGCTTGGGCCGCGCCACCATGGCAGGCCACATCCTGGAATGCGGCTTGCAGGTGACGGGCGGCTACTTCTGCGTGCCCGGCCTGAAGGACGTGCCGGATCTCCACGACGCGGGCTTTCCCATCGTGCGCATCGATGCCCAGGGCGAATTCGAGGTCACGAAGGCGCAAGGCACCGGCGGCTGCGTCGACACGCGCACGGTGAAGGAACAACTGCTCTACGAGGTCCATGATCCCGCCCGCTACCTGACGCCCGATGTGACCGCCGACATCAGCCAGGCCGAGGTCGTGGAACTGGGTCCGGATCGGGTCGCCGTGCGGCAGGTGCGCGGCCATGCGCGCCCGCGGGAACTGAAAGTGAACGTGTGCCACCTCGGTGGTTGGCTCGCCGAGGCGGAAATCTCCTATGCCGGCGTGCAGGCCGAGGCCCGCGCACGCCTGGCCGGCGACATCGTGCGCCGCCGCATCGGTTCGGCCCTGACGTTGCGCACCGACCTCGTCGGCGTGCTGAGCGTGATGGGCGACGACGCGGGCGCCTTGGCATTGCAGCAGCCCCATGGCGCTGCGCGCGACGTTCGCCTGCGCGTGGCGGCAAGCCACCCCGAGCGCGGACAGGCCGAGCGCGTCCTGCGCGAGGTCACCGCGCTGTACACCTGCGGCCCCGCGGGCGGCGGCGGCGTGCGCACCTCGCTGCGTCCGCGCCTGAACATGGTCTCCTGCACCGTGCCGCGTGATGCCGTGCAGGCCCGCTGGCGCATGCTGGATCCGGCGCAGGCTTGAGCCGCGCGCACGAAGCAAGGAAAACCGATATGACCGCCACGCCATCCGTGACCGTTCCGCTCTACCGCCTGGCCCACGGCCGGTCGGGCGACAAGGGCGACATCTCCAATCTCAGCCTGATCGCCTGGACGCCCGCCTGCTACCACGTCCTGGCCGAACAGGTCACCGAAAAACGCGTCGCCGAGTGGTTCGCGCACCGCCGCCCCCGCGCGGTGACGCGGTATCTGCTGCCCACCTTGCACGCCATGAACCTGGTCCTGGACGGCGTGCTGGACGGCGGCGTCAATGACGCGTTGAACCTCGACACCCACGGCAAGACCCTGTCGTTCTGGCTGCTGGACATGCCGGTGGAGGTCGATGCCGAGCTGGCGCGCACGCTGCCCGACGTCCCCGCGCGCGCCAATTGAACGCTGCCTTTCCCCCTTACCGCCAGACCCGCCATTGGCGGCAATACCCAAAACACAACGAGGAGACATCGCCATGAAACACCCCCTGCCCCGCCTGCTGGCCCTGCTGACGCTGAGCACCCTGGCGCCGCTGGCCGCCGCCCAGTCGAACTTTCCGAACAAGCCCATCACCTTCATCGTGCCTTTCGCGGCAGGCAGCGCCACGGACCAGATCGGCCGCGCCATCGGCCAGGGCGTGACCGAGCAGACCCAGCAGCCGGTCGTGATCGAGAACCGTCCGGGCGCCAGCGCCATGATCGGTGCCCAGACCGCGGCCCGTGCCGCGCCCGATGGCTACACCATCCTCATCACCACCAACACCACGCACGCGGCCAATGAACACCTGTACAAGTCCCTGTCCTATGACCCCGTGAAGGACTATGCGCCGCTGACCCTGCTGGGCAAAGGCGGCCAGATCATGGTGGTGAATCCGAAATCGCAGGCCAGGACGGTGGCTGAGTTCATTGCGATGGCCAAGAATGCGCCGGGCAAGCTCAGCTTCGGCAGTGGCAGCTCCAGCAGCCGCATTGCCGGCGAACTGCTGCAGCAGATGGCCAACATCAAGCTGCTGCACGTGCCTTACAAGAGCAACCCGCTTGCGGTCACCGACCTGCTCGGCGGCCAGATCGACACGATGATCACCGACACGGCCACCGGCCTGCCGCAAGTGGCGTCCGGCAAGCTGCGCGCCCTGGGTGTCACCGGCCCCAACCGCTCGCCGCTGGCTCCCGACGTGCCCACCATCGCCGAGTCGGGCGTGCCCGGCTATGAAATGGGGTATTGGTTCGCGGCCTATGCGCCCGCCGGCACGCCGCCAGAAGTGGTGTCGCGGCTGCACGAACTGCTGAGCAAGGCGACCGAATCCAAGGCTGCCAGGCAGTTCTACAGCCAGACCGGCACGGACCCCGCCGTGTCCACGCCCAAGGAGCTCGCTGCCTTCCAGGCCGAGGAGTCCAGGAAGTGGGGTGACATCATTCGCCGCGCGGGCATCCAGCCGGAATAAGCGCCGAAGGAGACGGCCCCATCAAAGCGGGCGCCTGTGATGCAGGCGCCCTTTTGACGTTGTCCGGTCGAGACTCGCGCCCGGCATCAGGCCGCGGCGGCGGCCTCGACGCTGCCCGGCAGCAGGCGAAGGCGGGCCGGAAAGCGATCCAGTGGCGCCTCGTCGAGCAACTCCGCCAGGACGGCGGGCGCGGCCTCGTGATAACGCAAGGCATCGGCGTCCTGGACGAAGCGCCCCAGCCCCCCGAAATCATCGGGCAAGCCCACGAACCAGCGGCACAGCACGTGGTACGACAACTGCTCATGGAAATAGCGGTCGTCCTCGATCTGGTGAATGGTGCGGTAGATCGTCGCCCGCAGCAGGAGATCCAGCACGCCGGGCGGCGAGGTGTCGCCCAGCAGCGCGGCGTAGCGGTCCGCCGCCCGCGCCAGGCGTGCGTCCACGTGTTCGCGCAAGCCATAGAGCGGGTGGCCTGCGGGAATCATCTCGGTCCACGGGTCGGGACGGCGCCAGCGGCCATGCGTCACCAGCCAGATCCAGGGCGCGCCGCGCCGATGCACCGCCACGGGCATACGCTGGGCAGTCTTCAGGATGCGGCCCAGATGGCGATCCAGTTCCTTCATGCCCACTTTCTCGGTTTGCAACATGTCCATCTCCTCTGCCTTGCTGCGGGCGGCATGCGGGCCCGGGGCACTTGGCCCTGGCTACCTGCTTGCGCGCCATCGCGGGCGCCCCTCGCGCCCACGGGTATGGGGAATTACTGCCCTGCGTGCAGGAAAAGCGGGGTGACGCGGGTCGCGGGCGGCGGCGATACCCGGCGCTGCTTCACCGCCAGACGGTCGCGCCAGACCCCCAACAGGCGGCATTCCGGGGAAATGCCCGACTGCGCGGCAGCAGCGCCGAGAGGGGCTTGCGCCAGGACTTCCTCCAGCAGGGAAACTACCTGCTCGTCGCGGGTCATGGCGGCCAGGGTTTCGACGAAAGTCGAAACATCACGCGTGACCTCGCGGATATCCGCGCCGACAAAATCGCGAAACAGCAGGTTGTAGACCAATTGCTCATGGAGCGCCTGGGGACTTTCCATGTCATACAGGGCTTGCAGGATCAACGTCCGCAGCATGGTGATGCTGGGCGGGGCCTGGTAACGCTCGTTGGCCTGCCGCAGTATCTCGGCGGCGCGGCGCTGCAATTCGGCGTCCACGTGCTGGCGCAAGGCCATCAGCGGGTGATCCGGCAACACTGGGTCGGCGGTGCCCAGCCGGCGGCGCCAGGTGTCGTGGGAGACGATCCAGATCCAGGGCGAGCCATACCGCGACACCATGACGGGCTGCTGCCACGATGACTCCGCGAGTTTGGAAAGCTGCTTCTTCAGGTCGGTGGTTCCGAGGTTCATGATTTGTCTCTCGATGGCAGCGATACAATCGGTGATACCTTAAGACGAGATTCACGCACAAAACCCGAACACTTAATCAGAAAAAATCGGGAGAAAATAAATTCAGGGTTCAATAAAACCCGCGGATCCGCTGAAACTTAAGTGTCCAAACAGTGCGCATGTCCGTTTTTAGCTTACGTGATAATACGCAGCCTTGCCGTGTTCCTGATTATTCGCGGACAAATGAAAACGCCAACGCGGAACACAGGTTCCGCGTTGGCGCGACAGTGCAAGACTGAAAGGATTTAGCTGAGCAGGACGATATTGCCCGGCAGGCTGCGGGCATCCACCCGGAAAGCCAGGCTGATCTGCCGCAGGACCTGATCGAGATCATCGATGCGGAAACGGCCGCTGAGCGGCAATTGCGCGACCGACTGCTTCAGCAGGACGACCTTGCCGGGCCGGTAACGGTTGATCTCGTCGATGACGTCGACCAGGGCGGTTTGCCTGAACAGCAGCACGCCATCGCGCCATGCCGAGGCGGCTTCGATATCGACCGCGCTGGTGGCGCCCAGCGCCACACGGTCGTATTCCACCTGCTCGCGCTCACGCAGTACCAGGGTCCCTGCGCTGTGCCGGACGCTGACCTCGCCCGACAGGCAGGTCACGCAGGTACGGTCCGCCAGATGGCGGACCTCGAAGCGCGCCTGGCCGGCACGGGCTTCGGTGCGCCCTGCCCCGGCCAGCACGGCAAACGCGCCGGTGCTGCGGGCGGTATCCACGGCTGCCTCGCCGTCGAGCAATTCAATGGACCGGCCTCGGGCCGCTCCCTCGCCGCGCACGGCGACCCGCGTGCGCGTATTGAGGTCGAGCTCGACCTGGCTGTCGAGCACCACGTGGCGCTGTTCGCCCGTGCCCGTGCTGTAGTCCGCGCCCAGCGCACCCAGGGAAAGCCCGAGCATGGGCTGCGCCACCACGGCCACGGCGCCCGCGCCTGCCGCGGCCAGGCCGCCGACCAGTAAACGGCGGCGCATCGGCCGTGTCGCGGCCTCCCGGGCAGGACGCCGGGCCGGCAGAGGATCGCGATTGGACACGCTGGCGCCTGCGACACCGATAGCCTGCCAGACACGCTGCGCGCGCGCGAAGGCGGCGGCGTGCTGGTCGCTGCGGGCGCACCACTGGCGCATGGCATCCGCGTCGTCGGCGGTTGCCGCGCCGGATGTCAGAAGACGCACCCAGGCATGGGCCTCGGTCTCGAGGGATCCCAAGACTCGCGCGTAGCGGTCGGGGGTACTCATAGGATAGGTGTGCTCGCAGTCAATGGACGGATGCGGTGAGCGGGCAAGGGGCGGCATGCATCGCCGGGATGCCTGCAACGTCACCGACTTCTTCAAGTATTGAGACGAAACTCATCTCGCAAACCCGCCCACGTTGTTACTTCTCATTGAACATTTCGGCGCAATGCTCATGGGCGCGCTTGAGTTCGCGCTGCACGACCCGCACGGAAATGCCCAGGCGTTCGGCGATTTCGTTCTGGGGCGTGCCATCCAGGCGGACCGCCAGGAGGATCGCGCGCCGGCGCGCCGGCATGGCCTCCATCGCCTGCGTCAGGATGTCGCAGTCCGACCGGGTCAAGGCGATGCTTTCGGGCGTGGCGCCCGCGTCTTCCAGGTCCAGCAATTCGTCGATCTGGGCGGCATTGAGCAGGTGCTTGTTGGCGCGCTGCTGGTCCACGGCGATATTGACAGCCATGCGCAACAGATAGGACTGCGGGCTGGAAACCTCGCCGACGCCGGTCTCCTTGCTGTTCAGGCGCAGCCACGTGTCCTGCAGGGCATCGCCGGCCATGTCGGCACTGCCCAGGCGCCGCGTCAGGCGGCCCTTGAGGTCGTCGTAGCGCGAGACCAGGAAAGTCCTGAGCGCGAGGAGGCCATCGCTCATGCGCGCGCTCCCGTATCCAGCGATCCTTCATCGACCGTCATCGCAACTCGCCGTCCTGCCCGCTGAAAGCGGCAACATGATCATCGTAAATGGCTGCTCGAAACCTGGCGGCGGCGGACCGACCACTGCTCTTTCCAGGGACCTCAGCAACGCGTCATCTCTTGCGGGCAAGCCTGTCGAATCGAGCAGGCGGATCCGCTCCAATCTTCCCGCGGCCGACACCCAGAACTGCAGGGCGGCACGGAAATCTTCCTTGGCCAGCAAGGGGTCCCTGCACAGCGCTGCCCGCAGGGCACCCTGCACCGTGCCGTAGTACTGACGATACCTTCCCGCTTCCGGCCGGGAAGCCGCCGGCGTGGAGGCTCCGCGCGGGGATTGCGGCGCACCCACGAGCACCAGCGCATTCTGGCTCGTGTAGCGGGCCGACAGGCCCGAGCCCGCCAACAGCCGCCGCAAGGCCTCTCCGGCCTCGAGGCGCCCCGACACTGCCTGGGACCGCCTGCCTGTGACCAGCGTGCCCAGATACACCACGGACACGCCCGTCACGGCGCCGTATTGCTCCAGCGCATCCTGCAAGGTTTGCGCCGCGATATCGAAATCAAACACCCGCTTCGCGTGATTGCTCGCGTCGGCCTGTTCGGCTGGCGCGGGCATCGTCCAACTGGCCGTCGGCAGGCTCGCGCAGGACAGGACGAGGAACGCGGCCAATGCCCAGGCGACCCGATGGCCTTGCAAAGGAAAACCAGCGCTCGCAGGCCAGACGCGATGCATTGCGCTGCCACAGGCAGCCGCCTTGCCTGGATCACCTTGCACGGGAAAATCTGGGCGCATTTTTCAAGCGAGCCAGCTTACCTGTCACATATTGCGGGCGCATGACGTGACCACTCCATTTCAGGGGCCGCAATGGGCGCGGATCGGGCGTGCCGACTTGCCGGATGCGCGCCGGGGCGATCCAGTATGCATGCGAAACCCAGGCGGCGCGATCCCCCTTCAATGGGGGCTTATTTGCACATATTCGGTTGTCATCTTCTGTAATAAATTCATGCCCTCTGCACGATAAGTGATAATCCCCTACAATCTGCTGCGTTTTTCCCGTTCTTTACCGGTATTTGACTTGCACGCGCGCCGCGTGCCGGGTGGGTGGTTCCGCCCCGGTTGCCCGCGCCTCCCTCCGCTTCCTGCCCGACGCCTAATGACGCCGCCACAACGACATCACGCGCCCGCCTCCGTTTTTTCGGCAGTGCCGCGCCCCCGCGCACTGCTTGCCCTGCTCCTGCTGGCCGCTGCGCCCCTCGCCGCCCAGGCCACGCCGCAAGATCCCACGCCGATCCGCATCGAGCTCAAGCCTCAGTCCGTGGCGACCGAAAGCGCGCTCAAGCGTCCGTCGGCCAAGCCCGTCAGGCTGGAAACCTGGATGCGCCGCCATGCCAGGCAGACGGTGGGCGAACGCGTGGTGACGGCCTCGCTGGCCGAAATCGGCACGCCCTATTCCTGGGGCGGCGACAATCCCGAAGACGGTTTCGACTGCAGCGGACTGGTGCGTTTCGTCTTCGCCAAGATTGCGGACATCGATATGCCGCATCGCGCTCGCCAGCAGCGCACGCTGGGCAAGCCGGTGAAGACCGCCCAGCTGCAACCCGGCGACCTGGTGTTCTTCAACACCATGCGCCACCCGGCGTCCCATGTCGGCATCTATATCGGCGAAGGCAAGTTCGTCCACGCGCCGTCGCGTGGCGCCAAGGTTCGCGTCGACAAGCTCAGCAACAGCTACTGGGCCAAGCGCTATACCGGCGGGCGCCGGTACCTGGAACAGGAAACGCTGGCCAGCGCGAGCTGATCCCCCGCGCCCGGGCGGGCGCGGACACTCTTCCTCTTCTTGAAGGGCCCGACCAGGCCCCGTTCACGTCCTGTTCAGCCGCGTCCCACGAAGGGCATGGTCGTCGCCATGATGGTGATGAACTGCACGTTGGCTTCCAGCGGCAGGTCGGACATGGTTGCCACCGCGCGCGCCACATGGGCGACATCCATGCGGGATTCCTGCTTGCGGGAGCCATCGGCCTGGAGAATGCCGTCGGCCATGGGTTGGGTCATGTCCGTGGCGGCGTTGCCGATGTCGATCTGTCCGCAGGCGATGTTGTAGCCGCGGCCATCCAGCGAAATGGACTTGGTCAGGCCGGTGATGGCGTGCTTGGTGGCGGCGTAAGGCGCCGACATCGGCCGCGGCGACTGGGCCGAGATCGAGCCATTGTTGATGATGCGTCCGCCCTGCGGATCCTGCGCCTTCATGATGCGCATGGCGGCGCGTGCGCACAGGAACATGCCGGTGAGGTTGACGTCGACGATCTCACGCCAGACATCCACGGGAATCTCGTCCACCGGCAGCTCGGGGCTCATGCGCCCGGCATTGTTGAACAGCACGTCGACGCGGCCGTACTCGCGCTGCGTCTGGTCGAACAGGCCGCGCACGGACTCCTCATTGGTCACATCGGTCGGCACGACGAGCGCACGCAGCGCGTCGTCGCCTGCCGCCGTGCGGGTTTGCTCAAGCTGTTCGCGCCGGCGTCCGGCCAAGGCCACGCGGTAACCGCAGGCAAGCAGTTCCAGGGCGACCGCTCGACCGATGCCTGTTCCCGCGCCGGTAACCACCGCTACCTTGTTCTGCACACCCATGCTGACTCCTGATTGATCCGGGGTGGCAGCATGCTAGCGCATCCAATTTGCCGCAACGCACCCAAAAGGACGTTCGTATCCACCGGGAACAGACGGTTGCATGTGCGGAGATCGGCAGTAACAGGGACGCCCGGCAGGCACCTGTCGCGCCGCCAGGCAAGCGCGCGGGATCAGGCCGTGCCGGTAGCCACGGGCGCGCCGGGTTGGGCGCTCCATTCGCTCCAGGAGCCCGGATACAGCGTCGCGCCGCCCAGGCCGGCCACTTCCATGGCAAGCAGGTTGTGGCAGGCAGTGACGCCCGAGCCGCATTGCGCCACCACGCGCGCCGGCGCCGTGTCGCCCAGTATGGCGGCGAACTCGTCACGCAGCGCCGCGGGCGACTTGAAACGCCCCTGGTCCGTAAGGTTGTCCTTGAAGAACCTGTTGCGCGCGCCCGGGATATGTCCGCCCACCGGGTCCAGCGTCTCGTTTTCCCCGCGGAAGCGATCCGCGGCGCGCGCATCGATCACCAGGCGATCACCCGCTTCGACATGGCCACGCAGCGTGTCGTAGTCCACGCGGTTGACAAGCGAGGGCGCCGGCGCGTAACGGCCCGCCGCGCGCGCGGGAGTGGCCAGGTCGCTGGCGGGAAAGCCCGCGTCGCGCCAGGCGGCCAGGCCGCCATCCAGCACCGCGACGGCCTCATGCCCCGCCCAGCGCAGCATCCACCACAGGCGCGCGGCGTACATGCCGCCGGCATTGTCATACCCCACGACCTGCATGCCAGGCTCCAGGCCCAGGGCGGCCATGCGGGCCGCGAATTCTTCCACGGTGGGCAGCGGATGACGGCCGTTGCGGCCGGTCTTGGCCGTGCTCAGGACGTCGTCCAGGCTGACGTAGACCGCGCCCGGCACGTGGGCCGCGTCATGCGTGCGGCGTCCTGCCTGCGGGTCGGTCAGGTCGAAGCTGCAATCGCAGACCAGCACGGCGGCCGGATCGGCTTGCAGCAGGGACTGGAGTTCGTCGGGCTGGATCAGCGTGGTGTACGGCATGCGGGGACACTCCTTATATGAGAAGGCCAGTGTAAGGCTGCCGCCCCATTTTTGTTATTCTTCGTCCTTCGCTTCATCTCCTCGAATTCCCATGTCGTCTGCACGCGCCGGTAACGTGTTCATGGTCGCCGCCCCCAGCGGGGCCGGCAAGTCCAGCCTGGTCAATGCGCTGCTCGAGCGCGATCCCAGCATCCGCCTCTCCATTTCCTGCACCACGCGCGCGCCGCGGCCCGGCGAAGTGGATGGCCGCGAGTATCGTTTCGTCGACGTCGAGCAGTTCAAGCGCATGCGCGACGGGAACCAGTTGCTGGAATGGGCCGAAGTGCACGGCAATTTCTATGGCACGCCCCGGGATGTCATCGAGTCGTCCACGGCCGAAGGCCATGACGTGCTGCTCGAGATCGACTGGCAAGGCGCGCGCCAGGTGCGCGGCCATTACCCTGCCGCCATCGGCATCTTCATCCTGCCGCCCTCCATCGAGGCGCTGGAAAGCCGCCTGCAGAAGCGCGGCCAGGACGACAGCCATGTGATTGCCCGCCGCCTGCTGGCCGCGGGCGGCGAAATCGCCCACGCGCCTGAATTCGAATATGTTATTATTAATCAAGAATTTAGCGTCGCATTGAACGAGCTTTCACAAATCGTTCAAGCGACGCGTTTGCGATTCCTGTCGCAAGCAGCGCGGCATCCCGAACTCTTTTCGCAGTTGAGCATCACGCCGGGCGTCAGCCAGGCTGGCGCAAAGTCCTCGGCGACGCCTTTGGCCTGAGTGAATTCCCATGCGTTGATGTTCACGCGTTAAAGTTCAAGCTCAAGGCCCGAGCCCGCGCGCTGCGTTGCTCCCCTCTCACCTCATTTTCTCCAGGTAATTGCCATGGCCCGTATCACCGTCGAAGACTGCCTGCAACAGATCCCCAACCGCTTCAACCTGACGCTGGCCGCCACCTATCGCGCCCGTGAACTGGCCCAGGGCCACGCCGCGCGCGTCGACAGCAAGGACAAGCCCACGGTGACCGCCCTGCGCGAAATCGCCGCCGGCGTCACCGGCCTGGAAATGCTGCGCAAGGTTCCCACCTGATTCATCACGCAGCCGGCTTTCCTTCATGGCTTTCGGATTCAGGAACGCATCCTCCGGACTGCTCGCCGCACTGAAAGCCGGGTCACGCCTGGGCAGGCGTACCGGCAAGCAAAAATCCCCCGACAAGAAACCCGGCGCCGAGGCGGCTGAAACCGCCACGGCGCCGGTGGCTGCGCCCATCGCTTCGCTGGCGGGCCTGACCGAGATCATCTCGCATTATCTCGACGAAAAAGACGTCGCCCGCGTCCGCGAGGCCTACCGCTTCTCCGACCAGGCCCACCTGGGCCAATTCCGCGCCAGCGGCGCGCCCTACATTTCGCACCCCATCGCCGTCACCGAGATCTGTGCGGGCTGGAAGCTGGACGCGCATGCGCTCATGGCCGCCCTGCTGCACGACGTGATGGAAGACCAGCACGTGGCCAAGCACGAGCTGGCCGAGCGTTTTGGGGCGGAAGTGGCGGAACTCGTCGACGGCCTGTCCAAGCTCGACCGCCTGGATTTCGCCTCCAAGGCGCAGCAGCAGGCCGAGAGCTTTCGCAAGATGCTCCTGGCCATGGCGCGCGACGTGCGCGTCATCCTCATCAAGCTGGCCGATCGCGTGCACAACATGCGCACGCTCGATGCCGTCTCGCCGGAAAAGCGCCGCCGCATCGCGCGCGAGACCCTGGACATCTATGCACCCATCGCGCACCGCCTGGGCCTGAACCTGCTGTTCCGCGAGCTGGAAGACCTGTGCTTCGAGGCCATGTGCCCGAACCGCTACCGCGTGCTCAAGCGCGCCGTGCTGGCTGCCCGAGGCAACCGCCGCGAGGTCATCGGCAAGATTTCCGATGCCGTGCGCGCCGCCCTGCCCGCCGCCGGCATCGAGGCCGAGGTCAGCGGCCGCGAGAAGACGCTCTACGGCATCTACCGCAAGATGGCCGACCAGAAGAAGTCCTTTTCGGAAGTGCTGGACATCTACGGCTTTCGCGTCATCGTGCATACGCTGCCCGAGTGCTATCTGGCCCTGGGCACGCTGCACCAGCTGTACCGGCCCGTGCCGGGCAAGTTCAAGGACTACATCGCCATTCCCAAGCTCAATGGCTACCAGTCCCTGCACACCACGCTGGTCGGCCCCTATGGCACGCCGGTGGAGTTCCAGTTCCGCACGCGCGACATGCATCACGTCGCCGAGGAAGGCGTCGCGTCGCACTGGCTCTACAAGGAAGACGACCTCACTCTCAATGATCTGCAGAAGCGCACGCACCAGTGGCTGCAGTCGCTGCTCGACATCCAGAGCCAGACGGGTGATTCGGGTGAGTTCCTCGAATACATCAAGGTCGACCTCTTCCCCGACGCGGTCTATGTCTTCACGCCGCGCGGCAAGATCATCTCGCTGCCGCGTGGCGCCACGCCCGTGGACTTCGCCTACGCCATCCACACCGACGTGGGCCACCAGGCCGTGGCCGCGAAGATCAACAACGAATACCAGCCGCTGCGCACCGAGCTGAACAGCGGCGACACCGTCGAGATCATCACGTCGGCCGCCTCGCGCCCCAGCGCGCAATGGCTGAACTACGTCCGCACCGGCCGTGCCCGCTCGGAAATCCGGCATTACCTGCGCACCGTGAAGTACGCCGAGTCCGTCGGCTTCGGCGAGCGCCTGTTGTCGCAGGCCTTGCAGGAAATCAAGCTGGACCTGCCCGCGGCCGACGATCCGGTCTGGGACAAGCTGGCCCGCAGCACGGGCGCGCGCTCGCGCGACGAAATCCTGGCCGACATCGGCCTGGGCAAGCGCCTGGCCGCGGTCGTCGCGCGCCGTTTCGCGCCCGAGCACCCGCTGGTGGCCACCACGGCCGCCGCGGTGGATGAAATCACCGCGGCGCGCGCCGCGCCCATGACCATCCAGGGCAACGAGGGCCAGGCAGTGCAGCTGGCGCCTTGCTGCGGCCCCATTCCGGGCGACAGCATCATCGCCGGCATCCGCCTGGGCCACGGCCTGGTCGTGCACACCGAAGACTGCCCGGTGGCGCAGCGCAACCGCGCGCGCGAACCGGAACGCTGGGTGGCGGTGGCCTGGGATGCCAACACGGCCAAGCACTTCTCCACCCGCCTGGACATCGTCACCCGCAACGAGCGCGGCGTGCTGGGCCGCATCGCCGCCGAAATCACGGCCACCGATGCCAACATCGTCCATGTGAACATGCATGACGATGCCGTCTCCACGGTGGCGCTGAACCTGACCATCCAGGTCGAGAACCGCAAGCACCTGGCTCACGTCATCCGTGCCGTGCGGCGTGTGCCGCACGTGCAGAAGATCGTGCGCGTGCGGGGCTAGTTTCCGGCCCGGCCTTGCTCCTTGTCCGCAATATCGGTTGCGGAAACGAAATCGCAGCCCATAGAATAATAATAATTCTCATTATTCCGGGCTGTCTTCCTTTCCTGCCCCGATTCCGCTCAAGGACCGCATCGTGCCGGGTGTCACACTCGACTCGCAACATCTACACGCCCTCTACAGCGATCATCACGGCTGGCTGCATGGCTGGCTGCGCCGCAGGCTGGGCAACACCTGGGACGCCGCGGACCTGGCCCATGACACCTTCATCCGCGTGATGACGGGCCGCCGTCCGGTGGCGGATCTCGGCCCCGAGCCACGCGCCCTGCTCACGCATATCGCCAAGGGCCTGGTGGTCGACCATTGGCGGCGGCAGGAGGTCGAGCGGGCGTATCTCGACGCGTTGTCGCAATTGCCCGAGGCCAGCCATCCGTCGCCCGAGAGCCGCTTGCTGATCCTGCAGGCGCTCTGCCGCATCGAGGCCATGCTGCGCGGGCTGCCCGCCCGCACGCGGGAAATCTTCCTGCTCGCCCAGCTCGACGGCCTGACGTATGCCGTGATCGCCAGGCGGATGGGCGTGTCGCTGATCACGGTGAAACGGCACATGCGCGATGCCTTCCTTGCCTGCCTGGCGTTGGACTGATGCCGGCCGCTGAAACCCTGCCGCTGGGCGCGGCCACGCCGCACGCCATCGACCCTGCCATCCTTGGCGAGGCTGCTGACTGGCTGGTGCGGCTGCAATCCGGCGAGGCCAGCCAGGCCGACCGGGACGGGCTGGCCCGCTGGCGTGCTCTGGATCCTGCCCATGAGGCGGCCTGGCTGCGGGCCGAGGGCTTGCTGCGCACTTTCGGCCAGGTGCCCGCGCCGCTTGGGCGCGGCACCCTCGCCCGCCTGCGACGCCCCGGCCGGCGCGCGGCGATGGGCCTGGGGCTGATCTCGCTGCTGGCGCCCCTGGCGTGGCTGGGCGCACGGCGCGCGCCTTGGCAGACCTGGACCGCCGACCTTTCGACCGAAACAGGGCAACGCATGACGGTGACCCTGGCCGATGGCACGCTGTTGCACATGAACACCCGTAGCGCCGTCGATATCGCATTCGACGCGTCGGCGCGCGTGCTGACCCTGCGCAGCGGCGAAATCCTGCTGACCAGCCCGCAGGATGCCGACAGCCGCGCCCTGCCCCCCTTCGAAGTGCGCACGGCCCAGGGCAGCCTGCGCCCGCTGGGCACGCACTACGCCGTCAGGCAGATGGCCGGGGCAACGCGGGTGTCCGTGTTCTCGGGTGCGGTGGCCCTGCGTCCAGCCCAAGGCCATCCGAGGGTGTTGAGGGCTGGCGAACAGGCGAGCTTCACGGCGCGGGACATTTCGCCCGTCGGCGAGGCCGACCCCAACGCGCAGCTTTGGGGCCAGGGCATGCTGATGGCGCAGGACTTGCGGCTGGGCACGTTGCTGGACGAACTGGGCCGCTACCACCGGGGCGTGCTGCGCCGTGACCCGGCCGTGGAAGATCTGGCCGTCACCGGCGCCTTTCCCTTGGACGATATTCCGCGCAGCCTTTCGCTGCTGTCCCAGACCCTGCCGGTGCGCCTTGGGGGATATCCGCCGTACTGGATCACCGTCGAGCGCGCGCCGGACCGGCGCCCGAATGGCGCGCGCTGATACCTTTCTGGCACTTGTCCGGTGTGCATGAGGAAGGCGGCATCAATGCCGCCACCCTCTCACTCTCAAGGCAAAGGTAGACCATGACGGCACGCCGGCATCTCCAGGCGCGGGGCGCACGCCACGCAGCGCACTTGTCCGCGACGGACACGACTCGCCAGACCACTCCCCCGCGCCGGGCCCCGGTACTGGCCCTGGCCGGCGCGCTGCTTGGCGTGGGGCTGGGCGCGCTCACCCTTCCCGCTCCCCTGCTGGCGGCCACCGTGCAGGAAGGCGACGAGCGGCGCACTTATGCCATTGCGGGCGGCAGGCTGGGCGATGTGCTGGCACGTTTCGCCGCCACCGCCGGCGTGCCGCTCTCGTTCGACCCGCAACTGCTGGCGGGGCGCGGCAGCGACGGGCTGCAGGGTTCATACACCATCAAGGAAGGGTTTGACCGACTGCTCGCGGGCAGCGGCTATGTCTTGCGCGACATGGGCGCGGCGGGCTATTCCCTGCAGGCACTGCCGGCGCCAGTCGGCCAATTGGGGCCGCCCCACTTGCTGGCGCCGGTGACGGTCACCGCCACGCTGTATGGCTCGCGCGAAACCACCGCGCTGAACAACTCCTCGGCCTCGGTCGGCATCGTCAAGGCCGAAGACATCGCGCTTGGCCAGATCACCACGGTCCAGGACAGCTTCCGCCGGCTGGCGAACGTGATGGACGCCGCCTTCCTGAATTCCGGCTTCGTCATCCGAGGCATGAGCACGGAAGGCTTCGTGCCGTCCGGCGCGCCCATGGGCTCGGTCTATGTCGACGGCGTGCTGCAAACGCGCTACAGCGCCCGCTTTGGCGCACGCAATCTGTGGGATGCGGAGCAGGTCGAGGTCTATCGCGGCCCGCAATCCACCCTGAGCGGCCGCGCCGCGACGGCGGGCGCGGTGTACATCAAGACCAAGGATCCCACCTTCAAGCGGGAAGCCGAGCTGTCCGGCACGGGCGGCAACCATGACCTTTGGGGCACGGCCTTCATGCTCAACACGCCGCTCTCGGAAGACCAGCTGGCGCTGCGCATCAGCGGTTCCGTCGAGCGGGCGAAGACGCCCGTCAGCTATCCGACCTATCGGCAATACGCCAACTACGACCGATTCAAGACCGAGATCAGCAACAACCTGCGCGCCAAGCTGCTGTTGCTGCCCGCCTCGGCGCCCAGCACCAGGGCGGTGCTGAGCTACGCCTATTCGGACGACCGGCCCAACGAGCGCCTGGTCGGCGAAGGGGCGGACTTCGGCTTCGGTGACGCGCGTGGAGACTGGTACGCCTTCCCGACCTACGCGGAGTTCAGGCAGACCACCGTGCACAACCTGGGCCTGGAACTGACCCATGACTTCAACGACTCGCTGCGCCTGACCTCGCAGACGGGCAACCACCTGGGCAAGACGCGGCGCCGCTCCGTCGACGCGGGCACGGCTGGCCTGGTCGACGGCCTTTCCGGCGAAGTCGAGGACAGGCTGCTCACGCAGGAGTTGCGACTGAACTACGAAGGCGAGCGCTGGAGCTGGGTGGCGGGCGTGTTCGGCAGCTACCAGGACTATGACTCCACCTTCGGCGCGGCGCTGGTGCCGCACCTCCAACTGGCCGAAAGCTTCCGCCGGCGAACCACCAACCTGGCGGCGTTCGGCGAAGCCACCTACGAATTCCTGCCCACCTGGCGCGCGACACTGGGCGGCCGCCTGGACTACCTGCGCGAACGCACCGCGCAGCGCAACGCCGAAACCTACCCTTATGGCGGCGTGCCCTTCACTTACGAAAACAGCGCCGACTTCGACGAGTACAACTTCGTGCCGAAAGTGGGACTGTCGAAATCGATCACGCCGGACCACACGGTGGGCGCCACCTATACGCAGGGGTTCCGCACGGGCGGCTTCTATGTGAACTACAACACGGGCCAAGCCCAATACTACGACCCGGAAACCGCGCAGAACTACGAGTTGTACTACAAAGGCAGCTATCTGGACGGACGCCTGTCCTTGAACGCCAACCTGTTCCTGACGCGCTACAAGGACCAGCAGATCGAGATCCGCCCCGATCCCGCGGACCAGTCCTATCGCGAGACCGCCAACGCGGCCTCGTCACGGACCTGGGGCCTGGAAATCGAGCCCACCTACCAGGCCAATGAGCGGCTGTCCCTGTTCGCGTCGCTGGGGTACCTGAACACCAGGTTCCAGCGTTTCAACCACGCCAGCTACGGCGACCTGTCGGGCCGCGCCTTTCCCGAAGCCCCCGAGTGGAGCGTGGGCCTGGGCGGGCGGTATCAGTGGCCCGGCGGTTTCTACCTGGCCGCCGACGCCAAGTACACCTCGGGCTACGAGGGCCGCTTCGGCATTCCGCCACAGGACACGATCGGCTCGCGCGTCATCGTCAACGCGCAGCTTGGATACCGCCAGGATCGCTGGCAGGTGAGCGTGTTCGCCAGGAACCTGTTCGACAAGCGCTACGTCACCTTCATCGACCGCGAAGCGCAGCCGGCCTATGCCCAGCTGGGCGCCGAGCGCAGCGTTGGCGTGAATCTGAAACTCAGGTTCTGATGCAGAACGGCCCCAGGCACGCAGATGCCCGGGGCCGTTGCCGCGCCACAGCCTGGATGACTCAGGCCACGTGCTGCAGGAAGTCCTTCAGCCGCTGGCTGGGCGGATTCGCCAGCAGTTCGGTGGGCGGCCCATCATGCGCCACCTTGCCACCGTCGAAGAACACCAGCCGGCTGCCCACCTTGCGGGCGAACTCCATCTCGTGCGTGACCACGATCATGGTCATGCCTTCGTCGGCCAGGGTCTTCATGACCTGCAGCACTTCGTGCCGCAGTTCGGGATCCAGCGCCGAGGTGGGTTCATCGAACAGCATCAGCTTGGGCTTGATGGCCAGCGCGCGGGCGATCGCCACGCGCTGCTGCTGACCGCCGGAAAGCTCGCTGGGATAGTGGTCCATGCGTTCGGCCAGTCCGACCTTGGCCAGCAGCGCCTGCGCCTGCTGGCGCGCTTCGGCGCGCGGCATGCCGCGCGTGTGGACCGGCCCGAACATCACGTTCTCCAGCGCCGTCATCTGCGGGAACAGATTGAACTGCTGGAAGACCATGCCCGCCTCGCGGCGGATTTCCCGGACCTGCTCGGGGGTGCCTGTCACGCTGATGCCGTCCACGCGCAGCTCGCCGCCCTGGATGGTTTCCAGCACGTTGATGCAGCGCAGGAAGGTGGACTTGCCCGACCCGGACGGGCCGACCACGACGACCACCTCGCCCGCATCGATGTCGAGGGTGACACCGTTCAGGACGACGTTATCGCCGAACCGCTTCGTGACGTCGCGAAATTCGACCATGCTCATAGTATGCGCATCCTCCGTTCGATCAGGCGCAGAACCAGCGCGATGGTGCCTGTGAGTATCAGGTAGATGATGGCCACGGCCGACCAGATTTCCACGGCGCGGAAGTTGCTGGCCATGATTTCCTGGCCCTGGCGCGTCAGTTCGGCCACGCCGATGACGATGAAGAGCGAGGAGTCCTTCAGGCTGATGATGCACTGGTTGCCCAGCGGCGGGATCATGCGGCGGAAGGCCACCGGCCCGATGATGTGCAGCAGGATCTTGTGGAACGGCAGGCCCATGGCCTGGCCGGCTTCCTTCAGGCCCTTGTGCACCGACAGCAGCGCGCCGCGCACGATCTCGGCGATGTAGGCGCCCGAGTTGATGATGAGCGTGACGATGGCCGCCCACTCCGCATCGACGCGGATATTTGCCAGCAGGGGCAAGGCGAAGTAGATGAACATCACCTGCACGACGATGGGCGTGCCGCGGATGATGGAGACGTAGACCTGCGCGATGCCTGACAGGACGATGTTCCCGTAGGCCCGGGCGACGCCCGCGAGCGCGCCGAGGATGAAGCCGCCGAAAAGACCCCAGAGGGTGATCTTGACGGTCATTTTGGTGCCCTGGATGAGGCTGGGCATGGCTTCGGAGATGACTGTCCAGTCGAATTCCAAATGCGTCTCCTGGTTGGACTGGGCGGACGCGGCGCAGGGCCGCCCGCCCGGAAAGCATGGCGTTATCCGGCTGTCCGGCGCCGCGGCGCCAGGTCCGGGCCATTGCCCGCCGATGGCCGGCGGGCAATGGCATTCATGCCGTCTGCAAGGCAGTCAACAGGCCTTGCTTACCCGGCTTTCACTTGGCCTGCTTGCCGAACCACTTGGCGTAGATCTCGTCGTACTTGCCGTTGCCCTTCAACGTGGCGAGCGCCTTGTTGACCTTCGGCACCAGGTCGCTGCCCTTGGGGAAGGCGATGCCGTAGAAGTCGCCGCTCTTGACCGCGCTGGTGACCTTCACGCGGCCCTTGCCGGCGCTGTTGGCGTAGTACTGCACGTTGGGGGTGTCGTGCACGGCGGCATCGACGCGGCCCGTGGCCAGTTCAAGATAGGCGTTGTCGATGTTGGGGAAGAGCTTGAGCTTGGCATCGGGCACTTCCTTGCGCAGGAAGTCCACCGTGGCCGTGCCGGTCTTCACCGCGACGGTCTTGCCCGACAGCGACTTGGCATCGTTGATGTCGGTGTTCTTGTCGCTGACCAGGATGGACAGGCCGCTTTCGTAATAGGGGTCGGAGAAGTCGATGACCTTCTTGCGGTCGTCGCGGATCGTGATGCCCGCCAGCGCGGCGTCGATGTTGCGGGTCTGCAGGCCCGGGATGATGCCGTTGAAGTCCATGGGCTGGAAGCGGAACTTCACGTCCATTTCCTGTGCGATGGCAGTCCAGAGGTCGATGTCGAAGCCGACGTACTTGTCGCCCTGCTTGAACTCGAAGGGCACGAATGCCGTATCGGTGGCGACCACGAGTTCCTTGTTCTGCGCCGCGGCGGGGGCCAGGGCGGTCACGCCGAGGGCCATGCCGGCCATGAGGGCGGCAAGCTTGCGATGGATCATCATGAAGGGCTCCTTGCAGTGTTGGCGGGCCTGTGGGGCTTGTGGCCCTTGTTTTCGTCCGGCATCGCTCGGGTGTGCCGGGCTCGATGCCGATCTTACCCCAGGCGGCTCGCCCAGGAAGTAGCGCCTTGTTAGCGATTCCGAGGGAAATCCCGGGCCGGGATGTCGGACCACTGGTTCTCGTCGAACAGCGGCAAGGTGTGCGGGTCTCCCGCCTGCCTTGCCGTTGCCGTGGGCGCCGAGGCCGCCGGATCATCCGCCCGCAGCAAGGCCCCTGCCCTGACGCCCAGCAGACGCAAGCGCCGCGACAGGGGCACGCGCTTCAGGCACTGGCCCGCCGCCTGGCGGATCCTCGCGGCATCGGCCGTGGGCAAGGACAAGGTCAGGTCGCGCGTGACGATCTTGAAGTCGTCGTAGCGCAGCTTGATGCCGATGGTGCGGCTCACATAGCCCTTGCGCGCGAGGTCTGCCGCCAGCTGCGTGCACAGCCGGGTGAAGATGGCGCCCAGCTCGGCCTTGTCCCGCACGGCATGCAGGTCGCGCTCGAAGGTGGTTTCCCGGCTGATGGACTTCGGTTCGCTGAAAGTGACGACGGGCCGGTCATCCTGGCCATGCGCCACCCGGTGCAGCCAGCCGCCGGTGTTCTCGCCAAAGGTTTCGCGCAGCCAGTCGGCCTGGGCCGCCGCGATATCCCCCACCGTGTTCAGGCCCAGCGCCTCCAGCTTCTGCGCCAGCTTGGGGCCGATGCCGTTGACCTTGCGCGCGGCCAGCGGCCAGATCCGCGCAGGCAGGTCCGCCAGGCTCAGCACGGTCAATCCGCCGGGCTTGTCGAGCTCGGACGCGATCTTGGACAGCAGCTTGTTCGGCGTGATGCCGATGGAACAGCTCAGGCCGGTGGCCGCCAGGACCCGCTGGCGCAGCGCCTGCCCGACCGCGCGGGCGCCCGCCAGCGGGTCGTCGGCCGTCGCGTCCTGCGCGCCTGGCACATCGGTGAGGTCCAGATAGATCTCGTCGACGCCGCGATCCTCCATGACCGGCGCGAGCGCGAGCACGGCGTCCTTGAAGCGGCGCGAATACTGGCGGTAGCGGTCGAAATCGACGGGCAGCAGGATGGCCTGAGGCGCCAGCGCGGCGGCCTTCATCATGCCCATGGCCGAGTGCACGCCGAAGGCGCGCGCCTCATAGGTGGCGGTCGTCACGACGCCGCGGCCGGCGTAGTCCTTCAGCAAGGCGTGGCGCCAGCTGCCATCGGGCAATTGCTCGGGCGCGCGCTCGCGTCCGCCGATGACGACGGGCTGGCCTTTCAGGTGGGGATAACGCAGCAGCTCAACGGACGCATAGAAAGCATCCATGTCCAGGTGGGCAATGAGACGGCGCGTCACGATGGCGCGCCGCGCGGCCCGAAGGACGCGCGGCGGATGGGACTTACTTCTTGCGCACGGGCGGCAGGTCCGTGCAGGCGCCTTCGGCGGCTTCCGCCGCCAGGCCCACGGATTCGCCCAGCGTCGGGTGCGGGTGGATGGTCTTGCCGATATCCACCATGTCCGCGCCCATTTCGATGGCAAGCGCCACTTCGCTGATGAGGTCGCCCGCATGGGTGCCGACGATGCCGCCGCCCAGGATGCGATGCGTCTCGGCGTCGAAGAGCAGCTTGGTGAAGCCTTCGTCGCGGCCGTTGGCGATGGCGCGGCCGGAGGCCTGCCACGGGAACAGGCCCTTCTCGACCTTGATGCCGTTCTTCTTGGCCTCGTCCTCGGTCAGGCCCACCCACGCCACTTCCGGATCGGTGTAGGCCACCGAGGGAATGACGCGCGCGTCGAAGAAGCTCTTCTGGCCGGCGATGACTTCGGCCGCCACGTGGCCTTCATGCACCGCCTTGTGGGCGAGCATGGGCTGGCCGACGATGTCGCCGATGGCGTAGATGTGCGGCACGTTGGTGCGCATCTGGCGATCGACCTCGATGAAGCCGCGGTCGGTCACCTGCACGCCCGCCTTGTCGGCGGCGATCTTCTTGCCATTGGGCGAGCGGCCCACGGCCTGCAGCACCAGGTCGTAGCGCTGGGGCTCTTTCGGCGCGCCTTCGCCTTCGAACGTGACGTAGATGCCGTCCTTCTTCGCCTCGGCCCCCACCGTCTTGGTGTTGAGCATGATGTTGTCGAAGCGCGGGGCGTTCATCTTCTGCCAGACCTTGACCAGGTCGCGGTCGGCGCCCTGCATCAGGCCGGGCAGCATCTCGACCACGTCCAGGCGCGCGCCCAGCGTGGAATAGACCGTGCCCATTTCCAGGCCGATGATGCCGCCGCCGATGATCAGCATCTTCTTGGGGATGGACTTCAGCTTCAGCGCGCCGGTCGAATCGACGATGCGCTCGTCGTCGGGCAGGAAGGGCAGCTTCACCGACTGGCTGCCCGCCGCGATGATCGCGCTGGCGAACTTCAGCGTCTGGGTCTTGCCGTCATCGCCCTTGACCGACAGGTGGTTGGGGTCGAGGAATTCCCCCACGCCCTGCACCACCGTGACCTTGCGCGCCCGGGCCATGCCGGCCAGGCCGCCGGTCAGCTTGCTGATCACGCCGTCCTTGAAGCCGCGCAGCTTGTCCAGGTCGATCTTGGGCTCGCCGAAGGTGATGCCGTGATCGGCCTGGGCGCGCGCCTCGTCGATGACCGCGGCGGTGTGCAGCAGCGCCTTGGAGGGAATGCAGCCCACGTTCAGGCACACGCCGCCCAGGGTGGCGTAACGCTCGACCAGCACCACGGACAGCCCCAGGTCGGCGGCGCGGAAGGCGGCCGAATAGCCGCCAGGGCCTGCGCCCAGCACCAGCACGTCGTACTGGCCATCGGCCCCGCCCGTGTGCGTGGCAGCCTTCGGCGCGGGCTTGTCGTCCGCCTTGGCCTCGGCCTTGGCTTGCGGCTTGGCTTCGGCCTTGCCCTCCGGCTTCGCGGGTGCGTCGGCGGGCTGGGCGGCGCCTGCCGCTGCTTCCACTTCCACGACCACGCTGCCCTGCGACACCTTGTCGCCGACCTTGACCTTCACCGACTTGACCACGCCGCCCTCGGACGCCGGGATTTCCATCGAGGCCTTGTCCGACTCGACCGTGATCAGGCTTTGTTCGGCCTTGATCGTGTCGCCCTCGGCCACCAGCACCTCGATGACTTCGACCGAGTCGAAATCGCCGATGTCGGGAACCTTGATTGCAGTGAGATTGCTCATGAACGCTCCCGTTTACAGCACGATGCGGCGGAAGTCCGCCAGCAGCGCGCCGACATAGGCGTTGAAGCGCGCGGCCGAGGCGCCGTCGATGACGCGGTGGTCATAGGACAGCGACAGCGGCAGCGTCAGGCGCGGCTGGAATTCCTTGCCGTTCCAGACAGGCTTGTGATACGAGCGCGACACACCCATGATGGCCACTTCAGGCGCATTGATGATGGGCGTGAAGTGCGTGCCGCCGATGCCGCCCAGCGACGAGATCGAGAAGCAGCCGCCCTGCATTTCCGAGGGCGACAGCTTGCCGTCGCGGGCCTTCTTGGCCAGTTCGGACGTCAGTTGCGCCAGTTCGGCCACGCCCTTCTTGTCGGCGTCGCGGATGACCGGCACCACCAGGCCATTCGGCGTGTCGGCGGCGAAACCGATGTGGTAATACTGCTTCAATACCAGGTTGTCGCCGTCCAGCGAGGCGTTGAACTCGGGGAATTTCTTCAGGGCCGCGACGACGGCCTTGATCAGGAAGGCCAGCATGGTGACCTTCACGCCCGACTTCTCGTTCTCCTTGTTCAGCGTGACGCGCAGCGCTTCCAGGTCGGTGATGTCCGCTTCGTCATTGTTGGTGACGTGCGGGATCATGACCCAGTTGCGGTGCAGGTTCGCGCCGGAGATCTTCTTGATGCGCGACAGCGGCTTGGCTTCGACCGGACCGAACTTGGTGAAGTCCACCTTCGGCCACGGCAAGAGGCCCAGGGCCGCGCCATCGGCGCCGCCGGCGGCGGCCGGGGCGCCAGCGCCCTGGCCTGCCAGCACCTTCTTCACGTAGCCACGCACGTCGTCCTGCGTGATGCGGCCCTTGGGACCGGAGCCCTGGACCTTGCTCAGGTCGGCGCCAAGCTCGCGGGCGAACTTGCGCACCGACGGCGAAGCATGCGCCAGGCGCTGCTTGGCATCGTCCACGACGTCGGCCTTCAGGGCCTGGGCGGGCGCTTCCTTGGCCGGCGCGGGCGCGCTGGCTTCGGCGCGGCCGGCATCGGCCTTGGCCGGCGCGGCGGCGGCCTCGGGCTTGGCGGCCTTGGGGGCTTCCTTGGCGGGCGCCGAATCACCGGCGGCCTCGACCTGGGCGATGATGCTGCCCTTCGCGACCTTGTCGCCCACCTTCACTTTCAGCGACGTCAGGACGCCGGCGTGCGAGGACGGGATTTCCATCGAGGCCTTGTCGGACTCGACGGTGATCAGGCTTTGCTCGGCCTTGATGCTGTCGCCTTCGGCGACCAGCACCTCGATGACCTCGACCGAGTCGAAGTCGCCGATGTCCGGCACGGCCACGTCGACCACGCCGCCCGAAGCGGCCTTGGCCGGTGCCTCGGCCTTGGCTTCCTGGGTTTCCTGCCTGGGCGCGGCCGAGGCCTTGCTGTCTTCCGTGGCAGGCGCTTCCTTGGCTTCCTTGGCCGGCGCGGCGTCGGCCTTGCCGCCCGCGGCAGCCTCGACCTCGACGATGACGCTGCCCTTGGCAACCTTGTCACCGACCTTGATCTTGATGGACTTCACCACGCCGCCTTCGGAGGCGGGGATTTCCATGGAGGCCTTGTCGGACTCGACCGTGATCAGGCTCTGTTCGGCCTGGATCGTGTCGCCTTCGGACACCAGCACTTCGATCACTTCCACCGAGTCGAAGTCGCCGATGTCCGGCACTTTGATTTCCACCGTATTGCTCATGTCTCGGACCCTCAGGCGTATTGCGGGTTGGCTTTTTTGGGATCGATGCCGTACTTCTTGATGGCTTCGGCCACTTTCTCCAGCGGCAGCTTGCCTTCGTCGGCCAGCGCCTTCAGCGCGGCGACGGTGACGAAGCGGCGGTCAACCTCGAAGTGCTCGCGCAGCTTGGCGCGGAAGTCCGAGCGGCCGAAACCGTCGGTGCCCAGCACACGGTATTCGCGGCCCTTGGGCATGAACTGGCGGATCTGGTCGGCGAACAGCTTCATGTAGTCCGTGGACGCGATGATCGGGCCCTCGGTCTTTTCCAGCTGCTGCGTGACGTAGGGCACGGGCTGCTTCTTGTCGGTCGGATGCAGCAGCGCGTGGCGCTCTGCGTCCAGGCCGTCGCGGCGCAGTTCGGTGAAGCTGGTGACGCTCCAGACGTCCGAGGCGATGCCCCAGTCGGCTTCCAGGAGTTCCTGGGCGGCCATGACTTCACGCAGGATCGTGCCCGAGCCCATCAGCTGGACGCGCTGCTTGCCCTTGCCGTGCGACTTCAGCTTGTACATGCCCCGGATGATGCCTTCCTCGTCGCCGGCGGTCAGGCCAGGCTGCGGGTAGTTTTCGTTCATCACCGTCAGGTAGTAGTACACGTTCTCCTGGTCTTCGACCATGCGCTTCATGCCGTGCTGGATGATGACGGCCAGTTCGTGCGCGAAGGTCGGGTCGTAGGACACGCAGTTCGGGATGGTCGAGGCCAGGATGTGGCTGTGGCCGTCTTCGTGCTGCAGGCCTTCGCCGTTCAGCGTCGTGCGGCCGGCGGTGCCGCCCAGCAGGAAGCCGCGGGCCTGCATGTCGCCGGCGGCCCAGGCCAGGTCGCCCACGCGCTGGAAGCCGAACATGGAGTAGTAGATGAAGAACGGCACCATGATGCGGTTGTTCGTGGAGTACGACGTGGCCGCCGCGATCCACGAGCTGAACGCGCCCGCTTCGTTGATGCCTTCCTGCAGGAGCTGGCCGTCGGCCGCTTCCTTGTAGTACATGACCTGGTCCTTGTCGACCGGCACGTACTTCTGGCCTTCCGGCGCATAGATGCCGATCTGGCGGAACAGGCCTTCCATGCCGAAGGTGCGCGATTCGTCAGCCAGGATGGGCACGACGCGCGGACCAACGTCCTTGTCGCGCAGGACCTGGTTCAGCACGCGCACGAAGGCTTGCGTGGTCGAGATTTCGCGGCCTTCCGCGGTGGGTTCCAGCACGGCCTTGAAGGCTTCCAGCTTGGGGGCCTTCAGTTGCTCGTCGGCCTTCACGCGGCGCGCGGGCAGGTAACCGCCCAGGGCCTTGCGGCGTTCGTGCAGGTACTTCATTTCCGGCGAGTCTTCGGCGGGCTTGAAGTACGGCAGCTTTTCCAGCTGGTCGTCCGGCACGGGAATGTTGAAGCGGTCGCGGAATTCGCGGATCGCTTCCACGTCCAGCTTCTTCTGCTGGTGGGTGGGGTTCTTGGCCTGGCCGACCTGACCCAGGCCGTAGCCCTTGATGGTCTTGGCCAGGATCACGGTGGGCTGGCCTTCATGCTTGGTGGCCGCGTCGAAGGCGGCAAACACCTTGTGCGGATCGTGGCCGCCGCGGTTCAGGCGCCAGATGTCGTCGTCGCTCATGCGGGCGACCATTTCCAGCAGCTTGGGGTGCTTGCCGAAGAAGTTCTCGCGCACGAACTTGCCGTCATTGGCCTTGTAGGCCTGGTATTCGCCGTCGACCGCCTCTTCCATGATGCGGCGCAGGATGCCTTCCTTGTCGCGGGCCAGCAGGGGATCCCAGTAGCCGCCCCAGATCAGCTTCACGACGTTCCAGCCGCTGCCGCGGAAGTCGCCTTCCAGTTCCTGGATGATCTTGCCGTTGCCGCGCACCGGGCCGTCGAGGCGCTGCAGGTTGCAGTTGATGACGAAGACCAGGTTGTCCAGCTTCTCGCGCGCAGCCAGGCTGATGGCGCCCAGCGATTCCGGCTCGTCCATTTCGCCGTCGCCGCAGAACACCCAGACCTTGCGCTTGCTGGTGTCGGCGATGCCGCGGGCGTGCAGGTATTTCAGGAAGCGCGCCTGGTAGATGGCCATCAGCGGGCCCAGGCCCATGGACACGGTGGGGAACTGCCAGAATTCCGGCATCAGCTTGGGATGCGGATAGGAGGACAGGCCCTTGCCGTCGACTTCCTGGCGGAAATGGTCCAGTTGCTCTTCGGTCAGGCGGCCTTCGAGGTAGGCGCGGCCGTACATGCCCGGCGAGGTGTGGCCCTGGAAATAGACCAGGTCGCCGCCGTGGTCCTCGGACTCGGCGTGCCAGAAGTGGTTCTGGCCGCAGCCGATCATGGTGGCCAGCGAGGCGAACGACGCGATGTGGCCGCCCAGGTCGCCGCCATCGGGCGGATTGTGCTTGTTGGCCTTGACCACCATGGCCATGGCGTTCCAGCGAACGTACGAGCGGATGCGGGCCTCGAGTTCGAGGTTGCCGGGATGGGCGGGCTCCAGGCCGGCCGGGATGGTATTCAGGTAGGCCGTGTTCGGCGAATACGGAATGTGCGCGCCCGAGCGGCGGGCCTCGTCGATCAGGCGCTCAAGCAGGTAGTGGGCGCGCTCGGGACCTTCGTTTTCGAGGACGGCGGACAGGGCTTCCAGCCATTCCTGGGTTTCTTGCGTGTCTTCGTCGTTGGCAGCAGACTGCGCGCCACCATTAAGGGCGAAAGAGGACATCTTGTGTCTCCAGTGGGGTTTCGCGACCGTGCCGGGCATGTTGCGCCAGGCGACTCAAGCCCCCGATCCAGCCGGGCCGACCCTGTGATTATCTGTTCAGTTAACGGCAAGAGGGGTATGGCAACTTCTCCCGGCATTCTAGGGAATGTGGACAAGGCCGGGCAAGCAATATTCCACCTTGCGAGATGTATTTTCATAATGTGAAAATACAGGAGGGTTCTCCTGGGTGGAACCCCCCTGTGGCGCAAGGCGACGGCAGCGACTTCTCCGCCCGAATTAGAATAGCGCCGTTGCTTTCATCATCCTGACATGGCCAGCCCTCCCAAGTCCTATATCGCCACGCAGTTCCACGACCACGCCCGCCTGCGCCGGCGCGGCTGGTACTGGCTGACGCCCGTGGTCGTGCTGGTCCTGTACCTGTGCGTGATGGGCGTCTTCTTCTGGCTGCAGCGCATCCGCGACGACAGCGTCATGTTCGTCACCATCGACCAGGAGTTGCGCCAGCAGCGCCTGACCTGGCTGGTGCTGGCGCTGTCCTGCGTGATCGTGATCAGCCTGCTGGCCCTGTGGCGCTATACCCGCTACCGCTCGGAGGCCGAGGCGGCCCAGGCGGCGGAAACCAGCTTCCGGCGCGCCATGGAGAACTCCATGTCCACCGGCATGCGCGTGCTGGACATGGAGGGCCGCATCGCCTATGTGAACCCGGCCTTCTGCCGCATGATCGGCTGGAACGAGGCCGACCTGATCGGCCGCAGCCCGCCCTTCCCTTATTGGGTGCCGGGCCGCCACGAGCAGCACCAGCACACCCTCGACCTGCTGATGTCGGGCAACGCGCCCAGCAGCGGCCTGGAGGTCGAATCCCAGCGCCGCGACGGTTCGCGCTTCACCGCCCGCATGTATGTCTCGCCGCTGCGCGACCCGAACGGCGACCAGATTGGCTGGATGACGTCGATGACCGACATCACCGAGCCCAAGCGCATCCGCGAGGCCCTGACGGCCGCCCACGAGCGCTTCATGACGGTGCTGGAAGGCCTGGATGACGCCATTTCCGTCACCGCCGACACCCAGGACGGCCTGGAGCTGCTGTTCGCCAACCGCACCTACCGCCGGGTTTTCGGCGCCCAGACCGACGGCCACGAGGAACTGCTGGCCGGCCGGCGCGGCCGCTTCACCGATGAGTCGGTGGAGGTGTTCGCGCCGTCGGTGCAACGCTGGTTCGAAGTGCATCACCGCATGCTGGCCTGGACCGACGGCCGCCGGGTGCGCCTGCAGGTGGCGCGCGACATCACCGAGCGCCGCAAGCACGAAGAGGCATCGCGGGTGCAGCAGGAGAAGATCCAGCTCACCAGCCGCCTCACCACCATGGGCGAGATGGCCTCCTCGCTGGCGCACGAGCTGAACCAGCCGCTGACGGCCATTGCCAACTACAGCATGGGCGCGGTCGCCATGCTGCGGTCCGGCAATGCCGATCCCGAGCGCCTGCTGCCCGCCCTGGAAAAAGCGGCATCGCAGGCCGAACGCGCCGGCAAGATCATCAGCCGCATCCGTGAATTCGTGAAGCGCAGCGAACCGCGCCGCCAATCGGTGCCCATCACCCAGATACTGGACAATGCCGTCGCGTTCGCGGAAATCGACTCGCGCAAGCGCCGCATCAGCATCGCGCAGCAGGTGCCGGCCGACCTGCCGAACGCGCTGGCCGACCCGATCCTGATCGAGCAGGTACTCTTGAACCTGCTCAAGAATGGCCTGGAAGCCATGGAAAAAAGCACCGTCGACACCTTGCGGGTCGTGGTGCAGCAGCAGGAAAATCAGCTGGAAGTCGCCGTGATCGACGCGGGCCACGGCCTGGCCGACCCCGAGCGCCTGTTCGAGCCGTTCTTCAGCACCAAGTCCGAAGGCCTGGGCATGGGGCTGAACATTTGCCGCACCATCATCGAGTCCCACCACGGACGCCTGTGGGCCGAAGCCAATCCCACCGGCGGTACCATTTTCCGCTTTACCCTGCCTTGCGCCGCGCCACAAGCGCCTATCCAACGCGATAAGTCCGAGGAGTTGCCTGCATGAACATGCCCCACCAAGCGAGTACCGTCTACATCGTGGACGATGATGAAGCGGTCCGCGATTCGCTGCGATGGCTGCTGGAAGCCAATGGCTACCGGGTGCGCGCCTACGCCAATGCCGAGATCTTCCTGGCGGAATACGACGCCGACCAGGTCGGGGTGCTGATCGCCGACGTGCGCATGCCCGGCATGAGCGGCCTGGAACTCCAGGAGCAGCTGCTGGCCCGCAAGGCGCCCTTGCCCGTCGTCTTCATCACCGGCCACGGCGACGTGCCGATGGCGGTGTCGACCATGAAGAAAGGCGCCGTGGACTTCCTGGAGAAGCCCTTCAACGAATCCGACCTGCGCGAGATCGTTGCCCGCATGCTTGAGCAGGCCAACCAGCGCGTCACGCAGGCCAATGCCCAGCGCACCCACGACGCCATGCTGGCGCGCCTGACCGCGCGCGAGCAGCAAGTGCTGGAACGCATCGTCGCGGGCCGGCTGAACAAGCAGATCGCCGACGACCTCGGCATCAGCATCAAGACGGTGGAGGCGCATCGCGCCAACATCATGGAAAAACTCGAAGTCACTACGGTTGCAGATTTGATGAAAGTTGCATTGACCAAACCCGAGGCGCACGCATGACGGCGCGCATCATCGACGGCGCGGCGCTGTCCGAGCAGATCCGCGCGGAAGTCGCCCAACGCGCGGCCAGCCTCACGGCCCGCGGCATCACCCCTGGCCTGGCCGTGGTCCTGGTGGGCGAGAACGCCGCCTCCCAGGTCTATGTCCGCAACAAGGTCAAGGCCTGCGAGAAGGCGGGCATGCATTCGGTCCTGGAGCAGTTCCCCGCGTCCATGACCGAGGAAGAACTGCTGGCGCGCGTGAATGCGCTGAACGAAGACCCGTCCATCCACGGCATCCTCGTGCAGCTGCCCCTGCCCGCCCACATCGATGCGCACCGCGTCATCGAGACCATCGCGCCTGAAAAGGACGTGGATGGCTTCCACATCAGCAACGCCGGCCTGCTCATGACCGGCCAGCCGCTGTTCCGTCCGTGCACGCCTTACGGCGTCATGAAGATGCTCGAATCCGAGCAGGTGCCGCTGCGCGGCGCCGAGGCCGTGATCGTCGGCGCCAGCAATATCGTGGGCAAGCCCATGGCCATGCTGCTGCTGGCCGCCGGCGCCACGGTGACGCTGTGCAACTCCAAGACGCGCGACCTGGGCGCCCAGACCCGCCGCGCCGACGTGCTGGTGGTGGCCACCGGCAAGGCCGGCATCGTCACCGGCGACATGGTCAAGCCCGGCGCCGTGGTCATCGACGTGGGCATCAACCGCGGCGAGGACGGCAAGCTGTGCGGCGACGTGGACTTCGCCTCGGCAAAGCTGGTGGCCGGCGCCATCACCCCCGTTCCGGGCGGCGTCGGCCCCATGACCATCGCCATGCTGCTGGTCAACACCATCGAGGCTGCCGAGCGTGCCCTGGCAGGCGCTGCCGCGCAGGCCTGACGCGCCATCCGGCCGGGGGCAACGCTGCCCGGCCGGATTCCCACCCGCCCAGCCCGGCAGCGCGGGCTTGAAATCGCGGGCCTGATCGCCACCTCATCCTTACCTCTCACTTGCCGCAACCCGCCATGAGCCTCCCCAGCGCCAATCCCCTGCTCGCCCCGGTCGCCGACCTGATCGACTACGCCGCCGTCGCGCCCGAGCATGTGGCCCCCGCCATCGAGTCCCTGCTCGTGCAAGCCCGTGCCGCGGTCGAGCATGCCGCCGATCCGGCATTGCCCGCCACCTGGGAAGCCGTGGTGCAGCCGCTGGATACCGCGTCCGAGCGCCTGTGGCGCGCGTGGTCGGTGGCCGGCCACTTGAATGCCGTCGTGAATACGCCCGCCCTGCGCGAGGCCTATAACGCGATGCTGCCCAAGGTCAGCGAGTTCTCGACCTGGGTCGGCCTGCACGAAGGGCTGTACCGGCAATACCAGCGCCTGGGCGCCTCGGCCGACTTCGCCGCCTGGCCAGCGGTGCGCCAGCGCATCGTCGAACTGGCCCTGCGCGACTTCCGCCTGGGCGGCGTCGAATTGCGGGGCGAGGCCCGTGAGCGCTACGCCGAGATCTCGGACCGCGAAGCGCAGGTGTCGCAGAAATTCTCCGAGAACGTGCTGGACAGCGTGGACGCGTGGTCGCTGATCGTGACGGACGAGGCGGAACTCGACGGCCTGCCCCAGGACGTGCGGGAAGCGGCCCACGCGGCGGCGAAGGAAGACGGCAAGGAAGGCTGGAAGCTGACGCTGAAGATGCCCTGCTACCTGCCGGTCATGCAATACGCGCGCCGCCGCGAACTGCGCGAGACGCTGTATCGCGCCTACGGCACCATCGCGTCGGAGCAGGCCGACGCGCAATACGACAACTCGCCGCTCATCGAAGAGTTGCTGGCCTTGCGCGCCGAGGAGTCCGCGCTGCTGGGCTACGCCGATTTCGCCAATCTGCGCCTGGAAACGCGCATGGCGCGCGATCCCCAGGAAGTGGCCGACTTCCTGCGTGACCTGGCACGCCGCGCGCGGCCGCACGCGGAGCAGGACCTGGCCGAACTGCGCGCCTATGCCGCCAAGGAGCTGGGCCTGGACGAACTGGCCCCGTGGGACATGGCCTTTGCGTCCGAACGGCTGCGCGAAGCCCGCTACGCCTATTCCGATGACGAGGTGAAGCGTTATTTCACCGAGCCCACCGTGCTGGCGGGCCTTTTCTCGGTCATCGAGAAACTGTTCCAGGTGCGCCTGGAAGAGCAGGCCGTCTCGTCCTGGCACAAATCGGTGCGCGGCGTGCGCGTCACCACGCCCGAGGGCGCCACGCTGGGCCACCTGTACCTCGACCTGCACGCCCGCTCGGGCAAGCAGGGCGGGGCCTGGGTGGACAGCGAGCGCAGCCGCCGCGCCATCGCCGGCGCCGTCCAGACGCCGGTGGTCTACCTGACCTGCAATTTCGCCCAGCCGCTGGGCGACAAGCCCGCGCTGCTCACGCACGACGACGTCATCACCCTCTTCCATGAAACCGGCCACGCGCTGCACGCGCTGCTGTCGGACGTGGACGAGCCCGGCGCCTCGGCCTTCGCAAGCGTGGAATGGGACGCCATCGAACTGCCCTCGCAGTTCATGGAGAACTTCTGCTGGGAGTGGGACGTGGTGCGCGTGCTGTCCGCCCATGCCGACAGCGGCGAGCCGCTGCCGCGCGCACTGTTCGACAAGCTCGTGGCGGCCCGCAACTTCCAGAGCGGCATGCAGATGGTGCGGCAGGTGGAATTCTCGCTGTTCGACATCCTGCTGCATGGCAAGGCCGAGCGCGTCTCCATCGCGCAGGTCATGAGCCTGCTGGGCGAGGTGCGCCAGGAGGTCTCGGTGGTATTCCCGCCCGAGTGGCACCGCCTGCCCCACGCCTTCTCGCACCTGTTCGCCGGCGGCTATGGCGCGGGCTATTACAGCTACAAGTGGGCCGAGGTGCTGTCGGCCGACGCTTACAGCGCCTTCGAAGAGGCCGCCAAGACCGCAGGCAGCACGCTGGACGCCGACACCGGCATGCGCTTTCGCCGTGAAGTGCTGGCGGTGGGCGGCTCCCGTCCGGCGGCGGATTCCTTCAAGGCCTTCCGCGGCCGCGACCCTTCCATCGATGCCCTGCTGCGTCACAGCGGCATGCTGGCGGCCTGAGCGGCAGCCTCCTCATGCGGCACTGACCACGTCCCAGGATTCCGGCCATGAAGCGACTGTCCCGCCTTTCCCGCCTGCTGATCGCCGCCGTGGCGGCGGCCACGCTGTCGGCCTGCAATCCGAACTCGGAAGAATGGTCGCTGTATGACGTGAAGGGCCACGTGCCCAACCTGTCCTTCACACTGTCGGCCGCGGGCGGCAAGACCCTGACCGAGAAGGACCTGAAGGACAAGACGGTGCTCATGTTCTTCGGCTACGCCAGTTGCCCGGACGTCTGTCCGACCACCATGGCGCAGTTGAACGAAGTCATGCAGCGCCTGGGGCCCGAGGCGGCCGAGAAGGTGCGCATCCTGTTCATCAGTGTCGACCCCCACCGCGACACGCCTGACGTGCTGCAGGCGTATGTCGATGCCTTCAGCCCGAACGCCGTCGGGCTGACCGGCACGCCCCGCCAGGTGGCGGACCTGGCGCGCCGCTATCGCGTGGCGTTCGAGATCGAGAAGCCGCGGCCCGGCGATGACGCCGACGTCTATGAAGTCAGCCACAGCCGGGGCATCTACGTCTTCGACAATCGGGGCCGTGCCCGCCTGCTGGCCTCGGACTCCGAGTCGGTCGAGGCGCTGACCCACGACCTGCGGCAATTGCTGGCGCAAACCTCCTGACACGCCCTCGTGCCTGGCCGGAAGATGCCGGGCGCGCTTCCCTTCCGAGAGACTTTGTCACACGTCGCGGGGCCGCTCACCGCTATCATCGGTGAGCGGCGCACATCCGTGCGCCGCCCGCATGCACAGCAAGGAGCAGCAGCATGAGCATTCTCATCATGATCATCGTCGGCTTCATCGTCGGCCTCATTGCCCGGGCAGTCCTGCCCGGCGAGCAGAAGATGGGCTTCATCCTCACCACGCTGCTGGGCATTGCCGGGGCACTGGTGGCCGGCTTCGCGGGCCAGCAGATGGGCTGGTACGCACCCGGCGAACCGGCGGGATGGATCGCTTCCGTGATTGGCGCGATCATCCTGCTGGTCGTCGTGGGCCTGCTGCGCCGCGCTGGCTGAGGTCATGGCCTGAGGCCGGGGTGGCTATCAGGAGTGGCTTCAGGCCTGCGGCGGGCCTTCTCGGCAGTCACGCGGGTCCGCCGCGCATTTCACCTTGGCCTGGGCATCGCGCAAGGCCGTGCGCAGGCCTTCCTCGATGACGGGGTGATAGAACGGCATCTGCAGCATCTGCGCCACCGTCAGTTCCTGCTGCCTTGCCCAGGCCAGCAGATGGGCCAGGTGTTCGCCGCTGGGCGCGATCATCTCGGCGCCCAGAAACCGCCCTGTCGCGGTCTCCGCATACACATGCAGCCGCCCGGCGTTGCGCAGCATCACGCGCGAGCGCCCCTGGTCGGAGAAATCGACCTCGCCGATCACGAAGGTGCCGGGTGACAGATCACGGTAGCGGCAGCCGGCCTGCGCGATCTGCGGATCGGTGAAGACGATGGCCAGCGGCGCCCGGCGCTCGCCGGGCTGAACGTCGGGATAGCGCGCGGCGTTGCCGCCGGCGATCTTGCCTTCGTCGGAGGCCTCGTGCAGCAAGGGAAGATCCTGGTTGGCGTCGCCAGCAATGAAGACGGGCGAGTCGCCGATGCGCAAGGTGTTCGTGTCGTAGACCGGCACGCCACGATCATCCAGCGGCAGCCCCGCCGCAGCCAGATCCAGGCCGTCCAGGTTCGGCTTGCGGCCCGTGGCCACCAGCGCAAAGTCGAAACGCTCGGTTTGCGCCACGCCGTCCAGGTCGATATAGCGCACCACCACCTCATCGCCATCGCGCCGCGTTTCCTTCACGTCGGCCTTGGGGTCGAGGTAGAAGCTCTCGCGCATCAGGCCCAGCGCCTGCTCGCGGATGACGGGGTCGCCCAGGCCTGCCAGGCTGCCGCCCTTGCCGAACATGCGCACCGTCACGCCCAGGCGCGCCAAGGCCTGTCCCAGTTCCACCCCGATGATGCCGGGGCCGAACACGGCGACACGCTTGGGCAGGTCGTCCCACGCGAACACGTCGTCATTGACGATGGCGAGCTCGCCCAGCGCCTTCAGGGGCTCGGGCACGATGGGCGAGGAGCCTGTGGCAATGACGACGCTGCGCGCATGCACCTCGGTGTGATCGTCCACGCGCAGCACCGTGGGCGAGACGAAGCGCGCGTGGCCAGTGAGCTTGTCCTCGTCGGGCATCTGCGCCACGCTGCGCAGCACGAAGCCCACGAAGCGGTCCCGCTCGCGCTTGACGCGCGCCATGACCTCGCGGCCTTCGATGCGTATCGTGCCGTCGACGTGAACGCCGAATGGGGCGGTGTGGGCCGCGGCATGCGCCGCCTCGGCGGCGGCGATCAGCAGCTTGGAGGGCATGCAGCCCACCCGCGCGCAGGTGGTGCCGTGCTCTCCGCCCTCGATCAGCAAGGCCCGCTTGCCCGCGTTACGCACGGCACGGTAGGCCGACAGGCCAGCCGAGCCCGCGCCGATGATGGCCACATCGGTGTCCAGTCTCTTCATGTCAGGGGTTCCTTCGCGCGTTGGAGGACGGTTGTCCGTCAGGCCTGGTCTTCCACGATCTCGCTGGGCGAATAGCCGGCCTCGCGGATTGCCGCCTCGATGCGGTCGCCCTCGGTGGCGCCCACCACCGCGACGGTCTGGGTCGCCAGGTCCACATTCACCTGCACCCCGGTGCTGGCCGCCTGCACGGCCTCGGTGATGGTCTTCACGCAGTGTTCGCAGCTCATGTCGGGAACGTGATAGCGGATGGTCATGGCGAAACTCCTTATCTTGTTGTGATGCCCCGGCGGGCGGATGCGCCACGCACTGGCAAGCAACGCCAGGATAAACCCGCCCGTCGTGGGAAGGTCAAGCCAGGGATGGTGAGCCAGCGTAGAGGTCTGTAACCCGCGCCGGACCTGACCAGCCCGCCGCCTGGCATCGGCGCTCGGACAAGGCCCCGTTGACCTTGCCATAATGGGAAGGATGATACTGCCCACGTCGATGCGTTTCCGTCTGGAGAAGACGCCATGAATACTCCCTCTCCCACGCCAACAGGCGGCCATCTGGATCTCGCGATCTCGGGCATGACCTGCGCCGCCTGCGTGCGCCGCGTGGAAAAGGCGCTGTCGGGCGTGCCCGGCGTGGCCGCGGCCCAGGTCAACCTGGCCACCGAACGCGCCCGCGTGGCCCTGGATGGCCCGGGCGCGACGGCACAGGCCCTGGCCGACGCGGTCAAGCGCGTGGGTTACACCGCCACCGTGGTGGAAGACCCGGCGCGCCAGCACGCGGCGCAGGCTGCCGAGCGCGAACAGGCTACCCGCCGCCTGACGCGTGCCTTCCTCATCGCCGCCCTCCTCACCCTGCCCGTCTTCCTGCTCGAGATGGGCGCGCATGCCAGCGCCACGCTGCACCACTGGATCCATGCCACGCTGGGCGAGGCGCGCAGCCAGCAACTGCAGGCCGTGCTGACCACAGTGGTGCTGGCCGGCCCCGGCTGGCCCTTCTTCCGACTGGGCGTGGCAGCGCTCTGGCAGCGCGCGCCCGACATGAACTCGCTGGTGGCGCTGGGCGCCGGCAGCGCATGGGGCTATTCCATGGTGTCCCTGCTGGCGCCGCAATGGCTGCCCGACGGCACGGCACACATCTACTTCGAGGCCGCGGCCGTCATCGTGACGCTGATCCTGCTGGGCCGTGTGCTGGAGGCGCGCGCACGGGGCCGCACCGGCGCGGCGGTGCAACGGCTGATCGGCATGCAGGCACGTTCGGCATTGGTGCTGCGCGACGGCCAGATGCACGAGGTGCCGCTGGAAGCCATCCGCGTGGGCGACGTGGTGCGCGTGCGTCCCGGCGAGAAGATCCCCGTCGACGGCGAGGTCTCGGAAGGCAGTTCCTATGTCAACGAGGCCATGATCACGGGCGAGCCCGTTCCCGTCGAGAAGGCCCCCGGCGACGCCGTGACGGGCGGGACGCAGAACGGCAGCGGCAGCCTCACCCTGCGCGTCACGCAGGTGGGCGACGACACGGTGCTCGCGGGCATCATCCGCCTGGTGGAGGCCGCCCAGGGCGCGCGCCTGCCCATTCAGGCGCTGGTCGACCGGATCACGGGCTGGTTCGTGCCCGCCGTCATCGGCGTGGCGCTGGCCACCCTGTCGGCCTGGCTGCTGCTGGGCCCCTCGCCCGCGCTGGGCACGGCGCTGGTCCACGCGGTCACCGTGCTCATCATCGCCTGCCCCTGCGCCATGGGACTGGCCACGCCGACCTCCATCATGGTCGGCACGGGCCGCGCCGCCGAGCTGGGGATTCTTTTCCGCCAAGGCGATGCCCTGCAAGGCCTGCGCGACGTGCAGGCCGTCGCCTTCGACAAGACCGGCACCCTGACCGCCGGCAAGCCCGCGCTGACCGACTGGGTCGAGGTCGACGGCCAGGCACGCGGCGAAGTGCTGGGCGTGCTGGCCGCCGTGCAGGCGCATTCGGAGCACCCCATCGCCCACGCCATCCGTCAGGCGGCCAGCGAGGCAGGCATGGCGGCCTTGCCCGAGGCCCGTGCATTCCGCGCGCTGACCGGCGCAGGCGTCGAAGCCCAGGTGGATGGCGTGCGCGTCATCGCCGGCGGTGAACGGCTGATGCGGGAGGAAGGCGTGGACACCGCCGCGTGGGCCGCGCAGGCCGAAAGCTGGGGCGAGTCAGGCGGCACGCCACTGTATGTGGCGCGTGACGGTCGCCTGGCCGCTCTCTTCTGCGTCACCGACCCCATCCTGCCGCAATCGGCCCAGGCCGTCGCGGCGCTGCACGCCGAGGGCGTGCGCACCGTCATGATGACGGGCGACAACCGCCACACCGCGCAGGCCGTGGCGCAGCAGCTGGGCATCGACGACGTCCGCGCCGAGCTGCTGCCCGAGGGCAAGGTGGCCGCCATCGAGGCCCTGCGCAAGGAAGGCATGAAGGTCGCCTTCGTGGGCGACGGCATCAATGACGCGCCCGCGCTGGCCGCGGCCGACGTCGGCATCGCGCTGGGCACCGGCACGGACATCGCCATGGAGTCGGCATCGGTGGTGCTCATGTCGGATGACCTGCGCAAGGTGCCGCAGGCCATCGCCCTGTCGCGCGCCACGATGGCCAATATCCGGCAGAACCTCTTCTGGGCGTTCGCCTACAACGTCGCGCTGATTCCGCTGGCCGCCGGCCTGCTGTCGGCGCCCTTCGGCATCACGCTCACGCCCGTTTTCGCCGCGGGCGCCATGGCGCTCTCCAGCGTCTTCGTGGTGGGCAATGCCCTGCGCCTGAAAGCGCACGCACGCGGCACGGCGAACCTGATCGGGGAGCAACCATGAACATCGGCAAAGCGGCTGAGCAATCGGGCATTTCGGCCAAGATGATCCGCTATTACGAACAGGTGGGCTTGCTGCCCCTGCCGGCGCGCACCGACTCGGGCTATCGCGTCTATACGGCGCAGCACGTGCACACGCTGCGCTTCGTGCGCCGCGCGCGCGACCTGGGGTTTTCGGTCGAGCAGATGGGCGAGCTGCTGGCCCTGTGGCAGGATCGCAGCCGCGCCAGCGCGGACGTGAAGCGCATTGCGCGCCAGCAGGTGCGCGCGCTGGAGAAGAAAGCGGAAGCCTTGCAGCAGATGGCAGAGACCCTGCGCCACCTGGCCGAGCATTGCCACGGCAACGACCGGCCCGACTGCCCCATCATCGACGCGCTGGAAAACGGCCCGGACTGCTGCGGCGCGCGCCCGACCGGCGTGCACGGGCCGGGCGGCCTGTAGGACGGCGTACCGGACCTGAGCCAGGCCAGGCCGCCGGCATCGGCGTCTCAGGCGCCCACGGCCTCGCCGGTCCACACGCGCACGAAGCTCTCGGGTTCGGGACGCTTGGCAGGACCGCTGTCGGCAGCGGGCGTGCCGATGGCCAGGAAGCCCAGGAACTTGTGGTCCAGCGCATCGAAGCCCAGGGCTTCCTGCACCGCTTCCACATAGGTGCCCAGGCCGGTGCTCCAGAATGCGCCGAAACCCGACAGATGCGCCGCGTTCAGCAGGTTCATCACCGAGGCGCCCGCGGCAAGCAGTTGCTCCTGCTCGGGGATGCGGCCGCCGTGGTCGATCTTCTGTGCCACCGCCACGATCAGCGGAATCTCGGCCAGCCACTGGCGCACGGCCTTTTCCTTTTCATCCGTCATGCGCGGATCGCCGCTGGCGCGCACCGCGCCGATGGCCATGTCGGCCAGGCGGCCGATGGCCTGCGGCCCTTCGATCACGACATAGCGCCACGGGCGCAACGCGCCATGGTCGGGCGCGCATGCGGCGGCCTGGAACATCTTGCGCAGAGTCTGCGCGTCGGGGCCGGGGCCACGCAGGAATTTGGCGGAACGGCGGCTGGTCAGGGCGTGAAGGGTATCGGTCATGATGGAAACGGAGTGAATAACGGTTGGCAGGAGCGTGGCGAACTTGCGGGACGGCACGCTAACCCAGGTGGGTGTGCCGCTCGGGGCGCTCTTCCGCCTGCATGGCCGACAGGCCATGCAGGATGCCACAGTCCTCGGTATCGGGGCGCGCCTGCGCGCAACGCTGGCGCAAGGCCGCCAATTGCGATTTCAGGTCATGGAGTTCGGCGATGCGGGCATCGACGTGGGCGATGTGGGCGTCGAAAAGGTCGTTGATGCGGCCACAGCCGCTGGCGTGGTCGTCCGACAGCGACAGGATGGCGCGGATTTCCTCGTGGCTCATGTCCAGCGCGCGGCAGTTGCGCACCAGCCGCAGTCGTTCGAGGTGCGCCGCGCCATAGCTGCGGTAATTGTTCTCGGCCCGGTCGGGCTCGGGCAACAGCCCTTCCTTCTCGTAGTAGCGGATGGTTTCGACGGTGGTGCCGGCCGCCTGGGCCAGTTCTCCGATGCGCATGCTTGCCTCCTCGGATAGCCGATCTTGGAGCCAGGGATCGTTCCCTGGGGGTTGACCCTATAGTAACTCCAAGGTGTGGAATGACGCCATGGACAGCCAGAAGACCTCCGCCATGACCCCTTCCCACACGCACGATCACGAGCATGGTCACGACCACGATCATGCGCCCGGCGACGCTTGCGGCAGCGCACCCAAGGCTGCAAGCCGTTGCTGCGGCACGGCATCGGCCGCGCCCGCGCCGCGCGACGACACCCTGCCTGCGCCCGCTGCCGGCGAAACGCTCAGCCGCTACCGCATCGCCCAGATGGACTGCCCGACCGAAGAGACGCTGATCCGCGGAGCGCTGAAGTCGCTGGACGGCGTGCGTGCCCTGGCGTTCAACCTGATGCAGCGCCAGTTGAGCGTGGTGCACGCCGATGGCGCCGGCCCCGCCATCGTGGCGGCCATCAAATCGGTGGGCATGGAAGCCGTGCCTGCCGACGGCACCGCCGCGCCGCCGCCCGCCACCGGCAGCGCCATGAGCCGCTGGATGCTGGCGGGCGCCGGCGTCCTCGCCGCGCTATCCGAAGCCGCGCATTTCGCGGACGCTCCCACCTGGCTCATTGCCGCCCTGTCGCTGGCCGCCATCCTGGCTTGCGGCCTGAACACCTATCGCAAGGGCTGGATCGCCGTGCGCAACGGCGAACTGAACATCAACGCCTTGATGAGCATTGCCGTGACTGGCGCGGTGCTGATCGGCCAGTGGCCCGAGGCGGCCATGGTCATGGTGCTCTTCAACGTGGCCGAGCTGATCGAGGCGCGGTCGCTGGACCGCGCACGCAATGCCGTGCGGCAGCTGCTGGACCTGGCGCCGCAGACGGCCACGGTACAGCAGGCGGATGGCACCTGGCGCAAGGTGCCCGCCAGCGCGCTGAACGTCGGCGATCGCGTGCACGTGCAACCCGGCGAGCGCATCGCCGCCGACGGCGAGATCGAGGCCGGCGCCTCGGCCATCGACCAATCCGCCATCACCGGCGAAAGCCTGCCGCTGGAAAAGACCGTGGGCGACGCGGTCTATGCCGCCACCGTCAACACTTACGGCGGCTTTGAATACCGTGTCACCGCGGCGGCGGCCAATACCACGCTGGCGCGCATCATCCATGCCGTCGAATCGGCACAAGGCAGCCGCGCGCCCACGCAGCGCTTCATCGACCGCTTCTCGCGCATCTACACCCCTGCCGTCGTGGCCATCGCCATCGCCATGGCCGTCATCCAGCCGCTGTTCTTCGGCGTGGCCTGGCTGGACGCGCTGTATCGCGCGCTGTCGCTGCTCATCATCGCCTGCCCTTGCGCGCTGGTGATCTCCACGCCCGTCACGGTGGTCAGCGGGCTGACGGCTGCCTCGCGGCGCGGCATCCTGATCAAGGGCGGCGCCTATCTGGAGCAAGGACGGCAACTGCGCTGGCTGGCCCTGGACAAGACCGGCACCCTGACCCACGGCAAGCCCCGCCAGACCGACTTCGCTGCAATGGAAGGCGTGGACGCGGAGCAGGCCCGCCGCATCGCGGCCAGCCTTGCCGCGCGCTCCGACCATCCTGTCTCCAAGGCGCTGGCGGATGCCGCCGATGCGGATGGCCTGAGGCTGCTGGCGGTGGAGGATTTCGCCGCCCTGCCCGGCCGTGGCGTGCGTGGCGTCGTCGACGGCCAGCCGTATGTGTTGGGCAACCGGCGCCTGCTTGCCGAGCAAGGCCTGCTGGATGACGCGCTGTCCACACACCTGGATGCCTGGGAGGCGCAGGGCCGCTCCAGCGTCGCGGTGGCCAGCGCCACCCGCGTGCTGGCGGTGGCGGCCGTGGCCGACACGGTCAAGGAAAGCAGCGTGGCGGCCATCGCCGACCTGCACGGCCTGGGCATCCGGACCCTCATGCTTTCCGGCGACAACCAGGGCGCGGCTTCGGCGATCGCGGCCGAAGTCGGCATCGACGAAGCCCGCGGCGAACTGCTGCCCGAGGACAAGCTGGCCGCGGTCACCCTCAAGCGCGAACAAGGCCGCATCGGCATGGTGGGCGACGGCATCAACGACGCCCCGGCGCTGGCCGCCGCGGACATCGGCTTCGCCATGGGCGCGGCGGGTTCCGGCACGGCCATCGAGACCGCCGACGTCGCCCTGATGGACGACGACCTGCGCAAGATCGGCGTCTTCGTGCGGCTGTCGCGCGCCACGCACAGCGTGCTGGTGCAGAACATCGCGCTGTCGCTGGGCTTGAAGGCGATTTTCATGGTGCTGGCGCTGACGGGCTACGCCACCTTGTGGATGGCGGTGTTCGCCGATGTGGGTGCGAGCCTCATCGTGGTGGCCAACGGCCTGCGGCTCCTGCGCGCCAGGGTTTCCTGATACGCTGCGTTCATCGCCCGACTGGGCCTGCCGGAAGCCCGCCATGGGCCCCTCGCCATGAATGATGCCTGGTCCCTGATCCTGGACACGCTCCAGCAGGAGTTCTCCGACTTCAACGACCTGGGCGATACCGTGCGCATCATCGTGCGCCTGTCCGTGGCCGTGCTGCTGGGCGGCCTGATCGGCTACGAACGGGAAAGCCAGGGCAAGTCGGCGGGCCTGCGCACCCACATGCTGGTGGCGCTGGGCGCGGCGCTCTTCGTGCTGGCCCCCACGCTCAGCGGCATGAACGTCGGCGACCAGAGCCGCGTGTTGCAGGGCATCATCGCCGGCATCGGCTTCCTGGGGGCCGGCGCCATCATCAAGTCACAGGCCCAGGGCCATGAGGTACGCGGCCTGACGACGGCCGCCAGCATCTGGCTGACGGCAGCGGTGGGCATCGCCGCCGGCATGGGCCGCGAGATCCTGGCGATTGCCAGCACGCTGCTGGCGCTCTTCATCCTTGATGTGCTGCATCGCCTGGAACGCCGCATCGCCCGCCGCCAGCGGGAACACGAAACCAGCCAGCAACTGCGCCTGGCCAGCGAAGGCAAGCCACCTGCCTCCGCCGTCGCGCCAGACGACTGACAGACGAGCGGGCGTCGCGGCGCCTAGCGCGTGCCGGGCACAGGCTTGGGCACGCGCAGCGCCCAGGCGAACAGGGCAAGGCTGGCCAGGCCGGCAAGCAGGTTGTAGCGCGTGGCAAACGCCAGCGCCTGGCCGTGGGCGACGGCATCCGCCGAGGGTGACTGCGCCAGCGCCGCGAAGAACAGCACGCCCACCACCGTCACGCCCACGGCGGTGCCCACGGTCTGCAGCGTGCTGATCGTGCCCGATGCCGTGCCGGCCTGCTCGTCCCGCACGCGCCCGAGCAGCAAGTTCAGCGCGAGCGGAATGACGACGCCCTGGCCGAAACCATTGATGACGATGCCCACGACCATCCAATCCAGCGCTTGCGGGGCGCGGGCGCCGACATAGGCCGACAGGGCCAGCCCCGCGACGAAGGCGGCCGAGCCCGCCAGCAAGGCACGCGGGCCGAGCAGGCGTGCCAACCTGGGCCCGCAAAGCGACCCGGCAAAGAAGGCGATGGCCGATGGCGTGAAAACCAGCCCCGCCGCCAGCGGCGCCAGCCCCAGCCCGGCCTGCAGCAGCAGGGTCAGGGACAGGAAGAATGAACTGATGGCCGAATACAGCAGGAACATGGCCGTCACACCCGCCAGGAAACCAGGCTGGCCGAACAAGGTCACGTCGAACATGGGTGCGGCGCCACGGCGCGGCAGCACGGTCTCGTAGCGCCAGAAGGCGGCCAGCAGGCCGGCGCCCACCAGCGGCAAGCCCCAGGACCATGCCGGCCAGCCGGCTTCGCGCCCCAGCATGACGGGCACCAGCACCAGCGCCACGCCCAATGCGCTCAGCACCGCGCCCGGCAGGTCGAGCCGCTTCGTCCCCGCGGGCGCCGCCTGCGGGACGAAAGCCAGCGCGCCCCAGATCGCCAGCAGGCCGATGGGCAGGTTGATCAGGAACACCATGCGCCAGCTCATGCCCGCCGGCGCATGCTCGATGAGCCAGCCCCCCGCGATCTGCGACAGCGATGCGGCGATGCCCTGTACCGCGCCCAGGATGCCGAACGCTTTCCGGCGCTCATCCCCCTGGAACAGCAAGCGCAAGCTGGCCAGCACCTGGGGCATCAGGAGCGCTGCGCCCACCCCCTGCAGGATGCGACTGCCGATCAGCCAGGCGGGCGTCGGGCTCAGCCCGCACAGCAGGGAGGCCAGCGTGAAGATCGCCATGCCCGCCAGGAAGATGTTGCGACGGCCATAGAGGTCTCCCAGCCTGGCGCCATTGAGCAGGCAGATTCCGTAGGCAGCGGCATAGCCCACCAGCACCAGCTGCACCTGGGCGTCGCTGGCGGCCAGGTCGGCGCGCAGGCTGGGAATCGCGACGTTGACGATGAACAGGTCCAGGATCGTCACGAAATTGCCTGTCAGCAGCACCGCCAATGCCAGCCAGCGCCTGTCCCCGCGCACCCGCCCTGCCCCGCCCGCGCGGGTCGTGTCTGAAATGCCCATGCCGCCTCCTTGCCCATGAATAAGCACGATCGTACTGATTCAAGGAAAGGTCGGTCAACGGCTGTGCACGGTGGCGTTGCGTGACATGGCGTGGCGGTGGCGTACCGACGCGGGCTGCCGCCGCCCTATACGAAGGTCGAAAATCTCGGGAGGTTATGTGTCAATGACAGTGCCATCTTATAAAACATCACGATAATTACATCGTCAAAGAATCTAAAATTAAAAGTACGTTCGTATTTATAGTTGCACTCACGCAGTTCGTGACCTTCCCATGCTTGAGAGATTCGCATGCCTGACCTGGAAAAACTGATAAGGCTGTCTAAGGAACGCCAGTACGACGTCTATACGCGTTTCGACTGGCCTGAGCGCGTCGCCGAGGACCGGCTGTGGTGCGACGAGAGCCTGCTGACCACCTACGGCACGGACCTGCACGGCACGCTGAGCGAACAGCAGCTGATCGCCTTGAGCAAGTGGGAAGCCATCAACTTCTACAGCCTCAATGTGCACGGCATCAAGGATGCCCTCGAGTTCGTCTGCCGCAAGATGTACGCCCGGCGCTATGCGGACTACACCGAGTACATGCACATTTTCCTGGCCGAGGAGAACGCGCACATGTGGTTCTTCGCCCGCTTCTGCCAGGACTATGGCGGCAAGATCTACAAGACGCTGGCCTACAAGGAAGACCAGGCGGGCACGCCGCCGCTGCTGGACGACCTGTACATGTTCTCGTCCACGCTGATCTTCGAGGAGTTCGTGGACTACTACAACCGCAAGGTCGGCGAGAACGCCTCGGTGCCGGACATCGTGCGGGAGATCAACCTGCAGCACCACCTGGATGAGTCGCGCCACGTGAAATTCGGCCGCGACATCATCAAGGACGTCCTGACGTCCATCAGGGACGAGGCCGAGGACTGGCCCGAGACCCAGTCGCGCATCGACGCGACGATACGGCGGATATTCCTGCACTTCGTCGGGCTCATGTACAACCCGCACGCCTATGCCGACGCGGGGGTGCATCTCAGTCCGGATGCGCCCTCGGCCGCGCAGACGCGCAACTACCTGCGCAACGCGCCCCAGCGCAGGCCCCACCACGAGCAATGGTTCAAGCGCACCGCGCGCTACTTCGAGAGCATCGGCGCCATCAGCGACAGCAATTTCCTTTGAGGCGGCGCCGTCGGCCGCCTGGCGGCCGCGTGCGCGGCAACCCCTTACCTGCCGGACCGCGCGTGGCGGCTGGCCCACTCCCCAGTCACGAGAGGTATCCATCATGACCCAGCACGCCAGCAATCTCGCGGCCCTGTTCGAACAGACCGCCTCCCTGCATCCGGATCGCGAAGCGATCTTCCTGTCCGGCGGCGCCGTGCGCTATGCGGACCTCGCCCGCAAGGCCCGCTGGCTGGCGCGTACCCTGCACCAGGTCGCCGGCGATGGCGCGCGCATCGCGATCTTCGCCGATCGCAGCCTGGGGAGCTATGTCTCGGTCCTGGCCACGCTGTATGCCGGGGGCACCTATGTCCCCGTCAGCCCGGTGTATCCGGCCGCGCGCAATGCCGCGATCCTGGCGGCGTCCGGTGCCGCCGCCCTGGTCTACCAGCGCTCCAGCGCCGCCGCCCTGCAGGCCCTGCTGGCCGAGCTGCCTGCCGGGGTCACGCCCCTCGAACTGGACAGCCTGGAAGACGCGCCCGAGGAGGACGATGCGCGCCCGGGCTGGCTGCCTCCCGCCCTTGCCGCCGCGCAGGCTGGCACCCCGCCCGCCAAACCGGCCTACATCCTCTTCACCTCGGGCAGCACGGGCCGCCCCAAGGGCGTGCCGATCAGCCATGCCAGCGTGCTGCACTACCTGACGGTGCTGGGCGAGCAATTCGACTTCCAGGCAACGGACCGCCACACGCAGAACTTCGAACTCACGTTCGACCTGTCGGTGTTCGACCTCTTCGTTCCCTGGCGGCATGGCGGCGCATTCTGCGTGCCGTCGGCGCTGGATGCCGCCACGCCGTATCAATACCTCAAGCGCCATGGCATCACGGTCTGGTTCTCGGTGCCCTCGGCAGTGCAGATCCTGCAGCGCAACAGGCTGCTGAAGCCCGGCAGCTTCCCCACGCTGCGCATCAGCCTGTTCTGCGGCGAGGCCCTGACCTGGGACGCCGCCCACGCCTGGGCGCAAGCTGCGCCGCAATCCGTGATCGCGAACCTGTACGGCCCGACCGAACTCACGATCAGCTGCTTCACCTACCGCCTGCCCTCCCCCCTGCCGGCTGCGCCCACGGGCAGGCCCATCGTGCCGATCGGCCAGGTGCATGCGGGCCACGTCCACCTGGTGCTGCAGGAGGACGGCACGCCCGCCGGGCCGGGCCAGGAGGGCGAACTGTGCATTGCCGGTCCGCAGCAGTTCCCGGGCTATCTCGATGATCCGGCCAAGAGCGAGGCGGCCCATGTCCTGAAGGCCGGCGCCGACGGTGCCTGGCGCGTCTATTACCGCACCGGCGACCTCGTGAGCGAAGACGAGACGGGGATCGTGCACTACCTGGGACGGCTCGACCATCAGGTCAAGGTCAACGGCTATCGCGTGGAACTCGAGGAGATCGAGCGTGCGATCCGCAGGCTGCCGGGCTCGCCCAATGCCGTCGTGCGCTACACGCGCAATCCCGTCAGCACCGACCAGCAGCGCAAGCTCGTCGCGTTCCTGACCGGCGAACCCCGGGACGACCGGGAGGTCCTGCGCGAGCTGGCGCGGACCCTGCCCCACTACATGCTGCCCGACGTCATCGTCTGGGCCGGCGAGACCTTCCCGCTCAACGGCAACGGCAAGGTGGACGTGAACAGCCTGCTCGCGACCGTCGCCTGAACGCCCGCGGCCACCAGGAAGATTCGCATGTACCCACGTATCGGCGTCGACCTCGTCAGTGTCTCCCGCGTCAAGGACATGATCGCCACCGCGTTCGGCAGCACGGTCGCGCGCATGCTGCGTCCCGACGAAATCCAGGCCTGCCGGCGCGCCGGCCAGCTGGATGCAGTGTCGGTGGCCGGCCGTCTTGCCATCAAGGAGGCGGTCTTCAAGACATTCCAGAGCCGCGGCCATCCGCTGCCCTGGCGTGACATCCACGTTCAGGGACGGCACGGCGAAGCCCCGTGCGTGGCGCTCTTTGGGCGGGCGCGCCGCCTTGCCAGCGCGGCCTGCATCGGCGAGGACATCACCGTCAGCCTGACCCATGAGCACGACTATGCCGTGGCCGTGGCGTTCTGCCTGGCAGGCCCTTCCGTTTTCCCCACCCCTCCCTGAAGGACGATTCATGACGACAGTGCACACCCAAGGCATCGAGCAGCTCAGGCATTGGCTCGAATCCCGCAACAAGGAAGGCGTCGAGATCACGGACGACCTGGACCTGATCGAGGCCAGGCTGGTCGATTCCCTCTCTTTCGTCGAGTTCATCTACATCATCAGCGAAGCGAGCGGCCAGGAGGTCGATCCCGAGAACCTCGACCTCGAAAAGCTGAAGACGCTGCGCGCCATCGCGCAGACCTATTTCTGAGCGGCAAGGAGCATCGACATGGAGAAAGTCTCTTACACGGCCCAATGGACCGCGGCCGCCCGGGCCCTGGAGTCCGAGCGGGGCGACGGCGCGCGTTTCCGTGATGACTATGCCCGCCTGCTGGCCGGCGAAAAGGGGTTCGAGCTGCTGTCGCGCTATGACGGCACGGCCGTGGCCGAGTACGTCGCCTTGCGCACGCGCTTCGTCGACGACGCGATCCTGGCCATCCTTGCCAGGGAGCCCATCGAGCAGGTGGTGCTGGTGGCCAGCGGCATGGACACGCGCGCCTACCGCCTGGCGTGGCCCGAGGGCGCCACGCTCTATGAAGTCGATCACGTGGACCTGTTCACCTTCAAGAACCAGGCCTTGCAGGCCCACTCGGCCAAACGGCTGATCCCGACCGTGGACGTGGGCGCCGATCTTGCCGGCGACTGGGTGCCCAGGCTGAAGGCCGCCGGCTTCGACGCCGCGCGGCCCACGCTGTGGGTGGCCGAAGGCCTCTTCTTCTTCCTGACCGAGCAGCAGGCGGCCACCCTGTTGCGCGTGCTGGCCGAGCAATCCACGCCGGGCAGCCAGCTCGTCACGGACATGATCAGCCGCTCCCTGCTGGTGCATCCCATCACGCAATCCTTTCTCAAGACCCTGCGCGGCGACGGGACGCCCTGGCAATTCGGCACCGACGACCCCGAGGCGTTCCTGCGCGACAACGGCTGGCAGGCCACGCGCGTGGCGCAGCCGGGCGAACCCGGCGCGGGCGAAGGATACTGGCCCTATCCCCCCGCCGAGCGCGCCTTGCGAGGCGTGCCCCGCAATTGGCTGATCACGGCGCAACGGGCGTGACGCGGCACGGGGAACAGCCATGAGCACCGTCACCATCGAACGCGTGGAGAGCCACCTGGCCGGCGAGCCGATCAAGATCGACGCGGTGGCCGGCCGCCTGGGCCTGCGTCCCACCGAGATCGCGGTGTTCCGCAAGATCTACGGCCTGGACGCGCTGCATTTCGACCCGGACCAGGACATCCACGATCTCGTGCTGCCCGCGCCGCGGCGCCTGCTGGCGGCGCTGGACGCAGCCACGCGGGCCAGCATCCGCTACGTGATCTATGCCCACACCATGCAGACCGTGGCGCCTCCCGATGTGGATCTGGCGCGCCAGATCCGTGACCGGCTGGGCCTGTTCCACGCCGAAGCGTTCGCGCTGGGACAGCAGGCATGTGTCAGCAGCCTGGGCGCGGTCGACCTGGCCGGCAAGCTGCTTGCCGCGGAGGGATCGCCCGGCCAGCACGCGCTCATCGTCACGGGCGAGCAGGCCTACAGCAGCCAGATCCAGCTGATTCCCCACAGCGCCATCATGGCCGAGGCAGGCGCGGCCTGCCTCGTCTCCCGGGATGGCGTGGGCGACGTGGTGCGTGCCTTCGCCGTGCATACCCACGGCGGCTACGCGGCCGGCCTGCTGCTGGACGAGGACGGCATCCGGGGGTTTGGCGCGGCCTATCCGGAAGCGCTGGCCAGCGTCATCCGCCAGGCCGTCGACGAAGCGGGGCTGTCGCTCGACGAGATCGCGCTGGTCATTCCGCACAACGTCAACGCCATCAGCTGGAAGCAGGTCATCAAGACGATCGGCCTGCCCCCCGAATGCTTCTTCCTCGACAACATCGCGCGCACCAGCCATTGCTACGCCTCGGACGCCTTCGTGAACTACACCACGCTGCGCGACGCCGGCAGGCTCGCGCCGGGGCGGCATTACGTCGTGGCGTCCGTCGGCCTGGGCGCGACCTTCGGCGCCATGGTGCTGACCCATGGAGGCACGGCGCCATGACCCGATCCCCCGCTTCCCGCATCGCCGCGCTGCGCCGCGCGCTCACGGGCGACAGCCAGGCGCGCCTGGTCTGGCTCTGCAATTTCGAGGTCGAGCGCGACTGGGCCGTGGGCCACACCGGCATCCCCGGCCAGGGACTCGCGCAAAGCTCAGCGGTGGTGCGGCGCCTGCAGGAACAGGGTTTCCTGCTGGCCGAGCCCGGCGACGTCGTCATCACCAGCGTGCCGGCCGACGCCGGCTTCCTGGACTACCTGGCGCGCGCGGGCCTGCCGGTGGCGAAGGAACTGGTGGTGCCCGATCCTGACGGGCTCGGGCCCGTCGCCAGCATCCTGCAATCGCCGGCCGCGCTGGCCAGCCTGCGCGCGCTTGCGCAGGCCGGACTGCACCTTGCCCCGATGGGGGTCTCCGACGGGATCGAGGCGCTGGCACAGGCCACCGGCCTGCCGCTGGCCGGCCCGCCGGCCCAGGTTTGCGTGCGGGTCAACAGCAAGCAATACAGCCGGGACCTGGCACACAGACTGGGGTTGCGCGAGATTCCCGGCGTCAATTGCCACACCGTGGACGAGTTGGCGCACGCCATCCTGCACGGCGGCGCCGGACCGTTCCCGCTGATCGTCAAGGATGCCTACGGCGTGTCCGGCCGTGGCCTGCTGGTCCTGCGCGATCCCGCCGCGGCGCGCGCGCTGCAGGCCATGGTGGCTCGCCGCGCCGAGCGCACGGGCAATGGCACCGTGCACCTGCTGGTCGAACGGTTCCTGGACAAGCAGGCCGACCTGACCTATCAGGTCACCATCGCGCGTAACGGCTCGGTCAGTTTCGACTTCGTCAAGCGGGCCCTGATCCACCATGGCGCGCCGCAAGGCCACCTCATTCCAGCCGGACTGACAAGCGCCCAGCACCGGGATATCGAATCCGCGGCGCTCAAGCTGGGCGCGGCCCTCCATGCCGATGGCTATTTCGGCGTGGCCGGCATGGATGCGCTGATCGACGCGCAGGGGCGCGTCCGCCCAGTGGTGGAGATCAATGCGCGCCTGAACCTGTCCAGCTACCAGGAGCGCGCCCTGCAGCGTTTCCTGGCGCCGGATGGCCAGGCTGTCGGCCGCCAGCTTGCGGTCCCCGCCGGGAACGCACCGCTGTCGTTCGCGCACCTGCTCGACGTGCTGGGCCCCTTGGGCCGCCTGCCGGAGAACGGCGCGGGACTGTTCATCACCTGCTTTGGCACCGCCAATGCCGGCGGCGATGCGCCAGGCACGCGGGCCGGCCGGCTGTACACCCTGTTCTTCGGCCGCGATCCGGCGGCCCTGGACGCGCTGCAGGACGCCGTCGCCCGCGCGCTGTCGGACCTGCGCGTGCCGCAACCCGCCCTGCATTGAAGGAGACGCACATGGACCTCACGCTTGCGCCCGGCCAACGGCAGGCCTACCTGGCCCTGGTCGAACAGTACGGCACGCCGCTCTACGTGTACGACGGCGACGCCATCGCGGCCCGCTATCGCCAGCTGCGGGCGGGCCTGCCGCCCGAGGTCGAGATCTACTACTCCTTGAAGGCCAACCCGAACGTCAGCGTGTGCGCGCTGCTGGGCCGGGAGGGCGCGGGCGCCGAGGTCTCGTCGCTGGCCGAGCTGGAAACGGCACGCTGGGCGGGCGTGGCCGCAAGGGACACCATCTTCCTCGGCCCAGGCAAGAGCGACGAGGAGTTGCGGGCCTGCGTGGCGTCGCGGCCCCTGGCGGTCATCGTCGAGTCGCTGCAGGAACTGGCCGCGCTGGAACGGCATGCCGCGGCGGCCCGCCAGCCGCTGGACATCCTGCTGCGGGTCAACCCGGCCGCCAGCGCCCGGCATCGCGGCCTGTCCATGGGCGGCAAGCCCAGGCAATTCGGCATCGACGAAGAGACCGTGCTGGCCAGCGCCGCCACCTTGCGCGCCTTGCAATGGCTGCGCCCGCGCGGCCTGCACGTGTTCTTCGGCACCCGTTTCCTGGACTACACCGAGATCGTCGCCAATACGCAGCGGGTGTTCGAACTGGTGCATGCCTACGAGGCCGCCACCGGGCTGGCCGCCGACATCGTGGGCATCGGCGGCGGCTTCGGCGTGGCCTATTACGACAACGAGACCGACCTGGACATCCGGGCGCTGCTGCCCGCGTTGTCGGACACCGTCAGGCACTTCCTGGCTGGCCGGGGCGCCACCCGCATCATCACCGAGCAGGGGCGCTACCTGACCGCCGAAAGCGGCGCGTTCCTGACCCGGGTGCGCTATGCGAAACCCTCGCGCGGGCAGGTGTACGCGGTCGTCGACGGCGGCACCAACCACCACCTGAGCGCCGTGGGTGTCGGCAACGTGCTGAAGAGGGATTTTCCGCTGGTGTCGCTGGCGCCGGCGGGCGACCGTGCCACGGTGCCCGTCACGGTTGCCGGCCCCTTGTGCACGCCCAGCGACGTGCTGGCCAGGAAGGTCCCCCTTCCCGATCCCGAACCTGGCGACCTCCTGGCCGTGCTGCGATCAGGCGCCTACGGCCCGTCCGCCTCGCCCGGCCTTTTCCTCGGCCACGGCTTCCCGGCGGAGGTCCTGCTGCGCAACGGCGACTCGCACCTGGTGCGCCGCCGCGACACGCCGCGGGACGTGCTCGCGCCGCAGCGGCTGGCGACCCCGTTTGCTTCCCTTCCTTCCTTACCTGACGAGGCTTCCATGACCCGATCCACCATCGTGCACACCCTAGGCGCCGTCATCTCGCGCGTCACCGGCCAGGAGACAGGCGAGGTCTCGGAGCGCACCCGCGTCTTCGACGACCTGAACCTGGACTCCATCTCCATCCTCGAAGTCCTCGTGGCGCTGGAGAGCGAATTCGGCATCGATGTCGACCCCGACGCGCTCACCGCGCAGGACCTGGAAACGCTGGGTGCCGTCGCCAACTACGTCGAGGCGCGCCTGCCCGAAACGCAGCGCGGCTGAAAGGAGCCCGTCATGCAGATCGTCCATGCCCGACACGTGCGCCTGCCCGCCCGTCCACGACCGGACTGGCTGGGCGTCAACCAATCGCTTTACCAGGACCTGCTGGGCCGTCACGGCCGCCAGGTGGATGAAACGCTGCTTGCGCGCGGCAGCTTCCACACCCACCAGGACCTGGCGGACGCGCTGCTGGCCGAGGCCTTGCCCCGCCAGCCGCAACTCATCCTGGTGGCCCAGGCCCTGCCCGACCTGCTGCCCTTCACGGCGGTCGCGCCCTACATCGACCACCTGCTGCATGGCAACGGCACGCAGACGCTCTGCCTGGGCGTGTCGCAGACAGGCATCGCCGCGCCCTTCGTGGCCTTGCGGATCGCCGCGGCCTACGCCGGACAGTCGCCTTATCGCGACGCCGCGATCTTCATCCTGGAACAGGCCACCCTGCCCGCCTCGCGCCCCGGCGTCGATGCCGGCAACCTCGCGGATACCGGCGTGCTGCTGCTGACCGGCAGCGGCGGTGGCGGACGGCATCTGCCCTTGCACGTGCGCCGCGCGCCGGATGCCGCCACGCTGGAAAGCCTGGTGCGCGAGATCCTGGCGCAAGCGCCCGGCGACGCGCCCGAACACGTGATCCTGGGGCATGCCTTGCCCTGGGAAGGGCTGGGCGTGCCGGTGACACGGGCGCGTCCAGACCAATACACCACGGGTGTGTGGAGCGCGCTGGCGGCGCTGGATCCGCCGGTGCGACGCGTGCTCGTGGCCGACGCGGACCCCGGCTCGGGAGACTATCACCTGGCCGTGCTGGCCTCGCCGGCCACGGCCGCCCACTGATCCATTGATGCCTGCCCTTACCCCGTCTTTCGCGAGGACGCGATGACAGACCCTGCCCTGCTCGCCAGCCGCTCCCTGAGACCGGCAGGCTTCCACGCGTCCGCCGCCGGCGCCCTTGTCTTCTTTCCCCACGCGGGCGCTGCGGCCGCCAGCGGCAGGCGCCTGCTCGAACATCTGGACGGGACCCTGGCGGGCCTGGCCGTCCAGTATCCCGGCAAGGGCGACCGCAAGCAGGAAGCCGAGCCTCACGCCATCGAGGACCTCGCCGCCGACATCGTGGAGGACCTGGCGCAGGCGGGCCTGCTGGCGGGGCCACCCCTGACCCTCTACGGACACAGCATGGGCGCGGCGGTGGCCTTCGAAGCCGCGCTGCAGCTGGAGGCCGTCGGGCACGTCCCCCGGCTCGTGTGCGTCTCGGGCAGGCGGGCGCCCTCGGTCTCGCTGGGCTTCACCCTTCCGCTGAGCGACGCGGTGATCCTGCGCAACATCGAGGCCGGCGCGGGGGTGCCGGCAGAGGTCCTGCGCAGCCCCAAGTTCCGCGACGCCCTGATCGCGGGGGTGCGCAACGACTACACGATGAACGTGGCCTACCACCGGCCACCCGACGCCGCCCTGCGCGCGCCGTTGCGCTTCCTGCTGTCGGATGCCGATCCCTATGTCGACGAAGCGGCGGCATTGGCCTGGCGCGCCCACGCCGCCGGCGCCTTCGACCTGCTGCACTTCCAGGGCGGGCATTTCTTCATCGACCAGAACCTGGATGCCGTCGCGCGGGCCTTGCGTTAGGGGCGTCGGCGCGTGCGGGCCGGCAATGTTTTTATTCCAAAACAATACATAAACAATCGTGCGTATAGATTAGTATCGTCGGACATTGTCACACCTGGCGATTCGCCGGGCCCGTCCCCTTCCCGTCCCGCGCACATGATCCGCTTCCAGCCCACCCGCCGCCGCATCCTTTCCCTGGGTGCCGCCAGCCTGCTCGGCGCCGCCGTCCTGCCCCGGCCGGCGCGCGCCAATCCGGTCTTTCCCTCCAAGCCGGTACGCATCGTCCTTCCCTATCTCACCAGCGGTCCCAACGGCATCGCCACCCGCATCCTGGCCGACCAGTTGTCCGAGCAATGGGGCGTGCCCGTGATCGTCGACAGCAAGCCCGGCGGCAACGGCACGATCGGCGCCTTGGCCGCCAAGGAGGCCGCCGCCGACGGCTACACCCTGCTGTCGGGCGCCATGTTCGTGGTGCTCAATCCCCTCATCGATACGCAGACGCGCTTCGCCACCGGCGACTTCCTGCCCATCGCGAGCTTCGGCGCGCCGCCCAACGTGATCGTGGTGCGCGAAGACTCGCCGTGGCGTTCGCTGGAAGACCTGGTGGCCGCGGCCCGCAAGGCGCCCGGCCGGCTTGCCACCCCGCATCCGGGCGTCGGCAGCTCGGTGCATCTGGGACTGAGCCTGTTCCTGAAGGACGCGGGCATCGAGGCCATCGTGGCGCCGTACAAGGGCTCGCCCCCTTATGTCGTGGACCTGCTGGGCGGGCAGCTGGATTTCGCCTTCCTCAGCGTGCAGTTGGCGCTGCCGCAGGTCCAGGGCGGCAAGCTGCGCGTGCTGGCCACGGTTTCGAACCAGCGGCTGGCGGAGCTTCCCGAGGTCCCCACGCTGGCCGAGGCGGGCTATCCGCAGGCCGTGGTCACGCCGTGGTCGGGACTCTTCGCGCGCGCAGGCACCCCCGAGGACGTGCTGCAGGCCTTGCGGCGCGCCACGCAGGAGGCCTTGGCGAATGCCCAGGTGCAGCAGAAATACCGCCAGATGTATGCCGAACTCCCGCAGGACCCCCTGCAGTTCGGCGCGCTGGTCAGCGCCGAGGAAACGCGTTGGCGCGGGATTGTCGCCAGCCGCGCCATCCAGGATCTTTGATGCGGCCGGCGCTCCCCCTGGCCGGCCAGCCGGCGACGGCCCGCGGGCCCGCTTCAGGCGATGGCCGGCTTGCGCCTGCGGCCGCGGGGCGCGGCCACGGCTTGCGCCAGCACCCGCTGGCGAGACAGCAGGCGCGCGGTCTTGAAAAGCGCATCGTCGCCCATCAGCGAGGCGACGTTGGCAGAGGTCTGGTAAGCCAGGAGCGAAAACGCCAGCGCCTGCACGTCGGTATCGGGCAGCAGCTGGCCGGCTTCCTTCGCGGCCTCTATCCATTCGCGCAGGCGCGCCAGCCCGGCGTGCCGGTAGCTGTTGATCGTGTCGCGGATCTTGCCTGGACGCGCCCGGTATTCACTGCTGACCGCGTTCAGGAAACATCCGCCGGGCAGCACCCGGGCTTCCACGAAATCAAACCAGTTGTCGATCCAGGCAAGCAGGCGGTCCAGCGGCGTGCGCCTGGCCGCGGCCGGCAGCACCACCGCCTCGCGGAACCGTTCCATGACGCGCAGGAAGGTGGCGATCTGCAGCGACTCCTTGTCGCCAAACAGCACGGTGATATTGCCTTTGCTGACGCCCGCCTCGGTGGCCAGGCGGCCGATGGTGATGCCCTCGAGGCCCTCGACCGAGGCGATCGCGATGGCGTGATCCAGGATGTGCGCCCGCGAACGGTCGCCGCGCAGGCGGCGGCCGTCGGTTTCTTCAGTCGTCATGGTGGCTGTTCCTGACCTTCAATAAGGTCGTCTGTACGTTTTTTTTCATCATAGCAGGCCCTATTTTCCATGTCCGCGATTTCCGACACCCCCCTGACGTCGAGCGCGCTGTCCCTGCGCCGGGGCGACGCCGTGCGCGACCTGATCGCCGCCACCCGCCACTTGCCGCGCGCGCCCGACGGGCGTCCCGCTGACCTGGCGGAAGTGGCCCGCCTGCTCACCCGCCTGGCCTTGCGCACCGAGCTCTTTCCCGCGGCCGACTTCCCGACCGATCCCACCCGGACCACGACCTTCTATCGCCTGGCGGAAGACCCCGACGGCGGCCATGCCCTGTACGTCTCGGCCAGCCTGCCCGGCCGCAAGCAGTTGCCGCACGACCACACGACCTGGGCCGTCATCGCCGGCATCCGGGGCCTGGAGCGCAACGTGGTCTACCAGCGCCACCCCGCGCCGGAAGCAGGCCGCTACATCTTGTCGGAACAGGCCGCGGTCACGGTCGGCCCCGGCGACGCCGTGACCTTGGCGCCCGAGGCCTATCACACCACCGAGATCGTCGGCGACACCCCCGCGCTGCACCTGCATTTCTATGGCTTGAGCCAGGAGCGGATGGTGGACCGGGTCAAGTTCGACGGCCCCGAAGGCGGCGTGCCCGTCCCGGTTCCCGTCCCGACCCAGATCCGCCATCCCGTCGTCTCGGTCCAGGCGCTGCGCACCTGGCTGCAAGGTGTCGAGCCCGTCGCCGTCCTGGACGTCCGCGACGAAGCCGCCTACGCCCGCGGCCATCTGATGCAGGCCTCGAATGCACCGCTGGGCCGCCTGCCCTGGCTGGCGCCCGTGCTGCTGCCCGCGCCGGGCACGCTGATCGTCGTGGCCGACGAAGACGAAGCGCAGGACCTGGCCCACGCCGCCGCGGCCCGGCTGGTCAGGCAGGGCTACACGAACGTTTCGGTGCTGCGCGGCGGCACGCGGGCCTGGCAGGCCGCCGGCCTTGCGCTCTACCAGGGTGTGCACGTGCCGGGCAAGGCGCTGGCCGAACTGTCGCGCCTGGCGCTGTCCATCCCGGAGGTGGACGTGCCCACGTTCCGCCGCTGGCAGGCCGAGGGCCGCCCTGTGCGCCTGCTGGATGTGCGTCCGCACGAGGAGTACCGGCGCTATTCGATCCCGGGCTCGGTCAACTGTCCCACCGGCACGCTGGCCTTGAGCGTGCCGGCACTGGCGCTCGCACCGGGCGAAATCCTGGTGGTGCATTGCGCGGGACGCGCGCGCAGCCTGATCGCCGCGCAGACGCTGCTGGCCACCGGACTTCCCCATTCCGTCCATGCCCTGCGCAACGGCACCATGGACTGGGAACGCAGCGGCGGCACGCTGGCGGTGGGCCAGGACGAGGCGCTCGCGTTGCCTGCCACGTCCAGCTATCCGCAGTGCGCGCGTGCGGATGTGGTGCGCCTGCGTGCGGGCGTGCCCTATGTCTCGGCCCAGACGGTGGCGGCGTGGCTGGCCGAACCCTGGCGGCCGGTGCACCGGCTGGACATCCGCGAGCCGGACGAGTTCGAGGCCGGCCACCTGCCGGGCTGGCGCAACGCGCCGGGCGGCCAGTTGCTGCACACCCTGGATGCGCAGGTCGCCGCGCGCAACGCGCGCATCGTGCTGGTTGACTGGGACGGCGTGCGCGCGCCCTATGTCGCAGCCTGGCTGGCCGCCTGGGCCCGGCACGATGTGGCCCTGTTGCGGCCGGATGCCCGCGCGCTGTTGCAGGCCGGCGCCGATTTCGCGCCGCTACGCCGCGTGAACGACCAGGCCGCGCCCTGGATCGGCCCGGCCGCGCTTGCCGCTGGCCTGGCGGCCGGCGGCGCGGCCGTCTTCGATGTCGGCCGCAGCATCCACTACCAGGACTGGCACATCGCCGGCGCCCGCCATGCCACGCTGGGCAGTCTGCGCGCGTGGTTGGCGCAAGGACACGGCGCGGGCCTGCGCATCGTGCTCAGCGCGGACGACAGCGCGCATGCCCAATCCCTTGCCGCGGAACTGCGCGACGCTGGCCATGCCGATGTCCTGGCCCTGCTGGGCGGGAATCGCCGCTGGCGGCGCGAAGGCCGTCCAGGGGAAAGCGAGGGCGCCAGCCTGCCGGGGACCGAGGATGCCTGGCGCGGCCCGCACACCCTGCGCGACGCGGCCGCGCGCGCGGCGGCGTTTGCCGAATACGTGGCGTGGGAAGCCGACCTGCCCAGGCAGCTGGCCGATGCCGGCGACGATGACTGGGACCCCGCGCGCGCGCCTGCGCCGCCCGGGGCGGGAACGGGAGACCGGCATGCCCTGGCCTGAGGCAGCCGACGTCCCCTCGCCCGTGGACGGCGAGGTCTTCCACCCCGGCGAGCGCCTGCTGCAGGCGCACTTTGGCGCGCGTGCGCGCGTGGCCGAGAACGGCGTGCGCGCCATCCAGCCCGCGCTGGCGCCGCCGCACCAGGCCTTTCTTCAAACCTTGCGCTACGTGCTGCTGGCCGCCAGCGACGCACAGGGCTGGCCCTGGGCATCGGCCCTGCTGGGCCAGGCCGGCTTCGTCGACGCGCGGGACGCCTCGACGCTGCATATCCGCGCACGGCCGTGCGAAGACGACCCGCTGCTGCCTGCCCTGGTCCCGGGCGCCGCGGTCGGCGTGCTGGGGATAGACCTGGCGGCGCGACGGCGGATCCGCGTGAACGGACGCCTGGCCCATGGCGGGCCGCCAGGCACGGTACTGGCGGTGGCCCAGGCCTACAACAACTGTCCTCAGTACATCTGGCCGCGCGCGGACGGCGTGGGCGCATCGCCACGGGGTGCCGCGAGCCCGAGCCTCGCGGGGCCTGCCGAGCCGCCCGCGGCCATCGCCACGAGCGTCGAGGACCCCGCCGTCCGCGCCCTCCTCGCGCGAGCGGACACCTTCTTCATCGCCAGCAGCTACCAGGCGCGTGACGACGATCCCGCCCGGGTGGCCTCGGGGATGGACGTCTCCCATCGAGGCGGGCGGCCGGGCTTCCTCAACCTGGCGCATGGCCGCCTGAGCTGGCCCGAATACACCGGCAACGCCTACTTCAATACGCTGGGAAACCTGCTGGTGGACGGACGCTGCGCCTTGCTGGTGCCCGATTTCGAAACCGGCGCGGTCCTGCAATTGCAAGGCCTGGCCACGCTGGACCTTTCGCCCCCGCCCGCCGCGCCGGCGCAGGCCGGCCTGGACGAGGGACTGCGGCGCAATGCCGTCGTGCACCTGGCCCCCCGGCAGGCCGTGCTGCGCCCCGGGGTGCTGCCGCCCGATTGGTTGCTGCTGGACCGTGCCAGTACCCGCGACACCACCCTGTAGCGCCTTGCGCGATCCTGTTCCCCGCTGATTTTCCTTCGCCCCGAGATACGCCATGATGCCTTTCCAAATGACGCAGCGCCTGGCGCGCACCCTGCACGGCCTGACCTTGGCCCTGGCCCTGCTGACGCTCCTGCCTTCCCATCCCTCCCAGGCCGCGGAGACGCCGCGGCGCGGCGGCGTGCTGACCGCCATCGTCCAGCCCGAGCCGCCCAACCTGACCGTGGCGTTGCAGCAGTCCTCGCCCACGCAGCTGGTCGCCAGCAAGATCTACGAAAGCCTGCTCACCTATTCCTTCGACCTGAAGCCCTTGCCCAGCCTGGCCCGCAGCTGGGAGGTCTCGCCCGACGGGCTGACCTATACCTTCCACCTGCAGCGCGGCGTGACGTGGCACGACGGGCGTCCCTTCAGCGCCGACGACGTCGTGTTCTCGTACCAGAAGGTCCTGGCGGGCAATGCCCGCACCCGCGGTCTGATGGCCAATGTCGCCACGCTGGAGGCGCCGGACGCCAATACCGTGGTCTTCCGGCTCAAGGCGCCCTACGCCGCCTTCCTGTATGCCTTCGACCTGGGCGGCGGGGCCATCTATCCGCGCCACCTGTACGACACGGACGTGCCGCTGGCCCAGAACCCCAACAATGCCACCCCCATCGGCACCGGGCCGTTCAAGTTCAAGCGCTGGGAACGCGGCGCCTACATCGAGCTCGTGCGCAACGAGCACTACTGGCAGGCCGGCAAGCCCTACCTGGATGGCATCACCTATCGCGTCATCCCGGATGCGGCCTCGCGCCGGCTCGCCCTCGAACAAGGCACCGTGCAACAGGCCGTGGGCCAGGACATCGAGCCCGCCGACCTGGCCCGGGTGGCGGCGCTGCCCCACATCGCCAGCACCCGCAAGGGCTATGAATACTGGTCGTCCATGCACTTCCTGGAGCTCAACGCCCAGCGCAAGCCCTTCGATGACAAGCGCTTCCGGCAGGCGCTGGCCCACGCCATCAACCGGGAATTCATCACCGAGAAGATCATGTTCGGCACCGGTGTCGTCCCGACCGGGCCGATCCACCGCAACACCCGCTATTACGACCCGGACGTGCGCCGCTATGCCTACGATCCCAAGCGCGCCATCGCCTTGCTCGACGAAATCGGCCTGAAGCCCGATGCCAACGGCGTGCGGATCACCATCGGGTTCATCCCGTCGCCTTTCGGGGAACTCCAGCGCCGCATCGCGGAGGTCATCCGGCAGAACCTGTCGCAGGTCGGCATCAAGGTCGAGATCGAGAACCTGGACCTCGGCGGCGTGATATCGCGCGTGTCGAACTGGGACTACGACGTGCACGCCAATGGCGTCTTCCAGTATGGCGACCCCGCGATCGGGGTTGCGCGCACCTATCTGGGCAGCAACATCCGCAAGGGCGTCATGTACAGCAACACGTCCCACTACAACAATCCCGAGGTGGATGCGTTGTTCGAGGAAGCCGCCCGCAGCAACGACGAGGCCCGCCGCCAGGCGCTGTATTCCCGCATCCAGAAGATCCTGGTCGAGGACGTGCCGGTGCTCTGGCTTGCCGAGACCAGCTACACCACCTTGCTGGACCGGCGCGTGCGCGACGCCATCGTGACCGGCCTGGGCGCCAACGGCACCTACGGCGACGCGTGGCTGGCCGAACCATGACCGGCATGGGCAAGGTCCTGCGGCATCGCATCGCCAAGAGCATGCTGGTGCTGGCGTGCATCGCCCTGCTGAATTTCTTCCTGGTGCGCGCGGCGCCCGGCGACCCGGCGCTGATCCTGGCCGGCCAGTCCGGCGCCGTCGATGCCGGCACCCTTGCCCAGTTGCGCCAGGACCTGGGGCTGGACCGCCCGCTGCCCGCCCAGCTGGGCAGCTACCTGTGGGGCCTCGCCCAGGGCGACCTCGGCGTGTCGCACCGCCAGCAGGCGCCCGTGCTGGCGCTCATCCTGGCGCACCTGCCCGCCACCTTGCTCCTGACCGTCACGGCGTATCTCTTCGCCCTGGCCGCAGGGGTGGGACTGGGCCTGGCGGCGGCGGCGCGCGCGGGGCGCTGGACCGACAACGCCGTCATGACGCTGGCGCTGCTGGCCTATGCCACGCCGCTCTTCTGGATCGGGCTGATGGCGGTGCTGGTGTTCTCGGTGCAATGGCAGTGGCTGCCCGCCTTCGGCTACGAGACCGTCGGCGCGGGGTACACCGGCTGGGCCCGCGTCCTGGACGTCGGCCGCCACCTCCTGCTGCCGGCCTTGACGCTCGGGCTGTTCCACATGGCCGTCTATGCCAGGCTGACGCGCGCCTCCGTGCTGTCGGTGCGGCGCCTGGACTTCGTGCGCACCGCCCGGGCAAAGGGCCTGCCGGAGCGCGACATCGCCCGGCGCCACGTGCTGCGCAATGCGCTGCTGCCGCTCATCACCTATGCCGGCATCCAGGCCGGCAACCTGGTGGGCGGCTCGCTGGTCGTGGAGACGGTCTACGCCTGGCCGGGCATCGGCCGGCTTGCCTATGAAGCGCTGATGCAGCGCGACTACAACCTGCTGCTGGGGGTCTTCCTGATCGCCTCCGTGCTCGTCGTGCTGATCAACCTGTTGACCGATCTCCTCTATACCCTGGCCGATCCCCGTATCGAACTGACATGACGATGATGCTTGCCCTTTCCAGACGGCACCCGGGCGGCGCGGCGGGACTCGTGCTGCTGGCGGGCGTGCTGCTGCTGGCGCTGGCCGCCCGCTGGCTGTATCCCGGCAACCCCTGGGACATGGTGGAGGGGCCTTTCCTGCCGCCCTTGTCGCCGGGCCTGCCGCTGGGCTCGGACATGCTGGGGCGCGACGTCGCCGCCGGCATCGTGCACGGCACGCGCGCCACGCTGCTGCTGGGCGCCGTCTCGGCCGGCGTCGCGATGACACTGGGCGTGGGGCTCGGTGCGCTCGCCGGCTACCACGGCGGCAGGCTGGACCACTGCATCGTGGGTCTCATCGAGGTGTTCCAGACCATCCCCGGCTTCCTGCTCGCCGTGGTGGTGGTCGCCGTCCTCACCCCCAGCCTCGGCACCGTGACCGGCGCCATCGCGCTGGTGACATGGCCGGGCCTGGCGCGGCTGGTGCGCGCGGAATTCCTCAGCCTGCGCCAGCGCGAGTTCGTCCAGGCAGCCGTGCTGGCGGGCCAATCCGCCGGCCGCGTCATCCTGACGCAGATCCTGCCCAACGCCCTGGCGCCCATCATCGTGTCCGGCTCGATGATGGTGGCCAGCGCCATCCTGCTGGAGTCCGCGCTGAGCTTCCTGGGACTGGGCGATCCGGACACGATGACCTGGGGCTACCTGATCGGCGCCTCGCGCAGCGTCTTGCGCGATGCCTGGTGGATGAGCGTCTTTCCAGGGCTTGCCATCCTGCTGACGGTGCTCGCGCTCAATCTCGTGGGCGAGGCGCTCAATGATGCGCTGGATCCGCGCCGCGGCGGCGCAGGAGCCCCAGCATGACGGCGCTGCTCGCGGTCAACGGCCTGTGCATCCAGACGCTTGCGGGCGCCCCGCTGGTCAGGGACATCTCGCTGTCCATCGCACGCGGCGAAATCGTCTGCGTCGTGGGGGAGTCGGGCTCGGGCAAGTCCCTGACGGCGCAGGCGTTGATGGGCCTGCTGCCCGCCGAGTCGCTGCGCCTGGCGGCGGGCAGCATCCGCCATCACGGCCGCGAACTGGCCGGCCTCGACAACCGCCAGTGGCAGGCCGTCCGCGGCCGCGCGCTGGGCATGGTCTTCCAGGAGCCCATGAGCGCGCTGAACCCCGTGCTGCGCGTCGGAGACCAGGTCGAGGAGGCGCTGCGGCTGCCAGGCCCACAGGGCGTGCGCCTGGATGCCCGCGCCCGCCGGGCGCGGGTGCTTGCCCTGTTTGACGATGTCGGGCTGCCCGACCCCGCTGCGCTGGCCACCGCCTATCCCTTCCAACTGTCGGGCGGCCAGCGCCAACGGGTGATGATCGCGATGGCGCTGGCCCGCGCACCGGACATCCTCATCGCCGACGAGCCGACCACCGCGCTGGACGTGACCACGCAGGCACGGATCCTGGCCTTGATCCGCGCCTTGCGCGACAGCCGCGGCATCGGCGTGCTTTTCATCACGCACGACTTCGGCGTGGTCGCGGATATCGCGGACAGCATCGTGGTGATGCGCCACGGGGAAATCGTGGAAAGCGGGCCGGCGCAGGCGATACTCGCACGGCCCGCCCACGCCTACACGCGCAGCCTCATCGCCGCGTTGCCGCGCCCCGCGGAACGTCCGGTCCGCCCGCCGGGGGGGCGGACCGTCGCGCAAGCCATCGGGCTGCGCAAGCGCTACGGCGGCCAGGCCGGCAGGTCCGTGCTGGCACTGGACGACGTCAGCCTGGCCATCCATCCGGGCGAGAGCCTGGGTGTCGTTGGAGAGTCCGGCTCGGGCAAATCGACGCTGGGCCGTGTGCTGGTCGGACTGACGCCCGCGGACGCCGGCACGCTGCACCTGGACGGCACGCCCTTGCCCTGGACGCCACAGGCCTGGCGCGGCCACCGGCGCGCCGTGCAAATGGTGTTCCAGGATCCCTATGCCTCGCTCAATCCGCGGCACCGGGTACGGGACGCCATTGCGCAAGGCCCTGTCGCGCAAGGCGTCCCCGCCGCGCAAGCCCGCGCAGAAGCCAGCGCCTGGCTGGAGCAGGTCGGCCTGGATGCGCGGCACGGGTCCCGCTACCCCCATGAGTTCTCGGGCGGCCAGCGCCAACGCATCGCCATTGCCCGCGCCCTGGCCCTGCGCCCTCGCCTGCTGGTCGCGGACGAACCGGTATCGGCGCTGGACGTCTCGACCCAGGCACAGATCCTGCGCCTGCTGGAGGACTTGAAGTCGCGCCATGGCCTGGCGCTGCTCTTCATCACCCACGACCTGCGGGTGGCAGCCAGGCTGTGCGAGCGCATCGCCGTCATGCAATCGGGCAGGATCGTCGAGCAGGGCGATGCATCGACCCTCCTGCGGCATCCCGCGCATGCCTATACCCGCGAGTTATTGCGGGCGATTCCCGGCCGGGCCTGGATGGATACCCTGGACAAGCGGGTGGCGGCCTAGTCCGAGGCTCGGGGCAGGCCGAAACGCGCCGCGTAGATTTCAGTCAACCAGTCCACGAACACCCTCAGCCGCGGCACCAGCTGACGATGAAAGGGATACAGGACGGAAACGGGCAGTTCCGGGCAGCGCCACTGGGGCAGCACCTGCACCAGCGTGCCCGCCTCCAGGAACGGCGCCACGCGAAAATGCGGCACCTGGATGAGGCCGCAGCCGGCCAAGGCGGCCTCGGTGTAGCTGTGGGCATCGCTCACGCTCATCCAGCCCGAGGCCTCGAAGGTGGCGATTTCGCCATCCCGCCACACGGAAAAGGGATAGCGGCTGGCATTGCCGCGCGAGAAGAAGCCCACCGCCTGGTGCGCGGGCAGTTCGTCGGGATGCTGCGGCGTGCCGTGGCGCGCCAGGTAATCGGGGCTGGCGCACAGGATCTCGGGCATGTTGGCCAGGCGCCGCGCCACCAGCGTGGAGTCGCGTGGCTGGCCGGCCCGCACCACGCAGTCGATGCCCTCGCCCACCAGGTCGACCAGGCGGTCGCCGCAACTGATGACGAGTTCGATGCGCGGATGCCGCGCGTGGAATTCGCCGATGCGCGGCAGGATGATGTGGGTGGCGTGCACACCGTGCAAATCCAGGCGCAAGGTGCCGCGCGGGCTTTCGGCCGTGGCACGCAAGGCCGACTCGGCATCGTCCAGTTCCTGCAGCACCCGCAGGCAGCGCGCGTGGAAGGCCTGGCCATCCAGCGTGGGCCGGACCTGGCGCGTGGTGCGCGCCAGCAGGCGTGCGCCCAGCCGGGTTTCCAGCGCCTTGATGGCATGCGTGGCCGTGGCGCGGGGAATGCCTTGCGCCTGGGCGGCCAGCGTGAAGCTGCCCAGTTCGACAATGCGCACGAAGAGTTGCAAGGTATCGAGACGGTCCATGTTCCGGCCTGATTGTTGTTCTGGATTGAATTATCAAGCCAATTTTCATGGCTTTATCCAGCTGGCTGCAACTGCCATGATGCGTCCATGGTTTTCATGGCGGCATTCCATTCGGGCCGCCACTACTTTCGAGTTGGAGATTTCCCATGCAAGTCCACGCAGACCAGACCCTGACCACCGCCCGCCATGCGCTCGTCACCGGCGCCTCGCGGGGTATCGGCCGTGACATCGCGCTGCGCCTGGCGGCCGATGGGCATGACGTCACCGTCAACTATCGCGCCGGAGCCGCCGACGCCGACGAGACCGTCGCCGCCATCCAGGCCCTGGGCCGCCGTGCCGTGGCGATCCCGGCCGATGTCGCGCAGCCCGCGGACGTCGCCCGGCTGTTCGACGAAGCAAGCGCCACGCTGGGGCCGGTGCATGCCGTCGTCCACAATGCGGGCGTCATGCAGAACGCGCCCATCTCGCCCGACACGCTTGAGGTCTTCGACCGCACCATCGCGGCGAACCTGCGCGGCGCCTATCTCGTGCTGGCCGAAGCCGCCCGCCGCCTGACGCAGGGCGCACGCATCGTCGCGGTGTCCACCAGCGTCATCGCCTTGTCGCCGCCGGGGTATGGCGCCTACATCGCGTCCAAGGCGGGCGTCGAAGGCCTGGTGCGCGTGCTGGCGCAGGAACTGCGCGGCCGCGGCATCACGGTCAATGCCGTGGCCCCGGGTCCCGTGGAAACCGCGCTCTTCATGACCGGCAAGACGGATGCGCAGGTCGAACACCTGCGCAAGCTGCCGCCGCTGCAACGCCTGGGCCAACCGGAGGACATCGCCCGCGTGGTCAGTTTCCTGCTGGGCCCCGATGCCGCCTGGGTCAATTCGCAAGTGCTGCGCGCCAACGGCGGTTTCGCCTGAACCGATGCAGGATCAGTGATTGGCCGGCCTGGCGCGCGCCGCGCGCTTGTGGCCGAAGCTGTGCACGGCGTGCAGCAGGCCGTCGCGATCGATGCGCATCAACTGCTCGGCATCGGCGGGCGCGCAGCCTGCTGCCAGCGCGGCCGCCTGCGGATCGCGCAGGAAATCCTGGCAATCCGTGTGGCCGCCATAGACGCGTGCCAACAGGGACTCCAGGCGTTGCCCGGCCTGCAGGTCCGGCGCCACGCCGATGCCGCCAGCACCAGGCGGCGGGGCTGCTGCGGCCCTGCCCTGCGCCCTGCCGCTGGCCAGGGCCGCACGCAAGGCATCCAGTTGATCCAGCAGTACGGCCATGTCCGGATACCTGCCATCGCGCTCCAGGATTACCGTCAGCGGCTGCGGCGTCAGCGCCGCCAAGTGTGCCAGCAAGGCCGTCATGGCCTCGGGCGGATCATGCAGGTGGTCATCCAGCAGGCGCCGCGTGCTGGCGCCCGGCGCGTCCACCCAGCGTCCGCCCGATACGTGCACGCAGGCCACGCGATCCAGCGGCAAGGCCTCCAGGTCGGTGATCGGATCCCGTCCCGCGTTGAGCGCGTTGGCGTACAGGTTGTGCAGGTCCAGCAGCAGGCGGGCGCCCGAGCCCGCCAGGATGGCGCTTACCCAGTCCGCTTCGGGCAGGCTGCTGGCGGGCGGCGCCACCAGCGACGCAATGTTCTCCAGCCAGGGCAGGCTGCCCACCACGGCACGCGCGCGGGATAGATTCTCCAGCGTGCCGGCCACGGTTGCCGCCGTGCGCGGTGGCGCGGCCAAGTGCCCGATCTCGATGCCATCGGCCCGCACGAACGCCAGGTGTTCCGACCAGGCCAGGGGCCGCACGGCCTCGACGAGCCTCGCCATGTCTGCCAGCCGCGTACTGTCCACGGGATGGGCGGAGGCCAATCCCAGGCCCACCGCATGCAGCACCACCGGCACGCGCGCGGCCAGGCTCGCCAGCGCGCGCACGTCTCCGGCGGGCGCGTCGAACCAGTCGTCGGCAATCACTTCCAGCACGTCGATGCGCGCACGATGCTGCTGGATGCCCGCCGCCAGCGCCGGCCGCCAGCCCATGCCCACGCGGTCGATCGCCGCGGCGCGGCGGCGAGGCAAAGGCGAGACGCCTGTCTCAGTCACCCCCACCGCCTCCGCAACCTCCACATCCGCTGCCGCCGCTGCTGCTGCCGCTGTCGGCACTGCCGCCGCCGCAGCCGGTCGAACTGGTGCTGCCTCCCGAGGACGCGCCTGCCCCACCCGCTCCCGCGGGGGCGCTGGTGTAGCCCAGATAGGCCAATGCAGGAAAGGCCGTGACGGTCAGGCCCGCCAGGCCAAAGACGGAAGCCACCCAGACCACGTCGTCCTTGTTGCGGCGCATGCGCTTGGGCGAGCCGCGTCGCAGGCCGGCCATCAGCACCTGCTGCTCCTGCAGGGCCTGCGTGCCACGCGGTGTCATGCGCCGACGCCAGGGCCGCAGGAAGACCCAGAACAGGATGGCGGCCCCCGACAGGAACAACACGTTGCTGCGCCCTTCGGCCAGCGCATGCGCGACCTTGACGATTGCCAGGCCCACCATTGCCACCACCAGTCCCCAGTACACCGCGCTGACGGTCGGATCAGGACCATTCAGCATGCCGCTACGGACAAGCCCCTCGCGATAATCCTTGCATACGTCCTCGGCCCAGGCCTGCTGCGCCAGGAACGTGAACATGCTGGTCGGCGTCTGGAAACGCGCCAGCACCTGACGCTCTATCTCCCGCAAGCCGCTCGTGTCGGCAAAGGGAGCAGCCACCACCTTGCGTTGCGCATCCACCTTGAGCAGTTCGCGATCCAGCAGCATGAAAGCCGCGACACGCACGACCTCCTGCGCGCCGCCGCGCAGGTAAGCCAGCGCATAGGGATCGGACAGCAAGGTGCCTTCCAGGGCCGGATCCGCGCGTCTTGCCATCCTTTCCTTCAGCCAGACGCGAAATCCGAGCACCACCAATACGGCCAGCATCAGGTAGGCGGCCAGAAAAGTGGGACCGGGCCAGAGTAGCGGATTGGCGGGCAAGGGAAGGCTCCAGGATGGCAAACGCGTCGGGGAGGATGTTACTGAAGCCCCGGGGCCTGTTGCCGCCCAGGGTGTATCCGCATGCAACGAGGGCACGCGCTGGCGGGCGGACTGGTCACGGCATGGCTGGGCCTGCCGGCCAGCACGTGCCTGATGGCGGCGGTGATCGGCGGACTGGTTGCCTGGCTGGCGCCGTGGTGGCTGCATCACGTGCAGGGCCCCTGACTGGCCGCCGGTACAATCCGCCCACTTCTTTTTCGTGCGCGCGCCGACACGCGCGCGGCACACCGATCCGAGATCTGCCGTGAAACTAGCCACCTGGAACGTGAACTCCCTGAATGTGCGCCTGCCGCAGGTGCTGGACTGGCTGCGCGACAACCCCGTCGATGCGCTGGGCCTGCAGGAGCTCAAGCTCACCGACGACAAGTTCCCGCAGCAGGCCTTCACCGACATCGGCTATCACGCGGTCTGGACCGGCCAGAAAACCTATAACGGCGTGGCCATCCTGTCGCGCGAGCCGGGCGAGGACGTCACGCGCGACATCGGCAACTACACCGATATCCAGCGCCGCGTCATCGCCACCACCCTGCCCTCGCCGGCCGGCCCCGTGCGCGTCGTCTGCGTCTATTGCCCTAACGGCCAGGCCCTGGACAGCGACAAGTACGTCTACAAGCTGGAATGGTTCCTGGCCCTGCGCGACTGGCTGAAAAGCGAGCTTGCGCGTTACCCGCGGCTGGCGGTGCTGGGCGACTACAACATCGCGCCCGCCGACGAGGACGTGCACGACCCGGCCAAGTGGGAAGGCGGCGTGCATGTCTCGCCGCCCGAGCGCGACGCGTTGAAGCAGTTGATCGGCCTGGGCCTGTCGGACGCCTTCCGCCTCTTCGAGCAGCCGCCCAAGTCCTTCAGCTGGTGGGATTACCGGATGATGGGTTTCCGCCGCAACGCGGGCCTGCGCATCGACCACATCCTGCTGTCGGACCCGCTGCGCGAGGTGTGCACGGCCTGCGACATCGACAAGGGCCCGCGCGGCAACACGCAGCCGTCGGATCACACCCCTGTCATCGCAACGCTGACGTTCTAATCCCCCTGCGCCTTGGCGGGCAGGCGCCAGGGCGGCAACTGGCCGTGGGTCCAGGCGCGCAACAGCCACTCCACGGGGCCGTGGCGGTAGCGTTGCAGCCACCACCGGCTGGCCAGCATCTGCGCGCCATAGATCAGCAGCCCCAGGCCTCCCGCCAGCGCCAGGGGCACGCGGTCGATCAGCGCCAGCCCGTAGGCGTGGAAGATGAACGCGCAGGCGAGCGATTGCGCCAGGTAGTTCGTCAGCGACATGCGGCCGGCCGCCGTCATCAACGCCGACAAGCGCAACGCCCAGGCATGGCCCCGCGCGCGATCCAGCGCGATCAGCACCAGCCCCGACCAGCCCAGCGTCAGGCATGGCGCGGTCACCATTGCCACCGCCAGGCCCACGCTGACCCAGGGGGACGCGGACAGGAAGTGCGCCGTATAGGCGTAGAACACGGCGCCGGGCAGTCCCACCGCCAGGCCCAGCCGGCAGGCACGCGGCAGCCAGGCCCGCCAGGCGTCCTCGCTGGCCAGCAGCCCGCGCGCCGCGGCCACCGTTCCCAACAGGAACATCGCGAACGCCCCAGGCCCCTGCACCAGCAGGATGACCCACGCCATCTCTCCCAGGGTTTCCACGTTCTGTGTGATGACCGACATCGGCGTGCCGCGGTAGGCCGCCAGCGCCGCCTCCGCCTCGTCGAACACCGCCGTGTCCTTGCCGATGTCCGGGAACTGCCACGCCAGCGCCGCGATGCCGAGCCACAGCGCGGCGCTGGCCAGCGTCAGCACCACCGCCCCCCCCACCCGGCGGCGCGTTGGCCAAGCATGCGCGGCCAATAACAACGCGCCCAGCACGGCATAGGTGGTCAGGATGTCTCCGGGATACAGCAGCACGCCGTGCGCCACGCCCAGCACGAACAAGCCAATGAGGCGGCGCGGCATCGCGCCCGGCCCCGCCAGTCCGCGCGCCTGCCGGCTGGCAAGCTGCAAGGCCACGCCATAGCCGAACAGGAAGGAGAACAGCAGGTAGAACTTGAACTCGAAGACCAGCGACACCAGCACGCCCCAGGGCGGGACGTCGTCGCTGCCCGACAGGCCGTAATACGCCGACGCGAACAGCATGATGTTGACCTGCAGGATGCCGAAGAGGGCAAAGCCGCGCAGGACATCGAGTGTGGGAAGACGGGAGTCAGCAGAAGTCATGTGTCGCCGTGTCGCAGGAAGTCAGCCACCAGGCGTCTGTGAGGTGACGCCTTTGCGCAGCCGCAAGGCTACCGCAGCCGGCCATGCGCCGTTTGCGAAGTCGGCGGGGAATGACCGCTTTCCAGGGACAGGAAATCTGCTAGAATCTCGCTTCTTTGGGGCGGTAGCTCAGCTGGGAGAGCGTCGCGTTCGCAATGCGAAGGTCGGGAGTTCGATCCTCCTCCGCTCCACCAAAATTCCAGAAAACGAAAGGCGCCGCATGCCAATGCGGCGCCTTTGTTTTTTCCATCCCCGCTGCCAGTGCCCGCAATTATTTCCATCGCTGACAGCCAGGAATGGCCGGCGCCGGGCCGCGTCCCTGCATGGCAAGCCTCCCCTTCCCGCTGAGCCCCTGTCACATCACGCCCAGATTTGTGACATTCCCCGCGGCCTTATTCCCCTAGGCTTGAAGCTTATGCCCTGGTACCAGGCGTCTCGCCGCCCGACGGCGGCCTGCGCGGTCAAGCGGCAGCCGCGCGCCCGCGCGGGCCGAGCAAGGAGCTCACATGCACGCCACCCGCCCCACCCTGCAGATCACGCCCGCCTGGCAAGGCCAGCAGCATTACCTGGCCGTGCGCACCTACAGCCTTGCACTGGCCGCGCCGCTCTCGGCCGAAGACCAATGCGTGCAGTCCATGCCGGATGCCAGCCCCACCAAGTGGCACCTGGCGCACACCACCTGGTTCTTCGAGACGATGATCCTGCGGCCCCATGCCAGCGGCTATCGGGTCTTCGATCCCAGCTTCCACTATCTGTTCAACTCCTATTACGAAGCGCTGGGGCCGCGCCATCCCCGGCCGCAGCGCGGCCTGCTGACGCGCCCGGCGCTGGACGAGGTGCTGGCCTACCGGCGCCACGTCGACGACGCCATGCAGCAGTTGCTGGAATCGGCCGATGCGGCACTGTGGAGCAGCATCGCGCCCCTGCTGTCGCTGGGGCTGCAACACGAGCAGCAGCACCAGGAACTGATCCTGACCGACATCCTGCACGCGCTCTGGTGCAATCCGCTGCTGCCTGCCTATCAACCGGAGCCCGAGCCGCTCGTGTGCCTGGTGGCGCAGCCCAAGCCGCTGCGCTGGCTGGCCTTCGAAGGCGGACTGGCCGACATCGGCGGCCAGTTGCCCGATGACGGCTTCGTCTTCGACAACGAGACGCCCCGCCATACGGCGCTGCTGCACCCATACGCGCTGGCCGACAGGCTGGTGAGCTGTGGCGATTTCGAGAGTTTCATTGCCGATGGCGGCTACCACCGCGCCGAGCTGTGGCTGTCGGAAGGCTGGGCACGCGTGCAGCAGGAAAACTGGCAGGCGCCCGCTTATTGGCTGTCTTCCGGCGATCCGCGCCTGGCGGCGCGCACGCGTCACACGGGCTGGCATGTGTTCGGCCTGCAGGGCGTGAAGCCCTTGCGGCCCGAAGAGCCGGTCTCGCAACTGAGTTTCTATGAAGCCTGCGCCTATGCCGAATGGGCCGGCGCGCGCCTGCCGACCGAGTTCGAATGGGAGGCCGCTTGCGGCACCGCGGGGCTCACGGGCATGTGCGACCAGGTGTGGCAGTGGACCCGTTCCTCCTATGACCCCTATCCGGGCTTCAAGCCGCAGCCGGGCGTGGCATCGGAATACAACGGCAAGTTCATGGTGGGCCAGCTGGTGCTGCGCGGCGGCAGCGTCGCCACCCCGCCAGGACACACGCGGCCCAGCTATCGCAACTTCTTCCCGCCGGCGACGCGCTGGCAATTCTCGGGCCTGCGCCTGGCCAAGGATCTCTGACATGAACCCGCCTGCCCTTGCCCACGCCACGCCGCCGCGGATCAGCGATTTCGAGCACGACCTGCTGGAAGGCCTGTCGCAACCCGTGCGCGCCATCTCGCCGAAGTATTTCTATGATGCGCGCGGCTCGGCGCTGTTCGACGAGATCTGCGAATTGCCGGAGTACTACCCCACCCGCACCGAGCTGGGCATCCTGGCCGCGCACGCCCCGGAGATGGCCGCGCGCATCGGCGCCGATGCCGACCTGGTCGAATTCGGTGCGGGTTCCTTGAACAAGGTGGGCCAGTTGCTGGCCGCGCTGCAGGCGCGCAACGCGATGCCGCGCTACGTGCCCATCGACATCTCGGGCGAGCACCTGGGCGCGGCCGTGCAAAGCCTGCGCGCCCGCCTGCCGGGTCTGGACGTGACACCCGTGGTGGCCGACTATACCCGGGCCTTCACCCTGCCCGCGCAGCACGCCGGCCGCCGGCGTATCGGTTTCTTCCCCGGCTCCACGCTGGGCAACTTCGCGCCTGGTGAGGCGCTGGCCTTCCTGCGCCAGGCGGCAAGGCTGCTGCGCGGCGGCAGCCTGCTCATCGGCGTCGACCTGGTGAAGGATCCGGCGCTGCTGCATGCCGCCTACAACGACGCGCAAGGCGTCACCGCCGCCTTCAACCTGAACCTGCTGCGGCGCGCCAACAGCGAGCTGGGCACGGATTTCGACCTCGATGGCTATGCGCATCATGCGCTGTACCACCCCGGCTTGCGCCGCATCGAAATGCATCTGGTCAGCCGCCGCGCCCAGACGGTGACGGTGGCGGGACAGCGCTTCGATTTCGACGAGGGCGAGTCGCTGCACACGGAAAGCTCGCACAAGTTCACGGTGCACGGCCTGCGCGCGCTGGCAAGCCAGGCGGGCTTCCGGCCCGGCCCCGTGTGGACGGACCCGGACCGGCGCTTCAGCGTCCACTGGCTGGACGCGCCGGCGGCCATGCTGCATCACTGAGGCACGCCTGGCGTGACGTGGACGCCACGGCTCGGCCGAAGCCGAAGCATGCGCGTTGACGCGCGTGGGACGATGGGGGCATAGTCGCCGGAGCGCCTTGCCCTGGCGCGTCTGACAAGAAGACCCCATGCAGCCGGCCGCCGCCACCCCCGTCCCCAGCCTTGCCCGCGAATTCGCGCTCCTGTTTGTGCTGGCCACGCTGTGGGGCGCGTCGTACAGCTTCATCAAGATCGGGGTGGCCACCATCCCGCCCGTCACGCTGATTGCCGCGCGCACGCTCATCGCCGGTGCGATCCTGCTCGCGGTCATGCGCTGGCAGGGCCTGCGCCTGCCCACGGACGCCACCACCTGGAGGCGCTTCCTGTTCCAGGCCTGCCTGAACAGCGTCGTCCCCTTCACGCTGATCGCCTGGGCCGAGCTCACGGTGGACGCCGGCCTGGCAACCATCCTCAATTCGACCTCGCCCATCTTCGCCTTCCTCTTGACGGCACTGATCACCCGGCACGAAGTCGTGAACGGGCGCAGGGTCTTCGGCGTGGTCGCGGGTCTGCTGGGTACCAGCCTCATTGTTGGCGTCCAGGCGCTGGACGGATTGGGCAGGGAGCTGCTGGCGCAGATCGCCGTTGTCGCCGCCACGGTCTGCTACGCCGGCGCCGCCATCTTCGGCAGGTCGTTCAAAGGGCTGCATCCGATCCTGCCGGCGGCGGGTTCCATGCTGTGCGGCGCGGCCATCCTGATTCCCGCGAGCCTGATCGTGGACCATCCCTGGACGCTGGCGCCGTCGGGCGCCTCCCTCCTTGCGTTGCTCGGCCTGTCGGTCTTCTCGACCGCGCTGGCCTTCGTGATCTATTTCCGCCTGGTGCACACGCTGGGCGCCATCGGCACCACGTCGGTCGCCTACCTGCGCGTGCCCATCGGCGTGGGCATCGGCGTGCTGTTCCTTGGCGAGCAACTGGGCGCCACCGCCTGGATAGGGCTCGTCTGCGTCGTGGCCGGCGTCATCGCCATGACCTGGCCGGCCCGCGCCAAGTCCTGAGCCTGCCTCCTTTTTCCATTTTTTCGCCCGGCCACGCCCGCGCGGCGTGACCGCGCGCGCCTGTGCCCGAGAGCAAAATCGGGACCTCAGTCATCGGGCTGAAACGTCAAATTCCAGAAAAATATTAAACATTTCAAAGGCCTAGCAGACCCTATGCCGGATGCCAGGGTGCATATGGGTACTGTTCTCTAGAACCCTTCGTCACGCCACAAGCTTGCGTCATTCGTTAGAGTGTTTGCACCTGAGAATAAGAACAATACGCAACAAGTGAAGGAGTTCGTCCCATGCGCCCTGACGCAAGATCGATCCACGCACTGCCCAGCACGTTCATCCGTCTGCGGGTCCGCACCCGCCCGGCACCGCCGGATTGAGCAGGCCCGATGGCTGTTTCCCAGACAGACCGGCAGGCGCATTTTCCCGCGCTGCCGCCATCGATCCCGCCACGAGGCTAGACCATGAACCGCGACACCTATGACTTCCTTGCCATCGGCCTGGGCCCCTTCAACCTGGGCCTGGCCTGCCTGAGCGCGCCGCTGCCCGGCGTGCGCGCCCTCTTCCTCGAACGCAAGTCGGGCTTCGACTGGCATCCCGGCATGCTGATCCAGGACTCGACGCTGCAGAACCCTTTCCTGGCCGACCTGGTCAGCCTGGCCGATCCGCGCAGCGAATTCAGCTACCTGAACTACTGCAAGCAGACCGGGCGCATCTATTCGTACTACATGCGCGAGAACCACTACCTGAGCCGCGCCGAGTACAACCGCTATTGCCAGTGGGCCGTGTCCCGCCTGCCCAATCTGCGCTTCGGCACCGAGGTGCACAGCGTGCTGCGCGACCCCGACACGGACACCTACCTGGTCAGCGGCCAGCACGCGGGCACCGGCGAACGCTTCATGCTGCGGGCGCGCAAGCTGGTGCTGGGCCTGGGCACCCAGCCCACGCTGCCCAGCTTCTGCAACCCTGCCGAAGCGCCTTATGTGCACAGCGCCGACTACTTGCGCGCCAAGGCCGAACTGCAGAAGAAGCGCTCCATCACGGTGGTGGGCAGCGGCCAGAGCGCGGGCGAGGTCTTCCACGACCTGCTGCGCGACAGCGACAAGCACGCCTACAGCCTTGCCTGGATCACGCGCTCGCCGCGCTTCTTCCAGATGGAGAACACCAAGCTCACGCTGGAACTGATTTCGCCCGACTACACCGACTATTTCTTCGGCCTGCCCGAGGCGCGCCAGCGCCAGGTGCTGACCCAGCAGAACAGCCTGTACAAGGGCATGAACGCCACGCTGATCAACCAGATCTACGACCTGCTGGACCAGAAGATACAGGCCGGCGACCGCCGCTACACCCTGACCACCAACGCCGAGCTGCGCGCCAGCCGGCACGACCCCGCGACGGGGCTCTACCACCTGGACTTCCATCACGTGGACTATGGCACGGACTACCGGCACGTCACGGACGGGCTGGTGCTGGCCACGGGCTACACGCAGGCCGTGCCGGCCTTCCTGAACCCCATCCGCGACCGCATCCGCTGGCGCGCCGACGGCCGCTATCGCGTTGCCCGCAACTACAGCATCGACCAGCACGGCGGCGAGATCTTCGTGCAGAACGGCGGGCTGATGGGCCACGGCGTCAGCAGCCCCGACCTGGGCTTCTGCTGCCATCGCAACTCGCAGATCCTGCGCGAGATCACCGGTGTCGAACACTACAAGGTCGAGGAACGCATCGCCCTGCAGGATTTCGTGCCGCCGCTCTCGGGCGTGCTGAATCACCGCGGCACGGCGCCGATCCGCGCCACCGACGACATGGCGGCCAGCGTATGACGCAGCGGCAGACCGATCATTTCCTGCCTGCGGCCTTCGCGCGCGGGCTGCTCGAGGAAACGCGCGCGCTGCGCATCGCGCCGCCGCCCGAAGGCTTCACGCTGCGCACGCTGGATCCGGCGACGGACGCCGCGCTGCTGCACAGCTGGTTCGTGCAGGACTACGCGCGCTTCTGGGCCATGCAGGACTACAGCATCGCGCAGGTACAGGCGTTCTACCAGGACCTGGTCGACAGCGGCCACGCCTGCGCCGGACTGGCCTACTGCGATGGCCAGCCGGCCTTCCTGGTCGAGATCTACGACCCCGCCCATGACGAGCTGGGCGAGCACTATCCCGTGCGCGCCGGCGACCTCGGCATGCACATTTTCGTGGGGCCGCCGCGCGTGCGCATCAGCGGCTACACGCGGCGCGCCATCACCTTCGTGATGCGCTTCCTGTTCGACCGCCTGCACGCCACGCGCGTGGTGGTCGAGCCGGACATCCACAACACTCCCATCCACGCGCTGAACCGCGCCGTCGGCTTCGTCTATGACGGCCAGGCCCAACTGCGCGGCAAGACCGCGGGCATCGCCTTCTGCACCCGCGACGATTTCGCAACGGCCACTCTCCAGGAGCACACCGCATGAGCCCCCAATCGACGCAGCACCCCGCCGACATCGCCCGCCACCTCGAGCCCGGCGTATGGGCCCGCGCCAACCGCCTGCTGGTGCGCAAGGCGATCGCCGAGTACGCCCATGAACTGCTGCTGGTGCCCGAACGCGTGGGCACCGCCGACACCCCTGGCTTCGAGCGCTATCGCCTGACCGTGGACGACGGCCACGCGGTCTATCACTTCGACGCGCAGCGCATGGCGCTGCGTCACTGGCGCGTGCGCGCCGACTCCATCGAGAAGTCGGTGGCCGGCGCGGCCGCCGAGCTGGATGCGCTGCAATTCATCATCGAGATCCGCAAGGCGCTGGGCATCCCGGAAGACCGGCTGCCCGTCTACCTGGACGAGATTTCCAGCACGCTGCACGGCAGCGCCTACAAGCTCACGCGCGACGCCCTGCCGGCCGCCGAGCTGGCGCTGGCCGACTATCAGGTCATCGAGACCTCGATGATCGAAGGCCACCCCTGCTTCGTCGCCAACAACGGCCGCCTGGGCTTCGATTCGCACGACTACCACGTCTATGCGCCCGAGGCTGCTTCGCCCCTGCAGGTGATGTGGCTGGCGGTGCACAAGGACAACGCCCATTTCGCGTGCCTGTCCGACATGAACTACGATGACCTGATGCGCGAGGAGATCGGCGAGGCCAAGGTCGCGGAATACACGGAGGCCTTGCGCGCCCAGGGCCTGGACCCGGCCGACTATCACTTCATGCCGGCCCATCCGTGGCAGTGGTTCAACAAGCTGTCCATCGCCTTCGCCTCGTACGTCGCCACGCGCAAGATCGTGTGCCTGGGCTACGGCGAAGACGAATACCTGGCCCAGCAGTCCATCCGCACCTTCTTCAACGTCAGCCAGCCGCGCAAGCGCTACGTGAAGACCTCGCTGTCCATCCTGAACATGGGTTTCATGCGCGGCCTGTCGCCCTATTACATGTCCGGCACGCCCGCCATCAACGAATACACGCACGGGCTGATCCAGGCCGATCCCTTCCTGCGTGAGAACGGCTTCAGCATCCTGCGCGAAGTGGCCTCGCTGGGCTTTCGCAATTACTACTACGAAGCCGCCATCAGCGCCGACACCCCCTACAAGAAGATGTTCTCGGCGCTCTGGCGCGAGAATCCCTATCTGCGCATCGCCTCGAACCAACGCCTGATGACGATGGCCGCGCTGCTGCACGTGGACCGCGACGGCAACGCGCTGCTGCCCGCGCTGATCGAAGCCTCCGGCCTGCCGGTGGCCGACTGGCTGGACCGCTACATCGACGCCTACCTGACCCCGCTGGTGCACTGCTTCTACGCCCACGACCTGATCTTCATGCCGCACGGCGAGAACCTGATCCTGGTGGTGGAAGACCACGTGCCGGTGCGCGCCTTCATGAAGGACATCGCCGAGGAATCCACCATCCTGAACCCCGATGCGCGGGTGCCCGACAACGTGCGCCGCATGCTGGCCGACGTGCCCGAGGACTTCAAGCTGCTGACGATCTTCGTGGACGTGTTCGACGGCTACTTCCGCCACCTGAGCCAGGTGCTGGTGGACAGCGGCTGCTGCACCGAGGATGCCTTCTGGGCGCGCGTGGCGGGCCGCATCCAGGCCTACCAGGAAGCGCATCCGGAATATCTGGAAAAATACCGCCAGTACGATCTCTATGCGCCCGACATGATTCATTCGTGCCTGAATCGCCTGCAACTGGCCAACAACCTGCAGATGGTGAACCTGGCAGACCCCATCGGCAGCTTCCAGATGGCCGAACGCCTGGACAACCCCATCGCCGTGCATCGGCCCGCGTGGCTGGATGCCGACGCGTCGATGCCGGCGGTCAACGTACGGGCCGCGGCGTGAGCAACCTGACGACGCCGGACATGGACGGGAGGAGGCGGCGGTGAGCACCGAGCTGGAAAGCGTGTTGGCCAACGCGGCCAGGCGGGTGCCGGGCATGGTGGGCGTCATCGCCCACGATGGCCCGCCCGGCATCCGGGCAGGCGCCGACAACAGCGCGCTCATCGCCAGGCTGCGCGACCACTGGCGGGCCCGCTACCCCGAGGCCGGCCCGCACTATCTGGCGCTGCGCTGCTGGGGCCTGCTGATCTGGCAGCCGATCTACCTGGGCGTCATCGCGGCACACGAGGCGCGCGGCGTCCCCGACCTGTCGCGCCTGTCGGCGCCCTGGCGGGACGACGGTTTCCTGGCGGGCTACCACATCAGCCGCCATGCCCTGCGCCACGGCGTGTTCCATGCCCGCATGGACGACGTGGCCGGCCAGTTGCGTGCGCTCTGCGCCGGCCTGCTGGCCGAGCTGTCCAGCGTCGTGCACATCAGCGCGAAAGCGGCGCAATGCATGCAGGCCGACATCGTGCTGAACGCGCTGCTGACGCTGCGCCCCGACGACAGGGAGAAATCCAACGCACAGGCGCAATGCCGCGCGGCGCAATGGCTGGCGCGCCTGGGCCTGTCGGGACGCAGCAGCTACTTCGAATGCGGCGCGCCCGGCAGGCCGCTGCTGGCGGTCGATCGCCAGGTGTGTTGCCACTATTTCCGCAAGCGTGACGGGGACTATTGCAGCACCTGTCCCAAGCTGGAGATGCATGAACGCATCATCCGGCTGCATGCCGAGCAGGTCCAGGCCGCCTGAGGCCAGACCCGCGCGGCGCCAAGATTGACGGAGCCCGAAGAGCATGACCGATATTGGACACCTCAGGCAGGTGCGCGAGGCCCTGAGCCCGCTGCACGTGCGCGCCTACTTCGACCAGGCACTGTTCGAGCGCGAACAGGAGATCATCTTCAAGCGCAACGCCCAGTACGTGGGCCACGAGAAGCTGGTGCCCGAGCTGGGCGACTGGCGCCGCCTGGCGCATGAGCAAGGCGGGCGCGTGCTGGTGCGCAACCCCAACGGCGTGGAACTGGTCTCGAATGTCTGCCGCCACCGCCAGGCGTTGATCCTGGGCGGCGAGACGGGCGACGTGACCGGTCCGGCGAACCCGGCGGGCAACCTGCGTGCCAGCGGCGGCAACATCGTCTGCCCGCTGCACCGCTGGACCTACAACGACCGTGGCGAGATCCTGGGCGCGCCCCAGTTCCCCAGCACGCCCTGCATGAACCTGCCGCGCTTTCCCATGAAGAACTGCCATGGACTGCTCTTCGAGGGCCCGCGCGACCCGGCCCAGGACATGGCGCCGCTGTTCTCGCGGCCGGAGTTCGATTTCTCGGACTACGTGCTGGACCACGTGGAAGTACACCACTGTCACTACAACTGGAAGACCTTCATCGAGGTCTACCTGGAGGACTACCACGTCGGCCCCTTCCATCCAGGGCTGGGCAAGTTCGTGACCTGCGACGACCTGAGCTGGGAATTCGCCGATCAGTACAGCCTGCAGCGCGTGGGCGTGCATGAAGAACTGGAAAAGCCGGGCTCGGACATCTATCGCGAATGGCACGACAAGCTGATGGGCTTCCGCTCGGGCACGGCGCCGGATTTCGGCGCGATCTGGGTCACCTATTTCCCGACCCACATGATCGAGCTGTATCCGCACGTGCTGGTGCTGTCGACCCTGTATCCGCAAGGGCCGCAGGAAACCCTGAACGTGGCCGAATTCTATTACCCGGAGGAAATCGCGCTCTTCGAGCGGGAGTTCGTCGAGGCGCAGCGCGCGGCCTACATGGAAACCGCCATCGAGGATGACGAGATCGGCGAGCGCATGGACGCCGGCCGGCTGGCGCTGCTCAAGCGCGGCACCTCCGAGAGCGGGCCCTACCAGTCGCCCATGGAGGACGGCATGCTGCACTTCCACGAGTGGTATCGCCGCACGATGGGCGAGCACCTGGGCGACGCCGCCGCCTGAAACCAACCGGACAGGAAACCGCCATGAAGCACCCGCGCGCCAATCTGCCGTCGACGGATCCCATCGTCGTTTCAAATGAGAATATATGCTATTCTCAAATCCCTGATCGCACTGTCCGCGCCGCCGGCGCGCAGACCCAGCATCTGAACCCCATGACCCGATTCACGGTTGCCGATTTCAACCGGATGGGCAGCGAGGCGGGCTTCCGCTATCGCCTCCCCCAGCTCTCCGGCACGCGCGACACCATCGATGATGTGTGCGTGGCGGAGGGGCGCGTCCAGGAGTTCTCGATCCGGCCCGGCCTGACGCTCGTGCTGTCGGACATCATCGCGCATCACCACTACGAAGCGACCTCGGTGATGCACCCCCAGTTTTCCACCATCGTCATGCTGCAAGGGCAGGCGCAGGCGCTGCTCGACAAGCATGACGACGTGCGCATGGTGGCCCAGAGCGGCCTGAGCGCCGTCTATGGCGACGCGGTCTCGATGACCGGCGTGCATCCGGCGGGCCAGCGCATGCGCAGCGTCAACGTGTCGCTGAGCGACCCGGCCGGCGCCGGCGACCCGCAACTGAGCGAGATGATCGCCCAGGCCCTGCGTGCGCCCGGCTTGCGCCTGCGCCGCTGGCCGGTGCAGACCCACATGATCCAGGCCATCGAGCAATTGCTGGACAGCACCTGGCAAGGGTCGCTGCACGGCCTGCTGCGCGATGGCGTCAGCATGCAGTTGCTGGCCCATGCCCTGGCCGACTTCTCCCAGGCGCCGGCGCAGGAAACGCAGACCTCCGCGCGTGACCGCCAGTTGCTGGAACGGGTGCGCGAGCGCCTGTATCACGCGCCCGGCGAAGACCATACGCTGGAAGACCTGGCGCGCCTGGCCTGCATGAGCCCCAGCACCTTGCGGGCCAAGTTCCAGGCCACCTACCACCGTTCGGTCTTCACCTGGCTGCGCGAACGCCGGCTCGAAGTGGCGCGCGAGCAACTGGCCCAGGGCTGGAGCGTGCAGCAGGCGGCGCATTTCGTCGGTTACCGCCACGCCACCAATTTCGCGACGGCGTTTCGCGAGCGTTACGGCATCGCGCCCAGCGAACTGAGCTGATTCCGCCAGCACCTGGCCTCGCCAGGCGCTGCCGCGTCCGCCCTCCGAAAAGACCCTGACGCGATCTCTGGCATTTGCCAAACATCCAGCGGCGGTGTGCATCCCCCGGCCGGCCCCTCGGACGCCACCATGCGGGGCCCGCTCCTTTTCCCGGAGCGCCCGACCTGGATGCAAAGACGGCCGTGCCGCGTTCCTCTCTCCCCTCCTATCCCGTCATGGTGCTGATGCTGGGCCTGCTGGCCTGCGTCGCACCCGCCACGATCGACGCCTATCTGCCTGCCTTCGGCGCGCTGGGGCGGGAGTTCGACGTTCCGCAGGAAGCCGTGCAGCAGACGCTGGGCGTCTATATGTCGGCCTACGCCACGATGCTGCTGCTGCACGGCACGCTGTCGGACTCGTTCGGGCGGCGCCGGGTCATCGTCGCGACGCTGCTCGTCTATATCGCGGGGTCGCTGGTCGCCGCCCTGGCGCCCACCTTCGACTGGCTGCTGGCGGGCCGCGCCCTGCAGGGGTTCTCCGCGGGCGCCGGGCTGGTGGTGGGCCAGGCCATCGTGCGGGATTGCTACACCGGCGCGGTGGCGCGCCGCACCATGTCCTATGTCGTCATGGTGTTCAACGTCTCGCCCGCGCTCGCGCCCATCATCGGCGGCCATCTGGCCGCCAACCAGGGCTGGCGCGCCGTCTTCCTGATGCTCACGGCGCTGGCGCTGGCCGCCCTGTTGCTGTGCGGCACCCGGCTGCCCGAAACGCTGCCGCCGGAACGCCGCCAGCCGCTGTCCTGGCGCGTGCTGGGCGGCAACCTGCTCAGCCTGCTGCGTGACGGCCGTTACCTGGGCATGACGCTGGCAGCCAGCCTGCTGGTGGCCGGCCAGGCCTTTCTCATCGGTGGCGCGCCAGACTTCATCACCGGCACGCTGGGCCTGCCGGAAACCGCCTTCGCCACCTTGTTCGTGCCGCTCGTGATCGGCGCCATGGCCGGCGCCTTCTTCGCGGCGCGCATGGCAGAACGCTGGACCGATGGACGCCTGATCCTCACCGCCTACCTGCTGATGGCGGGCAGCTGCGCGGCCAATGCCGTCTATCTGGCAAGCGTGCCCGCGCCCGCCCTGCCCTGGGCGGTGGTCTTCCCCTCGATCTTCACCAGCGGCCTGGCCATGGTCATGCCGGCCCTGACCTTGCGGATCCTGGCGCGCGCGCCGGCCTTGTCCGGCACGGCGGCCTCCCTGCTGGGTTTCGTCCAGATGATGGGGTTTTCAGTCATCAGCGGCTGGTGCGTCCCGCTGGTCTATGGCCAGCCCCTGCGCATGGCGCTGGCGATGCTGGCCTGCGTGGCACTCAGCGCGGCGGGATGGGTGATGTTGCACCGACGGGGTAGCGCCATCGGCGCCACGCAGACGGGATAGCAATTTCGGCGTTTGGCATAGGGATCGTGCGCTTAGCGATACGTAAGCAAATCCAACAAAAACAATAATTCTCATTAACAGTTCCATCCCTAATACCATCGCTGGAGAAGGCAAGCATGCCGCTCGTATCTTCTGGCGCGCCGTTCCGTGTGCGCCCCCTGGTTCTCCTGGTCAACACCGCCCTGGTGCTGGCCGCCGGCGTCGCCCAGGCCCAAAGCAGTGCCACCGCGCAGCAGCCGGGCCAGCTCCAGGCCGTGACCGTCACCGCCGACAGCCTCGGCGTGACCGAGACCACGCGCTCGTACACGACGAATGCGATGAGCACGGCCACGGGCCTGTCGCTGTCCCCGCGAGAGACCCCGCAGTCGGTCAGCGTGATCACGCGCCAGCAGATGGACGACCGCGGCCTGCAGACGACCTCCGACGCCCTGCAAAGCGCGCCCGGCGTCTCGGTGACCCGCAGCGACACCAACCGCTACTCCTTCTCCGCCCGCGGCTTCGACATCGACAACTATCAGTTCGACGGTCTGACGCAACCGAACCTGTCGCCCTGGACCTTTGGCGAAAGCAACCTGGATCTGGCCGTGTTCGACCGCGTCGAAGTCGTGCGCGGCGCCACCGGCCTCATGACTGGCGCCGGCAATCCCTCGGCCGCGGTCAACTATGTCCGCAAGCGCCCCCTGCGCGACTTCGCCTTGTCGGGCGGTGTCTCCGTGGGCAGTTGGGATTTCAAGCGCGGCTATGCCGATATTTCCTCTCCGCTGTCCGAGAATGGCCGGATCCGTGGCCGGCTGGTCGCGGCGTACTCCGATTCGGACAGCTATACCGCCTTGCAGGAGTCGCGCGGGCGGACGCTTTATGGCGTCATTACCGCAGACCTCACACGATCGACCGAACTGACCGGCGGCGTGTCCTACCAGTCCAGCGCGTACAACGGGTTCGGCAGCGGCTTCCCGCTGTTCTACAGCGACGGCACGCGCACGGATTTCGGTCGCACCGCCTCGAACAACGCCGGCTGGGCCCGTGCCGAGAATGACACCACCACGGGCTTCCTCGACCTGAGCCATACGTTCGCCAACAACTGGAAGGCACGTGTCGCGTACAGCCAGTCCTTGACCGACGCGACCATGAAGCAGGTCTTCCGCGGCGGCTATCCCGACCGGGCCACCGGCATCATGAGCGCCGCGCCGTCCTTCAGCCATTACGACGGCCACGTGCGCCGCAATGCGCTCAACCTGACGCTGTCGGGCCCGTTCCAGCTGTTCGGTCGCGAGCACGAGCTGGCGGTTGGCTACATGCGCTCCGAAGACCACGTCGCCTTCCCGCAATACCGCGCCCTGCTCCCCCTTCCCGGCCAGACGAACTACTTCCAGTGGGACCAGGACCTGACCCCCGAGCCCAATTGGTCGTCCACCAAAACCCAGGCCGATGACCTGGACAACAAGCAAAGCGGTGGCTACATCGTGAGCCGCTTTTCGCTGGCCGATCCGGTCAAGCTCATCGTGGGCGGCCGCCTCAGCAACTGGGAAACCAACCAGAACTACTTCGGCGCGCGACGCCAGTATTCCCACAAGAACGAGTTCGTTCCGTACGCCGGCCTGCTGGTCGACCTGAACGATACCTTCACCGCCTACGCCAGCTACACGGAAATCTTCAAGCCGCAGAACTACCGGACCGAAGCGGGCGAAATCCTGCCTCCGGTCACCGGCAAGAGCTATGAGATCGGCCTGAAGGGAGCCCACATGAACGGCCTGCTGACGAGCGGCATCTCCCTCTTCCGTACCGAACAGGAGAATCTGGCCGAAGCCACCGGCAACCTGGTCACCGGCACCACGAACCAGAGTGCCTACCGCGCGGTGAAGGGTGCCAAGGTCAACGGGCTGGAACTGGAGCTCGCAGGCGAGGTCACGGAGGGCTGGAACGTGGCCACCAGCTACACCACCTTCGTCGCCAAGGACGCCAACGACAACCCGATCAACACCAGCAAGCCGCGCAACCTGTTCAAGCTGTATACGACATATCGCTTGCCAGGTGAGCTGAACCGCCTGACCATCGGCGGCGGCGTGGACTGGCAGAATCGGATGTACCAGCTCGCAACCGCGCCGGGCAATCGCCGCGTGAACGTGCAGCAAGGCAGCTACGCGCTGGTCAACGCCATGGCACGCTTCGACTTCACCGACAAGGTCTCGGCCACGCTGAACGTGAACAACCTCTTCGACAAGAAGTACTACTCGCAGATCGGCTTCTATAACCAGGGCTGGTATGGCGCGCCGCGCAACGTGATGCTTTCCTTGAGGGCCCAGTATTGATGCAGCCCCTGTCCGAAGGCCGCCCGGCATGAGGGGTGGCCGCTTGAAACACGGCGCGGCATGGCCGCGCCTGCTGCTGGCGGGCTTCCTGGCCGCTGTTCTTGCCGCGTGCGGCGATGGCGGCAAGGACACGCCACCGGCATCGGCCACAGAGGCTTCCAGCGCGCCATCCCCTGCGCCGGCGGCGGATGGCGCCGGTACTTCGTCGGCGCCCACGGTTGCCGGGGCCGACGCCACCGGTTTCCCGCTGACGCTGACCACCGCACTGGGCGATGCCGTCATCCCTGCGCCACCCAGGCGCGTCATCACGCTGGGCCTGGGAGCCGACGACCTGGCCCTGGCGCTGGGCGTGGCGCCCGTGGGCGTGGGCCGTGCCGACTGGGGCGGCGATGCCGACGGCTACTGGCCGTGGGTACGCCAGGCGCTGGAGCGGCAAGGCAAGCCGCTGCCCGAGACCATCCGCATGTATCCCGAGCTGGACGTCGAGCGCATCATCGCGCTGCAGCCCGATCTCGTGCTGGCGCCGTTCAGCGGCATGAGCGCCCAGGCGTTCCGGCAGTTGTCGGCTTTCGTGCCCGTGGTGGGCTATCCCGACGCGCCTTACCTGACGCCCGTCCCCACGCAGGTGGACCTGAGCGCAGCCGCGCTGGGCAAGACGGCCAAGGCCGAAGCTGTGAAGCAAGACATCCATGACGCCCTGGCGCAAGCCGCCAAAAAATGGCCCATGCTGCAAGGCAAGTCCTTCGCCTATGTGCGCGCGGACCTCGGCTCGGGCAACTTCGCGGCCTACGTGCCAGGCGACCCGCGCGTGGACACGCTCTCGGCCATGGGCCTGACGCTGGCGCCCGCCGTGCGCGACCTGCGCGCCAGCGGCGGCCATTTCGCGCACTATCTGGGCTTCGAGCACGCGGACCGGCTGGCCGACGTCGACGTGCTGGTGTCCTGGTTCTATAACGCGCAGGAACGCGACAAGGTGGCGGCGGTGCCGCTCTTTGCCAGCATTCCGGCCGTGCGGCGAGGCGCCTACGTCGCACTGGACGACCCGGGCCTGGTCATGGCATCGTCTTCGGGTGCGCCGCTGGCGATTGCCTGGATGCTGGACCGACTGGGTCCGCAATTGGCCCAGGCAGCCGAGCGTGCATCGTCTCCGTGAAGCCCTGCTGACCGCGCCATCGCTGCTTGTTTTCCGTGCCTCATCGCCCTCTTCATGCTCTCTGCCTTCCGGCCGCCCTGCTTGGCTTGCTGGCCTGTGCACTGGCCAGCCTGGCGCTGGGCTCTCGCACCCTGGGCCCGGCCGCCGTCTGGCAGGCGCTGACCCAGCCCGACGACAGCTACCTTTCCCTTATCGTGTCGTCGCGCGTGCCGCGCACGGTGCTGGCCATCCTGACCGGCGCGGCGCTGGCCGTATCAGGCGCGATCGCGCAGGCGCTTACCCGCAATCCGCTTGCAGACCCGGGCCTCCTGGGCGTGAACGCGGGCGCGGCGGCGTCCTTGGTCGGCACGGCACTGATCGCGGGCAGCATGCCGGCGCATCCATTCTGGGCCGCCCTGCCTGGCGCCCTGGCTGCCGCGGCGGTCGTGCACCTGGTCGGCGCAGGCGGACGCGGCCGCTTGAATCCCGCCCGCCTGGTGCTGACGGGCGCGGCGCTGAATGCCGTGCTCTTCGCCTTCGTGCAGGCCGTGGCGCTGGTGCGCAACGACATCTTCGACGTCTATCGCTTCTGGGCCATCGGCTCCCTGTCCGGCCACAGCCTGCAGGCCGCCTGGCAGGCCGTGCCCTATGTGGCTGCCGGGCTGGTGCTGGCCGCGCTGCTCGCGCGCGCCCTGAACCTGCTGACGCTGGGCGGCACGCTGGCCAGCGCCCTTGGCGCCCGGGCAGGCCTGGTCCGCCTGCTGGGACTGTTCTGCATGACGCTGCTGGCCGCGGCCGCCACCGCCGCCGTGGGGCCCATTGCCTTCGTGGGGCTGGCGGTGCCTCACCTGGCGCGCCGCCTGGCCGGCGCCGACCAGCGCTGGCTGATGCTGTATTGCGCGCTGCTGGGGCCGATCCTGATGCTCGTCGCCGACATCCTGGCGCGCGTGCTGCGCGCCCCCGCGGAAGTGCTGACGGGCGTCATCGTCGCGCTGCTGGGCGCGCCCTTCCTGCTGGCGGCCCTGCGGCGTTCGGCAAGGATCTCGGCATGAGCGCCTGTCGCCCACCGCCGAACGAGGGCCTGCCGACGCGCCAATGCCTGCGCATCGGGCGGCACGTCTCGCTGCCCTTCTTTTTGCGCACGGTCGTCTACTGCAGCCTGCTGCTGTGCCTGGCTGGCGCCATCGCCCTGGCAGGCGTGCTGGCGGGCCCCGGACTGGACCTGGATGGGCTGCTGCGCGTGCTGGGCGGTGGCGGCACCACGCTGGAACAGTGGCTGGTGCACACCGTCCGCCTGCCCCGCACGCTGGTGGCCCTGGGCGCAGGGGCCGCGCTGGGGCTGTCAGGCACGCTGTTCCAGAGCATCACGCGCAACCCCCTGGGCAGCCCCGACGTCATCGGCCTGACAGCGGGCGCATCGGCGGGCGCCGTCACCGTGTCCATGCTGTGGCCGGGCGTGGTTCCCCTGGCGGTCGGCGCCGTGTCGGGCGCCTTCATTGCGACGGCCGCCGTCCATGCCAGTTCGGGCGCGGGCTTTTCGGCACCGCAACGCATGGTCATCGCGGGGATCGCCGTCGGTGCGCTGGCCTTCGCCTTCGTGCAGTTCGGCCTGTCCAACCTGCGCCGGGAACAGGCCTACCTGGCTGCTGCCTGGCTCAACGGCAGCGTGGCGGGCAGCACCTGGCGGGACGTCCACTTGCTGGCCGCAGCCTGCCTGCCCATGGCCTTGCTGGCGCTGGCACAGGCACGCCGCCTGGCGCTCCTGGAAATGGGCGACGGGCTGGCCACCGCACTGGGCGCACCACCGCGCGCCACGCGCGGCATTGCCATCCTGCTGGGCGTGGTCGCCGCCGCGGTGGCCGTCAGCGTGGCCGGCCCCGTCGCCTTCATTGCCCTGGCCGCGCCCCAGATCGCCCGCCGCTGCGTGCGCCGGGGCGGGCCCTTGCCCATCACGGCCGCGCTGACGGGCGCCGTGTTGCTGGGCGCCGCGGATCTCTCGGCGCGCCATCTCACGGGCGGCCAGGGCCTGCCCGTGGGCGTGCTCACAGCCGGCATCGGCGGCGTCTATCTGGCATACCTCCTCATCGCCGAATGGCGCAAGGCTTCCGCATGACCCTGGTTGCTTCCCCTCTCGCCCATCCTCCCCCCTTGCTCGAGGCTCACGGCCTGTCCGTCCGCTATGGCAGGCACGATGCCTTGCGGGAGGTCTCGCTGAGCGCGCCGCCGGGCTCTTTCACGGCGATAGTGGGTCCCAACGGCTGTGGGAAATCGACCCTGCTGCGCGCCTTGAGCGGCGCCCTGGCGCCCAGCGCCGGGGAAATCATCCTGGGGGGCAAACCCATGGCTGCGATGCGCCGCAAGGAAGCGGCGCGTCAATTGGCCTATCTTCCGCAAAGCCCCGTGGCGCCCGAACTCGTCACGGTCTTCGACCTCGTGGCGCGCGGCCGCTATCCGCACCAGACGCTGCTGCGCCAATGGTCGGATGAAGACGAGCTTGCGGTGCGCAACGCCCTGGCCGATACCGACCTCTCGGCATTGGCGGACCAGTCCCTGGATGTGTTGTCGGGGGGGCAGCGCCAGCGCGCCTGGCTGGCGCTGGTGCTGGCGCAGCGCGCGCCGCTGCTGTTGCTCGACGAGCCCACCACCTTCCTCGACATCCGCCACCAGGTGGACCTGCTGGCGCTCTGCACCCGCCTGAACAGGGCGGGCCGCACGCTGGTGGTGGTGCTGCACGATCTCAACCTGGCCTTCCGCCACGCCGGGACCGTGGTGATGATGCGCGCAGGCAAGGTGATGGCGCGCGGCCCGGCAGACGAGATCGTGACGGAACACGCCATGCGCACGGTCTTCGACCTGGACTGCCGGGTCATGCCCGATCCGGAGAGCGGGCGGCCGATGGTCATCCCGCGGCTGGCATGACGCGCGCAGCCGCGGGCAGGCCGCGCACGGCGATCAGTTCTTCAGGCGGTAGCCGGTCTTGAAGATCCAGCGCACCGCCAGCAGGCAAGCCGCCAGGAAGACCAGCGTCATGGCCAGGCTGATTTCCACGGCAACGTCAGACACGCCATAGAAGCTCCAGCGGAAGCCGTTCACCAGATACACCACCGGGTTCAGCAGCGTGACCTTCTGCCAGAAAGGCGGCAGCATGTCGATGGAATAGAAGCTGCCGCCCAGGAAGGTCAGCGGCGTCACGATCAGCATGGGCACGATCTGCAGCTTCTGGAAACCGTCGGCCCACACGCCGATGATGAAGCCGAAGAGGCTGAAGGTGATGGCCGTGAGCAGCAGGAAGCACAGCATCCAGATCGGGTGCTCGATGCTGAACGGAATGAAGGCTCTTGCGGTGGCCAGCATGATGAGCCCGATCAGGATGGACTTGCTGGCCGCGGCGCCCACATAGCCGATCACGATCTCCATATACGAGATCGGCGCGGACAGGACTTCATAGATGGTGCCGGAGAACCTGGGCATGTAGATGCCGAAGGCCGCATTGGAGATGCTTTCGTTCAGCAGCGACAGCATGATCAGGCCGGGAATGATGAAGGCGCCGTAGCTGATGCCGTTGATTTCCACCATGCGCGAGCCGATGGCCGAGCCGAACACGATGAAGTAGAGCGACGTGGCCAACACAGGCGAGGCGATGCTTTGCATCAGCGTGCGCCAGGTGCGGGCCATCTCGAACAGGTAGATGGCGCGGATGCCGTGCAGGTTCATGATTGCTGACCTTGTTGCGAAGTCTGGGACGAGGCGGCGGGCTGGTGCACCAGGCCCACGAAGATTTCCTCCAGAGAGCTTTGCGAGGTGCGCAGGTCCTTGAAGCCGATGCCCTCGGCCGCCAGGCGCTGCAGCAGCGCGGCAATGCCGCCGCCCCCGCCTTCCTTGTCATAGGTATAGACAAGCTCGTGGCCTTCGGCGGCCAGTTCCAGCTGCTCGCTGGCCAGGGCCGCAGGCACGGCGGCCAGCGGCTGCTCCAGGTACAGCGTCAATTGCTTCTTGCCCAGTTTTTCCACCAGCGCGGCAGTGCGCTCGACCAGGATGATCTCGCCCTGGCGGATCACCCCGATGCGGTCGGCCATTTCCTCGGCCTCTTCGATGTAGTGCGTGGTCAGGATGATGGTGACGCCTTTCTCGCGCAGCTGGCGCACCATCTCCCACATGCCCCGGCGCAACTCGACGTCGACGCCCGCGGTGGGCTCGTCCAGGAACAGGATGCGCGGCTCGTGCGACAGCGCCTTGGCGATCATCACGCGGCGCTTCATGCCGCCCGACAGCGTGCGCAGGCGCGCATCGCGCTTGTCCCACAAGGACAGGTCGCGCAGGACCTTCTCGATGTGGGCCGGGTTCTTCGGCTTGCCGAACAGGCCGCGGCTGAAGCTGACCGTGTCCCACACGGTTTCGAAGGCATCGGTGGTGAGTTCCTGCGGCACCAGGCCGATGGCGGCACGCGCCGCGCGGTAGTCACGCACGATGTCGTGGCCGTCGGCCATGACCTGGCCGCTGGTCGGCGTGACGATGCCACAGAGGATGCTGATGAGCGTGGTCTTGCCCGCGCCGTTGGGGCCGAGCAAGGCGAAGATCTCGCCACGCGCGATCTCCAGGTTGATGGGTTTCAGCGCCTGGTGGCCCGAGGCGTAGACCTTGGTGAGATTCTGGACGGAAATGACGGGCTGCACGCAGCCTCCTTGGTGTTGCGATCGGAATGTCGGTCGGGGGGAGGATCGGAGGAAAAACGAAGGCGCCGGCGCACCCGGCGTCTTGACGACGCGGTGACACCGGCGAGGGGTTGGGGGAATTGTAGCCACCCTGCCCGCGCCGCATAAGCTTATCCCCACATGACGTGGGGATAGGCGAGGATGCTGACAATAAGCTGACTGTTCGTTCTTATCGGGACGGGGCAGCCTTGAGCAGATCCTCGATATGCACAGGCAGCTCCCGTACCCGCACGCCCGTTGCGTGATGCACCGCCGAGGTCACCGCGGCGGCGAATCCTGCCAAGCCGATTTCTCCGATACCACGTGCCCCCAGCTCATTCAGGGCGGTGTCCGGGTGATCCAGGAAGACCACGTCGATGGCCGGGGCATCCGCATGCGTCGCAACCAGATAGTCCGCCAGGTTGCTGGTGACAGGCGCGCCGTTGCGCGCGTCGTAGCGGGTTTCCTCCAGCAGCGCCATGCCGACGCCCATGATGAGCGCGCCTTCGATCTGGTTGCGCCCGGTCTTGGGGTTGATGATGCGGCCCGCATCAATCACTGTCACCACCCTGGACACCCGCAGGCGGGCGATCTCCGGCTGCCAGGCTACCTCGACGAAATGCGCGCCATAGGAATGCAGCGACAGCTTGCCCGCATCGGCATCGTTGTCGCTGGAACCGGATTTGCCCTCGCCGACGGCGGATTCCGCCAGCAGGGTTTCGAAGCGCACGCCTGCGGAATCCGCTGCATCGGTGGCGCGGATCTTCCCTGCCTCGAAGACCAGGTCCGCGGTGCTCCGGCCATGATAAGGCCCGTCCTTCCTCTTCACGGCCTGGCCCAATGCCTGGGCGATGGCCGCGCGGGTGGCCTGGGCAGCGGCCGGCACCAACGAGCCCGTTGCCATCGAGCCGCCGGACAAGGGCCCGGGCGGCAGGTCCGTGTCGCCCAGCCTGACCGTGATGCGAGACAAGGGCAACCCAGTCAGTTCTCCCACCATCTGCGCCAACACCGTATAGGTGCCGGTGCCCAGGTCCTGGGTGGCGCTGGCAACCTCCGCGGTGCCGTCCGTGCGCAGGGTCACCCTGACCTGCGCCGGCAGGCGCTTCGCCAGCCATGAGGCGCTGGCCACGCCCCAGCCCAGGATCTCATCCCCACGCCAGATGGAACCCACGCCCCGCGTGCGCCGGTCCCAACCGAAACGGCGGGCCCCCACTGTCAGGCATTCAACCAGGTGCCGGGTCGAGAACGGCACCGCCAGGCTTTCATCTTCCTGCGGCTCGTTCATCAGCCGCAACGCCACCGGGTCCATCCCGAGCTCACAGGCGAGTTCGTCGATTGCCGACTCCAGCGCGAAGAGCCCGGGCACAGCGCCCGGCCCCCGCATGGAGGTGGCCGGGGCCATGTCCCGGCGCTCGTAACGGCTGCGCACCCTCAGGTTGGGCACGCTGTACAGGTAGGGCGTGGCCTCGCCGCAGTTTTCCTTCATATGGTCGAAGCGCGAGGCGTAATACAGAAAGTCGTGGCGCAGGGAACTGAGGCGTCCCGCGCGCGTGGCCGACAGGCGGATGCGCTGGCGCGTGTGGCTGCGATGGCCCACCGTCTGGAACATCATCTGGCGCGTGATCTCCAGCTTCACCGGCCGGCCAAGATCCCGGGCAGCGGCGGCGGCCAGCACGGCATGCGTCCATGGCCATAGCTTGCCGCCGAAACCCGACCCCAGGTAATGCGTGATGACCCGCACCCGCTCGACAGGCACGCCCAGCATCTGGGCCATGGCGGCGCGGTGATTGACCACCGCTTGCGAGGTTTCGTACAGCGTGTAGTGGCCGTCCTCGCAGACGGCGACGCTTGCGTGCAATTCGATGGGGTTGTGGGCCTGGACGGGCGTGGAATATGACTGGTCGAGCCTGACCTCGCCGCGCGAATAGGCCGCGTCGGGGTCGCCGCGCTCGCTGTCCACCTCGCCCGACTCACCGGGTTGCGCCTCCATGCCGACATCGGGGGCCTCGGCGTCATAGACCACGGTCACGGCGTCGGCCGCCGCCTTCGCGTGCGCGAACGTGTCGGCCACGACCAGGGCGACGTACTGCCCGTAATAGCGCACCAGGTCGTCGTGCAAGGGCGGACGGTGCTCATCGACGGTCACCCCGCTGTCCTTGTCGACGCGATGCAGCTTGCCTATGTTGTGGCGCGTGTAGATCTTGATCACGCCGGGCATGGCCGCCGCGCTTGCGGTATCCACCTGCCTGACGGTGCCGCGCGCAATCGTCGCGCCTACCGGCAGGGCATGGACCATGCCGTCCAGGCGCTGGTCGGCGGTGTAGTCGGCCCGCCCCGTCACCTTCAGCGCGCCGTCCACGCGGGAATGCCCCGCGCCCACCATCGCCGCCATGGCCTTCCTGTCCGGCGCGTTCATGGCCGCACCCCGCGTCCTTCAGCCACGGCACGGCTCAAGGCATGCATCAGGCAGCGTTTCGCCAGCTCTACCTTGAATGCGTTCTCCGGCAAAGGCCGAGCATCGCGCAAGGCCGCCTCTGCGGCAGTGCGGATCAGACTCTCCGTAGGCGCGCGGTCAAGCAGCACGGCTTCGGCCTCGGGTGAGCGCCAAGGCTTGGCGCCGACCCCGCCCAGTGCAATCCGCACGTGCTTGAGCACGCCGGCGCGCTGGGCCAGAACCACGCCCGCCGAGGCCAGCGCGAACTCATAGGAAGCGCGATCCCGCAGCTTCAGATAGACGGATCGGCCCTGCAGCACGGGCGGAGGCAGGCGGATGCCCGTGATGAGTTCATCCTGCGCCAACGCATGCTCGTGCTGCGGCGTGCTGCCCGGCAACAGGAAAAAGTCGGAGACCGGCAGGCGCCGGGCGCCACGCTCGCTTTCAAGCACCACCGTGGCATCGAGGGCCACCAGTGCCACCGCCATGTCCGAAGGATGCGCCGCCACGCAATGCTCGCTGGTGCCCAACACCGCCATGTTGCGGTGGTATCCCTCGATGGCGGAACAGCCGCTGCCCGGCTCCCGCTTGTTGCAGGCCGTCGCGGTGTCGCGGAAATACACGCAGCGCGTGCGCTGCATCAGGTTGCCCCCGGTGGTCGCCATGTTGCGCAATTGCGGCGACGCGCCGGCCAGCAAGGCCTGGGACAGCACCGGATACGCGGCCAGGATGGCTGGATGATGCGCCAGGTCGGCATTGCGGACCATCGCGCCGATGTCCAGGCCGCCGTCGGGACGCTCGGTGATGTCCGTCAGAGGCAGGCGGCTGATGTCCAGGATCTCCAGCGGCGTCTCGACCTCGAGCTTCATCAGGTCCAGCAAGGTCGTGCCGCCCGCCAGGAAGCGGAAGGCGTGGGATTGCCCCGCCGCACGGGCGCGGCCAGCCGCGCGCAGCGCGTCGCTGACGCCGCGGCTGTGGCTGAGATGGAAAGCTTGCATGCGGGGCCTCCTGGCTCAGTCCTTGCGCGGACCGCGCACATGCTGGATGGCGGCCACGATATTGGAATAGGCGCCACAGCGGCAGATGTTTCCGCTCATGGCCTCGCGCACATCGGCGTCGGCGGGGCCACAGGGCTCGCGCATCAGCGCCTCGGCCGACATGATCTGGCCCGCGGTGCAATACCCGCACTGGTAGCCGTCGTACTCCACGAAGGCTTCCTGCAAGGGATGCAAGGCCTCGGGCGTGCCCAGGCCTTCGATCGTCGTGATCTCGTCACCCTGGTGGCAGGCCGCCAGCACCAGGCAGGCATTGGTGCGCCGGCCGTTGATGTGCACCGTACAGGCACCGCACTGGCCGTGGTCGCAACCTTTCTTGGTGCCCGTCAGGCCCAGGTGGTCGCGCAGGCAATCCAGCAGCGTCGTGCGCGGGTCCACCTCGCAATGCAGGTCCTCGCCATTGACGCCCAGGGTCAGCGGAATCGGCGCCGCGGCGCGCGCGCGCGCGGCCGTCTCGGCCTGCGTCGGCATGCGCCGTCCCGTGGGCATCAAGGGAGGAGGACTGGAACGCGCATGCCGTGCGGCATGCGTGGGATCGGGGGTGGCAAGTTTGGGCGGCATGGTCCGGTCTCCTCGATGCACCTGTCCGGCCGCTTGGCGGAAAGTAGCGGCGCGACGCCCGATGCGCGCAGGTGTGAGGCCACTGTAGAACCCCACCCCGGTCATCCGTGCCTTCCAAGCGCATGCGAAGGATTCCGTTTGTAAACCGCACAGGCACTGGTTCTGCGTGGTTTTTCCTCCGAAACGCCCCAGTGCGGGCGGGCCCGCCCCGTCGCATTGAGTAAACTTGCTGTCTTCCCTACTGCCCTTCCCCCTCATGTCCTCCGCGCCCGACATCCGTCCCGATCAGTCCGTCGAACTGCTCAAGGCCCTGCACATCCTGACCCGCGACGGCAAGCTGAACCAGGACAGCCGGCGCAAGCTCAAGCAGGTCTATCACCTGTTCCAGTTCATCGAACCGCTGCTGAAGGACCTGAAGCAGGACCGCGACGGCATCACGCTGGTGGACCACGGCTCGGGCAAGTCGTATCTGGGCTTCATCCTGTACGACCTGTACTTCAAGCAGTTGAAGGATGCCTCGCATCTGTATGGCATCGAGACCCGGCCGGAACTGGTGGCCAGCGCGCAGGATCTCGCGCGCCGGGCGGGTTTCGAGGGGATGTCCTTCCTGAACCTGTCGGCCGCCGAGGCCATCGATTCGCCCAGGCTGCCCGCGCAGGTGGACATCGTGACGGCGCTGCATGCCTGTGACACCGCCACCGACGACGCCATCCGCTATGCGCTGGCCAAGGAAGCAAGGCACATCGTGATCGTGCCCTGCTGCCAGGCCGAGGTGGCGGGCGTCCTGCGCCGCCGCAAGCAGATGTCGCTGGGCGCGTCCGCCCTGGCCGAGTTGTGGCGCCACCCGCTGCACACGCGGGAGTTCGGCAGCCAGGCCACCAACGTGCTGCGCAGCCTGCAGCTGGAGGCGCACGGCTACCAGGTCACGGTCACCGAGCTGGTGGGCTGGGAGCACTCGATGAAGAACGAGCTGATCATCGCCAGTTACAAAAACCTGCCCCGCAAGAAGGCCACGGAACGGCTGGAGAACCTGCTGGAGATGCTGGGGATCGGGGAAATGCGGGCGCGCTTCTTCGGCGGCGCGGCGCCTGCCGCGTCCGCCAAGGCCTGATCACGCGGGGAGTCAATCCCGCTTGGCGTGCGGACAGGAGGCCGCTTCGGGCGCCTCCATCAGTCTTTCCCAGCCTTCCGGGCCCAGGCGGCGCAGCGTTTCCTGGTTGCGCAGATAGATTTCCGCCGCGTCCGGATTGGACTCCACCGCGCGATCCAGGCTGTCTTCGCGCAGGATGTGGAAGATCGGATACGGCGAACGGTTGGTGTAGTTCTCGATGTCGTCCGGCCCCGCGTCGGCGAACTGGTATTGCGGATGGAAGCTGGCCACCTGCAGCACGCCATCGAGCGCCATGGCCGCCAGCAGGTCTTCGGCCACATCCAGGAAATCGTTGTAGTCCAGGAAGTCCGACAGCGCGTCGGGCACGATGAGCAGCGCCGTGTCCATCGCTTGCGGGTCGGCGTCGGCCACCGTTTCCAGCAGGCGTTGCAGGTCCTGGGCCACCTGCTTGCGGTTGATGGCGGCGCTCACTTCGTAATGGATCTGCCCTTTGACCTGCACGCTCTTGGCGAAGGGACAGAGGTTCAGCCCGATGACGGCGCGCTCCACCCAGCGCTGCGTGGCGGCCAGGACGGCTTCAGGAGTATCGGACGGGATCGCGGGGGACGTCATGGCAGGGATTCACTTGGGACTGGGGAGGGTGGCGCATTCTATCCGCCTAATGGACGGGAAAATGTCACATTCCTGTCATGCCGAGCTTTCCATTTTATCCGGGGTGATTTCCCTCAAAGCCTGACGTCCTCCCACAGGCGCAACACCATTTCGTGTGCGGCGCCAGGCGCCAACACCAGGGCATCATCCATGACCCGGGCGGTTTCGATGCACAGCATCTGCTGCCACGCATCGGGCGAAAACTGCGACAGGCGTCGAGCCTTGTCGATGTGCGGATTCCACAGGACGGCGCTGCCCGAGCCCTCGCTTTCCACCACCAGGCGACGGCCCAGGCCGGTGTCATCCACCACCAGGCAGGGCGAGCCGGTGTAATAGATGCGATCCACCTCGCCGTCGAAATGCAGCGGCCCCTCCTGGCGCTTTTCCACCCAGCCTGCCAGCGTGTCCAGGTAACGGGCATCTTCCAGGCCCAGCACCCGCACGTCGCGCACGTCGCCCACCTGCAGATAGGTGTGCAGCGCCTGGCTGATGGTGCGCGGCTGGCCGCTGCCGTTGCGGCTGTGCAGCGCCACGCGCAGGCCGGCGGCGTCGAGCCGCACGTCCAGGCGTGCCGACAGGCCTTGCCAGGGTCCATCGTCGTCGGCGGCCAGGGCCAGCGTCAGGACTGCGGCCTCGCCCGCCAGGGCCTGGGCGTCCTGCACCTGCCACGCGCGTGTCCGCGCGTGGCCATGGGCGGGCGCGTGCGCGGCATCGGGCACCCCTGCGTGCACGGCCGCGGGATTGCGCGCCAGTTCGCCAAACCAGGGCCAGCACACGGGAATGCCGCCTCGCACCGACTTGCCGGGTTCGAGGACCGCGGCATCGCTCAGCCAGACCACGGGCTGTCGGCCGTCCCGGCCGAAACCGAGCACCTGCGCGCCCTGCTCCGCCACCCAGGCCTCGGTGTCGCCTACGCGCAAGCGCCAGCAATCCAGTTCGCCCCGCCGGGTCCGGGTGATGTCGATGCGCGTTTCCTGTGTCACGGTGATTCCTTGCAGCAGAGTCGGATAAGCGGGATTTTGACCCGAGCGGTGCGCTGAACGCCAGTGCTGCAAGCGCGATGCCAGGCGTGGCGGCCATGGCCAGGCAACCCCGGCTTGGGCTATGGTTGCCGGTGCCGTTGACATGGCTGTTGCGGCAGCCTGTCTCTTTTGTCTCTCCTGCCTGCCTCTCGATGCCTCTTGCCGCCATGAACGCTTCCGACAGAATCCTCATCGCCGGCTGCGGCGACGTCGGCCTGCGCGCCGCCCGCCTGCTGGCGTCCCGAGGCGCACAAGTGTGGGGGCTGCGCCGCAGCCTCCCGCCCGGCCCTGCCCCGCTTTCCTGGATCGCCGCCGATTTGCGCCAGCCTGCCACCCTGGCCGCGCTGCCGCCCGGCATCACGCACCTGGCCTACCTGCCCACGCCCGGCGCGCGCAGTCCCGAGGCCTATCGCGGCGTGTTCATCGACGGCCTGCGCAACCTGATGGCCGCGCTGGATCCGGCCACCTTGCGGCGCGTGGTGCTGGTGTCGTCGACGGCGGTGTATGGCGAACACGAAGGCGCCTGGGTGGATGAACTGACGCCCACCGGACCGCTGTCATTCAATGGAGAGATCCTGTGCGAGGCCGAGGCCTGGCTGGCCGCGCAGCCTGTGCCCAGCGTGTCGCTGAGGCTAGCCGGCCTGTATGGTCCGGGGCGCCTGCAACTCATCGCGCGCCTGCGTGAAGGACGCGCCCGCGCGCCCCGGCATCCGGTGCACTGGGCCAATCGCATGCATGTGGATGATGCGGCGGGCGCGCTGGCGCACCTCTTGAACCTGCCTGACCCAGCGCCGGTGTATCTCGGTTGCGACGACACGCCCTTGCCATTGCACGAGCTGTATGCCGCGCTGGCGGAAATGGCCGGCGCCCCCGCGCCTGGCGAGGGCCCGGCGCCGGGCGCGGTAGGCAGCAAGCGCCTGTCCAACGCCCGGCTGCGGGCCAGCGGCTATGCCTTGCGCTGGCCCGATGCACGGCAGGGGTATGCCGCGCTGCTGAAGGACGCGTGACGCGGCTGCGCCTCGGGTGCTTCAGGATGCTGGCTGGCGTCGCAGGTCAGAAGACGCCGAACAGCCACAGCAGCAGGATGATGGGAATGGGAATGCCGATAAGCCAAAGCAGGATGCCGCGCATGGTCTTCTCCTCTGTGTGAAATCCGAGCACCCATGGTGCCCGCTTGCGCCGCGCCTTGCCTGTCCAAAGGCGTCAAGGCAATTCAAGCGGATACATCTGGCGCGGCGCTCAGTCGTCCTGCACCCTGCCGCGCAGGCGCTTGGTCTGCCCATGCGCGACCTTGCGTTGCACCCGCCGCCGCTGCGAGGCGCGCGTGGGCCGGGTGGCATGCCGCGGCGCGGCGGGCGTGGCGGCCGTGCGCAACAGCGCCAGCAGGCGATCGAGCGCGTCGCCGCGGTTCTTTTCCTGGCTGCGGAAGGACTGGGCCTTGATGATGATGACGCCGGCCTGCGTGACGCGGTGGTCGCCCAGGGCCATGACGGCATCCTTGAACCATTGCGGCAGCGCCGCATTGGCGAGGTCGTAGCGCAGGTGCACCGCGCTGGAAACCTTGTTCACATTCTGGCCGCCCGAGCCTTGGGCACGGATCATGCCGTAGCTCAGGTCGTCGGGGTCGAGCGACAGCGTATCGGTAATCGGGATCATCTTCGCATTTTGCTACAGTGCCTCGTCGCCGTCTTGCCCGCCGCCGTGCCTTTTCCGTCCCATGTGCCTTGCCGCCTTCGCGCTCAACGCGCGGCCCGACCTGCCTTTCGTGCTGATCGCCAACCGCGATGAGTTCCATGCGCGGCCCACCGCGCCCGCAGCCCCCTGGGCCGGGCAGCCGGGCCTGGTGGCGGGCCGCGACCTGTCCGCCGGCGGCACCTGGCTGGGCATCGCCGCGCCAGGCCGCTATGCGCTGCTGACCAATTACCGCGACCCCAGCCACGTGCTGCCCGATGCCCCTTCGCGCGGCGCGCTGGTGCAGGGCTTTCTGTCAGGCACGGACAGTCCGCGTGATTACGCGCACGCCGTGCATGCGCGCGGCGCGGACTACAACGGCTTCAATCTGGTCGTGGGCGATGCGCAAGGCGCCTGGTATGCGGGCAACCGCGATGGCGCGCCGCGCGCCCTGGCCGATGGCGTGCACGGCTTGTCCAATCATCTGCTGGATACGCCCTGGCCCAAGGTCGTGCGCACGCGCGAGGCCCTGCGGGCCTGGCTGGCGGAGGGCGCCTTGCCGCCCTCTCCTGCCGACGAGGCGCCGGACCTGCGCGCGCTGTGGCGCATCCTGGCCGACCGCCGGGCGCCACCCGACGCGGAATTGCCCGACACCGGCGTGGGCCTGGCGCGCGAGCGCCTGCTGGGCAGTCCGATGATCGTCAGCAAGACCTACGGCACGCGCTGCGCCAGCGTGCTGCTGCTGCGTCCCGGCGTGGGCCTGTCCTTGCACGAGCTGCAATACCGGCCCGATGGCTCGGCGGGCACGCAAGCCGACTGGCTGCTGCCCGCCGATACACGGCTGCCGGCGGGCGTGGCCGTGGCGCTGACGCGCCAGCCCGGTTAAGCCCGCCGGCGCTTGCGGCCTGGCTTGCTGACTGTGCGCCGACCTACTGCGTCGACTTACTGCGCCGACGCGGCCTCCGCCAGCGCCGGATAGTCGGTGTAGCCGTTATCCGGACCTTCGCCTTCCAGGGGCGCATAGAAGGTCTCGGCGCGCGGCGCGTTCAGTTCGGCGCCGGCCGCGAAACGCTCGACCAGGTCCGGGTTGGCGATGTAGAGCTTGCCGAAAGCCACGGCATCCGCCTCGCCCGCGTCCAGCACCTGTTGCGAGGTCTCGGCCGTGAAGGCTTCGTTGGCGATATAGACGCCGCCGAAAGCCTGCTTCAGTTGTGGGCCGATGCGCTTGTCGCCCAGCGACTCACGCGCGCAGATGAAGGCGATGCCGCGCTTGCCCAGCTCGCGCGCCACATAGGTGAACGTGGCCAGCGGATCGCTGTCCGACATGTCATGCGAATCGCCACGCGGCGCCAGGTGCATGCCCACGCGGTCCGCGCCCCACACGTCGATGCAGGCGTCGGTCACTTCCAGCATCAGGCGCGCGCGGTTTTCCAGGCTGCCGCCATAGGCGTCGGTGCGCGTGTTCGTGCCGCTCTGCAGGAACTGGTCCAGCAGATAGCCATTGGCGCCGTGCACTTCCACGCCGTCGAAGCCCGCGAGCTTGGCGTTTTCCGCGCCGGTGCGATAGGCCTGCACGATGCCGGGGATCTCGCTGGTTTCCAGCGCGCGCGGGGTCACGAAGGGGCGCTTCGGACGCAGCAGGCTGACGTGGCCGTCGGGCTGGATCGCGCTGGGCGCGACGGGGAGGTTGCCGTCCAGCAGCTCGGGATCCGAGATGCGGCCCACGTGCCACAGCTGCAGGAAGATGCGTCCGCCCGCGGCGTGCACGGCCTCGGTCACGCGCTTCCAGCCTTCCACCTGCTCGGCGGACCAGATGCCCGGGGTGTCGACGTAGCCCACGCCTTGCGGGATGACCGAGGTGGCCTCGGACAGGATGAGGCCGGCGCTGGCGCGCTGGGCGTAGTACTGCGCCATGAGCGCGTTGGGCACGCGGCCGGCGGCGCGCGAACGGGTCAGCGGCGCCAGGACGATGCGGTTCGGCAGGGTCAGCGCGCCGACCTGGAGGGGATCAAAAAGCGTGGTCATGCTGCAATCCTTCTGGGTTCAGTTCAGAGATCACGCGCGGACTGCGCCAGGAACTCCTGGATGAGCGCCTCGTTGCGTGCATAGAAAATCCACTGCCCCACCTTGCGGGCGGTGATCAGTCCTGCGCGCTGCAGGATGGCCAGGTGCCCGGACACGGTGGACTGCGACAAGCCCGTGCGCTGGTCGATGCGCCCCGCGCACACGCCCATGTCCCAGGGGTGGTCCTGGGCTTCGAAACACTGCTCCGGGGTTTTCAGCCACGTCAGGATCTGGCGCCGCAAGGGGCTGGCCAGGGCTTTGTGGATGGCGTCGATATCCATGGTGTCGGTAGGTGTATATCTGGATTTTCCGAATCTTAGTTCGGCTTTTTCCGATATACAACCCTGTGCGCAACAGGGTTGCTGTACGGCCTCGGCTTACGTTCACGGAATACTGTATATTCATACAGCCTTATTTTCAGTTCCTCATCTGTCCATGCCCCGGCCCGAACACATCCATCCCGCCCTCTGGCGTGGCTCGCAACTGGCCACGCGGGCCAGCGCGTGCCTGCCCGCCGGACACGCGGCGCTGGCGGCGGAATTGCCCGGCGGCGGCTGGCCCCTGGGCAGCCTGACCGAGCTGCTGCCCGAACGCCACGGCGTAGGAGAAATCCGGCTGCTGCGCCCGGCATTGGCGGCCGTGCCCGCGCATCGCCGGATCGTGCTGCTCTCGCCGCCCTACGCCCCCCACCTGGCCTGCTGGCATCACTGGCGGCTCGACCCTGCGCAACTGCTGTGGCTGCACCCCGCCCACGACCGCGATGCCTTGTGGGCCGCCGAACAGGTGCTGCGCAACGGCCAGTGCGGCGCGTTGCTGGCCTGGCACGACCCGGTGCCGCTGCCTGCCTTGCGGCGCCTGCACCTGGCGGCGCAAGGCAGCGACATGCTGTTCGTGCTGATGCGCCCGCCCTCCACCGCCGCGCAGGCCTCGGTCGCGCCCCTGCGCGTGGCGCTGGCGCCGGCGCGCGGCGGCGTGGCCGTCACGCTGCTCAAGCGCCGCGGCCCGCCTTGCGCGCGCACCCTGCACATTCCCCTGGACAACCGCCTGCCTGGCCTCGACACCCTGTTTCCCCATGTCCCTCTGGATCAGCCTGCACCTGCCCCAGCTCATGCTGGACGCCTGCCGCACGCGCTGGCTCAGTGAGCCGGCCGCCTGGGCATTGCTGTCGCGCGAGCGCATCGTCGCCTGCAGCGCCGGCGCCCGCGCGCTGGGCCTGGCCGAAGGCATGCGCCGCAGCGGCGCATCCACGCTCGCCCCGCAAGCCACGCTGCTGGAACGCGATGCCGCCAGCGAACAGGCCCTCTTCGACGCCGCCGCGCTGGCCGTGCTGCCCTACACCCCGCAAGTGGTGCAATACGCCGACCACACGCTGCTGCTGGACGTCACGGCCAGTTTGACGCTCTTCGGCGGGCCACGCGCCCTGCTGCGCGCCACGCGCCAGGCCGTGCGCGCCTGTGGCCTGCAGGTGCAGGCAGCGCTGGCCCCCACGCCGCATGGCGCCTGGCTGCTGGCCCGCCACGCTGCGGCACGCGCCCGGCGCGCCACGCTCAAGCCCGCCACCTTGTCCCGCCGGCTGGACGCCCTGCCCTGCGCCTTGCTGCCCGAGGCCGAACCCTTGGCCGACTGGCTGGGCGGCATCGGCTGCCATACCCTGGGCGCCTTGCGCGCCTTGCCGCGCGCGGGGCTGCAACGCCGCAGCAGTCCCGCGCTGATGCGCGCGCTGGACGCGGCCTATGCGCCCACGCCGCTGGCCACGGACTGGTTCGTCCCGCCGCCCAGCTACCACATCCGCCACGACCTGCTGGAACGGCTGGAACACAGCGAAGGCGTGCTGCACGTGGCGGCCCGGCTGCTGGAAGGCCTGTGCCGCTGGCTGCAGGCCTGCCGGCTGGCGGTGACAGGCCTGCGGCTCACGCTGATCCACGAACGCCGCCGTCACGCAGGCCCGCAGGAACAGCCCGACACCTGCCTGGCGCTGGCGCTGGCCGAACCCGCCTGGCAATTGCCGCAACTGCTTGCGCCCTTGCGGGAACGCTATGCGCGCCTGCCCTGGGCCGGCCCGGTCGTGGCCGTGCAGCTCGACACCCAGGCGCTGGCGCCGCAGGCCCCGCCCAGCGCGCAGCTCTTTCCCGACCCAGGCGGCTCGCCCGCCGATTTCCGCCGCCTGCTGGACCTGCTGCGCGCACGCCTGGGCGACGCGCGCGTGCTGCACGGGGCCGCCGTCGCCGACCACCGCCCCGAGAACGCGAATGTCTGGGCCGGCGCGGACTCGCCCCCCTGCCGCCAGGGGCTCGCCCCCACGCCCGGCGAGCGTCCGTTCTGGCTGCTGGACGTTCCCCAGCCCCTGCCGCTGCAACAGGACCGGCCCGTCCATGGCACGCCGCTGCGCCTGGTGCGCGGCCCCGAGCGCATCGAAAGCGGCTGGTGGCACGGCGCCTTCGTGCTGCGCGACTATTTCGTGGCCGAGGACGCGCACGCCGCGCGCTATTGGATCTTCCGCGAGCGCGGCCAGGCTGCGCCGCGCTGGTTCCTGCACGGGCTCTTCGCCTGAACCGGGGGCCTGGGGGATGCGCGACACGTCCACGCCGCTGTCCGGCCTGCTGTCCGGTCAACTCCCCGGCTATGCCGAACTGCATTGCCTCTCGAACTTCTCTTTCCTGCGCGGCGCCTCGCATCCGGAAAGCCTAGTCGAGTACGCCGCGGAACTGGGCTATGCGGCGCTGGCCCTCACCGACGAATGCTCGCTGGCCGGCGTGGTGCGCGCGCATGTCGAAGCGAAGAAGCTGCCCGGGGACAGGCCGCTGAAACTGCTCATCGGCAGCGAGCTGCGCCTGTCGCCGCGTGCCGGCCATCCCGGCTGCACGCTCGTCGCGCTGGCGCAGGACAAGGAAGGCTATGGCAACCTGTCCGAGCTCATCACGCTGGCGCGCGGCCGCGCCCCGAAAGGGGAATACCGGCTGCACGCCGACGACCTGGATGCCCCTGCCGCCGCGCATGCCCATCTGCGCGGACTGCCCGGCTGCATCGTGCTGCTGTCGCCCGAACGCGGCACGCCGCTGGAAGACCTGCTGGCGCAGGCGGAATGGACGGCGCGCACCTTCGGGCCGCGCGCGCGCATGGCCTTGACGCTGCTGCATCATCCGCACGAAGACACCTATCGCGCCGCGGTGGAAACCGCCGCGCGCCGCCACGGACTGCCACTGGCCGCCACGGGCCGCGTCGAGATGCACACCCGTTCGCGCAAGCCCTTGCACGACACGCTGGCCGCCATCCGTCTGGGCCAGCCCGTGCATGCCTGCGGCTATGCGCTGGCGCCCAATGCCGAACAGCACCTGCGCACGCGCCAGCGCCTGGCCGCCAGCTATCCGCCCGAGGCCCTGGCCGAGACCCTGCGCATCGCGCAGGCCTGCACGTTCTCGCTGGACGAGCTGCGTTATGAATACCCCGAGGAGATCGTGCCTGCCGGGCACACGGCGGCGTCATACCTGCGCAAGGCCACGCGCGAAGGCGCCGCCCAGCGCTATCCCCAGGGCGTGCCGCCTGCCGTGCAAACCCAGATCGACCACGAGCTCGCGCTCATCATCGACCTGAAATACGAAGCCTATTTCCTGACGGTGCACGACCTGGTGCAGTTTGCCCGCTCGAAGCACATCCTGTGCCAGGGCCGGGGCTCGGCCGCCAATTCCACCGTCTGCTATTGCCTGCATATCACCGAGGTCAACCCCGCGCAAAGCACGCTGCTCTTCGAGCGCTTCATCAGCCGCGAACGCGGCGAGCCGCCCGACATCGACGTGGACTTCGAGCATCAGCGCCGCGAAGAAGTGATCCAGTACGTCTATGAAAAATATGGCCGCGCGCGCGCGGCGCTCACCGCCGTCGTCATTTCCTATCGGCCGCGCAGCGTCCTGCGCGACACGGGCCGCGCCCTGGGCATCGACGAGGTGATCCTGGACGCCGTCGCACGCCAGCACCAGTGGTGGGATGGCAAGGATCACCTGATGGATCGTTTCGCGCGGGCCGGCCTCGACCCTTCCTCGTCCGTTGCGCAGCATTGGGCCTGGCTGGCCGAGCAACTCATGGGATTTCCACGCCACCTGTCGCAGCACCCGGGCGGCTTCGTCATGTCGCGCGGGCCGCTGACCAGGCTGGTCCCCATCGAGAACGCCGCCATGGCCGACCGCAGCGTGGTGCAGTGGGACAAGGACGACCTCGATGCGGTGGGCTTGCTGAAGGTCGACGTGCTGGCATTGGGCATGCTGACCGTGCTGCGGCGGGCAATGGCGTGGGTGGCGCAGCGCCGCAGCCTGCCGGGCTTTGCCTTCCCGGACATCCCGGATGAAGACGGGCGCACCTACGACATGATCTGCGACGCCGACACCATCGGCGTCTTCCAGATCGAGTCGCGCGCACAGATGAGCATGCTGCCGCGCCTGCGGCCAAGAACCTATTACGACCTGGTGGTGGAAGTCGCCATCGTGCGCCCCGGCCCCATCCAGGGCGGCATGGTGCATCCCTATCTGCGGCGCAAGCACGGGCTGGAGCCCAACATTCCCCCCACGGAAAAAATCGGCGAAGTCCTGGCGCGCACCCTGGGCGTCCCGATCTTCCAGGAACAGGTCATGCAGATCGCCATGGTCGGCGCGGGCTTCAGCGCCGACGACGCCGATCAGCTGCGCCGTTCCATGGCGGCGTGGCGGCGCAAGGGCGGCGTCGACAAGTTCCGCAACAGGCTGATCGACGGGCTGCTGAAACACGGCTGCACCCAGGAATTCGCCGACAGCCTCTTCCGCCAGATCGAAGGCTTCGGCGAATACGGCTTCCCCGAAAGCCACGCCGCCAGCTTCGCCAAGCTGGCCTACTACAGCTCCTGGATCAAGCGCCACGAGCCCGAGGCCTTCCTGGCGGCATTGCTGGACTCGCAGCCCATGGGCTTCTACCAGCCCGCGCAACTGGTGCACGACGCGCGCCGGCACGGGGTGCAGGTGCTGCCCGTGGACATCCGCCACAGCGAGGCGCTGTGCACGCTGGTCGAACGCACCGTGCCTGGGCCCGATCCCCTGCCGGCGCATGCCCCCGCCGAGGCCCCGCGGCCCGCCGTGCGCCTGGGCTTGAACCAGGTCGCCGGACTCTCCAAGGACACCGCCGAACGCATCGCCGCCTTGCGCGCGGAATCCCCTTTTACCGATGTCCACGACCTGTCCCGCCGCGCCGGGCTCACGCGGCACGAGCTGGACGCCCTGGCCGCGGCAGGCGCGCTGGCGCTGGCCGGGCACCGGCGCCAGGCCCGCTGGGTCGCGGCAGGCGCCGTGGCCGATGCGGGCTTGCTGCGCGCGGCCAGCGTCGGCGATGTGCAATCGCCCGCCCTGAGCGCGCCCTCCGAGGGCGAGGACATCATCGACGACTATGAATCCGTGGGCCTGACGCTGGGACGCCATCCCGTGCACCTGCTGCGCCCGCGCCTGACCGGCATGCGCTTCATGCCCGCCGCCACGCTGAACGGCTATCCGCATGGCCGGCTGGCACGGGCCTGCGGCATCGTCACCGGGCGCCAGCGCCCGCCCACCGCCAAGGGCGTGCTCTTCGTGACGATCGAGGACGAGACCGGGCCGGTCAACGTGGTGCTGCGGCCGGAACTGGTGGAGCGCCAACGCCGCGAAGCCACCGCGGCCACCCTGCTGGGCGTCTATGGCGTGTGGCAAAGCCACCAGGGCGTGCGTCACCTGGTGGCCGGCAGGCTGGTCGATTGCTCGCCGCTGCTGGGCCGGCTGACGCCGCACAGCCGCGACTTCCATTGACCACTTCCATGGACCGTCACGCGCCCGCCCGCCAAGGAGCGGTAAGATGACGGCTTCCGTTCACCGTCACACCAAGGTCTTTCCATGAGCACCGAACCGCTCAAGCAGCGTATTGCCAACGCCGTCAAGGACGCCATGCGCGCCAAGCAATCCGAGCGCCTGGGCACCCTGCGCCTCTTGCAGGCCGCCATCAAGCAGAAGGAAGTGGACGAGCGCCGCGACCTGGACGATGCCGACGTCACCGCCATCCTGGAAAAGCAGGTCAAGCAGCGCCGCGAGTCCATCACCGCCTTCGAACAGGCCGGCCGCCAGGAAACCGCCGACGCCGAAAAGGCCGAAGTGCTCGTGCTGCAGGAGTTCCTGCCGCAAGCCGCCACCGAAGCCGAAGTGCTTGCCGCCGTCGACGCCGCCGTGGCCCAGGTGGCCGCCGAAGGCGCCACGGGCGCGCCGGCCATGGGCAAGGTCATGGCCATCGTGAAGGCCGCGTTGGCCGGCCGCGCCGACATGACGGCCGTCTCGCGCCAGGTCAAGGAAAAGCTGACCGGCGCCTGATCGGCGCTTGGCTCGCCGCCATGAAAAATGGGCGCCTGTGATGCACAGGCGCCCATTTTCATTGGCGGGTCTGGCGCCCAGCAGCGCCCTCAGCGACCCCGTTTCGGATCCGCCTTGGGCTTGGGCATATAGGCGCGGCAGGTCGGCGTGCCGAATTCGATCGACTCGCGCAGGGCCGCCAGGCCCTCTTCGTTCCACACGCCCACGTTCCAGGCCGCCAGGCTCACCGCGCTGCGCTTGCCGTCACGGGCCTGGATATCGGCCTGCACCAGCGGGCTCGAACTGAAGCGCGTGATGACCTCGGCCACCGCCGTGCGCGCCGTGTCGTCCACGCCGCCTCGCACCGAATGGCCGTTCTCGCCGCGCAGGCACTGGCGCATCTGTTCATCGGCACGGCGCCAGGCTTCCTGGTAATCCACCGCGACCTCGAAGGAATCGGTGATGGCGCGCCCGCCCAGGGGAGCGATATCCGTCGCGCAACCCGCCAGACCGACCGCCATCGCGGCCACGGCCGCCAATTTCTTGAGCATGCTGAAATCTCCACATCGAATGCCGGCCATTATGCTTGATTTAGGCTGACCGGCGCGCGACGCAGGCCGGGCGCTCAGTCCATCCTGGCGCCCGACGCCTTCACCACCTCGGCCCAGCGCGCCATTTCCACGCGGGTCAGCTCGCCCAGTGCCTGCGGCGTGCCGCCCACCACCTGCAAGCCTTGCGCGCCCAGGCGCTCGCGCACCCCGGCATCGGCCAAGGCCTTGCCGACCGCGCCGTTCAGGCGCGTCACGATGGCATCGGGCGTGCCCGCCGGCGCATACAGCGCGTGCCAGGACAGCACCTTGAAGTCCTTCACGCCCGCCTCCTGCAGCGTGGGCACGTCCGGCAGCAAGGGCGAACGCTCGTCCGAGCTGACCGCCAGCGCGCGCACCTTGCCGGACTGGATCAGGGAGAAGGTCTGGTCGAACATGAAGTCCACGCGGCCGCCCATCAGGTCCTGCAAGGCCTGGGGCGAGCCACGGTACGGCACGTGCGCGAAGGCGATGCCGGTCTGTTTCTTGAACAGTTCACCGGTCAGGTGCTGGCTGGTGCCGTTGCCATTCGACGCGAAGGTCAGCTCGCGCGACTTGCCGGCGGCGATCAGGTCCTGCACGGTCTTGAACGCCGAATCGGCGTTCACCACCAGCACATTGGGCACATAGCCCAGCAGGATGATGGGCGCGAAGCTCTTGACCGGGTCGTATTGCAGGTTGGGATACAGGCTGGCGTTGATGGCGTGCGTGCTCACCGTGGCGCTGGTGATCGTATAGCCGTCAGGCGCCGCGTTCGCCGCCATGGCCGCGCCGATGCCGCCGCCCGCGCCGCCGCGGTTGTCCACGACCATGGGCTGGCCCAGCTCGCGCTGCATGGATTCCCCCAGCACGCGGGCGAAGATGTCGGTGCTGCCGCCCGCGGGAAACGGCACGATCCATTTGACGGGATTGGACGGATAGGTGTCCGCGGCCAGCACCGGCGCCGACACGGCGGCGCCCGCCACCGCGCAGCAGAGGGCGGCAAGGGTCTTGCGAAGGATGGTCTTGTTGAACGTCATGATGCTTTGTCTCCTGTGTTCTTGTAAGGCATGCATGGACCGGGCGCGCGGCCACCGGCGCGACGCACCCTGCCCCGCCGCGCGTGCCCTCAGGGCCGCGCGGCATGGACTGTCGATCGGCGGGGGATCAGGCCAGGCGGATCAGGCCGCCACGGACTCGGCCTTCAGCAGTGCGCTGGCGGCGGCCGTCAGCGGCGCCTTCAGGGCCGCGTCGGTATTGGCCAGCATGGGCAGCATGGGACCCATGTCGGCAATGCCGCAGAAGCTCACCGCGTCGTGCAGGACCGGGATGGGGCCGTGCGCGTCGCGCAGGTCTTCCACGCCCAGGAAGCCCTTGCGGAGGGTTTCCGCGCCTTCCCAGTCGCCCGCCTGGATGGCGCGCAGCAGCGACATCGACGCGGCAGGCGCGATGCAACCCGTACCGGTAGTGAAGCTGCCCAGGCCGAAGGCGCGCAGGTGATCGATGGCGGGACGCTCGCCGATGCCGCTGATGATGCGCTTGGGATCCACCTGGGCCGCCAGTTCGCGCAGTTGCTCGTCCTGGGCCGGCTGCTCGCGCACCACGGCGTACTTGATGAGGCTGACCGTGCCGTCGTCCACCAGCGCGCGCACCGTCTGTGCCGGCAGATAGCCTTCGTCCTTGATGTACAGCAGCACCGGCTTGCCCAGCTTCTCGGCGAACAGGCTCACGCCGCGCGCCACGCCCGCGGGATGGCAGGCGCCACGCTGGGGCATGACCATCGTGATGGGGAAGTCGTAGTCGCGCAGCACGGCGGCCTGGTCGACCAGCTTGCCGAAGTCCGGCCCGGCCGAGGGCACCACCCACGTGTCGTCGGCGGCTGCTTGCACCAGCAGGTCCAGCACCGCGGCATATTCGTGCATGCCCAGGTGATAGAAGTTGGCGTTGCCGCCATAGACCAGCGTCGAGATGCCGCCGGCTTCCATATGGCGGATCAGGGCGCGGTTGGCGTCGGCGTTCAAGGACAGGTCGGCGTTGCGCGCCAGCGGCGGCACGGCCAGCACGGAAGCGGCGACGTCCTGCAGGGTGTGGGGCGTGGTTTTCATGTTGCGGAACTCTTGGAGTGTTGAGGGGATGGTGCCGGTCAGGGCACGGATCCGCCTGGCGCCGGACCCCGTGCACAGAGCCCGCCACATCGGCGATGACGATGGCTGAATCTTGGCAGCGCCCTTGCAACTTGTCAACAAGTGGTTATTTATACTTCCAACATACTGACAAGCTGGCCGGTAGAATGCCGGCATGTCCACCGCCCCCCTGTCCGCGCGCGCCGCCACCCCGCCCCCTTCCACCGAGGGCGGCCCGGTCCTGCGCCGCGTGAAGAAATACAGCGACCAGATCTACGAAGAGATCATGGCCCGCATCGTCAGCGGCGCCCTCCCCGAGGGCGAGCGCCTGCCGGCGGAAAGCGAAATGGCGGAAACCTTCGGCGTGTCGCGCCCGGTCATCCGCGAGGCGCTGGCGCGCCTGCGCGCCGATGGCGTCATCGTGTCGCGCCACGGCTCGGGTTCCTATGTGCAACGCAAGCCTGCGGTCGATTTCCTGCAACTGGCGCCCATCGGCGGCGTGGCGGACCTGCTGCGCGCCTATGAATACCGCGTGGCGCTGGAAGGCGAAGTGGCATGGCTGGCGGCCGAGCGCCGCACCGAAACCGACCTGCGCCTGTTGTCGGCTGCCCTGAAGGACATGCGGGCGGCCATGGACGAACGCCGGGTGGGTGCCGAGGCCGACCTGCGCTTTCATCGCGCGATTGCGGCCGCCACCAAGAACCCGCTGTTCGAGTTCAGCATGCAGGCGCTGTCGGAGTACATCGCCGAAGGCGTGGCGCTGACGCGCAAGCTGTCGCTGAAAGTGGGCCGCGCCCGCCTGGAACTCGTCCAGGCCGAACACGAGCGCATCTATCAGGCCGTGCGCGCGCACGACAGCGCCGGCGCACGCGAAGCCATGCGCAGCCACATCGACAACGCGCGGCTGCGCATGCTGACGGAAGAGCCGCAGCAGGGCTGATACGGCAACGCCAGTGCAGCGGGACGCCCTGGACGCCGGTGCGCCCTAGCGCCAGCGCGCCCGTATCCGCGCCGCCACGTCCATCGCCGGCGCTGGCTTTTCGCCTTTCGGCCGTATCGGTTCCAGCGGCTCCGGCCTGGGCAGCAAGTCGAACTTGTCCAGCAGGCTGTCGGGGATGAAGCGCGTGCGTCCGCCGTACACATGGCGGTCGCCCATGCCGGTCTGCTGGGTCACATAGAAGCGCTGCGGCACCATCACGTGCAGGAAGTCACGCGCGCGCGTCATGGCCACGTACAACAGGCGCCGCTCCTCTTCGATCTCTTCCGACGCACCGGTGCTGATGTCGCAGGGGATGCAGCCATCCACGGCGTTCAGCACATAGACGGCCTTCCACTCCTGGCCCTTGGCGGAATGGATGGTGGACAGGATGAGGTAGTCCTCGTCGCGCATGGGTGGCCCGGCATGCGCGCTGGTGGCATCGGGCGGGTCCAGCGTCAGTTCGGTCAGGAAGCGCTCGCGGCTGCCGTAGGCCCCCGCCAGGCGCGACAGCTGCTGCAGGTCGCCTTGCCGCACGCGCGCATCTTCATACAGGCGCTCCAGGTGCGGCGCGATCCAGCGGGTCACCAGCTCGAGCTCCGCCGGCCAGCCCGCCTTGCCGCTGGCCAGCGCGGCATACAGCTGCGCAAAGCCGCGCCAAGCCTCGATGTCGCCTTGCGCCGGCACGAAACCGGCAATGGCCGACACCGGATCCGCGGCGTCGGCCAGGGTGTCCATGAGACGCGCCGCCGTGGCCGGCCCGACACCGGGCAGCAACTGCGCCACGCGAAAACCGGCCACGCGGCTGCGCGGATTCTGCGCCCAGCGCAGCACCGCCAGCGCATCCTTGATGTGGCCGGCCTCCAGGAATTTCAGGCCGCCGAACTTCACGAAGGGAATGTTGCGCCGCGCCAGCTCCAGTTCCAGCGCGGCGCTGTGGCTGGACGTGCGGAACAGCACGGCCTGGGCCATGAGCCGCAGGCCTTCTTCGCGCCGCTCCAGCACGCGGTCGGCCACCCAGCGCGCCTGCCCGGCCTCGTCGCTGACGGCCACCAACTGGGGCTTCAGGCTGGAGTGACGGTCGGTCCAGAGGTCCTTCTTGAAACGCTCGGCCGCCTGCGCAATCACGGCATTGGATGCCTCCAGGATGGGCTGTGACGAGCGATAGTTGCGCGAGAGCGTGATCACCCGCGCGGGCGTCGCGAAGCGCTGGGGGAAATCCAGGATGTTGCGCACGGTGGCCGCGCGGAAGGAATAGATGGCCTGGGCATCGTCGCCCACCACCGTGAGCCCCTTGCCGTCCGGCTTCATGGCCAGCAGGATGCCGGCCTGCAAGGCGTTCGTGTCCTGGTACTCGTCCACCAGCACGTGGTCGAAGCGCCCGCCCAGCTCGGCCGCCAGGCCGGGGTCGCCCAGCATCTCGGCCCAATACAGCAGCAGGTCGTCGTAATCAAGCGCTTGCTGGTCCTGCTTGGCCTGCACATAGCCGGTGAAAAGGCCGTTCAGTTCCTCTTCCCACTGCGCGCACCAGGGATAAGCCCGGGCCAGCACCTCGGCCAGCGGCGCGCCGCTGTTGACCACGCGCGAATAGATGCCCAGGCAGGTGCCCTTCAGCGGAAAGCGCGCGGCCGTGGCCGACAGGCCGCGCGCGTGGCGCACCATGCCCATGAGGTCTTCGGCGTCGCCGCGGTCATGGATGCTGAAATTTTCGGCCAGCCCGATACGCGGCGCGTAATCGCGCAACAACCGTGCCCCGATCCCGTGGAACGTGCCGGCCCACGGCAAGGCTGGCGGCTCGCCGCCCTGCAGGCCCAGCGCGCGCGACAGCACCTGCCCCGCCCGCCACGCCATTTCCTGGGCGGCCCGGCGCGAAAACGTCAGCAACAGGATGCGCTGCGGGTCCGCCCCGTGCAGGATCAGGTTCACCACCCGATGCGCGAGCGCACTGGTCTTGCCCGTGCCCGCCCCCGCGATGACCAGCAGGGCACGGGCATCGGCATCGGCCAGGCCATGCGCCGCCGCGGCCCGCTGCTCGGCATTGAGCTCGGCCAGGATGTCGGCATGCTGGGGGCCCACGGCCCAGGCAGGCAGGGCGACGGCGGGGCTGGCTGGGGAAGTCACGGAGAGCAGGTCGGTGGGCATGGAATCAGGGCGGCGGAAAGCAGGCGCCGGGGCCGACGCATCGACCAATATACTGTATATCCATCCTGTATCGGCGGGCCGTTGGCGCGCAGCACGGGAAAACACGTTTGCATCCGGCGGCCAATGCCTCTTGCGCCACAGCCAGGCGCCCACCAGAAAAGCAAGCCCGCCGCGCGGCGTCTTGCGCGATGCCTTGCGCCAGCGCAGATGCCCGCGAGACAGCGGCCTCGGGCGCCAACGCGCGAACCTAGAATGGATTCGCACGCCGACCCGACACCGGACCCCTCTTGAAACATTCCACCGAAGTCATGGCGCTGGATTGGGCACATACCCATTCCCGCTACAGCGCCGAGCAATGCCAACTCGCCCAGGATGTCTCCGCCCGCCACACGGCGGCGCTTGCCGATGACTTCTACGATTGCATGCTGGCGGACCAGGGCGCGGCCTTCTTCCTGTCGCATGAGCTGGTACAGACGCGCCTGCGACACGCCATGCAGGAATGGCTGCTGACGGTGTTCGATGCGCGCCACCTGGCGCAGTTCCAGGCAGCGGTGGCCTATCAATACCGCATCGGCGAAGTGCATGCGCGCATCGAGATTCCGGTGCACTTCATCATTCGCGGCATGCGGCTGCTGACCCGGCGCATGCACGAACTCCTCCACGCTGAACCGGATGCCTTGCCTCACGCCGTGCTGGGCGCCTGCCGGTATATTTCGGAAGTCACGCTGATCTCGGTCGAGATCATGTGCCATGCCTATGAAACCTCGCACGACCGCAAGTCACGCGCCGAGGAAGGCTATCGGCTGCTGGCCCTGTCGCAGAACATCGGCGCGGAAAAGGAACGCCAGCGCGCGGCGCTGCTGGATTGGGAAAACCAGCTCATGTTCGGCCTGTCGGCCAACCTGCCGTGGCAGCAGTTGCCGCGCATCCGCAAATCCGAGTTCGGCCTGTGGTTCACCCACAAGGCCTCGCACGCCTTCGAGGGCGCCAGCGAAACACGCAGCATCCTGCTGCAGCTGGCACAGGTCGATTCGCTGATCCAGACCGCCTCGCACCACCCGCCCGGCAGCGCGCAACGCGCGCAAGCACTGCAAGGCATCCGCGACGCGACCCAGGCGGTTGCCTATCTGGTCGAGTGCCTGTTCGAGCAGGCGGGCAACCTGGAGTCCGGCCGCGACACGCTGACGCGGCTGCTGAACCGCAAGTACCTGCAGGTGGTCATGAACAAGGAGATCGCCTACGCCCGCAAGATCGGCGCGCCGCTGTCGGTGCTGCTGGCCGACATCGATCACTTCAAGCTCATCAACGACACGCACGGCCACGACGGCGGCGACGTCGTGCTGCAGCAGGTGGCCAGCCTGATCTCGACCTACAGCCGCGGCGGCGACTACACCTTCCGCCTGGGCGGCGAGGAATTCCTCATCGTGCTGGTGGATGTGGACGGGCCCCAGGCCCTGAGCGTGGCGGATGCATTGCGCCGCCGCGTGCAGGAACGACCCGTGGCGTTGCCCGATGGCAGCCGCGTGCAGGTGACGCTGAGCGTGGGCGTGTCCGGACACAGCGGCCATCCCGATTACCAGCGCCTGCTGAAAAGCGCCGACCAGGCGCTGTACGCGGCGAAGGCGGCGGGCCGCAATCGCTGCGTGCTGGCGGAAGACGACACCGACATGCCCTCCGGCGCGCCGGCCAGCCACGCGGCAGGCCATCAACCGGTACGCGCCGGCGCGCGCTGAGGCGTGTCTCCATCGCAACCCGCGCCACGGAGACGGGTGGCGCTTGGCGCGGGCCGCGTGGCCAGCCACGCCGCACAGGCCGCCATGCCGGCGGTCACCGCGCCCCCCAGCCATCCCCCCGGATTGGCTCCCCACCAGAACATCACGGCCCCCAGCGTGATGCCGCCGACCGCGAAGCATTTGCCGCGGCGCGAGATGGCGCCCTCTTCCCGCCAGGCCACGAGCGCTGGGCCATAGCGCGGGTGGCGCAGCAGCCAGGCCTCCCAGCGCGGCGACGCCCGGCCGAAGCAACTGGCCGCCAGGATGACGAACACCGTGCTGGGCATGACCGGCAACACCGCGCCCAGCACGGCCAAGCCCAGGCACGCCAGCCCGCAGGCGAAATACAGACGGCGGCGCCAGCGCGCCTGCCAGCCCGTGTCCGGCATGACCGCCGCCCTCAACCGCCCGCCCTCGGCGAGACCCTGCTTGCGGCGCGCACGGATGACGGCGGCGCGAGGAACAGCATGCCGACCGCGGACACGTCGCTTTCTTCCAGCACGCCGGCCTGCCAACGCAGCGTGAGCCACGCCAGCAGGTTGTCGTAGCGCGCCCGCGCCAGGTCGCGCAGGGCCTCCACGCGTTGGCGTTCAGCGTCCAGGACATCCAGGTTGGTGCGTTCGCCGCCCAGCACGCTGCGGCGCGTGGCCCGCAACCGGCCCGCCGCCGCATCGGCGGCCCGCTGGTATGCCGCGATGCGCCGCTCGCTGCTGGCAAGCAGGTTGTACTGCCGCTCCAGGTCATCGAGCATCGCCCGTGTGTCGGCCTCCAGCTTGTGCTGGGCCACATCCTGCTGCGCCAGGGCCTGGGCGCTGGCCGCGCTGGTGCGCCCGCCGCTGTAGAGCGGCACCGAGATTTCCACGCCGACGGTATTGGTGTCGTAGCGCTGGCCGATCTGGTTCTCGGCATTCGAGTCGGTCAGTTGCTTGCGCGCGTACAGGCGCACGCTGGGCAAATGGCCCGCGCGCGCCGCCTCGCGCCGCTGGCGGGCGGCTTCCAGCAGGCGACGCTGGGCGGCAAGTTCCGGATTGCTGTTCAGGGCGGTATCGCGCCACTGCGCCAAGGGCTGGGGCGAGCCCGCCAGCTGCGCCATGGCCCGCGCATCCAGGGGCGCCAGCGCCGCCTCGCCCAGGTCCGGCCCGACCACGGCACGCAAGGCGTTGCGTGCGTCGCGCAACTGGTCTCGCGCCTCGATCTCCTGCGCCTGCACCAGGCCCAGGCGGGCCTCGATTTCCAGGCTGTCGGTGACAGTGCCCTCCCCGCCCGCCACGTAGCGCTCGCTGCGCCGGGCATCCTCGTGCAGGGTTCGCGCCTGCGCCTCGGCCAGTCCCAACGCCTCCTCGGCATACAGCACATCGGTGTAGACCTGCAGCACCCGCACGGCCAGCGCCTGCCGCGCCCGCGCCAGCGTGAAGCCCGCCGCCTCGGCTCGGGCCGCCCCCTCGCGATACTGCGCGAACGCCGCCGCGTCGAAGAGCGGCTGGGTCAGCGTGAAACCAGAGGAATAGCTGTTGTAGCGATAGTCCTGGGTCACCTCGCCGAACAGATTGCTGCTGCGCGACTCGGTCCAGTTTCGTCCCCGGTTGTAGCGGTACTGCACCGTGGGCAGAAGGCCGCTGCGGCCCAGGGCCCGCTCTTCCTGGTCGGCCCGGGCCTGCGCGCGCGCCTGCGCCCACGTGGGATCGGCGGACAGCGCCATCGCATAGGCCTGGCGGAAATCCACGGATTGGGCGCAAGCAAGGAAAGACACGACGGACAGGCAAGCCGCGGCCGTCCGGCGAAACCCGCGCATCATGACTCTCCCCATGCCGTCCGGACCCGGTCCTGCAAGGGCTTGAAGAGGTAGTTCAACAAGGACCGCTCGCCGGTGCGCACGAAGACCTCCACCGGCATGCCCGCGCGCAAGGGCGCGTCGCCCAGGCGGGCCAGCTCGCCGGCGCCCACCTGCACCCGCAAGGTGTAATAGGGATGGCCGCTGCGCTCGTCCTCGAAACGGTCCGCCGACACCAGCGCGACCTCACCGGCTAGGCGTGGCGTGCGGGCGCTGTCGAAGGCGGAGAACATCAGCTCGACGGGCAGCCCGGCGTACACCTTGTCCACGCTGGCGACGGGCAACCGGCCTTCCACTGTCAGGGGCTGGTCCTGGGGCACGATCTCCATGAGCCGGGTGCCGGCCTGCACCACGCCGCCCACGGTGTGGGCGGCAAGACCCACCACGATGCCGCTGGCCGGTGCGCGGATTTCCGTGTGGGCCAGTTCGAAGCGCGCCGTCTCCAGCCGCTGCGCGGCCTGCTCGGCCTGCACGCGGGCCTCGGCCAGATCGGCGCGGACTTCCTGCTGGAAGGCGTCACGGCGCTGCTGGGCCCGAAGGTTCAGTTCCGCCAATTGCTGGCGCGTCTGGCCGATGGTGCCCAGGTCCGACGCGATCTCGCCCGACAACTGCGACTGCATGCGCGACAACTCCAGCAGGCGGTTGCGCGGCACATAGCCTTCTTCGGCCAGTCCTTTCAGGTTGTCCACCTGTTCGCGCAGCAAGGTCTGTTGCGCGCGCTTGTGGGCCAGCGATGCCTCCAGGCCGGACAGCAGGTTGCGGCTGCCCTGGGCGGACGCCTCGATGCCCGACAGTTCTCCCGCCAGCGACGCGCGCCGGCTGGCGAAGAGCTGGCGTTCGAGCTCGAAGGCCGCCAGCGCGCGCGTGTCTTCCGCCCCGATGGCGGGCCGCGCGATGTCCGCGCTGCCATCGCGCTCGGCCGTCAGCCGCGCCACGCGTGCGGTCAAGGCGGCCAGTTGCTCGCGCAGGCCCTGCGTTTCACCCTGCGCGCGCGTGGCATCCAGCCGCAGCAAGGGCTGGCCCGCGCTGACGGTCTCGCCCTCGCGCACCAGCAGCTCGCCCACCACGCCCCCGCCCAGGCTGTCCACCGCCTGGCGCTCGCCGCTGACCACCACCACGCCGGGCATGGGCACGCCATTGTCCAGCGGCGCAAGCGCCGCCCAGGCCAGGAAGCCGCCGAAACCCAGCAGCACGACCCACCAGCCCAGGCGTCCCGGGCGTGCATCGCGCAAGCGGGCGTCCTCGGCCGTCGGCCACAGCACCGCGTCCTCGATATCGGCGGACGCGGTTTGCCCGCGCGAGGGGCGGCGCGCGATCACGGCCTGGCTCATGCCTTGTCTCCTTGATGCTTGATCGTCATGCCGGCGGGCATGGCATAGGCCCCATCCGTGCCGGTCGCCCTGCGGCGCAACCCAGGCACCGGGCCGGTGGCCGCCAGCCCGGCCGTGGCGCTGTTGGCGGCGGCGTCCGAGGCCACGGCGGACGGGTTCGCCGCCTGCCTGGCCTGGCCCGCGTCCTGCAACTTCGCCAGCACCTGCGCGGTCGGTCCCACGCCTTGCAGCTGTCCGGCCCGCAACACCAGCAACTGGGTCGTGGCCGCCAACACCTTGGGTTTGTGCGTGATCAGCACGACGGTCGCCTTGCGGGCCCGCAAGCCTTGCAGCGCGGCCATCAAGGCCTGCTCGCCTGCGTCGTCCAGGCTGGCATTCGGTTCGTCCAGCACCACCACGCTCGGTTCGCCGTACAAGGCCCGGGCCAGGGCCACGCGTTGACGCTGCCCCCCGGACAAGCCTTGGCCTCCCATGCCCAGCACGGTGTCATAGCCTTGCGGCAGCCCCAGGATCAACTCGTGCGCCCCCGCCGCCTGGGCGGCGGCCACGACACGTGCCGCGCGGCTGGCCTGCGCCTCGTCGGCCTCATCGCCTGCCGGCTCCTGGAAACGTGCGATGTTCTCGGCCACCGTCCCGGCGAACAATTCGACATCCTGGGGCAGGTACCCCATCCACGGCCCCAGCCGCTCACGATCCCATTGCGCCAGGTCTGCCCCATCCAGCCGCAAGACACCGACGCGTGGCGTCCAGATGCCCGCCAGCACGCGCGCGAACGTGGACTTGCCGGAACCCGACGGACCGATCACCCCCAGCACCTCGCCGGCAGGCAGCACCAGGTTCAGGTTCACCAGCGACGGCGTCCGCGCGCCTGGCGGCAGCACCGTCACCCCCTCCACCCGCAAGGCGCCGTCGGGGCGCGGCAGCGGCAAGCCCGCCGCGGGCTCGCCGTGGTCGGACAGCAAGGCCTGCAGGCGCGCATGCGCCAGGCGCGTGCCGCTCCATTGCCGCCACGCCGCGATCACCTGGTCGATGGGACTCAGCACGCGCCCCATCAGGATGGAGCCGGCGATCATCATGCCCGGACTGATCCGGTTGTCCATGGCCAGCCAGGCGCCCAGCCCCAGCACCGCCGATTGCAGCGCAATGCGCAGGCTCTTGGAAATCGCGCCGATGCCGACCGACGTCCGGCTGGCCTGCGCCTGTCTTCCCACGTAGGCCCGGTGCAGGCGCTGCCAGCGCCGTTGCAGCGCGCCCAGCATGCCCATCGCCTGGATGCTCTCGGCGTTGCGCAACTGCCCTTCGGCCAGCAGGTTGGCCCGCAGCGACCAGGTGCCCGCCTCGGCCAGCGGCGTGCGGGATTGGCGTTCATTCAGCCAGGCCAGCCCCATCAGCAGCAAGGCGCCCGCCAGCGCCAGCACGCCCAGCCACGGATGCAGCAGGAACATCACCAGCAGGAACAGCGGAAACCAGGGCGCGTCGAAGAAGGCGAACACGGCGCTGCCCGTCATGAACTGGCGCAGGGTGTTCAGGTCGCTCACGGCCTGAGCCGCATTGGCGGGCTGTCCCGCCAGCCCGCGCCGGAAGGCGGCGCCATGCACCTGTCTGCCCAGCACCGCATCGAAGCGCGCCCCCAGTTGCACCACCACCATGCCGCGCGCATATTCCAGCGCGCCCATCATGGCCAGCAGGCCGAGCATCAACAGGCTCAGCATGACCAGCGTGGCCGGATTGCCCGACGCCAGCACCCGGTCGTAGACCTGCAGCATGTACAGCGCCGGCGCCAGCATCAGCAGGTTGATCACTGCGCTGAAGGCCGCCGCGCTGCGCCACGCGCCGCGATAGCGCCGCAACACGTCGCGGATGTCCACGGAAGCAGGCGCGCCCGGATCGGGTGGCGCGGCGGATGCGCGCACGGAGTCGAGCATGGTGAAGGCCTCGGCATGAAACCGGCGATGCCCTGAGGGCTGGCATCGCCAAAAACAGGAAAGGTCCCGGACGCGATGCCCGGGACCGGTATCCCGGCAGCCTTGGCGGCCGCCGGGATGACGACGTGGCAGCCCGTTTAGGCCGCCAGCGCCACTTCCGTCTCGGACAGCGCCGAGGCGCCGACCAGGTCGGCGATGGACACGCCGTCCAGCGTCAGGCCGTTGGCTTGCAGGGCGGCCAGCAGGCCGCCATTGCTCACCGTGTTCAGGCTGTCCGACGCGCCCGACACCGAGCCGTTCATCAGGCCCCAGATCACGTCATGGACGACGTTGGTGCGGCCATCGGCGATGTCCCCCACCAGCGGCGTGTCGAAGTTGAACGTGAGGAAGGGCTTGTCGACGACGCCCGTGTCCGACACGCCCGCGCCCAGCGTGATGCTGGTGATCGAGCCGTGCAGGGTGTGCGACACCGGGCCGTCACCGACCGAACCATTGAGCGGCGGGAAGTAGTAGCTCAGGTTGCCCGTGGCCAGGAAGGCGAAGCCGTCCACCAGCGTGCTGGTGTAGCCGTAGCTGGTGCCGTTGAAGGTATCGCCGCCGAAGAAGCCGCCATAGTTGGGCGCGCTGGTGTGCTCACCTTGCACACCGTTGTTCTGGAATTCGGTCAGGACGGTGCGCAGGTCATCGTCGGCGGAGGTGAAGTCCGGGAAGAAGTCTTCGTCGTAATCACTGATGTAGGCGCTCATAACAACACTCCTGTCTGAAGTTTCGATGCCGGAATCGCTTCCGGCGCCCAGGATGGCGAGGCTCGCCACCCCCATGCGGCAACACGCCGCATGTCCCTGCGCCGCGCGCACTCGCGCGGCAATCCCTTAGAAATGGATCTCCATCCCGACCTGCACCGTCCGGCCTGGCGCATAGGTGCGTGCCAGCGCGTCCGAGTAGCCGTCGCGGTACATGCGGTCGGTCACGTTCTCCACCGCCGCCATGAGCTTGATCTGCTTGGTGGCCTGGTAGCTGGCGAACCAGTCCCAGGTCGTGTAGCGGAACCAGGTCTGCGCGCCGCCGGTCTCGCGGTTGTAGTAACCATTGCCGCTGTAGGTGAAGCGCACGCCGGTGTCGAGCTTGCGTTCGAACATGCGCACACCCAGCACCGCGGCGCCCTTGTCCACCGGCTTGGCGATGGCGCTGTTGAAGACGTTGTTGCGGCACACGATCATGTCGTTCACCCAGGCCTCCCACGAGGGATAGCCCGCCGCCAGGGCATCCTGGTGGCCTTGCGGATAGCTGCCGTCCTCGTTCGGCTGGTCGTGCACGCTGCTGCCGGCGCCGGCGAAATACAGGTCCTGGCAGAACTTGTTGGCGCCGCCCAGGTAATGCGTGTAGGACAGGCCGGCATAGATCCAGCCTGCGTCGTAGTGCCCTTCGAACTCCAGGCCACGGAAATTGGTGACGTTCCGGTTGTTGACGAAAGCGACCTTGCCGAAGCCGAAAGGCACTGTCGTGCCCGTGCCCGGCAGGTTGTTCTCCAGCGAGGAATACAGGTAGTTGTAGGCGCGGGTATCGAAGTAGCCGAGCTTGGCCGACAGGCGGTCGCCGCGCTGGAATACGTCCTGGAACTGGGTGTTCACGCCCAGTTCCCAACTGCGCGTCGTCTCCGGATCGGCGTTGGGGTTGGGATACATGACCGACGCGTTGTCACCGGGATGCGCCCCCACCATCAACGATTCGTTGATCGCGGGCGGACGCCACGAGCGGCCCCACGTGCCATAGAGTTCCAGCCAGGATGTCGGCCGGACCGCCGCGGCCAGCGAGGGCAGCAGCTTGCCTTCGCTGCGGTCCACGGACGAGTCATACATGCCCTGGCGCTGCGTCCACTGGGGTGCCAGGTTCGGGTTGTTCCAGTAGCCCCTGCGGTCGTTCGCCTCCATGAAGGCAGCCGCGCCAGCCTCGCCGCCCGTGCGTCCAGCCTCGCACGCCCTGCGCTGCGTCGCCGAGGTGCCCGGGCAGAAACGCGCCATGTAACGCTGGAAGCGGTCGACATACTCATGCTGTGTGCCCGGCACCTGGGTATCGCCCTTGAGCCAGTACCGGTCATAGCGCAAGCCTGCCGAGAGCGTGTAGACCTCGTTCTCGAACGTGACGTTGGCAAAGAGGCCGCCCATGTCACGCTTGCCCTTGGGGTTGAGCCCGACGCCCTGGCCGTAAGGGTTGTACGACGGCACCGCGCGGCCCTTGTGATCGAGGGCGATCGAGGAACTGGCACGGTCCGTGTAGTACTCGCCGCCATAGTTCACGCGCAGCACGCTGGCCTCGCCGATCGGCAGGCGCGACGTGTTGTCCAGCTGCATGCCATGGGTCTTGGTGCGGATGCGGTGATCGGAGCCCAGCCCGTAACCGCAAGCGGTGCGCACGGAATCCGCCACCGTCTCGCCTTCGCAATTGCCCCGCTCCCAGGCGCCGTCCACGGACAGCCTGATCAGTTCCGGGTCCGTCAGCGGCACGGTTCCGCTGCCGATGCGCAGCGAGCGCGGATACGTCGGGTCCGTGTAGTTCCGGTTGCGGGTATCGACGGAATACAGCTTCAGGTTCAGGTCCACCAGGTTGTTGCCCGGCGGCTGCAGGCGGTAGTCCAGCGAATACCCCTGGGATTGCACGCGCGAACTGCCCAGGCTGCGCCACACCGTGCCCCCCTGCTGCATCGACAGGTCGGCATCCGTCGTGTTCTGGTAGCCCACCTGCGTGCCCACGTAGCTGAACTGCAGCGACTGGCCGCCGTCCAGGTTCCAGCGGGCCTTGAACAGGCTGGAGTTCTGGCGCTGGCTGGCGTACTTCACGTCGTTGAACGCGGCCAACTCGCCGTCCTGCCAGGCGGTGTTGTGGTTCGCGCCGCGCGAGCCGATCTCGTAATCGCCGAAGGAACGGCGGGCATAGGCGGCCAGCAGCTCCACCCGCTCGCCCACCCGCGCCGCGCCCGCGGCGCTGCCGATGAAGTTCACGCCATTGCCGGCATTGCCCAGGCCGGTGTTGGCGCGCAGCCGAAAGCCCAGGTGCTGGCCTTCGCGCAGCACGTCATCGAAGTCCAGCGTGCGGAAGTTGACGCTGCCGCCGATGGCGCCCAGGCCGTGCACATCCGAGCGGGGCCCGCGCTCCACCACCACGGTGGACAGCAGCTCGCTGTCGACGAACATTTCGCCATTGCGCTGCATGTGCCCGGTCTGCACGAAGTTCTGGCGCATGCCGTCGATCATCATGTTCACGCGGCCGAAATCCTGCATGCCGCGGATGTTCACCGACAGGCCGGGGTTCAGGCGATTGACGGCGCTGGCCACGCCCGGGGTGTCCTGGATGAGGTCGGCGGCATGCCGCGCCGGCGTGCGGTCCATCTGTTCGCGCGTGATCACGCTGACCGCGCGCGGCGTCTGGTAGACCCACTGGTCCTCGGGGATCCTGCCCACCACCACCACTTCCGGCAGCGCATGCACGCTGACACGCGATGCCGCGGGCAGCGCATACAGCTGCACCGCCAGGCGCCCGCCGTCGCGCGGCGCCGCGTAGCGGTAGCCCACGCCCGAGCCAGACAGCAGCACATCGAGCCCTTGCGTCACCGTGAACTGCCCCACCAGCGGGCTGGCCTGCAGATGACGCAGATCGGCTTTGCCGACAAACAGATCGATGCCTGCCTGCTGGGCGAAGACCATCACGGCCTCGCCCAGAGGCTGTGCGGCGATGTTGAACTGCCGCACAGCCTGTCCCGCCTCGACCGTCTGCGCCTGCCCCGCGGCAGGCGACTGGGCCCAGGCAGCCGCTGGCGGCAAGACCGCCAGCGCCCCTGCCGCCAGTGCCTTGCCCGCCAACCCCATTCGTCCTCGTGTTCTTTTCATGTTCTGTCCGTGCCAAGATGCAAACGCGCATCATTAACATTGACGGACCACGAAAAGAATCGAGTAAAAAAAGATGAGAATTATTATCGAAGGGGCTGGAAGCGTGACGCCTGGCCTGCCACCGGGCGCAGGAAGCCGCCCGTCAATACACCATCGTCAGGCCGGGCAGGCGCACGGCCTTCAACCCGACCTGCGCACAGAGGCGGTCGATGGCATCGTCCAGGCTGTCCAGATGCACCAGCGCCGTGACCGGCGTGCGCACGGCCTCACGATTGAGCATCACCAGCCGTCCGGGCAGGAAGCCGTCGATGCGCGCCAACGCCTGGCCCAGGGGCTGTGCCTCGAAGCGCAACAAGCCCTGTGTCCAGTCTGCCTGGCTGTCCGGCGACATCGGGGTGGACACCACGCCCTCGTCGGCGCTGTACCGCACGCTCTGCCCTTGCTCCACCCGCGCCTGCGCACGGCCCGCGCGCGGCGGCTGCGCCAGGCCCACTTCTACGCTGTGGGCGAGCACGCCCACCCAAGTATGGGTGGCGTCTTCACGCCGCACCAGATAGCGCGTGCCCAGCGCCGTGCTGGCGCCAGGGCCCGCAACGACGACGAAGGCCCGCGGCTCGTCAGCCGAACGCGGCGCCGGCGAGAAGACCGCCTCCCCGCGCAGCAGCGTCGTGCGCCGCTGCTTGCCGTCATACGACACGTCCAGGGCGCTGTCGCTGCCCAAGAGGACCTCGCTGCCGTCTGACAGATGCAGTGTGCGCATCTCTCCCGGACGCGTACGGTGGTCCGCCGTCAGCACAGCCCAGCCGCCCATGCTTGCCACGCCCAGCCACCCGGCCAGCGCCAGGCCCGCGCCCGCCGCCATGCGGCGTGGCGCGGCGAATGCCTGCAGCAGCGACAGCAATGGATTGCGCGGCGCCCTGGGCACCGGCGCGGCGAAAAGACCGCTGCCACGCAGGTCGCCCGCCAGCGCCCAGGTCATCTCCGCGTCGGCCAGCGCCTGTCCGTGACGCGGATCGCGCGCCAGCCAGCGTGCCAGCCGCCGCGCGCTCCCGGCATCCAGCTCGCCCTCTCCCAGGCGCACGGCCCAGGCCGCGGCGGCTTCGCGCACTCGGCGCGGCACGGGGGCGTTCATTTCGGACATGGAAAGGCCTTCATGAAGACTAAGACGTCTGAGAGCCTTGAAACAGTAAAGATGGCGCCAGCCATGGCCTCAGTCCTCGGTCCCGGCCCGCTCGCGCAGGAAATCCAGCGCCAGGGCCAGGTGCTTCTGCACGGCGCTGGTGGAAACGTTCAAGTGGCGCGCGGCATCCTGGTAGCGCATGCCTTCGATCCGGCACAGCTGGAAGATCTGCTGCGTGCGCACAGGCAGCTCCTGCAACGCATCGTGCAGGCGGCGCAGGCGTTGGCGCGCATCGGCCTGCACGTCCAGCCCGGCAGCCGGATCGTGCACCTCTTCCAGCGTTTCCAGTGCCACCGCCTGGGTGCGAGCCTGATGGTGGTTGCGGCGATGATCGATCAACAGGTGCGTGGCCACCGTGTACAGGTACGACAGCACGTTGTCCGGCATGCCTTCCTGCAGGCGCACGATCAGCCGCGCATAGCAGTCATGCAGCAGATCCGCGGCAAGTTCGGCGTCGCCCGTCTTCAAGACCAGGAAGCGCCGCACCCGCTCCGCGTGCGCTGCATAGAGTTGCTCGATATCGGGTAAGGCCGCCACGTTCCTTTTGACTGTCGGGTCAAGATTGCCAAGACAATGCTCATGATAATCATTATCGCCAAGGCAGAGCGACCCAGCATGTAACACCGCTTTACCCCTGCGCCATGCCTTGCGCCAGGGCGATCACCCGCAGGAACGCGGCCTGCGCGCCCTCCACCACCAGCGACTCGTACTGGTCGCCCACCGGCGCCGCATCGAGCTGGGCGACGAAAGTCTTCCAGTGCAAGGCGCGGCCATCCGCGTGCGGCGCCAGATGCCGGGCGCCGAAATCGGCATCCAGCCCCAGCGCTTGCGCCGCCTTGTACAGGAACGCCGCCCCCAGGTTCGAGCCCTCGGTGACGTACAGCCATCCCAATGCGGTTGCACGGCCGGCGGCATGGCGCGGCGTGGCCAGCGGCAGGTTCAGGTAATGCTCGGGCGTCAGCCCCAGGTCACGGCAGTCCTGCTCGAGCGCGGCGAGGCGCTCGCGCTCGGCCAGACCGGGCAGCCAGCCATTCAGGATCGGATCGCGGAAGTAATGGCGGGTCAGTTGGTGGAAGCGGTACTGCACGATCAGGAATTGCGCATAGTGCTCGCGGTCCTTCATGGGCTCGCCCGCCATCATGGCCGCATCCACCTGGGCGTGCAGCGCGCTGGTGGCCTCCCGCAGGTGCAAGGCGCGCCCGGGCTTGCGGGCGGCATTGGGCTGCCCGGCGGGCGTGACGGTCTCGGTGGCGGTCTGCATGGCTGGCTCCTCGTCTTGGCGCTCGTCACGCGATGGACGAACAGTGTCTCCCTGGTAAGACGGTTCAGCCGCGCAATCGAATACTTTTTCCCGCGGCAGCGCCCTGACGCGAGGCTTGCGCTTGCCGAGCCGCGAAGCTTGCGGCTATGCTCTGCCGGTCGACTCACTGACCGCACAGAAGAGTCCAGCCCGCCCGGGCTGGCGCCGACGGAGCAACCGCCCCGGAAACTCTCAGGCCCAAGGACTGCGCGGTCCAGACGATCTGGAGAGAGGCGCCTTGCGCGCCCACCGAAGGGGAAGCCGCGCTGCCGCGCGGTGAAGCTCTCAGGTAACGGGACAGATGGGGCGCGATGACTACCTGGTCATCGCCCATCCCCTATCTGGAGCGACCATGCCCCGCATCGCCGTACTCGGCGCCGGCATCACCGGCGTCACGACTGCCTATCTTCTGAACCAGGCCGGCCTGGACGTCACGGTCATCGACCGCAAGCTGTATCCGGCCATGGAAACGTCCTACGCCAACGGCGGCCAGCTGTCGGCCAGCAACGCCGAAGTCTGGAACCAGGTGTCCACCCTTGCCAAGGGCCTGCGCTGGATGTTCCAGCCCGATGCCCCGCTGCTCATGAACCCGCGCCCCTCGTGGCACAAGGCCGTATGGCTGGCCGAGTTCCTGTGGGCCGTGCGCAAGTACCGCCAGAACACCATCGCCACCACGCGCCTGGCCATCGAGGCCCGCCAGCACCTGTACGCCATGGCGCAGCAGGAAGGCATCGACTTCGATCTCGAACGCCGCGGCATCCTGCACGTCTATCACGACCGCGCGGGCTTCGAGGCCGCGGCGCGCGGCAACGCCCTGCTGCAGGCCGGCGGCCTGGAACGCCACGCCGTCACGCCCGAGGAAATCCGCCGCATCGAACCGGCGCTGCAAGGCCATTACCACGGCGGCTACTACACGCCGTCGGACGCCACCGGCGACATCCACAAGTTCACACGCGGCCTGGCCCGCGCCTGCGAACGCCGCGGCGTGCGCTTCCTGCATGGCCGAGACATCACCGGCCTGGATCACTCACAAGCCGGCGTGCGCGTGGACATGGCGCCGCTGGATGCGGGCACCGGCGAACGCGTGGCGGACATCGAATCCTTGCAGGTCGATGCCGTCGTGATCTGCGCGGGCGTGGGCAGCCGCCGCCTGGCCGCATTGGCGGGCGACCGCGTGAACGTCTATCCGGTCAAGGGCTATTCCATCACCGTCCACCTGGACGACGAAGCCAGCGTGCGCGGCGCGCCCTGGACGAGCCTGCTCGACGAGCGCGCCAAGATCGTCACCTCGCGCCTGGGCCGTGACCGCTTCCGCGTGGCCGGCACGGCGGAATTCAACGGCGAGAACCGCGACATCCGCGCGGACCGCGTCGAGCCGCTGCTGCGCTGGACGCGCGCCCATTTCGCCATGGACACCTCGCGCGTGGTGCCCTGGGCGGGCCTGCGGCCGATGATGCCCGACATGATGCCGCGCGTGCAGCGCGGCAAGCGGCCTGGCGTCTACTACAACACCGGCCACGGCCACCTGGGCTGGACCTTGTCGGCGGCCACGGCGGCAGGCATCGCCGCGCTGGTGCAGGCCGACTTGCCGGGGTTGCGGCAGATGTGACGGCCAGAGGGGGCACGAGCGGCTCGCCCTGGCGCCCTGGCTGCGCGATAATCCGTCCCTCTTGTGTCTTGGAGGGACCATGAACACGCATGCGGACGGTGCAATACCCCCGATAGCCCCATCACGCCGGGACGGGGTGCTGAGCCTGCTGTTCGGCGTGGCGATCGCGCTGCTGTTTTTCTACGTGCTGCGTGGCACGGGCTCGCGCGCGCCGCTGGCCCTGATCAACAACGGCAACGATGAGGCGGGCGCCGCCGCGCTGGCGGCCCATGCCTTCATCGCCGGCGGCATCGCGCTGTTTCTCAGGAAGCTGAGCGAACGCCTGGGCTTCTTCGGCTTGCTGGCGCTGGTGCTGACGCTGCTGGGGGTGATCATCGCGTGGGGGCTGCCCGCACGCCTCGCCGACGGCCTGCCTTTCGTCGGCGCGCCCACCGCCTTGCTGGTGCTGGCCCTCTTTGCCTTCAAATCCTGGCAGCGAGGCGCGTCGCGCGCGCCGCTGACACGCGGCACGCGCGCCTTGGCCTTGGCGGTGAGCGCGCCGGTGCTGCTGCTGGCGTTCTGGATCGTCGCGCTGCGGCCGCTGTTCTTCTGAGCGGCCCCGCGCGCCGCCCTCAGGGCGTCGGCATCGAGAACTCCGCGCCCTTGCCGATGCTGTCGGGCCAGCGCTGCATCACGCTCTTCTGGCGGGTATAGAAACGGATGCCCTCTTCGCCATAGGCATGCATGTCGCCGAAGAGGGAGCGCTTCCAGCCGCCGAAGCCGTGCCAGGCCATGGGCACCGGAATGGGCACGTTGATGCCCACCATGCCCACTTCGATGCGGCGGCTGAACTCGCGCGCGGCCTGGCCATCGCGGGTAAAGCAGCTCACGCCGTTGCCGAATTCGTGCGCGTTGATCAGCGCCACCGCCTCGGCCAGGTCCTTCACGTGCACGCAGGCCAGCACCGGCCCGAAGATTTCCTCGCGATACAGGCGCATGCCAGGCGTCACCTTGTCGAACAGCGTGGCGCCCAGCCAGAAGCCTGCCTCGCAGCCCTCGCCGGCCAGGCTGGCGTCGAACCCCCGGCCATCCACCACCAGCGCGGCGCCTTCGCGCACGCCTTCATCGATGGCGCCACGGATGCGCGCCAGGGCCGCCGCCGTCACGATGGGGCCCATTTCCGCGCCCGCGCTCTCGCCATTGCGGATCTTCAGCGTGCGGGCACGCTCGGCCAGCACGGGAATCAGCGTCTTGCCCACGTCGCCCACCAGTACGGCCACCGAGATCGCCATGCAGCGCTCGCCCGCCGAACCGAAAGCCGCGCCGATCAGCGCATCGGCCGCCTGTTCCAGGTCTGCATCGGGCATCACCACCATGTGGTTCTTCGCGCCGCCCAGGGCCTGCACCCGCTTGCCGTGGCGCGCGCCGGTTTCATAGATGCGCTGCGCAATCGGCGTGGAGCCCACGAAAGACACCGCCTTCACATCCGGGTGCGCCAGCAGCGCCTCCACCGCGTCCTTGTCACCCTGCACCACGTTGAAGACGCCGTCCGGCAGGCCGGCTTCCTTCAGCAGCGCCGCGATGCGCAGCGACGGCGACGGATCCAGCGGGCTGGGCTTGAGCACGAAGGTGTTGCCGGCGGCCAGCGCCATCGGGAACATCCACATCGGCACCATCACCGGAAAATTGAAGGGCGTGACGCCTGCCACCACGCCCAGGGGCTGGCGCAGCGTCCAGTTGTCCATGCCGCCCGACACCTGGTCGGTGTAGTCGCCCTTCAGCAACTGCGGGGCGCCGCAGGCGAACTCGACGATGTCGATACCGCGCGCCACCTCACCCATCGCGTCATCGAACACCTTGCCGTGCTCGGCCGTGATGAGATGGGCCAGTTCCTCGCGATGCGTGTTCAGCAGCTCCAGGAACTTGAACAGCACGCGCGCGCGTCGCGCCGGCGGCGTCTCGGCCCACTTCGGGAAGGCCGCTTGCGCCGATGCCACGGCGGCGTCCACGTCGGCGGCATTCGCCAGCGCGGCCTGCGCGCGCACCTTGCCAGTGGCGGGGTTGGTGATGGGCGAACGGCCGGCGCCCTGTCCGGCATGGGGCTGGCCCTGGATCCAGTGGGCAACGAGCGGGGGGGCGGAAGTGTCGGCAGGCATGCAAGCGTCCTTATCGGTCGGAGAGTGGCGGTATGTCCATGCAGTCTAGGAACTCTCGCCTTCCTTGATAAGCCATTTGTGTGTGATATTAGTGTTCATAAATCTGAACACATGGCTTACCCCCCTCTTCCTGGAGTCCGCCCCATGTCCATGGACGAACTGGCCGACGAAGTCGCCGACATCTTCCTGCTGACCGTGCTGGCGCAAACGCGCAGCTTCACCCAGGCCGCCAGGCGCCTGGGGCTGTCCAAGGCCTCGGTCAGCGGTCGCATCGGCGCGCTGGAGCGCCGCGTCGGCACCCCGCTGGTGCGCCGCTCCACGCGCGCGGTGTCGCTGACCCAGGCAGGCCAGGCGCTGGCCGATGGCGCGGCCACCGGCTTCGCCGCCGTGCAGGACAGCCTGTCGCGCGTGCGTGACCTGGCGGACCAGCCACGCGGACTGGTGAAGCTCACCGCGCCCGTCGCCTTCGGCCGCCAGCACCTGGCGCCGCTGCTCACGAGGTTCCTGATGGAACACCCCGACATCAATATCGAGCTGGACCTGAGCGACCGTTTCGTGAACCTGGAAAGCGAGGGTTTCGACCTGGCCATCCGCCACGCAGGCGAGGCGCCGCCCGCCTACGTCGCGTGGCCGCTGGCGCGGACGGCCACGCATCTGCTGGCCAGCAGCCGTTACCTGGGCAGGCACGGTACCCCTGCCCAGCCGGAGGACCTGCTCACCCACGCCTGCCTGCCCTATTTGCGCAGCGGCGGCGCGGCCACCTGGACCTTCCAGTGCGAGCGTGGGCCGCGCAAAGGGGAACGCGTGAACGTGCCGGTGCGCGGCCGCTTCAAGGCGAACAACAGCGAGGTGTTGCGCGGCGCCTTGCTGGGAGGCTTGGGCATCGGGCTGCTGCCGGACTTCAGCCTGCCCACCGGGCGCGACGCGCGGACGCTGCGGCCCGTGCTGCCGGACTGGTCGGTGCAAGGGTTCTTTGGCGAGACGATCCATGCCATGCGGCCGTGGTCGGCGTCGGTACCGCAGGCGGTGCGCAGCCTGGTGGATTTCCTGCGTGAGCAGTTACCGGTGCAGTTGGAGGACGGCCGATCCGATACACGGCAACAACAGAACTGACAGCTGTATTGCAAGTCGGCGGACTTCTAGGCGTCGCGCCGGCAAGCCAAGCGCACTTCTCTTGAATAGGTTCGGCTTGCTGCCATCATGGGAAAGGCAAGGGGATCCGCAATGATTCGTAGGGCGCGCACAGTTGCCTGTAGCGATCCGCAATGTGCGTGGGTGTCCATGCCGACGCGTACACCTCTTCCACGAAGGCCGACCACGCCAGGTCGGCATCTTCAGACGAGCCAAAGCCATGCAAGGCCTTCAGGACTTCTTGCGTGGCGGCCTCGCGAACGATGCCCTTGTCCCTGGCCGACGGTACCCATGCCGCGGTCTCCTGCAGCACCCGGCAGGCGGCAAGGGCGGGGTTCGGATCAGCGTAGCGCGAATTGCCCGTCGCGCTGGCGGCGCTGCCCAGGGCCATAGCCAACAACGCCAGTCCGATCAGTCTTGCGGATTTCATGTGTGTGCTCTCCTGGTCAGCGCAACGCCTACGCGTCTTCCGCCGCGGTCGCGTACTTAGCTTGATCTGCAGTGAAGAACACCGTGGTCGCATGCCGCGTGCAAACGATCTCCCGCTCGATCTCCAGGTGGATGTCCAGGTCTTCGCCCCGCAGGCCTTGCCACATCGCCAGATAACGCAAGGAGCCGTATTTCCTGCCCGACTTCAATGCGCGCTCGACACCACCGCGCCAGGGCAGCAGCAGCAACTCGCCACGCTTCGCCTGCTCCGCCAGCTCGGCCTTTTGCAAGGCCAGTTCCCTGCCCCGCTCCCAGCAGGCAATCAGCCCACGGTCCTCGGCATGCCACCGCTCTTGCAGCACGAGGCCGGTGCGTACGCTTTCAGACGCTGAACGTCGAATTCTCATGCCGTGTGCTCCTGTTGCCCGACCCGCTGATCAACGCTGGCAGATGCCATCAACGCACCGCCACCGCCTCGATCCCGGCCAACTGCGCGATCTCCTCGTCGGAATACCCCACCTCGCGCAGGATCTCCTGGGTGTGCTCGCCATACAGCGGCGCGCCCCGGCGCGTGACGCCGTTGCCGTTCGAGAACTTCACGGGCAGGCCCAGCGCCTGCACCTCGCCCGCCACCGGGTGATCGACCGTGATGACCATGTCGCGCGCCAGGGTCTGCGGATCGTCCAGCATCTCGCGCATCTTGCGCACGGGACCGGCGGGCACGCCTGCCGCCTCGAAACGTTCCACCCAGTAATCGGTGCCGTGGCCGCTCATGGCCTGCGAAATGATGTCGATCAGCGTCTCGCGGTGCTTCATGCGCGCGCCGTTGGTCGAGAAGCGCGCATCCGTCACCAGCTCGGGCATGCCGATGGCCTGTGCCAGCTTTTCCCAGGTGGACTGGCTGACCGCGCCGATGTTCACCCAGCCGTCCTGCGTGGGAATGGCCTGGTAGGGCGCAGCCACCGGATGTGCGGAGCCCATCGGCGTCACGGACTCGCCCGTGGCGAAGGCCATCGCGGCCTGCCAATAGGTGTAGATCATGGAGGCCTCGTACAGCGAGGTGTCCAGGTACTGGCCTTCGCCGGTGCGCAGCCGCTCGATGTAGGCCGCCAGCACGCCGTTGGAGGCCAGGATGCCCGCCGAGACGTCGCCGACCGGCACGCCCACCTTCACGGGCGGCCGGCCCGGGCCTTCGCCGGTCAGGCTCATGATGCCCGACATGCCCTGCGCGATCAGGTCGTAGCCCGCGCGCTTGGCATAGGGGCCGGTCAGGCCGAAGCCCGTGATCTTGCAATAGATGATGGCCGGGTTCACGGCCTTCAGCGACGGATAGTCCAGGCCCAGCTTTTCCATGGTGCCGGGACGGAAGTTCTCCAGCACCACGTCGGCCTTGGCGATCAGGCGCCGCACGACGTCCACGCCCTCGGGCTTCTTCAGGTTCACCGCGATGCCGCGCTTGTTCCGATTGATGATCATGAAGGCGCAGGACTCGCCGCTGATCTCGGGCGGCGTGGCGCGGCGCGTGTCGTCGCCGCCGGGCAGGCGCTCGACCTTGATGACGTCCGCGCCCATGTCGGCCAGCATCAGGCCGGCCACCGGACCGGCCATCACGTTCGTCAGTTCAACTACCTTGAGGCCGGCCAGCGGTCCCTTGCGTGCGGCTTGATTCATCTGTTCCTACTTTTACTTGCCTTGAAAGACGGGCGTGCGCTTGTCCAGGAACGCGCGATACCCTTCCACGAAATCCTGCGTGTCGAAGCACGCATAGCCTTCCTCCTGCTCGGCCTGCGTCAGCGGCTCGGGCTGCGCCTGCAGGCGGCGGATGAAGCGCTTGTGCCAGCGCGCCGACAACGGCGCCAGTGCGGCGATGCGCGCGACGCTGGTGGAAATTTCCGCTTCCCACGCATCCACCGGCACGACACGCGTGACCAGGCCCTTGGCGCACGCTTGCGCTGCATTCAGCAGGCGGCCTTCCAGCAACAGTTCCAGCGCCACCTGCGGGCCCACGGCGCCCAGCAGCGCCTGCATTTCCGGATAGGCCAGCACGCCGCCCAGCTTGGCGATGGGAATGCCGAAACGCGCATCCTCGCTGGCGATGCGCAGGTCGCAGCACGCGGCGATCTCCAGCCCCCCGCCCACGCAGGCGCCACGGATGGCGGCCAGCGTGGGCACCGGGCTTTCGCGCAGGGTCTGCATGGCCAGGTGCGCCTGCTTGCCGAAGGCGATGCCCTTTTCCTTGGTGGAACGCAGTTCCTCGAACTCGTCGATGTCGGCGCCGCTGCCGAAGGCCTGGGTGCCCGCGCCACGCAACACGATGCAGCGCAGCGTCGCGTCGCCCGTGAGCGCCTGCAGGTGCCCCGCCAGTTCGACCCACATGCGCTGGCTGATGGCGTTGCGCTTGGCTTCGTTGTCGATGATGAGCGTGGCGACGTGCACGTCACGCTGGAGAGTGATGGTTCCGCTCATGTGTGCACTCCGTGGGCGCTGCCCGTCAGGCGGGACGTTGGGCACGCGAAAAGGCGCATGCGGGGTGAACCCAGCATGCGCCGGCGTACCGGATCAAGGGAACAAGGCGTGGGCGGCGAAAAGACGCGGCACGCGTTCAAAACGCGGGCACGATCGAGCCCTGGAATTGCGTCTCGATGAACTTGCGCACGTCGTCCGAGTGATAGGCCTTCACCAGGCTCGCCACCCAGGGCTTGTCCTTGTCTTCCTGACGCACCGCGATCAGGTTGGTATAGGGCGAGTTGGCCTCTTCGCGCGCGATGGCGTCCTTGCTGGGGTTCAGCTTGGCGGCGATGGCGTAGCTGGTGTTGATGACGGCGGCGTCCAGATCGTCCAGCGCGTGCACCAGCTGGGCGGCGTCCAGCTCGCGCAGGCGGAGCTTGCGGGGATTCTCCACCACGTCGATGGGCGTGGCCTTGATGCCTGCGTCGGCGCGCAGCTTGATGAGGCCCTGCTGTTGCAGCAGCAGCAAGGCGCGGCCGCCGTTGGTCGGGTCATTGGGCACGCCGACGGTGGCGCCGTCCTTCAGCTCGCCGAGCGACTTCACGCGCTTGGAATACATGCCCATCGGCAGGATCACGGTGTTGGCCGCGGCCACCAGCTTGTAGCGGCGGTCGGCCACCTGCTGGTCCAGATAGGGGTGATGCTGGTAAGCGTTGGCATCCAGGTCGCCGGCCACCAGCGCCGAATTGGGCTGGATGAAATCGCTGAACTCGATCACCTGGATGGTCACGCCATCCTTGGCGGCCGCGGCCTTCGCGGCTTCGGCGATCTGGGCATGCGGGCCCGCCGTCACGCCCAGGCGGATCGGCTTGTCCTGCGCGAACACGGCGGAGGAGGAAAACACCAGCGTCGCGGCGGCAAGCACGACGGTCGACAGGAAATTGCGTTTGTTCATGAGTAACAGCGAGGCACGCCCAAGGGAAAGGGTTGAAATTGTAATAACACTCGCTTTACTTATAAACAAATATCGCAGAATAAAGTTAGGCGTACGAGACATAAGAACATAAGAAATAAGCAGGCCCCCCGCGGCGACCCGCGCGGGGGACATGGCGGCCCGATGTGGCCTGGCCGGCACCGCCGGCCAGGCTGGTCGCCACGCTACGACACACTGCGTGCAGCGCTACGCAGACAACGCCATGTCGCGCGCCGGCACCCGCGCAATCGGGTTCTGGAGATTACCGGCCATCTTCAGGTTGCCGGCGGGGTCGGCCAGGTTGACCATCTGCAGGTTGTTGCCCAACTGCAGGCGGTTCAGGCAAGAATGCAGGAACTCGGGCGCAAACAGGTTGTACCGGGCATACCTGGCCGCATGTTCGGGATGCGCGTCCTGGTATTCCAGGATGCAATCGGCCACCGCCTGCCAAAAAGTCCCCTCGTCGCAGCATTGGTTGGCGACCAGTACCTCGTTCACGTACCGCAGCACGCCGTCGAACACGTCGATGAAAATGGCCAGAAGCTTGACGTTCTCAGGCACGTCCACCGCCAGGCGATGCACGTTCTCGGGCATGTGCGCGCGCGCCTCGACATTGAGAATCGCCGACTCCTCGGCAATATCCTTCATGATGGCGCGTACCGGCACGCAGTTGTCCATGACGAGGATAAGGTTCTCGCCGTGGGGCATGTAAACCAGTTCATACTGGTAGAAGCAATGCACCAGCGGCGCCAGGTAGGCACGCAGATAGCTTGCCAGCCACGCCTGCACGTCCAGGCCTGAACGGCGGATGAGTTCGGGCAGCAGCGCCTTGCCTTGCGTGTCGGTGTGCAGCAGTGCGGCCATGGTCATCAGCGACTCGCCCGGCCGCAAACGCGGCAGCGGATTTTCCCGCCACAGGGCCGAGAACATCTTCTTGTAAGGCGTATCGGCCGGGATGGCGGCTTCGTAGTAGTAGTTCCGGAAGCCCAGCGTTGCCACCTCCTTCAGGGTGGTGAAGCCGTTCTCGCGCAGGTAGTCGTCGCGCTCGATCAGGCCGCTGATGTAGTCATTGATGGCCGGGGTGCCGGACATGTAATACGGCGACAGGCCCCGCATGAACCCCATGTTCAGGATGGACAGCGAGGTCTTCACGTAGCGCTTGCTGCGGTCGGTGACGTTGAAGAAGGTGCGGATCGATTGCTGGGCCAGGTATTCGTCGTCGCCGTAGCCCAGGCAGATGATCTTGCGATCCGCCACGTAGGCCGCGAACGCGATGGACAGTTTGTCGAACCATTGCCAGGGGTGCGCCGGCATGAAATAGTAGTCGGCGGGGTCTGCGCCTTGCCCGAGCACGATCTCGGTGTATCGCGCCACCGTGGCCTCCCCGAGCTCCTCGCGCATGAGCTGCGCGTAGTCCAGCCCGGGGATGCTGGCGAAATGGGCATTGTCCTTGTGCACGGCCAACCACATGATCCGCACCGGCGAGCCGGCCTCCGGGGCATAGGCGCGGTAATCGGCGGCGTTGAAACCCAGGCGCCCGTTGTTGGCCACGAACCCCGGGTGCCCCTCACGCATGGCGACCTCGATGCGCTGGAAATCCTGGGTCTGCGCCAGTTCGGACGAACTGGGCGCATCGGCCTTGGCCAGCTTGAAGGCAGCCCCATAGAGCGTGCTGCTGATCTCGTCCAGATAGATCGGCAGCAACTCTTCCTTGATGCCGATGCGCGCCCGGACATCGATGATGAACTGCAGGGCATCCAGGGGCAGCGTTTTTCCCTCCCGGACGCGCGTGATCGACTCGGCATCGATCGACCAATGGCGCAGGGCCAGCACCCGCGCAATGAAGGTATACACGGTCTTGCCGTCGTCGCTGGTGAGCGTATAACGGGCCAGGCCGTCGTCCATGTCCTCGATCATCTCGGGCGCCAGGATCAACTCGTGCGAGTATTCGGACAGCGCCTTGCGCAGCAAATGGCGGTTGCTGGCCGCCCAGTGCTCGGGCGTCAGGTGCGTGGCAGCCTGGGCGGGTTGCTGAGACATCAGGGTAAGCGTGGCGGGATTCATGCTTGGATATCCTCCGGGACGGTTGGTGAGGCGGCCTTGAACAGGTCGCGCGTACAGCCCACGTCGGCAACCCGCGCCTCGCTGGCACTGGGCACGCGCAGGATGAGCCGGTCGAGCATCCCCGTCAGCAGGAAGACCGCCGCCCCGACCACGAACGGCATGTACAAGCCATAGCGGCTGACGATGGCGCCGGCTGCGAAAGAGGACAGCAGGACACCCAGGTTCTGGAAGAAATTGGTCACGGCGAAATCCTGCGCATAACGCTCGGGACGGCTCAGGCGGAACAGCGCCACGTCCAGCTTGACGATGATCTGGAAGATCGCCCAGCCATACAGGCAGCGCCCCACGATGACCAGCGCGGGATCGGGTGCCCCCTGCATGAGCAGGCCCGCCATGCCCAGCAGCAGGTTGCCCAGCGTGTGATCCGGCAAGCGCGCCTGGCGGGCACGCAGCCTGGCATGCACCCGCAAGGCGATCAACGCCAGCACGCCCGGGATGGCGAACACCGCGCCCGATGCGAGCTCCGAGTCATCGCCGCTGATCGCCTGCCAATGTGTCGAGAAGAACGGCCGTATCACATAGCAGCCGAAATCGAACAGCAACATGATCAACGCCAGCCGCAAGATGGGCATGCGGGCCCGCCAGGCCGCCAATGCCGGCAGCGGGGACGCAGGGGCGACATAGCCGGGATCGTGCGCACGCGTGGTCCGCACGATCCTGCCGCTGCGGATGAGATAGGCGCAGACGCCCATCTGGAAGAAGTCGCCCGCCGCCATCGCCATGATGCTGCCCGTAGCGCCCCATTCGCTCAGCACGAAGCCTCCCACCACCGCGCCCAGGATCGCGCCGAAGTTCACCACCACCGACAGCGTGCCCACCACGCCGGCATGCTCGGCCTTGGGCGTCAGGCGCATCAGATAGGGATACATGAGCAGATAGCTGCTCTTGCACATGAACATCAGCATGGAGAGCCCCCAGTACCAGGCCACGTCCGGCGCCCAATTGCTTGCCACGCTGAAGGTGCCCGCCGCCAGTTGCGTCCAGACCAGCAGGTGCAGCGGCTCGACCCGCCGGGCCAGGCGCGCCCACAGGGGCAGCGTGCACATGACCGCGATGGATATCGCCGCCACATACGCGCCCACGTGCACCGAACTGTCCATGCCGTAGCGCAAGGAAAAGAACTGCGGATAAAAGGGGATCAGGATCGCGTCGCTGACCACCGCGAAGGCCGTCATCACGATGATGTGCGTGCGCAGCGTCATGCATGCTCCGCGATGCGCTGGAAGTGTTCCCCGACCGGCACGGCGAAGTCCTGCAGCGCGATATTCCGTTCGATCTTGTAGTGCTCCACGCCCGTCAGCGCGCGGATGATGCAGGAATTCCGGTAGCAGCTCATGCCCAGGTCGGGGTTGGTCAGCCCGTGTGTGTGCATCCCCGCGTTCTGTACGAAGACGTCGGTGCCTTCAAGATCGGCGGCGTAGTGGCGCGATAGCCGATAGCGACCCTGCCCGTCCCAGCGCAGGCGATGGCGGATGCCCTCGACGAAGGGCGGGATGTTCTGGCGGTAGCCGGTGGCGAATATCACCGCCTCGGTGCGATGGGTATAGCGGGCGCGGGTGTCACGCTGCACGAAGTCCAGCACGTAGCCGGTGCCGTCCTCGACCTGGCGGCAGGCCTGCACCTCGCAGTTGGTGATCAGGTGCGTACGCAGCCGGCCCTGGCTGCGGAGATCGTCCAGCAGGTCATAGATCCGGTTGATCAGGCTGGCGTTCACGCCTTTGTAAAGGCTGTCCTGCCTGTCGATGATGCCGGCTTTCGTCGCGTCGGGAAGATCGAAGAAATAGTCGATGTAGTCCGGCGAGATCATTTCCAGCGTGAGCTTGGTGTTCTCCATCTGGAAGAAGCGCGGCGAGCGCGTGATCCAGGTGAGCTGGTAGTCGTGATTGCCGCTGTCGCGCAACAGGTCGTGGTAGATCTCGGCGGCACTCTGCCCGCTGCCGACGAGGGTAATGGACTTGCGCCCCTGCAATGCCGCCTTATGTGCAAGGTAGTCGGAGGAATGAAGGTAGCGGTGGCCACTCTCGCGGCAGCAGGCAGGAAAATCCGGCACCGACCCCACGCCCAGCACCAGCTTGCGGCAATGGTATGTGAACGGCGTACGTGCCGGCCCGACCACGCCGGCCACCACATAGAGGCCACTGGCCGCGTCGTGCCCAAGCGACCGGACCTCATGGCCGAACCGGAGGTTGCCCAGCCGCGCCACCACCCACTTGCAATAGCGGTTGTACTCGGCGCGGCTCAGGGTGAAGTTCTCGCGGATGTAGTAGGAATACAGCTTGCCTTCCTGCTTGCAGTAGTTGAGGAAGCTGTACCGGCTTTGCGGATCGGCAAGGCTGACCAGGTCCGCCAGGAAAGGATTCTGGAGCGTGGTGTGCTCGATCAGCATGCCGGGGTGCCAATCGAAGGTGGCGTTGCGCTCGAGGAAAAGCCCGCGCAGTGACTCGATGGGCTCGGCCAGGCAGGCCAGGCTGAGATTGAAGGGACCCAGGCCGATGGCGATGAAGTCGTGCACGCCCTCGTCTTTCACGGCGCTTCTCCCCTTGCCCGACTTCCCTCCCGGCCGTCCTCTTCCCTTCACCATGCGTACGACAGGGTCGCCATCAGGTTCCGGCCTTCACCCCAATAGCAGTTCTCGATGCTGATGCAGGAAGCGACATAGGTCTTGTCGAACAGATTGTTGGCCGACAGACGCACGCTGCTGCCCGCCAAGCCCTGGTGGAACTGTCCCAGGTCCAGGCGCACCATCAGGTCCGTCAACGTGACGGCCGGCACCTTGCCGCTATTGGCGTTGTCGATCCAGTTCGTGCCCACGTAGCGCACCCCCGCGCCCACGTCCACGCCGGCCATCGCTTTCCAGTCCACCCAGAGCGACGCCAGGTGCTTGGGCGCCTGATAGGGCGTGTTGCCCTTGAACCCGTCCGCGGATTCGACGAAGGTCAGGTCGTTCAGCGTGTAGCTGGCCAGCACGGCAAAGGTCTTGCTCAGCTGGCTGCGTGCCTCCAGCTCCAGCCCGCGCGCCCGCACCTTGCCGGAGGGTTCGTAGAAAGGTTGCGTCGGTGCGCGCGACGCCACGTTGTCCTGCGTCAGCTGATACACCGCCCCCGACAGGTAGCTTTCGCTGCCCGGCGGCTGGTAGCGCAGGCCGACTTCGTACTGCTTGCTGGTGGCGGGCTTGAGCAGTCTGTTCTGCTGGTCGGCGCGAATGCTGGGGTTGAAACCTTCGCCGTAGCTCACATAAGGCGCCAGGCCGTTGTCGAAGAGATAGACCAGGCCAGCGCGCTTGGTCAGCCTGGACCCCTTCCAGCTCGAAGCGGCGTTGTCATAGGCGTTGGTCACCCGCGCCTGGTCATGGCGCAGCCCCAGCGTCAGGCGCCATTTGTTCCAGGACAACTGGTCCTGCAGGTAGACGCCCGTCTGCTCGAGCTGGCGATCTACCGGTGCCGAGTAGATGTCGGCAATGTTGGGATTGCCATATACGGGATCGAAGGCATCCACGGGGTCCGCGCTGCCCGAGCGCCAGGTGCCGTCCAGTTTTCGGCGCTGGTAGTCGAGGCCGCCCAGCAGCGTGTGCTGGACGGTGCCGGTGCCGAACTTGAACTCGATCTGGTTGTCCACCGCCACCGCATGCATCTTCTCCTGGGCACCGGCGTAGTAGCGTGTCAGGGAGGTTTCGTCGGCCCAGCCGAAACCATACACCTGCTCCAGTGAAGCCCGGGTGCGGACATGGCGGAAGTTCTGGCGTACCGCCACACGATCGTTGAAGACGTGCTCGAACTGGTAGCCCAGCAGCTGCTGCCTGCGGTCATAGGCATTGGCGGTTGGGTCGCCGTCGAAGAATCGCCGCGAGGTGCGCCGTCCGGCGTGGCTGTTGGTGATGCTGGCATCCGCCGGGACCGCGCCATGGTAGCTGCCTTCCGGATCTCGCTGCAGATAGGCCTGCAGCAACAGCCTCGTGCGGTCCGAGAAGTGGATGTCCAGCGAAGGCGCAATGGCGTAGCGTTGCTCGCTGACGTGGTCGAACTGGCTGTCGAGCGTACGGCCCATGCCGGTGACCCGATAGGCCACCTTGCCGCTTTCGCCGAGCGGGCCGGTCACGTCCAGCCCGGCCTCGTAGCGATCGCGATTGCCAACCGTCACTTCCGCCTGCCGATAGGGCTCGAAGCTGGGGCGCTTGCTGGTCAGCGCCACCACGCCGCCGGGCGAGGACCGGCCATAGAGGACGGACGCCGGCCCCCGCAGCACGTCGGCGCGTTCGAGGAAATAGGGATCGATCTGCAGCGCGGTATAGCTGCCCTGGTCGCTCAGCGTACGCAGGCCATCGAGCAGGACATTGTCCACGCTGTTGTCGGTGAATCCACGCAGGGATACGTAGTCGTAGCGGTTGGTGGCGCCCACCAGCGCCGTGAAGATGCCCGGCGTGTAGTTCAGCGCCTCGGAGATGCTGCGCGGCTTCTGGTCCTCGAGTTGCTTGCGGGTGATGACCGACACCGATTGGGGCGTCTCGAGCAGCGGCGTGTCCGTCTTGGTGCCGGCGGCGCTGCGCCGCGCCACCAGGCTGTCGCCCGCGCTGTAGGCGGTCTGCTCGGCGCCCATGACGGTCACCGGCGCCAACGCGTCCAGGCCGGGATCGGGCTGGGGACGGGCGCGCAGGACATACCCCCCGTTGCGTCCGGGCACCGCCTGCACCGACGTGCCCGCAAGCAGCCGCGCCAGGCCCTCGGCCACCGAATAGCTTCCCTGCAGCCCCTGGGTGCGCAGGCCCTGGGTCAACGCGGGATCGGCCGCCACCATGACCCCCGCCTGGGCGCCCAGCGCACTCAGGGCATTGTCGAGCGGACCGGCGGGAATGTCGTATCGCCGCGGGATTTCCGTGGCGGCGGATTGCGCCTGCGCAGCGGGCACGGCCCACTGCAGGGCCGCCACGAGACACAGCAGCGTCAGCCCCGGGCGGGAAAACACGATGGAAACACCGCCTGCGCGGGCGGGGGACAACAACTGGCGATTCGCCATGAAAGGAATTCCTGTCTCGCGATGGTTGGCTTTGTCTGGCCACTGGCCGCGTCATCGCGGCGGGCTCATGAACAAGACACGCGAGAAAAAGGAATCTGCCGGGCCGTTACATCTTTTTTGCCGCCGGGCCGCCCCAAGGCAAAAACGGCCCCCTCGGGGGGCAGCAAGCCGAAGGCGCGGCGTGGGGGCTTTTTTTCCGCCGGGCCGCCCCAAGGCAAGGCCCGCGGACGCCAGCACCGTGCGTCAGCTGGCGCGAATCTGCACCCAATACCGGGTGCGGTAGCGGATCCGCACGGGCAGCACCTCTTCCAGCATCCGCAACGCCGCATCCGTGTCCTGCACCGGAAACGCACCGGTCACGGACAGGTGCGCGACATCGCCCTCGCACTGCACCAGCCCGCTGCGGTAGCGGCCCAGTTCAGCGGCGAACCGGGCCAGCGGCATCCGCACGGCCACGATCATGCCGTGCAGCCACGAGGCTTCGGCGGAAGCGTCGTCGATGCCCGCGACGGCCTGCACACGACCGGTATCAAAACAGGCCGCCTGCCCGGCATTCACCACGGCCTGCGGGGCAGACGCTTCACGCGGAACCAGCCGCACCGCCCCTTCCAGCACCGCGACGCGCACGCCCTGCCGATCGCCGCCGTGGAACTGCCGCACGGTGAAGCGGGTCCCTATCGGCAGGATGTCGCCGCTGTCCGTATGTACCCGCAGCGGCCTGGCCTGCGCGTCATGGCCGGTCGCCACCAGGATTTCCCCACGCCGCAACCAGATGTCGCGCGTCTGGCCATCGACGCTCACATCGATGGCGGTGTCGGTGTTCAAATCCACCCGCGTGCCATCGGCGAGCGTCAGCGTCCGTCGCTCGCCCACGCCGGTCTGGTACGCCGCCAGCCAGCCGGGAGGCGCGAGATTGACGGCTTGCCAACCCAGCCCCCCTGCCCCGGCGAGCAGCAACGCCAGTTTGATGATGCCCCGGCGTTGTTCGCGCATGTCGGACCTGGCCAACGTGCCGTCGACCAGGTTCGCATCGGCATAGTGGCGCGTGCTCGACAGGTTCCGGGCCAGGTCGGCCAATCGCCGCCAGGCGCATTCGTGGTCGGCATGCGCCGCGCGCCAACGCTCACAGGCCAGTCGAACCTCTTCGCCGGAGTCATCCTGCAAGCGGGCCATCCACTCCGCCGCCTGTTGGACGACCTGGGCAGACGGCCGACAGGCGCCGTCGGCGAGTGGCGCAAAAGTCGGCAACGACGGCGTGTCGTCACGCATAGACAGCCTGGTAGCAATGCTGCAAGCCACGTACCACGGCTTTCTGCACGACGTTGACCGTGATGTCGAGTTCAGCGGCAATGGCCTTGTACGGCATGCCGTCCATCTGGGCCATCAGGAAGATGCGGCGGGTGCGTTCGGGCATGCCATCGAGCACCGCATGGACGGCTTCCAGGGCTTCCATCAGCAATCGCTGGGTTTCAGGCGACGGCGCGGTCAGTTCGGGGCGCGCGGCCAGCGCCTCGAGGTAGGCACGTTCCAGCGCGGCACGCCGGTAGCGGTTGCGCATCAAGTTGATGGCCACGGCGCGCAGATAGCCGCGTGGCTCCCGCAACGCCACCTGCGCGGGCGTTCGCAGCACCCGCTCGAACGTATCCTGCGCCAGGTCGGCGGCATCGTCGCGATTCCCCAGCTTGCGGCGCAACACCCCCTCCAGCCAGCCATGATGATCGCAATACAGCTTGTGCATGCGTTCTTGGGGAACCATTTCTGCCTGCAGCTTGTACATGGACGCGCCAGCCCTTCAAAAATTGATAATGCAAATTATTATCAATTCATTTTGGTGTCAATGGTTCGCGCATCCCGATCCTGCCGAACAGCCTGAAGATGATCAAGATAGATGCCAGGGCGACGCCGCTGGCCGCGCCGAAGATCGCCCCGTACCCCAGTCGCTCGGCCAGCCATCCCACCGCCACGCCGCCCACCATGGTCACGATGCCGTCCGTGCATTGCAGGATGGTGAAATCCACGCCGGCCTGCCGCGGGTCGGCCAGACGCATGAACTGCGAATACAGGGCGACAAAGCCGAACGACATGACACCGGAAGAGGCCATCAGCGCCACCGATACGATCACCTGCAAGGGGGCGTCCATGCCCAGGGCGATGGCCGCGAGGCATGCCAGCAGGACCGCCTGCGCCAGCAAGGAGATCGCCAGCACCTTGGCGGGTCCCAGGTAGCGCACGCACGCCCCGCCCGATACGGCCCCGCTCAATCCCAGCACCACGCTGCCCGCCCCGTTCAAGACGCCGATCATGGACAGGCTGAACCCCTGGTCGACCAGGAACGGGCCCAGCATGGCCAGTCCCCACTTCTGTGCGGCGACAAACAGGGCCGTCGCCACGATCGCGTCCCGCATCTCGGGACGGGCAAACGCGGCCAAGAGCATCGGACGATGGCTGCGGGTCCCCACCGCGTTCCCCCGCCCCAGCCCCAGGGAGAACGGCAAGCCCAGCACGAGCACCAGTGCCGCCATGGCGAAGCAGGCCGAGCGCCAGCCAAGCTGCGCCACCAGCACCAGAAAGAGGCCGGCACCGATGGCGGAGCCGAGGTAGGAACTGCCGACCTGCGCAGCATTGCCCCAGCCGTGATGGCGGCGCGGCAGGTGCTCGACGGCGTAGCCGTCGCAGGCGATATCGGTGGTTGCCGCCACGAATGCCACAAATGACAGGCAGGCCACCTGGGAGAGCAGGCTTTCCCCCAGCAGGCCCGCGATGGCCAGGCCCAGCGCGCACAACGCGTTGCCGACGAGCACGACGAGGTTGGAGCGGTCCCCGCCGACGGCCGGCAGCCGGAACCGGTCCACCGCAGGGGCCCACAGGAATTTGAGAGACCAGGGCAGGACCGTGATGTACAACAGGCCGATGCGCTCCAGCGATGCGCCCGCATCGCGCAGCACCGCCGGCAAGCCGATGATGGTCAGCCCGGCGATGACACTTTGCCCGACATAGACGCCTGCGATCGCCATGATGATGGCGGCCGACGACGGCGCGCCAACGGGCGCACGCATGCCGGCCATCAGCGCGTCAGCCCTGACGCCAGCAAGGCCGTGCCCGCCATCTCGGCGATGTCCTCGAACACCTTGGTGTCTCCCATCACGGGGAACGAGGCATAGATGGGCAAGGGCGGCACCGGCCGCGTCACCGCGAGCAGATCGATGGTGCCGTCGTCCAGCTCACGCTGCACGATGGCGCGCGGCAGGATCGCGATTGCAATGCCCGAGACCACCATCTGCAGGGTCACCGCCAAGGAGTTGCAGGTGTTGATGTTCGGCGGCGATACCCGCGAACTGGCGAACCAGCCCATGGTGAGCGCATGCAGCGACGACGGCGCGGGCACGCTCAGGATGGGCAGGCGCGCCAGGTCCGCGGGACTGTGGGGCTCGCGCTGCTTCAGCTTGCCCTTGGCGCTGACCCAGCACATGTCGGAGTCGCCCAGCAACACGTCGCGCACTTGCGGGTGTTCGCTGGGGTTGGTCAGGATGGCGAAGTCCAGCCCGCCTGCCGTGATGCGGCTGCGCAGCATCGATCCGACATCCACCGTGAGTTCGACGTTCAGTTCGGGATACCGCTCGCCCAGCGTCGCCAGGAACGCGCCCAGCCCGGCCAGCGCCGCGGACTCGTTCGAGCCGATGCGCAGCAGGCCGCGCAAGGGCATGGCGTCATCCGCCAGGATGTTGTCGGCCAGGTCCAGCAGTGTCTCGGCCTTCTTCAGGAAAGCCAGGCCCCTGGGGGTCAGCTCGGTTCCCTGCGCGTGACGCTCGAACAGCTTGTAGCCGACCGTGGATTCCAACTCATGGATACGCGCCGATACCGTCGGCTGCGCCAGGTGCTGCTGGCGGGACGCGGCATGCAGGCTCTTGAGCCGGGCGACCCAGTAGAACGTCTCGATCTGACTAAGGGAAAGCTTCATGATAGAAATTGGCGCTGCGCGGCTCCGAAATTTCGATTACCAGTTCATTGAAGCATGGATATAGCATTGCCCATACAAATCGCATGAAGCGATGAAAGTGCCTCAAGCACGCCGGCGAGGGTTCCCGCGAACCTGGATCAGGCGGCTGGCACGCTCAAGAGGGAAAAAAATGATTCCAAAGCGGATCGGCATATTGATCCCTTCGACCAACACATCGGTCGAGGCGGATTTCAAGTGGGTGACCTCGAAAGCGGTCACCGCGCACAGCGAACGGCTCGCCATCCCCGATGGCGCGATGACGCCGGCATTCCTGGACCAGATGAACCAGGACCTGGCCGCCAAGGTGGCGTCGGTGGCCTCGGCCAGCATGGATCTCATCGCGTACGCCTGCACCTCGGGCAGCTTCTATCGCGGCCCGGCCTGGGACGAGCAAGTCCACGCGCTGGTGCAGCGCACCGCCCACCTGCCCTGTGTCACCACCAGCACCGCCGTCATGGACGCCTTCCAGGCGCTGGACATCCAGCGCATCAGCGTCATCACCCCTTATCCCCAGTGGACCAACGACAAGCTCGCCGCGTACTACGGCCAGCAGGGCATGGATGTGCTGGGCGTGCACGGCGACGTCCGCGCGGCAGCGCAGGGCCATCGCGCCATCAATGACCAGGATCCCGACGAGATCATCCAGTTCGCGCTGGACCATTTCGACCGGGATGCCCAGGCGCTCTTCTGCTCCTGCACGGCCTGGCGCGCCGCCGAGTGCGTGACCGCGCTCGAAGCCGCGCTCGGCGTGCCGGTGATCACCTCCAACCAGGCCACGATCTGGGCGGCGCTGCGGCAGCTGGACATGCTGCACGCGGCGCAGCCCCTGGGGCGCCTGTTCACCCGCAGCGCAGTCTGTTGACACCGGCGGCGCCCTGCCCGCGCCGTCTCCCTTTCCCCTGACCTGCATGCCTTGCAGTGCGTCCGTCTTGGCGCTCGGCAGGCTACGTCCAACCCCGTTACGAGAGCGCAACACGAGTCATGGCCAACATCGCCCCCACCCTCACCCTGCCCGACTGGGCCGCCACCCCGGCAGGCGTGCGTGCCCAGGCGCGCCAGGGCCTGCTCACCGGCAACACCAGCGGCATGGCGCCCGGCTACGGCCAAGGCAACCTGGTGATCCTGCCCAAGGCCTGGGCGGAAGACTTCTATGGCTATTGCCAGGCCAATCCCACGCCCTGCCCCCTGATCGGCATGACCGAGCCGGGCAGCCCGCTGGTGCCGATGCTGGGCGATGACGTCGACCTGCGCACCGACCTGCCGCGTTACCGCATCTGGCGCGATGGCGTGCTCGTCGAGGAATGCACCGACATCTCGGCGCACTGGCAGGACGACTTCGTGGGCTTCGTGCTGGGCTGCTCGCTGTCCTTCGAATACGCCCTGGAGCAGGCCGGCCTGCGCGTGCGGCACGTCGACGAAGGCAAGATCGTGCCGATGTTCCGCAGCGCGATCCAGACCCGCCCCGTCGGCGCGTTCCACGGCCCCATGGTCGTCTCGATGCGCCCCTACACGCCGGACGAGGCGCGCATCGCCTATGAGGTTTGCGGCCGCCTGCCCGGCGCGCATGGCGCGCCGGTGCACATGGGCGATCCCGCCGCCATCGGCATCGCGGACGTGACCCGCCCCGACGAGGGCGAGCCCACCGAGATTCTTCCCGGCGAAGTGCCCGTTTTCTGGGGCTGCGGCGTCACGCCGCAGGCCGCGGCCATTCTTGCCAAGCCGCCCCTCTGCATCACCCACGCCCCCGGGCACATGCTCATCGGCGATGTGCGGGCCGAAGACCTCGCCCTGCTCGGAGCCACCTCCATTCCCGCCGCGCCACACACGTGAACCGATTTTCTCCTGGAGCTAGACCATGAAGAAGACGTACAAGAAACTGTTGCCCACCGCCCTCGTGCTGGCAGCCATGCTGGGCATCGCGCCCGCCCACGCCCAGGGCGACACCAAGGCGGAACTGATCGCCATGGCCAAGGAAATGAAGCCCTTCTCGATGCGGGTGCTCGGCCCCCCCGTCGGCACCGCCGAGTGGGTCTTCGTCGTGCAGCCCTTCTGGACCCAGGCCGTCAAGGAGATCAGCGACGGCAAGGTGACGGCCACGCTCAACAGCGTCACCGACATCAGCGCGCAGCCGCAGGACGCGCTGCAACTCGTGTCGCAGGGTACCTTCGACATGACCAACATGGTCGCCAACTACGGCTCGGGCGACGTCCCGACGCTGGACGGCTTCGACCTGGCGGGCGCCGCCACCTCGACCGAGCAGATCAAGAAGGTGCTGGCAGCCTATGAGCCCGCCGCCGACGCCGCCCTGAAGAAGCGCTATCGCCTGGAACTGCTGGGCGCCGGCATGTCGGGCGCGCAGACCTTCTTCTGCAAGGGCAACATCAACACCATCGACGACTTCCGCGGCAAGAAGATCCGCGTCAGTTCCAGCACCCTGGCCGAACTGGTCAAGGGCCTGGGCGCCGCGCCCGTCACCATGGCCTTCGGTGAACTCGTCCCCGCCCTGCAGCGCGGCGTGATCGACTGCGTGATCACCGGCAGCATGTCGGGCAACACGGCCAAGCTCTATGAAGTGGCCGACACGCTGTACTTCCTGATCGCCGGATGGGCACCCACCGTCCAGGTCGCCAACGCCCGCAGCCTGTCCCGCCTGGACGAGAAGCAACGCGCCTGGCTGGACAAGGCCATGACCTATTACTACCGCGAGGTCAGCGACACCATCCAGACCAGCAACGTCAACCAGGGCGTGTGGTGCAACACCGCCGACACGCGCTGCACGATGGTTGGCCAGAGCGGCGTCACCCAGGGCAAGATGAAGCTGGTCGAGCCCAGCCAGCAAGACCTGGCCAAGGTGCGCGAGGTGGTCGAGAAATTCGTGCTGCCCGCCTACGGCCGTACCTGCGGCGCCGACTGCACGCGCTCGTGGAACGAGACCGCCGGCAAGGCGATCGATATGCAGATCTCCACCCAGTAATCATCACGGACGTCCGCGGGCCCGGCGGCTTGCCGGCCTCGCGGATGGACAGGAGTTGCCATGTCATTCCTAACGAACACGAGACTCAGGCTTGCCCGCATCTCCCGCGCAAGCGCCCTGGCGGGCCTGTACCTCATGCTTTTCACCGCGCTGGGCGTCAGCGCGGACGTGCTGGTGCGCAAGCTCTTCGGCATTGCATTCGTCGGCACCGACGAGCTGGGCGGCTACGCCATGGCGCTCGCGACGAGCTGGGCCTTGTCCTACGCCTTCCTCGAAGGCGCGCACATCCGCGTCAACGTCATCCACATGACGCTGCGCCCGGCCGCAAAAGCCTGGCTCGACGTGCTCGCCGCCTGCGTCACCGCCCTCATCATCGGCGTGCTGGCCTGGCAGGTCTGGATCGTCGCGTTCGAGTCCTGGGAATTCGACGCCGTCTCGAACACCCCCCTGCGCCTGCCCCTGTGGATTCCGCAATTCCTCTTCCTGGGCGGCATCGTGCTGTTCCTGCTGTCCGCCGTGGTCGTCTTCCTGGAAAGCCTGGGCCTGGCCGCGCGCGGGCGTTATGAAGCGGCCTCGGCACTGGCCGAGGAGCAGAACCAAGTCGAGGAGTACACGTCATGATGATCGGCCTGGCTTTCGCCATCGGGGCATTCATCCTCTTCTTCGCCGGATTGCCCATCTTTTCCGTGATAGGCCTCGGCGCCCTGGCCGTCGGCCTGATCTCGCCCGTGCCCATCGTCGACGCATTGGGCATGACGGCCTGGGGCCACTCGCAGAACTACGTGCTGATCTCGATCCCGCTCTTCATCCTGCTGGGCGAGATCTTCGTGCGCAGCGGCATCGCCGGCGAGATGTACGACGCCGTCGCGCCCTGGCTCAACCGGGTGCCCGGGCGGCTCATGCAGACCAACGTGGTCACCAGCACCATCTTTGCCGCCACCTCGGGCTCGAGCCTGGCCACGTCGGCGACGATTGGCGCCATCGCCATCCCGCAGATCAAGCGCCACGGCTATAACGAGCGCATCTTCCTGGGCTCGATCGCAGCTGGCGGCACGCTGGGCATCCTGATTCCGCCGTCGATCAACATGATCGTCTACGGCAGCATCACCAACACGTCCATTCCCGAGCTCTACATGGCAGGCATCGTGCCCGGCCTGATCCTGATGGCACTCTTCATGCTCGTGACCTGCGTCCTGTGCATGTTGCGGCCGGACTGGGACGGCAAGGTCATCGAGACAGACTGGCAGATGCGCCTGCGCACCCTGCCCAGGCTGCTGCCGCCGCTGGCCCTGTTCATCGTCGTGGTCGGCTCGATCTATGCGGGCATCGCCACGCCCACGGAGGCCGCCGCCCTGGGCGTGCTGGCCACCCTGGTGCTGGCCCTGTTCAAGCGCCGCATGTCGCTGTCGATCCTGCACAGCGCGCTGTTCGCCACGGCCAAGACCAACGCCATCCTGATCATCATCATCGTCTTCGCGGCGCTGCTGAATTTCGCCCTGGGCCTGATCGGCTTCTCGCGCGTGCTGGACGGCTTCATCACGAACCTGGACCTGGGCAAGTACGAACTCATCCTGATCGTGGTGCTGATCTACCTGGTGCTGGGCTGCTTCCTGGAAGGCCTGTCCCTCACCGTGCTGACCGTGCCCGTGCTGGCCCCCATCATGGCCAAGGCCGGCTTCGATCCGGTGTGGTTCGGCATCATGGTCATCCTGGTGACCGAGGCCGGCCTGATCACCCCGCCTGTCGGCATGAACTGCTACGTCGTCCAGGCGGCGCGCGGACGCGGCTCCCTGGTCGATGTGTTCGTGGGCGTATCCCCCTATCTCATCGCGCTGTTCGTGCTGGTCGGCATCATCATCGCCTGGCCTGGCGTGGTGCTCTGGTACCGATAGACAATCCCCCATCCCTCCACGGTGCGCCCGCGCGGCGCACCGTGACGCTTTCGCTGAACAGGAGAACGCCATGTACGTCCTGAACGACCTCCCGCCCGCCATCGACCGCGACCTGCTGGACCTGCTGGTGCAGGCCGAACCCGCCGTGATCGGCCACTTCCGCTACACCGGCTTCATGACGCCCGCCATCAAGGCGGTGATGCCCGACCGCCGCATCGCCGGCACCGCCGTCACGCTGCGCGCCCCCGGCATGGACGGCGCGATGGTGCACTACGCCATCGGCCAGGCCCGGCCCGGCGACGTGCTGGTCATCGACCGCTGCGGCGACGAAGCCATCGCCTCGCTGGGCGGCGCGGTGGCCTATGCCGCGCGCGCGGCAGGCGTGGCAGGCATCGTGGTCGATGGATTGATCACCGACCTGAGCGAACTGCGCCAGTACGGCGTGCCCGTGTGGTCGCGCGGCACCTCCGCCGTCACCGTGAAGACGCTGGGCCTGGGCGGGGAGTTCTGCGTCCCGGTCACCTGCGGCGGCGTGGCCGTCGCGCCTGGCGACGCCATCCTGGCCGACGAGAACGGCATCCTGGTGCTGCCGCCCTCGGACATCAGGGAATCCGCCGAACGCGCGCTGCAGATGATGCGCGACGAGAAGAAGACGCTGGCCCGCATCGACGCCGGCGAGAAATATCCCGACATCCTGGGCTCGACGCAGGTCATCCTGGATGCCATCCAGAAACAGCAAGCCGCGCGCTGAGAAGGATGACGCCGCCATGACCCGACACGACGACCTGACCGAGCTTCCCGTTCACATCCTGAGCCAGCGGCTGCAGGCCCGCACGCTGTCTCCTGTCGCGCTGGTGGACGCCTACCTGGCGCGCATCGAACGCGACGACCCCGCCTTGCGCGCCTACGCCGAGGTCTACGCCGATGACGCCAGGCTGGCCGCGCAGGCCGCCGACAGTGCCATCCGCGCCGGCCATGCCGTCGGCCCGTTGCATGGCGTGCCCATTGCGCTGAAAGACCTCATCGACATCGCCGGGCGCCCGACCGGCGGCGGCTCGCTGACCCGTGTGTGGCAGGCCCCCCGCAACGCCACGCTGACCGATCGGCTGCTGGCGCAAGGCATGATCGTGCTGGGCAAGACCCACACCGTGGAATTCGCCATGGGCGGCTGGGGCACCAACAGCAACACCGGCACGCCCTGGAATCCCTGGGACACCCAGCTGCCCCGCACGCCGGGCGGCTCCAGCAGCGGCTCCGGCGTGGCGGTCGCGGCCGCGCTGGCCCCCTGGGCCGTGGGCACCGACACGGGCGGTTCGGTGCGGCTGCCCGCGTCGTGGTGCGGCATCACGGGCTTGAAGACCACCACGGGCCGCGTCAGCACCCATGGCATCCTGCCGCTCAGCCCGACGCTGGACACGCCGGGCCCCATGGCCCGCAGCGTCGAGGACGTCGCCCTGCTCTACACCGTCATGCAGGGCGCCGATCCGCTGGACCCGCTGACCCGCGGCCTGGCCTATGCCGACCCCCTGCCCGGCCTGCGGCGCGGCATCAAGGGCCTGCGGCTGGCCCGCATGCCTCGCGCCGAGCGCGAATATGCCAGCGCGGCAGTGCTGGACGCGTACGACGCGTCACTGCAGGAACTGGAAAAACTGGGCGCCGAAATCGTCCCCCTGGAGCTGCCTTTCCGCTTCGTGGACGTGGCCACCGACAACCTGCGCATCATGGCGGCCGAGAGCTACGCCATGTACCACGCCATCATCGACGACGAGACGGCCGCGGTGGATCCGCACGTGCGCCCGCGCCTGGCTGCCGGACGCGGCGTGACCGCCAAGCAGTACATCGATGCGCTATCCATGCGCGCGAAGATGATGGCGCAGTTCGAGGCCGCCATGGCGGGCATCGACGCGCTGCTCACGCCCGCCACGATGACGACCGCCGTGCCGCTGCACGAGGTGGACCAGACCAAGGCCCCCGCCCACTACACGCGGTTCGCCAATTACCTGAACCTGGCCGCGCTGGCGCTGCCCAACGGCGCCGACGCGGGCGGCCTGCCCACCTCGCTGCAGATCGTCACGCGCGCCGGTGACGAAGCCACCGCGCTGCGCATCGGCTGGGCCGTGCAGAACGCCACGTCATGGCACCTGCGCCGCCCGCCGTCCATGGCAGTGGACGGCGGGCATCTTGCCGGGCAAGGGGCAGGCGCGGCTTAAATGGCGGCGCGCGGTTCGGGCGTGGCGTGCTCGAGCCGGTTGACCGCGCCCTGCAGCATCGCCATGGCGACGGGCGGCGCCACGATCGTCCAGAAGGCCAGCCAACGCCGCGACAAGGCACGCGCGGCGGGCTGGGACACGCCCCGCTCACGCAGGACGGCGCCAAGCACCGTCAGCAGCACGAAATATCCCAAGGGCAGCAGCGTGATCAGCACCGCGGCAAGCGGCGTCAACAATTGCCGGGAGGCGCCCTGCCCCGCGATCTCGCCATGGATGCGGTACGCCCAATGGACAAGATAGGCCGCCGCGCCAATGCCCACCCCTATGGCCAGGCCGCGCAAGGTCGGCAGCATCCTGCCCCCCATGCCGGCGCCTTGCCATTGCGCCACCAACGCCGCCAGGTACACCCCGAAGAAAACCGCGGGCAGCAATCCGATGATGGCCACCAGCGCCGGCGACCGGCGCCGATAGGCCAGCGGCACGTGCCGCACGCGCGCATTCCCATCGAATGCAAACGCCGGCGTCAGCAGCAGGACCAGCACCGCGATGATGGCCAACACCAGCATGCCGGTCATCACGCCTTGCGGCTCGTCCATGTATATCTCCATGTACACGGCGGCTGCCATCACGAACTCGGGGAACGTGCCCATGTACAAGACGGGCAGCATGAAGGCCAGCACGAAGTCGGACGTCGACAGGTGCCTCCCTGCCAGCACGCCCGCCACGGTCACCGCCGCCGCCGCCGTGAAGATGCTGCCGCACAGGCCCATGAAAAACAGATAGGCGCCCAGGCCGCCCGCCAGTGGCAGCCACAGGCCTGCCGCCAGGCCCGCCGTGAAGACCACCAAGGGCAAGGCCAGCGTCAACCTGGGCCAGCGCGGCGCCAGCAGCATCGCCAGCATGGCGCCGATGATCCAACCCAGGATGCTGCCCGCGGACAGGAACTGCATGACCGAATAACTGGCCCCGACCTCCGACACCAGGATGGGCAGCATGGCGTACAGATTGCGCATTGCCATGGCCGCCAGCACCACCGCCGCCACGAAGCCCCAATACCTGCCAGTGCTCAACAATTCGGCCAATGTCCAGGCCCGCGGCGTCGGGTCCGTGCTGTCCAGCGTATGCATGCTCACTCCCGGCCGTCGTCGGAGGCCATTTGTCACCCAAAGGGGGCCAAGTATATCGGCGGCTTGGCGTCGGGCTCCTTTTGGGGCAAGCCGCCCCGCTGCGATGGCCTCACGCAACAACGCCGGGTTTCGCATTGACATATCGGGAATTTTCGATATCATGAGACCCCATGGACCTGCTGGAAATCTTCAAAGCCCTGTCGAACCGTACGCGTCTGGAAATCCTGAAAGGATTGAAGGATCCGGCGAACAGCTTCCCTGCGCAAGACGAAGGGGACGTTCATACGGTCGGCGTCTGCGTCAGCAGCATCCAGGAAGGCGTCGGGCTGTCCCAGTCGACGGTGTCCGATTACCTGGCCACGCTGCAGCGCGCCGGCCTGGTCGAAGTCCGGCGCATTGGCCAGTGGACCTACTACAAGCGCAACGAAGCAACCATCAATGCCCTGGCGAAAGCCATCGGGCAGGAGCTGTAATTTTTCACCTTTTTTTATTCCATGATATCGAAATTTCCCGATATCCCTTTTTCCAGAAACGAGGATCATCATGAAAGCAATGGTACTGGCAGCATTCGGCGGCCCCGACGCATTCGAACTCCGCGACGTCCCCAAGCCCGTGCCGCAGGCCGGCCAGGTTCTGGTCCGGGTCCATGCGACCTCCATCAACCCGCTGGACTACCAGGTTCGCCGTGGCGACTACCCCGACCTGGTGCCGCTGCCCGCCATCACCGGCCACGACGTCTCGGGCGTGGCCGAGGCCGTCGGCCCGGGCGTGACGGCCTTCGCCCCCGGCGACGAAGTCTGGTACACCCCACAGATCTTCGATGGCCAGGGCAGCTATGCCGAATACCACGTCGCCACCGAGAACATCATCGGCAGGAAACCTGCCTCGCTGAGCCATCTCGAGGCAGCCAGCCTGACGCTGGTTGGCGGAACGGTGTGGGAAGCACTGACCGTGCGGGCGGCGCTGCGCGTGGGGGAAAGCATCCTGGTGCACGGCGGCGCGGGCGGCGTCGGCCACGTGGCGATCCAGGTTGCCAAAGCCATCGGCGCAAAGGTGTTCACGACCGTGCGCGAGGCGAACGTCGCGTTCGTGCGAAGCCTGGGCGCCGATGTGACCATCGACTATGAGAAGGAGGATTATGTCGACGTGATCAGGCGGGAAACCGGTGGCCGCGGGGTCGATGTCGTGTTCGACACCATCGGCGGCAATACCCTGGCGCGCAGCCCCGATGCGCTCGCCCAACTCGGTCGCGTGGTCTCGATCGTGGACATTGCCCAGCCGCAGAACCTGATCCAGGCCTGGGGCAAGAACGCGAGTTATCACTTCGTCTTCACGCGGCAGAACCGCGGCAAGCTGGATGAACTGCGCACCTTGATCGACCGCGGCCAGTTGCGCCCGCACGTGGGCGCCGTCTATTCGCTGGCCGAGATCCCACGCGCCCACGCCCGGCTGGAGCACCCCAACAACGGGCTCAAAGGAAAGATCGCGATTGCGGTCGATCCTGGACTTGTCCGTTAAGCGCGCACGCGCAGTGCGCGTGCTCTGCGCGGCGGTCTACGCGCCTGCTCATCGCCGCCGCCGGAAAGTCCACAGCAGCACGAGCAGTCCGATCATCGCCAGGACAAGGCCGACCAGCGCGAAGACCGGCATGCCATGCCACGCCGGCCCGACCGTGAGCAGCCGCGGCGCCAGGCCGAGAATAAGCGCCGCGGTGACGATGGCGATGGCCAGCCGCGTCGCGGCGCGCTCCAGCGCACCGCTGACGCGGTCAAGATGCCGCACCTCGATCTGCGCATTCACCTTTCCCTGCTTCAGGTGATAGAGCACCAGCCGAAGAACCTGCGGCACATCCTGCACGACGCCGTAGAGCTGCGCCGCGGCCGCCTTGCCACGTTTTGCCAGCTCATCCGGGGAATGGCGTGCCAGCAGCTCGCGGCGCACGATCGGTGCGGCCACCGCAATCAGGTCGATGGCCGGGTCGAGCCGCCTGAGCATGCCATCCGCCGTCGCCAACGCCTTGAACAGCAGCGCCAGGTCTGCGGGCAGGAACAACCGCGCATCGCGCACCACGGCCATCAAGTCTTCGAGCGCCTGCACGAGGTTGTGCACGCCGCCTGCGTGGCGCGCCACGAAGCGCTCGCTCGCGCCACTCAACTCCGGCAGGTCCGGCGTGCCACCTTCCGACACATCGAGCATCACGGCCGCAAGACCATCGGCATCCGCCTGCACGATCGCGGCGACCAGCGATAGCAACTGCTGGCGTCTGCGTGGGGACAAGCGGCCCACCATGCCAAAATCGATGAACGCCACGCGGTTGCCCGGCAGCGCAAACAGGTTTCCCGGATGCGGATCCGCATGGAAGATGCCGCCCTCGAAGGCCATCTGCAGAAAGGCTTCGGCGCCACGCCTGGCGAGCACGGGACCATCGGCCCCCAGCGCCGTCATCGCCGCTGAATCACCTGGCGATGCGCCCTGGACGAAGTCCATCACCAGCAGCCGTTCGCTCGTCCATGCCCAATGAATCCGCGGAATCAGCACATCCTCGCGCTGCGCCAGCACGGCGGCCGCGGCGTCGGTATTGCGCCCTTCCTGGCGGAAATCGAGTTCCTCGCGCAAGGCGGCGGCCAGGTTGGCCATCACCTCCCGCGGACGGTAGCGCTCAAGTGCTGGCCAATGCTCGCTGGCCAGCGCCACGAGGTGGTCGAGCAAACGCAGGTCGGCCTCGATCGCGCGCCGCAAGCCAGGCCGGCGCACCTTGAGCACGACCGCGCCGCCATCGGGAAGGGTCGCGCGGTACACCTGCGCCATCGACGCCGCCGCGACGGGTTCGGTGACAAAGTCGGGAAAGACGGCGCTTACCGGTGCGCCCAGGTCTTCTTCGATCTGCGCGGCGATCTCGTCCCACGGCACGGGCGTCACACCCGCGTGCAATCGTTCCAGTTCGCGCGTCCATTCCGGCGGCAACAGATCCGCGCGCGTGGCCAGCATCTGGCCAAGCTTCACGAAAGTGGGACCAAGCTGTTCGAGCGCCATGCGAAGCCGCTGGGCAGGGGTGGCGGCCTCGACAGCCGGCGCCAGCGGGATATCGCGTCCGGGCAGCCACGTGCGCAAAGTCAGGCGTTCGGCGATTTCGCCAAGACCGTGACGCAGCAACACGCTGACGATCTCCTGCAGTCGCTGGCGGTCACGCACGGCGACGATCGCGGTTTGTAGCATGGGCAATTCCTTCGGCCTGGGCGACGGAATTTCAGCATAAGGGATTCGCAAGCACGTTGAGAACCCATTTCGTCTGATGTTCCCCTCCTCTGCAGCGGTGCGCCGGCCAAATTCGTTGCGCCGCGCATTGCCCCAAAAGACGCCAGAAAAGACAAAGGCCTTAGCAAAAATTTGCTAAGGCCTTTGTGGTACTGGTCGGAGCGGCGGGATTCGAACTCGCGACCCCTTGCACCCCATGCAAGTGCGCTACCAGGCTGCGCTACGCTCCGTGAAGAAAAAGATTATAGCACCATTTTTGGCGTCGTGTAAAAAACACGGCGCATCACACGAAAAATCAGTGCACCTGCTGCGGGGGGGCGGCCGTGCCCAGCGCGCCGCGCAGGCTTTCCGAGATGGCGGCCAGCTCCGCGCGCAGCGATTGCAATTCCTGTGCGCTCAGGCGCACGGCGGCTTCCTGGTCGAAGGACGCATCGCGGCCACCGTCGCTCAGGCGATTGCGCGCGCCGCTGATGGTGAAGCCCTGCTCATACAGCAGCGAACGGATGCGGCGGATGAGCAGCACTTCGTGATGCTGGTAGTAGCGCCGGTTGCCACGGCGCTTGACGGGCTTCAGTTGTGTGAATTCCTGCTCCCAGTAGCGCAGCACGTGCGGCTTCACGCCGCAGAGGTCGCTGACTTCGCCGATGGTGAAGTAGCGCTTGGCCGGAATGGGAGGCAGGGCAACGGTAGGGTCGGGTCGAGTCATTGTTCGATTTTAGGCCGCGATGCCCGTCTATGCAGGGATGACAAAAGCCAACAAAACGTATCGTCCGCCGAGGATCCGCAAGGGATCAATCGTCGGCGTCGGAATCGTCCTCGGTGGATGCCGGCAAGCCCGTCTGCTCGACGGAGCTCTTGAGCTTCTGGCTGGCGTGGAACGTTACCACGCGGCGCGCGGCGATGGGAATCGTCTCGCCCGTCTTGGGATTGCGGCCGGGACGCGGCGGCTTGTTGCGCACCTGGAAGTTGCCAAAGCCCGAGAGCTTGACGGTGTCGCCCCTGACCAGCGCATCGCGGATCTCTTCGAAGAAGGTATCCACGATGTCCTTGGCTTCGCGCTTGTTCAAGCCCACGCGCTCGAACAGCAATTCGGCCAGTTCAGCCTTGGTCAGGGTACGGGGGTCGGCAGTGCTCATGTCGGCTCCGGATGATCAGGTGCGCAGGCGCACGCCATGTGCGTTGGCCAGGGCATCGCGCAGGGTCGCCATGCAGGCGTCGACGCGCGCATCTTCCAGCGTGACGACGGGGTCCTGCAGCCAGAAGCGGAACGCCAGGCTCTTGTCGGCGTCGGCGCCGGCCTTGGGGTCGCGCCACACGTCGAAGAGACGCACGTCACGCAGCACCGACAACGCCGGGTCATTGTCCGCCGTGGCGGCAATCGTGTCGAGCAGCGACTGCACGTCTACGCCGGCCGGCACCCACAGCGCCAGGTCGCGCACCACGATGGGCTGGCGCGACAGGTCGTCGGCCTGCGGCACGCGCGCGGGCGTCAGCGCATCCAGCGCGATCTCGAACAGCACGGGCGTGTGCGCCAGCTCGGCCTGCTGCACCCAACGGGGATGCAGTTCGCCGATCCAGCCGGCGGGCGCGCCATCGACGTCGATGCGGGCGCTGCGGCCGGGATGCAGGGCGGGATGCTCGGCGGCGACGAAGCGCACCGCGGACAGGCGCGCGCCGAAGAGCAGCTCCACGTCGCGCTTCACGTCATAGAAGTCGACCTGGCGGCTGGGCAGGCCCCACTGCTCTTCCGCTGCCGTGCCCCAGGCCGCCCCGCCCAGGCGTTGCGGCTGGTGCACGCCACGCACGGACAGGCCACCGGCTTCCACGCGCGGATCGCGGCTGAACACGCGGCCCAGTTCGAACACGCGCACGCGGCTCTGCTTGCGCTTGGCGTTGTGCACGATATTGGCGATCAGGCCGCCCATGAGGCTGCTGCGCATCACGGCCAGCTGGCTGGCGATGGGGTTCAGCAGCTTGATGGGGTCGTCATTGCCGGCGTAGTCACGCTCCCACTCGGCTTCGACGAAGGCGAAGTTGACCACTTCCTGGTAGTCCAGGGCGGCGACGGCGCGGCGCAGCGCGTGCGGGCCGTGCTCGGCCTCGGGCTGCGACAGCATGGTGGCGCGCGCCAGCGGCGGGCGGTCGGGAATGTTCTCGAAGCCGTGGATGCGGGCGACCTCTTCGATCAGGTCTTCCTCGATCTCGATGTCGAAGCGGTACGACGGCGGCGTGACGATGAAGTCCTCGCCTTCCTGCGTGAACGGCAGGCCCAGGCGCGTGAAGACCGATGCGATGTCATCGGTCGACACCGTGATGCCCAGCACGCGGGCGCAACGGGCGGTGCGCAGGCGCACCGGCGCGCGCGCGCCGGCTTCCTTCAGCGTGCCCACGGTCTGGTCGTCCAGCGGGCCGGCCTGGCCGCCGCAGATCTGCTGGATCAGGGCGGTGATGAATTCCAGGTGCTCGGGAATGCTGGCGTAGTCCACGCCACGTTCGAAGCGATGGCTGGCCTCGGAGCCGAAACGCAGGCGGCGCGCGCGGCCGGCAATGGCCTCGGGCCACCAGAACGCGGCCTCGACATAAATGTTGGTGGTGTCCAGCGTGACCGACGTGGCTTGGCCGCCCATGATGCCGGCCAGGCTTTCCACCTGTTCGCCAGCCGCGACGACCCCCATGTCGCCGTCCAGCTCGATGGTCTGGCCGTTCAGCAGTTCCAGCTTCTCGCCTTCGCGCGCCCAGCGCACGGTGAGCTGTTTGGCCGGCAGTTTGTCCAGGTCGAACACGTGCGACGGGCGGCCCAGTTCCAGCATGACGTAGTTGGAGATGTCGACCAGCACCGACACCGAGCGCTGCCCTGCCCGCTCCAGGCGGGTGCGCATCCACTCGGGCGTGGCCGCGCGCGCGTTCACGCCGCGGATGACACGGCCGCCGAAACGGCCGCACAGGCCGGGCGCCTGGATGTCGACGGGAATGACCTCGTCCAGTTCGACCTTGGCCGGCGCGGCTTGCGGCGTCTTCAGCGGCGCGCCCGTCAGGGCAGCCACTTCGCGCGCCACGCCGAGGATCGACAGGCAGTCGGCACGGTTGGGCGTGAGCTTCAGGGTGAAGACGGTGTCGTCCAGCGCCAGGGCATCGCGCAGGTCGCGGCCGGGCGCCAGGTCATCGGCCAGGACCATGAGGCCGCCGTGGTCCTGCGACAGGCCCAGTTCGCGGGCCGAGCACAGCATGCCCGAGGACTGCACGCCACGCATCTTGGCCACGCCGATCTTCATGCCGCCAGGCAGCTCGGCGCCCACGCGCGCCAGCGGCACGACCAGACCGGGCGCCGCGTTGGGCGCGCCGCAGACGATCTGCAGCGGCTCGCCCGAACCGTCGTCGACGCGGCAGACGCGCAGCTTGTCGGCGTCGGGGTGCTGGGTGGTTTCCAGGATACGGGCAACGACGATGCCCGAGAAAGGCGGCGCGGCCGGCACCGCGTCTTCGACCTCGAGGCCCGCCATGGTCAGGCGATGGCCCAACTCGTCCGAGGAAATCGCGGGGTCGACCAGCGTGCGCAGCCAGGATTCAGGAAATTGCATGATCTGCCGTGGAGATTAATCGTTGAACTGACGCAGGAAGCGAAGATCGCCTTCGAAGAACTGGCGCAGGTCGTTCACGCCATAACGCAGCATCGTCAGGCGCTCGAGGCCGGAGCCGAACGCGAAGCCGATGTAGCGCTCGGGATCGAGCCCGAAATTCATCACTACCTGGGGATGCACCTGGCCGCAGCCCGAGATTTCCAGCCAGCGGCCCTTGTTGGGGCCTGACATGAAGCGCATGTCGATCTCGGCCGAGGGCTCGGTGAAGGGGAAGAACGACGGGCGGAAACGCAGCTCCAGGTCGTCGGTCTCGAAGAAGCAGCGCAGGAAATCGGTGTAGACACCCTTCAGGTCCGCGAACGAGATGTCCTCGGCGATCCACAGGCCCTCGACCTGGTGGAACATCGGCGAATGGGTGGCGTCGCTGTCGACGCGGAAGGTGCGGCCCGGCGCGATCACCTTGATGGGCGGCTCGTGCATGCGGGCATAGCGCACCTGCATGGGGCTGGTGTGCGTGCGCAGCAGCAGCGGCAGCCCCTTCTCGTCCTGCATGTCCACGTAGAACGTGTCCTGCATCGAGCGCGCGGGATGGTTCTCGGGATTGTTCAGGGCGGTGAAATTGGTCCAGTCGTCTTCGATCTCGGGGCCGTCGGCCACCGAGAAACCGATGGAGCGGAAGATCTCTTCGACGCGTTGCCAGGTGCGGATGACCGGATGGATGCCGCCCACGCCACGGCCACGGCCGGGCAAGGTGACGTCGATGGTCTCGGCGGCCAGGCGCTGGTCCAGCTCGGCTTGCGCCAAGGCCTGGCGGCGCTCGGTCAGCAGGGCCTCGATACGCTGCTTGGCTTCGTTGATGCGGGCACCTTCCTCGCGCTTGCGCTCGGGCGTGAACGCGGCCATTCCCTTCAACAGCGCGGTCAGCGCGCCCTGCTTGCCCAGGAAACGGGCCTTGGCGTTTTCCAGCGCGGGCGCGTCCTGCGCCTCGGCGAACTGCGCCTGTGCCTGGGAGATGAGGTCCTGCAAGTTCAGATCGTCGGCCATGATGTCGTAGCGGTAAACCTGGGGGAGATGACTGGTCAGACCGGATGGCAGGCCAGAAATGCAAACGGGACCATGACGGCCCCGTTTGCATGACGCACAGTACTACGTTGCGCGCGGACGTTCTACGACGGGATCAGGCGCCCAAGGCGGACTTGGCTTGCTGAACCACCGCGGCGAAGCCGGGCTTGTCGTGAACGGCCATGTCGGCCAGCACCTTGCGGTCGAGTTCGATCGCAGCCTTCTTCAGACCGGCGATGAACACGCTGTAGGTCACGCCATGTTCACGCACGGCGGCGTTGATACGGGTGATCCACAGGGCACGGAAGGTGCGCTTCTTGTTGCGGCGATCGCGATAGGCATATTGCCCGGCGCGCATGACCGCTTGCTTGGCGATGCGGAACACATTGCCACGGCGGCCACGGTAACCCTTGGCGGCGGCAATGACTTTCTTGTGACGGGCGCGAGCCGTTACACCACGTTTGACGCGAGGCATGTTCTAGCTCCTGTTAAGCGAAAGGCATCATGGCGCGAACGGACGCCACGTTGGTTTCGTGGACCGCAGCCGAACCGCGCAGCTGGCGCTTGCTCTTCGTGGTCTTCTTGGTCAGGATGTGGCGCTTGAACGCTTGACCCCGCTTGATCGATCCGCTGCCGCGGACCTTAAAGCGCTTTGCGGCGCTTTTCTTGGTCTTCATCTTGGGCATGACGACTTCCATAATGATGACTTCGGGTGCCTGCCGCCTGATTGCGGACAGATCTTGATGAACCCAAGGCCACGCTCTTTTTCCGTCCCGCGCACCGGTATGCGGAAAGCACCCATTTGCATGAGCACGCAACGCTATCGGATTTGATGTTGGCGTGGGCAGAAAAGCCCTTGATTATACGGTGATTTTTCCGTTTGTGTCGAATCGGGCCACGCTTTTCCTTGAAGTGTCCCTTTTTCGCCCCGGTTTTGGCGGGCGGCAGGCACGCCGACGGGCGCAGGTTCACTGGCTGGCGGCGATGACGCCCGCGGCGCCCAGCACGTGAAGGATCGCGTAGGCGCAGAAGAGGAATGCGCAGAAATACAGGACGATCTTCACGGTGGAGGGGCGGATTCTTTTCGACATGCCTGATGCTGCGTATAGAGGGAAACAAGGGAGGGGAAACAAGGCGGCCGCGCGTCACACGCCCAACTGCCGACGATACTGGATGGCCTCCGCCACGTCCGCCAGCCTGAGCGCGTCGCTGCCCGCCAGGTCAGACACGGTGCGCGCCACCCGCAGCACCCGGTGCGCCGAGCGGGCCGACCAGCCCAGCCGCTCCATGGCCCGGTTCAGCAGGACGCGGGCATCGTCGGGCAGCCGGCAGTGCGCGTCGACCGCCGACGGCGGCAACGCGGCGTTGAGCATACCCTGCCGCAGCCATTGCCGGGCGCGGCAGGCCTCCACCCGCGCACGCACCGGCGCCGACGCCTCTCCGGGCGGCAGGTCCAGCCACCCCGCCTCGGGCGCGGGCAGGCTCACCTGCAGGTCGATGCGGTCCAGCAACGGCCCGGATATCCGCCCCCGGTAACGCTGCACCGCCTCGGGCGTGCAGTGGCACAGCCGCACAGGGTGGCCATGCCAGCCGCAAGGACAGGGGTTCATGGCCGCGACCAACTGGAAGCGTGCCGGGTACTCCACCCGCCACATCGCCCGGGCCACCCCCACCCTGCCCGTCTCCAGCGGTTCGCGCAGCGCCTCCAGGGCGCGGCGGTCGAACTCCGGCAGTTCATCCAGACACAGGACACCCAGGTGCGCCAAGGTGATCTCGCCCGCGCGGGGCCGCGACCCTCCGCCCACCAGCGACGCCGCGGAAGCCCCGTGATGCGGCGCCCGGAAAGGCGGGACGCGCGAGAACGGCGTCTCCACGGCGCCCAGGCTGGCCACGGCCGCCGCCTCCAAGGCGTCCTCTTCCGACAAGGGCGGCAACAGGCCCGGCAGGCGTTGCGCCAGCATGCTCTTGCCCGTGCCGGGCGAACCGATCATCAACAGGCCATGCCCGCCGGCCGCCGCCACCTCCAGGGCGCGCCGGGCGGCGGGCTGGCCTCGCACGTCGCGCAGGCACGGCGCTTGCCCCGCTTCTTGCAAGGCCGGCGCCGCGGGCGGTGACAACGGCGTCTCGCCCGCCAGGTGCGCCACCACGTCCCGCAAGGTGTCCGCGCCCAGCACCGCCACGCCGGGCACGCGGGCAGCCTGTCCGGCGCTGGCACGCGGCAGGATCAGCGTGGCGCCGGGCTGGCTGCGGGCCACGGACAAGGCAATGGCCAGGGCGGCCGCCACCGGCACCAGCGCGCCGGTCAACGACAGTTCGCCTGCCAGGACCAGGTGGGTCATCACGGACTCGCCTGGGACCGCCCCGCCCTGCCGATGCTCCGGCAGCGTCAACTGGCCCGATGCCAGCAACACGCCCAGTGCAATCGGCAGATCGAAACGCCCCGACTCCTTGGGCAGGTCCGCGGGCGCCAGGTTGACGGTCAGGCGACCGGCGGGAAAGTCGAAGTCGCTGTTGAGCAGCGCCGCCCGCACGCGTTCACGGCTTTCGCGCACCTCGGCGTCGGGCAGGCCCACGACGTGGAAGGCCGGCAAGCCGGGCGCAAGATGCACTTCCACACGCACGGCTGGCGCGTGCAGACCCGACAGGGCACGGCTGGCAAGAACGGCGAGGGTCACGGCGGCCTCCTGGCGTCAACGGGACAAGCCGGGAGTATGGGCAGGCGCCGGAAGACAAAACCAGACCTCGGTGGACGGACACGTCCACGCCCTCCCTCACAGATACGGGTCCGGCCCCCGCTCCACGAACGTCGACATCACGATATAGCTGCGCGTCCCATCCACGCCTTCGATGTCCTGGATCTTGCCCAGCAGCTCCTCCAGCCCTTCGGTTTCGCGCACGCGCACCTTCAACAACACGCAGGAGTCGCCGGCGACGGTGTGCATCTCCTCGATCTCCGGCACGTTGGCCAGCGTCAGCAGACGCTTGGTGCTGACGAGGTTCTTCGTGTTCACCAGCACGAAGGCAAGCAGCGTGCGGCCGACCTTGCAGCCGTCGATCTTCGCCACCGTCGCCCTGATGACGCCGTCCCGCTTCAGCCGCTTGACCCTGTCGTGCACGGCTGGCGCCGACAGGTGGATGGCCTCGCCCAGGTCGGCATAGCTTTGCGTGCTGTCCTCGGCCAGCAGGGCTAACAGCTTTCGGTCGATCTCGTCCAGTTTGGCCGGTTGGTGGCGCACCTGCCTAACAGCATTCGTTTCTTCAATAGGGTTAGGCATTTTCCGTTTATTCCCGAATATTGTTCAGCCTGCAATTCCTGCATTGAACATCATTTGAGAGAGAAAATCATGCCTTTGGCATTATGGGCCCTGGTGATCGGGGCCTTCGGTATCGGCACCACCGAGTTCGTCATCGCCGGATTGATCCCGGCCATCGCCGCCGATTTCGGCGTCTCCATTCCCATGGCCGCCCACCTGGCCACCAGCTATGCCCTGGGCGTCTTCGTGGGCGCGCCCGTCCTCATCATCCTGGGCGGCCGGACTGCCAGGAAGACCATGCTGGCCTCGCTGGCCGGGCTGTTCGTGCTTGGCAACCTGGTCACCGCGGTGGCGTGGAACCTGGAAGTGGCGATCATCGGCCGCGTCATCACGTCGCTCACGCACGGCGCGTTCTTCGGCATCGGCTCGGTGCTGGCGGCGGAAATGGTGCCCAGGGAGAAGCGCGTCAGCGCGATCGCCTTCATGTTCTCCGGCCTGACGGTCGCGAACCTGGTGGGCGTGCCGGTAGGCACGTGGATCAGCCAGCAGTTTTCATGGCAGGTCACCTTCTACGCGATTGCCGCCATCGGGCTGGTGACGGTGGCCGGCGTGCTGACGCTGATTCCGGCAAGTCCAAAGCCCGAAGCCAAGCCGATCGCCCACGAGTTCGCCGCTTTCGGCAACGCCAAGGTTCTGCTTGCCATGGGCATCACCATCCTGGGCCCGGCCGCGTTCTTCACCGCCATCACCTATATCGCCCCGATGATGACCGAAGTCGCCGGCTTCACGGACGGCGCCGTCACCTGGCTGCTGATGGTCTTCGGTTTCGGGCTCTTCGTCGGCAACTGGCTGGGCGGGCGCTACGCCGACCGGGCCTTGATGCCCCTGCTGTACGGCACCCTGCTGGCCCAGGCGGTCGTGCTGTTCATCTTCCATTTCGTGGCCAGCAGCCAGCTTGCTTCGGTGCTCTGCATCTTCCTGATGGCGGCCTTCGGCTTCGCGACCGTCTCGCCCATCCAGAAGCTCGTCATGGACAAGGCCAAGGCCGCGGGCGCCCCCACGCTCGCCGCGGCGGTCAACATCGGGCTGTTCAACCTGGGGAACGCGCTGGGCGCCTGGCTGGGGGGGGCTGTCATCGACAGCGGTTGGGGGTTTACCGCCCCGAATTGGGCGGGCGGCCTGCTGTCGCTGGGTGGGCTGGGCCTGGCCCTGCTTTCGGGCTGGCTCGACCGCAGGCCCGCTTCAGGGAAAGCGGCCTGCGCCACGGCGGGCAACTAGCGTTTCGCGGGCCGCTTTCGTCACATCGGTCAGTGCCGGATTTCCGCCAGGAACTTCTGCGCCCGAGGACTTTTCGGCTGATTGAAAAAGTCTTCGGGCGTGCCCGTTTCCACGATCCGGCCTGCATCCATGAACCAGACGGTGTCGGCCACCTCGCGCGCAAAACCCATTTCGTGCGTGACACACACCATGGTCATGCCTTCACGCGCCAGCGCCTTCATCACCTGCAACACCTCGCCCACCATTTCCGGATCCAAGGCACTGGTTGGTTCGTCGAACAGCATCACGGGCGGGTTCATGGCCAATGCCCGCGCAATCGCCACCCGTTGCTGCTGCCCGCCGGACAGCTGCGAAGGGTAGGACTGCGCCTTGTGGGCCAAGCCCACCTTCTCCAGCAGGGCCAGCGCCTGATCATGGGCCTGCGACTTGGTCGCGCGTTTGAGCATGACGGGCGCCAGCGTCACGTTGTCCAGCACGCTCAGATGCGGAAACAGGTTGAACTGCTGGAACACGAAGCCGATATGGCTGCGCTGCTCGTCGACATTCGCCCCCTTGCGCGTGATGTCCTCCCCGTTGACCTCGATCCACCCTTTCTGGATGGGTTCCAGGCGGTTGATCGTGCGGATCAGGGTGGACTTGCCCGACCCCGATGGGCCGCACACGACCAGCACCTCGCCGCGCTTGACGTTGGCGTTGATATCGGCAAGCGCCTGGTAGTCGCCATACCATTTGTTGACATCGACAAAATTGATCATGCGTTGGCTGCCTGCAAGGGTTTGGCGAGGCGGCGGCGCGCCACGCGGATATCGACCAGGCGCGCCAGGCCGGTCAGAATGAAGTTCAACGTGAAATAGGTCAGCGCGAGCAGGCCGAACACTTCGAAGGGCCGCACCAGCAGGATGCTGTTGAGCTGATTGGCCGCATAGGTCAGCTCCTGCACGCTGATCACATAGGCCAGGGAGGTTTCCTTCACGGTGGAAACGAATTGGCTCATCATGCTGGGCAGCATGTTGTAGAGCGCCTGCGGCAGGATGATGCGGCGCATGGTCTGTCCATAGGACAATCCCAGCGCCCGGCCGGCTTCGGTCTGGCCCGGTGGCAGCGCCTGGATGCCGGCCCGGATGATCTCCGCCAGATAGGCGCTCTCGTAGCAGACCAGGGCCACGACCAGGGTCGTGAAGCCCGCCACGGGACGGCCGATCAGCACGGGCACGAAGAAGTAGGCCCAGAAGATGAACATCAGCAACGGCAGCCCACGCACCATGTAGACCAATGCCGTGGCCGGCCAGCGCAATAGCCTGCGCGAGCTCAAGCGCCCCAGGGCAAGCAGCAGCCCGAAAGGCAATGCCAGGCTCAGGCTCAGCGCCGCCAGCCCCAGCGTGGCAACCAGCCCACCCATCGGACCGTTGGGATACTGGCCGACGAGCAACAGCAGCCAGTTGTCGGAAAGGATTTCCCACATGTCAGCGCGCTCCCAGTCGATTGCGGCGGGCAAGCGCATCGCCGCCCCACATGATGAGCAGGGACAGCACGAGATACATCACGGTGACGACGGCATACGCCTCGAACACCTTGAAGGTCACGTTTTCGATTTCCCGCGCGGCCTTGGTGAGCTCGGCCACGCCGATCGCCATGGCCAGGCTGGTGTTCTTGAAAAGCAGCAGCGTCTGGTTCACCAACGGGGGAATGCCGATGCGGAAAGCCTGGGGCATCATCACCTTGCGCATCGTCTGCATATAGGACAGGCCCAGGGCGCGCGCGGCCTCGAACTGCCCGGCCGGAATCGCGCGCAAGGCGCTGCGCAGATCCTCGGCCACGTAGGCGGACATGACCAGGGCAATGGCCGTCATGGCCATCAGGAACTCGCCCCCCATCGCGTTGATCTCGTCCACCAGCGCCATCGGCAGCAGCGCCGGCACACCGAAATACCAGAACAGGATATGGACGAGCATCGGCACGTTGCGGTGGAACGCCACGTAGGCCGAGATGAGAAAGTTGAGGGAACGGACGCCCGCCAACCGGATGATGGCCAGCAGCGTCCCCACGGAGAACGCCAGCACCCAGGCCAGGCCGGTCAGCGCCAGGGTCGTCAAGAGACCCTGGATCAGCCAATCGGCATACTGGCCCTGGAGGATGGCGCCGAAGTCAAAGGCATATTGCATCGGCGTCGGACCTTATTGCTGGCGTCAGCCCTTGATGGCTTCGATCTTGAAGTCGCGCTTCATCTTGTAGGGCGAGTCCGATCCCAGCCACTTGTTGAAGATGGGGTCGATCTCACCGCTGGCCTGCAAGCCGTCGAGCACCTTGTTGACGTGGTCCAGCAGCGCCTTTTCGCCCTTGCGCACGCCCACGCCCCACGGCTCGATGAAGAGCGCCGGCTCGAGGATCTTGACCGGCACGGGACCGCCGGCAGCCTGCGTGCGGAACTTGGCCAGCATGAGCTCGGAGGCGACGAAGCCGTCCACCTTGCGTTGCTGCAGGGCCATGAAGGCGCTGGGGGGATCCTTGAACGAAATGGCGTTGACGTCAGGAATGTGCGTGCGGGCGCCCTGCTCCGACGACGAGCCCGCCGTCGCGCTCACCCGCTTGCCACGCAGGTCGGCGGGCGACGTCAGGCCAGCGTCGGCCTCGCGTGCCAGGACCTTCTGCGGGCTGACGAAATGCTGATGCGAAAAGTCGATCTGCTCGGCGCGCGCCGGCGACCAGCCCAGGTTGGCGGCGACCACGTCCACCCGGCCCGCCACCAGCTCGGGAATGCGCGCCTCGACGGCGATCAGCTTGAGCTCCATGGGCACGCCCAGGCTGTCCGCGATCTTCTTGCACAGGTCCACTTCATAGCCCACCACGGCGCGGGTCTTGCTGTCCTGGAAGCTGAACGGTTCGGCCGTTCCCAGGGTGCCGCAGATGAATTTGCCGCGGGACTTGATGTCCTGCAACTGGTCAGCCTGGGCCGCGCCGGGCAAGACGGTGGCCAGGGCCAGCACTGCACCCGAAACAGACAGGATTTTTTTCATGGTTTTCCCCTTGTTGAATGAAAAGAACATGCCGCGGCGTCAACGCAATTGCGCGCACGCCTTGGCAATACGATCGCATCCCTCTTCGATCTGGCTCATCGAGGTCGCGAAACTCAATCGGATGTACGGCGACAACCCGTAGGCCGCACCATCCAGCACGGCCACGCCTGCCGCATCCAGCAGATACATGACGACGTCCAGGTCGTTGGCCAGGATCTTTCCCTGCGGCGTCCGACGTCCCAGCAGCGCCTGCACGGACGGATAGACGTAGAACGCACCGTCGGGCACCGCGCAACGGATGCCGGGAATGGCGTTCAGCAGCGCGACCACGCGGTCACGCCGGGCGCGGTAGGTCTCGCGCGCCTCTGCCACGCCGGCCTGGTCGCCGGTCAGCGCAACCACCGCCGCAGCCTGGCTCACCGCGCTCACGCAACTCGTGTTCTGGGAGATCTGCGTGGCCATCGCGCGAATCAGCACCTTGGGACCGGCGGCGTATCCCAGGCGCCATCCCGTCATCGCGTAGGCCTTCGACACGCCATTGACCGTCAGCACACGATCGGCCAATTGCGGCGCGACCTTGGCCAGGCTGGCCATCGGGGCCTCGCCGTAGCACAGGTGCTCGTAGATCTCGTCGGTCAGCACCGCCACTTGCGGATGGCGCAGCAGAACGTCGGCCAGGGCGGCCAGCTCTTCCTTGGCATAGACCGCGCCGGTGGGATTGGAGGGCGAGTTCAGGATCAGCCACTTGGTGCGGGGCGTGATCGCGTCCTCCAGCACCTGTGGCGTCAGCTTGAAACCATTTGCCTCGTCGCACACCACGATGACGGGCTTGCCTTCGTTGGCCAGCACCATATCCGGGTAGGACACCCAGAACGGCGCGGGCACGATGACCTCGTCGCCTTCCTGGACCGACGCAGCCAGCGCGGTGAAAATGAGTTGCTTGGCCCCCACGCCGACGATGATCTGGTCCAGCCCGAAGCGCAATCCATTTTCGCGCTCGAACTTGCCCTGCACCGCTTTCAGCAAGGCGGCCGTGCCCGCCGTGGGGGTATATCGCGTCTGTCCAGCGCGAAGGGCGTCGATGGCGCCCTCGACGATGTGGGCAGGGGTGTCCGCATCGGGTTCACCCACCGTGAAATCGACGATGTCGCGTCCCTCGCTGCGCAACTGGTCCACGCGTGCCTTGGCGGCCATGCTCGGTGACGGCTTGATCGCCAGCGCGCGGGCCGCAAGAAAGGAGGTATCGAGACTCATGCCATGCCCTTCGCGGCAAACGCGGCGTTCATCCAGCTCTGTTCGCGGGCGCCCGTGGCGATCTCCGCCATGATGCGTTCTTCCTTGGCCGCATGGGCCCGCGCCGCCTCGATCAGGGCCGGGGCATGCGCCGGCGCGAACGAGACCAGTCCATCTTCGTCGCCGACCAGCCAGTCGCCAGGACTCACGACCTGCCCACCGACCGTGACCGGCACATTCACTTCCCCCGGACCGTCCTTGTAAGGACCACGATGCGTGACGCCGCGCGCATAGCAAGGGAAGTCGTCCTGTGCGAAAGCGCCGACATCCCGGATGGCGCCATCGACCACCACCCCCACGCAGCCATGCTGCTGGAGATAACGCTTCATGATTTCGCCCAGCACGGCATTCTCCAGTGCGCCGCCCGCGTCGATGACCAGCACATGGCCAGGCTGCACCTGCATCATGGCCTGGTAGATGAAGAGGTTGTCACCGGGCCGGGTACGCACGGTCAGCGCCGTCCCCACGAGCTTGCCGCGGCCGTGATAGGCATGCAGGCCAAGAATGCCGGCCTGGCGGCCCAGGTTGTCGCTGAGGTGCGGCGTGACGATGCCTTGAAGCGCGTCACGGATGGACGCATCGCCGGCGGCGGCGGCAGGCAGGACGCGCGTGCCGGGAAGAGGTGTACGCATGGTGTCGGAATCGGGCCCGGAAGATCGATGAGGAAGCCATCATCGGACTTTCATGGTTTCAAAAAAAGTGATTTAAACTCAAAGCACTTGATTCCCTGCTGGAATCAAAGGGATAACCCGAATATGTTCACCTTCAAGCAGATCGAGGCGCTGTACTGGACGGTCCGGCTCGGAACATTCCATGCGGCGGCGCGGAAACTGCACACCTCGCAGTCCGCCATCACCAAGCGGATCCAGGACATCGAGCAGGAATTCGACCTTGCGCTGTTCGACCGTTCTGGCCACAAGGCCGTCCTGACCGCGCGCGGCCATGAGATCTATGCCATGGCGCAGGAGCTGCTTGCGCAACGCGACCGGATGATGACCCGGATGCAGGACCTGCACGTCCAGACCGGCACGGTCCGCCTGGGGATCACGGAAATCACGGCGATGACCTGGTTGCCTGCGTTCATCAGCGAGCTGCGCAACATCTATCCGCGGCTCACGCTGGAGCCCAGCATCGACCTGGGCAGCGACCTGATGGATCGGCTGGCGGCCGGCAGCATCGACATGGCCATTGTCCACGAGGAACTCATTCCGCCCGAGCTGGAATCGGTCAGGCTGCGCGCACTGGATTTCGTGTGGACCGGTTCGGCCGAACAGATCGATGAGGCCCGCAGCTACAGCCCCGAAGACATCGCGGGCATGCCCCTGCTGAGGCAGTCCCGGGAATCCGGACTGAACCGCATCTATGACCTGTGGCTCAAGCCACACGTCTCGACCAACAACATCTTCACCATCAACAGCCTGATCGCCATGGCGGGACTGACGGCTGCCGGTTTCGGTATTTCCTGCCTGCCCCGCGACTACTTCAGCGACTGGATCCGCGACCGCAAGCTGCGGGTACTGCGCACCAGCATCACGCCCCCCCAGTCGGTCTACCATGCCACCTATCGCCAGGATGCCGATTCGGCGTTCTATCATGACCTGGCCAAGCTGGCTGAACGCTGCTGCGACTTCTCGAGCCACTGAAGCACGTGGCCCCATCCCCGGCAATGCGCCGCGCGAGGACCCCATGGAATCCCCCTCCTCCCACGCCACCACCCTCAACCGCGGCCTGAAGAACCGCCATATCCAGCTCATCGCCCTGGGCGGCGCCGTCGGCACCGGCCTCTTCCTGGGCGTGTCGCACACGATCCAGCTGGCGGGCCCCAGCATCCTGCTGGGCTATGCGCTGGGCGGCATGATCGCCTTCTTCATCATGCGGCAGCTGGGCGAGATGGTCGTGGAAGAGCCGGTGGCCGGCACGTTCAGCCATTTCGCCTATCGCTACTGGAGCGGCTTCGCCGGCTTCATGTCGGGCTGGAACTACTGGGCGCTGTACGTGCTGGTGGGCATGGCGGAACTCACCGCCATCGGCGTCTACATGCAGTACTGGTGGCCAGCGCTGCCTACCTGGACCTCGGCGGCCCTCTTCTTCATGCTGGTCAACGCCATCAACCTGGCCCACGTGCGCCTGTACGGCGAATTGGAATTCTGGTTTTCGCTGGTGAAGGTGGGCGCCATCCTGGGCATGATCGGCTTCGGGGCCTGGCTGCTGGCCAGCGGCACCGGCGGCCCGCAAGCCTCCATGGCGAACCTGTGGCAGCACGGCGGCTTCTTCCCCAACGGCGTCTCGGGCCTGGTGATGGCAATGGCCATCATCATGTTCTCGTTCGGAGGGCTGGAGCTGATCGGCATCACCGCCGCCGAGGCAGACCAGCCCGAGAAGAGCATTCCGCGCGCCACCAACCAGGTCATCGTGCGCATCCTGGTGTTCTACGTGGGCGCGCTGCTGGTGCTGCTGGCCTTGTATCCCTGGCAGAAGGTGGTGACGGGCGGCAGCCCCTTCGTGCTGATCTTCCACGAACTGAACAGCAATGCCGTGGCGACGGCGTTGAATGTCGTGATCCTGACGGCGGCGCTCTCCGTCTACAACAGTTGCGTCTACAGCAACAGCCGCATGCTGTATGGCCTCGCCAGGCAGGGCAACGCGCCCCGCTCCCTGCTCTGGGTGAACACGCGCGGCGTGCCCTTGCGGGCGCTGGGCCTGTCCTCGCTGGCGACCGGCACCTGCGTGCTCTTGAATTACCTGATGCCCGAAGGCGCGCTCGGCCTCCTGATGGCGCTGGTGGTGTCGGCGCTCGTGCTGAACTGGTTCATCATCAGCCTGACGCACCTGCGCTTCCGCGCCGCGAAGAGAAAGGAAGGCACGACCACGCGCTTTCCCAGCTGGGGCTATCCGCTCACCAATTACCTGTGCCTGGTGTTCCTGGCCGGCATCCTGGTCATCATGCTGTTCACGCCTGGCGTGCGCGTTTCGGTGCTGCTGATCCCGCCCTGGATCCTGCTGCTTGCGCTGGCCTATCGCTACAAGACACGCAAGGCGGCGGCGAACGTGCCTGCCAGTCCCTGACGCGCTGGCGGCCCATGTGCCCCAAGCAAAAGCCCCGCATGCGGGGCTTTTGCTTGACTGCCGGTGACGCGGCTCAGAGACCGGGGCGCTCGGCCTGGGTCTGGGCAGCGCCCGGCTTGTCCAGCGCATCCAACCGCGCTTCCAGGGCACGCAACTGGGCTTCCAGCGCGTCCGCGCGGGCCCGGGTGCGGGTCAGCAGGTCGGCCTGGATCTCGAACTCGTCGCGCGTGACCAGGTCGAGCTTGGCGAAAGTCTGCGACACGAGCGAGCGCACGTTGCGTTCGATGTCGGCCGCGGGGCTGCGGGCGATGAGATCGGAAATGTTCTTCTGGAGATCGTCCAGCCATTGCGTGCGGTTCATGACGTGTCCTCTCTGGTGTGGATCGTTGACGACAGTGTAGAGCCTCGCGCCAGGCTTGTCCCTGACCGCGCCTGATCGGCCCCCAGGCACACGCGCGCCGCTTTTCCGCACGCACCATCACGCGCACCGGCTTGCGCACCAGACAGGTGCCCCGCACCACCATGAAGCACCAATCCAGTGCATTTCCTGCGCCATCCCCGGCCTTTCTGTGTCTTGCTGTGACGAACCTGGAGCTGGCACGCCATTTGCTTAGGTGTGTAGGCCAACGCGCAACCACAGAGGAAAAGCCATGAAACTCATCATCGCCATCATCAAGCCCTTCAAGCTGGACGAAGTGCGGGTGGCCCTGTCCGGGATCGGGGTCCAAGGACTGACCGTGACCGAGGTCAAGGGCTTCGGCCGCCAGAAAGGCCACACCGAGCTCTACCGCGGCGCCGAATACGCCGTGGACTTCCTGCCCAAGCTGCGGGTCGAGGCTGCGGTGCCCGACGCGCTCGTGGAGCAGGCTGTCGAGACCATCGAAGCTGCCGCGCGCACGGGCAAGATCGGCGATGGCAAGATTTTCGTGGCGCCCCTCGAGCAAGTTATCCGCATCCGCACCGGCGAAGCCGGCGAAGCGGCACTGTGATCCATTCGACATAATCCTCGGAGCAAGAACATGAATAACGCAGATGTCGCATGGTTGAGCACGTCGACCGTGCTCGTGCTGTTGATGGTCGTTCCCGGCCTCGCGCTTTTCTACGGCGGCCTCGTGCGGTCCAAGAACATGCTGTCGGTGCTGATGCAGGTCATCGCCACTTTCAGCCTGGCCGTGGTCCTGTGGTTCGTCTACGGCTACTCGCTGGCCTTCACCGACGGCAACGCCTTCTTCGGCGGCTTCTCGCGCCTGTTCCTCTCGGGCGTCTTCACGCCGCCTGACGTGTTCCCGCTCTCGGGCACCGTGCCGGAAATCCTGTTCGCCGCCTTCCAGGCTACGTTCGCCGGCATCACCTGCGCCCTGATCGTGGGCAGCTTCGCCGAACGCGCCCGTTTCTCGGCCGTGCTGGTCTTCACCTTCATCTGGTTCACGTTCGCCTACGTGCCCATTGCCCACATGGTCTGGTACGGCGGTGACAACCCCGGCCTCCTGTTCGCCGCGGGCGCCCTGGACTTCGCAGGCGGCACGGTCGTGCACATCAACGCCGGTATCGCTGGCCTGGTGGGCGCCTACGTGATCGGCAAGCGCCTGGGTTATGGCCGCGAAGCCATGCAGCCGCACAACCTGCCCATGACCTTCATCGGCGCCACGCTGCTGTGGGTGGGCTGGTTCGGCTTCAACGCGGGTTCGGCCCTGTCGGCCAACGGCGTCGCCACCCTCGCCTTCTTCAACACGCTGATCGCCACTGCAGGCGCCGTGCTGGCCTGGGTCTTCACCGAGTGGGCCATCAAGGGCAAGCCGTCGATCCTGGGCGCCGCCTCGGGCGCCGTGGCCGGCCTGGTCGGCATCACCCCGGGCGCTGGCCTGGTGGGTCCGGTCGGCGCGCTGATCATCGGCATCGCCGCCGGCGCCATCTGCGTGTGGGGCGTGAACGGCCTGAAGCGCCTGCTGAAGGCAGATGACTCGCTGGACGTGTTCGGTGTGCACGGCGTGGGTGGCATCGTCGGCGCCCTGCTGACCGGCGTGTTCAACGCCCAGGCCTTCGGCGGCCCCGGCCTGGAAAGCATCGGCGCCATCCCCGGCCAACTGTGGATCCAGCTCGAAGGCATCCTGCTCACCATCGTGTGGTCCGGCATCGTCGCCTTCATCGCCTACAAGATCGCCGACATGGTCTGCGGCCTGCGTGTGCCGGAAGACGTCGAACGTGAAGGCCTGGACATCAACTCGCACGGCGAGTCGGCCTACCACAGCTAAGCAACGCAAGCAGTGTCATCCAGATAAGCCCGGCGGGCGGGACATCCCGCCCGATCAGAGGCCCCCAGGGGGAAACGGCCCGCAGCCTTGCGGGCCGTTTTTTTTATATCGCCAAAGACTGCCCGGCAAGGGCGCCCGTGCCCGCATCGGCCGCTACCCGTGCGCGGCGAACCGGCGCTGACCCGCTCGCCTGGCAGCTTCTATCAATGCCGCGCCAGCCGCGCCGCCCCTGCCGGCAAACGCATAGAAGCGCGCCGCCGGCAGATCGGGCAGGCCCTCCTCGCTGCCCAGGACACGCAGGCCTTCGCCGCGCTGGCTGTCGGCGACGACCGTGACGGCAAAGCCCGCACGCGCCGCCGACAGGCATCCGGCCATGCTGCTGCTCTCGAAGACGATGCGCCAGCTGCGATCCGTCTGCCCCAGCGCCATGATGGCCGACTCACGGTACACGCACGGCTCGGGAAAGACGGCCAGCGGCAGCGGCCCGCCGGCCGCCAGGGGCTGATCCGCCGCATACGCCCAGACCAGGGGCTCTTCCCACAGCAGCGTGCCGCTGCCTTCGTTGCGGCTGCACTGCTTGCCGAAGACGAGATCCAGCCTGCCGCGTTCCTGCTGGCGCAGCAGATCGGCGGTGATGCCGACCTTCAGCTCGACCGTGGCATCGGGGTGCCATTGCCGGAAGCGTTGCAGCACCTGGGGCAGCCACGCGCCCGCGAAGTCTTCCGACGCGCCGATGCGCAGGCGCCCGCGCAACGGCGTGCCCCGCAGCTTGGCACGGGCCTCGCGTTCCAGATCAAGGATGTTGCGGCCGTAGGCATACAAGGTGTCGCCGGCCTGCGTCAGTGCGAGCCGGCGCGTGGTGCGCGCCAGCAGGCTGGCGCCGGCGATCTGTTCCAGGCGGCGCATATGCCCGCTGACGGCGGAAGGCGTCAGCGCCAGCCGCTCGGCGGCGGTGGCGAAACTGCCGCTGTCCACGATTTCCAGAAAGGTGCGCAGCAGCGCCGTTTCCAGCGGCGGGCCGTCGGCGGAAGAGGAAGTATCCATGCCGACATTCAACGCGAAAAATCATTAATTGTGAATGATTATTTTCCAATCGAACGGAGTCGTCCCGCTATGCTGGGGCCATGTTCACGAAGGGAGGCAAGCCCGTGCACGACTACCGCTACGCATCGACCGACAGGCTCGACATCGCCTATCTGGAATGGAATCCGCAAGGCAGCCGGACCGCCTTCCTGCTGCACGGCTGGCCGGACAGCCCCGCGTGCTGGAAGGCCGTGGCGCCGCTCCTGGCCGAGGCCGGCTACCGCGTGCTGGCGCCCGCGCTACGCGGCTTCGCGCCGACCCGGTTCCGTGATGCCGGCACGCCGCGCAGCGGCCAGTTGTCCGCGCTGGGCCGTGACGTGCTCGACTTTATCGATGCGCTGGGACTGGAACCCCCGACGCTGGTCGGCCACGATTGGGGCGCGCGGGCCGCGGCCAATGCCTGCGGCCTGTGCCCCGGCGCCGCGTCGCGCCTGGTGATGCTGTCGGTCGGCTACGGCACCAACGATCCGGACCAGCCGCTGGCGCTGCCGCAGGCGCGCAACTACTGGTATCACTGGTACATGGCCACGCCGCGCGGCGCCCGCGTGCTGCGGGATGAGCGCACGGCATTCACCCGCCTGATGTGGGACACCTGGGCCCCCAACGGCTGGTACGACCCGGCCGATTTCGACGAAGCGGCGCGCGCTTTCCAGGGAGAGGACTGGCCCGCGATCGTGCTGCATTCCTATCGCCACCGCTGGGGCTTTGCCGAGGGCGATCCGGCCTATGCCGAGGACGAGGCGCGCCTGCACCCGGCGCCGGTGCTGTCCGTGCCGACGCTGGTGCTGCATGGCGGCGCCGACACATGCAATCATCCCGACAGCTCCAAAGGCCGGGAGGCGTTCTTCCAGGGCGGCTACGCGCGCCAGGTGCTCGAGGGCGTGGGGCATTTCCCGCAGCGGGAGGCGCCGCGTGCCGTTGCCGAGGCCATCCTGCGGTTCTGCGTGGGCGGGCCGGCGTGAGCACGTGGCCCGCGTCCCGGGCGCGGGGTGAGCGGGTTATAAAACGCGGATGAAACCCAACAAGACTCCGCTTGCGGCGCTGGCCGCGGCCGTCGCCCTGCTCTTGCCCGCCCACCCGGCCGACGCCGCGGCGCCCGTCGCGCAACCCTCCCTGCACGCCGCCATCGGCAACGTGATCCGGCCGCTCATGGCGGCCAACGACATCCCCGGCATGGCGGTGGCCGTCAGCATCGACGGACGGCGCCACGTGTATGCCTACGGCTTCGCATCGAAGGCCGGCGGACTGCCGGTGGACGCCCGCACCCTGTTCGAGATCGGATCCGTCAGCAAGGTATTCACCGGCACCCTGGGCGCCTGGATGGCGGCACGCGGCAAGATTGCGCTCTCGGACTCGGCCCAGCGGCACTGGCCCGCGCTTGCCGGCGCCCCCATCGGCCAGGCCACCCTGCTCGACCTGGCCACCTACGCGGCGGGCGGCCTGCCCTTGCAGATCCCCGATGCGGTACGGGACGACGCGCAACTGCTGGCCTATTTCAGGAACTGGCAACCCGACTTCCCTGCCGGCACGCAACGCCTGTATTCCAATCCCAGCATCGGGCTGTTCGGCCGCCTTGCGGCGCAAGGCGGCAATGCCCGCTTCGACACGCTGATGACGCATTCGCTGCTCCCGGCGCTGGGCCTGCGAGACACGTTCCTGCGCGTGCCGGAACAGGACATGGGCCGCTACGCCGTGGGCGTGGCGCAGGATGCCCCGCGGGTACGCGTCTCGCCGGGTGCGCTGGATGCCGAGGCCTATGGCATCAAGACCACCGCGGGCGACCTGATCCGCCTGGTTCAACTGAGCATGGATGCGTCGGCGCTGGATCCCGCGCTGCGCCAGGCCCTGGCCATGACCCAGACGGGCTATTACCGCTACGGTGCAGTCCTGCAGGGCCTGGGCTGGGAGATCCATGACGCGCCGGTCACGCGGGACAAGGTGCTGGCGGGCAATACCGCGGCCATCGCCCTGGAACCCCAGGCCGTTGCGCGGATCGACCCGCCGCAAGCGCCGGCACCGGATCGCTACGTCAACAAGACGGGCTCGACCCGGGGGTTTGGCGCCTATGTAGCGTTCCTGCCCACGCAGAGAATCGGCGTCGTGTTGCTGGCCAACCGGAACTATCCCGTCCCGCAGCGCATCGAGGCCGCGTGGGCGATCCTGCAAGCCATCCAGGCGTCCCGTCCAGCCGCTACGCCCGCAACGCCGACAAAATGAAATCGGCGCGTGCCTGCACGCTGTCACGAGGCACGTCCGACGCCGCATAGCCCAGCGCCGGATAAACCCGGCACAGCCGGGCGTAATCTTGCACGGCGGCATCGACCACGGCATGGCCTCTTCGCGCCAGCTCGGCTAGCAGCGTGGATTTCCCGCCGCCCGAACAGCCCGTGACCACGACATGCCGCGACGCAGTCATGAGGCCTGCGCCGTCAGTCATGCGGCAGGCCGCGCACGTTGGAAATCCTCGGCCAGCAGCCCGTACAGGGCAGAATCCGAGATCTCTCCGTCCACGACCCAGCGCTCGCGCAGCAAGCCTTCCTGCTGGAAGCCCAGGCGCAGCAGCAGCTTGGCGCTGGCGGCATTGCGAGGGTCGATCTCGGCCTCCAGGCGACGCAAGCCTCGCACGGTGAAGAGATGCCTGATGAAGCCATCCAGCGCTTCCGTCATATAGCCCTTGCCTTGGGCCGACGCCGCCAGGTTGTAGCCGATCTCGCCGCGCCGGCTGTCCCGCTCGACGGCGAACAGCATGCAGGTGCCTACCAGCGCCCCGCTGTCACGCTCGCGGATGCCCAGCTTCCACAGCGTGCCGTCGGCCTGCGCGGCCTGATCCGCCACGATGGCGTCGCGCGCCTGAACCAGATCGGTCCACGGCGCATGGTTCCAGTAGCGCATGACGACGGGATCGGATTGGATGGCGAAGAGCGCTGCCGCGTCCTCTTCCAGGGTGAGCGGAGTCAGCAGCAGGCGTGCAGTTTCAAGCATGTCGGAACGGCGGGAAGGCGCGGGGGCACGGCGGTGCGTGCGGCACGGCCAAGGATAGCAGGCCGCCCCGGGACGACGGCGACGAGGCGCGACATGAGGATTTCGCCGTCTCGTACGTCAGGTCCATGGAGAGCCCTGTTTCCCACACCCTTTCCACCAAGAGGATTCCTGCTTCATGCAGACCACCACATCCGCATTCCGCTTGCGCCACGCCCCCGCGGCCCTGGCCCTCCTGATCGCCCTGGCGGGACCGCGCCCTGCCCTGGCCGATGCGCCGGTCCCCCTCGCGATCCCGGCGCAATCATTGGCATCGGCCCTGAATACCCTGGCCCGCCAGGCAAACCTGGAACTCAGCTTTCCCGCGCGCCTGGTGGCCGGCCTGCACGCACCCGCCGTGCACGGCACCCTGACGGCAAGCGAGGCCCTGGATCAATTGCTGGCCGGCAGCGGCCTGACCGCCGTGGTCGAGTCCGGGGTGGCGACGGTGCGGCCGGCCGCCCCCGAGGTCAGCACCCTGCAGGAAGTGGTGGTCACCGCCAGCGACCAGTCCGTCAACGCCCTCGCGCCCGCCTATGCGGGCGGCCAGGTGGCGACGGGCGTGCGGCTGGGCGTGCTGGGCAACACCAGCAACATGAAGGCGCCGTTCAGCACCACCAGCTACACCGCGGCCACCATCCGCGACCTGGAGGCCGGCACCATCGCCGACGCGGTCAACCGTGACCCCTCCGTGCGATACACCGTCCTGCCCGGCGGCAACGTGGACAACCTCAGCATCCGCGGTTTTCCCATCTGGGAAGGCAACTCCGGCGAAATCGCCTTCGACGGGATCTACGGCATCGCGCCGAACTACCGGGTGCGCACCGAGTACGTGGAACGCATCGAGGTCGTCAAAGGTCCTGGCGCGCTGCTCTTCGGCATGTCGCCCAACGGATCGGTGGGCGGGGTGATCAACGTGGCGCCCAAGCGCGCCAGCACGGACGTCAGCAGCCTGACCGGCAGTGTCGTCTCGGGTGGCCAATGGGGCACGCACGCCGACGTGGGGCGCCGCTTCGGAGACGAGGCGCAATTCGGCGTGCGCCTGAATGCCAGTTATTACAACGGCGATACGGCGGTGGACCACCAGTCCACGGAAGGCAATGTCGGGGCACTTGCGCTCGACTACGAAGGCACGCGCTTTCGCGCCACGCTGGACGTGCTGTCGCAGAACGAGCGGATAGACGGCACCGGGAGGCCGATCATGCCCACCGCGGGCCTGCCCATGCCCGAGGCGCCTGACGGCAGGCGCAATGTCACCCAGCCCTGGGAATGGTCGCGCAATCGCGAGCAGGCCACGCTGCTGCGCACCGAGTTCGATGTCAGCCCGCGCCTGTCGGTCTTTGCCAATGCAGGCCAGTCGCGCGCGAAAGTCTCGCGACTCTACGATTCGGCGCCAAGAATCACCGACGCGGCGGGCAACACCCTGGCTACGCCCACCTACGCCCGCTTCGACGTGGAACGCCACACCCTGGATGGCGGGCTGCGCGCGCGCTTCAAGACCGGCGCCGTGCAGCATGCCGTCACCTTGCAGGCCTCGCGCTACGAAGAAGACTTCCACCGCGCCCTCAACCCGGGGCAGAGCGTGCGCTCCAATCTCTACGATCCCATACTCTCGCCGCGCCAGCACGTGGCAAGGCCCTCCTTCCTGCCCCGCATCCACGACAACCGCAATACCAGCTTCGCACTGGTGGACACACTCTCGCTGCTGGACGAGCGACTGCAGATCTCCGCGGGTCTGCGGCGCCAGCGCATCGAATCGACCAACTACAACCCGCTGGGCACCGCGGCCGCCAACACCTACGATGAGAGCGTGACCACGCCTGCGCTGGGCATCGTGGTCGAGCCCGCATCGGGGTGGATCTTCTATGCCAACTACATCGAAGGCCTGAGCAAGGGGGACATCGCCCCGCCCGCCGCCCTGAACTACGGCGAAGTCCTGTCGCCCTACAAGAGCAAGCAATACGAATTGGGCACCAAGTACGACACCGGCCGCTACATGCTGACGGCCTCGGTGTTCCAGATCGACAAGCCCAGCGGCGGTATCCATGACGGCATCTATGCCGCGAACGGCGAGCAGCGCAATCGGGGGCTGGAACTCTACGGTTACGGGGAGGCGATGAAGGGGCTGCGGCTGCTGGGAGGGGTCACTTTCCTGGATGCCGAGCTCACACGCTCCCCCACCCCGGCCCTGCGCGGCAATCGTCCGATCGGCGTGGCCAAAATGCAGGCCAATCTGGGAGCGGAATGGGACGTGCCCGCCGCGCCTGGCCTCACGCTGCGTGCCGACCTGATCCATACCGGCCACCAATACGTCAACCAGGCCAACACCTTGCGCATCCCTTCGTGGACACGGCTGGACCTGGGGGTGCGCTATCTGACTACTGTTGCGAGCCGGGATCTTACTTTGCGGGCCACCATCCAGAACGTGGCGGGACGCGATTACTGGGCTGGCGTCACATCATGGGGCGCCGTCTCGTCCGGCAGTCCCCGCACCTACCTGCTGTCGGCGACGATGGACTTCTGACCCGCGTGCGCATGGCCTTGCACCAAAGGACGCAAGGCCGGCTACAGGGCCCGGATCTCGAACACGCCCGTGGCGCCTTGCTCCACCTGCACGGGAAGCTGCTGGGCCAGGGCAGCGAGAAATCCCGCAAGATTGCGCAGGCTGTAGCTGCCGCCCACCCGCCATGCCCCGATGGCGGGCTCCTTGATCACCGCGCCCGTGACACCGTAGCGGCCGAACTCTTCCAGCGCCTGCGCAAGCGGCGTGTCTTCGAAATCCAGCCGTCCCTCCCGCCAGAGCGCCGTTGCACCGGATGCGGGCGCCGGCACGACGCCGCTGCGGCCCGAGGCATCGAGCACATAAGCCTGCCCCACGGACAGGCTGACATCGCGCAGGCCGCTTTCACCCACCAGTTCCCGCCAGGCGGGCTGCGCGCGCCGCACGCGTACTCGCCCCGCTTCGACGACCACGCGCACGCCTCCGGCGTCCAGCCCGCTGCGGGTATGGCGCACCGTGAATTGCGTGCCCACGACCGCAATGCGCAAACCGCCCGCATGCACGACCAGAGGACGGGCGGGATCGGCCTGCACGGACAGCCAGCCCTGGCCTTCGTGCACCGTGATCTCCCTGCCGTGCTCGCCATAGCGCACGTCCACCTGCGTCTGCGTGTCCAGGACCAGTTGACTGCCGTCCGGCAGCACGATGGGCCTGATCTCGCCACGCGCCGTGGCAAGCCGCCACGGCGCGCCCAATCCGTCGTCGCGACCCTGCCACGCCAGCCAGCCGCCGCCCGCGACCACCGCCAAGCCGGCGGCGCCTGCGGCCGGCAGTCCGACACGCCGCAACCAGGCACGGCGCGCAGGCCTTGCGGCCGCGAGCTGTGTCCCTGACATGGCGCGCAGCCTGCGCGCGGTGTCCTGCATGGCCGATAGCGCCTCGGCATGCGCGGCATCCTCGCCCAGCCAGGCCTCGAATGCGGCACGCTCGCGCGCGTCCAGGCCGCGCTGCAGGCGCAGCGCCCAGCGCGCAGCCTCTGCGTCCGTGCCGGCAGGCATTTCGACGTCGGTGTGCCCGGTCGCGCGGGTTGCGCCATGACGCTTGCTCATCGTGCAGCCCAACCTCTCGGATGCCCGGGCCGGCTCACCCCCCGCCCCCCATCCGACGCTCGCAGGCACGGCAGGCCACCATGCCTCGCACCAGATGTTTTTCGACCATGCTGACGGACACCCCCATGCGCCGGGCGATTTCGACTTGCGGCAAGCCATCCAGCACGTGCAGCAGGAATGCCTCCCGGCAGCGGGGCGGCAAGGCCGCGATGGCGTCGAGGTAGGCCGTCACGGCCTGGCTGCTGCAAGCGGCCTGCTCGGGTTGGAAGGCTGCAGGCGCCATGGGTTGCTCTTCCTCGGTCAACCCGTCCAGGTTTGCGTACGGGCGCAAGTTCGCGCGCCGATGCTCGTCCACCAGCAGGTTGCGGGCGATGCGCCGCAACAGCGCGCCAGGCTGGCGCACGGCCTGCCCGCCTTGCTGCTGCAAGGCGAGAAAGCGCGCATAGGTTTCCTGGACGGCATCGCGCGCGGTATCGATGTCCCGCGTCAGCCGCCGGCAGAAACGAAGCAGATCCTGGTAATACTCTGAAGCCATGGCGGGTAAGCTCGAGACGGAAACGAAACCGCGGCTCCCAGCCTGGCGGTTCGCGCGTGCCGCCCGATGCAGGAAGGCACGGGCGGGCGCGATCCGCCATTATAGGGACGAGAATCACTTTCATTCCAGTTTCTGCGTGCTGCCCGCCTCGACCCGGCATGGCGCGCCACCCGTCCTAGGGCAGCTGCAAGGCGTCCGGGTCGATCGGCTGGGCACGGTTCAGCGCCGTCGCCACCTTCACCCGCAAGGCGTTGGAGTGCGCGCCGCGCACCTCGCGCTTCACGTCCAGCAACTGCTGCGGATGCATGGAGAACTCGGTCAGCCCCATGCCCAGCAACAGGCGCGTCAGGCGCGAATCGCCCGCCATTTCGCCGCACACGGCCACCGACTTGCCGGCCCGCTGGGCCGCGTTGATGGTGTTGGCGATCAGGCGCAGCACGGCCGGATGCAGGGGATCATAGAGATCCGCCACGTCGTGGTCGCCGCGATCGATGGCCAGCGTGTACTGGATCAGGTCGTTCGTGCCGATGGAGAAGAAGTCCAGCGCCTGCGCGAAGGGCTCGATGGCGATGGCGATGGCCGGCACTTCGACCATGGCGCCCAGCTCGATGTGCGCCGCATACGGCTCGCCGCGGGCATCCAGCTCGCGGCGCGCCGCGTCCAGCGCCGCGCGCGTGGCGCGCACCTCGTGCAGGTGCGCCACCATGGGCAGCAGGATGCGGATGTTGCCGTGCACCGATGCGCGCAGGATCGCGCGCAGCTGTGTGCCGAACATTTCCGGACGGGCCAGGCAATACCGGATGGCGCGCTGCCCCAAGGCGGGATTGGTGGCGACGGTAGTGTCGCCGTCCAGGGTCTTGTCGGCGCCCAGGTCCAGGGTGCGGATGGTGACGGGCAACCCGGCCATGGTCTTGGCGACCGAGGCGTAGGCGCGGTACTGCTCTTCCTCGCCTGGCAACTCGTCGCGCCCCATGAACAGGAATTCGCTGCGGAACAGGCCGATGCCCTTGGCGCCGGCGGCCAGCGCCACGGCGGCCTCTTCGGGCAATTCGATATTGGCGTTGAGCGAGATGTCGATGCCATCGAGCGTCACGGCCGGCTCGTTGCGCAGCAGTTCCAGTTCGGCCCGCTCACGCGCATAGGCGTCCTGCCGCGCGCGGTATTCGGCCAAGACGGCATCGGACGGATTCACCACCAGCGCGCCCGCCGAACCGTCGACGATGACGGTATCGCCATCGCGCAGCAGCGCGCGCGCCTTGCCCATCGCCACGATGGCAGGCACGCCCATGCTGCGCGCCACGATGGCCGTGTGCGAGGTGGCCCCGCCCAGGTCGGTGACGAAGGCGCTGAAGCGCCCGCCACGCAAGCGGATCATGTCGGCCGGGGAGATATCGTGGGCCACCACCACCAGGGGTTCGTCGCCCGGGGGCGGGTCATCCAGGCGCAGCATGGCCGGCGAGCCATGCAGCACGTCCAGCACGCGCTCGATCACCTGGCGCACGTCGGCGCCGCGCTCGCGCAGGTATTCGTCTTCCATGGCCGAGAACTGCTCGCCCAGGATCTGGCCTTGCGTGGTCAGCGCCCATTCGGCGTTGTAGTGCCGCTCTTCGATGAGCGACAGCGTCTGGCTGCTGAGCAGCGGGTCGGACATCAGCAGGCGATGCACGTTGAGCATCGCGGCCATCTCGCGTGGCGCGTCCTCGGGCAGGTGGTCGATGAGTTCGCCCAGCTCGTCGCTGGCTTCCTGCAGCGCGTTCGTCAGGCGCTCGGACTCGGCCGCCACGTCTTCCGCGGCAATGCGATAGTGCGCCACCTCGAGCGCCGTGGCGCCCATGACGACCGCCCGGCCGATGACGTAGCCGCGCGCCACGCCTTGCCCATAGAGGCACAGCGTGGGGCCCGGCATGACGCCAGGCAGCGGGCCATCCGACGGCAGCGCGGCGGTGAGGCCGGCCGCCAGGACGTCCTCGCGCAAGGCGGGCGAGCCGCCGGGCTTATTCGCCTTCGCCAAATCGGTCATTGAACAAGGCCTGGATATCGATCAGCGCCTGGTCGGCGTCCGCGCCGGCCGCGTCGACCGTGACAGTGAGCCCCATGCCCGCCGCCAGCATCATGACGCCCATGATGCTCTTGGCGTTCACGCGCTGCGCGCCCTTGGCGATGTGGATTTCGCTGCTGAACTTGCTGGCCAGCTGGGTCAGTTTGGCCGCCGCGCGCGCGTGCAGGCCCAGTTTATTGCTGATGACGATGTCGATGGAAGGCATGTTCGGGATAGTAAGGAGTTCCGGCGTTGAGCAGGCTTGCGCCGTGTCAACGATCGACGCACAGGACCGCTTGCGACGCGCCCGAAAGCGCCCGTTCGAGCACTTCGGCCAGCGGCCGGTCACGATAGTTCAGCGCCCGCAGCAGCATCGGCAGGTTCACGCCCGCCGCGAGGCTACAGGGCACGCCATCGGCGCGCGCGGTCTCGACGGCGCGGGTGGCGATGTTCGAGGGCGTCGCTCCCACCATGTCCGTCAGCACCAGCACGCCCTGCCCCTTGTTCGCGGCCTCGATGGCGGCAACCACGCGTGCGGCATCGGCCTCGACGTCTTGGTCGGCATGGATGTCGCACACGGCCAGCTCCAGCGCCGGTCCCATGACGTGGCCGGCGCAATTGGCCAGCGCACCGCCCAAGGGCTCGTGCATGACGAGAACGAGGCCGATCATGCGACGGCTCCCCGGTCCACCGCGCGTTCGAGCGCCTCGGCGAACATGGCGGCGACGTCGAAATCGGTCTGCTCGGTGATTTCCACGAAGCAGGTGGGGCTGGTGACGTTGATCTCGGTGACGTAGTCGCCGATCACGTCCAGGCCCACCAGCAGCAGGCCGCGCGCAGCCAGCTTGGGACCGATGGCGCGCGCGATCTGCTCGTCGCGCGCCGACAGCTTCTGCGCCACGCCCCGGCCGCCGGCGGCCAGGTTGCCGCGCGTTTCACCCGCCATGGGAATGCGCGCCAGGGCATACGGCACCGGCACGCCGCCGATGATCAGGATGCGCTTGTCGCCCTGCGTGATCTCGGGGATGTAGCGCTGCGCCATGATGCTGCGCGTGCCGTCATCGGTCAGCGTTTCGAGAATGGCGTTCAGGTTCGGCTCCTGCGTCCGCAGGCGGAAGATGCCCGTGCCGCCCATGCCGTCCAGCGGCTTGACGATGACGTCGCCGTGGCGGGCGTGGAATGCCTTCAGGCGCGCCATGTCGCGCGTGACCAGCGTGGGCGCGGCGAACTCGGAGAACTCGGTGATGGCGAGCTTCTCGGGATGATTGCGGATGGCGCTGCCCGCGTTGAACACGTTGGCGCCCTGCGCCTGGCCGTATTCCAGCAGGTGCGTGGCGTAGACGTATTCCATGTCGAACGGCGGGTCCTTGCGCATGACCACGGCGTCGAAAGCCTCGAGCGGCACGTCGTTGCGCTCGCCCGACTCGCGCCACCAGTCATGGCCGTGCAGGTCCGCGCCCTCGACCAGCGAGAAGCCCGTGGCCGCGGCCAGCACCTTGCCGTCCTCGGCATAGAGGTCGCCCTGCAGCGCATAGGACAGCGTGTGGCCACGCGCCACCAGGCCGCGCATCATGGCCACGGAACTGTCCTTGTAGGCCTTCAGACGCGGCAGCGGATCGATGATGAAGAGGACGTGCATGTGCAACCTGCAATCAACCTGGCGTTCCCGCAGCGCGCACGGGAACCGAAAAAAAGAAAAGCCGCGCCCAGCCTAAGCGGAGCGCGGCACGTGTACGGCGAGTGTCCGGCCAGCGGGTCAGGCGGCGTCGGACGGCTTGCCGCCGCCGGCGGGCGCTGCCTTCTTGCGCGGGGCCAGCACCATCACCATCTGGCGGCCTTCGAGCTTGGGCATGGCTTCGACCTGGCACAGCTCGGTCAGGTCGTCACGCACGCGCTCCAGCACGCGCATGCCCAGCTCCTGGTGAGCCATTTCGCGACCGCGGAACCGCAACGTCACCTTCGCCTTGTCGCCCTCTTCCAGGAAGCGGCGCAGGTTGCGCAGCTTGACCTGGTAATCGCCCTCATCCGTGGCCGGACGGAACTTCACTTCCTTGACCTGGATGATCTTCTGCTTGCCGCGGGCTTCGGCCTGGCGTTTCTGTTCCTGGTACTTGAACTTGCCGTAGTCCATCAAGCGGCAGACGGGCGGCTCGGCATTGGGCGCGATCTCGACCAGATCGACGTCGGCTTGTTCGGACAGGCGGAACGCATCGGCGATCTTCACGATACCGAGCTGTTCACCGTCCAGACCTATGAGGCGCACCTCGGGAACACGGATTTCACCATTGATGCGATTGGGCTTTTCGGTTGCGATGTTGACGACTCCTAAATATTGAGCAGATCTTACTGCTGGGAAGGCGGCTGCGGAGAAGGTTGTCCGCGGCGTTCGGCGACCTCCTGGGCGAGCCTGGCCGAGAAATCAGCCAGGGGCATGACGCCCAGGTCAAGACCGCCGCGCCCGCGGACGGCCACCGCACCGGCCTGGCGTTCTTTTTCGCCCACGACCAGAATGTACGGCACCTTCTGCAGACTGTGCTCTCGGATTTTATAAGTGATTTTTTCACCGCGCAAATCAGACTCGACCCTAAAGCCTTGTTTTTTCAGGCTTTGCGCAATTTCTTCAGCATAATCAGCGGCAGGTTCGGAAATACAACACACAACTGCCTGCACCGGAGCCAGCCAGGAAGGCATGGCGCCGGCGTGATTTTCGATCAGCATGCCGATGAAACGCTCGAGCGAACCCAGGATCGCACGGTGCAGCATGACGGGCGCGCGGCGCTGGTCGTTGGCGTCCACATACTCGGCGCCCAGGCGCACGGGCATGGAGAAATCGACCTGGATCGTGCCGCACTGCCAATGACGGCCGATGGCGTCCTTCAGCGTGTATTCGATCTTGGGGCCATAGAACGCGCCCTCGCCCGGGGAGATCTCGAACTCGCAGCCGGTGCGGCGCAGGCTTTCCATCAGCGCCTCTTCGGCCTTGTCCCAGACCGCGTCGTCGCCGATCCGTTTTTCAGGACGCGTGGCCACCTTGTACAGCACGTCGGTGAAGCCGAAATCGGCATAGACCTTCTGGAGCAGCGCCGTGAAGGCCGCGCACTCGTCCTGCAGCTGGTCTTCGGTACAGAAGACGTGGCCGTCGTCCTGCGTGAAGCCGCGCACGCGCATCATGCCGTGCAGCGAACCCGAGGGTTCGTTGCGATGGCACTGGCCGAACTCGCCATAGCGCAGCGGCAGGTCGCGATAGGAATGCAGGCCGGCATTGAAGATCTGCACGTGGCCCGGACAGTTCATGGGCTTCAGGCCATAGACGCGGTTCTCGGACTCCGTCGTGAACATGTTCTCGCGGTAATTGTCCCAGTGGCCGGTCTTCTTCCACAGCGAAAGGTCCAGGATCTGCGGCGCCTTGACCTCCTGGTAGCCGTTGTCGCGGAAGACCGCGCGCATGTACTGCTCGACCTGCTGCCACAGGGTCCAGCCCTTGGGATGCCAGAAGATCAGGCCCGGGCCTTCTTCCTGCATGTGGAAGAGATCCAGTTCGCGGCCCAGCTTGCGGTGGTCGCGGCGCTCGGCCTCCTCCAGCATGTGCAGGTAGGCGTCCTGGTCTTCCTTGGTCGCCCAGGCCGTGCCGTAGATGCGCTGGAGCATCTCGTTGTTGCTGTCGCCGCGCCAGTAGGCGCCGGCCACCTTCATCAACTTGAAGACCTTCAGCTTGCCCGTGGACGGCACGTGCGGGCCGCGGCACAGGTCGATGAACTTGCCTTCGCGGTACAGGCTGATGATCTGGTCCTGCGGGATCGAGGAAATGATCTCTGCCTTGTAGTCCTCGCCGATGCCCTTGAAGAACGTGACCGCGTCGTCGCGGCGCCATTCTTCACGCGTGACCTGCTCGTCCTTCTTGGCGAGCTCGGCCATCTTCTTCTCGATGGCCTGGAGGTCTTCGGGCGTGAAGGGACGCTTGTACGAAAAGTCGTAGTAGAACCCGTTGTCGATGACCGGGCCGATGGTGACCTGGGCGTCGGGGAACAGCTCCTTCACGGCGTAGGCCAGCAAGTGGGCCGTCGAATGGCGGATCAGGTCCAGGCCGTCGGCATCCTTGGCCGTCACGATGCCCAGTTGCACGTCCTGCTCGATGCGATAGGACGTGTCGACCAGCCGGGGCTCGCCGCCCGCCTGCGTGACGCGTCCGCCCAGCGCGGCGCGCGCCAGGCCCGTGCCGATGGACTGCGCCACCTCGGCCACGGTCACCGGACCGGGAAACTCACGCTGCGAACCGTCGGGCAGGGTGATCTGTACCATTGAAGCCATCCTGAAGTGCTGAAAGTAAACGATGCAAAAGAAAAACGCGGCCCTGGTGGCCGCGTTGATCGGGTTGACTGGAGTTTGCTGCGCACTTGCGTGCGGCCGAACACGACGAAACCAACGCGGCTAGGGGCGAGGACTTCCAGTCGTAGTTCGAGTAGCAAGCATCATGCGGGTATTCGTGAAAATGCGGTGACGCACATGTCGGGGTGATCACGCGGCAGCGCGAAAAACACGCTGCCAAGGTGTCTTGATGGACCCCACCAATCCTTGGAGTGTATCACCCTTCCCCGCCGCGCTTCGTCATGCGTGGCGCCACGCCGACAGTGCGTGACGGGCGTCGGCGCGCAATATCCCCTTGCATCCGGACAAGGTAGCTCGCGGACTTTCCGGCGTGCCGCCACTACCATGAAGTAGTTTCCACCCCTTGCGCGCCGCGCCGGCGCCTGCCTCGCCAGGCGCCTGGCCGACGACGTGCCCTGCCAGGAGAGACCCATGCCCAAGACGACGCACAGCCAGGATCCGCTGAAGAGCCCCGGCGATCCGCGCCCCGAACCCGCGCCCGCGCCGGGCGACCCCACGGGCCCGGACGCGCCGCCGCCCCGCCCCGAGGCCATCAAGAAGCCCGCGACGGGCGGCTCCTCAGGCTCGGGCAACGCCATCCAGGCCGCCGGCACGTCCGCGCTGCAAGGCAAGATCCTGCCGCCCAGCAGCCCGGTCGAGGTGCCCCGCCTGCCGCCCAAGCCCACGGCGGACACGCCGGACGAAGCCCGCAATTACGGACAGCCCCGGGTGGACGGCAGGAACAACGACAACTGGGCCGACAGCGTCAAGCCCAAACCCGACGCCAAGCACGCGCGCACGCATCTGCCCTGAGGCACGACGGGGCGGCTCAACATCAGAGCGGCCCCTTGAAGACGAAAAATGCGCCCAGCGCAATGAAGGCAAAGCCCACGGCATGGTTCAGCGTGAGGCTTTCCTTCAGGTAGAAGACCGAGAACACCGCGAACACCACCAGCGTGATGACCTCCTGCATGGTCTTCAGCTCGGCGGCGCTATAGACCGCATGCCCCAGGCGGTTGGCCGGCACGGCCAGGCAGTACTCCACCAGCGCGATCATCCAGCTGATGAAAATGACCTTGGCAAGCGGACTGTTGGGAAACTTCAGGTGCCCATACCAGGCGAAGGTCATGAAGACATTGGACAGGACGAGCAGGCCGATGGGCAGGAACTTGTGCATGGGGACACGCGCGAAAAGACAGGAATGACGGCCTGATTGCCGGGAAGGCGCCCAGCTTACGCCTGGCGCCTCGCAGCCGCCAGCGGCAAGCCCCTGCCGGGAATGCGGCCATCCTTGCGAGCCCATCCCCCGTCGCTACAATTCCCGGATGAGAACCCGAATCAAGATCTGCGGCCTGACCCGCGAAGACGACCTGCTGGCGGCCGCCGACGCCGGCGCCGATGCCTTGGGCATGGTCTTCTATGCAGGCAGCAAGCGCTGCGTGGACGTGGCCCAGGCCGCGCGCCTGCGGCGCCTGGCGCCCTCCTTCGTCAGCGTGGTGGCCCTCTTCGTCAACCCCTCGCCCGACGACGTGCAACGGGTGCTGGACGAGGTCGGCCCGGACCTGCTGCAGTTCCATGGCGACGAAACGCCCGAGGCGTGCGAACGCTACGCACACCCTTACCTGCGCGCGTTCCGCGTGGGCGGCCCCACGCTGCAGACGCAGGACGACATCGCGCAGGCCTGCGAGCAGTATGCCGGGGCGCAAGGCTGGCTCTTCGACAGCTACAGCTCCGGCTATGGCGGCAGCGGCCTCGCCTTCGACCACACGCTGCTCAACGGCGTGCCGGCCACGAAGCGCCGTGCCGTCGTGCTGTCTGGCGGCCTGAAGGCCGAGAACGTGGAAGCGGCCGCCATGCACGTGCGCCCGTGGGCGGTTGACGTCAGCAGCGGCGTGGAAAGCGCGCCGGGCATCAAGTCGGCCGGGCGCATCCAGGAATTCGTTGCCGCAGTACGCGCCGCGGATGCCCGGCTGACGGCGCTGGCGGGGTGATGCAGGCGGGTGCGCGTCCGCCCGCTACACCCTTCCTGACATTTTTTCGTCACGCGTTTGACAAGCCCTGATTTTCCATATTAGAATCTCGTTTCTCTGCAGGCGGTTAGCTCAGCTGGTTAGAGCGCCACGTTGACATCGTGGAGGTCGTTGGTTCGATTCCAATACCGCCTACCAAAATGTCTGCAGGGGCTTGAAGCGTCATGCAAGACGCATAAGACCCATCAAGCCAGTGCAAAAAAAGCCGCGAAGCCCTTTGGACTTCGCGGCTTTTTTCTTTTCCGGCCCTGTCCTTCGATACCGCGCTTGCAAGGCCGGGCGGGGTACTCAGGCGCCTTGTGGCGGCTCGTGCCGCGCATTGATGCCCTGTGCCAGCTTCTCTCCGGCTCGGCGCGCCTCGTCCGGCGTGTCGTATTCGTTGGTGTGCAGTACCTGCGCTTCGGGCTTGCCGCTTTCCGCGTTGACCAGGCCGCCCACGTCGACACGGGCCTTGTATGTGCCGCCCGCCGTGGGTTCGATCGTGACATTCACCTGTACGCTCATTGTGAGTCCTCCTTCAATACGAAGGCTCATGGTACCCCTGCGCACTTGCAATGGCACACGCGGCTAACACCTGCGGACAACTGATGCGTTCGCTTGCAAAGCCGTGAGGAAGGTCGAACCGGGATCAAGCGAAGCGCCGGCGAGAAACGCCTAGACCGCCCAGGGCAGGAAGCGCGAGCCATCCGTCGAGGGCAGGCCGAAGTGCTCGGGATATTCGACGGCAGTCAGGTACAGCCCGTCGGGCGCGAAGGTCGGCGCGGCACGGCGGCGGTCGCGCAAGGCAAGCAACTCGCCCATGAAGGACACGGGCTGCCTGCCCTGCCCGATCTGCAGTAACTGCCCGACGATGTTGCGCACCATGTGGTGCAGGAAGGCATTGGCGCGCAGCTGGAAGACGATCAGCGAACCGTGCCGCGTGATGTCCAGCCGGTGCATGACACGCACCGGATGCGCCGCCTGGCATTGCGAGGAGCGGAAGCTGCTGAAGTCCTGCTCGCCCAGCAAGGCCGTCGCGGCGTCGCGCATGGCATCGACCTCCAGCGGCTGGAAGCACCAGCCCGCCCGGCCCTGCCACAGCGGCACGGGTGCGCGCTCGTTCCACAGCAGATAGGTGTAGGCGCGCGCCGTGGCGGAAAAGCGGGCGTGGAAGCTGTCATCGACAGGCTGCGCCCACTGGATGCCGATGCTGTCCGGCAGATAGCGGTTCAGCCCCCGCACCCAGGATTCCATGCGCCGGTCCAGCGCGGTGTCCAGGTGGACCACCTGCATGGCGGCATGCACGCCGGTGTCGGTGCGGCCGGCGCACATGACCTGCATGGGCGCCCCCGTGAATTGGGCCAGCGCGGCATGCAGGCTGTCCTGCACGGTCTGGCCGTGGGGCTGGGTTTGCCAGCCCTGCCAGGCCGAGCCGTCGTACGAGAGGCCCAGGGCAATGCGGGGCATGGCGGAAAACCTGTGTCGAGAGAAAGAGAAACCAGCCCGAGGCGCCCCAGGCCGGAGCAGCCGGCCTAGCGGCGCTCGTCCGGCGGCGGACGGCGGTCGTCCAGCTCGAGGTCGATGCGCTGCAGCTTGTCCTGGAATGCCGCCTGGGCGACGCCATGACGGTCGGGATCATAGGCTTCGTCGTCCTCGTTATCGAAGCCGTCGTCATCCTGCCGCGCGCCCGCACGGCGCATCGCCCACGCGATGATGAAGGCGATAAGGGCCAGGACACCCGTGACGATGGCCAGCAGGTTCTCGGACCACCAGTTGCCGCGCGGCGCGGTCTGGGCGGCGTCGGGCGTGGCAGGCGTGACCGGCGCGGCACCGCTCGTGCTGCCGGCACCGGGAGCCGGCAAGGAAGGCGAGGAAAGGCCGTTGGCCGAGCCGCCGGGGGCGCCATTCGAAGAAGCGCCGCTGGCCGCGCCATTGCCGGCCGCTGCGCCGTTGCCGCCCGACGTGGCGGGCGGCGTCGCGCCTGCCCCTGCCGTGCCGCCCGGCGCCGCCGTGCCCGACCCTGCATTTGCATTGGGGGCGCCGCCGCCCTGGGCAGGCGAGGCCGCCTGGCCGGATTCCGCCGCCCCCGGCGCCGCGGCGGACGCGCCATTCCCGCCCGCCGTCGCCGCGCCGGCACCATTCGTTTCGGCAGTCCCAGCCTGGGCCACGGACTCGCCCGAGCCGGATGCGGAAGAAGCGTTCGCGGCATCGCCCGAGCCACTGGCGCCGCCATTGCGAGCCTGCTCTCCATCCGGACCAGCCTGCGCACCCGCCGCCGCGCCGTTCTCGCCCAGGGCCTGCTTCAACTGATCGACGTTGCGCTGCAAGGTGTCGACGCGGCCGCCAGCCTCGTCGATGGCCTTGCCCGAGGAGGCACTTTCGTCAGCCGCGGCATCCGCCGCCGACAGCCGCACCCGGTCCTGGCCCTGCGCAGGCTGGACACTTACCGTCGCATCGGCCGAACCCACCTTGCCGGATCCGGCGTCGCCACCCTGCCCGGCCCGGCCGGCGCCACGACCGCGATTGAATGCCTCGACCTGCTGCTGATAGATCCGGCTGGCTTCACGCGGATCGACGGCGCGCACCGCGGCGGCATCCGGCAGCGTGAGCGACGCACCCGTGCGCAGCAGGTTCATGTTGTTGCCGATGAAGGCGTCCGGATTGGCCTGCCACAGCGCCACGAGCACCTGCAGGACCCCCGCGCCTTCCACCGGATTTGCGCGCGCGATGGCGAAAAGCGTGTCGCCGCGCTGGATCTCGCGCGTGGCTGCCGCCCCCGCAAGCGGCCCTGCGGCTGCAGGCGCAGGCGCCGCCGACTGGGGCGCCACCACGGCGGGCGACACGGCAGGCGTTGCGCCCGAGGGCACCAGCAGGCTGACCTGGACACGGCGCTGGCCGGAGGCCGTGCTCACATCCAGCAGCAGGTCCACCACCTGGCCGGCAGGCGCCGCCGCGCCCACGATACGCAATTGGCGTTCATCGGGCTTGCGGCCCGGCTCGACCAGCACGCGCAGTCCCTTCAACGCCACGGGGGGCGCCAGGTTGACCTCGCTCCAGGCGGACAGCGGCGCAATGGCGGCCTTGAGGCTGGCAGCCTCGTCCGTGCTCATGCCCCGCACGGGCACCAGCACCTGCAAGGGCGCGCCCGGCGCCGACACCAGCCGGGAATGGCCGATATCGGCGGCCTGGGCCGTCCCGCCGAAAATGCCGGCGCAAGCCAATGCGGCGCCCAAGGCCAGGCGGCGGGAGTGGGCAAGAGAGGGAGCACGACGATCGGAGCGGGTCATATCCTGGGGTTCCAGAGGCAACAAGGTGGAATGGGGCCAGAAAAGCCGAAAAAACATGAACCCGTGCCGCAAGGCCTGGGTCCGGATAAGACTGCGCCCGGGTTTTCTTGCGAATGACCCGGGCGCGGCATGTGCGCGGACGCTTACACCTGCTCGCCCAGCGCGATGCGCAGCATGCGGCGCAGCGGCTCCGCCGCGCCCCACAGCAGCTGGTCGCCCACCGTGAAGGCGCTGAGGTAGCTCGGGCCCATTTCCAGCTTGCGCAGGCGGCCGACCGGAATGTCCAGCGTGCCGGTCACGGCCACCGGGGTCAGGTCGCGCATGGATGCTTCGCGCGTGTTGGGGATGACCTTGGCCCACGACGTGCCCTGGCGCAGGATGTCCTCGATTTCATCGAGCGGCACGTCGCGCTTGAGCTTGATGGTCAGCGCCTGGCTGTGGCAGCGCATGGCGCCGATACGCACGCACAGGCCGTCGATGGGCGTGGCGGGCGTGCCGAAGGCGTCGCCGCGGCCCAGGATCTTGTTGGTTTCGACGCCTGCCTTCCACTCTTCGCGCGAGACGCCGTTGCCCAGGTCCTTGTCGATCCAGGGAATCAGGTTGCCGGCGAGCGGCACGCCGAAGTGTTCGGCGGGCAGTTGGCCGCCCTGCTGCAGGGCCAGCACGCCACGGTCGATTTCCAGGATGGCCGAGGCCGGATCATCCAAGAGGCCACGCACTTCGGCGTTGATCTGGCCGAACTGCGTCAGCAGCTCGCGCATGTGCTGCGCGCCGCCGCCCGAGGCGGCCTGGTAGGTCATGCTGGTCATCCACTCCACCAGGTCCTGGTGGAACAGGCCGGCCAGGCCCATCAGCATGCAGCTGACCGTGCAGTTGCCGCCGACGAAGTTCTTCACGCCGCGCGACAGCGCCGCGTCGATGACGGAACGGTTGACCGGATCCAGCACGATGATGGCGTCGTCGGCCATGCGCAGCGTGCTGGCCGCGTCGATCCAGATGCCCTGCCAGCCGGCTTCACGCAGCTTGCCGTAGACGGCCGTGGTGTAGTCGCCGCCTTGGGCGGTCAGGATGATGGGCAGCTTCTTGAGGCTCTCGATGTCGTGGGCGTCCTGCAGCGGGCCCGCGCCCTCGGCCCAGGCCGGCGCTTTCCCGCCAGCGTTGCTGGTGGAGAAGAAGACCGGTTCGATCAGGGAGAAATCATTTTCGTCGCGCATGCGCTGCATGAGGACCGAGCCCACCATGCCGCGCCAGCCGACCAAGCCTACTGCTTGCGCCATCGTTATGCCTTACGTCTGGATTGTGAAAAAAATTCGTGGAGAAAGAACAACAATTTATCAGAACCTCAAAAAAAACGGCGCCGGAGGGGGGAATTCCCCCTTCCGACGCCCTTTCCAGGCCTGAAGCGGGGTGCTAGCGCAACGCTTTCAGCACCGCGTCGCCCATTTCCGAGGTGGACACCTTGGTGGTGCCGTCTTCGAAAATGTCCGCCGTGCGCAGGCCGTCGGCCAGCACCTTGCGCACCGCCCCCTCGATCCTGTCGGCCAGCGGCGACAGGTCCAGCGAGTAGCGCAGCAGCATGGCGGCCGACAGGATGGTCGCCAGCGGGTTGGCGATGTTCTTGCCTGCGATGTCCGGGGCCGAGCCGTGGCTGGGCTCGTACAGGCCCTGCCCGGCCGCGTTCAGCGATGCCGAGGGCAGCATGCCGATGGAGCCGGTCAGCATCGAGGCCTCGTCCGAGAGGATGTCGCCGAACAGGTTGCCGGTGACGATCACGTCGAACTCGCGCGGGGCGCGCACCAGTTGCATGGCCGCGTTGTCGACGTACATGTGCGACAGCGCGACGTCCGGATATTCCTGGCTGACCTCGATGACGATGTCCCGCCAGAACTGCGAGGTTTCCAGCACATTGGCCTTGTCCACGCTGCACAGGCGCTTGTTGCGCTTCATCGCGGCCTGGAAGGCCAGGTGGGCGATGCGGCGCACCTCGGGCTCGGCGTAGCGCATGGTGTCGTAGCCTTCGCGCTCGCCCTTGAAGGGGCCGTCCTCGGCCGTGCGCACGCCGCGCGGCTTGCCGAAATAGATGTCGCCGGTCAGTTCGCGCAGGATCAGGATGTCCAGGCCCGCCACGACTTCCGGCTTCAGCGACGAGGCATTGGCCAGCTCCGGATACAGGATGGCCGGGCGGAAGTTGGCGAAGAGACCCATTTCGCGGCGCAGTCCCAGGATGGCCTGCTCGGGACGGAATTCGCGCGGCAGGCTGTCGTACTTCCAGTCGCCGACGGCGCCGAACAGCACCGCCGACGAGGCCTTGGCCAGCGCCAGGGTGGCCGGGGGCAGCGGGTGCTCGAAGGCATCGAAGGCCGCGCCGCCGACCTTGGCTTCGTCGATCTGGAAAGGCTGGTCCAGCGCGCGCAGCACGCGCACGGCCTGCTCGACGATCTCGGGGCCGATACCGTCGCCGGGAAGGACTGCAATCTTGTGGGTCATCAGGGAAACATCCTGGCAAAATTTTGAGAAAAGAAGGCGCGAGCCTAGGTCGCTGCCTGCCCTTTAGCCCAGAGGACGGGCGTCCAGCCAGGGGTGGCGGGCCAGGCGCTCGGCTTCGAAGGCGCGGATCTTGTCGGACTGGCGCAGGGTCAGGCCGATGTCGTCGAAGCCGTTGAGCAGACAGTACTTGCGGAACGGCTCGATATCGAAAGGCAGCTCGGCGCCATCGGCCTTGATCACGACCTGGCGCTCCAGGTCGACATTCAGCTTGTAGCCGGGGAAGGCCTTGACCTCGTCGAACAGGCGCGCAATGTCGAGCTCGGACAGCACGATGGGCAGCAGGCCGTTCTTGAAGCTGTTGTTGAAGAAGATGTCGGCGAAGGACGGCGCCAGGATGGCCCGGAAGCCGTACTGCGTCAGCGCCCACGGCGCGTGCTCGCGGCTGGAGCCGCAGCCGAAGTTCTTGCGCGCCAGCAGGATCGACGCGCCGGCATAGCGCGGCTGGTTCAGCACGAAATCCGGGTTCAGCGGACGGCGGCTGTTGTCCATGCCGGGCTCGCCGTGGTCCAGGTAGCGCAGCTCATCGAACAGGTTCGGGCCGAAACCCGTGCGCTTGATGGACTTCAGGAATTGCTTGGGGATGATCAGGTCGGTGTCGACGTTCTCGCGATCGAGCGGCGCGACCAGGCCTTCATGATGGGTAAATGCTTGCATAGTGGATCACCGGAAGGTTCGGACGTCGACGAAATGGCCGGCCACGGCAGCGGCGGCCGCCATGGCGGGGCTGACCAGGTGCGTACGGCCGCCCTGGCCTTGCCGACCCTCGAAATTGCGATTGGAAGTGGAGGCGCAGCGCTCGCCCGGCTCGAGGCGGTCGGCGTTCATGGCCAGGCACATCGAGCAGCCCGGCTCGCGCCATTCGAAGCCGGCGTCCAGGAAGATGCGGTCCAGGCCTTCGCGCTCGGCCTGCTGCTTGACCAGGCCCGAGCCCGGCACGACCATGGCCTGGCGCACGTTGGCAGCCACGCGCTTGCCACGCGCCACCGCGGCAGCCGCGCGCAGGTCCTCGATGCGCGAGTTGGTGCAGGAACCGATGAAGACGCGGTCGACCTTGATGTCCACCAGCGGGGTGTTGGGCGTCAGGCCCATGTATTCCAGGGCGCGCACCATGCCGCTGCGGCGCACGTCATCCTTTTCCCTGTCGGGATCCGGCACGCGGCCGTCCACGGGCAGCACCATTTCGGGCGAGGTGCCCCAGGACACCTGCGGCTGGATATCGCGCGCGTCGATCTCGACCACGCGGTCGAACTTCGCGCCTTCATCCGAGCGCAGCGTGCGCCAGTAGGCCACGGCCTGGTCCCACAGCACGCCGGTCGGCGAATAGGGGCGGCCGCGGAAGTATTCGATGGTCTTGTCGTCGACCGCCACCATGCCCGACCGGGCGCCTGCCTCGATGGACATGTTGCACAGGGTCATGCGGCCCTCGACGGACAGCCCGCGGATGGTGCTGCCCGCGAATTCGATGGCCGTGCCGTTGCCGCCCGCCGTGCCGATCACGCCGATGACGTGCAGGGCGACGTCCTTGGCCGAACAGCCGAAAGGCAGTTCACCCTCGACGCGGATGAGCAGGCTCTTGCTCTTCTTCATGATCAGCGTCTGGGTGGCCAGCACGTGCTCGACCTCGGAGGTGCCGATGCCGAAGGCCAGCGCGCCGACGGCGCCGTGGGTGCTGGTGTGCGAGTCGCCACAGACCACCGTCATGCCGGGCAGCGTCGCGCCCTGCTCCGGCCCGATCACGTGCACGATGCCCTGGCGCAGGTCGTTCATGCGGAATTCGGTCACGCCGAACTTCTCGCAGTTGGCGTCCAGGGTGTCGACCTGGAGCTTGGAAATGGGATCGTCGATGCCCTGGGCCCGGCCGCGCGTGGGCACGTTGTGGTCAGCGACGGCCAGGTTGGCGTTGATGCGCCAGGGTTTGCGGCCGGCCAGGGCCAGGCCCTCGAAGGCCTGCGGGCTGGTCACCTCGTGAAGGAGGTGACGGTCGATGTACACCAGACAGGTGCCATCGGATTCCTGGCTCACCACGTGGGCGTCCCAGAGCTTGTCGTAGAGGGTTTGGGCCATGTCGGTCTCGCGTCGGTGGGCGCCCGGCCCAGGGGACCGGCGCCGGGAACGGACGCCACGATGGCGCGCGCTCCTGTCATGGCTTTGATTATGCCTAGCGCGCCGGGCCTGACCCAAGGCCACATGACACAATGTGTCTTTGCGGCGACGCAACATATCGCTGTGGCAAGACTTCCGCCCAGCCGGCACCTGTTCCCGCCCGCCGGGTCCAGAATGGGGACAACCGCCATTTTGGCCGCGAATTTGCGAGGTAACCGTGAAGGACTGCAAGTAGAATGCCTCCGAGGCCTTTCTCGAGACCACATTGACCGTGACCCCGCAATACGCCGCCGACAACGGCCTTTTCTCGCTGAACCAGATCCTGGCCATGATCATGGCCCGCAAGACGCTGGTTCTGCGCACCATTGCGGCCGTCATGCTGGTGACGCTGGCCATCGTGATGCTGCTGCCGCGCACCTGGGTCGCCGTGTCGGACCTGTACATCGACTCGCGCGACAACGACCCTCTTGCCAACCGCGGTTTTTCGCCCGGGCTGGACGAAAGCTACATGCAGACCCAGATCGAGATGATCCGCAGCCAGGCCGTGGCCGAGCGCGTCATCGAGGCGCTCGGCCTGCGACAGCAGGAGCAATACCAGAAGGACCTGCGCAGCCTGGGCGAGGTGCGTGCCCGCGAGAAACTGCTGGAGACGCTGTCGCGCAACACGCAGGTCACCAGCGGCCGCGGCAACCGGGTGCTGGCCGTGTCGTTCTCGGCCCCCTCCCCGACGCAGGCCCGCGACATCACCAACGCCATCGTGCGCGCCTACCTGGAGATGAGCCAGGCCATTTCGTCTTCCGCCGCCCGCTCGCGCACCGAGCAGTACAACGCGCAACTGGAGCAGTTGCGCACCGAGGCCGACCAGCTGCAGGACAAGCTCACGCAGTACCAGCGCGAGCACGGCATCTTCAATGACAAGGAAAGCGACGACCTGGAGGTCAAGCGCCTGGAGCAGATGACGGCTGCCCTGCTGACGCTGCAGAACGCGCAGCAGGAAGCCGAGGCGCGCAACGCCGCCACCCAACGCCTGCTGGCGTCCGGCGTGCGCCCGGACGAACTGCCCAACGTCGCCCAACTGGCCGCCATCGCCGCACTGAAATCCTCGCTGGTCGACACGGATCGCGTCATGGGCGACGTCCGTGGCTCGCTGGGCGTCAACCACCCGCGCATCCGCGGCCTGCAACAGGAACGCAATGACCTGGTTGGCCGCATCAACCGGGCCGCCAAGGGCGCGCTGGACTCGCAGCAGGCCGAGGTCGAGCGCCTGAAGGCCCAGCAGGAAGCCTTGCAGGGCGCACTGGAAACGCAGCGCAGCCGCGTGCTGGAACAGAAGCTGCACTACGACCGGATCGCCGTCTATCAGCGCCAGCTGGCCAGCGTCGAGCAGATCTATCACGCCGCGCTGCAGAAGTACGACGGCCTGCTGATGGCCAGCAACATCAACCTGGGCAACGTCACCGTGCTGCGGGCCGCCGAGGCCCCCAGCACGCATGCCAGCCCGCGCACGATCAGCAGCGTGGTCGCCAGCGTGCCCGTGGGCGCCATCCTGGCGCTGTGCCTGGCCCTGCTGCTGGAACTGCGCCAGCGCCGCGTGCGCTGCACCGACGACCTGGTGCGTGGCATCGGCATGCCGCTGCTCGGACGCATCGGCGCCCCGCCCCTCCCTCCCAAGGCCGCCAAAGCATGACACAGCCTTCCCTTCTTTCCAGGCTGGCCAACCAGAACCTGGCCCAGGCGGAAGGCCAGGGCCAGCCCAATCCGGGCGGCAAGCCGCCCGACAAGATGGGCGAGCGCTTCATCAGCGCCGGCCTGCTCACGGCCGAGCAGGTCGAGCAGGTGGTCGCCCGCCAGCAGAGCGCGCGCATCCGCTTCGGCGAGGCTGCCGTGCAACTGGGCTTCCTGTCCGAGCAGGACGTCCAGCGCGTGCTGGCCCAGCAGTTCAACTACGCCACCGCGCTCACGCCCAACCCCGGCATGACGGTGCGCCTGGCCATTGCCAGCGCGCCCTTCAGCCCGGAAGCCGAGGCCATCCGCCAGGTCCGCTCGAACCTGCAGATGCAGACCGCCGAACAGGCCGGCCCCGGCCGCGCGGGCAGCAGCCGCTCCATCGCCATCGTCAGCCCCAACGAGGGCGAAGGCAAAAGCTACCTGGCCGCCAGCCTGGCCATCGCGTTTTCGCAATCCGGCCAGCGCACCCTGCTCATCAACGCCAATCTGCGCGCCTCGGGCCAGCACGACATGTTCGGCCTGGCGCCCGGCGTGGGGGCGGGGCTGTCGTCCATCCTGGCGGGCCGCTCGCCGCTGACGCCGGGCGAGCCCGTGCCGGGCTTCCCGCTGCTCAGCCTGCTGCAAAGCGGGCCGCAGCCGCCCAATCCGCTGGAAATCCTGGCCGAACCGGTACTGCGCAACATCATCCAGCGCCTGGAACCCGACTTCGACGTGTTCATCCTGGACACGCCCGCCGCCAACCAGTCGTCGGACGCGCAGGTGATCGCCCGCCAGGCCGATGGCTGCGTGCTGGTCGCCAAACAGGATGCCACCCGGCTCGACGACATCCACCAGACGCTTGCCATGATGCAGACCGCGGGCACCCGCATGGTGGGCAGCGTCTATAACGCATTCGATCCGGCCAGCAGCCGCGAACGCCGCCGCAGCCTGCTGCGACCATGGCGCCGCTGAGCCCCGAGCATCCGCCCGCCCGCCGGCGTCTGCTGCTGCATTCCCTGACGTCTCTGCTGGACCAGGCCTGGCTGAGCGGGTTGAACCTGCTGCTGGGCCTGGCGCTGATCCGCCTGACGACCAAGGATGCCTACGGCACCTACGCCCAGTTGTATGTCGTGGCGCTGTTCGTCGTGTCGATGGTGGAAGCCTCCATCATCAATCCGCTGAACACGGTGGTGCCGGGCAAGGCCGAGGACGAGCGCGCGCGGATCATCGCCTGCCTGGCGCATTTCCAGCGCCGCGTGACGGCCGGGATGGCGCTGTTCTTCGCGGCCGTCACGCTGGGGGTCGCCCTGGTCCTGGACCTGCCGCAGCCCTTGCTGCTGGCCGCCGCGTTCGGCATCTACCTGCACCTGAACACCCTGCGCGAATTCCGCCGCGGCCTGCACTTCCTGGCTGGCCAGCCGATGGCGGTGCTGCGCATGGACGTGACCTATGGCGTCGCGCTGATTGCCGGGGTCGCCATTCCCGCCCTGCTCACGACGCTGACCCTGCCGATGGCCCTGGCGGCGCTCGCGCTGGCCAGCGCCGCCAGCCTGCTGTATCCCGCCGGCCCCGTGCTGCCTGCGCCGCCGCCCAGGGCCGAATACCGCTCGCTGCTTGCCGTCATCTGGGAGCGCGGCAGGCTGGGCTGGCCGGGCGCCATGTCCTCCTGGGTCGTGAACTACGGCTATCTGTTCCTGACCGCCTACTGGCTGGGCGCCGCCGCCACCGCCGACCTCAACGCTTCGCGCCTGCTCCTCATGCCCATCCTGCTCAGCGTGGTGGCCTGGTCGCGCGTGGCGCTGCCCACCGTCAGCCGGATGCAGGCCGCGTACAATCATCGGGGCGTCACGCGCCTGGCCCTGGCCTCCATCGGCGGGCTGCTGGCGCTGGCGGCTGCCTACGTCGCCGTGCTGTGGCTGGCGCTGCCCTGGCTGCAGACACATCTGCTGGGCCACGAATACAGCGCGGTGGGCTGGCTGGTGCCCTGGTGGGCAGCCTATTTCGCCGTGTTCGCCATCCGCACCGTGGGCACGGTGGTGATGCTGGGCGCCGACGGCTACCGCCCGCTGCTGGTCGCTGCCTTCGCCGGCCTCGTCGCCACGCTGTGCGTCATCGTCTTCGCCATTCCGCGCTTTGGCCAGGCGGGCGCGATCGGCACCCTCATCCTTGTGGAAGCCCTTACCGCCCTGCTGATCTGGGCCGTCTTCATCCCGAAGACACGCCACCGACACTGAGACCGCCATGGACATCAGCATCTGCCTCTGCACGTTCCGCCGGCCCGCGCTGCTCGACCAGCTGCTGGCCGAGCTGGCGCGCCAGAACTACGACGGGCTGCGCGCCGAGATCGTGGTGGTGGACAACGATGCCGCGGGCTCCGGTCTGGCCGTGGTCGACAGCTGGCGCACGCGCATGCCGATTCCGCTGCACAGCGACCAGGAGCCCACGCCCAACATCGCGCTTGCCCGCAACGCGGCAGTGCGCAAATCGCAAGGCGAGTTCATCCTGTTCATCGACGACGATGAGTCGCCCGAACCCGACTGGGTCCAGCACATGATGGCCACGCAACGCGCCAACGATGCCGATGCCGTGATCGGCCCGGTCGGGCCGCGCTATCCGGCTGGCGTGGCCGAATGGATCAAGCAAGGCGGCTTCTTCGCCGCGCCCAGCCGCCCCACCGGCACGCGCCTGGGCTACAGCCAGGCCTATTCCGGCAACACCCTGCTGCGGCGCGCCGCCATCGCCGGCCTGCCCGGCCCCTTCGACCCGGCTTTCGGCGTGACCGGCGGTTCGGACACCATGCTGTTCTGGGAATTGGAAAGGCAAGGCGCCAAGACCGTCTGGTGCGAGGAAGGCCTCGTCACCGAGGACGTGCCTGTCCAGCGCGCCAAGCTGAAATGGATCCTGCGCCGCGCCTACCGCGGCGGACAGAGCTTCGTGCGCGCCGAGATCACCCGGCTGCACGGCGTGCGGCGTTACCAGCGCGCGGCCTGGCTCGGCGCCCGGGCGTGCGTGCAACTCGTGGTCGCGGGCGGGCTCGCCCTGCTGAACCTGCCGTTCTCCCGGGCCGGCGCCGCGCGTTGGCTGCGCACCGCTTGCGCCCAGTTGGGCAAGCTGGGCGCCCTGATCGGACACCGCTATCGTGAATACGCTAAACAGTAGACCCCTCACCAGCCTGGAAAGGCTGGAGCTGGCCGGCGTGTCCCTGCTGATCGCGATCTGCCTGGGCTTTCCCGCCCTGCGCACGATCGACCTCTTCAGCGACAACACCGAGGCCGACGCCAGCTATGCCGAAGGCTCCATCCTGATGCAGCTGATGTTCGGCCCCGCCTTCCTGCTGGCCGCCTGGCTGGTCTGGCGCCACAGCGCCTGGGCGGCGCAGATCGTGCGACGGGTCAATCCTTTCCTGCTGCTGATCGTGCTGTGGGCCGCCGCCACTGTCCTCTGGTCCCCCTATCCGGCCGTGACGGTCAAACGCTCGATCCAGCTGGTGGGCTTGATGCTGGTGGGTATCACGCTGACGCTGCCCTTCGTGCAGGACCGGCACTTCATCCGGGTGCTGTGCCGCACGCTGACGGCCCTGCTCGTGGCGTCGTTCATCATGGTGCTGGTCATTCCCAAGATCGGCGTCGACCCGCTGCGCGAAGGCGGCTGGCGCGGCATCCTGTGGCACAAGAACACCCTGGGCGGCGTCGCCTGCTTTGCCGTGCTCACCTGGGTCAACCGGCTGTGCAACAAGGACACCGATTGGCGCATCGGCATCCCGGCCCTGCTCTTCACGCTGCTGATGCTGGTGATGTCGCGCAGCTCCACGGCGCTGATCTCGGCCATGACGGGCATCGCCATCTATCTGTTCGCGCGCCGGCGCTACCTGGGCGGACCCAATGCCCGGCTGATGGCGGCGCTGGCGCTGACCATCGTGGGACTGGGCTTCCTGCAGATCTTCTTCACGGTGACCGGCCGATTGCCAACCTGGAACGAGATCATCCGCCCCCTGTTGCTGCTGCTGAACAAGAGCCCCGACCTGACGGGCCGCACCGACCTGTGGGAGATGGTGCTGCTGGACGTGGCCCGCCACCCGGTGCAGGGCATCGGCTTCGGCGCGTTCTGGCTGAACGTGGGCAGCCCATCGCAATACATCATCGACGCGGTCAACTGGATTCCGCTGCAGGCGCACAACGGCTACATCGACCTGCTCAATGAACTGGGCGGCGTCGGTTTCGGCCTCTTCATCGCCTTCCTGCTCTGGCACACGGTGACACTGTTCAAGGTCGGCCACATCGACAGGGAGCAGGCCGCCATCCACTGGGCCTTCTTCATCCTGATCCTGATCAGCAACTTCTCGGAAAGCCAGTTCTTCAACGGCGTGCTCTTCCAGAACTGCCTGCTCATCTTCTCTTCCATCGCGCTGTCGGCCCTGGTGGCCCGGCACCAGCCGGCCAGCCGGCCGTATCCCATGCCCGTTCCCCAGACATGACGCTCGCCCCACTCGCATCCGCACGCCGACTCGCCCAGGCAGCCGCCCTGGCTGCCGGACTCGCCGCCAGCGCAGGCGCGATGGCGCAAGCCGCCCTGGCGCTGCCCGGCACGCTGCAGACGCCGTACTACCGGTACGACATCGATGAAGATCAACTGGGCGGCGCACCCGACCAGTCCAGCCTGAACCAGCCGCTGGATGCCAGCTCGCGGATGTTCATCAAGAATGCCCGCTTCCACAAGGCCGGACCGGACGGCCGGATCAACACGAGCGACGACGAGCGGCTGCGCCTCTTCGGCATCAACCTCAGTTTCGCGGCGAACTTTCCCGCGCCGGAAGACGCCGCCGGCATCGCACGCAGGCTCAAGCGCCAGGGGTTCAACGCCGTGCGCCTGCACCACATGGACACCTCGCCCGGCACGGCCACCGATCCCCCCGTCAGCCTCCTCACGCCCGGCCCCTATCCCAGCTTCAACGACGCCGCCGTGACGCGGCTGCGCGGCTTCATCGAGGCGCTGGCCAAGGAAGGCATCTACGTCAACCTGAACCTGCGCGTCGGCTACCAGTTCCGTCCCGACGTGGACAAGGTGCCCGCCTTCGACGCCAGCCAGCAGGCACGGCCCATCGCCAGCCCCATCGTGGTGTATTACCCCCGCATGGTGGAACTGCAGGCGCGTTTCGCCAGCGAGGCGATCGCGCGCCTGGGCCTGGCGAACAATCCCGCGCTGGCCATGGTGGAAATCAACAATGAGTCGGGGCTGCTGGCCGCCTGGCAGCGTCGCGAATGGCGCGACGCCGTCCCCGAGCAATACAGCCCGGAACTGCTGCGCCTGTGGAAGGCCTGGCTGGCGCAACGCTACGGCTCGGTCGAGCAGGCCTGCGCCGCATGGCGCACCTGCGAGAAGGCAGACGAGGTCATCCTGCTGACGCCCGAAGACGCCGAGGCCGCCGAAAGCGGCCTGCAGGTGCTGCGCGACAAGCTGGACTCCCAATGGCTGCGGCTCTCCGGCCAACGGGTGGGCGGACGCGATGCGTCCTCCGACCCGGCCTCGGGCAAGGCGTTGCGCACACGCGATTTCCTGCTGTTCCTTGCCGACACCGACCGCGCCTATTACAAGCAGATCCGCCAGGTGATCCACCAGGCGGCGGGTTTCCCCGTGCCCGTCACCGGCACGCAGATGGGCTACGGCGGCATCCTCAACCTGGTCTCGCATGAAGAGATGGACTACACCGACGAGCATTTCTACGTCGACCATCCGCACTTCATCAACGGCAGCAGCGACGTGCGCGACTGGCGCATCTGGAACGTGTCGCTGACCGGCAAGCACATGGACCTGCTGACCGGCATGGCCTTGCGGCGCGACGTTCGCAAGCCGCTGGTGGTCAGCGAATTCAACCAGCCCCTGCCCAGCCTGCCTGCCGCCGAACTGGTGCCGATCACCGCGGCCTTCGCCGCGCTGCAGGACTGGGACGGCCTGTTCTTCTTCGATTACGCCGATGGCAGCCGCGGGCCGGCTGTGCCGGGCAGCTTCGCGCTGCGCGGCGACTGGGGCAAGGTGGCGCTGATCGGCCAGGCCGCGCGCCTTTTCCGTTCGGGCTGGATTCCCGCCAACCAGGAAGCGCTGGTCCTGCCCATGCCCGCCGGCACGCAGGCCGCCCTGGCCGCGTCGCGCCGTCCCGACGCGTTGGAAGCACACCTGGCCGCGCGCCACGGGGTGGTCGAAGCGATGGGCTGGAGCCGCCGCATCGCCCTGAATCCCTCCGCCAGCGAGGACACCCCTGTCGCCCGGCCTGCGGCGCCGGCCCAGCCGCTGCGCTCGCCCGGCGGCGAGGTGACCTATGATCCGACACAAGGCGTGCTTGGCATCCAGGCGCCCCAGGTACTGGGCCTGTTTGGCCGCCCGCCGGCCTCGCCCGATGCCAACGGGCTGGGCGCGCGCTTCACCGGCAATGACCCCGCGCCTCACGCCAGCATCCTGCTGACGGCCGCCGACAACAAGCCGCTGGCCGACTCGCAACAGCTGCTGCTGTCGTTGGGCAGCGGCACGGTGGGCACGCAACCAGGCTCGCTCCCGCCGCGCCCGAAGCAGATGGTGAAGCACCCGTCGGGCTCGGACTCCTGGACGCTGGAGCCGGACCCCCAGTTCATGCAACGCCCCTCGGGGTCGCATAACGGTTCCGGCCAGCCCTGGCTGACCCTCAACCGCGCCGACGTCAGTTGGCCCACCCCCTGGACCGCCGCGCAGGTCTATCCGCTGGACGGACAGGGCAAGCGCATGGCCGCCCTGCCCGCCTCGCGCGTGTCGATCGGCGGCGGACGCCTGACGGTCTCGGTGCAGGCCACTTCGCAGGAAACCAGCCCCTGGTACGAAATCGTTCCCGGTCCCGCCCAAGCGGCGGCCGGCCGCCCCTGATCACACGCACAAGAAGGGAGCCGCGACATGTCCACTGCCCTGCATATCCTGATCCTGCTGGTCGCCATCGCGCCGGTGCTGAGCTGCGTCTACCTGGGCGTGCTGACCCTGCTGTCGGCCAGGTTGCCCACGCCCAGGCCCAGCAGCCAGGACATGGTGTTCGACGTGCTGATTCCCGCGCACAACGAATCCCAGGTCATCGCCCGTACGCTGTCCAATCTGCAGAAGCTGGACTGGCCCGCCAGCAATTACCGCATCCTGGTGATTGCCGACAACTGCACCGACGACACCGCCGAACTGTCCCGGCAGGCGGGCGCCCATGTGCTGGAGCGCCAGGACGCCACGCGTCGCGGCAAGGGCTATGCGCTGGAGCATGCCTTCGCCTACAGCGCGCAAGGCCCGGCAACCGCCGTGGTGGTGGTGGACGCCGACACCGAGGTCACGCCCAACCTGCTGCAGGCCTGCGCCGCCCGGATCGAACAGGGCGCCCTGGCCGTCCAGGTCAACTACGGCGTGCTGAACCCCAACGACAGCTGGCGCACCCGCCTCATCACCATCGCCTATGGCGCCTTCCATGCCGTGCGCTCACGCGCCCGCGAGCGCATGGGCGTGTCCTGCGGCCTGCGCGGCAATGGCGCCTGCTACACGCATGCGTTGCTGCGCCAGCATCCCTTCAACATCTATTCGCTGACCGAAGACCTGGAGTACGGCGTGCTGCTGGGCCTGAACGGCATCCGCGTGCATTACGCCGACGAAGCCTGCGCCGACGCGGAGATCATCGATTCGGAGCGCGGGGCGCGCACCCAGCGCAGCCGCTGGGAAGGCGGCCGCCTGGCGGTGGCCCGCGCCTATGCCGGCAGGCTGCTGGGCCACGCCTGGCGCCAGCGCAGCGCCACCAGCTTCGAGCTGGCGCTGGACCTGCTGACCCTGCCGCTGGGCAACATCGTGCTGCAGATCGTGCTGCTGGCCCTGGTGGCCGGTGGCGCGGCGCTGCTCGTCCCCGCCCTGGCGGCCTGGCTCTGGCTGCCGCTGATCCTGCTGCTGATCCTGGCCGCGCATGTCTGGCGCGGCTGGCAACTGGCGCCGGTGGGCTGGCGCGCGCTGGCGGACCTGGCCTATGTGCCCTTCTTCATCCTGTGGAAGATGTACGCCAAGCTGCGCACCCGCGGCAACAAGGGCTGGGTGCGGACCGACCGCAAGTAAACGCGGCCAGCCGTCCCGGGCAGTGGATCAGCGGGGCGCCGGGGCATGCCCCCGGCCCCGCATCCGGTCACGCAGCACCAGGCCGATGCGCTCGACATAGCGCCAGGACAGGTGCGCCGCCCCGAACGACAGCCCCCCCAGCAGCCCGATGCGCAGGGCCAGCGGCCAGTCCGGTATCCACGTGTCCAGCAGCACGAACACCAGCCAGTGGTACAGGTACAGCGAATAGCTGATCAGGCCGACATGGACCAGCGGGCGCGAGGCCAGGATGCGGCTGAACAGGTTCTGCCCGAAGACCAGGTACTGGAACATCAGGGCCAGCGCGATGCCTTGCAGCGAGAAGCGCAGGGTTTCCCGGAAGAAGGGGTCGCGGTACAGCAACGTGGCCAGCATCAGCGCGATGCCCGCCGCGAACACGGCAGGCCGTCCCAGGAGGGCGCGCAAGCCGGGCCGGTCCGTCGTGAGCAGGGAAAAGGCCGCGCCATAGAAGATGGAGTCGACGCGCGTGTCGGTGCCCATGTAGATCCGCTTGCCCGACAGCGTCTGGGCGTCCATCCCCGAGGCCAGCCAGATGCGCCAGGCCAGCACGGCGAACAACGCTCCCACGATGACGCGCGTCAGCCAGGCGCCGCGCGGCGCCAGCACGGCGAACAGCAGCGGGAACACGAAGTAGTAATGCTCTTCCACCGCCAGCGACCACGTGATCGACAAGGGCGAGGCCATGACCGAGCTGTCGAAGCAGTCGCAGATGTTCCAGTAGTTGCTGAAATAGAAAAGCGCGGCCGCCACGTCCTGCCAGGGCACGGGCGCGCCGGAGAGCCACAGGCTGATCGCGCCCACCGCCACGAAGACATAAAGCGCGGGCATGAGCCGGAACAGGCGGCGCAAATAGAAGGCCTGGATGTCGATGCCGCCGTCACGCGCGTGCTCGGACAGCATCAGCCGGGTGATGATGAAGCCGCTGATGAAGAAGAAGACCGTGACGCCCAGCCCGCCGGGAATGATCTCGCCCAGCCAGGCGTGCGACAGCATGACGAGCAGAATGGATGCCGCGCGCAGGCCGTCCAGCGCGGGCAGGTAGGCATGACCGGTGCTACGCACGCAGGCGCTCCATCATGGCCGGGCGCCGGCAGGCTGGGGCAGGCTGTCGCGCAGCCCTTCCTGCAGGGATCGCCACGGCAGCAGTCCCAGGTCGCGTTCCGCGGCGCGGCTGTCCAGACGGATGTCCTGCCCCCACAGACGGGCCAGCGACGGCGGGATGGGAGGCGGCAAGGCCATGCGCAGCTTCGCGCGGCGGGCCAGGATCTCCAGGATCTTGAGCGCGGGCGCGGCCAGGTGGGTTTCGATCTTCAGGCGGCGATTGCCGATGCGGGTGACAGGCACCGCGCCCAGTTCGCGCGCCACGGCAAGGAAGTAATCGTTCCAGTCCGGCGCGTCGCGCATGGCCAGGTTGTAGACCGCGTTGACGGTGCCGGGCAGGCGCAGGGCCGCCAGCGCGGCCTGCACGACGTCATCGACGTGAACCAGGTTGCTGCAGCCATCGCCGCGCTCGCCCAGGTCGCCGATGCGGCGCGCGCGCACCAGCGCGGCGATGCGGTCCGTCCATTGGGGACTGCCGGGGCCATAGATGCAGCCCGGCCGCAGCACGACCTTGTCGGCCGTCCGCGCCAGTTCCTGCTCGGCCTGGGCCTTGGCGGCGGAATAGCCGCCCACGCCGCCGGCGGGCGGGCAGGATTCATCGATGAGACCTTCGATGGCGCCATAGATGGCCATGGAGCTGAAATGCACCAGGCGCACCGGCACGCGTTGCAAGGCCAGGCGCAAGGCCTTCGCGTTCTCGACGATGGCGGCCGGCGAGCCCGCCATGCAGTTGACCACCGCGTCGGCCTGCGCGAACGCCTGGGCCAGCGCTTCGCTGTCCGTCGCGTCGACCACGATGTCGACGCCGGCGCCTGCCCTGCGGCCGGCAGCCACGGGCTGGGCCCACTCGCTGGCGGCCAGGGCGGCGGCCACGCGCCTGCCCACGTATCCTTGCGCGCCCAGCACCAGTACCTTGCTCGTCATGTCGGCTCCCATGTGTCGTTGTCGGCCCTAGGCTGGTCGCGCGGCCAGCCGGCCCTTCAGGTGGTCCGCCAGGCGCAACGCCATCGCCACGATGGTCAGCGTCGGATTCGCCTGGCTGGAGGTCGGGAACACCGCGGATCCCGCCAGATAGAGGTTGTCCGCCTCGTGCAGGCGGCAGTGCGCGTCCACCACGCTATCACGCGGATCGCTCCCCATCCGCGCCGTCCCGATGTGATGGCCGCCATAGGCGCCATAACGGGTCATTTCGTGCTCGACACTGTCCGGGTCGTAGTCGAATCGCGCGTGCCCCCACTTTTCCAGTTCCTGCGCGAATTCGGCCAGCGCCGCCTTGACCGTGTGGACGTCACGCCCGGTGTAGCGCCAGTCGACATGCAGGCGGCGCATGCCCAGGGCATCCAGGCCGTCGCCCAGCGTCACGCGGCTCTCGGCGTTCGGTTCCTGTTCGGCGTGGAAATCCAGGCTGTAGCGCGGCGCGCGCGGATGCACGATGACGGAAGGAAACTTGCGTGCCGCCAGCGTGCGGTGGCGCACCCAATGCGTCAGGAACTTCGCGATGCCACCCGCGTCGGCCACCACGTTGCGCACGTGCTGCAGCGTGGCGCCCGGTGTGAGCGACTCTTCGCCGTGCAGGCGCTTGCCGTATTCGTAGGGGATGAAGTATTTGGCCAGGTACAGCATCGACAGCGGTCCGGTGCGGTGTGCCGGATCGGTGATGCGCGGATGGTGCAGCCGCGCAATGAAATTGCCGACTTCAAGCCGCTGCTGGGCGGCCGCCGACAAGGCCAGGCGTCGCCGGCAGTAGACGCCGTCATCGGCGCGTTCATAGCCGTGCCAGACCCGCTCGGCGGCATCGATGCTCAGCGTCCCGATGGTGCCTGCCAGGTGGCACATGTAATAGCGGCCCAGCACGTCATGGGCATTACCCAGGCTCTGGCCGCCGGCGCCCGCGCTGTTGAGCAGCAGGCGCGTGGTTTCCAGCCCGCCCATGGCCAGGGTGTAGCAGCGCGCGGCTATCGTGATCTGCCGTCCATCCAGCGTGCGCGCCTGGGCGCCGACGATATGCGAACCCGTCTCGGACAAGGCCAGGTTGCAGACCGAGTAGCCCTGAAGCACGCGCACGGCGCTGTTTTCAAGGCGGCGGTGATAACGGTGGCCGAAATGGGTGGGGCAGCTGAAGCGTTCCAGCGTGTCGGTGGAAAAGCTCGTGCTGTCGAAACCGTCGAGCATCGGCCGCATGGGCCGGTCGAAGGCCTGTTCCGCGGTGTAGGCATAGGCCCCGGCTTCGCACAGGCGATTGGCTTGCGGGTAGTACGGCAGCAGGTCACCCAGCCCGATGGGCCAGCCGCTGTGCGCCATGTAGTCGCGCGGCTCGAAGTCGATGGCGTCGAAGGGCATGCAGCGCCCGCCCCAGATCGTGGTGGAGCCACCGAAACGGCGCTGCCGGTAGCGGTCCAGCGGGCTGTGCAGGCGCTCGTCGGCAACCGTGCCGGCATAGAGCGCCTGGATGCGGGGGTCGTCTTTTTCCCCCCCGCTTTCGATCAACAGGACGTCCAGGCCGGCATCGCGCAGGGCCAGCGCCATGGCGATGCCCGCGGCGCCCGCGCCGACGATGCAGAGATCGGCGGTGAGGGTGGCGCCGTGCGGAACGGAATCGGGCTTGAGGAACATGGCGCCGCTCCTAGCGCGGGCCAGCCGCGCCCGAGCCCGCCAGGCTGCGCTGCACGTAGTCGGCAAAATTGATGTAGCCGGCCATGGAGGGATGCACGCCGTCGGCGAACATGCCTTGCGCCAGCACGCGGAAATCGTTGGTGCCGCCGCTGGACCAGTTCAAATAATCCACCACGGTGACGTTGGGGTAGCGCACGGCCAGGTCTTCCACCAGCCAGCGGTTGAAGGCGTTGCCCACGGCGATGCGGTCATCGGTCATGCCCAGCCACGAACCGATGTTGTCGATGATGAGCGGGATGCGGCGGTCGGCGGCGGTCTGGGCGAAATAGCGGAAGTTGTCCTGCAGCACGGCCAGCGGCACGCCCAGCGCCAGGTCGTTGATGCCCACGTGCAGGAAGATGGTGCTGGGCTGCGTGCCGGCGGGCAGCGTGCGGGCCGGACGGCCATCGCCCACGTTCACGTCCTGCGCCAGGACGTCACGCAGCCAGCGCGCGCGCACCTGCGACGAGGTCTGCCCGCCCATGCCGTGATTGAAATGGAACACGCCATAGCGCACGGCCAGCTCATAGGACAGCTGGCCCGGTTCGGAAGGATGGTCGGCCTTGAACTGGCCGTTGAGGTTCAGGCGGCCCTTGCGTTGCGGCTCGCCTTCGGCGATGGAATCACCGACCACCACGGCATAGGACTTGCCCGGCGCATAGGCCGGCGCGCGCTGCGCGGCCAGGGCATGGGCGCCCGCCAGGAACAGGGCGCACCCAATAAGGAACGAACGGATCAGTGTGCTCGGCATGGACGGCATTCCTGGGGGGAGTTGGCGGCATGCCTGCCCGCGGCATCGGACCCGGGCAGGCCGCCCTGGTTCGGGACGGCGTGAAGACTGGCGCCGGGACTCGTCCGGAAACACGCCTGCGCATATTATGATGGTTTTGGATGACCTGGTGCGGACAGCAATCCGGCTGTTTTTGCGCGGCGCAAAAGCATGGCTGTCCAGCCCCCGATTGATAACGGAAAACCTATGTGCGGCATATTGGGAGGCTGGTGGCACCAGGCTCCGGGCAACCTGACCCAACGTCTCCAGGCGGGCGTCGATGCGCTGCGCCATCGCGGCCCCAACGACAGCGGCATCGAAACGTCCGAGCAATCCGGCGGCACGCTGGGCCTGGCCCACACGCGGCTGTCCATCCTGGACCTCAGCCCGGCTGGCCACCAGCCGCGCCGCTCGGCCGACGGCCGCTACTGGATGACCTTCAACGGCGAAATCTACAACTACCGCGAACTGCGGGTGGAACTGGCGCGCGAGGGCCACGTCTTCGAGAGCGACAGCGACACCGAGGTGCTGCTGTGCGCCTGGCAAAGCTGGGGCGAGGCCGCCCTGCCCCGCCTCACCGGCATGTTCGCCTTCGTGGTGTTCGACACGGTCGCCCAGACGCTGACCTGCGTGGTCGACCCCTTCGCCATCAAGCCCTTCTTCTGGCGCGCCGAAAACGGCAGCTTCAGCTTTGCCTCCGAGGCCCGCGCGCTGCAGGCCCTGGCCGATGGCCCGCCCCGCCTGAACTGGCAGACCGCCTACGATTACCTGGCCCACGGCGTCTACGACAGCAGCGCCTCGACGTTCACGCAAGGCGTGCATCGCCTGCCTGCCGGCCACCTGCTGCGCTGGAAGCTGGGCGCCACCACCCTGCCCACGGTGCATGTGTGGTGGCAGGCGCCCGTGGTGGCGCCGCGCCGCATCGGCTTCGCCGACGCCACCGCGCAGCTGCGCGAGATGTTCCTCGACAGCGTACGCCTGCACCTGCGCAGCGACGTGCCGCTGGGCGCGGCGCTGTCGGGCGGCATTGATTCCTCTGCCATCGTGTGCGCCATGCGCCACCTGGAGCCCGACCTGCCGCTGCACACCGTCAGCTTCATCGCCGAAGGCTCGCCGCAATCCGAGGCGCACTGGGTCGACCAGATCAACCAGCACGTCGGCGCCATCCCGCACAAGGTCGTCGTGCAGCCAGGCGAACTCGTCGCGCAACTGGACGACCTCATCCAGGCCCAGGGCGAGCCTTTCGGCAGCACCAGCATCTATGCGCAATACCGCGTCTTCAAGGCGGCCCGCGAAAACGGCCTGACCGTGATGCTCGAGGGCCAGGGCGCCGACGAAGTGCTGGCGGGCTACCAGGGCTATCCGGCCTTCCGCATGCAGAGCCTGATCGAAACCGGCCGCCTGCCGCAGGCCGTGTCCTTCATGCTGGCGTGGCGCCAGTGGCCGGGCCGCGACACGCGCCACCTGCTGCGCCACACGGCCTCGCTGTTCCTGAAGGACGACACCTATCACGCGCTGCGCACCCGCTACGGCCACACCGAATCCGAGCCCGCGTGGCTGGACGCCCGGCTGCTGGATGAAAACCAGGTGCGCCGCAGCTATCCCCGGCCGACCGCCATGGCGCCCGCGCCAGGCCGCCGCGTCATCCAGGAACTGGCCCGCGCGCTGGGCCAGAGCGGCCTGCCCGCGCTGCTGCGCCAGGGCGACCGCAACGCCATGCGCTTCTCCATCGAGAACCGCGTGCCCTTCCTGACGCTGGCGCTGGCCGAGTTCCTGCTGTCGCTGCCCGAGGACTACCTGATCTCGCGCGGCGGCGAGACCAAGCACATCCTGCGCGCAGCCTTGCGCGGCCTGGTTCCGGACGCGATCCTGGACCGCCGCGACAAGATCGGCCTGGTCACGCCGGAACACCAATGGTTGAAGGATTTCGCGCCGCAGGCGCGGGAATGGCTGGCGGACTCGCAGGACATCCCCTTCCTGGACACCCGCGCCCTGCTGGACGCGTTCGACGCCATCATCCAGGGCAAGCAGCCCTTCTCGTGGCAGGCCTGGCGCTGGATCAATTTCGTGCGCTGGTACCGCGTCAGCGGCATGCAGGCCTGATCGCCCGGCCACGCCGGCGAGCGTGCGGCCTAGAAGAAACGCTCGTCGACGAACACGACGTCGCCGGGCAGCACCGCATCGTCGAGCTTCACCTTGATCTTCACGATGCCGCCGTCCGGGCCCTTGCGGTTGATGCTGATACGGCCATCGGAGGCCCGCTGGGTCATGCCGCCGGCGATGGCGATGGCGCGCATGACGGTGAGCTCCGGCTCCACCGGAAACGACCCCGAGCGCGACACTTCCCCATGCACATAGAAGCGCGGCGCCTGCGCCAGGAAGACCACGTCGCCCGCCTGCAGGACCACGTTCTGGATCTCGCGGGCCGGCAACTGGCGGTTGCCCACGAAGAGCTCCACACGCTGCTGCGTGAAGGGATCGATGCCAGGACGGATCAGCACGGCGGTGTCGGATGCGCCTTCACGCACGCCGCCCGCCATCGCCAGCAGTTCCAGCAGGGTCAGGCGGCCTTCGATGGCATAGCGCCCGGGCCGGTTGACCTCGCCCAGGATGGAAGCCACGCGGCTGCGCACGCGCAGCACATCCACGGCCACCTTGGGATCCTGCAGATAACCGCCCTTGCGCAGGCCTTCCGCCACGCGGCGGCCGACCTCGGTGGGCGCCAGGCCGCTGACGTCCAGCTCGCCCAGGAAAGGCACGGTGATGCGGCCATCGGCATCGATGGTGAGCCGCGCATCGAGCTCGGGCTGGCCCAGCACGCTGACGGACAGCGTGTCGCCCGGCCCCACCACGGCCACGGCGCCCGAGGCCTCGACCACGGTCTCGACGGGCGCGACCAGCGGGCCGACGTCGCTCACGGACTCGGGCAAGGCGCGCGGCGCGGGCGCGGCGATGGCCGGGGACGCGGGCGCCGGCACGGGCTCGAAAACGGGTGCGGGCGCCGGCGTGGCAGCGGGCGCGGCAACGGGTGCGGGCGCGGTGCCACGCGGCATGGTGGTCGTATCGACGATCTCGGGTCCGCTGCGCAGGACGGGCTGCGGCGCCGTCGGCGCGGCCCGCGGCGTCACGCGAAACGGGTTCTCGGAGGGCAACGGGATCTGGGCCTGTGCCGCCATGCAGCATGCCAGCCCGAGCAGGCCCGCCGCCACGTTGCGCCATACCTTCGAGCTCGCCAAGATCGTTCTCCGCATGTGGGCACGCGGCCACACGCCGCGCAGTGCGCCATTATAGGTATAACTCCGGCACGATTTTCTACATACAATGCCGGCATGGGCATGCCGCGCCCGCCATAACCTCGACGACCTCCTGATGCCCGCGCCCCCTGCCCCGATCCGCCGGCTGTTCGGCCTGGATATCCTGGCCGTGACGTTCGATGAAGCCGTGACGCTGCTCAGCGAGGCCGCCGTTCGCCGCGATGGCGCCGCCAAGGTGGTCGTCACGCCCAACGTGGACCACGTGGTGCGCCTGGAGCGCCAACCCGAGTTCAAGCGCAACTACGCACAAGCCGACTTCCTGTTTGCCGACGGCATGCCCGTCATCTGGGCCAGCCGCCTGCTGGGCGAACCGCTGCCCGAGCGCGTTACCGGCGCCGATCTCTTCACCGCGCTGTGCCGCCAGGCCGTCGCCGGCAACTGGCGCGTGGCCCTGCTGGGCGGCATGCCCGGCGACGAAGCGCGGCTGCAAGCCCGTTTCGAGGAATACTACCCCGGCTTGCGCATCGATATCCGCTGCCCCTCCATGCGCTTCGATCCCCATGGCGAAGAAGGCCTGGCAGCGGCCGACTGGGTGCGCGAGCTGGACGCCGACGTCGTGTTCGTCTGCCTGGGCATGCCCAAGCAGGAGAACTGGTCGCTGCGCCACGCCCCCTCCTTCGGCGGCGGCATCGTGCTGTGCGTGGGCGCCGCCATGGAGTTCGCCATCGGCCTGCAAAGCCGGGCGCCCTTGTGGGTGCAGCGCAACGGCCTGGAATGGCTCTGGCGCCTGGCCAGCAATCCGCGCAGGCTCTGGCGCCGCTACCTGGTCGAAGACACCCGCTTCCTCGCGTTGTGCTGGCGCGAGTGGCGCACGCGCCGGCAGGGCCGGAGCCCTGGCGCATGACCTTGGCCTTCCGGCCGACCTGCCTTGCATTGGCGCTCCTGGCCGCCCTGGCGGCGGTTCCGGCGCAGGCCCAGAGTCCTACCTTCCCCGAAGGCATGGAACACATCTTCCGGCTGCGCAGCATGCCGCAGTACCACAGCAACCCCGCCCGCCTGCCCGACAACGACACGCGCCGCCAGGGCAGCCAGGTGCTGATCAACACGATCGGCGGCGCGGTGCGCATGCCACTGCTGTCCGAGCGCACCCGCCTGGAACTGGCGGGCAACATCGGCGACGCCCGCTACGACGGCAACCGCCAGCTGGACCATCAGCCCAAGCAGTTCTCGGCGGCCTTGCCGTGGCGCGCGGGCAAGCTCTTCGCGGGCCGCTTTTCGTATGGCTACAGCGACCGGCTGTACGAATACCTGAACCGCACCTGGCCCGACCGCGACATGCAGGCGCAGCAGCGCTGGCAGACGCAACTGGGCCTGCGCGTGACGGAAGACCTGACGCTGCCGCTGCTTTCCGTCCACCAGGGCCGTTCGCGCTACGAAACGGACCTGAACCGCACGCTGTACAACCGTGATGAAACCGGCTGGGAAGCCAGCGCCTATTACTCGGGCATGGATCGCAGCTTCGTCAACGCGGGCTTCCGGCAGTCGCGCGTGACCTACATCGATCGCACGGACTTCTGGCGCGCGCAGATCGACGATGCCTATCAGGACAACGAGATCTTCATCGATTCGCATTGGGACCTGACGATCAAGACCTCGGTGGAGACGCGCTTCGGCTACCTGCGCCGCAGCTACGAGAACCTGGGCGAACGCGACACGTCGCTGCTCACGATCGATACCCGCGCCTCGTACCAGTATTCCCCCAAGACCCGCTTCGAGGTCTACGCCTGGCGCCGCCCCTACAGCAACGACGACAGCCCCGACACCCTCTATTCGACCCAGACGGGCCTGCGCATGACCATGCGCTGGCAGGCCAGCGACCGCAGCGCGGCCTGGCTGAGCGTCGCCCGCGAGGTGCAGGCGGACACCCGCTTCTCGGGCGTGGACAGCCGCAGCACGGTGTGGCGCTACGGCACCCGCCTGGAGTGGAAGGCCACGGACAACGTGCGGATGGTGCTGGACGGCTACCGCACGCGCGAAGTCGGCGCCGATGCCGGCAACAGCTTCTCGCAGAACATCCTGCGGCTGGGCGTGGAGTTCAGCACCAGCCGCGGCAGCAGCCAGCCCGAGCGCATGCTCTTCACGTCGGAATGCGATTGGCGCTATGTGGAGTATCTGCTGTGCGACGCCATCCGGCCGGAGTGAACCGACGCGCGGCCGCCGGAAAAGCCATGGCATTCACTCGTCGCGCAGGCAGCCCAGGAATGCCGTCGTCAGGCTGGAGTCGGCTTGCTGCTGCGCGGCAAGGATGTACCGGAAAAACGCTTGCGACCCTCTCGAAGGCGATCACGGACGTCGCACGGGAACCGGCAACGATACATCGCGCATCGCATTGGCGCCGGTCCGTATCCGACGCCAATGCCGTCCCGCCTCAATACGCGTGACGGTCCCAGAAGACCAGCAGCACCGTGCGGAACAGGATCTTCACGTCCAGCCAGAATGACCAGTTCGCGATGTAGTAGCGGTCGTAGGACACGCGGCGCTGCATCTTGTCCGGCGTGTCGGTCTCACCGCGCAAGCCGTTGACCTGCGCCCAGCCGGTGATGCCCGGCTTGACCGTGTGCCGCAGCATGTAGCCGCGGATCTGCTTGCGATAGAACTCGTTGTGCTCGGCCGCGTGCGGGCGCGGCCCCACCAGGCTCATGGTGCCCTGGATCACGTTGAAAAGCTGCGGCAGCTCGTCGAGCGACGTCTTGCGCAGGATGCGGCCGATCTTGGTGACACGGTCATCGTTGACCTGCGCCTGCTTCAGCACGGCGCCCTCGGTGGGCTTGGGCTGCACGCGCATGGAGCGGAACTTGTAGACCGTGATCGGGCGGCCGCCCTCGCCGTAGCGCCGCTGGCGGAAGATGATCGGCCCGGGCGAATCAAGGCGTATGGCCAGCGCCGCGCCCAGCATGATGGGCGAGACCATGAGCAGCCCCAGCGTGCCCAGCGCTATGTCCATGCCGCGCTTGATGCTCTTGGACAGGCCAAGCATCTTGGTTTCGTGCAAGGCCAGCAGCGGCACGCCCGCGATGTCGGCGCCGCTGACCGCGAACTCGTCGAGCAGCGGCGACTCGGGCATGAAATAGATGGACGCCGTCGAATCGTAGACGCGGTTCATCAGCTCCTGCGCCCGCGGGCTGGTCTGCTCGATGCCCAGGCCCACGAACAGGATGTCGATGCGGTCGCGCCCGACATGCCGCAGCGCCTGGTCGTAGGCGCCCAGATAGGTGGGCATGAAGGCATCGTCGTCATCGCTCACGACCGGCTCTTCGGCGTAATAGCCCAGCACGCGGATGCCCAGGATGGGCGAGCGGTTCAGGCGCAACGCCAGCTTCAGCGCCTCGGGCCCGAGCCCGATGAAAGCCGCGTGACGGCGGTTCGACGAGGAGTTGTTGATCAGGAAGATCGCGGAACGCGTGCAGGCCAGCACCAGCAGTTGCAGCGGCAGCGTCATGAGGGCCCATTCGCCCAGCACCACGCGCAGCCACTCGGTGTTCGTGCCGGTTTCGGGCAGGAAGAACAGCGCCGCCATGGCAAGGAACAGCACGCGCAGCCAGCGGATGACGCCCTGCCCCAGCATCCAGAGCGTATTACGCGCGCTGATGAGCAGGTTGAACGGGAAGAATGTCAGGAACGTGCCCAGCGCCAGCAGCAGCGGCACGGTCTGGGTGTACATCGGAACGCTGCTGATGCCGTGGCGCGACATCAGCATCGCGAAGATGCCCCCGGCAATCAATGCGGAGGCGCCGGCGCAGGCCAGCATGAACAGACTGTCGTTATGGCTAGGTTTTTCGTTCAGGTACATGGACGAGGTTCGACAGCAGCCCGCGGACGCTTCGAGCGCCCGAGACGGCACACGAATACAAGAAAACGTAACATCGGTAACAGCGAGTGTATCGCCGAAAGATGACGTTCAGGATGGTGCAAGCCTACCGGTGTGGCTTTCTCGCAGCAAGTATCGGGATGCAAACGGGGTTGCGGGCGCCCGCAACCCGCCTGGCCCTCAGCGGCCATAGGCGTCGTCGAAACGCACGATATCGTCCTCGCCCAGGTAGGAGCCCGACTGCACCTCGATGAGCTCCAGCGGAATCGCGCCCGGGTTTTCCAGGCGGTGCGTCACGCCCAGCGGAATGTAGGTGGACTGGTTCTCGGTCAGCAGGAAGCTCTCGTCTCCGCGGGTGACCTTGGCCGTGCCCTTGACGACGATCCAGTGCTCGGCACGGTGATGATGCATCTGCAGCGACAGGCGGGCACCCGGCTTGACGGTGATGCGCTTGACCTGGAAGCGGCTGCCCTCGTCGATGCCCTCGTACTGCCCCCAGGGCCGGAAGACCTGCCGGTGCGTCGATGCCTCGGGCCGCTCGGCCTTGCGCAGCCGCTCGACCAGCTTGCGGACATCCTGCACGCGGTCACGGGCAGCCACCAGCACGGCGTCGGAGGTCTCCACCACCACCAGGTTATCGACACCCAGGGCAGTGACCAGGCGCTTGCCGCCATAGACATACAGCCCGCGGCAATCCTCGGCCAGCACGTCGCCATGCAGCACGTTGCCCGCGTCGTCCTGCGGCGCGATCTGCCACAGCGCCGCCCAGGAACCGATGTCGCTCCAGCCTGCGTCCATCGGCACGACGACCGTGTCGCCGGCCCGCTCCATGACCGCGTAGTCGATGGAATCCGACGGGCTGGCCTTGAAGGCCTGGGCGTCGACCCGCAGGAAGTCGCCGTCGCGGCGCGTGGCGGCCATGGCCTGCCGGCAGGCCTGCAGGATGTCCGGCCGGTGGCGCTCCAGCTCTTCGAGGTAGCGGCTGGCGCGCATGAGGAACATGCCGCTGTTCCAGTAGTAGTCGCCGCTGGCCAGGTAGGCGGCGGCAGTCTCGGCGTCGGGCTTTTCCACGAAGGCCTGCACGTCGCGCACCACGCCCTCGCCTTCCTGCGCGGCGCGGATATAGCCGTAGCCGGTTTCTGCGTAGGTGGGCACGATGCCGAAGGTGGTCAGCCGCCCGGCGGTGGCCGGCGCGATGGCGGCCTGCACCGCCTGGCAGAAGGCCGCCTCGTCCGTCAAGGCATGGTCCGAGGGCAGCACCAGCAGCAGGGCATCGCCTTCCCGAGCCACCGCTTCCAGCGCGGCCAGCGCGATGGCGGGCGCCGTGTTGCGCGCGGCGGGCTCCAGCAGGATCGACGCGGTTTCCACCCCGACCAGGCGTAGTTGTTCCGCCACGACGTACCGGTACGCTTCGTTGGTGACGACCAGCGGGTCCGCGGGCGACAGGCCTGCCAGGCGCAGCCAGGTGGCCTGCAGCGGCGAACGCTCACCCAGGACCGGCAGGAACTGCTTGGGATAGGTTTCCCGGGACAAGGGCCAGAGACGGGTGCCGGCGCCGCCAGCAAGCAGGACAGGAAGCAGACGCAGTGAGGCGGGGGAAGACATCGCGATCATCCTTTTGTTCGGACTCGGTTCGACACGGACTGAAGGACCGCCTTGCAGCATGCGGCCGGGAATGCAGGCATGCTAACCCGCTCGATGTGCCGCCCTTACGGTTCGGGGCGGGCGAATATACCGGGAATTGGGGATTGCGCACGCAAACATGACGTGAATGGCGCGTAATTCACACAAAAATAGTTGATACAAGCTGAAAAATGTATAGAATCCAAATGTTGCTGTGACGCGTCCACTCCCCTTTCCCTCAAGGAAACCAGAGACGCGAGCAACGTTCAAGACGCAAGGTCATGCCTCAAGAATGCGACCAGAAAGTCGCAGCTCCGCCTTGCCATTTGGCACCACTTGCCATCATGACGGATTCCTTCGCGTTCGAGCGCTCTCTTGCCGCTCCGCTTCATGGCGTCGTCTTTCCCCCGCTGCACCCTCGCCCCAAGCGCGCTTCGCGTACCTGGGCCGTTCCGCCCTGCCCGCGCCGAATCTGACGGTCGGCTATCCCGCGTCATTTTCTTACGCCCCTCCGTTAAGCAAGGACCACCGTGGAAAACCCGCTCTTCGACTATTACCGCAATCGCCAGGCCCCGCTGCAGTGGCGTGGCGCCCTGGGCGCCCTGGCCCAGTCCCTGACGAACCATTTCTCGCCCGAGCAGTTGCGCACGCTGCTGCGCGAGGCCGGCCAGCATTTCGCCAGCCAGCACCCGGTACAGGCCGCCGAGACCGTGCAGTCGATGCAGGACGCGATGAACGGCGTCTGGACGACGCAGGACTGGGGCTGGGTCGACATCCATGACCTCGACAGCTTCCTGACGCTGACGCATTACGCCGCGCCGCTCGAATCCGCATTCGGCGCGCAGAACCTTGCCTGGAGCGCCGCCTTCCTGGAAGGCGTCTACGAGCAATGGTTCCGCCAACTGGGCGCGAGCGATGCCTTGCACGTGCGCCAGAGCGAGGAAAGCGATGTCCGCAAGGCCATCGTGCTGCGCCTGGGCCGTTGATTTGCCAGACTCGCCGGGCCAGCCCGGCGGGCACTCACTGAGGGAGAATGCCATGAGCACTTCCAGCGACATTTCGAATCTCTTCGGCAAGTTCGGGGGCCATCCCGAGCACTACCAGGAACTGGACAACGCCAACCGCGCCCAGGACTCGCGCGCGCGCTGGTCGCTGCTGTCGGCCGTCCCGGGCATCCCGGAAGCCACGCATGCCGGCGATGATCCCGACGCGCAGGTCTATGGCGATCCCTCTCCTCACGGCCAGAACGTCGAAGTGGTGCCGCCGCGTCCTCGCATGGCGCCCCTGCCCGAGCGCCACCCCGGCCACCCCGGCCCCCGCGCGCACCCGCCCGTGGCGCCGCTGACGGCGTCCGAGCCGCCCGCCGCCCCCGCCATCGCGCCGGCGGCGCCGGTCGTGCCCATGCACGCGGGTCCCACCCCGCCCGTGCCGGTTGCGCCCGTGACGCCCCCCGCTGCCCCGGCCACCGTTGCATCGCCGCACATCCCGGCCACGCCGCTTGCGGCCAACGTGGGCAGCCCGGCCGTGGCCGCCGGCAATGGCTTGCAAGCGACCTTCGACCGGCTCGCCGGCCTGGCGCCCGCCGCGGCGCCCGCGGCAAGTGCGCCTCCCTCCCTGTTCAAGCGGCTACTGAACCCGTGAAGATCATCACCATCGTTTCCGCCAAGGGCGGTGTCGGCAAAAGCACGGTCTGTGCCAACCTGAGCGTGGCCCTGCATCAAGCCGGCCTGGCCGTCCTGGCGCTGGACCTCGACCCGCAAAATGCGCTGCGCTTCCACATCGGCAGCAACCCCAATGCGCCCGAAGGCGTCGCGCGCGCCAGCCTGAACGGCCAGGACTGGCGCCACGTCTGGGCGCCCGGCCCCTCGGGCGTCTACCTGCTGCCCTACGGCGCGGTCAGCGAACCCGAGCGCGAAAGCTTCGAACAACAACTGAAGAACGACCCGCAATGGCTGCGCCGCAACCTGGCATCGCTCGGCCTGCCGCCCGACGCGGTCATCATCATCGACACCCCGCCCGGCCCCTCCACCTATCTGCGCCAGGCGCTCTCGGTGGCTCATCTGGCCGTCGTGGTCACGCTGCCCGACGCGGCCTCGTACGCCACGGTGTCCCAGATGGAAGAACTGATCCGCAACTATTGCTCGGGCCGGCCGGATTTCCACGGCCACTATTACGTGCTGAACCAGGTCGACCAGACGCGTGAACTGTCGCGCGACGTCACGCAGATCCTGCGCAACGCGCTGGGCGCGCGCCTCATCGGCCGCATCCACGCCGACCAGGCGGTGGCGCAGGCGCTGGCAAGCGGCACCCATGCACTGGCCTACGACCCGGGCTCGCAAAGCACGCAGGACTTCGTGGACTGCGCGCGCAACATCGCGGCCCGCCTCACCGCCATCCGGAACGTGTCGCCATGAGCCGCCAGGAAACCACGGGCAGGCAGAAGCCAGCCACGGGCTGGACCCTGCGCGCGGGCAACGCCCTGCTCAACCTGCGCATCTGGAATTCGCCCTGGGCGCACTGGGCGGCCCTGATCATGGCGGGCCTGCTGTTCCTGCTTCTGATCAGCGTGCCGCTCGAAGCCACCGAGCAGGCCATCTTCGCGCTGATCTGCTTCGTGGTGACCCTGCTGCTGTCGCGCGTGGCCGGACGACTGGCCACGCTGATGATGATCATGCTGTCGGTCGGCGTGTCGCTGCGCTACATGTACTGGCGCGTGACGTCGACGCTGGGCTTCGAGACGCCGCTGGACATGCTGTTCGGCTATGGACTGGTCATCGCCGAGTTCTATGCGCTGACCGTGCTGCTGCTCAGCTACTTCCAGAGCGCCTGGCCGCTGCGCCGCCGTCCGCTGCCCATGCCGGCCGACACCCGCAACTGGCCCACCGTCGACGTTTTCATTCCCACCTACAGCGAACCGCTGGAAGTCGTGCGCCAGACCGTGCTGGCCGCCATGTCGCTGGACTGGCCCGCCAACAAGGTGAAGGTCTACCTGCTGGACGACGGCCGCCGCCCGGAATTCCGTGAATTCTGCGAACGCGTGGGCGTGGGCTACATCACCCGCCCCGACAACAAGCACGCCAAGGCCGGCAACATCAACGCCGCGCTGAGCAAGACCGACGGCGAGTTCGTCGCCGTGTTCGACTGCGACCACGTGCCCACGCGCTCCTTCCTGCAGATCAGCATGGGCTGGTTCCTGAAGGACCCCAAGCTGTCGATGCTGCAGACGCCGCACGTGTTCTTCTCGCCCGATCCGTTCGAGAAGAACCTCGAGACCTTCCGCAACGTGCCCAACGAAGGGGAACTGTTCTACGGCCTGATCCAGGACGGCAACGATCTCTGGAACGCCACCTTCTTCTGCGGTTCCTGCGCCGTGATGCGCCGCTCGGCCATCGCGGAGATCGGCGGCATCGCCACCGAAAGCGTGACCGAGGATGCCCTGACGGCGTTGAAGATGAACCGTGCCGGCTACAACACGGCCTACCTGGCCGTGCCGCAGGCAGCCGGCCTGGCCACGGAGAACCTGTCGCGCCACATCGGCCAGCGCATCCGCTGGGCGCGAGGCATGGCCCAGATCATCCGCCTGAACAATCCGCTGCTCGGCCGCGGGCTGAAGCTGGGCCAGCGCCTGTGCTACCTGAGCGCCACGCTGCACTTCTTCCACGGCCTGCCGCGCGTGGTGTTCCTGACCGCGCCGCTTGCCTACCTGTTCTTCGGCGCGCACGTGTTCCAGGCATCGGCGCTGCTGATCGCGCTCTACGCCCTGCCCCACCTGGTGCACGCCAGCGTCACCAACTCGCGCATCCAGGGCAGGTTCAGGCATTCGTTCTGGAACGAGGTGTACGAGTCCGTGCTGGCCTGGTACATCATGCGTCCCGCCCTGCAGACCCTGATCCAGCCCCACCGCGCGCGTTTCAACGTGACGGCCAAGGGCGGCGTGATTCCCGAAGCGTATTTCGACTGGACGCTGGCGCGCCCCTACCTGGTGCTGCTGGTGTTGAACCTGCTGGGCATGACCGTGGGCGTGCTGATGCTGGTGCTGGCGCCGGGCGACACCGACCACACGCTGACCGTGGCCGTGAACCTGGCCTGGACGGCCTACAACATCGTCATCACCGCGGCCAGCGTGGCCGTGGCGGGCGAGGTTCGCCAACTGCGCAGCACGCCGCGCGTGTCGGCCGACCTGGCTGCCACCGTGCACCTGGCCAACGGCCGCACCCTGGCCTGCCGCACCACCGACTTCTCGCAGGGCGGCGTGGGCCTGACGCTGCCCGGCAACGCGCAGATTCCGCTTGGCGAAGCGCTGCACATCTCCCTGTATCGGGACGAAGAAGAAGGCGTCTTCCCCGGCCAGGTCACCTTCAGCAAGCCCGGCCACCTGGGCGTCGGCTTCCGTGACCTGTCGATCCAGCAGGAGCTGGACCTGGCCCGCGTGACGTTCGCGCGCGCGGACACCTGGGCCAATATGTGGGGGCAGAACACCCCCGATTCGCCGCTGATGGCGTTGCGCCACGTCTGCCGCATCGGCATGCGCGGCCTGTCGCTGATCACGCTGGAAACCTTCTCGGGCGCGCGCCGCGCCGTCCGGGGAGCCGCAACCCGCACCGCAAGCGCTGCCACGCGCACCGCCCGCGCCGCCACCCGCCTGGGGTCGGCAAAACGATGAACCAGGGATCAGGAAAAAAAGTGCAAGAACACTCGACCCGTCGGCTGCTGCCGTCCTTGCTGTCCAGCCTGCTCGCGCTGGGCCTTCACGCCGGCGTCGCCCACGCCGCGCCTGCTCCCACGGAAGCGTCAGCCGAATCGGCGCCCGCGGATCCCGCCCACGATCCGGCTGCCTTGACCGCCGAAGCGCCCGCGCCCCTGCCTGCCGGCGCCTATCAATACGAGATCTCGCTGCGCGAACTCGGCGCCCGCTTCCCCATCCGGCTGGCCGGCGTGGACAGCAGCAACACCGTGCGCTTCAGCACCCGCGCCGACGAGGAATTGCTGGGCGCGCGGCTGAAGATGGACTATGCCTATTCGCCGTCGCTGATCACCGAGCTGTCGCACCTGAAGGTGCTGGTCAACGACGAAGTCACCAGCACCCTGGCCCTGCCCAAGGAAGAGGCCGGCTCGCAGGTCAGCAAGGAAGTCGAGCTGCCGCCCAAGCTGGTGCGCGACTACAACCGCCTGAACCTGCAGTTGATCGCCCACTACACCATGGAGTGCGAGGATCCCCTGCACTCCAGCCTGTGGGCCAACGTCAGCAACGACACCAAGCTGGCGCTGACGGTCGCCCCCATCGAAATGCCCAACGACCTGGCGATCCTGCCGCGTCCGTTCTTCGACGCGCGCGACGTGCGCCGCCTGAAACTGCCCTTCGTCTTCGCCGCCACGCCTGACAACGCGACGCTGGAAGCCGCCGGCACGCTGTCGTCGTGGTTCGGCGCGCTGGCCGGATTCCGTGGCGCGCAGTTCAGCGCCCACGTGAACGCCATTCCCGCCCAGGGCAGCGCCATCGTGCTGCTGACCGGCGGCCAGCGCCTGGCCGGCGTGGACGCGGGCGACATCACGGGCCCGACCCTGCAGATGGTCGCCAATCCGAACGATCCCTACGGCAAGCTGCTGCTGGTGCGCGGCCGCAATGCCGAGGAACTGAAGACTGCCGCGGCCGCCGTCTCGCTGGGCACCCAGACCCTGACCGGCGAGCGCGCCACGATCACCAAGCTTGAGCCCCGCGCCGCGCGCCGTCCCTATGACGCGCCGAACTGGCTGCGTTCGGATCGCCCGGTGCGTTTCGGCGAGCTGGTGGCCACGCAGGACCTGAACGTCGCCGGCTACCGTCCCGACGTCGTCAACGTGGACCTGCGCCTGCCGCCCGACCTCTTCGCCTGGCGCGACAAGCACATCCCGATCAACCTGAAGTACCGCTACACGCCGCGTCCGGCCGCCGACCAGTCCACGCTGAACGTGCAGGTCGAAGGCCAGTTCCTGCGTTCGCTGCCGCTGCTGCCCGAGACCACCGGCGCCTATCGCCGCCTGCACGCGCCGCTGTCGGAAGCCGAAGAACTGATCATGATGCCGGTCTCGCTGGCCGGCGCCCACAGCACGCTGCAGTTCCTCTACTTCTACGACTACGTGAAGCAGGGCGAGTGCCGCGACGTCATCATCGACAACGTCCGTGGCGCGATCGAGCCGGATTCGACCATCGACATCTCGGGCTTCTCGCACTACCTCGCCATGCCCGACCTGTCGGCCTATGCACGCTCGGGCTTCCCCTTCACCCGCCTGGCCGACCTGGCCGAGACCGCTGTCGTCATGCCCGACGGCGCGGGCGAGCTGGACCTGGCCGCCTACCTGACGCTGATGGGCCGCCTGGGCGAGTCCACCGGCTATCCCGGCACCGCCGTGACGGTGACGCAGGCCGCCAATGTGCAGGCCGTCGCCGACAAGGACCTGCTGGTCATCGACTCGGGTAAGCAGCCGCTGACCAGGGAATGGCGCGAGCGCATGCCCGCCAACCTGGCCGGCGAAAGCCACGGCTTCTCCATCTCGGACCTGATGGCCCGCAGCTTCGGCTGGCTCAGCCCCGACCCGCGCGAGCGCGAGGTGAAGACGCGTGCCGAGATCGCCCAGCAGACCCGCGGCGCCAGCAACCTGCTGACCGGCTTCGAATCGCCGCTGAAGCGCGGACGCAGCGTGGTGGTGGTGTCGGCCAGCAACCCCGACGGCCTGGAAGCTGTCACCACCGCCTTGATGCAGGACCGCTACAGCGGCTCGCGCATCTCCGGCAGTGTGTCCCTGGTGCGCGACAACCAGGTCACCAGCCTGACCGGCGAGCACACCTACTACGTGGGAAGCCTGACGATCGTCGAATCGCTGTACTGGTTCTTCTCGCGTCATCCGGTGCTGCTGTTGCTGCTGGGCCTGGTCAGCGTGGTGCTGCTGGCGGTGGTCGTCTACTTCGCCCTGCGTGCGCGCGCCAAGCAGCGCCTGCAGGCCTGAGCGGAGGAGACGCCATGATCGTCAAGCCACACGCGCGCCCCGCCTCGCCGTTCACGCACACCGCGCTGTGCGCGCTGGTCGCCGCCCTGCTGGGGGCCGGCCTGGCCGCGCCGCTGGGCGCTGCCCCCGCGCCGCAGGCGCAGGCGGTCGCCACGCCGGCAGGTGCGAATGCGCCCGCCGATGCCGCGGCAGAACAGCCCGTTCCCGAGCCGACCTACGTCATCCCGCTCAAGGACATCGGCGCCACCACCACCATCAAGCTGCATGGCGTGGACGGCAGCCGTACCCTGCCCTTCAACATCCGCAGCGACGAGGTCGTGACCCACGCCCGCGTCAAGCTGCGCTACACCTATTCGCCCGCGCTGCTGCCCGACCTGTCCCAGCTGAACGTGCTGGTGAACGACGAGGTCGCGGGCACGATCGAGTTGCCGCGCGAAACCGCCGGCAGGCCCCAGCAGCACACGGTCGAGATTCCGCCCGAGCTCATCACCGACTTCAATCGCCTGCGCCTGCAGCTGATCGGCCACTACACGATGGAGTGCGAGGATCCGCTGCACTCCAGCCTGTGGACCACCGTCAGCAACCTGAGCACGCTGGAAATGACGGTCACGCCCATCGGCCTGGTGAACGACCTGGCGATCCTGCCGCGTCCGTTCTTCGACCGCCGCGACATGCATCCGCTGGAAGTGCCCATCGTCTTCGGCGCCACGCCTGACAACGGCACGCTGGAAGCCGCGGGTGTCGTGTCGTCCTGGCTGGGCGCGCTGGCGGGCTACCGCAAGGCGACCTTCCCGGCCAGCGTGGCGGACTTGCCGCAAAGCGGCCACGCCATCGTGCTGGCCATCGGCTCGGCCATGGCCGACACCCTGGGCTTGCCCGCGGCGTCCGGCCCCACCCTGACGGTGCTGCCCAACCCGAACGACCCGAACGGCAAGCTGCTGGTGCTGAGCGGCCGCGACGCCGGCGAAGTGAAGGTGGCCGCCACCGCGCTGGCCACCGCCAGCCAGACGCTGACCGGCCCCAGCGCCTCGGTCGGCAACCTGGCCGAGCAGGCGCCGCGCCAGCCCTACGACGCCCCCCGCTGGGTGCGCAGCGACCGCCCGACCACCTTCGGCGAGCTGATCGCGGCCCAGGAAGACCTGAACGTCACGGGCTACAACCCCGAGACGATCAACCTGGACCTGCGCGTGCCGCCCGACCTGTTCGGCTGGCACGCCAAGCCGGTGCCCGTGGACCTGAAGTACCGCTATACCCCGCAGCCCACCTCGGTGAACTCGTCGCTGCTCGTCAGCGTCAGCGACCAGTACCTCCAGTCCATGCCGCTGCTGCCCATCGAGCGGCTGGTCAACCCCGAGGTCTGGCAGTCGCGCGTGCAGGACGAGATGCTGCCGCTGCGCGCCGACGTCGACATCCCGCTGGACAAGGTGCTGGGCCGCTCGCAGCTGCAACTGCGCTACATGTACGACTACATCAAGCAGGGCGAGTGCCGCGACATCATCATCGACAACACGCGCGGCGCCATCGAGCCTGAGTCGACCATCGACATCTCGGCGTATCCGCACTTCATGGCGATGCCGGACCTGAGGGCCTTCGAGCAATTGGGCTTCCCCTTCACGCGCCTGGCCGACCTGGCCGAGACCGCCGTGGTGCTGCCCAACAATGCCGGGGCCGCGGAATACAGCGCCTACCTGGCGTTGATGGGCCATGTGGGTGAAGCCACGGGCTACCCGGCCACCCGGGTGACCGTGGCGCGCGCCGACCAGGTCGACAGCGTGTCGGACAAGGACCTGCTGGTGATCGCCAGCGGCGACCAGCCGCTGCTGAAGAACTGGGTGCAATCGCTGCCCGCCAGCGTCAGCGCCTCGGGCAAGCGTTTCAAGACCTCGGATGTGGTGTATCGCAGCCTGGGCTGGCGCAATCCGGACCCGCGCCTGAATGCCGCGCCCGCCAACGGCGAGATCGCCTACGCGTCGACCGGCGCCAGCGCCATCTATGCCGGCTTCGAGTCGCCCTTGCAGAGCGGCCGCAGCGTCGTGCTGGTGGCCGCCAGCGAGCCCGCGCAGCTGAACGTGGCGCTGGACGCGCTCTTTGGCGGCGAAGGCTACGAGCGACCCATCCAGGGCAGCCTGGCGGTGATCCGCGACAAGCAGGTCGACCCGCTGGTGGCCGAGCACAGCTATTACCTGGGCCAGCTGGACTTCCTGAAGAGGCTGTATTGGCAGGTCTCGCCCACGCTGGAGCGCTTCCCGCTGGCGGCCTTCCTCTTCAGCCTGTTGCTGCTCGTGGTGCTGGCCGGCCTGCTGGGCAGGGGCATCCGCCGGCTGGTGCGCGGCCGCGAGCCGCGCGGTTGAGCCCGGCATGCTCCGCCACAGGATGACTCCGATGACGCGCCAGCCCTCCTCGCTCACCGCCCGTCCGGCCCGCGCACGCGGTCCGCGGGCACACGCACGCGGGTGGATCGGCAGCGCCCTGCTGGCGGGCGCCGCCTGGCTGGGCCTGGGTCCCGCCCACGCCGCCGCGCAAGCCGCCCCTGACGCCCGCGCCTGCATCAGCGCGCCGTGGCAGTTGTGGGAAGACTTCCGCACGCATTTCGTGCAGCCGGACGGCCGCGTGCTGGACGCCAGCACGCCCAAGCTGCACAGTTCCTCGGAGAGCCAGTCCTACGCCATGTTCTTCGCCCTGGTGGCCAACGATCCCGAGCGCTTCGAACAGCTCTGGCGCTGGAGCGTGAACAACCTGGCGGGCGGCGACATGCGCCAGCGCCTGCCGGCCTGGATCTGGGGCAAGGACGAACAAGGCAAGTGGCGCGTGCTGGACCAGAACTCGGCCTCGGACGGCGACATGTGGTTCGTCTATGCGCTGGCCGAGGCCGCCCGCCTGTGGAATCGTCCGGACTACCTGGAAGACGCGCGCGCCCTGCTGGCGTTGGTGGAAACCAGGGAAATCGCGCAATTGCCAGGCTTCGGGCCCATGCTGCTGCCGGGCGAAAACGGCTTTGTCCAGGACGGCGGCGTCTGGCTGCTGAATCCCAGCTACCTGCCCATCCCGATCATGCGCCGGCTGGCGGCGCTGTCGCCGCAAGGCCCCTGGAGCGAGATCGCCACCGGCACCGCCGCCTTGCTGGAGGCCGGCAGCCCGCACGGCCTGGCCACCGACTGGCTGGCCTATCGGGGCTGGACGCAGGAAGGCAAGCCGCAAGGCGCGTTTTCCACCCTGCCCGAGAAGCTCGACATCGGCAGCTACGATGCCATCCGCACCTATCTGTGGTCGGGCATGACGGCACCGTCGGACCCCCTGGCCAAGCGGGTGAACGCGGCCCTGCGCGGCATGCTGGGCGCCGTGCGCCGACACGGCGGCCCGCCTGAATTCATCTATGCGCTGTCAGGCGGCACCCGCGGCCTGGGGCCTTTCGGCTTCTCGGCGGCCGTGCTGCCCTATCTGCGTGCCAACGGCGCCACGGAAGACGCCGACCACGCCCGTGCGCGTGCCGAGGAAGGCGTGCGCCAGAGCCTGTCGCAGGCCGCCACGCAAGCCCCCCCCTATTATGATTTCATGCTCAGCCTGTTCGGCCTGGGCTGGGATCAGCAACGATATCGCTATGACGGCGCTGGCCGTTTGCAACCATCCTGGGAGAATTCATGTCCAAACGCCGCCACACGCTAGCAGCCGGTCTGCTATTGGCGCTGGTCCAGCATGCGGGCTGGGCACAGGACGAGCCCACCCGGCTGCTCAGCCAGCAGGGCCAGTATTGGCAGGAGCGCGGCGACAACGACCGCGCCGGCCAGGCCTGGGGCAAGCTGCTGAACATCGACCCTGCCAACCAGGAAGCGCTGTACGGGCTCGCCTTCATCGAGATCCGTGAGAAGCGCCTGGGCGAGGCCCAGAAGTACCTGGACAAGCTGCGCGGCATTTCGCCCAATGGCCGCTACACCCGCCAACTGCAGCAGGACCTGCAACTGGCCCGTCCCGCCAACGCCAAGGAACTGGAAACCGCGCGCCTGCTGGCCGAATCCAGCGAACTGGACAAGGCCATGCCGCATTACCGCAAGGCCTTCGAAGGACTGGAGCCCATGGGCGACGTGGGCCTCGAATACTACGGCCGCCTGGGCTATACCGACGGCGGCTGGGACACGGCGCGCCGCGGCCTGGAGCGCCTGCTGCAGGACCGCCCCGGCAACCCGACCATCCAGCTGGTGCTGGCCAAGCTGCTCATCCTGAACCAGGGCGCTTGGCGCGACGGCATCCAGCGCCTGTCCAAGCTGGCCCAACGCGCCGACGTCGGCGGCGAAGCCACCGAGAGCTGGCGCCTGGGCCTGCTGTGGCGCGGCGTGCCCGGCCCGGCCGAGCGCGAGCTGTACACCGCCTACCTGAAAGTGCACCCCACGGACGACGAAGTCCGCAAGCTGTACAACGGCATCGGCCAGGCCATGGCTGCCCAGCGCGGCCCCGCCCGCGACCCCATCCTGGCCCGCGGCTTCGCCGCGCTGGACAAGGAAGACCTGCAAACCGCCGAAGCCGCCTTCCGCGAGAAACTGGCCAAGACGCCCGATGACGCCGACGCGCTGGGCGGCCTGGGCCTGGTGCGCATGCAGCAGGAGAACCTGCCCGAAGCACACGACCTGCTCACCCGCGCCGCCCGCCGCAACGCCAGATCCTGGACGCCCTCGCTGAACATCGCGCGCTATTGGATCCTCGTGAACGAAGCCAGCAAGGCCCAGGCCGCCGGCAACATGGCCGCGGCCCGTGATCTGTCGCAGCGTGCCATCAAGCTCAACGCCAGCCAGGCCGGCGCCTACAACACGCTGGCCGCCATCGATGCCGAGGAAGGCAAGCTGCCCGAGGCCGAAAAGCGCTATCGCCAGGTGCTGGCCAAGCATCGCAACAACCCGCAGGCCCTGGAAGGCCTGGTGGGTGTGCTGGCCCGCCAGGGCCGGCTGGCCGAAGCCCAGCAATCGCTGGACCAGTTGATGGCAGGCAAGCCCGACCCCAAGCTGGATCTCGGCAAGCTGCGCGCGGCCATCGCCTCGGGACAGGCCAAGGCCGCGCTGGACGCCGGCAACACCGACGCGGCGCGCGCGGCACTAGAAAGCGCCCTGCGCGAAGACCCGCAGAATCCGTGGATCCGCTACGAACTGGCGCGCGTCTACCTGGACCTCGGCCTGACCGAGGAAGCGCGCGGCATCCGCGACGGTCTGCTCATCTCGCATCCCGACACCCCCAGCGCGCTGTACGCCAGCGCCATGCTGGCTGGCGAGATGGGCGACTGGGAGCAGGCCGACCAGACCATGCAGCGCATCCCGCCACAATCGCGCACCGCCTACATGGATGCCTTCGGCCGTGACGTGTGGGTCAATGCGCAGGCCGCGAACGCCACGCGCCTGGCCGAAGCCGGCCGCAGCGCCGACGCCCGCGCACTGCTGGGCCAGCTGGAAGGCGAAGCCGCCGGCAAGCCCGCGCTGCTGGGCGCCATCGCGTCGGCCTATGTCGACGCCGGCGAGCCCGCACGCGGCATGGCGCTGATGCGCCCGCACGTGTCGCGCGACCAGCGTCCGCAGCCGGACGTGCTGCTGCCTTATGCCGGGCTGCTGCTCAAGACCAGGCAGGACGTGGAATTCGCCAGCGTGATGCGCGACCTGCACGGCCGCAAGCTGACCGTGGGCGAGCAACGCAGTTACAACAACCTGCAGTTCCTCTATACCGTGCGCCAGGCCGACGTGCTGCGCGAGCGCGGCGACCTGGTGGCGGCCTACGACACGCTGGCACCGGCGCTTGCCGCCCGTCCGCAGGACCCCCTGGCGCTGTCGGCCCTGGCCCGCATGTATTCGGATGGCGGCGACAACAAGAAGGCGCTGGAGATCTACCAGCACCTGGTCGCCAAGGACCCGGACAACGCGCAATGGCACCTGGGCGCGGCCATGGCCGCCACCCAGCTGGGCCAGAACCGCTACGCCGACTCCGCCCTGGACAATGCCGTGGCGCTGGCGCCTGACAACGCCGAGGTGCTGCTGACCGCGGCCCGCATGTACCGCCAGCGCGGCCGCAGCGGCAAGGCCGCGGAGCTGCTGCAGTCCGCACTGGCCGCGCAGGAGCGCAGCCGCCAGCCCACGCAGGTTGCCGCCGCGCCCGGCAGCGCACCGCGTGCGGTGAACCCCTTCATCGGCCTGCCCGGCCAGCGCCAGAGCGGCCTGCAGCCCGAAGCCCTGGCCGAGACCCGCGGCGCCGCCTCGCCCTTCGTGCCGGCGCAAGCCCGCGTGGTGCAGCCGCCCGCCATCGCCCATGGCAGCCAGGCCCCCTTTCCGCCGCTGTCGCAACGCGTGGAAGCCCAGGCATCCAGCAACCAGCGCCTGACGCCCTATGCCGCCGCGCCGGCGCCTGCCGTCGCGCAGTCCTCGGCCTTGCCGGTCCCTGACGCGCCGCAGCCGGCCCCGTCGCGCGCGTCGGCCGGCGTCGCCGCCCCGGCCGCCGTGGCCACGATTCCCGCCCTGACGGCGGCCACCGCCACGCGCGCGCAACCGGTACAGCCGACGCGCGAGCCTGCCCCGGTGTACAGCCAGAGCCCTGATGGCTCGCCGGCGCCCGTGCAGCAGGCGGCGCCCGCACCGGTCCCTGCCGTCCCCGCCTACGGGCAGCCGGCCACGCAGACGGCTTATGCCCAGCCGCCGATGGCCGGTCCCACGGCGGAAGACCCGCGCCTGGCCGAGATCCGCAGCGAGCTCGACGACGTCATGCAGGACCGCAGCGCCGAAGCCCGCGTGGGCGTCACTGTCCGCAGCAACAACGGCCAGGACGGCACCAGCAAGCTGACCAGCGTCGAGACGCCCGTGGAATTCCGCTTCCCTGTCGGCGACGGCAAGGTCGTGCTGAACGCCACGCACGTCTCGCTGAATGCGGGCCGGCTGGGCGATGACTACGCCGCGCGCAGCCAGTTCGGCGCCGGCCCGCAAGCCGCGCTGAACGACGCCAACGGCGTGCCCACGGGCAGTGTCGGCAGGCAGCGCGATTCGGGCGTGGGCCTGTCGGCCGCCTATGAAATGCGCGGCATCCGCGCCGACATCGGCACGACGCCGCTGGGCTTCGAACGCACGAACATCGTCGGCGGCGTGGAACTGAGCGGCCTCTTCCCTGGCAGCCAGACCTACTGGTACGGCGTGGACGTGTCGCGCCGCGCCATGACCGACAGCGTGCTCTCCTTCGCCGGCACGCGCGACGACCGCAGCGGCCTGCGCTGGGGTGGCGTCACCGCCACCGGCGTGCAACTGCAGGCCGGCGCCGACTACCAGTCCCACGGCGTCTACGGTTCGGCCTCGTGGCATTCGCTGAACGGCCAGAACACCAGGTCGAACCATCGCACCGAAGTCGCCGGCGGCGTCTACCGCCACCTCATCCGCGAGGAAGACAGGCTGCTGACGGCCGGCCTGCATGCCTCGGCCACGTTCTACGGCAACAACCAGCGCTTCTTCACCTATGGCCATGGTGGCTACTTCAGCCCGCAGAGCATGTACTACCTGGGCGTGCCGGTGACCTGGGCGCAACGCAACGACCGCCTCACCTACAAGCTGCAGGGATCGGTGGGCGTGCAGCGCTTCAAGGAAGACGACGCCGACTATTTCCCGACCGACGCATCCATGCAGCAGCAGGCCGACCTGGCCATGGCCCAGGCCAGGGCGCAGGGACTGGAGTTCAACAACGGTCCGCGCTACTCGGGCCAGCGCAGCACGGGCTTCGGCTACAACCTTGCCGCCGCCGCCGAGTATCAGATGGCTCCCAACTGGTTCATCGGCGCCAACGCCGGCATGGACAACGCCAAGGACTATCGCCAGTGGCAAGGCGGCCTGACCCTGCGCTACACGCTGTACCCCATGAGCCGCCAGATGGCGCTGCCCGTGGTCCCGTTCCAATCGCCTTACCAGAAGTGATGGGCCGCATGCTGTCCACCGCCCACGTCTTTACCGTCTAGGAGCTTTACGGTGGTTACCTCGATTCTTGCCGGCCTGTCGATCCTCGTGATCGGCGACAGCCATCTGACCTCCAATTACCTGATCACGACGCTGCACGACAACCTGAGCGCCCAGGGCGCCCACGTCCACACCATCGGCGTGTGCGGCGCCAACGCGGGCGATTGGCTGAAAGTCACGCCCGGGACCTGCGGCGGCGCCGAGCGCATCGGCAAGGGCAAGATCGTTCCCGCCGGCAGCGCGGCCAAGACCACCCCCATCACGCAGCTGCTGCAGAAAGACAAGCCCGATCTCGTCGTGATCGTCATGGGCGACACCATGGCGGGCTACACCACCCCGCAATTCCCCAAGACCTGGATCTGGCAGCAGGTGACCAGCCTGACCAAGGAAATCGGCAAATCGCAGACGGCCTGCGTCTGGGTCGGTCCGGCCTGGGGCAGCGAAGGCGGCAAATACAACAAGACCTTCCCGCGCGTGAAGATGATGTCGAGCTTCCTGTCCTCGAACGTCGCGCCTTGCGGATACATCGATTCGCTGAAGTTCTCCAAGCCCGGCGAATGGACCACCACCGACGGCCAGCACTTCACCGCCAGCGGCTACAAGACCTGGGGCGACGCCATCGCCAAGCAGATCCTGGTGACGCCGGAGGTCAAGGCCATCAAGAAGAAATAAGCCCGATCAGCGTTGACGAAAGAAGCAGCCAGCCCGACCCGACCTGATTTCCAGCCATTCCGGGCGGTCCTCGCGCGCATGCCAGCAATCGGCGGCGCGCGATGCCGCGCGTATCCACCCGCATTCAAAAGGAGTTGACCGTGTCCGCCTCTGCCCTCGCAGGCCTTGCGCTACTTGTCATCGGCGAAAGCCACATGAGTCTTTCCGGGCAGTTGATCGATACGCTGCACGACGACCTGACGCGCCGCGGCGCGGTCGTCACCTCCATCGGCGCATGCGGCGCCAGCGCGGAGGAGTGGCTGAAGACGGTGTCCAAGGGCTGCGGGGCCGAACGCATCGGCAAGGGCAAGGCCGTCATCAAGGGGCGCGACACCAAGACCACGCCCATCGACCAGTTGATCACCAAGACCAAGCCCGACGTGGTCGTGGTCATCATCGGCGACACCATGGCGTCCTATGACAAGCCCGTGTTCCCGCGCACCTGGGCCTGGCAAGGCATCACCGGCCTGACCAAGGCCATCGCCGCCACCGGCAAGGCCTGCATCTGGGTCGGCCCGCCCTACGGCACGCCTGGCGGCCAGTATCAAAAGACCGACGCGCGCGTGCAGCAGATGTCGAAGTTCCTGGCCACCAATGTCGCGCCTTGCGAGTACATCGACTCGACCACGTTCTCCAAGCCCGGCGAATGGGCCACCATCGACGGACAGCACTTCAACCGCTCGGGCTACAAGGCCTGGGGCGACGCCATCGGCCGCGCCATCGCGGACTCTTCCACCGCCAAGAAGGTCAAGAAATGAAGACACCCCTGATCCGCGCCGCACTCGCCCTGTCGCTGGGTGCCCTGTCGCTGGGCACGGCTGCCGCTGCCCAGATCGAACTGTATGAAACCGGCCCGGCCGAAGACTCTTCCTTCCTGCGCTTCGTGAACGGCGGCACGCAGGGCCTGGAAGTGGGCGCCAGCGGCTCGAAGGCCAAGCTGGCGCTGGACGCCGCCAAGCCTGCCTCCGACTTCATGCCCGTGAAGGCCGAGGCGGACATCCGTGGCACGCTGTCGCGCGGCGGCAAGGAAGCCCCGGTGGCGCTCAAGGTGGCGCCCGGCCAGTTCGCCACCGTCATCGCGCTGGGCGAAGACGCCCCCACCGCCGAGATCCTGCGCGAGGAACCCGACGACTTCAACGCGCTGAAGGCCTCGCTGGGCTTCTACGTGGTGGATGCCGCCTGCAAGGACGCCGGCCTGCAGGCCATGCCGCGCCAGGTCGCCATCTTCGAGAAGGCCGCCGATCGCAGCGTGCAACGCCGCCAGATCAATCCCGTCGCGCTGACCGTGCAGCTCACCTGCGGCGGCACGGCCACGGGCGAACCGCTGTCGCTGGGCACGCTGGAAGCCGGTGAGCGCTACACCGTCTTCGTGGTGCCCGGCCCCAAGGGCTCGCGCATCTTCCAAGCCGTCGATTCCCTGGCGCGCTGATCCCGCGGGCGCCCCGGCGCCCGTGCCCCTCCCTTTCGCCCGTCCGCCATCATGGTCTTCGCCTCGCTGGAATTCCTGACGCTCTTCCTGCCAGGTTTCCTGTTCTTCTACGCCCTGTCGCCCGTGCGGGCGCGCAATGCCGTGTTGATGGTGGGCAGCTGGATCTTCTACGGCTGGTGGAGCCCCTACTTCCTGGTCCTGCTCATCCTGCTGACCACGGTCGCCTGGCTGGGCGGCATGGGCATCGAGCGCCTGGCCGCGCAACCGCGCGGGCGCCGCGCGCTGCTGGTCCTGCTCATCGTCATCAATGCCGGCATCCTGTGCTGGTACAAATACATCAACCTGGCGGTGGATATCCTGAGCCAGGGCCTGGTCTCGGCGGGCGCCCTGCCCATTGAGTGGCAGCGCGTGGCGCTGCCTGCCGGCCTGTCCTTCGTGGTGCTGCAGGCCATCTCCTATCTGGTCGACGTCTATCGCGGCACGGTCACCGCGCAGCGCAGCTTCATCGACTACGCCGCCTATAAGGCCATGTTCGGCCAGCTGATCGCCGGTCCGATCATCCGCTATGACTGGGTCGCCAAGGAGATCTCCCACCGCAGCTTCACGCGCGAAGGCTTCGCGCTGGGCTCGCGCCGCTTCATGGTCGGCATGAGCATGAAGGTGCTGATCGCCGACACGCTCTCGCCCATCGTCGACATCGCCTTCAAGCTGCCCGACCCGACGCTGGCCGATGCCTGGCTGGGCTGCGCGGCCTACACGCTGCAGCTCTTCTTCGACTTCGCGGGCTACAGCGCCATGGCCATCGGCCTGGGCAACATGCTGGGCTTCCACTTCCCGGAAAACTTCAACCACCCCTATCTGGCGCGCAGCATCCAGGACTTCTGGCGCCGCTGGCACCTGTCGCTGTCGACCTGGATCCGCGACTATCTCTACATCCCCATGGGCGGCAACCGCCTGGGGGTGTGGAAGACCTATCGCAACCTGCTCATCACCATGGGCATCGCCGGTCTCTGGCACGGCAGCGACAGCTGGAACTTCCTGCTGTGGGGGCTGGCGCACGGCCTGGCGCTGGCCGTGGCGCGCGCCTGGGGCGAGGCCGGCTGGAAGCCGCCCCCCGAGTGGCTGTCGCGCGTGCTGACGCTGCTGTTCGTGATGCTGGCCTGGACGCTGTTCCGCGCCATCACGCTGGAAGAAGCCGCGAACATGTATCGTGGCCAGTTCGGCCTGAACGGCATGCCGCTGGGGGATGCGCTGACGCTCGCGCTGCGTCCCGCCCACTACCTGGCCGCTGCGCTGGGCCTGGTCTGCGTCGTCTTTCCCATCTGGCAGCCGTGGGCCGCGCGCCTGCGCCTGCCGGGCGCGGTGCTTTACCTGGCCGGCCTGTGGCCGCTTGCCGGTTTCCTGCTGTCGTTCAGCCTGATCGCCAGCCGTGGCGCGGTACCTTTCCTGTACTTTCAATTCTGATGCGCGACGACCTCCCTCCCTCGACGGCGAAACCGCCGCAACAGAAGCCCAGCTGGCTGGCCCGGCTGGTCAGCCCCTTCGCCGGCTACAGCCTGCTGGCCTTCATGATCGCGGGCCTAGCGTCCAACGGCTATGCCGTGCTGGCCGAGGATCGCGCACTGCTGCCCGAGGACCGGAGCTGGGCCGCCTTCGTGGACGGCAAGCTCACCCGCGGCATCGCCGACAACCTGGCCGGCACGCCCCTGCCCAAGGCCTTTGCCGACGTACAGCGTGGCGCGGGCTGGTTGTTGATGAACGACCTGGGCGACCGCGTGCGCCAAGGCTGCCCGGGCTGGCTGTTCCTGGCCGAGGAGCTGGCCATTCATCCCGGCCGGGAGCAGAACGCCGCGGCCCGCGCCAAGACCGTCCTGGCGGTGCAGAAGAGGCTGGAAGCGCGCGGCATCGCGCTGGTGGTGGCCGTGGTGCCGGACAAGAGCCGCATCGAGCATGAACGCCTGTGCGGCCTGCAGCGCTCGGCCCTGCTGGGCACGCGGGCGGCGGACTGGACCGCGAGCCTGGCGGCCGCGGGCGTGCCCGCCATCGACCTGGCCACGCCCATGGCGGCCTTGGCGCGGCAAGGCGAGCCCTTCCTGCGCACCGACACGCACTGGACCGAAGCCGGCGCCCAGGCCTCGGCCCGCTACGTGGCCGAGCAGTTGCGCGCGCTGTCGCTGGCGCCTTCGCCCGACCAGACCTACACCATCGAGCAGGGCGAGCCTGCCTGGCGCCCGGGCGACCTGGTGCGCCTGGCCGGCCTGGACTGGCTGCCACGCACGCTGCAGCCCGAGGCCGAGCAGGCGCGCGCCAGCACCATCACGGCAGCCGCCGCGGCCGAAGGCGCAACCGACGACGATCTCTTCGGCGACGCCAAGCTGCCGCGCGTCACCGTGATGGGCTCGTCGTTCTCGCGCACCTCGAACTTCGTGCCTTTCCTGGCCGATGCACTGGGCACCGACGTGGCCAACTTCGGCCGCGACGGCGGCAAGTTCGCCGGCGGCCCGAATGCCTATTTCGCCAGCCCGGCGTTCAAGCAGACGCCCCCGCGCCTGATCGTGTGGGAGATTCCGGAGCGTGACCTGCAGTCGCCCGTCACGGGGGAGACCTTGAATCTGCCTTGAAAACCCGGCCATTGCCAAGAGACTGGCGTGTTGAAGACGTCCCCACACCGTACGCTCGGCTTGATTGACCTGAAAAGGAGACCGCTTTCTTGCCTTGAGATACTTCAACCACGAAACGCCAAGACGCTCAACTGTGGCTGGCCGTCCTTGAGCGCCATATGAACTGGCGGCAGCAACCGTGGGTTAGCGCAGTAGCTGAATCCGGACGACATTGCGCAGGCGTGGTCGAGCCGGGGCGCGTAGGTTTATGCGTCGGGTGCTGGGCTGGCCCACTGCGCGATGAACTCGCCAATCCGCTCCGCGATGCGGCTCTCGACCGTACGCAGACGCAGGATGGGGATCTCGACCTTAGCCAGGATGCCGTTCTTGACGCCATCCCTCTCGATCTGGTCGGGCCGGTCGTGGGAGCCGCCATCGACCTCGATCACGCCGACCGGGGTCTTGCCAACCTTGAAATAAATGACGAAGTCACAACTAGCACGTGCCATGAAAGCCCGCTCGCGCGGCGTCCACTCCGTATTGCTCGGCGAGGCAAGCTGATCCAGCTTGACTTGGTCATGGACTATCAAGCCTTGGCACGACGGATCGGCCAGCGCCTCGCGCAACAGCTGCGCCACGATTTGCTCGGATTTGTAGCGCGAATCCTCTGGCCGCAAGCGGGCATCCAGGCGTGCCAGAGATTGGTCAAACTCGCGATACAGCAGGTCGAAAGCTGACACCACGGGCGCACGCACGACCTGATCGTCCGGTGCGTAATAGGTGATGTAGCGCATCAGCGCCGCGATGTGGCGATTGTGCTCGGTGAACACCTCATCCCCCGTCACCAGAGTGAAGCAGCGCTTGGCCCGCGACACCGCCACATTGATCATACGCGGGTCATCGACGAACGCCAGGCGTTGGGGAGTCTGGTTGTAGCGTTTCCTGTCCAGCACGGTGGAGAAAACGATCTCGTCGCACTCCCGGCCCTGGAACTTGTGTACTGTGTCCTTGACGAAATCCACCGGCAGGTGCGTTCCGGAGAGGTCGACTTGGTTTCTGAACGGAGCAATAAAGCCACGCCCGTCGCGATCGATCCCGACGGGATCGCCCTCGGCCTCGAGCACTTTGAGCAGGGAATCCAGTTCGCGCTGGTTGGTGTTCTGGCGAGCGTGATTTCCCTTGGCCGTGATCACCAGCCGCATCGGATTTTCGCCCTTGTCCTCGGTCATCGGCACTAGAGCATTGTCGTAGAACTGCTGGTTACAGAACTGGATGATCCGGGGATGGCAACGGTAATGCTCTTTCAGCAGCGTCCTGGGCAACGTTTCCTGAAATACGCCGATGCACGAGTCGAGCAGGCTGTAGCGCTCGCAATCGTAGGCCTCGGCTGGTGCCGGCACTCCCAGTGTCACGGGAATATGCGCCAACTGACGGTTATCGCCGACGACAATCAGATTCTTGGCACAGCCCAGCGGCAAAATTCCCGGCACGATGTCTTGCAACGAGGCCTCGTCGATGATTACGTAATCGAGGATCGTCCCTGGCGCGAGCGAGTTGACAATGGAGTGCGTGCTACTGCCCAGGATCGGGAAGCGCTGCAAAAAGGCGTCGAACTGCTTCTTGTAATTCTCGGCATCGAAGCGCTCCGATGGTCGGGGCAGCTTTTGCAAGTGCTGCTTCAGATGGCGCATCGACGCCAGCTTCAACTCATCCAGCAAGGCCTCAAAATGTCCGAGCGCCAGCGATTCGCGGCACGCTTTCAGCGCCACTTCCTTGTCGCGCAGCGCCTTGTCGTAGAAGTGCATCTGCAACGCATGGAACACCGCCAGCCGAGCATCGCCCTGGGCAAATGGTTTGGCCCGAAAGATCCTAAAATTAAACAGCAGTTCGACGCGATCCTTGAGGCGGATTCGCTGCTCGCCTAGATGCGCCAAGTAGGCCATCAGGTCCGCCGTCTTACCTGGAGTCAGCCCGTACTTGTCCAGCGAGACGGTGGCCGGCACCCTGCAATCTGTCTGCCACTGTTGCAAGTAGCGCCGCTCGATAACCAGTTCATCCAGTTCGACCTGCAATTGAGCTGCCCGGTTGCGGTCGTACAATTGCTGCTTCAAGCGCGCCAACGTGGCCTGAATATCCCCAAGGGTCGGCGCCGGTTCGGGTTCGGCTTCGCTGGCTGGCCATGATGGCAGCTCGTCGAAAAAATCCTGGCGATTGTCCTTTTTGCCGAGCTTGGCAACTAGATAACCCAGGCCGCATTTCTCCAGTTTCTCGTAGACGTTTTCCACCGCCGCATTGTTGTTGGACAGCACCGCCACCGTCTGCCCGCGCAGCAGGATATTGGCGAGGATATTCAGAATGGTCTGAGTCTTGCCGGTGCCCGGCGGGCCTTCGATCACACTGACCTGGGCGCGGAAGGCCTGCTCCACCGCCGTAAGCTGGCTCTCGTTCAGTCCGAACGGGTAGATCAGCCCCTGGCCCGGCACCAGCGTGCCGTTGCGCCCGAGACAGTATGCCTGCAAGGCGGTGTCAGCACTGGCGGGCAGTTTGTCCAGTTGGCGCACGACATTGGCGAACATATTCCGGTCGCTCTGTAATTTCGCCCGCGCCTGTCGCGCTTTAGCCACTGAAGCGAAATAATGAAAGACCGGTGCGTCCTTCATCGCTGTGGGTGCGGCGAAACCGATGTCGACCATCTTGAAGAGATAGGGCTTTTTGCTGTCCAGATAGTGCACGACAGCATATCTTTCGCCGTAGATTTTGGCCTTGGCAATAGGTGTGATGATCGCGCTACCAGGCTTGGTCAGCAACATGTCGCCAAGTTCGCGAGTGGGCGAGATCACACAATCGTCGAGTGCGTGCACTGCCCGTATCTTATTAAAGTAGGTGCAAGTCAGTTGCAGGCCTTCTTGCTTATCGTTCCGGATCGCCCACTTAGCGATATCTGCGGTCTTATCCTCTCCACCTATCTGAATCGAAACCATACATCCCTTATCCGTGTGCATGCGGCAGCTATCTACAGCGTTGATTTTTACGCGAGCGGCATTACCTGTCTACCTTGACGGCTTCGTCAGTTCACAACATGAGCATGCCACCCATCGCCGACGCTTACGTGTCCGGCCAAGCGCTGCACCACTGCCAGTCTTTCTCGTCAAGCATCAGATAATGTTTTGCTGCCACAGACATCTCCCTTCTCATGCTGTTGCCTTCACAGAGCGGGATGTGCGGCATGGGAGCTACATGAGGGAAAGTCGGGTCAAGTTTCGGAAAGCACCGATATGTGTTGATCTCACCAAAGTGATTAATGAATTTGCTGTACCCAGCTTGCGTAGTCCAGTGAATTGCAGCACTGAAGTCATCGTGAAATAAAAAAAGCCGCCGCGAGGAATCGCGGCGGCTCTTTTAACAGGATATTGCCGACCCGGATTTATTTCTTGATCGCAGCCTCGTACAGCGGCATCACCTGTGCCGACGCCTGCTGCAGCTCGTTGATCCGCGTCTCGGCTGACGGGTGGGTCGACATGAACTCGGGCGGCGCCTTGCCGCCTGCCGCCGCGCCCATCTTCTGCCACAACGTCACCGCCGCCCGCGGGTCGTAGCCCGCGCGCGCGGCCAGTTCCACGCCCATGCGGTCGGCCTCGGTTTCGTGGGTGCGGCTGTTGGGCAGCGTGAACATCACGTTGCTGAGCTGTCCGCCCAGGTCCGACGCGGCGCTGGAGCCGGTGGCAATCGCCAGCACCGACAGGCCGATGTTCGTCACCATCTGCTGCGACACGCGCTCGCGGGCATGCTCGCGCAACGCGTGCGCCATTTCGTGGCCCATGATGGCTGCCAGCTCGGCATCGGTCGGCTTGATCTGGTTGACGAGGCCCGTATAGACGGCCATCTTGCCGCCGGGCATGCACCAGGCGTTGACCTCATCCACGCTCAGCACATGGACTTCCCAGTCCCAGCTGGCGGCATCGGGGCGGAACACACCCACCTGGGCCACCAGGCGCTTGGTGATGGCGTTGACGCGCGCCACCAGGTTGGCATCGCGATCCAGCGCCTTCTGCTTGCGCGCCTCGTCGATGATCTGCGAATACTGTTGCCCCGCCTCCTGCACCAGTTGCGCCTCGGGCACCATGCTGGACATGTATTGCGTGCGGTTCACGCCGATGCTGCCCGACTGGGTGGTGTTCACGCCGGCGCAGCCGCTCAGCACGGCCACGGCGGCCAGCGCCGCGGCGCCCAGCATGCGAGAGAAAAGGGACATGTTGCTTCCTTCGATCAGGGACGTTCGGAGACATCGAGACACTGCGAGCGCCAGCGCAAGGCGTGGTCGATCAGCACCAGAGCCAGCAGGGACTCGGCGATGGGCGTGGCGCGGATGCCCACGCAGGGGTCGTGCCGGCCCAGCGTCTGGACCATGACGGGGTTGCCCGCGCGGTCGATCGAGCGGCGTTCGACACGGATGCTGGAAGTCGGCTTGATGGCCAGCGACACCGTCACGGCCTGGCCGGACGAGATGCCGCCCAGCACGCCGCCGGCGTTGTTGGACAGGAAGCCTTCCGGCGTGATCTCGTCGCCGTGCTCGGAGCCGCGCTGCGCGATGGACTCGAAACCCGCGCCGATGGAGACGCCCTTGACGGCATTCAGGCCCATCATGGCGTGCGCGATATCGGCATCCAGCCGGTCATAGAGCGGCTCGCCCCAACCCGCGGGCACGCCCTCGGCGATCACCTCGATGCGCGCCCCGATCGAATCGCCGTCGCGGCGCAGCGCGTCCATGTAGGTCTCGAGCTCGGGCACGATGGCCGCGTCCGGCGCATAGAAAGGATTCTCCGGCACGTGCGCCCAGGACGTGAAGGGAATGCGGATGTCGCCCAGCTGGCTCATGTAGCCGCGCACCTGCACGCCATGCTGTTCGCGCAGCCACTTCTTGGCGATGGCGCCCGCCGCCACGGTGGGCGCCGTCAGGCGCGCCGACGACCGGCCGCCGCCGCGCGGGTCGCGCACGCCGTAGCGCGACCAGTAGGCGTAGTCGGCATGGCCGGGACGGAACGTGTCGGTGATGTTGCTGTAGTCCTTGCTGCGCGCATCGGTGTTGCGGATCAGCAGCCCGATGGGCGTGCCCGTCGTGACGCCCTCATAGACGCCGGACAGGATCTCGACCTGGTCGGCCTCCTGGCGTTGCGTGACGTGGCGCGAGGTGCCGGGCCGGCGGCGGTCCAGCTCGACCTGGATGTCTTCGGCCGACAGGGCCAGCCCCGGGGGGCAGCCATCCACGACACAGCCGATGGCCGGCCCATGGGATTCGCCGAAGTTCGTGACGCAGAAGAGCTTGCCTAGAGTATTGCCGGACATGGAATCGCAGGATGAGGCCGGACGGCACGCGCCCGGCAGGGGAATCGGAGAATGGGGATTATTGCACCGCCTGGGCCTCGGCGGCCAAGAGATCGATTTTGTGGGCGGGCATGGGACGGCCCAGCAGGTAGCCCTGCATCGCCTCGCAGCCCTGGTTTTCCAGGATACGGCGCTGCGCCTCGGTCTCGATGCCTTCCGCCACCACGGACAGCCCCAATGCGTGGCACATGGACAGCAGCGCCGCCACGACCTCGCGGCTGTTGCCATCGGACTCCAGCTCGGCGATGAACATGATGTCGAGCTTGAGCCAGTCGAAAGGCAGTTTGCGCAGGTGGGTCAGGCTGGAATACCCGGTGCCGAAATCATCCAGCGCCACGCTCACGCCGCCCGCCCGCAAGGTGTCCAGCATGCGGGCGTGGCGCTCGTAGTGGACGATGAGGATGGATTCGGTCACTTCCAGCACCAGGCGCCACGGCGCCAAGCCCGTGCGCGCCAGGATGGCGGCCACCCGCTCGGGCAGGTCGTCGTTCTGCATCTGGCAGACCGACAGGTTCACGTGCACCCGCCAGGGCACGGGCCAGCCGGCGGCCCGCCGGCACGCTTCTTCAAGCACCCAGTAGCCCAGCGGCACAATCAGGCCCGAACTCTCGGCAAGGCTGATGAACTCTCCCGGCGACACCAGTCCGCGCTCGGGATGACGCCAGCGCAGCAGCGCCTCGCAGCCGATGACGCGCAGGCTGCGGGTTTCACAGATCGGCTGGTAATCCAGGGAAAACTGGCTGAAGGACTCGTCGGCGACGGCATGGCGCAAGGCCTGCTCCAGCGCCTGGTGCTCGCCCTGGTAGGCCAGCATTTCCTGCTCGAACACCTGCCAGGCATTGCTGCCCCGGCTTTTCAGGTGGCGCATGCCCACATAGAGGTTGCGCTGCAGGACCTCCACGGTGGCCCCGTGCTGCCGGTACAGCACCATGCTCACGCCGAACGTGGCCAGCAACTGCTGGCCGACCAGCGCGTAGGGACTGGACAGGGTTTCGTGCAGGCGGGTGGCGAAGGCGCGGGCCTGGGATGTGCTGGCGCCCGGCAGGAACAACAGGAATTCGTCCTGCGAGCAGCGCGCGACGATGGCCTGCGGCCTGCCCTGGATGTGCAGCATCAGGCGCCCCGCTATCTGCTGCAGCAGCGCGTTGGCCTGATCCAGCTGCAAGAGCGAGCTGTACTCCGTGTAGTGATCCATGTTGATGAGCAGCATGGCGGCCTCGCTGGGCGGCGCGCCTTGCTCGTTCACCCACTTCCTGCAGCGGCGATGGAACTCGTCCGCGTTCAGGGTGCCGGTGACGGCATCATGGATCAGAACATCGTGGTAGGCGCGCAGCCGGCGGACGTACCACCAGGACAGCAGCGCCAGGACTACCGCGACGGACAACAAGAGCCATAAGGCGGGTAAATCAACCGTGCTCAAGGAACGCCCCGAATTCGTCGCTGGAACCAGGGTTTCCGGTTCCAACTGATCTCCCGGTGCCAGCGAGACTGCCTGCCGGGGTGACTGTGTAACAGTGATTATGCATGAGTTTGAAGCACCCCCTAGACGTCGAAAAGCAGCCATTTTTACGTAAAAACCCTTGTTTTTCGGAAAATATATGACGCTATTTGTATTTGTAAGCAACAATAAGACATTTTTCGTCGTTGATAGAAAGTCCCGCCACCCAGAAAATGCCGGGTTGCAGAAATCAATAGATGCGTTTTGCGCCAACGGGACACATTTGGGCACAATCGCTCTGGCGGCAAACTTGCGCCACGCCTGCAACACCCTCGCTTGCCAGGCTCATGCCTGGCCGGCGGCGGCGTGCATTCCCGCAACGACGAGCACCCCGCCGGAAAACGTCGTCCCTTCACCCAGGTTCCCCAACGATTGTCCAGCCGGCCAACCCAGTTCGATACCGCAGCCGTCTCGTTCCATTGGAGGTAGCAGGCATGACGTCACGTAGGACCGTACTGGTTGCCGGCGCATCGCTGCTGCTGCCCCTGGCTCCTGCCGCGCGCGCGGCCTGCCGCACCGCGGCCCTGAGCGCGACCCGCGATGCCGCCAGCTGTATCGTCCTGGACATCCACGGGCCGAAGCGCCGCCCCGACGACGTGCCGCTCGCCAGCCTGACGCTGGCCCAGCTCCAGGCCCTGCCCCAGACCACCATCCAGACGTCGCTGCCCCATGCGCTGCACGCCGTGAGGCGTGCCGCCTGGGAGGGCCCGTCGCTGTCGGACGTCCTGGCCGAGCAAGGCCTGCAAGCCGCCCGGAGCGTCTACGTCGAATCGCTGAGCGGCTATGGCGCCGACCTGCCTTCCGAGGACCTGCGCACGTACTCGCCCATCCTGGCCTGGCGCCGCAACGGCCAGGCACTTGCCGTGCGCAATAACGGGCCGCTCATCGTCATCTACCCCTTCGACAGCCACCCTGCCCTGCGCGGGGATATCCGTTACCTCCAGCGCATCGTCTGGCAGGTGCAGGCGCTGACGGTCCAGTGATGCCTGGCTTCGATAACGCAGCATGATCCCCCAGCCCAATCCCGCGCCGGACCAGAACTCGCCGGCCCTCCCGCCATTGCGTCATCCGCGATGGCTCACGGTGGTGCTGTCCCTCCTGCTCATCTCCATGGCCGGCCTGACCGTCCTGGCCACCATCACGCTGCGCGACCACGCGCGTGAACTGGCCGAGCCCAGCCTCAGCAGCGACTTCCTGGTGTCCTACCAGATCGCCACGGAAGTGAACCTGCTGATCGACACCGCGCGCGCGGTGCGCGCCCACGACAACAAGGCCACCGAGCTGGTGCTGCGCCTGGAAGTGCTTGCCAGCCTGCTGGATCCCGCCATGGACGCCCCCCGGGCCCAGGCGCTGCTGCTGGAAGAGTTGCCCCAGGCCCGTGAACTGCTGTCCTCGCTGTCCGACCTCATCATCCCGTGGTACGCGCAAATGCAGGTGGCCTTCACCGAGCAGACGGACCGCGGCGTCGCCGAGGACATCCTGGGCAACGCCGGCACCCTGCGTTCGCTGTCGGACCGGCTGGTCAGCCTGATCCACCTGGAACAGGGCAGCATGCGCGACCTGAACCGGCAACGCCTGCATGGCGGCTTCTATCGCCTGGAATGGACCATCGCCGGCCTCATCACCGGCAGCATCGTGCTGGCCGTCTGGCTGCTCGTGCTGAACTACCAGTCGCGCCAGTTCGGCTCGCGCCTGGCGCACGCCAACGCCCGCCTGGAGTCCGCGGTGGCACAGCGCACGCAGGAACTTGCCTGGCTGGCGAACACCGACCCCCTCACCGAACTCAAGAACCGCCGGGCCTTCATGGAGGTGGGCGAGGCGCTCATCATGCAATGCCGGCGCTATCCGCATCCGCTGTCGGCGCTGCTGATCGACATCGACCACTTCAAGAGCATCAACGACCGCTACGGCCATCACCTGGGCGACGAGGCGATCCGCCAGGTGGCCGACGCCATGACCGCGGCGCTGCGCGAGACGGACGTGACCGGCAGGCTGGGCGGCGAGGAGTTCGCCGTGCTCATGCCCCACACCGACCTGGCCGCCGCGCTGCAGGCCGCCGAACGGGTGCGCCACGCGGTCGCGCAACTGCGCATTCCCACGCCTTCCTCCACGCCGATCACGCTCACGATTTCCATCGGCGTGGCCGGGTACGAACACGGCATGTCGCTCGACATCCTCGTCATGCATGCCGATCTGGCGCTTTACCGCGCCAAACATGACGGCCGGGACCGCATTCGTACATATGGAGCGGATATCATGACGTCCTATGAAGCAAGCTGAGGCCCCCTGCGCTGCCCGGGAGGGCAGCCTCGACGCCAGACGCTGTTGATCCCGGGCCCGGATGCGCGCGCGCCTGACGCGCCGCGCGGAATATCAAGACTATGGGCTTACTCCGAGACCTGACCCTGAGCGTCGCCACCGTGGTGGTCGTCGTGGCCTGCGGCTCGTTCGCCTTGGGGCTGCACACCGTCCACAGCTTCCTGGAAGAGTCGCTGACGCATCGCACCCAGGCCGAGGCGGCATTGCTGACCCGCCGGCTGGGCGAACTCGACGCCTCCAACGCCGTGCCGCTGCTGAGCCAGGTCTTCGATGCCTACGGCTATCGCCAATTGCGCCTGCGCGCGGCCGAAGGCGACACCGTCTTCGAGGCCTCGCGGCCTGCCGCCGCCGGCCACGCGCCGCAATGGTTCGAGCGGCTCGTCCCGCTGGCCGTCCCGCCCGTCACCCTCGCCGTCCCCACCGGCCCCTATCAGGGCGCCACGCTCAGTGTATCCGCCGATGACAAGCCGGGCCGCGACCGGCTCTGGCAAGGCGCCAGGTCGCTGGGCCAACTGACAGCCGCCACGCTGGCCTGCACCCTTCTCATCGCCATCCTGATGCGCCGCCTGCTTGCCCGCAGGCTCAGCAGCCTGGGCCGCAGCGTGCAACAGTGGACCGAGCGCGGCAATGGGACCAAGCCTCCCCTGCCCCCTGAACTGCAACCTGTCGGCGCCGCCATCGACCAGTTGCAGGCGCAGGCCCGCGCGCGCATCGCCCAGCACACCCAGACCATCGAGACGCTGCAGGAAGAACTGGAAGTCGACCCCGTCACCCGCCTGCCCAATCGCAAGCGCTTCCTGGCCGCGCTGCACCAGGCCGTGCTGCCGCGCATGACCGGCGAGGACACGATCAACGCCCATGGCCACGTCGTGCTGTTCCGGCAGCGCGACCTGGCCAGCATCAACCAGCACATGCCACGCCAGCTGACCGACCAGTGGCTGCGCGGGGTGACGGACCGCGTGCAGGGCCTGCTGCCGGACACGGGCACGCAAGCGCTGCTGGGCCGCCTGAACGGCTCGGATTTCGGCCTGCTGCTGCCCGGCATGGAGCCCGCCGACGCCTTGCGGCTCAGCGAGCAATTGCGTATTGCGCTGCGCGGCTGCCGCATCGCCATCGACGAGGCGGGCACGCTGTGCCGCTGGGCCCTGACGCTGACCGCCTATACCAGTGCCGACACCCCGACGCGCATCCTGGCTCGGCTGGACCACGGCCTGATGCGCTCGGAAAGCGCCGGTGAGGAAACCATCGCCGCGTCCTCGCCGCGTCCGCCCGCCCTGGCCTCGGCCTCGGGCGAATACGCCTGGAAGGACACCCTGCTGACCGCGCTGGACCAGCACCGCTTCTCGCTGGCCACCGGCCGCCGCGAGCTGCAGGACGGCACGCTGCTGCGCCACGAGGCCTCCCTGACCTTGCACGACCCGCGCACCGAACAGGCCCTGCCGGCCCAGACCTTCATTCCCGCCGCCATCCGCCTGGGTCTCGCCTCGGACTGTGACATCCAGGCCGTCAGGCTGGCGCTGGACTGGCTGACCCCGGACCGGGGCGAGCTTGCGACATTGCTGTCGCTGGCATCACTGGGGCAGTCCCGCTTCCTGCCGCGCCTGCAGCAGATGCTGGAAGACCGTCCGGCGCAAGCCGCCAAGCTGCTGCTGGAAATCGACGCGCATGGCCTGGTCGATCACTATGCGGACGTCCGTTCGCTGTGCGAACTGGCCACCGCCACCGGCGTGCGCATCGGCCTGCGCCGCCTGACCCGGCAGTTCGGCGCCATGGCGCATCTGCACCACCTGCCGCTCAGCTACATCAAGCTGGACGCCGATTTCGTCGACGGCCTGCCGGACAGCCCGGGCAGCCGCCACCTGGCCAGCTCGGTCGCGCAGACGGCCACTGCGCTGGGCATCGCGGTGCACGCCACGCTGCCGGCCAATGCCGCGCTGCGCGACTGGCTGCAGGACCTGGGCATCACCCTCGTCGTCGAACGTCCCGCCTTGGAGGACTCGGCATGACCCCCGAGATGCTGTTGCGTGCCCACGCCCCGCTGGACATCGCCATGATGCTGGGCTGGCCGGCCTGGCTCCTGCCGGGCCTGTTCCTTGCCGCGCTCCTGGCCCTGGGCACGCGCGCCCGGCGCCAGCCGCAAGCCGAATGGCTGGGTCTGCTGGCGCTGGTCGCGCTGGAATTCCTGGCCGTGCTGCTGCTGCCGCCACCGCCCGGTTGGCTGGCGCTGGCCCTGCCGCCAGCCATTGCCGCCCTGGGCGTGCGTCACGCGCCCGGCCTGCCCCGTAACGGTTCGCTGGTGCTGGGCTTGAGCTACCTGGCGAACCTGCCCGCGCTTGCCGCCAGCAGCGGACTGATGCCCGCGCACGAATGGACCCTGTTCGTGTGGCAGGCGGGGCTGGCCGTGCGTGCCCTGGCCTGCCTCGGCATGGCCCTGCAGGCCGCACCGGCGCGTCTCGTCCCGCCGACGCGCCACATGCCCGCGCCGCCCCACGCCGGCCTGGCCGAAGCCGAGGAATGGGCCACCGCCGTGCACGCCTACCGCCAGGCCGGCAGCCTGCTCGCGCACGAACTGCGCGCGCCGCTTTCCACGCTGGACTCGGCGGTCCAGGCCCTGGCGCTGGCCGTCTCCGACGATGACGAACACGCCCGCGCGCGGCTCGCACGCATGCGCCGCGCGGTGCAGCGCGTGACGGAGCTGACGGGGAGTTTCCTGGGCAGCGGCATGCTGGGCGAGCGCCTGCTCCAGCCGCGCACGGCGTCGCAAGACCTGGGCAAGCTCGCACGCGGCACGGCCCTGCAGATGCAGGCCGACATGGCGCATCCGCTGGACATGCCGACCGAGGGGCAGGCGCTGGCCGTCTGCGACGCAGTGCTCTGCGTCGAAGTGCTGCGCAACCTGCTGCACAACGCCGCCAAATATTCCCCCGCGGACCAGCCCATTTCGCTGCGCTGGGGCACGGACGACGCCGCGGGCCAGGCCTGGGTGTCGGTGGCGGATCGCGGCCCGGGCATCGGGGAAGAGGAACTGGCGCGCATCTTCGAGCCGCACTACCGGCGGACGGCGCACAGGGAAACCAAGGGGATGGGCGTGGGCCTGTACCTGGCCCGGGAAATGTGCCGCCGCCAGCGCGGCGAACTGAGCGTGCAGAGCCGTGACGGCCACGGCTCGGTCTTCACCCTGCGCCTGCCGATGGCGCGGGCGGAGACGTCGGATCAGGTCGCGAAGACGTAACCCTGGCCGCGCACCGACAGCACCGGCACCTTCATGCCGACAGACTGCGCCTTGGCGCGCAGGCGGCTGACCAGCACATCGATGCGCCGCAGTTCGAAGTCGTTGGGATCGCCCGGATTGAAGATCTCGGACAGGGTCTGGCGGCTGACCACCGTGCCCGCGCTTTTCAGCAACGCACCGATGAAGATGCGCTCCTGGGCGCTGAGATGCAGCGTAGTGCCGTCGGGGGCAGTGAGAATCCAGCCGCCATCCTGCAGCGACCAGCTGGGCGACGGCACGGCGCGCGCGGGCGTGGGACTCGACGGTTGGCGAACCACGCCGGCCATGCGCATGCGGCGCGCCAGGCTGCGGATCACCGAGCTCAGCTCCAGCATGTCGACCGGCTTGGTCATGTAGATGTCGGCGCCGCCCTCGAGGCCGCGCACGCGGTCTTCCAGCGCGCCCCGGCCTGTCAGCATGACGATGCCCACGGGGTGGTGGGCACGCAGTCGCGTGGCGACGGTGAAGCCGTCCTCGCCGGGAACATTGGCGTCCAGCAGGACGACATCGCAAGGCTCGACGTCGAACTGGCTGAGGAAGGACGCGGAATCGGCGCAGGAGAAAGACACGTGGAAGCCGAAGCCGCCCAGGCCCAACGCCAGTTCTTCACGGAAGTCGTCATCGTCCTCGAGCAGTCCGATGCGTAGTAGGTCTTCGGAAAAATGCGGTTGCACGAAAGAGGATATCCGGATCTGCGCTGACGACAGGGCGCACGGTGACGCCTACGCTTTTTCTTCCCGGACCGAAGGGAAGATGACAGATTTTAACATTTTGATGGGTTCGGAAGCGAGTCAGGACTGACCCGAATACAAAAAGTTAACGCAACCATTTCCCTCCATTGCCCCCGTCCGGTCCCATCAGGATGAACAGCTAACCTCGAGGTCCGAAGCCCAATCCGGCGCAAGAGCCGCATATTCCTTAGCATTTTCATGTTCTTGCCACGGATTTCGCAGCACGCGCAGAAGATTGTCCAACTCCCCGGCGTCTCCCTCCGCCGCCGCCCGGATCGCGGTTTCGGCCAGATGGTTGCGTAAAACATACAGAGGATTGTTACGGTTCATGACTTCGACACGCTCGACGGGGTCGCGCCCATCGCGTGCCAGCCTTGCGGCGTACTGCGCGAGCCAGGCCTGCGTGGCCTCGCGGTCGATGAAGAGATCCAGGAACGGGGCGGCCTGGCCCTCGGGCGCCAACGCAAGCCGGCGGAAGGTCTGCGTGAAATCGGCGCGCGAGCCGTGCATGAGGCGCAGCAGTTCATCGAACAGGGCTTCGTCCTCGGCTTGCCATTGGGCCAGGCCCAGCTTCGCGGCCACCCGGCCGTGCCAGCGCGACAGGAACGCCGCTTCATAGCCATCCAGGGCCTCGCCCAGCGCGTCTTCCTGCCCGGGTACCAACGGGTGCAGGGCCGTGGCCAGCCGCTGCAGGTTCCAGTGCGCCACGGAGGGCTGCACGTTCCAGGCATAGCGGCCCTGGCTGTCGGTGTGGTTGCAGATGTGGCCGGCATTGAAGCCGTCCATGAACCCGTAAGGCCCGTAATCGAGCGTCAGGCCCAGGATGGACATGTTGTCGGTGTTCATGACGCCGTGGCAGAAGCCCACCGACAGCCAGTCCGCCATGAGCGTGCCGGTGCGCCGCGTGACCTCGGCCAGCATGCGCACGACGTCGGCGCCGGGCGCCTGCGGCTCGCCCGCGGGCGCGTCGCGGCACTCGGGATAGAAGGTATCGATGACGTAATCGGCCAGGATGCGCAGGTTGGCCATGTCCTTGCGCGACGCCCAGTGCTCGAAGGAGCCGAAACGCACGAAGCTGGGCGCCATGCGCGTCACCACCGCCGCGGTCTCGACGGTTTCGCGCACCACGGCATCGTCCGACACCGCGATGGCCAGCGCACGTGTGGTGGGAATGCCCAGTCCATGCATGGCCTCGCTGGCCAGGTATTCGCGCACCGAGGAACGCAGCACCGCACGCCCGTCTCCCATCCGCGAATACGGCGTGAGGCCGCTGCCCTTCAACTGCAGCTCCCAATTGCCCGACGGGCCTTGCACCTCGCCCAGCAGGTGCGCGCGCCCATCGCCCAGCTGACCCGCCCACACGCCGAACTGATGGCCGCTGTAGACCGCCGCCAGCGGGTCGCCGCCCGGCAGCGGCGCGCTGCCGGACACCACCGCCAGGAACTCGGGCGTCTGCAAGGCGGCCGGATCCAGGCCGATCAGGGCAGCGGCGTCGGCATTGGCGTGCAGCAGGCGCGGCGCATGCTGGAACGGCCTGGGCGCGAGCCGGGTGTAGAAGGAATCGGGCAGCGCGGCAAAGCTGTTGCGCAGGGAAAGCTGATCGAGGGTCTTGGCGAGGGTCATGAGCGATGCGCCTTGCGGGCCGCGCGCTTGGCGGGCCGCACGTAGAAGATGGCAGACAGGAAGAACGCCAGCGACAGCACGATCTCGATCGCGGCCAGCGTCACGGAGGGTCCGGGCGGATCGGACATGAACCGCACCACCCCTTCCATGAGATACAGCAGGCTCAGCATGGCGGCCCACTGCATGGTGTAGAGGTTACCGCGCAGCACGCCGCGCAGCGGGAAGGCCAGCGGCAGCGCCTTCAGCAGCAGCCAGGAACCACCCGGGCGCAAAGGCGCCAGCACGGTTTCCCAGGCGACGCACAGCACGATGAGCGCGAGCAGTGAAATGGCCGCGACGCGGCGCAAGGTGGGGTTCAGCGAGATATCCATGCTGCTATTATCGCGCGATGGAACACCCCGCAGCGCCGGTAGACCGGACCCTCGCGGTCCCCGCCGCCCACGCCTCCCTGAGCTGGAGGGAGCGGGCTGGCAGCCTGCTGCGCTTCGTGGGCAAGCGCGCCGACGAGGAAAGGCTGCTGCAGGTGGCCTCCAGCCTCACTTTCACCACGGTCCTCGCCGTCGTGCCGCTGCTCGCCGTGGTGCTGTCGCTGTTCACCGCCTTCCCCCTGTTCAACGACTTTCGCGTTGCCCTGGAAGACTTCCTGGCCAACAACCTGATGCCGCCCGCCGTGTCGGACAACATCATGGACCACCTGAACCAGTTCGCCCAGCAGGCCTCGCGCCTGACGACCATCGGCGGCGCGTTCCTGGTGGTGACGTCCCTGATGCTCATCATGACCATCGACATGGCCTTCAACGACATCTGGCGCGTCACCCGCCAGCGTCCGCTGGCGCAGCGCGCGCTGATCTATTGGGCGGTGATCACGCTGGGGCCGGTGCTGGCGGGCGCCAGCCTGTGGACGACCTCGGTGCTGGCGCGCGAGTCCATGGGCCTGGCCGGCGACACCATGTCGCGCGCGCTGGAGCTCACCCTGTCCTACGTCCCGATCGTCCTCACCGCCATCGGTTTCGCCGCGCTCTATGTGGTGGTGCCCAACCGCAAGGTGGAATGGAAGGACGCGCTGGCCGGCGGCTTCTGCACCGCGCTGCTGCTGGAGCTGACCAAGCGCGGCTTCGCGTTCTACATCACCAAGTTCCCGACCTATACCGTCATCTACGGCGCCTTCGCCACGGTGCCGGTGTTCCTGCTGTGGATCTACCTGTCCTGGCTGGCGGTACTGCTGGGGGCGGCCATCGCGGCCATCCTGCCCTATCTGCGCATGGGGCGTTGGGACATCAACCGGCGCCCGGGCGCGGAATTCATCGACGCACTGGCGGTGCTGCGCGCACTTTACTCGGCCCGCAACCAGGGCCAGGCGGCACGCGACAGCACCGCGCTGGCGCGGCAACTGCGGCTGCATCCGGATGAACTGGCGGACGTCATGGCCACCCTGACCTCGCTGGGCCTGGTCTCGCGGGTCCAGACCCGCAATCGCGAAAGCTGGGTGTTAAGCTGCGACCCGCAGGCCGCCACCCTGGCCCCGCTGGTGGACCGTTTCCTGATCGATCGCGGTCAACGCCGGCTGGAAAACGAACCCGAAATCCTGGAAACCATCGCCCCGCTGCTGGCCGGGGGCGTGAGCATGCCGCTGGAAGCGCTGCTCAAGCCCGCCGCCCCGCAAGCCGCCGACACGACTGGCGCCCCGACGGATTCCCGCTCAAAATCAACAATATCGAAGGCGCCGGACGACGCCACGGAGGAAAACCATGCTCAAAGTCATTGAAATCCTGCGGGTCAAGGGCAAGACCCTGTACACCGCCAGCCCCGACGTGCTCGTCACCGAGGCCATCCAGACCATGAGCACGCAGGACATCGGCTCGCTGGTCATCATGGAGCACGGCAACCTGGCCGGCATGCTCACCTTCCGCGAAATCATCCGCCATCTGCACAAGAGCGGCGGCGTCGCCGGCGACACCACCATCCGCGCCATCATGGACGACGCGCCGGTCAGCGTGACGCCCAACACCAGCGCCGACGAAGTGCAGCGCCTGATGCTGGAAAAGCACGCCCGCTACATCCCGGTCATGGACGGTCCGATGCTGCAGGGCGTGATTTCGTTCTACGACATGGCGCAGGCCATCGTCGCGGCTCAGCGCTTCGAGAACAACATGCTGAAGGCCTACATCCGCGACTGGCCCGGTGACTCCCGCGAGGAAACGCCCGCCACCTGAGCGGCACGGCGCGGGGCCCGGGCCGCCCTTCAGGCGGGCACCGCGGCCAGGCCGCGCCAGGCCTCGGCCAGCAGGGCCGGATCGTTGCTGGCCAGGCGCTTCTGGTCGGACAGCACGCGGCGCCACTCCCGCGCGCCGGCACGGCCATTCACCAGCCCCAGCATGGGCCGGGTCATCATCCGCAAGGGCATGCCGCGCGCCGTCTGGGTGGCGGCATACACACGCATCGCCTCCACCACCGCGGCATCGTCCAGCAGGACATCGCCGGGCCACCAGATCCGCGACACCTCCGACAGCACGCGCGGCTGGTGCCATGCCGCCCGGCCCAGCATCACGCCGTCGAACCCCGGCAGTTCCGCCACGGACTGCGCCGCATCGGCCAGCCCGCCATTGAGCACCATCGTGCAATCCGGAAAGTCGCGCTTGAGCTGGCGCGCGGCCTCGTAGCGCAGCGGCGGCACTTCGCGGTTGTCCTTGGGCGACAGCCCCTTCAGCACGGCATTGCGCGCGTGCACGATGAAGACGCGGCAACCCGCGTCATACAGCGTGCCCACGAAATCGCGCACGAAGGCATAGGAGTCGTCGTAGTCCAGGCCCAGGCGATGCTTGACCGTGACGGGCACCGACACGGCGTCCAGCATGGCCTTCACGCAATCGGCCACCAAAGGCGCCTCGGCCATCAGGCAGGCGCCGAAAGCGCCCTTCTGGACCCGCTCGGACGGGCACCCGCAATTGAGATTGATCTCGTCATAGCCCCACTGCTCCCCCAGCTTCGCCGATTCGGCCAGTGCCTCGGGGTCGCTGCCACCCAATTGCAGCGCGACCGGATGCTCGGTCTCGTCGAAGTCCAGGTGGCGCGGCACGTCGCCATGCAGCAGCGCGCCCGTGGTGATCATTTCGGTGTACAGCCGCGCGCGCGGCGCCAGCAGGCGATGGAACACCCGGCAGTGGCGGTCGGTGACGTCGATCATGGGCGCGACGCACAAGCGCCAGGGGGAGTCGGCCGGCAGCGCGTGGGCGGCGTCAGGCGATGAATCTGTAAGAGTCTGATTTTGCAGCATTTTGTGAGTTTAGCAGGGGCCAGTACCGGTACCTGGGCCCGCCATGCCGCGCCAGTATGCATCGCGCCACACCGTCATTGGCACGGGCACGGGCACGCGCCAGGCGCGGCCTTCCTCGATTATCAAAAACTGGCAGTCATTAATCATCTTCAGATAATCACTGCCGTTTTCCATCAAAACCATCGACATAATCCATCAATCTCCTGGTTCAAACCAGAACCAGAGCTGGCGCGGCTTGCGGGGCAGCCTGTTCGAGAACGCCCGATCTCCGGAAATAATCGGTCAATACCGCGATTTCCTTGAAATTGTGGAGATAATCTCGCCATACAGTATGCGCACCCGTCATGCCGCGTGCCGGTTTCCGCTTGCAGCGGGGGCCGACGCCGTGACGGGGAACACTGTTGCCCTTCGCTTCACCTTCGATGCACCCATCCCGGAAGAGGTACGCCGCCATGCGAAAGAACCTGCCCGTCACGGACCAGGAATTCGTCCTGCAGGACGACCAGTACCTGATTTCCAAGACCGACCTGAAGGGCCGGATTACGTACTGCAATCCGGCCTTCCTGGCCATCAGCGGGTTCTCGCGCGAGGAACTGCTGGGCCAGCCGCACAACATCGTGCGCCACCCGGACATGCCGCCCGCGGCCTTCGCCGACCTGTGGCGCACCCTGCAGGCCCGCAAGCCCTGGCTGGCGGTCGTGAAGAACCGCCACAAGCACGGCGGCTTCTATTGGGTGCTGGCCAATGCCATGCCTGTCATCGAGGACGGCGAGGTCACCGGCTATGCGTCCGTGCGCGTCAAGGCCAGCCCCGAGCAGATTGCCGACGCCGAACGGTTCTACGACCAGATCAATCGCGGCCAGACCGGCGGCTTTACCTTGCGCCACGGCCAGCGCGTGCCTGCCGGCTGGCGGCGCGCGCTGCATGCCCTGGCCTTCCCGCTACGCGGCGGGCTGCGCCCCGCGCTGCTCCGGCTGGCACTGGCGGCCAGCGCCATGGCGGCGGTGCCCACCTGGCTGGCCGCCAGGCCACAGGAGCCTGCCATGCAGGCGCTGTACTGGGGCATCTACGCGGTGGCGGCACTGGCGCTCATCGGCACCGCCCTGTCCCTGGCCCGGCGCGTCACGTCGCCCCTGGCCGTCGCCGAGGAAGTCGCGCGTCAGATCGCCGCGGGCAACCTCGTCAACGAGGTCGACAGCGGTACCGGCGGCGAGATGCGCAAGCTCTATTTCTATCTGGACCTGATGCGCAAGAGCCTGATCGGGATTTCCTCCGAGGTCATGCACAAGACCTCGGACCATGCCCGCACCATCGGCGACCTGCGCACCAGCAGCCAGAGCCTGGCCGACCGCACCGACGCGCAATCCAGCTCCCTGCAGGACACCGCGGCCAGCGTGGAGCAGTTGGCCGTGACCGTCACGCGCAATGCCGAGAGCGCGCGCTCGGCCACGCAGCTCACCCAGGAAAGCCGCGAGGTGGCGGGCCAGGGCAGCGAGATCGTCGGCCGGCTGGTGGCCACCATGCAGGAGCTGGACGACAGTTCACGCAAGATCTCCGAGATCGTCACGCTGATCGAGGGCATCGCCTTCCAGACCAACATCCTGGCGCTGAATGCCGCGGTGGAAGCCGCCCGCGCCGGCGAACAGGGCAAGGGCTTCGCGGTGGTGGCGGGCGAGGTGCGCAGCCTGGCGCAGAAATCCAGCCAGGCGGCCAAGGAGATCAAGGTGCTCATCGACGAGTCGGTCTCGCGCATGTCCACCGGCTCGCAACAGGCAGGCCAGGCGGGCCACAGCATGCGCGACATCCTGCAGTCGGTGGAGCGCGTGAGCGGGCTGATGGAGGAAATCTCGCGGGCGTCCGCCGAGCAGTCGCTGGGCGTCGAGCGCATCAGCGTGGCGGTGAACCGCATGGACGGCATCGGCCAGCAGAACGTCACGCTGGTCGGCGAACTGGCACGCGCGGCCGAGCACCTGGGCCACGAGTCGGCGTCGCTGATGGAGGCGGTGGGCGTCTTCAAGGTGACGGGAACGCCTCGCGTGGAGACGCCCCGCGTGGAGACGTCCCGACTGGACACGCCAAGGCCGGTGCCCATGCGCGCCGCGCTGCCCGCCCCGCGCGAGGAATGGGAAGACGAACGTTATTGATCCCGGGCGCGGAAGGACGGGCGGCGCGCCCCCGCCTGTCCTCCCGCGCCACGGATGCCTGCCAGCGCAAACGCCAGCAATTGCTCGACCAGCGTCTCGGGCGGCTGGCGGAACAGGGGCTGCAAGGGCGTATCCAGCTTGCGGTCGACCACCAGCATCAAGAGGCAGGGTGCGGCCACGCCCAGCACGCAGGCCGTCAGGCGCGGATCGTCCAACGCCACATCCGCCAGCTCGGCCACGATGCGCGACAGCATGCCGAACTTGGGATGCGAGGCCTCGCACAGGATGTCCGACAGCACCGGCGACGGCGACAGCACTTCGCGCGCCCAGACCCGCGTGGGCCAGTTGTCGGCATCGACCGTGCTGGTCACCAGGGCATGCAGGAAGCGCCTGAGTTTTTCCTCGGGTGGCAGCCCGCTTTCCGCCAATTGCGTCAGGAAGTCCATGCTGACCAGGCGCTGGTGCACTTCCTTCAGCACCGCGCGGTACAGGCCCTCGCGCCCGCCGAAGTGATAATTGACCGCAGCCATGTTGGTGCGCGCGCGTTCGCAGATCGACTTGCTGGTGGTATCGCGAAAGCCGCGTTCGGCGAACGCGCGGCCAGCTGCCTCCAGGATGCCCGCGCGCGTGGCCTCGCCGTCGGCCCTGCCGGAGCGGTCCTTGCGAGGCGAGCTGGTTCTGGGCGGCATGGCGTCTTGCTCTGGAGAAGAGAGTGGCTTAGCATAATTCAAATTCAGATTTGAATTAAATCCTGCGAACCGCACCCCGCTGCCTGGCACTCCGGCCATCCAGCACGTGCCCCCTTACGGCAGACGCGCGCCCCATGAAGAAAACCGCCGCCCTTCTCGTCCTGGCCCTGGTCATCGCCGCAGGCGTCTGGTACGCCCTGCGCCCTGCCCCCGACACCGGCACGCTGACGCTTTATGGCAATGTCGACATCCGCCAGATTTCCCTGGCCTTCGACGGCAGCGACCGCGTGGCGAAGATGAACGTGGAGGAAGGCGACGCGGTGCGCGCCGGCCAGGTCGTGGCCGAACTCGACACCCGCACGCTGGCCTTGCAGATCCGGCAGGCCGAGGCGCAGGCAGCCGCCAGCGAGCAGGCGGCGCTGCGGCTCACCAACGGCACCCGGCCCGAGGAAATCGCCCAGGCCCAAGCCCAGGTGGCCTCCGCCCAGGCCGATGCTGACCTGGCCAGCCAGCAACTGAAGCGCCTGCGCGGCATCGCCAACAGCACGGGCGGGCGCGGCGTCAGCCAGCAGGACGTGGACAATGCCGCCTCGCGCCAGCGCGTGGCGCAGGCGCAGCTGGAAGACCGCCGCAAATCCCTGGACCTCGCCCGCATCGGACCGCGCCAGGAAGACATCGCCCAGGCCGAGGCCGAACGCGACGCGGCGCGCGCCCAACTGGCGCTGCTGCGCCATCAGCTGGACCTGGCGCAACTGAAGGCGCCGCGCGACGCCATCGTGCGGGCCCGCCTGCTGGAACCCGGCGACATGGCCTCGCCGCAACGTCCCGCCTATACGCTGGCCCTGACCGATCCCAAGTGGATCCGCGCCTATGTGAACGAGCCCGAACTCGGCAAGCTGCGCCTGGGCATGACGGCCAGCGTGCTCACCGACAGCCACCCCGGCGAGCCCGTGGCCGGCCGCGTCGGCTACATCTCGTCGGTGGCCGAGTTCACGCCCAAGAGCGTGCAGACCGAAGACCTGCGCACCAGCCTGGTCTATGAAATCCGCGTGCACGTGGACGACCCGCAAGACCGGCTGCGCCTGGGCATGCCCGCCACGTTGCGGCTCGACCTGACGCAGCAGCCGCGGCAGGACGGCGCCCCCGCCACGAGCCCCGCCCCATGAACCAGGCGCTGGCGATCGACGCCGCCGGCATCGGCAAGCGCTTCGTCGTCAAGGAGTCTGGCCAGGTCGTGCAGGCGCTGGACGACGTGTCGCTGCAGGTGCCCGCCGGCGCGCTCACTGCGCTGGTCGGCCCTGACGGCGCGGGCAAGACCACCTTCCTGCGGCTGGTTGCCGGCCTGATGACACCCCAGCAAGGCACCCTGCGCGTGCTGAACGAGGACGTGATCGCGCAGCCCCAGCGCATCCAGGACCGCATCAGCTACATGCCGCAGCGCTTCGGCCTCTATGAAGACCTGAGCGTGCAGGAAAACCTGGACCTCTATGCCGACCTGCACGGCGTGCCCGCCGACGTGCGCCGCGGGCGCTACGACAAGCTGCTGGCGATGACCGACCTGGCGCGCTTCACCAGCCGGCCCGCAGGCAAGTTATCCGGCGGCATGAAGCAGAAACTGGGGCTGGCCTGCACGCTGGTGCGCTCGCCCGAACTGCTGCTGCTGGACGAGCCCACCGTGGGCGTCGACCCGCTGTCGCGCCGCGAACTGTGGGAGATCGTCAGCCAGTTGATCGACGAAGAGAATCTGTCGGTCATCGTGGCCACGGCCTACCTGGACGAGGCGGAACGCTGCGCGCGGGTCTATGTGCTGCACGAAGGCAGGCTGCTGGCCGCGGGCGACCCCGCCGCCATCGCCCGGCACGCCCACGGCCGCTGCTTCGTGGCCACGCCCGCCGACGGCGAGCCCGCCCGCGAACTGCAGGCCCGCCTGCTGGACGACACCGCCCACATCATCGACGCGGTGCCGCAAGGCGGCGAGGTCCGGCTGATCCGCGGCGATGACACCGCCGCCCTGCCGGCCTTGCGCGGCGCGGTCTTGCGGCCAGTGCCCGAAAGGCTGGAAGACGGCTTCATGGTGCTGTTGCGCGCCCGCCAGGAAGACGCCGACAGCGGCGCCGTGGACGATCCGGGCATGCAAGCCGGAGAGGACACGGCCCAGGACGCCCTGCCAACGGACCCGGACGACGAGGCGCTGGCCCTGGACCGCCCCGCCATCGAGGTTCGCGACCTCGTGCGCAAATTCGGCGATTTCACGGCGGTCGATCGCACCACCTTCTCCGTCAGCCGGGGCGAGATATTCGGCCTGCTCGGCCCGAACGGCGCGGGCAAGACCACCACCTTCCGCATGCTGTGCGGCCTCTTGCCCGCCAGCGGCGGCCACGCCCAGGTGGCCGGCATGGACTTGCGCACGGCGCGCGCGCGGGCGCGCCGCCATATCGGCTACGTCTCGCAGAAATTCGCGCTGTACGGCAACCTGACGGCGATGGAAAACCTGCGTTTCTTCGGCGGCGCCTATGGCCTGCGCGGCAAGCGCCTGGCCCGGCGCATCGACACGGTGCTCACGCAGTTCGGCCTGCATGGCCACGAGAACGCCCCCGCCGGCCAGTTGCCGGGCGGCACCAAGCAGCGCCTGGCCATGGCCGTGGGACTGCTGCACGAACCCGACATCCTGTTCCTGGACGAGCCCACCAGCGGCGCCGATCCGCTGGCGCGGCGGCGCTTCTGGCGCAGCATCACCGCGCTGGCCGACACCGGCACCACCATCGTCATCACCACGCACTTCATGGAAGAAGCGGAATACTGCGACCGCATCGTGATCCAGGATGCCGGCAAGCTGCTGGCGCTGGGCACGCCCGCAGAGGTCAGGCAGCAGGCCGGCGAAACGCCCGACGCGCGGCTGGACATGGAGCAGGCCTTCATCGGCATCGTCGAACAGGGCCGCCGCGCCAGGGAGGCCGCATGAGCGCCGCCCCCCATGCCGGCGACAATGCCGCACGCGGCTTCTGGCGACGCCTGGTCTCGCTGACGCGCAAGGAGTTCCGGCAACTGCTGCGCGACCGCAGCAACCTGCTCATCGGCATCGGCCTGCCCATCGTGCTCATCCTGATCTTCGGCTACGGGCTGTCGCTGGACGTGAAGCGCGCGGACCTCGCCGTGGCGATGGAGGACGTCTCGCCCGATGCGCGCGACGTGGTCTCGGGCCTGCAAGGCTCAAGCTATCTGCGCGTGCTGCCCGCCCGCTCACTGGCGCAAGCCAAGGCCATGATGGACCGGCACGAGGTGGATGCGCTGGTGCACGTGCCCAGCGATTTCTCGCGCCGCCTGGCGGCGGGCGACGCGCAACTGCAGGTGCTGACGCAGGGCGGCGACCCCAGCCGCGCGCTCGTCATCCAGGGCTATGTGGACGGCGCCGTCGGCGCCTGGGCCCTGCAACGGGCCGACCGCGAAGGCAGCGCCGCCACGCAGGACGGCGTCCAGGTGGTGGACCGCCTGTGGTTCAACAGCGCCAACAACAGCACCTGGTATCTGGTGCCCGGCCTCATCGTGCTCATCATGACGCTGGTGGGCACCTTCCTGACCGCCCTGGTCATGGCGCGCGAATGGGAGCGCGGCACGCTGGAGTCCCTGTTCGTCACGCCCGTGCACCCGGTCGAGATCCTGGTCGCCAAGATCATCCCCTATTTCTGCGTGGGCCTGCTGGGCCTGGCGCTGTGCCTGGTGGCGGCCCGGCTGCTCTTCGGCGTGCCGCTGCACGGCTCGCTGGGCGTGCTGCTGGTGGCCTCGATGCTCTACATGTTCGTCTCGCTGGGCATCGGCCTGCTGATCTCGGCCTTCACCAAGAACCAGTTCCTGGCCAGCCAGATCGCCATCCTGGCGAGCTTCCTGCCGGCCATGATGCTGTCGGGTTTCGTCTTCGACCTGCGCAACGTGCCCGCGGCGGTGCGCATCATCGGCCACATGCTGCCCGCCACCTATTTCATGGAGCTGGCCAAGTCGCTGTTCCTGGCCGGCAACCAGTGGGGGCTGATCGCGCGCAACTGCGCCATCCTGGCCGCCTATGCCGTCTGCCTGCTGGGCGCCGCGCGCCTGGCCACCCGCAAGAAACTGGATTGAGACCCGGACCGAGCCATGCGTGCCTTCTTCGCTTTCCTCCAGCACCTGGGCAATCTCTGCCACAAGGAATTCCTGGCCATCTTCAAGGACCCGTCCAGCCGCGTGGTGCTGGTGATTCCGCCCATCCTGCAGGCCCTGCTGTTCGGCTATGGCGCCACCTATGACCTCACCAACGTGCCCTATGCCGTGCTGGACCAGAGCCGCGGCGCCTATTCCACCGAGCTCATGGCGCGGCTGGACGGCACCGGCGTCTTCCACCGCGTCGCCACCCTGCAGAGCAGCAGGCAGATCGCCGAGCCCGTCGACGCCGGCGACGCGCTGCTGGTCATCCATATCCCGCCCGACTTCGAACGCAAGCTGACGAGCGGCGAGCCCGCGCCGCTGCAGATCATCCTGGACGGCCGCAACTCCACCACCGCGGGCGCCGCGGCCGGACAGATCCGCACCATCGTCGACGACTTCAACCGCCGCCACGGCATGGGCACGCAATTGCCGGTGAGCGTGACGGCGCGCGCCTGGCACAACCCCAACCTGGAGACGCGCTGGAACATCGTGCCGGGACTCATTGCCTCGCTCAGCATGATGCAGACCATGATGCTGGCGGCGCTGGCCGTGGCGCGCGAACGCGAGCAAGGCACCTTCGACCAGTTGCTGGTCACGCCCTATACCCCGATGATGATCCTGGCGGGCAAGGCCCTGCCGGCCATCGCTATCGGTCTGTTGCAGTCCTCGCTCATCCTGGCGATTGCGCTGTACTGGTTCGCGATACCGCTATCAGGCAACCTGCTGGTGCTGTATGCGGGGCTGACCCTCTTCACCATTGCGGTGGTGGGCATCGGCCTGTCGGTATCGGCACTGTCGGCCAACATGCAGCAGGCCATGCTCTACACCTTCGTGCTGCTGATGCCGCTGGTCCTGCTGTCGGGCCTGGCCACGCCCGTGCGGAACATGCCGGAGGCGTTGCAGATCGCGACCTACGTGAATCCGCTGCGCTTCGCCATCGACCTGGTGCGGCGGGTCTATCTTGAAGGCGCCTCGTGGTCGCTGGTGTGGCCGGACTTCATTCCGTTCATCGGGATTGCCGCCGTGACGCTGCCGCTGGCAGCCTGGCTGTTCCGGCACAAGCTGGCCTGATGCCCGCGCCGGCGCGCCGCGCCGGCTGCATGCCGCCCGGGTTCAGGCCCAGGCGGACGCGCGCGTGCGCAAGGCCAGCACCTTCAGCACCGTGGTGCCCAGCACCGACTTCACCACGCCGCCCAGCAGGAACGGCAGGATGCCATGCAGCCAGGCTTTCGTGGGGCCGATGGCCGCGGCCAGCCAGATGCCACCCAGCAACAGGCACACCACGTGACCCAGCAGGAACGCCGCCAGGGCCCAGAGGGCGCGCTCGCCATTCCAGCCGCGCTGGACCAGCCAGCCCACCAGGCCGGCAGCCAGCGGGAAAGCCACCAGATAACCGCCCGTCGGGCCGACGAAATGACGCACGCCGCCTCCGCCGTTGGACAGCAGCGGCAAGCCTGTCGCGGCCAGCACCAGCCACGTGATGACGACGATCATGCCCAGCCGCCAGCCCAGCAGCGCGCCGGCCAGCAACACGGCCAGGGTCTGCAGGGTCATGGGCACCGGCACCATCGGCACCGTCGCATAGGACGACAGGACCAAGGCGACAAAGGTCAGGACAAGCGCGACGGCGTGAACCAGCGGGGAGCGGCCTTTCAACCAGTAGTTGCGGGGAGCGGGCAGCGGCGGACGCTCGGAGATCGAATTCATGGAGGCTCCAGGGAAGAGAATCGCAGCGTAACACTGCCGTGTGCGGGCCTGGCGCCGCCCGCTGGCCTTGCCGCCCGCTGCGATGCGCCGATGCGACACCGGAACGAACCCAGGTTCAGGCGGCGGCCTGCAAGGCGTCCAGGCACGCACGCAGATCCCGCGCAAAGCGCGCGGCGCGGGCAGGTGCGAGTTCCGCCACCGTCACGCGGATGGCCTGCACCGGTGTATCCACGCAAAAACTGTCGGCCACCCGCACCAGCCAACCCAGCCGGGCCAGCCGCTCGGCCACGTCACGGCCCGCCACGGGCAGCGGCACCCACACGTTCAGGCCATCGCCGCGCGACCACGACGCAATGCCTTGCGCGCGCAAGGCATCGGCCAGCGTGCGCCGCCGTTGGGCGTAATCCTCGCGCGCCTCGCCGACCCGCCGGCTGTCCTCGGGCGAGGACAACAGCACGTGCGCCATGTCCTGCAGCACATGGCTGACCCAGACATTGCCCGGAGCCAGCCGCAGCCGCAGGCGGCGCGATGTTTCCGCGTCGCTGGCCACCACCGCCAGGCGCAGGTCGGGACCATGGCATTTCGACAGCGTGCGCACCAGCGCCCAATGCGCTGTCGCAGGGGCGATCAGGCTGCGGTAGGGCGTCGCGGACAGCGGCCCGAAATGATCGTCCTCGATGAGCAGCGCTTGCGGAAAGTCCGCCAGCACGCGGCGCAAGGCCTTGGCGCGCGCAGGGCTGAAACTCGCGCCCGTCGGGTTGTGCGCGCGCGGCGTGCAGATCACCGCGCGCACGCCCTGCGCCAGCGAGTCGACCAGCGCCTCGGGCCGCAAGCCTTCCTCGTCCACCGGCACGCCCACCGGCACCAGCCCGACATGCCGCAAGGTGTTGAGGCTGCCAAGAAAGCACGGATCCTCCACCGCCACCTTGTCGCCCGGCGCCAGCCAGGCCGCCAGCAGACGCTCCACCGCGTCCACCGCGCCATGGCACAGGTCCAGCGCGTAGCCCGCGGGCGGATCATCGTCCAGCCAGGCGCGTGCGCTGTCGGCCAGGTCCGCATTCAGCGTGGGTTCGCCGTACAGGCGCGGCACGGCGGCCACGGCCCGGCACACGCGCGCCATGTCGGGCAACCAGGCCGTCGCGGGATTGCCGCTGGCCAGATCCGTCAGCGGTGACCCGGGCAGGCTGCCCTCCTGTTCGCCCGGCCCCTGGGCAGGCCGGATCGAGGTGCCGTGCCGGCCCTGCGTGATGGCGATGCCGGCGCTGACCAGCCGCTTGTAGGCGGCGGCCACCGTGTTGCGGTTGACACCCAAGGCCACGGCCAGCTCGCGCACGGGCGGCAGCGCCTGGCCGGGCTCGATGACGCGCGCCTGCACCTGGTCGCGGATGCTGTCGAAGATGCCGGCCGCGGTTTCGCCTTGTATTCTCATTTTGTCCTATGACAATGTACAATCTGACCCAAGCCGATAGTACACCGGCCCCCCTGCCGTTTTCTCCAGGACTTCCATGGCTGGCGACACCCCCTACCCCACCGCCCTGACCGTCGCGGACTTCCAGCGCAATCTTGCGCAGGTGCGCGCGCGCATCCAGGCCGCCTGCGAACGCGTAGGCCGCGATCCCGCCCAGGTGCGCCTGCTGCCCGTCAGCAAGACGGTCGAAGAAGCCCGCATCCGCCTGGCCTATGCCGCCGGTTGCCGCGAACTGGGCGAGAACAAGCCGCAAGAGGCAGACCGCAAGTGGGAGGCCATGGGCGACCTGGCCGATCTGCGCTGGGTCGTGATCGGCCATCTGCAGACCAACAAGGCCAAGCTGGTGGCGCGCTGCGCCAGCGAATTCCAGGCCCTGGACAGCCCGCGCGTGGCCGAGGCGCTGGACCGCAGGCTGCAGGCGCTGGGGCGCGGGCTGGACGTGCTGGTGCAGGTGAACACCTCGGGCGAAGCCAGCAAGTTCGGACTGGCGCCCGAGGAGGTGGCGGGCTTCCTGAAGCAACTGCCCGCGTATTCGTCGCTGCGCGTGCGCGGGCTGATGACGCTGGCCGTGCTGTCGGCCGACGCCGCGCGCGTGCGGCCGTGTTTCGGCCGCCTGCGCACCTTGCGAGAACACCTGCGCCAGACGGCGCCCGCCGGCATCGTCCTCGATGAACTGTCCATGGGCATGTCGGGCGACTTCACGCTCGCCATCGAGGAAGGCGCCACGACCGTGCGCGTGGGCCAGGCCATCTTCGGCGCGCGCGCCCTGCCCGACCATCACTACTGGCCCGAATCCTCTTCCGACCGGGAATCCACGGCATGAAGACCGCCCTGGTGCTGCGCCACCTCCATTTCGAAGACCTGGGCACCTTCGCCCCCGTGCTGCAGGCGCAGGGATACGCCCTGCGCTACATCGATCCGGGCGTGGACGACCTGGCCGGGATCGATGCCTTGCAGCCCGATCTGCTGGTGGTCCTGGGCGGCCCTATCGGTGCCTTCGATGACGACCGATACCCCTTCCTGGCCGCCGACCTGACGCTGGTGCGCCAGCGGCTGGCAGCCCGCCTGCCCATCCTGGGCATCTGCCTGGGCGCGCAACTGATGGCGCGGGCGCTGGGGGCTCGCGTGGCATCGATGGGGGTGAAGGAGATCGGCTATGCGCCGCTGACGCTGACGCCGGAAGGCCGGGCCTCGCCGCTGGCCGCCCTGGCGGGCGTGCCCGTGCTGCACTGGCATGGCGACCGCTACGAGATTCCCGACGGCGCCATCCGCCTCGCATCGACCCCGGTCTGCGACAACCAGGCCTTCGCGCTGGGCGCGCATGCACTGGGCCTGCAATGCCATCTGGAAGCGGATGCCGCGCGGATCGAGCGCTGGCTGGTGGGACATGCCTGCGAACTGGAAGGCGCGGGCATCGATCCGCGCGCCTTGCGCGAGGCGGCGCGCCAGGCCCAGGCCACGCTGCCCGACGCCGCGCGCCGCTGCCTGTCGGCCTGGCTGGCGGCGCTGGAAACGGCCTAGCCGCCCAGCGGACGCCAGAACGTGATGACGGGCCGCCAGGACCAACCGCTGCCCGTCACGCACTGGATGAACGGTCCCTTCAGCTCGCTGTCCCGATAACGGAACGTGTGCTCGGGGCGCACCGTCCAGCCCAATGAGGGATGGTAGTTAAGCCCGATGTCCACCTTGTGCGAGTGTTCCGCGATCGTGACGCCGCGGAACAGCGCAATGCGCGCGCTCAGGCCCGTCACCCCCTTGTCCTTGTCGCGCAGCATCGTGGTTTCGACCACGCGCACCACGTTCCGCGCGTCATCGAATTCCAGCTCCACGCGCTTCACCTTGCTGGCGAACGTCATGCCGCCCGGGCGTGCCCAGCGCGCGTGATCCAGCACCCAGGTCAGCACATAGCGGCCCTTCTCGGTCTGCGAGACCTGCATGGGCACATCGAGTCCATTCACCGCCAGCAGACGCGCCCGCAACTGCGTGGCGTCCAACACCGGCGTGCCCGGTGCTGGCTTGACCGTGCCGGCCCAGGCCGCGCCACGGAACATGAAGATGCCCAGGAAAAAGGCATACCCCAGGATGCCCAGCGCCACCCCGCCGGGATGCTGGTCCAGCGCCCGGGCGACGGGATTCGGGTCGGGGTTGGCCTGGAGAAACGGCAGCGCGGCCACCTGCGTATCCAGCGCCGCGCGGTCCGGCGCGACGACGTGCACCAGCCATCCCTCCACCGGCAGCAACAGGCCCACGCCGCCCTCCCTCAGGCGATAGCGCGTCACGGCCAGGGTCGAGGAATAGGAAGACGTCTCCAGCGAATCGCGCTCGGCATCCGCGGCATCGCGCGCCTCGGCCTGCGACGCATAACGGCGCGCCACGGCCTGCCCCTGCCCCACGTTGCGCGGCGTCAGCCACGCTTCGCCTGGACCTTCATCGACCAGCAGATAGGGACCGGGTCCGGCGGCTCCTACATAGATCGCTGCGCCGATGGGCATCACGATGGCCAGGATCAGGGCGATGAACAACAACAGGAAACGCATCGGCGTGCACGGCGCGCCCGCCGCTCGGGCACGGCACGCCGCAGGGGAGTCTGGGAAGGCGCCAGTGTAGAGGCGCCCTCCGCAGGCGGATGCTACCGCTTGTGTCGCAAGGACATCAGAAGAAACCCAGCGCGTTCGGGCTGTAGCTCACCAGCAGGCACTTGGTCTGCTGGTAGTTCGACAAGGCCATCTTGTGCGTCTCGCGGCCGATGCCCGACTGCTTGTAGCCGCCGAAAGCCGCGTGGGCCGGATAGAGGTGATAGCAGTTGGTCCACACCCGGCCCGCCTGGATGCCGCGTCCCACCCGATAGGCCCGCGCACCATCGCGGCTCCACACCCCCGCGCCCAGGCCATAGAAGGTGTCGTTGGCGATCTCGATGGCCTCGGCTTCGTCCTTGAATTTTGTTACCGCCGCCACCGGCCCGAAGATCTCCTCCTGGAAGATGCGCATGTCGTTCTTGCCAAGCAGCATCGTCGGGCTGATGTAATAGCCCTGGTCCAGGCCCCCTTTCAGCGCATTGCGCGCCCCGCCGGTCAGGCATTGCGCGCCCTCTTGGCGGCCCACGTCGATGTAGGACAGGATCTTGTCCATCTGCGCCTGCGAGACCTGCGCGCCGACCATGGTCTGCTTGTCCAGCGGATTGCCCGTCTTGATCGCGGACACGCGCGCCACCGCCTTCTCGATGAACGCGTCGTAGATCGATTCCTGGATCAGGATGCGCGAGGGGCAGGTGCAGACCTCGCCCTGGTTCAGCGCGAACATCGACAGGCCTTCCAGCGCCTTGTCCAGGAAGGCATCGTCGTGATCCATCACGTCGTCGAAGAAGATGTTCGGGCTCTTGCCGCCCAGCTCCACCGTGGCGGGGATCAGGTTGTCGGCCGCGGCATGCAGGATCTGCTTGCCCACCGGCGTGGAGCCCGTGAAGGCGATCTTGGCGATGCGCTTGCTGGTCGCCAGCGCGTGGCCGGCCTCCTTGCCATAGCCCGTCACCACGTTGACCACGCCCGGCGGCAGCAGGTCGCCGATCAGCTCCATCAACACCATGATGGATGCGGGCGTCTGCTCGGCGGGCTTCAGGACCACCGTGCAGCCGGCGGCCAGCGCCGGCGCCAGCTTCCACGCGGCCATGAGCAGCGGGAAATTCCACGGGATGATCTGCCCGACGACGCCGACGGGCTCGTGGAAGTGATAGGCCACGGTATGCGCATCGATCTCGGAAATGCCGCCCTCCTGCGCGCGGATGCAGCCCGCGAAATAACGGAAGTGGTCGACCGCCAGCGGCAGGTCGGCCGCCGTCGTCTCGCGCAGCGGCTTGCCGTTGTCGATGGATTCGGCCACGGCTAGCAGCGGCAGGTTTTGCTCGATGCGGTCGGCGATGCGCAGCAGCAGGTTGCCGCGCTCGGCGGGCGAGGTCTCGGCCCAGCCCTGGCGCGCCCGGTGCGCGGCGTCCAGGGCCAGCTCGATGTCGGCGGCGTCCGAGCGGGACACCTTGCAGAAGGCCTTGCCGGTGATGGGCGACAGGTTCTCGAAATACTGGCCGCCCTTGGGCGGTACCCACTCGCCGCCGATGTAGTTCTGGTATTGCTCCTTGAAGGGGTACTCGACGTCCAGGCCAAGTTTCTTCAGATCCGACAAATCCATGGCTGTCTCCTTGATGTGGGTGTGCCCCGCGCCATCACGGGGATACCCACACCCATGCAAGAACCGTTCCATCCCGCCGTGCGCGCCTGATGCATAATGGCCCGACAAGAATTGCCGCCCGCATGAACGCCCCACTGTCGCGTTTTGCGACACCCAGGCGTCGCCGGCCGCGACAGCCCGTGGCATGTCGCGACACGCAAGGAGACAGATCATGGATGGCTTGCCATTGCCTGGAACGCGGCACGCGCTTGCGGCCGCCACCCCGCCCGCCCTCATCCGGCGTTCCTGGGCGCGCTGCGCGCAATGGGCGGACGACCTGCCCGACGACCCGGTGGCCCTGGGCCGCGGCGACCTCGATGCCCGCCACGAGCAGCACGCCAGCATGCTGCGCGCCGCCCAGCCCGAGATCGACACGCTGGCCAGCCTCGTCGCCAGCGCCTCCAGCCTGGTGTTGCTGGCCGATGCCAGCGGCGTCATCCTGCAGGCCACGGGCAATACCGACTTCCTGCGCCGCGCCGACCGCGTGGCGCTGCGGCCCGGCGTCAGCTGGGCCGAAAACCACCGGGGCACCAATGCCATCGGCACGGCGCTGGCGGAAGCCGCGCCGCTGTGCGTGCATGGCGCCGAGCACTTCTTGCCGCGCAACCAGATACTGAGCTGCCATGCCGCGCCCATCCGCTCGCCGCGTGGCGACATCCTGGGCGTGCTGGACATCTCCGGCGACGCGCAGCGGCTGCATGCCTATGCGCTGGGCCTGGCAACGCTGTGCGCGCGGCAGGTCGCGAATCGCCTCATGCTGCACGCCGGCCCGCGTTGCCAGCAATTGGTCTTCCACCACCAGGCCGGCATGCTGGAAACCGCCGACCGGGGCCTGCTGCTGATCGAGGATGGCCGTGTCGTGGGCGCGAACGACGCGGCGCTGGCGCTGCTGCGGACCGACTGGCGCCGTTTGCTGGACCAGCCCGTCGAGCGCTGGCTGCCCGCCTGGCGCACCCTGCCCGCCTCGCCCGCCCCCTTGCGGGGCCATGACGGCCAGGCCTTGTTTGCGCTGCTGCGCCAGCCTGCCGGCACGCCGGTCTGGACCCGCGCCCAAGCGGACACGCCCGCCTCGCCCAAGCCACCTGGCCCTGCCACGCCTGCCCCTGCCCAGCCGACGCGCGCACCGGTAGTGCGCACCGACCTGCTGCCACCGCTGGACCCGGCGCTGGAGACACGCTTCACGCGCAGCCGCCGTGCGCTGGATGCCGGCCTGGCCGTGCTGCTGCAAGGGGAAACCGGCGCGGGCAAGGAGGTATATGCCCGCCATCTGCACCAGGCCAGCCGCTGGCATGCGGGCCCGCTCGTGGCAGTGAATTGCGGTGCGCTGCCCGATACCCTGATCGAGGCGGAACTGTTCGGCTATGAGGCCGGCGCCTACACCGGCGCCCGCCGCCAGGGTGCGCGCGGCCGGCTGCGGGAAGCGGACGGCGGCATCCTGTTCCTGGACGAGATCGGCGACATGCCGCTGACGCTGCAGACGCGGCTGCTGCGCGTCCTGCAGGAACGCACGGTCCAGCCGCTGGGCGCGGGCCGCGCCGTGCCCGTGGAATTCGGGCTGGTCAGCGCCAGCAACCGCGACCTGGCGGCGATGGTGGAAACAGGCGCGTTTCGCGCGGACCTGTATTACCGGCTGCAGGACTGCCGCGTCGACCTGCCTCCCTTGCGTTCGCGTGCAGACCTGCGCGCCCATGTGTGCACGACCCTGCGCGCCTGCGCCGCGCCCGCTGCGCCGCCCACCCTGGACGACGGCGCCCTGGCGCAACTGGCTCGCTATCCGTGGCCGGGTAATTACCGGCAATTGCAGGCGGTGCTGCGCGGCCTGGCGCTCTTCCATCCGCCGGGCAGCCTGATCCGGGTCGGCGACCTGCCCGAGGAGATACAGGCATGCCGGCCAGCCACCGCCCATCATGCCCAGGACGCTTCGTCCTCCTCCCAGGCCGCCCCGGCGCCAGACATCGCCGCGCACGCCACCTTGCGCAGCCAGCAAAGCCAGCAGATCAGCGAGGCCCTGGCGCGCCACGGCGGCAACATCAGCCGCGCGGCGCGCGACCTGGGCATCCACCGCAGCACCCTGCACCGTCACCTGGCTCGCCCCGGCATGCCTGGGCCGATCCATCGATAGCGGAACTTTCCGCGCGCCGAGGCGTCGATTCCGCCAGTTCCCTTCGACAAGGAGTCTTGTTATGAACCTGATCACGTCACGCCGCGCCGGCGCCGCCCTGCTTGCCGCGTGCCTCGCCGCCGCCGGCGCCGCCCAGGCTCACCACGGCTGGTCCTGGGCCGATGGCGAACAGACCACGCTCGAAGGTACCGTCGAGCAGGTCTCGATGGCCCCGCCTCATCCCTCGCTGCGCGTGAAGGCCGATGACGGCGTCGTCTGGCAGGTGGACCTGGGCAATCCGGGCCAGACCGAGCGCTCCGGCTTCACCGCGAAGACCACCAAGCCCGGCGATCCCATCACCGTGCTGGGCAACCGCAACAAGGACAGCAGCAAGCCGCACATCAAGGCCGTCCGCATCACCATCGACGGCAAGCACTACGACATGTACCCCGAGCGCATCAAGCACTGACGAGGACGGACTTCCCCATGGCGTTCGTAGACTGGCTGAGCGCCTGGCCCGGCGCCGCCTGGCTGCAGGGCTCGGCCACGGCCTATATCTTCGTCAACGCCGCGCACATCCTGGCCGTGGGCCTGATCCTGGGCGCGGTGCTGCCGCTGGACCTGCGCCTGGCTGGCGGCCTGCGCAGCGTGCCGCTCACCGTCGCCGGACCGCTGCTCTCGCGCATCGGCGCCACCGGCGTGGCGCTGGCCTTGCTCACCGGGCTGTGGCTCTTCACCGTCAACGCCGCCACCTATCTCGACAACGCCGCCTTCCTCTACAAGCTTGGGCTGCTGGGCCTGGCGCTGGCGAACGTGGCCTGGCAGCACCTGTCGCCCGCCCTGCGCCGCGCCTACGCGGGGCAGGCCGTCAGCCCGGGCGTGAAGCTGCGCGCGCTGCTTTCCGTGTTCCTGTGGCTGGCCGTCCTGGTGGCGGGCCGCTGGATCGGATTCCTCTAGCGTTTCCCACCCGCTGTTTCCAACCCGCTGTCCGAGGCGCGCTCGACCGCCTCGACGCATCACGCGAGCGGTACACTCGCTGGCAGGCGCGCCGCGCGGGCATCAAGCCCACGACAATCACAAGCCCGCGGCGCCGGGAGACAGCCACACGATGCAAGCCACCCCCACCACTGCGGCGCCGCGCTGGCTGGCCGCCGCGCCCGTTCTTTTCCTGCTGCTGTGGTCCAGCGGCTTCGTCTTCCTGAAACTCGGCCTCGCGTACAGCGATCCGCTTACCTTCCTCGCGCTGCGCTATGCCTGCGTCATCGGCCTGCTGATCCTGCCCTTCCTGTGGCTGCGCCCCGCGCTGCCCGCCACGCCGCGCGAATGGGGCAACCTGGCTGTCACGGGCCTGCTGCTTCAGGCGGGCTATTTCTCCTTCGTCTATCTCAGCCTGAAGTCGGGCCTGTCATCGGGCGGCATTGCGCTGGTGACCTCGCAGCAACCCATCCTGGTGGCGCTGCTCGCGCCGGTGCTGGTGGGCGAGCGCGTGGGCCGGCGCCGCTGGATCGGCCTGCTGCTGGGCGTGGCCGGCGCCTGCATCGTGCTGCTGTCGAAATCGGCCGATGAAATGGGCGCCACCACCGGCGGCATCGTGTTCGCCATCCTGGCGCTGGCCGTCATCACCGCCAGCACCCTGTGGGAAAAGCGCCATGGCAAGGACACCCATCCGCTCACCGCCAACCTGGTGCAATACGGCGTGGGCCTGGCCGTGACGCTGCCGCTGGCCCTGGCGCTGGAACCCATGCACGTCGAATGGACAGGCGCCTTGTTCAGCTCCCTGCTCTTCCTGGTGGTGGGCAACTCCATCGTCGCCATCTCGTTGCTGCTGGCCATGATCCGGCACGGCGAGGCCTCGCGTGTGTCGGCGCTCTTCTTCATGGTGCCGCCCGTCACCGCGGTCATCGCCTGGATCGTGCTGGGCGAGACCATCCCGCCGCTGGGCTGGGCCGGCATGGCGCTGGCGGCCTGGGGGATCCGGATGGTGATGGGCCAGTCCGGGGAAACCCGTCGCCGCCGCGTGGCCGGCCGACCCGGCGACTCGCGCTAGGCCCCCGCAGGGGGCGCGGATAGCTGCTCGCTGGCGCCCAGCCGCAAGACCTCGGACTCGAGATAGGCCGAGAAGTCGGCGGGCGCCACCGGCGGCCCCAGGTAATAGCCCTGCGCTTCCTCGCAACCCTTGCGGCGCAGGCGCTCGAACTGGACCGGGTTCTCGACGCCCTCGGCCGTCACGGCCATGCCCAGGCTGCGCCCCAGATACAGGATCGCCCTGACGATGGCGGCATCGGCGGGGGAGCCGGGAATGCCGCGCACGAAACTGCGGTCGATCTTCAGGCGGCTCAGGGGGTATTGCTTGAGCATGTTGAGCGAAGCGTGGCCGGTGCCATAATCATCGAAGACCAGCCCCACGCCCAACTCGCGGATGGCGCGCATCACGACCAGCAGGGCCTCGTCGTGGCGAGCCACGAGGTCGTCCCGGACCTCCAGCTCCAGCGCCTCCGGCGCGAGGCCGGCCTGATGCAGCGCGCCCGCCACCCGTTCGACCAGATCGCCGCGGCGGAACTGCGCCGGGAACACGTTCACGCTCATGCGCAGGCCCGGCACCCGCCGGCGCCATGCGACGGCTTGAGCACATGCCTCCTGCAGCGCCCAGTTGCCTACCGCGCCGGCCAAGGGGCTGGACTGCAGCGCGGGCAGGAATGCCGCCGCGCCCAGCAGCCCCCGCTCGGGATGGCGCCAGCGCAGCAACGCTTCGGCGCCCGTCAGCGCATTGTCGGCCAGCCGCACCAGCGGCTGGTAATGCAGCACCAGTTCGCCCTGCGAGAAGGCGCGTTCGAGCTCCGCCTGGTAAGCCCGTCTGGCCGCCGCGGCATCGCGCAGGCTGGGCGAGAAAAACCGCCAGCCATGGCGGCCCTCGGACTTGGCCAGATAAAGCGCGAGATCGGCGCCGGAAAGCAGCTCCTGGCTGCCTGTGCCGTGCTCGGGAAACAACGCGATGCCCACGCTCGCGCCCACCGTGACGGGCTGCCCCTCCACGAGCATCGGACGCGACAGGACATCGATGAGCTCCGCGGCCAGCCTTCCCGCCTCTTCGCGCATGCCCCGGATGAGCAGGGCGAATTCGTCCCCGCCCATCCTCGCCACCACGTCCGTCTCGCGCACCCCTGCGAGCAGGCGGCGGGCCGTTTCCTTCAGGACGGCGTCGCCGCCCGGGTGCCCAAGACTGTCGTTCACGTCCTTGAATCCGTCCAGATCCAGCATCATCACGCTGACCGCGGATTCGTCCCGCAGCAAGGCATCCAGCCGGCTGCGGAACAGCACGCGGTTGGGCAGGCCGGTCAGCGCGTCGATGTGGGCGAGCTGATACAGCTTGGCTTCGTTGCGCCGGCGCTCGGTCACGTCGCGCAGCACCACGCAGCAACTCGCCTGGGGCGCGACGCCCCAGCGCGACGCCGCCATCTCCACCAACAGCGTCTGGCCGGCCTGGTCCTCCAGCTCGAGCTCGGCGATCCCCGCCTCTTCAGCCGCGCTGTCGCGCCGATCGAAAAGCTTGCGCAGCACGGCCAGTATCCGCGCGGGCACGCGCCCGGCGGTGTCGCACTTCCCTGGCGCCAGGCGCGCCAGCAAGCGCCGCCCGCTGCCGTTCTGAAAGGTGATGCCGCCTTCGGCGTCCAGGCAGAAAATGGCATCCGGCGAATGACGCGCCATGCTTTCCAGGCATGCCTGGCTGACCTGGCGCGCCTGCGCCAGGCGGCGCCATTCCAGCTTGTCCATGACCAGCGCGGCCAGGTCGCGCAGATTCCGGGAGGCCTCGGCGTCCAGCCCTGCCGGCCGTGGCGCCTGGTCGATCAGGCATAGGGTGCCCAGCACAAAGCCCTGCGGGCTGACCAGCGGGCACCCCGCGTAGAACCGGATATGAGGCGGTCCGAGCACGAGCGGATTGGCGGCGAACCGGCTATCCAACCTTGCATCGGGCACGACCAGCAGATCTTCACTGCCCAGGGCATGGGCGCAGAACGACCATTGCCGTGGCGTCTCGCACAGCGACAGCCCTGCCCGCACGGCAAAGAGCTGGCGCTGCGCCTCGACCAGCGAAACCAGGGCCGTCGACACACCAAAAAGCCGTTGCGCCAGGAGCAGCAGGCGCTCAAAGCCCGGGTCGTCCAATGTCTCGTGGATGCCGTATTCGGCCAGGCTGGCCAGGCGCGCAGGCTCGTCCTGGCGCACCGGCAGGCCCGTCGTCCAGATGTCGTCAGGCTCGCTCATCACGCCTCCGGCATTGCGGCGCCCTTGCCGCCGCGCCAGTTGGCGAGGAAGGCGGGCAAGGCCTCGAGCGGCACCGGACGGCTGACGTGGAAGCCTTGAATCTCGTCCACGCCCCACTCCCGCATGAGGTCGAACATTTCCTGCGTTTCGACGCCCTCGGCCACGGTCCGGTACCCCAGGTCGCGGGCGACGCCCAGCACGCTTCGCAACAGCGTGCGATGGCGCGCGTTCGTATCCGCGCGTCGCACGAGGGACTGGTCCATCTTCACCACGCTGGCCGGGATCTCGGTCAGATAGGAGAAATTGCTGTATCCCGTGCCGAAGTCGTCAATGGCAATGACGGCACCGGCCTCGCACAGCGCCTGCATCTGCTTCAAGACCCCCGTGTCGGCATGCAGCCATTCGCCCTCCGTGACTTCAAGCTCCAACCGACCCGGCGGCACGTCCAGTGTCCTGCACAGTTCGAGGACGTTCCCGACCAGCTTGCCGTCGTCGAAGTCACGCGGCGACAGGTTCACGGCCAGGCGGCAGCCCGGGAACAACGCGTCCAGGCGCGGCAGGGCCGACATGGCTTCGTGCAGCACCCAGCGTGTCAGGGACTGCATCACGGCCGTGCGCTCGACGATCGGGATGAATTCGGCGGGTCCGATCTCTCCCAACTCGGGGTGCGTCCAGCGCAAGAGCGCCTCGAGGGCGGTCGGGCGGCCCGAGGCCGCATCGATGCGAGGCTGGAAGACGAGGTGGAGCTGCGAGCCGGCAATGGCCCGCTGGATATCCAGCGCCAGCCGATACTTGCGCTTGAGTTGCGCATCCTGGGCGGCGTCGTACAGGGCCCAGCGCCGTTCCGACGCCTTCGCCGCGCCCAGCGTCACCATGGCGCAACGCAGATTGTCCAGGGGCGTGCGTTCGCCCTGGACATAGGGCACCACCGCCACGCAGGCATCCAGTTGCACCGGCACGCCTTCGGCGATCACGGGCTCGGCCAGTACCGCCAGCACGTCGCGGAGGAGCACATCCACCTCCTGAGCCGCATCGACCGTGAAGGCCAGGCGGGTCACCCCCACCTGGTAGACATCCACTTCCGCCCCCAATGCCTTCTGTAAACGCTGGGCCTGCTGCCGCAGAAGCGACTCGATCACGCCGATCCCCACCGCCTGCGCGATCTCGTGCGCCCGCGCCAGTTCCAGCAGATCCAGCAGGATCAGGCTGCGGCTGACGCTGCCGTCGAGCCGCAGCATGCTTCCCTGGTCTTCCACGAACTGGTGGCGGTTCGGCAGCCCGCTCACCGCATCGCGCCGGCCCACCATCTGGCGCAGGGCGATCTGGTCCATCACCAACTTGGCCAGGGCCTTCAACTGTTCCCGCATCCGCGCATCGAGCCGGCGGGGCTTGGTGTCGATCAGGCACAGCGCCCCGATGGCGTAACCGGAATCCGTGACCAGCGGCACACCCGCATAGAAGCGCATGTGCGACTGGCCCGATACCAGCGGGTTTTCCTGGAAACGCTCATCCTTGCTCAGGTCTGGCACCTCGAGGATGTCTTTCACATGGATGGCATGCGCGCACAGCGAGACGTCGCGCGTGGTCTCCTTGGGAATGAAACCGACCTTGGAGAGGAACTGCTGCCGGTCGGCATCCACCAGGGAGATGAGCGCAATGGGAACATCGAAGCAGTAGGCCGCGAGCCGGGTAAGGCGGTCGAAGTCCTCGGACTCGGCCGAGTCCAGCAGCCCCATCGAGCGCAGCACGCCGATGCGTTCTTTTTCCTTCACGATGGGGCCAGGCATGCGTGCTCTCCAGATCAGGTCGCGTGGAGGTATGATGCGCCAGTTTATGATCATCTCACCATGATTCGACACGAAATCCTGCTGATCGTCGCGCTGGGGGTCGGATGTGTGGCACTCGCGCTACCTGGACAGCTGCTCACGGGCTCTCCCGCCGCCGCCTACGCGTCCACCGCCATCCTGGTCGGAGCCATCATCTGCGCCTCGCTGCGCATCGCCCACCATGCCGAGCAGATCGCCCGCCGCCTGGGCGATCCCTACGGCACGATGGTGCTGACGCTGTCCGCGGTGCTGGTCGAAGTCGTGGTGCTGGGCTTCGTGATCTTCCACGAAGGCTCGCCCACGCTGGCGCGCGACACCATCTATGCCGCCGTCATGCTCGACATCAACGGCATCCTGGGCCTGGCGGCGCTCATGGGCGGCCTGAAGCACGGCGAACAATCCTACAACGACGACTCCAGCCGTACCTACACCGTCATGATCCTGACGGCCATGGCCGTGTCGATGGTCGTGCCGGAATTCATCCCCGGCGAGGCGCAGCACGCCTACTCGATCTTCACCATCCTCATCATGATCACGCTGTATGCCGCCTTCCTGCGCATGCAGACGGGGCCGCACAGCTATTTCTTCAGCTACAGCTATCCCGAAAAGCGCCGCAAGCAGGAGGCGCGCGCCCTGCCGCCGCCCTCGGCGCGCTCGAGCATCCTGCTGCTGGCGTCCGGCGTCGTGCTGGTGGGGGTGCTGGCCGAGGTCATGTCCAAGAGCCTGTCGGCATCGGTGGCCGAACTGGGCGTGCCCATCGCCATTCCCGCCATCGTCGTCGCCTTCATTTCGGCCAGCCCCGAGATCCTGACCGCCTTGCGCGCGGCGCTGGCCAACCGCATGCAGGCCGTCGTGAACATCGCGCTCGGCGCGTCGCTCTCCACCGTCATCCTGACCGTGCCGCTGATCGAAGCCTTGTCGCTGCTGACCGGGCAGCCCTTCGTCATGGCGATGACACCGGTGCAGACCATGATGGTGCTGGTAACGCTCATCGTGACGGCCATCAACCTGAACGACGGCCAGACCAATGCCATCGAGGGCATGACGCACTTCGTGCTGTTCGCGACCTTCCTGATGCTCGCGGCGCTGGGACTCTAGTCTGGCGCGTCCTGCGTCAGGGCGCGCAGGCGCGGCGAGGCGATGAGCCCGCTGGGCAGCAGATAGTCGCCAGGAATGAGCGGCAGGTCCAGGTGCCGGAACCGCGCAGCCAGGCTCAGCCCGGCGTCCTGCCAGGCCTGCCAGACCAGCCGCGTGCAATAGGTGCCGCTGTCGTCGGCCATGCGGAACGGCCTGCCCAGCGCCGCCCGCGCGCGGCGCACGGCCTGTTCGCGCTGCGCGGCGTCGTCCGCCCGCACCTGATACACCGCATGCCGGCGCGCGCGCACGGGATCAAGGAAGAAATCGAGGGTATCGATGACGACGCCATCAGGGCGTCCCGCCACCTCGGACGGCGTGGCATGCAGCACCTGCCAGTTGCCCGCCGAGCCCAGCAGCATGCCGACGTGGCTGTAACCGCCCGGGTCGATGCCGAGGATGATGTCGCTGATGGTTTCGGTGCCTTCGCGGAAAATGAGGTCACCGGCTTGCGCCTCGGCGGGCAAGCGCCACGGCGTTGCGGCGAAAGCGGAGGCGGACGTCGCCGTGGGCGAGGCCGCCGTGGGCGCGGCGGCTTGCGCCGCCAGCCCGCCAGCCAGCAGGAGCGGCGCGAGCAACGCGCGGGGGCGCCAGGCTCGGCTGCGCGCCGGCATGGGCGAGGCGGCTGCGCTGCGTTACTTCAGGGCCATCTTCCAGTCGCCATCGTCCTTCACCAGGCGGCCACTTTCGTCGGACGTCTTGCCGTTCTTGAAGACCAGCCTCACGCGCACCCGTGCCGATTCGCCCTTCTCGTCGATCTGGGACTCCAGCACTTCCACCTTGTCCAGGCCGCCGTTGGCATCGGCGCGGCGCTGCATTTCACCGACCATCATCTGGACCTTGCCCTTGGCCTGGTTGGTCTGGCCCGCATCCAACTTGGCAAAGGAGATCTGTTTCACCGCGGTGTCCGTATCGCCCTTGGCCGCGGCCTTGTAGAAGGTCTCGACCACGGACTCGGGCGAACCGCCCGAGCACGCCGACAACAGCGCGCTGAACGCCGCCAGCATGAAGAACGACCAAATGCGCGAGACCTGCATGGACTACTCCTGATGGGTGAGGAAATCGCGTCGGACTATATCACTCGCAAATGCGTCTCGGTGCCAACTTGGTTACGTCATGTGTCTGCCTGGCGCTGCCAATGCACGATCCGGCGGCCGAGCCAGGCAAACAGCCTGTCAGCCGCCATGCCGAATGCGCCGATCAGCAGCACGCCCGCAAAAACATAGGGGGTGCGGAAGAAATTGGCGGCATCCAGCACGATGAAGCCCAGGCCTTTGTCCCCGCCCAGCAGCTCCGAGGCAACGAGGATGGAAAGCGCTGCTCCCATCGCCACGCGCAGGCCCGTCATGATCTGCGGCAAGGCACTGGGCAGGATCACGTGCCGGAACACCTGCAGCCGGCCCGCCCCGAGCGAGCGGGCCGCGCGGATCGCATCCAGGCTGGCGCCCGCCGCGCCGGCCTGTGCGCTGACCATCATGATGAGCAGCACCGACAAGAGGATGAGCAGCACCTTCGACAGCTCGCCGATGCCGAACCACAGGATGAACAAGGGAACGAGTCCCAGCGGCGGTATCGGCCGCAGGACTTCGGCGGGCACCAGCAGCAAGGCGTCGGCCACGCCGCTGCGCGCCCGCCACAACCCCAGCGCCACCCCCAGCACGGCCCCTGTCGCGAAGGCCACCCCGACCCGCCCCGCGCTGGCCGCAAGGTGGGTCCATAGCGGCACGCCCGAATAACCGTGGCGCAGCATGTCCAGGAAGCTCGCCAGCACCGCGTCCGGCGACGGCAGGATGATGGGACGGACCCACCCCAGGCCCGCGGCCGCCCACCAGAGCAGCAGCAGTGCCACCGGACTGGCCAGCACCAGGCCGGCGCGCAAACAGGTACGTGATCGATATCGTGGCGTCTTCATGCGTCCTCGTGCATGGCCTGGTAGATCTGATTGCGCAATGCCAGGAAATCAGGATGCAGCCGGTTGCGCTTCTGGCTGCGCGGCGCGGGCAGATCCACGCTGAAAGCGCGCGGCGCCTGGCCGCAAGCGCCGAACAGCAGCACGCGATGCCCCACGAATACGGCCTCGTCGATGCTGTGGGTGACGAAGACGATGGTGGTGCCCGTCGCGGCCTGGATGCGCAGGATTTCCTCCTGCAGCTTCTCGCGCGTCTGCACATCCACGGCAGCGAAGGGTTCGTCCATCAGCATGACACGCGGCTTGGCAGCCAGGACCCTTGCCAGGCTGCAACGCTGGCGCATGCCGCCCGACAGTTGGTAGGGATAGGCGGACTCGAAACCCGCCAGTCCGACCAGCGCCGCCATGTCGCGCGCCGCCGCCCGCTGCTCGGTACGCGAACGGCCCGCGCACCGCAGGCTGAACGCGATGTTCTCACCCACGGTCATCCAGTCGAACAAGGCATAGGACTGGAACACCATCCCACGATCCGGTCCAGGGCCATGCACGGGCACGCCATCGACGTGCACGCTGCCCGTATCCGGCGCGATGAATCCCGCCAGCAGGTTCAGGACGGTGCTTTTGCCGCAGCCCGACGGGCCCAGCAAGGCCACGGCCTCGCCCGGCGCGACGTGAAAGCTCAGCTTGTCCAGCACCGGCAGGCCGCCATACGCAAAGCCCACGCCGTCGACCGCCAGTGCCGGCACCACTGAAGGAAATGCCGACCCCATCAGCGCGGCGGCTCCGCCAGGAACTGCTGCAGCGGACGCGTGTTGATGAGCCCGCGCCAGTCGGCAGGCAAGGCCTGGATGCGCTTTTCAGCCAGCAGGAAATCGCCGATGCCGCGCAGATGGCGCACAAAGCGGGCGTCCAGCTCCTGCCCCGGCGCGCCCAGCACTTCCGCGGTAAGTTGCGCTTCGAAGCCGGGATGCTGGGCGGTCTGCCGGGCAATCAACGCATCGAACGCATCGCCGCTTTGCTTGACCCGTGCAGCCTCGTACTGGCGCACCTCGCGGGGCGCGCCCTGATAGGCCTGCTGCGCCAGTCGCCAGGCTTTCAGGAAGCGCTGCACGGTCTCGGGCTGCTCGCGGGTGAAAGCCTGGCGCGACACCCAGATGCCGCCCGTGATCATGCCAAGACTGCGCGTGGTGGCCAGCGTCCTGGCGCCCTCCTGCTCGATGAGGCCGATGTTCGGCTCCCAGGTCAGGGCGGCATCCACCTGCCCGGCCAGATAGGCCGGCGGCATGTTGGCAGGCGCCAGGTTCACGATCGTCACGTCCTCCTGTCGCAGTCCGGCCTGCTTCAAGGCGTGCAGCAGGTGGTTGTGGCTGGTCGACCCCACGCTGGCCGCGATGCGCTTGCCCTTCAGATCGGCCAGGGACTGGATGCCCGCCGCCGGATTGACGGCCAGGCGCACATTGGTGGCGTCCAGCCGCTCGACCATCAGGATCTCGATGGGCATGCCATTGCTGTATCCCGTCACCGCGGGAAACTCACCCATCCAGGCAAGATCGATCTCGCTGGCGGCCAGGGCGGGCAGCATGGCAGGCCCCGCGGGAAAAGGCACCAGCGTCACCGCCAGTTGCTGCGCCTCGAACAGCTTGGCGTTCGCCGCATACATCAGCAGCACATTGATATCGCCCGTCTGATAACCGATGCGCACAGGCAAGGGTTGGGCCAGGGCCGAGGGCGCCGCGCCGGCCAGGGCCAGGCACAGCAGAACGAGACGCAGAAGACGGCTCAGCATCGAAAACTCCAGGGATGAGGAAGGGATGGGGAAAAACGACGGTTGGCGGGCCGTTCTCAATACACGCCGAGGGCGAAGATGCGATCCATCTGGTCCTGCTCCGTCCCTTGCGCACGGGCCTTTCGCCAGCCCAGGCTCGCGCTGTAGCCGCCCAGGCGGCCCTCGGCCACCAGGGCGGACTCGTCGACCGTGACATGCACGTCCGCGCAGGGATGCACATACATGGCATCGACAGGGCAATACAGTTCGCACAGGAAACAGGTCTGGCAGCTGTCCGGGCGCGCGATCACGGGAATGCCGCCCTGGACGATGTCGAAGACATTGGTGGGACAGACATCCACGCAGCGGTTGCAGGACGTGCAGCGGCTTTCGCTGATGAGTTCGATCATGGCGCGGGTTCCGCAAGGCGCATCGCCGCGGCCGACACGGACAACGTGTCCAGGCCACGCACGTGCTGGCGATAAGGGTGGCCCTGGCTGGCCGGATGATCCATGCGCTGGTGCAAGGCGCGCGACTCGCGGCGCGCCAGCGCGCTGCGGTAGGCCATGCGGCCCATGAGCAGCATGGCACGGGCCTGCCTGCCGGCGGCCACCTGCCCGGCCACGGCCTGTACGGGCTGCGCCCATGCGTCGTCGAGCGCCTGCAGCGAGGCCAGCAGGCCTGCCTCCTCACGAAACACATTCTTTCCGAGGGGCCACAATTCGCGCCGGATCACGGCCAGGGCGTCAGCGGGATCAGCCACGCGCAGGGAACAGGGGTCCGTGTCCGCATGCCTGACCCTGCCCACGCGTTGCGCGTGCTCCCAGGCCCCCTTGCCTGCCCAGGTCCCGGTGGCGATGGCCCACGCGCCATTGGGCGAACCGCCGCCGCTGCGCCCGCCAACGATAGGCTCGCGCGACGCCGCATCTCCCGCCGCATACAAGCCCGGCACCTGGGTGGCGCCGCTGCGGTCGCGCAACAGGATGCCGCCGGTGCCCCGAACCGTGCCTTCCAGCCGCAACCCTACCGGGAAGCGCTGGGAGAAAGGGTCGATGCCCATCCGGTCGTAAGGCAGGAACGCGTTGGCCTGCGCGCTGCGCAACCAGCGCTCGATATCGGCATCGGCCCGGTCGAAACAGGCATACACGGCCTCTTCCTGGAGCACCCGGGCCACCGCCACGAACGGTTCCTCGCCCTCCACTTCGATCTCGCGGCCATCCGCCCGGTAATAGCTGGCCCAGTGGAACGGCAAGCCTTTCGTCACCGAGGAAAACGCCGCCGACAAGCCGTACTGATTCGAGAACTCCATGCCCGAGAACAAGGCGCCCGCCTCGGCCGCGGCAAGCTGGCCATCGCCGGTGCACACATTCGTCCCCAAGGCACCGCTCAGGAAGGCGCAGCCGCCCGTGGCGATCACGGTGGCGGGCGCCCAGGCCTGCCAGTGCGCGCCTTCACGGGTCCAGCCCTGTGCGCCCACCACCGCCGCACCGTCGCGCAAGAGCCCGGTGGCGGGGCTGTGATCCAGGATCGTCACGCCGGCGCGCCGCAGCAACTGCCGCAGCAGGCGCTGGGCGTCCGGCCCTCGCAACGAGGCGTAGTTCAACGCGCCGGACTGCGTGCGCGGAAAGGGATAACCCAGCTCGGCAAACAGATGCAGCTGGGCGGCAGCCTGCGCCAGCACCGCATCCACCCACTCGCGTTCGCTCAACTGGCCGCCACTGTCATAGCGCTCGGCGTGGTGACGCGGGTAATCCTCGGGCTGGGGCACATACCAGACGCTGTTGTTGGACGCCGCGGCCGCGCCAGAGGTGCCGCAATGGCCCTTGTCGGCCAGCACCACCTCCGCGCCCGCTCGCGCGGCGGTCAACGCCGCCCAGGCGCCGGCCGGGCCGCCGCCCAACACGAGCACATCCGCGTGCAGCGGCGGCGCCTCGGAGGAGAAACTAGAATGAAGAACTGCCTGGGACACGGTTGGCTTCCAACTTGTTATAACAAGATGATGCCTCGCAGTGTAGGAACACCTTGCGCCAGCACAAACAACATGTTCATCAAAAGCTTATGGTCTCTTGCTATTTGCCGGAAAGCCCAGGACGCCTCATGCTTCAGCGCGCGTCCCCGCCGCGGGGCGGCAGCCGCCCCAACCTTCCTGTCATGACAAGTTGAAAATGCGCCGCCGAACCACTCAACCGCCTGCCAGCGGCGAACTGCCGCTGCATCTGCGCGTGCAGGAAGGCCTGCGGGCGCGCCTGCTCGACGGCACCTATCCGCCGCAGTCACGCCTGCCCTCCGAACACGCGTTGTGCGCACAGTTCCAGGTCAGCCGCATCACCGTGCGCCAGGCGCTGGCTGCGCTGCAGAACGAAGGACTGGTGCAGAAGATCCAGGGGCGCGGCACCTTCGCCTGCCGCCCGCGGGCCGCGCAGAACGTCTCGACGCTCCAGGGATTCGCCGAGGCCATGGCGCCGCTGGGCCACGACGTGCGCAACCGCCTCCATCAGTTCCGCTACGTGACTGCCGGCGAAAGCCTGGCAGGCAGACTGCAGTTGCCTGCCACGGCCCTGCTGGCCGAGATCGGCCGGGTGCGCGTGCTGGACGGGCAGCCGATCTCCTACGAAACCACCTATGTCCCGGAAGTGCTGGGCCAGGCACTCGCCGGTGCCGACCTGGCGCACCGCGACCTCTTCCATATCCTCGAGCACGACGGCCGGGTGGCATTGGGCCACGCCGATGTCGCGATCACGTCTGAACTGGCCGACGAAGCGCTCTGCACGCTGCTACAGTGCCACACGGGATCGCCCGTGCTCAGGATCGACCGCCTGGTATTCGAAGCGGGCGGCACCCCCTTGCTGTACGAGACCCTGCGCTTTCGCGCCGACGCCTTTCAATACCGCATGCGCGTGGACCGGCAAGGCCGGACCGCGCTTCGCCCTTGACTCCCCGAACCGAGGTCCCGATGCTCTACGCCCTGCTCAAGCTCGTCCATCTGCTGTCCGTCATCATCTGGATCGGCGGCATGGTCTTCGCCCACTTCGCCTTGCGCCCCGCCGTGGCGTCGCTGGCGCCGCCCACGCGCCTGCCGCTCATGCACGACGTGCTGGGCCGCTTCTTCTCGGTCGTGCTGTGGGCGTCCTGTCTGAGCGTGGTGACGGGCGTGGTCATGATGGGCCAGGCCGCGCGCCAGATCGTGCAGGCCGGCGGACAGTTCCAGATGCCGCTGGGCTGGACCGTGATGGCCACGCTGGGCATCGTCATGCTGCTCATCTTCGGCCACATCCGCTTTGCGCTGTATCGCCGCCTGTCGCGCGCCGTGGCCGCGCAGGACTGGCCGGCAGGCGCGGCCGCCCTGGGTGGCATCCGCAAGCTGGTGCTGCTGAATCTCTGCCTGGGCGTGCTGGCGGTGGCGGCCGTCGTGCTGCTCTGACGCCGCAGGCCAGGCATCAGGCGCCGGGCTGCGCCACCGCTGCTTCCGGTTCCGGCAGCTTCGCCACGTCCACCCAGCGCGCGGACACCAGGTCCGCCATGCGCTGGGGCGTGATGCGCACGGCGGTGTGGATGTCGCCTGCCGCGGGCCAGACTTCCTCGTACGCCTTCAGCGACTCGTCGCAATAGACGGGCAATGCCGTCGCCAGCCCGAAGGGGCAGACGCCGCCCACGGGGTGGCCCGTCAACGCCATCACGCGCTCGGCATCCAGCATCCGCACCTTGGCGCCGAACGCGCGCTTGAGCTTGCCGTTGTCCAGCCTGGCGTCGCCACGCACCACGACCAGCACCACCTCCTCACCCACGCGCAGCGACAGGGTCTTGGCGATCTGTCCGGGCGCCACGCCATGCGCGCGCGCGGCCAGTTCCACCGTGGCGGTGCTGGTCTCGGCTTCCAGGATGACGATGTCGGGCGCCTTGTCGGCGAAGAACTGGCGGACGCTCTGCAGGCTCATGGAATCCTTCAGGGGTGGAGGACGGCGCGTAGCCGCCACAATGAGACACGCGCCCCGGAGGGCGCGTGGGCAACGATACCGCAAAGCCGCGCGGAAACTACAGGGCGGCTTCGACGCGGCTCGCCACGTCCTCGGGCACCCAGGCCTTCCAGATGGCTGCGTGGCGCTTCAGGAAATACTGTGCCGCCGCCTCGGGCTCGGCCTCTTCGCGCTCCATCCAGCCCAGCGCATCGTCGATGACGGGACCGGGCATGTGCAGCTTGGTGAAGAATGCCGTCAGCATCGGCGCGCGCTTGGAAAAGCCGGCATTCAGCCCCGTCACCGCCTTGTTGCCCTTGAACTCGGTAGGCACCGGGTTCTCGCACTTCGGATCGGTCATGCAGGCATAGGCCTTCTCGTCGAACGGCGGCAGCGACAGCTTCACCAGGTCGAGCGCGCCGACCAGCGCGGTCGGCGTCCAGTAATAGAACACGATGTCGCGCTTGCGCTGGTAGGCGGACACGATGGCCGCCTTCTGCGCGGCGCCCGCGCCCGGTGCGAACAGGGTGTAGTCGTCCTCCAGCTTCAAGGCCTTCAGCAGGTTCACGTTCAGCGTGTCGCAGGCCCAGCCTGCCGGACAGCCATAGATGCGGCCCTTGCCCGGCTCTTCGGGATCGGCGAAGACCTTCTTGTAGCGCGCGAGATCCGCGGCGCTTTTCAGGTCGGGATGCCGCTCGGCGGTATAGCGCGGGATATACCAGCCTTCGCCCGCGTCGAAGACGTGCCCCACCCCGATGACCTTGCCGGAGTCCAGCGCCTTGCGCCACGCGCTTTCGATCTGGCCGGGCCAGATCTCGGACGTCACCTCGACATCGCCGCGCTGCAAGGCGGCCAGCATGGCCAGCGTCTCGCCCGACTCGGTGGAGGTCTTGCAACCGTAGCCCTTCTCCAGGATGAACTGCTCGATGCTGACCAGCAGCAGGTTCGACTCCCAGTTCAGGCCGCTGAAGCGCACGGGCGTATCGATCTCGCATTTGGGCGCGGCGGCAAGCGCGGCTGCAGGCGCGACTGCGGGCGCCGAGGGGCCGGCGGCGAAGGCGGCGGGGCCGGCGGCGATGGCCGCGGCGCCCAGCGCGGCCAGCGCGAGCCGGCGGGGGTGGAATCGTGAAAGCTTGCGCACTGTGTTCTCCCGCCGCTGCCTGCCCCGCGACACGCGGGCGCTCAAGCGCGACTCCGGAACGATCTTAGCCGCCAGCGTGGCGCGGCGATGTAAGCGCGCATGACAAAGCTGGCCGAGGTGTACGGGCGGCACAGCTGTACAGCGCCTGCGCCAATCAGTAGAATCCCGCCTCGATGACCACCCCTCTCTCCCGCCTCTTCGCGCAAGCCCGCTGCGCCGCTGCACTGCCGCAGCGCGGTTGCTCGCGTGCCGCCGCGGCGCACCTCGCCGCAGACACCTAAGCCCGGCGACCACACTCCCCTCCAGCGCAATCCACAGGTCACCGGGCACATCTCCCGCGCGACGTGTGGCGGTTCCACCGGTTCCGCCCTTCTCTCCCAGCCACGGTGCTTCCGTGCCTGGGCAGCATGGATACGCATGGACATCACAAAGGCCTTCATCAAGGCCAAGCAACCTTGCGCGGACGGCTTTCGCTGGTACGTGCGCAACGCTCATGAAGACAGTAGCTACCAGGAACTCCTGGATGCGCTCGTGGCCGCCGGCCGCGTGCAGGACGCGTGCTGGCTGCTGACCCAGTTCGGTCCCACCGACGCCACCCTCGACCTCGACGAGCTGGGCGCCGACGATCTCGTCTTCGCGGGCACCGTCCGCGTGCGTCGCGGCGTCGATATCACGGGCACCCTGCGCACGGGCCGGGGTCTGCACGCGGAAGGCGGTATCCGCGTGGGCGGCAGCCTGCACGCCGGCGCGGACGTGCACAGCGGCGGCGCCGTGACGATAGGCGAAGACCTCATGACGGCGGGCGCGCTCCAGGCCGCCTGGAGCGTGAGCGTGCAAGGCAGCCTGCACTGCGAGACCCTGCGTGCGGGCTGGGAAGTGCACTGCGAGGGCGACGCGCGGATGGACGGACACGCGCGTATCGGCGGCGAGCTTCGCACGGGCGGCGCGCTGCGCTGCAGCAAGCAATTGCAGGTCGGCGCCGGCCTCGATTGCGGCGCGACGCTGCAGGCCGGCCAGGGCGTGGAAGCGGAGGGCGACGTGCGCGCAGCCATGCACCTGCTGGCGGGCTGGGGCATCCGCGCACGCGGCGACATCGCGGCGGGCGGAGCGATACGGGTCGGTGAGAGCCTGTGGGCGGACGGGTACATCCTCGCGGGCGACGGGTACGGCGTCTATGCAGGCATGGATGTGCGCGTGGACGCGTGGGAGTCCAGTGCCAGCGTGCGGGCGCGACGGCGCCCCGAAGGCTTGCGCAGCGGCTGGTGGGCCGGTGCGCCGCCAGGCTGCCAGGAAGAGGAGGATGCCTGCGCGGGCGACAGCCATGCGGCTTGACGTCAGCCCGACGCCGGATCGCCTGGACGCCGAGCTGGACGCATTACAGGTCCGGCTGCCCGACTACCTGCGGCACGCCCGCCGCCTGCCGGATGCCCCCGGCCTGCCGCATTACCGCCTGCACGTTCGCACGGCGGACGGCGAGCACTACGTCTATGTCCACGACCCGGTAACGGGCAGGCTTGCCGGCTGCACGGTCTTCAATCGCCTGGTGGAAATAGACAAGCGCCTGGACCCGTACGTCCGATCCCCGCATTCACGCTATCGACCGCGCGATCAGCGGCGGGGCCTGGCCTCGTGGATCTATGGGCACATGCTGGCATCGGGCGTGTGCCTGCTCAGCGGCGCGCGTCAGTCCCCGGCAGCGCACGCGTTGTGGCGGGCCCTGGGCGCACGCTTTCCGTTGACGCACGCACAGCTACGGCGGCGCCAGCTGCACGACCTGGGTACGAGCGTATCGCCCGCCCAGCTGGATGCGCTGGAAACCCGGCTGCTGCTGTGCGGCGCCGGTTGGAATGCCACTCGCCTGGCCGGCTTGTGCGCGCTGCCTTGAGCCATGACGCCGTACGAGCGAAGACAATGGCAGCGCGCCTGGCAGCCCAAAAACGGCCCGCCAGGCGCGCAAGCCTTGAGTCAAATCGTCCGCTGTCCTAGAATGCAGGGTCGCCCGGCCCCTGAAGCCGGACCACCATCTGCTGGTTGGAGAGGTCGCCATGTCTACAGACGTCCTGTTCCAATTGGGGATCGCGTCAGTCCGTCTGAACATCTCCCTAACGGAAACCCCTCAGGAAACCCCTCAGGAAGCCCCGCCGCGCTGCGGCAAGCCAGGCTTCGGACTGATGGCCCGTGGCGTTCGCCACGGCCGAACACCCCCCGAACACTAAGGGCTTTCGTCCAGCCCTGCCCTGACGCCTGCGCCATGCGGCGCAGGCCGCCATTGCGCGCGCGCCCATCCGGCCCGCGCGGCTTCGTTACCGTGGTACAGACCGATAGATGATTCAAACCCCCTACTACCTGATCGACGCCGCCCGCCTCATGGAAAACATGCGGCGCATCGACCATGTGCGCCAGCATTCCGGCGCCAAGGTCCTGCTTGCGCTGAAGTGCTTCGCCACCTGGTCCGTCTTCGACCTCATGCGCGAACACATGGACGGCACCACGTCGTCCTCGCTCTACGAGGTGCGGCTGGGCCGCGAGAAATTCGGCGGCGAGACCCATGCCTACAGCGTGGCCTATGCCGACCATGAGATCGACGAAGTCGTGTCCTGCGCCGACAAGATCATCTTCAACAGCCTCGGCCAACTGGCTCGCCATGCGCCGCGTGCCCAGGGCCTGCCCGTGGGCCTGCGCCTGAATCCCGGCATCAGCAGCTCCAGCTTCGACCTGGCCGACCCGGCGCGCCCCTTCAGCCGCCTCGGAGAGAGCGACCCGGCGCGCATTGCGCAGGTGCTGGACCGGATCAGCGGCTTCATGATCCACAACAACTGCGAGAACCGCGATTTCGCGCGCTTCGACGCCATGCTGGGCGAGATCGAATCGCGCTTTGGCGCCCTGCTGTCGCGCGTGCGGTGGGTGAGCCTGGGCGGCGGCATCCACTTCACCGGCGAGGGTTATCCGCTGGATGATTTCTGCGCGCGCCTGCGCGCGTTCTCGGACAAATACGGCGTGCAGGTCTACCTGGAACCCGGCGAGGCCGCGATCACCGACAGCGCGAGCCTGGAGGTGAGCGTGCTGGACACGGCCTACAACGGCAAGCACGTCGCGGTGGTGGATGCCTCCATCGAGGCGCACATGCTGGACCTGCTCATCTATCGCCTGGAGGCACGCGTGGCGCCCAATGCCGGCCCCCATCGCTGCCTGGTCTACGGCAAATCGTGCCTGGCTGGCGACGTCTTCGGCGAATTCGATTTTCCCCAGCCGCTGGCCGTGGGGCAACGGCTGTCGATCCGCGACGCCGCCGGCTACACCATGGTCAAGAAGAACTGGTTCAATGGCTTGACCATGCCCGCCATCGTCGTGCGCGACCCCGATGGCACCGAGCGCGTGGTGCGCCAGTTCGGCTACCACGATTACGTAGACAGCCTGTCCTGAGCGCGTAGCCAGGTCCCCCCTTTTTCAAGGAGCAGCCCGGATGACTCCCAATCTCCTCATCATCGGCGCCGGCGGCGTGGCGCACGTGGTCGCCCACAAATGCGCGCAACACAATGACCGGCTGGGCGAGATCCACATCGCCTCGCGCACGCTGGAGAAGTGCCAGGCCATCGTGGCGTCCGTGCACACCAAGGGCAGCCTGCGCCAGCCCGGCGTGCTGCACGCCCACGCCCTGGACGCGATGGATATCGACGCCACCGAAGCGCTCATCCGCGAGACCGCCGCGCGCATCGTCATCAATGTCGGCTCGGCGTTCCTGAACATGTCGGTGCTGGAAGCCTGCCTGCGCACGGGCGCGGCCTATCTCGACACGGCCATCCACGAAGAGCCCGACCGCGTCTGTGAAGCGCCGCCCTGGTATGCGAACCACGAGTGGAAGCGGCGCGAGGCCTGCGCGGCCGCGGGCGTCACGGCCATCCTGGGCGCGGGCTTCGACCCCGGTGTCGTGAATGCCTATGCCAGGCTCGCCTGCGACGATTATTTCGACCGCGTCGACTCCATCGACATCGTCGACATCAACGCGGGCAAGCATGGCCGCTACTTCGCCACCAACTTCGACCCCGAGGTGAATTTCCGCGAGTTCACCGGCACGGTCTGGTCCTGGCAAGGCGGCCAGTGGACCGCCGCGCAGATGTTCGAATACCGCAAGGAATGGGACCTGCCGGTGGTGGGACGCCAGAGCGCCTACCTGACGGGCCATGACGAGCTGCATTCGCTGTCCCAGCACCTGGACGTGCCGGACATCCGCTTCTGGATGGGCTTCGGCGAGCACTACATCAACGTGTTCACCGTGCTGAAGAACCTGGGCATGCTGTCCGAGCAGCCCGTGCGCACGGCCGAGGGCCAGGAAGTGGTGCCGCTGAAGGTGCTGAAAGCCGTGCTGCCCGACCCGGCGTCGCTGGCGCCCACCTATGCGGGCAAGACCTGCATCGGCAACCTGGTGCGCGGAGAGAAGGACGGCCGGGCGCGCGAGATCTTCGTCTACAACGTCTGCGACCATGCCGACAGCTATCGCGAGATCGGCAGCCAGGCGATTTCCTACACGGCAGGCGTGCCCGCGGCAGCCGCCGCGCTGCTCATCGCCGATGGCACCTGGCGCGTGGGCCGCATGGCCAACATCGAGCAACTGCCGCCCCGGCCGTTCCTGTCGCTGCTGGCCAGCATGGGCCTGGAGACCTGGGTACGCGAGGACGGCCGCGATATGCCGCTGGCCGCGCTGGCCGATTCGGTGGACGCGTAAGGCACGGGGCGCCGGCGGGTTGGCACGCGCCCCCCGCCGGCGTGTCATCGCGGCATCAAGCCGGCGCGTGCGCCTGCCGCATGCTGCCCGCCACCACGAAATTGCCCGCGCCCAGGTGGTGCAAGGTGTGCAGCGTGGCGTTGTCCTCGCGTACCGACCAATGCCCGTTGGCGAAGATCCGCGTGTCGGCCGCGGCCGACACGACCTCGGCGAAGCAGGTGTCATAGGCGTCTTCGGCGTGGCGCTCCGGGATCAGCCGGCACTCCAGCCAGGCCGCGCAGCCCGCCTCCAGCACCGGCACGCCCAGCACCGGGCCGCGCGCGGCCTCGATGCCGAAACGCGCGAACTTGTCGCCGTCGCGGCCGCTGACGCTGCCCACGGCGTAGGTCAGGTCCATCAGCGCAGCGCCCGGCACGCACAGTCCGAAGACGCCGCTGGCGCTCGCCAGCTCGCGCGTGAACGTCTGCTTGTCGATCACCACCGCCACGCGCGGCGGCGTGAACTCCACCGGCATGGACCAGGCAGCCGCCATGATGTTGCGGCGCTCACCGTGCGCGCTGGTGACCAGCACGGTGGGACCGTGGTTGATGAGACGGCTGGCATGGGCGAGATCGACGGGCAGGAAGTGAGACATGGTGGACGCCGGCAAGGCGCGCTACACGCGCGGAGTGGATGACGCAGCCACTTTACCGGAAGCCGTGGCGCGCAAGGACAGCCTCGGACGCGACGGCCTGGCCCTCCCCCACCAGTGTCGCGCAGCAGCGCGCCAGCCAGGCATGCAGGCCCTGCACCACGGGCGTCAGCAATGTGCGATGCGCGCACACCAGCTGCAGCGGCGCGGGCTGGCCATGCGCCGGCGGAAACAACTCCACCAGTCGGCCGGAGGCCAGATCATCGAACACATCCAGCCGCGACTTGTAGGTGATGCCCAGCCCCGCCACCGCCCAACGGTGCACGACCTCGGCGTCGTCGCAGACGCGGTCGCCGCGCACGGCGACCGTCTTGACACCATCGGGCAGGTGGAAGCTCCAACGCTCGAAGGTCTGGTCGCCCATCACGAAACGCAGGCAGTTGTGCCGCGACAGCTCGTCCGGATCGCGCGGCGCACCGTGACGTGCCAGGTAGGACGGCGCCGCGCACAGCGTGCGCCGGTTGCCCGGCGCAAGCGGCAGCGACACCAGCGAGGAATCGGCCAGCATGCCATAGCGGATGCCGGCATCCAGCGACTCGCGAAAGAAATCCGCCATCTGGTCGCTGACGCGCAAGTGCAGCGACACCTTGGGGTGGGCGGCCTGGAAGGCCTCCAGCCAGGGCAGCAGCACATTGCGCCCGATGTCCGATGGCACCGACAGGCGCAGCGGACCGGCGATCTCGGGGCTGCCCTGCGCCAGGGCCTCGCGCCCGCCGGCCAGAGCGCCCAGCGCGGCGCGCGCGTGCGGCAGATAACGCTCGCCGTCGTCCGACAGGCGCAGGCGGCGCGTGGAGCGCACGAACAGCCGCGTGCCCAGCGCGCGCTCGAGCCGCAACACGGCGCTGCTGGCCAGGGCAGGCGCCATGTCCAGCAAGCGTGCCGCTGCCGAGAAGCTGCCGGACTCGGCTGTCTGGACGAATACCTGGAGATCATCCAGCCGGATCATTTTCGTCATTCCACGGAAAGTATTTCTTGATTATCCCTATTTTTCGCCGAATAAAGATAAATCAAGATACCGGACATCCGCACGCTTTTTCCCCTTTCCACGCCTTCCCTCTTTGCCCGGAGCCCCGCATGAAAGCCATCGGTTATCACCAATCCGCCCTGCCCATCGACGACCCGCAGGCGCTGGTCGACCTGACGCTGCCCGAACCCGTCGCGCAAGGCCACGACATCCTGGTGGAGGTGCATGCCGTGTCGGTGAACCCCGTGGACACCAAGATACGCCACCGCCAGCAGCCCGAGGACGGCCAGGCGCGCGTACTGGGCTGGGACGCAAGCGGCGTGGTGCGTGCGGTGGGAGAAAGGGTCACGCGCTTCAAGGCGGGTGACCGCGTCTGGTACGCCGGCGCCATCAACCGCCCCGGCAGCAATGCCGAGCTGCATCTGGTGGACGAGCGCATCGCAGGCCCCATGCCCGCCAGCCTGGACTTCGCCAGCGCGGCCGCCCTGCCGCTGACCAGCCTGACCGCCTGGGAACTGCTGTTCGATCGCCTGAAGGTGCAGCACGCGGATCCGGCACAGGAAAACCGCCTGCTGGTGATCGGCGCCGCCGGCGGCGTGGGCTCGATCCTGCTGCAGCTGGCGCGCCACCTGACGGGGCTGACCCTCATCGCCACGGCCTCGCGCCCCGAGACGCGTGACTGGGCCCTGGCCCAGGGCGCCCATCACGTGATCGACCATCATCAACCCTGGCGCGCGCAACTGGCGGCCCAGGGCATTTCCGACGTGACGCACGTCATCGGCCTGAACCACACCGACAGCTACATCACGCAGATCGTCGACGTGCTGCGCGCCGAGGGCCAGCTGGCGCTGATCGACGACCCCGAGCACTTCGACATCCGTCCCTTCAAGAGCAAGTCGCTGTCCATCCACTGGGAACTGATGTTCACCCGCTCGCTGTACGACACCTCCACCCTTGCGCGCCAGCACGACATCCTGCGCCGCATGGCCGCGCTGGTGGACCAGGGCGTGGTGCGCAGCACGGTCACGCGCAGCATCCGGGGCATCAACGCCGCGAACCTGCGCGACGCGCATGCGCGGATCGAGGCCGGCACGACCCGCGGCAAGATCGTGCTGGAAGGGTTCTGAGCAGGCAGGCCTGCCGCAACGCCGCAGTCTTCAAGCAACGCCCGGCAGGCCTTTGCGGCCCTTACAGCCCGAACATCAGCGAGCGGTGCGTGGCCATGCCGGCCATCGCGCCATCGCCCACGGCGAAGGCCACCGAACCCGCCGCCCGCGCCACGTCGCCGCAAGCGAAGATGCCGGGGGTGGACGTGGCCTTCATCGCATCCGTGCGCAGCGTGACGCCCATCGGGCTCTCTTCGGTTGCCAGGCCCATGCGCAACACCAGCGGCGCGGGCCGCAGCGACGTCGCCACGAAAAGGCCCGACAGCGCGAACACGCGGCCGTTGTCCATCACGATGTCCACGCCGGGCCCCTCGCCTTCCAGCCGCGCCACCGCACCGCCCACGACCCGCGCGCCCCGGGCGCGCAGCTGGTCGTGCTGCGCGGCATCCGGCACGAAGGCGTCGTTCAGGAACAGCGTGGTCTCGCCCCAGTCCGGCAGCATCAGCGCCTGGTGCATGGCCAGGTCGCTGGAAGCCAGCACCCCGATGCCTGTGCCGCCCAATTCATAGCCGTGGCAATACGGGCAGTGGAACACCTGGCGGCCCCAACGCTCGGCCAGCCCCGGCAACACAGGCAGCACGTCCTCGACGCCCGCCGCCACGATGAGCCGCCGCGCCTCGCGCGTCGTGCCGTCGCTCAGCGTCACGGTGAAGGCATCCGCCTGGCCCGCCACGTCTTCCACCGCGCCCTGCACCCAGTCCACCGTGGGATAGGCCAGCACCTGCATGCGCGCCGTTTCGGCGATCTCGGCGGGCGGCATGCCGTCCTGCGCCAGGAACCCGTGCGAATGGCTGACCGCGCGATTGCGCCGCCGGCCCGCGTCCACCACCAGGATGCGCCGGCGCGCCCGCGCCAGTTGCAGCGCCGCGGACAGGCCGGCGTAGCTGCCGCCGATCAGGATGACGTCGTAACGCATGAAAAGCTCCTTGCCGGGCACTCAGCCCATTTCATGAATCATTTAATGATACATGAAATGCCGGCATGTCCCGATGACGGCTTGCGCCGCCGGCGCGATGCGTCAGGGAAAGAAGCGGGGCATCACGCGCACCGGCCTCAGCCGTGCGCATGCCCCGGTCCGGCATCGCCGCGCGCGACGCACAGCCTGTCGAAATCGGCGGCAAGATCCGCCAGCGACACGGCACCCAGCCGCGTGATCAGCAAGGTTTCGGCTTCGCGCATCGCATCGGCCAGCGCGGCATTGACCACCTGCTCCACCGCGCAATCCGGATTGTGGTTGTCCGCCCCGATGGCGAAGATGCGCGGTCCGCCGACCGCGTGATACACGTCCAGCAAGGTCACCTGCATCAGGTCGCAGGCCAGTTGCCAGCCGCCGTGGTGCCCTTTCTCGGACCGCACATAACCTGCCTCGCGCAGGCCGGCCATCGTGCGCCGCACGACAGCCGCATTGGTGCCCAGCATCAGGCCGATCTGCGCCGAGGTCATGGGCGCCTCGTCGCGGGCCATGTGCAGGATCACATGCAACATGCGGGAAAGCCGGCTGTCTGTTCTCACGGTAAAGGGGTATCGGCGCGAGCCGTCAAGAAGGGGTGGCCGCACACGATACCGTAAGCGCGCGCCCAGGCAACGCAATCTTTCGCTATGAAATGAAATGTATTTTGCAATAGTCGCAACACCTTGCCTGCCTAGAGTGGCCGTTTTCCTCGCTTCTTCACCCACTCACCCAGGCTCTCACCCGTGACACCCCGACTCCTTGCCCTTGCCCTCGCCCTGTCCACCCCGCTCGTGCTGGGCGCCTGCTCATCGTCCGACGATGATGCGCCCACCTCGCCGCCCGTCGAAGAACCCGGCGGCGCCCCCCCCCCCGCCGAACCCGCGACCCTACTGGACGAAGGCTTCGACGATGCCACCGGCGCCGCGCTGCCCGAAGGCTGGCGGCAGGTGACGGGACTGGTCAACGCCGCCTCGCAACAGGCAGGCAGCCTGGTCATCGATGGCCTGGCCAACGAATCGGTGGGCACCGCTGTCGCCCTGCCCGCCTCGCTGGCCACGCAGGGCAACTACCGCATCGACGTACGTTTCACGATCGACTCGGCCAAGAACACCAGCCGCTGGGTCGGCTTCCTGTACCGCACGTCGGACACGCCCAATCTCGAGCCCTACACGCAAATGGCGGTGCGCCAGAACGCCACGGCCGACAACGGCACCGAGCTTGCCCATCGCGCCGACGGCCAATGGAACGTGACGGACAAGGCGCCCTTCTCCGAGAACATCGATCCGGCCAAGACTTACACGGCGACCGTCGTCGTGCACGGCAACCGCGTGCGGCAGTACCTGGACGGCACGCTGCTGCATGACGGCGAACTCGATGACACGCGCCCCGTGGGCGGCCTGGCCCTGCAGGCCACCGGCGCCGTGCTGCGCGTGGACCACGTCACCGTGAAGGCGCAGGAAGAGGCGCTGCCGCCGCTGGGCCAGATCTTCGCCGTGACCGAGCCCGAGACCGGCGCGTCGCTGGCCCCCACGCTGGTGGGCAGCGACCCCGCGCAGGCCGGCATCGCCAGCAACCAGATCATGACGCTGGATGCGAGCCTGAACCTGCATGCCGAAAATGGCGAGAGCCTGGGCACGCTGGCCGCCTTCCTCGACAAGCCTGGCCACGCCATCCCGGTGCTGCGCCTGGGCGACGCCGCCACCGCGAAAGCGCTCGTGCCTTTCGCCGACGCGCGCGGGCTCATCGACGCGACGCTGGTATCGACGGACCCCGCGTTGCTGACCGAGGCGCGCGCGCTGCTGCCGCGCCTGCGCACCGCGCTGGACTTCACCCAAGCCGGCCTGGGCAACACCCGCAACGAACTGCTGTCCATCGTGCACGCGACCAACCGTTCGGGCAGCAAGATCGCGCTGGTGCCGCCCGCGCTGCTGGACCGTGATGCCGTCGCCTACCTGCAGGACATGCTGATCACCGTGTGGGCCGCTGCCGTGGATGACGGCACGGCCGCGCGCGCGGCAACGGTGCTGGCCAGCGGCGTGAACGGCATCGTCACCGGCGAGGCGCAGACCTATGCCGACCTGCTGGGCAAGCTGCCCGACGGCACCCTGCTGCGCAAGCCGCGCATCGTCGGTCACCGCGGCATTCCCGGCCTGGAAGACGAGAACACCCTCGAAGGCGCCATCCGCGCCTATGACGAAGGCGCAGACACCATCGAGTCCGACATCCAGCTCAGCACCGATGGCACGCTGTACATCATGCATGACGGCACGGTCGACCGCACCACCACCAGCACCGGCGAGTTCGAGGCCATGAGCGACGCGCAGATCCAGGCGCTGGTCACCAAGCCCAACGGCCGCGCCGTGCCTACGCTGGAAGCCTTCTTCAACGAGTTCAAGGGCAAGCCGGTCACGCATTTCGTCGAGATCAAGACCAACAAGCCCGAGGCCGTGGATGCGCTGCATGCCCTGGTGGATGCACATGGCGTGCGCGACCAGCTGGTGGTCATCTCGTTCTCGCAATCGCAATTGAAGCGCCTGCGCGAACGGATGCCCGAAGTCTCGGCCGGCTTCCTGACCGGTGTCCCCACCGGCACGGACACCCAGCGCATCGTGCGCCAGATCCTGGCCAACACGCAGGCGCTGTCGTCCACCTTCAACCCCAGCTACAACAACCTCACGCCCGCCATCCTGGAAGCGGCCAAGCACCGCGGCACGACGTTCTGGCCGTGGACCTACCGCGACGAAGCCATTGCGCGCGCGCACTATCGCGCCGGCACCTATGGCCTGACGACGGACGACGCGCAATGGTTCGGCGGCTATGCCGCCCGCGTGGACCTGCCCGCGCAGGCGACCGTGCCAGTGGGACAGCTGGCGCTGGCCGGCACGCTGCTGCGCCAGGACCGCAAGACCGAGCCGCTGAAGGCCACGCGCTATGTGGTGGTGGAAAGCACCGCCCCCTATGCCCAGGACGGCGATGGCAGCCTGACCTTCACGGGAACGGGCACGGCGACGGTGCTGGCCCTGCATACGCATGACCAGGGCGATGGACAGGGCTATACCCTGCTGTCCACGCCGGTGATGCTGACCGTGCAGTAAGGCGGCACAGGACGGGCTGGCCCCGCCAGCCCATCTTCAGGGCGCGTCCCACCGCTGCCCCCAGGCCACATCATACTGTGTATTTATACAGTATGATGTGGCCATGGAATTGCAGACCAAGCTCGAGATCCTGGCTGACGCAGCCAAGTACGACGCCTCCTGCGCCAGCAGCGCGGCGCCCAAGCGCAGCTCGCGCGGCCGCGACGGCCTGGGCGCCAGCACGGGCGCCGGCATCTGCCACAGCTTCACGCCCGACGGGCGCTGCGTGTCGCTGCTGAAGATCCTGCTCACCAATTTCTGCCTCTACGACTGCCAATACTGCGTCAACCGCCGCTCCAGCAACGTGCCGCGCGCGCGCTTCGCCCCCACGGAAGTGGTGGACCTGACGCTGGACTTCTACCGCCGCAACTACATCGACGGCCTGTTCCTCAGTTCCGGCATCATCCGCAGCGCCGACTACACCATGGAGCAGCTGGTCGAAGTGGCGCGCGCCTTGCGCGAAGACCATCTGTTCCGCGGCTACATCCACCTGAAGACCATCCCTGACGCCGACCCGCGGCTCGTCACGCTGGCCGGCCAGTATGCGGACCGCCTCAGCGTGAACATCGAGCTGCCCACCGACGGCGGCCTGCAACGGCTGGCGCCCGAGAAAAGCGTCCACACCATCCGCCGCGCCATGGGGTCCATCCGACTGGCGCAGGAAGACGCGCGCGAGAATCGCAAGCCCAGCGCGCCCGCGGGCCAGAGCACGCAGATGATCGTGGGCGCCGACGACGCGGACGACCGCACCGTGCTGCAGACCGCCCAATCGCTGTATGGCGCCTATCACCTGAAGCGCGTCTATTACTCCGCCTTCAGCCCCATTCCCGACAGCCCGTCCGCCCTGCCCGCGAAGGCGCCCCCGCTGCTGCGCGAGCACAGGCTGTACCAGGCCGATTTCCTGTTGCGCGGTTACGGTTTTCGCGCCGAGGAACTGTTCCAGGACAGCGGCGCCCTGCCGCTGGACATCGACCCCAAGCACGCGTGGGCGCTGGCGCACCGCGACCAGTTCCCCGTCGACCTGAATCGGGCCCCGCAGCACCTGATCTCGCGCGTGCCCGGCATCGGCATGCGCAACGCCACGCGCCTCGCCGAATTGCGCCGGCTGCGCGCCATCCGGTATCAGGACCTCATCCGCCTGCGCTGCGCCATGGACAAGGTGAAGCCGTTCATCGTGGTGCAGGACTATCGGCCAGGGCTGGGCGAGGCATCCTCCGAGGCGCTGCGGCTGGCGCACACGCCCGCGCCACGGCAACTGTCGCTGCTGTGATGCCAACCGTCACGCCCGAGCTGGTGGTGGACGGCGGCTACCCACAGTGGCGGCGCCTGGCGCTGCAGGCACTGTCCCACCACTGGCCACCAGAAAGCCTGAACTGGGTCTCGCGCCTGCCCTCGGCGCCCGCCGCGCTGCAGCTTCCCCTGGACACGCCCGCCGAAACCGCCGAAACCGCCGGCAGCGCCGCCATGCCCGCTTCCGTTCGCCCGCGCATCTCCAGGGATCTCGCCGCGCTGCTGCAGGACGCCGCCCTGTTCCGCTCGGCCGACCGCTGGGCGTTTCTCTACAAGGTGCTGTGGCGCTGGCAGCAAGGCGACCGCAGCGTGGCCTCGCCCGCCGACCAGGACGGCGCCCGCCTGGCCACCATGGCCAAGGCGGTGCGGCGGGCCAAGCACGACATGATCGCCTATGTGCGCTTCCGCAGCCGGGGCGCGGCCAGCCCGCCCGAATACCTGGCGTGGTACGAACCCGAGCACGATGTCCTGCCCTATGCCGCCGGGCATTTCGCCGACCGCATGGGGAAATCCACGTGGTGCATCGGCACGCCGCAAGGCGCGGCGCTGTGGGATGGCCAGGCATTGCGGCTGACGGACACGCCAGCGGACGCGGCCGCGTGGCAGGCCGACACACGCGACGACGCCATCGAACCGCTCTGGCTCACGTACTACCAAAGCATCTTCAATCCCGCGCGCCTGAACACCACGGCGCTCGAACAGCGCATGCCCGTGCGCTTCTGGAAGGGCCTGCCCGAAGGCGAGCTGATTCCCCAAATGATCGCCGATGCCCGCAACGGCGCGCAGCGCACGGGCCAGGCCAGCGGCGTGGGCATCATGGCCGGCAAACCCATTGCCGTGGAGGCCCACATCGCCCAACCGCAACGGCCGGTCCCCACGTCGCTGGACCAATGCCGGCGCTGCGAACTCTGGCGCGACACCACGCAGGCGGTGCCCGGCAGCGGCCCGGCATCCGCGCGCATCGTCGTCATCGGCGAACAGCCCGGCGACCACGAAGACCTGGCGGGCCTGCCTTTCATCGGTCCTGCCGGACAGGTGCTGGACGAGGCCTTGCGCCGGGCGGGCGTTGCGCGCGACAGCCTCTATCTGACCAACGCCGTGAAGCACTTCAAGTGGGAACCGCGCGGCAAGCGGCGCCTGCACAAGACGCCCGCGCAACGCGAGGTCGAGGCCTGTGCGCACTGGCTGGATGCGGAACTGGCGCGTCTGCGGCCCGCTGTCGTCGTGACGCTGGGGGCAACCGCGCTGCGGGCGGTGCTGGGCAGGGATGCCGCCTTGAAAGACCACCTGGGCCAGGCCATCCCGCTCGAACAAGGCTGGCTGGTGGCCACCTGGCATCCGTCCTATGCGCTGCGCAGCGGCGACGCCTCCGCGCACGAGGCTTGCGTGCGCGACATCGCGCATGCCCTGGGCCGGGCAGCCAGCCTGGCCCGGGACGGCGGCGCATGAACTCAGATGTTCTGCCCGCCCGACACCTCGATGCGCTGCGCATTCACCCAACGATTGTCCTCTGACAACAGCCGCGCGATCATCGGCCCGATGTCATCCGGCAGGCCCACCCGGCCCAAGGCGGTCAGGGCCGCGAACTGGCGGTTCAGGTCCGCGTTGTCGCGCACCGCGCCGCCACCGAAATCGGTCTCGATGGCGCCCGGCGCCACCGTATTCACGGCAATGCCGCGTGCGCCCAGCTCCTTGGCCAGGTACACCGTCAGCATTTCCACCGCCGCCTTCACCGCCGCATAGGCGCCATAGCCCGGATACGACATGCGCGTCAGGCCCGAGGACAGGTTCACGATGCGTCCGCCATCGGCCAGCAGCGGCAGCAGCGTCTGGGTCAGGAAGAACACGCCCTTGAAGTGCACGTTCACCAGCGCGTCGAACTGCGCCTCGGTCGTATCCGCGATCAGGGCATAGTCGCCGTGGCCAGCGTTGTTGACCAGGTGATCGAAGGTCTCGCGCCCCCAGGTCTGGCGCAGCGCCTCGCGCAGGCGTCCGGCGAAGGCGCCGAAGCTGGCGGCGTCGCCCGCATCCAGCTGGAAGGCCAGCGCCTGGCGGCCCGACTCCTGGATCTCGGCCACGACGGCATCGGCCTCGTCGCGGCGGCGCTGATAGGTGACGATCACGTCGCCGCCCTGGCGGGCGATGGCGAGGGCGGTATTGCGGCCCAGGCCGCGGCTGGCGCCGGTCACGATGGCGATCTTGCTCATGGGGGAACTCCTTTGCGTGTCGGGGGAGGGTCGGATTCAAGGACTGAATCGATGACAGGCATTCTGCGCACGCAGGCCGCTTGCGTCGCTGCCCGAAGCTCGGCGATCCTTGCCTATTCCTCCAAACCCGGCGCACACTGGCTGTCCTCGCCCTAGGATGGCGGACATGAACACGACACGCTCGACCGACACCCTGCTGGCTACCGTGCAGCGTCACGCGGACATGCACGCCAACGACGAGGGACTGGCCCGCACGCCCATTCCTGGGCTGACCACCATCCGCGCCCATGCCCCATCCGAGCTGGCCCACGCCATTTCGCAGCCATTGCTTTGCCTGGTCCTGCAGGGCCGCAAGCAGGTCAGCATGGGCGCGCACACCGTCAGCTTCGGCGCCGGCGACTCATTGCTCATCACGGCCGACGTGCCGACCGTCAGCCAGATCACGCAGGCCCCCTATTGCTCCGTGGTGCTGGAACTGGACCCGTCCGTGATCGCCGAACTGGCCCCGCAGATGCAGGATGCCGTCGACGACGACGCCCCGCCGGTGCGCAGCGCCCCCACCGACGCGGAAGTGGCCGATGCCGCCCTGCGGCTGATGCGCCTGCTGGACCACCCCGCCTCGATCCCGGTGCTGCACACCCAGCGCGTGCGCGAACTGCACTACTGGCTGCTGGCCGGCCGCCACGGCGCCGCCATCCGCCGCCTGGGCTGGCCCGCAGGCCACACGCGGCGCGTGGCGCGCGCGGTCGCCGTGCTGCGAACGGACTTCGCCCGCGCAATCACGGTGGAGGAACTGGCGGCGGCGGCCGACATGAGCCCCTCTTCCTTCCACCAGCATTTCCGCCGGATCACCTCGCTGTCGCCGCTGCAATTCCAGAAACAGCTGCGCCTGATCGAGGCGCGCCGCTTGATGCAGGCCGAGGGCGTGGCAGCCAGCAGCGCGGCCTTCGCGGTGGGATATGAAAGCGCCTCGCAGTTCTCGCGGGAATTCAGGCGGATGTTCGGCGCCCCGCCCGCGCAGGACCGGGATGCGGCAAAACGACGGGGCCAGGCGCCCGTCAATGCATGACTCGCGGCGTCAGGCAGATCGCGGCTTGCGGCAAGCCTTGCCCGCCTCTCGCCCTTATGCCTCTCGCTCTTATGTGACAAACACATATGCCCGTGGGTTCTTTCCTATCGACTACTTATTTGTTCACCATCCCGGCCTGCCGCCCTAGATTGACGAGTATCCAGAACAGGGTGTCGCCGCCCGGAGTCGTCCATGAGCTATACAGTGCCCGAAGTCAGTCTGCCTGCCCTTCTCGAACAGGTCCGCAGCGATCACGCGCATCTGCCCTACTCGGGCAGCGTCGAGCCGATACTCGCCTGGCAACTCGCGAAGGAAGGCCATGCCGTGCTGGTGGACGTGCGCACCGCCGAGGAACGCAAGTTCGTCGGGCATGTGCCGGACAGCCTGCACGTGCCCTGGGCGACCGGCACCAGCCTGACCCGCAACCCAAGATTCGTCCGTGAACTGGAAGCCAAGGTGGCCAAGGCAGGCGGCAAGGAAGCCGTGATCCTGCTGCTGTGCCGCAGCGGCAAACGCTCCCACCTGGCTGCCGAAGCCGCCGCAAAGGCGGGTTTTACCCACGTCTTCAACGTGCAGGAAGGCTTCGAGGGAGAACTCGACGCCAACCAGCAACGCGGCCGCCAGGATGGCTGGCGCCTGCACGGCCTGCCCTGGGTGCAGGACTGACATCCGGGACGTCGTCCCGCCCTTTTCCCTACCGGTAGCCGGCCACGGAAACATCCCTCCGTGACCGCGCTCGTCCAGGTTTTCCGCATCCCGCTTGCCATGGCCAACTTCGACATTGCCCCCATCGTCCACGCCCTGAATGACATCCGCAGCAATTGGCGTGATGCGCAGCATCGGGCTCGCCATCCAGACGCCCGGGAATTTCCCTCTCGCGACGCCCTGGCGCGAATCGCCGGCCAGCTCAAGGGAGCGCTGTTCCCCATGCGCCTGGGGCCGCAGGACATGCGCCACGAGAGCGAGAATTTCTATGTCGGCTACACCCTGAGCACCGCGCTGCAGGCCCTGCAGGAACAGGCGGCCCTGGAGCTGCGTTACGTGGCCCGGCGGGATGACCCCGATATCGCCCAGGTGGAACGCCAGGCACATGCCAGCGTGGCCGCGTTCGCAGCCGCGCTCCCGCGCCTGCGCGAGCTACTGGACAGCGACGTGCTGGCTGCCTACCAGGGCGATCCGGCGGCGCGCAGCGTGGACGAAGTCCTGCTGTGCTATCCCGGCGTCCTGGCGCTCATCCATCATCGCATCGCGCATCAGCTGTACCAGGAAGGCCTGCCGCTACTGGCACGCATCGTGGCAGAACTCGCGCACAGCGAAACCGGTATCGACATCCACCCCGGTGCGACCATCGGCCCCGGCCTTTTCATCGACCACGGCACCGGCGTCGTCATCGGGGAAACCGCCCGCATCGGCCAGCGCGTGCGCATCTACCAAGCGGTGACGCTGGGTGCGAAGCGCTTTCCCGTGGGTGCGGATGGCGCCCTGGAGAAAGGATTGGCGCGCCATCCGACGGTCGAGGACGAGGTGGTCATCTACGCAGGCGCCACGATCCTTGGCCACATCACGCTGGGACGAGGCGCCATCATCGGCGGCAACGTCTGGATCACCGAAGACGTGGCGCCCGGCACCACCATCACGCAAGCCTCCCTGCGCAGTACCCCGAAATCGACTGCCGAGCACGCCGCGCCAGCCACGCTGGCCTCGGCCTGACCTCCTTCCGGCCCGCCGCCTGACCTTCAACACAGTTCGTTCATTCGGAGAGAAACATGAGTGCAACAGTGGGCGGAACCGTCGCCCTGGGCGACAACGCGGCACGCCAGCTAGCCAACGCCACCAAGACCGTCCCGCAGCTCGAGACAATCAGCCCGCGCTGGCTGACGCACCTGCTGCAATGGGTCCCGGTCGAGGCTGGCATCTATCGGCTGAACAAGGTCAAGAACCCCGAAAGCATCAAGGTCACCTGCACCGCGCGCGAAGAGGAAAACCAGCTGCCGCGCACCTACGTCGACTACGAAGAGGCCCCTCGCGAATACTTCCTGAATTCGGTCAGTACGGTGCTGGACGTGCATACCCGCATCTCTGATCTCTACAGCAGCCCGCACGACCAGATCAAGGAGCAATTGCGCCTGACGATCGAAACGATCAAGGAGAACCAGGAGAGCGAGCTCATCAACAACCCGGATTATGGTTTGCTGGCACAAGTCACTGACGAGCAACGCATCTTCCCGCTGACCGGCGCCCCCACGCCCGACGATCTCGACGAATTGCTGACCAAGGTCTGGAAAGAGCCGGCGTTCTTCCTGACCCACCCCCAGGCGATCGCGGCGTTTGGCCGCGAAGCCACCCGACGCGGCACGCCCCCGCCCACCGTCAGCCTCTTCGGTTCGCAATTCATCACATGGCGGGGTATCCCGCTCATTCCTTCCGACAAGGTGCCGGTGGCGGACGGCAAAAGCAAGATCCTGCTGCTGCGTGTCGGTGACAAGCGGCAGGGCGTGGTGGGCCTGTACCAGCCAGGCCTCTCGGGAGAACAAAGCCCCGGCCTGTCGGTGCGCTTCATGGGCATCAACAACCATGCCATCGCGTCCTACCTGATCTCGCTCTACTGCTCGCTGGCCGTGCTCACGACCGATGCGCTCGCGGTCCTGGACGACGTGGAGATCGGCAAGTACCACGACTATCCCGATACCTACAAGTAAGGCCGAGCGATGAGTCTCGACGTCTACTCCCGCGACGCGGCACTGCCGGCGGGGCTTCCCGCCGCGCCGGACGCCCCCATCGACCCGCGTGCCCTGGCCCGCCTGGCCACGGCGTTCTTCTCCGCGCCGCCCGGCGCACCCGTGGCCGACATCCCACGGGAATCCGGCACCTCGGCCGCGGACCAACGCCAGGCCCGGCCCGAGATCGCGGCGCACGCCGCCGTGCCGCCCGGCGTGCAGGCACCGGTCAATGTGGCGCCGCCCGGTTCGCCGCTGGTCAGTCCCGCCGGGCTGGGCCCGGGCGTGCCCGGCACGCCCATTCCCCAAGGGCTGGCGCCAGGTGCCAACCTGCTGCCGGCCTCGCCCAGCCCCTTGCCTTCATTGGCCAACCGGGCACCTGCCCTGCTGCCTCACGCGCAAGCCGGCAACGGCGTACCGGACACGGTGTTCAGCGTGCTGCCCGCCTATGAACCCCGGTACGGCAGCGCCGTCACCGGCATCCCGCCGGTGACGGCGCCCACGCACGACGATCCGCAAGACACGGCCCCCTACTACTTCCTGGACCCGCGGCACGGCCACCCCGCAGCGCCAACCTCTCCACCCGCGGCAGCGTCCGTTCCCGACGCGCCCCCGCCATCGTTCTATTTCCTCGACCCCCTCGTCCCGCCCAGCGGCGACGTGGCGCCGCCCAAGCAGCACGCCCACGCCACGCCCTCGGTCGGACCGGCGCGGCATCCGCCGTTCGACATACATGCCATCCGCCGCGACTTCCCGATCCTGCAGGAGCGCGTCAACGGCCGGCAGCTGGTGTGGTTCGACAACGCCGCCACCACCCACAAGCCGCAATCGGTCATCGATCGCATCGCTCACTTCTACGCGCACGAAAACTCGAACATCCATCGCGCGGCGCACGCCCTGGCCGCACGCGCCACCGATGCGTATGAAGGCGCCAGGGAGCGGGTACGCCAATTCCTCAATGCGCCCGACGTGAACGAAGTCATATTCGTGCGGGGCACGACCGAAGCCATCAATCTGGTCGCGAAGAGCTGGGGGGACCGGCATGTCGGCGAAGGGGACGAGATCGTCGTCTCGCACCTGGAGCATCACGCCAACATCGTTCCCTGGCAGCAGTTGGCATCGCTCAAGGGCGCGACGCTGCGCGTGATTCCCGTCGACGATTCAGGCCAGATCCTGCTGGAGGAATACCGCAAGCTGCTCAACGACCGCACCCGGATCGTCGCGGTCACGCAGGTTTCCAATGCGCTGGGAACCGTGACGCCCGTCAAGGAAATCACCGAGCTCGCGCACCGCGCCGGCGCCAAGGTGCTCATCGACGGCGCGCAGTCGGTCTCGCACATGCGCATTGACGTGCAGGACATCGGCGCCGACTTTTTCGTGTTCTCCGGCCACAAGGTCTTCGGCCCCACCGGCATTGGCGTGGTCTGGGGCAAGCGCGCGGTACTGGAAGACATGCCGCCCTGGCAAGGCGGCGGCAACATGATCGCCGACGTCACCTTCGAGAAAACGGTCTTCCAGCCCATTCCCAACACCTTCGAGGCAGGCACGGGCAATATCGCGGACGCGGTCGGACTGGGCGCAGCCATCGATTACGTCAACCGCGTCGGCATCGAGAACATCGCGCGGTACGAGCACGACCTGCTCGTGCACGGCATGGCCGGCCTGGGCGAGATCCCCGGCGTCCGGTTGATCGGCACCGCGGCCGACAAGGCCAGCGTGATGTCCTTCGTGCTGGCGGGATACAGCACCGAGGAGGTCGGCCAGGCATTGAACGAGGAAGGCATCGCCGTGCGCACCGGCCATCATTGCGCACAACCCATCCTGAGGCGCTTCGGCGTGGAAACGACCGTCAGGCCGTCGCTCGCGTTCTACAACACCTACGACGAAATCGACCAACTGCTGCGCGTGGTCAGGCGCCTATCTGGAGAACGCCGGGCCGGAAAATGACCCGCCGGCTCTGCCCTGCGCCTTCCTTCCAGATCGGACGCAACACGCCCCGCCTCGCGCGGGGCGTGTTTTTCATCTGGCGTCCGGACAGCTGTCGTCGGTGCTGGATGATTATCTGGCCGGGCCGGTGGATCTGTTTGCCGTGTTGCCCGGCGGGTGGCGGCGCGCGCCCTTATCGCACCGTCCTGGCCCGATGCACCAGGCGGTGCACATACGCCAGCTTCTCCGCCACCGCGGGCGCGATCACGAAAGGATAGAGATCCGGCTGGCCCATCGCACGGTTCAGGCTGTTGACCGCATAGGTCAAGGGCAGCCAGGCGTCCAGCAAGGTCTGCACATTGCGCGCCCGATAGGGATCGAAGGTGACGCGTGTTTCCACACCCGCCTCGTCGCCCACTTCGGGCTGGATGGTCACGCCGAAGGACGCCGCCATTTCCAGCGTATCGACGATGTGCAGATAGTGCGCCCAGGTTTCGGCCCAGTCTTCCCAGGGATGCATCGTGGCATACGCGCTGACGTAGCGCTCGCGCCAGTCGGCGGGCGCGCCCTGCTCGTAGTGCCGCGCCAGCGCCTCGCCGTAATCCAGGCGGTCGTCGCCGAACAGCGCGCGGAAGGATTCCAGTTCGCCGCCATCACGCACCAGCCTGTCCCAGTAGTAATGGCCGACCTCATGGCGGAAATGCCCCAGCAGCGTGCGGTACAGCTCGCCCATCGAGGCGCGCGCGGCCTCGCGCGTGGCATCGTCGGCTTCCTTCAAGGCAATGGTGATGACGCCGTTATCGTGTCCGGTCATCACCTTCGGGCCGCCCGGCACGTCGGCCAGGAACTCGAACACCAGGGGCTCGGGGTCACCGCTGCCATCGCAGGGGTGCGGCAGGCCGAAGCGCATCAGTGAGTACACCAGCCGGCGCTTGGCCTCTTCGATCTTCTGCCAGTTCAGGTGGTTTTCCGGCAGGGAAATATCGGGAATGGTCCGGTTGTGCTGACAGGCCACGCAGAACACCTGACCCTGCGCGGCGTCCACCATCCAGTTGCAGCCGTGCTGCTCCCAGTTGCGGCAGAAGCGATAACGGGCATCGGGCCGGGCCAGCGCAATCCAGGCGGCCCCTTCCGGCTGCACCGCGCTCATCACCCCCACATCGGGCAGGTAGCCCAACAGGTGGCCGCAACGCTCACATTGCTCGTTCTCGAAATAGAGACGCTGGCCACAGGCCTGACACTCGAAAAGTTGCATGATTCCCGGATCCCATGCGTATCCCCATCTGGATACCACGAGGCAGTCTAGCCGCCCGGCGGCCAAAGGCAATGCTCAAGATGTTGCGAAGATTGGCCTGCGGCTACACCTGGGCGGCTCAATCCACCACGAACAAGGTCGCGCCCTTCGGCGCGCGAGAACGATGCGGCTCCGCCCCATCGGCCACCTGGTAGCTCGTGCCCGGCGTCAACGTGAAACGACGGCCGTCCTCCAGCTCCGTTTCCAGCTCCCCGGCCAGGCAGAACAGTACATGTCCCTTGGTGCACCAGTGATCCGACACATATCCCGGCGTGTACTCCACCATCCGGACGCGAATATCGCCGAAGGTCTGCGTGCGCCAGAACGCCTGGCCCGCCTCGGCGGAATGTTCCGTGCGGGGCACGACAGACCAGTCCGTCGTGTTGAAAGGGATGCCGGTCATCTTCATCGTCAGGGTTCCTCGAGTCATTTCGTGACAGGTGCCGGGCAAGCCTGCCTGGCAGCGCCCGGACGCCGTGCCGTCCAAGCCGACATCATGCCAGCAGCGGCCAGCAGAATGGCGGCCGCCCCCAGGATCTGCCCCGGCGCCAGCCGACGCCCGAAAGCCAGTGCGTCCACCCCGAACGCCACGACCGGATAGATGAACGACAGCGCGCCAGTCAGCGTGGTGGGCAGTCTCTGGATCGCGCCATACAGCAGGATGTACATGAGTCCCGTATGCACCACACCCATCGTGAGCAGCAGCGTCCAGGCTGCGGGCGCAAGGTCGACCCCACCCTGCCAGGCCGCGGGCAGGAGCAGCAAGGTGCCCACCAGGAGCTGCACCAGGGCGATCAGCTGCGGCGGCACCCCCTTCAGCGACTTGGCGACGAACGCCGCCACGGCATAGAAGAACGCCGCCCCCAGCGCCAGGAGCACGCCCACCAGATGGGCGCCGCCCGCGTCCGCCCCGGGCCTGGCCAGCACGATCATCAACACCCCTGAGAAGGACAGGCCCAGCCAGCCCAGCGTCGTCCACGTCGGCCGCTCATGCAGGAACAGCGCGCCCAGCCCCACCAGCATGAAAGGCTGCGTGTTGTAGATCGCCGTGGCAATCGAGATCGAGGCATGCGAATAGGCCGCGAACAACAGCAGCCAGTTGGCCACGATGGCCACGCCTCCCAATGCCGCCAGCCCCAGTTGCCGGCGGCTGATCACGCCCGCGCGCAGCAGCCCCAGTGCCGCGCACACCGGCAGCAGGGTCAGGGCGCCGAACAGGCAGCGCCAGAACACCACCTCCGTCACGGGCCGGCCGCTCAGCACCACCAGCCAGCCTATCGTTCCGGATATCACCATGGCCGTGGTCATTTCCACGGCGCCGCGCGTCTTGTCGTTCATTGCAGTGCCTCCACCAGGACGGCTCCCAATGTATGCCTGCCATCGCGGATTTCACCTATTATTAATTAAGTCATTTCGCCAAAATACTTTCTTTTTGAAGGCATAAACGGAGATATTCCTATGCCACTGGACGACACCGATCACAGCATCCTGACGCTGCTGCAACGCGATGCCCGCATGCCCATCAAGACCCTGGCCGAGCAGATCGGCCTGTCCGCCCCCGGCGCCTCGGAACGCGTGCGCAAGCTGGAAGAGCGCGGCGTCATTCGCGCCTTCACCGTCGATGCCGACACGCGCGCCCTGGGCTATTCCCTGCAGGCCATCGTTCGCGTCAAGCCCCTGCCCGGCAAGCTGAAGGCCGTGCAGAAGCTGCTGGAAACCATTCCCGAGCTTTCCGAGTGCGACAAGGTCACCGGCGAAGACTGCTTCATCATCCGCCTGCACCTGCGCTCCATCGAACACCTGGACTTCATCCTGGAACGCATCACCGACAAGGCGGAAACCCACAGCAGCATCGTCAAATCCCAACCTGTCGCAAGGCGCCTGCCCGCGTTCTGATTGCCAGCAGCAGGGCTGGCATCGACATACTACCAAAGGTAGGTTACTGTTGGTAGGTACGAGCTCGCATCGGCATCCCGCCGACGGGCTGCCGACCTGCCATTGGAGTACCGGCCATGCACACCCTCATCGTCGTCGCCCACCCCAACCCCTCGTCCCTCACCCACGCCATTGCCCGGCGCGTCGCGCAAGGCATCACGGCAAGCAATGCGGGGCACACCACCGAGTTCGCCGACCTGGCCGCGGAAGGGTTCGACCCGCGCTTCAGCCTGGCGGACCAGGCGTTGTTCCTGAAGCAGGCCGCGCCGCCCGCCGATGTGGCCGCCGAGCACGCGCGCATCGACCGCGCCGATACGCTGGTCCTCGTCTACCCGATCTATTGGTGGTCCTTTCCCGCGCTGTTGAAAGGCTGGATCGATCGCGTCTTCTCGCCAGGCTGGGCCTACGAGGACAACGACGACGGCAAGGTCGTGAAGAAGCTGCAACGCCTGCGCGTGCACCTCGTCGCGGTCGGCGGTGCCGACGAAGGCACCTTCACCCGCCACGGATACGCCCCCGCCATGAAGACGCAGATCGACCACGGCATCTTCGATTACTGCGGCGCGCCCGTGCTGGGCTCGCACGTGCTGCTGGCCTCCGATGCCGGCTATCCCGACGCACATCTGGACACGGCGCACAGCATCGGGTTGGACATCGTCGGCCAGGACATCGCCGCTTCCCAGGCCTGAAGGGGAATGGGACAATTCCCCCATGACCTCGCCCTCTTCCACGCCGCCGCGCCATCGCCTGACCCGAGAAGCCCGCACCCGCCAGTTGCTGGACGTCTCATGGGCGCTGATCGGCGAGGAAGGCACGGACGCGCTCACGCTGGGCCGCCTGGCCGAGGCCGCGGGCGTCACCAAGCCCGTGGCCTATGACCACTTCGGCACGCGCAACGGCCTGCTGGCCGCGCTGTACGAGGATTACGACGTGCGCCAGACGGCCATCTTCGATGCCGCCGTGGCCGCCGCCAAGCCCACCCTGCAAGACAAGGCGCGCGTCGTCGCTGCCGCCTATGTCGACTGCGTGCTCACGCAAGGCCGCGAGATCCAGGACGTGCTGGCCGCGCTCAGCGGCTCGCCGGAACTGGCGGCGGTCAAGCGGCAGTATCTGCAGATCTTCATCGGGAAATGCGCGGCGTGGTTCGCGCCCTACGCCGGCCCCAGCGGCGTGCCGGCGGCCAGCCTGTGGGCGATGCTGGGTGCCGCCGATGCGTTGTCGGATGCCGCGCTGCTGGGTGACATCACCGAAGACCAGGCGAAAGAGGAACTGCGGCAGACCCTGCTGGGGATGGTCAAGCGCAGCAAATGAGGTGCCGGCCAAGGCGCCAGGCCCGCAGGCTCACTTCCTGGACTTGCGCGCCTTGCCGCCCGTGCGGGCATCGAAGCCCAGCATGGCCACTTCGGCCACCGCGTACAGCTCGTCGCCACTGACGCCGTCGCGGGCCAGGATGGACATGCCGCCCTGGACCGTCTGCACGAAACGCGCCAGCGCGTGCACATCCGTCTCCGGCGGCAACTCGCCTTCCTGGATGGCCTGCTTCAGGCGTGCCGTCACGCGCACCAGCGTGCCGCCGCGCGCCGTGCGCAGCAGCGCGCACAGCTCGCCATGCGCCTCGCCATCGACCGTGGACAGCGCCACCATGCAGCCTTGGGGCACATCCTGCACAGTGCCCGTCAGCCCCGCAGCCGAATCCCGCAGCAAGGCCCACACCGCCTCCCGGGCCGTCCTGGCGGCGTCGAATCCCGCCCACACCAAGCCCCGATAGGTCTGCTCGTAATGCTGCACGGCCTCGGCATACAGCGCATCCTTGGACCCGAAAGCCGCATACAGGCTGGGCGAGCCGATGCCCATCGCATCGGTCAGGTCGGCGATCGACGTGGCCTCGTAGCCCTTGGTCCAGAACAGGCGCGTCGCCTGCGCCAGCGCCGCCTCGCGATCGAACGCGCGCGGCCGGCCCCGCGCGCGCGGGGCGCTGGCGTTGCTGGCATCGAGCTGGACGGGTTTGTCTGATTTCTGCATCGATCCCACTATAAATCCCCCAAAGAGCCAGGACAAATACCGTTGGCGCTGCCAACAGATATTTATATTGATCAATACAAATATCTGTTGACAGGCATTGGGCCGCCCTCATACCATTTTTGTGTCATTCGATACATAAATGGAGAAATCAGATCATGAGTGAACTGTCAGGCAAGCACGCCCTCGTCACGGGCGCATCGCGTGGTATCGGCGCCGCCATCGCCCTGGCGCTGGCGGAAAAAGGCGCGAACGTCGCCATCACCTATGAACGTTCGGCGGAACGCGCTGCAGAGGTCGTCGGGCAGATCGAAAAACTGGGCCGCAAGGCCGTGGCGATCCAGGCCGACAGCGCCGACCCCGCGGCGGTGAAACGTTCGGTGGATGACGCGGCCAAGGCTCTGGGCGGCCTGGACATCGTCGTCAACAATGCCGGCATCGCGCGCCAGGGCCTGGTGGCCGACGCCAGTCTCGAGGACATCGATGCCTTGCTGGACGTGAACGTGCGCGCCCCCATCCTGACCGCGCAAGCCGCCATTGCGCACCTGCGCGACGGCGGCCGGGTCATCAACATCGGTTCGAACCTGGGCGACCGTGCCCTGGTGCCGGGCGTGACCATCTACGCCATGACCAAGTCCGCCCTGCAGGGACTGACGCGCGGCCTCGCGCGGGAACTGGGCCCGCGCCAGATCACGGTGAACCTGGTGCAGCCGGGGTCGACCAACACCGACATGAATCCGGCCTCGGGAGAGTTCGCGGACATGCAGCGCTCGTTGATTCCGCTGGGGCACTTCGGTGAAGCGCAGGACATCGCGGCCGCGGTCGCTTTCCTGGCCAGCCCGGCGGCCAAGCAGATCACCGGGGCCATCTTGAACGTGGATGGGGGAACGCTGGCTTGAGCAACATCCCGCCATTGCCATTCCTGATCAGATTGCGAGACATGGCGGGGCTGTCTTACAAATCAATCAAGCACAAAACTCAATTCACAAGCGGAATTCCTAGCGCATTCATCGTATCCGTCGTCATCAGGCCACTTGCGGGCAACGACTTGATCATTTGGAATTGCTTTAAAGCCTCAACCGTCTGGCGGCCCAACACCCCATCTACACTACCTTGATACAGCCCCAAAGAGCTCAATTGAATCTGTACACGCATGATCTGAAGCTTTAACTTCTCGGTCCGAGTCAGATCTACTGTTCCCCCCGCGCCAGATCCTCGCACAGCAGAACCCCCACTCACTCCACCACCGGGCGTGACATCTCTGGACGCTCCGGGATAGCTAGGTGCGACAGAACTCCCGGAGGAAGATGACGATGAAGGGGGGCTATAAAGTGGAGTGATACGCGCAGGCGCTGGGGACGAATAGGTTCGACCGCTCGAGCCAGAATAATGAGAGCGATGACTGGAGTGGGATCTGTGGCTTGAATGCGAGCGATGCGCTGCAAACAAGTTATCGTGATCAAAGTTCAATGGTTGCAATGGAACAGCCTTGGGATCATTCAGTATATCGAGTACCCGGCTGGCGGCATCGACAGGCGTTTCTGCAGACTTGCTAGCGAATGGTGTAATTCCCGCAAGAAAGAGACTGATGCTTTTAACGAATCTGCTCATGCCTTTGCCTCTTCAAATATCTTTATCGTCTTCAACGGCTTCCAGCCACGTTCGTGCCATGAGAAAAAACCAGAGCAGGAAGCTCTCAAACTACACTCTGAACATACCGGGGCATAGACATTTTTCCAGTCAGATATGCTTCGATGCGCGTAGGGACGTAGTTGCTCGGGCAATGCACAAAGCGGCGCGTTCATGAACAAAAAAGGTACTTCATGACGCGCCAAGATCCGACAGGAAGCATGCAGTGTTTCATGCCATTCGGATAGATCCACTTCGCAGACGTCCCGATTTGCCAAAGCGAACCCGATAGGCTCACAAGCCATCAGAGCGACCTCCCTAACAAAAGGCAGGTTACGCCCGATGTAGATGCAGAGTTCCTCAAGCTCCTCAAGCACTGGCTGGATCAGCACCACCCGCAACTGCACTGGCTGACGATAGGCTTGAAGATTGAGAATTCCTTGCAGCGTTTGCTCAAATGCACCCTTGGCCTGCACGATGAAGTCATGTAGAAAATCAGCGTGTCCATACAAGGGAACGAGCCAAGAGGTGGGGGTCTCGAGATCACTCAGAAGAGAATCAGCGAATTCCCGATCGGCCAATAGACGGCCATTGGTCAATAAATCAACTTTAGCTGCGGGGTGATAATGTTTCACGTTCTCCAGGATCTCACGCAGCCGATCTCCCAGCAGCAACGGCTCACCTCCGCTCAGACCTATCACTGCCGATGGGGACATGTGCCGCAAGACATCTACAGCCTCCTGCACCATCCACTCGTCATCCTGCGCCGTGGGCGGCTGCGAGCACATCAAACAATAACTGTTACAGCGATTCGTAAGCTGCAGCCCATGATGATGATCCGATGCGCGATCAAGGACCACAAGCTCCTTGCCGTTGCCAGCCGAAACCACCACGTCTCCCCTCTGCAACCCTTCGGCATCTATCCAACTCACATTCGATAGGCCCGACGCTCTAAGTCTATCGAGGCGAGCTGCTATGCCCTCTCTCTCTCCAATCAACAAAAACCGTAAACTCGGTTGCCATTCGGCAGCCAGATCTCCAAGATCGATGACACGGTGAACCCCTTCGAGCACAGCCTCACCGAAATGAGCGTTCAAACGTCGCACAATCGCCTCGCCTCCTTCACGGGTTGCGCCCAGGCATGAAAGAGATCCAACATCTCTGGATCGGCTTGCTGAATTCTCTGAAAAAAGAAATCAAAGAGCCAGATATGCCGTTGGCAGTGTTCGGTTGAAGCAGGAGGAGCATCCATGCGACCAAATTGTGCTTGAGCATCTATTGGATTTGGCGCACAGAAGTTTTGGTATGCACAAGCATGACAATCAGGCATTTCGGCGACCAAACTAGAAGAAATCAGAGCCTGCTGCACTACCGATTTTTGCAGTACGGACATCGGGGTTCCTATCTTTCCAAGCCGCAGGGACACATCGCCGGTTTCGGCCAACATCCTTGCCTCATCACTCGGATAGACATAACCATCGTAGTTGTACACAAGGACGCTCTGCCCTGCGCCGGTTGGACTCTGGAGGTCCACGTAGCCGGTGTCAAATGGAGACAGTATCTTGTTCAGGATGATGGATGCATAGACCTCTCGCAACGGAACCCCTCGCTTATTCCAGTAGATGATGCGCGAGAAGGCCTTGGCATAAAACTGCTGAAACTCAATCACCTCATAACCCAGCAAGGCCTGATTTCTTTTTGCGAAACCATACGTACTCAAAGGCCGCAGAAAAATATCCTCAAAGCCCAAATTTACGTACTCGTCGACGATGGCCTCAGGAAAAGAAAGAGATGCCTTGGTCGTTGTCATCAACGCCGAAACTGCATCAAACCCCAGGTATTCGCGCGCCAGTCCGATCCCCCGTACCGTACGCTCGTATGCATCCCGGCCCGGCACAGGTCGATTGCGATTGTGCAACGAGGACGGCCCATCAATGCTCGTCGACAGCAAGACGTGATGCTCTCGCAAAAATGCGCAAATCTCTTTATCGAGCTGATGCAACGTCGACGCGATGACGAATCGTATTGAACGTTGATGCACGCGATTCAGTTCTTTAATTCGTATGATCGCAGCCTTTACCAAGTCAAATCTCAATAAAGGGTCACCACCTTGAAACTCGACAGTCAGTGCACGAGCGTTGCTCTGAAAAATGGACTCACATACCGAAAGAAGATCCTCTTTTGTTATCGTGTGGCCCGTATCTAGGAGTGAACGACTGACTTGGCAATATTGACAAGAGTGAGCGCATTGCAAAGTTGGGACGACAATATGAAGGCTCGGCCCTTCATGCAACGTTCCATGGCGCGCTGCCTGACGAGACAACAGCAGACTTTCGCTCCCTAGCGCGGTGACAGCTTTTGTGAATTGACGCGCCTTCAATTTCGCCTGCAATCCAAGCGGCAACTCTGAAACGCGGCCTTCCCTCAAAGCGAGAAGATCTGTTTCTTCAAGGAAAAGATAGTCTCCCGAAGCACTGACCGCTAAAGACTTAGCACCGATCCGCCGGCTCCAGTGTGGCTGCACTTCAATGGGATAGGCCTCCATGTAGCCCTCCTCCGGAAAGGCTGCGATGACGAAAACAACTCAAAAACAAAAGAAAAATATTGTCACACAAGGCTTGAGTGTCGTCCTTTGGCATTAACCCTTCTTCGACCTCATTTGTTGTTTCTACGCGTCTACTTCGAGTTGGATTGACCTAGGTTTTGCCTATGCTTTGCCCTCAATGCGCGCGGGCGTAGTACCCCAGGAACATCGCCACCGCCGAGTCCGCCACCTGCTTGCGCTCGGCCTCGCCCAGCGGGGCCTGGCCGAAGGTCACTTGCGGCCAGAAAGCGAAGCCCTTCACCAGCCCTTGCAGTTGATGGCCCGCGAACTCCGGATCGACCGCTTTCAGGCGCCCATCCGCAATGGCCGCGCGGATCCAGGCCGTCACGCCCGTTTCCTGTTCCCCCATGCGGCACACGATGGCCTGCGCCCGCTCGGGCGAATGGATGATCTCGGCCAGGGCCACGCGCGCCAGGTCGATGAAACTCGGATCGCCCAGCAAGGCCAGCTTCTGCATCAGCAGCCGGCGCAGTTGCTCGTCCAGCGGCGCATCGGCGCGGTATGCCAGGTCCACGCTGGCCGCCAGGCTCTCCCACAGCCGTTCCAGCATCAGGCCGAACAACGCTTCCTTGCTGGGAAAGTGGTTGTAGACCGTGCGCTTGGACACGCCGGCCGCCGCCGCGATGCGGTCCATGCTGGTGGCCTCGTAGCCCGCGCTGCGGAACTCCTCCACGGCGGCGCGCACGATGGCTTCGCGTTTGCGGTCGGTCAGGCGTTGGGGGGCTTGGGGCATGGACAAGGCACGTGAAAAGGCAGAGGAAAATTTTACACCGCACAGTGTACTTTTTCGAAAACGGAAACTACACTGTGCAGTGTATTTTTCAATCGCCCACCTTTCGATGAAGCGCTACGCCATCGTTCTCCTGTCAGGAATCCTCGCCGTGACCGCTCTCTGCTGCATCGCCCGCGACAAAGCCCCCAGCCACGCCGACTCGCCGCAACAGCGTGACGGCCGCTTCCACAACGCCAAGCCGCGCCCGCCCATGGGCTTCTGGAAGACCGCGAAGATCATGGGAAGCTTCCTGCTGGGCAAGCCCGCGAACACCGTGCCGGACCAGGCCATTCCCGTGCGCACCCTGACCCGCGCGCAGCTGGACGCCGCGCCCGATCGCAGCCTGTACCGCCTGGGACACTCCACCCTGCTGCTGAAACTGCGCGGCAAATTCTGGCTGACCGACCCGGTCTTCTCGGAACGCGCCTCGCCCGTGCAATGGGCCGGGCCCAAGCGCTTCCACGCGCCGCCCATCGCCATCGAAGACCTGCCGCCGATAGCCGGCGTCATCCTGTCGCACAATCACTACGACCACCTGGACCACGCCGCCGTGCTTGCGCTGGCCGACAAGACCGCGCGCTTCATCGCGCCGCTGGGCGTCGGTGACCAACTGGTCGCGTGGGGCATCGACACGGTCAAGATCACGCAGCTGGATTGGTGGGAATCCACCACGGTCGACGGCCTGCGCCTGACGGCCACGCCCGCCCAGCACTTCTCGGGCCGCGGCCTGACCGACAGCGACCGCAGCCTGTGGGCGTCATGGGTCATCCAGGACGACGACCTGAAGGTGTTCTTCAGCGGGGACACCGGCTACTTCGACGGCTTCAAGGCGATCGGCGACAAGCTCGGCCCCTTCGACATCACGCTGATGGAAACCGGCGCCTATGACCCGCGCTGGGCCTTCGTGCACATGCAGCCCGAAGAGACGCTGCAGGCGCACCAGGACCTGCGCGGCGGCTGGTTGCTGCCCATCCACAACGGCACCTTCGACCTGGCCATGCATGGCTGGTCGGAACCCTTCGAACGCATCACAGGACTGGCGGGGGAACAAGGCGTGCCGATCACCACGCCGGAAATGGGCGAGCGCGTGGACTTGCGCGCGCCGCATGCCGGCTCGGCGTGGTGGCGCAAGGACTGACGCTCAGGCGCAGCCCTCGACGTAGGCCAGCACCGGCATCAGGCCGACGTGGATCAGCTTGACCTTGCCGTCGGCGCCGATCTCGAAGCGCACGCCCGCGCTGCTGGGCGAGGCGTCGGGCGAGGTCAGGTATTTGGCGGGCGGGGATTCGTATTTGTGCAGGTCCTGGGTCAGGGCCGGGAATTTGACGCTGACCGACTGCTCCGTCGCGCCGATGCCCAGGCCGTCGAACGTGAGACTGGAACGCTGGCCCAGCGTGATGCGCTGGACCGTGTTGTCGATGACGATGGCATAGGCGCCGGGATACTGCGGCGAGCTGGCGGTGCGGCAGACGTCGCTGGCTTGCGCGCCGCGCTCAGCCCAGGTGCTGGAGTTGGGAACGGGCTGGCCGATGCGCAGGTCGCCCAGGCCGTCCAGCCGCAGAGTGTTCGATGTTGCGGTGTTGGTGGCCTGGGCCGGGGCCGTGCCCGCGCTGGGCGTCGTGGCCAGCACCGCGCTGTCTGCGCGTGGGGCTGGATCAGGAGATGAACACGCGCTCAGCATCAACACCAGGGGCAGTGCTGACAGGCAAGTCGCGCGGCGGCCGACGACGCGCTTGAAATTCGCAAGGGACATGGCTTCGCTCCTGCGTTGATCGAGTAGATGGCCATCTTATCGTGGCAGACAGCGCTGCTTTGCGGCCATCCCGCTTGCAGTGGCAAGTGAGCGTCTCGAAATGTGAAGCCAGGCATGCCTTAACATCCAGGGTTCAGAAAGGTGTGACGAATGAGACCCCTGGCTTTGGAGGCTTGACCGCATGACTGACACCGCCCCCGGCGCCCTCACCCAGACTGCGCCGCAGTGCTGCCCCAAAGCGCGCCTCAACCAGCTCCCCGATGACGAACTGCTGGCATATCAGCACACGGGTTGCTTGCCTCTGGTTCATGCGCACCGCTACTCAGTGGGAAATTGGGCCGATCTGGTGGGCCGCAGGGCTGGCATCACAGCAGCGGCGTGAGTGGTCCGCACACGTCCTCGATGAGCCGCCATCGCATCCTGGCCCTGCTGGCCGCCCTCACGATTCCGTTTGCAGCCTGGGCAGGCCCACGCGAAGACATCGAGGAAACCCTGACCGCAGCCGTCGTGCAGATCCAGTCGCACTACGTCGATGCGGTCAGCACCCGCCAGGTGACACTCGCCGGCCTGCGCAGTCTTGCGCCACTGTTGCAGCCCGCAGCCCTGCAACTGGCAATCAGGACCCAGGAAAAAGCCAAAGGCGTCACGCCCCAAGTCCGCGTCCTGACCGACACGCTCATGCGCGTCCCAGACAGCGAACGCGAGGCTGCGCTGAAGGCAGCGTTGCGCGGCATGCTGGCCGGGCTGGATACCCACAGCCGGCTGGTCGCGCCGGCCGAATTCAAACCACCGCCTGCTTCCGTGGGTCTTGAACTGCAGATGACGCAAGGCCGCCTCACCGTCGTACGGGCATTGCCCGGCGGCCCGGCCGAGCAGGCGGGACTGCGAGGCGGCGATGTGATCGTGGCTGTGGACGAGACCCTGACCGACGGCATGCGGCTGGCTGAGGCCGTGACCCTCTTGCGTGGCGAAGTCGGAACGCCGGTGATATTGAAGGTGCAGCGCATCGGCGAGTCCACAACGCTGAAAATGACATTGGTGCGCGCTCCTCTGCCCGCCCCGCCCTCGGTGTCGTGGGAACGCGAGGGTGGTATCGCGGTGATTCGGATCGCCGCCTTCAACCAGCGCACGGCGGCGGACTTCAGTGCTGCATTGAATGCCGCCGCGGATCAGGTAAGTGTGCCGCTGCAAGGGCTTGTGCTGGATCTGCGTGGTAATGCTGGTGGCTTGCTGAATGTGGCTGAACAGGTGGGTGGCCTGCTGCTGCCCTCCGGGACCTTGATCGGTAGCTTACGCGGGCGGTCGGCGCAGAATGCGCGGCGGCTCGTGGCCAGGGGTGGAGAGATCGTGCCTGGATTACGGATGAGCGTGCTGGTGGATGGGCGCACTGGGGCTGGCGCGGAGCTGGTTGCCGGGGCGTTGCAGGATCATGGGCGGGCGTTGTTGATTGGGGAACGGACGGCTGGCGCAGGGACGGTGCAGACGGTGCTGCCCTTGCCGCGGGAGGAAGGCGGGTTGTTGTTGACCAGTGCGCGGATGGTTCGTGCCACGGGTGCGGGGGTTGAAGAAGATGGGGTGGTGCCTGATGTCGTGCATGCCGCTGGGACTAGGCAGTTAGTGGTGCGTGATGATTTGCTTGCGGGGTTTGATAAGGCGTTGGCCTGGAGGATTCAGGCTGCTGTGGCGCAAGCTGGGGCTGAGGCGGATGTGGTGAGGGTGGCAGCGATGGCGGCGATGCGCCGCGATTGACGGAAGGGGGAGACGCGGCACGAAAAACAACAAAGGCGCTTCTGCGCCTTTGTTTTTACTTATGGGGATCACTCCCACTCTGTCATCAACGGGCCTCGTAAGCCCATGTGATTAAATGGATTTTTCTGATCGCCACAAACCATACCGTCGCCATCTACCGTCAAAATCACGCGCTTAATGCTGGTGCGGGTGATGGAGCTCTTTTGCGAGGCGTCGATTCTTTCGGGCTCATAGTCAATCAATTTGCATCTTAGCGCAGCGTAGATTGCCTGAGACAACTTGGTTCAACCATCAAACGGCTACACCGCGATTTCTCGACGCATGCCTCGATGCAATTTGGCTGCCGTAGACTCCGGGACACCGGCTTGATCCGCATAGCGCATCCAGTCTTCGACACGCTGATGGATGTCGGCCACGATGTCTCGCGCCTTCTTCGGCTTCATGCCGCAGAAGGCACCGAACGCAACCAGATCATCTATTTCGAAGTGATCGCGTTTGCCGTTGAGGCTCATCTGATGCTGGTGCGTCCAACTGCCTCCCGGGTTGTAGGCATAACTCACATCGAATGCTGGCGAGAGTCGCCACTCGCCGCGGCGGTTCATCAGGAACGCAATGTTCTTGACGTGGTCGTCCTGGTTGCGGATCAGTACGTTCAACACCGCCCGCCGGAACTGCTGTTCGATGTCCAAGGCAGGTAGACCGAGGCGGCGGATCGTCTCCACCGCTTGCTCATAGGAATAGGCACCCGCCGCGTTGAAGTCGAAATGACGCATGGCTGCCAAGGATTGCATATGCAGCTTACGGCCTGCCGCATCACGGTCGAACCTGCGCGTCATGAAATGCGCGCGTCCACCTTCGCGATGGATCCGGCTCTGGCTCATGTCGATGCCGGCATCGACCGCCAACAGATAGCAGGCGTATTCGATCAGCCCGAAGCCTTGCGGGTCAGCCAGTTCCTTGTCGCGATTGTCGGCGATGCCGTCGAACTTCATCAGCCAGTAGGTGAAGCCCTCACCTGCCTTGACCTGGCCCGAGCGAAATTCCCCGGTCTTTTCGTTCCAGGCCAGCACCGCCTTGGCGCGTGCCCCGCCCGCAGAAGTCCCCACCCGCAGGATGTCTTCCAGCGCCTCCCGGTCGTCCTCGCCATGCAACGCGCCGGCAAGCCGTTCGCGATGGCTGAGCACGTCATTGGCCAGCCGGGTGAGCGCATCGATCTCGACCTTGCGTGACCGTCGCCCCCCCGCCCCAAGAGACGGATGGAACTCCAACGCCCCCATGCCCCGCGTGCCGATGTAGCACAACCGTTCCACCGGGTTGAAGCTGCTGGCTGCCCTGCCCTGCGTCACCAGCCACGCATCTATCAGGGCATTGCCGAACTTGTCCGGCAATGAGTCGGCCAGCAAACCAGGCAAGCCCTTGAATGCCTCTCGCGGCAAGCCGGGGAATTCGTAAGGATCGGACCCGAGCGGCATCGTCAACGGCGCCAGCTCGATCCGGCTTTGCGCAAAGTCGGGCATGTACTGGAACACCGCCAGTTGGCGATCTTCCAGCCAGCTCACTGCGCCAATCTCCTTACCCCACAGGCGGACGGTGGCATTGGTCACGCGTCGTCCTCCTCACCCCAGGCCCAGTCCGTGGCCTTGGCCGTCGTTGTGCTCTGCTCACGTGCACGGCGGCGTTCGCGATCACCATGGCGAACACGTTCGACCGGCCGGACATCCGGGTCTGGCAGGCATTCAAGCAATCGCCCTTCCAGCCCCAGTACGCTCAACACCCGCAGCAACGTCTCCAGCGAGGTGTTCTCACCCGCTTCTAGACGTTTGATGCTGCTGATGGAAGCCCCCGACTCGCGCGCCACATGCGCCTGGGTCAGGTTCCTGCTCAGGCGCAACTTGGCAACCCGCGACCCCAAGGAATGCAGACTCTCTGCCAATGTAGAAGGCGAATTCCCGTAATATTCCATATGTGGAACCATATCACGTACAAACGTCAATAGTAGCTCTCATAAGAGCTTTTTAAGGATAAAAAATTTAGCCTCATATAAGAGCGATAAAATGCAATAATCGAGCTTTATAGCTCATATATGAGCTTCAGTTCCACTCCGGCAAGAGTGCCTCTCACGGCGTCAGACAACAGCCCTACCGACTGATCGACGATTAGCGCCGGCGCCCGCTGAAACAGGCTTTCCCCGGCTCTACCTGGCAGTGATGCCCGGACTTCATGCCCACAACGTCCGACGGTGCAGGGACAACGATCCGGCCAGCTTCGCCACGTTGCGCCAGACCTGCTTTGGGGGCTGGTGTGTATGCGAGGCAGTCTCCTCCACAGCCATCACGACGACAGGCACGGGCGCCTCATCCAGCAAATGCGTCAGGTGCGGAGCAAATGAAGCAGGCACTTCACCGCTCGCCAGGGCCTGCTCCAGCGTCTCGGGCGCCAGTTCTTGCGCATAGCTGACACTAGCGGTCTTGGCCGCCATCCACAGGCCGCGCTTCTTCCGCCGCGCTTGGGTATCCAGCTTAGGACTGTCCAGGCCCAGAACAGCCATGACCTGACCCACCCGGTTGACACCCAGATCGCTCAGGGTGCCGTTCTCCAGGCCGACCAGGGTCTGACGAGACAGGCCGCTCAGGTGCGCCAACTGCGCTTGGGACAGGCCCAGCTCAGAGCGCCGGGTCCGCACGGCATGGCCGATATCGATTAGGTTCATGGCGGATAGCAAGCGGATAAAGTGTCTGATATTTTTTACATATTACTTCTGCCTGCCAGGGCCTGCAAGAACTGGATCCGACGGCCGCGGATCTACCTCCCGTGCCGCCATGGCCCTTACTCGCCGAAATGTCTGGCAACTAGAGCTAATATCGTGGCAGGACGTAACAGTGCGTAATGCGCGTTACAGCGGGGTACCACAGGGGATTCCATGGACGAGACACAACCGCAAGGTTCGGCCGCCGCTGCCGAACCGAAGATTGACGCAACCCTGATCGCCAAATTGAACCTGGCGGACTTTCAGAATGCAGTCCCGTTGGTCCGGGATCTATGGTTGATCAACGAGACCGACCAGACGCATGAGCAAGTCGAGTTGGTCCTGACTTCCGATCCGCCCTTCCTGAAACCGCGCCGGTGGCGGATCGACACGCTGGCAGCGGGCTCCCGCTATCCGATCCGCGACCTGGATGTGAACCTGGACGGCGGATTGCTGGCTCGGCTCACCGAAGCCGAGACGGCCGCAGTCTCACTGGCACTGCGCAAAGTGGACGCAGATGCCTCCGCCCCTGCCCTCGCGCAACGCGATATCCACCTGGAGTTGCTCCCCCGCAATCAATGGGGAGGTATCTCACATCTGCCCGACCTGGTCGCCGCCTTCGTCCAGCCCAACGATCCGGCCGTGGATCGACTGCTCAAGCGAACCGCCGAGGTGCTGCGCCAGAACGATCGCAATCCTGCGCTGGACGGATATGCCGGCGGTGCCAAGCGCGCCTGGGAACTGGCTTCGGCCATCTGGAGCGCCACGGCCGGCATGCAACTGGACTATGCCTTGCCGCCCGCCAGCTTCGAGCAGTCGGGCCAGAAGGTGCGCAGTCCCAGCCAGATCGAAAGCTCGGGACTGGGAACGTGTTTTGACCTAGCTTTGCTGTTCTGCGCCGCACTTGAGCAGGCAGGATTGAACCCCCTGCTTGTCTTCACAGAGGGTCACGCCTTTGCCGGCGTCTGGCTGCAACCCGAAGAATTCTCTACCACGGTCGTCGACGATGTGACCGCGTTGCGCAAGCGCCTCAGGCTCAAGGAACTGGTGCTGTTCGAGACCACCCTGACCACGCAGCGCCCTACCGCCGCCTTCAGCTATGCAACCGAACGCGGCGTCCAGCAGGTGGACGAATCCCGGGACGCGGAATTCCGATTGGCCGTAGACATCCGCCGGGCCCGGCTGCAGCGCATCAAACCATTGGCCAGCGCGGAAGCGCTCACTGCTGGTGCACCAGATACCGAAGCGTCATCAGCCACACCTGCCGTTCCCACGATCGAAGACGCGCCTGACCTTCCGGACAGCGCGCCGGCCAATGCGGAAGATGCCAGCCAACTCGATCCCAAGGACCGCCTGCTTCGCTGGCAACGCAAGCTGCTGGACCTTTCACTACGCAACAATCTGCTCAACTTCAAGGGCGGCAAGAAGTCGCTCAAACTGGAAGCGCCGGACCCCGCGGCGTTGGAAGACCTCCTGGCCAGCGGCCAGTCCCTGAAGCTGCGCCCGCGTCCGGACCTGATGGACGGCGCCGATCCTCGTGATCAGGCCATCTACGAAGCCCGCGAACGCGAGAACGTACGTCGCGCGCACGCATTGGAGGCTCTGCAGAAACGCGAGGTTTTCGTCGGCGTTCCCGAAACCGAGCTCGATTCACGTCTGACCGAGCTGTTCCGCGGCGCCCGCACGACTTTGCAGGAAGGCGGTGCCAATACGCTGTATCTCGCCCTCGGCTTCCTATCCTGGACACGCGAAGACCGCGACGGCCAGCGCTACCGCGCTCCGTTGATCCTGGTGCCGGTCAGCCTGCAGCGCAAGAGCGCCCGCTCGGGCTTCACGCTCTGCCTGCACGACGACGAGCCCCGCTTCAATCCGACCTTGATCGAGATGTTGCGCCAGGACTTCGACCTGAGCCTAGGCGCCCTCGAAGGTGCGCTGCCGCAAGACGAGACCGGCCTGGATGTCGCTGCGGTCTGGAAAATCGTCGGCCACGCCATCAAGGACATCAAGGGCTGGGAAGTCACCGAGGACGTGGTGCTGTCCATGTTCTCGTTCGCCAAGTACCTGATGTGGAAAGACCTGGCCGAGCACAGCGAACAGTTGCGCGAAAACCCGGTCGTGCGCCACCTGCTGGACACCCCGCGCGATGCCTATCCACCGGGTGCTCCGTTCCCGCAGGTGCGTGAACTGGACCAACACTTCGACCCCAAGCAGATGTTCTGCCCCTTGCCGGCGGATTCCTCGCAGTTGTCGGCCGTGCTGGCCGCCTCGCAGGGCAAGGACTTCGTCCTGATCGGTCCACCGGGGACGGGCAAGAGCCAGACCATCGCTAACCTGATCGCCCAATCCCTGGCACAGGGCCGGCGCGTCCTCTTCGTATCCGAGAAAATCGCGGCACTGGACGTCGTCTACCGGCGCCTGCGTGAAATCGGCCTGGGCGAGTTCTGCCTGGAGCTGCACTCGAGCAAGGCCCGCAAACTTGACGTACTGGCCCAATTGCAGTCCGCCTGGTCCAGCAGCGGCCAGGCCGACGCCGAGCAGTGGCGGGCAGAAGCCGACAAACTCAAACGTCTGCGCGATGCGCTGAACATCTATGTGGAACGCCTTCACCAGCGTCGCAGCAACGGCTTGAGCCTGTTCGATGCCATCGGCACCGTCAGCGCGGGACACGACGTCCCGACACTCCCCTTGGCCTGGCCCGCTGCTGATCAACACGATCATGTTGGCATCGAACAGCTGCGCAGTGCCGTGGACCGCCTGGAAGTCAATGCACAAGCCATTGGCCATTCCGCGCTGGCGCAGCACCCCCTCGCCCTGGTTGGCCAGGGAGACTGGTCGCCCACCTGGCAGCAACAGCTGATCGCCGCTGCGCGTGAGGTGCTTCCCGCTGCCCAGGCGACGATCGAATCCGCCCAGGCATTTATCCAGGCCATCGGCCTGCCCTCACCCACGTTGACGCCCGAAACCTGCGAAGCGCTGCTGCTGCTCGCTCAACGCCTGCCTTTGGCGGCGGGACGTGATTGGCGCTTTGTCCTGCGGCCCGACGCACGCAGCCTGAGCCAACGCTTGCAGGAAGGCGCGGCACTGGTGCGCCGCCATGCGGAACTGAACATGCAGTTGTCCACGCCGTGGCCAACCTCTGTCATGACCGCCTGCGTCGACGGGCTGGCCCTGCTCACCGAACATCAGCAGACTCATGGCGAGCTTAGCGAGCCCTGGCCGGTACGCATCACCGTCCAGCTCAACCAGGCACTAGGCCTGCTGGCCCAGCTCAGCGAGCATCATGCTGCCCTGTCGGCTCCCTACGGCGAGACGATCGAACAGCTTGACGTCGCCCAGTTGCAGCAAATGTGGGAACAGGCCGAGCAGACGTTCTGGCCAAAGTCGTGGCTGGGTAAACGCAAGGTCACAGCTCAACTGTCCAGCGCCACTACAGGCGGCTCGCAGCCAGACGTCGCCAACGATCTGCAGCATTGGAATGCCATCCGCGTCTTGCGCCAGCAGATCCAGGCCATCGCTCCAGGCGCGGAATGTGCGGACGTTTGGACGGGACTGGACACAGAACAGGACAAGGTGCGCACGGCCCTGCGCTGGCAAACCGCCCTGGCTGCCGTACGCGAAAGCCAAGCCTGGGAAGACGACGGCTTCGACGTCATCGCCAATGGCCAATGCGGAGCCACCCTGCAAGCCGATCTGCAGCGGGCTCGGCGACTGCGCCAACTCGACCAGGACATTGCTGCACAGGCATCGCTGGAAACAACGACCGACGGCCTATGGGCAGGCCATGCCACGCAAATCGACCGCCTGCGAGTCGCACTCGACTTCCTGAGCGACTGGCGCAGCCATGCTCAGCAAGGTGCTTTGGACACCCATATCTTGGTTGAAGAAGGCGCTTGCGGCCCCAAGCTGGCACGCGACCACCAGACGCTTCGCCAGCGAGCCGATACAGAACAGGCGCTGACCGCCCTGGACGACTTGCGAGAGTCCACCGCGGGCATGTGGAAAGGTCTCGCCACCAATCTGGATGACCTCGAACAGGCCTGCCAACTGCGGGAAGATCTGGCTGCCGTGCTGGCCCGCCTGGCCACCTCGCCCGAACAGATCTCTGCCTGCAAGGCACCGCTGCATGCGCTATTGGGCGATGCCAACGCACTGCTGGAGCCAGGCGGCCGCATCGCGCTGGCCGGCGCGCGATACGTGGAGAAATGGGAACAGTTGCTACCCCGACGCGAGGCATTAGCGACAACCGGACATTTTGCCGAGGCCGCCCAGACGCAGTGGCAGTCTTTGTCACTCGACGGGCTGATCGAGCAAAGTCAGTCCATCGTGCGCGCCGAACATGGTCTGCGCAGTTGGTGCGCATGGCGCCAGGCGCGCGACGAGGCGCTGGCACTCGGGCTGACCACGCTGGTCCAGGGCATCGAGCAAGGCCAGGTCGGCCCGGACCAAGCACGCCGAACTTTCGAGACCAACTACGCGCGCTGGTGGCTCAACGCCGTGGTCGATCATGAGCCGGTCATTCGCGGTTTCGTCAGCGCCGAGCACGAACAGCGCATCCGCGATTTCCGCGAGCTCGATGAGCGCTTCACCTCCCTGACCCGGGACTGGCTGCGTGCCCGCCTGTGCGCCGACCTGCCCTCGCAGGACAACGTCAGCCGCAACTCCGAATGGGGGCTGCTGCGGCACGAGATGGGCAAGAAGCGCGCGCACCTACCCTTGCGCGAACTGATGGCCCAGATTCCCGAGGCGCTGACCAAGCTCACGCCCTGCCTGCTGATGAGCCCGCTGTCCATCGCCCAGTACCTCCAGGCCGGGGCCAACGCATTCGACCTGGTGATCTTCGACGAAGCCTCGCAGATCCCGGTCTGGGATGCGATCGGTGCCATCGCCCGCGGCCGCCAGGTCGTCATGGTCGGCGACCCCAAACAGTTGCCGCCGACCTCCTTCTTCGACCGCGCCGAATCCGGGCTGGACGACGAAGACGTCGAGGCCGACCTGGAAAGTATCCTCGACGAGTGCATCGGCGCCAATCTGCCGACACGGAATCTGAACTGGCACTACCGTTCCCGACATGAAAGCCTGATCGCCTTCTCCAACCATGCCTACTACGACGGCGGTCTGGTTACCTTTCCTTCCCCCGTCACCAATGATCGCGCGGTCAGCTTGCAATTGGTGTCGGGTGCCTATCAGAAGGGAGGCACGCGGACCAACCCCGCAGAGGCCAAGGCGCTGGTCGCCGATGTCGTGGCGCGGCTGACGACCCCCGGTTTCCGAGAAAGCGGGCTGACGATCGGCGTGGTCACCTTCAACGCCGAGCAGCAGAAGCTGATCGAGGATTTGCTCGACGACGCACGACGCAAGGACCCACGTCTGGAGCCCTACTTCGCCGAGGACGAGTTGGAACCGCTGTTCGTCAAGAACCTGGAGAGCGTGCAGGGCGACGAGCGCGATCTCATCTATTTTTCCATCACCTACGGCCCGGACCCCGCAGGCCAACTGGCCATGAACTTCGGCCCGCTCAACCGCCAAGGCGGCGAGCGCCGGCTCAACGTGGCCATTACCCGTGCACGTCACGAACTGCGCGTGTTCGCCAGCTTCCGGGCCGAGCAGATGGACCTGGCACGCACCCAGGCCATCGGCGTGCGCGACCTCAAGCACTTCCTGGAATTCGCCGAACGCGGTGCCCGTGCGCTGGTAGAAGCCAACCGCGGCAGCCTGGGCGGCTTCGAGAGTCCCTTTGAACAGGCCGTGGCCACCGCACTGGCCCGGCGCGGCTGGCAAGTCCAGCCACAGATCGGCGCCTCTTCGTTCCGTGTCGACCTCGGTATCGTCGATCCCGACGCAGCCGGACGTTATCTGGCCGGTGTGGAGTGCGATGGCGCCACCTATCATCGCAGCGCCACTGCGCGCGATCGCGACAAGCTGCGCGAGCAAGTCCTGCGCGGCCTGGGATGGGACATTGTTCGCGTCTGGTCCACCGACTGGTGGATCGATCCGGCCGGCACGCTCGACAGGCTGGATGCCCGGCTGCGAGCCGTGCTCACGGCCCAGCGCGAGCGGCGTGCAGAAGAGGCAGAGCGCGAAGCCGAGGCCGAGCGCCTGGCGCAGGCGGCCATCGCTCAAGCCATGGCGTCAGTGATGAAGCCGGACGAGGAAACGGCGGCCCCCATCCAGGCACCAGACCCGATCGCACCGGAAGTCTCGGCGACAGCTCCATTGCAGCAAGTCGAGGAAGTCTTTGCTCGCCAGGTCTCCGCGGGAGCAGCCCATGCCGATGCCGAAGAAATAACGCCACCGGAAGCCTCGCTCTATCGGGTTACAGATCCCACCGAAGCTGTCGCCGGGGCCAATCCCGATAGATTCTTTGACGGTGAGTACAACGACATCCTGTCGGCCATGATCGCGCACGTCGTCGATCACGAGGGGCCCGTGCTCGACGCGCTGCTGGCCCGTCGCATCGCCCGTGCCCACGGCTGGCTGCGCACGGGCGGACGGATCCGCGAGCGCGTGTTCCAACTTGCTCGGGCCCGCTATCGGACGACAGATGAAGAGGTTGGCACGTTCTACTGGCCCGAGCATCTTGCCCCCTCAACGGAGCCGCCTTTCCGGGCGCCCGCCGACGAGGACAGCGTGCGGGCGGCCGATGAGATCAGTCTTCCAGAACTGGCTTCTCTGGCCCGTGCCGTGATCGCGCAAGGGACGGAAGGCGAAGCCGTGTATTACGCAATGGCGCGGAAACTGGGCCTTCAGCAACTGCGGGCCTCCAGCCGAGTACGCCTAGCACAAGCCGTACATTCGACAGGACATTAGGCAGACGTTCGTAGGAAGGGAACCATACCGTACCAGGAGGAACCACCATTGGACTCGGAACAGGGCCTTGCGTCGCCCCGGATAGTTCCGGCGGAGCCTGGGCCGCGGGCGTCCTCCGAGGATGGCGTGCGATTGGATGGCGGCGCCAAAGACCTGCTTGATCTGTCGCGTCAGCAGCGCAACCTGCTACTCCTGCGCCCAATCTTCCAGCTCGAGCGCTACAAGACGATGCTTGGTGATGAAGGCAGTGCGGACAGGACACTGTTCCACGGTATCGACACCCACTACCTCGCGTTGTCCGCTCTCGACCTGATGATGGAAGCGACGACCATTTCCAGCGGCAGTACATCGGTCGAGGTCGTGGCTCACCTGGGATACATCGCCAGCCGCATGAAGCCTGGCCTCACATCACCTCAGGCACGCCGCATCGCGGATGTCGTCCTTGACGCGCTCGACAACAAAGCCAACAACCACAGGGAGTTCAGCGCGGAGTTCTTCGACGCATCTGCCCGCACCGCCAGGTCGATCCGATATCGACTGGTCCGCTTCGAACCAGACGCCGATGACGTCTACCGCTACCGTCCCACCGCCGAAGGCTACCTCGTCTACCTGGGAATGCTCGACCTCGCGCCGGAGGACTCGCAGGAGCTGATGGAGAAGATGCTCGACCTGCTGGTGCGCCGCGGACGGTTCGAGGCCGCTGTCGAGATCGCCCGGCGAGCCCGGAAGTACTCCATCGAATACCGCCAGTTGATCCGCGACCGGCTCTATCAGGCTTACCGGGCGCCCGGCAGCGTCAACTGGAGCCGCGACATGGCGGGGCGGCTGGACGAGGCGCGAGCGCACGTGCGCCAGCGCCAGGCGGAAGACGCGCGGATGGAGGAAGCCGTTGGCGAAGCACTGCTTGGCGCCGACGAGCCGAAGACGCGCGCGAGCCTGGTGCAGCTGAAGGAAACCATCCGTAGCGCCAGCCTCATTCGGCTGCAGCTCGTCACCGACATCAACGTGGCGCCCGAGCGTTTCATCGAAGCACAGCGCGCAGTCTTCCGCGCACGCAGGCCAACCGGTCTCCCGGACCTTGAGCCGCAGTTGCTTCCGCAACTCGTCAACCTTCCCGCCCGAGTACTCTCGGCAGAAGCGGACGTCTTCATCAGTGCGCTGTACCCACCCGTGTGGCCGAAAGTGTACGAAATGAACTCGGTGTTCACCCTGCTGCTGGAGCAACGTGGGGAGGACACGGAGATCGAGACCGACCCAGGCTCGATCGAGAAATTCGAGCCTCCGCCCGACCAGTTTCCAAAGGAACTCGTGCAGCGCGCCAACGACTGGCTGACTGGGAAGTTCGCCACCGGCCAGCGGCTGCGCATCGACCAGTTGCTGGATGCCGCCGAAGACGAAGGCCTGGACAGGACGATGCGGCGGTGCCTCGTGCTAATCCTGTTCCGCTCGTTCGCGCGGTCCGAGAACGAGTTCAAGAAGGTGAGCGTCGAACTCACGGGAGAGACGTTCCACCTCGACATCGCTCAGGGCAGCGCCCTCGAATTTGTTCCTCAGGAAGATTCAGCATGAATGCAGAACCTACCGTGCGCAACGCCGCGCGACTGACGTACAAGGCGCTGCACACGACGCTCTCACCCATCAACGACGCGGAGTACCGCGAACTGCTTGCCCTGTGCAGAGCGGACCCGACGTTCAGACAGTACGTCGAAGATGTCGCGGCCGGCATGGAACTGCAAATTCTCGACTTGAGCGAGCAGCGCGGTCTCATCGTGGTTCCAGCCTCCAAGGACAGCCGCTTCGCGGTGCGTATCACGGATATCCGCAGCGGCATGACGCCGGATCAGAAGGCGGCCCTCGTGCTGGCCCACATCGCCATTGCCGCGGTCTTCTTTCCGACAACCGATGGACTGGACGACGACAACTACTCCCCGCCCCCGGCGTCGGTGGCCACCTGCCGCGACACGCTTCATGCCCTGGCGCGACGCCTGAAGGAGACCTCCGACCTCCCGCCGGACGTGCCATCTGAACTCGCGCCCGGCTGGGAGACGATTTCAGCACTGCCCGTCGCCATCCCGTCCGGTCAGCGGGCGTCGCACGCCTCGGTCGTCGGCGTCGTCAAGATTGCGCTGAACCATATGGCGCAGAACGGCCTTGTCCGGCTCGACCGCGACGCGGAGGACGAAGCGGCGGCGACCTATACGCCCACCTTCCGGCTGCGGGTGCAACTGCGAGAGCTGGCGTTGCGGCGACTCTACGAGATGGCGCAACTGGCTACGACCGAGCGCAAGGCGGTGTGATCATGCAGAAAATTTCCCGCCTCCACCTGGGCAACTGCGGCTTTCGCACCGCATGGTATGAAGGGATGACCTTCGATCTGACCGACCCGGACAGCGGCCACCCGACCGACACGCTCATCAATCTGGAAAACGGCGGCGGCAAGACCACACTCATCGGCCTCGTGTTCTCGTGCTTCGAGACCTCTCAAGAGAAGTTTCTCAAGCACATCCAGAGCAAGCACAACACCTTCTCCCAGTACTTCACTCATGATGGCGCTCCTGGATTCATCATCGTTGAATGGCTCATGCCGTCCAGAACAGCGGGAGAAGAACCCTACCGCCTGGTGACCGGTCAGGCGGTCGCAGTGAGGTCGCACACGGAGCCACCTGAAGTCGACCGCATGTTCTTCTCATTCGAGGAGCACACCGACCTCGGCCTGACGGATATCCCGGCCCCCGGTCTGGCGCAGCCCACGCCAACCTCCATGCAGGAGTTTTCGCGTTGGCTGCACGCACAGCAGAAAAAATACCCGGGCGACGTTTTCATCAGCCACAACCGCCAGGCCGAGTGGCAGCGGCACTTGAGAAACGAGCGTCTCATCGACCTGGACATGCTGCGCATGCAGGTCAACTTCTCGGCCCAGGAAGGCGGTTTCGACACGGGTTTCCTCGACTTCAAGACGGAGGGCGAGTTCCTGCGCAAGTTCCTGCACCTGACCAGCGACACGACGAAAGCCGATGAAGCGCGCAAGCTGGTGGTCGCGGTGTGCGAAAAGCATCGACGAAAGCCGCAGTTCCAGAAGCGTCGCGATGAACTGATCAGGTTCCGGGCGGCGCTGAACGCGTTCGCGGAGGCTGCCCAGCTGTACCTCGAGACGCTGGCTGCGCAGCGCTCGATACTGGTCCGTGGCGCGCAGATGGTCCAGGCACTGCAGGCCCGCGCCGTCTCCTTGCGCCTCGACCACTCTCAGGAAGCGGAATTCGAGCGGATCCAGCGAGAAATGGCTTCGGCTGCGCAAGCGGATTCGACGCTCCACACCAAGGAACAAGCAACGGTCACCTGGGCCTGGCACCAGAAACGCAGCGCGCAAGCCAAAGCGCGCAAGGAGGCCGCCGATGGCCAGGTAAAAGACCTAGAGCGGAACGAGCAGCTCATTCGAGCGGCGCGACTGCAAAAAGAAATCATCGGTGTCGACGAAGAGATCAAAGAGCTTGACGCACTGGCCGAAGCCGAGCGTGCGAATCTCAAGCCGACGAAGGACCACGCCGAGATTCAAGGAGCGCTCCTGCGCCGGGCGCTGTTCAGCGAAGAACAGCGGCTGAAGGAGGAACTCCAAACGCTCGATCAGCGGGCTGCCGCGCGTGAGGAGGCACGAACGACCTTTCGCAAACAACGAGATCAAGCCGAAGCCGACGAACTCCGACAAGTAGGAGAACGCTCGAAGCATCAAGCGGCCGAGGAGGCTTATGCCCGGCGGCGTGAAGCATTGGAAGCGGACAAAACGTTTCGGGCGCAAGAGGAAACCACGGCCGAAGCGCTCGAACGCCTCGACGCCGATACTGCGACCGCGGCCGCCGAGCGCGACCTGCATCGAGCGTCGCAGCAACGCTGCGCCAAGGAGGCGCGGGAGCATCGGCAGACCGCCGCAGCGCAGCGCATCCATGCCGCCGATTTGGCCGGCAAGGCCCGGTCAGCCGGCGAGTTCATCGCCCGAGGGGAAGTCGAGCTTGAGCATCTGGCGCAGTTGCCCGCTCTGCTGAACGCCGTTGAATCCGACCGCGTCGACCCGCTGTCCGCGGCCTTGCCCACCCGCCTGCACGAGGTCGTCTCCGAGTCGGCGAGACAAGTGTCTCTGGGAGACGTGCGCCTGGCGGAGCTGCATGCCGCCAGGCAGGCCATCGATGAAACCGGGGTTGCCGGCTACAGCGCCGATGTCGCACTCGTCGTCCAGACGCTTCTACAGGTAGGTGTGCGCTCGGCTCAGGCCTACAACGCGTACATCTCTCGCGCCCTGCCGGATGCCGCCAAAGCGCGGGCACTCGTCGCCAGCGACCCCGCCCGCTTCCTCGGCGTCTCCGTGGCGTCCGCGGAACTTGACAAAGCCAGGGCACTCGCCTGGGAGACGCGCCGACCGGCACGGCCAGTAGTGGTGTCAGTGGCAACCCTTGAGCCTGCGACACAACTGGCCGAGCGCGTGATCGTCCCGGCCGAGGACGATTCGGCCTTCAACGTCGAGGCCGCGGCCAAGCTGGCCTCCAACCTCGAACTTCGCGTCGCCGAGGAAAATGAGCGCCGGTCCGCCTATCGGGAGCGCCAGGACCAGACGCAGAAGGCACTCCACGAACTGGACACGTATGCGAAGGAATTCGGCGACGGAAAACTCGGAAGTGCGCGAGCCGGCAAGTTGGCCTTCGAAGAAGACGCTGCCGCTGCGACAGCGCGCGCCGAGTCCCTCGAATCGCAGGCGCTTGAACTGGATGAGAAGGCTCAAGCACTGGAGCAACAAGCGCAGGCAGCCGATATGCGACGCCAGGCTGCAGTCCTGTCTTCGTCAGCAGTCCGCAGTTTTCAGAGCGAACACGAAGCCGGCCACGAGGAACGCGTCCGGAGACTTGCACAGATCGTGCAAGGCATCATCACTGCACAGGAAAACAAGTCTGCAGCCAATGTGGGCCTTGAACGACTGCAGCAGGAACACGACAGCGACCACGGCTTGCGCGTGAGCACAGACCATGAACTCAGGCTCGCCGGCGAAGAGCGGGCGAGCATTGCCCACTATGACAAGGACTATCCGGCCCACGAGCAGTTGCTGCAGAACCCACGGCCAGTGGAGACATTGCGCCGCATCTATCGCGACGCCGAAGCCGCCTACCACGCTCAGGAGCAGGAGCGACTCGGACTCCTGGCGCACAAGCTGGACGATGCGCGAAAGCGCCGCGCGGACAAGGCCAAGGAGTTCACCCGTGAGTTCAAGGGCGTGCAGATGGCGGATATTGCTCCATTCCTGAGCCTTAATCACGAAGAAGCGCTGGCGGGCGTCAAGGCAGCGCTGGAGGCGGCCAGGCCGGGGCAAGTGAATGCCGCCTCGAATCTGCAAGTCGTGAATGGCGAGTCAAAGAAGTGGTTCGATTCGAACAAGCAGAACCTCGGATCTGCGGAACCCGCTCATGACGCGTTGGACCTGGATGCCCTGGCTGCGCTGGTGACTGACGCAGAGGGCCGCGTAATCGCGGCGCTGGAGCGGATGCGCACGGCCAACGAAGCCGCGAACCAAGCCGCAGACCGGGCCAATCGAAAGCGCCAGGCAGCGCAGGCCGACGAAAAGATCGAGGCGCTGCTGCGCAGCAGCATGGGCCTTGCAGACAAACCCGACCCCATGCTAATCGCAGCGGAAATCGGCGCCCAGGTAGGAATGACCCTGGAAGTACCAGACCCAGACAGTTTGGTTCTCGAGACCGATGCCAGCAATCAGGTCAGCGCGCTGCTGAAGGACTACAAAGGAAAGGAACACGGCGTCAGCAGCCTGCATACGAAGGCCCGAACCGCCTTCGACCTCGTCAAGGCAGCTGCGTCGCAGCCATCGTTCCGCGAGGTCGACCCCGATGTGGCGCAACAAATGGTCGCCAACGAGTTCGGCGCCGCATGCACGGACGCCAGGCGCCTCCTGGAACACCTGGACGACCGCATCGCAACGACTGAAGCGACGCTGCAATCGATGCAAGCCGATTTCGACGCCTGCGTCGAGGAGGTGCTCGCCGTCGTCCGCTCGGCCATCACGACGCTCAATCGCGCAATGAGTAAGGACAAGTCCGTGCCAGTGGGTGCCCCATACGTCGGTGGCAAACAAGTCCTGAAGATGCGGGCAAGTTTCAGCACGATCCCGGTCGAGACACGACGCCAGACACTCAGCGCCTACCTCGATACATTGGTCGATACGAACGTGTTCCCTCCGCGCGGCACGGATCTCATCGCCGACGCTGTGATGCGCGTTTATGGGCGTCCGCTGGGACTGCAAGTCCTGAAGATGTCCATTGAGGAGACAGAGCAGTACGTACCAGTCGAGCGGGTATCGAACTCCGGTGGCGAAGGCGTCGTCATGGCGATGTTCCTGTACCTGGTCATCAACCAGTTGCGAGCTGAGAACCACGCGCAAGTGCATCGCATCGCCGGCGGACCACTCATCCTCGACAATCCCTTCGCAAAGGCCACCAGCCCCGCCATGTGGCGCGCCCAACGTCTGCTGGCCGAGACCATGAACGTCCAGCTGATATTCGCCACGGCGCTTCAGGATTTCAACGCTCTCGGCGAGTTCCAGCGGTTCATCCGTCTGCGCCGCGCCGGACAGAACAGCAGAACCAGACGCTGGCACCTCGAGTTTGCGAACCTGAAGCTCAACGACATGCCCGAGGAGCCGGCGGCTTGAACGCATTCCTTGAAGCCCTGCTGTCCTCGCCGCGCAAGCGTGTGCGGCTAGACGAGTTGCGCCGGCACTACTTCTCGTTGTACCCAGATGTCCAGAACAGCGCAGAACGCAGTTCGATGCTGCTGGAAGCGCTGAAGAAGCTGGAAGCTGACGGCACCATCTCACTTCCGGCTTCTGGAAGTTGGGAACAGGCTGGTTCGCCCGCTCTTCCGCTCTGGATCACCTTGAAGCGCACGCCTCGCTCCAAGATTGCCATGAACCATGCCGCCGTGACCTGGGCGCCGGAGCTAGGATTCTGGCCGGAATTGAGGCCATCGCAATTGTCAGCGTTGCAGCCCATCAATGACTTCTTGCTTCGACGCCGGGGGACTTTTTCTCCAGTTCCCATCAAGGAGCGTTCCCTGGAAATCTTCGGCGACGAGAAGCGACTCGACAACATGTGCACCGGGGACTTTCTTTTTGGCGGACGACTCCCACTCTCCGTCATCGGTTGCTTCCGGGTACCCCAACCGCTGCCGTATCGCAAGGTTGATACGCCTGGCAAATCCATACTCGTTGTCGAGAACCACAACACATACTGGAGCTTCGCAGAATGGAACGAGGGCACGCAACGATACACCGCAGTCGTCTACGGCGGAGGCGAAAACTTCAGACTCACTGGGCGAGCGTTGCAGCAGGCGATGCAGGAAACAGGAGCTTCTTCAGCGGAATACTTCGGCGACCTGGACCCGAAAGGCTTGTCAATTCCCGTGGACTTCAACCGCTGCATCGAACCGGGCTATCCGACTGTTTCCGCAGCACTCCCGTTGTACCGCTGGTTGATTGCAAACGGGGTCCGGCGTGAAAAGCCAGAGTGTGCAACCTATGCTGTAGGACTGGCAGTTGCTTGGCTCGGCTCAGAGCTGGCTGCAAAGCTCGAAGCAGTTTGGTCTTCGGGCATGTGGCTGCCTCAGGAAGCTCTAGGCACCGAGCAGCTCCATTCTGGCGCCATGGACATCTAGGCCGCCCCAAGCGGCGGTTTGGGCGGCTGAACGGAAAAACACATAGCTTCCAGCTACGATGAAGCCCGCCTAGCCACGCTGTACCCTACCCGCCCACTCGATCATCAACAAGCCACGCAGACCCGCGTGGCTTAAGGGATTTCGGTGATCGACATGGGCCTCCACCGTCGCTTTTACCGTCAGAACCGCACATCTTTTGCTGGTGTAGCAGATGGAGCGATTTGCGAGGCAACGACTCTGGCAACACCATCATCAATCGACAGTTAGGATAGCTTAAATTTGACCCTAGACAGCAAGGATTGAACTAGACAGCCTCTTCGTTCTATGTCCGAGAAAGCGACAGCTCCTTAAAGTCATCACCAAGGAATCTGAATTTGTGGCGGAACAGTCCCGCTAACTTAGTATCCGCCGTCGCAAAAAAAATCTGTCGTGACCCATTGATTGCCAGATGACGCAGATGATCCAGGAAAGACAAGACGTTGATATCGTCCACGTGCGCCACAGGATCGTCAAAGAGCAGCACCGGCGGGCCTGAGCGGAGACGGCCGTTCATAGCTAGGAAAAGAGAAAGCGCGAATGCTGCACGCTGTCCAGTACTCATCTGATCGAGTTCGACCTTGCCGCCCGTTTTTCGACGGACAATGGCCAATGTGCCGCGATCGGCCTTCAGTTCGAACTCATTGGGCATATGAATGCTGGCGAACGTGCGCGCAATCTCTTGCGCATTCTCGGCAAGAATCTTGTTGGTCAGTTCTCCGCCCGAGCTTTGCTGCGTCAAAGTGTCCAAGACACGCTCGGCATCAACCAGACGCCCGATGGTCATATCGCACGCCTCGATTTTTTCGGTGAGGTCTGCAACCGCTTTGGTTTCCCTGTCGAGTGCTGTGTCGTTGGCACTTTCCTGCGCGACGGCGGTGGCGACTCTAGCAACGAGTTGCTGCGCAGCGGCAAGATTGATGGTTATTTCGTCAGCGGTTTTGTCTGAGCTAATCGCCAGGATCGACGTGAGAGTCTGGCGAGCTCCGAGCGCGGCTTCTATGTCGGAAACCTGCCTTTGGACCACCTTCGCGAGCGCTTCGGCACTGTCTGGAAGATTGATCGACAGGCGTGCGGCCAGGGCCTCGCATTCGCGTTGAACGTCACTTGATTCCTGTAAAGCATTCTTGGACGCCTCTTGCGCATTAGACAGCGCCTCTCTGTGATTCGCCTGCATGACCTGCAATTCATCGAGCGATGGCAGTTCGGCCAACCCGGCTGCCAGCAACCTGTCGGAGAGGTCTTCGGAAGAAAGCCCATCGGCCTGCAGTTGTTGGACCTGACTTTGTACTGTCTCAAGGCTTGTGCGATCGCGTTCGAGCAGGGCCCTATCCTCATCGATCTGCGCGAGTGCCTCGCGGACTGTCGTTGATTGGGCACTCTCGCCCAGAAACGCCCGTATGGGCTCCAGCGCCGATTGCGCCAACCGGACATCGGTCAATGCATCTTCCGTCGCCGCGATCTCGTTCTGGAGAAGAGCTGCTTGCTCGGAAGTATTGGTGCCGACATCCGCCATCATCCGAACGAACAGCTGGCCGCTTTCGAACTCGGTGTGGCAAACGGGGCAGTGGTCAGGATTGGGCACACGCTGCAGGATGTCTTGGGCCGTAGCACGCAGACGTTGCGTGAGCACTGTCAGATTGCTCTGTGTTTTCTCTAGTGCCTGAAGAGAGGCACGGCTTGTGGTGAGCTGGCGTTGAAGTTCGTTGACTCGCGCCTCTACAGAAAAAACGGCCGCTTCGACACGTTGGTCCAGCAACCGCTCGACGGCGTTCACGTTCACCTTGTTTCCGACGAGCGCAAGCCTCGATGCTCGTGCGCGGAAACTATCTTGTCGCTCCAGCGCCTGCTTGGACAGCCGCGCAAAATCGGTACGCGCGTAGGGCAGCAGCGCATCGCCCGTCGCAATCTGGCCAGCTGACGCCTGCGTGGCACGCTGCGCTTTGGACTGCTCAGTTTTGGCGGCCTTGGCTCGCTCATCCAGTGCCGTTGCCTTGCCTGCTTCCTCGTTGAGGTTCGCCAAGAGCTGCAGCGCGCTTGGGGGATCACTGTGCAGCACGTCGACCGAAGAATGCCGAAGCAGTTCGATCGTTGTGGCCGCTTCCTGCAGAATCTCGCGCAAGGAAGCGATACCGGCTTTTTCTTCTGGGGGCTGCAACCACCCCAACTGCTTCAACGCAGTAAGCAACTCTAAGAATAGGCTGTCCGACAGTTTCGGGGCTTTCTTGACGACATCCATGCGGCCCGCAGCGGCCAGCTTCAGCTGCTTATTGGTCGCATTGTCGCGGTGCAGACCCTTCAGCTCGTCGCGGACCCTATCGACCACACGACGAAGCCGATCTGCTAGGTTCTCAGCGGCCGCTCCGAGTACCAGGCGGGCGACGTCGGCGCCGATCTGATCCGAGCTAGCCGACACGCTGAGATTGACAGCGGCATCGGTATCAAGAAAGTTGAATTTTCCGAAACTATCCTGGATGCTGACCTTCTTGAGTTCGGTCTTGGCATACCAGTTCGAGTGACGCGCTCGGAGGCGAGCCGAATCCGTGGTAGATGAAAGCTTTTCCAAAGTACCCGCAAGTTCCAGAGTAACGGAAGTCCGATCCAGCAAGACGGAGGAACGGCGATTTCGTCCGCAGTACCCAAACTCTATCGCTTCGAGCAGCGAGGTCTTACCTACTCCATTGCTGCCGACGATCAAATTGACACGTCCCAGAGGATGGTCTTTTTGCTCGGGATGCGGCCGAAACCCTTTGATTGTCAAACGCTTGAGGAAGTGGCGTGCTGCTGCCGTTTCAGCGGGAAGCAGCGCCATCGGGGAGACGGGCCGCGCGGCCTTATCTTTCGTTCCCGCGACGATACGGCGCACCGCGTCGGGCACCGAGATATCGTCATCCAGTATGAACCCCAACCCATGTTGTTCTAGAGTTTGTGACCACGTAGTCGCCAGATCGACAGGCATGGCACCTGTAGGCGCGGCAGAGTTCCCTTTGGCGAGAAGGTCTGGCACGTCCTCTTCCCGGACGATTTGTTTGCGAGCGTACTCCCTGTCCCCCTCAATGACGGCCTTAAAGCGGGTGTACTCGCCCTGATCCGCCTCATTCTCGCTCGTGATGAAATACAAATAGTGGCTCCACCGCAGATCGGTGGCGACCTGGGTGGAGAAGTACATCGGCGAGAGAACTTCTTCCTGATAGCGCTTGAGCGAGGCGGCCGTTGTAGCCAACTGATCATTCAGATCGAAATAGCGGATCGCGTATTCGCGCGAGCCGAACCGATCGACGCCGCGAAACACTCCTGGGCTTACACCTTCGAGGTCAGGGTATCGGCCTCTGAGTATTTCTTCCACACGCTGGGCGTTGATCATGACCTGTCTTCCGCGAAGTCCACCGGCGATGCGCCAGCGGGAATGTCAATAAGATTCGTGCCTTGGGGCCCGCGAGCGCCGTAGTTGTTGTCCCTACGAAATACAACGCACAACCGGTCCTGCGCACGCACAATTGCATCCGCAAGTTCTGCCCCGTTCTTGCCGTCACGGATAGCTGCGTTCACAGCGTGGCCGACGATGGCTTGCTTGAGTTTCTGGTGCACGCTGTCGATCTCCGTGTCATCGGCCTGATCCGCAAGATAAACCAGCGCAGCCCCCCCCCGCCCACCCGTTTCCGGCTGAACGTTGTGATGTGGTGCCTCCCGGCGCCATGCGAAGTGGAAACCATCAGCAAGGTCTCGTACCGGCGCTGGCCACGGCACATCGCTCTGAGTTAACCTAATTGCATCATGTGCGCGCTGCAGTCTCTTTCTGCGGTAAGCGACGCCGGGCCTCGTCGGCTCAATGTCCTGGTGAACAGTCACCCTTCGGATCGATTCCTCGTCCCGATCCAGCTGAAAAGCGTCGAGTTCGTTGACCGCGTACCAGGTTGTCGGATTTCCGCGAGGGCCAACAAGAATTTCTATGGCTCGCTCGACCGCGAGCGGGCTGGCTTGTGATGCCTGCTGTAACGGACCCGCGATCGCTTGATAACCGAGCAGCACGACGGCAAAGCCATCGTGGGCAATAGCGCCTGGCTCCCACGCATTTGTCACTGAGTTCCACGTACAGCGATCCTCGATCGAGACAAAGGTTTTTGGCACGAGTGCCTGTTCACCTAAAAAAAACAGTTTTTGTTTCTGCAGTTGAAGGATCTGGCCTTCGTAGTTTAGGAAGAAAGAATGCCATCGTTGTGAGAGCACACTGTAGTAAAGTCCTCCTCGGTGCAGCTCGTCGATCAGCGCATCGTCGGCACCGAATTTTGCCGGTGGCGCATACCAAGCTGAGCCGGCGACGTTTTTCCATTCGGCAAACCTCCCGCCGCCTACCGCCTCCATGATGTTTTGGGCCCAGTTCAAGCAAAGTAGCTCGACATGACTATTGGTACCAACAGTACATAGCCGCGCGCGGTAGGCAGCGTAGTCCACATGAGCAGGCTTTGGATTGAGCTGGATGTGAATCAGCAAACAGTTGAGGTGAGCCTGATCTACGTGGTCGGAGAAGTCGAAGGCATCGGAGCAGATGATCGATAACAAGCTCATCTTCCCTGCGCCGCGGTTGAACGCGTAGACAGCTCGACCGACACATAACGAGGTCTGCTCGACATCGCGATAGTCTCTACATGCAACGGTTTTGAGCTGTACTAGCAAGACGAGAACTGCCTGGCCATTCGCGTCATGAGCCCAGAACACATATAACAGAGGATCGACATAACGCTTCTGCGCTATTTGTCTTGGGTCGATCGGCTCGTGATGGAATACGCATTGACCAGCGGCGTTGCAACGCTCAGCGAGCGCCTGCATCTCTGCCGGCGGTATGCTTTCACAGCCGAGTACCCACAAAGCACCAACCGGGGGCCGGTATCGTCCAGCAATAATCTCCTCAACAACGCTCCACGGAACGCAGTACTCGGGAGCAACAGCTAAGTCGGCATGGACTTGGGCTGCAGTCGAGACGAAACCACTGCAGAGTGCATGACCGAGGGCCGCATCCGCATGCCCTACCCTTGCCTCATTGGCTTCAATGACCCCAGTCGGCTGAAGTAAAACTGCGCGATACGGTTCGCGGGCTGCGTTTAGTGCCTGCAAACCAAAAAGCGTAAGTGGCAGCGGACGCTGCCGCAACACATCTTCGACATCGATAATGTTAATTGCCACAGTGCTCCGTCCCTAGCGTCCATTATTTTCTTGGTATCCGCCGCCCCGAAGAGAAAGCGTCCATGTCACCTGTTTTTTCTTTGGTCTGTTTTTTGCATTGTAACAAGGTGTGCGCATGCGGTACGGCCTTCCTCCGCATGAAATTATCATTTCTTACGTACCTGCTCCTGCCTTCTCTTCTTATACTGACGATCTCCCAATATGAACGCCTCCAGCATATGCGGAACGAGTGTGATTGCGTCCACGTGCTCACCATATACCTGCGTGTGCAGTTCGGCGTAGTGGTCAAGTTGAGCCTTAAGCACCGCCGAACACGAGAAGGTGAGCTTGACACTCTCGGTCCTCGGTAGCGGCCCTAGCCGCAGCGTGTTGGTCGTGCTCATCGTGAAGTCCCCCGATTGAAGAACAGAGGCTGGTACGGCCGCAGCACCAGATCCCGATTGACGATGATGCGAACCGGCAGGCCCGGCCGCTCGGTCAACGTGGGCTGGATGTTGAGGTTGCGCCGGGTCATCTCCTGGCCGACCTGATTGATGCTGTCCTGCGCGCTGTCGCGCCCGGCGATGATGATGCGATCTCCGTCTTGCCGGTTCTCAGGCGCGGCCAGCTCGGCGCCGACGCCCAGCAGCGTGGTCAGCACCGCACCGGCGAAGATGCGATCCCAATGCCAATCGACACCATCCTCCAGGCCGGCGTAGCCGGCCGGGTCGGTGCCGGCTAGGTTGTCGAGCGTCAGCGAAGACGTATCGGGCAGAATGATCCGGTTCCAGACGACTTGAACGCGGCTCTGCCCATAGCTGACTTGGCTGTTGTAGCGGCCGAGGATGCGGGAACCCTGCGGAATCAGCAGGAAGCGCCCGGTGGCCGTGTCATAGACCGGCTCCGTCACCGTGGCGATCACATCGCCCGGCAAGTCCGACTTGATGCCCGTAACCAGCGCCCCGGCGACCACCGTTCCGGCCATGACCTGATACGGCGAGGCCGGCAGGGTCAGATTGCCGGAGTTACGGGTTTCCGTGGTTCCGGCCTGCTGGAACGCCTCCTTCTGGTCTTGCCTGTTCTGCACGGCTGTTGGGTCGGCGGGCTGGGCCGCCGTCGAGGCCGGCCCAGCCGCCATCGGGTCGAAGGCTGCATTGGTGGAGAAGCCCGGCGCAGCAGCGACCTGCGACTGCGCCTCCGGCGCGGCTTGCGGGGTGCCGGTGCGGAAGAAGACCGACGATGCAGCCGCTTCCTCGGCCTCCTTCAAGCGGGCCAGGCGTTCCGCCTCGGCAGGGTCGTGACCGGGGGCCGCGTAGGCGGCCACGGCCGGCTGCTGCGAATTCACGATGGCCGGCCCAAGGTCGCCCGGCAGCGGCGGCCCCAGCTCGGGCACGTCGGGGGGCAAGGTCGGCGGCAGCTTGGAATAGTCGGCCGGAAGCTGGTCGAGTCCTTCGGAGCGTGAAACGCGATCCACGTTGTAAAGCTCGGCTTGCTCGTTGGCCGTGCGCCGCTGCGGTTGCAGCGACCACATCAGCGCGCCGAGCACGGCGACCGACAGGCCGCCGGCGAGGATGGCCAGCGTGCGCCGGTTCAGCCGTGTGACCGGACGCGGCTGGGCGCGTAGCACCACCGTTTCGGGCTTGACCTTGCCCGCCTGCGGCGCGGCAACGTCGGGAGTGTCGTCCTGGCTCATGGTCAGTTCCTCCGCGTGCCATCCGTGCGCTCGATGCGTACCACGTCGCCACCGTCCCCGCCCAAGCGCAGTTCAGCCGCACCGAACAGCCGATCGACGATGTAGTACGGCGAGCGGAAGCGGTAGTTCACCAGTTGCCCGTCGCCCTGCGCGCCGATCACGAACAGCGGCGGCAGCTCTCCCTGGGCAATGCCCGCGGGGAACTGGATATAGACCTTCTCGCCGTCGTCGAAAGCGCGCAGCGGCTTCCACGGCGGATTGCTGCCGCTGATCGCGTAGCGGAAGCGGATGCGCTCAAGCGACAGGCCGGTATCGACCGGCGCGGTCGCCTGCGCGGCCTGCGCCTGGCGCTGCAAGGCCAGCATCCGGTCTCTTGGGTAATCCCAGGACACCGAGGCCATCCAGGCGCGTTCGGTCGAAGTGAGTTCCAGCAGATATGTCCGGCGGCTGGTGGTGATGACCAGGTTCGTCTTCAACCCGGAACGGATTGGCTTGACCAGCACATTGATCCGCAGCTCGTCGCCGCTGCCACTGGACGTGTCGCCGACGATCCAGCGCACGGTATCGCCGGCGGCGACCGTCACCAGTTCTTCGCCCGGCTGGAGCGAAACCACCGTCACCCGCCCCGGCGCGGCATAGACCTGATACAGCGCGCCGTCGGTGTACGGCCAGACTTGAATCGCGTTGACGTAGCCCTCGCGCGTGGGCGCAATACGCGCCTCGGCATTGGCCTTCGATACGCGCACAGTTTCGTCGGCCGGCTCCGGCGCCGGCGGCGCTTCGTCCACCTCGGGCAGCGGTTTCAACTGCGCCGGCATCGGCAGCACCGTTGGCACCTCCACCACTTCGACCGGCTTGGGCGGTTCAGGCAACGGCTGGGCCTGCATGGGTTCATCGAGCGAAATGGTCGGCGGCGGCTTGCCCTGCGTGGCGCAGCCCGACAGGGCAAGAAGCAACAACGGCAAAGCGTAAAAGCGGAAAGGCAGGTTCATGGCTTGGCTCCTTCGGAAGAATCCAGCTCGCGGCTCCACGACATGCCGTTGACGTAGATGCCAAGCGGGTTGTGGCGTAGGAGTTCTTCGGTGCGCGGGGTCTGCTGCACGATGGACACCACGGCCGTCCACCGCTCCAGCCCGGCGGCGGCGCCGTTGACGTAGCGGCGCTCCGTCCAGCGCACGTTGAAAGACGTGTCGCTTGCGCGCACGACGCTGCTGATCTGCACCGTCACCGACTCGCGGCCGATGCGGGCGAACGGGTCATTGCTACGGGCGTAGTCGTTGAGCACGGCCGCGCCCCTGTCGGTGGTGTAGTCGTAGGCGTCCAGCCAGTTCTGCCGCACCACGATGGGGTCGATGGACAGCGATCGAACCAGCGTGATGAAGCGCGCGATGTGGTGCGCCGTTTGTGCGTCGTTGGGCCGGTACGGCGTGGCCGCTTCGCCCACGGCGCGTACCTGGCCGGCGTTGTCCACTTCCACCACATAGGGCGTGACGATGGACTGCGCCGAGCGCCAGACCAAGCCGCCGGCCATCAGCAGTGCCAGCGCCAGGCAGCCGAAGGCCATCAGCCGCCAGTTCTTCGCCTGCACGCGGGCCGAGCCGATACGCTCGTCCCACACCTGCGCGGCGGATTGGTATGGGGTGGCAGGCTGCGGCGTATCGGCATAGCGCACCTGCGGTCGCTTGAATCGCATGGTCGTCTCTCCTTATGAATCGGAATCGCGCAGGCTCGGGCCTTGCCCTGAGCCGCCACCATCGCCACCGCGCAGCGTGTGAGCGGTGGTGGTCGCGGCGTGGGTCATCTGCTGGCGGCGGTGCAGGCGCTTGGCCCAGGCCGGTTGCTTCTGCCCGGCGGCGGCCGGGGCATCGCCTTCGGCTGCACTCCCTTGGGCGGCGGCGCCGCTGGCCGCTGCCGCAGCGCCGCCCGAGATCGGGGCCGCGCCGTCGGCGCGGAAAGCGGCTGCTGTGCGGTCTTTGAGCGAGCGCGCCCCGGCGGCGGCCTTCTGGCCGGCCGCCTGCGCGCCGGTCTTGGCGACATTGCCCAGGCCGGCCATCGCGCCCTTGGCGCCGCCGCCGGCTGCGGCAGAACCCGTCTGGAATGCCGACCGGGCGCTGCTCGCCGTCGAAGCGGCGGCCCGCGCACCGCTACCGGCCAGCTTGGCGGCAGCCGGCGCCATGCGCGCCCCGGCCATGACCGCACCGCCCACGCCAGTCGCGGCGGCACCAATGGCAACGCCCGTGCCAACAGCGCCGACAGCGGCACCGGCCATCGCGCCCGCGCCAAGCTGCGGCGCACCGGATACGAGGCCCGTGGCGATGCCCGGCCCAAAGATGCCCAGGGCCAGTAGCGCAAGCGAGGCCAGCATCACGACCAGGGCATGGTCGATGGACGGCTCATCCGGCACGGTCTGGAACTCGGCGAACAGGCTCGAACCGATGCCGACGATGACGGCCAGCACCAGTACCTTGACGCCAGACGACACCACGTTGCCGAGCACCTTTTCCGCGAGGAACGAGGTCTTGTTCCAGAGCGCGAACGGCACCAGCACGAAACCGGCGAGCGTGGTCAGCTTGAACTCGATCAACGTGATGAAAAGCTGCACCGCTAGCACGAAGAAGCAGAGGATCACCACCAGCCAGGCGAGGAACATCACCACGATGGGGTCGATGTTCACGAACACCTCGGGGAACCCGGCCATGTCGCCGATCTGCTCCAGAATCGGCGCACCCGCGTCGATGCCGGTCTTCGCCAGCCGCCCCGGTTGCAAGAAGTTCTCCATCGTGATGGCCGAGCCGGTGGCCGTCAGTCCCAGGCTGGCGAACGAGCGGAACACGATGCCGGCCAGCCAGTTGAAGTTGCCGATGATGTAGGCGAAGGCACCGACGTAGAGCACCTTGCGCAGCAGCTTGGCAATCACGTCTTCGCCCTGGCCGGTGGCGTGGTTCATGGCCCAATACAGGCCGGCGATGGTCATGTCGATGACGATGAGCGTGGCGGTCAGGAACGCCACTTCGCCTTGCAGCAACCCGAAGCCGGAGTCGATGTAGCGCGAGAACGTGTCGAGGAAGCGGTCGATGATGGTCACGTCGTTCATGGCGTGTCCTCGGATGCAGCCGAGGCCGGCGTTTCGCCGCCATCGGCGGGTTCATCGAAGCTCGGCGGAATGGGCGGCAGATCGGCCAGCGTCCGGTATTCGTCCGGCCCGGTCTGGCCGGCGAAGAAGCGCCGCCGGAACGCTTCGGCGGCAGCGCGGCAAGCGTCTTCGCCTGCGGCCTGCCGGTTGGCGGCGCATTGCGCACGCAATGCCTTGAGCCGCACCGGATCGGTGGCCAAGGTATCGGCCAGATCTTTGGCCTGCTGCTGGCCGCACGCGGTCAGCAGCAGGGCCAGCAGCGAAGCCGACAGGGCGAGGACGCATCGCATGGCTGTCTCCCGTCAGTTGCCGTAGAAGTCCACGCGCTGCGGCGTGTACGGCGTGCCAGTGCCGAGGAAGCGCCGCCGCACTTCGCGGGCGCGCTCGGTGGCCGCCGCCTGCCGCGCCAGTTCCAGCGAGGCCGCCCGGTCTTGCGTGATCTGGAGCTGCTGCGCCTGGATGGACTGCTTGGCCTGCAAGGCAAGGAGCTGGTTCGTCGCCTGCATCGCTTGCAGCGCACCGGTGGCGGACTGGCTCTGGCTGACCAGATCGGCCAGCGCACTTTCGTCTTGGGTCAGGTTCTGCGACACCTGGGCTTGCATCCGCATCGCGGTGTGCAGGCCGTTCAAGCTGTTCTGCCAGCGTTCGCGGGCGTCCTGCGCCATGCGGTCGCCGCTGACGGTGGCGGCGTACTGCTCGGGATACAGGCGTGCGAACTCCCGATCCATGTTCGTCACGTCGTAGGCCAGCCCCTGCGCCTCGGCGATCAGGCGTTCGGTGGTGGCGAGCGTCGAGCGCAGGCGGTTGACGATGTTGAAGTCCAGACGCGCCAGGTTGCGCGCCTGGTTCATGAGCATCTGTGCTTCGTTCTGTAGCTGCTTGATCTGGTTGTTGATCTGCTCCAGCGTGCGAACGGCGGTCAGCGTGTTCTGCACGAAGTTCGATGGATCGAACACGGTGATGGCGGCCGCCGGCTGCGCGAGCATCAGCGAGACAGACAGCGCGGCAGCGAGCGAGGCGGACAGCAAACGGGGCTTGGTCTTCATGGTGAAACCTCCAGTGGTTGGGAGTTGAGGAACGAAGCGGCCGCCGGTGCGGACGGCAGCAGGTCGGAGGCCCAATCGAGGCCGCGATGGCGCAGCCACGCGCCGGCGAAGCCGGGTGCGCCTGCCTGCGTCAGCACGCGGTCGATGTCGCGTTGGTCTTGCGGTGTGGATGCGCCCGCGAACGCGAGCGCGGCTGGCCCAAGGTCGAGGTCGAACAGGCGATTGCCGAGGCGCGATTGGTAGTAGTAGTCGCGCTTGGGCTGCGCGGTGGCGAGGATTTCGATTTGCCGGCTGTTGAGGCCGAAGCCCTCGTAGATCGTGCGAATCTGCGGCTCGGTGGCCTGCGGGTTAGGCAAGAAAATCCGACTGGCGCAGCTTTCGATGATCGCGGGCGCGATGGTCGAATCCTTGATGTCGGCCAGCGACTGCGTGGCGAAGATGACGCTGACGTTCTTTTTCCTGAGCGTCTTGAGCCATTGGCGGATGCGGGCCGCGAAAGACGGCTCATCGAGGAACAGCCACGCCTCATCGAGAATCAGCAGCGTGGGTGCGCCATCGAAACGCTCGTCGAAGCGGGCGAACAGGTAGCGCAGCACCGCTTGCACGGCGGCGGCGCTGTGCATCAGTTCTTCCATCTCGAAGCCCTGCACGCCGGCCATGCCCAGCCGGTCGTGGTCGGCGTCCAGCAGCTTGCCGTGCCCACCGCCCAGGACATAAGGCGCGAGTGCCTGGCGCAGCGCGTTCGATTGCAGCAGCACGGAAAGCCCGGTCATCGTGCGCTGTTCTTGCGGCGCACCGGCGAGGCTGCCCAGCGCCGACCAGATGGCCACCTTCTCGTCCGGGCCGACGGTCACGCCTTCATGCAACAGGCGACCCTCCACCCACTCGGCGGCCCAGGAGCGGTAGCCTTCATGGTCGATGCGGGCGAGCGGCTGGAACGCGATGCCGCCATCGGCGCCCAGGTCATAGTGCTCTCCGCCGAGGCCCAGGATGGTGGCGCGCATCGAGCGGCCCATGTCGAAGGCGAAGATCCGCGAGCCGAAGTAGCGGCGGAACTGCAAGGCCAGCGTCGCCAGCAGTACCGACTTGCCCATGCCGGTGGGGCCAGCGACCAGCGTGTGCCCCACGTCGCCGATGTGCGTGACCAAGCGAAAAGGCGTGGCGCCATCGGTGCGGGTGACGATCAGCGGCGGGCCGTCGAGGTGGTCGTTCTTCTCCGGCCCGGCCCATACCGCCGATAGCGGCATCATGTGCGCTAGGTTCAGCGTTGAGACGATGGGCTGGCGCACGTTCGCGTAGGCATTGCCGGGAATGGACGACAGCCAGGCATCCACCGCATTGAGGGTTTCGGGAATGGTCACGAAGCCCCGGCCCTGGATGACGCGCTCCACCATGCGCAGCTTCTCGTCGGCCACGGCCGGGTCGGCATCGAGCACCGTCACCGTGGCGGTGAGATAGCCGAACGCGACTTGATCGCTACCCAGTTCCTGCAAGGCGGCATCGGCGTCGGCCGCCTTGTTGCTGGCGTCGGTATCGATCAGCGGGCTTTCCTGCTGGAAGATCGTTTCGCGTAGCAGCGCCACCACGTTCTTGCGCTTGGCGAACCACTGACGGCGCAGGCGGCCCAGCTCCTTTTCCGCCTCGGCCTTGTCCATGCAAAGAAAGCGCGTGCTCCAGCGATAGGCAAAGCCCAGGCGGTTGAGGTCGTCCAGCAGGCCCGGCCAGGTCGAGGTCGGAAAGCCGCGCACCGACACCACGCGCAGGTGTAGGTCGCCCAGCGTGGGCGCCAGGCCACCGACCAGCGCGGAGTCGGCCAGCAGCGCGTCCAGATGGAAAGGCACTTCGGGAACACCGATCGGGTAGCGCCGCGTCGAGACGGTCTCGTGCAGGTAGGTCAGCGTCTGGCTGTCGTCCAGCCAGGCGATTTCCGGCATCACGCCGTCGAGCAGGTCGAACACGCGATCGGTTTCCGCCACGAAGGCATCGAGTCGGCCGTCCCAATCCACGCCATCGCCGGGCGAGTTCTCGTAGAGCAACTTCGCCGCGCGGGCGCGGGATTCCTCCGGCGGCAGGAAAGCCACCGTCAGGTGATAGGCACTCTCGAAGTGATGGCCCGATTCCTCGAACGCGGCGCGGCGTTCTTCATCGACGAGCCAGGACAACGGTTCGGGGAAGTCGGAATGCGGATAGTCGGCGGCGGATTGGCGCTCGGCCTCGATGAACAAGGCCCAGCCAGAACCCAGCCGGCGCAGCGCGTTGTTGAGCCGTGCAGACGCGGCGATCAACTCGCCTTGCGTGGCGCTGTCCAGATCGGGGCCACGAAAGCGCGCCGTGCGCTGGAAACTGCCGTCCTTGTTCAAGACGACGCCCGGCGCGACCAGCCCGGCCCACGGCAGCCAGTCGGCGAGCAAGGCCGGGCGCTGGCGGTATTCGGCAAGGTTCAGCATCGCGGCACCCCCCTACACGTCGAGCAGCGGTTTGTGCTTGATGTGCCGGGCGAAGACCTGCATGAACTGCGGATCGACGCGCGCTCCCCACACCGCCAGCGAATGGCCGACGAGCCAGAGCACCAGCCCCGGAATCCACAGTTGCAGGCCCAGGCCCACGGCAGCGGCGAGCGTGCCGTTCGCAATGGCGACCGTGCGCGGCGCACCGCCCATGAGGATCGGTTCGGTCAGCGAGCGGTGCAGCGCCACCTCGAAGCCCGGAAGGTCGCTGGCCGTACTCATACGACCGCCCCACCGGAGAAGCTGAAGAACGACAGAAAGAACGAGGACGCGGCGAACGCGATGCTCAACCCGAACACGATCTGGATGAGCTTGCGGAAGCCGCCCGACGTGTCGCCGAAGGCCAGCGCCAGGCCCGTGGCGATGATGATGATGACCGCGACGATGCGCGCGACCGGCCCCTGGATGGAATCGAGGATGGATTGCAGCGGGCCTTCCCACGGCATCGAGGAACCGGCGGCCTTCGCCGTGCCGGCCGTCATCAGCATGACGGCGGCCAGCAGCAGGCCGTGGTGTGCCGGCGCGGCCAGGCGGCGCAGGCGCGCAAGGATTGAGGCCGGATTTACGGAAAAACGGAAAGCAACAGCGTTCATCTGCGTCATGGCAGTTCTCCAGGGTGGTCAGGGGACGGGGAGGAAGGCGGCGGCAGCGCGGGAAACGGCGTTTCCATCGCGTCCGCCAGGCGGTAGCCGGCGGCGTCGAAGCCATTGAGGCGGGCAATGCTTTCGACGTGGCGCTTGCGGCCACGACCGGCGATGTGGATGACGACGTTGACCGCTTCGGCGATCAGCGCCCGCGGCGGATTCACCGCGACTTCGAGAATCAACTGTTCGAGGCGCAGCAGCGCGCCCAGCGCGGAACCGGCGTGGATCGTGGCGATGCCGCCCGGATGCCCCGTTCCCCACACTTTGATGAGGTCGAGGGCTTCGCCGCCGCGCACTTCGCCGACGATCACGCGATCGGGGCGCAGGCGCATCGTGGCGCGCACCAGCTCGGTCATGGACACCACGCCGGCGCGGGTGCGCAGCGGCACATGATCGCGGGCCGCGCATTGCAGCTCGATGGTGTCTTCGAGCACCAGCACGCGGTCGCCGGTGGCGGCGATCTCGGCCAGTAGCGCGTTCGCCAGCGTGGTCTTGCCGGTGCTGGTGCCGCCGGCGATCAGGATGTTCTGCCGCTCGCGCACGGCGCGGCGAAGGAAGTCCGCTTGCCCGGCGGTGAGGATGCCGTCGGCCACATACTGATCCAGGCCGAGGATGTTCACGGCGCGCTTGCGCAGCGCGAACGCCGGGCCGGGCGCGGCAGGCGGCAAGATGCCCTCGAAGCGTTCGCCCGTCTCCGGCAGCTCGGCGGTCAGCAGCGGCTGGCCGCGATGCACTTCCGCGCCGACGTGGGCCGCGACTAGCCGGATGATGCGTTCGCCATCGGCTTCGGGCAGCTCCACGCCCAACGGCGCACGGCCCGACGACAGCCGATCGACCCATAGTGTGCGGTCGGGGTTGAGCATGACTTCCACCACGTCCGGGTCTTCGAGCGCGGTGGCGATCACCGGCCCCATTGCGGTACGCAGCATCTGGATGCGGCGATCGAGCGAGGTCGCGGCGGACGAACGAGGCTCGGGCGGGAACTGCGGAACGGCACTCATGAGGCACGCTCCTGGGCTTCGGCCAGCGCCGCCGCGTCATCCATCCGTGCGGTGTCCGGGTGCCGTTCTTCCACCACGTCGCGCACGAGGCTGCGGCCGCGCAGCAGGTGGCGGCCGAGTTGTTCGACGAACTGCTCGAAGCGGGCCTTGCCCTGGGCGCGGGCGGCTTCCTGGTGTGCCTCGGGAACGGGCGTGCTTACGGTCAGGAAGTAGCGGACGAACAGCGCCAGCGTTTCGATCTGGATGTTCTGGTCGCGCTCCATGCGCTCGGTCTGGCGCGACAGCCGATCCAGCCGCTTGGCGATGGCCGCCTCACGCTGGTCGCCCGCGTCCGGCGACAGCCAGGACGCCAGCGCCGCCGCGACGATGCTGGATTTCGACACGCCTTTCTTGGCGGCCAATTCATCGAGGCGCTTGGCGTGCTCGGGCTGAATGAACAGGTTGAGTCGGTATTGGCTCATAGGTCGATTCCGTCGTTGGGGTTCAGCGATGCCAGCCGGGCCGTGCGCTGCATGGCCGGGTCGAGCTGGCCGGGAAGCGGCATCGGCAGGTCGTCGTCATCGAGCAGCGCCAGGTCGGTCGCGTGCGCGTCCGGCTCAGGGTCGTAGGCGACGGTTTCGGACAGTTCGGGCTGACGGCGCGGGCCGCCGTCGTCGGCGCCGCCAAGGTCATCGGCGAATGCCGTGGCTGGCGCGGCGGGTACGGCGGGAATCGCCAGGCCGCTCCAATCGTCGGGTCGGGCCGGCGGCGCATCGGCATAGCGCCCGGTTGCGAGCGCAGGCGGCGACAGCACGCGCTGCTTGAAGTTGGCGTCGGCGTAGTAGCGCAGCTTCTTCGCCTTGATCGGTGGCAGGCTGGACACCATCACCACCGACTCGTCGGGCGGAAGCTGCATCACCTCGCCAGGGGTAAGCAGCGGACGCGCGGTTTCCTGCCGCGACACCATCAGGTGCCCGAGCCACGGGGCCAATCTGTGGCCGGCATAGTTGCGCTGCGCGCGCAGTTCAGTGGCCGTGCCCAGGGTTTCCGAAATCCTTTTCGCCGTGCGTTCGTCGTTTGTCGAAAACGTCACGCGGACGTGGCAGTTGTCGAGAATCGAATGGTTCTGCCCATACGCCTTGTCGATCTGGTTCAGGCTCTGAGCGATGAGAAAGCTGCGTATGCCGTAGCCGGCCATGAAGGCAAGCGCGGACTCGAAGAAGTCCAGGCGGCCCAGCGCCGGAAACTCATCGAGCATCAGTAGCAGCTTGTGGCGGCGGGCGATGCCGTCGGAGCCGTCAAGCGATTCGGTGAGCCGCCGCCCGATCTGGTTGAGGATCAGCCGGATCAGCGGCTTGGTGCGGCTGATGTCCGAAGGCGGCACCACTAGATACAGCGATACGGGATGCTTGGCAGAAATCAGGTCGGCGATGCGCCAGTCGCAGCGTGACGTGACTTCGGCCACCGTGGGATCGCGGTACAGGCCGAGGAACGACATGGCGGTGCTCAACACGCCGGAACGCTCGTTGTCCGACTTGTTGAGCACCTCGCGCGCAGCAGATGCGACCACGGGATGCGGCGCTTCGCCCAGGTGCTTCGTCGTCATCATCCGATGCAACGTCAGCTCGAACGGGCAAGCCGGATCGCTGAGGAAGTTGGCGACGCCGCGCAGCGTCTTGTCCTCGCCCGCGTAGAGCACATGCAGGATGGCGCCGACCAGCAGCGCGTGACTGGTCTTTTCCCAATGATTCCTGCGTTCGAGCGCGCCATCGGGATCGACCAGAATGTCCGCCACGTTCTGCACGTCGCGCACTTCATGCGCGCCGCGCCGGACTTCCAGCAGCGGGTTGTAGGCTGCCGACTTCGCATCGGTGGGGTTGAACAGCAGGCAATGGCTGAACCGCGAACGCCAGCCGGCGGTAAGCGTCCAGTTCTCGCCCTTGATGTCGTGGACGACGACGGACGCCGGCCAGCTCAACAAAGTGGGCACCACCAGCCCCACGCCCTTGCCGCTGCGAGTGGGTGCGAAAGTCAAGACGTGTTCCGGGCCTTCGTGCCGCAGGTACTGGTCGCGGTGCAGGCCGAGGAAGACCCCGGCCGGCTGGGTCAGCCCAGCCTTGCGGATGTCGGCGGTATCAGCCCAGCGCGCCGAACCGTAGGTCGTGACGAGGCGCGACTGTCGCGAGCGCCATACCGACATGGCGATGGCGACCACCACGGCCAGAAGGCCGCTGCCGCCCGCAATCGCACCGCCTATGTCGAAGACATGCGGCGCGTAGGCATCGAAGAAAAACCACCATTCAAACAGCCGCCAGGGGTGATAGACCGGCGTGCCAAAGAAGTCGAACCAGGGCGAGCCAAGGCGTAGTTGATGTCCGAGTGCTGCCGCTGTCCATTGCGTTGCACTCCATACGCCGGCGATCACGATGGTGAAAACAGCGGCGATCTGCCCGAACAGCACGCCCTGACCTTGCATGACTGGCCTCCGATTTCCTCTGCGCTGATTCCTCGCCACACGCGGCACAAGGGCGTGCCGCATAGCGCGAGGATCAGTGCCGGGTCGGTGCCGGTCAAAGACCGTTATCGGAAGAAAGGTCGAGTAAAAAGCAAGATTTCGCGCAGGGGCGCAGGCAGAAAAAACGCCGCAAGCGATGGCGCGTTGCGGCGTGTCGAGCAAGAAGTCGGAAGATTCGTGGCGAAGCGCCTACGATCAGAACTTGGGCGGATTCTCCGGCGGCGTATAGGGCACTGTGCCATCGTTATAGAAGCGCTTGCGTGTGGCCTCGGCGACGCGGTTGCATAGCTCGTCGCCTAACTTCGCGCGTTCGACTCTGCATTGTTGGCGCAGCTCTTTAAGCAGCTCGGGGTTGGATGCCAGTTCTTCGACGATCGGCAGGTTCGCCTGTTGAGGTGTTTCGGATTGGCCGCAGGCCGTCAGCACCGCCGCTAGCAGGAACAGGATGCTCCTTCTCATGGTTTGGGTTCCTCCGGGGGATCGAGGGGATAGCTTGGCGATGGCCTAGTAGCTTCGGGAGACTCGATGGCCTGAACGCGGTCTATGAAGCGGGTCACCATTTCCAAGGGTTCTCCCGCCGGGCGCAGCAGATAGGTCGTCAGCACTGGCGAGCGGCCTGCCAAAGGCCTTGCCACGACTCCAGGCTCGCGGCTGGCTGCGATGTGTGCTGCACCCGCCAGCCCCAGGGCGAAACCGGCGGATACCAGCGTCATCATGAGATCGAATGAAGCCACCCGTTCGACCACCAGCGGCTCCATGTCCACGCGACGCAGCACGCGCTCGATTTGCCGTACGTGGCCTTCGCATGCCTGCGGATCGCCCAACACCAGCGGGAAGCGCAGCACTTCTTCCAGAGGAATCCGCTTGTGCTTGAGCAAGTCATGCCGTGCCGGCACGGCCACCATCAGCGGATCGCTCCAAACCGCCGCTGCCACGATGCCGTCGCCAACCTCATCGGACTGTGCGAAGCCTACGTCGTATAGGTCGTCAAGCAGCCCTTTGATTTGCTGCGAAAGTGGCACCTCGAACAGGCGGATCTCGACCTCGGGTTCCTCCTGGCGGCACAGCGCCAGCAGCGACGGCAGACGAGACGGCGTGATGCCGTCTGACAGCGCGACGCGCAACTGGCCGTGGAAGCCATTGGCCGCCGCCTTCACGCTTTCGCGAGCTTGCTGCAAGGCGGCGAAGACGCGTGGAACATGCTCCAGAAAAAGTGCGCCTGCGCGAGTCAGCCGTGTACTGCGCGTAGTACGGGCGAATAGCACCACGCCCAGTTCTTCTTCCAGCTCCTTGATGGCACGCGACAGCGGCGACTGCTCCATGTGCAGTCGCTCGGCCGCGCGGGCGAAGTGCAGTTCTTCAGCCACGGCGAGAAAGCAGCGAAGGTGGCGCAGTTCCATACCTTACGTGATGACCTCCATCTCATGACACTGGCCAGCCACGCCAAGCCGCATGTCGAAGGCTTGCAATGACTACGCGCCGGTGAAAGAACCGGATCGCGGCGATATAGACCCGGCCCAGTCGGTTGTGGCAACGGACGACCGTGGTGACCACGAGACAGGCATCCGATCCACCATCCATCTCCAGCTTCGATTGACGCAATACCGAGACGCGAAAATCCAGGTGACGGTCGTCTTCGCCGAGCATGACCTCCCTTTCGTCGCTGGCGAAGACCCGAAAGATGCCGATATGCCGGGCGCCGGAGATCGCTTGCTCCGCTTGCAGCCGCCTTGATGTCTTGATCCCAAACGGGCGCACGAGCGTGTCACGTACACACATCAACGCCGCGATCCAGCCCGGCTGGGTAGCGAAGACGAACTCCGCCAGTCGCAGGGGATCGCCTGTCGTATCGGGCGGAAGGTCGATCGCAAATGCGTCAACCAGGTCGGCGGTGGCGTACCACGGGGTCACGCTCGATGTCGCGGGCGGGTCTACCTCCATGACTCTCAAAATCGATCCCCAATCTGCGAACGTGGGCCGTTAGATCGCCATTACCGAGCCGCCGTCCACACGCAGATTGGTTCCGGTGATGAAGCCAGCCTGTTCCGACGCCAGGAACACAACTGCCGCGGCGACGTCTTCCGGCTTGCACGGCCGGCCGACCCCGATGTTCGGGCGGAAGGTGGGCATGAAATGAGCCGCAAGCTCGTCAGGCAACAGATCCTCGGCACCATCCTGCTGCGCCAGCAGATCACGGAGGATGGGCGTGTCCACATAGGCCGGCGATACGGCGTTCACCAGCACGCCCCGGTCGGCATAAGTTTTCGCGAGTCCCTTGGTCAGGATGTTCAACGCGCTTTTGGCGGAGGCATACTCAATGGCGACCGCGTCGGGCTGGACGCCGCTTTCCGACGAGATGTTGATGATCCGGCCCCATCCGCGCGCTGCCATTTTCGGTGCCGCTGCTCTGACAACCCGCACAACGGATAGGACGTTGAATTCCCAGGTTTCGAGCCAGTCAGCGTCGGGAACCTCTTCGAATGGTCGGAACAGCCCGCCGGTCGATGACCGCAATCCGCCCGCATTGTTGACAGCGATGTCGATTGGCCCAAGCGCTGACTCCACCGCCGCAATCGCCTGCGCCAAGCTGTCGGCGCTCGTCACGTCGCCGCTGATCGCGAAGGCCCGGTCTCCGAGATCCTCGGCGATCTTCGCCAGCTTGCTCTCGTCGCGCGCCAGAAGGGCGACCTTGGCGCCCTCGGCGTGCAGCGCTCGTGCGATCGCCTCGCCGATGCCTTGGCTAGCACCTGTGATCAAAGCGACGCGACCTTTAAGCTGTGTGTCCATGGGAAGCTCCTCTCAAATAGGCTTGCCGAGGCTGCTATTCGGCGTGGCACGCATTTCAGGTTTGCGCTCCGGGCTTGCTTCGGCAAGCGCCTTGCGGACACCTTCGGCGTCGAGATCGGTGGCATAGACCGGCGTGCCAGGCTGCTGACGCCAGGACTCGTCGAGCCCCCCAGCGTCGATGCCGTCGAATCCGAGTTCGTCGAAAAGCCGGATGAGCTTTGTTTTGTCGGCTTCATCGTCGCCAGCGACCGGCAACGCGATACGACCGGGAGCACCCGCTGGCTTGCCCTCATGGAGGAGCTTGCGCCAGTACAAGGTGTTGAGTGCCTTCACCACTGGCCGTCCCAACTGATTTGCCACCCAGCGACTTTCAGCCATGCCCGTTTCGATGTCATCGATCCGGCCATCACGCTCCCGGGGATAGTAGTTGCCGGTATCGACGACGACGATGTCGGGACCGATCCCGTCGAAGAGATCCTTCGGCAGTTCGGCGATCTTCCACACCGGTATGGCGACGAAAACGATCTCGCCGCTACTGGCTGCCTCGGTGACGGTGACCGCCGTGGCGCCGGTTTCGGCGGCAAGCTCGGCTAGCGAATCCGGGCCGCGCGAGTTGGCGACGGACACCTTGTGGCCCAGTTTCGACAGCCGGCGCGTCAGCGAGCCTCCGATCTCCCCGGCTCCTATGATTCCGATATCCATGAGGGAACTCCCATTTCGCTAGTCGGTTTTGATGGAGGTCAGCTTGACTTGCCCGCGACAAGCGCCGGCGTCGTCACGCCTTTTTCCGCCCAGGCGGAATCAGAGCTTGTAGCCGCCGCTCGCCTCGATCACCTGGGCAGTCACCCATCGACCTTCCTCGGAGGCAAGGAAGGCCACGACTGCGGCGATATCCGAGGTTTCGCCAAAGCGTCCCAGCGCGGTATCGGCTTCGATGGCCTTCACCATGTCGGCGTTTTCGCGGACAGCGGCGTTCATGTCCGTTCGCGTCCAACCCGGCGCCACGGCGTTCACCGTGATTCCGCGCGGCCCCAGTTCCATCGCCAGCGCATGGGTCAGGTTGTTGATGGCCGCCTTGGCCATGGAGTAGATGGGGACGGCCGGCAATGGGCGCGTGGCCAGACCGGAGGACGTATTGATGATCCGACCACCATCGGAGAGACGGCTCAGCGCGGATTGAACGACGAAGAACGGTGCGCGGGCGTGAACCGCGAACATCGTGTTCCAGGCGTCCGGCGTCGCATCGGCAAGACCGCCCCAGCCTGAGTTGCCGGCGTTGTTGACCAGAATGTCGAGCGCCTTGCTGCCCTTCCTTGTGTTGAACTCGCGGTCGAGCGCATCGAACAACGCCGGGATCGCCGCGGCATCGACCAGGTCGGCGTGAAGCGCGAAAGCGGTGCCGCCCGTTTTTTCGATGGTCGCAACCACTTCTTCTGCGCCTGCGCTGCTTGCGTTGTAGGTGATGGCGACGGTCGCACCGTCGGCCGCAAGCCGTTCGGCAATCGCGCGACCGATGCCGCGCGATCCGCCAGTGACGAGAGCGGTTTTTCCCTTGAGGGATTGGGACATGAGATTCTCCTAGGTAAAGCGAAATGTGGTTTCATTGGGCTTGCGGATCGGATTGCGAGGTGGCTCAGGTGACCCGTTCGCGCACGATCGGGCCGGGGCTTGCCTCGATGACCGACAGCGCCAGCCGAACAAGACCCTCCGCGTCCCCGGCATATTCATGCTCGGCAATGTGGTGCAGCAGGACGCCGGCCTGCTCCAGTTGCCGGGCGCCTTTGAGGGGGCCGGCGTTGATGGGCTTGAAACCGGCATCAACGATCAGACCACGGGCGACCTGCCCGGCCGAGGCGTCGTCGCTGACATAGAAGACATTGGGCTGCACCGGCGACTTCGACCACGCTGCGGCCTCAAGCAATGGCGATCCCAGCAGATTGAACGCCTTGACGATCCGAGCCTTCGGGAGGCGTTGTTGCAAAACCTCGGAGGTCGAGTTGTCGCGCATGAAGTCCAGTTCATGGAAATGCTGGAACTCGGCGGTGACGCCGAGCGGGTTCATGGTGTCGATGACGGTCTTGCCATCGAGCGCGTCGCCTACTTCGCCTACGATCGCGTCGACCCGCGGCCAGTAGACGGAGAACAGAACAGCCTCGCCGAATTCGGCGGCCTCGCGGATCGTGCCGAGCCGGGCCCGGTCGCCCAGTTCTGCCAGCAACGGTGCGATCTTGCGATCCTCGCCGTCCTTCGCAATGACGAGGTCATGACCTGCGGTTGCCCAGACTCGCGCTAGGCGACTGCCGACATTGCCGGCATTCAAAATTCCTATCTTCATTTGCTTTCGAGCTTCCCAGTAGTGCGTTGAAAGCATTACTCTAGAGATGATCGAAAAATAGATAAATGGCAGAAAAAACTACAGACCGTTGTCCATAAATACATCAATAAAACGATTGGAACGAGGCCACACGAGTGGCAATCATCGGCACGGCGAGAGGCGCCAGGTGCATGGTCCACTTGTCTGTCGGGCTGGGCGCACCGTATCGGCCAGAGGCTGTGAACGGTCATCGGGCGCCCGCAAGGGCCCCCGATGTAGAGGCTTTATTTCTTGACGGTCGCGGCGCTTGCCTGGGCCATGAAGAGGTCGACGTGGACCTGCGGCATGCCCTCGAACGTGCCGCCGATCGGTGACGGGCGCTTTGCCTCGTTGATCAAGCGCTGAGCATCTTCGCGCGACACGGGCTTGCCGGGCTGCGTGTAGGCGCGCTCGGCTTTTTCGCCCGTCGCTTTCAGATCTACCGTCGGAGCGTAGCGCCAAAAGTAGATGGGCGTGCTCGGTTCAATGCGCCAGCTGTCTGCGAGGGAGCCCGCGTCGATGGTATCGAAGCCGATCTTGTCGAAGAACTCGGTCACCGCCTGCTTCGCTCCGGCTTCGTCACCCGCGATCGGCAGCGTCGTGCGGTTCGCCGAACCCTTCGGCGTCGCGTTGGCCTTCATGTGGAGCCAGCTGAGGTTGTGAAGGCCCTTGACGACCTTCGCTCCCGGCAAACGCCGCTGGATCAGCCCACTGGAGGTCAGCTCCCCCTTGTCGAGAACGTCATTGTTGCCGAATGCGGGATAGTAGTTCGTCTGGTCGAGTACGACCTTGCCCGCAAACTTGTCGGCGGGCAGCTGCTCGGAGGCGGCGATCGGGATCGAGAGCGTGACGATGTCACCTGCCGCGATGGCCTCCTCGGTCGTGCCGGCGCTCGCCAGCGGACCAAGTTCCTCGATCAGATCCTTGATGGTGTCCGCGCCGCGGGAGTTGCTGATCACCACCTTGTAGCCAGCTGCGGTCGCGAGACGCGCGACTGCCTTGCCGACGAGGCCGGAGCCAATGATTCCGATTGTTTGTGTCATCTTCGCATTCCTTCTATGGGAGAACGGCGGGAACCCGCCGACAGGTTTCTTGGGACGCACGCCTAAGCGCGCCGCGATGCAAGCAAGTCGTGTGAACGACAGGGCGGTGTGCGTCTCGATCGCCGTGACGCTTACAACCGCAGCAAGTCAATGCCGCCGCTGTATTCGTTGAGTGCGACGTGTTGCATGAATCGCACTATGGACTTACCCTCTTAATTGATAAATATAGAGATAAGTCAAATACTGTTGTCCATGAATACATCAATCGATCTGCCGGAGATGCGCGTCTTCGTCGCGGTTGTGACCGACGGCTCTTTCACGACGGCTGCGGATCGGCTGGGCACCGACAAGGCGCGCATCAGCCGCATCGTCAGTCGCATGGAGAAGAAACTCGGCGCACAGCTTCTCACCCGCTCGACACGTCGCCTCAACGTGACGGAGGTCGGTCGCGACTACTTCGAGCGCGCCATGTGCATCCTGACCGCCGCCGAAGCCGCAGAGGCGGCGGTGGCGCAGCAGTCCAGGGAGCCCAAAGGACTGCTCAAGCTCACGGCTGGATCCGAGTTCGGAACGATGGTCGTGGACGACTGGATCGCAGCGTTTCTGCGAATGGCCCCGAAAGTGACGGTGGAAGCGGAGTACACGAACCGCCTGGTCGATATCATCCATGAAGGCTTCGACGTCGCCGTCCGTGTCGGCACGCTCGAAGATTCGGGGCTCTCGGCGCGCAAACTCGGCGAGGTGTCTTACGGGCTGTATGCGGCCCCTGGCTATCTGAAGCGCGGGCCGGCGCTTTCCGCCGTCGGCGACCTGAAGCGCCACAACCTGATCATGAAGACGACGCGGGGGCGCTCCAATTGGGCCCTGGTAAATGGTGAGAAAACCGAGAAGGTCACGGTATCCCCGCGCTGTGCAGTCAACAGCACGATCGCCGCGAAGAACCTCGCGCTTGCAGGACTCGGGATCACGCACTTGCCGCGCTTCATGGCTGAACCCTATGTGGCTGTTGGCACGCTTTCTTGCGTGCTTCCCGGCTGGGCAGAGGTTCCGGCGCCTGTCCACGCCGTATTCGCATCGAGCCGCTACATGGATCCGAAAGTACGCAGCTTCGTGGATCTCTGCCTAAGTGCGTTTAAGGACGGCGGCTCACAGGATTAGATGGCAGGCCCGCGTTGCCGCCCAATCTCCCACGACACGCCTCCGCCGCGTACCGTGGCTGCAAGTTGCTGACCTAGCCGCTGTTCGATCACCGGCCGCCACGGCACCAGGCTGAACCCCATGCCGTCATCAAGCATGGCGTAACGCCCGCTCGCCAGCATGACAGAGCGCCGGTAAATGCCGGCGACGCGCTGCCCGTCGGCTACCGGGCGATGCTCCAGGCCAGTTTCGGCGGCAATGTCTTTGGCGGCTTGCGTCAGTTCTCGATTGCGTAGCGTGCCCAGCAGGTTGCGGGCGAGGATCACGCGCTGCCCGCGCCGCACGGCCAGCCCCTGTTCGACCAGGAAGTCGGCGCGCTGCTGCATCGCCTGCTTGGCGTCGCCACCAAAGCCCAGGTCGCCCAACCCGCGGCCGCCGCCGACCAATTGCTGGTCAAGCCAGGTCGCGCCGATCACGCGCGCCTGCCGTTCGATGGGCAGGTGCGATTTCAGTTCCATAGCCACGCCGCTCAGGCGCTGCGCATCGTACTGGCGGCCACGCTCGGCCAGGTCGTTCGGCACCTTCCATAGCCCCTCTGCCACACGCTCCACGATGCCAGCCCGGCGCAACGCTTCCAGCCGCCGGACGTGGGCGGCGACAACCTCCTGCGGGTCGCGTCCGGGCTTGGCCCGGCCCTGTTCGATGGCCAGGTGGTGATCGGCGCGGTACAGGCCATCGCTCGCCAGCGCGGCGATGTTCTTGTCGGCGGCGCGCACGTCGGCCGAACCCTTCACTTCCACCACCGCACCCGTGGGGTAGTTCGCCAGCTCGTCACGGGCGTTCAGTGCGACGTAGTGGGCCTTCCCGTCCACGCCGTCGATGACCAGATAGCCGCGGTCGTGCAGCTCGTCGGCCAACCCCTTCGCGGCCACGCGACCGATGACGGATCGGCCATCCTCGCCCGGCTCGAACACCGCCAGTTCGCGCGGCTGGCCGCTCATGGCCCGCTGCATGGTGCGGATGACGTCGCCACGCTCGCTCAGGGCGCGCAAGGTCTTCTCCGCATCCGCATGCACGGCCCAGGTGCCGGGCTGCATTTCTTCGGCCAGGCCCAGGCGCTGCAAGTGTTGTAGGCGGCCGACCAGCAGCAGGCGCTGGCGTTGCAGCCGGGGTTCGTTGAAGCGTTCGACCTGCACCCGGCCATCCTCGCCGGCCTCGCGTTGCAGCGTGCGGTCGAGGCTCGTCCACCGCTCTTGCTCCACCTCGCGCTGCAAGGTCTGCTGGATCTCCAGTTCGGTGCGCGGCCCCAGCCATTCGGTCGCCAGTTCGGCGGCCCGATGGCGAAAGCCGTGGGCGATGTAGTCGCCCGCGATGATGAGGTCTTTGCCGGTGTCTTCGCGCCCGCGCACGATCAGGTGAGTATGCGGGTTGTCGGTGTTCCAGTGATCGACCGCCACCCAATCCAGCCGCGTTCCTAAGTCGGCTTCCATGCGGTTCACCAGATGCCGGGTGTAGGTGCGCAGGTCGTCCAGCTCGCCCCCGTCTTCCGGTGAGACGATGAAGCGGAAATGATGCCGGTCGTCGGCGGCACGCTCCTTGAAGGCGCCGAGGTCGGCTTCGTCGGTCTGCGGCCCATAGGCCCGGCCCGGTTCGCCATCGCGGCCCGCGCCGTCGCGCTCGATGTAGCGCAGGTGCTTGGCGAGCGACTGCGGGCTAGCATTGCGTTGATTGACCAGCAAGGTCTTGATGGTCACGCGCCGCGACATGGGCGTCAGCTTCGCACCAGCGAAACGCGCCGCCGTGTGGCCGCGCCCCAGGCGCGAGCCGGGCCGCTGGTCTGCGCGTGCGCCGCTGCCACCGGCTGCGGAATGGCGCATCGAGGACTTGCCGCCGCTGGCCTTGCCAGCCTGCTTGAGTACCTTGGAAACGAAGCTCTGGCCCTGGCCCTTACCCCGGTTCTTCGGGGCGCTCGGGCGCACCCGGAAATCGTCATCGCGGCGATCGGTCATCGCCGTTCTCCCTGCAAGCTCTGCCGTGTCCGGTCGTGCGAAGCACGCGGACATGCCTGCATTGGCGCGACCTTCGCGCCCAATGCGGCACGGTGGCGAAGCCGCTCCGTGCCGCGCCACCCCCATGTGCAGACAGGCTTTCGACGCGGCCCGGTGCCGCGTCCTTTTGTCTTGCCTTCCGCCTTTGCCCCTCGCTGTCGCTCCGGGCGTCGGCGGCCCGGCGGCGCTGCGCTGCTTGCAGCCAGCCCGCCGGCGAACGCGCAGATGGACGCGATGGGGGCCGGAGGCCGTGCGCGTTCGAGGCAAGACGCCTGCACGTTGGACGGCTGCGCCGGATGTTGCGCGAAGCGCGGCGCGAATGCGCCCGCGCTGCACGCGCGACGACACGGCGGCAGCAGCCGGAACGGCATGCCCGATGGCACAATGAGATGCACGGCAACGTGCAGCGAATCGGCGGCCATCATGGGCGTGTCTCCAGCCAGACCGGATGCGCGACGCCGATCACGGCGGATGCGCTGACCGGGCCGAAATAGCGGCTGTCGAACGACGCCGAGTTGGTCGCGCTCAACAGGAACAGCTCGCCCGGTTCGAGGCGGCGGCAAAGCCGCAAGGATGGCAGCGGCCGGCCCTGCCGGTCGGCAGGCAGCGCGGCGGCCGCAGGCACGCCGTCGATGCGTACCTGCCCGGCGACGATGCAAACGTGTTGCGACGCGACCGCGCCCACACGTTTGAGCAGCGGCACGCGCGTCGGCAGGTAGCCGCGCTGCGCAGCCAGCATGGCGGCCCTGTCAGGCAACGGCACCAGCACGATGCTGTCCACGGACAGCGGACGTGGCAGCGAGGCGGTGCGTGGGTCGAACGGTTCAATGCGATACCAACCGACCGCCACGCTGTCGGACGGGTTGTAGGTCAGACGCGGCAGCGGCGACACGAAAGCTGCCCAGGCCAGCGCAGCGAAGCCGACTGCGGCGAAGCCCGCCAGCGCGAGGCGAGCGCGTCGGCGCGAGCGAGAATGCGGCACGGCTTCGTGCGTGCATGTGGTGTTGGATTGGGTCGTCATGGCATCGCCCTCCCGGCCAGCCAAGCGGCGTGCCGCTCGGCGGTGTATTCGGGCAGCGGCAGACGGGCCGCCAGACGGTTGCCCAGCGTGCGCCAGTACGCGGGCGACACGTCGATTGCGGCGATGCCTTGCCCTTCGATGCCGTCGATGCGTTCCAGCACGGTACGCACCGCGTTTTCGCCTTCGGCGTGCAGCAGCAGGCGTGCGCCCGGTCGCACGCCGGGAATGCGCTGCATGTCGTCCAGCGGCGTGGCGGCTTGCATCACCATGAGCTGCCAGCGGATCGTGCCGTAGTCGTTTGCTTCCCAGCGCACGCGGCAGAACATTGCACGCGGCAGGAACACCGCGCAGCGCCGCCAGCGGTCGAGCCGCAGCGTGCGCGTCGGTTCGCCGAAACGCAGGTAGAGCTTGAAGCGCGGCTCGATGTAGGCGAGTGATACGCGGGTCAGCGGCACGTTGCCAGCCTGGCCGGCGAGCGTCGAAAGCGAAGGCGGCGGCGCAGCAGCCGGTGCAGCTGTTGCCGCGTGAGCGGCAGGCAAGGCGGATACGTTCATGGCAGGTTCTCCGTGCGCTTGTCGGGGAACTCCCGCTCCAGCAGGCCGCGCAGCAGTTCGGCCACGGTCACGCCCTGGCCGAAGGCGGCGATCTTGATGCGCGCGCGCAGCGCAGGCGTCACGTCGAGCGTCAGGCGTGCGGTGTAGACGTCGCCTTTGTTGAGCGCATCGGCATCGCCCTGGCGAATCCACGCCTCGGCGTGCGGATTCGCGGGCGGACGTGCGCCGATGCCGACGCGCTTACTGCGCGGGCTGCTCATGTCGGCCACCGCAGCAGTTCATCGGTGAGCAAGGCGATCTCGCGTGCGGCGGCGCTGTCGGGCGCCGTCTCGCGGGCGAGCCGGCCAGCGGCCACGCTGTCGGCGAAGACGATGCGCTGGCGCACCTCGGCGCGCAGCGCCGGCAGCGGCTGTTCGGCCAGCGATTGCCGTGCTTCTCTGCCGATGATGGTGGTACTGACGCGCCGATTGATGACGAAGGCCGCGCGCAGCGCAGGCCGGAACACCTGTGCCTCGCGGATCAGCGCCACCATCTCGGCGCTGGCCCAAAGGTCATACGGGCTGGGCTGCACGGGAATCAGCACGCGCTCGGCCGCCAGCAGCGCAGAACGCGCTAGGGCGGCGATGCGCGGCGGGCCGTCGATGATGACGTGATCGGCGCGGCGGGCCAGCTCCGGCGCTTCCTGATGCAGCGTCTCGCGGGCGAGGCCCACGGCGCTGAACAGCCGTGGCAAGCCCTGCTGGCTTCTGCGTTGCGTCCAGTCCAGCGAGGAACCCTGCGGATCGGCGTCCAGCAGGATGACGTGCAGACCGCGCATCGCCAGTTCGCCCGCGATGTGGGTGGCGAGCGTGGTTTTGCCGACGCCGCCTTTCTGGTTGAGAAACGCGACGATCATGGCCTGGCCCTCCCTGCTGGAAAGCCGGCCTGGCCGTGCCGTTTTGCGGTTGTCCACCGAAACGGCGCGCTTCTACTAAAAGTTAGAGATTTATAGTTAGGTAAGTTAGAGGAGTGGAAAACCCGCGCCGTTACTGGCTTTGCGGCGTTTTCGTACTCCTGATAGCACGAGGGTCGTACTCCCGATAGCACGATACGCCGTACTCCTGATAGCACGAGGCCGTCCACACCTTTTCCCGCAGTTATCCCCGTGCCGTGGACGGCACGGGCCGGAAGGTCAGCAGTTCCAGCTTTTCGTCCGGCATCGGCTCGATGCCCAGGACGTAGCCGGGCAGCGACTGCCGCGCGACCAGCACGCGTAGGTCGTAGGCGAAGTCCGAGAAGCGCGCCGCGCTGCCGGATTTGCGGTGCAAGTGCCGGAAGTCGAATTGCCAGCCGTGTTCCTGCCGCCCGCCGTGCTTGCGCACCAGGCGGTACAGCCAGCGTTCGATGCCGCCCTTCAAGCGGAAATAGGCCGGGTCGATGGTCAGCACCAGGGCGGCATCGAGCACGCCGGCATAGAACCAGTCCGGCAGGATCAGCTCGATGCCCAGCGGCGTGCCGCTGGCGTCGGCCAGCTCGCGCCATTCGTTCACCCACGAAAAGCGGTGCAGGCGCCGCCCGGTGGTTTCGCGGATGGAAGTCGCCACGCTGGTCGATTGCAGCCGGTCGAGCGCAGCTTTCAGGCGCTGGTAGTCGTTGAGGGACGTGCCGCGCCCGATGAAGCGCAGGATTTCGTATGGGGTGGCGTGTATCAAGCGCGACGGGCGAATGCCTGCGTCGCGTGCCTCCACGATCTGCGAGGCCGCCCAAATCAGCACGTCGGCATCCCATATCGTGGCGATGCCGTGCTCGGCCGTGCCTTCCACGCGGATGGAGATGTTCCCGCTGCGGAAGTCGATCGGCGCCGTGCGCCGCGACTTCGCCAGCGAGAAGAACGGAAAGGCCATCAAGTCCTGGCTGTCGCGCGGCGCCATGCCGTCGCCCGGCAGCGCGCGGAACAGGTCGAGCTGTTCCCGCTGCTGCGATCGCTGCCCCGGCGGCAGCGATGGGCTGGACATGACGATGACCACCGGCGAGCCGACGATCAGCGGCCATCACGGTAGTCGCCTGCGTGACGCTCGGCATATTCCGGGTCGGACGTGGCCTCATAGCTGCGCTGGTCGGCCCAGGCATCGAGGTCGGACACCGCATACATGACGCGACGGCCGAACTTGCGGAACTTCGGGCCACCGCCGATCACGCGCTGTTTCTCCAGCGTGCGCGGCGACAGCCGCAGGTATTCAGCGGCTTCGTCGTTGGTCAGGTAGCGTTGGGGCTGCACGGGCGCAGCGATAGCAGCGGCAGCAGGCCGCAAGGGAGCGGGTCGCATGGAATGTACCTCCATCAAGCCCGGCCACACCACGCGGCCGGATAGAGGCACTTTCAAGAAAGCAAGGCTTCCCGCTCAGGGACGTTTTGCAGGGAATGCAGAACGTCCCTCCCTGAGCGGCGGAAGCTGTGCAAGGCGACGATAGCCGCCGCGCATCAGTGCATCGCCCCGCCGTACCAGCCGGCGAACGCGGGCGCGCAAGGCGCTGTCGGCGTGCCAGTCGCCGGCGACGGCATCGACGCCGAACAGCCCTTCGGCCACGTCGCGCAGGGACGCGCCCGCGAGGGTACCGTCGAGCGCCTGGAGCGTGTTCAACTCCAGCAGCGCAGCGGGAGCCGGCCGTGACCGTGCCGTTCCCGCTGTCACTGCATCACCAGCGGTGGCCAGCTTGTCCAGTTCGGCCACCAGCGCCTGATAGCGTCCGCAGGATGCGGCGCAGGCGCGAATGGCATAGGCGTAGGCCATGCCGTCGGCCAGGCCGGGAGCGATCACCAGCCGCAGGCAGCAGCCCGGCCAGCGTGTCAGCAGCACCAGGCGCTTGCCGTCGTGGATCAGGCGCTTCTGGCCGGGAAGGCACCAAAACGCGAAGGCCACCGCGTCGGGCGGCGGGTCGGCGTCCGGATAGAGCTGCACCACCGTATCGTGATCGGGGAACCAGGCCGGATGCGCGTCGCGCGCATCCAGGGCGGGATCTTCCAGCAGGCGCAGTCCCCAGCGCGCGGCGGCCTCTGGCCGGCGGCGCCGGCGCAGCCAGTCGCGGCGGTAGTCGGGGTGGCGGCGCAGGTATTCCCACGCCAGTGCGGGGCCGTCGAGATGCAGCGTGTAGAGATACGCGGCGGTCGGATACCAGTGTTCGGCGCTCGGGTCAGCCATGCCGCAACCTCCTGTCATTCAGCAGGAACGTCGCCACGGATTCCGGCGTGCAGAAGCTATCGGGCCGCCATCAAGTCGTCATCGAAATCGGGATAAGCTGTAACTGCTGGTGTCAAGACCGATTGGCTCCAGGGCATTGCGGAAATCGTCTGAATGCGACGGCTGCGCCGCCACAAAAATGGCGCGCAGCATGGAGCACCGTGCAGCAGCCCGCGCCAAAGATCATGACTGTTTTCAACAGAAGTGCACCGCTTCGGTGCAAGAGTGCGGATTCAGACCAATCAGGTCTTGGGTAAGACTGAAATGGCCAGAATGCGCTGTCGTTGGCTGGGGTTGGTCAGTCGGTGATCGAGCCGTTTTCCTCGGCCAGCCGCAGGTACTCCGACAACAGACGCACCGGCTGGAAGTAGCGATCGCGCATCACCGGCTGCTTGCGCGGCCCGACGATGGACGCCAGATCGGACAACTTCACATGGCCCAGGCCGGGCATGCCTATTCCCAGGTCGATCAGCCCCCATGCCGTATCGCCATCGGCCGGGTCGAGCGCGGCCAGCAACCAGGTGGCGTGCGCGTCAGGGGTGAACAGTCGCACCGCCGGCATCGGGTCGATGCCTCGATCAGCGGCGCGTGCCGCGCCGACGGCGAGCAGTTGCGCCCGCTGTTCAGCGGTGACGAGCGGCTGGTTCATGACCCGAATCCCCACGCATCCGAGGATGCACGGATACGATTTTCCACCGAAGCGCGGAACCGCCGAAACGGATGCGTGCTTTGGCGGGAAAGCACGAAGGCGCAAGCCATCGAATCCGTACATGCACGGAAACGCAGAAGCGGAATTACGCAGGTCAGGAAAGACACGGATGCGGCTCCCCGGGTCTGGTGAAATCCGCAGTTGCGGATTTCAGTAAAAGCACGGAAGCGGACTAAATTACCGTCATGAGTTAAAGATAACGTGGTTTTAATTGTCCCGCGATTGGACGCTTCTGTCTATGCAGAAGCGATCCGTACAACCTGGCCGACCGGCCGGTGCCACCACCTTCGATGCCGAGCTGGCGCAAGCCTTCGGCGCGGCGGTGCGTGCGCTGCGGATGGAACGCGGGATTGCGCAGGAATCGCTGGCCAACCTGGCTGGCATCGAGCGTTCCCATATGGGCAAGGTCGAGCGCGGCGAGCACATGCCCACGCTGGCGATCATCTTCAAGATCGCCAGCGCGCTTAGTTGCAGTACCGCCGTGCTGATGGCCGCGACGGAAAGCCAGCTCGCGTCCGTGTCCGAGACGTAGGCTGTCAGCGAAAGGCACCCCGCCGCAACAGGCGGGGCGCGGTGGGCGGCTGTCAGGCTGCCTTGGGCTTGCTGCGCGACCAGATCAGGTCGTGCGTGCCGTCCTCGTTCTCGATCAGGCGGGCATAGACCGTCGCCGGGAACGAAGGGTCGTCGATGCTCACGGACAGGTAATCCCGCCCGGCCTCACTGGTCTTCTTCCACGCCGCGCCGATCTCGTGGCCGGCCGCCTGAAGGTGGAAGTCGGGGGCGTTCTCGCTGTCGCCCTTGTCGTTGGGAACCAGCTTGACCTTGGCGTTGAGTGTCAGGGTGCGAAGCGTGCCGGTGAAGCCGTCTTTCTCTGCGGTGAAGGTGCCGATGTTAGCCATGATGTTTCTCCTTTCGGGGTGTATAAGGTCGCGCCAGTGCGTCCTTGTTGTGATCCGGCCGGCGGGGGATGGGCTGGCCGCACCGCGCAGCGGTCGCAACACCGTGGAGAGCCTGGAAGCGAAAAGAATTTGTCCCGCGAGGAATGCGCGCAGCGCAGGGGAAATTGTTTTCGCTGGAAGGTTGCGGCCATGAAGCCCAAGGCGTAGCCGTTCCCTCGCCAGGATTCACGACAAGCCAAGGACGCACAGGCCGCCCGCTCCCGAATGGAGATGTGGCCGACTCGGCATCCCCGCGTGACGGCTTCACCGGCTTGCACCCTGGCACTGGCAAGGCCAACACCCCAACGACAAGCGAGAACGCTCCTTGCCGCAGATTGCGGCGACGGGCTTGAGGCGTGGCGTGGATGCTCCATAGCGAGGCCGGGTGGCGTGTCTGTGAACCGTCCTTCGTGACGTACAGGCGCGAACCGCCAGCGTCGAGGACGGCACGCTTTGGCACAACCTGCCGCAGCAAGCCGGGGCGTAGCCCCAGCCCCGCCCATTGCGGCGGCGCGCCATCGAAACCTTGCTCGCGCCAGCGGGCGCCGATGGCTGTACCGCGTGCAAGGCACTTGCACGTCCGCCACGTCGCCGCTTGGTCGAAGGCGGCGACGTGGCGATTTTGCTCTGGATGCTGGAACCGGGCGCGGCCACCGCCGCGCCCGGTTCTTCGACCACCGGCCCCAAGGCGGAACGGCTTGGGGCCGGTGCTGCTCGTTATTCCTTGGTTTCGATGATCCACCACACGGCACGCGGCAAAGCGCGGCCCGTGATGGGATGCAAGTCGGTCAGGTCGGCGCAGGCTGTCCAGCCAGGGGGCGGACGGTAGCCGCGCATGCCGCCTTCGCCGTGCCAGCGGCGAGCGCGTACCGTGCCGGGCGCATAGGTCGCCGCCATGCACGGGCGGCTGGTGGTGGTGCGAGTCATGGGGCTTCTCCTTCAAGCGAAACGCCCCGGTCGAGGCCGGGGCGCTTGCCTTCGGCGCGGGTCAAGCGGCCAGTGCCTCGGCGAGTTCATCCGCCATTTCCTCGTCATCCTCCGGGGCGTCCTGCGCCTGCGTTCCCTCCGGCGCAGCTTCCGGACCTTCGGCCTTGAAGATGGCGGGCATCCAGCCCGTACCATCGGCCAGCCGTTCCGCCTCGCTGGCAATGTCGGCCTTCTTCAACTTCGCCAGTCGGGCAGCGTGCGACGGTGCGAACTCGCCCACGGCTTCCAGAATCGCGGCCTTCGGCACATGCTGGAAATACCCGTCTGCGGTGGGCTGCCACCATGCGGCCATGTCCAGCCCCACAGCCTGCGCCAGTTCCACGCCCGGCTGGTGCGCCGTGGCGCGAGGCGTCACCACGTCCACGGTCGCCGCTACGCATACCGCCAGCAGCCGCACCAGTTCGCCTTGCTCCGTCGCCAGCAGCGCGGCGAACAGTTCGGCGCTGTCCTGCGGCACCGCTTCACCCGCGACCTGCTGCAACTCGCGCAGGGCGACGGCGGCGGGCGACTCGGGCCAGTCGGGGGCCATGCCTTCCAGCCGGTCTTGCACTTTCAGGCTCACGCCCAGCGGCAAGTCGTGGCCGTAGTGGTTGTCCTGCAAGACGCTCTGCACTATGCCATGCACCAGCGCGGCCAGCGCGACTTGCGGATGGCGGGCGACTTCGATTTGCAGCGCGGCGGTGCGGTGCGCGCTCAAGCGCTGCGCCAGCCTGTCGGACAGGCTCGCGGCCTTGGGCTGCTCGGCATCCTCGCCTTCGTCGTCGTTCCCGGCTTCGCCCTCCGCGTTGCCGAACCCTTGCCGCAAGCGTTCCAGCGTGCGCAGCGCCTTGGCTTCGGCTTCGCGCAGCAGCCCGCGATGAATCACGGATTCGCCGCTGCGGTCGAGGGTGACGATGGCACCGGCCACGGCGCGCACGTCCTGGGCGTAGCCCTGCAAGGCTTCCTCCACGGCTTGCAGTTCCCCGGCAACCTGTTCGCGGCGCGGTTCCAGCGCTTCGGTCTTGTCCTCGTCCTCGGCGTCGTAGGCGTCTTCCAGTTCGGCGTCGATCTTGTCGAGGCGGGTTTGCAGCGAGGCGATGCGGCGGGCTTCGCGGGCGTTCGGTTCGCGGCGCTGGCGCGGTGCATTCTGGAACGCCTGCCGTTCGGCGTAGCTCATGTGCGGCACGGCTTCCACCCACGCCCAACCCTCGGCGCGCACGTCCCCGGCCAGCGCATCCAGCTTGCCGCGCACCAGCGTTTCCAGCAGCGCGGCGTCGGTCAGGTAGGTTCCGGCATCGCCTTCCGCGAACAGGTCGCGGCGGATGCCACCGCCCGCCGCAGTGTAGGCGTCCAGCCCGGCGAAGCGCACCAGCGGATGCGTGGCATCGATTTCGCGTTCGGTCAGGCGTTCGCGCAGCGCGGACGCGCCACGCTGCCATTCGGGCGCACCGTAGAACGCAGCTTCCTGCGCGGCATGGTCGTCGGAGATGGTCAGGGCCATCAACTGTTCCAGCGTGACGGCTCCGGCCCGGTAGTCGGCCATCAGGCGCGTCGAGACGTTGGCCAGCTTCAAGCGGCGCTGCACCACCAGCGGGGACACGCCGAAGTCGGCGGCAATGTCCTCGACGGGCCGGCCTTCCTTGACCAGTGCGGCGAACGCCTCGAACTGGTCGGCCGGGTGCATCTGCTCGCGCAGCAGGTTTTCCGCGAGGCTGACTGTACGGGCCGAAGCGTCCGGCACCAGCAGGCAAGGCACCTCAAAGTCGGCGGCAATGCGCTTCTGCTTCTTCTTCGCCAGCAGCTTCAACGCGGTCAGTCGGCGGTCGCCCGCCACCACTTCGTATTGCTCGCCACCGGCGGACAGAATGACGATGAGGTTTTGCAGCAGACCGATGCGGGCGATGCTCGCGGCCAGTTCGGGAATGGACAGGCGCGGACTCGTGCGCGCGTTACGCTTGGAGCGGCGCGGCAGCAACTGCGAGAGCGGAACCAAAATCAGGTTCTTGGTCGGGTCGGCCACTTCCAGCGGCGCGGCGGTTTCGATGACACGGGTTTCGATTTGGGTAACGGCGTTCATGGTGATAACTCCTAGCGGTTGGGATGCAGCAGCGAGAGACGCGGCAAGGGCTGCTGCCTGTCCCTGCCGCGTGGGGATTCAGGCTTTCAACTGGCGCATGCCATCGGCCAGCAGCCAAAGCGCACGATTGAGTCGGATGTTTTGGTCGATGCCCTGCACCGGGCGGGTTTGCTGGCGGCGTCCGTTGGCGCTACGCCCGCGCAGGCCGCCTTGGGTCAGGTTCTCTTGCGTGCGGTTGAACACGCTCCACAAGTCCGGGCGGCGGTCATCAAAGCGGCGCGGCATTAGGATTTGCGATTCCGTGATGGGCGCGGGCTTGTCGGGGTCGTCGTACTTGAGGGCCAGCGCGGCGCGGGCGAACACTTCGGATTCGCCATCGTTCAAGGTGATGGCGCGCATGGAATCGCGGGATTCATGCACGCGGTCGAAGCCGCGCAAGACTTCGTAAGCGCCTTCGATGACGGAACCGGCCACGTCGCCCTTGTGGGGCACGCGCACATCGGCCACGGTGTCGCCGCAGACAAGACCGTTGCTGCACACGAACCGAAACATGCCCGCGAGCATTTGGTAGGAACTCGTGCCGTCGTGAGAATTGAGCAGCACGATTTCATTGGCTTCCGCGCCGTTGATCTGGCTGGCGTGGCGCAGGCGCAGCATGTGTTTGGTGTGTTCGCGCTTGCCTTCGTCGCGCACGCGGGTCTGGCATGCCATGAAGGGCTGAAACCCTTCTTTGCGAAGCTCCGCCAGCACGGCGGCGGTCGGGATATAGGCGTACCGCTCGGAACGGCTTTCGTGCGGCGCATCCGCAAAGATGGACGGCGCGACCCTGCGGATTTGATCGTCGGACAGCGGGTAATCGCTGCGCAGCGACGGGGAGCGGGAAGCGAATCGGGATGCGAGTTGCATGGCATTTCTCCTGACGAAAAGGGTTTGCTGTTCAAACCGCACACCGGATTCCTAGATTCGGAGCCCAGCCTTTCGGCTGTTTGGTGCGGTCGGCACGAGGAACCCGGTTGGCCCTGTTGCCACCGTCTTTCCTGAGTTCATCGCCCGCGACGGTCAGGAGCGCGCGGACGGGGGCCGTCAAGGAAACAAGCGCAGGGTTGGTGCGGCCCGCAGGCGCAGCCGAGGACACGGCCCTGCGCGCCTTGACGGCACACGGGCGCGGGCTACAGTCGCGGACAAGGTGATGAAGTCAGGGGAGACGGCTGGACAAGGCAACGGTCGTCCCTGTGTGCCGAACCGCACGCAAGCGAAGCGCGCAGGCCCGAAGCTGGAAGCCGGGCCGGAGGCGTCAGCCGAGCGGAGCGAGGGAACGATGGAAGCCCGTCAGGGGCGAGATTCGCGCAGCGAGGCTCGATGCGCAGCACGAGAGCGCGGCCCGACTTCGTCGGGCGACGCCATGCCTATAAAATGCAACAATGCGTGACGCCTAGCCATTGGATCAACAGCCAGCCGCCATTCAATCACTACCTAACGGCAGCACGGTAATAACCAAGGTTAATGACCCGGCAACTACGGCAAATGCCAACGGATTGACTATGGGGACCACGTGAATCAACCAACCTCCAGCTCGCAACCACTCACGCTCCGGTTTGCACATAACGTAATAGAACATCTTGGCTTGAAGCTGTATCAAAACAAGCCAACGAACGTATTGGCCGAATTGGTATCCAACTCATGGGATGCTTCCGCATCTCAAGTATTCATCCAATTGGAAAACTCTGACGCCGGTTCACCAACAGCTATCAGCGTGTTCGACGATGGCCGCGGCATGAGCAAGGCGGATCTCGTCAACAACTATCTCGTGGTGGGACAGCCTAAACCCCGACCTCCAACGGCTGATGACCGGAACAACGACAGGTATCCGATGGGGAGAAAGGGCATCGGCAAGTTAGCCCCGTTCGGGATCGCGCGCATCGTACACGTCATTACCATCCAGAATGACATCGCCATGTGGCTTCGGTTCGACTATGACGCAATGTTAGCGGCCGAGAACCTAGATGCGTCCGCCACAGCGATATATGCGCCGGACGTGCTTGCCGATGAAATTCCTGTGGACCAGCTATCAGCGGACGAACCGTCTGGCATGCAGGGGGTCATAGACAAATTTCGGAGTGCCATCTCGCTGTCTAAGTCGGGGACCTTGATTTACGCAACCGCCCTCACCCTCCGCAAACAAATATCGACCGTGCAACTGCGTGAGTCGTTGGGTCGCCGTTTTACGGTTACGCTGGCGAGACCCGACTTCAAAGTCCATGTCAACGGTGGTGCTCTCGCAGAAACGGACGTTTTTCCGGAGTGGGAGCTTCGCATCCCAGAACAGGGAATTTCCGAACACACCTTGAATACGCCGATGGGTCCGAGATTAGTGAAGTTCTGGGTCGGTTTCGTCAAATCGGCAGCCTGGTCGCAAGAGGAAGCAGGCGTCGGCGTCTACGCGCACGGGAAGATTGCCCAAGACCGCCCTTTCTTCTTTGGCGTCAAGGGACGCGAGATTTTTTCCCGTTACATGTATGCCGTGGTCGAAGCAGACTGGATCGATGAGCTTCAGCAGGACACGATATCTACCGATCGCACGAGCGTGAACTGGGAGGATTCTGATCTTCAAACATTACATACGTGGGGTGCACAGTCCGTCGTCGCATGGATCAACGCTTACGAGCAGAAGAGAAAAGAGACCTCACGTCTCGAAGACATCACGCTGGTCGAGGGGTTCCTAGACAAAACCCCCGACATCAAGTTGCGGCCAACCGATAAGAGCCATCTCGTCGAACTCATCAGCGACGTTACGCCCCGACTCGGCAAGGATCAGGATGCAAAAATACGTCTTATCGAAGCAGCAGCAAAAGCTTGGGTACATGAACCGGCTCGCAAGCTGATAAAAGAACTGTGGACACAAGTTACCACCTTCGAACCTTCCGCTTTCGTATCGTCAGTCAACAGGCTGAGCGACGAACTCGTCCCTGAGAGCTTGTCTCTCGCCGTTGCCTTTTCGCTGCGTGTATTCGCATTAACCCAACTTCACGGGCATATCCTAAAAGGCCAAGAAACCCAGCTACAAAAGCTCATTGAGAGTTTCCCCTGGATACTCAACACTCGATACGAACGTTATGTATATCGAAAAGCTCTCGCTAGTATCGTCAAGGATGAGGCTACCCTCATTGATAAGCGAAATCCCTTCCCTGCAATTCCTGCCGACCGAACGATGCCGGATTTCGTTTTCTTCGGCTCGCCAGAAGATCGGGAAATTTTGATTGTTGAGCTCAAAGGACCAGCAGACACCGCTCAGCACGAAGAGTATCAGCAACTACATTCATATGTGCTTTACTTGTCGTCCCGTTTTCCAAGCTCCAACGTATCTGGACTTCTGGTATCTGGCGATCATGCCCCTTATCTCATGAGAAACAGATCAGAAGCTATTGACTTCGCCAAGTGGAGCGACGTACTCCTTCATTCTCGGCGTGGACACATGGACTTGCTCACTGCGCTTCTGGTTGGGACCGATCCATTTGGGGACGATGCACGCATTCAGCAGGTGTGTGAGCTGGGCGGTCAAGCCGTGAGAGATTTCCTCACGCAGATGAGTGCTAGAGAACCCCAACTGCGTGATTTGGTCAATAGACTGCGAGCCGTCCCAGGGTCACCCGCTCCTGATAATGATGGCGCCTAACCGGAAGTAGTCGCGTCAAGGATCATGTCGAACAACCAAGACGAAAATTCGCTCTATTCGAACGTAGCGCCGGCAACACGCCGCCGCATGCAGGCGGTACGTGGCACTAACACCGCTCCTGAAATGGTGGTGAGAAGCCTACTGCATCAGATGGGCTATCGATTTCGTTTGCACCGCAAAGACCTTCCTGGGTCACCGGACATCGTTTTACCAAAACACAGGAAAATCGTGCTGATTCACGGCTGCTTTTGGCATGGGCATGAGGAGTGCAAGCGTGCGAAATTGCCTGTCAATAACGCGAACACATGGCGAATGAAGATTGAGAAAAACCAAGCGCGTGACAAGCGCAACATCACGGAACTTCGCCACCATGGGTGGGACGTTTTGATCGTCTGGGAATGTGAATTGAAAGAAATCACGCAGGTCGCAGAACGCCTGCGTGATTTTATATCGGGCTAATCGTTAGATCGGCTGCTGCAACTCGGTACGCTTCTGGAGATATCTCGCTGAACGACTAGAAGCCGTCGCGTACTCGAAAAAACTACGTGGGTCTTGGCGCCCGTCTTTCTTAGCTGCACCTGCCAGCTTTTCCCAACCCTTCACGCATCGCTCGTCACTCATCGCCATCGGTGCTCTAACTGGCTGTCGCTGCAAAAGACCGCGAAGCACCTCACCATGCATCGTGGTAAACGCAGGCGGAACCGCTTCACCGATCATTTCTCGGACGTTCGTATGGCCAAGTCTTTTGAGCGCGTCGCCCCATTGAAAATCACGAGGGAACGTCTGCAACAGAGCACATTCGAGAGGACTCAACAAACGGTTCTGCGTGGGATGAATAGTGTAATCGCTCCCGATGTGGCCACTTGCCGTCGTAACCGTAGCCGCAGGCCGGTCTGCATGCATGCGTCGATAGCTGCTTGCAAAGCCTTTAACCAAGCGAAAGGTGCCATTGTGCTCTTTAACCACGGGACGTAATAGTGGCTCGCCGCATTTCGGGCAGGTTGCTGCCTCCGCGGGCACCGTGACCGGGCCGCAATCCGCACATACTTCATTGTCCCATGCACTACGCCCCGTTGAAGGCGGAATGGCAGCGACCATAGCGTAAATCCGCTCATCCCAGATGGGTACAGAATGGAAGCCAGAAAATTCGTCCGCCGATGCCGTCTTCCGTGTAGAAGCATCAAGGTCGGGCAATCCAAAACTTTCGAGTGCTTCCCGCAACGTAACGGGGCGCGCGTCCCCCGTATCGGGGGCGTGCGTTGCTCGGGGAAAGGGAGTACGGCCCAACCTGAGCATTTCTTTCAGACCTCGGATGTCGCGTCGAACAAAGGTCAAGAACGCTCGCTTACGGGACTGAGGAACGCCGAAATCACATAGGTCCGCCACGAGAGGAAACGCAACGTAGTCCTTCGCCAGGGAGGCAATGAGATAGTTGGCCGCAGAAACGGGGTTCTTGTCCTTCGGATGATGGACTTTCCGCGTAAAAAAAGCAGGCACGTTTTCGACGACTAACAGTGCAGGCATCAGTTCCAACGCCACGTTCGCCACCACGGTCACCAGCAAATTTCGTTCGTCTTTCGACCCTGCATCTGCATCATCATGGCTACCTTTCCCCGAACGTGCCGAACTCATGCCTTGGCAAGGTGGGCATGCACAGAGCAAGGCTGGGCGCGCACGGCCTGCTTTCGCACGGTACTTCTTGACTACCGTCTTCCACGTTTTTCGGAGATCACCTGAAACGCCCTCTGCACCGGGGTGATTCAGCAAACAAACGTCTAAACGATCCTGCTCCAGCTCCGCCATCACCTCAAAGTGGAATCCAGCCTTGCGGTACCCGACATCACCTGCCCCGCAATTCGAGAACAAGCTAACGGCTCGTAGCCTACTCATGATGATCTGCCTTTGCGCTTGTCGGCACCAAGATCATGCACATCGAGAAATTGCTCGTGAACTCTCTTCGCTCGCGTAAGGAAGTCGCGCCACGACATACGTCTTACGCAGCTCTCTTTCACGAATCCCTCGTATGCGTGTTTGTTGACGCTCTGCTTCAATTTTTCGCCATCGGCGACGAGGCTAATTCGCCACCCCTTATAGAACTCAGACACAGTTTCTTCGTTATCCTTGAAAAACTTCTTGAATGCATCGACGTAGTTAACGAGACGCGAAAAGTCCGTATCGTCGAACACATGTCCTGCTTTTTTAATCTCAACTATATGCAACAGACCATCAATGCTGACCAACGTAAAATCCGGACGTTTGACTTCATAGTCAATGGCCAGCTTAATGGTTGAACCATGCTCCTTCTGCCAGAACTTCTCAAATGCATTCTTGAAGTTCTTTAAGCTTTGATTCTTCGTGATGACAGTCCACGACGGCTCAATCAGCCAAGGCGCACTCGCAATAAGTGACTGGAACTGGTTCTCATCCATCGAAACGTCGATAATTTGTTCGAGATCCTTTATGACTCGAACCCGTTGTGCCGCAATCTGAGCATAGGACGCAAGCTCCGCAAGCTGCGCCTTGCTGAAAATGTCAAGCATCTGCTCAATGGATGCCTCGCCCTTCGTCACCCTATTGGAGAACTCATGAAATGCCTCCATCAAAGCTTGGTGCGGAGCGACCGAAAGAATGATTTGGGACAAGTCTTCGACGTAGACCTCATCGTTTAATTCATCCTCAGCAGCAAATCCACCGAATTTCTTGGCAAGGTCAATGGCAACTCGCGACACTTCCTTATCGCCGAATCGTTCGCGCGCACGCTCCTCGATCTTCGACTTACGTAGGAATTCATCTCGCACCCGAATCCGACGCGGCTCACGCGAAATTCGCGCTATCTCTCTGATGAGTTCCGCACCCCACTTTCTTAGTAATTGGCCATAGTCGGAATCCCACAGAATGTCCTGGCGATCGGTTCTAACGAGATCGTCCCCTTGATCCAAGTCGAGCCACTCTGCTTCAACTTGACCAACCAGATACGAGCGCATGGCGAACTCGCCTGTGAAACCCGCAGGTTGGTTGAAATCGCGAGTCACGCCAGCGATCTTTCCTCTGGCATAAATGCGGACACCCATCATTTCTTCGTTTTTGTACGCCTCTTTAGCCATGCCTAACCACCCGGATACTGGAAGTATCGAGCCGTCATCAGCATGTACTGGACGGCTCGACAGGTCTATCCGTGAGCCGGGTAACAATGGGATGTCCAGTGGATTGACCTTGACGGGTTTCGCCTTGTCCTTCGTGGCATCCACAACGAGGATCTGGAAATCCGGCTTGGCAAACGTGAAGCGAACAGCAAGCTGTCGAAGAAACGTCTCAAGATCAGGCACTCGCTTTGCGAGAAACGACGTCAAACGGATACGCGTTCCCGTTTTTTTACTCCATGTCCGATCAGCATTTCCCACTTCCAACGGCACGGCTTCATCGTCATCAGTGACGATCTTGTCGAAATCCATAAAAAAATGGGTTACTGCGTAGCCCTCTTTGGTCTTTGGACCACCGGCTGACCAAACTTCAATGCGCCGACAGATGCCAAATGGCGCAAGCTTGCCAATTCCTTTACGCCCCATCACAGGACGCTTCTTGTTGCGCGACCTTCCGCCGTCCTGTCCTTTGCGAGTTCGGCGGTCAGCACCGACGCGGAGATAGAAATTGATGGCCTCTTCTGGAGCCATTCCATGCCCGTCGTCCTCAACGTCTATCACATATCCTACATCCCTGAGCTGACCTCCTGCTTTCGAGGCCAACTGTATGCTTAAGGGCAGGCGAACCGTAACTGTCTCCGCGTCTGCGTCGTAGCCGTTGGCGATCAACTCGGCAACCACTGCGCTGGCCTTGTCATACAGCTTGACCCCAAGCTTATCGACGGTGAGCCTGGAAATGCGCAGATGGTAAGGCGACTCTTCCGACGTCGCCTTATCAATCACGTCAGTTTCGGTTCGGCGACGAGATTGGCCACTACTAACTGGAGCTGCACGACGAGGAGATGTAGCCATCAACGACTCCGAGATTGGTTACGGGCGCTTGCCGTCTTCATTTTTTTGCAGCGACTGGCTTGCACATACGCAGCATACGGTATTATCACACGATTGCCGTCAGGAGCCGACTATGTCTACAGGAGCGGGAAAACGCCAACCCGTACCAGCGGGCCAGGTCGTAAGACGCGCGTTTTCGATGCAAAAGGCAGACGCAGACTTGATCGAGACGTTGAGGTTGCGCTACGCCACCCTAGGCTTGCTTATGAACCAAAGCGAGGTAGTCCGCGTCGGGCTAAATGCTCTAGCGCGAATGGCTGACACAGACCTGGAGACAAGCGCGTCGAACCTAGAACGTCTTGCAACATCAGGACGTGCAAAGCCCACGAAATAAGGGCAATTCCGGGCTAAACCTGCATGCGGCGTCGCCAAGCACTGCCATGCCTTAGCTTGTAACTTGCACCGAGCTCGCTGCGCCACGCCACAGCAAGTTGTGCCGATAGGTACGGAGCTCCACCATGTCTCCATGTAGCGTACTCACGGAGTTCAAGGTGGAAAAGCTATCGCAAAAAACCAACATGACCGGCATCGATGCCGGCCGCCAGTCTCTTCCCATGCCGGGAACGGAGGCCTATGAAGCGCTGCCACAATTTCCGAAGGGCAGTCCCCTTCCCTTCCGGCGCACGATCCGCCGCCAGGACCTGCGGCACATCGTGCCCCTGGCCGAAACAACGATCTACGAAATGGAGCGCCGCGGCGAGTTCCCACGACGCTTCAATCTGACACCGCGCTGCGTGGTGTGGGACTTAGCCGAAGTAGAGGCGTGGGTCGAGGAACGAAAGCAAGCGCCTCGCGGCAGCATCTCCAAGCCGGATGTCCACCTACGAAAAACCCGCCCTGTCCGGGCCGGTTCGGACGAGGCATGAAGCGGGGCAACAGTCCTCAACCCACCAATGCTTCCAACTCTTTGGACGCCGAGCGCGGCAGTCGCCGCCCCTCCTTCGCCACGTTGACTTGCAAGGCCACCCGCGCAACGTCCAGCATGCCCCTGGCCAGCGAATAGCTGCCCCTGGCCTGCAACCACGCTAGCACGTCCGCCAAGTGCCAGATCGACGCACTCCCCTCATGTACCGGTGCCGGGAAGCTGCCCGGATGTGCCAGCATCAGCTTGCGCATGTTCTGCCGCGACACGCCTACGATGTCGGCCACGTCGGTCAGACCGACCAGATCCGGCGCGACTTCGATCAGCTTGGCCGACGGCACGGCATTGCGCACGTCCGCCAACGCACTGCGTATGGCGATGCCGGCATCTGCCGCCTCGCGGGTGAACTCCAGCGCCAAGCGCCCCGGCTGGCCGATGCCCACCAGGGCATCGTCGCAGCCGGCTTCGCCCAGGCGTTCGACCAGCGCATCAGGGTCACCCTCATCGTCGGCGAGCTGGTACTTCAAGGTGAAGGTGTATTCCATCGCGCTATTCCTTGGCGTCATCGTCAGCCTCTTGCTGCTTACGATGCGTGGTGCAGTTGTCCACGACGCGCCGCAAGGCGCGGGCGTGGTTGCCGGGGCTCCTCGGCGTGCTCCAGACGCTGGCGATACAGAACTCGCCGCAGCGGCACTCCTCGTCGTTGTATGGGCAGTAGATCCGCCCCCATGCGTGACTGCCGCCGACTTCGACACGCCAGCCATGCCCTTCAGCGTGCCTGACAGCTTCCTCGACCTCTTTCTTCGGGTGGGAGGGACGGGCCATCAGTAGTCTCCAGTATCGAGACAATAGGCCGGGTTGTCAAGTGACAACCCGGCCTCATCGGAATTGGCCAGCGTATCGCGCGGCTCGACCATCAGGAGGTTCAGATTTCCAGGTTTTCGATCACTCAAAGTGATTATTTCCTCGAAAAAATGAACTTGGCCCGATCCGTCAAAGGCCGATCCAAGACACATCATGATGCGGCCCTCCTATACGATCGCGCTCAGCGCCGGCACGACCACGTCTCTCGGCACCAGCTTCGGCACGTAGGTCTGCCCACCGCCCCAGGCTTCAACCAGGTTGGCCCACTCTTGCAGCATGTGGCGCCGCTGCTCGGCATATTCGGCTTTGTTGTAGACCGAGCGCGAAGAACGCCCGTCCTCGTGGGCCAGGCACTTCTCGATCCAGTCGCGGTTGAAGCCGATTTCGTTCAACAGCGTCGAGCCGGTGCGGCGCAGGTCATGGACAGTGAACGGTTGCAGGGGCAGCCCTTTGGTTTTCGCGGCCTGTACTACGAGCTGCGTGACCCGATTCAAGGTCGCATTGGACATGCACCGCTCGGCATCGTAACGAGACGGAAAGACGAACCTTGAACCCGCCGCGCAAGCGTGCAACGTGACGAAGATGTCGAGCGCCTGACTCGATAGGTAAACCACGTGCGGATTGCGCCCCTTCATCCGCTGCTTCGGAATCGTCCAAGTCGCGCGCTCGAAGTTGACCTCATCCCAGGTGGCCTGGATCAGTTCGCTCTTTCGCACCAGCGTCAGCAGAATCAGGCGCAAGGCGAGCCTGATGGTCGGATAGGTCGCCACCAATTCCAGGTGCTGAATCACCAGCCGGATCTCCAGCGGCGACAAGGCTCGATCCTTGGGCACGAAGGTGGCGATTGAGGAGGCTCTCACGCTCTCCGCAGGGTTCTCCACCTTCTCGCCGTGGGCGATGGCGTATACATAGACCTGCTTCACGATGTCGCGAATCTGGACGGCCGTGGCCGGCGCCCCACGCTCCTTGACTTTGTTGCACAAGGCCCGCAGATCCTCGGCCTGGATCTCGGTCAGCAGGCGATTGCGGAACACCGGCAGGATGTCCCGGTCGATGATGTGCTTGCGCATGGCGCGGGTGCTGTCGGCCAACCGCGCATTGGTCAGCCATGCTTCCGTCGCCGCGCCGAAGGTCTTGATGGCGACCACCCGCCGCTTCTCGCGTTGCTTTTCAAGCGCGGGGGATATCCCTGCCTGAACGGACTTGCGCGCATCCAAGAGCAGTTCGCGCGCCATCGCCAGCGAGATACCGCCCGGGCCATAGCGTCCCAGGGTCAGCGTCTCGCGGCGGCCGTGGAGCCGGTAGTCGTAGCGGAAGGTGACGGTACCGCTGGGCGATACCGTCACGTACATCCCATCCCGGTCAGAAGCCTTATAAATCTTGGACTTAGGCTTCAGATTTCGCAGTGCAGCGTCGGTCAGCATCGAGGTTTTCCTCCGGTTTTTCGACGGCTTTTACCGTCAGGGACCTGGAGGCCTGCTGATGCTCGGAAAGCCGCGTAAAACAAGCTTTCCCGAGAAGATTTTTACCGTCAAAGACAGTAAAAGTCTCAATAGTGAACGAGAGTGTCTTAATCCGGCCTCGATTCTTACCGCCAGCGCCACCGTCAACTTGTTTTGCTAGCCGGCGATAGCCACCGATAGATGCCGCGACGTATTTACCTATAAAATCAATACGTTACGACGATTTTTCGATAGCTGGCGATAGTCCTCGAAGGACGTCAAATCACTCCCACTCAATAGTAGCCGGCGGCTTACTACTAACGTCATAAACCACCCGGTTAATCCCCCGCACCTCATTAATAATCCGCGAGGAAACCTTGGCCAACAACGCATAAGGCAACTGCGCCCAATCCGCGGTCATGAAATCCGACGTCTGCACAGCCCGCAGCGCAACCACGTAATCGTAAGTCCGCCCATCCCCCATCACCCCCACCGACTTCACCGGCAGGAACACCGCAAACGCCTGCGAGGTCAGGTCATACCACGTCTGCTGACTCACCGTATCCACGGTCCCGCGCAGCTCTTCGATAAAGATCGCATCCGCACGACGCAGCAGGTCTGCGTACTCCTTCTTCACCTCACCCAGGATCCGCACACCCAGGCCAGGCCCAGGGAACGGATGGCGGTACACCATCGCGGGCGGCAGGCCCAATGCAATACCCAGTTTGCGCACTTCGTCTTTGAACAACTCGCGCAGCGGCTCCAGCAGCTTCAGGTTCAGCGTGTCGGGCAGGCCGCCCACGTTGTGGTGCGACTTGATGGCGACGGCCTTGCCGGTCTTGCCGCCGGCCGACTCGATGACGTCGGGATAGATGGTGCCTTGGGCCAGCCAGCGGGCGCTTTTGAGCTTGCCGGCTTCGGCCTGGAAGACTTCGACGAACTCACGGCCGATGATCTTGCGCTTGGCTTCGGGGTCTTCGACGCCGACCAGCTTGCCCAGGAACTGTTCGCTGGCATCCACATGGATGATGCGCACGCCCATGGCGTCGGCGAAGGTGGCCATGACCTGCTCGCCTTCGTTCAGGCGCAGCAGGCCGTGGTCGACGAAGACGCAGGTCAGCTGGTCGCCGATGGCCTTGTGGATCAGGGCCGCGGCCACGGACGAATCGACGCCGCCCGACAGGCCCAGGATGACTTCGTCGTCACCGACCTGCTCGCGGATGCGGGCGACGGCCTCGGAGACGTAGTCGGGCATGTTCCAGTCGCCCTCGCAGCCGCAGATCTCGCGCACGAAGCGGGTGAGCAGCGCCTGGCCTTGCAGGGTGTGGGTGACTTCGGGGTGGAACTGCACGGCGTAGAAGCCGCGTTCCTCGTCGGCCATGCCGGCGATGGGGCAGGACGGCGTGGAGGCCATGAGCTTGAAGCCCGGCGGCAGCGCGGTGACCTTGTCGCCGTGGCTCATCCAGACCTTGAGCATGCCGTGGCCTTCCGGGGTGCGGAAGTCTTCGATGCCGTCCAAGAGGCGCGTGTGGCCGTGGGCGCGGACTTCGGCGTAACCGAACTCACGGTGGTCCGAGAAGCTGACCTCGCCGCCCAGTTGCTGCGCCATGGACTGCATGCCATAGCAGATGCCCAGCACGGGCACCTTCACGTCGAAGACGTTGGCGGGCACCGAGAAAGCGTCTTCGGCGTAGGCCGAGGCGTGGCTGCCCGACAGGATGATGCCCTTCAGGCCGCCCTGCGCGGCCTGCTCGGCCACGAAGGCGGGATCGACGTCACCGGGATGGATTTCGCAGTAGACGCCCGCTTCCCGCACGCGGCGCGCGATGAGCTGGGTGACCTGTGAACCGTAATCGAGGATGAGGATGCGCTGATGCATGAGGACTCTGTCGGATTGAATGTGAATTCAGGGCGGCGAATGAACCAAGCGCGCGCCGAGGGGCGCGCGCTTGGGTGCTGCATAGGACCTGCGGGGTGCGCGGAAAGGAATCAGTCCGCGCGGTAGTTCGGTGCTTCCTTCGTGATCTGCACGTCGTGGACGTGCGATTCGCGCACGCCGGCCGAGGTGATTTCGACGAATTCAGCCCGGGTGCGCATGTGCTCGATGCTGGCGCAACCGCAATAGCCCATGGAGGCGCGCACGCCGCCGGCCAGCTGGAAGATGATGGCGAGGACGCTGCCCTTGTAGGGCACGCGGCCTTCGATGCCTTCCGGCACGAGCTTGTCGGCGTTGTTGGAGGGGTCCTGGAAGTAGCGGTCGGCCGAGCCGTCCGTCATGGCGCCCAGGCTGCCCATGCCACGGTAGGACTTGTAGGAACGGCCCTGGTACAGGACGACTTCGCCCGGCGCCTCTTCGGTGCCGGCGAACATGCCGCCCATCATGACGGCCGAGGCGCCGGCAGCCAGTGCCTTGGCGACGTCGCCCGAGTAGCGCACGCCGCCATCGGCGATGAGCGGCACGCCCGTGCCTTCCAGCGCTTCGGCAACGTCCGAGATGGCGGTGACCTGCGGCACGCCCACGCCCGCGACGATGCGGGTGGTGCAGATGGAGCCGGGGCCGATGCCGACCTTGACGCCATCGGCGCCGGCTTCGACCAGCGCCAGCGCGGCGGCGCCGGTGGCGATGTTGCCGCCGATGACGTCGACCTTGGGATAGTTCTGCTTGACCCAGCGCACGCGCTCGATGACGCCCGACGAGTGGCCGTGGGCGGTGTCGACGACGATGACGTCGACACCCGCGGCGACCAGCTTGGCGACGCGCTCTTCGGTGCCCTCGCCCACGCCGACGGCGGCGCCGACGCGCAACTGGCCCTGGGCGTCCTTGCAGGCGTTGGGATGTTCGGTGTTCTTGACGATGTCCTTGACGGTGGCCAGGCCACGCAGCTCGAAGGCGTCGTTGACGATCAGCACGCGCTCCAGACGATGCTCGTGCATCAGCGTCTGGGCCTGGTCGAGCGTGCCGCTTTCGTCCATCGTGACCAGGCGCTCGCGCGGGGTCATGATGTCACGCAGCGGCAGGTCCAGGCGGGTTTCGAAGCGCAGGTCGCGGTTGGTGACGATGCCGGTCAGCTTGCCATCCTGCACCACGGGCAGGCCCGAGATGCCGTGCTGGCGCTGCAGGGCGATGGCGTCGCGCACCTTCATGTCCGGCGTGACGGTGACCGGGTCGATCACGATGCCGAATTCATGGCGCTTGACGCGGGAGACCTCGCGGGCCTGCTCGTCGGCGGAAAGGTTCTTGTGGATGATCCCGATGCCGCCTTCCTGCGCCATGGCGATGGCCAGGCGGGCTTCGGTCACCGTGTCCATGGCGGCCGAGACGAGCGGGATGTTCAGGGAGATGTTGCGGGTCAGGCGGGTGGCGAGCGACGTGTTGCGCGGCAGCACGTCGGAATAAGCAGGCACCAACAACACGTCGTCGAAAGTGAGTGCTTTTTTGATGAGACGCATGGGGGACTCCGGGCGCAAAGCAAGATTATACGCCTGAGCGCGAACCTGTCAGTGGAAACCCTGATCCGGACGTGGACAGGTGTGGCGTGGCGGCCCCAGGGCAGGGCTACACTTGCGGGCATGACATCGACCGCAACGCCTTCCTGCACCGCCCCTGCGCCCCCTTCCCCCCTGACGGGCAACCCCGCCAGCGCCCCACCCTATCCGCCCGGCGCCCCCGGTCTTGCGGGCCTGGCCGCGCTGGAAGCCCGGCTGGCGCAGGACCTGGCGTGGCTGGAACTGCCGCCGCCTGCCTGGGTGCCGCCCAGCCAGCGCGACGGCCTGCCGGTGCTGGACGTGGCGGTGATCGGCGGCGGCATGGCGGGCCTGACGGCCGCGACCGCGCTGCGCCACCTGGGCATCACGGCAGTGATCTTCGACCAGGCGCCTGCCGGTTTCGAGGGTCCCTGGGCCACGACGGCGCGCATGGAGACGCTGCGCTCGCCCAAGACGCTGACAGGGCCGGCGCTGGGCCTGCCAGCCCTGACCTTCCGCGCCTGGTACGAGGCGCAATACGGCGTGCCGGCCTGGGAAGCGCTGGACAAGATTCCGCGCCTGCAATGGATGGACTACCTGCGCTGGTACCGCAAGGTCATGGGCCTGGACCTGCGCAATGCGCACCGCCTGTCGGGCCTGCGGCCGCGCGGCGACGGCGTGGTGGCGCTGGACATTGCCAACGCCGAGGGCACGCGCACGCTGCTGGCGCGCCACGTGGTGCTGGCCACGGGCCGCGACGGCCTGGGCGGCGCGCAGGTGCCGGCCTTCGTGAACGGCTTGCCGCGCGAGCGCTGGGCGCATTCCTCGGACGTGCTGGACGCGGCCATGCTGGCCGGCAAGCGCGTAGGCGTGGTCGGTGCGGGCTCGTCGGCCATGGACAGCGCCGCGACCGCGCTGGAAGCCAACGCCCAGCGCGTGGACATGCTGGTGCGCCGCGCCGACATCCCGCGCATCAACAAGCAGAAGGCCGCGGGCAATCCGGGGCTGGTGCATGGGCACCAGGCCTTGTCGGACGCCTGGAAATGGCGCTTCCGCCACTACATCAACCGCGAGCAGGTGCCGCCCCCGCGCGGCAGCACGCTGCGCGTGATGCGCCACCCGAATGTGCGCGTGCATCTGTCGTCGCCGGTGCTGAAGGCCGAGATGGCGGGCGACGAGATCCACGTGACGACGCCCCGGGGCGTGATCGCGCTGGACTTCCTGTTCCTGTCCACGGGCTTTCGCATCGACTGGTTCGCGCGCGAGGAGTTCGCGACCATCGCGCCGCACGTGCGCGCCTGGCACCAGCGCTATGCCCCGCCCTCGGGGGACGAAGACCAGGAGCTGCACGACTCGCCCGACGTGGGGCCGGCCTTCGAGCTGCGCGAGAAGACGCCGGGCGCCTGCCCGGGGCTGGCGCGGGTGTATTGCTTCAACTATCCCGCGGCGCTGTCGCACGGCGCGATCTCGGGCGATATCCCGGCCATCAGCGACGGCGCGCGCCGGCTGGCCGAGGGCATCGCCAGCGCGCTGTACGTCGAGGACATCGACCAGCACTTCGCCCGCCTGGAAGCCTTCAGCGAGCCCGAGGTGTTCGGGGACGAGTGGGCGGACAGGCTGGCCTGAGCATCGCGCGGGCGCGCCTGCAGCCCTCCTGCAGGCCCTAAGCGCCCTGCTCCCGCCACACCAGCGGCCCGCGGGCATGGCTGGGCGCCGGCTCGGCCTCCAGCACCACGGTGGCACTGGGCGTGCCCACCTTGAACACGCTGACCAGCGCTTCCAGCCTTTCCGCCTGCGCGTTCAATGATTCGGCGGCATTCGCCGAGTCGCCCACCAGGGCCGCGTTTTGCTGGGTCATCTGATCCATGCTGCTGACGGCCTGGTTGATCTGCTCGACGCCGTCGGACTGCTCGCGGCTGGCCGTGGCGATCTCGTCGATGATGCGCGTGACTTCCTGCACGCCCTGCACCACCTCCCGCATGGTGGCGCCCGCCTGCGCCACCAGCGCGGTGCCGGCCTCGACGCTGGCGGTGGACGCATCGATCAACTGGCGCACCTCGCGCGCCGCGGCGCCCGAGCGCTGGGCCAGCGCACGCACCTCGCCCGCCACCACCGCGAAACCGCGCCCCTGCTCGCCCGCGCGGGCGGCCTCGACGGCGGCGTTCAAGGCCAGGATGTTGGTCTGCGCGGCGATGCTGTCGATGACCGAGACGATTTCCACGATCTTGCGCGACGCGGCCTGCACGTCGCCCATGGTGGTGACGACGCGCTCCACGACCTCGCCGCCACGCGTGGCGGTGCTGGCCGTGCTGGCCACCAGGCTGGACGCCTCGGCGGCGTTGTCGGCGTTCTGGCGCACGGTGGCCGTGAACTCTTCCATGGAGGCCGCGGTTTCCTCCAGCGAACTGGCCTGGTATTCCGTGCGCGACGCCAGGTCGGCGCTGCCCGAGGCGATCTGGTGCGAGGACTGCACGATGGCGCTGGTGCCGCCGCGCACCTCGGTCACGATGCCGGCGAAGCTGTCGCGCATGGCCCGGATGGCATGCAGCAGGCTGCCTTCGCTGTGGGACGCCAGGGGAATGTCGCAGCTCAGGTCGCCCCGCGCCATGCGTTGCGTGGCCTCGGCCGCCGGGCCGGGCTCGCCGCCGATCTGGCGCAACAGGCCGCGCGAGATCACCATGCCGATGAGCAGCAGCAAGGCTGCCAGCAACAAGGCCACGCCGCCGAAGGTGGCGCCGCGCTGCAGGAAGGTGGCTTCCACGGTGTCGACATAGACCCCCGAGCCGATGACCCAGCCCCAGGGCGCGAAGCCGATCACATAGGACGCCTTGCGCACGGGCTCGTCGTGCCCGGGCTTGGGCCACATGTAATAGACCAGGCCGCCGCCCTGGGCCTTGACCACGTCCACGAATTCCACGAACAGGTGCAGGCCGTTGGGATCGGCCATGCCGGACAGGTCCTTGCCATCCAGCTCCGGACGCACGGGATGCATGACCATGCGCGGCGCCATGTCGTTGACCCAGAAGTATTCGCTGCCGCTGTAGCGCATGGCGCGCAGGGCATCCATGGCTTCGGTCCTGGCTTGCGCGTCGGTCATCTGGCCTGCCTGGGCGCGGGCGTGGAAACGCGCCACCAGGCTGTGCGCGGACTCCACGGTCTGCCGCACGCTCTGCGCGCGTTCGTCCATCAACAAGGCGCGCTCGGACAGCAGGAAACCCGCTGCGATCGCCAGGACGCCCACCACGGCGCACAACACCAGCAAGCCCAGGCGCTTGCGCAAGCTCAGCGTATGTATCGACTGCAACAGCATGGCTTCTCCTCATTCTTGTTCGAGTCGCGCCGCCGCGCGCCATGCCTGGCCCCGTGATCTCCCGCCAGGCCCGCGGCGTCTCCGCTCCCGGCGCCGCCTGTCTGCGGGGGCTGCCGGAATGAGGCAAACATAGCGACTATCGCGTGCTTGCGGGAGTAGCGGAAACCCGCGAAACCCGCCATTGGCCACAAACAAAACGGCCGGGTTGCCCCGGCCGTTCCATTTTTGCTGCGGTGTCGTCAGGGCCGCGTAAGTCTCGGCCCTGACGACCTGGGCCTAGCCCAGCCAGACGCGCGCGTTGCGGAAGAGACGCATCCACGGCGAATAGGCGCCGCCGGCATCGGCCTGGCCCCAGCGGGCAGGCGCCCACGACATCATGACGTTGCGCGTGACGCGCTCGGGGTGCGGCATCATGACCGTGAAGCGGCCATCAGCGGTGGTGACGGCGGTGAGGCCGCCGGCGCTGCCGTTGGGGTTGAAGGGATAGGCCTCGGTGGCGGCGCCACGGTTGTCGATGAAGCGCGCCGCGCCCAGCACGCGCACGGCGTCGCCCTGCTGCGCGAAGTTGGCATAGCCTTCGCCGTGCGCCACGGCCACCGGCAGTTGCGTGCCTTCCATGCCGGCGAAGAAGATCGACGGCGAGGCGGTGATCTCCACCATGGACAGGCGCGCCTCGTACTTGGCCGACTGGTTGTGCGTGAAGCGCGGCCAGTCCTGCGCGCCCGGGATCATGGGCGCCAGCGCGGCCATCATCTGGCAGCCGTTGCACACGCCCAGCGCGAAGGTGTCGGGACGCGCGAAATAGGCGGCGAACTGGTCGGCCAGCTGCGCATTGAAGCGGATGGTGCGGGCCCAGCCTTCGCCAGCGCCCAGCACGTCGCCGTAGCTGAAGCCGCCCACGGCGACCAGGCCTTGCGCCTGGCCCAGGTCGACACGGCCGGCCAGCAGGTCGGTCATGTGCACGTCCCAGGCTTCGAAGCCGGCGGTGTCGAAGGCCCAGGCCATTTCCACCTGGCTGTTGCAGCCCTGCTCGCGCAGGATGGCCACGCGCGGGCGCTTGCCGGTATGGATGAAGGGCGCGGCCACGTCTTCCTGCGGGTCGAAGGCCACGCGCGGCGTGAAGCCGGGGTCGGCCGCGTCGTTCCACATGTCCAGCTCGGCCTTGGCATTCGCCGGGTTGTCGCGCAGCACGGCGATGTCATGGCTGACCTCGCTCCACAGGCGGCCCAGTTCGGCGCGCGGCGCGCCCCAGATGCGCTGGCCGTCGCGGAAGAACTCGACCTCGTCGCGGGTGTTCAGGCCGCCGATGACGTGCGAGTGGACCGACAGGCCCGCGGCGCGCAGCACCTGCATGACGGCGTCGCGCTCGGCGGCCGGCACCTGGATGACGGCGCCCGCCTCCTCCGAGAACAGCGCCTTGAGCGTGAGCTCGGCGCGCTGCACCGAGACCTGCTCGGGACGGATCTTGTAGTCGCCCCAATCGGCGGTGTTCGCGTCGATGGTCAGCATGTCCAGGTTGATGGACACGCCGGTGTGGCCGGCAAAGGCCATTTCGCAGACGGTGGCGTAGAGGCCGCCGTCGGAACGGTCGTGGTACGCCAGGATGATGCCCTGCTCGGCCAGCGCGCGGATGGTGACGAAGAAGGCGCGCAGTTCTTGCGGCGCGTCGATGTCGGGGACGTTTTCGCCGACCTGGTTGAAGGCCTGCGCCAGGATCGAGCCGCCCAGGCGATGGCGGCCACGGCCCAGGTCGATGAGGATCAGCGCGGTGTCGCCGGCGTCGGTACGCAGCTGCGGCGTCAGGCTGGCGCGCACGTCGCTGACGGGCGCGAAGGCGGTCACGATGAGCGAGACGGGCGCCACGACCTGGCGGGCCTCGCCGTTTTCCTGCCAGCCGGTGCGCATGGACAGCGAGTCCTTGCCCACCGGGATGGACAGGCCCACTTCCTGGCACAGCGTGCTGACGGCCGACACCGTGTCGAACAGCGCGGCATCCTGGCCATCGACGCCGCAAGCGGCCATCCAGTTGGCCGACAGCTTGATGTCCTCCAGGCGCGCGACGTCGGCCGCGACCAGGTTGGTCAGGGCTTCGGCCACGGCCATGCGGCCCGAGGCCGGCGCGTCGAGCATGGCGATGGGCGTGCGCTCACCCATGGACATGGCTTCGCCGCGGAAACCCTCGTAGTCGGCCAGCGTGACCGCGCAGTCGGCCACCGGCACCTGCCAGGGACCGACCATCTGGTCACGGCTGGAGAGGCCTCCCACGGTGCGGTCACCGATGGTGATGAGGAAGGTCTTGTTGGCGACGGTGGGATGACGCAGCACGCGGCGCGCGGCATCGTCCAGGGAAATGACGGTGAGATCCAGCGCTTCGGCTACGCCGGGCAAGCGCCGCACGTCGCGCGTCATGCGCGGCGGCTTGCCCAGGATGACGCTCATGGGCACGTCCACCGGGTGGCCCGGGGCGCCGCCTTCGGCGCCCGGCGGCTGCGGCGCGGGTTGCGCGTCCAGGCTGGCCAGCATCGCGTCGAGTTCGGCGAACAGCGTGGCGTCATCGCCCGTGGCGCCGTTGACCACGCGCAGGTCGCGCGGCTCGGTGGCGATGCCGATGACGGCATAGGGGCAGCGCTCGCGGCGCGTGATGGCGTGGAAGCGCGGCAGGTCGGCGGGCTGGATGGCCAGCACATAGCGTTCCTGCGACTCGTTGCTCCAGATCTCGGCGGGCGACAGGCCCGACTCTTCCAGCGGCACGCGCTTGAGATCGAACACGGCGCCGCGCTCGGCGTCGTTCACCAGTTCGGGGAAGGCATTGGACAGGCCGCCGGCGCCCACATCGTGGATGGCCAGGATGGGGTTCTGCTCGCCCTGCTGCCAGCAGCGGTCGATGACTTCCTGCACCCGGCGTTCGATTTCAGGGTTGCCGCGCTGCACGGAATCGAAATCCAGTTCGGCGGTGTTGCTGCCCACGCCCATGCTGGACGCGGCGCTGCCGCCCATGCCGATGCGCAGGCCAGGGCCGCCCAACTGGATGAGCAGCGCGCCCGGCGGGATGCGCAGCTTGGTGGTCAGGCGCGCATCGATGCTGCCCAGGCCGCCCGCGATCATGATGGGCTTGTGGTAGCCCCAGCGCGAGCCACCGGCGGTCTGTTCGAAGGTGCGGAAGTAGCCCAGCAGGTTGGGACGGCCGAATTCGTTGTTGAACGCGGCGCCGCCCAGCGGGCCGTCGATCATGATGGACAGCGGCGAGGCGATGCGGTCGGGCAGGCCGTGATGGTCGGCCTCCCAGGGCTGCTCGGCGCCCGGCACGCGCAGGTGCGAGACCGTGAAGCCGGTCAGGCCGGCCTTGGGCTTGGAGCCGCGGCCCGTCGCGCCTTCGTCCCGGATCTCGCCGCCCGCGCCCGTGGAGGCGCCGGGGAACGGCGCGATGGCCGTGGGGTGGTTATGCGTTTCCACCTTCATCAGCGTGTGGATGGTGGCTTCCTGGCGGCCATACAGCGGCGCGCCGGTTTCGCCCTGACCCACGACCTGGAAGCGGGTGGCGACACCGCCTTCCATGACGGCGGCGTTGTCCGAATAGGCGATGACGGTGCCGGCGGGCTGCGCGGCGTGCGTCTCGCGGATCATGCCGAACAGCGTCTTGGTCTGCTGCTGGCCGTCGATGACCCACTGCGCATTGAAGATCTTGTGGCGGCAGTGCTCGCTGTTGGCCTGCGCGAACATCATCAGTTCGACGTCGGTCGGGTCGCGGCCCAGCGCATTGAAGGACTCGGCCAGGTAATCGATTTCGTCTTCCGACAGGGCCAGGCCCAGCGTGGTGTTCGCCGTGACCAGGGCCTGGCGGCCCTCTGCCTGCACCGCAACGGTGCGCATGGGCTTGCCCGCCAGCGGCGTGAAGAGCGCCTGGCCGTCGAATGCCTCGTCGACCACGGTTTCGGTCATGCGGTCGTGCAGCAGGCCTGCCGCCAGGGCCAGTTGGGCGTCGTCCAGCGACTTGCTGCCCATGCCCAGCAGGCCGCGCTGGGGGATCAGGGCGTAGCGCACCCCGCGCTCCACCCGGCGCACCGCGGCGAAACCGCAGTTGCGGGCGATGTCGGTGGCCTTGCTGGCCCACGGCGAGATCGTGCCCAGGCGGGGAATGACGCGCAGCACCAAGGCCTGGTCGGCGCGCTCGGGCGCCGTGTAAGGCGTGCCGTAGTCCAGCAAGGCCAGCAGGCGCGACTGGTCGTCGCCTGCCAGGGCGCCGTCGGTCCAGACGAAATGTTCGTGGCGGGCGGCAATATCTGCCACGGGCAGGCCGGCCTCCTGGAGCCGGGCGAGCAGTCGCGCGCGGCGGAAGTCGGACAGGGCGGAGGAACCGGGGACGTTCAGGATGGACAGGGGCACGGTGCGGGATTCGTTCAGGAGGGGGGAAGGCAAGCCGGGATTTTAGCGTGAGCGGCGGATTCCGTTCGTGGGCAGGTTTATCCAGCCGGAGAAACCCGTCCACCCGCTGTCCGGCCCCACGAAAACGCCCGGCAACCGCCTGCTACGCCGCTAACACCTGCTCACCCAGCCGTAACCCGCGACAGCAAAGCCTTCCCATTAATAACACCTTAAAAAAACGCCCCATCCTTAGTGCTAGACTCGCAGCGTCTCTTCCTCCCCCCCTATTTCATGGCCCAACTCCGCGCCCCCGACCCGGCCGCCGCCAAGCGGGAATCGTCCGCCGTTCGCGTCGGTGCGTCCGGCCGCGAGGCCTGGATCGCGCGCGAGGCATCGGACGCCGGCGACGCGCGCTGGGTCATCGGCGGCGACTGGGTGCTGGAGAACTACCCGGCCCTGGCGCGCGAAGCCGCGCGCCTGCAGCCCGACAACGCGCTGGCGCCGGACGGTGATACCGGGGCCGACGTCGACTGGCGCGAGCTCAAGGAACTGGACACCGCCGGCGCCGCCCTGCTGATCGAACTGCTGGGCCCGACACATGCGCGGGACCTCGCCCAGGCCGACCCCGACATGCCCGCCGCCCGCCGCGCCCTGCTGGAGAACATGGGCGTCGCCATGCTGGACCGCTGCGCGCCGCCGCCACGCGAACCGCGCCACGCCGTGGGCGAAGTGCTGGAGCGCGTGGGCATTGCCGTCATGGCCGGCTGGAAGACCTTCATCACGCTGCTGGGTTTCGCCGGCCTGGTGCTGGAGACCCTCGCGCGCACCGTCTTCCGCCCGCGCCGCTGGCGCGTCACGTCCGTCACGGCGCTGGTCGAACAGGTCGCCCTGGACGCCCTGCCCATCGTCGCGCTGCTGACCTTCATGGTGGGCACGGTCGTGGCCTTCCTGGGCGCGACCGTGCTGCAACAGTTCGGCGCCACCATCTACACCGTCAACCTGGTGGCCTTCTCGTTCCTGCGGGAATTCGGCGTGCTGCTCACCGCCATCCTGATTGCGGGCCGCACCGCCAGCGCCTACACCGCGCAGATCGGCTCCATGAAGGCCAACGAGGAAATCGACGCGCTGCGCGCCCTGGGGCTGAACCCGGTGGAAATGCTGGTGGCGCCGCGCGTCATCGCGCTGCTCATCTCGCTGCCCATCCTGACCTTCATCGGCGTGCTGGCCGGCCTGCTGGGCGGCGCGCTGGTCTGCCTGCTGACGCTGGACATCTCGCTCACGCGCTACATCTCGATCATCCAGGAGAACGTGGATATCCGCCATTTCCTGGTGGGCATGGTGAAGGCGCCGATCTTTGCCTTCGTCATCGCCATCATCGGCTGCCTGGAAGGCTTCAAGGTCACGGGCAGCGCGCAGTCCGTGGGCGAGCACACCACCTCCAGCGTGGTGCAGTCCATCTTCATGGTGATCCTGCTCGACGCCCTGGCCGCGCTCTTCTTCATGGAGATGGGATGGTGACGGCCGCCAACGACCCGCGCCAGGACAAGGCTGGCGACGAACTCGCCATCTCGGTGCGCGGCCTGCGCAACCAGTTCGGCGCCCAGGTCGTGCACGACAACCTGGACCTGGACGTGCGCCGCGGAGAGATCCTGGGCGTGGTGGGGGGCTCGGGCACCGGCAAGTCGGTGCTCCTGCGCAGCATCGTCGGCCTGCAGGAACCCGCGGCCGGCACCATCCAGGTCGAAGGCAAGGACCTGCTTTCCCTGTCGTCCGCCGAACGCTCGGAGCAGGAGCGCCGCTTTGGCGTACTGTTCCAGAAAGGCGCCCTCTTCTCGTCGCTGACCGTCACGGAAAACGTGGCGCTGCCGCTCATCGAACACGCCGGCCTGTCGCGCGCCGAAGCCGAGCGGCTGGCGGAAGTGAAGCTGGCGCTGTCCGGCCTGCCTCCCGAAGCCGGCCCGAAGTATCCGGCCTCGCTGTCGGGCGGCATGATCAAGCGCGCGGCGCTGGCCCGTTCGCTGGCGCTGGATGCCGCCATCCTGTTCCTGGACGAGCCCACCGCCGGGCTGGACCCCATCGGCGCCGCGGCCTTCGACCAGCTCATCCTGACCCTGCGCGATGCGCTGGGCCTGACCGTATTCCTGGTCACGCACGACCTGGACACGCTCTATACCATCTGCGACCGGGTCGCCGTGCTGTCGCAAAAGAAGGTGCTGGTCGTGGACACGATCGACGCCGTCGCCAGCTACGACGACGCCTGGGTGCAGGAATACTTCCACGGGCCGCGCGCACGCGCAGCGGCCGCCGCCGCTACGGGATCCTGATATGGAAACACGTGCCCACCACGTCCTCATTGGACTCTTCACCCTGCTCGCCGTTTCCGGCGCCCTGATCTTCGGCCTGTGGTTGGCCAAGGCGCATGGCGACGGCGGCGTCAGTTACTACCGCGTGGTCTTCAACGAGCCGGTCAACGGCTTGTCGCGCGGCAGCGCCGTGCAGTACAGCGGCATCCGCGTGGGCGACGTGGTCGCGCTGTCGCTCGACCCCAACGACCCGCGCCGCGTCATCGCGCGGATCCGCGTCGAGGACACCGCCCGCATCAAGGAAGACACCAACGCCCGCCTGATGATCACCGGCATTACCGGCGCCGCGGCCATCGAATTGGGCAACGGCACGCCGGAGAGCCCCCTGCTGAAGCCCAAGCCGGACAGCAACGAGGAACCCGTGATCGTCGCCACGCCCTCGCAGCTGTCCAAGCTGCTGGCCAACGGCGAAGACTTGATGGGCAACCTGAACGAAATCATCTTCAATGCCAAGCAGCTGTTCTCGAAGGAGAACATCGAGAGCATCAGCAAGACGCTGGCCAACCTGGAGCAGGCCACCGGCGCCATGGCGGACCAGCGTGACTCGTTCCGCGAGTTGCTGGCCCAGCTGACCCAGGCCAGCAAGGAAGGCCAGGCAGCGCTGAAGGAAGCCACCAGCCTCATCAAGAACACGAACCAGCTGGTGGCCGGCGAAGGTGCCGCCACCCTGAAGGGCGCGCGGGATGCGATGAACTCGCTGGCCAACGCCACCTCGCGCATCGAGACGCTGCTGGAAACCAACCAGCCCGCGCTGAACCGCGGCATGCAAGGTTTCAGCGAGATCGGCCCGGCCGTGCGCGAACTGCGCAGCACGCTGTCGGCGCTCAACGCCATCGCCCGCCGCCTGGAAGACAACCCGGCCAACTACATCCTGGGCCGCGAATCGCTTGAGGAGTTCCGTCCATGACATCCGCCCCGCGTAACCTGACGCGCCGCGCCGTGGCGCTGGGCGTGCTGGCCGCCAGCGCGCTGCTGTCGGCCTGCACGCTGCTGCCCAAGAGCGAAAAGCTCGCCGTCTATCAATTGCCGCTGACCGCCCTGCCCGCCGCGTCCCAGTCGCCCACGATGTCCTCGCTGCGCATCAGCACGCCGGAAAGCGGCCAGATGATCGATTCGGCGCGCATCCTCGTCGTGCCCGATGGCAACCGGCTGGCAGCCTACGAAGGCGTGCGCTGGGCCGACCCGTCGCCGGTGCTGGTGCGCGAGCGCCTGGTGCAGGCCTTCCTGGATGACCGCCGCATCGCCGTGGTCAGCACCGACCGCAATCCCCTGCCCTCGGTGCTGGACCTGTCCGGCACGCTGCGCACCTTCCAGGTGGAATACCGTGACAGCAAACCCGTCGCCGTCGTGCGCTACGAAGCCCGCCTGGTTGCGCTGCGCACCGGCAGGCTGCTGGCGGCCAACCGCTTCGAGGTCGCACAGCCGTCGAATGGCACCAGCGTGACGGACGTCGTCACGGCTTTCGGCCAGGCCACCGACGCCTTGTCGGCCGCGCTGGTGAAGTGGGCCGTCGAGCAAGGCGCGGCCACCGCGCCGCTGGATGCCAGGCCCGTGCCGGTCAGCCAGCAGAACCCGTCGCGCCAACGGCATGACGAGCAGCGCGTGGAGCCCATGCCGCAACCGGCGCCGCCCAAGCCGATGCGCTGAGCGATCCTGCCATGACGACAACACGGCCCGATGGCCGTGTTTTTTTATCGTCCCTGCCAATAGCGCGGCGCATGCAACCGCTGCGCGCGCATCCTCAGCCCCTGCGTGCCGGGTCCCTCCGATACGGCCATGACCGCGCCGTGCAGATCGGTGCGCCAGAACACCGCCCCGGCACGCTCCCAGCGCCGCTGCACGGGCGCTTTCGGATGGCCATAGCGGTTGTAGCGGCCAGCCTGCGCCACCACGTGCCAGGCCTGCGTCGCGGCCACCAGATCAGCCCCGGAGGACGTGGCCGCGCCGTGATGCGGCGCCATGACCCACTCCGTGGCCGGCAGCCCCGCCCGCGCCAGCGCGCGCTCCTGCGCCACGGGAATGTCACCCGTCAGCAAGGCGCTGTGGTGCTCGCCCGCCAGGCGCAGCACGCAGCTTGCGGCATTGCGGTCCATCAAGGCCCGGGCGCTGTCATCGCCTGGCGGCGGATGCAGGAAATCGAAGCGCACGCCATCCTGCACCCAGGACACACCGGCCTCGCACGCTGACATGCGCGCTGGCAGTGCCGGCATCGGCGAGGTCGCCAGGCCTTGCCGGGCCTCGCGCCTGAGATAGGCCACCATGTCGAAGGGACTGTAGCCCTGCGCCACCGGAAACGCCGCCAGCACGCTGCGCAGCCCGCCCGCGTGGTCGCCGTCGGCGTGCGACACCACCAGCACGTCCAGCGCGCGGATGCCACGCGCCCGCAACAGCGGCAGGATGGCGCGGCTGGCGGCGTCGCTGTCCGGGCCGTAGCGCACGCCCGTGTCGTACAGCAGGGTCTGCGTGGCTGTCTCCACCAGGACCGCCGCGCCCTGGCCGATGTCGATGGCCGTCAGCCGCCACTGCCCCGGTGGCGGCCGCGTGGGCTGCCACACCAGCACCGGCAGGGCCAGCAGCCAGCCGGCCGCGCGCACCGGCAGCCCTGGCGTTCCCAGCGCCCAGACCACGCCGAACAGGGCCAGCACCAGATAAGGCCAGGGCGCCGCCGCCACGCTCAGCGCCGCGCCGTCCCACGCCGCCATGGCCACCAGCGGCACCATCATCTGCGCGAACACGGCTTCGCCCGCAAGTGCCGCCCAGGCGCCCGCTGCTGTCACGCCAGGGGCGACCAGCAGCAAGGCAGCCAGCAATGCCAGCGGCGTGACGAGATAGCTCACGACTGGAATCGCGATGGCATTGGCCAGCGGCGACACCAGCGGCACCTGTTGGAACAGGTAGGCCAGCACGGGCGTCAGCGCCAGCGTGATGAGCCATTGCAGCCGCGTGGCCTCCCACAGCAGCGCCGCGGCCCGCCGCCAGCGCTTGGGCGGCTTGTCGCCTTGCACGGTCTGCGTGGCATTCGCCCCCGCCTGCATCAGCACCGCCACGGCACCAAAAGACAGCCAGAAACCCGGCGCCAGCGGCGCCCATGGGTCCAGCGCCACGACGAGCGCCGCCGCGGCGGGCAGGATGCGCCAGGGCGTGAGCGGCAGGCGCAGCATGGCGGCCATCGCGATGACCGCCAGCATGAAGAAGGTGCGCCGCGCCGGCACGCCCCAGCCGGCCAGCAGGCTGTAGGCCAGCGCCACGATGACCGCGACCGCCGCGCCCACGGCCTGGGCCGGCAGCCGCTCCGCCCAGGCACGGCGGCGCCAGCGCAGGCGCTTCCAGATGCCACGCGCAGCCAGGCCTGCCAGGGCAGCCAGCAATGTCACGTGCATGCCGCTGATGGACACCAGATGGGTGATGCCGGTCAGGTTGAAGATGTCCCAATCCTCGCGCGCCACGCCCTGCTGGTCGCCCAAGGCCAGCGCGACCAGCACGGGGCCGTAACGCTTGCCGGCCAGGGCTTGCAGCATGGCTTCCCGCACATGCCAGCGTGCACGATGCAGCAGGGCTTCGGCGCCGCCTGCCCATGCCTGCAGCAGCACGGGCTCGCCGCGCACCGTGCCGCGTGCACGGATGCCGCGCTGGAACATCCAGCCTTCGTAATCGAAACCCTGGGGGTTGCTCAGCCCCGTTGGCGGGCGCAGCACCAGCGCGGCGCGCCAGACCTGGCCGGGAATGAGTTCGGGCACGGGCTGCGCGGGTTCGCCTGCCGGCTGCCTGGCGACACCGACAGGATCTTCCGATGAGGTGGCGCCGGGCAGCCTGGCCATGCCCGGCGCGAACCAGTTCACCTGGATGCGCGAGGGCACGCCCTCGGGTTGCGCGTGCAGCACGCGCACCTCTGCGCCGCGGCCCGAGGCGTCGCCTTGGGGCAGGCCGACGACCTGGAAGGTGACGCGGGTGACGTGGTTGATGTTGCCTTCGGCCAGGGCGTCGTCCAGGCGGTGCTGGGCGCAGAAGCTGGCCCAGGCGATGCCCAGGCAGGCGGCCCCGGCAATGGCGATCAGGCCTTGCACGCTGCCTTGACGGGATGCCTCCGGAAACGGCGTATCGGCGGCCAGCCGGTGCCTGGCGTGCCAACGCACGACCAGCGAGCACACGAGCAACGCGACACCCGGCGCAGCGACTTCCCAGAACCAAGGCAAGCGCGGCAGCGTCTGCACCAGCGCGCAGCCGCCCACGAAGGCCAGCAAGGCCAGCCGTCCTGACATGAGAATTCCTGTGTAGCGGTGGGCTGCACAGGCTACTCAGGCATCGGCCGGCCAGCGGCATCACCGCGACGCCAGGACAGTCGGGGCTAGTTCCGATGGGTCGCGATGTCCTGCCTGCCGCGCAACAAGACGCTAGGCGTTCTCCCCGCCCCCGCTCACGAAGGAATACCGCAGGATGTCCGAGCGCCGCTGCCACCCCAGCCCTTCCCAATACTGCATCCCGGCGGCGTTATCCACCAGCACGTCGACGTGGGACTTGTAGATGCCCACCTCCTGCAGCCGCGCCAGGCAACGCTGGATCAAGGCCTTTGCAATGCCTTGCCGGCGATGATCCGGATGCACGGCCAGATGCTGCAGATACCCGCGGCGCCCGTCGTGCCCGCACAGGATGCAGCCGACCAGGCTGCCATCCAGCACCGCCACGGCGCTCAGGCCGGGATTGCGCGCCAGATAGCGCGCCACGGCTTCGGGGCCGTCCGCGTCGCGCAGCGTCAATCCCGGCACCTCGCGCCAAAGCGCCATCACGGCGCAATGGTCTGCCATCGTCATGTCGCGCACCTGCATCATGCCTCTCCCTCTTGCCGTTGGCTGCCGGCCTGGCCTCAGGCACGACACCGGATCGGATCGATCATAAATTTTTTCGATGCCGATTCAAAAAAGATTCGATTGTGCGCAGTGACGCTCGTCACATAGCATCCATTCCCATTAGAAATGCAGACTGGCAACGGCGGCAGACATTCAGGCAGGCATCAGACTTTTCGATGCGCTGTCACGCCACACTGCAACACCCGCCACTCTCTCATACCCAGATCAAAAGCAAGGGGAAAGCATGTCGAATCGCAGCAACCGTCATTTCCTGGCCACCGCGCTGGTGGGCGCCAGCCTCCTGGCCGCCGCGCCGCTCCAGGCGCAGACCGCCTATCCCGCCCGCCCCATCCAGCTGGTCGTGCCCTTCCCGGCCGGCGGCAACACCGACTATGTCGCGCGCCTGCTGGCGCCGGTGCTGGGCGAGAAGCTGGGCACCTCCATCGTGATCGAGAACCGCAGCGGCGGCGGCACGACCATCGGCGCGTCCTATGTGGCCAAGGCTGCCGCGGACGGCTACACGCTGCTGATCAGCTCGGGCTCGACGTTCACGTCCGGCCCCGTGGTGATGCCCAATGTGTCCTACGACCCGATCAAGAGCTTCGAGCCCATCGGCATGGTCGGCGGCAACACGCTGGTGCTGGTGGCGGGCAAGCAGGTGCCGGTGAACACGCTCCAGGAACTGGCCGCCGCCGCCAAGGCGCGGCCCGATGCCTATAACTATGCGTCTTTCGGCAACGGCAGCACGGCGCACTTCGCCGGCGAGATGCTGAAGCGCGCCACCGGCATCTCGATGATGCACGTGCCCTACAAGGGCAGCGCCCCCGCCATGAACGACCTGCTGGGCGGCCAGGTGCAATTGAACATCGACACCGTGCCGGCCGCGCTGCCGCACATCAAGGAAGGCCGCATCAAGCCGCTGGTGGTGACGAGCGCCGTGCGCTCGCCGCAGTTGCCCGACGTCCCCACGCTGAAGGAAGCGGGCTTCGACGCCGCGCCCATCTCGACCTGGGTGGCGGTGGTGGCCCCGCGCGGCCTGCCCGCCGACGTGAGCACGCGCCTGCAGGCCGCCTTCAAGGCCACGATGGCCGACGCGACGGTGCGCGAGAAGCTGACGGCGTCGGGTTTCGAAATCCGCGATGGCGACGCCAATGCCGTGGCCAAGCTGATTGCCGAAGAACTGCCGCGCCTGCGCGAGGTGGCCAGGCAAGCCAACATCACGGCGGAGTAAGCTTGACGCCGGTGCCTGGCGGATCCCTGCCAGGCATGCCCTGATCGCCCGCGGCCTGGCGCCGTGCCTTGCGCACGCCCGGGCCGCGACATTTCCCGCCCACCCAGGCGTTTCGCCATGACACCCCTCCACGATCTCACCGCGAGCGATGCCGCAACCCGCCTGCAATCCGGCGCGCTGTCCTGCGAGGCCATCACCCGCGCCACGCTGACGCGCATCGACGCGCTGGAACCGCAAGTGCGCGCCTATGCGCACCTGGCCGCCGATGAGGCCTTGCAACAGGCCCGCACATTGGACCAGGCCCCTGCGCAAGGCGCGCTGCACGGCGTCACGATAGCCGTGAAGGACGTGATCGACGTGGCGGGCATGCCCACCACCTTCAACACCCCGGCCTACGCCGGACACCGTCCTGGCCGTGACGCCGCCTGCGTGGCGACGGCGCGCGCGCTGGGCGCGGTGATCCTGGGCAAGACGGACACCGTGGAATTCGGCGCCAACGGGCGTTCGGCCGCCACCGGCAACGCCTATGCCCCCGCGCACACGCCAGGGGGATCGTCCTCGGGTTCGGCCGCGGCGGTGGCCAGCGGCATGGCGCAGATCGCATTCGGCACGCAGACGGGCGGTTCCATCATCCGCCCTGCCGCCTATAACGGCGTGCATGCGTTCAAGCCAACCCACGGACTGGTGTGTGCGGAAGGCGCCAAGGTCTATGCGCCCAGCCTGGACACCATCGGCTGGTTCGCCCGCGGCGTGGCTGACCTGGCATTGATGGCGCGTGCTTTCCAGCTGGCGGATGCATGGCCGCAAGCGCCCGCGACGCTCGCCGGCCTGCGCATCGGCGTGTACAAAGGTCCGCACTGGGATCGCGTGGACGCATCCGGCCAGCAAGCGCTGCTGCGCAGCGCGCACGCGTTGGCCGACGCGGGCGCGACGCTGGTGGACCTGTCATTGCCCGCCAGCTTCGATACGCTGCCCCAGGCACAGCAAGTCATCATCCGCGCGGAAGGCCGGCGCACCTTCCTGTCGGAACTGCTGGCGCATCCCGATCAATTGAATCCGAACATCCGCGCGACGGCCGAGAACGCGGCGGGCTATCGCGTGCCGGACCTGCTGCGCGCACAGGACCAGGCCGGCGCGGCCCGGCGCGACTTCGACGCCCTGCTGACACAGCGCGTGGATCTGGTGCTGACGCCGCCCAGTTTCGGCCAGGCGCCTGCGGGTCTGGAAGACACCGGCAGCCCCTTGTGCAACAGCCTCTGGACGTTGCTGCACGCGCCCTGCCTGGCGGTCCCGACAGGGCTGGGGGACATCGGGCTGCCCGTGGGCATCCAGTTGGTGGGGCCGCGCGGCGGCGATGCGCAGCTGCTGGCCTGGGCCGAAGCGATCGACGCCGCGCTGACGGCCGCACAGGGACCGATGCCGAAACCGGCACTGAAGACTTGATCGAGGTCCGGAGAAAAAGGCCCGCTACTGCCGCAGCAACGCCGCCAGCGCTTGGCGCATGGGCGGCGGCAAGCTGACCGGCCGCCGTGTCTCGCGGTCCACGTACACGTGCACGAAGTGTCCCTGCGCGCTGGCCGTGGATGCGCCCGCGCGGAAGATGCCCACTTCATAGCGCACGCTGGCATTGCCCAGGCGCGTGACGCGCAGGCCCGCCTCCAGCGCGTCGGGGAACGCGACGGAGGACAGGTATTGGCAGCCCGTCTCCACCACCAGGCCGATGACGGGGCTGCGCGCGATGTCCAGCACGCCCTGCTCGATCAGGTAGCCATTCACCACCGTGTCGAAATAGGCGTAATAGGTCACGTTGTTGACGTGCCCGTACACATCGTTGTCCATCCAGCGCGTGGCGATGGGACGGAAATGGGCGAAGTCGTCGCGCGTGCGCGCAACGGGTCGATCACTCATGCAGCGTGCTCCCGTGACAGCCAGGCATCCAGGCGCGGCAACACCCGCCGCGCGGCCAGGCCGGTGGTGTCGATGATCTCGCCGCGGCTGACGCCACGCGCCTCGGCCAGCGCATCGGCCACGCCCGACACCTGGGCCGGTGTGTTGCGCCGCGCATCGCCGTGCAGCCAGGCCGGCGGAATGTCGGGCGCATCCGTTTCCAGCACCAGGCTGGACAAGGCCACGTCCGTGGCGTGGCGGCGAATCTGCAGCGAACGCGGATAGGTCATGGCGCCGCCCATGCCCAAGGCGAAGCCGTGCGCCAGAAAGCCTTCGGCCTGCTGCGCACTGCCGTTGAAGGCATGCGCGATGCCGCCCGCGGCGTCGATGCGGCGCAGGTGCTTGAGCAGGATGTCCTGCGAGCGGCGCACGTGCAGCAGCACGGGCAGGCCGAACTCGGCCGCCAATTTCAACTGCTGCACATAGAAATGCTCCTGCCGGTCCCGCGCCGGGCCGCTGGAGATCTCCGGTACGAAGAAATCCAGGCCGGTCTCGCCGATGGCGATGAAACGCGGATCGTCCAGGGCGGCGCGCACGGCATCCCGAAGGATGTCCAGGTCGGCATCGGCCGCGCGCGACACATACAGGGGATGGATGCCCAGGGCATAGGTGCCGCCGGGCGTGGCATGCGCCAGGTCGCGCACGATGGAGAAATTGGCGACCTCGATGGCCGGGATGACGATGGCGCGCACGCCCGCGTCCCAGGCCTGGCGGGCGACCTCGGGACGGTCCGCGTCGAACTCCGGCGCGTCCAGGTGGCAGTGCGTGTCGATCAACATGCGGTCAGGCTACCGTGACCGGGCGGTGGGCGGCAAGCCGGCAAGGCGCGCCGCAACGGGGCGCGGCCGATCAATGCCCGGCGAGATGCGCCGCGGCCTCGTCTTCCCGCACCAGCCGTCCATCGGCCATGACCAGCCGGCGGTCGGCTCGCGCGGCCAGTTCCAGGTCGTGCGTGACGATGATGAAGGCGGTGCCCAAGGACCGGTTCACGTGGGTCAGCAAGGAGAACATGTCCTGCGCCGTGTGGCGGTCCAGGTTGCCGGTGGGCTCGTCGGCCAGCACGCAGGCGGGGCCGCCCACCAGCGAGCGGGCCAGCGCGACGCGCTGGCGCTCGCCGCCCGACAACTGCCCAGGCGCATGCAAGGCACGCGCGGCCAGGCCCACCTGGGCCAGCTTCTCGCGCGCATGCTCACGGGCCTCGTTGCGCGCCATGCGGCGCACGATGAGGGGCATGGCGACGTTGTCCAGCGCGGTGAACTCGGACAGCAGGTGGTGGAACTGGTAGACGAAGCCCAGCTTGCGGTTGCGCAGCTCGCTCTTCCTGGCTTCCGACAGGCCTTCGGTGCCCACGCCAGCCACCGACACGGTGCCTTGCGTGGGCGTGTCCAGCAGGCCCAGCACCTGCAGCAGCGTGCTCTTGCCCGAGCCGGAAGCGCCCACGATGGCGACCATCTCGCCCGCGCGCACCGACAGGCTGATGTCCTGCAGCACGTGCAACTGCGACACGCCTTCGTCGTAGACCTTGTGGATGCCCGTGGCTTCCAGCACCACGGACGCGGCGGATTGGGACGTTTGCATGGCGGCCTCAGTCATAACGCAGCACCTGCGAAGGTTGCAGGCGCGAAGCACGCCAGCTGGGATAAAGCGTGGCCAGCAGCGACAGCACCAGCGAAGTGACGCCGATGGTAATGATGTCGGCACTGCGCGGATCGGACGGCAGCGCGCTGATGAAATAGATTTCGCGCGGCAGGAAATGCACGCCCAGGATGCGTTCGATGGTGGGCACGATGACGTCGATGTTGTAGGCGATGGCCATGCCGCCCAGCACGCCCAGCAGCGTGCCGACCACGCCGATGGTGGCGCCCTGCACCAGGAAGATGCGGGCGATCTCGGCGGGGGTGGCGCCGTAGGTGCGCAGGATGGCGATGTCGGACTGCTTGTCCTTGACGGCCATGACCAGCGAGGACAGCAGGTTGAAGGCGGCCACGGCCACGATCAGCGCCAGGATCAGGAACATCATGCGCTTTTCGGTCTGCACGGCGGCGAACCACGTGCGGTTGTTGCGCGACCAGTCGCTGGCGAAGACGCCTTGCGGCAGGATGGCGCCCAGCTCGGCGGCCACCTGGGGCGCGCGCTGCATGTCGGCGATGCGCAGGCGCACGCCCGAGGTGCCCGAGTCGCGGAACATGCGCGCCGCGTCCTGCACCTGCACGAAGACCAGGCTGGAGTCGTATTCGTAATGGCCGGACGAGAAGACGCCGGTGATCGTGAACTGGCGCATGCGCGGCGCGAAGCCCGCCGGGCTGACCGAGCCTTGCGGCGCCAGCATCATCAGCGTGTCGCCGGGCTTCACGCCCAGGCCTTCGGCCAGCTCTTCGCCGATGACGATGCCGAAGCCGCCGGGCGTCAGCGCCTCCAGCTTGCCCTGCACCATCTGGCGGCCGACGTCGGACACGCCGTCTTCCTCTGCCGGATCGATGCCGCGCACCTGCACGCCGCGCAGCGCCTGGCCGCGCACGATCATGGCCTGGGCCGCCACGAAAGGCGCGGCGCCGCGGACTTCAGGATTCTGCCTGCCGTAGTCGGCCAGGGTCTGCCACTGGTCCAGGATGCGCTCGGGCGTGGCGCCCGGCACGTAGAGCTCGATGTGCGGCAGCACCGACAGCATCCGGTCGCGCACGTCGCGCTGGAAGCCGTTCATGACCGACAGCACGACGATGAGCGCCGCGACGCCCAGGCCGATGCCCGCCATGGAGCTGACCGCGATGAACGAAACGAAGCCGTCGCGCTGACGGCGGGCCAACTGCGCGGTGTGCAGGCTTTCCAGCCAGTCGGCCAGGCCGCGCCGGCGCAGGAAAGGGATGCGACGCGCGGCCACGCGCAGCAGCCAGAGCAGGCCGGTGATGCGCAGCAGCAGTTGGACGATGCGGAGCAGGTCCGAGTATCGGGCTCCGATCCAGAATTCGTAGGGTATTTTCAGCACCGGCGCATTATGGCACTAACCGGCACGCCCACGGCGCGGCTTTGCAACGGCTTGCGACAGGTGTTTTGCAGGGCCCGCCAGATCGGACAGCGCCTCGCGCAGCGCCGACAGTGCGGGGGTGGCGTAGCCCGCGCGCCAGACCAGCAGCGTGTCGACCTCGGCCAGCGGCACTTCGCGCAGATCGGGCGGCTCGCGCAGCAGCGCCAGCAGGCTGCGCGGCAGCACGCCCGCGCAGCCGCCGGCCGCCACGCAGGCCACCATGGCGTGATACGAACCGACCTCATGGATGTCCAGCGCCACGGGCAGGCGCGGCACGCCAGTGCCCGCCGGGGCCGCCAGGCCATCTTCCGCCAGGATCCGGTACGAGCAGCCGGACTCGAAAGCCACCAGCGTCCGGACCTGGACCTCCGCCAGGCTTGCCACCGGCGGATGTTCCGGCGGCAGCAGCAGCACCAGCGATTCGCGGCACACCACGACCCCGTCCAGACCCAGCGCAGGCAACTGCGTCGCGACATCCGGCCCGGCGGCCTGCGGCAGCGCCAGCAAGGCGCAATCCAGTTCGCGGTCCTGCACGGCCTGCATCAACTGGCGCGAAGGCGCGGTGCGCAGGCGCAGCGTCACTTGCGGCCAGCGGCGGCGATAGGCGGCCAGGGGCCCCGGCAGGCGGCTGGCCGCGGTGCTTTCCATGCTGCCCACCCGCAGGCTGCCTTGTGGCGTGTCGGGATGCATCACCTGGCGCGCCTCCTGCGCCAGGGCCAGCAGGCGCTGGGCGTAATCCAGGAAGCGTTCGCCCGCGGGCGTAAGCGCCATGCCCTTGCCGTCACGCGCAAACAACGGCGCCCCCAACTCTTCCTCCAGCTGCTGCACGCGGGTCGTCACGTTCGACTGCACGCGGCCCAGGCGACGGGCGGCGCGCGTGACGCTGCCCTCGTCGGCAACGGTGCGGAAGATTTCCAGGGTGGCGAGATCCATGCGGGCTCCTCGTCGCGGCAGGCCTGGAGCGGCCTGTTCACGGCAATGAATTCTTTGTTTGAGAATTATCACTTAAATTTCATCTTGAATGGAGATACCATCATATCCATCCGTTCAAGACCCAGCCACGAAGGATCCGACCATGCCGCCCGATCATCCCGCCCAGCGCCTGCTGAAGGTCGCCCACCCCATCATCCAGGCGCCCATGCTGGGCACCTCCTCGCCGCAACTGGCGGCCGCGGTGTCCAACGCCGGCGCACTGGGCTCCATCGCGCTCAGCGCCAGCACGCCCCAGCAGGCCGAGGACATGATCGCGGCCACGCGGGCGCTGACAGACAAGCCCTTCAACGTGAACCTGTTCTGCCATCGCGCCCCGATGGCCGACGCCGCCCGCGAAACCGCCTGGCTGGACTGGCTGCGCCCCTGGTTCCAGGAGTTCGGCGCCGAGCCGCCCCCCACCATCAAGAATCTGTATGGCAGTTTCATCGGCGACGAGGCCATGCTGGAAGCCCTGCTGCGTGCGCGGCCGGCGGTCGCCAGCTTCCATTTCGGCCTGCCGGATGCGGACTGGATCCGCGCGCTGCGCGACGCCGGCATCGTGACGCTGGCCTGCGCGACCTCGCTGGACGAGGCCGAGCGCGTCGAAGCCGCGGGCGTGGACATGGTGGTGGCCCAAGGCGTGGAAGCTGGCGGCCATCGTGGCATCTTCGATCCGGCACAGGGCGACCCGGGCATAGGCACCTTCGCGCTGACGCGCCTGTTGCGCGCCCGCACCGGGCTGCCGGTGATCGCGGCCGGCGGCATCATGGACGGCCAGGGTATTGCCGCCGCGCTGGCCCTGGGCGCCAGCGCCGTGCAAATGGGCACGGCCTTCGTGCTGTGCCCGGAAAGCCTGGCCAACGCCGCCTATCGCGCCGAGCTGCAAAGCCCGCGCACGCGCCACACGGGCATCACCGCCGCCATTTCCGGACGGCCCGCGCGCGGCCTGGTGAACCGCATCCACCAGGAAGTGGACGTGGCCGGCGCGCCCGCGCTGCCCGACTACGCCATCGTGTATGACGCCGGCAAGGCGCTGCATGCCGCCGCCAGTGCCCAGGGCAGCCAGGAGTTCGCACCGTTCTGGGCCGGGCAGGGCGCGCCCCTGGCCCGCGCCCTGCCCGCGGCCGAGCTGGTGGCGGCGCTGGTGCAGGAATGGCAGCTCGCCATGCTGAAGCGGGATTGGCAGGTGGCCGGCTGAGGACCCGGACAGACGAACAGGACCCTGCTGCCGGGCACACTACAATCCCGGCATGTCTCTCCTGATTCCCGGGGCCCTGCCCCCCGCGCCGGTCGCCGCCGCGCTGGCCGAGCGCCTGCCCGCGCTGGCGCCCGCGCTGCTGGCCTGGTTGCAAGCAGCCGCTGCCCACACCGACCCGCAAGACGTCCATGCGCTGGGCTGTACGCCCGCCGAGGCCTGGCAATTGCGGCGCGCGGGCTGCACGCCCGACGCCGGCCAGACGCTCGGCGCGGGGCTTGGCCCCTGGCTGGCCGCGCAGGCTGGCGCACCGGAAACCGGCACGACGCCTGTGTGGCTGGCCGATCTGACCCATCTTTCCGTCGGCACCGACCGCGCCACCCTGGCTGATCCGCTGCAACTGGATGTGCGCGCCGAGGAAGGCCTGGCCTTGTTCGACGCCGCCCTGCCCTGGCTGCGCGAAGACGGCTTCGACGCCGTGGCGCTGACGCCGGGCCGCTGGCGCATGACGCTGCCCGACGGGCTGTCGCCGCGCTCGGCCAGTCCGGCTGCCGTGGCGTCCCACGCGCTGCACGACTGGTGGCCGCAGGACGCCGCCAGCCGGCCCTGGCGCCGCCTGTTGAACAGCGTGCAAATGGCCTGGCACGAACACCCCGTCAATGACGCCCGCGCCGCCCGTGGCGCGCTGCCCCTGAACGGCCTGTGGCTGTATGGCGGCGCGCGCCCCTGGACACCGCAGGCCGATCAGGCGCAGGTGCTGGCGCAACTGGACGCGGCGCATCGCGCCGCTGACTGGGCGGCCTGGCTGGACGCCCTGCCCGCGCTGGACCGCGCGCTGCAAGCCGCTGGCGATGCCACCGAACTGACCCTGGCCGGCGCCGACCGGCTGGTCACCCTTACCCGCAATCCGCGCAGCCCGCTGCTGGCCTGGCTGCCCCGTCCCAAGAAGAACTGGAATACCTGGTGGTCTCTCCCCGTCTGACTGTCCGTCCCGCCGACCTCGACGCCTGCGCCAAGCTCGTGTCCTCCGGCGTCCATCCCCTGCTGGCCCGCCTGTGGGCCGCGCGCGGCCTGAACGACCCGGCGCACACGCGCCTGGACTGGCGCGGCATGCTGCCGCCCAAGGGCCTGACCCATGCCGAAGACGCGGCCAGCATCCTGGCCGACGCCATCCAGGATGGCCAACGCCTGCTGATCGTGGCCGACTACGACTGCGACGGCGCGACCGCCTGCGCGGTGGGCCTGCGCGGCCTGCGCGCCATGGGCGCCGTGGTCGACTACCTGGTCCCCAACCGCTTCGAGACCGGCTACGGCCTGTCGCCCGCGGTGGTCGAACTGGCCGTGCGCCACCCGGCAGGCAAGCCCGACATCATCGTCACGGTCGACAACGGCATCGCCAGCGTCGATGGCGTGAACGCCGCCGCCGAAGCCGACATCGGCGTGGTCGTCACCGATCACCACTTGCCGGGCGACGTGCTGCCCGACGCGCTGGCCATCGTGAACCCCAACCAACCCGGCTGCGGCTTCCCGTCCAAGAACCTGGCCGGCGTGGGCGTGATCTTCTACATGATGCTGGCGCTGCGCGCCGAGCTGCGCCGCCGCGGCGTCTATCCGCCCGACGGCGGCCCGCGCCTGGACGCGCTGGCCGACCTGGTAGCGCTGGGCACGGTGGCCGACGTCGTGAAGCTGGACGCCAACAACCGCCTGCTGGTCACGCAAGGCCTGGCGCGCATGCGCAGCGGCCGCATGCAGCCCGGCCTGCGCGCGCTGTTTGCCGTGGCGCAGCGCGAACCGCGCAACGCCAGCGCCTTCGACCTGGGCTTCGCGCTGGGTCCGCGCATCAACGCGGCGGGCCGCCTGGCCGACATGAGCCTGGGCATCGCCTGCCTGACCACCGATGACGAAGGCGAAGCGCTGAACATGGCGCGCGAGCTGGACACCATCAACCGCGAGCGCCGCAACATCGAAAGCGTGATGCGCGAGCAGGCCATGAACAGCATGGAGGCCGCAAGTTCATCGCCGGGCGCCACAGTCTGTGTCTTCGACGACACCTGGCACCAGGGCGTGGTGGGCCTGGTGGCCTCGCGCCTGAAGGAAAAATTCTGGCGTCCCACGCTGGCCTTCGCGCCAGCGGGCGACGACGAGATCCGCGGCTCGGGCCGGTCGATTCCCGACGTGCATCTGCGCGACGCGCTGGATCTCGTGTCCAAGCGCTATCCGGGCCTGATCCGCAAATTCGGCGGCCACGCCATGGCCGCGGGCCTGACCTTGGGCCGCCAGGACTTCGACGCCTTTGCGCCTGCCTTCGATGCCGCGGTGCGCGAGCTGACCGGCCGCAGCAGCTTCGAGCCGGTGCTGGAGACCGATGGCTCATTGGAGACCGGCTACGCCAACGTCGAGGTCGCCCACCTGCTGCAACAGCAGGTCTGGGGCGCGGGCTTTGCCGCGCCGGTCTTCCTGGACGAGTTCTTCGTGCGCGGCCAGCGGCTGGTGGGCGAAAAGCACCTGAAGCTGCAACTGGAGCGCGGCCACCAGCGCTTCGACGCCATCTGGTTTGGCCATGCCGACATGGTGCCGGAACAGGTGCAGGTGGCGTATCGGCTGGACCAGAACGAGTGGAACGGGCGGGTGTCGGTGCAGTTGGTGGTGGAGCACGCGCAGGGGGTGTAGCGCGCGTTGCCGCGCTGCAACATGCGGCGGGCAATGCGCTGGAACTTGCAGTCCACAGCCTGCATCCACGGGAAAACACGGGGTAACAGTTCGTCCGCTTCGCGCTAGCATCGATCGCAGCCCGGCGCGTCAAAAGACGCCGGCAACAGAAACGAGACAAGCGCAGCACCCTCCCCGATGTCCCAGCCCCCCGCCCCGCCGGAACCCAGCTACGACCTGGCCCCGCCTCCGCCCGACCCCACCGTCAAAGTCCCCCTCGCCATCGAAGACTGGCTGGCCGTCCTGGTCATGGCGGCACTCGCGCTCATCACCTTCGCCAACGTGCTGGTGCGCTACTTCAGCGACCAGTCCTTCGCCTGGACGGAGGAAATCTCCGTCTTCCTGATGATCGTGGTGACCATGGTGGGCGGCTGCTCCGCCTTCGTGCGCAACCACCATATCCGCATCGAGGCGCTGGCCGACGGCGGCTCCACCCAGCGCCAGCGCCGCCTGGCAGTGATCAGCCAGACCGTGGTGCTGGCGTTCTTCATCCTGCTGGCCGTGCTGTCGGCGCGGCTGGTCTGGGACGAGTACGTCTACGAGGAAACCAGTCCGGCCATCGGCGTACCCACCTGGTGGTACTCGATCTGGCTGCCGGCGCTCTCCATCGCCATCGCCCTGCGCACGCTGGGCTCGCTGCGGCGCCTGCTGGCGGCACGGCCATGATCGGCGCGCTGCTCTTCATCGTCTTCATCGGCCTCATGGTCATCGGCGTGCCGGTGGGCGTGGCGCTGGGCGTGGCTGGCACCCTGGCCATCGCCATCGCGAACGTCGATGTGCAATGGTTCGGCCTGCTGGCCGTGCCGCAGAATTTCTACGCCGGCATCGCGAAGTATCCGCTGCTCGCCATCCCGATGTTCGTGCTGGTCGGCTCCATCTTCGACCGCTCGGGCGTGGCGCGCCGGCTGGTGGATTTCGCCACCGCCATCGTGGGGCGCGGCCCCGGCATGCTGCCGCTCATTTCCGTTGCGGTCGCCATGTTCCTGGGCGGCATCTCGGGCTCGGGCCCGGCCTGCGCGGCGGCGGTGGGCGGCGTCATGATCGCGGCCATGCGGCGCGCGGGCTATCCGTCGCCCTTCTCGGCCAGCGTGGTGGCGGCGGGCGCGGCCACCGACATCCTGATCCCGCCGTCGGTCGCCTTCATCATCTATTCCGTGCTGGTGCCGCAAGCCTCCGTGCCGGCGCTGTTCGCCGCCGGTATGGTGCCCGGCATCCTGGCGGGCCTTGCGCTGATCATTCCCGCCGTGTGGCTGTCGCGCCGCCACGGCATGGGCGCGCTGGAACGCAATCTGCCGCGCCCCGCCTTCTGGCCCAGCCTGAAGGCGGCATCCTGGGGGCTGGCCGCGCCCGTGCTGATCCTGGGCGGCATGCGCATGGGCTGGTTCACGCCCACCGAAGCCGCCGTGGTCGCCGTGTTCTACGGCCTGTTCGTGGGCATGGTGGTCTATCGCAGCATCAAGCCGCGCGACCTCTTCGTCATCCTGCGCGAATCCGCCGAATTGTCGGCCGTGATCCTGATGGTGGTGGCGCTGGCCGGCGTGTTCGCCTGGTCGCTGTCCACCCTCAGCCTCATCGATCCCATCACCCACGCCATCGTGAACTCAGGCCTGGGCGAGACCGGCGTGCTGATCCTGTTGATCCTGCTGCTCATGACCGTGGGCATGTTCCTGGACGGCATCTCGATCTTCCTGATCTTCGTGCCGCTCATCATGCCCATCGCCAACGTCTATGGCTGGGACCCGGTGTGGTTCGGCGTGATCCTGACGCTGAAGGTGGCGCTGGGCCAGTTCACGCCGCCGCTGGCGGTCAACCTGATGGTGTCCTGCCGCATCGCGCAGGTACCGATGGAGTCGACCGTGCGCTGGGTGGTGTGGCTGCTGGGCGCCATGATGCTGGTGCTGATCGCCGTGATCATGTTCCCGCAGCTGGCGCTGTGGCTGCCGCAGAAATTGGGCTATTGACCCGTGGGCTATCGACCCGTGGGCCATTGGCCCTGAAGCACCGACCGTTACCTTTGCAGCACAACGACGACAAGACAATAAACACCGAGGAGAAGACCATGACGACATTGCGATCCCTGCTGGGCGCCACGCTGTGCGCCGGCGCCGCCCTGCTGGCAACGGTGGGCCCGGCCCACGCACAGAACTACAAGTCCGAATACAAGCTGTCCATCGTCGTGGGCACCCAGTTCCCGTGGGGCCAGGGTGCCGAGATCTGGTCGCGCCTGGTGAAGGAGCGCACCGACGGCCGCATCAATATCAAGGTCTACCCGGGCACATCGCTGGTGCAGGGCGACCAGACGCGCGAATTCACCGCCATCCGCCAGGGCGTGATCGACATGGCCGTGGGCTCGCCCATCAACTGGTCGCCGCAAGTGCGCGCGCTGAACATCTTCGCGCTGCCCTTCATGATGCCCGACCACGCCGCCATCGACGCGCTGACGCAAGGCGAAGTCGGCAAGCAGCTGTTCGGCCTGGTCGACAAGGCCGGCGTGGTGCCGCTGGCCTGGGGCGAGAACGGTTTTCGCCAGCTGACGAACTCGCGCCACAAGGTCAGCACCCCCGCCGACATGAAGGGCCTGAAGCTGCGCGTGGTGGGCTCGCCGCTCTTCATCGACATCTTCACCGCGCTGGGCGCCAACCCCACGCAGATGAGCTGGGCCGACGCGCAACCCGCGCTGGCCAGCGGCGCGGTGGACGGGCAAGAGAACCCGCTGGCGCTGATCATGGCCGCCAAGCTGCACACCGTGGGCCAGAAGCACATGACGCTGTGGAACTACGTGGCCGACCCGCTGCTCTTCGTGGTCAACCGCGACGTATGGCAATCGTGGACCGAGAAGGACCGCGAGATCGTGCGCCAGGCCGCCCAGGACGCCGCGCGTGAACAGATCCAGATCGCACGCAAGGGCGTGACCCCGCAAGACCCTGCCCTGCTGCAGGAAATGCGCGGCCTGGGCGTGGAGATCACCGAGCTCACGCCCGAACAGCATGCCCAGTTCGTCGCGGCCACCAAGCCCGTGTACGACAAGTGGAAGAAGACGATCGGCGAGGCGCTGGTGAACCAGGCCGAGAAGGATATCGCCGCGCGGAAGAAGTAAGCCTGGCCGGCGCCCTCACGCAGCAATGGCCTGACGCGCGACGTCGCGTCGACACCCTCAGCCTCCCGCCCGCCATGCCGACAGGCGGCAGGCGGCAGGCGGCCTCATCTCTCACGCCGGAGGCATGCCCCTGCGCAAGCAGGGTTGAGGCATTGTCGCGGTCGGATCCGCCGAAGCACGGATTCGACCGCCTGTCGCCAGCCAAATTGCGGGCGCAATATACCTTTCTTAAGGTATATGGGACGGCCCCCCCGCCACATACACTCAGTCGACTCTTCTTCGGCACCGCCTGGCGGCTGCCAGGCCCCTCTTCCCGACTGTCCCCTATGTTGCCCAGCAAGTCCTTCCTGCTTGCGCTCGCCCTGGTGATGACGCTATCGGCCGGCTGCGCCAGCGTCGACCGCCAGGCGCACGCCGATGCGCTGGCCGCGGCAGGCCATCTGCAGCATGAACGCCTTCGGGCAGATGCCTTCGTCTTGACCGCCTACACCCGGATCACCCGGGCAGACCAGCCCCTGCGGGTCTATCTGGAGGGCGATGGCTACGCTTGGGTGTCCCGCAACCAGCCCTCGCTCGACCCCACGCCACGCAATCCGGTCGGCCTGATGCTGGCCGCGCAGGATCCCAGCCCCAACGTGGCCTATCTGGCGCGCCCCTGTCAGTACACGCCCATGGCCGACAATCCGCAGTGCCGCTCGGCCTGGTGGACCGGCAAGCGCTTCGCGCCGCCCATCGTCGCTTCTTTGAATGCCGCCCTGGAACAGTTGCGCGCCCGCACGCCGGGCCAGCCGCTGGAACTCGTCGGCTATTCCGGCGGCGGCGCGCTGGCGGTGTTGCTGGCGGCCCGCAGGCAGGACGTCGCGACGATCCGCACCGTGGCCGGCAACCTGGATACCGAGTTCGTAAATGCCTTGCATCAGGTCTCGGCCATGCCCGAGTCGCTCAACCCGATCACGGACGCGCCGCGCGTGGCAAACATTCCCCAGCGCCACTTCAGCGGCGCGAACGATGCCATCGTGCCGCCCCGCGTCGCTCGGCACTTCATCGCCGCAACCGGTACGCGTTGCGCGGCCACGCAAACCATTCCGGGCCTGGATCACGGCGGTGATTGGGCCCAGCGCTGGCGAATGCTGTTGGACAACGCCCCCGCCTGCCGTGACGGCACATCCCCCCCGCTTTGAAACAACCTGGACCCAGAAAGCCATGAAACCCTTACGCAGCCCCTCCTTCCGGCCTGCTCGTATCACCCCGACGCCGCTGTTCCGCGCCCTGCTGCTGGCCAGCGTCATTGGCGTGGCGTGCCAGCCCGCTCAGGCTGCCGAATGGCTGGCGACCGCCCCAGGCTCCTGGTTCGATGGCATCAATTGGGACGGCGGTTCGGTTCCCACGGATTACGCCGATGTGAACAACGGTGGCGTCGTGAACTACGAGGGGACGGCCGATATCGGATTCATCAGCATCGGCGCGATCACCAACGGCAGCGGCACCCTGAACATGGTGGGGAACTCCGCCTTCAATGGTCTCGTCGTCCTGTCAGTCGGCAATGACGCCGGGGCATCGGGCAATCTGTCTGTCTCCGGTCCCAATGCTCGCCTGCTGCTGAGCAATTCCGTCTACCTGGGCAGCGGCGGCGGACCCGGCGTCGGGGGCACTGCCCAGGTCACCCTCAGCGATGGGGCGCGCCTGGAAGCCTCGCGGGTGTATCTCGACGGCGGAAGCATCACGGTGTCCGGTCAGGACAGCCTGCTCCAGGCCAGACGGACGCTGGGCATCGCGGGGGAAAATGGCTCCGATGTCACCATGACCATCTCGGACCAGGGCAAGGTAGTCACCGGCACGAATCCAGACGTCAACAACCGTACATCGATCGCCGGATTGCAGAACACGCGGGGCGGTGTCTCCATCACCGGGGCAGGCTCAGTCTGGCAGGCGCAAGATCCCTTCGTCATCATAGGCGGCTGGGGCGATGCCACACTCGTCCTGTCGGACGGCGGCAAGATGAGCGCTGCGCGTTTGGTGGTGGCCCAAAACGCCACCGGCGTGGCCTCGGTCATCATCGGGTCGCCTGCCAACGCATCCGGCAGTCCGGCCGCGGCGGGCATCCTGGACGTCGGCACGATCTCTCTCGGCCAAGGCACCGGCCAACTCCTCTTCAACTTTTCCGGTGCCCCCATCACCTATGGTGGCAACGTCACCGGCACCGGCGCCATAAATCTGCTGGCCGGAGACCTGACCCTGACGGGCACGGCAGCGGGCAACGTCCTGACCACCGTCAGCGGCGGCTCGCTGAAAGTGAACGGCACGCTGAATGGCAACGTGAACGTCGGCGCGGGCGGCGTGCTGGGCGGCTCGGGAACAGTGGGCACCACCACCCTGGGCAACGGCGCGACCCTCGCCCCCGGCAATCCCGCTGGCGCACTGCGCGTGGCGGGCAACCTGAACTTCGATACGGGCGCCACCTATCGCGTGCAGGCCGACCCCGACAGCGACGCCAGCGATCGCGTCGTCGTCGACGGCACTGCGCGGCTGGCGGGTTCTGTCGTGCATGTCGGGCCGGATGGCGGGTTCGCGCCCCAGCGCACCTACACGATCCTGAGCGCGAACAGCGTGGTCGGCACTTTCGAAGGCGCGACCTCGAACTTCGCCTTCCTCGACTCGAAGCTGGACTACACCGACAAAGACGTCACGCTGGAACTGGTGCGCAAGCCCGAACCGCCCACGACACCCCCCACCACGCCCGAACCGCCTCCGCCGCCCAACGGCACCATCCGGTTCTCGGATGCGGCCACCACCGGCAACCAGCGCGCCGTGGCCGATGCCGTCGACAGCATGGCGCCCGGCAACGCCCTGCACGACTACGTGCTCACGTTGCCTGAAGGCGCGCCGCCAGCGGTCTTCGACAGCCTGTCCGGCGAGGCCCACGCCAGCGCCAAGACCACGCTGCTGCAAGGCGGCATCCAGGCGCGCACGCTGCTGCTGAGCCAGTTGCGCAACAACCTGCAGGCCCGCAACCTGCCGGGCGCGCCCACGGCGGCGGCAGGTGCCTCCGACCTGCCTCCCTCGGCAAGCAGCCTGCCTGGCTCGACCGCAATGCCCGCCTGGGCGCAGATCGTCGGCAACTGGCAGACCCTCGACGGCGACGGCAATGCCGGCCGCGTACGCCAGCACACCGGTGGCCTGTTCGTGGGCGCCGACCATGCCGTCGGCGCCGGCTGGCGGCTGGGCGCGGCGCTGGGCTACACCGACAGCAATGTGCGCGCCGACGGCCGCGCCTCGCGCAGCGACGTCTCCAGCTACAGCGCGCTGCTTTACGCCGGCCGCGCCTTCGACACCGACTGGGGCCGCGCCAACCTGCTATTGGGCGGCGGCTACACCTGGCACGACCTGTCCACGCGCCGCCAGGCCATGAGCCAGGCCGCGCCGCTGACCGCCGATTACGGCGCCAGCACCACCCAGCTGTTCGCCGAGCTGTCCCACGCCTGGCAGGTGCGCGCGTCCACTACCCTGGAACCCTTCGTGGGCGTGGCCTGGGCCAATCTGCGCACGCGCGCCTTCTCGGAAACCGGTGGTCCGGCCGCGCTGTCGGGCGAGTCGGACAGCAGCCAGCAGACCACCACCACGCTGGGACTGCGCGCCGCCCAGGCATTCGAGCTTGCCGGTCGCCCCGGCCGCGTCTACGGCACGCTGGGTTGGCGGCACCTGTTCGGCGACGACGAGGGCGAATCACGCGTGGCGTTCCAGGGTAGCCAATCGTTCACCGTCGCGGGTGCGCCGATCGGACGCGACGCGGCGCTGGTCGAACTGGGCACGGCGCTTGCCATGGGCCGCAACGCGGCAGTCGCCCTGTCCTATGCCGGCCAATACGCCAGCGGATCGCGCGACCACACCGGCATGGTCAACCTGCGTTGGGGGTTCTAAGCCTGACGGCTCACGGAAAAAAGCCTGCCCGGTCGCCCGGGCAGGCTTTTTCGTTCACGCGACCTGAGGGCCGGCTTTACTGCAAGGTCCGCGAGAACACCAGCTTGCCGTCCTGCACGTCCACCGGCACCACGTCCCTCGGGCCGAACCTGCCCTCCAGGATCAGCTTGGCCACCGGGTTCTCGATCAACTGCTGGATCGCGCGCTTCAGGGGCCGCGCACCAAACACCGGATCGAAGCCCGCGCGCGCCACTTCGGCCAGCGCGGCATCCGACACCTCCAGGCGCATCTCCTGCTTCTCCAGGCGCTGCGCCAGGCGCTGCAGCTGGATGCGGGCGATGGACTCGATGTGCTGGCTGTCCAGTCCGTGGAACACCACCACCTCGTCGATGCGGTTCAGGAATTCCGGGCGGAAGTGCAGCTTCACCTCTTCCCACACCACATCCTTGATCACTTCGTAGGGCTTGCCCGTCATGCTCTGGATCTGTTGCGAGCCCAGGTTGGAGGTCATCACGATGACGGTGTTGCGGAAGTCCACCGTGCGGCCCTGGCCGTCGGTCAGGCGGCCATCGTCCAGCACCTGCAGCAGCACGTTGAAGACATCCGGATGCGCCTTCTCGACCTCGTCCAGCAGCAGCACACTGTAGGGCTTGCGGCGCACGGCCTCGGTCAGGTAGCCGCCCTCCTCGTAGCCCACGTACCCGGGCGGCGCGCCGATCAGCCGCGCCACCGAATGCTTCTCCATGAACTCGCTCATGTCGATGCGCACCAAGTGGTCTTCCGAGTCGAACAGGAAGTCGGCCAGCGCACGCGTCAGCTCGGTCTTGCCCACGCCCGTGGGGCCCAGGAACAGGAAGGAACCATAGGGACGCGACGGGTCCGCCAGGCCGGCGCGTGAACGGCGGATGGCATCGGCCACCAGCGTCACGGCCTCGTCCTGGCCCACCACGCGGCGATGCAGGAAGTCTTCCATCTTCAGCAGCTTGTCGCGCTCGCCCTGCATCATCTTGGACACCGGAATGCCCGTGGCGCGCGACACGACCTCGGCGATTTCCTCGGCGCCCACCTGCGTGCGCAAGAGACGCGGACGATCCTTGGCATCGGCCTTGTCCGGTTGCGCGTCGCTGGCTTCCGCCGATTTCAGGCGCGCTTCCAGCTCGGGCAGCTTGCCGTATTGCAGCTCGGCCAGCTTGTCGAACTGGCCCTTGCGCTGCAGCTCGGCCATCTCGGCGCGCGCGCGGTCGATCTCTTCCTTGATGGCCTGCGTGCCTTGCACGGCGGCCTTCTCGGCCTTCCAGATTTCCTCGAAGTCGTTGTACTCGCGCTGCAGCTTCTCCAGCTCTTCCTCGATGACGCCCAGGCGGCGCAGCGAGGCATCGTCGGTTTCCTTCTTGACCGCTTCGCGCTCGATCTTCAACTGGATGATGCGGCGGTCCAGCCGGTCCATGACCTCGGGCTTGGAGTCGATCTCCATGCGGATGCGCGCGGCCGCCTCGTCGATCAGGTCGATGGCCTTGTCGGGCAGGAAGCGGTCGGTGATGTAGCGGTTCGACAGCTCGGCCGCGGCCACGATGGCCGGGTCGGTGATGTCCACGCCGTGGTGCAGTTCATAGCGCTCCTGCAGGCCGCGCAGGATGGCGATGGTGGACTCGACGTCGGGCTCGCCCACCAGCACCTTCTGGAAGCGGCGCTCCAGCGCGGCATCCTTCTCGATGTACTTGCGGTATTCGTCCAGCGTGGTCGCGCCGATGCAGTGCAGCTCGCCGCGCGCCAGCGCCGGCTTGAGCATGTTGCCCGCATCCATCGCGCCTTCGGCCTTGCCCGCGCCCACCATGGTATGCAGCTCGTCGATGAAGACGATGTTGCTGCCGTCGTCCTGCGCCAGCTCCTTCAGCACGGCCTTCAGGCGTTCCTCGAACTCGCCGCGGAACTTGGCGCCCGCCAGCAGCGCGGCCAGGTCCAGCGACAGCACGCGCTTGCCGCGCAAGGATTCCGGCACCTCGTCGTTGACGATGCGCTGCGCCAGGCCTTCGACGATGGCGGTCTTGCCCACGCCGGGTTCGCCGATCAGCACGGGGTTGTTCTTGGTGCGGCGCTGCAGGATCTGGATGGTGCGGCGGATTTCGTCGTCGCGGCCGATCACCGGGTCGAGCTTGCCTTCGCGGGCACGCTCGGTCAGGTCCAGCGTGTACTTGGAGAGCGCCTGGCGGTTCGATTCGCCCGCCTGGTCGCTGACGGCGGAGCCGCCGCGCACGGCGTCCACGGCGGCTTCCAGGGCCTTCTTCTGCAGGCCGGCATCCTTCAGGATGCGGCCGGCCTCGCCCTTGTCGTCGGCCAGGGCCAGCAGGAACAGCTCGCTGGCGATATAGGCATCGCCACGGCGCGCGGCCTCCTTGTCGGTGCGCGTGAGCACACCTTGCAGCTCGCGGCTGACCTGGACGTTGCCTTCGTCGGTCTGCACTTGCGGCAGGCCTTTCAGGGCGGCTTCCAGCGCGGGCTGCAGCCGGTTCACGGCCACGCCAGCGCGTGCCAGCAAGGCGGCCGCGCCGCTGTCGGCGTCGGCCAGCAGCGCCGCCAGCACATGGACGGGTTCAATATAGGGATGGTCGTTGCGGGCGGCCAGGCTCTGCGCGTCAGCCAGCGCCTGCTGGAATTTGGTCGTCAGTTTGTCGAATCGCATGGCGGATATCAGTAAAGGGGGGACGGATGTCCCGATGCATTCAACATGCGGGCGCCTTGGCTGGATTTCAACTGCCAGTGGTCAAAATCGATGTCCTTGACGTGGTTTGCTCACCACACCTCGGGCTCCCCCCCGTGCCCCCTACCTTGAGGCCGCGCCATAATCCTGCTCCCGCTGGTGCCGGACGGCCAGCACCAGTACGAAGCCGGGCCGAGCGATCTCGTAGAGCGCCACATAGCCTGTCGCGCCGAAAGGAATGATCAGCTCCCTGCGCAAAGCCTGGCGCCCCGGGGCTGGCCGATAGATGAACGGCGTGCGCGACAGATGAACCTGCACCGCCGTCTCGATTGCCGCCAGTGCACGCTCCGCAAGAGCCAGGTCCTCCAGGGTGTCAGCGCGCTCAAGGAGGTGGACATACAGGCGCTTGATATCCGCCCGCGCGCTCGGGGCGAATGCCACCGCATAACTCATGCGCCGTCGTGTTTCTGCAACAGCACCCGCCGCTTGGCGTCGAGCATGTCATGAAGTTCCTGCAGGACCTGTCCTGCAGGAACGGAGACGCCCGTCTCTTGATACGCCCGCCACGCAGCTTCGCCGCGAGCATGGAACAAGGCCTCGTCACGCCGGAACGCCACGGCATCCCGCACCGTGCTTTCAACAAACTCCGAGAGCGTCTCGCCTTCGCGAAGGACGGACTCGAGCTCCGTCCGCAGGGCGGGCTCGACACGGACTTGAGGAATGATGGCGGTCTTCATCCAGTCATTGTGCTGCAATCGCGTTGCACGCTCAAGTTTCCGGGCGTGAATGCCAGGACAAAAAAAGGGCAAACGGCTTGTCGCCGCTTGCCCTGCTTGCCAGACGGCTTCGCGTGCCGATCAGCCCTGCGCCGCCTTGTACGCCAGCCGGAACTTGTGCAGCAGCGGCTCGGTATAGCCATTGGGCTGCGCCAACCCTTCGAACACCAATGCCGTGGCGGCGCGATAGGCGAACGACGCCTCGTGGCGGCCATCCATCTGCGTGTACGCCGGGTCGCCTGCATTCTGGCCGTCGACCACCTTGGCCATGCGCGCGAAGGTCTCGCGCACCTGGTCTTCGGTGACCACGCCGTGGCGCAGCCAGTTGGCGATGTGCTGGCTGGAAATGCGCAGCGTCGCGCGGTCTTCCATCAGGCCCACGTCGTTGATGTCGGGCACCTTCGAGCAGCCCACGCCCTGCTCCACCCAGCGCACCACATAGCCCAGGATGCCCTGCGCGTTGTTGTCCAGCTCGCGGCGGATGTCCTCGGGCGCCCATTTGGCCTCGGGCGCCACCGGGATGGTCAGCAGGCCGTCCAGCAGTTCATCGCTGACGTCGGCCAGGCGGGTCTTCTCCAGTTCCTGCTGCACCGACTGCACGTTGATCTGGTGGTAGTGCAAGGCGTGCAGCGTGGCGGCAGTGGGCGACGGCACCCAGGCGGTGTTGGCGCCTGCCTTCGGATGGCCGATCTTCTGTTCCAGCATCGCGGCCATCAGGTCGGGCATGGCCCACATGCCCTTGCCGATCTGCGCGCGGCCACGCAGGCCCGCGTCCAGCCCCACCAGCACATTGCTGCGTTCATAAGCCGTGATCCAGGGCGTGGTCTTCATGTCGCCCTTGCGCAGCACGGCGCCGCCTTCCATCACCGAGTGCATTTCATCGCCTGTGCGGTCCAGGAAGCCCGTGTTGATGAACGCCACGCGCGCGCCCGCGGCCTGGATGCAGGCCTTCAGGTTCACGCTGGTGCGGCGCTCCTCGTCCATGATGCCCAGCTTCACGGTGTTGCGCGGCAGGCCCAGCAGGTCTTCCACGCGCGTGAAGATCTCGTCGGCGAACGCCACCTCGTCCGGGCCGTGCATCTTGGGCTTCACGATGTAGACCGAGCCGGTGCGCGAGTTGCCCTTGCGCTTCAGGTCATGCATGGCCGCCAGCGTGGTCATCACCGCATCCAGGATGCCTTCCGGGATGTCGTTGCCATCGCGGTCCAGCACGGCGGGATTGCTCATCAGGTGCCCCACGTTGCGCACGAAGAGCAGCGAACGGCCGTGCAGCACGAGCTTGCCGCCATCGGCGCCGATATATTCGCGGTCGGGGTTCAGGCGGCGCGTGAAGGTCTTGCCACCCTTGGACATTTCTTCCGTCAGGTCGCCCTTCATCAGGCCCAGCCAGTTGCGATAGACATGCGTCTTGTCGTCGGCGTCCACGGCCGCGACCGAGTCCTCGCAGTCCATGATGGTCGACAGCGCGGCTTCCAGCACCACGTCCTTGATGCTTGCGGCATCGGTCTTGCCGATGGGGTGCTTGGCGTCGAACTGGATCTCGGCATGCAGGCCGTTGTTGCGCAACAGCACCGCCGTGGGCGCAGCGGCATCCCCCTGATGGCCGCGGAACTGCTCGGGGCGCGCCAGGCCGGTGTCGCCGGCGGCGGTCGCCACGAGCAGCTTGCCGCTCTCCACGCGATAGCCCGTGGCATCGGCGTGCGAGCCCTTGGCCAAGGGCGCGGCCAGATCCAGGAACGCACGCGCGCGCGCGATGACGGCGCGGCCACGCGCCGGGTTGTAGTCGCCGCCGCGCGCGCCCTCGCTGTCGGGGATGGCGTCGGTACCGTACAGCGCGTCATACAGGCTGCCCCAGCGCGCATTGGCGGCATTCAGGGCGTAGCGCTGGTTGGACACGGGCACCACCAGCTGGGGACCGGCCTGCACGGCGATTTCCTCGTCGACCTGCGTGCTGCCCGCCGACACGCTGCCGGGCTGGGGACGCAGATAGCCGATCTTCGTCAGGAAGGCGCGATAGGCCGGCATGTCCCGGACCGGGCCAGGATTCGCGCGATGCCAGCCATCCAGTTCGGCCTGCAGGCGGTCGCGCTCGGCCAGCAGCTGGCGGTTGCGCGGCGCCAGATCGTGCACCAGCGCCGAGAAGCCTTGCCAGAACGCCGCGCTGTCCACGCCGGTGCCCGGCAGGGCCTCCTCCTCCACGTAGCGGTCGAGAACCTCGGCGACTTGCAGGCCATGGCGGTTGTTGCGTGCGGACATGGTGGCGCTCCTATCAGTTGGAATGAGGGCGGAAATCCCGCCCGCTGCAGGCAGTGTACGAGCCATGAATGCAGAGAAAAAGGTTATAAAGATAGCTTCATCTTTTACTTTTTATAAAAACAGGCGCATGGACCGCTACAAGCAGATGGGCACCTTCGTGGCCGTCGCCACGCTGGGCAGCCTCTCCGCTGCCGCCCGCGCGGAAGGCGTAGCCCCGGCCATGATCGGCCGGCGCATCGACGCGCTGGAAGCCCGCCTGGGCGTGAAGCTGCTCGCGCGCTCCACCCGCCGCCTGTCCATCACGCCCGAAGGCACGGCCTATCTCGAGGAAGCGCGCCGCCTGCTGCGCGACGTGGAAGACACCGAAGCGCTCATCTCGCAAGGCAGCCGCCAGCCCAGCGGTCCCCTGCGCATCTCCGCCCCCGCCGGCTTCGGGCGCCGCCACGTCGCGCCCTTGCTGCCGGGTTTCGCGCGCGCCTATCCCGATCTGCACATCACGCTGGACCTGACGGACCGCCTGGTGGATCTCATCGAAGAGCGCGTCGACTGCGCGGTCCGCATCGGCGACCTGGTGGACTCGGGCCTCGTGGGCATCCGGCTGGCGGACAACCGCCGCGTCGTGGTGGCCTCGCCCGCCTACCTGGCGCGCCACGGCACGCCCGAACATCCCGACGACCTGGCGCGACACCGTTGCCTGTCCTTCGGCACGCGCGGCAATCAATCGCGCGGCTGGCTGTTCAACCTGGATGGCCGCAACATCGCCCTGCGTGGCGGCGGCGGCATGGAGTGCAACGACGGCAGCGTGCTGCACGCGTGGACGCTCGAAGGCGAAGGCCTGTCGTGGCGCTCAGTGTGGGAAGTGCGCGAAGACCTCGAAGCCGGCCGCCTCGTCACCGTGCTGGACGATTACCACGCGCCCCCCAACGGCATCTTCGCCATCCTGCCCGAACGCAAGCACCTGCCTTCGCGCGTGCGTGTTTTCGTCGATTGGCTGAAAGACGCCTATGCCACGCAAGCGGGGTGGACCTGACCTTTTTTCCTGCCCGCCCCCCTCCCGATTCCACCAGACCGTCCAAGGGCCGTCGCCGCGCGTTTCATCGCGTGTTTGAACGCCCATGCACGGGTCCAGGGTCGCGCTGTGTCCCGAGTTTCTTTTAAGCTGTTGCGAACCGACGCCAAAGGTCCAGAAACCAGGCCTATTCGTCAAGACAGCCCTCGTCCGCGGCATTACAATTGCATCAAGCTTGACGTGGGACATGTGTCACTTCCTGCGCCATCCCCCGGCGCCTTGCCTGACCTGATACCGTAGTGCTTTCCGCCATGCATATTCGAGTCCCCGTTCCCGCTGATTCCCCCCGCTGTTCTTCCTGCATGCTGAGCCATCTGTGCCTGCCCATCGGCATGCCGGCCACCGATCTCGGCAAGCTCGACGACCTCGTCAAGGATCGCGTCCGCGTCGAAAAAGGCCGTCCGCTTTTCACGCTGGGCAGCGAACTCGACGCCGTCTATGCCGTGCGCTTCGGCTCGCTGCGCACGCAGCTCGAACAATCCGAAGGCGACCTGCAGATCACGGGCTTCCATCTGCCCGGCGAGATCGTCGGCATGGACAGCATCGGCCAGCACCGCCACGTCTCCAGCGCGATCGCCATGGAAGACTCCGAGGTCTGTGTGATCCGCATCGATGACATCGACCGCGTCGGCCGCCTGCTGCCCTCGCTGCAAAGCCAGATCCGCCGCCTGATGAGCCAGGAAATCAGCCGCTCGCAACAGATGCTGCTGACGCTGGGTTCGATGCGCTCGGAACAGCGCGTGGCGGGCTTCCTGCTGAACCTGTCGCAGCGGCTCTCCACGCTGGGCTATTCGTCCACCGAGTTCATCCTGCGCATGAGCCGCGAGGAAATCGGCAATTACCTGGGCCTGACGCTGGAAACCGTCAGCCGCCTGCTGTCGCGCTTTGCCCGCGAAGGCATCATCCACATCCATCTTCGTGAAGTGCGCATCCTCGACATGGCCGCGCTGCAGCAGGTCTTCGGCCAGGAGTGCTGAAGCCCGCGCGGCCAGGGGGCCGCGTGTTGCCATGACAAAAAAAGGGACCACGTGGTCCCTTCTTTCATCGGCGCTTTCAACGACTCAACAATCCCCTTCGTCGTCCTCGTCCGCCAGCTTGCCGCGCGACAGGAACAGGGACAGCGCGCTGGAGAACGTGGCCATGCCCCAGAACAGGAAGAAGCCGGCCGAATAGCCTGCCTGGCGCGACACCGGCACATAGCCGAACACCACGATATCCAGCGGATCCACCAGCGCGAACACCACCGCGGTGGTGGCCGCCGCGGCCATGAACGAGGGCCATACGATCCACATCAGCGAACGCCATCCCATGTTCTTCTCCTGTCGTCGTGATCGCGACTGCGTGCTTGCCTGATCGGGCGCTTACTGCGCGCCGGCCGGACGTGCCGGCACGGGGACCTGCGCCTCGGCGGCCTTCTCGACCTTCAGGCCGCGCTTGACGCCCCCGTCATAGATCGCCTGGTCGCCGTAGGACTGGAAGGCCAGGAAGATCGTGATGGCGCACCCCACGATGGCAAGGAACGGACCTGCCATCAGAAGCCAGGGCCAGGGCTCGCGCCACCAGGGGTTGGAAGAGGACGTCGCGGAATTGGCATGGGCCATGAGGGTTCTCCAGGAGTATCGAGTCAGCGGATTCAGCGCGGCACGATGAAGCTGGCCTTTTCTTCCAGCTCGATGGTGCGCCCGTCGGCGTCTTGCGCTTGCGCGCGGAAATGCACGGTATGGGGACCGGGTTCGAGATTCTGCGCGGGCACCTGCAGCACCACGGGCAGGAGGCGGTTCGATGCCGGGTCGAGATGGATGGCGCCGCCGTTCTGCACGGTCAGGCCAGGCAGGCCTTCGGCGCGCAACGTGAGCGTCATGTCGCCTTCCGACACGTTGATGAGCTGCAGGCGGTAGACGTTCTCGATGAGCCCGCCCGCCACTTCGCGGCCCAGCGACGCCCGGTCGCGGATCACGTCGATGCGCAAGGGCGTGCGGGTTGCCAGCGATCCCAGGAAGATGGCCACCAGCACCAGGATCAAAGCTGAATAGATCAGCACGCGCGGACGGAACAACTGGCGGCGCGCCTGCGCGGGCGTCAGCTTGTCCTGCACCGAACGTTCCGACGCATAGCGGATCAGGCCTTGCGGGTATTGCATCTTCTCCATGACCGCATCACAGGCATCCGCACAGGCGCCACAGCCGATGCACATGTATTGCAGGCCGTCGCGGATATCGATGCCGGTGGGGCAAACCTGCACGCACAGGCTGCAGTCGACGCAATCGCCCAGGCCCTGCGCGTGGTGGTCGATCTTGCGCGAGCGCCCGCCGCGCGGATCGCCGCGCTGCTGGTCATAGGTGACGACCCAGGTGTTCGGGTCGACCATCACGCTCTGGAAGCGCGCATAGGGGCACATGTACTTGCAGACCTGTTCGCGCAGGAAGCCTGCGTTGCCCCAGGTACAGAAAGCGTAGAACACCATCCAGAACCACTGCCAGGGCCCCAGGGAAAACGCCGCCAGGGCGCTGCCCAGCTCGCGCATGGGCGCGAAATAGCCGATGAAAGTGAAGCCCGTCCACCCCGCCACCAGCAGCCAGGCGGCGTGCTTGGTCGCCTTGATGCGTACCTTGCGCACGGACCAGGGGTCGCCATCGAGGCGGATGCGCGCGACGCGATCGCCTTCGATGCGCCGCTCGATCCACATGAAGATTTCGGTGTAGACGGTCTGCGGACAGGCGTAGCCGCAGAACAGGCGGCCGGCGACGGCGGTGAAGAGAAACAGCGCCAGCGCCGAGATCACCAGCAGCACCGCAAGATAAATGACATCCTGCGGCCACAACACCATGCCAAAGATGTAGAACTTGCGCGCGCCCAGGTCGAACAGCACGGCCTGGCGGCCGTTCCAGTTCACCCAGGGCAGGCCGTAGTACAGGAACTGCGTCAGGAACACCAGCGCGATCCGCCAACGTGCGTACAAGCCGCTGACCGAGCGCGGATAGATCTTGCGCCGTACGTCGGCCAGCGTCTGCTCGAGCGAGTCGGCGCTGAGGGTGGCTTCGCCGCCCCGCCTCTTGCGCGCGATGGCGGCAGGAGCGGGACGGCTCGCTGAGTCGGATGCGCTGGCGTTGCTCACTGCTTGGACTCCACGGCGGACGGCGTGGCAGCTTGTGCGGTGGACGGGTCATTCGACTGGCGCCAGACCCAGGCGGCCACGATGCGGATCTGCTCGGGCGTCAGCACCTTGTCATGGGCCGGCATGCGGTTCTCGCGGCCTTCCATGATGGTCTGCACGATGGTGCGCTCGGAGCTGCCATACAGCCACACGTCGTCGGTCAGGTTGGGCGCGCCCAGCATCGGGTTGCCCTTGCCGTCGGCGCCGTGGCAGGCCGCGCACGTGCCTTCGTAGCCACGCTTGCCGCGGATCACGCGGATCTGGTCATGCGCCAGGCCCGACAGCGAACGGACGTAGTGCGCGATGTCCGTCGCGTCGCTGGCCGACAGCATTTCCTTGTGCGGCGGCATCATGCCATGACGGCCGTTCGTGATGCTGGCGATGATCGTGTCGGGCTCGCCGCCGTACAGCCAGTCGCGATCGGTCAGGTTGGGGAAGCTGGGGCTGCCCTTGGCGTCGGAACCGTGGCATTGGGCACAGGTGTTCAGGAACAGCCGCTGGCCCATGTCGATGGCGCCCGCGTCGGCGGCGATCGCCGGCACGTCCATCGAGGCATAGCGGGCGTACAGCGGCGCCACCTTGGCCGCGTGGGCCTCGGCGTCCTTCTGCACTTCCTGCGCCGTGGTGTAGCCCAGCAGGCCCTGGTAGGTGCCCAGGCCCGGATACAGCGCCAGGTAGCCCAGGCCGACCAGGCACAGCAGCAGGTACATCCAGGTCCACCAGCGCGGCACCGGATTGTTCAGCTCGCGCAGGTCGCCGTCCCACACGTGGCCCATTTCCTCCCCGTCCTGGCCGGGAGGGCGGCGCGCCAGCCAGGCGCGCTGCGAGAACAGCAGCCACAGGCACCAGGCAATGCCGCCCAGTGCGATCACCGCAATGTAATAGCCCAGGAAGCCGTTGACGAAATCGCTCATGACTGCTTTTCCTCGTTACGCTTTTCCACGCCGACCTGGTCGGCGAACTCGTCGGGCAAGGCGAACGGCAACATGGCCGATTCGCGGTTGGCGCCCTGACGGCCCCGCGAGAAGGCCCACCACACGATCCCGATGAAGGTGAGGAAGCCCAGCGCCGTCATGAAGCCGTTGATGACGCCGATCATTTCTGCACTCCTTGGCTGGCTTCGCGCACGCCCACGCCCAGGTTCTGGAGATAGGCGACCAGCGCGTCTTCCTCGTTCTTGCCCTCGAGGGCCTGCGGCGCGGCATCGATCTCTTCCTGCGAATAAGGCACGCCCAGGGTGCGCAGCGCATTCAGGCGCGGTACGACGGACTGCGGCTGCAGCGGGGTCCTGGCCAGCCACGGGTAACCCGGCATGTTCGACTCGGGCACCACGGCGCGCGGATCGCGCAGGTGGATGCGGTGCCAGTCATCCGAGTAGCGGCCGCCCACGCGGGCCAGGTCCGGCCCGGTGCGCTTCGAGCCCCACTGGAAGGGATGGTCGAACACCGTCTCGCCAGCCAGCGAGTACGGGCCGTAGCGTTGCACTTCGGCACGCAGCATGCGGATCTGCTGCGAATGACAGCCCACGCAACCTTCGCGGATGTAGATGTCGCGGCCCATCAATTGCAGCGGCGAGTAAGGCGTGACGCCGGGGGTCGGCTGGGTAGTCGAGTGCTGGAAGAACAGCGGGACGATCTGCACCAGGCCCGCGAAGGAGATCACGATGATCACGCAGATGATCATCCAGCCGATGTTCTTCTCCAGCGTGGCGTGCGAGAAGAAACCGTGTTGTTGGTGTTGCTGATGGTCAGCCATGTTCGCCTCCTTCTCAAGCCTGCGCCAGGGCGGGTTGCGGCGCGGGGGCCGGGGCCGGGGCCGGGACATCGGCGCCGATAGGCGGGTCGACGGGCGTTGCGCGCCGCACGGTCATCCAGGTGTTCCAGGCCATGATGAAGACGCCGCCCAGGAACATGGCGCCACCCAGCAGGCGGATGCCATAGAACGGATAGGTGGCCTTCACGGCTTCGACGAAGCTGTAGGTCAGCGTGCCGTCGGCTTCGGTGGCGCGCCACATCAGGCCCTGCATGACGCCGGCGATCCACATCGCGGCGATGTAGAGCACCACGCCCAGGGTCGCGACCCAGAAATGCAGTTCGATGGCGCGGGTGCTGTACATGGACTGGCGGCCATAGAGGCGCGGGATCAGGTAGTACAGCGAGCCGAAGCTGATCATCGCGACCCAGCCCAGCGCGCCGGAGTGCACGTGGCCGATGGTCCAGTCGGTGTAGTGCGACAGCGCGTTGACCGTGCGGATCGACATCATCGAGCCCTCGAAGGTCGCCATGCCGTAGAACGACAGCGCCACCACGAGGAACTTCAGGATGGGATCGGTGCGCAGCTTGTGCCAGGCGCCCGACAGGGTCATGATGCCGTTGACCATGCCGCCCCACGAAGGCGCCAGCAGGATCAGCGAGAACGTCATGCCCAGCGACTGGGTCCAGTCAGGCAGCGAGGTGTACAGCAGGTGGTGGGGACCGGCCCACATGTACGTGAAGATCAGCGCCCAGAAGTGGACGATGGACAGGCGGTACGAGAAGATCGGGCGGCCGGCCTGCTTCGGGATGAAGTAATACATCATGCCCAGGAAGCTGGTGGTCAGGAAGAAGCCCACCGCGTTGTGCCCGTACCACCACTGCACCATGGCGTCCTGCACGCCGGCATAGGCCGAGTACGACTTCATCCAGCCGAAGGGAACCTCCAGGTTGTTGAAGATGTGCAGCACGGCGATGGTCAGGATGTAGGCGCCGAAGAACCAGTTGGCCACGTAGATGTGGGCCGAACGGCGCTTCATGATCGTGCCGAAGAACACGATGGCATAGGCCACCCAGACCAGGGTGATCAGGATGTCGATGGGCCATTCCAGCTCGGCGTATTCCTTGCCGCTGGTGAAGCCCAGCGGCAGCGAGATGGCGGCCGCGACGATGACGATCTGCCAGCCCCAGAACGTGAAGGCGGCCAGCGGGCCACAGAAGAGCCGTGCCTGACAGGTGCGCTGCACGACATAGTAGGACGTCGCGAACAGCGCGCTGCCGCCGAAGGCGAAGATCACCGCATTGGTGTGCAACGGGCGCAGGCGGCCGTAGCTCAGCCAGGCCGTGTCGAAATTGAGCTGGGGCCACATCAGCTGCGCGGCGATCAGAACGCCCACCGCCATGCCGACTATGCCCCAGACCACTGTCATGATGGCGAATTGCCGAACGACCCCGTAATTGAAGGTCTCGGCACTGTTCGCGCTTGCCGCGCGGACGCTCATGGTCATCCCCTTTCCCAGGAAAACACGATAGATACGAATGCTTACGTCGATGATGATGCGCGTGCGCAACGCTGGCCGCATTGACAAGAATCAACCTTGATCCCATCAGGGGATTCTTTGCCGGGAACCTCGCCGCGCGGCGTTGCGTGCGCGTCATCGTCGTCAAGCAGGATGGCCTTGCCGGCGGCTTCGGGGTCGTCGTATTGGCCCGAGAAAACCGCCCACCAGAAGAAGCCGCCGATCACCAGCACGAAGACCAGTGACACGGGCAGGAGCAGATAAAGGATTTCCATGGCGCGGTCAGGCAGAGGAGCCCGCGCGCAGGACGGCAAGCGCGGGCACGGGGCTGGCCAGCGCGGGATGGCGCGAGAGACGCCATGCATTGGCCGCCACCGCAAGCGACGACAGCAGCATGGCAAGCGCCGCCAGCCAGGGCGTGACCCAGCCCATCGCGGCGATCGGAAAGGCCAGCACGTGCCAGGCCAGGGAACCGTAGACGTTCTGCGCGGCCACGCGGCGCACCGCGGCGAAATAGCCATCGGCCTGCGACACCGGCAGGCCCGCGCGCAACCGTGCCGCGTCACCCACCGCCAGCGCCGTGGGCACCGAGATCGCCAGCGCACAGGGACAGCTCATGACCAGCAGCGACACCGTGACCGGCAGGGCATGCGCGGGATCCAGATGCCACCACAGCGCCCCTACCGCCAGCGCGGCCAGCACCTGGACCGCGACGAAGAGCGTGGCCACGTGGTCGGCGCGCGCGCTCATGCGGACGCGTTCCGCGTCCTTCCAGCCGCCCTCGCCCAGCAGACGGCTCGTCTGCTGGGCGCGCAGCGCCAGGTAGCGCGCCGTCAGCAGGAAGGCGACGAACATCGAGACGGATTCGAAATAGACTTCGCCGCGGCCCGCGAAAGTGGCATGCACGCTGGGCACGAAGGACGCGACGATGCTGAGCGCCACAGGCACGTCCATGGCGATGCGGCCGCGCCGCAAGGATGCCCAGGCGCCCTGCCAGATGGGCAGCGCGCAGTACACGATGACGGGCGCGGTCAGCACGAGGCTGGCCCAGTTCATCAGGAAGATGGCCCAGTCCAGCACGGCCAGCCCTTCGGGCTCCATTCCGTCATGGCGCAGGTAGGCCGGGAAGGCCAGCATCATCACCTGCATCATCACCAGCCAGGCGAGGCCCAGCTGGACCAGCAGACGGCGGCGCGCGAGGCGCTCGGCCTGCGGCAGTTGCGCGTGCGGGATAGAGAGAGATAGCAGCATGACTGGCATCGTAGAAGTGCCAGCCTGCGCACGCCTTGATGCAGGTCAAGTGCGCGGCGGAAAGCAGCACGGCCGGGCATGCGCCCGGCCGTGCTTCCCTGCGTATCGTACGCCCCGCGCCCCGCGCGCGAGGCGCGCCGGTCAATCCAGGCGGATGTCGGCGCTCTTGACGATGGTGGCCCAGCGGTCGCGTTCCTTCACGAAGAAGGCGTCCAGCTCCTTGGTCGGGCGCACCACGACTTCGGCGCCCTGCTCGCCCAGCTTGCGCTTGATGTCGGGGCGATTGATGATCTCGCCCAGCTTCTCGGACACCAGCTTGGCAGTGGCGTCGCTCATGTTCGACGGCGCCATGATGCCCTGCCAGGTACCCGACTCGAAGCCCTTCACGCCCTGCTCCGAGATCGTGGGAATCTCGGGCACGAGTTCCATGCGCTCGGCCTTGGAAATGGCGATGGCGCGCAGCTTGCCGCTCTTGATGTGCGGCAGCGTGGCCAGCAGGCCGTTCATGATGAGGTCGGTCTGGCCGCCCACCGTATCGGTCAGGGCTTGCGAACCGCCCTTGTAGGGCACGTATTCCCACTTGGCGCCGGTGGCCTGCTCGACGGCGACGGCGGCCAGGTGGGGCGCGCTGCCGATGGCGGTCACGGCAAAGTTCACGCGGCGGGTCTTCGACAGCTCGACGATCTCGGCCAGGGTCTTGGCCGGGAAGTCGGGATGCACCGCCAGCACGTGCGGCGAATAGGCCAGCATGCTGACGCCGCGCAGGTCCTTGGAAGGATCGAAGGTGAGCTTGGTATAGACGGAGGGACTGATGGCCAGCGCGCCGACATCGCACAGCAGCAGGCTGTGGCCTTCGCTGGCGGACTGCACCACCAGGCCCGCGCCCAGGTTGCCATTGGCGCCGGGCTTGTTCTCGACCACCACGGTCTGCTTCAGTTCGGCCGCCAGCGGCTCGCTGATGAGGCGGGCAATGATGTCAGACGACCCGCCCGGCGGATAGGGCACGACCAGGCGGATGGGCCGGGTCGGCCAGTTCTGGGCATGCAGCGGAAGACTCAGGCCGCTCAGGGCCAGCGCGGCCGAACTGGCCAGGAATTGGCGACGATCCAGGGTCATGACATCTCCTCAGTGTGTTGTATGTTGTCGTATGACTTTTTGGACGCTGGCAGTATAAGAGCCCTCTTTTTGAGCGGCGAGCTATCGCTAACCCTTGGATGCGGGGGGCCGCCTCGTGGGGAGAGTGGCCTGGACGCAACAGACCGAAGACTCTTCATCATTGCCTGATCCTATTCACGGACTACCGGAATGAGGCTCAAGAATGAAAAAATGGAGCCATTTCGTATTTTCAAGAGGCGAGTGCCAAGCCCCGCGAGCAGCCCGACCTGCAGCCTGCATGCGGCAGGGCCGCCGACATGCCCGGGCGGCCCTGCGGTCTTGCGAGACGCGACGCCGTCAGGCGATCAGGCGCGCCGGCGTGCGCGGTTCACCGTGCTCGAACTGGGCTTCCTCGGTCGAGCCGGTCAGCGCCGTGGTCGAGGACTTGCCGCCCTCGATGGTCTGCGTCACGGCATCGAAATAACCCGTGCCCACCTCGCGCTGGTGCTTCACCGCGGTGAAACCCTTGTCGACCGCGGCGAACTCCTTCTGCTGCAGTTCGACGAAGGCGCTCATCTGGCGGCGGGCATAGCCGTGGGCCAGCTCGAACATGCCGTAGTTCAGCGCGTGGAAGCCCGCCAGCGTGATGAACTGGAACTTGTAGCCCATGGCGCCCAGCTCGCGCTGGAACTTGGCGATCACGTCGTCGTCCAGGTTCTTCTTCCAGTTGAACGAGGGCGAGCAGTTGTAGGCCAGCAGCTTGCCCGGGAACTGGCGATGGATCGCGTCGGCGAACTTGCGGGCGTACTCCAGGTTCGGCGTGGACGTCTCGCACCAGATCAGGTCGGCATACGGCGCGTAGGCCAGGCCACGCGAGATCGCCTGCTCGATGCCGGCACGCGTGCGGAAGAAGCCTTCGGCGGTGCGCTCACCGGTCAGGAAGGGCTGGTCGTTGTCGTCCACGTCGCTGGTCACGAGGTCGGCGGCGTCGGCATCGGTGCGAGCCAGCAACACGGTGGGCACGCCCGACACATCGGCGGCCAGGCGTGCGGCGGCCAGTTTCGACACGGCTTCACGCGTGGGCACCAGCACCTTGCCGCCCATGTGGCCGCACTTCTTCACCGAGGCCAACTGGTCTTCGAAGTGCACGCCCGCGGCGCCCGCGTCGATCATGGCCTTCATCAGTTCATAGGCGTTCAGCACGCCGCCGAAGCCGGCCTCGGCGTCGGCCACGATGGGCGCGAAGTAGTCGATGTAGTCCGGGTCGCCCGGGTTCTTGCCATCCATCCACTGGATCTGGTCGCAGCGTTGCAGCGCATTGTTGATGCGGCGCACGACCTGCGGCACGGAATTGGCGGGATACAGCGACTGGTCGGGATACATCTCGCCGGCCAGGTTGGCGTCGCCGGCCACCTGCCAGCCCGACAGGTAGATGGCCTTCAGGCCCGCCTTGACCTGCTGCATGGCCTGGTTGCCGGTCAGCGCCCCAAGGGAGTTCACGAAGGGCTCGCTGTGCAGCGATGCCCAGAGGCGCTCGGCGCCACGGCGGGCCAGCGTGTGCTCGGGCTGCAAGGAGCCGCGCAGGCGCACCACTTCGGCGGCGGCGTAGTCGCGCTTGATGCCTTGCCAGCGGGGATTCTCGGCCCAGGATTGCTGCAGGGCACGGATGTCGCTTTCACGGTTGCTCATGGTCTTTCTCCTGTTGCGGTGAGGGTTGAAAACCGTCGCCCCGGTGCAGCGGGCATGGGAGAAAGTCTATTCCTGTGTTGCGTTGCGCAAATGCAGCAAGTCATCTACAAGACGAAAAATTTATTCCATTGAAAACAAACACTTGAAAAAAATTAACCGTATTGTGAAAAGCATTTTCCTGCCATGAAATGCCATTGCGCTGCGGCGCATCATCCATTTTCACCTGTCGGATCACAGCTTTCACGATGTGGAAAACGAGGGGCTGCCGGTACAATGGCCTCACACGCTTTTGCCGCGACCCTCACCATGACGCTTGATTTGCAACACGCCCCGCTGGGCCAGACCGTGGGCTACCCCAGCCAATACGATCCCGCCCTGCTCTTCCCGATTGCCCGCGCGGGCGCACGAGGCGAACTGGGCCTGCCCGCCGACGCGCCGCTGCCGTTTGCCGGCGTGGACCTCTGGAATGCCTATGAAGTGTCCTGGCTGAATGCGCGCGGCAAGCCCGAGGTCGCCCTGGCCCGCTGCGTCGTGCCGGCCGAGAGCCCGAACCTGATCGAGTCCAAGTCGTTCAAGCTCTACCTGAACTCCTACAACCAGACCCGCATGGCGGACGCGGATACGGTGCGCGCGCGCATCGCCGCCGACCTGTCGGCTGCGGCTGGCGCCCCCGTCGCGGTCGAGTTGATCCTGCCGGCCGCCTATGGCGAACTGACGCTGGGCGAGCCCGAGGGCGAGTGCGTGGACGGCCTGGATGTCGAAATCGACCAGTACGCACCGTCAGCCGAGCTGCTGGCGGTGGACGCGGCGCGCGGCGTCGTGCGCGAGACCCTGCTGTCGCGCCTGCTGAAATCGAATTGTCCCGTCACCGGCCAGCCGGACTGGGCAACGGTGCAGGTGTCCTATGAAGGCCCGGCCATCGACCGGGAAAGCCTGCTGCGCTACGTCGTGGGCTTTCGCCAGCACAGCGGCTTCCACGAGCAGTGCGTGGAGCGCATGTTCCTGGACATCCTGGCGCGCTGCCAGCCCACGTCCTTGAGCGTGTATGCCCGCTACACGCGCCGCGGCGGCCTGGACATCAATCCCTGGCGCGGCACCGCCGACCACCTGCCGCCCGCGGACCTGCGCACGCCCCAGCAATGAGAAAGCCCGCTGCGAGGCCCGGACGCTAAGCGGCTGGCCGTGGCGCCGCGGCACTTGCCGCCGAGGAGGCTTCCTGGCTACGGGCCGCGCGTGCAATCAGCGCCGCCAGGCCCGCCGCCGCCGCGAAGGCCAGCGCCGCGCCCAGCCACGGGCCGTGCCGCCACCCGGCATCCAGCATCAGGCCGAACACCAGCGGGCCCAGGGCCGCGCCGACATCCATGCCGGAATACACCAGGCCGTAGACCGAGCCCAGCGAACCGCGCGGCGTGACGCGGCGGATCAGCATGTCGCGCGACGGGCCTGCCAGGCCCGAGAAGAAGCCCGCCAAGGCCACGGCAGGCGCCGCCAGCCAGGCGGGCACGCCGCCCAGCGCCAGCAGCACCAGCATGAGGCCCGCCAGGCACAGGGACGCGGCCACGATGCGCTCGGTGCGCGGCGTCGTGGACACGAGAAAGCCACCGGCCAGGATCCCCGTGGCCGACGCCACCATATAGCCCGACAAGGCAGAGCTGGCGGCAACGGCCGACAGCGCGTACAGGCTGCCCAGCAGGGGAATGGTGTAGTTCTGCACCGCCGAGAAGGCGATCGAGCTCATGGCGAAGAACAGGAAGGCGCCCCACAAGGCCGGCTTGGCCAGCAAGGCGGCGAGCGTGCCCGCCACCGTCGTCGGCCCCACGGCCGGGGCCACGGGCGCGCCCGCCTTGGCGCCGTCCTGCTCGGCGATCTCGCCGTCCAGCAGCTTGCGCGCGACGAGGGTCAGCACCAGGACGGCGCCCACCACCGCCGATGCGCCGAACGCCGCCACGCGCCAGCCATACAGTTGCGTCAGCGTGATCATGAACACGGGCGTCAGCGCCCAGCCCAGGCTGCCGGTCAGGCCATGGGCGCTGAAGGCATGGCCCAGGCGCGGCGCGCTGACGCGGCGGTTCAGGATGGAAAAATCGACGGGATGGAAGACGGCGTTGCCCACGCCGGCAATGACGGCGGCCACGAACAGCATGGTGTAGCCATTGGCCGTGCCGAGCAGGATGCCGGAGAGCACGAAACAGGCCAGGCCGAACCACAGCACGGGACGGGCGCCCACGCGGTCGACCACGAAGCCCGAAGAGGCCTGCCCCAGGCCGGACGTCACGAAGAAGGCCGACACCAGCAGGCCCAGCTGGGCGAAATCCAGGCCGAACTCCCTGCCCAGCGGCAGGTAGAGCGAGGGGATGACCAGCTGGAAGAAATGCGATCCCGCGTGGGCGATGCCGACGACCAGGATGGTCAGCCAGTCGCGGCGGCGGGTGAGCGTGTTGTCCAGGGCGGCCGCGGTCATGGCATCAGAGCGACTTGTCGCGGATGGCAGGCCAGGCGCGTTGCAGGTAGTACAGCATCGACCACACCGTCAGCACGCCCGCCACCCAGATCAGGAGGGTGCCGGCCCAGGCCGCATCCACGCCCAGGATCGGTCGGTCATACAGCAGGCAGGGAATCGCGACCATCTGTGCGGCGGTCTTGAACTTGCCCAGGCGGTGCACGGCCACGCTGGCGCTGGCGCCGATCTGCGCCATCCACTCGCGCAAGGCGGAAATGGTGATTTCGCGGCCGATGATGATGAGCGCGATGAAGGCGTCCACCCGGCCCAGGTTCAGCAGCACCAGCAGCGCGGCGCATACCATGAGCTTGTCGGCGACGGGATCCAGGAAGGCGCCGAAGGCGGAGGTCTGGTTCCAGCGCCGGGCCAGCCAGCCATCGAACCAGTCGGTCAACGCGGCACCGATGAAGCAGATGGCAGCCAGCGTGTCGCGGGTGGCGGGCGCCATCCACGTGTCAGGCAGATAAAACAGCCCGACCACCAGCGGAATCAGGGCGATTCGCAGCCAGGTCAGGACGATGGGAATATTCAGCGGCATAGTGAGGCGTATGCTACCTCAGCTTTGCCCCCCCGTTGCGCCGGGAAGCCGCCCGCGCGCCCGGCGTGGCGCAAATTCCTCAGCCTCGCAGGGCGTCGTGGATGCGCTGGGCCAGCTCGTCGGAGATCCCGTCCACGGACGCCAGGTCCGCCACGCTGGCCGACGCCACGCCCGAAAAACCGCCGAAACGCGTCAGCAGCCGCTGGCGGCGGCGGGCGCCGATGCCCTCGATCTCCTCCAGGCGCGAGACGTTGCGCGCCTTGGCGCGGCGCGCCCGCATGCCGGTGATGGCGAAACGGTGCGCCTCGTCGCGGATCTGCGCGATCAGCATGAGCGCGGCCGACTCGCCCCCCAGGGCCCGCGGCGGGCGTCCGTCGGCAAAGATCAGCGTTTCGAGGCCCACCTTGCGCCCCTCCCCCTTGGCCACGCCCACCAGCGTGCCGATGTCCAGCCCCAGTTCGGCGAACACCTGGCGGGCAATTTCCACTTGCCCCTTGCCGCCGTCGATCAGCACGAGGCCGGGCATGACGGCCTCGCCATCGGCCACGCGGCCGAAACGGCGCGTCAGCACCTGCCGCATGGCCGCGTAGTCATCGCCCGGCGTGATGCCGGCGATGTTGTAGCGGCGATAGAGCGACGGCTGCATGTCGTGGTGCTCGTAGATCACACAGGAAGCCTGCGTGGCCTCGCCCGCCGTGTGGCTGATGTCGAAGCACTCGATGCGCAGGGCATCCAGCGCCGCTTCATCCACGTCCAGCTCAAGGGTCTCGGCCAGGGCCAGGGTGCGTGCGGCGCGCGCACCGGACTCCGACAGCGCGCGGGTCAACGCCAGTTCGGCGTTGCTGAGCGCCTGGTCCAGCCATGCCCGGCGCACGCCTTGGGGACGCGTCAGCACCCGCGAGCGGGTGCCGGCGTGCTCGGCCAGCAGGTCGATGAGCGCCGGGTCGGGCAAGGCATGCGAACAGACCACCACACTGGGCAGGGCGCTGTCCAGGTAGTGCTGTGCCATGAAGGCCGCCAGCACGTCGGCCGGCTGGTCGCCATCGGTGTGCGTCGGGAAGAAAGGCTTGTCGCCCAGGTGGCGTCCGCCACGCACCATCGCCAGGTTCACGCAGACCTTGCCGCCGGCGCTGGCCACCGCGATCACGTCGGTGTCCTCGCCATCGGTCTCTTCCATGGTCTGCTGGTGCAAGACCCGTGACAAGGCGCCCATCTGGTCACGCAGGGCGGCGGCCTCCTCGAAGCGCAATTCGGTCGAGGCCTGCAGCATGCGCGTCTCGATGTCGCCCATGACCTCCCGGGTCTGCCCGTTCAGGAAACGCGAGGCGCGGTCGACGTCGCGTGCATAGTCCTCGGGGTCGATCTCGCCCACGCAAGGACCCGAGCAGCGCCCGATCTGGAACAGCAGACAGGGACGCGAGCGGTTGGCGAACACCGTGTCTTCGCAGGTGCGCAGGCGGAACACCTTCTGCAGGATCTGGATCGTTTCGCGCACCGCCCAGGCGTTGGGGTAAGGGCCGAAGAACTGGCCGGGCCGGCTGGTCGAGCCACGGTAATAGGCGATGCGCGGCGTAGCGTGCGCCGTGATCTGCAGATAGGGATAGGACTTGTCGTCGCGGAACAGGATGTTGTAGCGCGGACGCAGGCTCTTGATGAGGTTGTTCTCGAGGATCAGCGCCTCGGCCTCGGAACGCGTGACCGTGACCTCCAGCCGGACCACGCGCGCCACCATGTGCGCGATGCGGGGACTGCTGGACGTCTTCTGGAAATACGAGGAGACCCGCTTTTTCAGGTCCCGCGCCTTGCCGACGTACAGCACCTCGCCGGCCGCGTCGATGTGACGATACACGCCCGGCAGGTGCGGCAGGCGGGACAGGAAATCCTTGATGTCGAAAGGCGTGTCGGACATGCCGCAAGTGTAGCCGGGCGGCGCATGCCGCCCGGCACGCCAGGATCAGGCCGGTTGCGGCAGGATGGGGGACAGCGCGGCACGGGCGCGCTGGTAGCGGCCTTCAGCCTGCAAGGCCTTCCAGCGCAGGGCCGGCACCTGCGGCATCAGGCGGCGGATGCGGGCGACGGACTCGGCATCCTGCGCATGCGACAAGGTGGCCAGCACCGTGTCGGCCAGGTCGGGCCGGTTGCAGACCAGCACCATGTCGCAGCCCGCCTGCAAGGCCGCGATGGCGCGCGCCGTGATGTCGCCGGCGACCGCAGCGCCTTCCATCGTCAGGTCGTCCGAGAACACCACGCCCTGGTAGCCCAACTGGCCGCGCAGGATCTCGCCGACCCAGCGCGGCGAAAAGCCCGCCGGGCGAGCATCGACCTTGGGATAGATGACGTGGGCCGGCATGACGGCCGGCAGCACGGCATCGCCCAGCCAGCCGTAAGGCGCGGCGTCTTCGGCCAGGATGGTTTTCAGGCTGCGCCGGTCCACCGGCACCGCATGATGGGAGTCGGCCGCCACATGGCCATGGCCGGGAAAATGCTTGCCGCAAGCCGCCATGCCGGCTTGCGCCAGCCCCTGGGCCAGCGCGCGGGCCAGCATGGCCACCACGCGTGGATCGCGATGCAGCGACCGGGTGCCGATCACGCCGCTCACGCCGACGTCCAGGTCCAGCACCGGCGTGAAACTCAGGTCCACGCCGCAGGCGCGCAACTCGGCGGCCAGCACGTAGCCCGCGTCGGTCGCCAGACGCATGGCGTCCAGCGGATCGCGGTCCCAGGCCTCGCCCAGCGCCCGCATCGGCGGCAGATGCGTGAAGCCATCGGTGCGAAAACGCTGCACCCGTCCGCCCTCATGATCCACGCCGATGAGCAGCGGTTCGTCGCGCGCGGCATGGATGTCCGCGCACAAGGCGCGCAGCGTCTTGCGGTCGGTGAAGTTGCGGGCAAAGAGAATCACCCCGCCCACCAGCGGATGGCGCAGGCGGCGCGCTTCCTCGCGCGTGAGCGTGGGGCCGGCCACGTCGACCATGACCGGACCGGGCGGCAGGCGGGTGGCGGAGGCGTCGGAGCGGGTGTGGCGGGGCATGGGCATCACTCTCGTTTCAGTGTTTCCACCACGACGTACGCGGCGGCCAGGTCGGACTCATCGGTCAGGGAAACATGGGCCGCGCCGTAACGCGCCTCGTACCAGGCCTTCAACTCGCCCGACAGCACCACCACGGGGCGCCCGCCGGGCGCGTTCAGCGTCTGCATGCGCGTCCACCACATGGGGTGATGCATGCCCAGGCCGATGGCCTTGGAGAACGCCTCCTTGGCGCAGAAGCGCGTCGCCAGGTAGCGCACGCCGCGCGCGGGGTCACGCTGACGGCGTGCCTCGAAGACGCGCAACTCGTCTTCGCCCAGGATCTTGCGCGCAAAGCGGTCGCCGTGGCGCGACAGCGCGCGCACGACGCGCTCGGTCTTCAGGAGGTCCAGGCCGATGCCGGCGATGGCATTCGGCGGCGTGGGCAGGTCCGGCGTGGCGGCGGGTGTCGTCATGGCGAGGTCGGTTCGGGTTGGGGCTGGGTTCGGACGACAGCCGCTCAGCGGCCGGCGCCCTGCCCCACGCGGGCGGTGACCATCAGCGCCTTCATGTCGCGCACGGCCTTCTCCCAGCCATCGAAGATGGCCTGGGCGACGATGGCGTGCCCGATGTTCAGTTCCGCCAGGCCGTCCAGCGCCGCGATGGCCTGGACGTTGCCGTAGTGCAGGCCATGGCCGGCATTCACCCGCAGACCCAAGGAAATGCCCGCGGCGACGGCCCGGCGCACGCGTTCGATTTCCGCCTGGGCGGCCGCCACATCGGTGGCCTCCGCATAGGCGCCCGTGTGCAACTCCACCACCTGGGCGCCCGTGCGTGCGGCGGCTTCCAGTTGCGCGGGCTCGGGGTCGATGAAGAGCGACACCCGGATGCCCGCGTCATGCAGGCGGGCCACGGCATCGTTCACCGCGGCCTGCGCGCCCAGCACGTCCAGGCCGCCCTCGGTGGTGAGTTCGCTGCGTTTTTCAGGCACCAGGCAGACGTCCTGCGGACGCACCTGGCAGGCGATATCCAGCATCTCGGGCGTGACCGCGCACTCCAGGTTCATGCGGGTGCGCAGCAGGGGGCGCAAGGCGTGCACGTCGGCGTCCTGGATGTGGCGCCGGTCTTCGCGCAGGTGCAGCGTGATGAGGTCCGCGCCGGCTTCCTCGGCGCGCAACGCAGCCTGGATGGGGTCGGGATACGCGGTGTGGCGCTGCTGGCGCAGCGTGGCCACGTGGTCGATGTTCACGCCCAGATCGATCATGGTCTTGTCTTTATGGATACTGTTGTTGCGGCAAAAAGAGGAATGGCGCACACGTTGCCGTGTGCGCCATTGCGCATGGTAGCAGTATCCGGCCGGCTTACTGGGCGGACGTGCCACCCTGTCCGCTGGCGTTGGCCACCGGGATGCCCGGCTGCGCTTGGGCCTGCGGGATCGAGGTCTCGACCCAGCCGCCGCCCAGCGCCTTGTACAGCTCGGTGCGGTTGATCAGCGACTGCAGGCCGGTCTGCACCAGCGACTGCTGGGCATTGAAGTACTCGACCTGGGCAGTCTGCACCTGCAGGAAGTCGTCGATGCCGCCTTCGTAACGCAGGTTGGAGAGCTCCACCGTGCGCGCCGACGACGCCTCCAGCGCGCGCAGCGCCGTCAGCTGCGCACCATAGGTGGCCTCGCCGGCCAGCGCGTCGGACACTTCACGGAAGGCTTGCTGGATCGCCTGTTCGTATTGCGACACGGCGATGTTCTCGCGTGCGCGCGCCAGGTCCACGCCCGCGCGCAGGCTGCCGCCGGCGAAAAGCGGCGCGGCGATCTGGGGCGAGAAGCTCCAGAAACCGGTGCCACCTTCGAACAGGTTCGACAGCGAGCCACTGGCGCTGCCCAGTTGGCCCGTCAGCGAGATCGTGGGGAAGAACGCCGCACGCGCCGCGCCGATATTCGCATTGGCGGCCTGCAGCGCGTTTTCAGCGCCGAGAATGTCGGGGCGGCGCGCCAGCAAGTCGGACGGCAAACCGGCAGGCACCGTGGCCACCAGCTGCTCGCTGCCGAAAGGCAGGGCTTCGGGCAGGTCGCTGGGCAGTTGCTGGCCGATCAGCACCACCAGCAGGTTGACCGCCTGGGCACGTTCACGCGTGAACTGTGCCAGGTTGGAGGTGGCCGTGTTCAGCAGCGTGCGCGACTGGTTGAGCTCCAGCTCGGACGCCACGCCGCCTTCAAAGCGGCTGTTGACCAGGTCGAAAGACGACTGGCGCGATTCCAGGGTGCGGCGCACCAGGTCCAGCTGGGTATCGGCCGCGCGCAGCGAGAAATACGCCTGCGCGACCTGGCCCACCAGGTTGATCTGCACCGAACGGCGTGCCTGCTCGCTTTGGAGGTATTGCTGGCGCGCGGCTTCCGACAGGTTGCGCAGGCGGCCGAACAGATCGATCTCGAACGCGGTGAGGGCCAGGCCGCCCTGGTACTGGGCCGTGACGGCGTCCTGTCCGGGCTGGCGCAGCGCCTCGGGCAGGCGCTGGCGCGTGCCCTGGACACCCACGCCGATGCTCGGGAATTGCTCGCCGCGCTGTTGGCCATAAAGCGCACGCGCTTCTTCGATACGCTGGACGGCAATCCGCATGTCGCGGTTGTTCACCAGCGACAGTTCGATCAGCTTCTGCAGACGCTGGTCGTGGAAGAACTCGCGCCAGCCGATGTCCGCGGCCGGGATGCCCTGCTCGGGCGCCACCGCCGTGGCGGCCTGCGTGCCGGTCTTGCCGCTGGCTGCGTCCTCGTCCAGCAAGGGCTGGTCGGGCCAGTTGGCTGCAATGGGCGCGTCGGGGCGCTTGTAGTCGGGCGCCAGCGAGCAGCCGGCCAGCGTCGCTGCCGCCACCACGGACACCCAGAGGCGGGAAATGGTCAGGCTTTTCATGCCTTGCCCTCATGATCAGGATGATTCTTCTGGTCGCCGCCCTGCTGGGCCGCTTCCAAGCGTTGCTTCTCTGCCTGCTCCTGCGCGTGGGCCTTGGCCTCGGCGCCCAGCAGGCGGGGCTTGGTCTTGAAGAGACCCAGCACCGCGACGAAAAACACCGGCACAAAGATAACCGAAAACGGCGTGGCGGCCAGCATCCCGCCAATCACGCCCACTCCCACGGCGTTCTGGCTGGCGGCGCCCGCGCCGCTGGCCAGGACCAGCGGCACCACGCCCAGGATGAACGCCAGCGAGGTCATCAGGATGGGACGCAGGCGCAGGCGTGCTGCCTCGATGGCGGCTTCATACAGACCGGCGCCACGCGCATAGGCATCCTTCGCGAACTCGATGATCAGGATCGCGTTCTTGGCCGCCAGGCCGATCACGGTCACCATCCCCACCTGGAAGTACACGTCGTTGCTCATGCCCGTGAGGGTCACCAGGCCCACGGCGCCCAGCATGCCCAGCGGCACCACCAGCATCACCGACAGCGGAATGGCCCAGCTCTCGTACAGCGCGGCCAGCACCATGAACACCACCAGCATCGCCAGCCCCATCAGGATCAGCGCCTGGTCGCCCGCCTGCTTTTCCTGGTAGGACAGGCCGTTCCACTCGTAGCCGAAGCCCGGGGGCATCTGCTGCATCAGGCGTTCCATCTCGGCCATGGCGGCACCCGAGGAATAACCCGGCGCGGCGCCGCCTTCCAGGCGCATCGAGGGATAGCTGTTGTAGCGCACCACCTGCGACGGACCCTCGCCCCACTCGTAGCTGACGAAGGAAGACAGGGGAACCATGTTGCCCTGCGCATTGCGGGCGTTCAGGCGCAGCACGTCCTTCAGGTCCATGCGGTAGGCCGCGTCGGCCTGCACCCAGACGTTCTGCATCCACCCCAGGTTGGGGAACTTGCCCAGGAAGGCCGAACCCACCGAGGTCGACAGCAGCGTGGCGGCCTCGTTGAAGTCCACGCCCAGCGCGGCAGCCTTCTCGCGGTCGATCGTCAGGCTCAGCTGCTGGCCCGGTCCCAGGCCGGTGATGCGGATATCGCCCAGCACGTCGCTCTTCATCGCCAGGCCCATCAGGTCGGCCGTGGCCTGCGCCAGCGCCTCGGCGCCCGCGCCGCCCCGATCCTGCAGGCGGAAGTCGAAGCCCGACGCGTTGCCCAGCGACGAGATGGCGGGCGGGATCACCGTGATCACCATGGCGTCGCGGGTGCCCATCAGCAGCTTCTGCATGGCGCCGAAGGAGACGGCCTGCGCCGAGCCACCCTCGCCCTTGCGCTCGGAGAAATCCTTCATCGGCGCGAAGATCAGCGCCGCGTTCAGGCCGCTGCCGTTGAAGCTGAACCCCCGCACCGAGATCACGTTCTCGGTGGTCGGAAGGTCCATGAAGTACTTCTCGACATCCTCGATCACCTCCATCGTGCGGTTCGCCGACGAGCCCGACGGCAATTCGATGTTGGTGATGGTGTAGCCCTGGTCTTCCTCCGGCAGGAACGAGGTGGGCAGGCGGAAATACAGCCAGCCCAGCGCGATCACCAGGATCAGATAGATGATCATCATGCGGCCGGACCGGTGCACGAGACGGGACACCACGTTCTGGTAGCGATTCGTGCCCGCCTCGAACTTGCGGTTGAACCAGCCGAAGAAGCCCTTCTTCTGCTCATGGTGCCCCTTCGGGATGGCCTTGAGCAGCGTCACGCACAGCGCGGGCGTGAACGTCAGCGCCAGGAAGCCGGAGAACATGATGGACACGGCCATCGCCACCGAAAACTGGCGATAGATCACGCCCACGGAGCCCCCCATGAAGGCCAGCGGCAGGAACACCGAGGTCAGCACCAGCGTGATGCCGACGATGGCGCCGCTGATCTGCGGCATCGCCTTGGCCGTGGCTTCCCGTGGGGAAAGGCCATCCTCCACCATGATCCGCTCGACGTTCTCCACCACCACGATGGCGTCGTCCACCAGGATCCCGATGGCCAGCACCATGGCGAACATGGTCAGCACGTTGATGGAGAAGCCCAGCGCCAGCATGACCCCCAGCGCGCCCAGCAGCGCCACCGGCACCACCAGCGTGGGAATGATCGTGTAGCGCACGTTCTGCAGGAACAGGTACATCACCAGGAACACCAGCACCATGGCCTCCGCCAGCGTGTGGAGCACCTGCTCGATGGACACCTGCACGTAAGGCGCGGTGTCATAGGGAATGCTGTACTCGACGCCGCCCGGGAAGAACGCGGACAGCTCCTCCATCTGGTCGCGCACCCCTTGCGCCGTGGCCAGTGCGTTGGCGTTGGGCGCCAGCACGATGGCGAACGCCGCGGTCGGCTGGCCGTTCAGGCGCGCGCCGAACTGGTAGTTGTCGGCGCCGACCTCGACGCGCGCGACATCGCGCAGCCGCACCATCGAGCCATCCTGGTTGGCGCGCAGCACCACGGCGCCGAAGGCGTCGACGGAACTCAGCTGGCCGTTGACCATGACCGTGGCAGTCGTGCGCGTGGCGTCCAGGTTGGGCGGCGCGCCCAATTGGCCGGCCGGAATCTGGGCGTTCTGCTGCGAGATGGCCTGGTTCACGTCGGCCATGCTGAGGTTGTAGGCCACCAGCTTGTTCGGATCGACCCAGATGCGCATCGCGCGTGGCGCGGCGAACAGCTGGAACCGGCCCACGCCGGGCACCCGGGACACCGGGTTCTTGATATTGCGGGTGATGTAGTCGGCCAGCGCGATCTGGTCCATGGACCCATCGACCGACGACACCGCCCCGATCATCAGGAAGCCCGCGCTGGTCTGCTCGAAAGTCAGGCCCTGCTGGGTGACCGCGGTAGGCAGTTGCGCGGAGATGTTCGACACGCGGTTCTGCACGTCGACCTGCGCCATGTCGGGATCGGTGCCGGGACGGAAGGTCACGGTGATCTGCGCCTGGCCATTCGAATCGCTGACCGATTCGTAGTACAGCAGGCCCTTGGCGCCGTTCAGCTCGTTCTCGATGATGCTGGTGACCTGCTCGGCCACGTCCTCGGCGGACGCGCCCGGATAGGTGGCCGTGATCTGGATCGCGGGCGGCGCCACGTCCGGATACTGGGCGACCGGCATGTTCGGTATCGCCAGCAGGCCAGCCAGCGTGATGAACAGGGCGACCACCCAGGCAAAGATTGGTCTATCGATGAAAAATTGCGGCATGAGGGCGGACTCGGATAGAGAGGCTCACGAAACCCGGGGGCGATCCGCCCCCAAGGCTTACGACGACTGCTTGGGCGGCTGCTCGGCCTGGCTCGGCTGCGCGCCGGGCGCCTGGCCAGGTTGCTGGCCGGGTTGTTGGCCTTGCTGCTCGCCTTTCGGCTGCCATTCGGTGGGTTTGGCAGGCGCGCCGGGACGGATCTTCTGGAAACCCTCCACGACGACCTGGTCGCCAGGATTCAGCCCCTGCGAGATGATGGTGCGCGCGCCCACGACGGGACCCGTCACCACCGAAATCTGCGCCACCTTGCCGTCACGCAGCACCATCAGGCTCTGGCGGCCGTCAGGCGTGCGCTGCAGCGCCTGTTGCGGCACCAGCAACGCTTTCTCGTTCACGCCCTGCTCGAAGCGCACGCGCACGAACATGCCGGGCAGCAGGATATCGTCGGGGTTCTCGACCTCGGCACGCACATTGACCTGGCCGGTGCCAGGGTCCACCGACATGCCGGTGAAAAGCAGCTTGCCCGGATGCGCGTACTCGGTGCCGTCGTCCAGCACCACCGTCACGCGCGCGGCGTCCGCGCCGATCTTCTGCAACTGGCCTTCGGCGAACGCGCGGCGCAGTTGCGCGAGATCGGCGGTCGACTGGTTGAAGTCGACATAGACCGGGTTCAGCTGCTGCACCAGCGCCATCTGCGTGGCAGTGCCAGCCTCGACCAGCGCGCCTTCGGTCACCAGCGGCTTGCCGATGCGGCCATCGATGGGCGAATCGACGTCGGTGTAGTTCAGGTTGATCTTGGCATTGTCCAGCGCGGCGCGCGCGGCGGCGACCGCCGCATCGGCCTGGCGGGCGGACCCCACGGCGTTGTCGTATTCCTGCTTGCTGACGGCGTTGGCCTTCACCAGCGGCTCGTAGCGGTTGGCCAGCTGGCGGGCCGTGTACAGATCAGCCTGCGCCTGCTTCAACTGCGCGGCAGCCTGGTCATAGGCGGCCTTCATGGGCGCCGGATCGATCTTGAAAAGACGCTGGCCCTTCTTGACGTCGCCGCCCTGCTCGAATTCGATCTTCTGCACGATGCCGGTCACGCGTGCGCGGACTTCGGCATTGCGCACGGCGTCGATGCGGCCCGGGAGTTCGGTCACCACGGGCGCGCGTTGGGGCTGCACCGTCACCACGCTGACCTCGGGCATGCCCGGGTTCATCTGCGGCTGCTCCTTGCAACCCGCCAGCGCCAGGGACGCGGCAAGTGCCAGAGCAAGGGTGGTGGTTCTCGGTGTGAACGAAGAAAGGAAGCGCATGGAGACTCTCTGATCAGGACGCGAAGCGCCGTGCAGTGACTGGGAAACGTCGGGACGAGACGCCAGGGAAATCGGCATGGGGAAAACCCGGAAGAGTATAGATGACGTCCAGCGCAAAATCGGCGAAAAACCTGTTCCACCAAAGGTTTACACCTGAAACACCCTTGCCATGCGACAAGGTTGCCGACCAGCACCGAATGCGCCGCGCAGGCAGCGAAGCCTGGCACGGCGGCGGGACGAAAGACGCAATGATGCCCGGATGAAATTAATCAGGGATTAACGGGGGTTAACCCTGAGCCGGATACGGCCGCACGGACCGCCCGGGCGGGCACCGGACGGCCGTGCGCCATGAGGCGGACTCAGTCCAGCTTGACGCCGGAATCGCTCACCACCTTGGCCCAGCGCTGGATCTCGCTGTCGACGAAGGAACCGAAAGCGGCGCCCGTCATGTTCGGGGTCTCTGAACCGTTGCTCTTCCAGATTTCCTTCACTTTGTCGCTATTGAGCGCCTTGACGAGTTCGGCCGACATCTTTTCCACCACGGCTGGCGGCGTGCCGGCAGGCGCCCACATCGCATACCAGGTCGACACCACGTAATCCGGATAACCTGCCTCGGCCGCGGTCGGCACGTCGGGCAGCGTCGGCGAACGGGTCTTGGATGCCACGGCGAGCGGCTTGATGGAACCGGCGCGGATATGTCCCGCGGAGGAACCCAGCCCATCGTAGGCCATGTCGACCTGTCCGCCGATGAGCGCCGTCAGCATCGGCCCCGCTCCCTGGAAGGGCACATCCACCATCTCGACCTTGCTCTGGATGAGGAAGAGTTCTCCCGCCAGGTGGTGGGTGCTGCCCTTGCCCGCCGAGCCGTAGTTGATCTTGCCCGGATTGGCCTTCGCGTAATCGACCAGCTCCTTCAGCGTCTTCACCGGCAGCTTCTTCTCGTTGACGACGATCACCTGCGGCGGCTCGGCCAGCAGCGCCACCGGCACGAAGCTTTTCTTGATGTCGTAGGTCAAGTTCTTGTAGAGCGCCGGCGCCACCGCGTGGTGCGCCCCGCCCATGAAGAAGGTATAGCCGTCGGGCTGGGCCTTGGCGGCCACGGAGGCGCCCACGGTGCCGCCCGCGCCGCCCTTGTTGTCGACCACGACGGCCTGCCCCAGCTGAGCCGTGAGCTGCTGCGCCAGGGGCCGCGCATAGGTGTCCGTGCCGCCGCCTGCCGGAAAGGGCACGACGATGGTGATGGGGCGCTCCGGCCAGGCCGCGGCGGCGGGCGCGATGCCCCCCACCATGCCTGTCAGGGCGATCGCTGCAGTCAAGATTCCTGTCTTCATCGTTGTCTCCTCGAGGGTGATGTTCTGGCCATCGGGGTCCTCGGGCTGGCCGCCTGCCTCGCCGGGCAGTGTCAGCATGGCCCGCGGCACACCGGGGCATCTTTGTTCTAGGAAATCCACTTCAGTGCTGCATCGTTCCTGCTCGCGCCGCTGATCCGGCGCGCCATCGTGTCGCGTGTCCTCCTTGTCGGGTGAAGATGGGACGGGATCCTGCCGGCCTGTCTACCGGTAGGTGTCCCGCAGGACGTTCTTCTGGACCTTGCCCATGGCATTGCGCGGCAAGGTCTCCACCAGGTGGATCTGCTTGGGCACCTTGAAATTCGCGATGCGCCCGCGCAGGGTATCGGCCAGCGCCTGCGCATCCAGTGCGGCGCCGGGCTTGGCCACGACGACGGCCACCACGGCCTCGCCGAAATCGGGATGCGGAACGCCGATCACCGCGGACTCGTCCACGCCCGGCAGGTCATCCAGCACGCCCTCGATCTCCTTGGGATAGACGTTGTAGCCGCCCGAGATGATGAGGTCCTTGTTGCGCCCGACGATGGAGAGGTAATCGTCGGGCACCACCGCCCCGCCCGCCTCGCCGCCCCAGCGCCCCATGTCGCCCGTGCGGAACCAGCCATCCAGCGTGAATTCCTCGCGATTCTTCTCGGGCATGCACCAATAGCCCGAGAACACGCCATCGCCCTTGACCTGCACGTGGCCGATGGCGTCCGGCCCCAGCGGCTGGTCCTGGTCATCGGTGATGCGCAAGGACACACCGGGCAAGGGCTTGCCCACGGTGCCGCCCAGTCGGGCCGACTCGGGCCGATAGGGATTGGAAGTCAGCATGATGGTCTCGCTCATGCCGTAGCGTTCCAGGATCGTGTGGCCGCTGCGCGCGCGGAAATCGTCGAAGGTCTCGCGCAGCAGCGGCGCCGAGCCCGAGATGAACAGCCGCATGTTGGCGCAATGCTCGCGGCCGAAGCGCGGGTCGGACAGCAGGCGCACGTAGTAGGTGGGCACGCCCATCATCACCGTGGCGCGCGGCAGCCACTTCAAGGCCAGGTCGGCGTCCAGCTTCGGCGCCCAGAGCATCCTTGCGCCGGCCAGCAGCGCGCCGTGCGAGGCGACGAACAGGCCATGCACGTGGAAGATGGGCAGCATGTGCAGCAGCACGTCGTCCTGCGACCAGCCCCAGTATTGGTGCAGCACGCGGGCGTTGGACGAAAGATTGCCATGGCTCAGCATGGCGCCCTTGCTGCGTCCCGTGGTGCCCGAGGTGTACAGGATGGCGGCCAGGTCTTCAGGGCGGCGCGGCACCGTGTGGAAGGTCTGCGGCAACGATCCGGCTGCCTCCAGCAGGCTGCCCGTCCGGTCGTCGTCCAGCGTGTGCACATAACGCGTGCCGGCGCGGCGCGCGGCTTCGCTGACCCAATCGAGGTTCTTGCTGGCGCAGACCACCAGGCCTGGCGCCGCGTTCTCCAGGAAATAAGCCACTTCGGCTTCGCGATAGGCCGTGTTCAGCGGCAGATACACCAGGCCCGCGCGCAAGGTCGCCAGGTACAGCAACAGCGCTTCCGGCGATTTTTCAACCTGCACGGCCACCCGCGCGCCGGGCGGCAGGTCCAGCGCGGCCAGGAAATTCGCCAGGCAGGCACTGGCGCGGTCGATGTCGTCCCAGGTGTAGTGCAGCGTCGGCGTCTCGATGGCCACGCTGCTGCGGTCTTTTGGAAAGCCGCGCTCCAGGACGGCGTACAGGTTCTCGTTGCTGCCCAACTCACACTCCCTTGAAAACAGGCTCCTCGCCTGCAAGAAACGCGCGCACCCCTTCTTGGTGGTCACGGCTGTCGGCGTACGCGAACGCCGCCCGCAACTCCGCTTCGGACAAGGCCGCCGGCTCGGGCGACAGCAGGCGCGCCGTCTGTTTGTTCAACCGCGCGGCCAGCGGCGCGCCCCGCGTGATGCGGGCAAGGCTGCGGGCCACTTCCTCGTGCACCTGTTCATCGGGCACCACGCGGTTCAGCAGGCCTTTGTCCTTCGCTTCCGCGGCCTCGAAGATCCGTCCTTCGTAGAGGATCTCCAGCGTCACGGAGCGGCCTGCCAAGGCAAGCAGGCCGCGCATTTCGTGCGGCGCCATCGAGAAGCCCAGGCGGCTGATGGGCACGCCGAAGCGCGCCGAGGCGCCCGCGATGCGCAGGTCGCACTGGCTGGCCACTTCCAGGCCGCCCCCCACGCACACGCCCTCGATCTGCGCCAGCACCGGGTGCGGGCACTCGGCCACGGCACGCAAGGCCGGCGCGATGATGCGCGTGTGATAGTTGAAGACGCCCTCGAAATCGGCGCGCAGGCGCGGGAACTCGCTGATGTCTGCGCCGGCGGCGAAGTTGCCGCCCTCGCCGCGCAGCACCACGGCACGCAGGTCCGTGTCCTGCGACAGCGTCGTGAAGATGTCCTGGATCTGGCGCCACATCCCGGCGCTGAGGGCGTTGAGCTTGCCCGGGTGGCTCAAGGTCACCCATGCGATATGGGCCTTGGTTTCAAGCAGGACCTGCCCTGCCTGTTGCGCCTGACTCATGAAGGTCTCCTGGCTGACGGGCCTGCGACGCGCCGGCCGCCCGGCGCAGGCGTTCGGCGGGTGTCTCCCGGATTCGGATAGTCCCAGGACGAATTCCAGGCCACCGCCTGTCCTCCATCCCACTGTCCAGGGATTATGGTGAGCGCGCCAGCAGGCCGCAAGGCTTTCAGCCGCCTGCCAGCTACGGAATTACCCTTCCCTTGAAGTATTTTCCGGGTGAGGCCACCGGGGCTAGAACCGCAGCGGCTCCCCGCGCTTGCCCCCGATGAGCGCACGCGCCCAGCGCCTGGCCGGCAAGCCATAGCGCGCCTCGACATCCTCGGCGCGTGCCAGCAGCGTGGCGGCCTCCACCTCCAGCGAGGGCCCCGAGAACGCGAGCACGATCTGGTTGCCCGCGTCGATCTGCGGCAGCAAGGCCACCCGGCCGTCGAAGGCCTCGCGCAGGTTGGCGATGTTGTGCGGAAAGCTCTCGTGCTTGCCGAACAGGTTCACGGTCATGACGCCCACGTCGCCCAGCACGCGGCGGCAATTGGCATAGAACTCGACCGAATCACGCACGGGTCCCTGTGCCTGGGCGTCATAGAGATCGACCATCAGCACCGGGCAGTGCCCGTAGCGGACCGGATCGGCCACCCACGCCGCGGCATCGCCGTGGTCGATGACCAGCCGCAAGGGCGCGGGCAGCTTGAAGAACAGGTGGCAGGCCATGGTGACCTGCGGATTCCACTCCACCACGGCCAGCGGGCTGGCGGTGTGCTTCAGGCAGAAGCGCGTGAGCGCGCCCGCCCCCAGGCCCAGCTGCCCGATACTGGCCTCGCGCGGCGGCTCGAGAAAAAGCAGCCAGGCCATCATCTGGCGCGTGTACTCCAGCACCAGCTCGTCCGGCTTGGCGATGCGCATCGCGCCCTGCACCCACTCGGTGGCGAAATGCAGGTAACGGATGCCATCGCCTTCGGACAGCGTCACCTCGTCATGCTCGCGCGCTTGTGCCGCGCGTCCTTTCGTCGACATATCAGACTCGTTCGAAAACCGCGGCAATGCCCTGCCCTCCGCCTATGCACATGGTGACCAGCGCGTAGCGCCCGCCGACACGCTGCAGCTCGTACAGGGCCTTGACCGTGATGATGGCGCCGGTGGCGCCGATGGGATGGCCCAGCGCGATGCCGCTGCCGTTGGGATTGACGCGCGTGGGATCCAGCGTCAGCTCGCGGGTGACGGCGCAGGCCTGCGCGGCAAAGGCCTCGTTGGCCTCGACCACGTCGAGCTGGTCGACCGTGAGCCCGGCGCGCGCCAGGGCGGCGCGCGTGGCAGGCACCGGGCCGATGCCCATGTATTTCGGATCCACGCCCGCGTGGGCATAGGACACCAGGCGCGCCAGCGGCTTCAGGCCGCGCCGCTCGGCCTGTGCGCGGGTCATGAGCAGCACCGCCGCGGCGCCATCGTTCAGGCCCGAGGCATTGCCGGCGGTGACCGTGCCGTTCTCCTTCTGGAACACCGGCCGCAGGCCGGCCAGGCCTTGCACGCTGATGTCGCGGCGCACGTGTTCGTCGGTATCGAACACGATGTCGCCCTTGCGGCTCTTGATCGTGACAGGCACGATCTGGTCCTTGAAATGGCCCGCATCGATGGCGGCGGCGGCCCGGCGATGCGACTCGACCGCCAGCGCATCCTGCGCATCGCGCGAGACCTGGTAGCGCGCCGCGACGTTCTCCGCGGTCACGCCCATGTGCACGCGATCGAAGGGATCCGACAAGGCGCCCGTCATCATGTCCAGCATGGCGGCATCGCCCATGCGCGCGCCCCAGCGCTGCGTCGGCACGATGTACGGCGCGCGGCTCATGCTTTCCGCGCCGGCGGCCACGGCCACCTCGGCATCGCCGAGCAGGATCGTCTGCGCCGCCGACACGATGGCCTGCAGGCCGGAGCCGCACAGCCGGTTCACGTTGAAGGCGGGCGTTTCCTGCGACACCCCGGCGTTCAGCGCGGCCACCCGCGACAGGTACATGTCGCGCGGCTCGGTATTGATGACGTGACCCACCGCCACGTGACCCACTTCGGCGCCGCCCACGCCCGCGCGCGCCAGCACCGCCTGGATGACGGTGGCGCCCAGGTCGCAAGGCGCCACGTCCTTGAGCGCGCCGCCGAAATCGCCCACGGCGGTGCGGGCGGCGCTTACGATGACCACGTCTTTCACAGCTGTCTCCTGTCTGGTGGCAAGGCCGCGCAGGCAGCGCGGCATCGTCGGTGTGTGCCGGCGCCATTTCCGGCCCGCGGCACGATGCAGCCATGATACCGAACCGGCGTATACCCCAGTGGCATGCGGGGTCGTTCCGGATGACGGGCATCAGGCCTGCCTATAATTTCAGAACGAACACTCCGAAATGGACCCGCCATGCCGAACGTCGCGTTTTCCGTCCTCGACCTGTCACCCATCGTGCTGGGCAGCGACGCCGCCACCGCCTTTCGCAACACCGTGGACCTGGCGCGCCAGGCCGAAGCACTGGGCTACCAGCGCTACTGGCTGGCCGAACACCACAACATGACCGGCATCGCCAGCGCCGCCACGGCGGTGGTCATCGGCCACGTGGCCGGTGCCACCCGCAGCATCCGCGTGGGCGCGGGCGGCATCATGCTGCCCAACCATTCACCGCTGGTCATCGCCGAGCAGTTCGGCACGCTGGAATCGCTGTATCCGGGCCGCATCGACCTGGGCCTGGGCCGCGCGCCGGGCACGGACCAGCTCACCGCGCGCGCCCTGCGCCGCGAACGCATGGAAACGTCGGACGATTTCCCGCAGGACGTGATCGAGCTGCAGCACTACTTCCAGCCCGTCGACCCCGCGCCCGCCGTCAAGGCCGTGCCGGGCATGGGCCTGAACGTGCCCATCTGGATCCTGGGTTCCAGCCTCTTCGGCGCCCAGCTGGCCGCGCACCTGGGGCTGCCGTATGCGTTCGCCTCGCACTTCGCGCCCGATCAGTTGCTGCCCGCCATCAACATCTATCGCCAGCACTTCCGCCCCTCGGCCGCGCTGCAGAAGCCGCACGTCATGGCGGGCGTGAACGTCATCGCCGCCGCCACCGACAGCGAGGCCGCCGTGCTCTTCACCTCGCTGCAGCAGCAGTTCCTGAACATGCGCCGCAACCGGCGCGGCCAGTTGCCGCCGCCGGTGCCGGACATCGAGGAACTGTGGGCGCCGCATGAAAAGGCCAGTGTGCAGCAGTCGCTCGCCTGTGCCGTCGTGGGCGGCCCGGACACCGTTCGCGAAGGATTGCGGGCATTCATCGAACGCACCGGCGTCGACGAACTGATGATCACCGCGCAGATCTACGACCACGCCTCGCGCATGCGCTCCTTCGAACTGGCCGCGCAGGCGCGCGACGCGCTGCACGCCTGAGGCCGCGCGAACGACAAGGCCCCCGTCCCGCGACGGGGGCCTTTGTGTTGCCGCAAGCGCTTGACAGCAGCGCTTGCCGCAAGCCTCGCCCTTAGCTCACGACGCCTTTGCCGGCGGCTCTGCGAATTCGACGCTTGCAGGTTCGGCGGCGGCCGGACCACTCTGGCCCGCCGCACTGTCCGCCGAGGGCTCGATCGCCGGCGGCGTCACCAGCTCCACCACCTTGCGGCGCGACAGCATGCCGATGAACTCGTCGTTCTCGCCCGTCACCGCCAGCGGCTGGTCGCTGTGCAGCAGGCGCGCCAGGATTTCATCGAGCCCCGTGGCGGCGGGCACCGACGAAATCTCGTCGATGTAGCCCGACACGTCCCGATCGCCGCTGCCCGCCGCCTGGCGGGCGGCATCCACGGTCAGCATGCCGGCCAGGCGCTTGCCATCCAGCACCGGCGCGTATTCGTAGCGCAGGGCCTGCATGCGCTCCAGCGCGTGCGCCGGACGCGAACGCATGGTCAGCGTCAGCCGGGGCGGATTGACGGCGTGCGTCGCGTTCAGCACCTTGCCCCGGTTCACGTCCTGCAGGAAGGCCTGGACATAGTCATTGGCCGGATTCAGCAGGATGTCCTCGGGCGTGCCCTCCTGCACCAGTTCGCCGTCCTTCAGGATGGCGATGCGGTTGCCCAGGCGCAAGGCCTCGTCCAGGTCATGCGTGATGAAGACGATGGTCTTGTTCAGCTTGGCCTGCAACTGCAGCAGGTGATCCTGCATCTCGCGGCGGATCAACGGATCCAGCGCCGAGAAGGCTTCATCCATCAGCAGGATCTCGGCATCGGTGGCCAGTGCCCGGGCCAGGCCCACGCGCTGCTGCATGCCGCCGGACAACTGATGCGGATACTGCTTCTCGAACCCCGACAGCCCCACCTGCTCCAGCCACTGGCGCGCGCGCTGCTCGCGCTCCTCCTTGCCCACGCCCTGGATCGCCAGGCCATAGGCCGCGTTCTCCAGCACCGTGCGGTGCGGCATCAGGCCAAAGCGCTGGAACACCATGCTCATCTTGCGTTGGCGGAAAGCCTCCAGCTCGCGCTTGCCCAGCGTGACGACATCGACGCCGTCGACCAGGATCTGGCCGGCGCTCGGCTCGATGAGGCGGTTGAAATGGCGGATCAGCGTCGACTTGCCCGAGCCCGACAGGCCCATGATGACGTAGATGCTGCCTTCGTCGATGGACAGGCTGATGTCGCGCAGGCCCAGCGTGTGGCCGCTGCGCGCCAGCAGCTCGTCCTTGCTGATGCCCTGCTGGGCGGCTTCCAGCCACTTCTTCGGGTGCGCGCCGAAGATCTTGTAGATGTTCTTGACTTCGATCTTGCTCATCGCGTGCCTCCCTTGCGCATGCGTTGCCCATAGGATTGCGTGATGCGGTCGAACAGCACCGCCAGCACGACGATGCCCAGGCCCGCCACCACGCCGCGGCCCACCTCCAGGCGGTTGATGCCCAGCAGCACTTCATAGCCCAGGCCGCGCGCGCCGATCATCGAGGCGATCACCACCATCGACAGCGCCATCATCGTGGTCTGGTTCAGGCCAGCCATGATGTTGGGCAGGGCCAAGGGCAATTGCACGCCGAAGAGCTGCTGGCGCGAGTTCGCGCCAAAGGCGCGGGAAGCCTCGAGCACTTCGCGGTCGACCAGCCGGATGCCCAGGTCGGTCAGGCGGATGAGCGGCGGCACGGCATAGATCACGGTTGCGATCAGCGCAGGAATCTTGCCCAGGCCGAACAGCATCACCACGGGAATCAGGTAGACGAAGCTGGGCATGGTCTGCATGACGTCCAGCACCGGCAGCAGGATGGAGCGCAGCCAGTCGGCGCGCGCCATGAGGATGCCGAGCGGAATGCCGATGACCACCGACAGGCCCGCGGCCATCAGCATCAGCGACAGGGTCTGCATGCCGGCGTCCCACAGGCCCAGCAGGCCAAGCACGCACAGCAGGCCGCCCATGGCCACGCTGAAGACCACGCGGCGGCTGACCAGCCAGGCCAGCACGACCACGACGAGCACGACGGACCACCAGGGCGCGCCGCGCAGCAGTTGCTCCAGCCAGACCAACATGTTGAGGATGGGACGCGAGAGCGTCTCGAGCGTCTCGGCGTAGTTTGTGACGAGGTGATCGACGAAACCGTCGATCGCGCGCCGTACCTCGCGCGCGGGAATGATTTCGGGAAACATGGACAGGATCTCCGGCTAGAGATGTCTGTTCGCAGGCGCGGAGATTCCGCGCCTGCGAACAGACACCGGGAGGTCCGTCGGGCGGCCAGGCGCCCGGGAGGCACATCAGCACTGCGTCCCGGGCCCTTGCCTGGCCGCCGGGCGGACCCGGCTACAGGCTCAGGCTAGGCTCAGAGAGAGGCTTGCACGCGCTCGGCGACGTCCTTGGGGACCCACTGGGTCCAGGCCGCGGACTTGTTCTTCAGGAACCACTGGGCCATCTCGGCCGCGTCGTCACCCGTTTCTTCCATGTTGGCCAAGGTCTCGTCCAGGTCGGCCTGTTCGAGCTTGATCTTGGAGAAGAACTCGGTGAGCTTGGGCGCCTGCTTCATGAAATCGACGTTCAAGGCCGTGAAGACAGGGTTTTCGGGGTAGGCGCTGGGTTGCGGATCCGAGCACTTGGGATCGGTCAGGCACTCGTGCTTGGCCGCGTCATAGGCCGGCAGGTCCAGCTTGACCAGGTCCAGCGCGCCGACCAGCGGGGTCGGATACCAGTAGTAGAAGACCACGTTCTGCTTGCGCTTGTAGGCGGAAGTCAGCGCGGCCTTCTGCGCGGCGCCCGTGCCGGGCGAATACAGCGTGTAGGAATCCTCGAGCTTGAGCGCCTTGTACAGGTTGGTGGACACCACCTCGCAGCCCCAGCCTGCCGGGCAGCCATAGAAGCGGCCCTTGTTGGGCTCTTCGGGGTCGGTGAACTCGTCCTTGAACTTCGGCAGGTCGGCCGCCGACTTCAGTTCGGGGAAACGCTCGGCGGTATAGCGGGGAATGAACCAGCCTTCGCCGCCCATGAAGAGTTCGCCGACGCGCTTGACCTTGCCGCGCTTCTCGGCCTGGGCCCACGGTTCGGCGACGCTGTTCAGCCAGATCTCGCTGTTGATGTCGAGGTCACCGCGCTCCAGCGCGGCCAGGGCCGGCAGGGTCTCGGTGGGCAGGACTTCCGACTTGCAGCCATAGCCCTTCTCCAGGATGGTGCGTTGCACCTCGACCAGGATCAGGTTGGACTCCCAGTTCATGCCGCCGAAATTCACGGGACGCTTGAGTTCGCACTGCGGGGTTTCCGCAGCCTGGGCCACGCCCGACACGCCACCAAGGGTGGCCGCGATGGCGCCAGCCAGGGCGGCGTGACGCAAGCGGCTGGAAAAAGGCATGACGGCGCGACGGGACGCATCCGTGCGCGCGCTGGACAGTTGCTTGGTACTCATGGGCATTCGCCTCCTTTGGGTCACGGCGTCTCCGACAACCTGGATGCCAGGCTGGCGAAACGCGCCATTTAGCTAAAAGGGGTTGTGCGGAAGACGGGCCAGGCCGCCAATACAAACCGACACTGCTTGACGGATGCTGTTAAGGCATCCAAAGACGGGGCTGATTTCCAGCGCTCTGACGAGGCGCTGAACACAGACCACAATTGATGAAATCTGAACGAAGAAGAGGGCATTTTAACGGAAAATAAAAGGATACGCCAGCTTAAGCACCGTTACCTCCTCTTTCATCGGGAGTACCGCCGTGAAATTGGGGCACTATCCGCTAAAATCGGCGGGTTTTACGCGGTGCGACAAAAATCGTGCCATTGCGTCTCCATTCCTCCCCCGACCGCGCCGGAGCCCCTCCTTTTGGACAATTCTCAAAACTCGACGCATCCACCGCGTGAACTCGACCTCTATGACATGGCCTGTGCGGTATGGCGCAACTGGCGCATCATCCTGGGGGTCACGGTAATCACCTTGCTGCTGGCTGCCCTGTATGCTTTCCTGGCACGGCCGGTGTACCAGACCGCGGTTGCCATCCTGCCCCCTTCCGCAAGCGGAGTCGCCCACTACAACCTCGTCACCCAATTGATGGGCGAAACGCTCCCCAGCGGCAACGACCAGGACAGAAAAGGGCAGCGAGGCATCACGCCCCTGACGCCCCAGGAGGCGTACCGGGTCTTCCTGCGCCACCTGACATCCGATGCATTGCGCCAGACGTTTTTCTCGGAGGTCTACCTGCCTGCCCAAGGCCGGGAAATTTCGGAAGGCGAGCGCGAGCAACTCTGGCTTCAGTTGAACAGGAATATGAAGGTCACGCTTCCCTCGCGGGAAGGAGACGCCGCGCAGCTTTCCTTTGAAGGCACCAGTCCCCAGACGATCAGCAAGTGGGCGAACGACTACACCCAGACCGCGATCGTCGCGGCCCGCGAGGAACTCATGGGCGACCTCGCAGCGTTCGTCGAGGTTCGCCTCCAGAGCAACAAGGGCCAGTTGACGGCGCTGCGCAAGGTGGCCTCGGAAACGCGAGCGAACCAGATCAAGCGCGTTGAAGACGCGCTGACGATCGCCGAATCCATCGGGCTGGAAAACGCCTCGGCGTCCGGCAATCTGATTATTGATTACAAGGATGAAACCATGTACCTGCGTGGCGCGAAAGCCCTGCGCGCGGAACTGGAGCGGCTCAAGCAGCGGGAAAACGACGACCCCTACATTCCCGAGCTCAACAACCTGCTGCGCGTGGATGCGTTGCTGAGCGGTATCGACCTGAGTGCGGAACGCCTGTCCGTGGCCATCGTCGATCGCGCAGCCGGCGTTCCTGTCAGCCCCGTACGCCCCCAGAAGGCTCTCATCCTCCTGCTGGGCCTGGTTTTAGGCCTGGTGATCAGTGTGTTGGGCGTATTGCTGCATGCGGGCATCCGCCGCCCCTGATCCAGGCGGGGCGGGGTACGCCGCAGGCGCGTGCGCGCCCCTCCCTCCTGGAACGGCCTGCAGGGCTCCGGTGGCAAGCCGGGCACGCGCCGTTCTCTACATCAGCACTTGAATGGCAGGTATTCGGGCATCCACCGCTGAAGATGTGCTCGCACATCGCCGTCGGAAACCGGGCCGGTTTGTGCGAGCCATGCCTGGTTTTCTTCAAAGAAGCCTTCAGGAACCGGACGCGAGCGCGCGATGCGCAACTTGGCGTGCGGTGTCTCAAGCGTCTCTTCCGAATCGGCCAGCAGTTCCTCGTAGAGTTTCTCGCCCGGCCGCAAGCCGGTGAACTCCACGGGGATCTCCTCCTCGGAGAAGCCGGATAGACGGATCATGTTGCGCGCCAGGTCTGCTATGCGAACAGGCTCGCCCATGTCCAGCACAAAGACCTCTCCCCCCTTGCCCATGGCCGCTGCCTGCAGCACCAACTGGGCAGCCTCGGGTATCGACATGAAGTACCGCGTAATGTCCGGATGCGTCACCGTGACCGGGCCGCCGCGCGCAATCTGCGCATGGAACTTGGGAATAACGCTTCCCGTGCTGCCCAGCACATTGCCAAACCGAACCATCTGGAAGCGCGTCTCGCCGCCCTGGCAATGCAGTACCTCGCACATCATCTCGGCCATGCGCTTGGTCGCCCCCATCACATTGGTCGGATTGACGGCCTTGTCGGTCGAGATCAACACGAACCGCTCCACGCCATGGTGCGCAGCCGCCTGAGCCACATTCAACGTGCCAAGAACATTGTTGCGTACCGCCTGCCAGGCATTTCCCACTTCCATCAGCGGCACATGCTTGTACGCCGCCGCGTGAAAGACCACGCTCGGCCGCCACGACGAGAATATCTCATTCATGCGAATGGCATCCTTCACGTCACCCGCCAAGGGAACGATGGCGATCTCGGGACGATTCTCAGAAAACCACTGCTCGATGCTGTACAGCGCGAACTCACTGGACTCGACCAGGATCAGACGGGCAGGCGAAAAACGCGCCAGCTGGCGGCAAAGCTCGCTCCCGATCGAGCCCCCCGCCCCGGTCACGAGGATATGCTTGCCGGTCAGCATGGACTGGATATTCTGGTTGTCGATGCGGACCGACTCGCGGCCAAGCAAGTCCTCGATCTTGACGGGGCGCATCATGTTCACCGCGACGCGCCCGCTCATCAGCTCGCTCAGTCCCGGCACAGTGAACAGTGCCGCACCCGCCTTGCTCGCGGTCTCGGAGATGCGGCGCAGCACATCGGCTTTCGCCGAGGGAATGGCCAATATGACGTGGCGAGCGCCCCAGGTGCCCAGCACCTCCACCAGCTTGTCTGATCCGCCCTCGACCCGGCAGCCCGAGAGCTCGAGCCCCCACTTCGCAGGATCGTCATCCACCAGCGCCACCACATGCCATTCGGTGCTGCGTCCCAGCTCCCGGACCAGCATCGCGCCGGCCGTGCCGGCACCGACGACGACCACCGGGGTGCCTCGGCCCGTGCCACCACCATAAAGTCGATGCTCTTTCCACATGCGCCAGGCCGCTCGTCCGCCACCCATGATGAGCAGCAGCAACAGCGGATAGAGCAGCAGAATCGAGCGCGGCAACGCTGCGTATTCCCGCTCCAGGAAAGCGAACACCAACAGCGCGACGGTGGAAGCGAGGACGGCCGTGAGCACCCGCTTCAGGTCGGGCAGGCTCGCGAACATCCACATGCCGCGATACAGGCCAGCCCATCGACAGGCCACGATCTGCACCAGCAGCAGCAACGGAAGGCCCGCAATGATGGTCTTGTCCCATCCGACCGGCCATTCAAAATTGAAGCGGATGAAGAACGCGCCCAGCCAGGCGACGAATATCGCGCCCACGTCAAACAAGAACACCAGCGCGGTGCGAAATCGGGTCGGAATGATCATGGCCTGCAAGAAATAATGTTGTCTTTAGCTGGCGATCAGTCTTTCGCCGGGCGGCACTACCGCCTCTTCCGCCACCTGGACACGGTAGCCCGCACAGGTCCCTGCCTGCAACCAGGCGCGGGCCCCGATGCGGACCCCCCCAGCCAGTTGCACGCCCACCCCCAGATGCGCGAAATCTCCCAACTCGGCATCGTGGTCGACCGTGGCGTTGGCGTTCACGATCGCACCTCGCCCGATCCGCGCGCACGCCCCGACCACGGCACCTGCCATCACGGCCGTGCCCTCGCCCACGATTGCGTGCCCGCTGACCCAGGCTCGGGGATGCACCACGGTGGCCAGGGGGATACCCTGCGCTTCCAACGCTGTCGAGAGACGCTCGCGGACACCCTGGTTGCCGATGGCGACGATCGCGGCATCACAGCGCCCGGCCAGTTCTGCCAGCGCGCTCGCATGGGCTACCACCTGCCAGGAGCCGGACTGGCGCACGCCCGGGAAACCGTCGTCGGCAAAGACGACATCCGCCCATGTGCCGGACAACTCCGCCGCCTCTGCGACCGCGCGTCCGTGGCCTCCAGCGCCGACAATCAACAAAACGCCGCGTTTTTGCATGGGTCTTTGGAACTATGTCAGTAATGAAGACGCGATTCTACTGAAGAAGCACGATCGGGGCGCCTCATACTGTGGTACTTTCGGCACGGCCCGCCCCCAGGCTCAAGGCCAAGGCAAGCAACGGCGCATAGGCGACCAGGGCACCGAGCCAGCCAGGGAGCCACTCGACGGCCACCAGCATGGCCCAAGGCAACAGCCAGAAAATGTTGATGACCAAAACCGACAAAGTCACCACTTTGTGGCTTTTCCATCGTCGCGCGGCATATTGATAGGCATGGGTGCGGTGCGCTTCATAGACTTTTTCTCCGCGCAACAGCCGCCGCAACAGCGTCGTGGTCGCGTCCACCACGAAGACGCCGAGCAGTATGAGCCACCCCCACAGCAGCGCTGGCGCGTCCCAGCCAGCCTGCAGGGATAACCCGCCCAGCACGATCCCCAGGAAACCGCTGCCGCCATCGCCCATGAAAATGCGCGCGGGAGGGAAGTTCCACACCAGAAAACCAGCAACCGTCGCCCCCAGCAGCAGGCTCGTCCCCAGCAGGCCGGGCTGTCCCACCAGGACGTACAGCACGGCGGCCCCGACGGTGGCGCAGATCGCCTCGACACTCGCGATGCCGTCGATGCCGTCCATGAAGTTGTAGAGATTCAACAACCACACCAGATAGAGCGCCGCAAGCACGCTGCCCACGGCGCCAAGCTGGAAGGTGGCCGATCCCACCGCCAGAGGCGGTGCCCCTCCCTGCCAGGCTAGGATCCAGGCGGCCGCCGCAAAGTGGGCCAGCAGGCGCCAGCGCGCCTGGATATGGCCATGATCGTCCAGGAAGCCGACCAATGCGATCCACGCCCCCGCTCCGCCCAAGGCGCATGCGACGTCCGTGGCCACGCCTCCCGACAGCCACAGGGCCACGAGGCCCAGCAGGAAACCGATGACAAAGGCAAGCCCACCACCGCGGGGCGTGGGTTGCTGATGCGAGCTGCGCGCATTCGGCACATCCAACACGTTGCGCGCGAGCGCATAACGGCGCAATACGCCGGTCAGGAACCAGCCAAGGCCGGCACCGGCCACGAACAGCCACCAGGGCCAGGAAGACAGATCCATCTAGATTCCGGAATGACGGGAAAGAGTCGGAAACGACGCAGGCGCGGCTCAGCGGCCAACGTCGACACCACGCAGCACGAACGGCTGCGGGTCAAAACCAAAATCGCGCCGGGCTTCCTCGTGCCCAAAGACCATGTCGCGATTCATGCGCTGCACCATGTCGGCGTTCCAGCCGCGATAACGCGGCACGAGACGCAGGCAGGCCAGCGCCCCATTGAAGAGCCAGATCGGCACCGTCAGCAGCTTAGGGCGCAAGCCCATCGCGATGAAGATGCGGGTAACCATCTCGCGATAGCTCAGCACTTCCGCCCCGGAAATGTTGTAAGCCTGATCGCGCGCCGCTGGCGTGAAGGCCGCCAGCACGGCCGCTTTTGCCACATCATCCACGTAGATGGGCTGGCGCAGGCCGGCTGCCCTGCCAAAAAGCGGAAAGACATGCAGCCGCCGGATCAGCCGGACGATCTCCGACAGATTGCGGTCCGTGTTGCGGCCATAGATCAAGGTGGGCCGCAGGATGGTCCAGCCGATCCCTGCCGCGGCGGCCTCTCGGGCGACGGCCTCCTCGCCCTGCACGAGGCGGCCGACCAGCGCCTCCTCGTAGGAATTGGACGACGCCGTCTTGGTGTACCGGCTTGTCGACGACAGGCAGACCACGCGCTGCGCACCCAGCCCGGCCATCCGACCGAGATGCGCAGGCACCGCCCAGATATGGCACAGCGCGATCCACACGGGAATCTGCTCGGCACCCGCCTCTTGCCCAGCGGTGTCCAGCGATGCCCAGCGCAGGCCAGGCTGTTCCGCAACGACGGGAGGATTGCGGGAATACGCAACCACGCGATGCCCTTGGGCAAGCAGTTGGGCAACGACCTGCTGGCCCGCGGGCGACGTCGCGCCCACCACACCCACCGTAACGCTCATACGGAATCTCCTTGGACTTGGCTACGCAAAAGGGCCGCCAGACGCGTCGCCTGGCCCGTCAGCTCGAAATGCGCGAGGAAATAGGCGCGGCCCGCCGCGCCGAGCTCGGCACGCTGCGGGTCACTCATGCCATGCAGGCGCGCGATGCAGTCAGCCAGCGCAACGGCATCCTCTGCCGCACAGGCGAGTCCGGCCCCTGCCTCGATCACCACCCGCGCGCCCTCTCCATCCAGGGAAGCAATGATCGGCTTGCCTGCGGAGAGGTAGGACTGCACTTTCGCCGGGACGGTCTGGGCATATATCTCGCTGCGCTTGAGCGAAACCAGCAGGCCTCGGGCACGGCTGAGGAACTGCGGCATCTCGTCCGCGGGATATCGCCCGGCGAGTATGACGTTGTCCAGCCCGCGAGCGGCCTTCTGCTCGGCCAACCAGGCCGACATGCTGCCGCTTCCGACCAGCACCAGGCGCACGTCCGGCAGGTGCTGCAGCCGCTCGGCGGCATCCAGCAGGGTCTCCACGGCCTGGGCGGTTCCCAGGTTGCCGGTAAAAACGATACTGAAATGGCGCTGGATCTCTTCCAGCAACGTCGGGCTGACCTCGGTCTGCGCCGCAGGCGTCAAGGGCATTTCCCGTGCGCAATTCGGATAGTAGATGATCTTGGACGGATCGGCATGGCGCGCGACGGCATCGATGAACGCCCGGGATTGCACCAACACCCGATCCGCGCAGGCGTAGATCGCTCGCACCATCAGGCCCACGCCCGCAAGCACCGCCTTGTTGCGCACGAAACCCGTCGCGCTGAGGCTATCGGGCCAGAGGTCCAGCACCCACATCACCATGGGCGTGCGCAGGCGCCATTTCAGGTAGATGGCCGGGATGGCTGCGGTGATGGGCGACAGCGAAAACACGAAGACCACGTCGAACTGCTTGCCGCGCGCCTGGCGGGGAAAATGCCGCAGGCCATGCCAGACGAAGGAGAGGTAGTTGCGCGCGAGGTTCGCCGCGCCACCCTTCCCGCGCGGCCGCAACGGCACACGATGTACCGGCACCTGGCCCGCGAACACCTCCTCCTGGCAACCCTGCGCCGAATACCCTGGAAACACCTCGCCATCCGGGTAGTTCGGCTTGCCGGTGAAGACCTCGACACTGTGGCCCTGCGCCACCAAGGCCTCGACCAGATCGTTGATCGAGAACGACTCCGGCCAGAAGTATTGGGAAACCAGCGCGATCCTCACGTCACTTCTTCCAGACGACGCGGTTCACGTAATCGGTGTAGCTGTGGATCAGGCGAACGACCTTGTCCGACACGTTGGGCATCGAATAGTCCGCCACCAGGCGCAGGGACCGCTCATCGCCGCGCGGCTGGTCCGCGATCAGCGTCAAGCCCTGCAGCACGCGTTCGGTTTCCAGGCCCACCATCATGACCGAGGCCTCTTCCATGCCTTCGGGACGCTCGTGCGCCTCGCGGATATTGAGGGCCGGGAAGTTCAGGATGGAAGACTCCTCGGTGATCGTGCCACTGTCGGACAGCACCGCGCGCGACATCATCTGGAGGTGGTTGTAGTCCCTGAAACCCAGCGGCTTCAGCAGGCGCACGTTCTCATGGAAGCGCGCACCCATCGCGTCGACCCGCTTCTGCGTGCGCGGATGCGTGGACACGATGACAGGCAGGCCGAATGTGACGGCCACGGTATTCAGCACATCGACCAGCTTGCCGAAGTTCACATCCGAATCGATGTTCTCTTCGCGGTGCGCGCTGACGACGAAGAACTTGCCCGCCTCCAGGCCAAGCCGCGACAGGATGTCGGAAGCCTCGATACCTTCGCGATAATGGTTGAGCACCTCGAACATCGGACTGCCGGTCTTGATGACGCGGTCCGGCAGCAGGCCTTCGCGCAGCAGGTATTCGCGGGCGATGCTGCTGTAGGTCAGGTTGATGTCGGCGGTGTGGTCCACGATGCGTCGATTGATCTCCTCGGGCACGCGCTGGTCGAAGCAGCGGTTGCCGGCTTCCATGTGGAAGGTCGGGATCTTGCGCCGCTTCGCCGGCAGGACTGCCATGCAGCTATTGGTGTCGCCCAGGACCAGCAAGGCTTCGGGTTGGATCTCGGCAAGCGCCTGGTCCGTCCCGATGATCACCTTGCCGATGGTCTCTGCGCCGCTGGCGCCCGCCGCATTCAGAAAGTAGTCCGGCTTGCGGATGCCCAGATCCTGGAAAAAGATCTCGTTGAGTTCGTAGTCGTAGTTCTGGCCCGTGTGGATCAGCACGTGGTCGCAATGGCGGTCCAGCGCGGCCATCACGCGCGACAGGCGGATGATCTCGGGGCGCGTGCCCACGACGGTGGCGACTTTCAGTTTCTTCATGGTCATAGCGGACGGGCAAAGGTATCGGGGCGCTGGCGGTCGAAGATCTCGTTGGCCCAGAGCATGACGATCATCTCGTCGCCGCCGATGTTGGTGATGTCATGCGTCCAGCCCGGCACGGTCTCGACGATCTCCGGCGTCTCGCCGTCAGTCTCGCATTCGTGGTAGTCGCCGGTGACGATGTGGCGGAAGCGAAAACGCGCGCGCCCCCTGATGACGAGGAACTTCTCGGTCTTGCTGTGGTGATAGTGGCCGCCACGCGTGATGCCGGGGTGGGCCGTGAAAAACGAGAACTGGCCGGCATCCGGGGTCTTCAGCATTTCCACGAACACGCCGCGCGGATCGCCGTGCTTGGGCACTTCATAAGTGAAACGCTCGGGCGGCAGGTAGCTGACGTAGGTCGCATACAGGGCGCGCGTCAGCCCGGTTCCCACCTTTTCCGTCACCAGCGTCTCGCGGCTGTCGCGGAACGCTTCCAGCAGCCGGGCCAACTCGCCCACGCTGATGCGATATTGCGGCTGGACGCCAGCGGAACTGTCCACCGTGCGTCCTTGCCTGGCGGCATCCAGCAGGGCCATGAAATGCGTCACCACGTCATCCACATAGACCAGCGTGATTTCCGCCGACGGGTCGTTGATCTGGATGGGCAGGCCGCGCGTGATGTTGTGGCAGAAGGTCGCGACGGCCGAGTTGTAGTTGGGCCGCGCCCATTTCCCGAACACGTTCGGCAGGCGATAGACATGCACCGGCACGCCGTGGGACGCCTGCAGCGCTTCCAGGGCCGCCTCAGCCTCGCGCTTGCTGCGGCCATAGGGATTGTCCTGGGCCGCCTGCGTCGACGAGCTGTAGACCACCGGCACGCGCCGGCCATGGCGCGCCACGCTATCGCACAGCAGGCGCGTCAGGTCTGCATTGCCCGTGGTGAATTCGGCCGGATCCTTGGGACGATTTACGCCCGCAAGGTGAAAGATGACGTCGGCCTGCGCGACCAGGGCGTCCAGCACCTCCGGCTTTTCATCACGGGTGAAGCGCAGCACTTCCACGTCGTTGCGCTCGCCCAGCACCGCGATCAGGTTCTGCGCGACGAAGCCGTTCGCGCCGGTGATCAGGACTTTCATGCTCACTCCTCGGGCGTGGCGGCTTCACCGCGCTGGATGGCACGCATGAAGTCCAGCTTCAACAGCAGGCGCTCCATGCCGGCGCTGTCCAGCCGCTCGGTGTTGTGGGAGTTGTAGTCTTCGGAGCGGGATATCTTCTCCTCGCCTTGCTCGACGAACTTCGCATAATTCAAGTCGCGCAGGTCCGGCGGAATGCGGTAATAGTCGCCCATGTCTTCCGCGCAGGCCATTTCCTCGCGGCTGAGCAGCACTTCATAAAGCTTCTCGCCGTGACGGGTGCCGATCACCTGCAGGGCATGCTCGGGCTTGCCCAGCATGCGCGCCAGCGTCCGGGCCAGCACTTCGACCGTGGCGGCCGGTGCCTTCTGCACGAACAGGTCGCCATTGTTGCCATGCTCGAAGGCATACAGCACGAGATCCACGGCATCGGCCAGCGTCATCATGAAACGCGTCATGTCGGGGTCCGTCACCGTCATCGGCTTGCCGCTGCGCAGTTGCTCGATGAAAAGGGGGATCACCGAACCACGCGACGCCATGACATTACCGTAGCGCGTGCCGCAGACCACCGTGCCGGTGGCCTCCAGGTTGCGCGACTTGGCGACCATGACCTTTTCCATCATGGCCTTGGAAATGCCCATCGCGTTGATGGGATAGACCGCCTTGTCCGTGCTCAGGCAGACAACCTTGCGCACCTTGTTCTGGATGGCGGCCTCGAGCACGTTCTCGGTGCCCAGGATATTGGTGTGCACGGCTTCCATGGGGTGAAACTCGCAGGAAGGCACCTGCTTGAGCGCCGCGGCATGGAAGATGTAATCCACGCCGCGCGTGGCATTGACCAGGCTCTGCCGGTCACGCACGTCGCCGATGTAGAACTTGAGTTTCGGATGCGCGTAATGCTTGCGCATGTCGTCCTGCTTCTTCTCGTCACGGCTGAAGACACGGATCTCGCCGATGTCCGAGTCGAGAAAGCGCTTGAGCACGGCGTTGCCGAACGAACCCGTGCCGCCGGTGATGAGGAGTTTTGCGTTGGGAGTGAGCATGATGGAGATCGGTAGGATGGCGGACGGGTCAGGTGCGTGCGGCGCGCACCAGCGCCTCGCGCTCCTTGGGGGTCGGGTAGTTTATCAACACGGCCTTGTACGACCCCTTGAAGACGAAGAGGCTGCCGGCCCCTGCACCGATGATGCCGAAACGGCGGATCAGGGCGCTGATGTCGGCCAGCGAGCCGGCTCCGCCCAGCACCGACATGGGCACGGTCGTGACGTTGCGAATCTGCTCGATGAGATCCAGGTCGTAGCCCTTCATGACGCCGTCATGGTCGATGGCGTTAACCACGATTTCGCCCACGCCGTGCTTTTCCAGCGTCTGGGCGAACTCGACGGGCGAAAGATGGGTATTGGTTTTGGCGTTGTGCGTCCACACTTCATGGCGGGAGCTGAAACGCTTTTTCTTCACGTCCATCACCCCCACCACGCTCTGGCGGCCGATTTTCTCGGCGATGCGCGTGGCAAGCATGGGCTCCTCGACCAGGGCGGAGCTGATGGCCACCTTCTCGACGCCCAGGCTGATGATGGCGCTGGCCTGCTCCACCGTCTTGACGCCGCCACCGTAGCAGAAAGGCATGCGGCACTCGGCCGCCAGCCGCTCGATCATCTTCAGGTCGGGGCCGACTCCCTGGGTGGTAGCGTCGATGTCGAGGACGATGAGTTCGTCCACTTCCTTCTCATTGAAGATGCGGACGGCATTGATGGGATCACCGACGTACTTGCCGGCATCGAACTTGACGGTCTTGACCAGGCCCTTGTCGCGGACCAGCAGGCAGGGAATGATTCTGGGACGAAGCACGCTTTAGATATCCGCGAAATTTTTCAGGAGACGCGCACCGAAATCGTGGCTCTTCTCCGGGTGGAATTGCACGCCGTAGACGTTCGCGTGGTTGACCGAGCAGGCAAAGCGGGCGCCGTATTCTGCAGTGGCAATGGCATCGGCCTCGTCCTGACAATCAAAGTAATAGGAATGCAGGAAATAGAATCGCGCCTCTGATTCCAGGCCTTGAAACAGCGTCGATGGCCTTGAGGGCGTGACGTCGTTCCAACCCATGTGCGGCAGGTGCGTGCGCTGCGCCAACTTGTCGACGTCGAACTTGCGCACCCTGCCAGGCACCCAGCCCAGGCCCTCGCGCTCACCCTCGTCGCTGCCCTGCGCCATCATCTGCATGCCGACGCAGATACCCAGCACGGGCACGCCATCGCGCACCACCCGCTCGACGGCGACGTCATGCATGCCCGATTGCCGGAAGGAGTCCATCGCATAGTCGAAGGCTCCCACGCCGGGCAGGATCAGCTTGGTGGCCCGCGCAATATCCTCCGGCGTCCGACCGATGCCCACCTGCACATCCATGCGGCGGTACATGTTGGCGAAGGCCAGGACATTGCCCAGCCCGTAATCAATGATGGTGATCATCGGAACAGCCGCTTTTCAAGACCCAGTTTCTGCATGACGTTGGCGCCAAGGCCGATCAGGAACTTCTTGTTGGCGTAGTCCTTGTAGGTCTTGTTCTCGCCTTCGAAGATGGCCTGCAGTTCCTCTTCGCTCAGGTCGAGCTTGTGAGCCACGTAACGGAACTCCTGGCGCGAGAAATGCTCGTCCATCTCGGGCTTCGCGATACGCGCGAGAGCCTCCTCGCGCGTCATCTGGCCGGTCAGGATGAGACTGGAGAAATGCGCGCGCCGCTTCTCGTAGCCGAACTTGCGCGGCATCCAGTAGTCTTCGTAGAACCGGGTGAACCGGGACTCATGGTGCTTGTGCTGGAACGGCTCCCAGCCAAAACGCTCCTGCAGCAGGCGCTCGGCATCCTTCTTTATGTAGGGCACCAGATTGAGCGGCTTGAACACCTGCATGCCCAGCACGTAGCGGTAGTAGAGCTTGTAGACCAGGATGTCGACAATCGGGAAGCTCTTGAGCGGTCGCTTGCCGAAACGGCGATGGATGTCGAGCATCAGCGTCTTGTCGATGCCGGGATAGCCACCCCACTCTTCGGGCTCGCGGCAGCATTCAGTCGAGAAGTTGCCGCCGGTCAGCACATACTTCAGCTTGTGCTGGCGGGCGAACTTGTACAGTCCCGAGAAAAAAGCGACGTCCTGCGGCAGGTCCTGATCGGGAATCTGCGACTTCAGGAACGCCACCTGGAGATCCTTCATCTCCTCCCAGTTGATCACCTCGGTGAAGAGCTCCAGTCCCAGGCCGTCGACCAGCTTTTCGACGTTGCCCACCGCCTGGTCGGTGTTCCAGCCGGCATCGACATGGAACAGCAAGGGCCGCAGCCCCATCTTTTCCTTGGCGATGTAGGCGGTGTAGGAACTGTCCAGGCCACCGCTCAGCCCGATGATGCAATCGAAGTCCTTGCCCTTGCCTTGTTCCTTGATCTTTTCCGCCACGCGCATGAGCTCGGCCTCGCCGCGCGCGTCGGTATGCCAGTTGGGCTTGATCTGCGCGTCGAAGTTGGCGCAATAGTCCGATTCGCCCCTGGCATCGAAGACGATGCGAGGGTCGCTCGTATCCATGATGGTGCGGGTGCAGATTTGGTAGGGTCTATTCATTGGTGGCTTGAATCGTGAGGGTCGGATTCGCTCAGAAGCCCGACAGCAGGCCGAACAGCGCGCGGCGCAGGTTGTAGAAAAATGCGTTGGTGGTCGAGAGCGCCCGTAGCCGCTCTATGAGCGGCGCTCGATTGAAGAGCACGCCGATGATGCTGCCACGCGCGCGGGCTTCCTCGCACTTGATGCGGCGACGCAGGTTTTCCTGTGAGGCACTGTTGAGCTCATGCTTGTGCTGCTCATAGAACATGGAGATCGCGGTCATGCGCAGCGTGTACTTTCGGTTGTACTCGGGGAATGGCAAATGCATATTGATGCTGTTGCCCGCATGGACGCGCCAGCGGCACCCGATGACGCCACAGTGAACCTGTTTCCACTCGGTGAAGCCGACCACGGCCAGCTCCATCCATGTGTCCTCGTTCGGCAGGCTCTCCGGCACCGGAAATATCTTCGCCTGGACTGCCCGGCTCATCAAATAGGACACACCGGTGAACCCGCCTCGATCCTTGCCCTTGGGAACGACATGACCGTTGAACTTCGGGTCTTCCGACATGGTCTCCAGCTTGCAGAGCCCGACGACATATTTCTCTTCGCCTGCCGGGGCCACCGCGTCAAGGCGCGCCTTCAAGCTGCCTTGGGGCATGATGTCATCCCCGGCGAACAGGGTCGCAAACTGGCCACGCGCATGGCTCATTCCATAATTGAATGCCGAGTTCTTGCCCTTCTTCGGGTTGACGAGGACTTTCAGCCGAGGATATTGCAGAGCCAGCCCGGCCAGGATATCCCCCGTTGTATCGGTAGAGCCGTCATTGACCACGATGCATTCGAACTCGAGCCCGGTCTGCTCCAAAACGCTCCGCACAGCCTCTTCGACGTGCAAGGCTTCATTTTTCACTGCTATGACAACACTGACTTCAATATCATGTTGTTCTGGAACAGTATTCGCCATTCAATTCACCTGATGAATATTTTTGTCTGCCTTACCGCTACTCCGCCACCAGCTGTCCTTCGCGAACACGGCCACGCCGGCAGGACTCATCCCACAGCCCAACGCATGACGCCGTTGACCACCACTCCCGCAACGATCCAGGCGCAGACAGGGACGCTGAGCTTGCCAAGCAACCGCCCCAGGTCCGTTGCCGACAACCGCACGCAGCGCAGGATGACAACCAGATACAGCGCGTAGAAGACCCCACCCGATACCGCATATGTCTCGGGAATGTATCCCCCCATCGCATGCCACGCCCCGACCACCAGACCGATGCGAATGACCAGTCCGGCGACCTGCAACATCAGCGCTTCGCGCTGCTTTTGCAGGACATGCAAACTCATGGAGAGCGGAGAAGTCAAAAACTGCAATAAAAACGATGGCGTCAACCAGGCGACGAGAACCCCCGATCGCTCCCAAGCCGCCCCAAAAACGAACGGAAAAGCGACAGGTGCCACGATTCCTGCGAAACATAGCGGGCCCACACCCACTTTGGTCAGCATTGCGAGGGTGTCCGCGGTGTAGGCGGCGAGCCTGCCCTCACGTTCCTCCTTCGCCGCGTGGGCAAGGTAGACCTGGCCCACCGCACTGCTGATCAGCGCGACGGGCGCTTGCATCACCTGCATGGCCAGCACGAGAAACCCCGCCTCCGGCCCGGCTACGATTGCGGCGATCAGCAACACAGGAAGCTGTAGCGCAGCATTGTTCGCAAGCGCCTCGAAGGTCGAGAACTTGGGGAAACGCTGGTAGCGGACGAACATGGCCCTCATGTTCGTCACGCTCGGCGACAGGCGCTCCCGACGGCAATCCGCCACCAAGCCACGAGCCAGCAACAAAGAGCCGGCGCCATGGTTGAGCAACTGCCCCGCCATCAGGCCGAGGGGTGACCCACTCCACCACCCCACTCCGGCCTGGACCGACACTGCGGACACCGACTGGGTCAGTCGCGTGCGCGCGATGAGTCCGAACGCCTTCCGTCTCGTCGCCCACATCTGCATCGCATTGTAGGTGCTCGCGCAGAAGATTCCAGCCGGAATGAACCATTCCAGCCCGCCCAGGGTTCCACGCCCTAGCCATGAGGCGATTTGCTCGCGCCCCAGCATGAACACCACCAGGGCCAGCACCGCGCTCAGGGTGGAAAAGAGCAAGGCCAGGGCAAGCAGACCCAGCGCATCCTCTTCCTCCTCGGCAAGAGGGATGGCGATATCGAACCTCAGGCCCGCAGCGACGAAAATCGTCCCGACGATCGAGGAATAAATGGCCAACAGGGAAAAATCGTCAGGCGTGTAGAGCCGAGTCAACAAAGGCAACGCAAGCAACATCAACGCCTGGGCGAAAGCCGTCCCGCCCGCGAGAAGACCCACGGAGCGCACCAGGCGGTTCCCCGCTATTTCATGCCACCTTTGCGCCAGGGACATGGAACTAGCACCTGCCACTGGAAGGCGCCGCGCGTGGAAGTCCCGGCCTTCCCTCTGCCTGGAGACGCCAATCCGCCAGCGCAGGCACCCTTGCACGTGCCCGTCCCAGCGGCCTCGTCAACATGAATGCAAGCATCACCAACAAAAACAACCCACCACTGAACAGTGTCGAGATCAGGGAAACGCTGATCAAGCCCAGCGCCACGATGGGAATCGCGCACACGAAGGGCGCAACGCCTCCCCTGATGATCTGGCCAAACATCAGGCCAATCAGGATCGAGAAGAGCACCACGCCCACGAGACCAAATGCCACATAGGCTTCCGCGACATAGAAGGCATTTGAATTGCCCGTCGTCTCTTCACCCGATTTGAACTGGAACATGAACACTTGCTTCTCGAGGTTGGCGAAATCCAGGCCAAAGATCCTCGACAGATGCCTGTTTGTCGAGAAATGAAGCATCGAGCCGCTGCTGCTCAGTTGCCAGTACAGCAAGGTATCGTAGGCAGTCACGAACGGAATCCACACCAGGCGGTTGACCATGTACGCCACCCCGTCGGGCCGGTCCAAGTCATAGAACATGAATTGGTAGGAATGCTGGTCAGCAAGCGATGCGACCTGGACGGGAGGCACGCCAACGAGCTCTCGCCTGACAGTATCAAGCATGCGCGTGGCGGAATGCTCGGAGCGTTGGGCGGTGGCCGGCATGGCAGTATTGCTGGCATCCGACAGGGTCAGATCGCTTTTCAGGGACACCAGCGAAACGAAGACGAAGGCACCGACGAACATCATGACCGCGTACCAGAAGTCGCGGAACCGCTTCGCCGAGAGAAAGTAGATGAACAAGGGGATATAAGCCCAAGTAATCAACGCCTTCTCGAAGGCCGACACGAGCAGGAACGAAATGATGGCCAGCCGCACAAAAGCCTGGAAACGGCTCTTGATAAGAAACACGGCAACGATCGCGAAGGGCACGAATCCTTTGTTGAAGATCGACTGCACGTAGGCAAAGAAGATCCAAGGCATCTCCGTGACCTTGTAGAAATCTGCCCGCATGGCCGAGGCGTCTCCGCCGTGCAACATGAATTCGAGCAAGGGCACGTAGCCCAGATGTGCGCACAGACCCAGATAGCTGCCGAAATAAACCATCCAGCAAAAATTGAACAGCCCCCCCCGGAATCCATTCAGGGCGAGCTCTCTCCTCCCCCCGATGCGCAACGATATTTTGAGTGCGACGAAATACGAGACGATCGCCAGCACGGCGAGGAGCAACAACTCCATGGCCAGCCAATCCCCGAACAGCCACGCCGCCCCGAGGGCTTGGGGAATCATGAAAACGAATATGCCTAGAGGCAAGGCATACATTGCAAGCAATCGAGCCAGTCGCATCCCCGTTACTCCGACTCGGCACGCCGCAAGGACGCGGACCGGCCCTGTTTCGTCTTGGCGATGCGACACGCACCGGTGAATACCTGCCGCAACACCGATCAAGTCTCCGTCGTATCCAGGACGTTTGCCAGGGCTCGGACGATCTGGTCCATTACAGGCTCACTCAGATACGGATGGAACGGCAGGCTCATGACCCTGTCCGACAACGCATCGCCGACAGGCAGGCTGGCCGCCGTATCGCTGACCGCAGGTTGTTTGTTCAGGGGCAATGGATAATGCACGACAGTCGGAATACCCCGCTCCTTCAACTTCGCCTGGACGTTTTCACGCGCCGCCACCTGGACGGTATATTGCGCCCAGACACTGCGGTTGTGAGGCAACACCTCTGGCAACACCAGGCCCGGAATGGCGCCAAGCTTGTCGGCGTAGCGCACGGCTACGTCATTGCGCAAGGAGACTTCTTCGTCGAAAATCTCGAGTTTCGCAAGCAACACGGCAGCTTGGAGGGTATCTAGCCGGCTATTCACGCCCACCCGCGTATGGTAGTAGCGGCGCGACTGACCATGGCGCGCGATCTGACGCAAGACTACGGCCAGCTCATCCGAATTCGTGAACATGGCACCGCCATCGCCATAGCAGCCCAGCGGCTTGCTCGGGAAAAAGCTGGTGCAGGACACATCGGTCAGGTTGCCGGATGCCCGGCCTTTGTAGGTGGCGCCAAAACTCTGTGCCGCATCCTCGATCACGGGAATGCCATGCCTGGCCGCAACCGCGTTGATCTCATCGAATTCGGCACACTGTCCGTAGAGGGACACTGGAATGATCGCCTTCGTGCGCGGTGTTATGGCGGCCTCCAGCAGCGCCGCGTCCAGATTGTAGGTACGCGGGTCAATGTCGACGTAGACCGGCGTGCCACCAAGCAGCGCCACCGTTTCAGCCGTGGCGATATAGGTGAAGCCCGGCGTGATCACCTCATCTCCAGGCTGGATGCCATAAGCCATCAAGGCGATTTGCAAAGCGTCGGTCCCGTTCGCACAGCTGATGCAATGCCTTGCCCCGACGTAATCGGCCAAACGCTCTTCCAGCGCCGCAACTTCCGGGCCGAGAATGTATTGCCCGTGTTCAAGCACCTTGCGAATACCTTCGTCGATGCGCGACTTGATCCGTGCCTGTTGCGTCTTGAGGTCAATGAAATCGATCATTGAGTGCCCTCCAGCTTCTTGACGACGTTGCCGGCCAGCTCATAGATGTCGCCGGTATGCGCGCACGCCACCCGGCCAGAGCCGCTCAGGGGAAGATCGAGCTGCTCGCCATATTCGCTCATCCAACCGATCTGGCGTGACGGCACGCCCACCACCAAGGCATAGGCAGGCACGTCCTTGTTCACGACAGCGCCCGCGCCTATGAAGGCGTAGGCGCCTATCGTCACGCCGCAAACTACCGTGCAATTGGCGCCCAACGTGGCTCCCCGGCGAACCAGGGTGTCGCGATACTCGCTCTTGCGCTCGATCAGTGAGCGCGGGTTGTAGACATTCGTGAACACCATGCTAGGCCCGCAGAAAACGCCTTCTTCCAGCGTCACGTTGTCGTAGACCGACACGTTGTTCTGAACCTTGCAGCGGTCGCCGATGACCACCTTGTTCCCGACGAATACGTTCTGCCCGAGAGAGACCTCTTTGCCGATCCGGGCGCCCGCGCACACATGCGCAAAGTGCCAGACCCTGCTGCCCTCTCCGATTTGCGCGCCCTCATCAACGATCGCGCTGGGGTGCTGCTGATAGTGGCTCATTATTTCTGCAAGAAAGGATGGCGCTCGCCGGCGTCGCCGCGAACTTCCGCCTTGCGGATGGCGGCAACGGTGGAAATAGCGACACGATTTTCTTCAAGACCGAAGCCGCGGCCAGCCAGGATTTCCTGGTAGCTGCGCGTGTGCAGATCGGTAAAGCCGCCCGAGAACTCGATCTCCTCGCCATCGACCGTGATGGAGCGGAACGTCCGCTGCCCCTTCTCGCGTTGCTGTGCAGGCACGTCCTGGAAATCGACGGACAGGAACCAGCGCACACGGGCACGCTCGTACTCCAGGTAACCCGCAGCCTTGCTGTCTCCGGACAGATGGACGCTGTTGTCTTGCAGGTCACCGAAAATGAAATGCAGCATGTCGAAGAAATGGACACCGATGTTGGTGGCGATGCCGCCCGCCTTCTTGATATCGCCCTTCCAGGACTGCTGGTACCAATGACCTCGCGAAGTGATGTAGGTCAGGTCGACCTCATGCTTGCGATCGAGGGCTTGCGACCGCACTTTCTCGCGCAGGGCAACAATCGCGGGGTGCACGCGCAACTGCAGAATGGTATTGACCTTGCGGCCGGTGTCGCGCTCGATCTCCTGGAGGCCATCGATATTCCAGGGGTTCAGCACCAGCGGCTTTTCGCAGATCGCGTCGGCACCCGAGCGCAACGCGAAACGCATATGGGAATCGTGCAGGTAATTCGGCGAGCAGATCGAGACGTAGTCAATCTGGCTGGACTTTCCCGTACGGCGCAATTTGTCGATATGCCGATCAAATCGCTCGAACTCCGTGAAGAACTCCGCATCCGGAAAATGACTGTCGATGATGCCTACCGAATCATTGGGATCCAGGGCAGCCACCAGATGATTGCCGGTTTCCTTGATCGCGATCATGTGGCGCGGCGCGATATATCCCGCCGCCCCGATAAGCGCAAAATTCTTCATATTATCGCTTTTCATAGAGTCATTTAACCAAGAGGATGAGCATACCCATCGTGATCATCCAAATCGTCTTTCGCTATCCTTGACCAACACACTGTCCTTGCGCAGCAAGGATATCTCCCGCTGCAGCGCTTCATACTCGGCCATCTTGACTTTGAGAAAACGCGCGGACAGATCGGCCTTCGCGGTAAAGCCAGCTGGCGTCAGCAAGTAAGCGTATGCCAACTTGTTGCGGCTATTGCGAAAGTTCTTCATTTTGATGAGCCCTTTATCCAGCAAGGCTCGCACGCAATAATTGGCCTTGCCCACGCTCACGCCCAATGCCTCGGCCATTTCCCTTTGACTCAACTCCGGATTGTTCTCCAACAATCGCAGAACTTTCAGGTGAGCCTCCAGTTGCAGAAGGTCATCCACGATAATCGGCCTCATAAGAAAAAGGCATCGGGATGGATCCCGAGGATTCCGTTCACTCACTGAACGGCGGCGATGATATCACACCGCCCGGGGCGAAAAATAGCTTGGAGGCAGGCCTCCCATGGAGGATCTCACCCCGTGACGGATCGTCATCACATGAAACAGTTTCCGATCCCCAAGGCCATCACGAACTCGCGGCACCCCCATTCCAGAAGCGCCTTGCGACGGGCTTCCCACGATTATTCTCGTCGTAATATTCTGTTCGCCTATTTTCAACGCTTTCAAGCCGGCCAGATCCTTTTCGCCCAGCTTGCCAGGCGTCCGGCTTTCCGTCATTCGGTAGTCGGATACATATACCCACGCCGCCACGGATAACTCAGATCCGACGGATCATCCAGCTCATCCGCTCGTCCGCTCGGCAGCCCCTGCGCCAACACCTGGTGCAGGGCAATCCAGCCGTGCTCGAACCCCATCGCGCAACCCGCCAGGTAGAGTCGGTAAGCCCGCAGCGCCCGGGCGCCCTGCTCACCCGACAACACCCGCCCAGCCTCCTCCAGCCGAGCCTCCAACGCATCGCTCCAAGCCCATAACGTCCGCGCATAATGCGGTCGCAGGTTCTCCACGTCCAACGTCTCCAGCCCGCCGTTGGCGACGTTTTCCAGCACATGGCTGATATGCGTCAGCTCCCCGCCCGGGAAGATGTACTTCTCGATGAACTCGCCCATCCCGTTACCCAGCTCGGCGTTGTAGACGCCGCCAGCGGTGATGCCGTGGTTCAGGACGAGCCCACCCGGCCGCAGCAGGCCCTGCAACACCGCGAAGTACGCCTGCAGATTGGCCCGCCCCACATGTTCGAACATGCCCACCGAGGCAATCTTGTCGAAGGGCTGGGAGGCATCCAGCTTGCGATAGTCCAGCAGTTCCATCCGCACGCGGGCCGACAGCCCCTTCTCTTCGATGAGACGGGTGACGTGGGCATGCTGGTTGCGAGACAGCGTGATCCCCGTGGCGTCCACGCCATAATGCTCCGCCGCCCAAAGCAGCAGGCCGCCCCAACCCGCCCCCACGTCCAGGAACCGCTCGCCGGGCATCAGGCGCAGCTTGCGGCAGATGAGATCCAGCTTGGCCTCCTGGGCGCCTGCCAGGGATTGCTGCGGCGTCTCGAAATAGGCGCAGGAATAGACCCGGCGGGGATCCAGCCACAAGGCGTAGAAGTCATCCGACAGGTCGTAGTGGAACTCGATCTGCTTGGCGTCGCGCTCGACGGAATGGCGCCAGACGGACAGCAGGCGTCGCGCCAGCTCGGTGAACCAGCCGCCACGGGCGGCATCGATGGGCGTGCCGGGCAACAACTGGGCAGCCGCGGCCATCAGCTTGCGCATGCTGCCCTCGATCTCCACACGCCCTTCGACATAGTCCTGACCCAGGACCCCGACATCTCCGGCCGCCAGGTGGAGCAGCGCAGCCTTGTCGCGGGCATGGAAAACGACTTCCGGATACTCGGCGCCGACCTGCTCGCCATCCGGCATGACGAGACGAACGCGCGTGTCGATGGATTCCAGCTTGCGCGCCACGGTAGAAAGCAAAGGATTCACGACCGACCTCTCCCCTGACAGACTGTCCGACATGGATTTGCCTAGTATGTCCCGGAAGTTACAGGAGAGGCAATCGCGGCGGGCAGCGTGCTACAGTGAATGCCTCCCCTGGGCACACGCCTTGCGGCCCGCCGTCCTATCCGTCCCCCCGTAGCAATGCCCCCGTCTCCCCTCACGCGTTCGTTCCCAGGCTGGTTGATCCTGATGGGCGCGCTGACCGCGATCGGCCCCTTGTCGATCGACATGTACCTCCCCGCCTTCCCCGCCATCGCGCAGGCGCTGGGCGCCAGCCCCGGCGAGGTCGAGCGCACCCTTGCCGCCTACCTGGCCGGCATGGCGCTCGCGCAGCTGGCCTACGGCCCGCTGTCCGACCGCTATGGCCGCAAGCTGCCCCTGTGCGGCGCGCTGATCCTCTACATCGTGGCCTCCGCGGCGGCGGCGCTGGCCCCCGATGTACACAGCCTGACCGCCTGGCGCGTGGTGCAGGCCATCGGCGGCGCGGCTGGCGTGGTCATTCCCCGGGCCGTGATCCGGGACAACCTGGGCGTGCAGGATTCCGCCCGGGCGATGTCCTCGCTGATGCTGATCATGGGCCTGGCGCCCATCCTGGCGCCGCTGGTCGGCGGCCAGTTGCTGGGCATCACCGGCTGGCGGGGCATCTTCTGGCTGATGTCGGCCATGGGCCTGGTGCTGCTGGTCTTCGTCCTGCGCACCATGCGGGAGTCGCTGCCGGCCGACAGGCGGCTGCCCCTGACCCCAGCAGTCATCACGCGCAATTACGCCGAACTGCTGCGCCACCGACCTTTCGTCGCCTATGCACTGGCGGGCGGCTTCGGCTCGGCCGGCATGTTCGCCTACATTGCCGCATCGCCACGCGTCTTCATCGATTTCTACGACGTACCCGCCGAGTGGTACGGCCTGCTGTTCGGCCTGAATGCCGCCGGCCTGATCGCGGGCTCGCAGGTCAGCGCGCGACTGCTCCGGCGCCATGTTCCCGGCACGCTGCTGGGCCGCGCACTGCCGGCGCTGGCGCTGATTCCCCTGGCCGGACTCGCCCTGACGCTGCTGGGCCTCATCACGCTGCCACTGCTGATGGCCTGCCTGGTCGGCTACATGAGCAGCCAGGGTTTCGTGAACCCGAACGCCGCCGCCCTCGCCCTGGCCGACCAGGGCAAACGGCTGGGCGCGGCATCCGCGCTCATGGGCATGCTGCAGATCGGCTGCGGCGTCCTGTCCGGCCTGCTGATCAGCGCCTGGGGCACCCCCGGCCCGCTGCCGCTGACCTGCCTGCTGGCGCTGTGCGGCTGCCTGGCCTGGCTCAGCGGACGCATCGCCCTGCGGGCCTCGGCGGCAAAAACAACAGCAGCTTGATTTTTTTACGGATTCCAGGATAGAATCGCTGTCTTCGCGGATTTCAACCGTGATTTCCCGTGCCTTGGCGGCTATGCTTTGCAGCCAGGGTGCTCTGACCCCGCCAGCGCATCGCCCGGGCGTCAGCGGGGTATAAGCACAGCGCGTTCTGCCAGGCAGCTTCAGCGGCAAGCACCACGAAGCGGCCACCACGGCAAACCTGCTCCATCCAAGCATTTGGGTGGTCGGCCGGCCCGCACGACACCGTGCGCATCTCCAGGCCGGCGGCTTCTACCACCCGCTGATCCCCACCGATGCCCGGCACCCTGAAAAAGAAGGTGCAACCATGGCACGCGTATGCCAAGTTACCGGCAAAGGCCCGATGGTGGGCAACAACGTTTCCCACGCCAACAACAAGACCAAGCGTCGCTTCCTGCCCAACCTGCAATCGCGCCGGTTCTGGGTTGAAAGCGAAAACCGCTGGGTGCGCCTGCGCGTTTCCGCCAAGGCCATCCGCACCATCGACAAGAACGGCATCGACGCAGTCCTGGCCGACTTGCGCGCCCGCGGCGAACTGGCTTAAGCCAATCGCCCACTGACATCACCAGGAGCAAGACATGGCCAAAGGTATCCGTGAAAAGATCAAGCTCGAGTCGACCGCCGGCACGGGCCACTTCTACACCACCACCAAGAACAAGCGCAACATGCCGGAAAAGATGCTGATCAAGAAGTTTGATCCCGTCGCCCGCAAGCACGTTGACTACAAGGAAGTGAAGCTGAAGTAATTCAGCGCGCAGGCCCTCCGGGGCCCGCCACGACCTGACAAAAGCCCCGCCTCGCGCGGGGCTTTTGCTTTTCCTGCCATGCCATCGCTTGACGGGCTCTCGCGACACATTTATCTTTACGTCGAAATACTTCATGTAAAGACAAATGCCTGATCCCTCCCCCGTTCCCACCACCGATCACGTCGATTTCGTCGTCTCCCAGTGGCGCCAGCATTGCCCGCAACACGACGTGGCCGCCATGCAGATCGTCAGCCGCATCTTCCGGTATGCAACCCTGGCCACGCGCGACGCGGAGCAGGCCTTCCGTGCGCATGGCCTGCAACAGGGCGAATTCGACCTGCTGGCGACGCTCTACCGCGGCGGGCCTCCCCACACGCTCAGCCCGCAGCAACTGATCGACGCCCTGCTGCTGTCTTCCGGCGCCATGACCAACCGCCTGGACCGGCTGGAAACCGCCGGGCTCGTGACACGCAGCCCGAATCCGGAGGATCGGCGCGGCGTGCGTGTCGCCCTGACAGAGCAAGGGCTGGCACGCATCCAGGCCGCGATGGGTGATTACCTGCCCGTCCTCGAGCAATTGATCTCCCCGCTCTCGGACGGCGACCGCCAGACGCTGGCTGCCCTGTTGCGCCAACTCCTGGCCGCCCACGACCAGCACAGCCCCGGCGCCCTGCGCCCCTGACTTCCGAATGCCTGCCTCTGCCGCCATGACCACCACCCACGCCGCCACGCCGCGCCTCACCGCGCCGATCATCCTGCTGATGTCCATCGCCACGGGCCTCACCGTGGCCAGCAACTATTACGCGCAGCCGCTGCTGCACACCATCGGCCAGCAGTTCGGCCTGTCCACGACCGCCGCGGGCGCCATCGTCACGACCGCGCAGGTCAGCTACGCGGCCGGCCTGCTCTTCCTGGTGCCGCTGGGCGACCTCCTCGAACGCCGGCGCCTGATCGTGCTGATGACGCTCTGCTCCGCGGCAGGGTTGCTGGTGACGGCCTTCGCCACCAGCATCGGCATGGTGTTCCTGGGCACCGCCCTGACCGCCGTGCTGTCGGTGGTAGCACAGGTGCTGGTGCCCTACGCCGCCACGCTGGCCGAGCCGGAAACGCGCGGCAAGGTGGTGGGCACGATCATGAGCGGCCTGCTCCTGGGCATCCTGCTGGCCCGCACGGCCGCCGGCGCGCTGGCGGACCTGGGCAGCTGGCGCACCATCTACTGGGTGGCGGCCATCCTGCTGGTGCTGTGCGCGGCGGCGCTCTGGCGAGCGCTCCCCGCGTCCCGCAACCCCACGCAACTGTCCTATCCCCAGTTGCTGCGCTCCATTGGCGAACTCTTCCGCGACGAACCGCTCTTCCGGGCGCGCGCGGTGCTGGGCGCCCTGTCCTTTGCCATGTTCAGCGTGCTGTGGACCTCGCTGACCTTCCTGCTCGCAGGCCCCGACTATGGCTATTCCGACACCACCATCGGCCTGCTCGGCCTGGCCGGCGCCGCCGGCGCGCTGGCAGCCAGCCGGGTCGGGCGACTGGCCGACCGCGGCCTGGCCAACCGGTCGACGCGGGTGGGCCTGCTGCTGCTCCTGGCTTCCTGGCTCCCCCTGGCCTTCGCGCCTGTTTCCCTGACGGCGCTCATCGTGGGCATCCTGGTGCTGGATCTCTCCATCCAGGCTGTGCACGTCACCAACCAGAGCGCCATCTACCGTATCCGGCCCGAGGCCCGCAGCCGCCTGACGGCCGGCTACATGACGGCCTATTTCATCGGCGGCGCGCTGGGCTCGCTCGTGTCCGCCACGGCCTATGGCATGGCCGGCTGGCATGGCGTGTGCGCCGCGGGCACGGTCCTCGCCCTGGCCGCGCTGGCCTATGAATGGCGCACGCCAGGCGCGCACGTGCCCGACCTGCCCGCCGCCGCCAACTAGATTCTCCTGCACCTCCTATAATCGAGGGCTTTGGCCGAACGTCCGCGCACGGGCGGCCCCCCATTCATCCCGCGCGCCGTCCAGGCGCCGCGACCAGCCAGCTCATACATCGCCATGCAGGAACGCTACCAACCCAACGCCGTCGAAGCCGCCGCCCAGGCAGACTGGCAGGCGCGCGACGCCTATCTCGTCGCCGAGAACGCCACCGCCGCCGACGGCTCGGCCAAGCCCAAGTTCTACGCCTGCTCGATGCTGCCCTACCCCAGCGGCAAGCTGCACATGGGCCACGTGCGCAACTACACCATCAACGACATGATGGCGCGCCAGCTGCGCATGCGCGGCTACAACGTGCTCATGCCCATGGGCTGGGACGCCTTCGGCATGCCGGCCGAGAACGCCGCCATCAAGTCCAAGGTGCCGCCCGCGAAGTGGACCTACGACAACATCGCCTACATGAAGAAGCAGATGAAGGCGATGGGCCTGGCGATCGACTGGTCGCGCGAGATGTGCGCCTGCGATCCCGAGTACTACAAGTGGAACCAGTGGTTCTTCCTGAAGATGCTGGAAAAGGGCATTGCGTACCGCAAGACCCAGACCGTCAACTGGGATCCGGTAGACCAGACCGTGCTGGCCAACGAACAGGTGATCGATGGACGTGGCTGGCGCTCGGGCGCCCCCGTGGAAAAGCGCGAGATCCCGGGTTACTACCTGGCCATCACCCGTTACGCGCAGGAACTGCTGGACCCCGTGCAGAACGGCCTGCCCGGCTGGCCCGAGCGCGTGCGCGTCATGCAGGAGAACTGGATCGGCAAGAGCGAAGGCGTGCGCTTCGCCTTCCCGCATGACATCCGCGACCAGGACGGCACGCTGGTGCAGGACGGCCGCCTGTACGTCTTCACGACCCGCGCCGACACCATCATGGGCGTGACCTTCTGCGCCGTGGCGCCTGAACACCCGCTGGCCACGCTGGCCGCGCGCGACAAACCCGAGCTGTCCGCCTTCATCGAAGCGTGCCGCAAGGGCGGCACCACCGAGGCCGAGATCGCCACGCGCGAGAAGGAAGGCATGCCCACCGGCCTCACGGTCACGCACCCGCTCAACGGCAAGCCAGTGGAAGTCTGGGTCGGCAACTACGTCCTGATGAGCTATGGCGACGGCGCGGTCATGGGCGTGCCTGCGCATGACGAGCGTGATTTCGCCTTCGCCAAGAAATACCAGCTCGACATCCGCCAGGTCATCGCCGCCGAAGGCCGCGAGTTCTCGCTGGATGCCTGGCAGGAGTGGTATGGCGACAAGCAGATCGCGCGCACCGTGAACTCCGGCAAGTACGACGGCCTGGCCCATGCGCAGGCCGTGGATGCCGTGGCCGCCGACCTGGCGGCCCAGGGCCTGGGCGAGAAGCAGACGACCTTCCGCCTGCGCGACTGGGGCATTTCGCGCCAGCGTTACTGGGGCACGCCCATCCCCATCATCCATTGCCCGGATTGCGGCCCCGTGCCCGTCCCCGAGCAGGACCTGCCGGTGGTCCTGCCCGACGATCTCATCCCCGACGGCAGCGGCAATCCGCTGGCCAAGCACGAAGGCTTCCTGTCGTGCAGCTGCCCCAGCTGCGGCAAGCCCGCGCGCCGCGAAACCGACACGATGGACACCTTCGTGGACTCGTCGTGGTACTTCATGCGCTACGCCTCGGCGGGCAACAACACTGCCATGGTCGACGCCCGCAACGATTACTGGATGCCCATGGACCAGTACATCGGCGGGATCGAGCATGCGGTGCTGCATCTGCTGTATGCCCGCTTCTGGACCCGCGCCATGCGCGACATCGGCCTGGTGAAATTCGACGAGCCCTTCACCCGCCTGCTGTGCCAGGGCATGGTGCTGAACCACATCTACTCGCGCCGCACGCCGCAGGGCGGCATCGAGTATTACTGGCCCGAGGAAGTCGAGAACACCTACGACGCGCGCGGCGCCATCGTCGGCGCGCGCCTGAAGGCCGACGGCAGCGAGATCGACTACGGTGGCGTGGGCACGATGTCCAAGTCGAAGAACAACGGCGTGGATCCGCAATCGCTGATCGACACCCAGGGCGCCGACACCGCGCGCCTCTTCGTCATGTTCGCCAGCCCGCCCGAGCAGACGCTGGAATGGTCCGACTCGGGCGTGGACGGCTCGAACCGCTATCTTCGCCGACTGTGGTCCACCTGCCATGCGCGCCGCGACGCCGTTCTGCGCGGTCTGGCCGGCGGCCAGGCCGACTGGGCAGGCGCCGCCAACGAGATCAAGGACCTGCGCCGCGAGGTCTACACCTTGCTCAAGCAGGCCGACTACGACTACGAGCGCATCCAGTACAACACCGTGGTGTCGGCCTGCATGAAGATGCTCAACGCGATCGAGAACGCCAAGCTGCCCGAAGGCCCGCAAGCCGACGCCGCGCTGGCCGAGACGCTGGGCGTGCTGCTGCGCGTGCTGTATCCGGTCGTGCCGCACGTCACGTGGCAACTGTGGCGCGACCTGGGCTATGTCCAGACGTATGGCGACCTGCTCGACGCGCCCTGGCCCGCCATCGACGCCGCCGCACTCATCGCCGACGAACTGGAACTGATGCTGCAGATCAACGGCAAGCTGCGCGGCTCGGTGCGCGTGGCGAATGGCGCCGCGCGGGAAACCATCGAAGCGCTGGCCGTGGCCCACGAAGCCGTCGAGAAGTTCCTGGAAGGCCGTGCCCCGAAACGGGTTATCGTGGTGCCGGGCAAACTGGTCAACGTGGTCGGCTAAGGGCCGACAGGCAACGCAAGGTAGGCATACGCATGGTCACGTCCGCTCGTCTTTTCCGCAAGGCCTCTTCGCCCGCCAGGCCGCGTGCCTGGCTCGCGCGCGCCTCGTTGCTCGTGCTGGTCGGCATGCTGACCGCCTGCGGCTTCACGATGCGCGGGGTCACGCCGCTGCCCTTCGACTCGCTGTATCTCATGGGCCTGTCGGACAACACCCGCTTCGGCGGAGACGTGGCGCGCGCCTTGCGCGCGGCATCGCCCGACACCCAGCTTGTCACCGATCGCAAGAACGCGCAGGCCACGCTGATCGCTGTCAGCCAGTCCCGCTCCCAGCGCGAGACCTCGCTCAATCCCCAAGGCCGCGTCGAGGAATACGAACTGAGGGTGCAATACACCTTCCGATTGATCGACGCGCGCGGCAACCTGCTGCTGCCCGACACGACCTTCACCGACACGCGCGACATGCCGTATGACGACAATGTCGTCCAGGCCAAGCAGGGTGAAACGGAAACCCTCTACCGCGACATGGAGAAGGCGCTGGTGTCTCGTCTGATGCGCAGACTGACCGCACCCGACGTGGCGGAGGCCTTCGAGATCGCCCGCAATTCGCCGGATGACAACAGCCTGCCCGTGGCGCCGCCTCTGCCAGAGCCTTCCGAGGAGCCCGCACAGCCGTCGGTCTGGACCAATCCGCGCCTGGACACCAACCCGGCCAACCGGCGCTGAGGAACGCACCGATGGCAGTGGCCATGGATGCCGATCGTCTCGCGCAGACACTCGCCCGCGAAGATCGCCTTGCTCCGCTTTATTGCGTCACGGGCGACGAGCCGCTGCTCGTCACCGAGGCGCTGGACGCCTTGCGCGCCGCCGCGCGCGACAAGGGCTACACCGAACGCACGACGCTGGTCATGGACGCGCGCAGCGACTGGAGCGCCGTCCTGGCCGCCACGCAAAGCGTGTCCCTGTTCGGCGACCGCAAGCTGCTCGAACTGAAACTCGCCACCGGCAAGCCCGGCAAGGCGGGCGGCGACACGCTGGCACGGCTGGCGGAGCTGAGCGCCGGCCAGACCGACCCGGACACCGTCATCGTGGTGGCCCTGCCCAAGCTGGACCGCGCCACCCGGGAAGGCAAATGGATGACGGCGCTGACGCGTCACGGCACCGTCGTCGAGGTGCCTGACGTCGACCGCCAGCGGCTGCCCGGCTGGATCGGCGCAAGGCTGGCCCGCCAGAACCAGCAGGTCGATGACGCCACGCGCCAGTGGATGGCCGACATGGTGGAAGGCAACCTGCTGGCCGCCCACCAGGAAATCATGAAGCTCGGCCTGCTGCACCCCGAAGGCCTCATCTCGGCGCAAGAGGTGGAGCGCGCCGTGATGAACGTGGCGCGCTACGACGTCTTCGGCCTGCGCGACGCCATGCTGGCGGGTGACTCGGCGCGTGTCGTGCGCATGCTGGACGGCCTGCGCGCCGAAGGCGAGGCCCTGGTGCTGGTGCTGTGGGCCGTGGGCGAGGAAATCCGCACCCTGGCGCGCCTGGCCGATGCCCGCGCGAACGGGCAGGACATGAATGGCCTGATGCGCCGCCTGCGCGTGTTCGGCAATCACGAAAGGCTGGCGCAGCAGGCGCTCTCGCGCGTGCCGCCGGCGGCCTGGCCTGCGGCGGTGCAACACGCCCACGAAGTGGACCGCCTCGTGAAGGGCCTGCACGTTCCTGGCCGGCTGTCGGACCCCTGGGAAGAAATGCTGCGCCTGGCGCTGCGCGTGGCGGCGGCAGGCAAGCGGCGCGCTGGGTAGAATGCGGCTTTCCCCGCTTTCGCCCCCCTGCCCCGCCATGTCCTCCGATAATCTGGAACTCTCCATGCTCACGCTGGGCCGCAACGCCCGGCAGGCCTCCCGCGTCATGATGGGCGCGACGGACCAGGCCAAGTCGGCCGCGCTGCGCGCCATGGCACAAGCCCTGCAGGATCGCCGCGCGGCCCTGCAGGCCGCCAATCGCGCCGACCTGGAGACCGCCAGGGCAAATGGCCTGGAGGCCGCGCTGCTCGACCGCCTGACGCTCTCGGACAAGGCGCTGGACACCATGGCGGCAGGACTGGCGCAGATTGCGGCCATGCCCGATCCCGTGGGCAGCCTGTCCAATTCCAGCCTGCGTCCCAACGGCATGCGCGTCGCCCAGATGCGCGTCCCGCTGGGCGTCATCGGCATCATCTATGAGTCGCGTCCCAATGTGACCATCGACGCGGCCGCCCTGTGCCTGAAATCAGGCAACGCCACGATCCTGCGTGGCGGCAAGGAAGCCCTGCAATCGAACGTGGCGCTGGGCGCGGTCGTTCGCGAAGGCCTGCTGGCCGCCGGCCTGCCCGAGACCGCCGTCCAGGTGGTCGACACGCCCGACCGCGACGCCGTCGGCCACCTCATCACCATGACGGACTACATCGACGTCATCGTGCCGCGAGGCGGCAAGGGCCTGATCCAGCGCCTGTCGGCCCAGGCGCGCGTCCCGCTCATCAAGCACCTGGATGGCAATTGCCACGTCTATGTCGATGCCGACGCAGACCTGGAAAAGGCGCACCGCGTGGCCTTCAACGCCAAGACCTATCGCTATGGCGTCTGCGGCGCGATGGAAACGCTGCTGGTCCACCAGGACGTCGCCGCCAGCCTGCTGCCCGGCCTGGGCCAGGCCTTCACGGACCACGGGGTGACGCTGCGCGGATGCGAACGCACCCGCCTGTTGCTGCGCCAGGCCGAGCCCGCCACCGACGAAGACTGGGGCAGTGAATACCTTGGCCCCGTTCTCGCCGTGCGTGTGGTCGACAGCCTGGAGCAAGCCATGGATCACATCGCGCGCTGGAGCTCGGGCCATACCGAATCGATCGTGACCGAGAAGCTCGGCACCGCCCGCCGCTTCCAGCGCGAAGTGGATGCAAGCTCGGTCTATGTGAACCTGCCCACCTGCTTCGCCGACGGCTATGAATACGGCCTGGGCGCGGAAATCGGCATTTCCACCAACCGGCTGCATGCCCGCGGCCCGGTTGGCCTGGAAGGCCTGACCACCTACAAATGGGTGCTGGAAGGCGACGGACAGCTGCGCGGCTGACGCGCCGGGCAGGCGGGACCCCGCCTGCTCGCCGGTTTACCAGGGGAAGTCGATCAGGTCGCCATACAGGCGCTTCAACGTCGCCTTGACCTCGGGCGAGCCCTGGTAGATCTCGATGAAACGCAGCAGCCGGGGATCCTGGGCCTTGTCCTCGCGCGCCACCCAGCGGATGGCATATCGCTTCAGGCTGTCGGTATCGGTGTTGTCGAACGCCAGGCCGTCCTTCTCGTCCAGCCCGCCATGCTTGGCGAACGTCGTGTACGTCACCGATGCCGTCACGTCGTCGAACGTGCGCGCGGCCTGCGCGCCTTCGATGGCGACGAGCTTGATGCGGCGCGGGTTGGCGGTGATGTCGGCCTGCGTGGCCTCGTGCGCCACGCCGGGCTTCAAGGTGATGAGACCCATGGTCTGCAGCAACAGCAAGGCGCGGCCCGTGTTGACGGGGTCCGACGGGATCGCGATCGTCGCGCCGTCGGGAATGGCGTCGCCGCGCTTGAGCTTCTTCGAGAAAAGACCGATGGTGGTGGAGTATCCGTAGGCGACCGGCACGAGATTGGCGCCGCGATTGCGGTTGAATTGCGCCAGGAACGGGGCATGCTGGAAGAAATTGGCGTCGACGGAGCCATCCGCCACCGCGATATTGGGCAATACCCAATCGTTGAACTCGATGAGTTCCACCCGCAAGCCCTGTTCGCGCGCCTGCGCGATGGCGATCTCGGTGGCTTCATTGGCCACGCTGGGGATGACGCCCAGGCGCAAGGCCCCGACTGGCGCGGCGGCTTGCACCATGAAGGCGGCAAGCATCGCCGCCAGGCCCACGACTATCTTTTTCATGTTTGGAACGGGATCCTTCAGCCCGACACGGCGAATGCCGCGTCACAGGCCGCATAGTAGCGCCAGGCGCCGCCGCGGCCTGCGATAACCCTGGCGCCCGCATGCCTCGCCTACAAGGGCACGAGCGCGGCCTCCAGCGCTGGCACGGCCAGGGGCCGCGAGAACCAGTACCCCTGGATCTCGTCGCAATCCAGGGCCCGCAAGGCGTCGGCCTGGGCCTGCGTCTCGACCCCCTCGGCGGTGACACGCAGGCCCAGCGCATGCGCCATGGCGATGATGGCGCCGACCACCGCCCGGCTGCGGTCATCCTGCAGCATGGCCTGGACGAACGCGCGGTCGACCTTCAGCCGATCGACCGGCATGCGGGTCAGGTAGGCCAGGCTGGAATAGCCCGTGCCGAAATCATCGAGCGCCACCTTCACCCCCATCTCGCGCAGGCCGCCAAGCGTCGCCATCGCGGCCTCGGTATCGCCCAGCACCACGCCTTCCGTGACCTCCACTTCCAGGCAGTGCGCCGGCAGGCCGTGGGCTGCCAGGCAGCGCTGGATCATGGGCACCAACAGGCCGCTCTGGATCTGCGGCGGCGACACGTTGACCGTGACGACCGGCACGCGGCCCAGCTTGCGCAGCAGGCGGGCGGCTTCCTTGCACGCCTGGTCCATCACCCACGCCCCCAGCGCCACGATGAGGCCGCAGCGCTCTGCAACCGGGATGAACTCCGCCGCGCTGATGAGCCCGCGCACCGGGTGCCGCCACCGCAACAGCGACTCCATCAATGCAATCTCGCCGGAGGCCAGGTTCACCTGGGGTTGAAAGACCAGGTGGAACTGGTCCTGGTGCAGCGCCTCGCGCAGGAGCTGCTCCAGCTCGAGCTCGCCGACGGCCTCGGCCTGCATGCCTCGCTCGAACCAGCGCCAGTTGGCTGACTCGCCTGCCCTCGCCGCATCCAGGGCCAGGTCCGCCCGGCGTATGAGGCTATCGGCGTCGGTCGCTCCATCACCCGGTGCCAGCCCCGCACTGGCCCCCAGGCGCACCGGGCGATCCAGGGCCACCACCGGCTGTGCCAGCATGTCCAGCCACTGGACCACCCGTCCCTCGACCTCCGGGCGCGACGCGTCGGTCAGCACCAGGAATCGGGTGCCGTCCAGGCAGGCCAGGCTCTCGCCTGCGCGCAACGCGCCGCGCAGGCGAGCGGCCATGACTTGCAGTACCCGCTCCAGCACGGTGTTGCCCAGCGAACTGCGCAGGCGCTCCAGGTTGTCGGCCTCCACCACGATCACGCTGAACGTGTCGTCGCTCAGGCGGGCCCGCTGGATCCGCAGCGCCAGCCGCTCCAGCGCCCAGGCCCGGTTGGGCAGGCGCGTGCGGGCATCGTGATGGGAAACGTACCAAAGCTGCGCGTAATTCCGAGGCGGGCCCGCCTGCAGATCGATGACCGCCCCGGCAAGCGCCTGTCGCCCCGGCACCGGCGCCAGGCCCAGGCGCACTGCCAGGCGCTCTCCATCCGGGCGGCGATAGTGCCAGGACGCATCGTGGCGATGCTGCCCCATGCCCGCGCCAGCGCGATGCAACAGGGTCAGTTCGGCGTTACGGCGCTGCGCCTCGGCCGCATCCAGCAGTTCGGTATGCCGCATGCCTGCCAGCAGGTCCTCGCGCGAGTAGCCGCTCAGCCGCTCATAGGCCGCGTTCACCGCCAGGAGGTGCCCTTCCTCGTCGCACACGAAAAGCCCGAAAGGCGAGGCCTCCCAGGCCTCGCTCAACGCCAATATCGGTTCGGGCCAAAACGGCAAAGCGGGACCATGCATGGCTGGCGGCTCCCAGGCAGGGGTGACCGCAAGGGCCACGATGCGTCCCAGTGTATCGAGAAGCCCGGCACGGGAAAACCGATGGTCCTACAACTGCGATGAACGCAATAACGGGCCTGTCCGCGACCCGCCGCCAGTGGGATTCAGCCCGCCAGCAACGCTTCGATCTCGGCCTCGTCGAAACCCGCCGCGCGGCGCGCAGCCAGGTTGAACGGGCCTTTCAGCCGCGGCGCTTCGTGGCGCGCCTGCAAGTCGGCATAGGTCGCCACGGGCTCCAGCCCGCGCTCGCGGCAGACGTGGCGATACCAGCGGTTCCCCACGGCCACGTGTCCGATCTCGTCGCGCAGGATGATGTCCAGGATGCCAGCCCCATGGGCGTCGCCGGCCTGGGCCAGCTTCTCGCGCACGAGCGGAGAAGCATCCAGCCCCCGCGCCTCCAGCGTGCGCGGCACCAGCGCCAGGCGCGCCAGCACGTCGCCACGCGTCTTTTCGGCCATGTTCCACAGGCCCGGGTGTGCCGGGAAATCCCCATAGGCATGCCCCAGGCTTTCCAGGTGCTGGCGCAGCAGGTCGAAGTGATAGGCCTCTTCGCGCGCCACGACGAGCCATTCGCGATAGAAGGGATCGGGCATGCCGGGAAAGCGCCAGACGATGTCGAGCGCCAGGTTGATCGCATTGAACTCGATATGCGCCAGCGCATGGATCAGGATGGCCCTGCCCTGCGTGGTGCGCACCGAACGCGTGCGGATCTTGGTGTGCGCCACGAGCTCGGGCCGCTCGGGGCGGCCAGGCAGGACGGCCGGCGGTTCCAGCACGGCCTCGGTGTCCAGGCGCGCACCCGTATCCAGCGCCTCGACGGCCAGCAGCTTGGCCGCCCAATCCTTCGCCGCCAACGCATGCAGGGCATGCGCGCGCAACTCCCTTCCGACAGGCGCCGTCATCGTTACAGGAAGCGGTCCAGGTAGCGGCGGCTGGTCTTGTCCAGGTCACGCACGCTGGCGATGAGATAGTGCATGCCGTGCGAATCGCTGACCTGCAGGCGGCCGTCATGCAGGCGGCGGATGTCTTCCTCGCCCTTCAGGACCAGCTTGGTCGGCCCGCGGTCGGTGATGACATCCCAGGTGGACGGCGTGGCATACGACGACACGCGCTCGATACGTTCGATGCGCGGGGTGAATTCGCGCACGGCCAGCTCCTCCAGGATCAGCGCCCGGATATCCTGCGGCACGTCCGCCAGGCCATCCAGCCAGCGCAGCTCCTTGCCATCCTGGTCCAGCAGCGCGATGGCCTCGTCGGGCGCCTGGATCGGGAATGCCCGCACGGGGATCACGCCCGGCCAGGCGCGGCCGCCGGCATCGGTCAACAGCAACTGGCCTGCCTCGTCGCGGACCAGCGTGAAATCAACGGTCATCGTCCTCTCCCTCGGCGGCCAGGCCTGCCGCGGCCTCTTCGTTGCGCAACTGCGCCTGGTAGAGGCGATAGTAGGCGCCCTCGCGCGCCAGCAGCGCCTCGTGCTGCCCGATCTCGACGATCTCGCCACGATCCATCACCACCAGGCGGTCCGCCTTGCGCAGCGTGCTCAAGCGGTGCGCGATCGCGATGGTCGTGCGTCCCTGGATCAGGTTGTCCAGCGCGGCCTGGATCTCCAGCTCGGTCGTGGTGTCCACCGACGAGGTCGCCTCGTCCAGGATCAGGATGCGCGGGTCGATGAGCAGCGCGCGCGCGATCGAAATGCGCTGGCGCTCACCGCCCGACAGGCCCTGGCCGCGCTCGCCGACCAGCGAATCGTAGCCTTGCGGCAGGCGCAGGATGAATTCGTGCGCGCGGGCAGCGCGGGCAGCGGCGACGATCTCGGCGCGCGTGGCCTCGGGCTTGCCGTAGGCGATGTTCTCCGCCACGGTGCCGAAGAACAGGAACGGCTCCTGCAGCACCAGGCCCACGTTGCGGCGATAGTCCTCGACGGCAAAGGCGCGCAGGTCGGTGCCGTCGACACGGATGGCGCCGGTGGAAGGATCGTAGAAACGGCAGATGAGATTGACCAGCGTGCTCTTGCCGGAACCGCTATGGCCCACCAGGCCGATCATCTCGCCGGGCGCGATATCGAGACTCACGCCGTCGAGCACCGTGCGGCTGCCATAACGGAAGCCCACGCGGCGCAATTCGATGCGGCCCTCCAGCCGGCCCGCGGGCACCGGGCGCGCGGGCTCGGGCACGCTGCTGACGTGGTCCAGGATGTCGAAGATGCGCTTGGCGCCCGCCGCGGCCTTCTGCGTGAAGGACACGATGCGGCTCATGGAATCCAGGCGCGTGTAGAAGCGGCTGATGTAGGCGAGGAACGCGGCCAGCACGCCCACGGTGATGTGGTCGTTGGACACCTGCCAGATGCCGAACATCCAGACGATCAGCAGGCCGATCTCGGTGAGCAGCGTGACCGTGGGCGAGAACAGCGCCCAGATGCGGTTGACGCGGTCGTTGACGGCCAGGTTGCGGTCGTTGGCCTCGCGGAAACGCGCCACCTCGCGGCGCTCCTGCGCGAAGGCCTTCACCACGCGGATGCCGGGAATGGTGTCGGCCAGCACGTTGGTGATCTCGGACCAGATGCGGTCGACCTTCTCGAAACCGTGGCGCAGGCGGTCACGCACCAGGTGGATGAGCCAGATGATGAAAGGCAGCGGCAGCAAGGTCACCAGCGCCAGCCACGGGTTGATGGAAATCAGGATGACGGCCGTCATCACGATCATCAGCACGTCGGTGGCGAAGTCCAGCAGGTGCAGCGACAGGAACACGCACAGCCTGTCGGTCTCGCTGCCGATGCGGGCGATCAGGTCGCCCGTGCGCTTGCCGCCGAAGTACTGCAGCGAGAGCTTCTGCAGGTGCTCGAAGGTGGACGTACGCAGGTCGGCGCCGATGCGCTCGCTGACCCAGGCCAGCAGATAGGTGCGCGCCCAGCCCAGGCCCCACGCGAGCAGCGCGGATGCCAGCAGGCCGCCGAGATACAGCGACACCAGTTCATAGTCGATGGGCGCGCCGTTCTGGTACGGGATCAGCACGTCGTCCATCAGCGGCATGGTCAGGTACGGCGCCACCAGCGTCGCGGCAGTCGAGGCCACCGTCAGCACGAAGCCCAGCAGCAGCGCGCCGCGATAAGGCCGCGCAAAGCGCCAGAGCCGCAGCAGCGCCCAGGTCGACGGCGGCTCCTCGGGCGCCTGCGCGCAATAAGGACACTCTTCCTGGTCGGGCGGCAAGGCCGCGCCGCATTGGTCGCAATGCGCCTCGGCGGCGGCACGGCGCTCGGCGGAGTTCAGCCGCGCCAGGCGGTCGGCCATGAGCCGCGCGATGGGCGCGCCCCCCATGGTGTGACGCCAGGCCGCCACCCGGCGTTCGCCGTCGAAGAGCTCCAGCGTGCCCACGCCCGCATGGTCGCGGCAGCGCAGCGACAGGGAGGGCGACAGCGGCCATTCACGCGCCACGGCCGGCGTGCCGCCCGCCTCGGGTGCCTCGACCAGCACCAGGCGGCGCGCCGTCAGGATCAGCAGGCGCTGACGGAACCGCAATTGATCGTCGAGGTCTATCCAGGCATGCGCCTGCGGCGTCTCGTCATGTTGCAACGCGGCGTCGACGACACCACGCCAGGGGCCGGTCAGTGCCGGCAATACGTCGGAGGCGGAGGATGGGGCAAGATTCATGGGCAAGGAGCAAGAATCCCCCTGGCGCTGGCAGCGCCCGGCGGGCCGGCCTCTCCCGCGGAGGGCATGTCGCCTTGGGGGCAAGCGCGGGGCCTTCGGAAAGCCACGCACTGCGCCTGCGAGTATAGCCACCGAGTACCGGCTTGGCGGCCCGAAACGCCCGCCCCCTGGGCTTTTCAGGAAGGTGTAATGACAATTTCGCAACACTATTGCACCGCAACATAATTAATTCGGGCCACAGTGCGCGTGCTCACCTGCCGCGGCGCTAAGATCGCGCCGATTCTCCCTCCAAGTTTCCCCTTCAGATGCCGGTCATGCCGGCGGGACAGCGACAGATGAAAAAACGCGATATTGAAATCCTGCGCATCGTGACCTTGCGTGGGCCGAATATCTGGACCTACCGGCCGGTGCTCGAGGCCTGGGTCGACATCGGACTGCTGGAGGACTGCCCTTCCAACCTGCTGCCCGGTTTCCCGCAACGCCTGGAAGCCTGGCTCCCCACCCTGATCGAACACCGCTGCAGCCCCGGCGTGCGCGGCGGCTTCCTGCAACGCCTGCACGAAGGTACCTGGCCCGGCCATATCCTCGAACACGTCACGCTGGAACTGCAGAACCTGGCCGGCCTGCCCGGCGGCTTCGGCAAGGCACGCGAAACGTCCGAACGCGGCGTCTACAAGGTGATCGTGCGCGCCTGGCACGAAGAGGTGACGCGCGCCGCGCTGTATGCCGCGCGCGACCTCGTCATGGCGGCCATCGAAGACCGCCCCTATGACGTGAACGCCGCCATCGAGCGCCTGCGCGAAATGACGGATTCGCTGTGCCTGGGCCCGAGCACCGCCTGCATCGTGGATGGCGCGGATGACCGCGACATTCCCGCCGTGCGCCTGAGCACCGGCAACCTGGTGCAACTGGGCTATGGCGCGCGCCAGCGCCGCATCTGGACCGCCGAGACCGACAACACCAGCGCCATCGCCGAGAGCATTTCGCGCGACAAGGACCTCACCAAGCAGCTGCTGGGCAATTGCGGCGTGCCGGTGCCCGAAGGCTGCCTGGTCGAGAGCGCCGCAGATGCCTGGGACACCGCGGAATCCATCGGCCTGCCCGTGGTGCTCAAGCCCAGCGACGGCAACCATGGCCGCGGCGTCTTCACCAACCTGACCACGCGCGAGGAAATCGATGCCGCCTATGCCATCGCGGTCGACGAGGGCAGCGGCGTCATCGTCGAACGCTTCATTCCCGGCATCGAGCATCGCCTGCTGGTCGTGGGCGACAAGCTGGTCGCGGCCGCCCGTGGCGAAAGCGCCGAGGTGGTGGGCGACGGCGTCTCAACCGTGCGCCAGCTCGTGGAAAGCCAGATCAATACGGACCCTCGCCGTGGCCGCAACGAAGACCAGCCGCTGAACCTGATCCGCCTGGACTCCGCCGCCATGCTGGAGCTGGGCCGCCAACGCCTCACGCCCGACAGCGTGCCGGCCGCAGGCCGCGCGGTGCTGATCCAGCGCAACGGCAACGTCGCGTTCGACGTCACCGCGCAGGTCCACCCCGAAGTCGCGCGCATCGCCGCGTTGGCCGCGCGCGTGGTCGGCCTGGACATCGCCGGCATCGATCTCGTGGCGCAGGACATCTCCCGTCCGCTCGCCGACCAACGCGGCGCCATCGTCGAGGTCAACGCCGGCCCCGGCCTGCTCATGCACATCAAGCCCGCGCAAGGCGAAGCGCAGCCTGTCGGCCGCGCCATCGTCGATCACCTGTTCCCGCAGGACGACACCGGACGCATCCCGGTCGTGGGCATCACCGGCACCAACGGCAAGACCGTGGTGGCCAAGATCGTGGCCCGCCTGCTGCACCTGAATGGTCTGCTGACGGGCCTGGCCTGCAGCGATGGCATGTACCTGGACAATCGCCGCGTGAAGGCCGGCGACGCCGGCAACTGGACCGATGGCCTGCGCGTGCTGCTGAACCGCGCGGTCCAGGCGGCCGTGATCGAGAACGACAGCAACGTCATCCTGACCCAGGGCATGGCCTACGACCGTTGCCAGGTCGGCATCGTGACCGGCACGCAGCATCCCGACCACCTGGGCCGGCATGACATCCTCGACGCCGAGCAGATGCTGAAGGTCTACCGCTGCCAGGTCGACGTGGTCCTGCCCGAAGGCGCCGCCATCCTGGACGCCCTGGACCCGGCCTCGGAAGAACTGGCCGAACTCTGCGACGGCAAGACCTACTTCTTCTCCACCGACGCGCAGGCGCCCTTGCTGGCCGCGCATCGCGCGGCAGGCGGCCGCGCGGTCGTGGCGCGCGACGGCTGGCTGGTGCTGCTGGATGGCGAATCGGAACAGCCGCTCACGCGCCTGTCGGCCATCCCCATCACCTACGGCGCGCGCGTGCGCTTCCAGGTCGCCAACGTGCTGGCCGCCGCGGCGGCCGGCTGGGCGCTGGGCCTGACGCCGGAACTGATCCGCGCCGGACTGGAAGCCTTCGACCGCGACTTCTCGGACATTCCCGGCCGCTACACCGTCTTCGAATGGCAAGGCGCCACCGTCATCGTGGACGATGCCCAGAACGAAGCCGGCGTGGCCGCCCTGGTGGAGGCGCAGGCACAGTTCTCGGCCGGTCACCGCAGCATCATCTTTGGCGCGGGCACGGACCGCCGCGATGACGCGCTGATACAGATGGGCCGCTTGCTGGGGGAAACCTTCGACCACATCACGCTCTACGACGACGCCTCCGTGCGCAGCGAACGCGTGCACGGCGAAGCCCGCGCGCTGCTGCGCGACGGCATTGCGCGGGCCGCTCGCCGGCCCGCGGTCACCGATGCCGCCGACCACGGCGCCACCGTGGACAGCGCGCTGTCGGCCCTGCAGGCCGGCCATCTGCTGGTGCTGCAATGCGAGGAAGCCAGCGCCGCCGCCACGGTGGACCGTGTCCGCCAGTGGATCAGCCAGTCCTGCACCCAAACCGCCTGAACCCGGCCCACGTCCTACGATCCGTCAAGGAATTCCCCATGGAAGTCTCCCGTCTTCGCGCCTTGCGTGGCCCCAACATCTGGAGCCGCCTGACCGCCATCGAAGCCATCGTGTCGTGCGCCGACCCGCAATGCGACCTGGAGAACGTGCCGGGTTTCTATACCCGGATGCGCGCCCGCTTTCCCGACATGCGCGCGCTCAAGCCCGCCGGGCACGAAGCGCCCGTGTCGCTGGCGCATGCGCTCGAAGCCTGCGCGCTGGGCCTGCAGGCCGTGGCCGGCTGTCCCGTGGCTTTCGGCCGCACCACGCCCACCGTCGAACCCGGCGTGTACCAGGTGGTGGTGCAGTACACCGAGGAAGCCGTCGGCCGCCTGGCCTTCGAACTGGCCCAGGAACTCTGCAAGGCAGCGCTGGATGACACCCCCTTCGATCTGCAGGCCGCCGTGGGCCGCCTGCGCGAGCTGGACGAGGACATGCGCCTGGGCCCCAGCACCGGCGCCATCGTGCAGGCCGGCCTGGCCCGCGAAGTGCCCTATCGCCGGCTGACGGAAGGCAGCATGGTGCAATTCGGCTGGGGTAGCCGCCAGCGCCGCATCCAGGCCGCCGAAACCGACATGACCAGCGCGATCGCGGAGTCGATCGCGCAGGACAAGGACCTGACCAAGCTGCTGCTGGAGGCCGCGGGCGTGCCGGTGCCCGTCGGCCGCGTCGTGCGCACGGAAGACGAGGCCTGGGCCGCCGCCTGCGAGGTGGGCGTGCCCGTTGTCATCAAACCGCGCGACGGCAACCAGGGCAAGGGCGTGGCCGTGAACCTGGAGACGCGCGAGCAACTGGCGACGGCCTTCGCCGTGGCCTCGGACATCAGCCGCGACGTGATCGTCGAGCGCTACATTCCGGGCCATGATTTCCGCGTGCTGATCGTCGGCGGACAGATGATCGCCGCCGCGCGCCGTGACCCGCCCAGCGTGATCGGCGACGGCAGGCGCACCGTGCGCGAGCTGGTGGCCGAGGTCAACCTGGACCCGCTGCGTGGCGATGGCCATGCCACCTCGCTCACCAAGATCCGGCTCGACGAGCTGGCGGTGGCCACGCTCGGCAAGCAGAACCTGACGCCCGAAAGCGTGCCCACCGCCGGCCTGCGCGTCGTGCTGCGCAACAACGCCAACCTGAGCACCGGCGGCACCGCCACCGACGTGACCGACGAAGTCCACCCCGAGCTCGCGGCGCGCGCCGTCGCGGCGGCACAGATGGTCGGCCTGGACATCTGCGGCGTGGACGTCGTGTGCGAAACCGTGGCGCAGTCGATGGAAGACCAGCGCGGCGGCATCGTCGAGGTGAACGCGGCCCCCGGCCTGCGCATGCACCTGAACCCCTCCTACGGCAAACCCCGCCAGGTGGGCGAAGCCATGATCGGCACGCTGTTCGGGCCGGGCGAGAACGGCCGCATCCCGGTCGTGGCCGTGGCCGGCACCAACGGCAAGACGACCACGGTACGGCTGACCGCGCACCTGCTGGGCGCCAGCGGCAAGCGCGTGGGCATGACCAACTCCGATGGCGTCTATGTCGAAGGACGTTGCATCGACACCGGCGACTGCAGCGGCCCGCGCAGCGCGCGCAACATCCTGGGACACCCGGATGTCGACGCCGCCGTCTTCGAAACCGCGCGTGGCGGCATCCTGCGCGAAGGCCTGGCCTTCGACCGTTGCGACGTGGCCATCGTCACCAACATCGGCATGGGCGACCACCTGGGGCTGAACTACATCAGTACCGTGGAAGACCTGGCCGTGGTCAAGCGCGTCATCGTGCAGAACGTCGCCCCCACCGGCACCGCCGTCCTGAACGCCGCCGACCCCATGGTCGCGCCCATGGCCGCCTCCTGCCCCGGCTCGGTCATCTTCTTCTCCGACGACCGTCATCACCCCGTGCTGACCACGCACCGCGCACAAGGCAAGCGCGTGGTGTTCGTCGAGGACGGGCACCTGGTGGCCGCCGAAGGCGGTTTCGCGCATCGCATTGCGCTGAACGCGATCACGCTGACGCGCGGCGGCACCATCGCCTTCCAGGTGCAGAACGCCATGGCCGCCACCGCTGCCGCGTGGGCCCTGGGCCTGGACTGGCAGGTGATCGAAGCAGGCCTGGCCAGCTTCGTGAACGACGCGCAATCGGCACCCGGCCGCTTCAACGTGTTCGACTATCACGGCGCCACGCTCATCGCCGACTACGGCCACAACCCCGACGCCATCCAGGCGCTGGTCTCGGCCGTGGAAGCCATGCCCGCGCGCAAGCGCGTCGTGGTGATCAGCGGCGCGGGCGACCGCCGCGACGAAGACATCCGCCAGCAGACCGCCATCCTGGGCGATTCCTTCGATGACTTGATTCTCTATGAAGACCAGTGCCAGCGCGGACGCGAGGATGGCGAAGTGCTGGCGCTGCTGCGCGAGGGCCTGAAGGACGCGCGCCGCGCGCGCCACGTCGAGGAAATCCGGGGCGAATTCCTGGCCACCGACACGGCACTCAAGCGCCTGCAACCCGGCGACCTCTGCCTGGTGCTTATCGACCAGGTGGAGGAAGCCCTGGCGCACATCGCCAAGCGGATCGCCGAGCCGCGTTGACCCGCATCGCATGAAGCCTGCCCCAGCACGGCGCGTGCAAGGCAAGGGCGCCCGACCCGCCGGTCTGGCGCCCTTTTTTCTGCCCGGTTTTGCGCCTGAAAATGCCCGCCGGCACGCCCAGGCGCGCTACACCTGTAACGCCAGCAGATCAAAGCAGCGCAAGCATTATTCAAATGTAACCCCACCGCCCCGTGCCAATGGCACATGCGCGTGCACGCCGCATCCTGCCGTCCACCAATGAGGCGCAATGCTTTGCTGCGCAAGCACCCGCGCAAAAGCACGTGCGCCACGCCTTACATTTGTCGACAACCGTGTTTTGACTGCCCTTTTGGACGGCATTACCTTGTCTTCACCAACCCGAACCGGACCGGAATTTCCCAAGGAACTCCACATGATCCGGATTCATTAAAAGTGAGGTGAACCATGGCTATCAACCAAGACATCCTGGAAGGCAAGTGGAAGCAGATCGCCGGCAAGGTCAAAGCCAAATGGGGCGACCTGACCGACGACGACATTACCAAGGTCAATGGCAATGCCGAGCGCCTGGCTGGCGTGATCCAGGAGCGTTATGGCAAGACCCGCGAGCAGGCCGACAAGGAAGCCCGCGACTTCTTCGACCAACACCGCTAAGCCGCGTATCTGCCGAGGAGAAGCATCATGCTGCACTATGCCGTTATTTTCTTCGTGATCGCGCTGATCGCTGCCGTGCTCGGCTTTGGTGGCATTGCCGCCGGCGCAGCATCGATCGCCAAGGTCCTGTTCTTCATCTTCCTCGTGCTGGCGGTCCTGTCGCTGCTGAGCGGCGCTTTGCGCAAGAAATGAAGGTGGCCGGCCTGAACCGGGCCGGCCTGAAAGACTCGCTACATCGTTCACTATCCGTCGCGCCGCGCTGAACCGCAGGCCGGCTTAAGGAGAAACACCATGATCGCTCGCAAACACATCGCCGCCGCTCTCATTGGTGCCGCCACGTTCGCCACCACCCCGCTCGTCCTGGCCGCCGATGGCCAACCCAAGCAAAGCGCGGGTGAATACGCCTCCGACGCCGTGGTCACCACCAAGGTCAAGGCCGCCCTCGTCGCCGAAAAGGAACTGAGCGCCCTGGACATCTCGGTGGAAACCATTGAAGGCGTGACGACGCTGACGGGCGACGTCGACACCACCGCGCACAAGGACCTCGCCGGCCGCGTGGTTGGCGGCGTCGACGGCGTGCGCCAGGTCAACAACGACCTCAAGGTGAAGAAGTAAATCCCCCCCCCGAGGCGCTTCGCGCCTCCCCCCCAGGGGGGCGACGCTGGCGGACCGGCGGAGCCGGCTCCGCGGCGTCCCTGATCTGGGGAGATCGCTGCAAATTGAGGGTGGGGTTTTGAATTTGGAGCGGGCTTCGGGCCTGCGGGGCTGGAAGAGACGCCAGCGTCGTTTGCTCCAGATACGGGCCGAGGCGTTTGCCTCGGCCTTTTTCGTGTCAGGGCTGCAGGCTGATGGTGCCGCGGCCCAGGGTCATGACGCGGCCGCCGACGCGGATGGTCTGGTCGCGCTTGACCTCGAGTTGCAGGAGACAGGGCCGGCCGATGGAGGCGCCCTGCTCCACCTTGACGTGCGTGGGCAGTTCGCGGCCCGTGGCAATGAGCCAGCCGCCCAGATTGGCGCAGGCGGAGCCCGTGCCCGGGTCTTCGTCGACGCCGCTGCCGGGCTTGGCCATGAAATAGCGCGCCAGCGCACGCTGGCCGAAACGCGTCGGCCCGGCGGATTCCACCGGGGCGAAGACATAGGCGTTGCGCCGGCCGGCCGCGCTGACCGGCCAGCGCGCCATCTGCGAGGGATCGGGCTGCACACGGCGCACGATGTCAGGCGTCTTGACCGGCACCAGCAACTGCTCGGAACCCGTGTTGACCCACAGCGGCTCGTCCAGCAGATCGTCCACCGACAAGCCCAGCATGGCCGCGATATCGGCCTTGCCCGCCAGCGGGCGCGCCGTGCGCGGCCCCCCTTGCGGCATGGGGGCGGTGAATACCCAATCGTCCTGGCGCGCCTCCAGCGCGACCATGCCGGCCCGCATTTCCAGCTTGATCGTGTCGCCGCAAGCCAGCAGATCCCGCAACACATGGGCCGTGCCCAAGGCAGGATGTCCTGCGAAAGGCAATTCGGTCATGGGCGTGAAAATGCGTACGCGCGCCGTCGCATCCCCCGTGGGCGGCAGGATGAAAGCCGTCTCGGACAGGTTGAACTGCACGGCCAGCGCCTGCATGTTCTCGTCGGTGAGCCCCCGGGCATCTTCGAAGACGCACAGCGGATTGCCGCCAAACGCCGTCTGGCCGAAGACATTGACCAGCGAGAAGGCGTAATCAGCCAATGCGTTCCCCGGGCTCCTCGGCCTTGTCGCCGGTGGCCGAGTCGTCGTAGCCCGTGCGGTGCGCCGCGGGCGACTTGGCTTCCAGGCGTTCTTCGCGGCCCGAGCGATACAGCCCCACCTTGATGAGCATCATGGCGCTCAGTGGCGCGGTCATCACGACGAAGATGGTGATGAGCACCTCGTGGATCACGGGACGGCCCGACAGGCCGGTGAAGTACAGCATGGAAGCGATCAGCACGCAGCCGCAACCCAGGGTGGCGCCCAGCGTGGGCGCATGGATGCGCTGATAGAAGTTGGACAGCCGGAGAAGGCCGAAGGAACCGATGAGCGCAAGAATGCCGCCCAGCACGAGCAGGATGGCCGCGGGGATCGCGAACCAGAGGCTGACGGTTTCCGCATTCATGGCTCGATCACCTCGCCGCGCAGCAGGAACTTGGCCATGGCCACGGAGCCCACGAAACCGAAAAGCGCGATCAGGAGCGCGATTTCGAAATACACGGCCGTGCCGGCACGGATGCCCTGCGTCACCAGCAGCAGCATGCCGTTGACGTAGAAGTTGTCCAGCGCCAGCACGCGGTCCTGCGCCGTCGGGCCGCGCTGCATGCGGATCGTGGCGAAAGTCATCGCCAGCAGGAAGCACAGGCTGGCGAAATTGGCCGCCCAGGGAAGAATCTCGTTCATTCGTATATCTCCATCAGCGGACGCTCGTAGCGCGTCTTGACCAGCTCGATCCACTTGGCCTCGTCATCGAGGCTGAGCACGTGCAGCAGCAGCTCGCAGCGATCCTTGCTCAGGCCCGCGAAGACGGTGCCGGGAATCGAGGTGACGATGGCGGCCAGCACCGCCAGCGCGTGCGGGTCGGCCAGGTCCAGGGGCACGCGGATGAATCCGGAGCGCTCGCGGCGCTCCTTGGCCCCCAGGATCACGACGGCGACATCGAAATTCGAGCGGCAGATGTCCACCAGGATGTGCGCCAGCAGCGTGAAGAGCGCCGGCACCACGCGGGCCGAGGCCTTGACCGGGCGCAGGCTGTCGGCGGCCACCGGCCCGAACCACGCCAGGAACAGGCCCATGGCGATCTGGCCTGCCGACAAGGACTGGTTCATCAGCAGCCACAACACCAGCAGGAAGCCCGACAGGGGCAACGAAGGGAACCACCTTTTCATCATTGCGCCTCCATGTGGGTGGCGGGTGCCGCGGGCAGCACCGCCTCGATGTAGTCGCGCGGCGCGTGCAGGGCCTGCGCCGTGGCGTCCATGTAGCGCAACGCAGGGTCGGCCCACAACGTCAGCGCGACGCACAGTGCAAGCAAGGCGAAGACCGGCGCGGCATCGAGCAGGCGCAGGCGCAGCACGTTGCGCTCGACCGACCAGAAGGTGCGGATGCCCGAACGCGCCAGCGCGATCACGCCGGCCAGGCCGGACAGCAGGATGGTGGCCAGCATCAGCCAGCCTGCCAGCGGCACGTGCGCCGACCCTGCCATGTCCGGATCCTCCAGCGACGCGGCCAGCAGGGCGAACTTGGCGATGAAGCCCGACAGCGGCGGCAAGCCCGTGATAAGCAAGGCGCACATGACGAAGCCCGCGCCCAGCACGGCCATGACGGCCGGCAACGCCACGCCCACGACCTCGTCGGGCGCATCCGGATCGACCGGATCATCCAGGCCGAAGGCTTCCAGGCTGATGGCCAGCATGTCCGCGCCGAAGGGCCGGTTGCGCTCGATGAGCTCGATCAGCAGGAAGAAGGCCGACACTGCAAGCGAGGAGCTGACGAGGTAGTACAGGGCCGGCCCCAGGGCGTCCGTGCTGGACAGGCCGATGGCGGCCAGCAAGGTCCCGGACGACACCAGGATGCTGTAGGCCGCCTGGCGCCGCAGTTCCTGCGACGCCAGCAGGCCGGCAGCCCCCAGCGCCAGCGTGACGAGGCCGCCGTAGAACAGCCAGTCGCTGGCCAGCACCCTCCCCGCCTCGCCCGAGGCCGACAGTACCGCCGTCATGCGCAGGATCGAGTAGATGCCGACCTTGGTCATGAGCGCGAACAGCGCGGCCACCGGCGGCGTGGCCGCGGAATAGGCGCCCACGAGCCAGAAGTTCAGGGGCCAGGCCGCGGCCTTGATCAGGAAGGCGCAACCCAGCACGGCGGCGCCGGCATTGAAGAGCGCACGCTCCTCGCCGATCACGTCGGGCAGGCGCTGCGCCAGGTCGGCCATGTTGAGCGTGCCGACCGCGCCATAGATGAGGCTCACGCCCACCAGGAACAGGAAGGAACCCACCAGGTTCACGGCGATATAGTGCAGCCCGGCGCGCACGCGTCCGACACCCGAGCCATGCAGCAGCAGGCCGTAGGAGGCTGCCAGCAGGATCTCGAAGAACACGAACAGGTTGAACAGGTCGCCCGTGAGGAACGCGCCGTTCAGCCCCATGAGCTGGAACTGCAGCAGCGGCTGGAAATGCACGCCGACCTTTTCCCAGCGCGAGATCGAGGCCACCAGCGTCGCGATGCCCACGGCAGCGGTCAGCAGCAGCATCAGCACGGCCAGGCGGTCCACCACCAGCACGATGCCGAAAGGCGGCGGCCAGTTGGCGGGACGATAGGTGAGCAGGCGCGTGCCCCCCTCGGCGTCGACCGAGAAGAACAGCGCCACCGCGACGACGGCCAGCAGGACCGCCGACACGAGACCGATGGCGATGCGTGTGTTGCGGTGGCTGTCGCTGAGCAACAGCATGGCCGACCCTGCCAGCATGGGCAGGACGATGGGAAGAATGGGGAGATGCGTCAACCAGTCGCTCACGAGTCGGACTCCTTCCCATCGACGTGGTCAGTGCCCGTCAGGCCGCGAGAGGCCAGCAGGACCACCAGGAAGAGCGCGGTCATGGCGAAGCCGATGACGATGGCGGTCAGCACCAGCGCCTGCGGCAGCGGATCGGCATAGTTCAGCAGATCGCTCGGCAGGTCGGGATCGATGACCGGCGCGCGGTCGACCTGCAGGCGGCCCATGCTGAAGATGAAGAGGTTGACCGCATACGACACCAGCGAAAGCCCCATGATGAACTGGAAGGTGCGTGGGCGCAGCAGCAGCCACACGCCGGAACCGGCGAGCACGCCGATGGCCAGGGACAGGACGATTTCCATCAGTGCTTCTCCTCGGCCTGTGCCTTGTTGGCGCGATGCAGGCTGCGCGCGGATTGGTGGGCCAGCGCCACCAGCACGAGCACCGTGGCGCCCACCACCAGCATGTAGACGCCGATGTCGAAGAAGAGCGCGGTACCGATGTAGATCTCGCCCAGCAGCGGGACGTAGGTCTTCCAGGACATGCCATCCAGGAATGGCAGGCCGAACAGCCAGGACCAGGCGCCCGTCAGGGCGGCGATGAGGATGCCCAGGCCGACCCAGTGCTGCGGGTGCAGGCGCGAGCGCGATTCCACCCACGACGTGCCGCCCACCATGTATTGCAGGATGACGGCCATGGCCATGACCAGTCCGCCGACGAAGCCGCCGCCGGGCTGGTTGTGTCCGCGCAGCAGCAGGAAGATGGAGACCAGCGCGGCCACCGGCAGCAGCAGGCGGATGAGCACGGCCGGGACCATCAGGTAGCCCTCGGGCAGGTCGCCCGCCGGGCGGCCCGAGGCATTGCCGTAGGCTTCCGGATCCTGCTGCTGTTCCGGCAGGTCCATGCTTTCCGGTGCGGGCCGGAAGCGGCGCAGCAGCGCGTAGACGGACAGCGCCACGATGCCCAGCACGGCGATTTCACCCAGCGTATCGAAACCGCGGAAATCCACCAGGATGACGTTGACCACGTTGGTCCCGCCCCCTTCGGGCAGCGCCTTTTCCAGGAAGAACGGCGAAATGCTGTCGGCCCTGGGGCGCGTCATCATCGCGTAGGCGATCCAGCTCAGGCCGGCGCCCGCGCCCACCGCCAACGCAAGGTCGCGCCCGCGGCGCAGGCGCGCCGACAAGGCGGTCTCCGCCGACGGCAGACGCTTGGGCAGCCAGCGCAGGCCCAACAGGATGAGCACCATGGTGACCACCTCGACGCCCAGCTGCGTGAGCGCGAGGTCAGGGGCGGAAAGCCAGGCGAAGGTCAGGCAGGTGACCAGGCCCGCGCCCCCCATCAGGATGAGCGCGGCCAGGCGGTGATACTTGGCCTGGTAGGCCGTGGCGATGGCGCAGGCGCCCCCCAGCAGCCACAACAGGGCAAACAGCGGATCCATGGGCGTGGACAGGCCCGACGGGCCGCTGGCGCCTTGCGCCCACAGGGCGATCAGCCCCGCGGCGAGCGAGACGCCCAGGATCCACAGCATCTGCACCTGCAGGCGCTCGGACGTGAGCCGCCGCGTGACCCTCTCGGCGAAAGTGGTCAGGCCCTCCTGGACGCGCTCGAAGCTGCGCTTGCCGTCGAAGCGATAGATGAGCGGCGTGCCGTCGATCTCGCCCATGCGCAGATTGCGTTGCAGGGCGATGTAGCCGGCGATGCCGCCCGCCAGGGCCAGCACGCTCATGATGAGCGGCAGGTTCAGGCCGTGCCAGACGGCCAGGCTGTATTGGGGCAGGTTCGCGCCCAGCACCGAGCGCGCCGCCGAGTCGAGGATGCCGCCCACGGTGATGGCGGGCAGGATGCCGACCACCAGGCAGGCCAGCACCAGGAACTCCACCGGCAGGCGCATGAGGCGCGGCGCTTCGTGAGGCTCGCGCGGCAGGTCGGTGGCCGTCGGGCCGAAGAAGACCTGGTGGATGAAGCGCAGCGAATAGATCACGCTGAAGGCGGCCGCGATGGTGGCTGCCACCGGCAGGCCGACCTGCACCCAGGTGGCGCCTTCGATGTAGACCGTCTCGGCGAAGAACATCTCCTTGGACAGGAACCCGTTGAGCAGCGGTACGCCCGCCATCGACGCGCTGGCCACCATGGCCAGCGTGGCGGTGATGGGCATGACCTTGTACAGGCCGCTGAGGCGCCGGATGTCGCGCGTGCCGGTCTCGTGGTCGATGATGCCGGCCGCCATGAACAGCGACGCCTTGAAGATGGCGTGGTTCATGATGTGGAAGATGGCGGCGACGGTGGCCAAGGGGCTGTTCAGGCCCAGCAGCAGGGTGATGAGGCCCAGGTGGCTGATGGTGGAGTACGCCAGCACGCCCTTCAGGTCTTGCTGGAACATGGCGGCATAGGCGCCCAGCACCAGCGTGCACAGCCCTGCCCCGCCGATCAGCCAGAACCACAGGTCGGTGCCACCCAGCGCGGGCGACAGGCGCACCAGCAGGAACACGCCGGCCTTCACCATGGTGGCCGAGTGCAGGTAGGACGACACCGGCGTGGGTGCGGCCATGGCGTGCGGCAGCCAGAAATGGAAGGGGAATTGCGCGCTCTTGGTGAGCGCACCCAGCGCCACCAGCACCAGCGCGACGGCGTAGCCAGGGTGCGCGCGGATCACGTCGCCCGAGGCCAGCACGCGGTCCAGGTCATAGCTGCCGACGATGTGGCCGATGAGCAGGACGCCTGCCAGCAGGCACAGGCCGCCGGCGCCGGTGACCGTCAGCGCCATGCGCGCGCCCTGGCGGGCGTCCACGCGATGGTGCCAGTAGGCGATGAGCATGAACGACGCCAGGCTCGTCAGTTCCCAGAAGAGCGCCAGCTGGATCAGGTTGCCCGACAGCACCACGCCCATCATCGAGCCCATGAAGGCGAGGAAGAACGAGAAGAAGCGCGGCACCGGATCCTGCGGCGACATGTAGTAGCGCGCGTAGATCACCACCAGGGCGCCGATGCCGGTGATCAGCATCGAGAACATCCACGCGAAACCGTCCAGGCGCAGCGAGAACGTGAGTCCCAGCGCGGGGACCCACGGCAGCGACAGGGCAAGCACCTGCCCGTTGGACACCTGGGGATAGAGAAGGATGAGTTGCACGACCCCGGACACGGCGATGAGACCCGCCAGCCAGGCTTCGGCATTGCGCGCGCTGGGCTTGAGCACCGCGGCACAGAGACTGCCCGCGAAGGGCAGGACAAGGATCAGTAGCAGGGACCAGGCTGTCATGCCGTCCCTCCATCAATACGCTGGAAAACCTGCGGGGCGGCTTCCCGGGCCGGCGTGCCGGCGTGGGGAAGTCGCCCGAAATGGCAGGTGGGCGGAATGGCGCTCCATCGCACCCGCAGGTGCGAGGAACGGCGTCGAGGCGCTGCGACTCGGCTGATCACTATTCTCCCTGGACACTGGCAACGGCCCCGCGAGGACCCGCCGCATGCGTCATCATGTGTTTTTGACTGGACATCTGCCCCCTTTTGCCACCAAAAGACAAAGCAAATCCCGCGATCCCGAATGGCGGGTTCGCAAGGGAAGAACTGTTATGTTTTGGATGGTCTGCGGAGGTCGAACAGACGCTGTGATCGCCCTGGAACGACCCGATAACGTCTGTCTATTACCCTACTTTACCAGACGATTTGCCGGAATCCGCACGCTGCAGTGCAGCATCGCGCAGAAATTTGCATTTGGGGGAAACCCAGGGTTGTGCCGGGCACGACCCGGGCCCCTGTCCGAAGGGCAACTGACAGGAAAACGAGAGGTGGGCAGCGCGCCGGGCATGGCCCGGCGCGCGCGGCGCATCGCCGACCGCGCTTGCCCGGTTACTTGCTCCGGCCGCCGCCCTGCCCGGGCGGGAACGGGAAGTTGGAGAACATGCTGCGGGTCTGGTCCTGCATCTGGTCCTGCATCTGCACGAAGAGGTTCTTGCTCTGCTCGATGTAGCTGTTCATCATGTTCTGCATCATCGGCGTCTGCGTGTTCATGAACTGGGTCCACGCCTCCGGGCCGAACTGGTTGCCGTAGAGGCCCTTGGACTGTTCGGTGACGCGCTCCTGGATCTCCATGAAGGCCTGCAGGTTCTTTTCAAGATAGGAACCCATGATGCCCTGCATGGCATGGCCATAGAACCGGATGATCTGGGCCAGCATGGTGGAGGAGAACATCGGCAGGCCGCCGCTCTCTTCCTCCAGGATGATCTGCAGCAGGATGCTGCGCGTCAGGTCCTCGGACGTCTTGGCGTCCACCACCTTGAAGACCTCGTTGTCCAGCACCAGCAGCTTGACGTCCGCCAAGGTGATGTAGGTGCTGGTCTGCGTGTCATACAGCCGGCGATTGGGATATTTTTTTATCAGGCGCGTGCCGTCGCCAGCTTGGCTTTGTGTCATGGTTTCCCCTCCGTCATCCCATGTGCAGGCCGCCGTTGAGCGAGAAATCCGCCCCCGTGGCGAAGCCCGCGTCGTCAGAGGCAAGCCAGGCCACCATGGAGGCGATTTCCTCCGGGGTGCCCAGCCGCTTGACCGGTATCGTGTTGACGATCTTCTCCAGCACGTCGGGACGGATCGCACGCACCATGTCGGTGCCGATATAGCCCGGCGAGACGGTGTTGACCGTCACTCCCTTGCTCGCGACCTCTTGCGCCAGCGCCATGGTGAAGCCATGGATGCCGGCCTTGGCCGTCGAATAGTTGGTCTGCCCGAACTGGCCCTTCTGGCCGTTGACCGAGCTGATGTTGATGATGCGTCCCCATTGGCGGTCGACCATGCCGTCGATGACCTGCTTGGTGACGTTGAACAGCGAATTCAGGTTGGTGTCCATGACGACGCGCCAGTCGTCCAGCGTCATCTTGCGGAACACGCCGTCGCGGGTGATGCCGGCGTTGTTGACCAGCACGTCGATCTCGCCGTGCTCGCGACGGATCTTCTCGAAGGCTTCCTTGGTGGAGTCCCAGTCGGACACATTGCCCACCGAGGCATGGAACTCGTAGCCCAGCGCCGACTGCTCGTCGAGCCATTGCTTGAAGTTGCGGCTGGGGCCGCAACCCGCGACCACCCGATGACCTTCCTTGGCCAGCCGCTGGCAGATCGTGGTGCCGATCCCGCCCATGCCGCCGGTTACATATGCCAGTTTGCCACTCATACGTCCGTCTCCTGTTGTCGGTTCGCTGTCCGTCCCGCCGGCAGGCGGCCCGGACCATCAACCCGTCTTGCACCCGCGTGACACGGCGCCATGATCATACGGCGCGCACACGCACATAACGGCCGGGCGCCGGTTCGATCACCGGATAGCGCGCATTGCCCAGCCGTGCTTTTTTCTTGACCTTGGGGCCCGCGTGCCCCGACAGCCAGTCGGCCCAATCCGGCCACCAGCTGCCCGCATGTTCCTGCGCGCCGGCCAGCCAGGCGTGGGGGTCGCCGGGCAGGCGCGCGTCGCTGTCACGCGCCCAATAGCTGCGCTTGTTCTTGGCCGGCGGGTTGATGACGCCGGCGACGTGCCCCGCGGCGCCCAGCACGAAGCGGGCCTGGCCGCGCAGCAGCGCCGTGGTGGCATAGGCCGAGATCCAGGGCACGATGTGGTCCTCGCGGGACCCGAACAGATAGGCCGGCATGTCGAGCTGCGTCAGGTCCAGCGGCACGCCGCAGGTCTTCACGCGGCCAGGCACCTTCAGGTTGTTTTCCAGGTAGGTGTTGCGGAAGTACCAGGCGAAGAACGGGCCCGGCAGGTTGGTGCTGTCCGCATTCCAGTACAGCAGGTCGAAGGGCGGCGGCGTCTCGCCCTTCAGGTAGTTGCCGACCACGTAGTTCCAGACCAGCTCGTTGGGACGCAGGAAGGCGAAGGTGTTGGCCAGCTCCAGGGCCGACATCAGGCCGCCCGCGCCCAGTTGCTGGTCGCGCAGCGCGGCATGGTTCTCGTCCACGAAGACATCCAGGATGCCGGTTTCGCGGAAATCGAGCATGGTGGTGAGCAAGGTCAGCGAAGCCGAGGGCTGTTCGCCCCGCGCGGCGGCCAGCGCCAGCGCGGCGCCCAGCATGGTGCCGCCCACGCAGAAGCCCAGGGTGTTGATCTGGTCCTGGGCCGAGATGTCGCGCACGACCGCGATGGCCTGCAGGACGCCGCGCTCGATGTAGTCGTCCCAGGTGGCCTGGTCGATGCCGTCGGTGTCCGAAGCCAGAGGATTGCGCCACGAGACCAGGAAGACGGTGTGGCCGGCCTCGACCGCATGCCGCACGAAGGAGTTCTCGGGCTGCAGGTCGAGGATATAGAACTTGTTGATGCAAGGCGGCACGATCAGCAGCGGGCGCGCATGCACGGTGGACGTGGCGGGCGTGTACTGGATGAGCTGCAGCAGGTCGTTCTCGTAGACCACGCCGCCAGGCGTGACGGCGACGTTCACCCCCACCTCGAAACGCGTCTCGTCGGATTGCTGGATGCGCCCGCGCTTCAGGTCGCGCATCAGGTTGTCGATGCCGTTGCGCAGGACCTCGCCGCTGGACTCGACGAGCTTCTGCTGGGCGTCGGGATTGAAGGCCAGGAAGTTGGAAGGCGCCATGGCGTCGACCCACTGCATGACCGAGAAACGCAGCCGCTCGCGCAGCGGCTCGGTGGCATCGACCGCGTCGACCATGCGCGACAGGGCGCGCGCCGACAGCAGATACAGGTGGGCCATCAGCAGGTGTTGCGGGCTGCCGGCCCAGGCGGCGGAGCCGAAGCGGCGGTCGGACAGCGGCGTCAGCTCGCCCTTGCCCGCGGCATCGACCACGCGGCGCCATTCCTGGGAGAAGTCTGCCTGGATGCCCGAGAGCGCATCGGGGGCGACGCTGACCGGCAAGGGCCAGGCGGGAGGATTCTGGGCTTTCACAACGACACCTTGCGACACCTTGTTATGCGCACGCGCGAGAACCGGACGATGGTGCATGGCGCAATGCCAGGGGTCAACTGGCGAGACGCTCCGCGTTTGTCATGCGTCATGCGATCGTGACGAAAAGATGGTGCATTGCGACGATACCCCTGTCAATCCGCCGGGTTCAGGGCTTACCCTCAGGCCTGCGGCGCCAGCCAGGCGAAGACCGCCTGGCGGCCCGTCACGCCCTGGTCGCGGCGATGCGAGAAGAAGGTCTCCGGTTCGCTGGCCGTGCAACGGCCGCTGACCACGATCTCCTCGACACCCGCGCGCGCCAGGCGGCGTTGCGCCAGGGCGAACAGGTCGGCCCACCACTTGCTGGCATCCGTGTCGTGGGGAAAGAAGGCCAGCCCGGCTTCTGGGTCGGACGCGACGAATGCCTCGCGCACCTCCTCGCCGACCTCGAAGGCCGTGGGGCCGATACCGGGCCCCACCCAGGCGCGCCAGCCCCGCGCATCGGGCGCGCGCTCGCGCAAGGCGGCCAGCGTGGCTTCCAGCACGCCTCCCGCCAGGCCGCGCCAACCGGCATGGGCCACGCCCAGCACGCGCGACCGCGTATCGGTGATCACGACGGGCAGGCAGTCGGCCGCCATCGCGGCCAGCACCCGGCCAGGCCGCGCCGTGACGCTGGCGTCGGCCTCGTTGGAATCGATGGGCGCATCGGCATCCAGCACGCGCGTGCCATGCACCTGCGCCAGCCAGAGCGGATCGTCCGGCAGTGCCAGGCGCAGACGGCGACGGTTCTCGTGCACGACCTGCGCATCGTCTCCCGCCTTCAGGCCCAGGTTCAGGCTCGCGTAGGGGCCGGTGCCCACGCCGCCCGCGCGGGTGGTACAGAAACTGCGGACGCCCGGCCAGGCCGGTCCTTCGATGACCGCCAGCGCGGCCAAGGCTTCCGCCTGCTCGTTCACGGCTGCCATGTGATCGTCTCCCTCACGTGTTGCATGTCTGGCGGCGGATCCGCCTCGAACGCGCATTCGCCCGCGCCGCCCGGATCGTCGAAGCGCAGCGCGCGCGCATGCAGCATCTGCCTTGCCGCGTCGGCCAGCAGCTTGCCGCCATAGAGCGTGTCGGCCAGCAGCGGGTGTCCCAGGCTGGCCAGGTGCACGCGGATCTGGTGGGTACGGCCGGTTTCCAGGCGACACTCGACTTCGGACACCCGGGCGCCGTCGGCATCGCCGATGCGCAGGCGGGTGTAGTGCGTGACGGCGGGCTTGGCGGCGACGGGACGCTCCACGCTCATGCGCACGGGCACCTTGGCGTCGCGACCGATGGCACGGTCGACCGTGCCATCGCCCGCCCAGCCATGGGCCAGGGCCAGATAGCGCCGGCCCATCGTGCGCGCCTGCAGTTGGCGCACCAGGTGCGTCTGGGCGCGCTCATGGCGCGCCACCACCAGCAGGCCCGAGGTGTCCTTGTCCAGCCGGTGCACGATGCCCGCCCGGGCAACCTGAGCCAGTTCGGGATAGCGGTGCAGCAGGCCGTTGAGCAGCGTGCCATGCCAGTTGCCCGCGCCGGGATGCGTCACCAGGCCCGCGGGCTTGTTCACCACGATCCAGTCGGGGCTGTCTGCCAGCACGTCGAACGCGACCGGCTCGGGCGCGAAGGCGGCCTCTTCCGGGGCCGACTGCGCCCAGACGGTCAGGACGCTGCCCGGTCCGACAGGCTGGCGCACCTTGCCCGGTTTGCCGTCGACCAGCACGTGGCCGCCCTCGATCCAGCCCTGCAGGCGATTGCGGGAATGCGCCGGCAGCAGGCCGGCGAGGATCTTGTCTAGGCGGTCTGCCCTGGTGCCGGCAGGCACGCTGAACACCTGCGGTTCGTCGTCGGAACCCGTGGTGTCAGGGTCGGCTAGGTGGTGCATGGAGACAACTCATATAATTCAGCCTGGCATGCTAACACCTAGGACCAAGGAACCCCCGCCAATGCGCCAGCCCTTTGCTACCGTCCCGTTCGCCCTTGCTGGCGGATCGGCCCTGCGCGTGCTGCTCGTCATGCTGCTCAGCCTGATGCTGGCTGCCTGCGGCACCAAGAACGCCGAGTACGACGAAACGGCCAACTGGACGGCCGAGCGCCTGTACCAGGATGCCAAGGCCGAAATCGCCTCCGGCAACTGGAACCAGGCCCGCACCCGCCTGACCGCCGTCGAGGCCCGCTATCCGTTCGGCGTCTACGCCCAGCAGGCGCTGGTCGATCTCGCCTACGTCAACTGGCGTGACAACGAGCCCGAACAGGCCCTGGCCACCATCGCCCGTTTCCAGCAGCAATATCCCAACCATCCTGGCACGGACTACATCCTGTACCTGAAAGGTCTGGTCAGCTTCACGCCGCCCAGCGCCTTCATGGCCGGCATCACCCGCCAGGACTCGGCCGAGCGCGACCCCAAGGGCCTGCGCCAGTCGTATGAAGCCTTCGAGGAACTGCTCAAGCGCTTCCCCGACAGCAAGTACGCGCCTGACGCCAAGGAACGCCTGACCTGGCTGGTGAACACCATCGCCATGAACGAGGTGCACGTCGCGCGCTACTACTACCAGCGCGATGCCTACGTCGCCGCGGCCAACCGCGCCCAGACCGTCATCACCGACTTCGAAGGCGCCCCTGCCGCCGAGGAAGCCCTGTACCTGCTGGTCATGTCCTACGACAAGCTCGGCATGACGGACCTGCGCGACGATGCGCGCCGCGTGCTCGAGGCCAACTACCCGAACAGCAAGTTCGTCGCCAATGGCTACGCCGCGCCTCCGGCGTGGTGGAATCCCTTCGGCATCTTCTGATGTCCCGCCCAGCCGTCGCGTAAGGGCGGTTTCAGCAAAGAAAACCCGGCCTTGCGCCGGGTTTTTCCTTGGCCGCGACAGGCGAGTCGTCAGCGGCGCGCGCCCGATGCCGCCTGCGGCTGCATGCGGCTGATCACCTTCAGCGCGACCGACGCGGTGATTTCCATGTGGCGCACGCAGGCCCGCCAGGCGGCCTCCTCGTCGTTCGCCTCGATGGCGGCCACGATGGCCAGCATCTCCTGGTGCGACTGGTGGATGCGCCCGGGGCTCTTGATGGACGTCGCGCGCAGGCGTGAAATCCGCCCGTGCATGAGCCGCAGCGTCTCGGCCAGGGTGGCATTGCCACAGCCCGCCAGCAGGCGGTCGTAGAACAGGTTGATCGCGGCCAGTTGGCCGGGCACGTCCGCCGCCTCGATGCGCGCGCGCAGGAGGTCCATGGCTTCGCGCAGCGCCGCGCGCTCGGCGGCGCTCGCCAGCACGATGAAGTTCCTGGCCGCCAGGCCTTCCAGCACGCCGCGCACCTGGTAGATGTTGGCCGCTTCCTCGGCGGTCAGCGTCGCCACCACCGAGCCCCGGTTGGGCGTGCTGTAGACGAATCCCTCCATCTCCAGCTGCAGGATCGCCTCCCGCACCAGCGGACGGCTGGCCTGGGTCAGGGCACAGATTTCGCGTTCGATGAGGCGCGTGCCCGGCAGCAGCGTGCCGGACAGCATGGCCTGGCGCAATTGCTCGGCCACCTGCGTGCGCTTCGAAGGCGCGGCGGGCGTGGCGGTGTCCGGTGTGAGGAGTTCGGGCGGCATGGAACGCGTATCGGGTTCGGCGAGGTCGCGCCACTATACCGTCGTAGCCGCCTCCGGGTAAACGTTGATAGGCTATTCATCAATAATTGTCAGACAATATTTTCCACATTGTCTCACTCAAGATGGAACGCCGCTTCATGTCCAACCTCCTGTCCGACCCCGCCTGGGCCACGCTCGCCACCGCAGAAATCTCCGATGCCCTGGACTTCCTCCGCCTGCCCGGCTGCGCACTGGGCGTGCATCGCGTGGCCGGCCCCGCCGCCATCGTCGGTCCCGCCTACACCGTGCGCTTCGCGCCCGTGGACCCCGACCGCAAAGGCACCGTGGGCGACTACATCGACGAGGTGCCCGAGGGCGCCGTCATCGTGCTGGACAACGCCGGCCTGCCCGACTGCACCGTCTGGGGCGGCATCCTGAGCCGCCTGGCCCGCCACAAGCGCATCGCCGGCACCGTGATCCACGGCGTCTGCCGCGACATCGCCGAGGCCGAGGCCTGCGGCTATCCGCTCTACAGCCGCGGCCACACCATGCGCACCGGCAAGGACCGCGTCCAGGTCGAGGCCGTGCAGGTGCCGGTCAGCCTGGGCCACGTCCGCGTCTGCCCCGGCGACCTGATCACCGCGGATGCCGATGGCGTCGTGGTGGTGCCCCAGGCCCGTGCGGGCGACGTGCTGCGCAAGGCGTTGGCGACCCAGGCCGCCGAGGCGCGCATCCTGGCCGACGTGCTGGCCGGCAGCACCATCGCCGACGCGCGCCGCCGCCACGGCTATCACACGCTTCAGCGCGGCGACGACGCCTGACGCCATTTCACCCACAACAACGAGGAGACATCCCATGCAGCCCTTCCAACCCGCGACCCGCCTCGCCGCGTTCGTCCTGGCCGCCACCTTCGGCGCGCCCGCCGTCGCGCTGGCCGCCGAGCCCTACCCCTGCGCCAACCTGCGCCTCGTCTCGCCGTATCCGCCCGGCGGCACCACCGACATCCTGGCCCGCCTGATCTCGCCCTCCATGCAACAGACGCTGGGCGTGCCCGTGATCGTCGACAACAAGGCCGGCGCCAGCAGCAACATCGGCACCGAGTTCGTCGCCCGCGCGCAGGCCGACGGCTGCACGCTGCTCCTGGGCAACAACACGGGCGTGGTGATCAACCGCAACCTCTATGCCTTGCGCATCGACCCGGTGAAGGACCTGCGTCCCGTCGCCTACGTCGCGGCGATGCCTCTGGTGCTGTATGTGAATCCCAAGGTGCCGGCCGGCGACGTGCGCGAGCTGCTCGACCTCGTGAAGCGCAAGCCCGGCACCTACAACTTCGCCTCGGGCGGCAGCGGCAGCCCGCAGCACCTGGCCGGCGAACTGCTGAAGCTGCAGGGCAATGTGGAAATGCTGCACATCCCCTACAAGGGACAAGGTCCGGCCATGACCGACGTGATCGCCGGCCAGGTGCAGATCGCCTTCGAGACCACCGCCGCCCTGCTGCCCCAGGCCCAGGCCGGACGCGTGAAGCCGCTGGCCACGACCGGCAGCACGCGCGCGGATGCCTTCCCCGAACTTCCCACCCTGATGGAAGCGGGTTTCAAGGACTTCGAGGTGACCAACTGGTATGGCGTCTTCGCGCCGGCAGGCCTGCCGGATGCGCTCACCACGCGCCTGAACGCGGCGATCAACACCGCGCTGGCTTCGCCGCAGGTGTCGGCCAAGCTGGCCGAGCTGGGATCCGCCAAGGTGGCGGGCGGCAGCGCGCAGGATTTCGCCGGCTTCGTGCAGGCGGAAGTGCCGCGTTGGGAAGACGTGGTGAAGCGCTCCAACGCCAAGGTCGACTGAGACCCCTGGCGCACGCCGCGGGGCCGGCTAGGAGGTTTCCTCGGTCCCGTCGGCCTTGCCCTGGCGCTGGTAGAAGGCCAGGGCCTCTTCCATGTCGCGGGTGCGCGAGAACGGCGGCAGGCCGCGCCACAGCCGCTTGCCGTAGGGCTTGTCGACCAGACGCGTGTCACCCACCAGCAGCACGCCCCAGTCCCGCTCGGTACGGATCAGGCGCCCTGCCCCCTGCTTCAAGGCGATGGCCGCCTCGGGCAGCTGGTATTCGGCAAAAGGATTGCCGCCCCTCGCCTTGCAGGCGCGCAGCCGCGCCTCGATGACCGGGTCGTCCGGCGGCGCGAAGGGCAGCTTGTCGATGGCCACCAGCGTCAGGGCGTCGCCCGGGATGTCGATCCCTTCCCAGAAGCTTGCGCTGCCGACCAGCACGGGGTGCAGCAGCGTGCGAAAACGCTCCAGCAGCTCGCGCCGCGGCGCCTGCCCCTGGCGCAGCAAGGGCCAGTTCCAGCCACGTTCCTCGAATGCCTTGCCCAGCAGCTCGGCCACCCGCTCCACCGCACGCAAGGTCGTGCAGAGCACCAGCGCACCGCCCGGACTGGCTTCCAGCAAGGGCAGCAAGGTCTGCACGAAACGCTCGGTGAATTGCGGCGACTGCGGCAGCGGCAAGTCACGCGGCACGAACAGCAGGCCCTGGCTGACGTAGTCGAAGGGCGACTCCCAACGCGCGATCTGCGCGTCGCGCAGCCCCAGTTGGGAGGTGAAATGCGAAAAATCCCCATGCACCGACAGGGTGGCCGAGGTCATGATCCAGGCCTGCCCCGCCGGCCGCAGCCGCGAGAAGGCTTCCGCCACGGACAGCGGCGCCGCATGCAGGCGCACGTGGTGCATGCCCATTTCCACCCAGCGCACCGCCTGCGTATCGGCGGGCAAGGCCAGCGGCACCTGGGCCGCGGCCTCGGCCAGGCGCTCGGCGGCCGAGGGACGCGCGGGCGCATCGTCTTGCACATCCAGCGCCGCGGCGGGTGTCACCTTGCCGGACACGACCTCCGCCACCAGGTCTTCCCAGGCGGGCGGCGGTCCGGCCACGACAGCCGTGGCCAGGGGCGCAGGCGCCAGCACCTGCGAGGCGCGCGGCGCCTGCACCGGAGGCTCGCCCGCCTTGCGCGCCCAGCGCTGCACCCGCAAGGCCAGCTGCGCGGCAACCCTGGAGGCCGCCATCAGGTCGGGATGGCTCTCGGCCACGCCGGCCAGCGCTTCCTCCAGATGGAAAAGCGCCGTCTTCAGCCCGTCCACGGCCGCGTCGAAATCCGGCAGGTCCAGGTTGGCCAGCGACTCGAAGGTGGCCTTGCGGCCCGGCACCTTCTCGAGCGGCGCACAGGCCAGCCGCAACGCACGCGCGGCGGTTTCCAGCTTGCCCGCCACCTCTCCCCAGTTGCAGCGCTCGCGGGCATGGGCCAGGCCCGCGGCCTGGGCGTCGCGCGACAGGTCCAGCAGCTGGTGGGTGGACACGCTGGTGCCCAGGAAGCGCGTGGCGGTGTCGGGCAACTGGTGCGCTTCGTCGAAGATCACCGTGTCCGCCTGCGGCAGCAGGTCCGTCACGCCCTCTTCGCGCAGCATCAGGTCGGCCAGGAAGAGCGCGTGGTTCACCACCACGACGTCGGCCTCCTGCGCCTGGCGGCGCGCCTTCAGCACGAAGCAGTCACGCACCCGGGGACACTCCTGGCCCAGGCAATTCTCGCGGGTGGAGGTCACGCGCTGCCAGATTTCCGCCTCTTCTGGCACTTCCGAGAGATCGGCGCGATCGCCGGTGCGCGACTGGCTGGCGAAAACCTGGATGCGCCGGTACTGGCCGATCTCGGCGCGCGAGCGCAATCCGCCCTCTTCGCCCTCCAGGCGCTCCAGGTGGTAGTGGCAGACGTAATTGGCCCGGCCTTTCAGCAACGCGGCCGTGACCGGAATGGCCAGCGCGTCACGCAGGCGCGGCAGGTCGCGCAGGAACAGCTGGTCCTGCAAGGTGCGGGTGCCGGTGGAAACCAGCACCTTGCCGCCGCGCAGAAAGGCCGGCACCAGGTAAGCCCAGGTCTTGCCGGTGCCCGTGCCGGCCTCGGCCACCAGCGTGGCCCGGCGGGAAATGGTGTCGGAGATGGCCTCGGCCAGTTCGACCTGGGACGCGCGCACGCGGTAGCTCGCCGAGGTGGCGGCCAACGGGCCATCCAGGGCGAAAAGACCGGCGATTTCGGTGTCGGGCATCGGGTTAGGGACAAGGGCGAGGCATCGAGGAGGCCGATGATACTGCCTCGACGCTCGCCCCGCCGGGATGGCAGGCGCTTTTTGCCGCCGGACCCTTGCGTCCTCCCCGGCCGCGCCAGCGCTGCAGCATGCTGTGGCAAAATCCTGCGCTTGTTTTTCCTTTTTTCCGGGTTTGCCTGATGTCCGACACCACCCTTTCCTTCGTCGCCGAACCGCCCGAGGCCGTCAAGGCGCGCATCGTGGCGCAACTGGCCAACGAGCTCGGCGTGCGCGCCGCGCAGGTCGCGGCCACGCTGGACCTGCTGGATGACGGAGCGACCGTGCCCTTCATCGCCCGCTACCGCAAGGAAGCCACTGGCGGCCTGGACGACACCGTCCTGCGCAACCTCGACGTGCGCCTGGTCTATTTGCGTGAACTGGAAGAGCGCCGCGGCGCCATCCTGGAATCGGTGGCGCAACAAGGCAAGCTGACCGCCGCCCTGGACAAGGAATTGCGCGACGCCGACACCAAGCAACGCCTGGAAGACCTGTACGCGCCCTACAAGCCCAAGCGCCGCACCCGCGCCCAGATCGCGCGGGAAGCCGGCCTGGAGCCGCTGGCGGACGCCATCCTGGCCGACGCCGCCTGCGATCCGCAGGCGCTGGCCGAGGGCTATGTGAAGCCCGACGCGGGCGTGGCGGACGCCAAGGCGGCGCTGGACGGCGCGCGTGACATCCTGGCCGAGCGCTATGCCGAGAATGCCGACCTCATCGCCAACCTGCGCGAGCACCTCTGGTCCACGGGCCTGCTGGTCTCCAAGGTGGCGGAAGGCAAGGAAGCCGAAGGCGACAACTTCCGCGACTGGTTCGACTTCAGCGAAGCGCTGCGCAGCCTGCCCTCGCACCGCATCCTGGCGCTGCTGCGCGGCCGCCAGCAGGGCGTGCTGGAACTGCGCGTGGGCCTGGAGCCCGAGCGCGAAGCCCTGGTCCCGCACCCCTGCGTGGCGCGCGTGGCCGACTTCCTGAAGCTGGGCCGCGACCTCTTCGCCACCGACGCCACGCCGCGCGCGCGCTGGCTGGGCGAGGTCTGCCGCTGGACCTGGCGCGTGAAGCTCCTGACGGCGTTCGAGACCGAGCTCATCGGCAAGCTGCGCGAGACCGCCGAAACGCAGGCCATCCATGTGTTCGCCGAGAACCTGAAAGACCTGCTGCTGGCCGCGCCCGCGGGCCCCAAGACCGTGCTGGGCCTGGACCCTGGCATCCGCACTGGCGTGAAGGTGGCGGTCATCGACCCCACCGGCAAGCTGGTGGACACCGCGACCGTCTATCCCTTCGAGCCGCGCCGCGACCGCACGGGCTCGCTGGCCACGCTGGCCGCGCTGGCCAAGCGCCACAAGGTCGAGCTCATCGCCATCGGCAACGGCACCGCTTCGCGTGAAACCGAGAAGCTCGCCGCCGAACTCAGCAGCGCGCTGCCCGAACTCAACATGAACCGCATCGTGGTGTCGGAAGCCGGCGCTTCGGTCTATTCGGCGTCGGAACTGGCCGCGGCCGAATTCCCCGACCTGGACGTGAGCCTGCGCGGCGCCGTGTCCATCGCCCGCCGCCTGCAGGATCCGCTGGCCGAGCTGGTCAAGATCGAACCCAAGGCCATCGGCGTGGGCCAGTACCAGCACGACGTCAACCAGCGCGAGCTGGCGCGCTCGCTGGATGCCGTGATCGAGGATTGCGTGAACGCCGTGGGCGTGGACGTGAACACCGCCTCGGCGCCGCTGCTCACCCGCGTGTCGGGCCTGAACAGCACCCTGGCGCGCAACATCGTGGCGCACCGCGACAGCCACGGCGCCTTCGCCTCGCGCCGCGCGCTGCTCGACGTGTCCCGCTTCGGCGACAAGGCGTTCGAACAGGCCGCGGGATTCCTTCGCATTCCGCAAGGCGACAATCCGCTGGACGCGTCCTCGGTCCACCCCGAGGCCTATCCCGTCGTCGAGCGCATCCTGGCCCGCATCCAGGCCGACGCGCGCCAGGTGGTCGGCAACCGCGATGCGCTCAAGGGCCTGTCGCCGTCCGAATTCACCGATGAGCGCTTCGGCCTGCCCACGGTCAAGGACATCTTCTCCGAACTGGAAAAGCCCGGCCGCGACCCGCGTCCCGAGTTCAAGACCGCCACCTTCAAGGAGGGCGTCGAAACGCTGAACGACCTGCTGCCCGGCATGATCCTGGAAGGCGTCGTGACCAACGTCGCCGCCTTCGGTGCCTTCGTGGACATCGGGGTGCACCAGGACGGCCTGGTGCACATCTCGGCGCTGTCGGACAAGTTCATCAAGGAAGCGCGCGACGTGGTGCGCGTGGGCCAGACCGTCAAGGTGAAGGTCCAGGAAGTCGACGCCGCCCGCAAGCGCATTGCGCTGACCATGCGCCTGGACGACGACGCCCTGCCCGCGCGCCGCAGCGGCCCCGCCGCTGGCAACGACAGCCGCGGCAACCGTCCTGCCGGCGGCGGCAAGCGCCCCGGCCAGTCCGCCCCGCCCCCGGGCGGCGCCATGGCCGAGGCCTTCGCGCGCCTCAAGCGCTAGGCCGCGGCGATCCTCCCGATCGCCATCGATGGCGCCGCGCGGCACGTCGCGCGGCGCCGTTTTCATTTCACGCCAGCAGATCGGGTTGAGACGCCGCCAGTTGCGCATACACCGGCTGGAAATGCAGCCAGCCGATGTATTCGCTGCCCACGTGCTCGCGGCTGTAGCGGGAGCGATCCGGCGGCACCAGCGTCGGCGCATGCCCGCTGGCATCCAGGATCAACTGCTGCCTGCAGCAGCGCTCCAGGGCGATGAACCAGAAGGCCGCGGCATCGATGCTGTGGCGGCTGACGGTCAGCAGGCCATGGTTCTGGTGGATGGCGGCCTTCACGCCACGGAAGTGTTCGCAAATGGACTGCCCCGCCTTTTCCTCGACCGCCACCGCGCCCGCCTCGGCACGGATCACCACGTGGTCCTCGAAGAACGCCGCGGCATCCTGCGAAATGGGTGCCAGCGGCCGGCCCAGCGCGGCATAGGCCGTGCCATAGACCGTGTGCGCATGGCACATGGCCACGATGTCGGGGTGCGCCTCGTGCACGGCCGCGTGCAGCACGAACCCTGCCCGGTTCACCGCATGCTCCCCTTCCACCACCGTGCCCTGGTGGTCCACCAGGATGAGGTTGGACACGCACACCTGTGAAAAATGGACCGCCATGGGATTGGTCCAGTAGAAATGTGGATGCTCGGGATCGCGCACGGTCAGGTGGCCCGCGAAGCCGTAGTCCAGCCCGTGCTGGGCGAAGGCCCGACAGGCGCCCGCCAGCCGCTGCTTCAGGTGCCTGCGGGCTGCCTGGGCATCGTCGAAATCAGGAACGTGGGGAAAGATGCGCCCAGCCTGCTCGGGCTGGTAGATGGATTCCCGTCCGCCCAGATCGAGCGCCGGCGAGTCCGCCGCTTGGGTTCTTGCGTGCATGGCCTGTCTCCTTGGTGGGTTTTGCCGCCGGGCCGCTCCCAAGGTAAAACGCTGCCCCCTTGGGGGGCAGCAAGCCGAAGGCGCAGCGTGGGGGCATTTTTCGGGTGCCGCACCCAACCACCATAAGCCATGCACGGACTGCCAACAACACCCCGTCCCCGGTTAAAGGACGGGATGGGGTTGGCAGGAAAACCCGCTCATTCCGCCGCGGACAACGCCGCCAGTGCCTCGGCTGCGCGTGCCAGGAGCGCATCACGCGCCACCGCATCGGGCTGTGCCGGGCCGTGGCCGATGACCGTGCCGTCCAGCCGCAACACGAAGCTTGCGTCGCCCTCCGCCGCCCACTCGGGCGCCTGCGCGGCATCCTGCAGGCGCTTCTGCACCTGGCCCGCCTCCTTGGGGTTGGCATAGGCCACCGAATTCAGCAATTCCGTGCCGTCCGCCGCCAGCAGGCGGAAACGGAACTGGCCGTCCTCGTCGCGGAAACTGACGAAGCGCGCGGTCTTGGCGTTCTTCTTCGCGCCCGCGGCACTGGCGGACACGGCGCTGCTGCGCAGGCTGCGCAAGCCCACCGCGTCACGCAGCTCGGCCATCATGGGCTGCGCGATGCGGCGTGCGCGGGCAGCCCCCGCCTGCAGGATTTCCTCCAGGCGATCGGGACGCGCGATCAGTTCGTCGTAGCGCGCGCGCATGGGCGCCAGGTCGCGCTCGAGCCGGTCGCACAGGGCCTGCTTGGCCTCGCCCCAGCCCAGGCCGCCTTCGAGCGCGGCGCGGAAGGCCTTCGTTTCGTCCGGCGTGGCGAAGGCCTTGTACAGCGAGTAAAGATGCGAGCCTTCGGCATCCTTGGCTTCGCCGGGCTGGCGCGAATCGGTCACGATGCGCATCACCGCCGCCTTCAGGGCCTTGGCGCCGCCCTCGAACAGCGGGATGGTGTTGTTGTAGCTCTTGGACATCTTGCGTCCATCCAGGCCCGGCAGCGTGGCCACGTCCTCCTCCACGACCGCCTCGGGCAACACGAAGAACTCGCGGCCCTGGCCGTACAGGTGGTTGAAGCGCTGGGCGATGTCGCGCGCCATTTCCAGGTGCTGCACCTGGTCGCGCCCCACGGGCACGCGGTGCGCGTTGAACATCAGGATGTCGGCGGCCATCAGCACCGGATAGGAAAACAGCCCCATGGTCACGCCGTCGTCCGGCTCCACGCCCTTGGCTTCGTTCTGGTCGAGCGAGGCCTTGTAGGCGTGCGCGCGGTTCATCAGGCCCTTGCCCGTGACGCAGGTCAGCAGCCAGGACAGCTCGGGAATCTCCGGAATGTCGGACTGGCGATAGAAGGTCACCCGTTCCGGGTCCAGGCCCGCGGCCAGCCACGTCACGGCCAGCTCCAGGCGCGACCGCGCGATGCGCGCGGGGTCGTCGCACTTGATCAGCGCGTGATAGTCGGCCAGGAAGAAGAAGGCATCGACGCCTGGCTGCGTGCTGGCCGCCACGGCGGGGCGGATCGCGCCGGCATAGTTGCCCAGGTGGGGGGTGCCGGTGGTGGTAATGCCAGTAAGGACGCGGGTTTGCATGGACAGGCTGCGCGCGGGCGCGAGTAGGAAAACACGACGCAGCAGTGTAACGCGAGGGACTGCGCGGCAAAGCGCCTGCGCCTGGGCGCGGCGCATCGCACACCGGACCTGGGTGTCAGGCGTTCAACAAGGCCAGCAGCAGCGCCAACGCCAGGCTGGCCGCGCCCAGCTTCGCCGCCAGCCGTGGCGCGTAGGGCATCAGGCCGATCAGCGCGAGACCCGCCACGGTCAGGATGCCAAACCAGGTCGTCAGCCCCTCGGACCCGCCATCGGCCCGCACCATCGCCCACAGGGCCAGCGCCAGCGCCACCCAGCCAGTCCCGCGCAAGCCCCAGGCACGCAGGTGTCCGGGCTCGCCGCCGAAGGCAGCTTCGTGATGACGCGCCATGCCCAGGCTCATGGCCGTGAAGCCGCCGAAGACAAGCAGGCTGGCGATCGCGGTCATCATGGGCGTCCCTCCTGCGCCGTGGCCAGCGCCGTGGCCGCAAGCCCGGCCTTGGGCACGGGCGCGGCGGCCGGGCGGCCCGTGCGCCCGGCCAGCCAGGCCAGGAACACGCCCGAGGCCAGCGCCGTCAGGTCGAAGCCCGCCATGACCCAGTCGCCTGCCGGCAACGATACCCCCAGGTGGCGATCCGAGGTCAGGGCATTGAGCAAGGGCACGCCACCCAGCAGGATCGCCCCCAGCCACAGCTGCTCCCGCCAGGCGCGGCGCGGTCGCAGATACGCGTGCACGAGCGCCACGCCCCACACGCCCAGGAACACGCGCCCCTCCCACAGGCCATGCTGCGGCAGGTCCACCGGCAGCAGCCGGTTGGCCCAGAAGAACGCTCCCACCGCCGCGCACAGGCCGGCAATGCTGGCCACGTTCAGGCCTTCCACCAGCTTCAGCGAGAACGGCGTCACGGCAGCCTTGGCGTGCTTCTGGCGGCGTTTCTTCACCCACAGCACCAGGCCCGTTCCCACCATCGCCGTGCCGGCCAGGCTCACCAGGAAGTACACCCAGCGCAGGAAAGGCTCGGCGAACAGTCCCAGGTGCAGGCCGATCAGCACGCCCAGGGTCTGGGCGGCGGGGCCGGACTGGCCCATCTCCTTCGCCAGGCGTCCGGTGCCGCCCTCGAAGACCAGCGCGGGCGTGGCGCGGCCATAGGCGATGCGGTCGCCCATGTGCCGGGAAACATACACGGTGGCATCCGCGGATGCCGGTCCGTTCACGGCGATGCGGCCGACCTGTCCATCCGGCCAGTGCGCGCGCGCCTGGGCCAGCATCGGCCCCAGGGGCGCCAAGACGCCTGGTTGGCCCGTGCTGCGCGGCGCGGCAACCCCCGCGCCGGGATACGCCTCTTCGGTATAGGCGCGCGTGTCGTTGCCGTAGGCGGCATCGATGCCGGCCGGCATGACCATCGCCACGAAGATCACCACGCCACTCAAGGTGATCATGAAATGGAAGGGCAAGCCCAGCACCGACAGCGCGTTGTGCCCGTCCATCCATGCCCGCTGCCCGCCCTTGGCGGGGCGGAAGGTGAAGAAGTCGGTGAATATCTTCTTGTGCGTGATGACGCCGCTGATGATCGCCACCAACATGAACATGCCCGCGATGCAGGCCAGCCAGCGGCCCCAGGGACGAGGCAGCTCCAGCTCGAAATGGAAGCGATAGAAGAAATCGCCGCCGCGCGTCTCGCGCGCCTGCAAGGTTTCGCCCGTCAGCGGGTCCAGCAGCAGGCGCTGGAAACCGCGGCGGACAGGCCCGCCCCCCTCGCCCGCCTGCTGCGAGGTCCAGACGACCTGCAGCGTCGGCTGGCGCACGTCCGGCAAGGTGATGGTCCAGCGCGATGCCTCGGCGCCACGCTCGCGCAGCACCCGCTCGGCGGTGGCCAGGGCCTGTTCGGGCGTGGCGGCGTTCGCCCGCAGTTCGGGCTGCATCCAGCGCGTGATCTCGGGCTTGAAGAAGGCCAGCGTGCCTGTCAGGAACATCGCGAACAGGATCCAGCCCAACAGCAGGCCTGTCCAGGTGTGCAGCCAGGACATCGACTGCCGCAGTCCCTCCGGATTGTCGTCCGGCCTCATGCCGTGCCTCGCAACACCAGGTAGGCCAGGTAGCACACGGCGGTTCCAACGAACATGCCCACCCAGGCACGCCCGGCGCTGCGCGTGGCGAACACCCAGATGATCGCGGCCGCGTAGAACAGGAAGATGAGCAGATTGGCCGTGAACACGGCCTCGATGCGGGCGAGCGGCAGGCCGACGGCCAGCGCCGCGGCGGCGGCCGACGCGAAGGCGTAGCCGCCCAGCACGGCGGCAGCGGTGCGCGATGCCACGGCCCAGCGATAGCGGGCCGGCAGGCGGGATTTGGACACGGCGGACGTAGCGGCGGCAGGTTTCACGGCAAATGCGCGAAGACGAAACGAGCCGAATGTTAATTGATAACCAATTTCATTACCAAATCAGGCTGCCCGGCGTGCGCCCTGCCCTGCCGCGCGGACGGAAATCCGCCCCGTGCTACAGCGTCGCCGCGTCGCGCCGATCGGACTCGAGGTACTCGCGCGACTGCATTTCCAGGATGCGCGAGACGGTCCGGTGGAACTCGTTGGCCAGCGTCCCTTCGGTGTAGATCTCCTCGGGCGGGCACTCGGCCGACATGATGAGCTTCACGCGATGGTCGTAGAACACGTCGATCAGCCACGTGAAACGGCGCGCCTCGGAGGCCTGGCGCGGCCCCATGCGCGGCACGCCCGACAGGATCACGCCATGGAAGCGGCTGGCCAGCTCAAGATAATCGTTCTGCGAACGCGGCCCGCCGCAGAGCGTCGCGAAATCGAACCACACCACGCTGCCCGAGAGTTTCAGCGCCTTGATCTCGCGATGCTCGATATGCAGCACGGCCGGCGTCTGTGGCGGCGTGTCGGCCAGGCGGTCGAACGCCTCGTTCAACGCCTGGTCGGCCGCATCGTCGAGCGGATGGTGATAGCTCTGCACCTGCTCCAGCGAACGGCGGCGGTAGTCCGTGCCGGCATCCACGTTCAGCACGTCCATGCGCTCCTGGATCAGCTTGATGGCGGGCACGATGCGGTCACGGTGCAGGCCATCGGGATACAGCGTGGAAGGTTCGTAGTTCGACGTCATCACGAAGGACGTGCCGTACTCGAACAGCTTCAGCAGCAGGCGGTACAGGATCATCGCGTCCGCGACGTCCGAGACGTGGAATTCGTCGAAACAGATCAGCCGGTAGCGCTTGGCGATGCGGCGCGCCACCTCGTCCAGCGGGTCCGACATGCCCTTGACCTCGTCGAGCTCGCGGTGCACGCCGCGCATGAACTCGTGGAAGTGCAGCCGCGCCTTGCGCTTGACCGGCACCGTCGAATAGAACGAGTCCATCAGGAAGCTCTTGCCCCGCCCGACCCCGCCCCACATATAGACGCCACGCGGCACGTCGGGACGCTTGAGCAGGCGCTTGAGCGCGCTGGAACGCATGGCCTTGAACGCCACCCAGTCATCGAAATAGCGCTGCAGGCGCTCGATGGCGGTGCGCTGCGCGGTGTCGGGCTTGTAGCCGCGTTCAGCCAGCGCGGATTCGTAGTATTCAAGGACGTTCATGCGTCTACGCCATATCTCGGAAAACCGAGAAAAAAAACACCGGGCGCGAAGCCCGGTGTCTGTAGGCCGGGCACCGCGGCGCCGGCTCTGCCGGTCCGCTGGTGCGCCCCCTTTGAGGGGGAGGCGCCTCAGCGCCTCGGGGATGGGATCACGATCAGAAGTTCAGGGCACGCTTGTCCACGGCCAGCGCGGCTTCCTTCACGGCTTCCGACAGCGTCGGGTGCGCGTGGCAGATGCGGGCGATGTCTTCGGCGGCGCCGCGGAATTCCATGATGGTCACGGCTTCCGAGATCAGCTCCGAGGCCATCGGGCCCACGATGTGCACGCCCAGGACTTCGTCGGTCTTGGCATCGGCCAGGATCTTCACGAAGCCGGTCGTGTCGCCCAGCGCACGGGCGCGGCCGTTGGCCAGGAAGGGGAAGCTGCCAGCCTTGTATTCGCGGCCGTCCTTCTTCAGCTGCTGCTCGGTCTGGCCCACCCAGGCGATCTCGGGCGAGGTGTAGATGACCCACGGCACGGTGGCGAAGTTGACGTGACCGTGCTGGCCGGCGATACGCTCGGCGACGGCAACGCCCTCTTCCTCGGCCTTGTGGGCCAGCATCGGGCCGCGCACGACGTCACCCACGGCCCACACGTTGGCCAGGCTGGTCTTGCAATCGTCGTCGACGACGATGAAGCCACGCTCGTCGAGCTTCAGGCCCACGGCGTCGGCGTTCAGGCCGCCGGTGTAGGGCACGCGGCCGATCGAGACGATCAGCTTGTCCACCACCAGCTTCTGCTCGGCGCCGGCGGCGTCGGTGTACGGCACGGTGACCTGCTTGGCGGTCGCCTTGATCTCGCCGATCTTCACGCCCAGCTGGATATCCAGGCCTTGCTTCGTGAAGGCCTTCAGCGCTTCCTTGGCGACCTGCTGGTCGGCGGCGGCCAGGAATTCGGGCATGGATTCCAGGACGGTGACTTCGGCGCCCAGGCGGCGCCACACGCTGCCCATTTCCAGGCCGATCACGCCGGCACCGATCACGCCCAGCTTCTTCGGCACGGCGCCGATGCTCAGCGCGCCGTCGTTCGACAGCACCTGCTTCTCGTCGAAAGGCAGGCCGGGCAGTTCACGCGCCGACGAACCGGTGGCGATGACCACGTGCTTGGCAACCAGGTCTTCCTCGGCGGTGCCGGTGACCTTGATCGACCAGCCGCCTTCGGTCTGGCCCACGAACGAGCCCTTGCCGTGGAAGAAGGTGACCTTGTTCTTCTTGAACAGGTACAGGATGCCGTCGTTGTTCTGCTTGACCACCGAGTTCTTGCGGCCGATCAGCGTGTCGAGCTTCAGGCTCACGCCCTTGACTTCGATGCCGTGCTCGGCGAAGTGGTGGTTGGCCTGCTCGTAGTGCTCGGACGACTGCAGCAGTGCCTTGGAGGGGATGCAACCCACGTTGGTGCAGGTGCCGCCGGGAGCGGGGCCGCCTTGGCCGTTCTGCCAGGCGTCGATGCACGCCACGGACATGCCGAGTTGGGCAGCGCGAATGGCGGCGATGTAGCCGCCGGGGCCGGCGCCGATCACGACGAGGTCGAATTGCTTGGACATGGATGTTCTCTCAGGTGAGGGGTCGGGCGCCACGACGGGGCCGCGTACCGGACGAGAAGAGTGAAGGATGAGGGCTCAACCGCGCCGGGCCGGCGGGCGGCCTGGCGGGATGAATGCCGCACCCTGACAGGATCAGGGCGCGGCATGACGCGGTGCTTACAGGTCCAGCAGCAGGCGCTGCGGATCTTCCAGGGCTTCCTTCATGGCGACCAAGCCCAGGACGGCTTCGCGGCCGTCGATGATGCGGTGGTCGTAGGAGAGCGCCAGGTAGTTGATCGGACGGATCACGATCTGGCCGTTCTCCACCACGGGGCGTTCCTTGGTGGCGTGCACGCCCAGGATGGCCGATTGCGGCGGGTTGATGATGGGGGTGGACAGCATCGAGCCAAAGACACCGCCGTTCGAGATCGAGAACGTGCCGCCGGTCAGTTCTTCCAGACCCAGCTTGCCATCGGCAGCACGCTTGCCGAAGTCGGCGATCTGCTTTTCGATGTCGGCGATCGACAGTTGGTCGGCGTTGCGCAGGATCGGCACCACCAGGCCACGCGGGCTGCCGACAGCGATACCGATGTCGAAGTAGCCGTGGTAGATGATGTCCTTGCCGTCGACCGAGGCGTTGATCAGGGGGTACTTCTTCAGGGCGGCAACAGCAGCCTTCACGAAGAAGGACATGAAGCCCAGCTTCACGCCGTGATCCTTCTCGAACTTTTCCTTGTACTTGTTGCGCAGGTTGATGACAGCCTGCATGTTGACCTCGTTGAAGGTCGTCAGGATGGCGTTTTCCTGTTGCGATTGCAGCAGGCGCTCGGCCACGCGGGCACGCAGGCGGCTCATGGCCACGCGCTGCTCGGGACGGCCGTCCAGCGATTGCGTCGGGGCCGGGATGGCGGCAGCGGCCTTGGCGGCGGGCTTCGAGCCGTCGGCAGCCAGGGCGTCGCCCTTGGTGATGCGGCCACCGCGGCCGGAGCCTTCGATGCCTTCAGCGGACACGCCCTTGTCGGCGAGGATCTTGGCGGCAGCGGGCGAGGCCACGGCCGACGACGAGGACGACTTGGCGGCGGGCGCGGCGGCGGCGGCCTGCTCGGCAGCCTTGGGGGCTTCGGCGGCGGGGGCGGCAGCCGGCGCGGCGGCAGCCTTGGCGGCGGTGTCGATGCGGGCGATGATTTCGTCCGAGGTCACGGTGCTGCCGTCACCCTTGACGATTTCGGCCAGCACGCCAGCCTTGGGCGCGGGCACTTCGAGCACGACCTTGTCGGTCTCGATTTCGATCAGGATTTCGTCGGCCTCGACAGCGGCGCCGGGTTGTTTCTTCCAGGTCAGCAGCGTCGCCTCGGCGATCGATTCGGACAGCTGGGGAACGAGTACGTCAATAAGAGCCATGATGATCTGTTTCCGTTGAGTGTGATGTCTGTTCGGGTGCCGGGCGGCTTACTTGGTCACCGAGTACTGCTTGTACTTGCCGAAAGCCTGCTCGATCAGCGCCTTCTGCTGTTCCTGGTGCTTGGCCAGGTAGCCGACGGCGGGCGACGCCGAGGCCTGGCGGCCGGCATAGCCGAGCTTCTGGCCGTTGTTCACGTACTCGACCAGGTGATGCTGGACGTAGTACCACGGGCCCTGGTTCTGCGGCTCGTCCTGCACCCAGACCACGTCGGTGGCCTTCGGATACTTGGCGAGTTCGGCTTCGAAAGTCTTGTGCGCGAAGGGATACAGCTGCTCGACACGGATGATGGCCACGTCCTTGGCTTCACGTTCGCGGCGGGCGTTGACCAGGTCGTAGTAGACCTTGCCCGAGCACACCAGCACGCGCTTGACGGCTTCGGCCTTGATGGAATCATCCACCTCGCCGATGACCGGACGGAAGCTGCCGCCAGCCAGATCCGACAGGGGCGAACCCGCGTCCTTGTTACGCAGCAGCGACTTCGGCGTCATGATGATCAGCGGCTTGCGCAGCGGGCGGATCATCTGGCGGCGCAGCAGGTGGAATATCTGCGAAGCCGAGGTCGGCTGCACCACCTGGATGTTGTTGTCGGCGCCCAGTTGCAGGAAGCGCTCCATGCGAGCCGACGAGTGCTCGGGGCCCTGGCCCTCGTAGCCGTGCGGCAGCATCATGGTCAGGCCCGACTGGCGGCCCCACTTGGCTTCGCCCGACACGATGAACTGGTCGATCACGACCTGCGCACCGTTCACGAAGTCGCCGAACTGCGCTTCCCAGATGGTCAGCGTGTTGGGCTCGGCCGAGGAGTAGCCGTATTCGAAGCCCAGCACGGCCTCTTCCGACAGCACCGAGTCGATGACGACGAAAGGCGCCTGCGCGTCGGAGACGTTCTGCAGCGGAATGTAGGTGCCGTCGTTCCAGCGTTCGCGGTTCTGGTCGTGCAGCACGGCGTGGCGGTGCGTGAACGTGCCGCGGCCCGAATCCTGGCCGGTGATGCGGATCGGGTAGCCCGAGGCAACCAGCGTGGCGAAGGCCAGGTGTTCACCCATGCCCCAGTCCAGGTTCACGTCGCCGCGCGCCATGGCGCGGCGGTCGTTCAGCAGCTTGGCGACCAGCGGATGCACCGTGAAGCCTTCCGGCACCGTGGTGATGCGCTCGCCGATGCGCTTCAATTCGGCCAGCGGCACGGCGGTGTCGGCCTGGTCGGTCCACTTGGCGCCCAGGAAGGGCGACCAGTCGATGGCGTACTTGCTCTTGTAGTCGGTCAGCACCGGTTCGATGGTGCGCTGGCCGTCTTCCATCAGTTGGCGGTAGTCCTTCACCAACTGCTCGGCATCGCCTTCGGCCAGCACGCCCTGGGCGACCAGGCGGTCGGCATAGACCTTGCGGGTGCCGGGATGATGGCCGATGCGCTTGTACATCAGCGGCTGGGTCAGCGAGGGGGTGTCCTGCTCGTTGTGGCCCAGCTTGCGGAAGCAGACGATGTCCACGACCACGTCATGATGGAACTGCTGGCGGTAGTCCAGGGCCAGGCGGATGGCGAACACGACCGCTTCGGGATCGTCGCCGTTCACGTGCAGGACCGGCGCCTCGATCATCTTCACGACGTCGGTGCAATACAGCGTCGAACGCGAGTCGCGGGGGTCGGACGTGGTGAAACCGATCTGGTTGTTGATGACCAGGTGGATCGTGCCGCCCGTGCCGTAACCGCGCGTCTGGGCGAGGTTCAGCGTTTCCATGACCACGCCCTGGCCGGCGAAGGCCGCGTCACCGTGCACCAGCACCGGCAGCACCTGGCTGCCCTGCGCGTCGGCGCGGCGTTCCTGGCGGGCGCGAACGCTGCCCTCGACGACGGGGTTGACGATTTCCAGGTGGGACGGGTTGAAGGCCAGCGACAGGTGCACGGGGCCGCCGCGCGCCGACAGGTCGCTCGAGAAACCGTTGTGGTACTTCACGTCGCCGTCGGACAGGCCTTGCGTGTGCTTGCCTTCGAACTCGGCGAACAGGTCGCCGGGCATCTTGCCCATGATGTTCACGAGCATGTTCAGGCGGCCGCGGTGGGCCATGCCGACCACGATTTCCTGCACGCCGTTTTCGCTGGCGTGGTTGATCAGTTCGTCCATCGCGGCGATGAAGCTTTCACCGCCCTCGAGCGAGAAACGCTTCTGGCCGACGTACTTGGTGTGCAGGAAGCGTTCCAGGCCTTCGGACTCGGTCAGCTGCTGCAGGATGTGGCGCTTCTGCTCGGGCGTGACGGCCGGGGCCGACAGCGTCGTTTCCAGGCGCTCCTGCAGCCAGCGCTTCACGGCCGGGTCGGAGACGTGCATGAATTCGGCGCCGATCGAACGGCAGTACGTATCGCGCAGCGACTTCAGGATGTCGCGCAGCGTCATCGACGTCGCGGTCGTGAAATACGTGTTGGTGGCGGCGTAGACCTGGTCCAGGTCGGCTTCCGTCAGGCCGTAGAAGGCGGGATCGAGCTCGGGGATCGGCGGACGGTCCTGGCGCTTGAGCGGATCGAGGTCGGCCCAGCGCGAACCCAGCGAACGGTAGGCGGCGATGAGGGACTGGACGACGATCTGCTTGCTGGCGACCGTCAGGTCGGGCTCGGCGACGCGCTGCACGAAGGCATTGGCGCGGGCGCGCTGCGCAAACGATTCGACGATCGGCGCGTGAGCCTGGTCGCGGGTGGACTCCTGGCCGTCGACGGCAGGCTGATGCTGGAGCTGGTCGAAATAATCGCGCCAGTTGTCCGGAACGGACCCTGGATTGTCGAGGTAAGCCTCGTAGAGTTCTTCTACGTAGGGCGCATTACCGCCGAACAAATACGATGTGGACGAACTTTCTTTTTCCGATGACATGAGACGCTTCACCTATCCGGGTGCTTCACCCGATGCAGTGCAGGAAAACCTTCCGCGACACGGTCCAACCGTTAAGCGGATAGCGGGGCAGAAGGCGGTTTACAAGCCTTGAAAGCCTATCCGCGCAGTATACCCCCAACCCAGGGGGCTTGCCCTGCTTCCTTGCGCTGGCGCAAGCAATTCCGGGCCTTTCCGGGCAATGGCCCACTTCCGCCACGTTATTTTCGTTGTACCGCCGCATCGCTGCTCAGGCAAGCCTGGCGCGACGCACATTAACAAGGACAAGCCATATTGCTGCCCTGCAGCACAAACAAGCACGAACTTCAAATTCTTTTCTGTTCAAATAAGCGGCTTCGCTGTGCGCGGGCAATCCTGCCTTGGCGCGAAGCACCGATTTTCGCAACGACACGAGCCTGACCAAGCCTCATGGACCAAAACTTCTCGAAGTTGGCACTGGACTACCACGCCTATCCCACCCCCGGCAAGATTTCCGTCACCCCCACCAAGCCGCTGGCCAACCAGGACGACCTGTCCCTGGCCTATTCCCCCGGCGTGGCGGTGGCCTGCATGGCCATCCATGCCGAAGGCGATCCCGCCGCCGCCAAGTACACCTCGCGCTCGAACCTGGTGGGCGTGATCACCAACGGCACCGCCGTGCTGGGCCTGGGCAACATCGGCCCGCTGGCCGCCAAGCCCGTCATGGAGGGCAAGGGCTGCCTCTTCAAGAAATTCGCCGGCATCGACGTGTTCGACATCGAGCTGGCCGAGAACGACCCCGACAAGCTGGTCGAGATCATCGCGGCGCTGGAGCCCACGCTGGGCGGCGTCAACCTGGAAGACATCAAGGCGCCCGAGTGCTTCTACATCGAGAAGAAGCTGCGCGAGCGCATGAAGATCCCGGTCTTCCACGACGACCAGCACGGCACCGCCATCATCTCGTCCGCCGCCATCCTGAACGGCCTGAAGGTCGTGGGCAAGGCCATCGGCGACGTGAAGCTGGTGTGCTCGGGCGCCGGCGCGGCGGCCATCGCCTGCCTGGACCTGCTGGTGCACCTGGGCGTGCGCCGCGAGAACATCTTCGTGACCGACTCGCGCGGCGTGATCTGGGAAGGCCGTGAAGAGAACATGGAGCCCAACAAGAAGCGCTACGCGCAGCAAACGCAAGCCCGCACGCTGGCCGACATCGTCGACGGCGCGGACGTCTTCCTGGGCTGCTCGACGGCGGGCGTGCTGACCGGCGACATGGTCAAGACCATGGCCCGCCAGCCGCTGATCCTGGCCCTGGCCAACCCCGAGCCCGAGATCCGCCCCGAAGTCGCCAAGGCCGCGCGCCCCGACTGCATCATCGCCACCGGCCGTTCGGACTATCCGAACCAGGTGAACAACGTGCTGTGCTTCCCCTTCATCTTCCGTGGCGCCATGGATGCCGGCGCCACCCGCATCACCGAAGAGATGAAGCTGGCCTGCGTGAAGGCCATCGCCGAGCTTGCGGAAGCCGAGCAGAACGATGAAGTGGCCCGCGCCTACGCCGGCCAGGAGCTGAGCTTCGGCCCCGACTACATCATTCCCAAGCCCTTCGATCCGCGCCTCATCGTGCAGATCGCGCCTGCCGTGGCGCAGGCCGCCGCCGATTCAGGCGTGGCCACCCGTCCCATCGAGGACATCGAGGCCTACCGCCACCAGCTGACCGCCTTCGTCTACCACTCCGGCCAGACGATGCGCCCGCTGTTCCAGCAGGCCCGCCAGGCGCCCAAGCGCGTCATCTACGCCGACGGCGAAGACGAGCGCGTGCTGCGCGCCGTGCAGACCATCGTCGACGAGAAGCTGGCGCAGCCCATCCTGATCGGCCGTCCCGGCGTGATCGAGATGCGCGTGAAGAAGGCGGGCCTGCGCCTGGCCGCCGGCAAGAACATCGAGATCGTCGATCCCGAGGACGACACCCGCTACAACGAGGCATGGAACGCGTACTACCAGCTGCGTGGCCGCGAGGGCGTCACGCCCACCATCGCCAAGGCGATGGTGCGCAAGCACAACACGCTGATCGGCGCCCTGCTGCTGCAGCGCGGCGACGGCGACGCGCTGATCTGCGGCGTGAGCAGCGGCTACGACAACCAGCTGAAGTACGTGGACGAAGTCATCGGCCGCAAGGCGGGCGCGCAGACCTATGCCGCCATGAACGTGCTGATGCTGCCCGACCAGACCCTGTTCGTCTGCGACACGCACGTCAACGAAGACCCGAGCGCGGAAGAAATCGCCGACCTGACCATCCAGGCCGCCGAGGAAGTCCGCCGTTTCGGCGTCGCGCCCAAGATCGCGCTGCTGTCGCACTCGAACTTCGGCAGCCGCTCGACGGCCTCGTCGCGCAAGATGGCGCAGGCCCGCAAGCTCATCGTCGAACGCGCGCCCGACCTGGAAGTGGACGGCGAAATGCACGCCGACTCGGCCCTGTCGGAAAAGATCCGCCTGGCGGCCTATCCGGACAGCACGCTGACCGGCCGCGCCAACCTGCTGATCACGCCCAACCTGGACACCGGCAACATCACGTACAACATGCTGAAGATGACCGGCAGCAACGGCATCGCGATGGGCCCGATCCTGCTGGGCGCAGCCCGTCCCGTGCACATCCTGACGACCTCGGCCACCGTGCGCCGCATCGTCAACATGACCGCGCTGGCGGTGGTCGACGCGCAGCAGGAATGCGGACAGGCGCCCGCCTGATCCGGACGGCGCGCGGACACGGTGGACACACCGCGTCCGCCGCAGGCATGACGACGGCTCTCTTCGGAGAGCCGTTTTTCATTGCGAGGCCGCAAGGACAGATGCCGCCAGGCTTTGGTACAAAGACCGCAACACCCCAAGCCCCCCTGCCCCCCTTCGTCGGAGCCCCGCCATGCTGCAAGACGCCCTCTATGCCTGGCTGCACTACCTGGCCATCTTCTTTCTCATCGTCATCCTGACCGCGCAGGCGGTGCTGCTGCGCCCGGGCCTGGGCGAAGAGATCGTGCGCCGGCTGGCCATCTACGACCGGCTCTACCTGCTGAGTGCCGTGATGGTGCTGGCCACGGGCATGCTGCGCCTGTCGCTGGGCGCCAAGGGCATGGCCTTCTATGCCTCGAACCCCTGGTTCCACGCCAAGATGACGCTCTTCGTCCTCACCGGCCTCTGTTCGATCATTCCCACGCTGGCCTTCCTGCGCTGGCGCAAGCAGTCGCGCACCGTGCCCGCCTACATGCCGCCCAACGAGGAGATCGCACGCGCCCGCCGCTGGGTGATGATCGAGGTGCACATGCTGGTGCTGCTGCCGCTGTGCGCCGTGCTGATGGCGCGTGGCGTGGGCATGTAGATGCCTCTGTGCTGCGCCCATGAAAAAGCCCCGCCGTGGCGGGGCTTTTTTGCTGGCGCGCCACCAGAGCGCGCCACGCGACGGCCAGGCTCAGCGCTTGGGCACGTCGCGGGTCGTGTGACCCGAGAACAGCTGGCGCGGACGGCCGATCTTGTAGTCGGGGTCCGACAGCATTTCGTTCCACTGGGCGATCCAGCCCACCGTGCGGGCCAGCGCGAAGATGGCCGTGAACAGCGAGGTGGGGATGCCGATGGCGCGTTGCACGATGCCCGAGTAGAAGTCGACGTTCGGGTACAGCTTGCGGTCCACGAAGTACGGGTCTTCCAGCGCGATGCGCTCGAGTTCCATGGCCAGCTTGAACAGCGGATCGTTTTCCAGGCCCAGCGAATGCAGCACTTCCTTGCAGGTCTGCTGCATCAGCTTGGCGCGGGGGTCGTAGTTCTTGTAGACGCGGTGGCCAAAGCCCATCAGGCGCACGCCCGAATTCTTGTCCTTGACCTTCTCCATGAACTCGCCGACCTTGGCCACGCCGCCGTTGGCTTGCAGCTCTTCCAGCATCTGCAGGCACGCCTCGTTGGCGCCACCGTGTGCCGGGCCCCACAGGCAGCCCACGCCAGCAGCGATGGCGGCGAAGGGATTGGTGCCCGACGAGCCGCACAGGCGCACGGTCGAGGTCGAGGCGTTCTGCTCGTGGTCGGCGTGCAGGATGAAGATGCGGTCCAGCGCGCGCTCGACCACTTCGTTGACCTTGTAGTCTTCGCACGGCGTGGCGAACATCATGCGCAGGAAGTTGCCCGTGTAGGACAGGTTGTTCTGCGGGTAGATGAAGGGCTGGCCTTGCGAGTACTTGTATGCCATGGCGACCAGCGTCGGCATCTTGGCGATCAGGCGGATGGCCGAGACGTGACGGTGGTGCGGGTTCGTGATGTCGGTCGAGTCGTGATAGAAGGCCGACAGCGCGCCCACCAGGCCGGTCAGCACGGCCATGGGGTGGGCGTCACGACGGAAGCCGCGCAGGAAGAAGTGCAGCTGCTCGTTCACCATCGTGTGGTGCGTGACCTGATCGTCGAAGTCCTTCTTCTCTTCACCGTTGGGCAGCTCGCCGTTCAGGATGAGATAGCAGATATCCAGGAAGTCGCAATTGACGGCCAGTTGCTCGATGGGATAGCCGCGATACAGCAGCTCGCCCTTGTCGCCGTCGATGTACGTGATGCCCGACTCGCAAGCAGCGGTCGACATGAAACCCGGATCGAAGGTGAACATGCCGGTCTGGCCGTACAGCTTGCGGATGTCGATAACATCCGGGCCCACGGTGCCCTGGTAGACCGGAAATTCGATCGAGGCAGAGTTGTCTGAAAAGCTCAGGGTTGCTTTCTTGTCGGACAATTTCATGGAAATTCCTTCTAGAAAAAATCAGATCTCGCGCAAACGACGAAGAATGTCGCGCACGGCAGGCGTGTCCAAGGCGCCTTCAGGCTCGGTCCGGCCCAGCAGCAGGTCGAGGAGGTCGTTGTCGCCCTCTTCGAACAGCTGCGTGAGCGCGGCCACGTCTTCGCCGGACAGCGTCGTTTCGTGCGCGTCCAGGAAGCGCGTGATGATCAGGTCATTCTCGAGCAGCCCCCGGCGGGCGCGCCAGCGCAAGCGCGTGCGATCCAGTTCCGAAAGTTGCGTCATGGCAGATCCTTGCTCAAGCACAGCCCAAAAATACAGGGTAATGGCACCACCCAGGGCACGGCGGAGCCGGCTTTGCCGGTCCGCCAGTGCCGCCCCCTTGAGGGGGAAGCGCGAAGCGCCTCTGGCGTGGCGCTTTTAGACGGCACGCCGCACCATCAATTCCTTGATCTTGCCGATTGCCTTCGTGGGGTTCAGGCCCTTGGGACAGACGTCGACGCAGTTCATGATGGTGTGGCAGCGGAACAGGCGGTACGGGTCCTCGAGGTTGTCGAGGCGGGCGCCGGTGGCCTGGTCGCGGCTGTCGGCGATGAAACGGTAGGCTTGCAGCAGGCCGGCCGGGCCGACGAACTTGTCCGGGTTCCACCAGAACGACGGGCAGGACGTGGAGCAGCAGGCGCACAGGATGCACTCGTAGAGGCCGTCGAGCTCTTCGCGCGCCTCGGGCGTCTGCAGGCGTTCCTTTTCGGGCGGCGGCGTATCGTTGATCAGGTACGGCTTGATCGAGTGGTACTGGTTGAAGAAGTGCGTCATGTCCACGATCAGGTCGCGGATGACCGGCAGGCCGGGCAGCGGACGCAGGACGATGGGTTCCTTCAGCTCGCGCAGGTTAGTGGTACAGGCAAGCCCGTTCTTCCCGTTGATGTTCATGGCGTCCGACCCGCACACGCCTTCGCGGCAGGAACGGCGGATGGCCAGGCTGTCGTCCACGTCGTTCTTGATGCGGACCAGCGCGTCCAGCAGCATCTTGTCGGTGGGCTGAAGCTCCACGTCCAGTTTCTGCATGTAGGGACGCTCGTCCTTGTCCGGGTCGTAGCGGTAGATCTCGAACTTCACGATTCGTTTGGTGCTCATTGCAGCATCCTGCTCAGAAAGTCCGCGCCTTGGGCGGGAAGGTATCGACGGTAAGCGGCTTCATCTGGACCGGCTTGTAATCCAGGCGGCTGCCCTCGGAGTACCAGAGGGTGTGCTTGAGCCAGTTCTCGTCGTCGCGGTTGGGATGATCGTCCAGGGCGTGGGCGCCACGGCTTTCGGTGCGCTTGGACGCCGACAGGATCGTGGCGCGGGCCACTTCGGTCATGTTGGCCAGTTCCAGCGCTTCGATGCGGGCGGTGTTGAAGACCTTGGACTTGTCCTTGAAGGCCACGTGCTGGGCCTGCTGGGCGAGTTCCTCGATCTGGCCCACGCCCTCTTCCAGCAGGTTGATCGTGCGGAACACGCCGCAGTGACGCTGCATGGAGGTGCGGATGGCATTGCCGACATCCTGCACTTTCTCGGTGCCCTTGCTGTCTTCCAGCTTGGCGACGCGGCCGATGGAGAAGTCGAGCGACTCGGCGGGCACGGCTTCGTGCGCGCGCTGCTTTTCCAGGTGCAGGTTGACGATGTGGTTGCCGGCAGCGCGGCCGAACACCACCAGGTCGAGCAGCGAGTTCGTGCCCAGGCGGTTGGCGCCGTGCACCGACACCGCGGCGCATTCGCCGATGGCGTACAGGCCCTTGACGACGTTGTTCTGGCCGTTCTTCCAGTCCACGACCTGGCCGTGGTAATTCGCCGGGATGCCGCCCATCTGATAGTGGATGGTGGGCACGACCGGGATCGGTTCCTTGATCGGGTCGACGTTGCCGAACTTGATCGCGATTTCGCGGATCGAGGGCAGGCGCTTCTGGATCGTTTCGGCGCCCAGGTGGTCGAGCTTCAGGACCACGTAGCTGCCGTCCGGACCGCAGCCGCGGCCTTCCTTGATTTCCTGGTCCATCGAGCGCGACACGAAGTCACGCGGGGCCAGGTCCTTCAGCGTGGGCGCATAGCGCTCCATGAAGCGTTCGCCATCCTTGTTCAGCAGGATGCCGCCTTCGCCACGCACGCCTTCGGTGATCAGCACGCCCGCGCCGGCCACGCCGGTGGGGTGGAACTGCCAGAACTCCATGTCCTGCAGCGCCAGGCCGGCACGCGCGGCCATGCCCAGGCCGTCGCCGGTGTTGATGAAGGCGTTGGTGGACGCGGCCCAGATACGGCCGGCGCCGCCGGTGGCCAGCACCGTGGTCTTGGCTTCGAGGACGTAGATTTCACCGGTTTCCATTTCCAGGGCGGTCACGCCCAGGACGTCACCCGCTTCATTGCGCAGCAGGTCCAGCGCCATCCATTCGACGAAGAACTGGGTGCGGGCGGCAACGTTGCGCTGGTACAGCGTGTGCAGCAGTGCGTGGCCGGTACGGTCGGCCGCGGCACAGGCGCGCTGGACGGGCTTCTCGCCGAAGTTGGCGGTGTGGCCGCCGAACGGGCGCTGATAGATGGTGCCGTTGGCATTGCGGTCGAACGGCATGCCGAAGTGCTCGAGCTCGTAGACCGCGTTGGGGGCTTCGCGACACATGAACTCGATGGCGTCCTGGTCACCCAGCCAGTCCGAACCCTTGACTGTGTCGTACATGTGCCAGTACCAGCTGTCTTCGCTCATGTTGCCGAGCGAGGCGCCGATGCCGCCCTGGGCAGCCACGGTGTGCGAACGGGTGGGGAAGACCTTGGAGAGCACCGCCACCGACAGGCCGGCCTGGGCCAGTTGCAGGGAGCAGCGCATGCCGGCGCCACCGGCACCGACCACGACCACGTCGAATTGGCGACGCGGCAAAGATTTCTTGACAGCGACCACGGCTTAGAGCCTCCAGATGATTTGCGCGAAATACACGGTCGAACCGACCAGCCACAGAATCGTCAGCACCTGCAGCAGCAGGCGCACGCCGACGTTCCTGACGTAGTCCATCCAGATGTCGCGCACGCCGATCCAGGCATGCCAGGCCAGCGAGATGAATGCCAGCGTGGCCAGGATCTGGCCGACGGGCAGCATGAAAACCGTGAACGAGAAGAGGCCCTTCCAGCTTTCATAGGTGAAGCCGGGCATGGCCAGCACGCCGACCAGCAGGACCAGGGTGTAGACGGCCAGGATGACCGCGGTGATGCGCTGGACGATGAAGTCCTTCAGGCCGTAGCGCGCGCCGACCACCAGTCGGGTCGGGCCGTAATTCTTGGTCGTCGACATTTACCAGACTCCGAACAGTTTGAGGGCGAAGACGAAAGTCAGGGCCAGGCTGCAGCCCAGCACGATACCGGCGCTTTTCTGGGCCGACTCCTTGTTCACGCCGATGTGCAGGTCGAGAACCAGGTAGCGGATGCCGGCACAGAAGTGATGGAGGTAGCCCCAGATCAAGGCCAGTGCGATCAGCTTGACGATCGGATTGCCGAAAACGTTGGACAATGCGGCGAAGCCGGCCTCGGAAGAAACGCTCATGGCGAACAGAGGCAGGATCACCAGCGGCAGACAGAGGAACAGGAGCGCGCCGCTGACGCGGTGCAGGATCGACACCTTGCCGGCAAGCGGCAGGCGGTAATTCATAAGCTGCAGAACGCTGATGTTGCGAAACTGCGGACGCGGCTTGGCGGCTGAGTCTGACATGGAACGGCCTCGATTCAAGGAACTAAAAAATTCAAACGGGCAAACACTCTATTTTCACCGATGTGGCAAACAGGTTCAAATCGTCACAAAAAAACCTGTCGATTCAAACCTCTACTATCACGTGAGCCGATTCCGGTAGTGGTATCGCTCGGTCAGGTACTGACCCCGGCGCCACTCCACCGGCCGGTCGCCGTAGGTGTAGGACACCCGCTCGACCTGCAGCAGGGGCGCGCCTGGCGCGGCGCCCAGCAGCTCGGCCGTCTCGGGACTGGCCGCGACGGCGCGCAACTTCTCGTCCGCGCGGACCATGTTGATGCCGAATTCGCTTTCGAAGAAGCCGTACAGCGGCCCCCGGTAGCCCGCCAGCGACTCCGCCGTCAGGCCCTTGAACAGGTTGCCCGGCAGCCAGATGTCGTCGATGACGGTGGGCACGCCCCCGAAGGACAGCACCCGCCGGATACAGACGACCGCATCGCCCGAGCGCAACTCCAGCGCCCGCGACACGTCGGCCGGCGCGCGCAGGCGGCGGCAGTCGACGATGCGGCTTTCGGCGCGTTCGCCCTCGCCGTCGTCATCGGGCGCCAGGCGCAGGAAGCGGTAACGGGTGCGCGGTTCGTGGTGGGTGGCGACGAAGGTGCCCTTGCCCTGGCGGCGCAGCAGCAGGTGCTCGGCCGCCAGTTCGTCGATGGCCTTGCGCACGGTGCCCTGGCTGACCTGGAAACGGGCAGCCAGATCGAACTCGCTGGGGATCGACTCGCCGGCCTTCCATTCGCCGCGCTCCAGGCTTTCGACGATCAGCGACTTGATCTGCCGATAGAGCGGGCTGAACGCCGCGGCCGCAGCCGGCGGCCTGCCGGGGCTGCGCGCGGGAATTTCCTGCTCGGGCCGGGTTTCGCTCATGGGAAGGATGGTCGCGGGATGGACCGCGGCGACGGGAATTGCGGATTATTGATATCCCGCCATTGTCGCACATCACGGCATCCTTGGCAGATGCTCTTTTGTCTTATATAAGACATAAGACATTTGACTGCATGTCCGCTCCGCACTACCATCGCAGCACCGTTGGAGAGGGCCCCGCAGAGGCGGAGAGCACGCCGGCGGCAGGGAATACCGGCGCGACGGCGCCAGCCAGAACACGGGTTTGCGAGCCCGGCTAAATCGGTACACTGGCGGGTGGGATCACTGACCTCACTGCCATTTTCATCACGGAGATCGTTTCATGTCCAAGCCTGCCATGCGCGTTGCCGTCACCGGCGCCGCCGGCCAAATCGGTTACGCCCTCTTGTTCCGCATCGCCTCGGGCGAAATGCTGGGCAAGGATCAGCCCGTCATCCTGCAACTGCTCGAAATCCCCGACGAGAAGGCCCAGAAGGCGCTCAAGGGCGTGATCATGGAGCTGGACGACTGCGCCTTCCCGCTGCTGCAGGAAGTGACCGCCCACAGCGACCCCCGCACCGCCTTCAAGGATGCCGACGTGGCCCTGCTGGTCGGCGCCCGCCCCCGCGGCCCCGGCATGGAGCGCAAGGACCTGCTGAGCGTCAACGCCCAGATCTTCACGGCCCAAGGCAAGGCACTGAATGAAGTCGCCAGCCGCGACGTCAAGGTCCTGGTCGTCGGCAACCCCGCCAACACCAACGCCTACATCGCCCAGCAGTCGGCGCCCGACCTGCCCGCCAAGAACTTCACCGCCATGCTGCGCCTGGACCACAACCGTGCCCTGTCGCAACTGGCCGCCAAGGCCAACATCGCCGTGGCCGACATCGAGAAACTGGTCGTGTGGGGCAACCACTCGCCCACGATGTACCCCGACTTCCGCTTCGCGACCGTCAAGGGCAAGAGCCTGAAGGACCTGGTCAACGACGACCAGTGGAACCGCGACACCTTCATCCCCACCGTGGGCAAGCGCGGCGCCGCCATCATCGAGGCCCGTGGCCTGTCGTCGGCCGCCTCGGCCGCCAACGCCGCCATCGACCACGTGCGTGACTGGGTGCTGGGCAGCAACGGCAAGTGGGTCACCATGGGTGTTCCCTCGGACGGCTCCTACGGCATCCCCGAAGGCATCATCTACGGCGTGCCCGTCACGACCGAGAACGGCGAGTACAAGCGTGTCGAAGGCCTGGAAATCGACGCCTTCTCGCGCGAGCGCCTGGACTTCACGCTGAAGGAGCTCCTCGAAGAGCGCGACGGCGTCAAGGATTTGTTGAAGTAACCCCCCCGAGGCGCTTGCGCGCCTCCCCCCCAGGGGGGCGGTGCTGGTGGACCGGCAAAGCCGGCTCCACTGCACCCCGGCTAGCCGAGCCTGTGGTTGCGGGCGCGGCAATTGGGAAGAATTTGGTCACTGCCCTCGTGAAAGGTGCAGCACAGGGTAGGCAGTCAATAAAGAACACCAACACCTGGAGACCCGCCATGTCACGACCCGACTCCCCCGGCGCCCTGTTCCGCGCCGCCCTGGCCGCCGAGCAGCCGCTGCAGATCATCGGCGCCATCAATGCCAACCATGCCCTGCTGGCGAAACGCGCGGGCTTCCGGGCCATCTACCTGTCGGGTGGCGGCGTGGCCGCCGGGTCGCTGGGCCTGCCCGACCTCGGCATCAACACCCTCGATGACGTCCTGACCGACGTGCGCCGCATCACCGACGTATGCGACCTGCCGCTGCTGGTGGACATCGACACCGGCTTCGGCCCCTCGGCCTTCAACATCGGCCGCACGGTGAAAAGCCTGATCAAGTTCGGCGCGGCGGCCTGCCACATCGAGGACCAGGTCGGCGCCAAGCGCTGCGGCCATCGCCCGGGCAAGGAAATCGTCACCACGCAGGAAATGGCCGACCGCGTGCGCGCCGCCGTGGATGCCCGCACCGACTCGGACTTCTTCGTGATCGCGCGCACCGACGCGATCGCCGTGCAAGGCGTGGACGCCGCCATCGAACGCGCCCTGGCGTGTGTGGAGGCAGGCGCCGACGCGATCTTCGCCGAAGCCGCCTATGACCTGCCCACCTATCAGCGCTTCACCAGTGCCGTGAACGTGCCGGTGCTGGCCAACATCACCGAGTTCGGCAAGACACCGCTTTTCACGGTGGACGAACTGCGCGGCGTGGGCGTGGGCATGGTGCTGTATCCCCTGTCGGCCTTCCGCGCCATGAACAAGGCCGCGGAAATGGTCTACCAGAGCGTGCGCCGCGACGGCCACCAGAAGAACGTCGTCGACCTCATGCAGACACGCGACGAGCTGTACGACCGTATCGGCTATCACGACTTCGAAAGCAAGCTCGACGCGCTGTTCGCGCAGAGCAAGGCCTGACGTCAGCCATTGACGCGCAGGCCCGCGGATTTCCCGGATAACCCCAGAAGGAAAACAGGAGCACTGAGACAATGAGCACCACCCGCGCCAAGAAGACCCCCGACGCCGCTGCCCCGGCACCCGCCGCCGCGCCCGCCGAAGACAAGCCGGGCTTCAAGCCCAAGAAATCCGTCGCCCTGTCGGGCGTGGTCGCCGGCAACACCGCGCTCTGCACGGTCGGCCGCAGCGGCAACGACCTGCACTACCGCGGCTACGACATCCTGGACGTGGCGGAGACCTCGGAGTTCGAGGAAATCGCCCACCTGCTGGTGCACGGCAAGCTGCCCACCCGCGCCGAACTGAAGGCCTACAAGGAAAAGCTGCGCGCGCTGCGCGGCCTGCCCGCCGCCCTGCAGACCGCGCTGGAAGCCCTGCCCGCCTCGTCGCACCCGATGGACGTGATGCGCACCGCCGTGTCGGTGCTGGGCTGCGTGCTGCCCGAGAAGGACGACCACAACACGCCGGGCGCGCGCGACATCGCCGACCGCCTGATGGCCAACCTGGGCTCGGCGCTGCTGTACTGGTACCACTACAGCCACAACGGCCACGTCATCGACGTGCAGACCGATGACGACAGCATCGGCGGCCACTTCCTGCACCTGCTGCACGACAGGAAGCCCAGCGACGAATGGGTCAAGGCCATGCACACCTCGCTGGTGCTGTACGCCGAGCACGAATTCAACGCCTCTACCTTCACCTGCCGCGTGATCGCGGGCACGGGCTCGGACATGTACTCGGCCATCGCCGGCGGCATCGGCGCGCTGCGCGGCCCCAAGCATGGCGGTGCCAACGAGGTCGCCTTCGAAGTGCAGAAACGCTACGACACCGCCGACGAAGCCGAGGCCGACATCCGCCGCCGCGTCGAGAACAAAGAGGTCGTGATCGGCTTCGGCCATCCGGTCTACACCGTCTCGGACCCCCGCAACAAGGTCATCAAGGAAGTCGCCCGCAAGCTGTCGAAGACGGCGGGCAACACCAAGATGTTCAATATTGCCGAGCGCCTGGAAACGGTCATGTGGGACGCCAAGAAGATGTTCCCCAACCTGGACTGGTTCTCGGCCGTGTCGTACCACATGATGGGCGTGCCCACCGCGATGTTCACCCCGCTCTTCGTGATCGCGCGCACCGCCGGCTGGTCCGCCCACATCATCGAGCAGCGCGTCGACAACAAGATCATCCGCCCCACCGCCAACTACACCGGGCCGGAAAACCTGAAGTTCGTGCCCATCGACAAGCGTAAGTGATGTCCCCCGTGGCCGGCGCCCTGCCGGCCGCAAGCCGCCTTGCCGCGCCCCGCGGCAGGGACGGCGCCGGGCGTGCCGCCACGCCCGCCAGACCGCAGGAGCCCTCCATGTCTCACGCCGTCTCCGCCGCCCGCCCCGCCCCCGATGCCGTCATGGTCGACATTGCCGACTATGTCCTCGACACCGGCACCCTCCGCAGCCCGCCGGCCTATGCCACCGCGCGCCACTGCCTGATCGACACCCTGGGCTGCGGCCTGGAAGCCCTGGAATACCCCGCCTGCACCAAGCTGCTGGGCCCTGTCGTGCCCGGCACGATCGTGCCTCACGGCGCACGGGTGCCCGGCACCTCGTTCCAGCTCGATCCGGTGCAGGCCGCCTTCAACATCGGCGCGATGATCCGCTGGCTGGACTTCAACGACACCTGGCTGGCCGCGGAATGGGGCCACCCCTCCGACAACCTGGGCGGCATCCTGGCCACCGCCGACTGGCTCTCGCGCCAGGCCGTGGCCGCGGGCAGGCCCCCGCTCACGATGCGTGACGTGCTGACCGCCATGATCCAGGCACACGAGATCCAGGGATGCCTGGCGCTGGAGAACTCCTTCAACCAGGTCGGCCTCGATCACGTGGTGCTGGTGAAGGTGGCATCCACCGCGGTCGTGGCGCGCCTGCTGGGACTGTCCCGCGAGGAAATCATCGCGGCGGTGTCCCTGGCCTGGGTCGACGGCCAGAGCCTGCGCACCTATCGCCACGCCCCCAACGCCGGCAGCCGCAAGAGCTGGGCGGCCGGCGACGCGACCAGCCGCGCCGTGCGCCTGGCGCTGATGGCGCGCACGGGCGAAATGGGCTACCCCTCGGCGCTCTCCGCCCCCACCTGGGGCTTCTACGACGTCTCGTTCAAGGGCAAGCCGTTCACCTTCCAGCGGTCTTACGGCAGCTACGTGATGGAGAACGTGCTGTTCAAGATTTCCTATCCCGCCGAGTTCCACGCCCAGACCGCCGTGGAGTGCGCGATGGCGCTGCATGCCCAACTGCACGCAGCGGGCCGGCGCGCCGAGGACATTGCCAGCATCACGCTGCGCACCCATGCCGCGTGCCTGCGCATCATCGACAAGACCGGCCCGCTGGCCAACCCTGCCGACCGCGACCACTGCGTGCAGTACATGGTGGCCGTGCCGCTGCTGTTCGGCCGGCTGACGGCGGCGGACTACGAGGACGACGTGGCTGCCGACCCGCGCATCGACGCCCTGCGCGAGAAGATCACCTGCGTGGAAGACCCGGCCTATACGCGGGATTATCACGACCCGGACAAGCGTTCCATCGCCAACGCGCTGACCGTCACGCTCCAGGACGGTACGGTGCTGGAGGAAGTGGCCTGCGACTATCCCATCGGCCACAAGCGCCGGCGCGAGGAAGGCATTCCGCTGCTGGAAGAGAAATTCCGCCGCAACCTGGCGCGGCGCTTCCCGCCCCGGCAGCAGCAACGCATCCTGGCGGCATCGCTGGAGCAGGCGGGGCTGGAAGCCATGGCGGTGCAGGAATACGTGGATCTGTACGTGATCTGAGGCGGTTCCATCCTGCGCTGCCCCCGTGGAAACCCTGGGGCTTTCGGGTCGCGCCCGGGCCGGGAGTTTTGTAGCATGGCGGTTTTGCTGCGGCGCCCGTCCCGCGCGCCTACTTTCCTCGCATCATGTCGGCTTACCTGTTTCCCCTTCTTCCCTTCGCGTTCAGCCTGTTCGTGGCCTGCGCCAGCGTCTTCCTGATCTCGGGCGCCTACCTGCTGTTCTTCAAGATCGACCGCGTCAACGCGGTGATGAAGCACCCCTACCTGGCGCACCAGCCCTTCCGGCGTTATCCCAAGGCGCTGCAATTCGGCATGCTGCTGGATTACTTCTTCCGCCTGTCCTTCCCGCACACGCAGTTCTCGCTGATCGGCCATGCCAACCGGCAACTGGCGCACATCGACCCCAAGACCGTGCCCACCGACGTGAAATGGCCCCTGATCGGCATGTGGGGCGGCTGCTGGGTCGGACTGGTGGCCATGGCCTGCGTCTGGGTGCTGTTGTTCATGGGCGCTGGCGCACGCTGAGCGCCGCCACTGGCGCGCGTCGGCTTGCCTGCTAGGTGCCGGGTGGGCTAAGTTGAAAACCTCCGACGACGAATCCAGAGGTTTTCCATGAGTGGCATCACCGCGCAAGACGTCCAGCACAGCCCCGCGCAATCGCGCTTCGACGTGACCGTCGACGGCCAGTTGTGCGTGCTGGAATACCTGCTGCAGGACAAGGTCATGACCATCACCCATACGGGCGTGCCTGACGCCGTGGGCGGCCGCGGCATCGCCGGCGCCCTCACGCGCAAGGCGCTGGACACGGCACGCGCGCAAGGCTGGAAGGTGCGCCCGGCCTGCAGCTACGCCGCGGCGTATTTCCAGCGCCATGGCGAAGACAGGGACCTGCTGGCGAGTTGAGGACTGGCGGGCCGCCGGCCCGCCGGACAGGTCAGCGAACCAGCGTCGCCAGGCCGGGCACCAGCAGGCTCAGGCCAGACAGCACCAGCAGCACGCAGACCAGCCTGCGGATGGCCTCGACCGAACGGCCCATGCCGTAGCGGCGCACCAGCCACGTCACCCCCACCACCACCGGCAGCGCCTCCAGGCTGAGCGCCATGATGCCCCAGGTAAGCTCGCCCGTGCCTGCCACCATCACCAAGCGGAAGAAGGCATTGCAGGCCAGCGCAATCACCAGGAAATTGCGCACGGTGGGCAGGGGCAAGGGCTGCCGGTACAGCAGGTAGACCAGCGGTGGCCCCGACGCCGAGAAAAGCCCGCTCAGCACCCCGGAGACCAGCCCGGCCGACGCGAAGGCGCCCGGGCCGGACACCGTCTTGCGCATGGCGCCGCCATGCACGAGGATGAAGGCGCAGACGATGATGGTCAGGCCCAGGAGAATCCGCAGCAGCACGTTCATGCTGCCGCTCAGGGTGTGCAGCAGCCACAGGCCGCCGGTCACGCCCACCAGGCTGCTGCCCAGCACGGGCATCAGGCGTTTCCAGTCCAGGTCGGGCCAGCGCCAGCCGAAGACGGTCAGGAAATTGGCCAGGGTCATCATGCTGATGACGATGGCGACATCCTGCATGGGCGCGATGTCCAGCAGGCTGGTCAGGCTCAGCAGCAACAGGCCGAAGGCGAATCCGGAAAGGGTCTGGGCGCCGGCCGCCAATGCCACGCAGAGCAGGAAGAAGACGTGTTCCAGCAGGGTCATGCGCGGCGCAACGAAGGGGGCACTGGACGGGGCACAGCAGCGGGCACGGCGTATATATTCCATATTGGTATAAGCAAATTATTTTAAATCATAACGATCCAGGCCAGGCCGGCAGCGACTCCGGACTTACCCTGAGCGTTTTTCTTCGACACCTGCCATGCCCGCCTCCCCTCCCTGTCCCTGCGCCTCCGGCCACTCCTATGCCGCCTGCTGCCAACGCTGGCACGAAGGCCCGCGGCGCCTGCTGGCGCCCGATGCCGCCAGCCTCATGCGCTCGCGCTACAGCGCCTTCGTGCTGGACCGCCTGGACTACCTGCTCGAGACCTGGCATCCCGACACCCGGCCCAGCGGACTCGAACCGAACCCGCCCGGCCTGAAATGGCTGGGCCTGGACGTGCGCGGCCATGCGCAGCAGGACGCGGACCACGCCACGGTGGAGTTCGTTGCCCGCAGCCGCCTGCAAGGCCGCGCCTCGCGCCTGCACGAGACCAGCCGCTTCGTGCGCCAGGACGGCCGCTGGTTCTATGTGGACGGCGACATCGCCTGACGCCGCAGGGGGGGGCGGGAACCCGGCTGGTTCCCATATGTCTTATATAAGATACAAGACCATTGCCCACCCTTTGGGATGGTTCTACAATTCCGTCCCATACCCCTTTTCCAACCCGACTAAGCAGGCCTGTCATCCATGCTGGAAACCTACCGTCAACACGTCGCCGAGCGCGCCGCCCTGGGCATCCCGCCGCTGCCGCTGTCCGCCAAGCAGACCGCCGAACTGATCGAACTGATCAAGAACCCGCCCGAAGGCGAGGCGCAGAATCTGGTGGACCTGCTGACCCATCGCGTGCCTGCCGGCGTGGACGATGCCGCCAAGGTCAAGGCCTCCTACCTGGCCGCCGTGGCCCTGGGCAGCGAATCGTGTGCGCTGCTCAGCCGTGCCAAGGCAACTGAACTGCTGGGCACGATGCTGGGCGGCTACAACATCGGACCCCTGGTCCAATTGCTGGACGACGCCGACGTCGGCGCCATCGCCGCCGACGCGCTGAAGAAGACGCTGCTGATGTTCGACGCCTTCCACGACGTGAAGGAAAAGGCCGACGCCGGCAACGCCAACGCCAAGGCCGTGCTGCAAAGCTGGGCCGATGCCGAGTGGTTCACCAGCCGTCCCGAAGTGCCTGAAAGCCTGACGATCACCGTCTTCAAGGTGCCCGGCGAAACCAACACCGACGACCTGTCGCCCGCCCCCGACGCCACCACGCGTCCCGACATCCCCATGCACGCCCTGGCGATGCTGAAGAACAAGCGCGACGGCGCCGTGTTCCAGCCCGAGGAAGATGGCAAGCGCGGCCCGGTCGAGTTCATCACCAGCCTGAAGGAAAAGGGCCACCTGGTCGCCTACGTCGGCGACGTGGTCGGCACCGGTTCCTCGCGCAAGTCGGCCACCAACTCGGTGCTGTGGTTCACCGGCGAAGACATCCCCTTCGTGCCGAACAAGCGTTTCGGCGGCGTGTGCCTGGGCAGCAAGATTGCCCCGATCTTCTACAACACCATGGAAGACGCGGGCGCCCTGCCGATCGAGCTGGACGTCTCCAGCATGGAGATGGGCGACGTGGTCGAGCTGCGCCCTTATGACGGCAAGGCCCTCAAGGACGGCCAGGTCATCGCCGAATTCGAAGTGAAGTCGGACGTGCTGTTCGACGAAGTGCGCGCCGGCGGCCGCATTCCGCTGATCATCGGCCGTGGCCTGACCGCCAAGGCCCGCGAAGCCCTGGGCCTTGCGCCCTCGACGCTGTTCCGCCTGCCCAAGAACCCGGTCGACACCGGCCGCGGCTACACCCTGGCCCAGAAGATGGTCGGCCGCGCCTGCGGCCTGCCGGAAGGCCAGGGCATCCGCCCCGACACCTATTGCGAACCGCGCATGACCTCGGTGGGCAGCCAGGACACCACCGGCCCCATGACCCGCGACGAGCTGAAGGACCTGGCCTGCCTGGGCTTCTCGGCCGACCTGGTGATGCAGTCGTTCTGCCACACCGCCGCCTATCCCAAGCCCGTGGACGTCAAGACGCACCACACGCTGCCCGAGTTCATCAGCACCCGCGGCGGCGTCTCGCTGCGTCCGGGCGACGGCGTCATCCACTCCTGGCTGAACCGCATGTTGCTGCCCGACACCGTCGGCACCGGCGGCGATTCGCACACGCGTTTCCCCATCGGCATCTCCTTCCCCGCCGGCTCGGGCCTGGTGGCCTTCGCCGCCGCCACGGGCGTCATGCCGCTGGACATGCCGGAATCGGTGCTGGTGCGCTTCAAGGGCAAGCTGCAGCCCGGCGTCACGCTGCGCGACCTGGTCAACGCCATTCCGCTGTACGCCATCAAGCAAGGCCTGCTGACCGTGGCCAAGCAAGGCAAGAAGAACATCTTCTCGGGCCGCATCCTGGAAATCGAAGGCCTGCCGGACCTGAAGGTGGAACAAGCCTTCGAACTGTCGGACGCCTCGGCTGAACGGTCGGCCGCCGGCTGCTCGGTGCGCCTGAACAAGGAACCGATCATCGAGTACATCAACAGCAACATCGTGATGTTGAAGTGGATGATCGCCAACGGCTATGAAGACGAGCGCACGCTGGGCCGCCGCATCAAGGCCATGGAAGCCTGGCTGGCCAACCCGCAGCTGCTGGAACCCGATGCCGACGCCGAATACGCCGCCATCATCGAGATCGACCTGGCCGACGTGCACGAGCCCATCGTGGCCTGCCCGAACGACCCCGACGACGTGAAGACGCTGTCGGACGTGGCCGGCGCCAAGATCGACGAAGTGTTCATCGGCAGCTGCATGACCAACATCGGCCACTTCCGCGCAGCCTCCAAGCTGCTGGAAGGCAAGCGCGACATCCCGGTCAAGCTCTGGGTGGCCCCGCCCACCAAGATGGACGCCACGCAGCTCACCGAGGAAGGCCACTACGGCGTCTTCGGCACGGCCGGCGCGCGCACCGAAATGCCGGGCTGCTCGCTGTGCATGGGCAACCAGGCCCAGGTCCGCGAAGGCGCCACGGTCATGTCGACCAGCACCCGCAACTTCCCGAACCGCCTGGGCAAGAACACCAACGTCTACCTGGGCTCGGCCGAACTGGCCGCCATCTGCTCGAAGCTGGGCCGCATCCCGACCAAGGACGAGTACATGGCCGACATGGGCGTCATCAACAAGAGCGGCGACCAGATCTACCAGTACCTGAACTTCGACAAGATCCCCGACTACAAGGACGTGGCCGACGTAATCGAGGTCTGATATAGAGAGGCGGCCGCAAGTTTGCAGCCGTCTCCCTGGCTCAAGAAAGACATACGCCCCAAGGCCGGACACGGCTTGGGGCGTTTTTTTGTTTGGATGACGAAATGCACCGACGTCATGCAATTCGATCCACTCGAGTTTTTTTCGAATAATTCGAATAATTCGAATATTTCGATGATATAGTTTCTGCATCATGCCCAAGACCATCCAGACTCCTCGTGCCAACCTGACCAAGTCCAAGTCCCCGAAAACAGCGGTCCTCCCCCCTGTTGCGGACAGACCCGCGCCGAAGACTGCGTCGGTGACCGCGCTACACGGCGGTGCCCTGCATGTCTCCGTCGAGGTCGCTCCCTTGCTGGATATCGTGCGCAAACACGTGCGCACACTGACCCAAGCCAAGGAACGAGCCATCCGAGAGGAGTTCGTCCAGATTTTCCAGTTGGCACTGCCTGCACAAGCAAGGACATCAGACCAAGCGATGTCGCAAAACACCTCCGACCCTGTGCTTACCAGCCAAGAAGCGGCGGATCTGGTAGGGGTGTCTCGCCCGTATATGGTCGCGCGTATCGATGCGGGCGACGTGGCATTGCATCGATGGGTTGGCAATCAACGGAGAGTGCTGACATCCTCCGTCCTCGCATGGCAACAAAAAGAGCAGGCAGGCAAGCAGCGCGCAATGCAAAAGTTGGGCGCGCTACTCGACGACGAAATATTCTCCAGTTGAACCGCTGAATGCCGATACCCGTCATCGCAGATGCCGATACGCTTTTTGGAGGGACCACCCGAGGTTTTCTCATTTATCTGGACTACCAAAAGCTGATCCATCTGCACTGGAGCCCGCTCATCCTTGAAGAAATGAGCCGCGCCTTGGTCACAACGGGACGCAAGATCGACCAAGCGGCCGCACAGCTCAATGAGACACTGATGCGCCAGTCGCTGCCCACTGCCGAAGTCTCTACCCCGGACGTTCAGGCGCAATTCCAAGCCGTGGCCTTCGGCATGCGGTCGATGAAGGACACTCACGTTGCGGCTTGCGCATATGCCATCCTGGCGAATCCGTACTATCCAGGCACACAGGTAGTCAGCCTGGTGACCAAGAACGTCAAGGATTTTGGCGTACAGAAGCTTGTCACTATCGGCATCGCAATCCAAAGGCCGGATGCGTTTCTACTGGCACCCTTCCAGCAGCAACCAAGTGCAGTGGGAGCGGCATTCAGCGCATTTCGCCAATCATTGCGCTCAAATCCCACTGCGCCAGCGCTATTGCAAAAGCTGGCCGCAGATGGGCAGTAGCGGGTAGCCGCTGCCATGCTCGCAGCTTGGCAGCAAGGCACACTGGCACTCTGATCATCATCGTGCTTGCGAGCACAGACACGACGGCATCACCACAGATGCAGGTAGCGGGTCTCCCCGCTACGTCATCCCCAGCAACACCACCCCCACCACCAGCACCGCGCACCCCGCGATCCGCCAGACACCGGCGGCTTCCTTCAGCAGCACCATGCCCAGCACGGCGCCCACCATCATGGACATCTCGCGCGCGGGCGCCACGAGGCTGAGCGGCGCGCCGTCGCTCAGGGCCTGCAGCACCAGGATGTAGGACAGGGGCGAGAGCGCGCCGACGGCCAGCGCCAGGCCCCAGTGCCCGCGCATGGCGGTCCAGGCGGACTGTCGGCGGCGCAGCACATAGGGCGTCAGCATGCAGGTGCGCAGCGAGTTGGAGAACCAGTCCAGCACGATGGGCGACACCAGCAGCACCTTGACGCCATAGGCATCCACGACGGTGTAGCAGGCGATGAGCGCGCCCGTATAGGCGCCCCAGCGCACCCCCACCCAGGCATCGGGCTGGCGAAAACGCGCCCAGCGGCCTTGCGTGGCGATGCAGAAGATGCCGATGACCACGCACAGCATGCCCATGACCGCCGTCGTGTGCGGCGGCTCGGCCAGCAGCACGAACGCCCCGATCGAGGACAGCAGCGGGCCGGTGCCACGCGCCACCGGATAGACGACGGAAAGATCGGCCACCTGGTAGCCGCGCTGCAGGCACAGGCTGTAGGCCAGGTGGATGGCGGCGCTGGCCACCAGCACGAGCACCGCCGGCAGGCTCCAGACCATGCCGCCGCGCCACACGTCCCAGAGCGCCAGCGGCAGGTAGATCACCGTGGCGCACAGCGCATAGGCGAATACGAAGGACGGCCCGGCCGACGCCGCCCGCTTGGCAAGCAGATTCCAGGTCGCATGGATGCAGGCGGCCAGCACGACCAACAACAAGGCGGACAACGACATGAGGAAGCAGGGTCAGGAAAGGCCGGATGCAATGCGCTTGCGGCTGCATGTCATAGTAACGTCATCGTTGATACGGCCTGTGAGACTGGCGCCAGCCAGCCGCCTGTCAGCCCGCGCTCGCTACACTGGCAGCTTGCCCTGCCCGCCCCCGTCATCATGCCCCCACTTCATCTGCTGCTCGCCCTGTCCGTGGTGCTCATCTGGGGCACCAACTTCGTGGTGATCAAGTGGGGCCTGGTCGACTTCCCGCCCTTCCTGCTTTCCACGCTGCGGTTCCTGCTGTCGGCCCTGCCCTGGGTGTTCTTCATCCGGCGGCCGGCCGTGCCGTGGACGACGCTGGCGGGCTTCGGCACGCTGCTGGGCGCCGGGCAGTTCGGCCTGCTGTACTGGGCCATGCAAAGCGACATCACGCCCGGACTGGCCTCGCTGGTGGTCCAGTCGCAGGTGTTCTTCACCATCCTGATGGCCATGGCGCTGGCAGGCGAACGTCCTGCGCGCCCTCAGATCGTGGCGCTGGCGCTGGCCGTGGCAGGCCTCGCCCTGGTGGGCTGGCGCAGCGTGACGGACGCGGGCGCGGCGGTCACGCTGGTCGGCCTGGGACTGGTGCTGTCCGCGGCCTTCTGCTGGGCCTGCGCCAACACCGTCGTGCGGCGCGCCGGACGCGTCAACATGGTGTCCTTCACGGTCTGGAGCAGCCTTTACGCGGTGGCGCCGCTCAGCCTCATCACCGTCGTCGCGGAAGGCCCCACGGCCATCGGCGCGGCGCTGAGCCACGCCAGCCTGGGCGGCTGGGCCTCCGTGCTGTGGCAGGCCGTCGGCAACACGATCTATGGCTTCGGCGCCTGGAACTGGCTGCTGTCTCGCCACCCCGCCGCCACGGTCACGCCCATGGCCCTGCTGGTGCCGGTGTTCGGCATGCTGTCCTCGGCCTTGTTGCTGGATGAATCCTTGCCCGCCTGGAAGCTGTCGGCTGCAGGCCTGGTCATCGGCGGGCTGGCGCTGAACATCTACGCCAGCCGGCTGCGCGCGTCCCTGCCCCGCCCCTGAAAACCGCCCGCTGAAGCAGCGGGGCGGGTGGGTAAATTTGGTAACTCTTATATAAGACACAAGAGTTCAAATCACCCTGTCCCTCACTTACAATCAAAGGCGACGAACACGCCGCGCCTCGCGGCGGAACCGAAGGTCAACCCCACGGAGTCCATCATGCCGCACAACACGTTCGACACCCTCAAGAATTTCAAGATCGGCAAGCAGTCCTGTCAGTACTATTCCTTGCCGGCGCTGGGCAAGGCCTTGGGGATCGACGTGCAGCGGCTGCCCGTCTCGATCCGCGTCGTGCTGGAGTCGGTGCTGCGCAATTGCGATGGCAAGAAAGTCACCGAAGCGCACGTGCGCCAGCTGGCCAGCTGGCTGCCCAACGCCAAGCGCGAAGATGAAATCCCCTTCGTCGTGGCCCGCGTGGTGCTGCAGGACTTCACCGGCGTGCCGCTGCTCGCCGACATCGCCGCCATGCGCGCGGTGGCCGACAAGATGGGCAAGACGCCCAAGCTGATCGAACCGCTGGTGCCGGTGGACCTGGTGGTGGACCACTCGGTCATGATCGACTACTTCGGCACGAAGGACGCGCTGGACCTGAACATGAAACTGGAGTTCCAGCGAAACAAGGAGCGCTACCAGTTCATGAAGTGGGGCATGCAGGCCTTCGACACCTTCGGCGTGGTGCCCCCGGGCTTCGGCATCGTGCACCAGGTGAACCTGGAATACCTGGCGCGCGGCGTGCACAAGGACAAGCAGACGGGCGTCTATTACCCCGACTCGCTGGTCGGCACCGACAGCCACACCACCATGATCAACGGCATCGGCGTGGTGGGCTGGGGCGTGGGCGGCATCGAGGCGGAAGCCGGCATGCTGGGCCAGCCGGTCTATTTCCTGACCCCCGACGTGGTGGGCGTGGAACTGAAGGGCAAGCTGCGCGGCGGCGTGACCGCCACCGACCTGGTGCTGACGCTGACCGAACTGCTGCGCCGCGAAAAGGTCGTCGGCAAGTTCGTGGAATTCTGTGGCGAAGGCACGGCCAGCCTGTCGGTGACCGACCGTGCCACCATCGGCAACATGGCGCCCGAATACGGCGCGACCATGGGCTTCTTCCCCGTCGATTCCCGCACCATCGACTACTTCGAGGGCACGGGCCGCACCGCCGAGGAAATCGCCGCGTTCGAAGCCTATTTCAAGGCACAGAAGATGTTCGGCGTGCCCGCCGCGCGCGACATCGACTACACCAAGCTGCTGACGCTGGACCTGTCCACGGTCGCGCCCTCGCTGGCCGGCCCCAAGCGCCCGCAGGACCGCATCGAGATCGGCAACGTGAAGAACACCTTCATCGACCTGTTCTCCAAGCCGGTCTCGGAAAACGGCTTCAACCAGCCCGCCGACAAGCTGGCCAGGACCTACACCACCAGCGCGGGCACGCAGGTGAAGAACGGCGACATCCTGATCGCCGCCATCACCTCCTGCACCAACACGTCCAACCCCAGCGTGCTGCTGGCCGCCGGCCTGCTGGCCAAGAAGGCCGTGGAAGCCGGCCTGACCGTGCCCAAGCACATCAAGACCTCGCTGGCCCCTGGCTCGCGCGTGGTGACCGAATACCTGACCAAGACGGGCTTGCTGCCCTACCTGGAAAAGCTGGGCTTCGACGTGGCCGCCTATGGCTGCACCACCTGCATCGGCAACGCCGGCGACCTGACGCCGGACCTGAACGAAGCCATCACCGGCAACGACCTGATCTGCTCGGCCGTGCTCTCGGGCAACCGCAACTTCGAAGCCCGCATCCATCCGAACATCAAGGCCAATTTCCTGGCCTCGCCCCCGCTGGTCGTGGCCTATGCGCTGGCCGGCACCATCACGCGCGACCTGATGACCGAGCCGGTGGGCCGCGGCAAGAACGGCGACGTGTGGCTGGGCGACATCTGGCCCAGCACCGAGGAAGTGAACGAGCTCGTGAAGTTCGCGCTGAATCCCGCGGCCTTCCGGGCCAACTATGGCCAGGTCAAGAGCAAGCCGGGCGAACTGTGGGAGAAGATCCAGGGCGTGACGGGCGACGTCTACAACTGGCCTGACTCGACCTACATCGCCGAGCCGCCCTTCTTCGGCGACTTCGGCATGACCCCGGGCGCCATGCCTGTCATCAAGGGCGCTCGCGCGCTGGGCGTGTTCGGGGACTCGGTCACCACCGACCACATCTCGCCCGCGGGCTCGATCAAGGAAAGCTCGCCCGCTGGCCGCTGGCTGAAGGAAAACGGCGTCATGAAGGCCGATTTCAACAGCTACGGCTCGCGCCGCGGCAACCACGAGATCATGATGCGCGGCACCTTCGCCAACGTGCGCATCAAGAACCTGATGATCCCGCCGCTGGCGGACGGCAGCCGCTACGAAGGCGGCGACACGCTGTTCCAGCCTACCGGTGAACAGATGTCGATCTACGATGCCGCCATGAAGTACGTGGCGCAGGATACGCCCACCGTCGTCTTCGGCGGCGAGGAATACGGCACCGGTTCGTCGCGCGACTGGGCGGCCAAGGGCACGCAGCTCTTGGGCGTGAAGGCCGTCATCACGCGCAGCTTCGAGCGCATCCACCGCAGCAACCTGGTGGGCATGGGCGTGCTGCCGCTGCAGTTCAAGGGCGACGACAGCGTGCAATCGCTGGGCATCACGGGCGAGGAAACCTACGACATCTCGGGCCTGGAAAACGGCATCAAGCCCATGCAGGACGTGACGCTGACCATCCACCGCAAGGATGGCAGCACGCAGCAGGTGACCGTGCTGCTGCGCATCGACACGCCGATCGAGGTGGACTACTACAAGCACGGCGGCATCCTGCCCTTCGTGCTGCGCCAGTTGCTGGAAGCAGCGTAAACCCAGCAATTCCGCGGGTCCGGCAGGATACGCGGCAGGAAAAACCGGGCCTCGCGCCCGGTTTTTTCTTGCCTGGTCGCCATGTTTTCTTAAGCTCTTACACAATTTATTTCGAGTTTGAACGGCTTCCTTTCGTCCTCCTGAAACCGAATGCTGCTAACTTTCTCCGCGTGCCGCGATTGAAGCCCGCGGCCGCACCATCGCTCATCGAACAACGCAAAACCTTCAGCGAGAACCATCGTGAACTTTCCCGACCCCAGCCAGCAGCCGGAGGCCTCGTCCTTCCCGGCCGGCAATGCCTTCAGCCCCTCCGCCCCTGCCGTCCAGCCCGATGCGCCGCGCTCGGCGCCGATGCGCTTTCATGGCGACGCCGGCACATACTTCGGCATCTGGATCGTGAACCTGCTGCTCACCATCGTCACCCTGGGCATCTATTCCGCCTGGGCCAAGGTCCGCAAGCACCGCTGGTTCTACGGCAACACGGAAGTCGATGGCCACGTCTTCGAATACCACGCCACCGGCATGCAGATCTTCAAGGGCCGCCTGATGGCGCTGGGCGTCATCATCGCGACGGCAGTCGCCGGCGTGATCCACCCCTTCATCCAACTGGTCGTGCTGCTGGGCCTCCTGGTGGCGGTGCCCTGGCTGATGAACTCGGCCATGCGCTTCCGCGCCCGCGTCACCAGCTGGCGCAACGTGCGCTTCGACTTCCAGGGCAGCTACGGCAAGGCCGCGCTGGTCTTCCTGGTGATGCCCTTCGTCGGCATGCTGACGCTGGGCCTGCTGATGCCGATGGCCACGCGCATGGCCGTGCGCTACACCGTCAACGGCCACTCGTGGGGCGGCGCCCGCTTCAACGTCAACCCCTCGCTGGGCCAGTTCTACCGCGCGGCAGGCATCGCGCTGCTGCCCGCGCTGGCCATCGGCGCCGTGCTGCTGCTGTTGGGCACGGTGGTCCAGATGTCCATCTGGCACTTCCTCATCATGGGCGTCTACCTGGGCTTCCTGGTGGGCACGGCCTATTACGCCGGCCACGTCCTGAAGCTGTGCGTCAACGACCTGAGCATCGAGGGCGGCCACACGCTGCGCACCGATCTCTCGCCGTGGCGCCACCTGTGGATCGTCGTGTCGGGCCTCTTCGCCACGGCGTTCTCGCTGGGCCTGCTGTATCCGTGGGCACTGGTGCGCCGCCACCGCTACGTGACGCAAAGCATCACGCTGCATGCCGCGCCTGGCCTGGATGCCTTCGTTTCCTCGCACCAGGATCGCCCGGGCAGCTTCGCCAGCGAATACGGCGAGATGGAAGGCCTCAGCGGCCTGGCGCCGCTGTAAACCAGGACGTGCTGCTGTCGACATGAGCACTGACACGCTGGACGGCACGCACAGCGTGCTGACGGTCGCGGGGCGGCTCTTCGCCCCGCGCGCCGCGGCCCACCAGCCGGCAAGGCTGACGCTGCATCCCGATGGCCGGCTGTGGCTGCAGCATGGCGACGAATCCCGCCTCGTGGCGCCCGGCACCCTGACCTGGCCCGCGCGGCTCGACGGCCCTTCGCAGCGCATCACGCTGGAAGACGGCAGCGTCTTCGAGACCCGGGACCAGTCGCAGGCAGACACGCTGCGCCGCCGGTTGCAAGGCTCGCGCGGCGCCTACGTCCATGGCTGGGAACGCATGCGGCCGCGCCTCATCGGCTTTGTCGTCGTGGCGCTGCTGCTGTGTTTCGGAATGATCCGCTGGGGCGTGCCTTTCGCGGCCGACCGCGTCGCGCTGCTGGTCCCGCACTCGGTGGAAGCCTTCATCGGCCAGGGCGTGATGCACTCGCTGGACACCTTCATGTCGCCCAGCAAAGCCACGCCCGAGCAAAAAGAGACCTTGCAGGCGATCGTCGACGAGCTGGGCCGCAGCCGAGGCGACTCCGACGCCATCCCCCTCAAACTGGCGCTGCGGGACGGCGGCCGGCTGGGCGCCAATGCGCTGGCCCTGCCCGGCGGCACCATCGTCGTGACGGACCAGTTGCTGAAGCTGGCCGGCTCGCCGCAGGAACTGGACGGCGTCATCGCCCATGAAATCGGGCACATCGACGCGCGTCATGGCATGCGCCGGCTGTCGCGCGCCCTGGGCCTGGCGGCGGCCGTCATGCTGATCAGCGGAGACGCCAGCGAGTTCCTGAACCAGGCCATTGTCACTGGCACCAGCCTGCTCGACATGTCGTATTCGCGGGATTTCGAACGGGATGCCGATGCGCGTGCCGTCGCCTTGCTGCAGGCCGCGGGTCGCGATCCCCACGCCTTGGCCAGGATGCTGCGCAAGCTGGAAGACGGCCGCGATCGCGGCGACACGCCCGGCTGGCTATCCACGCATCCGCCGACGCCCGAACGCGTGGAAGCGCTGCAGGCGCAGATCAACGGTTCACGCTGAGCGGACGGCGAGCGCGCCGCGCCGTCCGGCTCACCCGAACTGATAGGCGTCCATCGCAAGGGCGCCGTAGCTCACCTCGTCATTGAGCCGCAACGCGGGCAGGCCGCCGGCGCCCAGCGCCACGTACAAAGGCATGAGGTGATCGTCATGCGGATGTGCCTGCATCGCGCCAGGCGCCTCGCGCTGCCAGTCCATCAACGTCTCGAGGTTGCCCTCGGCCAGATGGCGGGCGTACCAGTCCTGGAAGGGACCCACATAGGGCAAGGGCGCAGAACCCGGCGGCTGGACGTGGCGCAGGTTGTGCGTCAGCGAGCCCGAGCCGATGATCAGCACGCCCTCGTCGCGCAAGGGCGCCAGCAGCCGGCCCAGCGCATACTGGCCGCGGGCATCGAGCCGGGCGTCCAGCGCCAGTTGCACGACGGGGATGTCCGCCTGCGGATAGAGATAGCGCAGGGGCACCCATGCACCGTGATCCAGCGGACGGGCCGGATCGTCCTGCACGGGCAGGTCCGACTCGGCCAGCAGGCGGCGGATCCGTGCCGCCAGCTCGGGCGAGCCGGGCGCGCCGTACTCAAGGGTATAGAGCTCGGGCGGAAAGCCGCCGAAATCATGCCAGGCTTCCTGCTGGCCCCGGGTGGACACGGCCAGGCCCGCGCCGCGCCAATGCGGCGACACGACGAGAATGGCGCGCGGCCTCTCTGGCAGGGTCTGCACCCAGGCCGCCAGGGCCGCGCCGGTACGGCCCGGCTCGACCGCCAGCATGGGCGAACCGTGGGAAACGAAGAGAACGGGGAAACGCATGGCGGACTCCATATCGGATAGCGGCGGGCTTGGCGCATGGCGCCGGACTCGCCCTGATGAAGAGATTGTCCGAGTTTTCCTTATCGCAATAAACCGGGCAGCTTTGTTTTGTCTATTTCATTTTTCAGCACAATGAACCGACGGCGGCGGCGCACCGCTCCTGCGCGGGCGCCCGCCTGCGTTTGGCGTCATCCCCCGGGTCGGAGCGGTAAACTAGCAAGTTCAGCTTCCTTTTCCTGGTTTACCGACAATGGCCCGCACCCGCAGATCTTCCCCCTCCCGCTTGAATCGCGACGCCAGCCGCCTGGTCGCGCTCGCGACGGCGCTGGACGAGTCGGGCAGCCGGGTCGAGGACCGCTATTGGGAAGCGGAACTCGGCCGCCTGCTGGCCAAGCTGCTGCGCGCCAGCAATGACGCCACGCTGGAAGCCGCGCTGGACCACCTGTCGCACCATCATGCCGGCGGCTACGAAGTCCTGATCGAACAGGCCGAGACCGCTTCGGAGTCGCTGGTGCTGGAGAAAGACGGCCAGCGCCATGACGTCCTGCTGCTGGTGGCGCCGGTGGTGGCCTGGACCCGCTACAGCATTGCCAACGGTCCCATCCCGCAGGCGGCGCAGGACACCCTGCGCGCGCAGCTGCATGGCCACGTGCTGGCCGAAGGCGCGCAACTGGCCTTGCTGCCCACCCTGGTCAGCCTGGACCAGATGCCTCGCACCTTCTCCGACACCTGGCAATGGCTGCATCGCCTGGGCAGCCAGGCGCTTGGCCTGGAAGCCCCCCGCCCGACGCTGCAACCCGGCCCCGGCGCGGATGCGCCGCCCATGCTGGCGGACACGCGTTACGTGGTCGCGGGCGTCGTGGTGCCCGAGGGCGCCCCCCTCTTCCGTTGGCAGGAAGCCAGCGGCGGCAGCCGCGCCGATGCACTGGCGCAATGGATTGCCCAGGCCCAGCCCACGCTGGCGGGCCTCCTGCCCGGCTGCGGCGTGGAATGCCTGCTGCCGGATGCTTATTACGTCAGCAATCGCGACGCCGACCGGCGCGTGCGCCCGCTGGCGCTGAAGGCCGCCGTGGCCTGGCTCGAGGGCGCCGCCGGACTCGCGCCCGACCAGCTGCGCGCCGTCATCGGCGGCTGCGGCGAAACCCGCGTGGACGAATACCGCATCAGCTTCACCCCGCGCAACCGCAACGACGTGATCTACGGTTGCGTCTGGCCCGTCTATGGCCGCGAGGAAGAGCCCTTGCCCGAGGACGCCGAACCCACCGGCCCCGATGCCATCGAGGAAATCGCCGCGCTGCTGAAGGAGCAAGGCGTGGCCGACATCCGCCGCCTGCCGGGCATCCTGCCGCCTGACTACTGCGAGGATTGCGGCACGCCCTACTTCCCCAATCCCCTGGGCGAAATGACGCACCCAGAGCTGCCCGAGGACGCGAACACGGCGCCCGCGCATTTCCACTGACGTCGCGTCCGCATGCGCACCGATCTGTTCTGCCGGGTCGTCGACAACTACGGCGACATCGGCGTGTGCTGGCGCCTGGCCCGCCGCCTGGCGCAAGGCCACGGCTGGCCCTTGCGCTTGTGGGTCGACGACCTCGCCTCGTTCGCCCGCCTGGAACCCGCTGTCGACCTCCACGCCGCGCGACAGGTCGTGCAGGGCGTGGAGGTCATCCATTGGTCGCAGCCCGCTCCCGACCTGGAGCCGGGCGAGGTCGCCATCGAGGCCTTCGCCTGTGATCCGCCCGCGGCCTATGTCGCCCGCATGGCCGCCGAGCCGACGCAACGGACGACCTGGATCAACCTCGAGTATCTCAGCGCCGAGGACTGGGTCGGCGCTTGCCACGGCCTGCCCTCTCCCCAGTCCAACGGCCTGAAGAAAGCCTTCTTCTTCCCCGGCTTCACCCCCGAGACCGGCGGCTTGCTGCGCGAACCCGATCTGCTGGCCCAGCGCGACGCCTGGCAGGCCAGCCGCGAGCCGGCCACCGCAATGCTGCGCACCCTGGGCGTCACCGAGGCAGCCCTGGGCGCCTGGCAAGAGGGCGCACGGCTGGCAACGCTCTTCTGTTACCCGCACGCCCCCTGGGCCGGCCTGCTGCAGGGCCTGGCGCAGGCCGGCCGGACGGTGCTGCTGGTCCCGCAAGGCGTCGCGCCGGGACTGGATGACGCCGCGCAAGGTACGCCACTGCACGTGGCGCGCATCCCCTTCGTGCGGCAACCCGATTTCGACCGCCTGCTGTGGAGCGCCGACCTCAACATCATCCGGGGGGAAGACTCTTTCGTGCGGGCGCTGTGGGCCGGCCGGCCGCTGGTCTGGCAGATCTACCCCCAGGATGAAAATGCGCACCTGGACAAGCTGGCCGCCTGGCAGGATCGCCATGGCGGTCCGGCCGAGGCCCGCCGCCTGAACGAGGCCTGGAACACGACGCTGCCTGGCCAGACCGCGGAGGGGATTGCCGCGGGGGCGCGGGCTGTGGCAGAGGCGCTACACGCCGCGCTGTCGCCCCCCGCCTGGCAATCCTGGCAGGCGCACGCCTGGCAGGCCTGCCAGGCCCTGGCCCGCCAGCAAGACCTGGCGGACGCCCTGGTCCGCTTTTGCTTGCGTCCAGCCCAAACAGGCTAGAATAAGAGGCTTTGCAATCCGCTGCCGCCAGGGGGTTTCGCGCGACGGATGGCATCACCGATGGCCTTGCCTATCGGTTCACCGCTTGGTTCACACCTCTTTCTTACCTTCATCGCTCACCAGACGCGATCTTGAAATACCGGAGTTTTGATTCATGAAAACCGCACAGGAACTGCGCGTGGGCAACGTGGTCATGGTGGGCAGCGAGCCCCTCGTGGTCCAGAAGGCCGAATACAACAAGTCGGGCCGCAACGCTGCCGTCGTCAAGCTGAAGTTCAAGAACCTGCTGACCGGCTCGGGCAGCGAATCGGTCTACAAGGCTGACGAAAAGTTCGAAGTCGTCGTGCTGGACCGCAAGGAGTGCACCTACTCCTACTTCGCCGACCCCATGTACGTCTTCATGGACCAGGAATACAACCAGTACGAAGTCGAGGCCGACAGCATGGGCGACGCCCTGCACTACCTCGAAGAGAACATGGCCGTCGAAGTCGTCTTCTATGACGGCCGCGCCATCTCGATCGAACTGCCCACGATGATCGTGCGCGAGATCATCTACACGGAACCTGCCGTGCGTGGCGACACCTCGGGCAAGGTCATGAAGCCCGCCAAGATCAACACCGGCTGGGAACTGCCCGTGCCGCTGTTCTGCGCCATCGGCGACAAGATCGAAATCGACACCCGCACCGGCGAATACCGCAGCCGCGTGATGTAAGCCCCCACGCCACGCGCCTTCGGGTTGCGTGGCGTCCTTTCCCGCCCTGCGCGAGCGCCTGGCCGTTCGCGGGGCGCGGGGAAGCCTTCCCCCTTTCCTTGCCTCGCCTTTCCTGCCTGCAGCAGGCAGGACGCGCTTGCGCCCATACCCACCGCGCCGCGGCGGCTACTGCGCCGTGGGCGTCACCATGGCTGGCGCGGGCGGATGCATGGCCAGGAACTCGTGCTGGAACAGGCACATGCGGATCACGTCGCGATACTGGCCCTGCACGAAGAACTCGTGCTTGAGCACGCCCTCTTCCTGGAAACCCTGCCGCTGGTAGATGTGCGCGGCCTTGTGGTTCTCGCGGTCGACGTGCAGGTAGATCTTGTAGAGATTCAGCACGCTGAAGCCATACTCCATTGCCAGGCGCGTGGCGCGGGAGGCATACCCCTTGCCCTGGTGTTCCGGCGCCACGATGATCTGGAACTCGGCACGGCGGTGGACGTGGTCGATCTCGACCAGTTCGACCAGGCCCACCCGGTCGGCGCCCGCCTCCATGACGAAGCGGCGTTCGCGCTGGTCATGGATGTGCTCGTCATACAGGGCCGACAACTCGGCGAAGGTTTCGTAGGGCTCCTCGAACCAGTAGCGCATCACGCTGGCATTGTTGTCGAGCGCATGGACATAGCGCAGGTCTTCGCGCTCGAGCGGGCGCAGCTTGATCGGAGTGTCGGATGCCATGGTGGATACCTTTTGGACAAGGCGCTGCGTGGCGGCCCGGTGCAGGCCACTGCTCGCGCTTTATTTCTTCATTGTAGAAATATAAATTCTATGGTGTAGAATTTGATTCGTCAAACCAGGAGCGATGTCCCACCTTCGGCACCGTCCGGAGACGGCAAGGGAAATGCATGCCACCACGCAGCGAAAAGATACAGCCAGGGCCACGCGGCCTGTCCAGGGAAGTGATGGTCGCCACCGCCGTCAGGGTCATGGAAGCCACGGGCGAAACCGGCTTCAGCGTGCGCAAGGTGGGCGCCGAGATGGGCTGCGACCCGATGGCCATCCTGTATCACTTCAAATCGAAGGAAGGCCTGCACCGCGCCATGGCGGACTGGCTCACGGCGCAATTGCGGCCCGTGCCCGCCGCCCTGCCCTGGGACGCGCGACTGCGCGCCCTGGCCATGCAGTATCGCCAACTGGCGCTGCAATACCGTGGCACCTTCGGGCTGATGCTGCGCTTCGTGAATACCGGCGTCTCCGATTTCGCGCACATCGAGGCGGTGTATGGCGCCATCTGCGATGCCGGCGTGCCGGAGGCCGAGGTGCCCGCTGTCGTGCTGAGCTGGTACGCCGCCGTCTACGGCCTGGCTGCCGGCGAAACGGGCGGCATGATCCGCCCGGCCACGCAGGCCGAACAGGACGAAGTGGCAGCGCTGCCCGATGCGGACTATCCGCTGCTCAAGCGCTTCATGCCGCGCTTCGCCAGCCTGGACAGCGGCGCTGTCTTCGAAGCGGCGCTGGGCATGCTGCACGCCGGCATCCGTGTACGCGCGGGGCAATGAAAAAAAGGCCCTCGTTCCGTGAGGGACGTGCCTTGCGCTTACTGCATGCGCTCGTCGTCGAGGATATCAGGCAAGGCCATGACGGCAATGCCGTCCGCTGCCAGCGCTTCGCGCTCGGCTGGCGTGGCGACGCCGCGGATCGGACGTTCGTCGGCCTCGCCCTCGTGGATACGGCGCGCCTCGGCGGCGAAACGATCCCCCACGTTCTCGGTGCCGCGCACGATGGTGCGCAGATGACGCAGCAAGGAGGCCTGGATATTTTCCGGCGTGGCGGGCGGCTGCGCGGCGGACGCCTCCGCATGGCCGACATTCAGGCGCGGTGCCGACAGGCGCTTGGCAACGGTTGCGCTGGCGCAGACCGGACAGGTGAGCAAACCGCTCGCCTGCTGGTGGGCGTAGTCGTCGTGCGAGGAGAACCAGCCTTCGAAAAGGTGGCCCTGATCGCACTCGAGATCGAAAACCTTGATAGCCATGACTGGCAGATGGCGGCCAGAGGCCGGAAAAACAAGACCCGCCAGTATGGCATACGGGCGGGTCTCGGGATGCGCTGGCCCGGCAAGGCCGCGCGGGCAGGCGCCGTTTACTTGGGCGGCAGCTTCTTCGCGCCGCTCTTGGCGCGCGGCTCGGCCTGGGCGCCCACGTTGGCCTGCTGGCGCTCCAGTTCGCGGATGCGTGCCTGCAGGCGGCGCAACTCGGCCGCGGCATCCTTCTGCTGGGCCGACAACTGGGCCGCCTCTTCACGCGCCTGCTTCTGGTTGGCGGCAATCTGGGCTGCCTGCTGGCGCTGGCGGTCCACATCCGCCTGCAAGCCTTCGAGCTGGCTCGTGCGCTCGCTCAGCAGCTTGTCGGTGCGGGCCTGCTCGGCCTGCAGCGTGATGCGGCGGATATCGACTTCGGCCAATTCGCTGGTCTGCGCGGCATAGCGGCGATAAGTCTGCTCGGCCTCGGCAGCCACGCGGGTCTTGCTGACGCGCAGGAACTCCTTCTGGCGGAACAGCGCCACGTAGTAGACCAGCTCGTCGGGCTTGAACAGCATGCTGGCGCCATAGCTGCCGTTGTAGGTCGTGCGCAGTTCATTGACCTGACGCGACTGGATCAGCTGCTGCACTTCCGCGACCGGGCCGCTTGCAGCGGGCCTGGGTTCGGGCTGGATGACAGCCGGCGCCGGCGGCGGCGTGACCGGCTGCGCGCCGGCCTCGGCGGTTTTCGGCGCGTCGGATTGCGTGACGGCCGATTCGGGTGCGCTGGGTTGTTGCGTGGCGGCGCATGCCGTCAGGCCAACCAGCGTCAGGCCGGCCAATGCGGTGCGCACGGCCAGGTGCAGAGAGCGGAGTTCCATGCCTTCCCCAAGGATGAGATTTTGAACAAACTATAGCAACTTTCAGTAGAGAAATGACGCACAGGCAAACCCGCGTCCTTCGCAGTCTTGCGGCCTTCGCGGCTTGCGCCAGGCAGACGGGTCCGCGAGACCCATCTGTTCAGGAATACGCGCCCCCGTCTCCGGGACCCAGCATGTCGGCCGACTCGCCCTGCCCGCCCGCAATCTGCAGCTTGCGCATCTTCTCCCACAGCACCTTGCGGCTGATACCCAGGTAGGCCGCCGTATCCTGACGCCGCCAGCCATTGGCCTCCAGCGCCACCATCACACGGGCGCGTTCGGCCTGTTCAGCCTCGCTCAGGACGGGGTGCTGGGCGGCAGCAGGGGCGGGCGCGGCGGACGCCGGGACGCCCAGGATGCGCGAGCAGTCGGCCAGGCGTTCGAACACGCGCTCGATACGCTCGCGATTCCAGTTGCCGCATTGGCGGCGCACGATGGCGACCCACTCCACCACGTTGGAAAGCTCCCGCACATTGCCGGCAAAACGCGTCGCGGCGACGCGCTCGACCAGCCACTGCGGCAGGTCGGACACGTCCGGCAGCTCGCGTTCCAGCAGGGCCTTGAAGATTGCCGCCTTGTCTTCCGGACCCCGCTCTTCCAGGGTCGGCACATACAGCTCGATCACGGCCAGCCGGTAGTAGAGATCGGCCCGGAAATCACCGCTGGCCACGCGCTTGCGCAGGTCGCGGTTGGTGGCCGCGACCAGGCGGAAGTCCACCGCCACCTCGGTGGTGGCGCCCAGCCGGGTGATGACGTTCTGCTCCAGCACGCGCAGGAGCTTGACCTGCTGATAAAGCGGAAGATCGCCGATTTCGTCGAGGAACAGGGTGCCGCCGCTGGCTTGCTCGAAGTATCCCTTGTGCGCGCCAACGGCGCCGGTAAAGGCCCCCTTCGCATGTCCGAAGAAGTGCGCCTCGAACAGGCCCTCCGGGACGGCGCCGCAGTTCACCGCCACGAAAGGCCCCGCGGACCAGGTCGCACGGTCGTGCAGGAGGCGCGCGATCCGCTCCTTGCCCACGCCGGTTTCGCCGTGGATGAGCACGCTGGTGCGGCAGTCCGCGAACATCTCGGCTTCGGACAGCAGTTCACGCATGGGCGCGGACACGGCCACCAGGGGCTTGGGCGCATGGGCGGACGTATGCGCGGCCTGCTGGGCCGCGCCGGCCAGGCGGAACAGCAGGGCCCGCAGCTCCGCGCCCGTGAAGCTCAGCGGCAAGGTGTGCGAATACGCGGGCGGATAGAAACGCGGATCGCGTCCCCGCTCTTCCGCTGCCACCCAGATGACCGGCGTGCCTTGCGCGGCCAGCCATTCGCCGCCGCCGAAGCGCGCATCGCTCATCACCGTGACCGACACCATCGCTACCATCGGCCGGTTGGGATCGCGCCCGCCGGGCGGCGCCATGCCCAGCTCGGCACGCATGACGTTGACGTCATAGCCCGCAAGGCTGCGCTCGGCGCGCACGGCGATGTCGGACGCGCCCTCCCACACGTAGAGGTCGATTTCTTCGCTGATGCCTGCCGTCATCCCGCGCTCCCGAGGCTCGCGGCCCATCCCCTGTTGTTGTCAGCTTCCATCATCGTCTTCTTGCATCAATACACCAGCCGCACGTCGCCGCAACGCACGGACAACAGCGACACGTCGCTCTGGCCCAGGCCGATGCCCAGGGTGTCGTTGACCAGTTTCTGCAGAAGGCCGCCCAGCGCGCCCAGCACGGGCTCGAGCACCTTCACCACCAGGCCCAGCACGGCCGTCACGCCGTTGTTGCCCTGGACCATGTTCTGCACGTAGGGGGTCTTGCAATTGCGCACGCCCTTCGCGCCGCCCAGCCCGCCGAGCAGGCCGCAGGTCACGTCGCCGAGCGGCGCGACGAGCAACACCTCCAGCAAGGCGCTGACGTCACCCAGCAAGCCATTGAGCACATTGCCGCTTGCCCACTGTTTCGCCCGGGCCGCCAGCGCCTCGTTGGAATAGCGCATCTCGGCGGCGATCTCGGTCAGGCTGCGGCCCACTGGCGTGGGGCCCAGCAGGCGATTGACCCGCTCTTCCAGCGTGCCGCCCTGCAGCCCGGTGTTGGCGGGGTCGCCCAGCAGGTCGCCCAGCAATCCGCCGCCCACCTGTTCCGCCAGGGTCTGCCCCAGGCGGTTCAGGTCCAGGTTGTCGTTGGGCGTCACGGTCACCACCGTCGGCGGCTGGCCCGGGGCGGGCGCGGTCAGCGTCACGGTCTCCTCGCCCGACTGCAGGACCGGCAGGTTCAGGTGGCTGCGCACGGTCAGCAAGCCCAGCACGCTTGCGACCGGATGGCGCGCCACCGTGCCATCGCAGGTGTTCTGGTCTGAAAAGAAGCTGTCCGGCCCGAAGCCCGCCGCCATGCGCGGGAAGCCGCCCAGGCAGATGCTGGCGGCGCTGGACTGCACGCGGATCTCGGCCTGGTCGCGCGCCAGCGGTGCCTCGCACACGCGCGCCAGCGTGGCCTCGGAACGCCCCACTTCGATGATCACCGGGAGATCGATGCGCGTGCCCAGCGTGTCGAGCAGGCCGCCCAACAGCGGCACGCCCGTGGTGCCCACGCGCGCATAGACGCGGATCTGCGGCGTCACGGCGGACACGCCCGGGCCGCCGATCGCGATCTGCGGCGGATCGATGACACGCACCCGCGCCTGGACCAGGCCGGCCACATCGAGCGAGGGAATGGACAACAGGCGGCTGCCGTTGGCAGCCAGCAACGACGTGCTGACGAGGTCCAGGACATTCACCTCGGCGCGCAGCGCCGAGGCGGGATCGCCGGTAGCCACCAGCGCGAAGACGCCGCCATCGCCGAACAGGCGCACCGGCAGCGTCAGCGGGCTGCGGCCGTCGATGACCGCGAGATTCAGCTGCGAGATCAGGCCATTGAGCGCCGACAGCGAGGCCTGCGCCACGCCATCCGTCTTGGACAGCACCTGCGCGGAAGCATCCAGCACCTGCCCCAGCGTGAGTTGCTGCAAGGCCAGCAGTTCCTGCGGCGTTCCCACCCCGGCCGCCACGCTGGCGGGCAGGCCCAGGGCCTGCAACAAACCCGACGGCGTCAGCTTTGTATTGACCAGGCCCGATGCACTCAGGACATCCAGCTGGCTGGGGGTCAGCCCGATGGCCGCGAGCAGTTGCCCGACCAGTCCCTGCCCGCCCACGCGCAGCAGGCGCGATCCCACGGAGAAGGCCGCCGCGGGCTGCGACGTGGCGGCTCCCGCTTCACTAAGCACGATCTGCCCCGGCACGAAAGGCGCGATGCTGGTCACGTTTTTTTCCACCGTGACCCACACTGCATTCATCCGCGCAGGATCCAGCGAGACCGCGAAGTGGCGCCCATCGCCCGGGATGTCGTCAGGCGCCCACTCGCCGCACACCACCGTCATTTCCTCATCGGCCAACGCCCCGTGCTGCTGGAAATTCATGCGGGCGCTGGCCCAGGCAGCCGTCTGCGCGGCGGGGCAGCTGCCCCCGTCGGCCAGCACCTGCGCGCCCGCCAAGGCGGCGAAATCGGCCATGTTCTGCAGCTCGCGCTTCATGTAGTACAGGTAGCCGATCTGCGATGCGCCCAGCAGCGACAGGCCCACCAACAGCGCCGCGACCACGGGCACGACGATCGAGCCGCGTTGCCGGCAGGCGGGCGCCTCGTGGCGCAAGCGCCAGGCGTGCCGGCGCCTATTGCTCGGTGACGCCGCGCTGGTCATTGAACCACTCCGGGATGGGCTGCGAGAAACTGTCCATGTAGCGCTCCCAGGCCCGCGTGGCGGCCTCGCCCACCATCGGCAGGTCCGTGCCCGCGCGGCGCCCGTCGCCTTGCGCGGCGATCAACAGGCGCGTGGTGTCGCCGAAGGCAGGCTCGGCCGCGGGAGACTGCGCGGGCGCGGGCGCAGGCGCGGCAACGGCCTGCACCACGGGGCGCGTTGCGGCGGCGGGTGCACGGGCTGGGGTTGGGGTTGGTGCAACCGTGGTCGCCGCCGGTGCAGGTGCCGGCACGGCCGCCGCGGCGGGTGGCTGCGTCAGCGGCGCATTGCCTTGAGACCAGGCGCTCGTGCAGGACAACGCCAGAAGGGTGGCGACGAAGACATGGCGGCAAGGACGCATGGCGGGCTCCACGTTGCAGACAAGGGTGGCGCGTGTCATTGCCGCACCACGGGACGATGGTCATAGGGTTGTTCAGCCGAGGCGCGCAAGGCGGCGGCGGACTCGCGCGGCACCGGCGCCGATGGCGCGGGGGCCGTCGCCGGCGCGCCGCTCACGTCCTGCACGATCGGACGCGCGGCCATCGCCGCCGGGTCATCACGCGCAATGCGCGCGGCGGAATAGGACGGCTCGGAAGCCTGGCTCGCCAGGGGCTTCAGTTCGGCGGCCAGGCGGCGCACTTCTTCCCGCACGGGATCCGGCAGGCCTGCATCGTCCATGACGCGCCCCGCGCCACCCTCATCGCCCTGCACCAGCAGCAGCAAGGCCAGGTTGCTGAGCACTTTCGCGTTGCCAGGCGCAAGCTCCGCCGCCTTGCCCAGCGGCAGGCGCGCATCGCCGGGACGGCCGGCAAGCAGGTGCGCATAGCCCAGGTCGTTCAGCACCTGTGCATCGGTGGGCGCCAGCGCGGCTGCGCGGCCCAGGTCCGCTGCCGCGCGATCGAGGTCGCCGCGTGCCCCGGCCAGCAAGCCCAGCCCATGCCAGGCGCGGGCAGCCTGCGGCGTGCCCAGCAGCGCCCGATAGGCAGCTTCGCTTTGCGTGGGCTGCCCGGTCAGGCGCAGCGCTTCCGCGCGCAAGGCCTCGATCTCGGGGTTGCTGCCCGCGGCCTGCACATAGGCATCGATATAGGCCAGCGAGGCGAAATAGCGGCCTTGCGACTGCGCCTCGCGCACCAGCGACATCAGCAATTGCGGCTGCGTGGGTGCCTGGCGCCGTGCCTCGTCGGCCTCGTGCTGCCGCATGGCCATCTGCGCCTCCTGCTGTTGCTGGACCACCTTCCAGGCCGACTCCTGGCTGGTCGCCGCGCATCCCGACACCAGCACCACCGCGCCGAGCGCCAGGACACGCAGTCCGGCACGCTGATCGTTCCTCATGATCCCCCCGCTACCCGCGACAAGCCGCGGATGACTGCCAAGAAACCCGCGCCACCCGTGACGATGAGCAAGGCGGGCAAGAGAGTCAGCACCATGACGCCCGTCATCTTGACGGTGAGCTTGCCGACCCGCTCCTTCAACTCCATGCGGCGGCGCTCTCGCACCCGCTCGCCAAACCGGTTCAAGGGATCCTGCACGGCGCCGCCGTGCCGGTCCACCTGCGAGATCAGGCGGCAGATCGCCGACAGGTCGTCATTGTCGAAACCCGTGGCCAACCGCATCAGCGACTGCTCGCGCGTGCGGCCCCGCGCATAGAGATCCACGGCATATTGCAACTCGCGCGCCAGCACCGGCATGACCTGGCGGAACTCCGTGACCACCACGTGCAGGCTCTGATCGATCGACAGGCCCACGCCTTGCAGCAGGCGCAACAGGTCGATCAGCAAAGGCAACTCCTGGTAGGCCGCCCGGCGCCTGCGCGCGGCGCGGCGCAGCAACATCCACTTGGGCAGCATCCACCCCAGCGCAAGGCCCACGAAGGCCGCGGCCGTCCATTCGATCGCGGGATTGGCGGGCAACAGGCGGCCTTGCAGCAGGAAACCCGCGAGGAACGGCAGGCCGGCCGTCAGCAGCACGCGCGCAAACATGAACAGCGAACGCGCCCGGCCCACGTCCTCGAAACCGCACAGGTCGACGACCTGCCTGTCCTCGGGCGGCAGCAGCACGTTGCCCGACCTGCCCTCGCCCCAGTGCCGGCCCAATTGCTCCGCCCGGTGCACGGCGCTGCCCAGGGTGCCTTGCGGCTCGGCCTGCGTCGGCGCCGATTGGCCGCCGCGCCCCGCCAGCAGGCGGTCGATGACCTGGCGGTTGCGATCCTGCCGCGAGACCTTCAGCCACAACGACGCGCCCGCGGCGAGCACCGCCAGGGCCAGCGCCACCAGCGCCGCCGCCGCGACATTGCGAGGATCGAGGTCGGCCCACAGGCCCAGGTTGGCGACGTAATCCATGTGCCCCGTCCTATATCGACCTGGCCATGCGGTACAGCCAGTACGAGCCGCCCGCCTGCAACACCGCCGCCGCCATCAGCATGTAGGCGCCGACGGGATCCCGCCACATGTTGACCAACAAGGACTCATGGAACAGCACGATGAACACCGCGATACCCGCAGGCAGCAGCGCCAGGATCCACGCGGACAGGCGCACCTCCGCCGACAGGGCCACCAGCTCCTGGCGCGCCTGCTCCAGGTCGCGCATGAACCCCGCCATGCGTTCCAGCACCTGATCGCTGCGCCCGCCGAAACGCATCGCCACGCTGACCACCGCCGCCACCAGGTAGAGCTCGTGCAGGCCGTATTGCTGCGACACCTGGCGTAACGACGCATCCAGGTCCTTGCCCGAGCGCGTCATGCCGTCGGCGCGTTCCAGCACTTCGCGCAAAGGCAGGTCGGTGTGGCCGGTAGCGGACTGGAACGCCGCGCCCAGGCTGTTGCCGATGGTGATCATGCGCACCATCGCATCCAGGAAACCCGGCATCTGCATGACCATGCGCCGATGCCTGCGCTCGGCCTTCAGCCACAGCAGGAAGAACCGGAAGGCCCAGGCAAAGAACGCCAGTGCGACCGCGGCCACGGGCCCCGCCAGCAACCACACGAACGCGGCGGGCAGCAATCCCCACAGGAACCAGGCGATGAAATAGGCCGCCGATGGGCTCACGCCCGCGCGCAGGAACAGGCTGGACCAATAGCCGCCCCGTGCGCGCCGATTGTGGAAGGCGGGAATGCGCGGCACGCCCGAGGCATCGCGTGCCGCGGGATCGACCAGGCGCGAGCTGATGAACCTCTCCGTTGCCGCCATGCGCGAGCGTTGGCGCGCGTGGCGCCAGAGCAGCAGCGCCCCCGCCAGCAGAAGCAGCGCGGCGCTGGCAAGCAGCAGCGGCAGGACCATCAGCGCCTCCTGCCCCAGAACCCGCCACCGCCGCCGCCGTCATCGGACGGCGCCCCGGCATTGCTGGCCCGCATCTCGTCACGGAACTTCGCCAGTTTCGGGGTATGTGGATGGATGCCCAGGCTGACCCAGCGATCCCGTTCCTCGCCCTCGGGCGTGCTCACCGTCTCGTGGCGGTACAGCTCCTGCGTGGCAATCACGTTGTCGCCCATGCCGGTGACCTCCGTGATGGACAGCACGCGCCGCTTGCCATTCGACAGCCGTCCCACCTGCACGATGAAATCCAGCGCGCTGGCGATCTGCCGGCGCAGGCTGTCCTCGCTGCCCTGGTAGCCCGCGAAGCCCGCCAGCATCTCGATGCGATACAGGCATTCGCGCGCCGAGTTGGCGTGGATGGTGGCCATCGAGCCCTCATGGCCCGTGTTCATCGCCTGCATCATGTCCATGACTTCGGCGCCCCGCACCTCGCCCACCACCACCCGGTCGGGGCGCATGCGCAGGCTGTTGCGGATGAGCTCGCGGATGGTGACCGCGCCGCCGCCATCGAAGCCGCCCTGGCGCGACTCCAGCCGCACCACGTGCGGATGGTTCAGCGACAGCTCGGCCGTATCCTCGATGGTGACGACACGTTCGCGCTCGGGCACGAAGAAAGCCAGGGCATTCAGCAGCGAGGTCTTGCCCGAGCTGGTGCCGCCCGACACCAGGATGTTGCAGCGCGCACGCACGGCCGCCCCCAGCAGCGCATAGATGCTCTCGTCGAAGGTGCCCAGGGTCAGCAGGTCGGCGGGCTTGAGCGGATCCTGGCGGAACTTGCGGATGGACACCATCGGCCCGTCCACCGCCAGCGGTTCGATCACGACATTCAGGCGGCCCCCATCAGGCAGGCGCGCGTCCACCATCGGGCAGGACTCGTCCAGCCGGCGCCCCAGCGGCGCCAGGATGCGGCGCACGATGCGCAGCACGTGCTGGTTGTCGCTGAAGCGCAGTTGCTCGCGCGCCAGCACGCCCGCGCGCGACACGAAGACATTGTCGTAGCCATTGATCAGTACGTCCTCCACCGCGGGATCCGACAGCAGGTCTTCCAATGGCCCCAGGCCCGCCAGTTCCTTGGTGAGCGACTCCGACACGAGCCGCATCTCGGCCTCGTTGATGGCCACCCGGCGCAAGCGCACGAAACCCGCCACCTCGATGTCGACGAACTCCTGGATGGCCGCGCGCGTCCAGCGGCCGAACTCCGCGCCCAGCTCCTCGATACGCGACAACAGGTGTTCATAGGCGGCGGTCTTGACCGACTGGAAACGATCGGAGTGGACGAAGGCATCGCCTTCGCGTGAATCGCCGAACTGCAAGGTTGCGGGAGGAGTCATGGTCGTCTGGCGCTTGGCGCGCCGCTCAGATGATGTTCATGCGCTTGTGCACGCCGGGCAGCCACGTCGCCATCCAGCTGCCGCGCCCGCTGCTGCCCGACGTTTCCTCGGCCAGCACCCGGTTGCCCAGGGCCTGGACCGCGCGCACATAGGCATCGCGCTCGGCGTCCTCGTGCAGCAGGCGGCCCTGGTTGGTGCACACCATGAGCTGCAGCGTGCGGTCGGGCAAGGTCCCCGCCAGCGGCAGGTTGAAACGTTCGGCGATCTGCGTCGCGGTCATGCCGTAACGCTCGTCGTAGCGGTTCACCACCAGTTGCAGACAGCCCGGGTCGACATGCTGGGACTCGAGTTCGCGCAACAGGCTGGCCAGCGACACCAGCGCGCCCACGCTCTGGTCGGTCACCACCCAGACCTCCTGCGCGGTACGCGCCAGGCCGGCCACGAACTCGGGGTTGGACAAGCCGCCCGCGTCGGTGATGAGCGCGCCGAAATGCTGCCGCAGGCGCTCGAACAGCAACAGGGAATCGGACAGGCTGATGGACCGCATGGCATCCATGTCGCGCGGCAGGCCCAGCACGCTGATGCCGCCGGTGGTGTGCGCCAGCGCGGTCCCCAGCAACGTGGGGTCCAGGCGGCGCAGGTTGCGCACGGCCTCGGCGAAATCGAACTCGCTATCCACGTTCAGGTACAACAGGCAATCACCCGCCGGCCAGCCCAGGTCCAGCATCGCCACGCGGTCGGACAGACGGGTCTCGGCCGGCGTGCGCGGCATGCGGCCGCCACGCGCGACGTTCGCGGCCAGCGTCAGACGCTCCTGCACCAGGCCCGCCAGATGCACGGCCAGCGTGCTGGTGCCCACGCCAGGACGCGCGCCCAGCAGCACGATGCCCCGATGGCCGCCCTGGCGGCTGGACTCGCGGCTGCCCGCGCCCAGTACGCGCTGCACCACATCGCGGATCTCGTACGGCGCCGAGCCAGGATCGATGAAATCCGTCACGCCCGCGCGCAGGGCCGCCACCGGCCCTTCGGCCTGGGCCAGGCTGCCCACGGCGATGCAGGGAAGTTGCGGCGCGATGCGTGCCAGCATGCGCGCCAAGTCGGCGGAACGCAGCAGCTTGCCGGGCTCGTCCTCATCCGGCGTGAAGTCCAGGAAGACCAGCCGTGGCGACAACTCCACCAGCCGAGGCGCCAGCCTGTCGATGGCAGGCAACTCCTGCGTCAGAAGGCCCAGTTCTCCCACGGCCTCGCCAAGCTGGGCAGCCACGCGGCTGTCCTTGGAGCAAAAGAGAAACATCGTCGATTTCTGCAGGGCCACGCCCTCTTTCAAATGGGGTTTCATGATCATTCCATCACCGTGAAAATCCAGGCATCTGCTGGCCGCTCAGCGGACCGAGCAGATAGCTACCCCAGGCATTGGTCGGCGTGTCGGCCACCTCTTGTCTCGCCCCCGGCATGGGCAGGTTCACGCCGCGCGCGATCGGCCTGATGAGACGAGGCGTGACGACGATCACGAGTTCACGCTCCTCTTGCGAGTAGCGCATGCTGCGAAAGAACGCGCCGATGATGGGCAGGTCGCCCAGGAACGGCAGCTTGTTGACGTTGGCGATGGTCTGGCGCGAGACCAGGCCGCTGATGATGAAGCTCTCGCCGTCGCCCAGCTCCACCGTGGTGTCCGCGCGGCGCGTCCGGATCGCGGGAATCAGCGTGACGTTGTTGTCGCCGTTGAATATCTGGATGCCGTTGGTCGGATCGAGCTCGCTCGCCTCGGGCGCCACCTTCAGCGCAATGCGTTCACGCGACAGCACCGTGGGCGTCACCGTGAGTCCGATGCCGAAAGGCTTGTAGGTCACGTTCTGCGTGCCCAGGCCGCCCGCTTGTGGAATGGGTATCTCGCCGCCTGCCAGGAAGCTTGCGCTCTGCCCGGAAAGCGCCACCAGCGTCGGTTCGGCAAGAATGCGCGCAAGGCCGTTGCTTTGCAGCAGTCCCAGGCGGGCCGAGAAATTGCTGCTGTCGAAGGTGGCCCTGAAGCCATCGGCGATGGCGCCGCTCAGCGTGGGCGAGGCCGCGCCCCAACTGCCCGTGCCGTCCGACGCGCGCCCGGCGAGAAAGCTCAGGCCCACGTCCTTGGCCACGCTTTGCGAAACCTCCACCACGCGCACTTCGACCTGCACCACGCCGCCAGGGCTCACCGTGGACGTGTCGACGATTTTCTCCTCGCCAGCGGCGGCCCGTGCCGCGCCCACTGCCGCGCGATGCTCGACCATCGACGCCGCGCTCCCGCTGATGATCGCGTGGTCCGCGGCATGGCCCACGTCGATGGCGTCCACCGCCCCGCGCTCGCGCAGGGCGTCGTGGACACGGCCCGCCACCCTCACCCGCCAGACCGTGGGCCGGGCGCTGCCCTGGGCCCAGACCTGGACACGCGTCGCGCCAGGCTTGTTGCCGATGATGAGGACTTGCGCGGGCGCCTCGCCCCGTGCCGGCAGCACCCGGACATCGGCCACGGTTTCGTCGCCCACGGCGACGCGCTGCGGCAGGCCTTGCACCGGCAAGGTCTGCTGGCCACGCACAGGCAACACGATTTCCCGTTCGGCGGGCGCCGCTGCCGCGCCCGCCTGCGCCAGCGCGGCCGGGGCGACGGTACTCAGCAGGATCAGAACGGCCGAACTGGCGATCAGGGTGGCGGTTGTTTTCTTCATCGCGGCGTATCGGTTCAGCATGTTGAGGAATCCGGAGCGTCAGGACATCATGGGTGGCGCGAAGGCATCAGTACGGCACGTTCTCGGAACGATTGCCGCGCAACACCTCGACGGAGCGGCCCACCGGCCGGGGTGCGCCGGCCGGCCTCGCCGCAACGGGCGCGGCACCGGCGATCCCGCCCAGGCCCGTGCCGGCATAGGCGCGGTTGGCAGGCTCGCTCAGGCGCTCCCGTGCGCTGGCGTCCAAGCCGGAGCGTGCCGACAACACCGCGGCCGGCTCCACGAACAAGGTGGGGTCCGTGCCGTCGGCATCGCCCGCCGGGCGCAGCACCAGCTGCAACCGGCCGTTGCGGCTTGCCAGGATCAGATCATTCACGTCGACCAGCGGCACGGCCAGCAGGGCAGTGCGCGGCGCGGCATTAGCCTGTTGCGCCGCCTGCCGGCCGGCAGCCTGCGGCTCGGCGCCGCCCAGCACGCGCTCGCCATAGGCCAGCACGCGCACGCGCGGCTGCAGCAGGCGCGACTGGGTCTGCTCGACTTCGCCGCCCTGGTTGAAGGTCATGAAGACATCCACCCAATCTCCCGGCCGCACACGCCCGGCGGCGCCCGTCACCTCATCGATCGGCACCGTCACCGCGCGCTCGCCTTCATGCAATTGCTCCTGCAGGCCGCGCAACAACGAGCTGGCCAGGACTGGCTCGCCCGGCGCCACGTCCAACCGCAGGAACTGGCCCCTTACCTGCCCGGGATCCGCGAACCCCGTGGCGGGCGCGACAGGCCACTGCACGACCTCGATGGCATCGGCGGGGATCGGCGCACCGGCCTCCAAGGCCTTCTTCGCCACGACCACCGGCACGCGCGCGGTGTCGGGTTGCGTCTGCGCAACCGGCGTCGGCGCCACCGGCTGGGGCGTGGTCGCCGGCCGGCTGGCCAGGAACCAGGCGAAGCCGCCCAGCAACACCGCGAAGACGACGAGAAGAATGGCAAGGATGCGTGTCATGCTGCTCATAGAAGGGCTTCCGGTTTCACCTGCACGACGGCCCTGCCCCAGACGGCATCAGGCATCCATCGCGACTCATCACCGCCCACCAGGGCGCCAACCTGCTGCAAGGCGCCGACCATCGGCCAGCGCGCAATATCGAAACTGACCACGATCGCCACGCAGTCCAGCGATGCCCCGGACCAGCCGCAGGACTGGCGGCGCGGCTCGCAGGACACCACCAGGAAACCCGCGGCCTGCGTGGCCCGCACGCAGCCCACCAAGGGGCTGACCGGTCCGGCCAGGCTGCCTTCGAACACGGCACGCGCACCCTCGCCCGCGGCAAAGGACACGCGCTGCTTGGCCCAGAACAAGGCGCCGTAGCTGACGACGGCGAAGAAAACAATGAAGAGCACCATCATCGTCAAGCCGAACTCGAGCGCGGCAACGCCACGCTGGTGGAAACGGGACAAGGCATTCGCGCTCATGTCGCGCCCTCCACGGGCATGACATCGGCCCCCAGCCGCACCTTGGCCTGAGCGGCAAGCTGCTCGGGCAGGAACAGCGCGCCCATGAGACCGAGGCTGATGTCCGGCACGAGCGGCGCCTGCCGGTAGGCATAGGAGACCCTGACCTCGATTTCGTCGCGGGCGGGCAAGTCCGCGCCGCAAGCCCCCTCGCCCGCAAGGAGGCCGGCATTGCCGCAGACGGCGATCCGCACGCCCTCCTGGCCAGCCATGTCTCGGATCCACTTCGCGTGATCCAGCGCCAAGGCATGCGCGAGCCGCGCGCGCTGCACCATGGCGGCGTCGCCCTGCTGCCAGCGCAGCGCGCCACGCGCGCCATCCTGCGCGGCGATGTTCAGCGCCTGCTGCGCGGTGAAGATCAGGCCGTAGGTCAGCACGGCGTACAACACGAAGAAAAAGGCCAGGAAAACCAGGCCGAATTCCACCGCATATGCGCCGCGCTGCCCTCCCTTCACGCCCGTCCCGTCGCCGAGAACCATAGCCAGAGCAGTGCGCCGCATACGAGGTGCGCCACATAGGGATGGACGCGGCGGCCCGGTGCGCGGTGCGCCCCCCTCAACACGGCCGACAAGGCATGCGCCAGTGCCAGCAACGTGCCCAACACCCAGGTGGCCGCCAGCCCCAAGGGTCCCAGCAGGAAGCCCAGCGCCGCCAGCGCCTTCACGTCGCCCGCGCCCATCTTTCCCATGCGCCAGAGCGGATAGGTCAGCATGCCCAAGGCGAACCCCAGTCCCGCCTGCGCGAAGTCCGCCGCCCCCGTGGGCGCGGCAGCCTGGCGCATGGCCCAGGTCGCCAGCCACGCCGACTGCGCGAGCAGGGCCGCCAACAACACCTTGTTGGAGACCTTTCTTTCGCGCCAGTCGCGCCAGCCAAGCGCCAGGCCCAGGCAGAGGAACAGCAGGTACCACAGGCTTGCTCCGTTCACGTCGGGGACTCGGGGAAGGACGCGCGGCGCCACCGGCGGTGCCTTGCGGCACCGCGGCAACCGCGCTCACATCCGGCGAAAGCGATCAGCCGCCGCCGCCACCGCCCGCGGGCGGCGTGGTCGGGGTCTCGGTCTTGACCTGGTCGCCCACGTCGGAAAGCTTCTCGCCGATGCCGGAGAAGATGTCGTTCAGGCCGCCGGAAAGCACGCCCAGGGCCGCGATGATGGCCACGGCGACCAGCCCCGCGATCAGGCCGTATTCGATGGCGGTGGCGCCTTCCTCGTCGCGCCAGAATTTCAGCAATTGCGCTTTCATGATTACCTCCCGAAGGATTGTGTGTGGCCGTCGGCATGCGCGTCGGGCCGGTACTGCGGACACAAAACACCTGCCGGCAAGCGCCGGCAGGCGCACTCAGGACCCCTGCTTGCTTGATTTCGTGTCAAGCAGGGCATCCATGCGAGCCGCAACCTGCTCGCGATATTCGGTGGAGGTGCGGTGAAGCAGCCAGCGCATCACGACGAGCGTGAGCGCGGACAGGACGAACACGACATAAGGAAGCGACGTGCCCCCCAGCAGCCAGGAAGCCTGCGTAGTGGTGGGCGTCGTGCAGATGATCGAGCCGGCAGCGGCGCCGGTGTAGTGCATGCCGCACACCGCACCCGCCATCACCAGCGCGGCGACCACGCGATGCCATTCCCGCTGCACGCTGAAGGCCAGCCACAAGGCGGCGCTGGCAGCAGCCACCGCGATCACGACCGAGGCAATCACCAGCGGTTCGCTCCAGGCAAAGACCGCGGGCATGCGCATGGCGGACATGCCGATGTAGTGCATGCCGGCCACGCCGACACCCGCCAGCACGCCCCCCGCCAGGCACCGTTGGGTGCCATAGCGGCCATGGCCGACATACCAGAGCGCGGCGCCCGCGAAGAACACGGCGACCAGGAAACTGAGGATGGTGAGGCTGATGTCGTAGCCCACCGCGAACGGAATGCGTTGGGCCAGCATGCCGATGAAATGCATGCCCCAGATCCCGATGCCACCCAAGGCCAGCGCGGCGACCAGGACGTAGCCCATGCTGACGGTGCCGGCGCCGCCCCCGATGCCCGGACGCCGGATACGCGCCGCCGCCAGCAGGGCGACGTAGGAGCCCAGTGCAGCGATCACAAACGACAACCCCACCAAGCCGGCGTTGAAGGCCAGCGGCACGATGTCCCCAGGGTTCATATCTTCTCCTCTGTGATGCAGCCCCAGTTCAGGCCAGCAGGACCCTTGATTCCGGCGAAGATACATTTGTTACTTTCAAGGCTTCATCGCATTGAATATCTCCCATACTAGTATCAACTATTTACAGCGACAAGAGATAAATCAATTACCTCCACTTTTGTCAAATTCGCTGCAACAAGAATATTGAACTTAAAATTTTCCTATGCGTTTCATAGCCTTATAAAAAATTGGCAGACTTGGGGATAGTCCGGTTGACAGTTTCAGGGGCAGCCCAGGATACTTACTGATGAAACAGAGATGGAAATATATTGATACATAACTTTCAGCAGGATTTTATTATCTAGACCTTGGGCGAACCCGCCCTCCCTCTTCCTGCGCGCCTTCCTGAACGAGTTGCCGCCCATGATGTTTTTCCGCATCACCCGCCCTGCCCTCGCAACATCCCTGGCCGGTGCGGCCTGGCTGGCAAGCGCGTTGCCGGCCTGGGGTCAAGGCGCCCTGCGCGGCAATCCGGTGGACGCATTGCCCCCCCTCGAAAGACCCGCCCCGACACAACCCGCCACCAGTCCCGTCATCGCGGTGCCCAGCCCCGAGGAGGAGGCCATCCGCCAGCGTCTGGCGCAACGCCTGGTTCCGCGGCACTTCGACGTGACGGGTGTGCGCACCCTTCCCTTCGACCAGGTGCAGGCCATCCTGCAACCGCAGGCGGGCAAGGAGACCACCATCGGCCAACTGGCGCAGGAGGTGAACAAGATCACCGCGCTGTACCAGGAAGCCGGGTACCCCCTGTCCTTCGCCCTGCTGCAGGACCAGACGTTCGCCAACGGCCTGGTCGTGGTGACGGTGGTGGAAGGCCACGTTGGCTCGGTGCGCATCGAGGGCGACCTGGGCAGCGCTGAAGACCGGTTGCGCACGTTGGCGCAGCCCCTGGTCGACCAGAAGCCGCTGACACGCGAACTGCTGGAGCGCCAGTTGAATCTGATGCGCGGTGTGCCTGGCGTCACGTTCACGCCCGCGCTCGACCTGCCCCGCCGGGCGGATGGGGCCAGCGAACTCGTCCTGACGGGCACGCACAAGCCCTTTGGCGTCAATGGCGGCGTGTCCGACCTGGGCACGGGCGTGCAAGGCTTGGTGAATATGAGCGCCAACAGCCTCACGCCGCTTGGAGAGCAGGTTCGCCTGACCGCGGCGGTGCCCGTGAACCAGGACGACGTGCGCTATTTCGCGGGCGACATCCGGGTGCCGGTGGGCAGCGATGGCCTGGCGGTCAAGGTGGACGGCTACACCTATCGCGCGCGGCCCGATGACCAGGCGCTGGAGTACCTGGGCTTCGACCGCAAGGTACGCAACCAGCGGATCGGCGTGGGCCTGAGCTATCCGCTGCTGCTCAACAACACACGCTCCCTGACCGTGAGCGGCGGGGTCTACGCCACGCAGTCGCGCGACATATACAACCGCGACATCGACGGGGCGCAGTTCGAGCAGGACGTGCGCGTGCGCGCCGCCACCACGCAACTGCACTACGTGGAAACCGGACAACGGCAGTCGCGCGACATCTCGCTATCGGTGTCACGCGGCTTCGACGCCGCGGGCGCGCGCCAGGGCATCACCTCGAACTTCGGCTTCACGGGCTCGCCCAACGTCGACCTGGACTTCACCCGCTGGAACCTGGAGGCCAAGCAATCCGTCATGCTGCCCGCCCAGTTCGGCGTCACGCTGTCGGGCGCCGCGCAGCACAGCAGCGACGTGCTGCCCAACACGGAACAGATCTCCTTCGGCAGTTGGCGCTATGCCATGGGCTATCCGCAAGGCGAACAAAGCGGCGACAAGGGGTTTGGCGTATCGCTGGAACTGAACCGGCGCTTCGCCATCGGCGCCACGTATCTGAGCGTCGTGCAGCCCTACATCATGGCCGACTACGCCCGCACCTGGTACAACGCGCAGTCGCTGCGCGTCTTCAACGATAGGCAACTCGTCTCGGCCGGCCTGGGGTTTCGCGTGACGGACGACCGCTACTACCTGTTCGACTTCAACGCGGCCAAGCCCATGGGGGAGCGTACGGTCAACGGCAATGATCGCGACTGGCGTTTCAACGCCAACTATTCGGTTTTCTACGACGCGTTCTGAGCTCGGCCCTCCTGCATGACGCCATCACGCGGCCCCATGGGCCGCGTTTTTCATGACGCTGCACGGCCTCCCAACGATGTTCCGCGCCCCCCTCAGGATCAGGGAAAACGCGAACCCCGCCCTCCCACGTTACGTAACGCGCCCACGTAACGTCGGCCGGAATCACCCGCCCATATGTAACTTTCGCAGTCTTCGCATGGTCGCAGACCCGGGGCCATCGCAGTCCGCAAGATGCCTTGAAACCCTTGTTAAACAAGGCTCTCCGGCCGATCAAGCGCTTCGTTTCGTGTTCAGGATGATCCGCATTTTTGCGTTGGCACGCTTTATGCGTAGGGAAGGTCATCAGGCGCATCGCCTGGCCTACCGACCCAAACAGATCTGGAGCACATCATGAAAACGATCCAAAGTTCGACGCTGCATCGCACACTGATCACCAGCCTCATCCTGGCCGCCATGCTGAGCCTTTCGGCCTGCGGCAGCAGTTCCGGCGGCCGCGGCGGTCTCGCCGGTGGTCCCGGCGGCGGCGGCGATAACGGCGGCGGCGGCGGTGGTGGTGGCGGTGGCGGTGGAGACAACGGGGTGGGGCCCATCACGCCTCCGACTGCTCAGGTGCTGGGCATGCTCGAGACCACGCTCGGCAATACGGGCAGCGCGGTGGACAACCTGATCAACACCGGCGCGGGCGAGGCCTTGGGCACGGTGGGCGCGGCGCTCGACACCACCGTCGAACCTCTGGTGTCGACCCTGATTGACACGACCCATACGCTGGGCGGCGCCACGGGCCTGGGCGCGCCTGTCCACGGCCTGCTGGCACAGGTCGGCGGCGCGGTGGCGGACGCGGGCGACACTCTCGGGCAGGCAGGCCTGCCGGGCACGCTGACTTCGGGAGTGGGCGGGCTGGTGAGCGGCCTGGGCAATGCCGTGGGCAGCGCGGGCGGCGTCCTCCATGTGGGCGCGAACGACCTCACGCCGCTGACCACGGTCCTGGGCCATGCCACGAATGGCGTCGGTGCATTGACGGACGCGCTGGGCAGCGAAGGAGGCCTGCTGCATCCGGTGACGTCGGTACTCAGCGGCGTGACTGGCGGGCTGCTGGCGGGCGAGGGCCAACCCATCCTGCAACCTGCGCTTTCCAACACGGGACAGGCGGTCGACAACCTTGCGCCGTTGGGCCTGAACGCCACGCTGGGCGGCGTGGGCGCGGCCGTCGACCCGATCGCGAGCCCCTTGGTCGGCACGGTCACCAACGTCACCCAAGGGCTGGGGACCAACACCGGCCTGGGCGTGCCCGTGGACAACCTGCTCAGTTCGGTGGGCGGCACCCTCGCCAATGCGGGCGGCACCCTGGACGGCACCGGTCTCCCGCTGGGCGTGGGCGGACTGGTGGCTGGCCTGGGCAACGCGCTGACCAGCACGGGAGGCCTGGTCAACCCCAACCCCGCCAACCCCAATCCGCTGGGCGCGGCGCTGGGCCATGCGACGGGCGGCGTCGCCTCGCTGACGGCAGGCCTTGGAACCGGCGTGCTGCCTGGGGCCGGGCAACAGGGCGGCCTGCTCTCCCCCGTCACCGGGCTGCTGGGCGGCTTGGGCGGTGGCAACGCCTCGGGAGGACTGCTTTCGCCCGTCACGGGACTGGTGGGCGGCCTCACCGGCGGCCTGGGCGGCACAGGCGCGGCCAACGGCGGCCTGCTTTCCCCCATCACCGGCGTGCTGGCAGGGGTGACGGGCAGCGTTGGCGGTGCCGCGGGCGGTGCGAATGGCGGCCTGCTTGCACCGGTGACCGGCCTGCTCGGCGGCGTGACCGGCGGTGTGGCGGGCGGCGCCAACGGCGGCCTGCTGGCCCCGGTCACGGGCTTGCTGGGTGGTGTCACTGGCGCCGTGGGCGGCGTCACGGTGGCCGGTTCCACGCCGGCAGGCAGCGTGTCGGCGGGCGTCAGTGCAGGCGGAGCCAGCACGGGCGGCGCGGTGGGCGGCGGCGCCTCGGGCGGCCTGCTGGCTCCCGTGACCGGCCTGCTCGGCGGCTTGCTGGGCGGCCTGGGTGGCGCGCAAGCCCGGTGAACGACAGGAAAAGGACGGAGAAAATCATGCTCGGACTGGATAAAACCGAATACACGTCCGGCCCGTCCCAGGTGGGCAGGTCGGTGCAGGAACCCTCCCGCGCCGACCTGTTCGACGACCTGGCGCAGATGCTGACGCGCCAGGTCGTCGTCTACACCGCCGTGAAGCACGCGGCGATGGCAGAGCGCCTGGACCTGCCGATGGACGATTTCCGTGCCCTGAAGCTGGTGATCGAATGCGAAACGCTGGCAACGGGACAACTGGCCCACATGCTTGGCATCAGCTCCGGCGGCGCCACGGCACTCATCAACCGGCTGGAGCAACGGGGCCTGGTGGTACGTGACCGCCATCCCCTGGACCGCCGCATCATCGTGATCCGGCCCGAAGCGCAAGCACGCGAGGCGGTGCTGGAAGTGGTCCAGTCGGTGTCGGATGAGCTGGCGATCATGTCGGTGCGCTACGACACGCCGGAACTGGAAACCGCCCGCCGCTTCATGGCCGACTGCGTGCGCATGTTCAAGCAGGACACGCAACGCTGGCTGGAAGGGCGGCCTGAACGCCACGGTAACTGACGGCGTGAAACCAGGGTCGGCACCTTGCCGGCCCGCTGCGTCGGCCCCGGAGAGATCCGGGGCTTTTTTTTGTCTGGCGATGAGCCCAGCCCGGTACCTCGCTGCACTGCGCCCAAGTCCGCTACGGCAGGTTCATCAATGACGGCCAGCTATTGGGAGATTGGCCGCCGGATCGTCGAAGCCGAGCAGAAAGGCAGGCGACGGGCCGGTTACGGCGAGCAGTTGATGGCGCGCTTGTCCGCCGACCTGACTGCACGATTTGGGCGTGGGTTCAGCCCGGACAACCTGCGTTGCCTGGTCATCATCGACCTGAAGCTGGGCAGCCTGACCCATGCTGATGTGGGGCAGATGCATAGGCACTGCAACGATGCCAAGGAGCATTGGGCCTACCCGGATGAGAATCCGCCGGTGGGCTTGATCCTGTGCGCAGACAAGGGCCATGCCCTGGCGCGGTATGCCCTGGATGGCTTGCCGACCAAGGTAATGGCGGCGAACTACCGGACGGTGTTGCCGGATGCCGAGTTGCTGCAAAAAGAACTTGAGAACACGCGGCGCCTGCTCGCATCTGGCGCAACGCTGTCTCTCAAGGACGACAAGCTGTCGTCAAGCCGAAGGCGCGGCGTGGTTTTTTCTACTCAGGCGCTTGCGCCCTCGCGCGCATAGTCATCGAGCGCACGGCGCAGCGTGCGCGGATGGACGGCATAGGACTCAGCCAGCTCGGAAAGCTCATGCTTGCCATCGCGCATGGCCTCCCAGGCCTTGCGGCACTGGTCGCGCGTCAGGCTCCGGCGGCGGCCAAGGTGCTTGCCATTGGCACGCGCCACCGCCATGCCCGCCTTGGTGCGCTCGCTGATCAGCGAGCGCTCGAACTGCGCCAGTGCGGCCATCATGTGGAAAAGCAGCATGCCGCCCGACGTCGTCGTGTCGATGTTTTCCTGCAGCGACACGAAGTGCACGCCTTTCTGCCCCAGCGTGTCGATGATGTCGACCAGATAGCGCAATGACCGGCCCAGGCGGTCCAGCCGCCACACGACCAACGTGTCGCCTGGCTTGAGCGCATCCATGACGGCATCCAGGCCTGGGCGGCTACGCGTGGCGCCCGAAATTCCTTTGTCGGTGTAGATGGGCTTGCAGCAGGCGCGACGCAGCGCGGCAGTCTGCAAATCCAGGTTTTGATCATCGGTGGAAACGCGCGCGTAACCGTACTTGCGTGCCATGGTGTCCTCTGCGGATTGCCTGCCGCGCATGGCGGGCGCGGGCAGGAAGCGATCTTCCTTGAAAAGGGATCCGGTACGCAGATGGAGAGGAAACCAAACGAGACATGCCCATCACTGCCGCGACACGGAGGTTGCCGCAAGGCGCGCATCATGGGCGTTACAGGCGGGCGGCGCTATTTTTACCGAGTGAGGGCATGCGCCTTGCAGATGAAGCCAACCAAGTGACGAATGTTGACAAAATGCCTCCTTTTTGTCAATAAATGAAACATTCCTTGCGCTTCCTCCCCCGCTCTCTGACGCCCGTCCCCCTGGTCCGGGCTGCAAGGACTTTGACAAATGGGAGGCCTTCTGTCGATGTTGACGCCCCGACCCAGACTCCTTCGCCCCCTGCCCCGCCGCGCGCCAAACCACGTGGCAACAGTGGCCGCAAGGCGTCCCCGCGCGCCATTCGCGCCATGCCCCGCGACTGCGCCGCCGAAGCCTCCCTCAATAGCCTGCTGGAACGCCGTCACGCGCCGCTCAGCTACCTGAGCGGCCCTGCGCCCTCAGCGCTCCAGTTCGCCCAGCTCCAGGCAAGCGTGGCGCAACGTGCCGCTGCCACGACGCTGCGGCTGGTGGAGTGCGACGCGCATCTGCGCGCCGTCCTGGACATCGTGCTGGCTCGGCACGCCTTGCGCGGCCACCATTTTCCCGTGCACAGCCCCCCCTCGACGTCCGAGAGGCATGCGCCGATGCTGCTCGCCCTGATGGCCACCATCGACTATCTAAGCGACGTCTCGCCGAAAGAGCAGGCCAAGCAGGCCGGTGCCGCGCTGACGGATCTGCTCATCGCGTCCCATCAATTGGGATATGACACGGCCGTGCAGGCGGGCCCCTGGTGCATGGACACCACCTTGCGAACGGAAATGGGATTGGCGGCCCGGGAGTTTCCCGCCGCCTTCGTCCATGTGGGACACCGCCAGGAGGCGGCGTTGCGCTGACGCGCAGGCTGGCGGCCGAGGCCACCGCAGCCGTGCCGGACGCTCGGATCCGGCACGGGGGCCATCAGCCGAACACCAGCCGAGGAACCGCCGCCAGCAATCGCCGCGCGATGTCGGACTGCGGCGCATGCAGTACCGCGTCGGCGCTGCCTGTCTCGACGATGCGCCCGCCATCCATCACCGCGATGCGGTCGGCCAGGTATTCCACCACGCCGAAGTTGTGCGTGATGAAAAGATAGGCGATGCCCGTGTCCGCCTGCAGGTCGCGCAGCAGGTCCAGGATCTGCGCCTGGACCGACACGTCCAACGCGGAAGTGGGCTCGTCCAGCACAAGCACGCGCGGCTCCACGGCCAGCGCGCGCGCGATGGCGATGCGCTGGCGCTGGCCGCCCGAGAACTCGTGGGGCCAGCGGGTGGCCGCATCGGCGGGCAGGCCGACGCGGTCCAGCAGCCTGGCCGCACGCGCGGCCCGGTCGGCCGCCTTCCACTCGGGACGCAGCGCCGCCATGCCCTCCTCCAGGATGTCACCCACACGCATGCGCGGATCGAGCGATGCGTAAGGGTCCTGGAACACGATCTGCACCGCGCGGCGCATCTCACGCAAGGCATGGCCGCTGGCGCCCAGCAGGTCGCGTCCGTCCAGCGCCGCACGGCCTTCGATGCGGGCCGCGCCGTCCAGCAGGCGCAGCAGGGCGCGGCCGGTGGTGGTCTTGCCGCAGCCCGATTCGCCCAGCAAGGCAAGCGTCTCGCCGGCGCGCAGGTCGAAGTCCAGGCCGTCCACGGCCCGCACGTGATCGACCGTGCGGCGCAGCAGTCCCTTGCGGATGGGGTAGTGCACTTTCAGGCCGCGCACCGACAGCACCGGCGCCGTGTCGGCCGCCACCGCCGGCGGCGTGGCGCCGCCGCGCGCCTTGCCCTGGACGGACAAAGGCTGCCCGCGCTTGGCATAGGTGGGAATGGCGTCGAACAGCTCGCGGGCGTAGGCGTGGCGCGGCGCGGCGAAGAACTGTTCGGCGGGCGCGGTTTCGACGATTTCACCGGCGCGCATCAGGGCCACGTCGTGCGCCACGTTGCGCACGACCGCCAGGTCGTGGGTGATCAACAGGATGCCCATGCCCAACTCACGCTGGATGTCCGCCAGCAGATCGAGCACCTGCGCCTGCACCGTCACGTCCAGCGCGGTGGTCGGCTCGTCCGCGATCAGCAGCGCGGGCTCGGCGGCCAAGGCGATGGCGATCATGACGCGCTGCTTCTGCCCACCCGAAAACTGGAAGGGATAGTCATCGATGCGGCGCCCGGGCTCGGGGATACCCACGCGCTGCAACCAGCCGATGGCTTTTTCCCGCGCCGCCGCGCCGCGCAGCGGCGTGTGCGTGACGATGGTCTCGATGATCTGGTCGCCCACGCGCAGCACCGGATTCAGGCTGGTGGACGGCTCCTGGAAGATGATGCCGATGCGCCCGCCACGCACGCGCCGCATGGCGCGCTCGGACAGGCCGTTCAGGTCTTCGCCTTCCAGCGCGATGCGGCCCTGTGCGATGCGCCCGGCGTCCGGCAGCAGGCGCAGCAGCGCCAGCGCGGTGATGCTCTTGCCGCAACCCGATTCGCCCACCAGGGCAAAGGTGCGGCCGTGCGCAATGGCCAGCGCAAGGGACTTCACCGCGCGGGTGATGCCTTGTTCACCGGCAATCTCCACGCCCAGGTCATCGACGCGAAGCAGCGTGTCGGGGCTTGTGTGTTCTGTGCGCACTGCGGCTGCATTCACTGCGGCTGCCTTCACTTCGGCTGTCTTCACGGCACTCATCGCGGCGCTCCCGTGGCGGCGGAGGCCGGCGCGGTCACGCCTTGCGCCGGCAGGGCGGCCACCGGCGCGCCCGGCAGGCCCCGGCCCGGGCGGCCGGCACGGAAGCGCCGGCTGCGCGGATCGAAGGCGTCACGCACGGCATCGGCGAACAGGTTGGCCGACAGCACCAGCGCCACCATGAAGACGAAGGCAGTCAGCAGGTTCCACCAGATCATCGGGTCACGCGACATTTCCAGGCGCGCCATGTCGATCATCGAACCAAAGGAATTCATCGTTGGATCCACCCCGATCCCCAGGTAGGACAGCACGGCTTCGTACAGCACCAGGCCCGAGAATTCAAGCACGGCGGTGATGAGCACGATGTGCATGACGTTGGGCAAGAGGTGCCGCAGCATGATGCGGGTGTGCGACACGCCGAAGGCACGCGCGGCCTGGACATATTCCAGCTCGCGCAATTTCAGCGCCTCGGCGCGCAGCAGCCGGCACAACCCTGCCCAGCCCGTCAGGCCCAGGATGGCGCACAGCAGGAACAGCCGCAGGTCCGCCCGCTCGGCCGAGGTCGGGAACTGGCCCGGGTTGTTGTCGATGTAGACCTGCATCATGAGCACGCAGGCCGCCACCAGCAGCACGCCAGGGATGGAGGTCAAGGTCGTATAGATGTATTGGATGACGTCGTCTACGCGGCCCTTGAAATAGCCCGCCGCAATGCCGAAGACCAACGCGGGCGGCAGCATGGCCAGCGTCGTGAGGCTGCCGATGATGAGCGCCGTGCGGATGCTCTTCAAGGCCTGCCACAGCACGTCGTTGCCGGTGCGGTCGGTGCCCAGCACGTGATAGCCCGAGGACAGTCCCGCCACCGCCCCCGCCAGCAGGCACAGGATGGCGAAGGTCAGCCACATGGCGCGCCAGGGCATCGCCGTATCGCCCGTGCGCAGCCGGGTCCAGGCGCCGCGCCAGCCATCGCGGCGCGACAGCCCGGCCAGCAGCACCAGGCCGCCAGCCAGCGCCAGCGCCGCGCCCCCCGCCAGCCCGCAGGCCAAGCGCATCGATACGTCGCGCGCCCAGCCGTCCTGGTCATCGCCCAGGTGCGCGCCGCCGAAACGCAGGCGCGGGAAGTCCCGCACGGGCGGACCGTCACCCTGAAGGGTTTCCTTGGTGAACTGGCGCGTGGCCAGCGGGGCGGAATAGGTTTTCTCCGCGCGCTGCAAGGTGGTGTATTCCAGCACGGCATCCAGCGCCGACTTCACGATGGGCGCGTAGGCGCGCGGCGCGCCGGCCGGCGCATCGGCAGCCGGCGGCAGCACGGGCCGGTAATGGATGGAGTCCAGCAACGCCACGCTGGCGAAGGCCGCCAGCACGACGGCGGCGCACATGGCGGGCACGTCGCGCGCGACACGTGCCCAGCTGGCGCGCAGGTTGGGCGAGCGGCGCACGCGCCAGGCATAGCACAACACCCCCGCCAACAGCAGGAACAGCGCGGCATCGGTCCAGAGCAGGATGAACATGGGCATGGCGCGTTACTCGAAGCGCACGCGCGGATCCGCGAGCGTGTAGGAAATGTCGGCCAGGATCAGCCCCACGATGTACAGGCCGGAGCCCAGGAACACCATGGCGCGCACGATCGAGAAATCCTGCGCGTTGATGGCGTCGATGGTGTAGCTGCCCAAGCCCGGAATGCCGAAGAAGGACTCGGCGATGAGGCTGCCCATGAAGAGCAGCGGAATGGCCGACACCGTGCCGGTCAGGATGGGCAGCATGGCATTGCGCATGACGTGCCGGAACAGCACCACGCGCTCGGCCAGGCCCTTGGCGCGCGCCGTGCGCACGTAGTCCTTGCCGCTCTCCTCCAGGAACAGCGCGCGATAGAAGCGCGCCTCGGGCCCAAGCCGGGAAATGATGGCGATGAGCACGGGCAGGGCCAGGAACTTCACCATGTCCAGCCCGCCCGCGAAGCCCGAATACGGCACCAGCCGCAACAGCTTGGCGAACATCCACTGGCCCGCGATGATGTAGAACAGCCCGGAAATGGACAGCAGGATCACGCACAGCACCACGCCCCAGAAATCCAGGCGCGTGGCGCGGAAGAACACCAGCGTCAGCGCGAACACCACGCTGGCGAACAGCCCCAGGGCGAAGCTGGGCAGGGCCAGCGCCAGGCTGGGTCCGATGCGGGAGCGGATCTCGCGGCCGATGTCGCGCCCGCCATCCGAGGCGCCGAAGTCGCCGCGCAGAAGCGGCAGCGAGCGCGTGGCGAAGATGGTGTCGGTCAGGCGCGCGCTGCCCTCGGCCTGGGTATTGAAGAAGAGCGGCTTGTCGTAGCCGCGCTCGACCTTCCACTTGTCGATGGCATCCTGGCTGATGCGCTGGCCCCCGATGGACAGGCGCGCCATGTCGTCCGGCGTGTTGACGGCGAAGAACAGCAGGAACGTGAAGAGGTTCACGCCGATGAGGATCAGCACGCCGTACAGCAGGCGGCGAATGATGTAGGCGCTCATGCTTTGTCGGCTCCGGATTGTTGCCGCCCGGCGGCATCGCCAAACGCGGTCTGGCGCTCACGGCGTTTCAGGGTGCGCCAGGCCGGCCAGATGGCCAGCGCCAGCAACAGCGCCAGCAGCGGCAGGGGCCACCACACGGGGGAATTCCATTCGGCCGTGCGCTGGGCCCGCAGGGCCGGGTCCACCTTCATGAACTGCAAGGTATTGCGCACCATCTGCGTCGGCTTGGCGTTGCCCACCCACTGGTGATACGCCCCGCCGGACTTCGGGAAGTAGCCGAACATCCACGGCGCATCGCGCTGGGTGATGGCGACCATCTTGTGGATCACGGCCTCTTTCTCGGGGCCATCGTCCAGGAAGCGCATCTGCTCGAACAGCGCATCGAACTCGGGACTGCGATAGTTGGCGGCGTTTTCGCCGCCGCCGTCTGCCTTGGCGTTGGGGCCGTAGAGCAGGAACAGGAAGTTCTCCGCGTCGGGATAGTCGGCGCCCCAGCCCCACAGGAAGATCTGCGCCACGCCGCGGCGCATCTTGTCCTGGAAACGGTTGTAGTCGGTGGAGCGCACGTCCAGCTGCACGCCCATCTGCGCCAGCTTGCGCCGCATCCAGTCGAACTGCGGGCTGGCGCCCATGCCGCCCATCGCATCGTAGTGCAGCACCAGCGGCGCGCCGGTCTTCTCGTCGCGCCCGCCCGGATAGCCCGCCTCGGCCAGCAGGCGCTTGGCCTCATCGATGGACTTGCGTACCGGCTGGCCGCCCTTCAGGTCGTAGACCTGGCGGTTCACACCCTCCGGGCCGCCCTGGTAGCCCAGCACGCCGGGCGGCACCGGCCCCTGGGCCACCTGGCCCTGGCTGTTCTCGAAGATGGCGACGTATTCTTCCCAGTCGAAGGCGATGCTGATGGCCTGGCGCAGCTTGCGGTTGCGTTCCTGCTGCTCGGGCGTGTCGCCCTGCCCCACCACCGGGTCCTTCCAGTTGAAGCCCATGTACCAGCTTGCCGTCGCCACCGTGGTCGGCAGTTGCAGGCCGCGCTGGGCATAGAGCTCGGCCTTTTCAGCCGAATCGCCCGAGGCCACCAGGAAAGCCACGCCGTACTCGCCACGCTCGACCTGGGGAATGTCGTAATAGCCCTGCAGGAACTTGCCCTGCAAGGGAATGGCTTCCTTCTCGATGCTGAAGACCACGCGGTCCAGGAAAGGCATGGGCTTGCCGCAATCGTCCAGCAGGCCCGCCTCGCGGTCGCCCGGTTCGCCTTCGCAGGGATACGGTTCGCCGCGGAAATTGGGGTTGCGCGCCAGCACGTGCCTTTCGTTCTGGCGCGACTCGGCCAGCATGAACGGCCCCGTGCCCACGGGCCAGGTGTTCAGCGACAGATTGCGTTCGGCCATGCCGGGCTGGCTGTAGAAGCGGTCGGCCTCCCAGGGAATGGGCGCCATGAAGGTCATGGCCAGCCAATACTTGAACTGCGGATACTTCCCGATCACGCGGATGCGCAAGGTGTGGTCGTCCAGGGCGCTGACGCCATCGAACCCGCCTTCGCGCAGGTCCAGCCACGGCAGGTCGCGCTGGCCCGCCGGCACGCCCTTGCGCAGTGCCGCATCGCGGGTGCGCAGCGCCTTGCCGTAATCGCCCATGCCCACGATGTGCTCGGCCATGACGCCATAGATGGGCGACACCACGCGCGGGCTGGCCAGGCGGCGGATCGCATAGACATAGTCGTGAGCGGTCAGTTCACGCGTGCCGGTGCGCTCGAAATCGGGAATGTCGTAGCGGCCCTCCAGGCCATCGGGCGGCAAGGGGTAATAGACATGGCCGCCCTGCTCGTCGCGCGCGAACACGGGATGCGGCTGGAACTGGATGCCGGGCCGGATGGGAATGTCGTAGACGCTTTCGGCGATCTGCTCGCCCGGCGCATCGTCGGGCAAGGGGTTGCCTTGCGCATCGACGTAGCGCGGCGTGGCCAGCGCCGCCGCCGCGCGCGGCACCAGTTCATAGGGCCGCTTCAGGTAGTGGTACCCATACAGCGGCTCGTAGATGTTGTAGGTATAGGGCGTCTCGTCGGAGGAATAGGAGCTGGCCGGATCGAGATACTTGGGCGAGCGCTGCGTGAAGGCCGAATAAAGCGTGTTCTCGCTTTCGGCGCCGCTCGGATAAGGGCTGTTGATGGGGGTATCCGGCGAGCAGCCGGCCAATGCCAGCACTGCCGCCCCAAGCCCCGCATACATTGCTTGCGTCCACCGCCGCATCCAGATTCCTCGTCCCGTCAATCGCCCCGGCGGGGCAAGCATATCGAACCCTAACACGCTGTCCTGCCCCGCAGGTTCAGCAATCGCCCCGTTGCCGGCACGCGTAACGCCACGCCCAGGGCTGCTCGGGCTTGGCATCGGCCCACAGTCCCCGCCGCGCGTCGCGCGCCGATTGCTCCAGGCCGATCAGCGCGCGATCGCGCAGGTGCTGGTCACGGCCCTGCCGGTTGGCCCAGGCCATGCCGCTTTCCACCATGCGCCGATTGACCGTCGGGCCGCCTGGCAGTTCCAGGTCGCAGATATCGCGATCGTATTGGTCTTTCTCGAAGCAGCGGGCGCGCACGTCGCGGCCTGCCACCATGTCCGACAAGGCACGCCGGGACGCCTGGGCATAAGGCTGGCCAGCCTTGCCGTCCTTGCCCGTCTCGGGCGCGTCGATGCTGGCCAGGCGGACGCGATGCCGTGCCCCGCCCACCTGCAGCGTGACGGTATCGCCGTCCGCGACAGTGCTGACCTTGCCTTGCAGGACATACTCGCCCGCGGGCGTCGTGGTGGCCGGGCGATCCTGCCCGGCCGGCGCGCGTGCGCCCGATTCGGGCAGCCAGCCCGGCGGCAGCAGCCAGGCCAGGCCCGCCAGGGCCAGCGCGCTCAGCAGGCCGACCAGCGCGCGGCGCGGCGCGCGCAGGATGCGGGACAGGTGGAAAGGCTGCGGACCGCGAGCGCCGCGAGGGCGCCGCCGCATCACAGCCAACCCGCCTTGCGAAAGCCGCGGTAGAGCGCACCGCAGATGCCGAACATCACCGCCATGACCACCGGATAGCCGAAGGTCCATTCCAGCTCCGGCATGACCTTGAAGTTCATGCCATAGACGCCGGCGATGGCCGTGGGCACGGCCAGGATGGCGGCCCAGGCCGCCAGGCGGCGGGTCGTGTCGGTCTGCTGGGCCTGGCCGATCATCAGCCCGGCCTCGAAGGCGAAAGCCAGCGCCTCGCGCAGGGAGTTGAAGAGTTCGTCCACGCGCAGCACGCGGTCGGCCACTTCACCGTAATAAGGCCGCGACTGCGCGTCGATGGGATGCATCTCGACGCGCGACAGGCGGCGGCAGATCTCGGCCAGCGGCGCGACCAGGGTGTGCGTGCGCAGCAGGTCACGGCGCAGGCGGTAGAGCTTGCGGATTTCCGTGTTGTTCAGGCCGCGCAGCATCAGCTTCTGCTCGACGGCCTCGACGCCCGCCTCGAATTGCCGCGCCGCCGCCACATAACGGTCGATCAGCAGGTCCAGCAATTCGGACGCCACGAAATCGGCGCCACGCGCCAGCTGGGCCGGCAGCTTCTCCAGCCGGCTGCGCACTTCGTGGTGGTTGGCCGTGGCGCCACGGCGCACGGTCAGGAGGAAATCATTGCCAATGAGGAGCTGTGTCTCGCCGAAGGCCGGGCGGTCTCCCGCCACTTCGACAGTGATGGCCACGACCAGCACCTCGGAGCCGAAATCCAGAATCTTGGGACGCCGGTGCGGCGCCTGCAGTTCCTCGATGACCTGGGGCGCCAGGCCAAGCTGGCCGGCGGCCAGCGCCAGGGTCTCGGGAGTGGGATCCTTCAGCCCGACCCACAGCAGGCCGTCGCGCCTGCCCAGGTGGGCGCCGAGTTCGGCGAGCGGCACCTCGACCTTGTCGCGGCCCTGGGTGTAGGCGGCCGAGGCGATGACTTCAGGCCCCGGGGCGGGCACCGGAGGCGCCATCGTGTCGGCGTCGGGCTCGGACAGCGCGTTCGCGGCGGCGTCGCGCAGGGATTCTGTTCGGGGCTTCGCAGCCATGCGTGTCTCCTGCCGCGCCAATCTCGGCAGCTCGCGGCCTGCCGGGGATGATAGCACCCGCTATCCGCGCAAATCCCCGGCTGGCGCGGGCTGGGCAAAAGCTGACCAAAAGCTGAATGGGTAATTTGCATAAGCTTACAAAATCGTTCGCCGCGGGCCTGCCTGTCGATATCTTGGCGTTACCGCCGCGTGGCAGCCTGCCGCCGGTTTACTTTCACCGGAGATGTCCATGTCCCTACGCAGACTGCTTGCCGCGCTGGCCACCGCCGCCGTCACCCTGTCGGCTGGCGCCGCTTCCGCGCAATCGAGCGCGTTCCTGGTCTCGACCGACTGGCTCGAGAAGAACCTCGACAATGCCAAGGTCCGCGTCGTCGAAGTCAGCGTCAATCCCGGCCTCTTCGAGCGCGGCCACATCCCGGGCGCCGTCAACGTGAACTGGCACACCGACCTGGTCGACGTCGTCAGCCGCGACATCGCCCCGCCCCCGCAATTCCAGGCGTTGCTGAAGAACGCCGGCATCAACCAGGACACCACCACCGTCCTGTACGGCGACAACAACAACTGGTTCGCCGCCTGGGGAGCGTGGATCTTCGACATCTACGGCATCGAGAACGTGAAGCTGCTGGACGGCGGCCGCAAGAAGTGGGAAGCCGAGAACCGCCCGCTCTCGCCCGTGGCCAAGATCCATGCCGCCGGCAACGCGCAGGTCAAGACCGCCAACGCCGCGCTGCGCGCCAAGCTGCCCGACGTGCTGGCCGTGGCCCGCAAGGAAAAGGACGCCGTGCTGGTGGACATCCGCTCGGCCGATGAATACAACGGCAAGGTGTTCGCGCCCAACGGCGTGCCGGAACTGGCGGTGCGCGCCGGCCACGTCCCGGGCGCGGTCAACGTGACCTGGAGCAAGCTGGTCGCCGAAGACGGCACCTTCAAGTCGGTCGATGAACTCAAGGCTATCTACCAGGCCGTGGGCGTTGACGGCAGCAAGCCGGTCATCACCTACTGCCGCATCGGCGAACGCTCCAGCCATTCTTGGTTCGCGCTGAAGAAGCTGCTGGGCTACGACGTGCGCAACTACGACGGCTCCTGGACCGAATACGGCAACAGCGTGGGCGCGCCCATCAGCAACCCGGCCGGCACCGTGTGGGGCAAGACCTAAGTGGCAGGCGCAATCCCTCTTGCGCCGCAACTGGCGGCCGCCCTGATCGTGGCGGCCGTTTTTGCGTTTGGCGCCCATCTCTCAGGCCTGCCCGGCGACGGCCGCGTGCTGGCCTTTTCCCTGCTCGCAGGCGCTGCCTTCGGCATCGTGCTGCAACGCTCGCGCTTCTGCTTCCTGTGCATCACGCGCGACTTCATCGATCAGCGCGACGCGCGTGGCCTGCTGGGACTGGTGGTTGCACTGGCGGTGGGCACCGCGGGCTATCACGCGCTCTTCGGCGCCTTCCTGCCCGTGCCCGCCGAACCGCGGCTGCCGCCTGGCGCGCACATCGGCCCGGTCAGCTGGGTGCTGGCGCTGGGCGCGCTGGTCTTCGGCGTCGGCATGGGCATCTCGGGGTCGTGCATCAGCGCCCACCTGTACCGCCTGGGCGAAGGCGCGCTGGCCTCGCCCTTCGCGCTGCTGGGCGCGGCCATCGGCTTCGTGCTGGGCTTCGCGTCGTGGAACACGCTGTATCTCGCCGCGGTGCAGCAGGCGCCCGTGCTGTGGCTGCCGCACCACCTGGGTTATGGCGGTTCGCTGCTGCTGCAACTGGGCTTGCTGGCGGCCATTGCCATCTGGCTGATACGCGCGCAACGCAAGCGGCATGGCGCGGCGCTGCCTGCGCAGGCGTCGTCTCCGGCGGAACAAGGCGACATCTGGCACGCCGTCCTGCGGGCACGGTGGCCCACCTATGTGGGTGGCATCCTGGTGGGTTCCGTTGCTGTCATCGCCTATCTTCGCGCCGCACCGCTGGGCGTGACCGCCGAACTGGGCAGCCTGGCCCGCACGGCCGCCGCCTCGCAAGGCTGGCTGCCCAGCCGCCTGCAAGGCCTGGACGCCTTCGCGGGCTGCGCCACCGTCATCAAGGAAACGCTCTGGTCGCGCAACGGCGTCTTCGTGCTGGCGCTCGTCGCGGGCGCCTGGGCATCCGCCCTGCTCGCCGGTGACTTCCGGCCCCGACGCCCCACGCTCTCCGAGGTCGGCCGCAACCTGGCGGGCGGCATCCTGATGGGCTGGGGCGGCATGATCGCCCTGGGCTGCACCGTCGGCACCCTGCTCTCCGGCATCATGGCCGGCGCCGTCTCCGGCTGGGTCTTCGCCCTCTTCTGCATCCCGGGCATCCTGGCCGGCCTGGCACTGCGCAAGCTGGGCGCACGACAAGCCAGGACCTAGCCGCAGAAGAAGCTCACACAGAGAAGAAGCTCAGCAAGCAGGGGCATCGCGGAGCCGGCTCTGCCGGTCCGCAGGTGCCGCCCCCCTGGGGGGGAGGCGCGCAAGCGCCTCGGGGGGGGGTCAAAGCTTCGCCACCGACACCTCGGTTGCCTTAACGAAGGCCAGCACGCTGGTGCCGACCTGCAGGTCCAGCTCCTGCACCGAGCGCGTCGTGATGACGGACGTCACGATGCCGGCGGGGGTTTCGATATCGACCTCGGACACCACCGGTCCGGTAACGATTTCCTTGATCTTGCCGCGGAACTGGTTGCGGGCATTGATGGACTGGATGCTCATGGGAAAACTCCTGCGGGTAAGGGAAAAGCACGAGGAAAGATGACCATCCCGGCACGGCGCGGGATGCGTCCACGGAAAACACGGTGCGCGGCGACAGGAAAGCGCCGCGCGATCAGGCGCCCGGCATCAGGTGCCTTGCCAGGCAGCATCGCTCGGCGTCACTACCTGGCGCGCGGCGCATCAGCACGCAAAGGCGGGCCCCAGGCACGCCACCCCAGGACGGCCGCCAGGCGCTTCGCACGCCGCCAGGTTCGCGCGGCGCGAGCGCGCCATGTCGACGCGGACGGTTGGTCGTGGCGGACCAGCATGACGCGCCTCACACGCTCAGGCGCGCGCGCGCGGCCAGCTTGCCCAGGTCATAGGCCTCGGTGTGCGCGGGCCTTGCCGTATCCAGGTAGCGCGCAACGCGATCCACGGAATCCTCCAGCCGCGCCACCACGCCGTGGTCGATCTCGACCACGCCTTGGGCATTGCGCGTGACTTGCGTCTCGGTGGCATAGACGCCAGCCAGGATGTGACGTGCGCCCAGCGCGGACAGCACGGGCTTCAGGCTGTATTCCAGCGCCAGCAGGTGCGCCGTACTGCCGCCCGTGGCAATGGGCAACACCAGCTTGTCGGCCAGCGCCCGCTCGTCCAGCAGGTCCAGCAAGGCCTTCAAGCCGCCGGAAAAAGACGCCTTGTAGACAGGCGTGGCGATGAGCACCGCGCGTGCCTTGGCCACCCGGGTGCGCAGGGCCGTGGCGGCGGAGCCGGTATAGATCCCTTCGATCAAGTCTTCGGCAGGCAGGTCGCGCAAGCCGAGCTCGTGGCTGGCATAGCCGCGCTGCAGCAGGCGGTCGGCTGCGTGACGCAGCAGGATGGAGGAGCGCGAGGACAGCGAGGGACTGCCGGCAATCGTCAGGATGGTCATGAGGGCTGCAAGAAAAGTGACCCGTGCCTCAAGCGGCACGGCAGGGGCATCAACACCCGCAGGCCTTACATCCTATGGGTCTGGTTCTCGAATTCCAACGACACTTCTTTTATTTAGGTATGCGCGCGGTGACCAGGCCAAAACAATGCCCGCACAACACCAAGGAAAACTTGCCCGATCCGCGTTGCCAAGCGCAACGGGCGCACATCCTCAAGCCCTTGATACAAGGGGCTTTCCCTGCCTTGCCTGGCACGGATGCCGCGGCCTGGCGAACCCTATCGCCATTTCCTACACTCAGCGGCCCATCCGGCGGGTCGGGCATCGCTTGCCCGCCCGCGCCCACTCGCGGGAGCCCCATGCGCATTCTGCTGGTCGAGGACGATCTCGACATGTCGACCGCCCTGTCCCGGGCACTGAGCCGCCGCGGCTTTCATGTCACCTTGTGCCTGGATGGCAACACCGCCTTGCGGCAGATGCGCGAGGGCAGCAACGACGCCGTCGTGCTGGACCTCGCCATCCCCGGCCTGGACGGCCTGCACCTGCTGCACCGAACCCGTTCCCAAGGCATCCTGACACCCGTGCTGATCCTGACCGGCCGCAACAGCGTGGGCGACCGCATCGCAGGCTTGAACGCTGGCGCGGACGACTACCTGAGCAAACCCTTCGACCTGGGCGAACTGGAAGCCCGCCTGCGCGCGCTGGGCCGCCGCCAGGCGGCGCCCGTACGCCGCATCGAATGCGGCGCGCTGCGGCTGGACCTGGACAGCGGCGCGATCTTCGCGGCCGACATGCCGATGGCGCTTGGACCCCGCGAGGCCTGCGTGCTGCGGGCGTTGCTGGCGCAGCCTGGGCATGCGGTGGCGAAAGAGGCGCTGTATCGCCTGGCGTATCCGGAACAGGTGCCGGAGCGACAGGACTTCGTCGAAGTCTTGGTGCATCGGTTGCGCCGCAAGGTGAGTGGCTGCGGGGTGGAGATCTTGACGTTGCGGGGGTTGGGGTATTTGCTGCGGCGGGAGCGGGGGGGTTAGGGGGCTGCGAGGGTTGGTGCAGTGCGGTGGTGTGTGTTGTGGGTTGTGGAGCGCTGGGTTGATGGCTTGTGCACTGCTGGGTTTTGACGGTTTGTGCACCGCTTCGTTGACGGCCGCCGAGGGTGGTCGTGCCGTCGGTCGCCTGCCGCGTGGTGGGGCGCCCACAGCGCCCCGCCCCCCGCAGAAGGCGCCCGCCGTCCCGCCCACCCTCGACGTCCTGCAATGTTGTGTTCTGGACCTTGGGCAGCCACCTTGGTCCTGCTCGCATTCTTGCCTGCCGCTCGCTGCCTGCCCGAAGATCTTGGCTTGCCGCTGACCGGAGGGCGCCCACAGCGCCCACCGGTCAGCATTCGGAAAAGCAATAGGGCAGCTTTTGGGAGAGTGGGGGCGGGAGTTGGAGGGGGGAGGCAGCGCGCTTCGGGCTACGGGCGCCGCTTGGCCGTGTTGCCTGCTTGGGGAGGCTGCTCCACCACCGCCACCAATTTGCCGAAGCCGCCAGGCTCGTCAATAAGTCTCGACGCCTCTGCCCGCGCAAGACTCCCGCCATTCAGTCACGATGACGGAACAACGCCTCCAAGCAGACAACGCAGCCTGCCGGGGGCACCCGCCCGAAGTGCGATGCCCCCCACCTCCACTCCCCTTCCCCCCTCTCCCAAAAGCTGCCCCTTTTGCTTTTCCGAATGCTCAGCAATGGGCGCTGTGGGCGCCCATTGCTGAGCGGCAAGCCGAGATCTTCGGGCAAGCAGCGAGCAGGCGGCAAGAATGCGAGCAGGACTCCGGCGGCTGACTCCGGTACACACCACTCCACTGCAGGACGTCGAGGGTGGGCGGGACGGCGGGCGCCTTCTGCGGGGGGCGGGGCGCTGTGGGTGCCCCACCACGCGGCAGGCGACCGACGGCACGACCACACTCGGCGGCCGTCAACCCAGCGGTGCAAAAACCGTCAACCTAGCAGTGCACAAGCCGTCAACCCAGCAGTACATCTCCCAACCAACCAACCAACTCAGCAGAGCCCCTACCCCAGAAGACTCATCACATATCAATCCAGCAGCCTCACAAGACACGCATCAAGCCCCCCCGGTTCTTTCTCAATCCAGCGCACCTCCCGCCACTACAATCCCCAACGCAGGCTGCCCCACCACTAGGGACAACACCACTTCTGTGTATCCCCACGCCGTGCCTAGAATCGGACGGAATCCGGCTGCCTGCCCGACTCCCGCCCCAACCCGACGGCCACAAGCCGTGCAGCATGAGGTCAGACGTCATGGCATTCCAACCCGTCTATGTGATCGACGGCACCCGCACCCCCTTTCTGAAGGCGCGCGGTGAACCCGGCCGGTATTCGGCCGCCGATCTTGCCTTGCAGGCCAGCCGCGACCTGCTGCTGCGCCAGCCCTTCCTGCCTTCCGATCTCGACGAGGTCGTGCTCGGTTGCGCCGCGCCCTCCCCTGATGAAACCAATATCGGCCGCGTGCTTGCCTTGCGCGCCGGCTGCGGGCATCGGGTGCCGGGATGGACCGTCATGCGCAACTGCGCCTCCGGCATGCAGGCGCTGGACAGCGCGCTGGGCAATATCCAGCGCGGGCAAACCCACCTGGCGCTTGCGGGCGGCACCGATGCGCTGTCGCGCGCGCCGGTGCTGTTCTCCGACAGCATGGTCAAGTGGCTGGCGCGCTGGAGCAAGGCGCGCGGCGCGGGCCAGAAATTCGACGCACTCAAGCGCCTGCGCCCAGGCATGCTGGCGCCGGTCATCGGGCTGCTGAAGGGACTCACCGACCCCGTCGTGGGCCTCTCGATGGGGCAGACCGCCGAGAATCTCGCGTGGCGCTTCGGCATCAGCCGCCAGGCGATGGACTTCTACGCCAGCCGCAGCCACCTGCGCGCGCGTGATGCGCGCGATGCCGGCCGGTACGACGCCGAGATCGTGCCGCTGGTCGATGCGCAGGGCACGCGCCAGCCGCAGGACGACGGCATCCGCGACGACTCCGATCCTGCCAAGCTCGCCACCTTGAAGCCCGTCTTCGACAAGCCTGCCGGCAGCATCACCGCGGGCAACAGTTCCCAGGTCACCGACGGCGCGGCCATGCTGCTGCTGGCATCCGAGGAGGCCGTGCGCCGCTGGGGACTCACGCCCATCGGCCGTATCGTGGATGCGCAATGGGCGGGGCTGGATCCGGCCCAGATGGGCCTGGGCCCGGTGCATGCCGCCACGCCCATCCTGCAACGCCATGGGCTCGGGCTGAACGACCTGGACCTGTGGGAGATCAACGAGGCCTTCGCCGCGCAGGTGCTGGGTTGCCTCGCTGCCTGGGAAGAGGAAGACTATTGCCGCGAGCAACTGGGCACGCCGGCCTGGGGCACGCTGGACCAGGCGCGCCTGAACGTCGACGGCGGTGCCATCGCGCTGGGGCACCCGGTGGGCGCCTCCGGTGCGCGCATCGTGCTGCACCTGCTCAAGGCCCTGCAGGCGCGCGGCTTGAAGCGCGGCATGGCGGCCATCTGCATCGGCGGCGGCCAAGGCGGCGCCATGCTCGTTGAAACCCTGGACACGGAGGGCACGCGATGAACCCGGCCACTCACGCCCCGCAAGCCGACAACACCCTGCCCGCGTCGCACTGGCACGTTGCGCAGGACGAACACGATATCGCCTGGCTGACGCTGGACAGCCCCGGCACCGCCGTCAACGTGCTGACCCGCGAGGTCATGGCCGAACTGGGCGCCGTGCTGGCCCGTTTCGAAACCATGCCGCCGCGCGCCCTGATCATCCGCTCGGGCAAGCCGGGCAACTTCATCGTCGGTGCCGACATCAACGAATTCGGCGGCCTGGACACGCCCGAGAAAGCGCGCGAACTGGTCGCGCGCGGCTGGCACCTCTTCAACACACTTGCCGCCGTGCGCTATCCGACGCTGGCGCTCGTGCGCGGCCACTGCCTGGGCGGCGGCACCGAACTGGCGCTGGCCTGCCGCTGGCGCATCGTGGTGGACGAGCCCGCCACCTCCCTCGGCCTGCCCGAGGTCATGCTGGGCATCTTCCCCGGCTGGGGCGGCATGCGCCGCCTGCCCGCGCTCATCGGCCCGCCTGCCGCGCTTGATCTCATGCTGACCGGCAAGACCGTCGATGCCCGCCGCGCGCTGTCGCTGGGCCTGGCCGATCTCGCCGTGCCGCCGCGCGTCATGGAGGCCACCGCCCGCCTCGTCGTGCTGCAAGGCGGCCCCAAGCGCCGCACGCCGCTGGCCCGCCGCATGCAGCGCCTGCTGGACCTCTGGCCCGTGAAGCGCCTGGTGGCCCGGCGCGCGCTGAAGACCGTCGAGGCCCGCGACCCGCGCGGCCACTATCCCGCGCCGCGCGCCATCATCGACATCTGGGCCAACCACGGCGGCAATGCACTGAATGCGCCCGGCCAACTGGCCTCAGTCATCGGCTCACCCACCGCGCGCAACCTGCTGCGCGTCTTCCGCCTGCGCGAGCAGTTGAAGGCGCAAGGCAAGCAGACCGGCACGCCGGCCAAGCGCGTGCATGTGATCGGCGCGGGCGTCATGGGCGGCGACATCGCGGCCTGGTGCGCCTACAAGGGCCTCACCGTCAGCCTGCAGGACCAGGACGGCGGGCGCCTCGCCACGGCCATCGGCCGGGCCCAGCAACTCTATGCGCGCAAGTTCCGCCGCGACCTGCGCGGCGCGCGGGCCGCGGCGGACCGCCTCATTCCCGACCCGCAAGGCGCGGGCGTCGCGCACGCGGACATCGTCATCGAGGCCATCAGCGAGAACCTGGAGGCCAAGCTGGGCCTGTACCGCGAGATCGCCCCCCGCATGAAGGCGGACGCGATCCTTGCCACCAACACCTCCAGCCTGCGGCTGGAAGACCTGTCCCAGGGCCTGCCCGGCGGCAGGCAGCTGGTCGGCATCCACTTCTTCAACCCCGTCGCGAGCATGCCGCTGGTGGAAGTGGTGCACACCGACGCGACCCCGCCGGCACTGCGCGCGCGCGCAGCGGCATTCGTCGGACAGCTCGACAAGCTGGCCCTGCCGGTGCGCAGCGCGCCGGGCTTCCTCGTGAATGCGGTGCTTGCGCCCTACATGCTGGAAGCCATGCGCTGCGTGGACGAAGGCCTGGCGCCGTCCAGCGTGGACGCCGCGATGGAAGCCTTCGGCATGCCGATGGGGCCGCTGGAGCTTGCCGACACCGTGGGGCTCGATATCGCGATGGCAGCCGGCAAGCAGTTGTCCGACGGCGAGCAACCGCCCGCCTGCCTCGTGCGCCTGGTCGACGGCGGCAAGCTCGGCCGCAAGAGCGGCAAGGGCTTCTACATCTGGGAAGACGGCAAGCCGCAGAAAGACGCCGCGCCCGGCGCGCCCCCGGGTCTGGCCTCGCGCCTGCTGGCGCCCCTGCTGGCACGCACGCACAAACAGGTCGACGACGGCGTGGTGGCCAGCGCGGAACTGGCCGACGCCGGCATCATCTTCGGCACCGGCTTCGCGCCCTTCACGGGGGGGCCGCTGCATTGGGAGCAGCACGCCGGCCAGGCCGGCGCCGCGGCACCGGCAGCCGCGCCTGCAAGCACCGGCACAACGGCTCCCGCCACACCCCGCAACGAACATACCCACAAGCCGGCCGAACCCGGCACAATGCACGACCCTTCCACCAAGGAGACCAAAACATGATGAAGCACTCCCCCATTGTGGTCGCGTTGTCGGCCGCAACGCTGGGTCTGGCCACGGGGGCCGCGCAGGGCGCGGGCTTCCAGTTGCTGGAGCAGAATGCCAGTGGCCTGGGCAACGCCTATGCCGGCTCCGCGGCCGTCGCCGAGAACGCCAGCACGATCTACTTCAACCCCGCCGGCATGGCCTACCTGTCAGGGCTCTCGGTCTCGGGCGGCGTCACTGCCATCAAGCCGAGCTTCAAGTTCAAGGATGACGGCAACAGCACGCGCCCGCTGGCGGCGCCCGGCGCATTGGGCGGCAACGGCGGCGACGCCGGCAAATGGGGCGTGGTGCCCAACGCCTACCTGGCCTGGCAGATCGACAACCGCTGGAATGTCGGCGTGGGCCTGGGCGCCCCCTTCGGCCTGATGACGCACTATCAGGGCGACTGGGTGGGCCAATACCACTCCCGCAAGTTCGAGATCCAGACCATCAACGTCAACCCCTCTGTCTCGTACAAGGTCAACGAACAGTGGGCGCTGGGCGTGGGCGTGAACTACCAGCGCATCGACGCCGAGTACACGCGCACCGCGGTCGTGGCGCCGGGCCTGTCACGCGAAGCGACGGTCAAGATGGATGGAGATGCCTGGGGCTGGAATGCCGGCGTCATGTTCCAACCGACGCCTGCCACCCGCATCGGCCTGTCCTATCGCTCCAAGGTCAAGCACGACGTCGACGGCCACACGGACCTGGCAGGCATCGGCAGCTTCGATGCCCAGGCCAGCGTGGACCTGCCCGATTCCGCCATCCTGAGCGCCTATCACCAGTTGAACAGCCGCTGGGAACTGCTGGGCGACGTCTCCTGGACCGGCTGGAGCAGCATTCCGGAACTGAAGATCAACAACACCGGCATCCCCGGCGACACGCTGCACCTGGATTTCCGGGATACGTGGCGGGTGGCGCTGGGCGCGAATTACAAGGTGAACGAGGCCTGGAAGCTGAAGTTCGGCGTGGCCTGGGACCAGTCGCCGGTCCACGAGGCGGCCGACCGTCCCACCTCGCTGCCCGACAACGACCGCTGGTGGTTCTCGACCGGCGTGCAATTCCAGGCCGGCAAGAACACCACCGTGGACGTGGGCTACACCTATCTGTACCTGGACAAGACCCGCATCAACAACACGGGTGAAAGCCTTGCCCAGAAAGGCCGCGTGTCGGGCGAATACACCAGCAACGGCAACATCTTCGGCGTGCAGGTCTCGTCGCGATTCTGAGCATGCAGCATGCAAGGCCCGAAGCAAAAAGCCGCCCCGTGGGGCGGCTTGTTTACTTCGGGGCGGCGAAGATCGTGATGGTGTATTCGGACAGGGTGTAGCCCATTTCGTCGGCGATCTTGTTCAGGCGCTTCTCGATCTGCGGGTCGAAGAACTCCTTCACTTCACCCGTCTGGGCGCACACCAGGTGGCCGTGATGGCGCTCGCCGTCGTTCAGTTCATAGACCGCCTTGTTGCCGCCCAGCTGGCTGCGCTGCAGCAGGCCGGCCTGCTCGAACTGCGTCAGCACGCGGTACACGGTGGCCAGGCCCATTTCGATGCCGTCGGTGACCAGCAGGCGATAGACGTCTTCGGCACTCAGATGGCGCTGGTCGCTGTTGCGAAACACGTCCAGGATCTTCATGCGCGGGAACGTCACCTTCAGGCCGCTGCTGCGTAGCTCCAGGGTTTCGGTGTTCATGCTTGGCTCCGGGGAATGGCGCAGGGCGCCGCCTTGCGCAGCGCCAAGCGGCCGACCCGGGACGGGCCAGCCTAATCCTCGCTACTTTATAGCAACACGGCCCGCTTTCCTATGCCTGGCGAGCCGGATGCTATGCGCAGTGCGCGGCGCCGGGATATTTCCCTCGCCGCGCACCTGCCTCAGGCCAGCGTCAACGTGACGTCGATGTTGCCGCGCGTGGCGTTCGAATACGGGCAGACCACGTGCGCCTTCTCGATCAGCGCCTGGGCCTGGTCACGGTCCAGGCCGGGCAGCGAGATGATCAGCTCGGCCTCGATGCCGAAACCCGTCGGGATCTGGCCGATGCCGACCTTGCCCGTGATGCTGACGTCGGCGGGCAGCGCCACTTTTTCGCGGCCGGCGACGAACTTCAGCGCGCCCAGGAAGCAGGCCGAGTAGCCGGCGGCGAAGAGCTGTTCCGGGTTGGTGCCGGCGCCCCCGGCGCCGCCCAATTCGCGCGGGGTGCTCAGGGTGACGTCCAGGGCGCCGTCCGACGAGACGGCACGGCCTTCACGGCCGCCCGTGGCGGTGGCTTCGGCGCGGTAGAGAACTTTTTCGATCGACATGGCAAGACTCCTGAGAGGAAGAGAAGAACGATGCCGGACTGGCATCAGATTAATACACGATTAAATCGCACACTATAAAAATCGCACATCACAAACCGATGACACCGCGCCGCCTCGTCAGTCCGCGTAGGCCGCCAGCCGCTCACGCAAGGTGCTGAGCTCCTGGTGCAAGGCCTGCAACTGCCCGGGCGAGCACTGCACCGCGCACCCCACCTGCTCGGGCACGGCCTGCGCCTTGCGGCGCAAGGCCTTGCCCTGGCTGGTCAGGCTGATGATCACCTGGCGCTCATCGCTGGCGCTGCGCGCCCGGCTGACCAGTCCTGCCGCTTCCAGGCGCTTGAGCAAGGGCGTCAGCGTGGCCGAGTCCAGGTACAGGCGTTCGCCGATATCCGTCACGGTCAGGGCGTCGCCCTCCCACAACACCAGCATTACCAGGTATTGCGGATAAGTCAGGCCCAGCTCGCGCAACAGCTTGCGATACACCTTGTTCATGGCCAGCGTTGCGGAGTACAGCGCAAAGCAAAGCTGGCCATCGAGCTGGAGCAGGGAGTCGGCGGGTTGGCGGGTGTCCATGCGTCGCAGTTTATATAGCGCGCTATTTAAACGCAAGCGATTTTTTATTCCTGCGTCCATCCCTCGCCTGGCCACGGCGCCAGGCATAGAATCAGCCGCAGGCAGTCCCCCCTTCTTCGCGAGCCCCCATGCTGACCCTCACCGAATTGGCCTGGTTCGCCCTGGCCGCCCTGGTCCTGGTGCTGACGCCCGGTCCCAACATGATCTATTGCATCTCGCGCGCCTTGTGCCAGGGCCGGCAGGCGGGCGTGATTTCGCTGGCCGGCGTGTTGCTGGGTTTCCTGGTGCATCTGGTGGCGGCCTCGGTCGGCCTCACGGCGCTGCTGGCCGCCGTCCCCTATGCCTTCGAGGCCATCCGGCTGCTGGGCGCGGCCTATCTGCTGTGGCTCGCCTGGCAGTCGGTCAAGCCCGGCGGCCAGCCGCTCTTCGCCGCGCGCGCCTTGCCCCTGGACCCGCCCGCGAAGCTGTTCCGCATGGGCTTCCTGACCAACGTGCTGAATCCCAAGGTCGCGTTGTTCTACCTGTCCTTCTTCCCGCAGTTCCTGCATCCCGAACGCGGCTCGATCCTGTGGCAGAGCGTCAGCCTGGGCGCCGTGCAGATCACGGTCAGCGGCGTGGTCAACTTGCTGCTGGTGCTGGGCGCCGCACGCATTGCCCAACTGCTGTCGCGCCACGAAGGCTGGCAGCGCGCGCAGCGTTACCTGATGGGCGGCGTCCTGGCGCTGCTGGCCTTGCGCATCGCCACGGACGACCGCCAGGCTTGACCTGTCTCGCCCATGCGGCGCGGTGTGCAGACGCCGCGCCGCTGCCGCCGCCTAGAACCGGTGCAGGAGGCCGACGCGGTATTCCTGGCTGCGCGCATCGTCGATATAGGCGGCATTGCGCAGATACGTGCCGATGGCATACAGGTTGGTGCGCTTGGACAGCTCGTAGGTATAGCCCAGGCTGAAGCCATGCTGCGTGGCAATGCCGTTGCCGCCCGGCGCCGGCACGTCCAGGTTGGAGTCCGATGCCGACCACGCCCCCAGCAGCTTGCCCGCCCTGCCCACCGGCACCGTCGCGCCCACCAGATAGTTGTGCGCCTTGAAGCCCTCCAGGTAGCGGCCGTTGGGCGCCGGCAAGGCGGCGCCCAGGCTGCCCAGCAGGGTGTTGCCCGCCGCGATCCGCCCATCGATGTCCTGGCCATAGGCCAGCGACAGCTTGAGGATCTCGAAGTCATAGGCCGCGCCCACGATCCACGCCTTCAGGGTGCCCGTTCCATCGTTGGCCGGCGTCTGCACGCGGGCCAGGCGGTCGAACGTGGCGATGGCGCTCAGGGGACCGCCGGCATAGCGCAAGCCGATGGCCAGCGCGGTCGCCGACGTGTCGTCCCACGCGGTGCCCGCGCCGAAGCCCGCTTCGTTCGAGTAGCCGATCGCGCCGGTGAAGCCGCCGATGTTCGGTGTCTCGTACTTGGCCATGCCGTCGTAGCGCACCAGCGACGAACCGAAAGCCACCGATTGCGAGCCCAGGCCGAAGCCGTTGCCGAAAGGACCGATGCCGCTGAAGTACAGGAAGCCCTGGCCGTACTGGCGCCCCAGCGTCAAGGTACCCCAGTCCTTGCTGCCCAGGCCCAGGAAGGCCTGCCTGTTGAAGGCCGTGCGCTGCGTATCCGCATGCTGGCCGGTCTGCAGCGTGTAGCCCGCCTCCAGCGTGAAGAGCGCACGCCAGCCATCGCCCAGGTCTTCCGAACCGCGCAGGCCCCAGCGGTCCCCCGTCTGTCCTCCTGAGTGCGCGCCCGTGCGCGACTGGCTGCCGACGTTCGGGATCTTGATCGACTGGTATTGCACGCCGCCATCGACCGTGCCGTACAGCGTCACCGACGTGCCCGCTTGCGCAAACGCCAGGCCGGATGCCGTGCACAGCGCCATGGATACGCAAAGTTTTTGCATGAGTTGTCTCCCACCCCGTGATTGGGCGTTGTTGTGATTTATGTTTTTTCCGCCGCGCGTCCGCCGGACCGGCCAGCGGCGGGAGAGGCACGGCTACACCACTGTCCGGTGCCGCGTGATGCAGGTCTGCAGAATGTCTTCGCCGCTGCGCTGCCACCAGTCTGCTTCCGAGAAGATCTCGACTTCGCTGTAGCCCGCGTAACCCGCGGCCTCCACCCAGCCCCGGATCCTGGGCAGGTCGATGACGCCGTCGCCCATCATGGCGCGGTCCGACAGCAGGTCACGGGTGGGCAGGCGCCAATCGCACACGTGATAGGCGAACAGGCGATCCCGGCCGGCGCGGGCGATCTGGCGTTCCAGCTCGGGATCCCACCAGACGTGATAGACGTCCAGCGCCACGCCCAGCATGGCGCGGCCGCCTTGCGCCAGCGGGTCCAGCGTCTCGCACAGGTCCAGCGCCTGGGCCAGCGTATTGATGCAGGCACGCTCGGCGGCTTGCATCGGGTGCAAGGGTTCGATGGCGAGCGGCATCCCGGCCTCGCGGGCATAGGCCAGCGTTTCAGCGATGCCGTCGCGCACCTGCGCGCGCGCGCCGCCGATGTCCTTGTGCAACGCCTTGCCTTCCAGTGCGCCTGGCAAGGACCCCACCACCAGCACCACGCAAGGCGCGTCCAGCGCGAGGGCCTCGTCGATGGCGCGACGGTTGTCATCCAGCGCGGCGCGGCGCCCCGCCTCGTCGGCCGCCGTGAAGAAGCCGCCCCGGCAATAGCCGGACAGGCCGATGCCATGCGCGCGCAGTTGGCTGCACACCTGCGCCAGGCCGGCCGCGGCAACCTGGTCGCGCCACGGGCTGATGGCCTGGATGCCATGTCGCGCGCACTGGTCGATGATGCGGGCAAGCGGCACCTCGGCGCCGCCCTGCCGGCGCACGGTGGCGGTGTTGATGGACAGCCAGTCGTGATCGTTCGAGAAATCGCGCATGGCCTACTCCACGCCGTGCAACGCCAGCAGCGTGCGCATGCGATGCGTGGCAAGGTCGGGCCAGGCCAGCAGGTTGGCCTGGTCGGCCAGCCGGAACAGCTCGGCCAGGTGGACCAGCGAACGGCTGCTTTGCTGGCCGCCCACCATCGAGAAGTGCTTCTGATGGCCATTGAGCCAGGCCATGAACACCACGCCGGTCTTGTAATAGCGCGTGGGCGCCTGGAAGATGTGGCGCGACAGGGGCACGGTCGGCCCCAGCAAGGCATGGAATCGGTCGATGCGGCCTTGCGCCAGCTCGCCCAGCGCCGCGCTCGCCACGGGCGCGATGGCGTCGAAGATGCCCAGCAGTGCATCGCTCTGGCCATGGCGCGCCTGTGCCCCCTGCCCGTCGCCCGCGATCAGTTCGGCGTAGTTGAAATCGTCCCCCGTGTACATCCGCACGCCCTGGCCGTCGTTGCCGCCGGTGACGGGCAGCTGGCGGCGCATCGCGATCTCGCGGTCCTTGTCCAGCAATGAGATCTTGATGCCGTCCACCTTGCCGGCCTCGGCCGCGATGATCTCCAGTGCCGTCGCCGTGGCGCGATCCAGGTCGGCGGTGCCCCAGTAACCGGCCAGGGCCGGATCGAACATGTCGCCCAGCCAATGCAGGATGACGGGCTGGCGCGCCTGCCGCAGCAGCCGCGTGTACACCCGCACGTAATCCTCGGGGCCTTTCGCGACACGAGCCAGCGCGCGGCTCGCCATCAGGATCAGCTTGCCGCCCAGGCGCTCGATTGCCTCCATCTGCGTTTCGTAGGCGCGGATCACATCATCCACGCTGCGCGCATCGGCGGGGTCCAGGTGGTCCGTGCCGCAACCGCTGGCCACCTGCGCCCCCGGCACGTCGCGCGCCATCTCCAGGGTGCGGGTGATCAGCGCCAGCGAGGTCGGCCAATCGAGGCCCATGCCACGCTGGGCCGTGTCCATGGCCTCGGCCACCCCCAGGCCCAAGGACCACAGGTAACGGCGGTAGGCGAGCGTGGTGTCCCAGTCCACGGCTGCGGTCTGCCACGGATCCACAGGGGCAAGCGGATCGGCCACCACGTGGGCCGCCGAATAGGCGATGCGCGTGAAGGCCGCGGGCGCGGGGTCTGGCGGCGGCGTGCCGGTCAAGGTGTAGGACGCAAGCGTCCTGCCGTCCCTTGCGGGCAGGCTCAAGGAAAGCGACATGGTGGCTCCTGGATGAGCGTCGAAAGGAATCAGGCAAGGGGCCCAGGCCGCGCAAGGCGGCCTGGCGCGCTAGGCCTGGAGCGAAAGCGCGGGCACATCGATCCAGCGGCGCTCCTGCCAGCTTTGCAGGGCTGCCTCGACGAGCTGCACGCCCTTCGCGCCCTCGAGCAGCGTCCAGCGATACGGCGCGTCCTCGGCCACGTGGCGGATGAAATGCTCCCACTGGATCTTGAAGCCGTTGTCGAAAGTCTCCGAATCGGGCACTTCCTGCCACTGGTCGAAGAAATTCATCGTCTGCTTCTGGTCGGGATTCCACACCGGACGCGGCGTGGCGACGCGCGATTGCGCGCGGCATTCCGACAGGCCAGCCACGGCGGAGCCGTGCGTGCCGTCCACGTGGAACGTCACCAGGTCGTCGCGCCGCACACGCGTGACCCAGCTCATGTTCAGTTGCGCGATCACGCGCTCGCCCCCGTGGCCCTTGAGCTCTGCCGTGGCATAGGCCGAATCGTCGGCCGTGCAGGCGTAGGGCTTGCCCGCCTCGTCCCAGCGCGTGGGGATGTGCGTGGCGCCCAGGCACGAGATGGACTGCACTTCGCCAAAGAGGTTGTCCAGCACATAGCGCCAGTGGCACATCATGTCCAGGATCATGCCGCCGCCATCTTCCGCGCGGTAGTTCCAGCTGGGACGCTGGATGGGCTGCAGATCACCTTCGAACACCCAGTAGCCGAACTCCAGCCGCACCGACAGCATGCGGCCGAAGAAGCCCGCGCGCCGCAGCATGTCCAGCTTGCGCAGGCCCGGCAGGAACAGCTTGTCCTGCACCGCGCCGTGCTTGATGCCGCGCTCGCGGCCGGCCTGCTCCGCCAGGCGGGCGATCTCCACCGCCTGGTTCAGGTTGGTGGCGATGGGCTTCTCGCAATAGACATGCTTGCCGGCCTGGATCGCCTGCGCGAGCAGCACCGGACGCATCTGCGTCGTGCCCGCGTCGAAGAACACCGTATCGTCGGGATTGGCCAGCGCCTGCGTCAGGTCGGTGCCCCAGCGCGCAATGCCGTGCTCACGCGCCAGCGCCTCGATCTTCTCGGCGTTGCGGCCGATCAGGATCGGGTCGGGCATGACCCGGTCGCCGTTGGAGAGCGTGACGCCGCCTTGCGCGCGGATCGCCACGATGGAACGGATGAGGTGCTGGTTCTTGCCCATGCGGCCCGTCACGCCGTGCATGATGATGCCAAGTCGATGTGTTGCCATGTCGTGTGTGCTTCCTGGAAGATGCTGGGGAAAAACGGCGCTGGCAGCCCCGGCGGTCGACGCCTGGTTCCGGGGCCTGCGGCCGCCGTCACTGCGAGGAAATGCCCGCCGCCTTCACGAGCTCGGCGTTGCTGCTGATCTCTTCCTTGATGTGCGCGTCGAACGCCTCGGGTTGCAGGGTCCAGGGCTGGGCGCCCAACTCCAGCAGCCTGGCCTTGACCTGCGGGGTCTCGAGCGCCTTGGCTAGCGCGTCGTGCAGTTTTTGCACCACGGGGCGCGGCGTCTTGGCGGGCGCCATCATGCCGATCCAGAAGTTGAACTCCGCGCCCGGCACCCCGGCCTGCGCCACGGTCGGCACCTGGGGAAGCGCCGGTGCGCGCTGGGCCGATCCCACGGCCAGCGGCAGCAGTCGCCCATCCTTGATCTGGCCGATCACGGGCGCGATGGGCGAAAAGTAGTAATCCACCCGACCCGCCATGATCTCGGTGACCGCCTCGCCCGATCCCTTGAACGGGATGTTCGTGGCCGTGATCCCCGCGGCCTGCTTGAACTTCTCGGCATTCAGGTGCGTGGCGCTGCCCTGCCCCGCCGAGGCGAAATTCAGGCCGTCGGGATTCGCCCGCGCGGCTGCCAGCAGGTCTTGCACCGAGCGCCAGTTCTTCTGCGGCGAGACCACGAGCACATTGGGCAGCGAGGCGATCGGCGAGATGCCGGCGAAATCCGCGAGCGTGTCGAAGGGCAGTTTCCTGAAGGTGGAGGGGCTGACGGTGTGGGACGACGAATGGATCATGATCGTGTAGCCGTCCGGCGCCGCCGTGGCCACGGCCTGCTGGCCGATGGTGCCGCTGGCGCCGCCCCGGTTCTCGATGACGAGGGGCTGGCCCAGTTGCTCGCCCACCTTGTCGCCCACCGAGCGGGCAATGATGTCGGCGGTGCTGCCTGCCGCGAAGGGCACGACGACACGGATGGGGCGGTTCGGATAGCCCTTGTCGTCGGCGGCTGACGCAGGCACGGCGATGGCCGCGGCCAGCATTGCGGGTCCTGCAACAGCGAGATGTCGCAAAAACATGAGGAGTCTCCTGCCATTTTTTTTCCGGGGCAGCGGTCGAGTGTGCCGCCACCTCCTTTTTAATTCACCATTTGGTGAATTAAGGACAATGGTAGGGAGTCAGGCGCAGGCTTGTCAATGCCCGCGCGCGTTCAGTTCTTCAGGACATACCCGAGGACGACGTCGCAGATGTGCGACAGGCGCTCCTGGTGCGCCTTGGGGGTCATGAGGTCCAGCCCGAACACGGACGAGAGCGTGTAGTGGTTGGACAGGTAGAAATACGCCATGCCGGCAATGGAGACATAGAGTTGCAGGGGGTCGACGCCGCCCCGGAACACGCCTTCCCGGCGGCCGCGCTCGAGGATTTCCCCCAGCGACTCGATCAGCGGGGAGTTCATCTTCCGGATATGCACGGAACGGGCCAAGTGCTTGCCCTGATGCAGGTTTTCGCTGTTGAGCAACGTCAGGAACTCCGGATGGGCAATGTAGTACTCCCACGTGAATTCCGTCAGGCGCCGGATGGCGGAGGCCGCGGGCATATCACCCAGGCGCAGCGCCTGCTCGGCCTGGCGGATGCTGCGATACGCCTCCTCCAGCACGGCCAGGAACAGGTCGTCCTTGCTCTGGAAGTAGTAGTAGATCAGGCGTTTGTTCAGCGCTGCCCGCTGGGCGATGCGTTCCATGCGGGCACCGCCCAGGCCATGCTCGGAGAACTCCTGGAGCGCGGCGGCCAGGATGACCTGCTGGGAGCGGTCGGCGTCACGGGAACGGCTGTCGGGCGGGGGATTATTAACCATATGGTGAATTATAGACGTCGCGAGTCACCCATGATATTGCGCGGGCGGCCCGCCCGCGCAACGTCATCCCTCACGCGCCGCGCGGGCTCGCCGCCGCAGGCGCATCGCCGGCGGCATCCTCGCGCTGGGCATAGCGGCGCGCCATCACCGCGCAGACCATCAGCTGCATCTGGTGGAAGAGCATCACCGGCAGCACGATCACGCCCATGTCGGCCGGGCCGAACAGCACCGTGGCCAGCGGAATGCCGGACATCAGTGATTTCTTGGACCCGCAGAACACCAGGGTGATCTCGTCTTCCTTCGAGAATCCCAGCAGGCGCGCCCCCCTTGCGGTGACGAACAGCACCACGCCCAGCAGCACGGCATTGATGCCCACCAGCACCGCCATGTCCTGCGGCGGGAAGGAGTGCCAGACGCCTTGCGCGGCCGCGGCACTGAAGGCGGCATAGACCGCCAGCAGGATGGATCCACGATCGACCTTGCCCAGCAGCTTGTTGTTGCGCCGCGCCCATTCGCCGATCCACGGACGCATCAGGCTGCCCAGCGCGAAGGGCAGCAGCAGCTGCAACATGACGCGGCCTGCGTCGGCCAGGCCGCTGCCCCCGCCCTGCTTGTGCAGCACGAAGGCCACCAGCACGGGCGTCACCAGCGTGCCCAAAAGGTTGGACGCGGTGGCCGCGCAGATCGCGCCCGGCACGTTGCCCCGCGCCATGGACGTGAAGGCGATGGACGACTGCACCGTGGAAGGTAGCAGGCACAGGAAGATCACGCCCATCCACAATGCGGGCGACAACAGGCCCGGAAAGGCTGCCTGCATGCCCAGCCCCAGCAGGGGAAAGAGCAGGAAGGTGCAGGCCAGGATGGCTGCATGCAGCTTCACGTGCTTGGCGCCTGCCACGATGGCGGCGGTGGACAGCCGCGCGCCATGCAGGAAGAACAGCAGGGAAATGGCGGCGATGGTGGCGATCTTCAGCACGTCGCCGGCCTGGCCGGTGGCGGGGAAGAGACTGGACGCGGCGACCACGGCGATCAGCAGCAGGGTGTAGCGGTCGGGAAGGAAGCGGGACATGGGGGAAATCAACGACAGGGAAAGGAATGGGAATGCGATAAAAAAACCCCCGCCCGTGGCAGCAACACGGGCGGGGTGTCCCGGACAGGCGCAGACAGGGGTGATCGCCTGGGCATCGGGGCTGCCGGACAGGCCGGCGCACGGAGGAACTATAGGCCTGCGCCTTGTCATCGGGAAGAGCGCTTGCTACTGTGACTGTCATCACAAATTCCGATGACAACGCCATGCTCAATCCGCTCTGGCTGCGCACCTTCGCCACCGCCGCCGCCGCGCCCAGCTTCACCGAGGCGGCGCGCCGGCTGGAACTTGCCCAACCCACCGTCAGCGAACACATCCGCCAGCTGGAAAAGGCCGTCAACCGGCGTCTCTTCGTGCGCGACACGCACAGCCTGGCCCTGACCACCGATGGCCGCAGCCTGCTGGTGCACGCGCAGATCATCCTGGACGCCCACGCCAACGCCGAGACGCTCTTCACCGCGCCGCGCCTGCGCGGGCGCGTGCGCCTGGGCACGGCCGACGATCTCGCGCTGGGACGCCTGCCCGATGTGCTGGCCTCGTTTCGCCGCCTGCATCCCGAAGTGGAGCTGGATCTCGCCATCGGCCCCACCGCGGAGCTGTATCGCTTCATGGACAACGGGGAACTGGACCTGATGATCGGCAAGCGCCGGCGCGGCGACCGGCGCGGCCAGCGCCTGTACAGGGAACCGCTGGTCTGGTGCGCGCGAGAGGGCATCACGGTGCCGACGGACGTCCCGCTGCCGCTCATCCTGCTGCGCGCGCCCAGTGTCACGCGGGACATGGTGCTGGCCACGCTGGCCCGCGCCGGGCGCAGTTGGCAGATCGTCTGCACCAGCAGCAGCTATGCCGGCTGCTATGCCGCGGCGCGCGCGGGACTGGGCATCACGGTGCAGCCAGGCGCCATTGCCGGCGCAGGCCTCGCCCCGCTCACGCAGGGCGGGCTGCCGGGTCTGCCTGCCGTGGAGTTCATCGCCTTGAGTGCGCCCGGGCTCTCGCAGCCAGGCCGTGCGTTGATGGACCTGATCATCCAGAGCCCCTTGCACTGACGGCGTTCGCCGCGCCCCGCGCGGACTGCCGTTGCGCCAGCCAGATTCCCAGCAGGATGAGTGCCAGCGCCACCACGTGATACCCCTGCGGGGGCTCGCCCAGCAGCAGCATGGACAGCAGCAGCGTGAAGATGGGCGCGAGATTCATGAAGAACACCGGCAACTGCGCCCCCGCCTGGGCCACGGCGCGCTGCCAGCACACATAGGCCAGCAGCGAAGGAAAGAGCCCGACATAGGCGATGATGCCCGCCGTGCGCCATTCCCAGACGACCGGCGCATAGCCGCCATAGCGCAACTCCAGCGCGGCCATGGGCAGGGCGAAGAGGATGCCCAGGAACATCTGCGCGGCCAGCGCGGCGTGGCCGGGCAGGCCGGTCTGGCGGCGTAGCAGCAGCCAGGTGTACAGGCTCCACATGAAGGTGCCGGCCAGCATGTAGAGATCTCCCGGCACGAACTGCAGCAAGGCGAGATTGCCAGGGTTGCCGCGGACCAGGATCGTTCCCACCCCCAGCAGCGACAACGCCGCCCCCAGCACCGACAGGCCGCCCACCGGCACGCGGAACAGCACGAACCCGGTCAGCAGGATCCACACCGGCGTGGAGGCGCCGATCAGCGAGGTGTTGAGCGGACTGGACGTGGTCAGGGCCAGGTACTGCAAGGCGTTGTAGGACGCGACGCTCAGCAGCGCGGTCAGACAGAGAAAGCCCAGGTGCTGGCGCAGGAGGGCCTTGTGCGCGAGGCATGCCCGCCAGGCGAAGGGCAGCAGGATCAGCAGCGCCACGATCCAGCGCAGCAGGTTCAGGGTGAGCGGGGGAACGACGCCGACGGCCATGCGGCCCACGATGGCATTGCCGCCCCAGAACAGGGGCGGCGCGACCAGGACGGTCAAGAGTGCGGCTCGCATCGGGCAATGGCGGCCGACGCGCCGCAGGGGCGTGCCTGCCTGTCTCCTTGTGGGTGGGCCGGTCGTTTGGTCTGACGCCGCATTGCCGGTCCAGCCGATTATGGCATGCGGGCCTGGCGGTGATACGATCACCCCCATCATGATCGTGACCGCGCCGTTCGCCTGCTCCAGCCTGCGCGCCGCCCCTGACCAGGCGGCCGGGCCTCGCGTGCGCGAGCACTACGTGCTCAGGCCTGACCGAGACGCAGAGTCCTGAGCCCGACGGCCCCTATCCGTCACCCTTGGCGCCACCACGCCGTCGGGCCTCTCCCACGCGCCGCCCCACCCCGGCACATCCGCCGAAGGCCTATCCAGGAGCCGATCATGAACGCCCCCGCAAGCTTGCAAGACCGCATCTTTTCCGAACTCGACCACGCCCGCATTTCGCGCCTGGCGCGCCAGCACGTGGCGCCCGACGGCACCCCGCCCGTCATCCTCGACATCTTCGACGAAGGCGAACTGCTCGCGCCGCGCGACATGCCGGCAGACGTCGTGACGATGTATACGCAGGTCGTGGCCGACGACGCCCAGGGCAACAAGGTGGAAGTGGCCTTGTGCTATCCGCCCGACGCGGATCCCACCCAGGGCCGCTATTCGGTCATGTCCCCCATCGGCGCGGGCCTGCTCGGCCGCCGCGTGGGCGAAACCGCGGCCTGGACCAATCCGGATGGCACCCAGGCCAGCCTGCGCATCCGTTCGCTGCGCTTCCAGCCCGAGGCCAGCGGCAACTACACGATGTAGCCCTGGGGCCGCGCCGGCGCACGCCTCACCCGCAACCGCCGGTAACGTTTGGGAGCGTGCGCCAACGGCTTGCTGCGCGACCTTGCGATAGCCTGTTGACAAGGGTGCGCCATCAGGCGCACCCCTTGCCGAGGAGGACCCATGGCACAGACCCAACGCAAGACCCAATCCAGGGAACGGCAAGGCCCCGGCCCCGCGCGCGCGCCGTCCTCGCAAGGCCTCGCTTCCGCGCGCGCGGACGACGAGCCCCGCCGCGAAGACGACCTGCTGAGCCTTCTGCTGGGAGAATCCAATCCCGACAGGCTCCCCCAGCGGAAACAGGGAGGCCGATGATGGAAACCTGGGATGTAACGCACGTGGACTTCCTGGCCGAAGCCGATCTGGACCGCCCCGACGCCGCCGTCCCCATCCGCTGCGCGCAGGTGCAATGGCGCCCCGCCAGCGACGTGAGCGGGGAGCGCGCCCAACAGGAAGCCCTGCCGCTATTGATATTGCTTGGAGCGGATGTCGGTGCCGTGCGCGCACTGACCACCCCTCCCGCCCTGGTGCGCTTCGACGCACGCGGCTATCTGGAGACGCGCGAGTTTCCTGTGGAGGGCCTGCGGATTCCGCCAGACGGCAACAGCGTCGAACTCTACCTGGCGCCGGCAACGCAGCCTTGAAGCCTGGGGCGCGCGCAACACGCGCGCCCTGCCCGGCCCTAGGACTTGTGCTCGGGCTTGCCCTTGCGGGAGGTTCCCGCGAAGTCCTCGAGTTCGCGTTCGCTCATCGACTCGTACATGCTCTTCGATGCGCCTTGCAACGAAGATACCTTCTTCTCGCCGCGTTTGGCCGACAAAGCGGCGCCGGCGGCCATCTGCTGTGCCTTGGATTTTGCTGGCATGGTGGTCTCCCATCCTCACGCGCTTGAACGGAGGAATCAGTCGGCACGCGCGGACGCCGACTGCCCCAATCCAAGGTAACGCAGCAGGCAGCCCTGCCCCGCAAGGAATTACTCGATACGGCAACGAGGCGTTTCCACTCAAGCCCGGTTTGCGCCCGGGCTCGTCCCGGGACCTTGCTGCACCGTCCCCAGAAGAATTCGACACACCTGCGGCAGGCAGGCCCACCTACGCCCTGTCATGCTGGGGTTCATGGTGGCGAGCAGCGCCGGGATGGTCCCGATGCAGCGCGCCACCATGCCCCCAAGGAGATCGACGATGCAACGAAAGGCTTTGGAAGACCTGTTCATCCATGCGCTATCGGAGATCGCGAACGCGGAACAGGACCTCAACGCGCAGGCGCGCAAGGTGGCATGACGGTGGGTTGAACCATGAGTATCGACTGGAGTGCGTTGTTCGGACTGCAGGCCGGCCCCGCCGAGATGTTCATCCGGGGCACGGCGATCTACTGGTTCATCTTCGTGCTGCTGCGCCTGGCGGGCCGACGAGACATCGGCTCGCTGGGCGTGGCCGACCTGCTGGTCCTGCTGCTGGTGGCGGATGCCGCCGGCAGCGCCATGGCCGGCCAATCCACGTCCATCACGGACGGCATGCTCGTCGTGGCGGCACTCATCTTCTGGAGCGTCGCCATCGATCGCATCGGATTCTTTTTCCCCGCCACCCGTCGTTATCTTGAACCCGGCCGGGTCCGGCTGATCCATCGGGGCGTGCTGCAGCGCCGCGGCATGCGCCGGGAGTTCATCACCGAAGCCGAGCTGATGGCAGAGTTGCGCCTGGCCGGCCTGGAGCGGGTGGAGCAGGTCAAGGAGGCCTACGTCGAGTCGGACGGCAAGATCAGCATTATCCGATCCCCCGGACACGAGGCCCCTCGCCGCCATGGCAAGGAGGACAAGGGCGTCTGAAGCAGGCGCCCTCGTCTTTCCCTCATTGTTTCCTGTCGCGCCCGCCCGTGCGATTGTCCACGGGCGGCGCTTCCGGCGTCTGCCGGCCCGGGTCCCGCACTTCCTCGGGTTCGACGCCTGGCGGCAGTTTGATCTTCGCGGGCGCCGCATTCGGGTCCTCGGGACGCTCGTTCAGGGAACGCGCGCGCGGCGTGGCGGCGGGCACCTTCGCGCCACGGCCGGCTGCATCCACCGCGCGACGTTCGCTCAGCGGCACGGCCACGCCGTCCTGCGTGTCTGCCTCGTCCTGCGGTACGCCTTCTGCATTCGTCGACTTGCCCGGCGCGGGCCTGACCTGCTCGTCCTGTTTGCTCATGGCGGTCTCCTGTCTAGGGTGACGTTTCACTCTATCAGCGAGACGCCGCCACGCCCACGGCGTTTGCCAATCCCTACTTCCCGTCACACGCGCGTGACGCGCCCGATTCCCACGCCCCCCGGCAGGCGCCAAATCAGTGCAACCGCGACATTTTTTCCTCAGGGTTTATCTGGATCACGCCTGCGGCGCGCAAGCAGACCCCGCTCCGACAGCACCCTGTAATGCTTTGATACGGCGGCATTTTTTCAGTGTGCGCAAGGGTTTGCACCAATATGGACCGCGCTGAATGCACTATGTCGACAGTATTGATTTTTCAAAAGCAGGGGATCAAACTGCGCTCGACGTCATGCAAACCCGGCGGAAAAGACTGGGCGAAACAATCAATCAAGGGCTTATCTCACGATGCATGCTCCCTCCTCCCCCACCTCGGCGAATCCGCTGGTGCGTGGCCTCGTGGCGCTGTCGGAAAAACTGCTGGTGCTGGAGCGCCGGCTGATCCTGGCGCTGATGACGCTGCTGCTGGCGCTCATCCTCCTGAACATCACCACCCGCTACGCCGGCACGCCCATCTATTGGGTGGACGAAGCGTCGGTCTACAGCATCGTGTGGCTGACCTTCATCGGCGCATCGGCCATGACCCGCCTGCGCCTGGACTTCGCGGTGACCCTGCTGACCGACAAGCTGTCGGCCGCCTGGGCCCAGCGCATGAAGACCCTGTCGGCCACCATCGTGGTCGGCTTCGGCGTGGCGCTGGCGGCCATGTGCTTCTCGTGGATGGATCCGATCGGCCTGGCCCGGGTCGGCTTCGACGCCGCCGAACTCGGCGCCACCACCTTCAACTTCCTCTATACCGAGCGCACGCAGACGCTGAACTGGCCGACCTGGATCTTCTACCTGATCCTGCCGATCTTCTCCGTGTTCCTCACCATCCACGGCATCGCCAACCTGCTCGAGAACGCCGGCCTCATCGCCCCCGTCACGCGCAAGGACTTCAGCAGCAACGACTCGGCAGAAGGAATCGCCTGATCATGATTACCGCGGCAGGTTTCCTCCTCCTGATGTTCGTGGGCGTGCCCATCGGCCTGTGCCTGTGCCTGGCCGGCGTCATCTACATCCTCGCCATCGACAGCCCCGTCCTGTTCCAGACCTTCCCGGTGCAGATGTTCACCGCGGTCGACAGCTACGGCCTGATCGCCATTCCGCTCTTCATCCTGATCGGCGAAGTCATGAACGGCGGCGGCATCACGCACCGCATCGTGGCCATGGCCATGGCCTTCGTGGGCGCCATGCGCGGCGGCCTGGCCTACGTGAACATCCTCGCCAACATGTTCGTGGCCTCGATCCTGGGCTCGGCCACCGCGCAGGTCGCGGTGATGTCGCAGATCATGACGCCGCAGATGCACCGCAAGGGCTACGACCTGCCCTTCGCGGCCGGTCTCACGGCCTATGCGGGCATGCTGGGCTCCATCACGCCGCCTTCCATCATGCTGATCGTCTACAGCGTGCTGGCCCAGGTCGCCGTCAGCGACATGATGCTGGCCGGCCTGCTGCCCGGCCTCGCGCTGGTGGTGCTGTTCTGCATCCTGACCGCGCTGCTGGGTTTCGTGCACCAGTACCCCATGGGCGACAAGCTGCCCTGGCGTGAACGCGTGCGCATCATCCTGGGCAGCATCCCCACGCTGATCATCCCCATCGTCATCGTCGGCTCCATCATCACCGGCGTGGCCAACCCCACCGAGGCCGCGGCCGTGGGCGCCGTCATCGCCATCCTGATCGGACGCTTCTGGACCCGCGAGCTCAAGTTCTCGATGCTGCCGCAGATGCTGACGCGCGCGGGCATCTTCTCCGGGATCATCCTGTTCCTGGTGGCCGCGGCCGGCGTGTTCTCGTGGGTGCTGATCTTCGGCAAGGTGCCTCACCTGGTGGCCACCTGGCTGCAGCAAGTCGCCACGGGCCCCATCAGCTTCATGCTGCTGACCAACCTGTTGCTGCTGCTCATCGGCACCGTGATCGACGGCATTCCCGGCCTGATCATGACCGTGCCCATCCTGCTGCCCATCGCCACCGACATCTACGGCATCGATCCCCGCCACTTCGGCGTGGTGGTCACGGTCAACCTGGTGCTGGGCCTGCTCTCGCCGCCCGTCGGCCTGTGCCTGTTCATCGCGTCGGCGGTCACGGGGGCCAACGTGGGCAAGATATTCATGCGCACGCTGCCCTATTTCTTCGTCACCTGCATCCTGCTGGTCCTGCTTTCCATCTTCCCCTCCCTTTCCCTGGGCTTGTTCTGAGTCTTTCTTCCTGGAGCGTTTCCATGTCCACGATTACCCGCCGGAAGTTCCTCGCCACCGCGGCCGCCGGAGCCGGCGTCGCCTCCCTGCCGATCAGCGCGCCCGTCTTCGCGCAGGCCAAGCCGCGCGAACTGCGCCTTGGCATCATCACGCCGCCCGGCCATTCCTGGAACAACCACGCCGTGCTGTTCGGCGAGCGCCTGGAAAAGGCCACCGACGGCCGCCTGAAGCTGACCGTCTTCCACTCCGGCCAGTTGGGCAACGAGTCGGTGATGATGCAGCAGATGCAGTCCGGCGCGCTGGACATGGGCTGGATCCAGGCCGCCGAGCTGGGCTCGCGCGTCTCGAACATCGCCGCCATCAACGCCCCCTACCTGGTGCGCTCCACCGAGAAGGTCGCCAAGCTGGTGCGCACGCCCGAAGCGCTGAAGCTGTTCGAAGCGCTGCCGCGCGAAACCGGCACCATCGGCCTGGGCTGGGGCATCACCGGCATGCGCGCCGTGTTCTGCAACCGCGACATCAACAGCCTGGACGGCCTGAAAGGCCTGAAGCTGCGCATCAACCCCACGCCGGCCTTCCGCGACTTCTACCAGCTGCTGGGCGTGTCGCCCACGCCGATCCCCACCCCGCAGGTGTTCGACGCCATGTCCAACGGCCAGGTCGACGGCCTGGAAGCGGACATCGAGTTCTCGTGGAACCAGCGGTTCGACCGCGTCTCGAAGGTCATCCTGGCCATGAACGCCGTGTTCATGCCCTTCGGCGCACTGGTGTCCGGCCGCTATTGGCAGACCGTGACAAAGGAAGACCGCGAACTCATCAGCGGCCTGGTCAAGGAAGCGCTGGACCAGCAGATCAACAGCCTGGCCAGCACCGAGCCGGGCCTGATCGAGAAGTTCCGCGCCGAACGACCCTTCCACGACGTGGGCGGCAACGAAATCCAGAAACTGATCGCCGACTACGACAAGATCTGGTCGCCCAAGGCCCCGTCGCTGGCCGAGTTGCGCAAGGTTGGCGCAACGCTCTAGGCCCGTGCCGCCAAGGCCCCGAACCGGCGTCGCGACCTTTTCGCCACGCCGGTTCATTTGGCCTTCCATCAATTGTCGACACAATGAATACAAAACAGTAAGATAGTTCCAACCCCTGTCATTTCCTCTCAGCCACCCCACCCAAGCCGGCGCGCCCGCGTGCCACCAGGAGCCTCGAATCATGATGAAGAAAGCCGATTTCCAGGGCGTCTTCCCCGCCATCACCACCAAGATGACCGCCAACCAGGAAGTCGACCTGCAGGGCGTGAAGGACGACGTCAATTTCCAGATCGACGCGGGCGCCGACGGCATCATCGTCTGCGGTTCGCTGGGTGAAGCCAGCAGCCTCAGCTTCGACGAGAAGCGCGCCATTGGCCGCGCCGCCATCGAGGCCGCCGCCGGCCGCAAGCCCATCATCGCCACCATCGCCGAAGACGCCACCCGCGTGGGCGCCCAGTTGGCCGCTGCCTCGCAGGAAGACGGCATCGGCGGCCTGATGGTCCTGCCGGCCATGCGCTACCTGTCCGACACCCGCGAAACGCACACGCACTTCCGCGCCGTGGCCGCCGCCTCGGACCTGCCGATCATCGTCTACAACAACCCCGTCGCCTACACGATCGACCTGCAGTCGGCCGACTTCGCCGCGCTGGCCGACGAGCCCAAGTTCGTCGCCATCAAGGAATCCTCGGCCAACACGCGCCGCATCAACGACATCCTGCGCACCGTGGGCGAGCGCTACCAGATCCTGACCGGCGTGGACGATCTGGCGCTGGAAAGCCTGGTGCTGGGCTGCGAAGGCTGGATCGCCGGCCTGGTCGTGGCTTTCCCCAAGGAAACCATCGCCATCTACAAGCTGGTGCGCGCCGGCCGCATCAACGAGGCCCTGGAAATCTACCGCTGGTTCCTGCCCCTGCTGTCGCTGGACATCGGCGCCAAGTTCGTCCAGAAGATCAAGCTGGCCGAACACATCGTGCGCGGCACCTCGCCCGTGGTCCGCGCCCCGCGCCTGGCCCTGGCCGGCGAGGAAGAGAAGGCCGTGCGCGCCATCGTCGAGACCGGCTTGAAGAACCGTCCCGACCTGTCGAAGTACGGCGTGTGATGACGCGCTGACCAGAGCCCGTGCATGAAGAAGAAAATCCCGCTTTGCGCGGGATTTTTTTCGCCCCTGCGGCACGCACGCGCCACAGGTGGTCTTACCAGCGATGTCACCGCGCGGGCCCTCGCAGGCTTTGAGGTATAGTGCCTGCGGCCCAGTCGTGGCGCGGCTTGCGCGCCTGCCGGGCCTCCCCGATCACACGAACGCGCGAGACGGCAGCCATCAAGCCGTGACGCTTGCCCGCCCGCCCTCACACCGCGGACGAGACTTGCAGGAGGAGGACGGATGTCGCCAGGCTGGGTGCTGCTGGTCTCGCTGAGCTACGCGGCGTGCCTCTTCGCGGTCGCCTGGCTGGGCGACCGGCACCGTCTCTATGCGCAGCGCCCATGGCTGCGTCCCGCCATCTACAGCCTCGCGCTGGCCGTCTATTGCTCCTCGTGGACCTTCTACGGCGCGGTCGGCTCCGCCGTGCGACACGGCATCGGCTACCTCCCCATCTATCTCGGTCCCTTCCTGCTGCTGCTCTTCGGCTGGCGCATCCTGGAACGCCTGGCCCTCATCTCGCAATCGCAGAGCACGGTCTCCATCTCGGACTTCATCGCCTCGCGCTACGGCCGCTCGCAGTACCTGGCCGCGCTGGTCGCCGTCATCGCGCTGCTCGCCGTCATTCCCTACCTGGCCCTGCAATACAAGGCCGTGGCCATCAGCGTGGCCGTCCTGGGCGGCCCCGACATCGACGCGCAGCGCTACGGCGACCCGGCGTTCTACGTAGCCGCGCTGATGGCGCTCTTCGCGGTCCTCTTCGGCACCCGCCAGATCGACGCCACCGAACACCGGCCCGGCCTCATGCTGGCCGTGGCGCTGGAATCCCTGGTCAAGCTGGTGGCGCTCGTCGTGGTCGGCATCTTCGCCATCGACTGGTTCAGCGGCAACGAACTGAATGTCGTCGCCGCCACCCACGCGCTGCTCGACAGCAATCCGCCCGTGGGCATGGTGGCCCAGACGCTGCTGGCCTTCACCGCCCTGCTCTGCCTGCCGCGCCAGTTCCACGTCGCGGTGGTGGAGTGCGTGAACGTGGCCGACATCCGCCGCGCGCGCTGGCTGTTCGGCGGCTATCTCGTCATCATCAGCGTCATGGTGCTGCCCATCGCCAGCGCGGGCGTCGCCCTCTTCGGCAGCAACGGTCACATCGCCCCCGACAGCTTCGTGCTGGCGCTGCCGCTGTCGCTGAACAACGAAACGATCGCCCTCATCGCCTACCTGGGCGGCTTCTCGGCCGCCACCGGCATGGTCGTGGTGTCCAGCGTGGCGCTGGCCACCATGGTCAGCAACGATCTCGTCATGCCCCTGCTGCTGCGGCGCGGCTGGGCCGTCAAGCGCGACGGCAGCGTGGCCTGGCTGGTGCTGTGGATCCGCCGCGCGGCCATCGTCGTCTTGGCCGCGCTCGCCTATGGCTACTACCGCGTCAGCGGCAGCGAGACCGCGCTGGCTTCGTTCGGCCTCATGTCTTTCGCGGCGGTGGCGCAATTCGCGCCAGCGCTCATCGGCGGCCTGTATTGGCGCGGCGCCAGCCGGCGCGGCGTCGAGGCAGGCCTGCTGGCCGGCTTCGCCACCTGGTGCTACACGCTGCTGCTGCCCAGCTTCACCAGCGCCGGCTGGCTGGACGGCGCCTGGCTCGCCCAGGGGCCGCTGGGCGTGGGCTGGCTGCGCCCGCAGGCGCTTTTCGGCCTGGATGGCTGGGACCCGCTCACGCACGGCACGTTCTGGTCCTTGCTGCTGAACGTGGGCACCTTGCTCATCGTGTCGGCGCGCTGGCGGCCGGGCCTGGATGAGCGCCTGCGCGCCGAGCCTTTCCTGAATCCCTATGCCCGGCCGGCCAACCCGGTGCCCGGTCCCTGGCATGGCAAGCTGCAGTTGCGGGACCTTCTGACGCTGGCTGCCCGCATCGTGGGCGAACGCACCGCCCGCCGCGCCTTCGAGGAGCACGCCGCCGAGCTCCAGCAGCCCCTGGATCCGCAAGCACGCGCCGACCGCCTGTGGGTGCAGTTCACCGAACGCGTGCTGGCCGCCGCGGTGGGCGCGGCATCCGCGCGCCTGGTCATCACCCACGCGCTGCGCGGCTCGGGCATGGAGCTGGCCGCCGTCGTGGCCGTGCTGGACGAAGCCGGGCAGGAGCTGCGCTTCAACCGCGATGTGCTGCTGACCACCCTGGACAACATCGACCAGGGCGTGGCCGTGGTCGATGGCGGCATGCGGCTGGTGGCGTGGAACCATCGCTACCAGCAGATCTTCCGCTATCCCGACGATATGCTCTATGTGGGCCGTCCCGTCGCCGACCTCATCCGCTACAACGCCGAGCGCGGCGAGCTGGGCGAGGGCCGGCGCCTGGACATCGAACACGAGATCGGCAAGCGCATCGGCCACATGCGGGCCGGCACGCCGCACATCTCGGAGCGGCTATTGCGCAGCGGCCAGGTCATCGAGCTGCGCGGGCGCCCCTTGCCCGGTGGCGGCTACGTCACCAGCTACACCGACGTGACCGCGCACAAGCGCGCCGAACGCGAACTGCGCGACATGAACGAGACGCTGGAACAACGCGTCACCGAACGCACGCACGAGGCCGAACAGGCACAGGAGTCCCGCACCCGCTTCCTGACCGCCGTCAGCCATGACGTGCTGCAGCCCATCAACGCCGCCCGCCTCTTCGCCTCGGCGCTGCGGGTCAGCGACTCGCCCGCCGAACAGACCCGCCTGGCCGAACGCGTCGACACCTCCCTGCGCGCAGCCGAGGAACTGCTGGACGGCCTGCTCGATGTCTCGCGGCTGGATGCCGGCGTGCTGCGCCCCGAACCCGAGGTCTTCGATGCCGCGGAGCTGCTGCGCCAACTGGCCGAGCAATACGGCCCGATGGCGGCCGCGCGCGGGCTGGACCTGCGCGTGCATGTGCGCCCGGCCCTGGTGCGCACCGACAGGCGCCTGCTGCGCCGCGTCGTGCAGAATTTCCTGGCCAATGCACTGCGCTACACCCGCTCGGGCCGCATCGTGCTGGCCTTGCGCGCGCGCGGCGCGGGCCTGCACCTGCAGGTGTGGGACACCGGCCCCGGCATTCCCGCGCATCACCTGCGCCAGATCTACGACGAGTTCCACCGCTATGAGCAGCCCTTCGATTGGGATGGCCGTGGCCTCGGGCTGGGCCTGTCGATCTGCCAGCGCATCTCGCGGCTGCTGGAACTGAACCTGGACGCACGCTCGCAGGTCGGGCGGGGCAGCATGTTCTCGGTGTCCGTGCCGCGCGCGCAAGCGGACGCCGCCCTGTCTGAACAGCCCGCCGCCCCCATCGTCGACCTGGACAGCACGCTGGCCGGCCTGCGCGTGCTGTGCGTGGACAACGACCCCGACATCCTGGCCGGCATGCGCGCGCTGCTGAGCCGCTGGCAGGTGCAGGTGCATTGCGCGGCCACGGTGGACGATGCCCTGGCCAGCCTGGGCGCGCGCCCGCATGTGCTGCTGGTGGACTACCACCTGCACGACCGGCTGGATGGCCTGGGCACGCTGGATGCGCTGCGCACGCGCGCGCCCTGGGTGGCGGGCGCATTGCTCACCGCCGACGGCAGCGACGCCCTGAAGCAAGGCGCCCGTGCACGGGGGTATCGCGTGCTGACCAAGCCGGTGAAACCGGCCTCGTTGCGCGCCTTCCTGGCCGCGCAATCCCGCGAGGGCTGGCCGGACGAGGATGCCGCAGAGATCCACCCCGCAAGCTAAGGACCGGCGAGGCCGCAAGACGGCTGCCCAGCCGCTGTGCCCAGGGCGTGCCGCGCGACCAAAAATATGCAAATTATTAATTATTTCTTCTTCAAATAATAAATAAGAAATACGCTTCGGCTTCCTTGAAACATCAAGCGGGCGCGCCTGGCGCGCCACGTCGAAGCCACCATGCACAACCGACTCCCCGCCCTGCTGCTCGCCGCCCTGACCTCCCTGGGGGTGGGTGCGGCGCCCGCCCAGGCCGCCTATCCCGATGCGCCCGTGTCCTACGTGGTGCCCTACCCGCCCGGAGGCACCAATGACAATGTCGCGCGTATCCTGGGCAAGCGCCTGGCGGAAAAGACGGGGCAGCCCTTCATCATCGAATACAAGGCCGGCGCTGGCGGCACCATCGGCGCCGCCCATGTGGCGCACGCCAAGCCCGATGGCCATACCCTCCTGAATACCTCCATCGGCAATCTCGCCATCGCACCGCAACTGCTCAAGGCCTCCTTCGACCCCTTCGAGGACATCGCCCCCGTGCACTACGTCGGCAACGCGCTGGCGACGGTCGCCGTCAACCCCGCATTGCCTTTCAGAACCTTGCCCGAACTCATCGCCTACGCGCGCGCCAACCCGGGCAAGCTCACCTATGGCAGCTCGGGCACCGGCACGCCGGGCCACCTGGCGGGAGAGTTCCTCAAGCGGGAAGCCGGCATCGACATCCGCCATATTCCCTACAAGGGCAGCGCGCCCGCCGTGGCTGATGCGGTGGCGGGACACGTCGACATGGCCTTCGACCCGCTCAGCACGCCACAGGTACAAAGCGGCAAGCTGCGAGCCCTCGCCTTTTTCGGCGGCGATCGGGCCCCCAACCTGCCCGGCGTCCCGCACATCCGGCAGGCAGGCCTGCCCAATTGGGAGGACGCGCTGGGCGGCTCGTTCTTCGTGTCCGTGTCCAGCAAGGCGCCGGCCGACGTGCAGGCGCGGCTCTCGGCGCTGCTGGCCGATATCCTGCGCGAGCCCGAGACCATCGCCGCGCTGGAAAGCGTGCAGGTGTCGGCCCGGCCCCTGCCTGCCGACGACACCCGCCGCATCATCCGCAACGTGCACGACCTTGCCGCCCAGATCCTGGACGGCAAGACGAAGGACTGACGCGCGCATGACACAGCCCGCCCGCCCCATCCATCTGGGGCTCTTCCTGTTGGCCGCTGGCCACCACACCGCTGGCTGGCGGCTGCCGGGTGCCGAGTCCGGCACCGAGAACATCGACCTCATCGTGCGCATGGCGCAGCGTGCCGAGGCCGCCTGCTTCGACCTCGTGTTTTTCGGCGATCGCCTGCTTACCACGCCGGACGCCTCGCCCTCGATGATCACCCGACCCGATCCGGTGAACGTGATCGCCGCCCTGTCATTGGTCACGCGGCACATCGGATTGGCGGCCACGGCCTCCACCACGTATCACGAGCCGTACAACCTGGCACGCATGTTCGCCACCGTGGACAAGCTTTCGCGCGGACGCGCCGCCTGGAATATCGTCACCACCTTCGCCGACGGCTCGGTGAACTTCAGCCGCGACCGTCACCCCGACCACGCCGAACGCTATGCCATCGCCGATGAGTTCGTGCACGTGGTCAAGGCACTGTGGCACTCCTGGGAGCCCGATGCCTACGTGCTGGACAAGACGAACGGCATCTACGTGGACACGGCCAGGATGCATCGTATCGATCACCGCGGCACGCATTTTCAGGTACAGGGTCCGTTGAACGTCACCCCCAGCGAACAAGGCCACCCCGTACTCATCCAGGCAGGCTCGTCCGGCGCCGGCCAGGCCCTGGCAGCCAAATATGCCGAGGTCGTCTTCACCGCGCAGCAGACCCTGGCTGACGGCCTGGCTTTCTATGACAGCCTGCGCGGCGCGCTGCGCAAGGCAGGCCGGCCCATCGATGCATGCCGGGTCATGCCGGGCCTGATGCCCATCATCGGCAGGACGGAACGGGAGGCGCGCGACAAGCTGGCGGCACTGGAGGCCCACACCGACCCGGCGCACGCGATCGCAGTCCTGTCCGAGCAACTGGCGTTCGATGTCAGCGCCTTGCCGCCTGACGGTCCCTTGCCCGACATCCCAAAGGAGCATCAGGCGATGAGCCGGCGCGACGTACTGCTCGATACGGCCCGCAAGCGCGGCTTGAGTGTCCGGGAGCTGGCGCAGCTCGTCGCGGCCGCGCGTGGCCACCAAGTCGTGGTGGGGACGCCGGAGCAAGTGGTCCGGCACATGATCGACTGGGTGGACGCGGGCGCGGCCGACGGATTCAACATCATGCCAGCTTCATTCCCGGGCGGGCTGGACGACTTCGTGGAGGAAGTCGTACCGCGCCTGCAGGCACGGCAGCGCGCCCGCAGCCATTACACCGGCACGACCTTGCGCAGCCACCTCGGCCTGCCGCTGCCCGCCCCAGCCGGCGCCGATTAGCGGCAGTGCTCAGGCTGCTCCCAGCCCCAGCCTGCCTGCGATCAGCACGGCCTGCGTGCGGTTCGTGGCGCCCAGCTTGCGCAGGATGGCGGTCATGTGTGCCTTGATGGTGGCTTCGGACACCCCCAGGTCATAGGCGATCTGCTTGTTCAGGTGGCCCGCGCCCAGCATCTGCAGCACCTTGAACTGCTGCGGCGTGAGCTCACGCACGCCAGCGGCGGCGCGCTGCTCGTCCGGATCGACCGCAGGCGCATCCAGGGCCGCGCGCGGCGCCCAGCGCCCGCCGTCCAGGATCTGGCGCAGCGCCGAGCCCAGCGCCTCGGCCTGGGCCGACTTCGGGATGAAGCCCATCGCCCCATGATCCAGCGCGCGCCGCATCACCGTGGGTTCCTCACGCGCCGACACGATCACCACCGGCAATTGCGGATGCTGCGCGCGCAGGTGCACCAGGGCGCTGAAACCCTCGACGCCGGGCATGTTGAGGTCCAGCAGCAGCAGGTCCGCATCGGGATGCGCATCGACCAGCGGATACAGGTGCTCCGCGCTGTCCGCTTCGTGGATCACGGCCTCGGGAAAGGCTCGCGCCACGACACCGCGCAGGGCTTCACGAAACAGGGGATGGTCGTCGGCAATCAGCAATTCGGTCATCGTGGGCGTCAACCTCTGCGAAAAGAGAATGGCGGCGCCTCGTTGCCGAGACACCGCCACGAGCATAGCGCCCTGGTCTGTCCCGCGCCACCGGCAAGCCGCCGGTGGCGCGTTGCGATCAGTGCTGGCTGGCCGCCGCGGCCCCCAGGCCGGTCTGGCTGCGCACCGTCAGCGCGGTGAACGCGTCGCGCTCGGTGGCTGCGCGCTTGCTGCGGTCCAGCACGGAGAAGAGCCAGATCGAGGCGAAGGCCAGCGGGATCGTCACGATGCCGGGATTCGGGAACGGCGAGATGGGCGTGGCGTAGCCGAAGACATCCACCCACACCGTCTTGCTGAAAACGACCCACAGCGTGGCCGACACCAGGCCGATGAAGCCGCCGATCGTGGCGCCGCGCGTCGTGCAGCCACGCCACGAGATCGACAGCACCAGCACCGGGAAGTTGGAGCTGGCGGCCACCGCGAAGGCCAGGCCCACCATGAATGCGACGTTCTGGTTCTCGAACACGATGCCCAGCAGGATGGCCAGCACGCCCAGCGCGATGGTGGAAATCCGCGAGATGCGCATTTCGTTGCGCTCGGTGGCGCGGCCACGGGCCAGCACATTGGCGTACAGGTCATGTGCGATGGCTGCCGCGCCGGCCAGGGCCAGGCCCGCCACCACCGCCACGATCGTCGCGAAGGTCACCGCCGCCAGGAAGCCCAGCAGCAGGCTGCCGCCGACCGCGTTCGACAGGTGCACCGCCACCATGTTGGTGCCGCCGATGAGGCCGTTGATGACGTCGATCTCGCCATTGGCGCCCGTGCGGAAGAGCTCGGGATGACGCACCAGCAGCGCGATGGCGCCGAAGCCGATGATGAAGGTGAGCAGGTAGAAGTAGCCGATGAAGGTGCTGGCGTAGATCACCGACTTGCGCGCCTCGCGGGCATTGGCCACGGTGAAGAAGCGCATCAGGATGTGGGGCAGGCCAGCCGTGCCGAAAGCCAGCGCCAGCCCCAATGACAAGGCGTTCAGCGGGTTGCTGCTGACCTGCGCTCCCGGCGCCACGATATCCAGCCCGCTGGGATGCACGCGCACCGATTCGGCCAGCAGGGTGTCGGGGTTGTAGTTGAAGAGCGCCAGCACCAGCACCGCCAGCAGCGTCGCGCCGAACAGCATCAACACGGCCTTGATGATCTGCACCCAGGTCGTTGCCGTCATGCCGCCGAAGGCCACGTAGATCATCATGAGCGCGCCCACGATCACCACGGCCGTGCGGTAGTTCAGGCCGAAGAGCAGCTCGATGAGCTTGCCCGCCCCCACCATCTGCGCGATCAGGTACAGCGCGATGATGAAGAGCGAGGCGCTGGCCGCCAGCACGCGCATGGGCGTCTGGGCCAGACGGAAGGACGTCACGTCCGCGAAGTTGTAGCGGCCCAGGTTGCGCAGGCGCTCGGCCACCAGGAACATCACCACGGGCCAGCCGAACATGAAGCCGATGGCATAGATCATGCCGTCGAAGCCGCTCACGTAGACCATGCCGGCGATGCCCAGGAAGGACGCGGCCGACAGGTAGTCACCCGCGATGGCCAGGCCGTTCTGGAAACCGGAGATGCCGCCGCCCGCGGTGTAGAAATCTGCCGTGGTGCGCGTGCGGCGCGCGGCCCACCAGGTGATGCCCATGGTGCCCGCGATGAACACGAGGAACATCACGATGGCCGAGGTATTGGCCTGGCCGGGCGCCGCGGCGAAGGCGGGGCTGGCACAGCAGGCCGCCAGCAAGGCGGCGATGCGAGGAAGGCGCTGCGTCATTCACGTTCTCCCCGGACGGCCGCGACCAAGGGGTCGAAGACCTTGTTGGAGATGTAGACGTAGAGTGCGATCAGCACCACGGCGCTGACCGCCACCAGGAAGGCGCTCAGCACCCCCACGCTGATGGTGTAGCCCTCGGCGATGGGCCGGGCGAACAGCGTCGGGTCAAAAGCCAGTGTCAGCAGGAAACCGGCATAGACCACCAGCGTCACGGCGAAGAACCCAAGGCTCGTGCGCGTGCGGCGGCGTACCAGTTCGTGGTATTTCGGATTGCGGAGGACGGCCTCCACGGTGTCGGGCGTCGTCATGACGGGTTGTCTCCCCATGTTGGAATAGTGGCATCCGAAGGCCGGGGAGGCCCGCGAACGTGGCCTGGAGCCTCGCTTTGCGCGGGTCTCTGGCCTGGTCGATTCACTATAGGACGCACGATCTGCGCGTCATACACGACCTTCGTCGTAGTCCAACACGCGCACCCCCGAGGGACGCCAGGGGACTAGGGGAAACCACGGGGAGGCCCCGTCACGCAACGCGGCCCGGGCGTCAGACAGCGTTACAGGCTGTGATCGGGATGGCGCTTGCGTTCCTGCGCCTGGCGCTTGCGCAGGAAGCGCCAGGCCAGGAATGCCGCCACCGTCAGCAGCAGCGCACGGCCGAAAGAGACACACAGCAGATAACGCAGCGCCAAGGCCTCGGCATCGACGGATGCGCCGCCGGCGCGGGCGGCGAACCAGTCGGGCACGGCAGGCGGGCCTTCACCGCTGAAGGAGCAGGCCAGGGCGTAGGCCAGCGTCGCGCTGACCAGCCACAACAGGAAAAGAAGGAACGTCTTCATGGGGCAAGGAAAGGCGGAACGCGCCGCCCGCAAGGCGGCGAAACGCCGATTCTAGGCCCCTGCCGAGACAGCCATGCGTCATGCGCCTGTCCGGACATTCCTGCGTTATAGTCGGTGACGGTGCCGATCCGTCCCCAATCCGGGGCCTCGGGCACGGTGCGCCGCCGCCATCCGGATCAGGCCGGGGCCTGGATAAAATCGGGACCATGAAGAAGACCGATATCACTGAAAAGAAAAAGCGCGGCTTGGGCGCGCAAAGCATCTACGACCGCTTGCGCCGGGACATCATCGAACTGGTCCTGCCGCCCGGCGTGCCGCTCGACGAGATCAATCTCTCCAACCAGTTCCAGATGTCGCGCACGCCGGTGCGCGAAGCCCTCGTGCGCCTGGCTGCCGAGGGCCTGGTGACCAGCCTGCCCAATCGCAACACCATCGTTTCCGTCATCGACTTCCGCCAGATCGGCGGCTACCTGGACGCCCTGACGCTGATGTACCGCGTGACGACCCGCGGGGCGGCCGTGCACCACCGCCCCCATCAACTCGAACATATCCGGGCCCGCCAGGACGAATTCGCGGTGGCCGTGCGCAACCAGGACGCGCTGGCGATGATCGTCACCAACCGCGACTTCCACATTGCCATCGCCGAAGCCGCCGACAACCCCTATTACGTCGGCCTGTTCAGCAAGCTGCTGGACGAAGGCCAGCGCATCCTGCGCATGTACTACTCCTCTTTCGACGACCGCCTGCCGGACGAATACGTGCGCGAGCACGAGGAAATGATCCTGGCCATCGCGGCGCGCGACACCGACCGCGCCGACCGCCTGGCCATCGGCCACGCGGAACAGATCTCGCGCCACATCCGGGGCTTGATGAGCCGGGACGTGGCGGCGAAGATGGCGCTGAAATAGGCAGCGCACATGACCACGACGCCCGACGCCCCCGCCTTCCCCGCCCCGCCCGCCACGTATCCCGTGATGCTGATCACGCGCTGGCACCAGGCGGCCGCCATCACCTCGCTGCTGCTGGTCTGCACGCTCTTCGCCGGCAGCTTGATCGGCCTGCTGATCGCCGAGGTCGACCTGGCGCTCGCCATCCCCTGCGCCCTGGCGGCCGCCGCGCTGGGCGCGCTGCCCGGCCTGCTGACCTACCGCCGCTTTCCCAGCAAGCGGACAGCGACGATACACGCCGACGGCGTGCATTTCTCGGGCCTGGGCGACGTGCCCTATGCCTCGCTGGTGTCGTACAACACCGACGACTACCTGAAGCTGCGCCGCAGCAGCGGCCCCACCCTGCTCATCATGGGCCAGGGCAAGCTGCAAGCGGAATATCCGAAGTTCCGCGACGCCCTGCTGGCGGCGATCGGGGCGTGGAAACAGCGCCAGCCGCCGGGCCAGGCCGTTCCCGAGCGCGCGTATTTCTATGGTTCGCCCGTCGCGCGCCTGCTGGGCGTCGCCATCCTGGCGGGCGTGGGGTTCATCATCCTCATGCTGACCCAGCTGCGCGATCGGCCGATCAGCGTCTACTTCATCCTTCCCATGGCAATAGGAATGGGAATACGGCTGCTGGTGGGCCAGCGCAAGCGCTGATCGCGGGAGGCCGGACCTGGCGCGCGCGGGACGACTTCGTCTCTGATCTTTGCAGCGCCCCCGTCCGCCACCCGCAGGACAAGCCTACCGCTTGCAACTGACAAACTTTTGAATCCTCTCAGGGCTGCGACTGGCCCTAGTCTGGGTGCATCCACCAAAAAGGAGGCGCACCCATGCCACCCGATACGCATCGCGCCGTCGACGCTTACCCTGATAGGGGTCCCGTCGCCGGCGCCGGCGCCACGCCAGCAGGACCCCGTTGAACGGGGGCCGTCCGGCCGCCCGCCGGCCCGCCCGCGCCCGCGTCGTCACCGCCCACGCCGACGCCGGTGAACGGCGCGGCGCGCGCTTCAGAGGCAGGGCCTGGCGGGCCGCCCCTACGCTGACCACCATGCTGGACAGGCTGGAGAAGCTGTCACGCCGCCAGGATCCGGTTTCGGTCGGACGCATGCTGGATGCCGTGGGCCGCAGCAGCTTCGGGCCGCTGCTGCTCATTCCCGGGTTGATCGTGCTGTCGCCGGTGGGCGGCATGCCGGGCATTCCCACGACCGTCGCCCTCCTGGTGGGGCTGGCGGCGCTGCAGATCATCGGCGGGCGCTGCGCCATCTGGCTGCCGCAACTAATCCTGCGGCGTTGCGTGCAGCCGCGGTGGCTGCATCATTCGGTGCGCTTCCTGCGCCCGCTCGGGCGCCTGAGCGATGCCTTCTGCCGGTCGCGGCTGCGATGGATGACCGGCGACATCGGCACGCGGCTCATCGCCGCCCTGTGCCTCACCATCTGCATCGCCATGCCGCCGCTGGAGGTCATCCCCTTTGCCAACTCAGCGTGCGGCGCGGCGCTGGCCTTGTTCGGCCTGTCCTTGACGACACGGGACGGCCTGGTGGCCACGCTGTCGCTGGGCTTGAGCCTGTTCGCGGCGTGGGCGGTCGTGGAGGCGATCTGGTAGAGGCTGGCAGTGTTGCCATTGCCTGGACGCTGCTGGATGCCGCGCCGCAGGGCGCTTCCCGCTTCACTTTCAGCAAGCCTGGAACGACCCCGTCAGTCCGCCCGCATTGACCGCCAGCGTACCGTCTGGCCAGTTGTGGGTTACAGGCCGCTCGCCGCGCGTGGCGCGCTCCCCAGCACGCCGCGTACTTTTCTCGCCAATTCAGCGGGAAGATAAGGCTTGGAGATCACATCCAGCGCCGACCCGCCCGCGTCGGTCCGCTCGATGGCGCTTTCCGCATAACCCGTGGTCAACAACACCCGGATGCCCGGATGACGCTGCTTCGCCTCGCGGGCAAGCATCACGCCGTTCATGCCGCCAGGCATGATGAGATCGGTGAAGAGCAGGTCGTAGGAGGCCGAGGACAACGCATCCAGCGCGTCCGCCGCGTTGTGGCTCACCGCGCAACGGTAGCCGTATCCTTCCAGCACCACGCGCGCGAGGTCCGCGACTTCCGGCCTGTCTTCCACGATCAGGACCGTCTCGCAGCCCCGCTGGGCCGGATCGACGGAAGCGGCTTCGCTTTCCTCGGCTGGCGCGTCGATGGCAGGGAAGTACATGCGGATCGTCGTGCCGATGCCCTCCTCCGAATAGACCCGCAGCGCGCCGCCGGACTGCTTGACGAAGCCATACACCATGGACAGGCCAAGACCGGTGCCGCGCCCCTCTTCCTTGGTCGTGAAAAAGGGGTCCATGACGCGATCACGGATCGCACTGGGGATTCCGGCGCCGTTATCCGATATGGCGACGCTGACGTAGCGCCCCGGCGCCAGGCCGTCGAACGAGACACCCTGCAACGCGGAGACCGAGATATTCTTGGTCTCCACGGTGACGGCGGGCTGGTCGCGCCCGGCCAAGGCGTCGCGAGCGTTCAGCAGGACATTGAGCAGCGCCACCTCAACCTGAGTCGCGTCGACGCGGCAATTCCAGAGCGCGTCGTCCTGGCGCACGATCAACGCCACGTCCGGCAAGGTACGCTGCGACACCGCATTGCTGGACGCAATCAGGCTGTTGAGATTGAGTACCCGCCCTTCAAGCTTCTGCTTGCGTGAAAAGGCCAGCAGTTGCTGGGTCAGGGTCGAAGCGCGCTCGGTCGCCGAACGCGCCCGGGAGGTATAGCTGAGTATCTGCTCAGGATCGAGCTCGCCCTTGGACGCGCTCATGCGGATCAGGTCCAGGTAGCCCGTCATGACCTGCAGCAGGTTGTTGAAGTCATGGGCGATGCCGCCCGTCAATTGACCCAGCGCCTCCATTTTCTGTGCCTGGCGCAAGCCGTCTTCCGCAGTGCGACGACGGCTGACATCCAACTGGGAGGCAAAGAAATAGATGACCTCGCCCGCGTCGTTGGATACCGGGGAAATGTACAAGGCATTCCAGAACGGAGAACCGTCCTTGCGGTAATTGATCAGTTCGATCGAGATTTCCCGCTGCTCGGCAATCGCGTCGCGCACCTGGGCGATCGCGTTGGCATCCGTGTCGGCGCCTTGCAGGAAACGGCAGTTCCTGCCGACGATGTCTTCCATCGCATAGCCGGTCAATTCGCAGAACGCATTGTTGGCTGCAATGATGGGATGGTCTGGCAACCGGGGATCCGTGATCAGCATCGGCATGGGTGCCGATCTGACCGCGGCAAAGAAGAGGTTCTCCTCGGCGGGCAGGGGCACGCCGTTCAGGCCGCGAACTCCCTGGCGATGCTGTTGTGTTTGTTCTTCCATGATCCGCCCAGGCCAAATTTCAACCGCCAGGGCCTTACGCCCCTGACGACGATTCCATCACTGCATCGCTCGCTGAGACGGACTTCATGCCCAAATCGTCGGAGGGACTGCGTTGACTAACGAAAAGATTGAACCACGCGCGTCATCTGGAAAAGGCTTCCAGACGCACGAAACTCGCGCGAAATGTAGCCAGGGCCGTCGCCAACGGCGCGTCTGGCGCCTGACACACTGATCCAAAAGGCAATCCTGCAGCCCAGGCGCGCCATGCGTGATTCCTGGCAGCCATTGTAAGCCTTTGATGTTTAAAGGGGCTGGGCGCGATGATATCGCACATATGGTACCGTGGGGGCCAATCCTCAGTCCTCACAGTCGGCGGTGCAAATGCGCGATTTGATTGAATATTTTCGGCGCAAGGCACTCGATGTGATTTGCGCCGACGAACCTGTCGCCGGACTGCTGCACGAGTTCGCAGAGCGGTTGCAGGCCGCCCTTCCCCATGCGGTGGTCGGAATCACGGTGCTGGACAAGCCTGGCCTCAGCTTCCGGCACGCCATCTTTCCCAGCCTGCCCGCATCCTTCTCTGATCTCATTGCAAACAAACCGTTTGATGGGGCGAGACGCGGCTCTTGCGGCCTGGCTGTTCTTCACGGGACAGCCTACGAGGTCACCGACATCGCCACCGACCAGCGCATGAAGCCGGAGTGGCGCAAGCTGATGCAGGCGCACGGGCTCCAGTCCGTGCTGTCCACGCCCGCCATAGGCGCCGACGGTTTGCCGCACGGCGCCATCTCCGCCAGTTTCCGTGGCGCCATCGATCTTGGCGACGAGCAGAGATCCGCCATAGGCGAAGCAGCCAGCCTCTGCGCGCAACTTGCAAGATACAGCCGCTCCCGCGAGGCACGCGAGCTGCTCCTGGGCGAACTGGATCATCGCATCCGGAATCTGTTTTCTTCAGTCGGTGCCGTCGCCAACCTGACGTTGCGCGGTCACCCGGACCCTCTCGACTTCCAACGGGTGCTGGGCAGCCGCCTCGTGATCATGGCACGCGCCCATGCCCTCGCCGTCTCTCCCGTCGAAACCAGCCTCGACGTGCTGCTTTCCGAGGCCCTGGCGCCGTACTCCTCGGACTTCCAGATTCGTTGTGTCGGCCCGGATATCACCCTGGCCAAGGAGGCGGCAGCCGCGCTGGCGTTGACGATTCACGAGTTGGCCACCAACGCCCGGAAATATGGCGCCCTATCTGTTACCGGCGGGAACATCGAGGTGCTATGGTCCATCGCCCTCAGCCCGGACGATGGCGGTGGCGAAGTGTTCAATCTGAGCTGGAGCGAATCGGGCGGGCCTGCCGTGAGTCCCCCCTCCAGGAGAGGATTCGGCAGCCGCACTGTCAGCAGCAGCGTTCGCAGCGCTTTCGATGGACACGCGCAGGTGCAATACCTTCCTGCGGGAATCGTGTGCAATATCTCGGCGCCCTTGTCTGCCCGGTTTGGCTATCTCTCTGGCGCGGCAGCCTGAGCCGTGCCTGGCCAGCGCCAGGCACGGCCCCTAGGCCTGCCTTGCACGGATATGCCGCAAGAAGCGCCAGCGCACACGGCGAGGGCTGGCGCCAACCGTCATCGCGCAATGCGGTTTGAATCGCGCAAAAGAAAAGGGCCTCCACTTTCGTGGAGACCCTTCAGAATTGGCGCGCCCGGCAGGATTCGAACCTACGACCCCCTGGTTCGTAGCCAGGTACTCTATCCAGCTGAGCTACGGGCGCTTGGTACTGCTGTACTACTACTGCTGTACTGCGATTGGTACTGATCCAACTTGGTACTGATTCAACTTATTTGCGAATCATCGATGTTTCGCAAAGAGGCGAGAGTATATCAGGAATTTTTTTCACTGTCTTGCTGGCGCTGAATTTCTTCGGGCAATCCATCAAGCGGCTGGAAGTGCGCCTCTCACGGGCCGAACTTCCCGGCCCACGCACTTCAAAAACTCCAGCTCCACGCCTCGTAGTGCCAAGTCCGCGACTATAGCATGACTCCACGACACTTGTCATACCCACGCAAAAAAAGATGTTGTGCGCGGGTGACGCGGCCGTGTGATCAATCCGTCGCGATCATCACGCTGGATGCCTTGATGACGCCGTAGACCTTGGCGCCCTCGCCCAGCTTCAGGGACTCGGCCGAGGTGCTGGTGATCGTCGAGACGATCTGCACGCCAGGCGCGATCTCCAGCGTGACTTCCGTGGTGACGGGGCCGCGCACGATGGCGACGACCTTGCCGGGCAGGACATTACGGGCGCTGATCTTCATGGATGGACTCCTTGGAGCAACAAGAAAACTGTCTGGCGAATCTTCCGCCAGCGGAGGTTAACGCATGCGGTCATCGGCGCGCGTCTGCGCAAGACGTGCGAGCTGCGGGCCAAACCAGCCCACGCGCTCGGTCTCGCGCGCGTCGAAACGCGGCACATAGGGCTTGATGTCCAGCACGGGCGTGCCGTCGACCATGTCATTGCCCAGGAAATGCAGCACGCTTCCCTCTACCTTGTCGAGTTTCACGATGCTCAGGCCAATGCGATTCGGACGCGCCGGCGCGCGGGTGGCGAAGACGCCATGCGGAACCGTGTCCAGGAAAGGCACGACCTCGAGCTTCTCCTGCTGGCACAGATGCAGGTGCGTCAACAGGATGAGATAGTCGAAGCCTTCGATGTCCTTCAAGCCCGCGGCGTACGCCTCATGCACTGCCAGCGTGGCCGCCTCGGCAGGCGCTCCCGCGCTCTGGATCGGCGTGCCTTCAGGCTGTGCGTAAGGACTGCGGATGATGCCGATGGGCCGGCACAGGATGGCGTCGTCGGGTCGCGGCTGGGTCATGGACGGCAATCTGGATGAAGGACGGAAGCTTGCCAGCGTACACGCGACGCCACATTCATGCCGGGACGCAATTGCAGTAACGATAACCATTTGCAATAATTTGGCTCGTTCCCGGTTCTTCGCCGCCGTCTTCCATGCGCCCCAGCGACACCGCCATTCCCGACGATCCCCGCGACCAGGCCGCGTACTGGTATGCGCGCATGCGTTCGGGCGATGCGTCGCCGATGGAGATCCGCGCATTCGAGCTCTGGCGCATGGCCGACCCCCGCCACGCCTTGCAATATGGACGCCTGGACCGCCTGTGGGACGGCGCGGAACACCCAGGCGGCGTTGCCCGGCCGAGTGGCGCCCGGATCGCGGCAAGCGGCGCCAGCCCGCTACGCCTGAACCGGCGCCGCGTGCTGTTGGGCGGCGCCGGCCTGTCCCTCGCCGTGTTGGGCGCGGGCCTCGCCGCCCGGCCCCATCTCTGGCAGCAGCCGCTGCATGCCGCGCAACTGGCCACGGCGCGCGGCGAACGGCATCGCGAATCGCTGCCCGATGGTGGAGAACTGTTCCTGAACACCGACAGCCGCGCCAGCGTGGAAATCCACGCCGATGCGCGTCGCATCACGCTGCACGCCGGCGAGCTGTATCTGGGCCTGCGCGCCGACAATGCGCCCGCGTGGACCGTGGCAGCCGGCCCCGCGCAGGTCCTCATGACGCGTGGCCGGGTGAATGTGCGGCAACTGCCTGACGAAACACGCATCAGCGTGGAAACCGGCCCCGTCAGCCTGCGCAGCGGCGCGTGGTGGCAGCGCAAGACCACGCCGATGGAAACCGGCGACATGATCGCCGTGTCCGCGTCGGGCCTGGGCCACCTGGATCGGGTGGACGTCGGCCCCTTCGTTGCCTGGCAGCGGGGACGGCTGGATTTCCGCGCCACGCCCTTGTGGCTGGCGGTCGATGAAATCAACCGCTATCTGTCCGAGCCCACGCGACTGGATGCGCCGCGCCTGCGGCAATTCCCGGTCAGCGGCACCGTGGACCTGAACGATCCGCGCGGCCTGCCTGCGGCGCTGGCCGCGCTGGCCCCCATCACGGCGCAGGTGCTGCCCGACGGCAGCCAGCGGCTGGTGGCACGCTGAAAGCAAGGCGGCCTCCCGAGGGAGGCCGCCCACCACTGCGCTCAGGCAACCATGGCGCCAAAGCGGCCGCGGTTGAAGTCATCGACAGCCTGGCGGATTTCGGCCTCGCTGTTCATCACGAACGGGCCGTAGCCCACCACGGGCTCGTCGATGGGTTCGCCCGACAACCACAACACCACGGCATCGTTGTTGGCCTCGATTTCCACGCCGCTGCCGTCGCGATCCAGATGCACCAGCTGGCCTTCGCGCGCCACCGCATTGCCGTTGACCAGCACCGTGCCATGCAGCACCACCAGCGCCAGCGTGTGTCCGTCGCGGGTATCGAAACGCGCCACACCGCCCTGCCCCAGCTTGATGTCGCGGACATCCATGGCCGTGAACGTGCGTGCCGGCCCCTGGCTGCCCGCGTACTCGCCGGCAATGACGCGCACGCTACCCGCGCCATCGGGCAAGGCCACCGTCGGAATGTCACCCGCCAGCAGGGTCTGGTATCCCGCCGCAGCCAGCTTGTCCTTCGCGGGCAGGTTCACCCACAACTGGACCATTTCGATGGTGCCGCCCCGCTGCGTGAAGGCCTTCGAATGAAACTCCTCATGCAGGATGCCACGGGCAGCCGTCATCCACTGCACGTCACCCGGGCCGATCAGGCCGCCCGCGCCGGTCGAGTCGCGATGCGCCAGTTCGCCCTGGTAGACGATGGTCACGGTTTCGAAGCCGCGGTGCGGATGCTGGCCCACGCCACGGGGTTGCGTGGCAGGCTCGAAATGGGTGGGCGCAGCATGGTCCAGCAGCAGGAAGGGGCTCAGGTGCTTGCCCAGGCCGTCATAGCCGAAGAGCGAGCGCACGGGAAAGCCGTCCCCGACCCAGTGGGGCCGGGGTGCGCTGTAGACGCCGAGGATCTTCTTCATGATGCGTTCTCCGTTCTGTGCAGCCACTGGCTGCGTGGATAGGGAACCACTATAGAAAGAGAACGAATTCCTCGGTAGATGGGAAAATCCGCCTTCAGCGTCCTAGAATAGGAACGATCAACGGATTTTTCCTCTGGATGCGATGCGCGACCTCAACGATCTCTATTACTACGTCCAGGTGGTGGACCACGCCGGTTTCGCGCCCGCCGGACGCGCGCTGGGCATCCCGAAATCCAAGCTGAGCCGCCGCATCGCCTTGCTGGAAGACCGCCTGGGCACGCGGCTGATCCAGCGCTCCACGCGGCGTTTCGCCGTCACGGAAATCGGGCAGTCGTACTACGCCCACTGCAAGGCCATGCTGGTGGAAGCCGATGCCGCCGACGACGCCATCGCCATGACGCATGCCGAGCCGCGCGGCACCATCCGCATGACCTGCCCCATCGCCCTGCTCGATGCCCAGGTGGCCGACATGCTGGGCGCCTTCATGGTCGAACACCCGCTGGTCACGATCCACCTGGAAGAGACCAACCGCGTGGTGGACGTCGTCGGCGAAGGCATCGACATCGCCATCCGCGTGCGGCCGCCTCCGCTGGAGGACAGCGACCTGGTGCTGCGCGTGCTGGCCGAACGCGGGCAATGCCTAGTGGCCAGCCCCGCTTTGCTGGCAGGCAGCGTGCCGGCCGTGCCCGCGGACCTGTCCGACCTGCCCAGCATGGCCGTGGGTCTGCCGCAGCATGAGCACCTGTGGGACCTGATCGGCCCGGACGGCGCCCGCGCCTCCCTCCATCACCGTCCACGGCTGGTCACGCGCGGCATGCTGGCCTTGCGCGTGGCGGCGCTGGCCGGCGTGGGCGTCGTGCAGTTGCCGTCGATGCTGGTGCGCGAACAGCTCGCGCGCGGCGAGTTGGTACAGGTGATACCGGGCTGGGCGCCGCGGCGCGAGATCGTGCATGCCGTCTTTGCCTCGCGCCGCGGGCTGCTGCCGGCGGTACGCGCGTTGCTGGACGATCTGGCCCGGCGCTTCGATGCGCTGGGTGAGAACTGATCACGCCAGCCGCGCCCTTCTGCTCAATAGCGTGGCGAACAGAAAGGCACGGACACGGGATTAGAACTTCAAGGTCAACGCCGGCACATAGCTGAACAACGCCAGCACGATCAGTGCGCCCAGGTAGAACGGCCACAGCTCCTTGACGACCTTCAACACGGGCACCTTGGCGATGGTGCTCGAGATGAAGAGCGTCGTCCCGACGGGTGGCGTGAAAAGGCCGATGCTTAGATTCAGCACCATCATGATGCCCAGTTGCATGGGGTCCAGGCCGATCTCTTTCGCCAATGGCACGAAAATCGGCCCAAGCAGCAGGATCGCGGCCGGCAGATCGATGAACATGCCCACCAGGAGCATGATGCCGTTGAGCACCAGGATGATGGCCCACGGATCCTGCAGCGTTTCCAGCGCCCACGCGGCGAAGGCTTGCGGCACCTGGGCAAACGTGACGAGCCAGGACACGACGGTCGACCCCATGATGACCAGCATCACGACGCCGGTGGAAACGCCAGCAGCCAGGACAGCCTTCACGAAGGCCGACAGGGTCAGGTCCCGGTACACAAGGAGCCCCATGGCCAGCGCGTAAAGCGTCGCCAGCACGGACACCTCGGTGGGCGTCGCAATCCCGAATCGCAACAGCACGAGGATGAACGCAGGCAACAGCAGGGCAGGCATCGCCTTGGCCAGCAACGGCCAGAACCGGGCCCAGTCGAACGGTACGCGGTTGTACGGGAAGTTGCGCAAGCGCGCCGACAGGTTGCAGACCAGGATGAACACGGCGGTGATCATGAGCCCGGGCAACACGCCCGCCAGGAACAGCCCGCCGATGGACACGCCCGAGACCAGCGAGTACAGGATCATCGGGATGGACGGCGGGATCAGCACCGCGATCATCGAGGTGGCCGCGTTGTTGGCCGCCACGAAGCCCGCCGGATAACCCTCGCGCTTCTGCCAGGGAATCAGGATGGACCCCATGGACGTGGCGTCCGCCACCGCCGACCCCGACACGCCGCCGATGGTGGCCGAGCCCAGCACGGACACCGAGGCCAGGCCTCCCCGGTAGCGCTGCACCAGCACCGTGGCGAAATCCACCAGGTGCTGGCCCAGCGTGCCGCTCATCATCAGGCCGCCAGCCAGGATGAAGAACGGCAGGGCCAGCATCGGGAAGGACTGCGACGGCCCGAAGAGCTGCTGGATGATGATGTTGTAGGGCAGGAACTCGCTGGTGCTGATGGCGGCGCCGGAAGCGATGACCAGCACGTGTCCCACCGGCACCGCCAGCAGGAGCAACGCGAGGAAGGTGACGATCAGGACGGGCATCATAGGCCGCTCTCCTCGGGCTCGGGCTGCGGCAAGGCGGCCGCGCCCTGCACCATCACACGCAGGGCGATGAAGAGGCTGCACGCCGCCGTGCCCAGGGCCGCATAGGCCAGCGCGGCATAGGCCCAGCTGGCCGACAGGTTCAGCATGGGGCTGATCTCGATGGCGACGATGTCCATCATGCCCACCACCGCATGGAAGAGCCAGCTATAGGTGGCCACCACCAGCAGGTTGATCGCGATGGCCCAGACCAGCCGGATGCGTTCAGGCAGCAGCGCCGTCAACACATCGACCGCGATGTGCGCGCCGCGCTGCACGCCCAGCACGATGCCGCCGGCGATCATCCAGGGGAAGAGAAAGGCGGAGAGTTCGCCGACCCACGACAGGCCGCCCGCGTCATTGAAATAGCGGACGAACACATTGATGGCCAGGCAGACCAGCAGCACCAGGGTGGAAGCAAGGACCACGAATGCGGAAAAACCGGCAATGAGCCGGTCTATCCGCTGCGTGGCCCCCACAAGCGATTGCTTGAAGGGTGTTGTCATCATGGAAACCTGTTCAGAAAATCAGGACTTCGCCGCGTCCACCAGACGCTCGACGAAAGGGCCGACCTTGCTTTTCTTGCGCCAGGCGTCGATGACCGGCGCCGTTGCCTCGCGGAACGGTGCGGGATCCACTTCATTGACCTGCAGCTTGCCGTCGGCACGGTACTTCGCCAGCAGCTGCGTGTCGGCGTCGCGCATCAACTGGCGCTGCAGCGCGCCGGCTTCTTCGGCCGCTTCCTGGATGGCCTTGAGCTCGGGCTCGCCCACCTTGGCGCGCGCGATGCGCGACATCAGGAAGGGATTGCTCTGCCACACGTGGCCGGTGAGGCTGATGAATCGATTGACCTCGTAGAGCTTGGAGCTTTCGATGTTGGCCAATGGATTCTCCTGGCCATCGACCACGCCCTGCTGCAGGGCGATGTACAGCTCGCCGAAGGCGATCTGCTCGGTGCTGGCACCCAGCGACTTGAACACATCCATCAACATGACGTCGGACGGCACGCGCAGCTTCAGGCCCTTCAGGTCAGCGGGCGTCTGCACCGCGCGCTTGCTGTTGGTGACGTGGCGGATGCCGTTGTCCCACCAGCTGAGCAGGGACAGGCCGGCAGGCTCCAGGCGCTGCGCCAGGTCCTTGCCCACATCGCCGGACAACACCTTCACGGCCTGGTCGGCGGACTGGAACAGGAAAGGCAGGCCCAGGACGTTGATCTCGGGCACGACGTTGCCCACGGGGCCCTGGCTGTTGATCGAGAAGTCCAGCGCGCCGGTGCGCAGGCTGGTCAGCATGGCGGCATCGCTGCCCAGCTGCTCGGCGCCGGCGATGTTCACACGGACCTTGCCCTGGCTCTTGGCCGCGACCAGCTCGGCGAACTTCTCCGCGGCGACGGCGCGCGGATTGCCCGGCGCGGCGCCATGGCCCAGCGTGAGGGTCACGGCCGCCTGCGCGGGCCGGATGATGGCCGGAAAGAACGGCGCGGTGGCAAGGACGCCCGCGCTGGCCACGAAGGCTCTTCTGCTAATCCTGGACATGTTGTCTCCTGTCTCTTGTTTCAGTTATGGGAATGTACCCGCGTGCCCTGCACGCGGAGGGTCATGTGGACGATTCAGTCTTGGCTATTCAGTCTTGAAAAACGCTCCGTCTTACAACCACGACTTGATCGAGGCCACGATGGCCGAGGTCGAGATGCCGTAGCGGTCATGCAGCGTGGGCAAGGCGCCCGCATCCAGGAAGGCATCGGGCAAGGCGATCTGCTTGAAGCGCGTGGGCGCGACGCCCTTGCGCAGCAACAGTCCCGCGATGGCTTCGCCCAGGCCACCCACCACGGAGTGGTTCTCGGCCACGATGACCAGGCGGTCGCCGCGCCGCCGCACTTCGCGCAGGATGGTCTCTTCGTCCAGCGGCTTGATGGTCGGCGAATGCAGCACCGCCACGTCCGCCGCGCCGCCGGCCAGTTCCTGCGCGGCCTCCAGCGCGCGCATCGTCAGCAGGCCGCTGGAGATGATGAGCGCGTCCTTGCCGTCGCGCAGCAGCTTGGCGCGGCCCAGCTCGAACTGGTAGTCGTATTCGTCCAGCACCAGCGGCACTTTGCCGCGCAGCAGACGCATGTAGACCGGACCGCGATGCGCCGCGATGGCGGGCACGGCCTGTTCGATGTCCAGCGCATCGCAAGGATCGACGATGGTCAGGCCCGGGATGCCGCGCAGGATCGAGATGTCCTCGGTGGCCTGGTGGCTGGGGCCATAGCCCGTGGTCAGCCCCGGCAGCGCGCAGGCGATCTTCACGTTCAGGTCTTCCTCGGCGATGATCTGGTGGATGAAGTCATAGGCCCGACGCGCGGCGAACACCGCATAGGTCGTGACGAAAGGCACGTAGCCTTCCTTGGCCAGGCCGCCGGCCGCGCCCATCAGGAGCTGCTCGGCCATGCCCATCTGGAAGAAGCGCTCGGGGTATTCGCGCGCGAAGATGTGCAGGTCGGTGTACTTGGCCAGGTCGGCCGTCATGCCGATGATGTCGGGCCGCTCGGCCGCCACTTTCACCAGCGCCTCGCCGAAAGGCGCACTGCGGGTGGGTTGTCCTTCGGCCGCGATCGAGGCGATCATGGCCGAGGTGGTGAGCTTGGGCTTGTTGGGGGCGGGCTGGCTCATGCGCGTTCTCCTGCGTGCTGGCGGTCCAGGATGTCGATGGCCTGCTGCCACTCCGCTTCCTCGACGCGGATGAAATGGTTCTTCTCGCGTGCCTCCAGGAAAGGCACGCCGCGTCCCATCAGGGTGTCGAACAGGATCACGCGAGGCTGCGCGCCCTCGTGCGTGCGGGCACGGTCGAAGGCATCCAGCACGGCTTCCAGGTCATTGCCCTTCACGCGCTGGACGTGCCAGCCGAAGGCGGCCCACTTGTCGGCCAGCGGTTCGAAGCCCAGCACGTCGCTGGAGCGGCCGTCGGCCTGCTGGTTGTTGATGTCGACCAGGCAGATCAACTTGTCCAGCTTGTAATGGGCTGCCGACAGCACGGCCTCCCAGACGGCGCCTTCATCCAGCTCGCCATCGGACATCGAGTTGTAGACGAAGGCATCGCTACGCTTCAGCCGCAGGCCCAGTGCCATGCCGACGGCGATCGTCAGGCCCTGGCCCAGCGAGCCGCCGGAGATTTCCATGCCGGGCGTATAGGCGGCCATGCCGGACATCGGCAGGCGGCTGTCGTCGCTGCCATAGCTTTCGAGCTCGCCCTCGGGGATGACACCGGCTTCGATCAGGGCGGCATACAAGGCGATGGCGTAGTGGCCATGGGACAGCAGGTAGCGGTCGCGGCCTTCCCATTCGGGCTCTTCCGGACGCAGCGTGAGCGCATGGCCATAGGCCACCGCAAGGATTTCGGCCATGCCCAGCGCCTGGCCGATGTAGCCCTGGCCCTGGACCTCGCCCATGCGCAAGGCGTAGCGGCGGATGCGATAGGCCACGTCGCGCAGATGGGCCAGCCTGTCGGCGCGCGGCGCGTCGGCGGGCAGCGTGCGAACCGGCGCGGAGGATGCAAGCGTGTCAGTCATCGTCGTTCCTTAGCCGTGGATCAGCATGCCGCCGTTGACGTCGATGACGCCGCCCGTGATGTAGGACGACAGGTCGGACGCAAGGAAGAGATAGGCGCTGGCGACGTCGCGGGCCTGCCCCAGGCGGTTCAGCGGAATGCCCTTCAGTATGTCGGCGCGCATGGCGTCGGTGAGCTTGCCGCCGGTGATGTCGGTCTCGATGAGGCCGGGCGTGACGCAGTTCACGCGCACGTTGTCCGGCCCCAGCTCGCGTGCCATGGCCTTGGCCAGGCCCAGCACGCCGGCCTTCGCGGCCGAGTAGTGCGGGCCGCCGAAGATGCCGCCCCCGCGTTGCGCGGACACCGAGGACATGCAGGCGATGGCGCCGCCACCCTGCTTGCGGAACTGGGGAATGAAGGCCTGGCTGAGCTGCAGCACGCCGCGCAGGTTCACGTCCAGGATGCGGTCCCAGCTGGCCGCGTCGATCTCCATGGTCTTGACCGGCTGGGTGATGCCTGCGTTGTTGATCAGGACATCGATGCGGCCATGCCGGGCCAGCACGGCATCGGCGGCGCGCCGGCAGGCGGCGGCGTCGGTCACGTCGCAGGCCAGGCCCAGATGGCCCGCGCCCGGCAAGGTGGCGGCGGCAGCCTGGCTGGCGGCCTCGTCCAGGTCAAGAATGACGACCTTGGCGCCTTGCTCGGCGAATAGTTTGGCGGTGGCGTAACCGATACCGCGCACACCGGCGGCGCCGGAAATCACGGCAACTTTGCTGTCCAACAGCATGCTGTCTCCTGTCCTCTCGTGTTTGGGGAAATGCGTCATGCATCGTGGGCATGAAGGTGAATCCTAACCACGTGAAAACAGGCAAACAAACGGTAATATTGCACCTTCAGGTGAATTCAACTCACCGAAAAACAGGGGGATTACCCGCATGACAGCCTCGAAGGACAAGGCGCCCGACGCCTTGCGGACACTGCCGCTGGCCATGCTGCGGACCTTCGAGGCCGCGGCGCGCACCGGCTCCTTTCGCGCAGCGGCCAACGAGCTCTGCCTGTCGCCCAGCGCCATCAGCCACGCCATCCGCGGCCTGGAGGAGGCGCTCGGCACCCAGCTGTTCCTGCGCACCGGCCGCGCCATCACGCTCACGCCCAATGGCGAAACGCTCTTCGGCCACGTGGCGCGCGGCATGGATGAACTGCGCATCGGCATGGAACTGGTCAGCAGCCACGGCCCCGCCATGCTGCGCCTGCATTCGGCGCCCAGCTTCGCCGCGCAATGGCTGCTGCCGCGCCTCTCCAGCTTTTTGTCCGCGCACCCGCAGATCGACCTGCGGCTGGCGGCCAACACCGATTACGCGCGTTTCGAATACAACGAGTTCGACCTGGACGTGATCTACGGCCAGCCGCGCAGCGAAGGCCAGGTGGTGGTGCCGCTGGGACAGGAACTGCTGACGCCGCTGTGTTCGCCGGCCATGGCCGCACGCATCCGCACGCCTGCCGACCTGCTGCACATGCCGCTCATCCAGAGCGACGTGAAGAAGATTCGCTGGCCGGCTTGGTTCGACCTGAACGGCCTGCCGACGCCGCCCTTGCACGGCGCGCGGCTGGATCGAAGCTTCATGGTGATTGCGGCGGCAGCCGATGGACTGGGCGTCGCGCTGGAGTCGACGCTGCTGGCCGAGCGGGAGATCCGCAGCGGCCGGCTGGTGAGGCCGCTGGCAGGCAAGGAAAAGGAGATCCGCTATGTGGGCCACTTTCTGACCTATGCCACCGCCACGCGGCGGCGTCATGCCATCGAGGTGTTCAAGCGGTGGATGCTGGAGGAGCTGGCCTTGTCGCTGGGCGAGGCGCCGCCACAGTAAACGCGCGAAAGGGGTAAACGCAGGGGTAAACGCGCGAAAGCAAGCACGTGCCGCCGCTCAGTCAGCCTTGCCCGCCCGGGCACGCTGGCGGGCGAAGGCACCGCCCTGTACCAGGGACTCGGCCGGCTCGGCGAAATAGCGGGCCGAGACGTCCAGCATCCGCTCGGCCGAAGCCGCCATGCTGACACTGGCAATGACACGACGGGGAACCGTCCGGCGTCGCAACCAGGCGGATGCAAAGGGTTGCGGCAAGGACAACGAAGGCAGGGAAAGAGAGAGAGGCATGGCGGTGTTCCGGCCCGGGTGCGAACGGGCATGCAAGCGATTCGATGGCTGTCAGCATAGGCCGGATACCCACGCCGATGGAACGACGCAATTGCCATAACCCTATAACCGCAAAGCCGCGACAGGCCGTCCTTTCCAAGGAATGAACATATTCCTTCCAAGCCGTTCCGCGCGTTTTTTTCTGTCGACATTATTGTCTGCATCATGCAAGACAGACTCGTCGACACACCCCTCGAATTGCGGCTTTGGATATAGCGCATCGGTTTTTCACAAAGCGGGCGGCCATCGATAAAGTGTTCAGGACTTGCCGCGTCTCGCACGCGGCGCAGAACACCTGGAATCCACATGTCTTCGCTTTTCATCGCCGGCCGCTGGGTAGCCCCGCTCGCAGGCGAATTCCTGCCCGTCATCGACCCTTGCACGGGAACGACCTACGCCACCATCGCCCGCGGTGGCGCTGGCGACGTGGACCTTGCCGTCTGCGCGGCGCGCCGGGCCCTGCAAGGCCCCTGGGCCGCCCTCAGCGCGACGGACCGCGGCCGCATCCTGACGCGCGCGGCCCTGGGCATCCTTGCGCATGCGGAAGAAATTGCCGACATCGAATCCCGCGATACAGGCAAACCTCGCGCGCAGGCACGCGCCGAAATCGACGTCGCCGCGCGTTACTTCGAGTTCTATGGCGGCGCAGCCGACAAGCACGCGGGCCAGGTCATTCCCTTCCTGTCCGGGCACCAGGCCATCGTTACCCGGGAACCCTTGGGCGTCACTGCGCACATCATTCCCTGGAACTACCCCGCCGTCATGTTCGGACGCACGATCGCGCCCGCGCTGGCGGTTGGCAACGCCGCGGTGCTCAAACCCTCCGAAGACGCCTGTCTCACTATCCTGCGCCTGGCCGATATCCTGGCCGACGCGGGCCTGCCGGATGGCGCGCTGAACATCGTCACCGGCCTCGGCGAAGAGGCCGGCGCTGCGCTGAGCGCACACCCCGGGATCGACTTCATTACATTCACCGGTTCGCCACGCGTCGGCACCCTCGTGCAGCAGGCCGCGGCCGCGACACCTGTGCGCTGCGTGCTCGAGCTGGGTGGCAAGTCCCCGCAGATCCTCTTCGAGGACGCCGACATCGAGCAGGCCCTGCCCGTGATAGTCCGTGCGATCCTGCAGAATGCCGGCCAGACCTGCTCGGCCGGCAGCCGCGTATTGATCGCCAGCAGCCGCTATGACGACTGGGCGCCCAGGCTGGCCGACGCGTTCCGCGCCACCCGCGCCGGCCTGCCTTCGGAAAATGCAGACTGCGGGCCGCTCATCAATGCCACGCAGCACGCCCGTGTGCGCAAGTTCCTGCAACGCGCCGTCGAAGATGGCATCCCCCTGCTGGCCGAGGGCCAGCTCGATGCCTCACTGGCGGCACAGGGGTACTTCGTCAGGCCCGCGCTGTTCGGCCCAGTGCCTCGCGATCACGCGCTGGCACGAGAGGAAGTGTTCGGGCCCGTCCTGTCGGTGCTGCCTTTCGAGGACGAGGCCGATGCGGTCGCCCTGGCCAACGGCACGGACTATGGGCTGGTGGCCGGCGTATGGACGCAGGATGCATCGCGCCAGGCCCGGCTGTCCCGGGCATTGCGCTGCGGCCAGGTCTTCCTGAACTGCTATGGCGCCGGCGGCGGCGTGGAGCTGCCGTTCGGCGGGGTGGGCCGCAGCGGCCACGGACGTGAAAAGGGCTTGCTTGCGCTCGAGGAAATGAGTCTCGCCAAGACGGTGGTGCAGCGGTATGCCTGAGACCACCCAGCGCAGGCGGCGCGCCAGCGCCTCCTCGTCCCGCGCGGCGCCCGGCGCGCAGACACTCGAGTTGACGCTGCGCGACCGCATCGCCCGCCAGAGCATCGCGCCCGGCAGCAAGCTGCGCGAAACCGACCTGGCGCAGGAATACAAGGTATCGCGCGCACAAGTGCGGGAGGCGTTCGCCGGGCTGGCCCTGAGGGGCCTCATCGAACGCGTCCCGAATCGCGGCGCGGTCGTCTTCCGGCTCGACTATGAACAGGTGGCGGAGATTTTCTCCGTGCGCGAAGTCCTGGAAGGCATGAGCGCGCGCCTGGCAGCAGAGCGCTCACGTCCACAGGACTGGGAGCCCTTCCTGGAACTCTTCAATGGTCCGATGGTGCGCTATCTGAAGGACGAGGACTTCGAGGCCTTCCTGTCGGGCTACGAATCCTTCCGCCGCAGCATCATCGTCGCGGCCGATCACCGCACGCTCAGCGCCATGCTCGACAGCATCAGCGAAAAGATCATGGCGCTGTCGCGCCGGATCATCATCCTGCCCGGCCGTGGCGAGCAGGCGTTGAAGGAACACAAGGCAGTCCTGCAGGCGCTGCACCGCGGAGATGCGGATGCCGCCGAGGCGCTGCGCAAGGCCAACATGCGCAGCGGGTGGGAATGGTTCGCCCGCTATCGCAATTTCATTCTGTAGGGCATGGCATGAAGACACTACCGCCTTCCGGCGCGCTGGCAGGGCTGCGCGTGCTGGAAATGGGCTCCACCGTCGCGGGCCCCTTCTGCGGACGCCTGCTGGCCGATTTCGGCGCCGAGGTCATCAAGATCGAGGCGCCCGAGGGCGACCCCTTGCGCACCATGGGTGAACACCAGGACGGCGTCTCGCTTTACGCAGCCAGCCTGCTGCGCAATAAATCCCTGGTCACGCTGGACCTGCGTCAGGCAGAGGGCCAGGCGCTCGCGCGCGAACTGGCGTTGCGAAGCGACATCGTCATCGAGAACTTCCGCCCTGGCACGCTCGAGAAGTGGAACATGGGCTATGACGTGCTGTCTTCAGGCAACCCGGGCGTGATCCTGGTGCGCATCAGCGGCTATGGGCAGGACGGTCCGTATCGCGACCGGCCTGGCTATGGCGTGATCGGCGAGGCGGTCAGCGGCGTGCGCCACATGACGGGCGATCCGGACCGCCCGCCCGCGCGGGTGGCGGTATCGATGACGGACTACCTGACCGGCCTGTATGGCGCCTTCGGCGCCATGATGGCCGTGCATGCCCGCCAGGCCACGGGCAAAGGCCAGGTCGTGGATGCGGCGCTTTACGAAGGCGCCTTCAGCATGATGGAACCTTTCGTTCCCGCCTACGACAAGCTGGGCACGGTACCCGCTCGCACCGGATCGCGGCTGCCTGGCAGCACGCCCAACAACCTCTATCCAACCCGGGACGGCGGGCACGTGCACATCGCCGCGATGTCGGATGCCGTCTTCCGCCGCCTGGCCGCCGCCATGGAGGATGCCGGGCTGGGTGAGGATGCACGCTATGCCACGGCTGCCCTGCGGCGCGCCAACGAGGAGGCGCTGGACGCGCGAATCGCGGCGTGGACGTCGGCGCGTGAGCAGGCCGCCATCGAACGGGCGCTGGCCGCGGCCAGCGTCCCCGCGGCGCGTGCCTATACGCTTGCCGACATCTTCGACGACCCGCACTACCGCGCCCGCCGCATGTTGCAACGCGTTCCCCACGACGTGCTCGGAGACGTCACCGTGGCCGGCGTGGTGCCGCAACTGAGCGGCACGCCCGGCTGCATCACGCAGGCCGGCGGCGCTGCCGGCAGGGACACGCGCGACGTGTTGTCGCGCTGGCTGAACCTCGACGCCGCGCGTCTCGATGCCCTGGCGCAACAGGGCGTGCTGGGACAGATGGAGGCAGGCGCATGAACCCGCAAGCCAAGGACTGGCAGCCGGAAGTCGAGGAGCTCCAGCGCCGGCAGCGCTGGGCCGAGTCGCTGGGCGGCGATGCCAACGTCGCGCGCCACCATGCCGCTGCGCGGCTGACCATCCGCGAACGCATCGACACCCTGGTTGACGCAGACAGTTTTCATGAGGTGGGCAAGCTGACGGGACAATCCGTGCCTCTCGACCAGCGGGGTCCCGATGGCCGCGGCGTGACGCCCGCCCCTTACGTCATGGGATTGGCGCGCATCGATGGGCAGGAGGTCGCGGTCGGCGGCGAAGACTTCACCGTGCGCGGAGGCATGAGCTGGTCTGGCGACCGCAAGAAGGGCGGCCAGGGCGGCTTCGTGGAAGACCTGGCGCTCAGCTACCGCATCCCCCTCGTCAATCTCATCGACGGCGCCGGCGGTTCCGTGGCCGGCACGCGCAAGCGCGGCCACAGCGTCTTCCCCGGCGTGCACGGTTTCGAGACATCGGTGGCCTTGCTGGGCCAGGTCCCGGTGGTCAGCGCCGTCCTCGGCGCCGCGGCGGGCGGACCGGCGGGGCGCGCCGTGCTCTCGCATTGGTCCGTGATGGTGCGCGGACAAAGCCAGGTGTTCTGCACGGGACCGGCGGTGGTGCGCCGGGCGCTGGGCCAGGCAGTCGACAAGGAGACCTTGGGCGGAAGCCGCGTGGCGGTGGAAGACTCCGGGAACATCGACAACGTCGTGGACACGGAATCCGAAGCCCTGGCGCTCGTTCGGCGCTTTCTGGGCTACCTCCCCGCCAATGTCTGGGAACTGCCGCCCAGGCGCCCGACTGGCGACCCTGCCGGTCGCCGCGAGGAAGGCCTGCTGGGCATCGTGCCACGCGACCGCCGCCGCGGCTACGACATGCGCGCCCTGATCGGCATGCTGGTCGACCAGGATTCCGTGTTCGAGATCCAGCCCAGCCATGCGCCTTCCCTCATCTGCGCCCTGGCGAGGATGGACGGCCATGCCGTGGGGCTGGTGGCCAACAATCCGCAACGCAACGGCGGCGCCATGGATGTCCGCGCCGCACGCAAGCAGGTTCGCTTCATCGAGCTATGCGACACCTTCCACATCCCCTTGATCTTCCTGGTGGACATGCCCGGTTTCATGGTGGGCGTGCAGGCCGAGCGGGAAGGCACGCTCAGGGAAGGCATGCGCGCGGTCTATGCCGGCGTGCAGGCCCGCGTGCCGAAGATCACCGTGGTCATCCGCAAGTGCTACGGCATGGGAGGAATGGCCACCACGGAAAAGAACGGCCTTGGCCTGAAGCTGGCCTGGCCCTCGGCCGAGTGGGGCTCCATGCCCATCGAAGGCGGCGTGGAGGTCGCCTTCAAACGCGAGATCGACGCTGCGCCGGACCCTGCCGCGCGCCGCGCCGAGATCGAGGACGAACTGCGCTCGCTCGCCTCGCCCTGGGCGACGGCGCAGGCTTTCGGTGTCGAGGACATCATTGACCCGCGCGATACGCGCCGATATCTATGCCGATTTCTGAACGCCATGCAGTCCCGCCTGAAGACGGAACTGGGGCCCCGCCTGCGCAGCGGCGTGCAACCTTGATGCAACGCGTGTCCGCGATGTGGCCTGCCGCCCTGGCCCACCGGGCGTCCAGGCTCGGGTTGCCGATCGCACTGATCCTGCTGTGGCAACTCGCCAGCAACGCCGGACTGGTGTCGCGCACCTTGCTGCCCGCTCCCAGCGACGTGGCAGACACCGTGTGGTGGCTGGCCACCAGCGGAGACCTGTGGCGGCATGTGAGCGCCAGCAGCCTGCGCGTCCTGCAAGGCTTCGGCATCGCCGCGGCGCTCGCACTGGCGCTCGGGATCGGCATGGGGGTCTTCCGGCAACTGGATCACCTCATCGATCTGCTACTGCAGGTACTCAAGCCGGTCCCCCCCATCGCCTGGATTCCTCTCTCCATCCTGTGGTTCGGCATCGACGAAGGCGCCAAGATATTCATCATCGTGCTGGGTGCGTTCTTTCCCATCCTGACCAGCACGGTGGACGCAGTCCGGCAAACCGATGGCCGTTATGTGGAGTTGGCGAAGGTGCTGGAACTGCCGCGCGGCCTGTTCATCAGGCGAATCATGCTGCCCGGCTCGTTGCCCCAGATCATGAGCGGCCTGAGGCTGGGCCTGGCAATGGCGTGGATGTGCGTGGTCGCGGCCGAACTCATCGCGGCCTCGAGCGGCGTGGGCTTCCTCATCATGGACGGACGCGCCATGTCGCAGGCGGACCTCGTGCTGGCAGGCATGCTCTGCATGGGGGTGCTGGGAAAGTTCAGCGACGACCTGCTCCGCCTGGCCGAACAGCGGCTGATCCGCTGGCGTACCCGGTTCGCGGGGCTGTGATCATGACGATACCCACGACCTCCCCAGGCGCGCAGTTGCGCTCGCTGTCGATGACCTACACGGACAGGGACGGCCGCGCCGTCCACGCGCTGGACGGCATCGACCTGCGCTTCCCCGAAGGAGGCGTGACAGCCATCATCGGCGCCAGCGGCTGCGGCAAAAGCACCCTGCTGCGCATCCTGGCCGGCCTGGAGACCGCCTACCAGGGCGATGTGGAGGTGGCCGGCGCCCCCGTGCAAGGCCCTGGCCTGGCCCGCGGCATCGTCTTCCAGGACCACCGTCTCATTCCGTGGATGTCCGTCGACGAGAACATCGGCCTGGCCCTGCATCGGCTCACCGCCGACGAGCGCCAGGCACGCGTGGCCGCCACGCTCTCGCTGGTGGGGCTTTCCGCCTTTTCCAGCGCCTATCCGGCCCAATTGTCCGGAGGCATGGCGCAACGCGTGGCGATTGCCCGCGCGTTGGCCCATCGGCCACGCATGCTGCTGCTGGACGAACCCTTCGGCGCGCTGGATGCGCTGACGCGCATGCAACTGCAGGACGAGCTGCTTGCCATCCGGGCCCGCGAGCGCGTCACCACGGTGCTGGTCACACACGACATCGAAGAAGCGCTGTACCTGGGCGACCGCGTCGTCGTGCTGTCGAGCCGTCCCGGCCGCGTCGCCGAGACGATCGACGTGGACCTGCCCCACCCCCGGGCCCGCAACGACCCACGGCTTGCGGCGTTGCGGCTCGCTCTCTACGACAACTACTTCCACTCCTGACGCCCCGTGCGTCGCCTTTTCCTGATCGAGGATCCCATGCTTGCCCGCATCTCCACCCTGCTGGCCGCCGCCACCCTGGCACTGGCCGCCACCACGCCCGCTCGCGCGGCAGACACCTTGCGTATCGGTTTCATGACCTTCGTCCCCTACTCGGCCAGCTTGCTGGCCAAGCAGAACGGCTGGGTCGAGGAAGAACTCAAGAAGGCCGGCCACGGCGACGTCAAGGTCACCTGGACGCAGTTCGCGGGGGGGCCGCCCGTGAACGAGGCCTTCGCCTCCGGCAATCTTGACGTCGCAGCGCTGGGCGACACGCCAGCGCTGGTCGGCCATGCCTCGGGCATTCCCACCCGCCTGGTGGGCCTGGCCTACCAAGGCGGGCAGGCACAGGCGCTGCTCGTGCGCAAGGATGCCCCGTACAAGCAGGTCGCGGAACTCAAAGGCAAGAAAGTCGCCACACTGCGCGGTGGAAACGTGCACGAGCTGCTGGTGCTCATCCTCCAGGAGGCCGGCTTGAAGCTTTCCGACGTGGCGTTCATCAACCTGTCGCTGCAGGACATGGGCACCGCGCTGCTCAAGGGAGACATCGAGGCCGCCCTTGCCTGGGATCCGGTGTTCACGCGCCTGGAAAGCGAAGGGCAGGCGCGGGTCCTGCGCGACGGCAAGGGGTTGAAGAACAACCTCAACCCCATCGTGGCCAGCCAGACGCTCGTGGAAAAGCATCCCGCCTATCTGCAGGCGTACCTGCGCGCCATCGCACGCGGTGCACAGGCCTTGCAGGACGATCCCGACGGTTCCGCCAAGGCCCTGGCGCCCACGTTCGGCCTCACGCCCGAGCAAACGCTCATCGCATTCAGCCGGTCGCAATGGCTGCCGCCCGTCAACGACGATGTGCGCGCCGAGCTGAAGCGTTCAGTGGGCTTCCTGCTGGAAAACCGCCTCGTGCGCAACACGTTCGATGTCGACGCCTTCATCGATCTGTCGGCCGCGCCCAAGCCATGAGCCTGGACACCCTGTTCGGCCTGCAAGGCAAGCTTGCGGTCGTGACGGGCGGGGCACGCGGCCTGGGGCTGGGCATCGCGCGTGGCCTGGCCCGGGCCGGCGCGGACCTCGTGCTGCTCGACCGGACAGCCTCGAAAGAGGCCGAAAGCGAACTGTCCTCGCTGGGCGTGCGCGTGCGCAGCCTGCAGGCTGACCTGGCCGACGCCGCCGGGCTGGCGGAGACGGCACGGCGAGTCCTGGAAGCCAGCGAGGGCCGCGCTGACATCCTCGTCAACAACGCGGGGCTGCAACGGCGCGTGAACTGGGACCAGCACACGCAGGCCGACTGGGACATCCAGCTGGACGTGAACCTGCGCGCCGCCTTCGTGCTGTCGCAGCAGCTGGGCGCCGCGATGGCCCAACGGGGCGCAGGCAAGATCATCAACATCGCATCCATACGCAGTATCGCCGCCTCCCCGGCAGCGCTGGGCTACGGCGTCAGCAAGGCCGGCCTGGCCCAGTTGACCCGCTCCCTCGCGGTGGCCCTGGCCCCGGCAGGCGTGCAGGTCAATGCCATCGCTCCCGGCTACATGCAGACGGCCCTGACGGCGGCGCTGTCTGGCGACGCCACCGCCAGCGCCAGCGCCTTGTCGCGCGTCCCGGCAGGTCGCTGGGGCAGGCCCGATGACCTGCAGGGCCTGGCGGTCTTTCTCTCCTCCGCGGCCTCGGACTATGTGACGGGCGCACTGATTCCCTGCGACGGAGGTTTCCTTGCCTGCTGATCGCCAGCAAACCGGGCCACGCGACTGGCTGCACGCCGAACTTCTTCCCTCCCCGGGCGCGCGCTTCGACGACGTGCTGGCCCTGGCCCTGCAAGCCGAGGCGGCGGGGTGGACGTCGCTGGCCTTGATGCCGGGCGATGCAAGCTTCGACACACTGACCCTGCTTGCGGCCCTTGCCGCGCAGACCCGTCACATCGGGCTTGTCGCAGGCATCGATCCCGCCCGAACCCATCCCTATGATGCCGCCCGCCGGCTGGCCGCGCTCGACCACGTCAGTGGCGGCCGCGCGGGCTGGCAGTTGCCTGCCGGACTCGAGCCGCCGCTCGCCGCGGGCTACGCCCACATGCTGGCCGCGCTGTGGGACACCTGGGACGACGATGCCCGGGTGTGCGACAAGGCAAGCGGCCACTACGTGAACCTGGCGCGCGTGCGCCCCGCTCATGCAAGCAGCCTGCATTGGCGATCCGCCGGTCCGCTCGACATCCCGCGCCCGCCGCAGGGCCACCCCGTGCGCTACGGGGGCCCGCACGAGAACGCGGAGGTCACGCTGCTGGATTCGCCCAGCTTCGCGCAAGTTCCGCCAGGTCCGGTGCTGCTGCGCCAGGACACGCCCGGCAATGCGCAGGGCAGACAAGGAAGGGGAAGAGTCTTCAGCCTGCCCATCGGCTCGCCGCATTGGCAGGAAATCCTGACGGCGCACACCCTGCCCCGTCCTGCCACCCCCAGCCTGCGCGACGGCCTGGGCTTGCCTCGCCCGCTCCCCGCCGTGCCCACCGGCACGTCTCTCCAGCAGGCAACGCCATGACCGCGACACGTCCACGCAAACTGATCCTCTTCGTCAATGCACTCGTGACCGGCCATCACGAGGCGGCATGGCGCCTGCCCTCCGCCGAGCCCGAACGCCTGCGTGATTTGCGCTACTACCAATCCCTGGCGCGTACCGCCGAAGAGGGGGGCTTCGATGCCATGTTCGTGGCGGATTTCTTCGTCTTTTACCCAGGCGTGGCGCACAGCCCGCGCTGGGAGCTGGACCCGTTGACCTTGCTGGCCGGCGTGGCGCAGGCCACGCGGCACCTCGGCCTCATCGCGACGGCATCGGCGACCTTCGGCGAGGCCGGCGAACTGGCGCGCAGCTTCGCCACCCTGGACCAATTGAGCCGCGGCCGTGCCGCCTGGAACATCGTGACCAACGGCGAGCCGCAAGCCGCGGCCAATTACGGACAGGACACACCCATTCCGCACGGCGAACGCTATGCCCGGGGCGATGTCGTGGTGCGAAGCGTGCTTGCGCATTGGCGCAATGCCCACGCCGGCAACGGCATGCCCCCTCCTGTCCAGCCACGTCCCGTGCTGGTGCAGGCAGGCTCTTCCGAACAAGGGCGCGACTTTGCTGCCCGCCATGCCGACGTCGTCTTCACCGCGCAGCCCACGCTGGCAGCCGGCCAGGCCTTTCGCGCGGACCTGCGGCAGCGCGCCCAGGCGCATGGCAGGTCTCCCGACAGCATCAAGGTCATTCCCGGCATCAGCCCCTCCCTCGCCCACACCGACGGCGCGGCCGCGGCACGCAAGCAACGGCTGGACGCCTTGATATCCCCGGAGGCGTCCCTGGGGTGGCTGGCGGGTTTCGGCATCGACCTGTCCGGCCATTCCCTCGATGGGCCCCTGCCCGCCTTCCTCGGCGACCTGTCAGCCTTCGAAGGCATCAAGAGCCGCTACGGCGTCATCACTGAACTCATCAAGCAGCACCGCCCAGCCAGTATCCGTGCCCTGCTCCACCTGCTGGCAGGCAGCCGGGGCCACGCCTCGTTCACAGGCACGCCGCGGGCCCTGGCCGCGTACATGACGCAATGGTTCGACGCCGGCGCCGCCGACGGTTTCATGCTGATGCCCCACGCCTTCCCCGATGACCTCGCGTTCTTCGTGGAGGAGGTTTCACCGCTGCTGCGGCGCGCGGGCCTGATACCGGCACAGCAATCGCAACCAGGCACCCTGCGCGAACGCCTCGGCCTGCCTGCCTGCGCCCTCCCTTCCCACTTTCACACAAAGGAAACGACATGACCCAACGCCTGCTCGGCAAGACAGCCTTCATCTCGGGAGGCGCGCGCGGACTGGGCGCCTCGCACGCGCGCCGCTTCGTCCAGGAAGGCGCCCGCGTGGTGATCGGCGACCTGCTGGACAGCGAAGGAGAGGCCCTGGCGGCCGAACTCGGCGCGGAAAACGCGCGTTATGTGCACCTGGACGTGACCGAGGAGTCGTCCTGGGTGGCCGCCCGGGCGGCGGCCGAAGCCGCGTTCGGCCCGGTCTCCATCCTGGTCAACAACGCAGGCATCCAGAAACTGGGGCCGATCATCGACACGTCCCTGGAGGATTTCGATGCCGTCATCCAGGTGAACGTGCATGGCACCTTCCTGGGCACCAAGGTGATCGGCCCCTCGCTGATCCAGGCAGGCGGCGGCAGCATCATCAACGTATCGTCCATCGCCGGCCTCATCGGCCTGCCCAACACAGCCGGCTACGTCGCGGCAAAATGGGCCGTGCGGGGCTTCACCAAGGCTGCCGCCCTGGAGCTCGCCCCGCACGGCATCCGGGTCAATTCCATCCACCCTGGACGAATCGTCACCGAGCTGACCGCCGGGCTGAACAGTCCGATCCGGCCGAATCAGCTCATCAAGGAACCCGGTCGCCCCGCCGACATCAGCAATCTCGTCGCCTTCCTGGCCAGCGAGGAATCCCGCTTCAGTACCGGCGTGGAGTTCATCGTGGACGGCGGCCGCTACGTCGGCGAGTCCGATCCTGTGTCGTAACGGCCGCGCGGCGCCCGCCTCACTCCAGGCCCTTCACCGCCTCCGCGAAGAGCGCATGCTGCCCTTTCAGGTACTCGGCGTACTCCCTTGGCCCCAGCACATGCGCCTGCGCGCCGAAGGTCGTCAGCGTCTCGCCGATCTTGCCCGCATATTTCTCGCTGGCTTGCCGGGCAGCCTGATAGAGCCTGTCCACGACCTCGGGCGGCGTGCCCTTCGGCGCGGCGATGCCATACAAGGTGGGGCTGCCGATCCTGTAGCCCAGCTCGCGCAAGGTGGGCACGTCGGGATAGGCCTTGAGCCGCTGGTCGCCGAAGACGGCCAGCGCGCGCAGCGTGCCCGCCTGCAGATGCGCCTGCGCCGGCGCAATGGCGGTCGACGCCATCTGCACGTGTCCGCCCAGCAGGGCCGTGATGGCGGGCCCGCTGCCCTGGAAGGGAATGTGCGTCCACTTCACGCCCGCTTCCCTGGCGAAGGCCTCGGCCAGCAGGTGCGTGATGCCCAGCGCCCCCGAACTCGTGAACGTGACATCGCCGGGCTTCCTGCGCGACGCCTCCACCAGGTCCCTGGCGGTCTTCCACGGCGACGAGGCGGGCACCACCAGCATCAGGCCGCCCTCGGCCAGCGCGGCGACGGGCGCGAAGTCGTCGAATCGGTACTTCACCTCCTTGTTGGCCAGCGGCACGACCACCAGCGACCCCGGCGAACTGCCCACCAGCGTGTAGCCATCGGGCGGGCTGGCCGCAACCGACCCCGCGCCGATGCCGCCGCCCGCGCCCGGCTTGTAGTTCAGCACCACGGGCTGGCCCAGGAACTCCTGCATGCGGTCCACGAAGGGACGCAGCATGTTGTCGGTATCGCCGGGCTGGAAGGGAATCACCAACTGGATGGGCTTGGCCGGGAAGGTCTGCGCCGCCACGCTTGCCGCGGGAACTGCCGCGCCTAGGATCACTGCGGCGCACGCCGCCCGGGCCTGTCTGCTCCACTTCATCGCTTGTCTCCTAATGGGTTGCCGCAAGCGCAACCCATCCGGCGCGCCGCACGGCGGGGCTCTGTGGTACTGACTGCCGGGCTGGCCCCAAGGCCCGAAACAACGATGCGCGCGTGCGTCCTCAGTCGCAGCGCGCGCTCATGCCGCCGTCCACCACCAACTCGGTACCGGTGATGAAACGCGCTTCGTCCGACGCCAGGAACAGCGCCGCGTTGGCGGTGTCGCGCCCATCTCCCATGAAAGGCAGCGGAATGCGTTTCTGGCGGCGGGCCAGCAAGGCCTCGACGTCGCCGCCGCTTTGCATGCGCGCAAGATTGGCCTCGACCAGCGGCGTGTGCATCTGGCCCGGCACCACGGCATTGATGCGGATGCGCCTGGCCGCATACTCCACGGCCACGACACGGGCGAACTGGATGACGCCGGCCTTGGCCGCCGCATAGCCGACCTGCGCCGCGCCGGTCCAGCGGATGCCGGAGGTGGACGCGATATTGACGATGGCGCCGCCCCCCCTTGCCTCCATGACCGGCATCACGTGCTTGCAGCTCATGAACACGGTCTTGAGATTCAGGTCGATCTGGCGGTCCCAGTCCGCCTCGGACAGCTGGACGGGGCCTCCTGGAACAGGCGCGCCCACGTTGTTCACAAGGATGTCGATACCGCCGAAAGCCGCCACGCAATCCCGCACCATGCCGGCCAGCGCCTCGCTGTCCATCACATCGCAGCGATAGGGCCGTGCGTCGCCGCCCGCCTCGCGGATGCGCGCCAGCGTTTCCTCCATGGCGGCCAGGTCGCGATCCACCGCGAAAACGCGCGCGCCTTCCTGCGCGAAACGGTGCGCAATCGCGCGGCCGTTGCCCCACCCAGGCCCGACGCAACCCGCGCCCGTCACGATCGCCACCTTGCCCTGCAAACGGCCTGCCTGCGCCATGGCTGTCTCCCTGGTCCTGACCTGCGTCAACGGGTGGCCTGCACCAGCCCGCCATCCACCACGATCTCCTGCCCGGTGATGTAGCGGCTTTCGTCCGCGGCCAGGAACAGCACGGCGTGCGCGACGTCCCAGGCATCCCCCATGCGTCCCATCGGCACCTGGTTGTGGCGGTGGGCGACGAAGCCCTCGAAATCGCCGCCCGCGTATTTATCGGCCAGGCGCTGCACCAGCGGCGTGAACACCAGGCCCGGCACCACGCTGTTCAGCCGCACGCCGCGCGGGGCATACATGACCGCGGTGGTCCGGGTCATCTGCATCAACGCCGCCTTGCCCGCCGCATAGGCCACCTGGGGCTTGCCGACATACCGCAGGCCAGCCACCGACGAGATGTTGACGACCGAACCCTGCGCCTGCTTTTCCATGATGGGCAGCACGGCCTTGCATGCCAGGTAGGCGGACTTCACGTTGACGTCGAACTGTTCGTCCCAGGTGGCCTCGTCCATCTCCACCGGTCCGCCAGGCTCGGAACGGCCCACGTTGTTCACCAGGATGTCGATGCGGCCATGCGCGGCCATGCACGCGGCCACCATGCGTTCCACATCCTCGTGGCGTGTGGCGTCCGCCTGCACCACCTCGGCGTGTCCACCCTCTTTCCGGATGAGATCCCGCGTCGCTTCCGCCGCCGCCAGGTCCATGTCGCTGCCGAACACCGTCGCCCCCTGACGCGCCAGCAGCACCGCGATCGTGCGGCCATTGCCCCACCCTTCCCCGCGCGTGCCGCAACCGGTCACCAGCGCCACTTTCCCATCCAGCCTCAGCATCCTGTCTCCTGCCTGTTCAGCCTGTTGATTTTGCGGCGCAGCATGGGCGCCCTCATCGCGATCGAATGTGTGCACCTATAGTAGGAGGCGGTCCGCGCAGGCGGAAATTCATTTTGCGACCGCATTGATGGGGGATAGGCATGAATCTTTCGCCGCGCCAATTGAAGATCTTCGTCTCGCTCGCGCACTCGTTGAATTTCAGCCAGACGGCCGACGCCTTCTGCGTGACGCAACCCACCATGAGCAAGCTGATCCGCGAGATCGAGGAGGAAGTCGGCGCGCGGCTCTTCGAGCGGACGACACGCAGCGTGCAGCTCACGCCGGAAGGCGACGCCTTGCTGGAGGTGGCCACGCGCGTGAGCAATGCCTTCGAGCAAGGCATCACGGAACTGGAGGAAGTGGCGCGCAATCATGCGCAACGCCTGTCGGTCGCCGCCCTGCCCACCCTGGCGGCCATGCTGCTGCCGCCCCTGGTGCGCAAGCTGCGCGAGCAGACGCCCAACGCCTTCATCCGCGTGCACGACGTCTTCACCGATACGGCGCTGGACCTGCTGCGCACGCGGCAGGCCGACCTGGCGCTGACGGGCCTGGACGTCATCCACAAGGACCTCGCCTATGAGGAAATCCTGCAGGAGCGCTTCGTGCTGCTCTCGCGCCGCGAGGATGCCCGGCCGGGCGGCCTGGACGCGTGGTCGGTGCCGGCGCTGGATGCCTTGCCGCTCATCGCCATGCCGCAAGGCACGGGCACGCGACGCGTGGTGGAAACCGCCTTCCTGAAGAAAGGCGTGGCTTTCCGCCCCGTCATGGAGTTGCGCAACCTCAACGCCATCGGCAAGTTCGTCAAGGCAGGTTGCGGCCATTCGCTGCTGCCCCTGTCGGGCGCCGAACTCATCCTGGACGAGACGCTGGCCATCACGCCGCTGCGCGGCGCGCCCGAACGCACGCTGGGCATCGCCACGCGCCGGGAGGCGGGCCTGCCAGCCCTGGCCGAGGCCATGATCGTCGCCGTCCGGGAAGCAGCCTGGGTCCGGCAGGCAAGGCCCGAGGCGCCGGACTTGCATGTGCCCCGCACATCCCAATCCTGCGAAAAACTCAATTGAGTCTGGACATCATCCTGGGCATGCTGGGGCCCGTCAGCCTGCCGTCCCTTGCCGCAATGCCCACAATGCCCTCCTGCGCCACGCCCCCCCCCATCAGCCACGCGCCGTGGTCCAGCCCGGCAAAGGCATGGGCATCGCTTGCGCCCTGCTGGTCGTGGCACTCTTCTCCGGCTTTACGCTCGTGTCCCGCCTGGGCTTCACCCGTTCGCCGCTCACCCTGCCCGACATTGCCGCGTTGCGCTTCGGCGTGGCCGGCCTCCTGATGCTGCCCGTGCTCTGGCATTACGGGCTGCGCGGGCTCGCCCTTCGTCGCGCGATCCTGCTGGCTTTCCTGGGCGGCCTGGGTTTCGCGCTCTTCGCGTACGCCGGTTTCCTGATGGCCCCCGCCAGCCACGGCGCGGCGCTCCTGCACGGCACCCTGCCCCTCACCACCTTCCTGGCGGCCATGCTGCTCACGGGCGCCAAGGCCGGTGCCGCCAAGCGCCTGGGACTCGCCCTGATCGGCATCGGCGTCGCGGCCATGGCCTGGGACAGCCTGCTCGGCGCCTCGTCGCGACAGTTGCTGGGGGACGCGGCGCTGGTCTGCGCATCGCTGTGCTGGTCTTTCTATGCCGTGACCGCGCGGCGCCTGGGACTGGCGCCCGCGCATGCCGCCGCCGTACCTTGCCTGACCACGGTGCTGGCCGTGGCCGTGCTGGGGGAAATGCCATCGACCACCGCGTGGACGGGTGTCGCCGTGGTCACCGCGGGCATGGCGGTGGCGCTGCGTGGGAAATAACGCGCCGCGGGCAAGCCGCGAGGGATGAAACCTCCCCGCCAAGCGTCACGCATACAGGCCGTCCCCTCGGACGGCCATGTCTGCATGAGGAAGTCATGGATGTCTACGCAATCGGGATGCTGCTGATCGCGCTGAGTTGCGCCTACGCCGCCTGGGCCGCCCCACGGGTCGGCGCGGAAAGGCGCGATGCCTGGCTGCTGGCCGGCACCGCCGCGGCGCTGGGAACGGGAGGCGGGGTGTTGAGCGTGCTGTAGTGCGCCAGCCCTGCGGCTGCCCCGCGCAAGCGGGACCCAAGCAGGGCGGATCGGCAAAAAAAAGGGCGGCACCGACAGGTTGCCGCCCTTTCCACGTTCCGCCCGATCAGTGTTGAGGCCGCGCCGCCTGCCTGGCGGTCACCTGCTCGATGCGCAGGTGGCTGCGGCGGCTGACCTGGAATTCCCATTCTCGCCAGGCCAGCACTTCCCCTTCCTCGGGAATGCGGCCACCCAGGCGCAGCAGGCATCCCGCCAGCGTCGTGTCGTCCGGGAAGTCGTCACGCAGCTCGGGGGCATCCAGCAGGCGCGCGGCTTCATCCACCGACAACCTGCCTGACAGCAGCCACGACCCATCGGGCTGCGCCGTGCTGTCGGCGCCGTCGGCATCGTGCTCGGGCAGGTCTCCGGCCACGGCCTCCAGGATGTCCATGGGCGTGACCAGGCCCGCGCAGCCACCGTGCTCGTCCACCACGATCAGCATGTGCTCGCGGCTTTGGCGCACTTCCTCCACCAGCCTGATCACCGGCATCGCATCCGTCACGAAGCGTGGCGGACGCGCCAGTGCCACCAGGTCGAGCGCACCGGGCTGCGTGATGGCCTGCATCGCGTCCTTGAAGTGCAGCACGCCGATCACGTTCGAGGCATCGCCATCGCACAGCGGCAGCCGCGAATGGCCCGAGGCGAACTTGCGCAACACGTCCTCGGACGTATCGCGCACGCCCAGCCAGACCATGTCGCGGCGCGGCACCATGATGGCGTCGACGCTGCGCGCGCCCATCTCCAGCACGCGTTCGACCATGGTGCTTTCCTCGGGCGCGAAGACCGGCAGATCGTCCTCGGGCAGCGCCACGACGCTGTCGTCCAGTTCATCCTGCTTGGCGCGGCGCGAGCGGCGTCCGCCCAGCAGCGCCAGCACGGCGTGGGCCGTGCGCTCGCGCCGGCCCATGGCGCTGACGCGGCGCAGGCGGTTGCGCTGCGCCAGCTGGTTGAAGCATTCGATCAGGATCGCGAAGCCGATCGCGGCGTACAGATAGCCCTTGGGCACATGGAAGCCCAGGCCTTCGGCCACGAGGCTGAAGCCGATCATCAGCAGCAGGCCCAGGCACAGCACGATCACCGTGGGATGGCGGCCCACGAAGCGCACCAGCGGCTTGCTGGCGGCCACCATGACGATCATGGCCACGATGACGGCGGTCATCATGATGCTGAGCTCGTCGACCATGCCCACGGCGGTGATCACCGAGTCCAGCGAAAACACCGCGTCCAGCACGACGATCTGGGCGATCACCTGGAAGAAGGAGGCGTATTGCGCCGAGCCGCTCTTGCCATGCGTCGCGCCCTCGACCCGCTCGTGCAGTTCGGTCGTGGCCTTGTAGAGCAGGAAGGCGCCCCCGAAGAACAGGATGAGATCCCGTCCCGAGAACGAATGCCCGAACACCGAGAAGAGCGGCGCGGTCAGCGTGACGATCCAGGCAATACTGGCCAGCAAGCCCAGGCGCATGATCAGCGCCAGCGACAGGCCGATCAGGCGCGCGCGGTCGCGTTGGTGTTCGGGGAGTTTCTCCGCCAGGATGGCGATGAAGACGAGGTTGTCGATCCCCAGGACGATTTCCAGGACAATCAGGGTTGCCAGGCCGAGCCACGCAGTGGGGTCGGACATCCAGTCAAACAGCATGTTGCGGTTTTCCTTGCGTTGTTATTGTGGTCATCAGTGCACGGCGGGGACGGCGGGCGCCAGCCGCTGTGCCATCACGCTCAATTCGGGCTCGGGCAGGTTGCCTGCCAGCGCATAGACCCATTGCCCCTTGCGCCAGTACACGACGCTGGTGTCCTCGGCGCGGGAGCGTCCCTGCTCCAGGGCAGCCGCCGCGCCGGGCTGCGGCGCGCGCGCGGCGAAGACCGACACCATGCGCGCGGGCACGGCCTCGAGCGCCCAGTCCGGCCCCGCGTCGGGAACCACGTCGAGCGTCACCTCGACGCCAGGGCCATTGCTGGCCGGGAAGACCTGCACGTCGCGGATCAGCCAATCGGCGGGCAGCGCGGGCATCTGGATGCCCAGGCTGCGCAGGATCTCGTCGGTGTCCAGCACCGGCACGTCTGGCTGCGAGACCATGGCGGCGCGGGCCACCGCCGTGCGGTGCGCGCGTACCGCATCGTCCACGACACTGGGATGCGCATGCAGGGCGGGCGTGGCGCCCTGCCCCTGCCACGCCGCGTAACCCGCGTGGCCAGTCCAGCCCGCCGTCAGCATGACCATGGCCACGGCCGCGGGCCGCAGGCGGCGCGACCAGCGCGCCCGCGTGTGGGCCCGTTGCAGCCGCCCGGCCAGCATGTCGGCCGACGCGCCGCCATGGCGCGCCGCGCCCGGGCCGGCGCAGGCCGCTTCCCGGGTGGCGGCCAGGCGCAGGGCATCGCGGATTTCCAGGTCGGCCATGACACGCGTGGCTGCCTCGGGCGTGCGCGCCAGATACCCCTGCACCACGATGCGGCGCTCCAGGTCGAGTTGTTCGTCCAGGTACGCGTCGATATCGAACTCGGTGATCGCGTCGGTGTCGTGGTCGGATTCAGCCATCATCGCCTCCAACTAGTTTGAGATGCTTGGACTCGGCTGCCTGCCCGCGCGGACGCACGGGTGCCTCCATGGCCCGCAAGGCCGCGCGTGCGCGGCCCAGCCTGGACATGAGCGTGCCAATGGGAACATCGAGGACGTCGGCGGCCGCCTGGTAGGACAAGCCTTCGATGGCCACCAGGTGCAGCGCCTCGCGCTGGTCCGCCGACAGGCGCAGGAACGCCTGCTGCAGCTGCCGCAGGCGCACCGCGTGCTCTTGCGCGGGCGGGGTTGCGATATCGGCAACCTCGTCCAGGCTCACGGCCTGGCGCGCCGGATGCTGGCGCCGGCGCCAGTCGCTGATGAAGGTGTGGTGCAGGATCGCCATGAGCCACCCGCGCACGTTTTCCACTTTGCCGATCTTGCCGCGCTGCGCATAGGCGCGCGCCAGGCCTTCCTGGACCAGGTCTTCGGCGTCGTGGGGGTTGCGCGCCAGGGTCAAGGCATAGCGGCGCAGGAGGGGAAGGTGATCCTTGATGTGTCGAGGAGGAGGGTCGTCCATGAGGATAGGAACGCACGAAGCGCGGACTTAATCCGCGGTTTTACTTTTTGTTTCAATGCCGCCACAAGATGGCAAATCCGATCCGGACAACTGTATATTTATACAGTTAAAAGCCGTTACCCAAGCTCCCCGACCCTCCTTGTCTCCCACATTTTTCCCAATTCACCAAGCTTCGCCCCCGTGCTTTTTCTCGTGCTCCGCCCCCACCGCAGTGACCATCCCGATCCCATCGCGTTCACGGCGGGCACGCAACTGCGCGTGGGTGAAACCCATGAGGGCCCCGAAGGATGGGACAACTGGCATTTCTGCCAGACCGACACCCACGCTGGCGGCTGGGTACCGGGACAGATCATCGTCCGCGATGGCGACGGCCTCGGGACGGCGCTGGAAGACTACACGGCTCGGGAACTGGATGTGCTGCCGGGCGACATCCTGCAAGGCAACCGCATGCTCAACGGCTGGGTCTGGTGCCTGCGCGCCGCCGACGAACGCAGCGGCTGGGTGCCTTGCTCGGTACTGCGGCAGGCCAGGATGGACTGAGGCGGCAAGCACCGGCAATGAAGGCGTATCCATTGGTGTCGATCCCATCCCCGGGGCGCGCGGCCGTGCTACGTTTGCACGCGATAACGGGGCCGGAACAAGATGCACGCACTCATGAAGACACGAACAAGACAGCGATACGACATGCGGCGCCTGGCGCTGGCAGCCCTGCTGACGGGACTGCTGCTGGCCGCGGCCCCTGGCGCCCCCGCCCTGGCGCAGGCGGCTTCCGGCACGGCCGCCGCCGGCAAGGACGTGGTGGATGCCACCGAACTCACCATCGAGGTCCAGGATGAACGCTCGCTGGACTTCCGCATCCTGGTCCCCAGCGACTTGACGTGGGTGCGCACGCAAGCCGAGGAAAACCGCTTCGATGAATCGGGCACCGTCCGCGACATGCGCCAGCTCTTCGTGGCAGAGAGCGACAAGCCCGGCCTGCCCACGCTGGCCGTCTATGCCGCCGAAATCCCGCCCGAGCGGGCCGCGCTGGAGATCGGCTACGGCATGCTGTTCGCCTCGGTGTGGGCCAATCGGGTCGACAGCGTCGATCGCCTGTTCGACGAAGGCGGCGCAGGCATCATGGCCAGCCGCGAGGTCAACGGCCAGACCAAGCGCATGATGATCAACGTGTGGCGGCGCGGGCTGGCGATCGTCGTCGTGCGCGCCGAAATCGACGACGCGCACGCCGCTGTCTGGATCCCAAGGCTGGAGGAGATGCTGCAGAAATCCATGGTCTTCGTGAACGAGACGCTGGGCGACGCCCTGGAAGCGTCGATGGAACGGCACGAGATGACGCTGCCGTCAGGCCAGGTCATGCCCTTCCTGATGCCGCCAGGGTGGAAACCCGTCAAGCCGGTCAAGGCCGGCTTTCCCGCCGTCATGTTCGAGGACAGCACCTATCCCGAGGGCGAACGCGCTGTAGGCGTGTTCGCGGTGCCCACGAGTGTCATGCAGGAGACCTCGCCCGAAGCCGTGGACCAGGCGGTCGTCGACACCTCCGACCTGCTGCTGCGCAGCTTCAAGCCCGGGCTGAAGTACCAGCGCGAACGGGTCGAGATGCCTTACACCGCGCCGGGCTTCCAGGACGTGGCCGCGCTGAATGCCTTCTTCGAAGAGCGCCTGATGCCTGACGGTGAAGGCCCCGAGCGGGATGCCCTGGGTTTCTTCGCCGCGTTGCCCGGCAGCATCCTGGGCTTGTCCACCACCAGCGTGCAGCAGACCGGCATGCGCGGCATGGGCGCGCGCATGCATGAGCATTTCGTGCGCGAACAGTTGATGACGGCGATGCATGCTTACGGGAAGTCGCAGCAGCGCTAGTCTGCCGGCGGCGCCGGCGGCGAGACGCGCGGTGTTATAGCCTTATAGCCGTCCTGTCTTTCCCTGCCGCCTGCCCGATGGGATAGGGTGAAGTGTTCAGCCACAGCCCGCCTCGCCTCATGACCTCCCCACGCCAACTCAAGTTGGGCGCATTCATGCGCCCCGTCAGCATCCACACCGGCGCCTGGCGCTATCCTGGCGCCTACCGCGACGCCAACTTCAACTTCGCGCACCTGAAACGCTTCGCCCAGTTGCTGGAACACGCCAAGTTCGACGCCTTCTTCATGGCTGACCACCTGGCGCTTCTGAACATGCCGCGCGAAGCGCTCAAGCGCAGCCACACCGCCACCTCGTTCGAGCCCTTCACCCTGCTGTCGGCACTCAGCCAGGCCACGGAACGCCTCGGTCTGGTCGCCACGGCCTCGACGACCTTCGACGAGCCTTTCCACATCGCCCGCCGCTTCGCATCGCTGGACCACCTGAGCAATGGGCGGGCAGGCTGGAACATCGTCACGACATCCAACCCGGATGCGGCGCTGAACTTCGGCCTCGAGGAACACCTGGACCATGCCGAGCGCTACGCCCGTGCCCGCGAGTTCTACGACGTAGTAACGGGCTTGTGGGACAGTTGGGCCGACGACGCTTTCGTGCGTGATGCGTCATCCGGGATCTACTTCGATCCCGCACGCCTGCATACCCTGGATCATCGCGGCAAATACCTGACCGTGCGCGGGCCGCTGCACATTGCCCGCCCCGTGCAGGGCTGGCCTGTCATCGTGCAGGCAGGCGCCTCGGAAGCCGGCCGGCAACTGGCCGCCGAAACCGCCGAGGTGGTCTTCACGGCGCAGTCCTCGCTAGCCGACGGCCAAGCCTTCTATTCGGACGTGAAAGGCCGCATGGACCGTCTGGGGCGCGCACGCGACCACCTCAAAATCCTGCCCGGCGCCTTCGTCGTGGTGGGCGAAACGGACGCCGAAGCGCACGCCATCCGCGCGCACCTGGACAGCCTCGTGCACCTCGACAGCGCGATCGCCTCGCTGTCGATCGCCTTGGGCACCGACGCCTCCGCGTTCGAGCTGGACCAGCCCCTGCCCGACGTCCCGGAGACCAACGGCAGCAAGAGCGGGCGGGAGCGCGCGATCCAGTTGGCCCGACGCGAAGGCCTGACGGTTCGGCAACTGGCCCTGCGCCTGGGCGGGTATTCCGGCCTGGCATTCGTGGGATCGGTCCGCACCATCGCGGACCAGATGCAGGCCTGGCTGGAAACCGAGGGCTCGGACGGCTTCAATGTGATGTTCCCGTGGCTACCAGGCGGACTGGAGGACTTCGTCCACAAGGTCGTGCCGGAACTGCAGCGGCGCGGCATTTTCCGCAAGGACTACGAGGGCACGACGCTGCGTGAGCACCTGGGATTGCCAAGGCCGGGAAACCGGCATTTCCCAACGCCATAGCAGACCCGGCATGGGCGACCGCACAAAAAGAAAACCCATGACGCTTGCGCGATCATGGGTTTTCAGAGCTGCCTGGCAAGCAGGCTGCTTGCATTCTGGCGGAGACGGAGTCATCAAAATAAATCCAGCAACTACTTGATAAATAATATATTGTTTTGTTCGGAATTTAAAAATACCAGCAGATATACCAGCTGAAAAGCAAAAAACCTTATCAAGGGTCATCATTCCAATCTACAGTACCAACCCATGCTAACAATTTGAAGCAATGATATGGACGAATTTCTAACCTGGGGCTTCATCCTAAAAGCAGTCGCAGTGTGGGTGGGCGTCTATTTCCTTCAGCCCCTTCTCTTCGTGCTTCGGGACAAAGCTCTCAACTGGTACGTGGAAAAATACGTGCTGACAGAAGAACTGGACACTGCAATCCTCCAGCGCGCAGCTGACGTTTGGGTCATCAATAACCGGTCTAAAGTCGCTCAAGTCAAAGTGCGCCCGGAAGGTATTACCTACCTGTTGAACGGTGAGGAAGTCACGGAAGACCAGTACGCTGCATACGAGCGGATGATGAACTTCCACACCAACCGCGAAGCATCCCACGCGCGGTTGATACGCAACTGCGAGTTCCAATTGAAACGGCTTTTCCACCATTACAAACAAGACAGCAAGAGCCCTATCCCAACCTGGGAGAAGGCCGCGTATGAACGCCAGGAAGCCCTACATAAAGCACAAGACCAGGATAAGAAATAGTGCGTCGCTGCTGCGTCGTTTTGCGTCACCTGACAAGCCCCCCGTTCTCGCCGCCGAGCCGCGCCAAGCCTGGATGTGAGATGTCCCGAAAATCGAGTCTTTTCTTGTAGATGAAGCGCCCAGGCGCGGCGGGGGGAGAACTGCGCGCGCCGGCCCGAGGATTCGCGGGCGCACCCGTCCGGCCGACCGCCTGGCCATCGGTGCCCCTGGGGCGCGTCCACGGCCTCCAGGCGCGTCCTGGCGCGCCCCTGGGCGTCTGCGTGCGCGCTCAGGCGTGAGCGCCTCCTGCGGGCTCTACGCGCGTCGGCGGGCCTGCCTGAAATGCTGTATGTTTATACAGTTATGAGTTCCTACCCCCCGGACCGCGACGACCCCCTGCACCCGCTGCCCCGCCGGACCGCAGCCGAGCTGCGGGCGGCCGCCCTGGGCCCGGCCACGCCCGAGTCGCTATCTCTGGCACTGTGGGAGGCGTACCGGCTGCGCAACCTGGCGCGCACGATCCGAGCCATCCTGACATCCAGCCGCCCGGGCAGCCTGCAGGACGCCATCGACCGCGCCGTGGCGCGCTTGGATCAAGAGCCGTGCATACCGGAAAGCCGATACGTCGATATGAAGAAGCGCCGGCAAGACGGCATCCAGCCCGGTGACTATGCGCGCAGGCATCAGGCGCAGCTCAAGAAGGAACGCGACGCGGCCGGCGGCTGAAGGACGAAAAAAAACCCCGCGAGCGGGGTTGAGAAGGGTTCACCGTGAGGTGCTGGCCGGCATCACACCGAGCCGGATACGAAACAGGTCCCACGCCATTGGGGGGATGCGGTTGGTGCCCTTCTCCCATTTCTGCACCGTGCTCAACGGGGTCAGCACCAGCTCGCCGGCCTGCGTTTGGGTCAGGCCGTGAGCGTCCCGCAACGCTCGCCATTGCTCGGCGGTGGGGCTCGGCCATGCCCCCGTGGTGCTGCGGTTCGGGCTGTTAGGCACTGGCAGTCACACGCAGATAGCCGACATAGGGAAGCGCCGACACGACCTCAATTACGTCCTCGTCCTGGCCATCTGCAATGTCCAGGTCCATCGGCACGACGTGAACGTGATAGCCAGTCTCGTTGCTGAACGCCGGCCCGTCGGTCAGGTCGTACTGGCGTCCGCTCGCGCCCAGCTCCTCGTCCATTTGCTTGGCGCCCTGCTGAGGCGTGGTGGCGTCTTGAAGACCCCAGACAAAGCCCGAACAATTGTCAATGTATGCGTAGCGCTTCATGTCGTCTTCCTACCTCTGACAGCCCGAGGCTCAGCGTGTGGCGTCGATCACCATGAAACACATAATGCGCCGAATCGGCGTATTCGTCAACAGTCTTGAACCCTAACCAGAACTGTGGACCGGCCGTCACGCCTGCCGTCGCGTGCCAGCCCCCTGGCTTTCCACGTCGGCCACCTCGACGGTGTACGGCTCGAAGCGCATGACCTCCATTCCCAGCCATTCATTCAGCTCGGTGAATCGGTCCTGCAGCGGCTTGATCTCGTTGCGCGCGAACACCTGGGCGGCAGGCATCACCGCCCCGAACCCGCCCGTGTTGCTTGGCACAATGCCCATGAGCTGCGGCGGCACGCGATGCGCGGCCAGCACGTCGTCACGCGTCACATTCTTGATGCTGAAAAACTCGTCTTTGGCGGCCACCTCGCTGAGCGGGATCACCTGCACGCCATCCTTCCCGCCGCCAGGCGAGTGCAGGAACAGGTTGCGGAAATTGCCCGGTCCCTTCGCGCTGCGCATCGCGTCGCGGATTTTGTCCACGTCCTCCACGTTGGTCTGCGTGTCGGACAGGTACAGAATGAATCCGGCGTGACTGCCGTTGTTGTAGTAGCGCCGCCGGAACAGCGTGGCCGACTCGTTAAGCCAGGCGCTTTGCAGCGTGCTGAGATATTCCGGCAGGCCGTACACCTCCTGATTGATATCGGCCTCGCGCAAGTGCCAGACGCTATCCGGTTCGAACTCATGCTCTATGCGTGACTGCGGCACGAAGAAGTAGGTGCCCGGCTTGACGCCTGGCCGCGTGAACTTCGCCAGCGAATGGCGCAACGACAAGACCCTGCCCGTCCGGCTGGTGCGCCGCTCGATGTAGGCGTTGCCGAACGTCAGGAAGTTGACGGCCAGCTCCTTCACCGTGGCCACGGGCAACAGCGGGTGCGGAATGTAGGTGCTGGCCAGCACGCCAGCCTTGAAGTAAATCGCGCTGCTGTGGTGCGTACTGGCGCGGAAGGACTTGGCCAGGCCTTCAAAGCTGATAGGCGGCTCATACCACCGGCCATTGTCCAGACATTCCAGGTAATCCAGGATGTCGCGCCGGTTCATCACGGGTTCGGCGTCATCGAACGAAAAGGCCTCCGCCGTCACGCGGCCGGTGGGTGCTGCGTGCGCCTGCATCGGCGCGCCACGATGATCGACAAGCATGGTCATGAAATGATCTCCATAGAAGCCCGGCCGGCGCTCTCGCCCGCCAGGGATTCATAGTCCAGTGAATGCATGCAGGCCCACGCAAGGTCAGCATGGCTGGTTTCCTTGGCGCGTCCTGCGGTGTAGGTGATGGCGTTGCCGCTGGCGGTGATGGTCTTGCGTATCGCCATGAACGCCGCCGCGATGTCGTTCATGCCGGCGTCGAAGAGGAAGCGCCCGGCGCGTATCAGCTCCTGCGCCTTCAGCACCATGCGCGTCTTCACCTCCGGGCTGTAGACGATCTTGCGCACACGCGGGAAGAACTTCTTCACCAGCTGATAGACGCCCTGCCCCAGGCCCGTGGCATCGATGGCGATGTCCACGACGTTGTAATCCTGCATGAGCTTCTGGATTTTCTCGGCCTGCGCCTCGAAGTCTTCACCGCGCAGCTGGTAGCGCTCCAACACGCGGAAAGCAGCGCCCGGCTTGTTCGGCAGGGCCATGACCACCAAGCCCGCGGAGTCACCATTCAGCGATGGGTCGTAACCGATGGAGACAGGGTGATGGCCGTAGCGACGCAGGCCGAACCAATTAACGTCGGTCCAATCCACCATGGCATCGACCATGCAGGACTGCATGACCTTGAGCGGGAACACGCTGGCCGTGTCGTCGATGAATTCGCACATGAGCAGGTTGGCGAACTCGTCGGGGCTGTACTCGATGCGCAGCTCATCGATGTCGAAGAGGTTGCAGCCGCCGGCCTCCGCGTCCAGGATCGTGACGATCTGCCGCCACCGTCGATCCGCTGCCAGCATGCCGTCCTTCAGCGCGGCATGGCTGACATCGATGGTCGCGCGCTCGGCCTTCGGGCGGCGCTTGTTGAACTGATCGCCGTTCCAGTGCGGGAAGGCCTCATGCGACATCGCGGACGGCGTGCTGAAGTAGGTCTTGCGGTACTGCTTGTGCAGCGCCATCGCGCTGGCGACCTTGTTCAGCTCGGTGAAGCGCGGCACCCAGAAGAATTCATCGAAATAGAAATTCCCATGGTGGCCCTGCGCCGTGCGCGCGTTGGTGCCCAGGAAAATGAGCTGCGCCCCGTTGGGCAACACGATGGGGTCGCCCTTCAGGTCAACGTCGGCATGCTCGCGGGCGAAGGCGATGATGTACTGCTTGAAGACGTGCGCCTGCGCCTTCGACGCGGACAGGAAGATTTGATTGCGCCCGGTGGCGATGGCATCGAGCAAGGCCTCACGGGCGAAATACCACGTCGCGCCGATCTGGCGCGACTTCAGAATCATGCGCGTGCGCTGATTCGAGTTGCGATGCCAGACCTTTTGATAGCCGAAGATTTCGCGCTCGAAGGCCAGCAGCAGCGCCGCCGCCTGTTCCTCGCTGATCGCGTTGCGCTCGGGCTTCTGCTTGGGAGCCGCATTGCGCCGCTCGATGTTCGGGTTCAGGTCGGATTCCCTGCCCCCGCTTTCATACCGCCGCACGCGTGTGGTGCGCTCAAGCTGGCGCCCTAGAAGATCGATCTCCTTGAAGTCGATCCCTTCCTTTTTCTCCTTCGCAATGAGCGTGGCCAGGCGCGTTTCCAGGCTGCTTTCGATCTTCTCCGCTGCGCTCGCTTCATCCCATTTGTCGCGGGTCTTCCAGCTGTGCACCGTCGTGCGCTTCTCGCCCAGCTCGCGCGCAATGGACGACACGCGCCACCCCATCCAGTAGAGGTGACGCGCGCGGCGGCGAGGGTCCAGAGGTTCGGTGATTTGCAACATGGACGCCATGCTGCCGGTAATCCTCGCGCGCGCGTGAAGAGCGCGCTTGTAGCAGGCGGATGCACACCCTTACATCGTGGCGCGGCGGCGGCGCAGCGGCCACCATGGCAACACTCATAGACCGCCACCACGCACACCAACTACCGAGCGAGATACCCCGATGAAATATTTCCGCATTGCCCAGGAAGGCCAGACCACCGATGGCCGCGTCATCGAACGCAAGTGGCTTCACGAAATCGCCGAAACCTACGACCCGAAGAAGTACGGCGCGCGTATCAACCTCGAACACATTCGCGGCCTGCTGCCGGACAGTCCTTTCAAGGCCTACGGCGATGTGGTGGCGGTGAAGGTTGTGGACAACGCCGAAGGCAAGGCCGAACTCTTCGCCCAGCTCGACCCCACGCCGGAACTCATTGCGATGGTGAAGGCGCGCCAGAAGGTCTACACGTCGATGGAGATCGACACCAACTTCGGCGACACCGGCAAATGCGGCTTGGTTGGCCTCGCTGTCACGGACTCGCCCGCCAGCATGGGCACGGAGTACCTGGCCTTCTGCGCTGGCATGAAGGACCAGACCGCCAATCCGCTGGCGAGCAAGAAGCAGAAGCCCAACAACCTCTTCAGCACCGGCCTGCCCGTCGTCATGGAGTTCAGCGCCGAGCCGGTGGCCACCGCGCCCGACGAAGTGACGACCAAGTTCATGGGCATGCTGAGCAAGGCATTCGGCGTCTTCAGCGGTCAGGCGGCACCCACCGCGACCGTGGCCCCGCCCTCCCCGCCCGCTGCCCTGCCCCCCGGCCTGGCCGGATTCTCCACCGATCTGCGCACCGCCCTGGAAACGTTCGCCACGGAAAAGGACGCGCAGCTCAAGACGGTGCGTGACGAGTTCGCGGCGTTCCAGAAAACCGCCGTCACGCGCGAAGAGTTCGACGCGCTGCGCAACCAGCTCGACACCACCGACCGCAACCACACCCAGCGCCCGCCGGCGACTGGTGGCAGCGGTGCCATTCAGACCGACTGCTAATCCCGATTCCACATCCCGGAGCAATTTCCATGCGTAACCCCACCCGCGTTCTTTTCGACCAGTACCGCGCGCGCGTCGCCCAGCTCAACCGCGTGAGCGACACGTCGACATCCTTTTCTGTCGAGCCCGCCATCCAGCAGACGATGGAGCAGAAAATCCAGGAAAGCTCCGCGTTCCTGACCTCCATCAACATGCCCATCGTCGTTGACCAGGTCGGCCAGAAAATCGGCCTGGGCGTGTCCGGCCCGGCGGCCAGCCGCACCGACACCACGGCCAAGAGCCGCGAGACGCGCGACATCACCGCGATGGACCCGAACGGCTACCACTGCGTGAAGACGAACTTCGACACGCACCTGAGCTATGCCAAGCTGGACGCCTGGGCACGTCAAAAGGCCTTCCAGAACATGGTCCGCGACGCGGTGCTCAAGCGCCAAGGCCTGGACCGCATCATGGTGGGCTGGAACGGTACGAGCGCCGCCGTGCAAACCAATCTGCAGCAAAATCCGCTGCTGCAAGATGTCAACGTGGGTTGGCTGCAGAAGATGCGCGAGCGCGCCGCCCTGCGCGTGATCCGCGAAGGTGCCGCAGCGGGCAGCAAGGTCCGCATTGGTAAGGGCGGCGATTTCGCCAACATCGACGCGGCTGTGTTCGATCTGGTCACGGCGCTGGAACCCTGGTTCCAGGATGACACGGAACTGGTGGCCATCGTCGGGCGCGGCCTGCTGCACGACAAGTATTTCCCGCTGGTCAACAACAGCGAAGCCGCCACCGAGAAGGTGGCCACCGACATCATCATGAGCCAGAAGCGCGTGGGCGGTCAGCGCGCCGTCGTGGTGCCCTACTTCCCGGCGGGCACGGTGTTCCTCACGCGCCTGGACAACCTGTCCATCTACGTGCAGGAAGGTAGCCGCCGCCGCCACATCAAGGACGCGCCCGAGCGCGACCGCGTGGAGTTCTACGAATCGTCCAACGAGGATTACGCCATCGAGGACTACGGCTGCGGCGCGCTGCTGGAAAACATCCAGCTGTTGGACGCGGAAGGCAACCCCATTGGCGAGGGTGGCGAGTAATGGCCGGCCTGGTCAAACGGCACCAAATGCGCGTGGCGGTGGCGATGGCCGCCGCTGCCGCGCCGGTGGATGCCGCCGCCCCGGATTCCGGCCCTTACCAGCTGATGATGCACGCGCTGGTGAACGACCTGCGCACGCTCAAGGATGTGCAGTCCATCGAGCGCAAGATCGCCCTCAAGCGCGAGATGCTGGACAAGTACCGCGACTACATCGAAAGCGTTCTGACGGCGGACAAAGGCGGTCAGGACGAGGTGGTCACCACCATCATGGTGTGGCTGCTGGACACGCTCAACTTCAGCGACGCGCTGGTGCTGGCGGAATATGTGCTTCGCCATGGCCTGACGCTACCTCCCAAGTACAACCGCGACGTGCCCACGCTGCTGCTGGACGAGATTTCGGACGCTGCGCTGCAGAAGCTGGTCCCGCTCGACGCCAAACTGCTGGGCGAGCTGACGCTTGCCCAGGCGCTCACGGAAGGCAAGGACGCACCCGACCAGGCGCGCGCCAAGCTGCACCGCGTGATGGGCGAAACCCTTACCGCCCTGGCCGGCGACCTGGCCGACGAGGACGCCCAGCGCATGGCGGCTGGTGCGCTTCAGCACCTGAACCGCGCCAAGCAGCTGGACTCCGCGGTCGGCGTGGTGAAGCTCATCGAGCAACTGGAACGCAAGATCAAGAAGGCCGAAGGCAGCGCCCCGCCCAGCGGTGGCAAGGAAGGCGACACGCCGACCGAGCCCCCCAAGGACAGGAACCCGCCGCCTCAGGCATAACCGAGTGCCCCCAACGCACACGGCGGCGCGGGGCTGAAGGTGGGCATTGCCCTACCGGACGCCCCGCCCACCGCCGGCCACCGACAAGCCGCCATGAGCTTCATTGCCACCGACCCCAAGCCAGCAGCCGAAAGCGTCATCACAAATGATGGCTTCTGGCCCGACGTGAGCCCGACCGACGCACGCGCCGCGATGCGGCTGGACACCGGCACCGTCACGCCCGGCCGCCTGCGCCATGCCCTCGTCACCGCGATGATCGAGGTGGGCGCTGACGTGGCGGATTGGGTGGATGCGCAGCGTGCGAAGGGATACACGACACATGCCCTGGTTCCCAGCCGCACGGCCATAGACGGCAAGCCGATGGTGCTGCACTCGTACCTGCAGGCGGTCTACAGCTACGCCAAGGCGTCGATCATCGAGCGCATGCGCGACTACGACGTGACGGCCGCCGGCCAGCGCAAGCCCGAGCAGCTGGAAGAAGCGCCGGCCGACCTTCGCCGCGATGCCTTGTGGGCTATCTCGCGCATCAAAGGCCGCTCGCGCGCCACGGTGGAGCTGATCTGATGCAAGCGCGCTCCATCCAAGGCGAGACGCTGGACGCCCTGTGCTGGCGTGTCCTGCGCACCACGCGCGGCGTGGTGGAGCGCGCCCTTGAAATGAATCCCGGCTTGGCTGACATCGGCCCCATCCTGCCCAGCGGCACGCTGGTGGAGCTGCCCGAGCCGACTACCGAACCGACGACGGCCCCGACCGTCAACCTGTGGGACTGAGACATGCCGCCCGATCTCGACAAAACCCCCGGCCTGCTGGAATCCCTGCCGCCCGGCATGCGCAGCGCTGGCAAGGCGCTGGTGCTGAACACCGTGGCAGGCGCGGGCGCGGCATCCCTGCCCACCGCCTCGGCGCAGACGCACCTGGCGGGCCTGCCTACGCACGATGGGCCGATGGTGTGGGGGCTGACCCTTACCCAGCTCGTTGCCGCGCTCACGGCCCTCTATTTCGTGCTGCAAATCGGCCTCCTGTGCATCCGCTACAGCCAGGAACTGCCCAAGCTGTGGCGACGCCTGCGCGGCAAGCGCGAAGGGGAAGAAGCATGAAGCTGGGACAGAAGATCATCGGCGGCGTGCTGGGTCTCATCACTGCCGGCGCGCTCACGCTCAACAGCGACGAACTGCAATCGCATCTCGGCCGCTGGGAGGGCGAGGGGCAGAACGTCGTCTATGCCGACAAGCTGGCGGGCGGCCTGCCGACCGTCTGCAAGGGCATCACCAAGTGGACAAGCCCGGACCCCGTCATCGTCGGCGACTACTGGTCTGACGAGCGCTGTGCCTGGGTGGAAAAGATGGTCGTGGAGCACGGGCAGTTGGAGCTGGCCGAGTGCCTGAACGTGTACATCACGCAGCCTATCTTCGACGCGCTCTCTGACTTCGGCCACCACTTCGGCAATCCCAGCGTCTGCGCCAGCCGCGCCGTGGGCCTCATCAACGCTGGCCAGGTTCGCGCTGGCTGCGATGCGCTGGCGCATGCCCCGAGCGGTCGCCCGGTCTGGTCCTACGTCGGCACGACCTTCTATCGCGGCCTGTACAACCGCGCCCTGTCGCGCCGGAGCATGTGCCTGCGAGGCCTCCAATGATTACCCGCCGCACGCAGCTCATCGCCCTGGCCGCTGCCGTGCTGCTGGCGGCATACCTGGCCTGGACGGTGCAGGGCTGGCGCATGGGCGAGGCGCTGGCCGAAGAACAACGGCTGCATGCCCTCACCCTCGCCGTGCATGCCGCTGCCGCCGAGTCCGCGCAGCGGCGCGAACGCGTTGAAGAGAAGCGGCGCTTTGCCGCGATGGAGACCCTACGACATGAAGCAGACCTTGCCCTGGCGGCTGCTGTGCAGCGTGAGCGTGATGCTGGCGCTGTGCGCCTGCGCGACGCCCTTGCCGACTACGCCGCCCGCCATCGAGCCCGCAGCAATTCCGCCCCTGCCCAGCCAGGCGCGCCAGCAGCCGACGCCATCGGCATGCTTGCCGTCCTGCTTGGAGAACTTGACGAAATGGCGGGCATCTACGCTGCGGAAGCTGACCGAGCCCGCATCTATGGAATGACCTGTGAGCGCGGTGCCGACTCGCTGACCGCTGGCCAGGTACCCCAGCCATGAAGAAGCCCATCGAGGTCCGCAATATGCTGCGCCAGGCCTGCCCTGCGTTCGCCGCCGACCCCACCAAGCTATCGGTGTTCGTGGATGAAGGCACAGTGCATTGTGATGGCCGCGTGTCCCTTTCCCATGAGTACCGGTACACCCTGACCATCATCGTCCAGGACTATTCCGGCGACCTGCACAACCTCGTCGTCCCGCTGCTGGCCTGGCTGCGCCTCTCCCAGCCCGAGCAGTTCGAGAACAAGGACCTGCGCGAGCGCATGTTTGCCATCGAGGTGGAGCTGCTGAGCGAGTCCACGGCAGATGTGGAAATCAAGCTGCAGCTCACTGAGCGCGCGATTGTGACCAAGGCCGACGACGGCACGCTGCACACCGACTATCCCGGCGAACCGCCGCATCCCGAGCTGGGCGAAGCCGATCAATGGCCGTGACCGCTGACGGCTTCGAGGACATCCAGGAATGGGCGGCCGCGCTCATGGCGCGCCTGGCCCCAGCCCAGCGCAGCCGCCTGAACAAACGTGTTGCCCAAGAGCTGCGCGCCAGCCAGGTCAACCGCATTGCCTCGCAGCGCAACCCTGACGGCTCGCCCTACGAGCCGCGCCGCGCCAAGAACCTGCGCGGCAAGAAAGGCACCATCCGCCGCAAGATGTTCACGAAGCTGCGCCAGGCCCGGCACTTGCGGGCCCAGGGCTATGGGGATTCCGCGGTCGTTGCATTCACCGCAGCGTCTGCCCGCGTGGCCCGCGTCCACCAATTGGGCCTGCAGGACAAGCCCCGTCCCAACACCCGCGCAGTGCGGTACGCGGTACGCCAGCTGCTGGGTTTCTCACGTCAAGACCGCGCGCTGATCCTGGATGCCTACGCCCACCACCTGAGCGGCGAAGGGCTGTAGAGCCGCGCAACACAAGCGCGGATACGTGCGCGCGCGAGGCCCGCCCTTCAAGATGGGCGGCATGGATACCGAAGACCTCCACCGGCTCATCGCCAACCTGATCCGACGCGGCACCGTCATGGCGGTGGACCTGACCGCCACGCCGCCGTGCGTGCGCGTGTCGTCGGGCGCGATGGAATCGGACTGGATGCCGTGGGTTGAAAACCGCGCGGGCGAGACAACGACGTGGAGCGCGCCCACCATCGGCGAGCAAGGAATCATCTTCAGCCCTGGCGGCGAGCCCGAGCAAGGCGTGTTTCTGCGCGGGATCTACTCCAGCACGATCCGCCCGCCGTCCACCAGCGCGGATGAGCATGTGCGCCAGTTCCCCGATGGCGCACGTATCAGCTATGACCACACCAGCGGCCACCTGCAGGCCACCGGCATCAAGACCTGCAACGTCGAAGCCAGCGAGCGCATCACCCTCAAGGCCCCGGACATCCTGCTGGATGGCCGCGCCACGGTGACGGACCTGCTGAGCTATCAGGCCGGCATGAGCGGCACCAACGGCAAGGGCAACAGCACCGCCATCACGGGCGACATCACGCACCACACCGGCAAGCTATCCAGCAACGGCGTCGTGCTGCACACGCACACGCATGGCGGTGTGCAGGGCGGCGGCGACAACACCCAGGGGCCGAACTGATGCCCGCCTATCTCGGCATGGACGCCGCCAGCGGCCGCCGCCTCACCGACGTGGACCACCTGTCGCAATCAGTGGGCAAGGTGTTGGGCACGGCCATCGGTACGCGCCTGCGTCGCCGGGCGTTCGGGGCGCGCGCCGCTGACCTCATCGACGCCCCGCTGAACGGCGTGGCCATCCTGCAGCTGTACACCGCCGCCGCCACCGCCCTCATGCGCTGGGAGCCGCGTATCAAGGTCCGCCGCGTCGTGCTGGACATCGACAGCGCCCGCGCGGGGCGCGCCACGCTGTACGTCTACGGTGAGCGCATCGCGGGCCTGTCCTCCCAGCCGTTCACCACCACCGTTCCCCTGAGCTACTGACATGGCCACGTCAACCACCATTGACCTGTCGCAGTTGCCGCCGCCCGACGCGGTGGAGCTGCTGGACTACGAAGAGATTCTGCAGCAGCGCCAGGCGCGTGCGATCGCGCTCTTTGCGTCGGAGGATCAAGACGCCGTGCGCCGCACCCTGGCGCTCGAATCCGAGCCCATGACGATCCTGCTGCAGGAGAACGCCGAGCGCGAGCTGATGCTGCGCCAGCGCGTCAATGAAGCCGTGCGCGCGGTGCTGCTGGCACACGCACGCGGCAAGGACCTGGAAAACATCGCGGCTGAGTACCACGTCGCGCGCCTGGTCATCACGCCCGAGGACACCAGCACCACACCACCGACGCCGGCCGTCATGGAAGACGACCACAGCCTGATGCTGCGCGCACAGGAAGCGTGGGAAGGCCTGTCCACCGCCGGGCCGCGCCAGGCCTACGAGTTCCACGCGCGATCCGCACACGGTCGCATTGCCGATGCCAGCGCGATAAGCCCCGAGCCCTGCGACATCCTGGTGTCGGTTCTCTCGCGCGACGGCGACGGCACGGCCGCCGGCGAGCTGCTGCAGGCCGTGCGCCTGGCGCTGAGCGAGGAAGACGTACGCCCTCTCGGCGATCGGGTGACGGTGCAGGCCTCGCAGATCGAGCCCTACGAGGTGCGGGCGGTCCTGTACATGAAGGGCCAGGGCCCGGGCCGTGAGCAAGCCCTTGCCGCCGCGCGCCGCGCCTGCGAGCTGTACGTCTACCGCGACCGCCGCCAGGGCGTATCCGTGTGGCGCTCGGCCATCAATGCCGCGCTGCACGTCGAGGGCATCAATCACCTGGACCTGCAGGAGCCTGCCGAAAACCTCGTGCTGAGCAAGACGCAGGCCGGCACCTGCACGGGCATCACGCTGGAAGTGCGCGACGTGGAGCCCACGCCCGATGCCTGACCGCCGCACACTCCTGCCGCCCGGCTCGACCGCGCTGGAGCGCAATCTGTCGGTCGCCATGGCCGACATCGAGGACGTGCCTATCCCGGTGCGCGACGTGCGACGCGCCGCGACTGTGCCCGCCCACCTCATGCCCTGGCTGGCCTGGGAACGATCCGTGGACCGCTGGGATGACAGCTGGCCCGAGGCCACCAAGCGCAAGGTGCTGGCCGACTCGCACCGCGTCCACCAGCTCAAGGGCACCGTGGGCGCGGTGCGTCGCGCCGTGGAGCCGCTGGGCTACCTGCTGGACGTGATCGAGTGGTGGGAAACGACCCCGCCCGGCCCACGGGGCACGGCACGCGTGGCCATTGGCGTGCTGGAACACGGCATCACCGATGCGATGTATGCCGAGCTGGTGCGCCTCATTGATGACGCGTGGCGCCTGAGCATCCACCGCACGGGCCTGGAAGTCCACATGGAAGCGCGCGCCGACCGCCGCGTGGCGGTGGCCAGCTACGACGGCGACGAGATGACCGTCTACCCCTACCAGCCTGGCCCCATCGAAATCACCGTGTCCGCGAAAGCGGCCGCGACTCACCACACCATCGACACCATCACGGTATATCCCCAATGAGCTATTACGGACTGCTTACCCCTATCGGGGCCGCGAAGGAAGCCAATGCCAAAGCGCTGGGCATCCCTATCCTGCTGACCCATATGGCCGTGTGCCACGGCAATGGCGCGGACCTCACGCCGCCCCAGCTCGTCAATGGCCTGATTGGCGAATGGCGGCGCGCACCGCTCAATCAGCTGTCCATCGATCCGCAGAACCCGGCCTATCTCGTCGCCGAACAGATCATCCCAGAGAGTGTCGGCGGGCAGTACATCCGAGGCCTGGGCCTCTATGACAGCGACGGCGACCTGTTCTATGTCGCCAACTGCCCGCCCACCTACAAGCCGCAGTTGAGCGAAGGCAGCGCGCGCACTCAGGTCATCCGCATGGTGATGGCGGTGGGCAGCCCGGCTAACTTCGAGCTGCGCATTGATCCCAGCGTCGTGCTGGCACCGCGCAGCTACGTGGACGCCGGCCTGGCCAGGAAGCTGGACAAGGACGGCACTGCCGTGGCGGCCGTCAAGCTGGAAACCGCCCGCCGCATTGGAATCAGCGGCGGCGTGACGGCTAGCGCGAAGATGTTCGACGGACGCGCGGACCTCGACCTGGAAGTGTCTGCCATCGATGTGAGCAAGGCGACGACCGGCGTACTCACTGTGCCCCGTGGCGGCACCGGCGTAGCAGAAATTGCAGCCGGGGAAGTGCTGATGGGCGGCGCAGGTAATACGCTGGTCCGGCGCACCATGGCCCAATTGCTCAATGAATTGGGCGGCATCGCTACCGAAGCCGAGGCCCAGGCCATGACCCGTAACGACCGATTCTTGACACCTGCCATGCTGAAGGCGGCCTTCATGGGTCCGAACTTGAACGCGGGCCCCCAGGGGTTTTTCCGGTATCCAAGCGGGCTGATCGAGCAATGGGGCCGCATCGACGTCGTCCCGGGCACGCGTTCACGCGTCACGTTCCCCATTACCCACCCGAACGCGCTACTCAATTTCCAACTGGTCAACCCCGCCGGCACGACTTCCGGGTATGCCGACCGATTTGCCGGCTGGCCTGAATTCTCGCTTGCCTGGGCGGACGTGGTTCTCAGCAATCAAGCGGGTCACGCAACCGTCTGGTGGCGCTCGCTCGGCGTCTAGACATAGGAGAACTTTCAAATGTTTTATATCGAATTCGACGCCAGCGGCCGTCTATGCGGCCGATACACCACCGCCATTCACGGAGAGGCCGTGCCGCCCCATGCCGTGGAGGTAGCCGACGAACTTTTCCGGCAGACCATCGCCGAAACTGACGGAACCTGGATGCTGGGCGCGGACGGCAGAATCACCAAAGTGCCGCTTCCGCCTCCTTCCAATGACAGCCTCGCAATGGTGGCCGACGCTGACCGTCAGGCACTCCTTGCCGACGCCGCTCTTCGCATCGCGCCGTTGCAGGATGCGGTGGACCTAGGCACGGCCACGGAGGAGGAGACGGCGAAGTTGCTGGCCTGGAAACGCTACAGGGTCGAGCTGAACCGCATCGAGCAGCAGGACGGTTATCCCCGCACCATTGGATGGCCCACGCCGCCGGCATGATGCCAACGCCCTAAGCATTCCTTAGCCCGCCTCGCGCGGGCTTTTTGTTGTGCTCGCCACGACAACCGCAACGACGTGCCCGCGCGCGCGCGAAACCTCAAACTGATCTGCATCTTCCAACACCCACCGCGAGGGTTCCACATGGCAACCGATCAATACCATCACGGGGTCCGCGTCGTCGAAGTCAACGACGGTACGCGCCCCATCCGCACTGTCTCCACCGCCGTGGTGGGTTTCGTCGCTATCGCTGACGACGCCGACGAAACGGTCTTCCCCCTGAACCGCCCTGTCCTGGCCACGAACATCATGGCCGCCGCCGGCAAGGCAGGCGACACCGGCACGCTGGCGCGCACGCTGGAGGCCATCGCCAGCCAGACCAACCCCGCCACGGTCATCGTGCGCGTGCCCAAGGGCGCCAACGAGGCGGAGACCACCAGCAATGTCATCGGCGGCGTCGAAAGCAATGGCCGCTATACCGGCCTGCAAGCGCTGCTTGCGGCGAAGACCAGCGGCCCGCTGGTGACACCCCGCATCATCGGCGCGCCCGGCCTGGACAGCCAGCCCGTGACCAATGCCATGGTCAGCGTGGCGCAGAAGCTGCGCGGCTTCGCCTATGCGACCTGCCACGGCGACACGAAAGAAGACGCCGCCGCATACCGCACCGACTTCGGCCAGCGCGAGCTGATGCTGATGTGGCCGGACTTCCGGGGCTGGGACCGTCGCACCAACGCCGAAGCCGATCTGAGCGCGGTCGCCGTGGCCCTGGGCTTGCGCGCCAAGATCGACCGGGAGACGGGCTGGCACAAGACCCTCTCCAATGTCGTGGTCAACGGCGCAACTGGCATTTCCCGCGATGTGTATTGGGACCTGCAAGAGCCCGCCACGGATGCAGGCTACCTGAACGAGAAGGACATCACCACGCTCATCAACCGCGAGGGCTTCCGCTTCTGGGGCTCGCGCACCTGCATGGGTCCGGCCAGCCTCTTCCCGTTCGAGAACTACACCCGCACCGCACAAGTGATCGCGGACACGATGGCGGAAGCGCATTTCTGGGCCGTCGATCAACCGCTTTCGCCCGGCCTGGTGCGCGACATCATCGAAGGCATCAACGCGAAGTTCCGCCAGCTCACCTCCCTGGGCTACATCCTTGGCGGCGAATGCTGGTACGACGACGAGCCCAACACCAAGGAATCGTTGAAGTCCGGCAAGGCCTTCATCGACTACGACTACACGCCGGTGCCGCCGCTGGAAGACCTGACCTTCCTCCAGCACATCACCGACCGCTACCTGCTGGACTTCTCGTCCCGCATCAACGGCTGACCGGGCTGCGCCGCGTGTGCGGCGCGCTCGCTACCTCTCACACTGAATACCGGAGCAAACCGCCATGGGCATGCCTTCCAAGCTCAAAAACCTCAACCTCTACAACAACGGCAGCAGTTACCTGGGCGTGGTGTCGTCGTTCACGCCGCCATCGCTCGCACGCAAGACGGAAGCGTGGCGTGGCGGCGGCATGATCGGGGCGGCCAAAGTCGACTTCGGCATGGACGACGACGCCATGCAAGCGCAGTGGAAGATTGGCGGTTACGTGCGCCAGGTCCTCGCGCAGTTCGGTGCGCGAACCCTGGACGCGACTCAGCTCCGCTTCGCGCAGGCCTACCAGAACGACGCGACCAACAGCGTTGACAACGTGGAAATCGTGCTGCGTGGCCGCCATTCCGAAATCGACCGCGGCGAAGCCAAGGCCGGCGAAGACACCGAGTGGAACATCACGACCGAGTGCGTTTACTACAAGGAGACGTTCAACGGCATCACGGTCCTGGAAATCGACATCATGAACGCGGTCTACAAGGTGGACGGCAACGACATCAACGAAGGCATCCGCATGGCCCTGGGCCTGCTGTAACCCCTTTCCCCTTTCAGGAGCAACCATGCCCCCCAAGACCGATACCGCCGACACCGCAGCCACCACCAGCACCGTGTCCGTTCTCAACGCCAGCACGCGCATGGTGGACCTGGATGTCCCCATCGTGCGCGGCGAACAGCGCTTCGAGCAGCTGGCCATCCGCAAGCCCACCAGCGGCGCGCTGCGCGGCGTGAGCCTCATCGCGCTGGTGAACCTCGATGTCGCCGCCCTGCAGGCCATCATCCCGCGCGTGTGCGAGCCCATCCTGACGCCCCAGGAAGTCGCCAACCTGGATCCCGCCGACCTGCTGGCCGTGGGAGCGACGCTGGGCAGTTTTTTCGTCCAGAAGAAGGGACTGAACGACCTGGGATTCCTGGGCGCGTAGAAGACGCGATGGCGGACATCGCAATGGTCTTTCACTGGCCGCCCGCCACGATGGACGCCATGCACATCGATGAACTGGCCGAATGGCGCGAGAGGGCGCGCGTTCGGCACCAACCGGAGTAACCGCACATGGACAAAGCCCTACAGCTCCGCGTCCTCGCAGCACTGCGCGACAAGCTGTCAGGGCCTTTGACCAAAATCGGCCGCAGCGGCACGGCGTCCGCCAAGGACATCAACGCGCTGCGCAACAACCTGAAGGCGCTGGAAGCCACGCAGCGCCAGGCGCAGGGCTTCCCCACCCTCGCCCGCAACCTGGCCGAGAGTCGCAGCAACCTGACCGCCACGCAGGCCCGCGTCGCCCAGCTCGCCCGCGAGCTGAAGGCCACCGAGAACCCCACCCGCAAGCTACGCCAGGAATACGACACGGCGGTGCGCGCGGCGGGTCGCCTGAAGACCTCCACCCAGCAGCCGGCCGTCGAGCTGCAGCGCGTGCGCAACTCGCTGACGGCCGCCGGCGTGTCCACCAGCAACCTGGGACGCCATGAACGCCAGCTGCGCGACCGCATCACCCAGACGAATGCCGCGCTGACCAAGCAGACGGAACGCCTGCGCGCGGCCGCAGCGGCGCAGCAGCGCCTCGCCACCGCCAAGGACAAATACGAACGCACGCGCAGCGCAGCCGGCGCGATGGCCGGCGGCGGCGCGGGCGCGCTGGCCATGGGCGGCGCAGGCATCTACCTGGGCGCGCGATTCATGGCGCCAGGCCTGGACTTCGACGCCAGCATGAGCCGCGTGCAGGCGCTGGCCCGGCTCGACAAGGACAGCCCGCAGCAGCAGGCGCTGCGCACCCAGGCGCGCGAGCTGGGCGCATCGACGCAGTACACCGCCGGCGAGGCCGCAGACGCGCAGGGCTTCTTCGCCATGGCGGGCTTCAGCCCGGACGCCATCCTGGCCAGCATGCCCGGCCTGCTGTCGCTGGCCAAGGCCGGCGGCACCGAGCTGGCCCGCACCGCCGACATCTCGTCCAACATCCTGACCGGCTTCGGCCTGCAGGCGGACCAGATGGGCCGCATTTCCGATGTGATGGTGGCGGTATTCACGCGCTCCAACACGACCATGGACGGCCTGGGCGACACGATGAAATACGTCGCGCCCGTGGCCGCCGGGCTCGGCCAGGACCTGGAAACCGTGTCCGCGATGGCGGGCAAGCTGGGCGACGCCGGCATTCAGGGCAGCATGGGCGGCACCGCGCTGCGCGCCGTCATCAGCCGTCTGGCCGCGCCGCCCAAGATGGCCGCCGACGCCCTGCGTAAGCTGGGCATCCGCACCAAGGATGCGAAAGGCCAACTCCGGGATCTACCCGCGATCCTGGAAGAGCTGGACAAGAAGACCGCCAAGATGGGCAATGCCAAGCGCGCGGGCTTCTTCAAGGCCATCGCGGGCGAAGAAGCCTTCTCCGCGCTGCAGGTGCTGGTCGGCCAGGCCGGCAGCGGCGAGCTGCAGAAGCTCATCGGCACTCTGCGCCAGGCCCAGGGCGAGGCCGGCAAGACGGCCGGCGTCATGGCCGACAACCTCAAGGGCGACTTGGACGAAATGAAGTCGGCTTGGGAAGACCTGGGCATCGGCATCCAGGAAGGCGAGGACGGCGCGCTGCGCGGCCTGGTGCGCGACATTACCGGCGTCATCAACAGCATCGCCAAGTGGACCCGCGAGAATCCCGCGCTCACCAGCGCCATCGTGCGCGTCGCGGCGGCCGTCGCCGTCGTGATGGCAGCCATGGGCGGCCTCACCCTGGCGCTGGCCACCCTCATCGGCCCGTTTGCCGTGGTGCGCTATGGCATGACGTTGTTCGGCGCGCGCATGCCGCTGGTCGCCAAGGCCTTCGGCTTGCTCACCGCGCCCATTCGCTTCCTGGGCACGCTCATCAAGTGGGTCGGTCGCCTCTTCCTCATGAACCCTATCGGCCTGGCCGTGACGGCTATCGGCCTGGCCGCGTTTGCGATCTACACGTATTGGGAGCCCATCACGGAATTTTTCACGGGCCTGTGGGATCGGGTGAAAGAGGCCTTCTCCGGCGGCATCACGAACATCGGCGCGCTGCTGGAAGAGTGGCATCCGCTCGCGCTGGTCTACAAGGCGATCACGGCGGGCCTGGCCGCGCTCGGCATCGAGATGCCGGCGAAGTTTTCCGAGTTCGGCGGCATGCTGGTGCAAGGCCTGATCGGCGGCATCACCAGCATGGGTACGGCGATCCAGGAGACGATATCCACGCTCGGCAGCAACGTGGTGGGCTGGTTTAAGGAAAAGCTCGGCATCCGCTCGCCCAGCCGCGTCATGATGGAGATGGGCGGGTATGTCTCCGAGGGCACCGCCCTGGGCATCAAGAACCAGCAGCCAGCAGCCATCAAAGCGGCCCAGGCGCTCGCCACGTCGGTGGCCCTGGGGGCTACCCCGCTGGCGGTCGCTGACGGCCCCATGGGCGCGCTGCCGGCGATGTCCGGCGTGGATACAACGCTGTACAGCGCCGCGCCTGAATCGCGCTTCGACATGCGCCCGCCGATGGCCGCGCCGACATCGAGCCCCACCATCACGGTGCAGGGCGACAACATCACCATCAACATCAACGTCACGCAGGGCGACCCGCAGGCTATCGCCCGTGCGGTGGCCGACGCGCTACGCCAGCGCGATGCAGAGAAGTCGGCGCGCGTGCGCTCTTCCCTGCGTGACTACGACTAGGAGAAACCGACATGGCCGCAGACAAGATGATGGGCCTGGGCAATTTCGTGTTCGGCCTGACGACGGCTTCCTACAGCGAGCTGAAGCGCCGCACCGACTGGCGGCACGCCAGCAACAGCCGCATGGGCGCGCGCCCCGCGCGTCAATACGTCGGCCCCGGCGAGGACACCATCACCCTGTCCGGCGTGCTGTTGCCGCAGATCGCGGGCAAGGCGGACGCCATGGAGATGCTGCGCCGCATGGGCAACACCGGCTTGGGCTATGCCCTGGTGGACGGCGCGGGCAACGTGTACGGCGCGTACATCATCGAATCGATGGACGAAGGGCAATCGCAGTTCCTGGCCAACGGCACGCCGCAGCGGTACGAATTCACGCTCACGCTGCAGTGCGTGGACGATCAAGCCGACCGCACCGAGATGGCCGAGCTGGACGTACCCGGCACGCAGCCCGAGGCCGCGGACGATTGGGCGGTGGCATGACCGAAGCCCACCGCATCCCCGCCTATCGCGTCACGCTCGACGGGCGCGATATCACAGGCAACATCAAGCCGCGCCTCATATCGCTGTCCATCACCGAGGCACGCGGTGAAGAGGCCGACCAGCTCGACATAGACATCGATGACCACGATGGCGCCATGGAGCTGCCCGCGCGCGGCGTCGTGCTGCGCGTGGCCCTGGGCTGGAAGGGACAGGCGCTGGTCGACAAAGGCACTTTCACGGTGGACGAGGTGCAGTACCAATACTCGCCCGGGCGCATCACGCTGCGCGCTCGCAGCGCCGACCTGACGAGCCCGCTGCGCACGCGCAATGAGCGCAGCTTTCACGGCAAGGCCATCGGCCACATCGTGGCCACGGTGGCGAAAGACCACGGCCTGCAGCCCGTCGTCGGCCGCGCCTTCGCCAACGAAAAAATCGCGCACATCGACCAGACCAACGAAAGCGACGTGGCGTTTCTGAACCGCATCGGCAAGCGCTACGACGCGGTGGCCACCGTGAAGGATGGCCGGCTGCTGTTCCTGCCCGTGGCGCGCGGCGAGACAGCCAGCGGCCAGGACACGCCCCTGACGGTCATCGCGCTGCACGCCAATGCTGGCGACAACGCGCGCTTCCAGATGGCCGACCGGAACTCCTACACCGGCGTGTCGGCGCAATGGCAGGGCAAGGGCGAGACGAAGCGCCGCACCGTGGTGCTGGGTGCCAAGGGCAGAGCGAAGCGCCTGAAAAGCCTGTACGGCAGCGAGAAGGACGCCATGGACGCCGCGCGTGCCGAGTGGGAACGCATCCAGCGCGGCGCGGCCACCTTCGACATGGAACTGGTGTTCGGCAGGCCCGATCTGTCACCGCAAGGACGCCTGCAGGTGCCCGACCTGAAGAAGCCGCTCGACGGCTATGTGTGGCTCATCAAGCGCCTGGTGCATAAGCTCGGCGACAACGGCCTGACGACCAGCATTGAAGGCGAGACTGCCGACGCGGGCGAAGACGCCGAGCCACGCGAGCCGGAAGACACAGATGCTGCAGATGATGAAGAAGGCGATGCTGACGACGATGGCGACGCTGACGGAATCGAATAACAATACGTCTTTTTTAGATACCTCCGGTTACGTGAAAGGGAAATTTTTTTCCCACCGCCGGATGAACAGAACGTTGCCCACAGCGCGGTAGAGCGCGACGGGCTCAGGCTCTTCTTCATGCGGCTGCATGTCCTCGTTTTTTTTCCAGTCCAAAGCCATCGATAAAGCTGCGGACCATCATGTCAAGACGCTTCTTTTCCTTCGCCGGCAGCGCGTCGTACAACTGGCGAGAGACTGAGAACGGCCATTCTTCGCGCTGAGAAGAAACAGGCGCTGACACCGGCATGCGCCCAACCTCAGACCTGTGAACAGCGATGTTGTCTATGCGAGCCTGCAGCGCTTCGCTGAAGTCCGACACCCGACAACCGAGCCGACTGGCGAACGCTATAGCGACCTCCACACCCATCGGAGCCTTGCCGTTGAAGTAGTTGCCCACTGCGCTCTGATTCGCATAGCCCAGGTCCTCCGCAAGCTTTTCCTGCGTAAGGTCGAGTTCGCTCTTACGCGCGTTGAATATCGCTTTCAGGCGGGCGGCGTCTTGCAATTGCTCTTGGGTGAGTGGCTTGGCAGGCATGGGCGTGACGGTATTACAACGTCTAATAAATTTGCAAATACACCGAATATTGACCGAATGTAATACACGGTCTAATATTTCACCGTATGAACCCTTTCAAACGCATCCGCATCCGCCTGGGCCTGACGCAAGCCGAAATCGCCAGTGAAGTCGGCAAGGGTCAGTCCAACATTTCCCACTACGAGACAGGCCGCCTGAACGTTCCGACCGACGTGGCGAAAGCCCTTGTTGCGCTGGGCAAAAAGAAGGGCAAGCGTGTGACCCTCGCCGACCTGTACGGCTCGTCACCAAGGGAAGACAAATGAGTTCCAAACTCGGCATCAGCTGCCCGCACTGCGACACCTGGGCCACCGTCCGCACCAGCGAGGCGGTATCGGCCACCATGCGCATCGCATATTTCCAGTGCAAGAACATTGCGTGTGGCCACACCTGGAAGGCGCATATCGAAGTGGTCGCCACTATTTCCCCCTCGGCCATCCCCCGGCCGGGTATCAACCTGCCGTTGTCGCCGCTCAGTGAAACGCTGCGCATCGCGGTGGCGGCAATCTCCGACCCTCGACAAGCGAGCCTCCTATGAACTGCCCCGTTCCCGGCTTTGCCGCGCCCGACTTCTCGCGCGACTTCATTTCGGATCAAGCAATGGCGTTCGTACGCCATGACATCAGCGTGTCCCGCAAGCCCACTACGACGCGTGGCATGCAGCTGCTGACCGAGCGCTGCACCGCCCACCTGCAGGCGCTCTGCAACTGCTCGCCCAACACTGCAGAAACGCATTCCGCCCAGGCCGTGGCGGAAGCGTTGCATGCCAGTCCTGTGACCATCGACACCGACCGCAGCACCACGTTTGCCCTGTTCCTGCAGGTGCGCGGGCATCCCAAGTCCGTGGTCATTACGACGGAAGAGCTGATGCGCTTCCTGATGAACCGCGCCCAGCTCGCCAGCAGCTAACACCCCTCTTTTCTTCCCCCGTTTCAAGGTTTCGATGCCTTGCCATTCCGGCGAGGTAGGGACCGCTTTTGCCTAAGGAATCCTTATGAGCCCCGCAATAGCCGTAATGGCCCGGCTTGAAGCCCACATGAGCGATACGCAACTGATTGCGCTGAGCAAACTGTTGGACTACTTGCTGGTTCAGCACTTCGAGCAGGGCAGCGAACTGTTCGTGATCGCTGCTGATGGTGAACACGACCTTGCCCACGATATGCGAGAGGCGGTGTGCCTGGCGCACGTCGCCACCCGCCGCGCCATGCGCGAACGTGACATGCCGGAGGCTGCGTGATGAGCACACTCAGCAAATGCGCTGCTATGAAGCTGGTCGAGGACCTGCAGAAGGCTGTGGTCAGCTCGCACGCACTGGCCAGCATGGATGAAGAAGCCCGCCATATCTCCCGCTATGCCTACTTGGCTGGCGGGGTTCAGGCGCTGCTGCGCAATTTCCTGCTTGAGAACGGTTGCGGCAACGCCGCCTCAGCCTTGGAACGCGCCATGAACTACATGCCGTCCGATCAAGAGATCGACGCCCGCGTCCAAGATATTCAGGCGAGACGTGCAGCCAGGGGGACAGCATGAGGGTCTATCTCGCCGGCCCCATGTCAGGCCTTCCCCACCTGAACCACCCCGCTTTCCACGCTGCCGCCGCGCATCTGCGGGCCAACGGGCTTGATGTCGTCAACCCTGCCGAGATCGTTAAAGACATTGACGCCGACTGGTTGTCCTGCATGCGCCAAGACATACCGGCGTTGGTGAACTGCGAGGCGCTGGTGCTTCTGCCCGGGTGGCAGGACTCGCGGGGCGCGAAGATCGAGCGCGCCATCGCTGTGGGGCTGGGCTTTCCCGTCTGGCTGTACGAGCTGGAAAGCACGATCGCCAACGCCACCGCGACGTTGCGGCGGTTCCAGTAACGCGAGGCCCGGCGATGAAAGCCCATCCATCCTCGACCAGCCTGGCCGAGCTGTCCAAGGCGCACGCCGCCGCCAATCTGCGCGGCACCCTGGACGATGCGCTGCAATCGCCGCTCCTTGCGCGCTGCCTGGCCATCACGGCCGAGGCCCTGGCCACCATGCCCATACACACCTCTCATCGCTCGCAGTCGCGCACATCTACTGCGTCCGTACGAGCCGTATCGACAACATCCCCGCGCCACGACGTGAAGCGAACCAGCGCGGGCGACAAGGACGATTGAAATGCAATCCCCCCATTTAACTCTTGTAGTTCTGGCTTGGGCCGCGCTCATTATCGGGTTCTCGGCCGGCTGGGTGGCGGCACGCGTGAAGAACAAAGGAAATCACGATGAAGCGGAATGACGCGCCCAAGCAGTTATGCGCAGACGCGCTCTATTCGTGGTCCGAGATAGCGCCAGTGGTTGGCGTGGGGCGGTCCACATGGATGCGCTACGTCCTGGCCAAGACTGCGCCCCAACCCGTGCGCCTTGGTACGCGCTGCACCCGCTACAAGGGCAGCGACGTGCTGGCCTGGGTCAAGGCACCCTCCTCCTACCGCGCACCCGAAACCGAAGTGAATTGACATGCAGGCATCACAGAACAACACCAGCAATCCGGCGATGCGCGCATGGTTCTCGCGTCTCAAGAACGATATCGATCTGCACGACCTGGCCGAGCGGATGGGGCTGCGTCGCAACGGGGCAAAGGGCAACTATCACAGCCCTCACCACGACGACAAAAGCGCTTCGCTAAGCATTTTCGACAATGGACGCGGCTGGAAGGACTGGTCCGACGAAGGCAAAGGCGGTAGCTGCATCGACCTCGTGCAGTACGTCATGCCCGAAGCCGCACACAGCCCGATGGAGGCCGCCAAGTTGCTGGGGCAATGGTTTGGCATGCCCCCGCCCGAGAAAGCGCCTGTGGAGCGCGCTGAGCCCGAACGCAAGAGCATGGTGGACCATATCGCCGACAAGAGCATGCACAGCACGCTGCCGGCGTTGGCATACCTCAAGGGGCGCGGTATCGCGGAAGCAGTCATAGAAATGGCGATCCGCAATCGCATGCTGGGCTGGAACGTGTGGACAAGCGGCACGGTGGCACCGGGCACTGCTGGCCACGGCGGGCCAGCGGCCGCATTCATCGTGCGGGATGAACGCACCATGCGCGTGGTGGCGGTGGACCTCCGCTATCAAGACGCGGCGCTCAATGGGGATGTGAAGACGCAATGCCAGGGCGACAAGCAAGGACACTACTGGTGCAGCGACATGCGCGCGCTGCGCAAGGCCCATACGGTCTACGTGGTCGAAAGCCCCATCAATGCCCTCTCCGTGGAGTCGTGCGGCTTGCCTGCGGGCACCGCTGTAATTGCCATTCGCGGCACAGGCAACGTCCATCATATCGACTGGTCATTTCTGCGCGGCAAGCGCGTCATCATCGCGCTGGACCATAACGATAAGGTGAACCCGCGTACTAACCTGCGGCCAGGCCTCGCCGCAGCCTGGGCGCTGTCGGAAATCCTTACCGCCATGGACATCGGGTCCATGATGGTGGACATGCTTGATTGGGAGGAAGGCCAGGACATCAATGATGTACTGCAGGCCGAGGGGCCGGACATGCTGCTGCGCCAGCTCAAGGTATTGGAGCCGTGGCTTATTCCAGGTATGCCCGGCGCGGGTGAGCGCCAGGACGGTGCGCGCCGCGTGTTCCTGCCCGGCCATGACTTCGGCGTGTATTGGCGCTATCGGGTGAAGGATGACTTCACGCAGTACGTCGAAAAATGGAAAGACGACGCCGACGACGAGGGCGACAAGAGCCGATCCGAAACCATGGGCGACCTATGTTCGTTCCGTGTCGCAGGCTTCTCCCGCCTTCGCATTCAAAGCCACCTTGCCACCATCAACGGCGGCGCAGACTCGCAGCCTGAAACGGTCTTCGGCGTGAGCGCCCAGGTTCCGCGCCATGGCAACGTCCTGCAGCGCGAAGTCGTGAACGATGACCGTCTGTACAACCTCGAATGGTGGAAGGGCAAGTTCGGCCACATATGGAAGCCGGCCGAGTTCGCCCGCATGGTCAACATCTTGGAACGCACCGCCCACCTGGGCGCGCGGGATGTCGTGAATTTCGTCGGCCTGGCTTGGCGCGGCGGCGAGCTGGCGGCGCTTGAAGGCGCGGACTGCTATTTCACCGAGCCGCAGAAGCAGTGCCTGTACTACAACATGGCATTCCCACGTGGCCACCAGACCGACGCCGCCCGCGTCATCAAGGCCTATCAATCCACGTTCCAGGGCAACGCGGCCGCCATCGGTGTGGTGTGGGCGCTGGGCGCACACCTGAAAGCCGTGCTGGGCTTCTATCCGCACTTGCAGATGCAGGCCGAGAAGGGGTCAGGCAAGTCCAAGTTGCTGGAATCAATGCAGGGCTCGCTTGCGTTCCAGGTGCTTTCTGGTCAGATGCTCAAGACCGACCACCGCCGGCGGGCCAGCGTCTCGTACACCACGCATCCAGTGGGCTGGGACGAGTTCTCCAAGCTACCGAAACAAGTGCTGTCCGACATCGACGGCCTGTTGCAATCCACCTACCGATTCGAGTTCACGCGCGTGGGGGCCTCGCTGACGCCGTACCTCATGTGCGCGCCTGTGCTGCTCGCCGGCGAAGAGGTTGACGTGGAGAGCCTGCAATCCAAGATTTGCCGCACGTCGCTGGCCGTGGCCAAGCAAGGCCCGATGCTGCCGCATGATCTGCCGCAGTTCCCTATGTGGGACTGGCTGCGCTTCATCGCTGGCCAGGCGCCGGCCGACATCCGCGAGCTGCACGCCAAGTACCTGGCCGTGTGCCAGAAGCGCGGCCGCGCGGATCCACGGGACGCCACCGCCAACCGCATGAAGGAGAACTACGCGGCCATCCTGACGGCCTGGGAGCTGCTGGCCAAGTTCGCCGGCATCGACGTTGGCCAGGGCGACTTCATCGAGGACTTGCTGACGGAAATGAACGTGCATATCTCCGACACCAATGGCACGCGCCTGCCCTGGGTGTGGATCATGGAAATCCTGCTGTCCGAGCTGGAAGCCAAGCGCTACGAGTACCCCCACGCCTGGGACAACGTGAAGACCGACACCGGCGTGGAAACCATCCTGTACCTGCGACCGAACCACGTCATGGACCACCTGTCCACGTCGTCGCACCTGCGCGCGAAGTTCGACGCGCTGCCGGTCAAGACCGGCCGCATCTTCAAGCAGCAGCTCATGGCCTCGGGCGTCGTGGCCACCGCCGGCGGCAAGCCGATCGACAACGCCGACAAGATCATCCGTGGCCAGCGCACGGCGCGCCTGACGGGCATCCGGTTGTCCCAGCTCGAAGCCCTCGGCCTGTACGCCACCCCGTTCATCCCCGGCGAGATCCCGAACGACCAGTGACCCGCTGGCCAGCATCCCGCCAAACCCGCCGCGCGCGGGTTTTTCTTCGTCGGAATAACCCTACTTCCATATCAACATTCCCCTATGACGGCCGCCGCGCCTACCGCGACCGGCCGGCGGCGTCAAGAGGCAGGCGACCGCCGCGCGGAGCCGTTTTCCTTTCGGAGCCGGGCATAGGAGAGAAAAACACCGTGGATACAATTGATACAATCAACCTAAGTCATTGATCGTGGAGCAGAAACCCGTGTTCGCTTCCCTTCAAAAGTCCCACGGTTTACCCCCTAAAGTCCCACGGTTTCGACTTATCCACCGTGGGACCATTTGCGCCCTTTCTGCCCCTCTTCTTTCTTCTTTTCTCTTTAAAAACAAGAAGAAAGAAGAAAGAATGCGGTGAAAGAAAGGAATCGGCAGGTCCCACGGTTTGTAATATTGTGGATAACTTGTATCCACGGTTTCGACAGCGAAAAACGCCGAAACCGTGGGACTCCCACGCTTGGGCTGATTCCGTAAGTCCTTGAAAAGAAAAGGGACGCCGACGCGTCCCACGGTTTCACACGGTCCCACGGTGTTTTTGCTACCCCACCCCCTGGGAGCGTTGCCGCGCACGCTTCCGCGCCTCTTCTCGCAGCCCGTCCAGGTAGTCTGCCCACCGCTGCATGAAGGCGATGCGCTCATCCAGAAACGCCGTGCGGTTGTAGGAGCGGCCCAGCGGGTCCACCACCTTGTGGCTGATCTGCAAGTCCAGCAGTTCGGGCGGCGTCTTCAAGCGCTCTTCGGCCAGCGTCCGCGTGGATGCGCGAAAGCCGTGAGCCGTCATTTCCCCATGGAAGCCCAGGCGCAGCAGTGCTGCGCGTATGGCGCCATCGGATAGCGGGTGCCCACGGTTGCGCGATGAATGGAACACATAGGGTGTGTGCCCGGTGAGCGGGCGCAGCGCCTGCAGGATGGCCACGGCCTGCGTGGGCAGCGGCACCAAATGGCTTTCCCAGCCGGTGCGCGTGATCTTGGTGTCTCCGGTCGCGCCTGCACGCTCTGGCGAGATATCCCACATCGGTGCACCCCACCCCTTGCCGTCGAGGTCGAACTCTTCCCACCGGGCTTCTCGCAGCTCGCTGGGGCGCTGAAACACCAGCGGCGAGAGCTGCAGCAGGCAGCGCGTGACCATCTCGCCGTTCTCATAGCCTGACAGCGCCACCAGCAAATCACCGAAGCGCTGCGGGCTGGTGATGGCGGCAAAGTGTCCAGCCTTCGGCGTCAGCACCGCGCCCTTCATGGCCACGGTCGGATCGCTGGCAACCTTGCCGCGCGCCATGGCCCAGCGGAACACCTCGCCCATGATGCCCCGCAGCCGGCGCGCGGTCTCGGGCGCGCGCGCTTCGACGCGGTTCAGGATCGCCAGTATCTCGGGCGGGATGATGTCCGAGATGGGCCGTGTGCCGATCCATGGGAACACGTCCTTTTCCAGCTTCTCGATGATGGACTTCACGTAGCCTTCGCTGCGCCCGGCGCGCCGCTTCGATTGCCACAGCGCACGGGCGATAGTCTCGAAGTCGTCGGCCATGGCGTTGGCCTTCAGCAGTTTGGCTTTCTTGCGCTCGGCGGCAGGGTCAAGACCGGCAACGAGCTGCGCGCGGGCAGCCTGGTGTTCTTGTCGCGCCTCGCGCGCCGACACGGCTGGATAGACGCCCAGGGCGAGCGTGGCTTGCTTGCCGTTGTAGCGATAGTCATAGCGCCAATACTTCGCACCGCTCGGCATCACTGCCAGATAGAGGCCACCGCCATCGGACAGCTTGACCTGCTTGTCTTGAGGCTTGGCGTTGCGCAGCGCAACGTCCGTCAGCTTGGCGAATGCGCCCATGTTCCTGCCCTCCTGCTGGTATTTTTTGCTGGTAGCCGCGAATGGCGCGAATGTACCAGCAAAAATACCAGCAAAAAACGTGGGCTGTCCGGGGACAACGTGGGACAACGCGGGACAAGAAAAAACCCGCAGAGCGTTAGCTGCTGCGGGTTTTGGAGCAACCTGGGACAACCAGGTGCAAATTCTTGGCGGAGACGGAGGGATTCGAACCCTCGATGCAGTTTTTAGCCACATGCTCCCTTAGCAGGGGAGTACCTTCAACCACTCGGCCACGTCTCCGGGAAAGAAGCGGGATTCTAGCACGAGATGAGCCGCCCTGGGGCGGCTCATGCGGGCATTTCAACGCGCATCGTTAAGGAATACGCGCCCCGCGGCGGATCAGGCCGCGGCGCCGGGCGCCTGGTCCAGGCCGAAAGCCTTGTGCAGGGCGCGGACGGCCAGTTCCATGTACTTGTCGTCGATCAGCACCGAGGTCTTGATCTCGCTGGTGCTGATCATGCGGATGTTGATGCCCTCTTCCGACAGCGTGCGGAACATCAGGCTGGCCACGCCCACGTGCGAGCGCATGCCGATGCCGACGATGGAGACCTTGGCGACCTTGTCGTCCTTGGCGATCTCGCCGGCGCCCACGGCGGGGGCCACGACATTCTGCAGCACGTCGACGGCGCGGCTGAATTCGTTGCGGTTGACCGTGAACGAGAAGTCGGTGGTGCCGGCCACGGACTGGTTCTGCACGATCATGTCCACGTCGATATTGCGCTCGGCGATGGGGCCCAGGATGGAAAAGGCGATGCCGGGCTTGTCAGGCACGCCCAGCAAGGTGATCTTGGCTTCGTCGCGGCTGAACGCGATGCCCGAGACAACGGCGGCTTCCATTTTTTCGTCTTCCTCAAAAGTGATCAGCGTGCCCGAGCGCATTTCTTCGTCGAGCGACATAAGGGGGTCGGTGAGCGAGGACAGCACGCGCACGGGAACACGGTACTTGCCGGCGAACTCGACCGAGCGGATCTGCAGCACCTTCGAACCCAGCGAGGCCATTTCCAGCATTTCCTCGAAGGAAATGACGGACAGGCGGCGGGCTTCCGGCACGACGCGCGGGTCGGTGGTGTAGACGCCGTCCACGTCGGTGTAGATCAGGCATTCGTCGGCCTTCAGCGCCGCCGCCACGGCCACCGCCGAGGTGTCGGAGCCGCCACGGCCCAGCGTGGTGATGTGGCCTTCTTCATCGATGCCCTGGAAGCCCGTGACCACGACCACGCGGCCGGCGTCCAGGTCGCCGCGGATGCGCGCGTCGTCGATGGAAGAGATGCGGGCCTTGGTGTAGGACGAGTCGGTGCGCACCGGCACCTGCCAGCCCGTATAGCTGCGGGCCTTCACGCCTTCCGCTTGCAGGGCCATGGCCAGCAGCGCGCTGCTGGCCTGCTCGCCGGTCGCGGCCAGCATGTCGAGCTCGCGGCCATCGGGGTCGGCCGCGATTTCGCGGGCCAGGCCCAGCAGCCGGTTCGTTTCGCCGGACATGGCAGAGGGCACCACCACGACCTGGTGGCCGGCCGCGTGCCATTTGGCGACGCGGCGCGCCACATTCCTGATTCGCTCGATGGAACCCATCGAGGTACCGCCGTACTTGTGAACGATCAAAGACATCTTGGACTCGGGTTGCGCCCCCCGCGGCAAGCGGCAGGCAAAGTCGGGTAGTTTAACGTGTTGCGGGCGAACGCCGTCCAGCTCCGCCAGACCGGCCCGCGGGACGGGGCTCCAGCAGCACCCTGCCCTGCACGCAACGCACGCGCGCCTGGGCATGGTCGAACAGCATCTGGCGGTCATGGCCCAGTTGGTGCAGTTGGCGCAGCTGGCGCACCAGCGCCTCCAGGCGCGCCTCGGTGGGCATGCGCAGGCCGTTGCGGTCGAACCAGTGACGCAGCACATGCGCCTGGTGCACCGCATCCAGCTCACGCCAGGCGGCCAGCGAGAAGCTGCTGGCATCTTCCGAGGGGTCCAGCTTGGCGAAGTCGGCGCGGGCCACCTCGTCGAGCAGCACCGACGCCTGCGCCGTCAGGCGGGCATGGCGGGCCAGGATGGCGCGCCAGCCCGGCCAGCGGGTGTCCAGCGAAGGCGCCAGCAAGGTGCGCACGGCCGCGCGGGTGTAGCGCGGGTCGGCATTGCTGGGGTCGGTCGCGGCGCGCCAGCCGGTGGCATCGCCATAGCGGCGCGCGGCGTCGATGATGAGCGCGCGATCGGCCTCCAGCCAGGGGCGGACGTAGCGGATGCCGTTGCGGCGGGTTTCCGCCGCCATGGCCGCCAGGCCCGTGGGGCCGGTGCCGCGCAAGAGGCGCAGCAGCACGGTTTCCGCCTGGTCGCCCAGGTGGTGTGCCAGCAGGATGGTGGTGACGCCCAGCTCGCCCGCCAGCTTCTCCAGCGCGGCATAGCGCGCCTGCCGTGCGGCGGCCTCGGTGCCTTGACCGGCAGTGGTATCCACGACGGTATGCGCCACGCGCACCGGCAGCTTCAGCGCCTGACCGAGCTGCTCGACCTGCTCGGCCCAGAGATCGGCCTGGCCGAAGAGGCCGTGGTGCACGTGGAAAAGGTAGAGAGGGCGATTGCCCGCGGCGTGCGAGGCAAGCACCGCCAGCATCGCGGAGTCCACGCCGCCACTGACGGCGACGGCCCAGGGAGCGTCGCCACTGTCGCGGGCGAAGGCGGCTTCCAGCGCGGTGCGCAGTTGAAGCGTCGGATCGATATCGTTCACGGTCACTCTGTTGCCGCTGGCGGCCTGGCCGGTGTGCTTGGCGCACACGTGGCCCGGCGCGCGCAGCGGCGGGTTCACTGGGCGCTCAGGCCCGGACTTCCTGCACCTTGCCGTAGGCGCGAACGCGCGCGAGGCGATGCGCGATCAATTCGTCGGCGCTCATGTCGCTGAGCTGGCGCAGGGCGTCGGTCAGCGAACGGCGCAGCAGGCGGGCCATGACGCGGGGGTCGCGATGCGCGCCGCCCACGGGCTCGTTCACGATGCGATCGATGAGGCCCAGCTCCTTCAGGCGCGGCGCGGTGATGCCCAGCGCGGCGGCGGCGTCCGGCGCCTTGTCGGCGCTGCGCCAAAGGATGGAGGCGCAGCCCTCGGGAGAGATCACCGAATAGGTGGAGTACTGCAGCATCAGCACGGCGTTGCCCACCGCGATGGCCAGCGCGCCGCCCGAACCGCCTTCACCGATGATGGTGGCGATGAGCGGCACCTTCAGTTCCGCCATGGCGTACAGATTGTGGCCGATGGCCTCGGACTGGCCGCGCTCTTCCGCGCCCACGCCGGGATAGGCGCCCGGCGTGTCGACGAAGGTGAAGACCGGAATGTTGAATTTTTCCGCCAGGCGCATCAGGCGCAGGGCCTTGCGATAGCCCTCGGGACGCGGCATGCCGAAGTTGCGCATGGCACGCTCCTTCGTGTCGCGGCCCTTCTGGTGGCCGATGACCATGCAGGGCTTGCCGTTGAAGCGAGCCAGGCCGCCCACGATGGACTGGTCGTCGGCGAACATGCGGTCGCCGTGCAGCTCGTGGAAGTCCGTGAAGATCTCGCGCACGTAGTCCAGCGTGTAGGGACGCTGGGGGTGGCGGGCAACCAGGGCGGTCTGCCAGGGCGTCAGCTTGGCGTAGATATCCTTGGCCAGCGTCTGGCTCTTTTGCTGCAGCCGGCTGATTTCCTCGGAGATGTCCACGGCGGAATCCGCCTGCACGAACCGGAGTTGCTCGATCTTGTTTTCGAGCTCGGCCATGGGCTGTTCAAATTCGAGAAAGGTATTGCGCATCTCGTGTCGGTTTCCGTTGTCGGGGTAGCAATCGTAGGGGCGGGCGCGCCGCGTTCAGTCTTGCGCGGGCGCCGGATCCAGGCTGCGCCACAGGTACCAGGTCGCGACGGTGCGCCAGGGCTGCCAGGCCTGCGATACCTCGCGCGCCTCGAAGCGCGACACAGGCTCGCCGCTGAAATAGTGTAGCGAGATTGCCTTGAGCAAGCCCGGATCGTCCAGCGGCAGGATGTCCGGCCGCTGCATGTTGAAAATCAGGAAGAGCTCGGCGGTCCAGCGGCCGATGCCGCGGATGGCCGTCAATTCGGTGATCACGGCCTCGTCTTCCATGTCGGCCCAGCTTTCGGGGCGCACGCGCTTGTCGCCGAAATGGGCGGCGAGGTCGAGGATGTAATCGGCCTTGCGCTGCGGCAGGCCCGCGTCGCGCAGGCCCTGCAGGCCGGCCTTGTCGATGGAGGCAGGCGTGGGACGCTTGCCGCAAGCCTGCGTGAAGCGATCCCACAGGGCTTCGGCGGCGGGCACCGACAGCTGCTTGCCGACGATGGCGCGCGCCAGCGTGACGAAAGGCGTGTCGGCCACCGTCAGCCAGACCTCGGCATGCTGCGGGATCAGCTTCTTCAGGATGCGATCGCGCTTCATGAGGTGGGCGACGGCCGCATCCCAGTATTCGGGCTTGGCGGCGGGCGTATCAACGCTGGGCATGTTCTTGTTCTTCAGAAAAGGAAGGCCGGGCCGCTCAGGCGCGGCGCCACTGGGTCGTGCCGCCCGGTTTGTCTTCGAGCTCCACGCCGGCCGCTCGCAGCGCCTCGCGGATGCGGTCGGCCTCGGCGAAATTGCGGGCCTGCTTGGCCGCGGCGCGGGCGGCAATCTGGGCATCGATGGCGTCCGCATCCAGCGTGCCGCCCTCGGATTCGCCCTCCTCGCGGCGGCGATAACGCGTGTCGGACTGCAGGTAAACAGCGGGTTCCTGCTCCAGCAGGCCCAGCACGCCGGCCAGCGCGCGCAACTGCCCGGCAGTCTCGGCATTGCGGGTGCGATTGACCTCGCCCGCCAACTCGAACAGCGCGGCCACGGCGCCGGACGTGTTGAAGTCGTCGTCCATGGCGGCCTTGAAGGCCTGGGCGGCGGGGCTGCGCCAGTCGAGCGTGACGCTGGCGGGGGGAACGTTGCTGAGCGTCTGGTACAGGCGGTCGAGCGCGTTCTGCGCATCGAAGAGATTGTCGGGCGCGTAGTTCAGGCTGCTGCGGTAATGATTGCGCACGATGAAGAATCGCAGCATCTCGGCTTCGCGCGGATTGAACCAGTCATCGCCCTGGGCAGGGTCGTAGCCTTCGACCGCGGCGCCACGGCCGATGGTCTGGCGGATGGTGCGGAAGTTGCCCAGCGACTTGGACATCTTGTCGGCATCCACCATCAGCGGGCCGCAATGCATCCAGATGGACGCCAGCTGGCCGCCATAGGCGCCTTCGGTCTGCGCGATCTCGTTTTCGTGGTGCGGGAACTTCAGGTCGGGACCGCCGCCGTGGATGTCCAGGGGCAGGCCCAGCAGGGCCTTGCTCATGGCCGAGCACTCGATGTGCCAGCCCGGCCGGCCCATGCCATAGGGCGACGTCCACTTGGACTCCTCGGGCTCCTCGGCCTTGGCCGATTTCCACAGCACGAAGTCGAGCGGATCACGCTTGCTGGAACCCACCGCCACGCGCTCGCCGGCGCGCAGGTCGTCCAGGCTCTTGCCGGACAGCTTGCCGTAGCCGGGGAAGGCGCGAACGGCGTAGTTCACATCGCCATCGTCCGCCTGGTACGCCAGGCCCTTGCGCTCGAGCTGGCCGATCAGGTCCAGCATGTCGCCCACGTGCTCGGTCGCGCGCGGCTCGGCCGTCGGCGTCTGCACGCGCAGCGCGCGCTCGTCGGCATGCATGGCGTCGATGAAGAAGGACGTGACCTCGCCCATGCGCTTGCCGGTTTCGACCGCGCGGCGAATGATCTTGTCGTCGATGTCGGTGATGTTGCGCACATAGTCGACGTCGTAGCCGCTGGCACGCAACCAGCGCTGCACCACGTCGAAGCCCACCAGCATGCGGGCATGGCCCAGATGACAGTAGTCATAGACAGTCATGCCGCAGACATACATGCGCACCCGGCCCGGTTCGGCCGTCTTCAACGGTTCCTTGGTGCGCGACAGCGTATTGTGGATGTGCAGCATGGCGAGTCGGGGCGTCGTGTGGGCTGACGTGGAAAGGTCGGGGATCAGGGCTTGCGGCCAGGACCGAGCCAGGCGGCAAGCACGCCGCTGGTGGCTGCGTCAGCGCTTGCTGACGGCCTGTCGCGGACACGCGTCTGGGCCGCGAACCTGAACCGGGGCTAAAATGGCGATCGGCAAGTATAGCAAGCAGGCCACTTTGCGACCCAATCGCGCGTGGCCCGCTGTCCACAGTTCCACTTACTGCAACCGAGACGCCCCATGCCGCGTTCACGCTTTTCCCTGATGCTCGCGCTGCTGGCCAGCCTGGGCACGGGCGCCGCCCTGGCGCAGCCGGTCAACCCCAATGCCCCCCCGCCCGCCGCGGGCTCGCGCGGCGACGAGAAACAACCCGAAGGCGGCTCCGAGACGGTCGCCCGGCTGCTCGAGGCCCTGAAACCCGGCGTCGACACCGAGATTCCGCCCACCCCGTCGGAAATCACCGACAGGATCGAGCGCCTCCTGAACGAAGGCCGCAACGAGGAAGCCTTGCGCGCCATCGCCGAGCGCCAGGCCGAAGAACAGAACCGCCACGTGCCGGGCACCGACGTGCAGCTGCAATTCCAGCATGCGCGCGCGCTGGCGGCGGTGGGCCGCGCCGACGAGGCCCGCGCCATCTACCTTGAAATGACCACGCGCTATCCTGAGCTTCCCGAACCGTGGAACAATCTGGCGGCGCTCTACGTCCAAAGCGGCGATCTCGACCAGGCCCAGAAGGCGCTGGAAATGGCACTGCTCGCCAATCCGGGCTATGCCACGGCCCGCGCCAACCTGGGCGAGATCCAGTTGCTGCTCGCGCAGCGCGCCTTCCAGACCGCGGCCAGCCAGGGCGTCCCCGGCGCCGCCGCGAAGGCGAAAGCCCTCCAGCCCGTGATACAAGGCCCCGACCAGAAATGATCTCCTCCATTCAGAACCGACTGCTGCGCCTGAGCGCCTGCGGCATCGCCATGGCCTGCCTCGCCGCGCCCCTGAGCGCCGGCGCACAGTCCACTCCCTCTTCCTCCTCCACCCAAGGTACCGCATCCATGAGCACCTCCCCCCGCGTCAAACTGCAAACCAGCGCCGGCGACATCGTCATCGAACTGAATGCCGAAAAGGCCCCCAAGTCGGTCGAGAACTTCCTGACCTACGCCAAGGAAGGCTTCTACAACGGCACGGTGTTCCATCGCGTCATCGACGGCTTCATGATCCAGGGCGGCGGCTTCGAACCCGGCCTGAAGCAGAAGCAGACCCACGCCCCCATCGAGAACGAGGCCAACAACGGCCTGAAGAACGACCGCTACACGCTGGCCATGGCCCGCACCAGCGACCCCCACTCGGCCACCGCCCAGTTCTTCATCAACGTCTCGGACAACGACTTCCTGAACTTCTCCGCCCCCACGGCCAACGGCTGGGGCTACGCGGTGTTCGCCAAGGTCGTCGAAGGCACCGAGGTCGTCGACAAGATCAAGGGCGTGAAGACCGGCAACCGCGGCTTCCACCAGAACGTCCCGGCCGAGGACGTGGTCATCGAGAAGGCGGAAGTCCTTGAATAAACTGGCTCTGCCCGGCCGCCTGTGGCTGGCGTCGGACCTGCACCTCAGTCCGCAGACGCCGGCCACGGCCGAAGCCTTCCTGGCGTTCCTGGATGCGGCGGCCCAAGAGGCAGATGCCCTGCTGCTGCCGGGCGACATCTTCGACGCCTGGATCGGCGACGACGTCATCCGCGCGGCGCCGCCCTGGCTGGCATCGGTCGTTGCCGGCCTCGCCCAGGCCGGCGCCCGCATTCCCCTCTGGCTGGGCCGCGGCAACCGCGACTTCCTGATGGGCGCGGAGCTTGCCACGGCGGTGGGCGCGCAACTGCTGCCCGACCAGGTGCTGCTGGAGACCGACTACGGTCGCGTCCTGCTCTCGCACGGGGACGAATACTGTACGGACGACGCGGCCTACCAGCAGTTCCGGACCATGGTCCGGAACCCGCAATGGCAGGCCCAATTCCTGGCGCAGCCCATCCCGCAACGCCTTGCCATGGCCGCCCAGGCCCGCGGCGAAAGCATGTCGGCCAACCAGACCAAGTCGGCCGAGATCATGGACGTGAACCCGCAGGCCGTGCTGACCGCCCTGCGCGACAGCGCTGCGCCCCTGATGGTGCACGGCCACACGCACCGCCCGGCACGCCACGTGCTGGAAGTCGACGGCAAGCGCGCCGAACGCTGGGTGCTGCCCGACTGGGACCTGGATCATGCGCAGCCGCCACGCGGCGGCTGGATGGTGCTGGACCAGGACGGCCCGGTCATCTACGACGTCTCGCCGGAAGCAGACTGACAAGCCTGCCCTGGAAAGTGAAAAAGCCCCGGGCCTGACGGCCGAGGGGCTTTTTTTCCGCCGGGCCGCCCGAAGCTTCTTGGCGGCGCGGGAACAGCCTGACTCAAGTCATCGCAACCACAGCCACAGGGCCACCACGAAGCCCAGGGCGATGCGATACCAGGCGAACACGCGGTAGGTGTGGCGCGCCACGAAGGCCAGCACGGCACGGACGATGAGCAAGGCGCTGAGGAACGCGCCGATGAAGCCCGCCACGATGGCCCAGGCTTCCTGGCTGGTCAGCAGGCCATAGTTCCGATAGGTGTCATAGACCGCGGCGCCCAGCATGGTGGGCATGGCCAGGAAGAACGAGAACTCGGTCGCGGTCTTGCGCTGGATGCCGGCAACCATGCCGCCGATGATGGTGGCGCCGGACCGCGACGTGCCCGGGATCATGGCCAGGCACTGCGCGCAGCCCACGGCCAACGATTGCTTCCAGGTGATCTCTTCCAGCGTGTGGGCGGTGGCACGGTTGCCCGCCCAGGTCTCGCCGCCTTCGCGCGGACGGCGCTCGACCCACAGCATGATGAGGCCGCCCAGCACCAGGGTGATCGCCACCACGGACGGGTGATAGAAGACCGACTTGATGAAGGAAATGAACAGCGCGCCGATGATGGCCGCCGGGAAGAAGGCGATCAGCAGGTTGCGGGTGAACAGCATTTCCTGGCGATCGCCCGTGAGCGTGCCGTGGATCAGCCGGCCCAGGCGCTGGCGGAAGATCCACATGACCGCCAGGATGGCACCGAACTGGATGACCACTTCGAACACCTTGCCCTGGCTGGACTGGAAGTTGATCAGGTCGCCGACCAGGATCAGGTGGCCCGTGCTGGAGATCGGCAGGAATTCGGTCAGCCCCTCGATAATGCCGAGGAAAAAGGCCTTGAGGAGATAGAGGGTGTTGTCGGTCATCAGTCCGGCTTGATTCAAGAAATTCGGGGTTGTCGAGGAAACCGGCAGGGGTGTCCGCAGGGGCGCCTGCCGGCGCCCCCCGCATCAGCCTGCACGGGCTCAGTCGGGCTGCTGGGCCTGCGCCTCGGCGTCCTCGTCGAGCGGCGGCAGGCGATCGACCAGCACCGACGCAATCCGGCGGCCTTCCAGCTTCAGCACCTCGAAGCGGTAACGGTGGTGATGCGCATCGTACTCGCAAGCATCGCCGGGTTGGGGCAACTGGCCGAAACGCTCGAGCAGGTAACCCGCCAGGGTCGTGTATTCCTGGTCTTCGTCCACCAGCCCTTCGGTTTCCAGCACCTGCTCGACATGGTGCAGGTCGGCTGCGCCGTCCACCTTCCAGCGGTTGTCCCCGTCCGGCACGATGTCGGGCGTCTCGTCCTCGTCCGGGAACTCGCCGGCAATGGCCTCGAAGACGTCGATGGGCGTCACCAGGCCCTCGATGGCGCCGAACTCGTCGGCCACCAGGACCAGCTGGCCGCGCGAGCGCTTGAGCGTGTCCATCAGGCGGATGATGTTGGTGGAGTCATGGACGATGATGGGCTCGCGCAGCTTGGCGCGGCTGATGCGGCCATCCGTGATGAGGTCGGCCACCAGGTCCTTGGCGCGGCCCACGCCCACCACCTCGTCCAGCGAGCCGCGGCACACCGGGAAGAAGGTGTGCGGCGACTCGGCCAGGATGCGGCGGATTTCTGCTGGCTCGTCGTCCAGGTTGATCCAGGTGACGTCGATGCGCGGCGTCATGATGGAGTGGATGGTGCGCTCGGCCAGGGTCAGCACGCCGCTGACCATGTTGCGCTCTTCGATGCCGAAAGTCGGCAGGGCCGGGGTTTCGGGCGTGGCCGGTTCGGCCTGGGGCGCGGCGACCTCCTCGGGCGGGCGCTTGCCCAGCATGCGCAGCACCGCTTCGGCGGTACGTTCACGCATGGGGCGCGCCTCCATCTTGACGAGGTTGCGGCGCGCCACCTGGTTGAGCGCCTCGATGACCACCGAGAAGCCGATGGCGGCATACAGGTAGCCCTTGGGCACCTTGAAGCCAAAGCCTTCCGCCACCAGCGAGAAGCCGATCATCAGCAGGAAGCCCAGGCACAGCACCACCACGGTGGGATGCGCGTTGACGAAGCGGGTGAGCGGCTTGGAGGCCAGCAGCATCACCACCATGGCGATGACGACGGCCGCCATCATGACCGGCAGGTGGTCGACCATGCCCACCGCCGTGATGACGGCGTCCAGCGAGAACACGGCGTCCAGCACCACGATCTGGGTGACGATGACCCAGAAGCTGGCATAGACGCGCGGGCCGCCGCCCGTGTCGTGGCGCTTGCCCTCGACGCGTTCGTGCAGCTCCATGGTGCCCTTGAACAGCAGGAAGAAGCCCCCGATCATGAGGATCAGGTCTCGCCCGGAGAACGTGAGCGGCCCGACGGAGAAGAGCGGCGCGGTCAACGTGACCAGCCAGGACATGACCGACAGCAGGCCCAGGCGCATGAAGAGCGCCAGCGACAGGCCGATGATGCGTGCCTTGTCGCGCTGCGCGGGTGGCAGCTTGTCCGCCAGGATGGCGATGAAGATGAGGTTGTCGATCCCCAGTACGATTTCAAGAACGACCAGGGTCAGCAGGCCGACCCACACAGCGGGGTCCAGCAGCAACTCCATCAGGAACTCCAAGAATTTGCGATCGGACATGGTACCCGATTCGCGGCTGCCGTCTGCGACAAAGCGGTGACGGCGGGTTAGCGGGCTCGCAGCCTCGGCCCTTCCAGGCCAACAAGCTTAAAAAAAACCTGAAAAACAAACGCCTCGTCCGGCCCGGACGAGGCGTTGCAAAGCTTTCCGACGCATTTGCGCCGGAGATGTCGACGGGATCAGGCTGCCGGCGGCTGCAGGAATCCCAGGAGCTGCGTGAAGACCTTGGGCGTGCCCGCGACCACGCTGCCGCTGTCGAACCAGGTCTGTTCGCCCTGGAAGTCGCCGATCAGGCCGCCGGCCTCGAGCACCAGCAGGCTGGCCGCGGCCATGTCCCAGGGCTTCAGGCCGATGCCGACGAAGCCGTCCAGGCGGCCAGCGGCCACGTAGGCCATGTCGAGCACGGTGGAACCCGTGCGGCGCATCCCGGCGCAGGTTTCGGCCAGGTCCGAGTAACGGGGCACGGCGGCCGCGTCGGGCACGGCGCCCGGCCAGCGGGCGGCCAGCAGCGCGTCGTGATAGCGGATACGGCCCGAGACGCGCACGCGGCGGTCATTCAGGAAAGCGCCGCCGCCACGGCTGGCGGTGAACATTTCATTGCGGGCCGGATCGTAGATGACCGCCTGGGTCACCTGGCCGCGCTGCACCAGCGCGATGGACACCGCGTAGGTGGGAAAACCGTGGATGAAGTTGGTCGTGCCGTCCAGCGGATCGATGATCCACTGGTCTTCGACCTGGCTGCCGTCGCCGGCTGCGCGCAGGCCCGATTCCTCGCACAGGAAGGCGTGCGAGGGATAGGCGGTGCTCAATATCTCGACGATCGCCTCTTCGGCGGCGCGATCGGCATCCGTGACATAATCCCGCGGTCCCTTGCGGGAGACCTGGATACGATCGATGTCGAGGCTGGCGCGATTGATGATCGCGCCGGCGCGACGGGCCGCCTTGATGGCGGTATTGAGCATGGGATGCATAGAATTCCGTATGGATGCAGTTCTGTTCCAGGCCCGGTTTTCCCTGGGAAAACCACCTTGGACCGGATAGGCGAAAAGCGCCTCAACCCACTATTTTAAATGACTGCAGAATTTTCTCGTCTTCGGACCATCATGACCCACCCCAGCCACCCCGGAAATGTGGGCTCGGCGGCACGGGCGATCAAGACGATGGGCTTCGGAGACCTGGTGCTGGTGGCCCCCCGCCTGCCCGACATCACCACCCATCCGGAAGCCATCGCGCTTTCCAGCGGCGCGGCCGACGTCCTCGAACGCGCGCAGGTGGTCGAGACGCTGGAAGAGGCGCTGGCGCCAGTGACGCTGGCCTTCGCCATGACGGCCCGCCCGCGGGAACTCGGCCCCCCCGTCTGCGACATCCGCCAGGCGGCCGGCCAGGCGCGCCAGCACCTGGCCGACACGCCCCATGGCCGTGTCGCCGTGGTGATGGGCACCGAGAAAAGCGGCCTCACCAACGCCCACATCGCGCTGTGCCATCGCATCTGCCACATTCCGGCCAACCCGGAGTACAGCTCGCTGAACGTGGCGCAGGCCTTGCAATTGGCCGTCTGGGAAATGCGCTATGCCCTGCTCTCGCCCGGGGACGCCACCTGGCGCCCCGCCGCGGCCGACGCCCTGCCTTCGGGCAGCCGCCCCGCGGCCAGCGACAAGGTGCAGGCCCTGCTGACGCATTGGGAAGAGGCCCTGGTGGCCGTGCGCTTCCTGGATCCGCAACACCCGAAGAAACTCATGCCGCGCATGCGCCACCTGCTGGGACGCAGCGCGCTGACGCAGGACGAAGTCGACATGCTGCGCGGCGTCTGCACCGCGATGATCGACACCGCTCGCCGACGCTGATAAGCCAGCGAGCGGGGCTTTTGCCCCGCCGTGTTTTTCCACTCAGGACGTGAGGTCGCCGGACTGCGCCGGAGCCTTCGCGGCGCCAGACGACACCTCCTCATCCTCCACACCACGCACAGGCACCGGCGCCCGCATGCCCGCTGACTCCAGGGCCTTGCGCACCTCATAGCGCAACGAGCAGGTCAGTTCCCAATGCTTGGATGCCTCGGCCCAGACACGGGCCACGACCACGACGCCATTGTCCCGGTACTCGGTTACCAGCACGGCGGGCGCAGGATCCTGCAAGACCAGCGGATGCTTCGCCACCAACGCCTTCAACGTATTGATTGCCAAATCGATGTCGTCGCCATAGCGCACCACAGACGCCACATCCAGGCGGCGGCGCACATGGCGACTGTAGTTGATGATGGTGGCGTTCCACACAGTGCTGTTCGGCAGGGAGATGTTGATGCCGTCGGCCTGGGTCAGGCGAGTCAGGAACAATCCGACCTCTTGCACCGTGCCTTCCTGACTACTGCCGATGGCAATGTACTCACCCGCGCGCAAGGGGCGCAGCGCCAGCAGCATGATGCCGGCCGAGATGTTCTGCAGCGTGCCCTGCAAGGCCAGGCCGATGGCCAGGCCGGCGGCGCCCAGCACCGCGATCAGGCTGGCCGTCTGCACGCCGAAGCGCGCCAGCACGGCGATCAGGGTGAAGATGCGGATCGCCCAGACAGCCACCGACCGGACCATCGGCACGATGGTGGGGTCGATGCGGGGCGACCTCGATGCCGCCTTGCCCACGGCGCGTCCGACGGCGGCGGACACCCACCACCCGACGATGAGAATGATGGTCGCGGCCAGCAGGTTCGATCCCCACGCAATCGCCAACGGGGTCCAGGCATTCACGTCTTTCAGCAACTCATCCACGAGTCCACTCCTTGCTACGAATACGATGTACCGGGCGGCGGCCCGGCGGATGACCGGGCGAATGTATCAGAAGCCGGGCGCAAAACCCTTGTCCAAGCGTATCCGAGGCGGAACGCCGCTCAGGCCTTGTCCAGGCTCAAGTGCCGCAGATGGTTGTCCCAGGCCAGGCTGCGGGAGGGCGCCAGCACCGGCTTGCGGTCGCGGCCCGGCCCCGTGCGCAACAGATCGCCGTGGCCGCTGCTGAGCAGGAAACCGCCGATGCCGTCCTGGGCCGCGCCGCAGCCGTCGGGCAGCAGCGTCTCGCCCAGTTGCCGCCCGGTGGCGGCGTCCCAATACAGCACCCTGCCGCCGACAGGGCTGGACGTGGCCATGATCGTCCCGCTGGCATCCGCGGCCACGGTGCCCACATAGTTCTCCATGCCGCGCAAGCCTTGCGGATCCCCCTCGAACAGCTCGGGCGCCCTGCCGCGCCGGTGCCGCCCGACCAGCGCCGGCCGCTCGGCCGCGGGACCGACGTATTGGCAGCCGAACCACACCGCGCCATCGCCCGCCAGCGCCAGGTGCCGCAGGGAGAGCTGGTGCAAGGCCGGCTCGAGCTCGGCCTTCCCGACGATCTCCCCGTGGGCCGTGTCCAGATAGGCCAGCGAGGGCCGCATGTCGGCCAGATTGAGTTCCAGCTTGCCGTAGTCGGGATGCGTCAGGATGCCGCCATTGGCCAGGCACAGCGTGCGGCCGTCGGGCATCAGGATGATCTCGTGGGCGCCGATGCCGCCGCCATCGAATTCGCCCAGGCGGCGCCACTGCCCGCCAGGACTCGCGTCATAGACGCCCACGACGCTGCGCCCGCCTTCGTAGTCGTTCTCGGTGGAAAACAGGCGGCTGCCGTCGGGCGAGAACACGCCATGGCCGAAGAAGTGCCGCCCTTCGGGCAAGGGCAAGGACCGGGGCGCCTGGCGCCCGCGCAGGTCGAAGGCCAGCGCATAGAAACCCGGCTGCCGCCCGAAGATCACGGCGCGCCCACGCGCCGCGTCGATGGCGAAACTATGGCCGCGCTCGGGAAGCGCCACGGCGTGCGCGTCGCGGCCCATTGCATCCAGCAGCACGGCCTCGTATTGGCCGTCGCGCCGGCGCGAGGTCACGTAATGGTGAGCCACGGCGCTTTCGGGGCGGGCCCGGACCTGGCCCGGCAGACCCAGCATGGCGCCAGCCTTCAGGAGCTGCCTGCGGTCAATCGCCATCGAGCGCGTTGAAACCGATGGTCACCCCCAGTTGCGGCGCGAGGTCCTGGTCCAGCAGGTCCTTGGCGTTCTTCAGCAGCAGCGTGGCCAGGGTCAGTTGCCGGCGTCCTTCCGGGTCCTGCAGGAGATCGCGCACCGGCGCCTTCAGGCTGCCCAGCACGTCCCGCAGTTGCACCAGCTCGCGCCTCAGCCCCTCGACCCGCCATGCCTCCTCGGCAGGCAACGCCCAGCCCGCGGCGTCGTGGAAGCGCAGCATGCTTGCCACCGAGGCCGCCAGGGCGGGCGCCGTCAGGCCGCTGCGCCAATAGGGCGCGCGACGCGCACGGCTGTCCTGGTAGGGCTCCGCCAGCACCGGCACCAGCTTCACGTCGCGTGCGAACTGCAGGCCCGTGGACAAGGCCTTGATGGCCTCGGCCGCCACTTCCCTCGGCGTGCGATACAGCGGATTGTCGGCCGCCGGCCGGGAAAACTGCCTGGCGTACTCGCCCTGCGCCGACCAGGCTTGCGCCAGGGCGCCGGTCTGCAGCGCCAGCGCGCCCGCGGCGGCCTGCGCATAGGCGCAGTCAGGCGCTTCGGCCCTGCCCTGCCTAGCGGCTTCCAGCACGCCGCCATCGCGATACAGCAGGAACTCCAGCGCGGGCAGGCCCTGCTGCGCCACGCTGCGCGCGGACAGCGCCTGCGCATCCAGCGCCGTCACGGCCGGGTCCGCCAGCAAGCCCTGCACCTGGCGCGACATGACGCCGCGCGGGTCGGGCCAGAACGCGATGCGCTCGTAGCGATTGCCTTCGACCAGGGGGCCGAAGCGCAGGAACTCGACACCCGACCAGGCCAGCACGACGGACCGGAAGCGCGCCTGTACCGACTCTGCCGCCTTCGCCGCCGGCTGCTTGCACAGGGCATCCAAGGCCTGCGCCAGCGCGCGGGCATCGGCATCCAGGCGTTGCGTGGCGGGTGCGGCATACGTCGTGACGAGCCGCTGCCCCAAGTCCGCGGGGACCGCATCCTGCTGGGCCGCCGACGCCGCGCCGGCACCGGAGAGACTCATCACCAGCAAGACCAGGGAAAGACTACGCCGCATGCTCACTCCTTCCTTCACGACAACACATCCACGGAAACCATGACTACAGCGACTCCAGGAACCGGATCAGGTCCGCGCGTTCGTCCGGCGTCATCTTCACCACGCGATCACGCGCCGCCTGCGCTTCGCCGCCGTGCCACAGCACGGCCTCCAGCAGCGTGCGCGCGCGGCCATCGTGCAGCCAGCCTGCCGCCGGGTTCACCATGCGCGTCAAGCCTATGCCCCATAGCGGTGGCGTGCGCCACTCGCGGCCATCCGCCGCGCCTTCCCCCTGGTGATCCGCCAGGCCTTCGCCCATGTCGTGCAGCAGCAGGTCGGTATAGGGCCAGATCAGCTGGAAACGGTGCTCCGGGCGCTCCGCGTCGCGGCGCGTGACGTACTTGGGCACGTGGCAGGCCACGCAATTGCTTTCATAGAACAGCTTCTTGCCGGCCAGCACGCGCGCATCATCGGCATCGCGGCGCTGGGGCACGCCCAGGTTGCTGGAATAGATATCGACGAAATCCAGCAGTTCGCCCGGCACCTCGTGCTCGCCCAGATGGGCTTGGGCGCCGTGCGGCATGGCGCGGCAATCCGCCTGGGCCTGGGTGCAATCGCCATAATGATCAGGCACCAGCGGCGTGGACAGCCCCATGTCGTGGGAGAACGCCACCGCGCTTTGCTGCATGACGGTGGGCTGGCCGGCCTTCCAGTTGAAGCGGCCCAGCACCTGCCGGCCCGTCTTCAGGTCCTTCACCCAATTGGCCCGTCCCGACACGCCGTCGCCGCGATTCGCGGCCACGTTCGCCAGGATGTCGTCTTCGTGGATGGCGCCCAGCAGGCCCAGCCCGATCATGGGCGGCGCCATGCGCGGCGACAGGCCCGTCTGCGGATGCAGCGGCCCATACGCCAGGTCGGTCACGCTGTATGCCGGGCGCATCAGCGTCACGCTTTCGCCGCCGTTCAGCGCCACCTCGATGGGGGTGTAGCGGATGGCGATGCTACCCTCGGCCGGCAGGCCGGGCACGGCCAGGGTCTGCAGCTGATGGCCATAGACCGGGTCGGGCAGCGAGGCCAGTTCATTCACGCCGGGACCGGTGCGCGTGGTCGTCGAGCTGGGAATGGACAGGCGCAGCAGCAGGCCGACGGTGTCGCTGCGTTCAGGCGTGGAGAAGGCCGGCGCGGTGCCGCGGCCGTCCTTCACATGACAGGCCTGACAGGACCGCGCATTGAACAGCGGCCCCAGGCCGTCCGACGCCTGCGTCGACGACGGCGAGGACACCCAGTCCTTGCGGAACAGGCCATTGCCGATCAGGAAGGCCTGGCGCCCTTCGAAATCCAGGTTGCCCGCCGGATGGGAAAAGATGTCCGGATTGAGCAGCTTGTTGTTGATGGTGCCCGCCCCCGCCTGCATGACCTCGAAGCGCTCGGGCGCCGAGAAGTCCTTGGCGGGTGCGGTGACCGTGCGCACGCGCGCACGGTCCGCCTTGCTGAGATCGGCGCGCTCGGCGCCGGCGCTCGTCCCGGTCCACAGCAGGCCCGCAAGCAGCAGGCCTGCCACCCGCGCGGACGCGGGCGAGCGAAAACGGCTGGATTGCGGCATTTACTCGAACACGGCAGACGGGTTGTCCAGGCTGTCGGAGCCCTCCAGCTCGATGTCGCCCAGGTCCAGCTTGGCGATGACGCGCTCGATGCTGCGGGTCTGCTCGACCAGCGCGTCGATGGCGGCCTGCACCGTGGCATTGCCCTCGGCATTGCCCTGGGCAATCATCTGGTCATAGGTCTCGACCGTCTCGGCGCGGGTCTTCATGGCCTGCATGGCGCGGCGCGTGGCTTCCAGCTTGCCGCGCATTTCCTTGTCCAGCGCCGGATCGGCCGCCTTCACCAGTTCGGACAGGCTTGCGCCCTTCACTTCCTTGCCATCGACACGCTTGTAGCGGCCTTCGTACACGTTGATCATGCCGATCTGGTTGTAGAAGTGCGAGTTGTGCGTGTTGTCCGAGAAGCAGTCGTGCTCTTCCTCGGGGTCGTTCAGCATCAGGCCGAGCTTCATGCGCTCGCCGGCCAGCTCGCCATAGGACAGGCTGCCCAGGCCGGTCAGCATGGCCACCAGGCCCGCCTTGGGATCCGGCTCGACGCCCTTGCGGGCCTCGCCGTTCTTCTGCCATGCGGCCACGATGTCCTTCAGGTCGGACAGCAGCAGCGAACTCACGGCCTTCAGGAACTCGGCGCGGCGCTCGCAGTTGCCGCCGGTGCACTGCTTGGCATCGAAATCGGTGTAGGGACGATTGCCCGCGTGACGCTCCTGCGGCGTGCCCTTGCGGTCCTTGGGCGCCGGGCCCGTGCCGTTCAGGTCCTGGCCCCACAGCAGGAATTCGATGGCGTGGTAACCCGTCGCCACGTTGGCCTCATTGCCATCGGCTTCATGCAGGGTCTCGCGCAGCAGTTCAGGGGTGATGCGGCTGGCGTCGATCTGCTTGCCGCCCACCGAGATCTTCGGGTTCGCGATGACGTTCACGACGTAATAGGCGTTGGCGTCGGACTCCTTGCCATACGAGGCATCGACGTAGTCGATCATGCCTTCGTCCAGCGGCCAGGCATTGACCTTGCCTTCCCAGTCATCGACCACCGGGTTGCCGAAACGGAAGGCTTCGCTTTGCTGGTAGGGCACGCGCGCGGCCAGCCAGGCGCGGCGCGCCTCGGTCAGCGTGGTTTCGCTGGGCTTGGCGATCAGGGCGTCGATGGCCTTGTCCAGCGTCTGCGCGGTGGACAAGGCGTCTTCATAGGTGGCCAGCGCAATGTCCGCATAGGTGGTGACGACCGCTTTGGGTGCGGGGGCCGACATGGCTGGCGTCGCGGCCAGCATGGCAGCCAGGGCGGCGGCGAGGACGGTATTGCGCATGGGACTTTCTCCTGTCGTGACGGAATGGCCGTGGCGGCTGTCGGCGATAGGCATCACGCCCGGCGTCCACGCAGTGCACGCTCCCCTCCCCGCAGCCGGATGGTCGCGCCTTGTGGTTTCGAAACCGGGGCGCCTTGATCGGGCGTAATTGTAAACAGTTTTCGTTTTCTTTTTCAGCTGCAAGTCAGTTGCCGTTTTTGCGCGAGCGCAAACAGGCGGCCACGGTCACGCGGCCAGACATGAATGGTTTTGTCATCCCTGAAGGCCGTGCCACGCTCTACACTCGGTTGACCGTCGCCGCGTGCCTGGCGTGGCGGCGCGCTCCCCCTTCACCCAGCAAGAGGAAGAAACGCATGAGCAACCATAGCATCGCCGTCCTGGTCGGCAGCCTGCGCGCCGACTCGTCCAACAAGAAGCTCGCCCGCGCGATCGAACGACTCGCGCCCAAGGACGTCTCCTTCCAGTACGCGGACATCGGCGCCCTTCCCCTCTACAACCAGGATGACGAGCAACCTTTGCCTGAGCCCGTGGCCGACTTCAAGGCGCTGGTCAACGCCGCCCACGGCGTGCTGTTCGTCACGCCCGAATACAACCGCTCCATTCCGGGCGTGTTGAAGAACGCCATCGACTGGGGCTCTCGTCCTTACGGCAAGAGCTCCTGGGCTGGCAGGCCCTCGGCGGTGATCGGCACTTCGCCCGGCGCCACCGGCACGGCCATGGCCCAACAGCACCTGCGCAATATCCTGGCAGGCCAGGGCTCCCCTACGTTGACCACGCCGGAAGCCTTCCTGCAATTCAAGGAAGACCTCATCGATGACCAGCATGCCTTCACCAATGCCGGTACGCGCGATTTCGTCCAAGGCTGGCTGAACCGCTACCTGGAATGGGTGCGGAAGTTGTCCGCTTGATGTCCACGTCGTCGCCGACAGGCTTGTCCACAGCGACTGTGGAAAAGCCTATGGACAGCCTTTGGGCAGCCCGGAAATCCCCTTATGCGACAAGTATTTGAAACCTGCGGTCAAAAACGGCTCATCGCCGCTTTTTGACCGCCTTTCTCCCTGGTTCCGGCACTTTTCCCCAGCCGTCGTCCCAATGGACGGGATTATCCTCGGATGAAACCCTCCCTTGCGGGAAATGCTAGGGTTATCCCTGAAAAATGTGGACAACCCTTTGGACATGTTCAGAGCAGTTGTCATTTTTCGTTAAGTTTCAACGCCTTGCTTAGACAGCGCAAAAAAAGGGCACACGTGTGACAGTGTGCCCAATCCTTGCGCAGTCAAGACCCGTTCCTATTGGAAGGCGGTCTCCATGAAACTGCGCAGCTTGCGCGAGTGCAGGCGCTCGGGCGGCATCTCGCGCAGCAGCTCCAGGGCCCGCATGCCGATTTCCAGATGCTGCGACACCTGGCGCTGGTAGAACGCCGTCGCCATGCCGGGCAGTTTCAGCTCTCCATGCAGCGGCTTGTCGGACACGCACAGCAAGGTACCGTAAGGCACCCGGAAGCGGAAACCGTTAGCCGCGATGGTGGCCGACTCCATGTCCAGGGCAATGGCGCGTGACTGCGAGAAACGCTGCACGGGCTCGAGGTGATCGCGCAGTTCCCAGTTGCGGTTGTCGATGGTGGCAACCGTGCCGGTGCGCATGATTCGCTTCAGGTCCCAGCCCGACAGCCCCGCCACCTCTTCGACCGCCTGTTCCAGCGCAACCTGCACTTCCGCCAGCGGCGGCAGCGGCACCCAGGTGGGAAGGTCGGCGTCCAGCACGTGGTCTTCCCGCACATAGCCATGTGCCAGCACATAGTCGCCCAGGCGCTGGGAGGTGCGTAGCCCCGCGCAATGCCCCAGCATCAGCCAGGCGTGCGGGCGCAGCACGGCCACGTGATCGGTGATGGTCTTGGCGTTGGAGGGCCCCACGCCGATGTTGATGACGGTGATGCCCGAATGGCCGGGGCGCACCAGGTGGTAGGCCGGCATCTGCGGCAGGCGCGCCAGCGGCTGGCCTTGCGAGGGCTGGCTGTCGCCGCGGCGCGTGACGAGATTGCCGGGCTCGATCAGCGCCTCGTACGGGCCCTCGCCCGTCGCCATCTGGGCGCGGGCGCGAGCGCAGAACTCATCGACATAGAACTGGTAGTTGGTGAAGAGGACGAAGTTCTGGAAATGCGCCGGCGCCGTGGCGGTGTAGTGCTGCAGGCGGTGCAGCGAATAATCCACACGCGGCGCGGTGAAGGGCGCCAGCGGCCGGGGCTCGTCTTCACGCCCGCGCCAGGTCCCGTTGACGATGGCATCGTCCGTCACGGTCAGGTCCGGCACGTCGAACACGTCGCGCAAGGGCCGCGACAGCGTCTCGATGCGCACCCCCTCCACGAACGTCCCTTCGGAGAAGGCAAAGTGCAGCGGCATCGGCGTATCGGACTCGCCGATCTCGACCGGCACGCCATGATGGTGGATGAGCTGGCCGATCTGTTCCTTCAGGTATTCGAAGAACAGCGTGGGCTGCGTGACGGTGGTTTGGAACCGTCCGGGATCGTCCACATGGCCGTAGGACAGGCGGCTGTCGATGGGGTCGTAGGTCTGGACCTCGAACCGGATGGCCGGATAGCAGGCCCTGACGCGCCCTTCGGCCGGCGCCTTGCCCTGCACGTAATCCTGGAAGGCCTGCCGCAGGAAAGCGGCGCTGCGGCCATACAACTCGACCAGCCTTTCCACCGCCTGCTGCGGATCCCGATAGGATTGGAAGGGCGCGGGCGCCGGGCTCAGTATGACCTCGGGACGTCTCGTAAACGCATGCATATCCAGTGTGTCCGCCTCGGGTTGCTTTGGGGCTGGATCATTATAGGCACGGGCCGGTGACCGCTCCTTTGCCACGATACGTCATGCCGCGGGCGTGGCCACCATGCCCTGGGCGAAATGTATCGCCAGGAAATCCAGCATGGAACGCAGGGTGGCGGGCATGTGCCGGCGCGATGCATAGACCGCATGGAAATAGGTGTCCACTGGCCGGTGCGCCGGCAGCAGCGCCACCAGCGCGCCATCGTCCAGCCGCGCCTGGGCCAGATAGGCGGGCAACATCGCCACACCTGCCCCCGCCACCGCCGAGGCGCACACGGACAGCGCATCGTTGGCGCTGAAATTGCCACGCACCGCCACCTGCAAGGGCTCACCCTCGCGCAGGAACTCCCAGACGCTGCTGCCGTAATACGCGTGGGTCAGGCAGTTGTGCCCAGCGAGGTCCTGCGGCTGGACGGGCGTGCCATGCTCCCGCAGGTAGGCCGGCGCCGCGCACACCACGGACTCGCAGACCGCCAGCTTGCGGGCGATCAGGTTCGGATCGATCTCGCGGCTGATGCGCAAGGCCAGGTCGATGCGCTCCTGCACCAGGTCGACCTTGCGGTCCACCAGCAGCAACTCGACCGAGACCGCCGGATGCTGGCGCTGATACAGGGCGACCGCCCGGGACAGGCGGGCGTAGCCCAGGGAATTGCTGGCGGTGATGCGCAGCAGCCCGCGCGGCGCGTCCTCCCGGCTGGCGCCGGCAGCCCGGATCTCTCCGCCCAGGGCCAGCACCTGGCGGCAGCGCGGCAAGGCCTCCGCGCCCGCGGCGGTCAGGCTCAGCTTGCGGGTCGTGCGGTGCAGCAGCCTGGCACCCACCCAGCCCTCCAGGTCGGCCAGGTGGCGCGACACCACCGGACGGGACAGTCCCAGCCTGTCGGCGGCGGCGGATTGGCTGCCGCCATCGACCACGGCGACAAAGACTTGCATGGCGGTAAGACGATCCATGGGGCGCCCTATTGTTTTTGATATCGGAACAAATAAATGTCAATTGCCGGCTATTTTGCGCGGTTTTCCGGAACTAAGCTTGTTTCACCGCTGGCGATGCCAGCCTTGAACCGACTACGGAGAATGCCATGAGCAATATCGCAATCCTGGGCGCCACCGGCCGTGCCGGCAGCCAACTGCTGGAAGAGGCCCTGCGCCGCGGCCACACCGTCACCGCCATTGCCCGCAACGCCTCCGCGCTGCAAGGCCGCGCCGGGGTGAAGGCGGTGTCGCTGGACGTGCTGGATGCGCAGGCCCTGGCCCGCGCGCTGGCAGGCCATGACGCCGTCCTGAGTGCGACGCACTTCTCGACGGTACCGCCGCAAGCTGTCATCGGACCGGTGAAGGAAGCGGGCGTTCCGCGCCTGTTGGTCGTAGGCGGCGCGGGCAGCCTGGAAGTCGCGCCCGGCAAGCGCGTGCTGGACCTGCCCGACTTTCCCGCCGAGTACAAGGCCGAAGCCACGGCTGGCGCGGCGTTCCTGGACGCCCTGCGCAAGGAGCCCGGGCTGGACTGGACCTTCCTGTCGCCGTCGGCGGAATTCGTGGAAGGCGAACGCACCGGCGCCTTCCGCCTGGGCCAGGACACGCTGCTGAGCGATGCCGCCGGCCGCAGCTGGATCAGCTTCGCCGATTTCGCGATCGCGTTGATCAACGAACTGGAGGCGCCCGCGCACTCGCGCAAGCGCTTTACCGTCGGCTATTGAGCCTGTCCTTGCATGGCGGACCGCGGTCCGCCGCGTGCCTCAGCCGGCATCCTGGCTGGCGTCGTAGCCGTAGGCCGCCGGGAAGCCCGGCTTGCCCTGGTCGCAGCAGGCGCCCCAGCCGAACAGCTTGGAAGTGTGGCCGATGCCGGGATTGAACACATTGCAGGGATCCAGCTTGCGATAGTGCGAGGACAGCGCGGGCTTGGCCTCGTACAGGTGCCCGACATTGTGCTCGGCCGGATACTCGGCCTGGCGCGCATCCAGCAGCGTCCACATGCGATGCTCCATCGCCAGCGGATCCACGCCCTTCTTCACGATGTAGTCCTGGTGGAACACGTGGCAGAAGAAGTGGCCGTAGTACAGCTTGTGGACCATCACCTCGTCCATGTCGCGCGGCAGGGTCTCGACCCATTCGCGGTCATTGCGCCGCAAGGCGATATCCAGCGCGACGATATCCTCGACCGAGCCGCGGTGCGTGTCGCGATAGCGGATGGCCGCGCCCGCCACGGCGAAGCGATGCAGGAAGGCCTTGCGGCCTTCGTCCGGCTCGCAGTGGAAATAGCCCCCCTCCCTGCCCTGGAAGTGCGCGTCCAGGAAGGCCCGCGTGGCATCGGTGGAATCTTTCGCCACCCGCAACAGCAGGTGATGCGCATAGCGGTTGCGATAGTCACGCATGCGCGGCGGCAGGTGGCTGGGCAACAGCGCCATGACCGCCTGGATGACGTGATCCGTGACGTTGCGCAGGCCCAGTTTTTCAAAGAACCCGTCGATGCGGCTCTTCAACGCGAAGGCCGCCGGCACCTTGGCCGTGCCCAGCTTGTCGATGAGCAGGAAGGTGTCCTTGCCATAACGCGCGCCGATGTCGAAGGCCACGCGATGGATGTACTCGCCCGCGATGGGCAGGCTGGGCAGGGAGGTGAGCAGGTGGCGGCGCACCGCCGTCAGGTCGTCCGGATCGTTGCTGCCGATGTAGAAGACGTCGCTGGCTTCGCGCGGGAAGGTGTCCAGCCGCACCGCGAACACACCCACCTTGCCCGCCGATCCCGACGCCTCGAAGAGCCGTGACGGATCCGCGTTGAAACGCGCGGGGGTCGCGGCGTCCACGTCGCGCACGTGCTCGCCGTAGCGGGGATCGGATGCCGCGCGCTCGCCGCTGTTGTCCACGTCAGCCGGGCCATACTGGCCCGCCTGCAGGCGCGTCAGGATTTCCTCGGGCGAGTCGCCCAGCGCGATGCCCAGGTGGTTCACCAGGCGCAGCGTGCCGCTGTCATCGACCGCGGCGTACAACGCCATCTCGGTATAGGCCGGGCCGCGGCGCACCAGCGCCCCGCCCGAGTTGTTGCAGACGCCACCCAGCACCGAGGCGCCGATGCACGAGGAGCCGATGACGGAATGCGGCTCGCGGCCCAGGGGCGCCAGCGTCTGCTCCAGCCGGTCGAGCGTGGCGCCCGGCAGGCAGACCACCTGCGCGCCGTCGTTGATGACCTGCACACCTTGCAGGCGCAGCGTGCTGATCAGCACGATGTCGCGGTCGTAGTCGTTGCCATCTGGCGTGGAGCCGCCGGTCAGCCCCGTGTTGGCCGCCTGCATGATGACGATGCAGCCGGCCTCGACCGCCGCCTGCATGGCCTGCCACTGCTCCAGCAGCGTGCCGGGCCGCACCACGGCGAGCACGCCGCCTTCGCCGGTGCGATGCCCCTTGCGGAAGCGGCGCGTGTCGGCGTCCTGGGTCAGCACATGGGTGGCGCCGACCACCTCGCGCAGCCGCGCCAGCAAGGCCGGGCTGTCAGTCCGGCTCCGTGCCTGCGCCTGCGTCCCCGCAACGGCGGTCATGCCTGCACCAGCGAGTCGCGCGTGATCTCGGAGATGGACTTCACGCCCGTCAGCGTCATGGCCACGCGGATTTCCTTCTCGATCAGGTCGAGCAGGTGCGTGACGCCGGCCTCGCCCGCTACCGCCAGCGCATAGATGAAGGCGCGGCCCAGCAGCACGGTATCCGCGCCCAGCGCGATCATGCGCACGACGTCCAGGCCGCTGCGCACGCCGCCATCCGCCAGGATGGTGAGGTCGCCCTTGACCGCGTCGGCGATGGCCGGCAAGGCGCGCGCCGAAGACAGCACGCCGTCCAGCTGGCGTCCGCCGTGGTTGGACACGACGATGCCGTCCGCGCCGAAACGCACGGCGTCGCGCGCGTCCTCGGGATCGAGGATGCCCTTGATGATCATGGGGCCCTTCCAGAAATCGCGGATCCACTCCAGGTCCTTCCAGGAAATGGAGGGGTCGAAATTGTTGGCCAGCCACGCGATGTAGTCGGCCAGGCCGGTGGGCTTGCCCAGGTAGGCCGAGACGTTGCCGAGGTCATGCGGGCGGCCGTTCACGCCCACGTCCCAGGCCCAGCGCGGATGCACCATGGCCTGCAGGTAGCGGCGCATCGGGCCGTTGGGGCCGCTCATGCCCGAATGCAGGTCGCGGTAGCGCGCACCCGGCGTGGGCATGTCCACCGTGAACACCAGCGTCTTGCAGCCCGCCGCCTGCGCGCGCTCCAGCGCGTTCTTCATGAAGCCGCGATCCTTCAGCACGTAAAGCTGGAACCACATGGGCCGCTGCATGACGGGCGCGACTTCCTCGATGGGGCACAGCGACACCGTCGACAGCGTGAAGGGGATGCCCTTGCGGTCGGCCGCGCGCGCGGCCTGTACCTCGCCGCGGCGCGCATACATGCCGCACAGGCCCACCGGCGCCAGCGCCACCGGCATGGACAGGGTCTCGCCGAACAACTGGGTTTCCAGGCTGAGCGCCGACACGTTCTTCAGCACGCGCTGGCGCAGCGCCACGTCGGCCAGGTCCTCGACGTTGCGCCGCAAGGTGCGCTCGGCATAGGCGCCGCCATCGGCGTAGTGGAACAGGAAAGGCGGAATCCTGCGCTGGGCGGCGGCCCGGTAGTCGGTGGAAGCGGAAATGATCATGGCGTCTCGTCTCGTTGTTTTACGGGCGGGGAAAACAGGACTGTCGGAATCATGAGGGCGTGAACAGGCGCATGGCGCGTGCGCGCCGGGCGTCGTCCTCGTCCAGCGTGCGGACGGTGGTGCGCACGAAGTCCAGGTGCGAGGTCACGGCGTCGCGGGCGGCATCGGCGTCGCCGTCCAGCACCGCCTGCATCAGCGCGCGATGCTGCCCCGTCAACAGGGCGAAGTTGTGCGGCACCGTGTAGATCTCCTTGCGGTTGCGCGTCACGGTGGACTGCAGCAGGTCGAAGAGCCCGCGCATGGTCTGCATGAGCACCAGGTTGTGCGAGGCCTCGGCCACCGCCAGGTGGAAACGGGCGTCGGCCTGCGCGGCCAGATCCGGGTTCTCGCTTTCGTTGAACTGCAGCGTGGCGTCGAAGGCATCGCGCACGCGCACCTTGTCCTCGTCCGTGGCTCGCAGGGCGGCATGCCACGCACAGGCGCCCTCGATGGCATGGCGCGCCTCGAGGACGTCATAACGGTATTCGGGATCGTCGACGAACAGCGTGGCCAGGGGAGTCACCAGGCTGTTCTCGGACCAGGCGGCCGTCGGCGCCGCCGGTGGCGCCTGCAGATAGGTGCCGCCGCCACGCCGACTGACCAGCAAGCCCTTGCTGGCGAGCTTCTGGATCGCCTCGCGCAGGGAGGGCCGCGACACGCCCAGCTCCTCGGCCAGCTTGCGCTCGGCCGTCAGGCGCTCGCCAGGCTTCAGGCCCTGTTCACGGATCAGGGTCTGGAGCTGGTCGGCGATCTGGTCTACGAGGCGCATGGGCAATGGCGGCAATGACGTCGGCAAGGGTCAGGCAGGGGCTGCGATCACGGAATCATCCACGGCAGGACGTAAGCCTGCAAGGTGGTGATGATGCCGACGATAACCGTGAAAATGAGACTGTGCTTGACCGTGAAGCGGAACAGGTCCGACTCTCGGCCCACCAGGCCGACGGCCGCGCACGCAATGGCGATCGATTGCGGCGAGATCATCTTGCCGGTCACGCCGCCCGTGGTGTTGGCAGCCACCAGCAACACCTCGGGCACGCCGATCTGTTGCGCGGTGGTCGCCTGCAACGCCGCGAACAGCGCATTGGACGAGGTGTCCGAACCGGTCAGGAACACGCCCAGCCACCCCAGGAAGGGCGAGAAGAACGTGAAGGCATGGCCCGTGTGCGACAGGGCCAGCGCCAACGTGGCCGACAGGCCCGAGTAGTTGGCGATGAAGGCGAAGGCCAGCACCATGCCGATGGAATAGATCGGCAGGGCCAGTTCCTTCAGCGTGGCGCCGAAGGTCTCGACCGCGGCACGCGGCTTCATCTTCAGGAAGGCGATAGAGATGATCGCCGCGAACAGGATGGCCGTGCCGGTGGCCGACAGCCAGTCGAACTTGTAGATGGCGTCGTAGGGCGTGGCCTGGGCCACGATGGGCGGCATCTTGTCCACCAGGTGGTGCAGGCCGGGCACGGGCAGGCTCAGCACCCAGTTGGCCAGCGCGCCGCCCTTGGCGAACAGCGCCTTGAACGGCGGGATGCTCCAGACCGTGACCATGGCGGTCAGGAAGAGGAAGGGCATCCAGGCGCGCGTGATCTGGCCGGCGGAGTAATGCTTGCGCGGCGCGGCGGCGGCAGCGGCGGCCTCCGCGGACGCCGGGTTGCTGGGTGCCGCCGCGGCACCCCGCTCGCCACCGCCGTCCTCGTTCTCGAAGCGGAAGATGCGCACGGGCTTCCAGACGCGCAGGAACAGCGTCAGGCTGAGCAGCGACGCCAGCGAGGACGTGATGTCCGGCAGTTCCGGGCCGAGGAAGTTGGAGGTCAGGTACTGGACGATGGCGAACGAGCCACCGGCCACCAGCACGGCGGGCCAGGTTTCCTTCACGCCACGCCAGCCGTCCATGATCGCCATGATCCAGAACAGCACGATGAGGGTGAGGAAAGGCAGCTGGCGCCCCGCCATCTGGCCGATGGCGAAGGGATCCAGGCCCGTGACCTGCCCGGCCACGATGATGGGAATGCCCATGGCGCCGAAGGCCACGGGCGCGGTGTTCACGATCAGGCACAGGCCGGCGGCATAGAGCGGGCGGAAGCCCAGGCCGACCAGCAGCGCGGCCGTGATGGCCACCGGCGCGCCGAAGCCCGCCGCGCCCTCCAGGAACGCGCCAAAGGAGAAGCCGACCATCAGCATCTGCAGCCGCTGGTCTTCGGTGACCGACAGGATCGAGGAGCGGATCACATCGAACTGTCCGGTGCGGACCGACACCTTATAAAGGAAGACCGCGCCGATGATGATCCAGGCGATCGGCCACAGGCCATAGAAGAAACCGTAGACGGCAGAAGCCAGTGCGCGGTCGGCAGGCATGCCGTAGAAGAACAGCGCGACAGCCAGTGCGATCAGCACGGTGATGGTGCCAGCCACGTAGCCCTTCATGCGCAGCGTGGTCAGCGCCAGGAAGAAGAACAGGATGGGAAGCGAAGCGATGAGGCTGGATAGCCAGATGTTGCCAGCGGGGTCGTAGAGTTGTTGCCAGGCTTGCATGGGCCTATGTCTCCTGCGGATTGGAATGCCGCCGCGGCCTGTCCCGGATCATGACTGGGCGGCCTCGCTCCCCGTGCGAAAACCGCCCTCTGTGCGCCATGTCCGACAGGACGCGGTGGGTGTCTCTCTCCAAATTGGTCTGTCCAATTCGACCTTGTTTCGAAGAAGGGGTGATTATAGGGAGCGCAAAATCCGCAGAGCAGCTAGGGTTTATCCTTAAGAAATTAGTCTAAGTGGCCAATAAAACAATAGTTTGGTATTACCAATTCGGCATAGAAAAACGCCCTCGACTGCAAGACAGCGAGGGCGTGGAACCGCGGCAACATGCTTACTGCAAGGGCAGACCTCGCTCCGCAGCCCACTCGGCAAAGCGCTTGACGAGTACCTCACTGGCGTACTCTGAATAGTGGCTGTATTCGTCCCGGAAGGCCGGCATGCCATCCACGATCAACGAACACCTGTCCCCATCACAAAGCATGTCGTTCTGGTCGAAGAAGGGAATATCGGGGTGACTGGCGGCCAGCGCATCAACAAGCGGCTGGAACTTGGCATCCAACTCCTTGCGCGCGCCCAAAGGCAACTCGCAGCTTTGTTGCGGCGTCTTCAGCGGCCGTGCAAAGCAACCTTTCAGGTCTCCATCCCGCGTGAGATGAGGCTTGAAGATAACGACCTTTGCGCCGTGCCCCACCAGAAAATCCAGACGCTCCTGAACCGCCTGGATCGTCGCGGAGTTCTGTGCCTGACTAAGGCCGTCAATCACGACGAGCCTCAGCGTACCGGCGGATGCTTCAATGACACCATCGATCAGAAGCCGCTGCTTGTGTGCACGATCGCCAGAGCAAGGACTGTACGTCTTGGGGGCTTCCGGATCCGTGATGTATCTCACGTCCACTGGACAGGCGCCAATCGACAGGATGCTTTCAACGGAAAAGGGCTTCACCGTAAGAAAACCGGCATAGTGGTGATTGGCGAAACTGCTGCCCAACAACAACAGAGTGGGCGGTGCATCCTTGCTGGCCACGCAGAACCACCAGCCATAGTCCGAAGCATCAGGAAAGGGATAACGCTTCAGGCAGGTGTCATTCTTGGTGTATTTCCAAAGCGGCCCCACGAACTGACTGTTTCGGAGCGCGCTTTCCTTGATCAGCGCTCGTTCAGTCAGGCCATCCTTCTTGAATATATCGTAGCCAGCAATACCCAACAGAAGCATCACGCCTGCCAGCCCCGGCACGATCCAACGGGACTCCGCATGGCGCAACGGCTTCTCGACCAGAAAATACGTCAGAATGGCCAAAACCACGGAAACGCCTACCGCTAACTGCGCCACCCTCAGTGGAAGCGCCTCGCCAATAATGATGTGAGCGAACGAAAGCAATGGCCAATGCCAAAGATACAAAGGGTAGCTGATCAAGCCAATCCAGACGAACAGACGCGATGACAGTATCCACCGGTTGAGATACGCATTGGGCCCACAGGCAATCAGCAACGCCGCGCCCATCGCTGGCGCGACAGCAGCAGTGCCTGGGAACGGCGTCTCCTTGGTAATCGTATAGAGCCCGTAGGCAATCAATGCTGCGCCTGCAACTGAAAGCAGGTTGCTGGCTGCCATGGCCAGTGCCGGCATGGACAACCTGCGTCCCCTCCACTGCAGGTATGCGATTGACGCACCGATCAGCAACTCCCACATCCGCATCTGCGGCAGGTAGAAGACGGAAACCGGATCCGTACCAATATTCTGGATATTGAGGAAAAAAGAAACCGCCATTGCAGCTACGGCCAGGAGCAGGAAATTCAATCGAAGCTTCCATGCCAACCAAAGCGCCAAAGGCCAAAAGAAGTAGAACTGCTCTTCTATGCCGAGGGACCAAAGATGCAGAAGGGGTTTCTTTTCAGCGGTTACATCGAAATAGCCTGCCTCATTCCAGAGCACGAGATTCGAAACAAACGCGGCTCCCCCAGCAACGTGCTTGCCAAGTTCCTTGTACTCATCGGGGAACAGAAGGAACCAGCCCGCGACCAAGCTGCTGACAAGAACCAGCAGCAACGCAGGAAAAATCCGCTTGATGCGCCTCGCGTAGAAATCAGCCAGACTGAACGTTCCCGCCTCCATGCTTTTATAGAGAATGGAGGAAATCAGATAGCCTGAAATGACAAAGAAGATGTCGACGCCTATGAATCCCCCTGGCAGCAATGCAGGGAAGGCGTGGAACAACACGACGACGGAGACGGCGATGGCCCGCAAGCCGTCTATATCCGGTCGATATCGAAGATTTTTATTGTGCATCTGGAAAGAGGGCATTGCAGGAAAAGAGCATCAATTGTATCTAAAGATGACCCGATTCCGATTCGCTTCTTGTCCCGCGAGGTATCCTTGCCGCCATGAACACCATGCATCTCGTCATCGGCACCGCCCTGGGTGCTGCCCTGGGCGTCATCCTGAACAACATCGTCGTCGGCATCGTGGCGGGCATCATCCTCGCCTTGCTGCTTTCGGTGACGAAACGCGGGCCGCGCGAATAGCGCCAGGCCTGACCTGGCTCTGGCACCAGAGCTGCCCGCAACGGCCCTGCCAGCCCTTGCGGCAAAATGCCAGGGTCGTCTCGGCCACCCGCGCCGGCGCCTCCCGCTGCGGAAAGTGCCCCACGCCCTCCAGCCCCTGCCTTTCATAACGACCGCTGAAGCGGCCTTCCCTGCCGCGTGAACTGGCTGGATGGTTGCAGGTGTCGGCGGCGCCGTGCAGCACCAGCAACGGCACGCTGTCCGGCCAGCCATGCATGCGCACCGCGGTGCGTGCAGCACCCGGGTTCCACGCCAGATAAGCGATGTCCAGCCGCGATGTCGAAACGCGATGCTGCGTACGCGTGATGCCCCCTGGGGCAAGGGGCGACGCCCCTGAGCGTAACCGGAGCCCGCTGTTTAGAATGACGCCTTGATCGCGGGTGAGTCCGCCCCCGCAAGCATGGCAACCCATTGGATTCGATGAGCAAAACCACCGACACCTCCGGCCTCACGCCGATGATGCAGCAATACCAGAAGCTGAAGGCCGAAGCCGGCTCGCTGCTGCTGCTTTATCGCATGGGCGATTTCTACGAGATGTTCTATGAGGACGCCGAACGCGCCGCGCGCCTCCTGAACGTCACGCTGACCAAGCGCGGCACCAGCAATGGCGTGCCTATTCCCATGGCCGGCGTGCCGGTGCATGCCATTGAACAATACCTGGCGCGCCTGGTGGCGCTGGGCGAATCCGTCGCCATCTGCGAACAGATCGGCGACCCCGCCACCAGCAAGGGACCGGTGGAACGGCGCATCGTGCGCATCGTCACGCCGGGCACGCTGACCGACGAAGCCCTGCTGCCCGCCAAGGCCGACCGCGCGCTGGCCGCCGTGCACGTGCCCATCAAGGCGACCCGCCACGGCTTGCTGGGCATTGCCTGGCTGAACCTGGCCAGCGGCCACTTCCGCCTGACCGAGTGCAGCGCGGACCAGTTGGAGTCCGAACTGGCGCGTGTCGCGCCCGCCGAAGTGGTGTTGCCCGAGCACGCACCGGCGCTCTCCGCCTTCGATGGCGCCACGGCGCGCGTGCCCGATTGGCACTACACCACCGACAGCGCCCGCGAACAGCTGCTGGCCCATTTCCGCACCGATACGCTGGCGGGCTTCGACGTCGAGGACATGCCCGCCGCCATCTGCGCCGCCGGCGCCCTGCTGCGCTATGCCTCGCGCACGCAGTCGCAGGCGCTGGCGCACGTCCAGTCGCTGCAGGCCGACCGGGCCAGCCAGTATGTGCTGCTGGATCCCTTCACGCGGCGCAACCTGGAGCTGACGCGCACGCTGTCGGGCGAGGAATCCCCAACGCTCTTCTCCATCCTGGACAACTGCCGCACGCCCATGGGCAGCCGCCTGCTGCGCCGCTGGCTACACCATCCGCTGCGCGACAACGCGCCGGTGCTGGCACGCCAGCACGCCATCACCGCGCTGCTGTCGGCGCGCACGCCCGAACACCTGGCCGGCAACCCGTATGCGCCCGCTCCCTTGCTGGAATCCCTGCGGACCGCGCTGCACAAGCTGCCGGACATCGAGCGCATCGCGGCCCGCGTGGCATTGCGCTCGGTCCGTCCGCGCGAACTGGCCGCCTTGCGCGACGCGCTGGGCGCCCTGCCCGGCGTGCGCGCGCTGCTCGATGGCGAGGCTCCCGCGCCGCGCCTGGCGGAGCTGGCGCAGTCGCTGGACTGCGACGCGGCGCTGGGTGCGCTGTTGGCGCGCGCCATTGCCGAGGAGCCTGCGGTCGCCGTGCGCGACGGCGGGGTCATCGCGACGGGCTTCGACGCCGACCTCGACGAACTGCGCATGCTGTCCACCGAGGGGGGCGATTTCCTGCTGCAACTGGAGACCCGTGAGCGCGAGCGCACCGGCATCGCCAACCTGCGCGTGGAGTTCAACCGCGTCCACGGCTTCTACATCGAGGTGTCGCGCGGCCAGACCGACAAGGTGCCCGACGATTACCGCCGCCGCCAGACGCTGAAGAACGTCGAGCGCTACATCACCCCGGAACTGAAGTCCTGGGAAGACAAGGTGCTGTCCGCGCAGGACCGTTCGCTGGCGCGCGAGAAATGGCTGTATGAGCAGGTGCTGGACCAGTTGGCGCCCCATGTCCCCGCGCTGACCGCCTGCGCGCAGGCGCTGGCCGAGCTGGATACGCTGGGCGCCCTGGCCGACCACGCGCGCCGCCACGACTGGGTGGCGCCGGACCTCGGCGAACAGGCCGAGATCGACATCGACGCGGGCCGCCACCCCGTGGTGGAGCGCAGCATCGAGCGCTTCACGCCCAACGGCTGCCGGCTGGACGCCACCCGCGCCATGCAGCTCATCACCGGCCCCAACATGGGCGGTAAATCGACCTACATGCGCCAGGTCGCGCTCATCGTGCTGCTGGCGCGCACGGGCAGCTTCGTGCCGGCCGCGCGGGCGCGCATCGGCCGCATCGACCGCATCTTCACGCGTATCGGCGCCGCGGACGACCTGGCGGGCGGGCGCTCGACCTTCATGATGGAGATGACCGAGGCGGCCGCCATCCTGTCGGCCAGCACCGCGCACAGCCTGGTGCTGATGGACGAGATCGGGCGCGGCACGTCGACCTATGACGGCCTGTCGCTGGCCTGGGCGATCGCCCACCGCCTGCTCACGCACAACCGCGCGCTTACGCTCTTCGCCACGCATTATTTCGAATTGACCCGCCTGCCGTCCGAGCTGCCGCAAGCCGCCAACGTGCACCTGGCCGCGGCGCAGTCGCCCTCCGGCATCGTGTTCCTGCACGAGGTCCGCGAAGGCCCGGCAAGCCGCAGCTACGGCATCGAGGTGGCGCAGCGGGCCGGCGTGCCCGCCGCCGTCATCCGCCAGGCCAGCCGCGAACTGGAACGCCTGGAATCGCAGGGCGCGCCCTCGCCGCAGCTCGGCCTGTTCGGCGGCGAGCCTGCCCCCTCTGCCGCGGCGGACGTGGACCCCGCCGAACTCGACGCGCTGCGCGCCCTGCGCGAATCGCTCGAGCAGATCGATCCCGACAGCCTCACCCCGCGCGACGCGCTGGACGCCCTTTATCGCCTGAAGCACGCCCTGCCATGAATCCGACCCTCCCCCTCGCCCTGCTGGGCGGCCTGACGCCCGACGCGTTCATGCGCAAGATCTGGCAGCGCAAGCCGCTGCTGATCCGCCAGGCCATTCCTGGCTTCCGTTGCCCGCTGAGCACCAACGACGTGCGCAAGCTGTCGCGCAGCGACGATGCCGAATCCCGCCTCATCTGGCGCGAGGACGATGCCTGGCAGATGGAGCCCGGCCCCTTCGCCCGCCTGCCCAAGCCCGCCGAACCTGGCTGGACGCTGCTGGTGCAGAGCCTGGAGCAGCACCTGGACTGGGCTGCGGCGTTGATGGCGCAATTCCGCTTCATCCCGGATGCCCGCCTGGACGACATCATGGTCAGCGTGGCCAGCGATGGCGGCGGCGTGGGCCCGCATTTCGACAGCTACGACGTCTTCCTGCTGCAGGCACGCGGCAAGCGGCGCTGGCGCATCAGCCAGCAGAAGGACCTGACGCTGGTCCCCGACCTGCCCCTGAATATCCTGCAGAACTTCCACCCCGAAGAGGAATTCGTGCTGGAGGCCGGCGACATGCTGTACCTGCCGCCGCAGGCCGCCCACGACGGCATCGCCGTGGGCGACGATTGCATGACGCTCTCCATCGGCTTCCGTTCGGCGGATCGCGCAACGCTTGCGCGCGGCATGCTGGAAGCCGCGGCCGAGCAGTTGGCCGCGCGCAGCGGCATGCCCACCGGCCCTTATGGCGAGCCGCCGCTGCCTGGCCCCGACCTGTCCGCGCGCTACCGCGACCCGGGACAGGCCGCGACCGGTAAGCCGGCAGCCCTGCCCGAAGCCCTGGTCGAGGCGGCCGTCAGCGCCGCGAACGCCGTCAAGCTCGATGCCAGCCTGGCCACGCGTTTCCTCGGCTGCTGGCTGAGCGAGCCCAACGCCCGTGCCGTCTTTGACGACGCGCCGGACGACCTGCCGATGCTGGCGGAAGCATGGCCGGCAAGCGGACGGCTGCGCCTGGATCGCCGCTCGCGCATGCTGTATCGGGGCAGGCAGCTCTTCATCAACGGCGAGTGCGCGCCGGTCGCCGCGGAAGCCGGCCTGCGGGCCCTGGCCGATGCACGCGAACTCGACGTCTCGGCCGCCGTCGCCAAACGCCTGAGCCCGGCGGCGCGCGATTGCCTGGATGACTGGCTGGACGCAGGCTGGCTGCATTTCGAGAGGTAAAACGCAACGGTCGGGGAGCGCCTGTCTTCGCCTCCCTGGGCACGCCTTGCCCAGGATCCGATCATTCAGGGTTAACCCCGATACACCCCGTCATTGCGGACACACTTTCGCAAACAATGTTTCGCCTGGGCTACCGACGCTTTAATTTCCACACCCATGTCACAGTGGGACTCCGGTAGCCTGAACTTGTCTCCCCGCTTTCAAGGCGGGGCCACAAGTAAGCATTAACCACAATGATGGAGTCCACAATGATCAAGAGCGTGCTCGTAGCTTCGACCCTGGCGCTTGCCCTGGTTGGTTGCGGTGACAAGAACGAACCGGCAGCCCCGGCTTCGCCTAGCGCCCCCGCCCCCACGGCTCCCGCACCGACGCCGGCGCCGGAATCGACCCCGTCGACCCCCGCCCCCGCTACGCCGGCTCCCACCGATCCCGCTGCGCCCACCCCGCCCGCTCCCGGCGGCACCGGTGGCACCGGCACGACGACGCAGTAATCGCGTCGCACGCCTTTCCCCGCCGGGTGAACCCCCGCCCGGCGATGGAGACCAAGGCCTGGGCAGGACTTCCGATGCGAAGCCTGCCCAGGCTTTTTCATGGCGGGTGCTATCGCGCCATGCGGGAATCATTCAGCTTCCAGACAGCTACAAATTCAAGTTTTATCCCGGAGATTCACATATTGCGTCGCATCATTTCGTGATTCATTAGGCAGACCTGAAAACCATTTCCGCCGCAGTTCAGGTTTGTCCAGGCTCACGCCATGCTTTCGCTCCAGAATCTTTCCCTCAAGAAGAAACTCACCGGGCTCGTCCTCTTCTTCATCGCCACCTTGCTTGCCCTTGGCGCCATCGCCATGCAGGAACTGTGGTCCGTCAGCCAGCACCAGCGCGCCATGTATACCGACACGGTCCAGCCGCTGCGTGTCGTGGTGGATGCCGCGCGCGAGGGCGCCACGCACTATCGCCGCCTGTACAAATACATCCTGACGCCGGATCGCAAGGAACGCGACGCCGAACTGCGCTTCAACGCGCAGTCCGAGCAGGCCGTGCTGGACACCGCCCGCATGCTCCAGGGGGAATCCGATCCTGCCCTGCGCGACGCGAGCACCAAGCTCGCCGATGCCTGGAGCCGCTACAAGGCTTCCGTCAACACCGTGCAAGCCATGGCGGACCGCGGCGATCCGGCAGTCATGGATGAAATGCACAACACCGCCGCCGGCCTGCATATCGCGGTGCGCACGGTGCTGCTGGACGCCGCCAAGCGCCAGGAAGAACTGGCACGCCTGGACACCGACGCATCCGCTGCCTCCGTCGAACACACTTTCTGGCTGCTGACGGGTCTCATGCTGCTCGGCGCACTGGTCAGCAGCATCCTCGGGCTGGGCCTGGTGCGCTCGGTCATGCGCCAGCTGGGCGGCGAGCCCGCCTATGCAGCCCAGGTCGCCCAGGAGGTCGCCAAGGGCAATCTGGGCCTGCGGGTGATGCTGCGAGACGGAGACCAGACCAGCGTGCTGGCCAACATGGACAGCATGCGGGCGAACCTCGCCGGGATCGTCAGGCAGGTCCGCCAGGCCAGCGAGGCGATCGCCACGGGTGCGGGGCAGATTTCGTCGGGCAATACGGACCTGAGCCAACGCACGGAGGAACAGGCATCCAGCCTGGAGGAAACCGCGGCGTCGATGGAGGAGATGAACGCCACCACCCAGCAGAACCTGGACGCCGTGCGCACCGCGTCCGAGCTCGCCATTTCCGCGCGCAACGCCGCCGCCCGCGGCGGGGATGTGGTCGGCAATGTCGTCAGCACCATGGACGATATCAACGCCAGCTCGCAACGCATCGGCGACATCATCGGTGTCATCGACTCGATCGCTTTCCAGACCAATATCCTGGCGCTCAATGCGGCGGTGGAAGCCGCCCGCGCCGGCGAGCAGGGCCGCGGCTTTGCCGTGGTGGCGGGTGAAGTGCGCGCGCTGGCGCAACGCAGCGCCGAAGCCGCCAAGGAGATCAAGCAGTTGATCAGCCAGAGCGCCGGCAAGGTCGAGGCAGGCAGCCGCCTGGTGAGCGACGCCGGATCGGCCATGAACGACATCGTGGCCGAGGTGCGCCGCGTGGCCGACCTCATCAGCGAGATCGGGGCCGCCGCGCAGGAGCAGGGCCAGGGCATCTCGCAGGTGAGCGATGCCGTGAACCAGCTGGATCGCGTGACCCAGGAAAACGCGGCGCTGGTGGAGGAAGCCGCCGCGGCGGCGGGCAGCCTGGACGAACAGGCCGCCAAGCTGGTGAATCTCGTCAGTGTGTTCCAGTTGGGCAAGGAAACGGTCAAGGCGCCCATGACGAACACTGCGCCCACGCAGACGCCGCCAGCCCCGCCACCCGCCGCGGCGCCCGCGCCGGCCCCCGCCAAGCCTGCTGCTCCCACGCCCGCAACGATCAAGGCCGCCCCGGTCGTTGCCCGCCCGGTGGACAAGACCGTGATCACCCCCACGCCGCATCGCCCCGCCGCCTTGCGCAAACGGGCTCCTGCCCAGGATGCCGAACCTGCGCGGGCCACGCCGCGCCCGGCCTCGCCCGTCCCCTCCCAGGCCAACGACGACTGGGAAAGCTTCTGATCCAGGCAAAAAAAAACGGCGACCGAGGCCGCCGCTTTTTGGACTGACACGGATCAGAGGCGATCCGCCAGCACGCCCAGCAGGCGGCGTGCCGTGGGGGACGCGTCGCGCTCACCCTTGGCGTCGAGCACCGTCACGAACGTCGTGCCGCCCTCCTCGCGCAGTTGCAGGCGGTATTGCGCGGCCTGGGCGCTGGAGCCCGTGCCGAACAGGCGGCTGAAGAAGTTCGGGTCTTCGCGCTTCTGGCCGGTGTCCGTATCCAGGTAACGCACGTAGTACTCGCCGGTGCTGCGGTTGCGGTCATCCACCGTGAAGCCGGCCGAGTCCAGCGCAATCCCGACACGCCGCCAGGCGCGATCGAAAGGCTCGACCACGCGCAGCGTGGCGTCGCCCGTGGCTTCGCTCTGCTCGACTTGCGGGCGCTGCGGCTGGCTCTCGGCCTGCGCGACCAGTGTGCGGGCACGCTCGACGTCGGTGCCGAGGAAGACGAGCATGCGCGCCAGCATGGCGGCGTTCAGGCCCGGGTCTTCCTTGCCGTGCTCCCAGGCCACCTGGGAGCTGTCATAGCCGCCGATGCGCTTTTCCAGCATCTGCTCGTGCGAGACATAGACCTCGGTGCGGCCGTTCACGCGCTCGATGCGCGTGCGGAAACGCTCACGCTCGCCGCTGTCCCAAGCCTGGTCGATGATGGAACCCAGGGCGCTGCGGATCCAGCCTTCCGGCACCTTGGCGCGGTTCTCGGTCCATTCGGTCTGGATCAGGCCGGCCTTGGGGTCGCTGACGGTGACGACAAAGCCCTGCTGGCCCCAGAACTCGACGATGCGGGGATAGATGTCTTCGGGCGTGCGATCGACCGACAGCCAGCGCAGATTGCCGTCACGCTCGACGCGCATGCCGCTCTGCTCGGGCAGCACGGTCGACTGGCGGTTGGCCGAGGCAGCCTGCTGGCTGGCCTGCTCGCCCTGCTGCTGGAACTCGCTGAAGGTCGTCGTGCCGGAAGCGGGCGCGCTGTAGCGCGGATCGCTGGCGGCCTGGGTCAGGTCCGGCGGAATGCTGAGGCGTTCGCCACGCACCGCGCCCTTGTAGTTGACGGACTCTTCACGGCCCAGCATTTCGTTGACATTGCTGCAGCCAGACAGCAGCAAGGCGACCAGCGCGGCCGCGCCTGCATGACGTTTGTTCATACACATCCTCATGATGTTTTTCAGAGCAGGCCCGCTTCCTGCAAGGCATTGCGGACCAGCGCATGGTGCGACTCACCCAGTTCGACCAGCGGCAGCCGGTAGCCCAGGGAGATGCGCCCCATTTGAGCCAGCGCCCACTTCACGGGCACCGGGTTTCCTTCGACGAAGAGCACCTTGTTTAGAAGCGCAAGCCGTCCATTAAGTTCGCGCACCCGTGCAACGTCGCCCGCCAGCGCGGCGGCGCACAGCTCGTGCATGAGGCGCGGCGCCACGTTGGCGGTGACCGAGATGTTGCCGCGCGCGCCCAGCAGGATCAGGGCGGCGGCGGTGGCGTCATCGCCGCTCACGACCAGGAAGTGCTCGGGCGCGTCGCGCAGCAGCAGCGCGCCACGGCCGATGTCGCCCGTCGCATCCTTGATGCCGATGATGTTCGGCACCTGCGCCAGGCGCAGGACGGTCTCGTTGGACATGTCGGCCACGGTGCGGCCGGGCACGTTATAGAGCAGCGAGGGCAGATCCACCGCTTCGGCCACGGCCTTGAAGTGGCGGTACATGCCTTCCTGGCTGGGACGGTTGTAGTAAGGCACGACGGACAGGCCGGCTTGCGCGCCCACGCGCTGCGCGTAGCGCGAGAGTTCGATGGCCTCGGCCGTCGAGTTGGCCCCCACGCCCGCGATGACGGGCAAGCGGCCCGCCGCGTGCTCGACGGCCACGCGGATGAGCTCGGCGTGTTCATCCATGTCCACCGTCGGCGATTCGCCGCTGGTGCCCACCACGACCAGGGCATCGGTGCCCTCGGCCACGTGCCAGTCGATCAGTTTCCGATAGGTCTCGTAGTCAAGGCTGCCGTCGGGCTGCATGGGGGTGACGAGCGCCACCATGCTGCCACTGAAGGCGGGAGATTGCGATGCAATGTCGGATGTTGCCATGACAGGACTCCAGAGTGGCCGCCGCACGGGGCAGGTGTGCGTCAGCCGCGCAACCGGACGCAGCGCGCCCAGGATAATGAATTGAATAAACCGGGAATTTTAGCGGATACGGGCCCGGTTGCTCAAAGAAACCAACTGACCACGGCCCGGCCCAGCGCCATGACCGGTTGCATCAATGTCCACAACACGCCGGTGGCCAGCAGCACGATCACGATCATGAGGCCGTAAGGCTCGATCCGCTGATACTGCCAGGCCAGGCGGCTGGGCAGCAGGCTGAACACGATGCGCCCGCCATCCAGCGGCGGCAAGGGCAGGAGATTGAGCGCCATCAACACCAGGTTGATCTGTATGCCGACCAGCGCCATGTCAAACCAGAAACCGCCCTGCCCGCCTCCTTCATGGATGAGCCGCAGGCTGATCGCCCACAGGATCGCCATGAACAGGTTGGCGGCAGGCCCCGCGGCGGCGACCCACAGCATGTCGCGCTTGGGACGGCGCAGGCGCCCCCAATCCACCGGCACCGGCTTGGCCCAGCCGAACAGCATGGCGGGCCCGCCGAAAAGCTTGGACATCAGCAGGATGCCCAGCGGCACCAGGATGGTGCCCACGGGATCGATATGCCGGATGGGGTTGAGCGTGATGCGTCCGGCCTGCGCGGCGGTGGGATCGCCGAAGGCGCGCGCGACATAGCCGTGCGCCGCCTCGTGCAGCGTGATGGCGAACACCACCGGCAAGGCGTAGAGGGCGATAGTCTGGATCAGATCGTTCATCGCGCGATTGTAACGGGGTCGGCTGTCAAGAAAGCGTCATCCTGCGGACAAAAGGGAGCGCGCTGGCAAGACGGCTCAGGTCACCAGGCCCAGTTCAGACGGATCGCCCGCCCCGACGCGCAGCACTTGGGGCGTATCGCCCGTCAGGTCGATGACGGTGGTCGGCGACAGGCGGCAAGGCCCGGCATCGATCACGGCGCCCAATTGATGCTCGTAGCGGGCGCGGATGAGCTCGGCGTCGTTCAAGGGGTCTGTCTCGCCATCGGGAATCAAGGTGGTCGAGATGAGCGGCGCGCCAGCCTGCTCCAGCAGGCCCAGGCAGACGGGATGACCCGGCACGCGGATGCCGATGGTCTTGCGCGAAGGATGGGAGACGCGGCGCGGCACTTCGCGCGTGGCTTCCAGGATGAATGTCCAGGGTCCGGGCGTCGCGGCCTTCAGCAGGCGGTACTGGGCATTGTCGACGCGGGCGAAATGGCCGATCTCGGCCAGGTCCCGGCACAGCAGGGTCAGGTGATGACGTTCGTCCAGCCCGCGCAGGCGGCGCAAGGCGTCCGCCGCCTGTTTGTCGTCCAGGCGAGCCGCGACGGCATAGCTGGAATCGGTGGGCAGGGCGACCAGGCCGCCTGACTGCAGGCATTGCGCAGCCTGCTTGAGCAAACGGACCTGAGGATTCTGCGGATGAACGGAAAGAAATTGCGCCATCGGCCTATCCTACCACCGCCCTTCCCTGCCCGCCGCCGGGGTCGGCCCTCTCCCCCTGCATCAGCGTAACGCCAGGGAGACATCAGGACCGTGAAAGCTGCCTCTGGGAGACCTGCCAGGGAAAGGCTACCTTTGTGGACCGCCGCCCCGCCCATGCAACGCTTCGCGTCCTGCTCATGCCCCAGCCCACCTCCCTCGTCCCCACCGCCCCCCGTTCACCGCAAGGGGCGAATACGCTCGCGCGCGGCCTCACGCCCGCCTTGCTGCACCGGCGGGCCGAAACCACCCTGAGCCTGCTGATGCTGCTGCACCTGCAACAGATCAAGGCCGCGGCCAGGCAAGCCGCCTCAGGCCAGCGGCAGGCGCACATGGGCCACCACGCCAAGCACGCGGCCATTGCGCTTGCGGTTGCGCAGCCACAGCGACCCGCCCATGGCCGCCACGCCCTCCCGGCACACGGCCAGGCCCAGGCCGGTGCCCGTGCCGCCCGGTCCCGCCTGAAACGGCAGCCATAGCCGTGGCAACGCGTGGGGCGCAAGCCCCTCCCCCGCGTTCCAGATGAGCACCTCGGCGTATCCCGCCCGCTTCCGCAGGGCCACGCCCAGCACGGTGCCCGGCCGGGCGTGCCGGATGGCGTTGGCGAGCAGGTTGCCGAACACCTCCCAGGCGCGCCATGCCGGCGTGCGCAGGGCGGCGGGCGCCAGCCTGCACCGCAGGCGCAGATCCTTGTCCAGCGCCAGGGGCGCCAATGCCAGCACCAGCTCACGCAGGCTTTCATCCAGACGGCATGCGGCCTCGCCGCCAGGGACGGGCAATGCCTCGGGCGGCATCAGCAGTTGGTCCGCCAGGTACAACGTTCTGGATACCGTGCGCTGCATGTCGCGCAGCACGTGCGCGCCAGGCGCATCGCCGCGCAGGCCGGCCTGCAACTGCACGGACAGCGCCGCAAGCGGGGAGCGCAGCTCGTGGGCGGCGCGCGCCAGGCCCAAGGCGTCGTGCATGCGCATGCGCAGCAGATGACGCACCCAGGCCAGGCTGGCCGCGCAGCAGACGCCCAGGCCGAACAGGCACAAGGCATACACGCGCAGCACGGCATCGGCCGCCTCCGCCGCGCGCAGCAACATGCCGAGGCCGGCCACGCAGGCCGATACCAGGGCCAGCACGACGCCGCACCACAACACGCGCAAGGTCCGGTGTGTCGCGCCCATGGCGCGCGCGGGGGAAATCAGGGAAGACATAGGCAAGGTAAGCCGGCGCCCCGGCGGGCGCGGAGGAAGTCAGTCGGGTTGCCGATCCGGCCTTGCGGGCAGAATCGTTCCGAATGATAGAAGCCACGGCGTCGTGCCACGCCGGCTTATGCGCCTCCTCCGCAAAAAAGCGCTTAGCGGAGTGCGGACATGTGGAAAAAATCGGCGGTGTTAGGATGGCGCCCGTCCCTCGCCGTTGCCCGCCGCCTGGACGACTCACTACGCAGACGACCCTTTCATGCATCCGTCCTCCTCTCCTTCGCCGCTGCCCACGCTTGCCCTCATCGGCGCCATGGCGTCGCTTTGCCTGGGGACCTCGTTCGCGAAAACACTCTTTCCCGCCGTGGGCGCCCAGGGCACGACGGCGTATCGCATTACCGTCGGCGCGCTCATCCTGCTGGCCATCTGGCGGCCCTGGCGTTTTCCGCTGACACGCAGCCAGGCGCGCACGGTGGTGCTGTACGGCACCACGCTGGCCTGCCTGAACCTGTGCTTCTACATGGCGCTGCGTACGCTGCCGCTGGGCGTGGCCATCGCCATCGAATTCACCGGCCCCCTCACGCTGGCGCTGGTGCTGTCACGCCGCGTGCTCGATTTCATCTGGATCGCGCTGGCCGCGGCAGGCCTGCTGCTGCTCATGCCCTCGGGCGTTTCCGCCCACCAACTGGACCCGACCGGCCTGGCCTATGCCGCTGCCGCGGGCGTTTTCTGGGCGCTGTACATCATCTTCGGCCAGCGCGCGGGCAGCCTGCATGGCGGCCAGGCCACGGCGCTGGGCATGACGGTGGCGGCACTCATCACGCTGCCCATCGGCGTCGCCCATGCCGGCGCGGCGCTTTTCGATCCCTCGCTGATCCTGGCCGGCCTGGTGGTGGGCGTGCTGTCGAGCGCCCTGCCCTATTCGCTGGAAATGGTGGCGCTCAAGGGCCTGACGAAGAAGACCTTCGGCGTGCTGCTCAGCCTGGAACCCGCCATGGGCGCCGTGGCGGGCGTCATCGTGCTGGGCGAACACCTGGCCGTGCCGCAGTGGCTGGCCATCGGCGCCATCGTTGCCGCATCCGCCGGCTGCGCAGCCACCGCGCGGCGTCGCATGCCGCCTGCCCCCGCCCCGGCCAAGACGGATTGAAACGCAGCCGTCCAGCAGCCGTACGCCGCGCCGACAGGCGGGAGCTGGACAGTTGGCCGGCTACGACGAAAACAGCGCGGACTTGACATCTGTGTTCTTCAAGTACCGGGGCCGGCGGCCCGCCAGCACGTCCACGATGCCATCCGCGCACTGCCTGGCCGTCTCTTCCAGCGCCTCCTGGGTCGAGCCTGCCATGTGCGGCGTCAGCAGCACATTGTCCAGTTGGGCCAGCGGATGGCCCTGCATCAACGGCTCAGCCGCGAATACATCCAGTCCCGCGCCTGCCAGCCGGCCGCCACGCAGGGCGTCGACCAGCGCATCCTCGTCGATCAGGCCGCCGCGCGAGGTGTTCACCACGATGGCATGCGCCGGCAGCCAGGCCAGCGCGCGCGCATCCAGCGTGTGGCGCGTATCGGCCCGCAGGGGACGGTGCAGCGACACGAAGTCGGCGCCGCGCAGGGCAGCTTCCAGCGACGGCGCGGCAGACGCGCCGGCCGACACTATCTCGGCCGGATCCGCGCTGGGCGACCACACCTGCACATCCATGCCGAAACCGCCGTGCGCCATGCGCGCCAGCCAGCGGCCCGTGTGGCCGAAGCCCAGCACGGCCAGGCGCTTGCCTGCCAGGCCATAGACGGGCCGCGTGTACTTGAAGCCCCATTCGCCCTTGCGCGCCGCGGCATCCGCGGCCTGCGCCTGGCGCGCCACGCCCATCATCAGCATCAAGGCGTGCTCGGCCACCGCCTGCACATTGGCGGTCGGCGTGTAGACGACGGGAATGCCGCGTTGCGTGGCGTGGTCCACGGCCACCGCATCCGTGCCGGTGCCGTGGTTGGCGATGACCTTGAGCCTGGGCGCGCGATCGATGACCCAGTCCGGCAGGGAATCACGGATCAACACCGCATCGGCATCGGGAATCTCGGCGGCCAGCGTGTCCAGGTCTGGCGCGCTGGCCAGCTTGACGGTCAGTCCGGCATCGCGCAGCGCAGTGACGCCGGCGTCATGGATGGGTTGGGCAATCAGGCAGAGAGGCATGCACGGCTCCGTAAAAAGAAAAGCGCCCGACACCCACGAGGGGTGGCGGGCGGCAGGCGGGCAATCAGGGATCAGGTACCGACGCGCAGCGGCGCGGCCAGCTTGCGCAAGGCGGCAACCGCGCTCAGCGCGGTGATGCGGCCGGTCTTGGGATTCTCGCTGGGCACGTTCTGGATCTCCATCGACAGGCGCGCCTCCTCGGCATCCACCTCGATGCGATGGATATTGCGGCTGATGGTGGGATCGGCCCAGATTTCCAGGCGGGTCTGGTCGGGACCGATGCCGGCCAGGGACAGCGACACGGCCACGTTGAGGTTGGCCGGGAAACCCGTCGCCGCCTCGCGCGCGGTGCCGCTGTAGATCAGCGTGGGTTCCTTGATGGCGTGCAGGTCGATGTTGTTGCGCACGACATAGGGCGCGCCCGCGAAGCCGATGGGCGGCTTGCGGCTGACCATGCGGATTTCCTTGATCGTGCCTTCGGCCGCGGCGGTCACCGCATCCAGGCCCAGCAGCGCGCCGGTGGCAACGATGATCTGCCCGCCGTGGGCACGCGCCACGTCGATCAGCCCGTTATGCTGCAGCAGCGCCCCCGAGCTCAGCACCAGCAGGCGCTTGCCCGCCTTCAGCACCGGCGTGGCGATCTCGGGCAGCAACGCGGCAGGCGCGCACTCGACCACCACGTCGCAGTGCTCGACCAGCGTATCAGCCGGCACATAGGCCACGGGCTCCTTGAACGTATAGGCCGCACGCGCCTTGTCGGCGTCGCGCACGCCCAGGGCGGTGAGTTTCAGGCCCGGAATGCCGTCATCCAGGCGGCGGGCGATGGCCTTGCCGATGGCGCCGAAACCGGCGATACCGATACGGATGGGAGATGCTTGCTGGCTCATGATGGACTCCGGACTGCACAAGGAATAAAGGACGACAGCCTACGGAAGGCCTGCGCCGCTGACAAAGAATTCTTTCTGGCATCTGGCATTAGCTGCGGTAATGCCAGACACCCGGGCTGGCGTCACGCCACCGGCGCGTCGGCCATGCCGTACAGTGTTCGCGTGCGCGCGCCTTCTTCCACCAGCCACTGGCGGAAAGCCTGCACGGCACGCGAAGTCTCCTGCGTTTCGTGGGTCAACACGTAATACTCGCCCGCGCTGCGCGCGGCCGGCAGCCACGCCGCCACCAGGTCTTCCGACTGCGCGCGCGCGTGGTGGAAGATCAGCTCGGGCACCATCGCAATGCCGCGCCCTTCACGCGCCGCCTGCAGCGAAATGAAGAAGTGGCCGCACTCCGGGTCCGCCAGGCGCGGATGGAAGCGCACGCCTTGCGCGCGGAACCAGTCCGGCCAGGCGCGCTGGCGGCTGACGGTGTGGATCAGCGGATAGGCCTGCAGGTCCGACGGCCCCTCGATGGGCGCGCCTTCGGCCAGCAGCGCGCGCGACGCGACCGGCACGATGGCATCGGGAAAGAGGCTGTCGGCAATGACGCCGTCCCAGCGCTCGGTCATGACGAGATCGATGTTCGCGTGTTCACGCGGATAAGCCCGGCCAGGCAGCTTGCCGACGCGGATGGCGACATCGACATTGCCGCCATGCAGGTCGGCGGGCTCGATGGACGTGGCCAGGCGCAACTCGATGTCGGGATGCAGGGCCGCGAAGGCCGCCAGCCGCGGCATCAGCCAGACGGTCGCCAGCGTGGGCATGGCGGTGACGTTCAGCACGACGCGCTCGCCGCGCACCACGAGCCGCCCAACCGTGCGCTCCAGGTCATCCAGCGCCCGCTGCACGGACGCGAAGAGCTGGCGCCCCTCGTCGGTCAGGTCCAGCCGGCGCGCCTGGCGTTCGAAGAGCTTCAGGCCCAGGAAGTCCTCCAGGTTGCGCACCTGCTGGCTGACCGCGCCCTGGGTCAGCGAGAGTTCCTGGGCGGCCAGCGTGAAGGACCCCAGCCGCGCGGTCGCCTCGAAAGGACGCAGCGTGGCCAGGGGCGGCAGTCGTCTGCGCATCGTGTTCCCGGCAATGAAAGGTCTGCGGGGATTCTACTGCGGGGGAATGCCGGCATCCTTGATGACCTTGCCCCACAACGTATGCTCCTTGACCAGGTAGGCCTTCATGTCGGCCGATGGCAGGGGCATGGTCTGCACGCCACGCTCGCCCAGCGCCTTCACGATGCCCGGGTCGGCCAGCACCTCCACCAGCTTGTCGCTCAGCAGCTTCACGTCCGCCGCATCCATGCCCGCGGGCGCCATCAAAGAGAACCAGGTGCTGACCTGGTAGTCCGGCACGCCGGCCTGCGCGAAGGTCGGCACGTCGGGCAGCAGCGGCGAGCGGTCGGGCAGCGAAATCGCCAGCGGCACGACCTTGCCGCCACGGATGTGCGGCAAGGCGGTGGCCACGGGCTCCATCAGGAGGTCGATCTGCCCGCCGATGAGGTCGGTCATGGCCGGCGCGCCGCCGCGATACGGCACGTGCAGCATCTCCAGGCCCTGGGCCAGGTTGTATTGCGCCATCTGCATGTGCTGCGACGTGCCCGCCCCCGCCGACCCATATGTAAGCGTGCCGGGCTGCTTGCGCGCGGCCTCGTGCACGGCGGGCAAGGCGCCATAGGCCTCGCGCTTGCCTGTGACCAGCACGCTCGCGACCGAGGCCAGGCCGCCCACCGGCACGAAGTCGCCCAAGGGGTCATAGCCGGTGTTGGTATTCAGTTGCGGCACGACGGCCAGCGTGCTGGCCGCGCCCAGCAGCAAGGTGTAGCCGTCCGGCTTGGCGCGCGCCACCAGGCCGCTGCCGATGGTGCCGCTGGCGCCCGGACGGTTCTCGATGACCACGGACTGGCCCAGGCTTTCCGCCAGGCGCTGCAGCACGGGACGCGCGATGGTGTCGTTGATGCCGCCGGCCGGGAACGGCACGACGACGGTGATGGCCCGCTCGGGATAGGCCGCGTGCGCGGCGCCGGCGAAGGTGAAGGCGGCCGCGGCTGCCAGGCTGGCGGCCGCGCAGCGGCGCAGCCGGCGCGCCCGCGAAGGCACGTCGTGATGGTCTTGCATCGTCATTCCCCTTGATCTGTTGTGATCCGCCGGGCAGTCCTTCGCCGCCTGCGCCTGTACTGGCGCCGCGCGACCATTTCCGTCCTCGGCTTGGGGTAGCCTACTGCGGTGCAGCAAGCGCGCGCAAATCAGATTTACGGGGGCCAGCCATTAGCTGGGCTAATCCCCCCTTGTCTCCGCCCGGGTATCCGCCAGGGCTTGGGCGCGCCGGAATCAGCCGTGCGTGCCGCTTTCCAGCTGGGCCAGCAGCCAGTCGCGGAACACCTTCATCGGCCGGTTGTTGGCCTTGTGGGGGGGAATCAGCAGGTAATAGCCGGTACCGTCGGGCGACGGCGCATCGAAAGGAATGCGCAGGGTGCCGGTGGCCAGCTCGTCCTCGACCAGGAAACGCGGCAGCAAGCCGACGCCGATGCCGGACGACACGGCCTGGATCAGGTGCGAGGTCAGCTCGAATTGCGGCCCCAATCGCAGGCGATCCACCGACAGGCCCTGCTCCTTGAACCAGTCCAGCCACAGGTTGGGACGGGCCGCCACCTGCAGCAACTGCACGGAACGCAAGTCATCGGCCGAGCGGAAGCAGTGCTTGACCACGTTGCGCGCGCCCACCACCGGCACCAGCTCCTCGGTCAACAGCTTGTCGGCATTCAGCCCGTGCCAGCGCCCGTCGCCCACGCAGATGGCCGCGTCCAGGTTGTTGCCGGACAGGTCGACCGTGCCCACGCGCGAATGCAGGTGGATGAGGATCTCGGGATACTTGGCATAGAAGTCGGGCAGCCGTGGCAGCAGCCACTTGGTGCCGAAGGCGGGCAACACCGCCAAGTGGATGGAGCCGCCGCCGCTGCGATGCGCGATGGCCTTGACGGTGGCATCGCGGATGCGGGCCAGCGACGCGGACAGCTCGGTGGCATACACCCGGCCCACCTCGGTGAGCTCGATGTGGCGCCCCACGCGCTCGAAGAGCGCCACGCCCAGCAGGTCTTCCAGCGCCTGCACCTGGCGGCTGACCGCGCTTTGGGACAGGCTGAGTTCCTCCGCCGCGCGCGTGAAGCTGCCATGCCGCGCCGAGGCCTCGAAGGCCACGAGCGACGACATGGAAGGATTCAGCGTGCGGGGATTCATGGGGCCGTGCCAGTGCCTTTTCAGCGAATGGCGGCGGCGGCCCTCGGGTCACGCTTGGCCAGACGCCGCAGCAGGTTGTCGACTTCGGCGCGCGCCTTCTCGCTCAGCGGAGCTGCCGGACGACGTTGCGCATCGCACGCGATGATACCGCGACGCATCATGATGTACTTGCGCACTGCCAGGCCGGCGCCCGGCTGCTGCTCGTAGCGCAGCAGCGGCAGGTGGGCGTCGAAGAGGTCATGCGCCTCGTCCCACTTGCCTGCCTGCGACAGGTTGACCACGTCGGCCAGCATGTCGGGGAAGCAGTAGCCGGTGTTCGCGCCATCGGCGCCGCGCTGCATCTCGTAGTCCAGGAACAGGCCGTTGTTGCCGCACAGGATGGAGATGCGGCGCATGCCTTCCTGCTCGAACTTGCGCAGCGTGGAGATCTTCTCCAGGCCGGGCCAGTCTTCGTGCTTGAGCATGACGCAGCTGGGCAGGTCGTTGACGATGCGGCGGATCACGCCCGGCGTCATCTGCACCGAGAAGGTCAGCGGATAGTCCTGCAGCACGAACGGCACGTCGGCGCCGATGGCCTCCACCGCCTGACGGTAGTAGTTGACGATCTGGTCATCGGTGCGCAGCGTGTTGGGCGGCGCGATCATGACGCCGGCGGCGCCCAGGTCCATGACGTCGCGGGTCAGCGCGCGCATCGAGGCAAAGCCCGGTGCCGACACGCCCACGATGACGGGCAGATTGCCCGCGCGCTTGATGACGCGTTCGGCAATCGACAGCGACTCGGCGTGATCCAGCTTGGGGGCTTCGCCCAGCTGGCCCAGCACCGTCAGGCCGGTGGAGCACGTGGCGTAGAAGTCCATCATGCTGTCGATGGAGGCGTTGTCGACCGAGCCATCGGCCAGGAACGGCGTGGGCGCGATGGGGAAGACGCCCTTGGCGTCAGCGGTAAGAAGAGGCATTTCCGTAATCCTTCGGGAATCAGGTCGATCAGATGCTGGTGATGAGACCGCCGTCGATGCGCAGCGTCGAACCGGTCAGGTAGGCGGCTTGCTCGCTGGCCAGGAAGGCCACCACGTCGCCGTATTCGCTGGGCTTGCCATAGCGGCCCACGGCGATCGACGCCTGGCTTTCGGCGCTGACGTCGGCCACCGGGCGGCCTTCGCGCTTCGCGCGGGCTTCATCCAGGAAGGTGATGCGGTCGGTGGCGATGCGGCCGGGCAGCACGATGTTGACCGTGATGCCATCGCGGCCCACTTCGCGCGACAGGGTCTTGGACCAGCCCACCAGCGTCAGGCGCAGGGCGTTCGAGATGCCCAGGTTGGGGATGGGCGACACGACGCCGGACGAGGTGCTGGTGATGACGCGGCCCCACTTGCGCTCACGCATGCCGGGCAGGACGCGGTCGGTGATCTTGATGACCGACAGCACCATGCTGTCGAAATGCTTGCTCCACAGCGCGGCGTCCTGGCTGTGGGCGGTGGTGGGAGGAGGACCGCCGGTGTTGTTGACCAGGATGTCGACCGGGCCCAGCTTCGATTCGATCTCGGCGATGCGGGCTTCGATCACGTCCAGCTGCGCCAGGTCCCACTGCAAGGCGATGGCGTCGTGGCCGGCCTTCTTCAGCGTGTCGACCGTGGCTTGCGCGGCTTCCAGGCTGATATCGGCCACGGCAACCTTGGCGCCTTCACCAGCCAGCGAGGCCGCGATCGCGCCGCCCAGGCCGCCACCGCCGCCCAGCACCAGTGCCGTCTTGTCCTGAATCTTGAAATCCATCCGTGTCTCCGAGAATTCGGATGGAATGGCCACGCCCCTGCCGGACGCCCTGCCAGACCACCCAGGGCTGACGCTTCATGCGTAAAACGCAATTCTAGGGGCCTGGCCTCTACGGAAAAAACGGAAAAACCGCATGTCGTTCATGCAGTTTTGGTATGAATCGAGAAAATAGGGTCAGATTTTCGCCAGTACCGCCAGCAGACGGCGCTCGTCGGCGGACAGCGCGCGGGGGCTGCCAGGCGCAGGCGCGAAGGCCGGCAGATTCCCGGCCTCATAGGCATCGAGCAAGCCGGGATGAATGTAGCAGGCACGGCAGACCGTGGGCGTGTTGCCCAGGCGGCCGGATACCTGCTTCACGACCTCGACGATGCGCTTGCCGGCCTGGCGGGCATCCTCCCAGGGCGTGCGCTGCAGGGCCGCGCAGGCCATCACCGAGCCAGCCCAGGTGCGGCAATGCTTGGCGGTGAAGTCCTCGCCCATGACCCGCTTCAGATAGGCATTGACCATGCCGGAATCGACGGCATGAGGCTCGCCTTCGTCATCCAGGAAATGGAAGAGCTGCTGGCCCGGCAACTCCAGGCAGCGCTTCACCAGCCGCGCAATGCGCGCGTCCTTCACCTTCACGTCATGCGAGATGCCGCTCTTGCCACGGAAGCGCAAGCGGATCTGGCTGCCCAGGACCTCCGTGTGGCGGCGCGTCAGCGTGGTCAGGCCATAGGACTTGTTGTCGACCGCATAGCGCTTCGATCCCACGCGGATCAAGGTGAGCTCCAGCAGGCTGACCACCGCCGCCAGGACCTTGTCCTGCGTCAAGCCCGGCGCGCGCAGGTCGCGCGACACCTGTCGGCGCAAGGCCGGCAGTGCGTTGCCGAAGGCCAGCAACTGGTCGTATTTGTTGGCGCCCCGCACCTCGGTCCAGGTGGGGTGATAGCGGTACTGCTTGCGGCCCCGCGCATCGCGGCCCGTGGCCTGGATGTGGCCGCTCGCGGCCGGGCATATCCACACATCCTCATAGGCCGGCGGGATGGCCAGGGCATTGATGCGCGCGATGGTGCGCGGATCCTGGATGCGCTTGCCGCGCGTGTCCAGGTAATGGAAGGTCTTGCCATTCACGCGCACCCGGCTGTAGCCAGGTTGCGTGTCCTCGACATAGCGCAGGCCGCAGTCGTCGCCGAGCTGGTCCAGGGACGCGGGCTGCGGCATGGGACGCTGCCGGGCTCAGCGGTCCACGGTCCCGTTACGCGTGGGGGACGGCTGGCGGTGCGAAACGCCCGCCTGCTCTTCGTCGACCACCGCATCGACATCGATGTCGCTGGCGTCGCCGTCGCGATCACGGCGGTTCACGGACTTGCGCTCGCCCGAGCCTTGCGCATCGCTATCGGTGTTCGCCTGCTCGCGCGGCAGGTCGCTGGCGGAATCCGTGGAGTCGCTCGGCCCATAGCCGGGCAAGGCACGGCCCTCGTTTTCCGGGGCCATCACAGGCGTAGGCAGGAACAGTGAAAACATGATGGTCTCCTTGATGCATCGTTATCTTGGGGCGCGCGCGGCACCTTGCATCACTGTGGCCCAACCGGCCGCCCAAGCCTTGTCAGGACGTATCAAGGCGTAGTCGTTCCCCCTGCCTGCGCGTCCCGCGGCGTCCTGGGTGGCAATTGGATGCAATGTTTACCGTACGACGCCATTCGCCTCAGCAGCGCTGCGCTCCCATTGATCCGGATTTCTTGTTCTAATCAGCGCCCTCCCGTAAGCCTGAAGAAAGCCGGCGTGACTACGACACTTACCCTCGACATTGGAACCATCCAGCTTTTCATCGACGACGCTTCGCCCAGCGGCGCACCGCGCGTCGCGCTGGCGCGTTTTGGCAAGGCAGATCAGCGCGTCCTGGCTCGTCATGCCTCGGCCGATCGTCTGGCGCCAGAATTGTTTGGTGCCTTGTTCGCTAGCGCTGCTGGATTGAAGGCTCCCAAGCCCGGGCTCGCAAACGATCCCGCTACGGGCCTTTGGTGGCTCACCAGCCTGCCCACGGGCATGCCCGATCTTTCCAGGCGCTTCAACATCGAGAAGATCCCCCCCGCTGCCAAGCAAGCCGCGTTTGCAACGGTTGCCGCATGGATCACGTCGCGCCGCCAGTTCCCCGCCATGCTGGCCTGGGACGAATGGATCAACAATCGCGATCGTGGCATCCAGAATCTCTTGATCGACGGGGACGATTGCGCGCCGGCGGATCACCAACAGGCCTTTGACTGCCATGACGAGGACTACACCGACGTCAATAAGTTGGCACAACTCGTCAACGCTACCTTGGCGCCAGCTGCGCAGATGCAGATCAAGCGAGGTGCTGTACGTGCGACGATGACGTTCTCGGCAGATTGGCCCAGGATGGTGCAGGATGCACTGACCGCCCTACCCATCAAACTCGGCAAGCCAGCCGCGCTACGTCAGTGGTTGCAATCGCGCCATCCCGAGATAGCCCAACGCATCGAGAATCGCATTTCGGGCGGACAAACCAATCTTGCACTATGAACCAAGTACCAATCTTGCCGTCGACCACCGCCGACTGGCGTGTCCTGCGTTGGGAGCCACTGCTGGGCAGTGGTGAACGCCTTTCCATCGCCGTGATCGTGCAAGCAGCCGACGGCCTGCAAAGTCATATGATGTTGCGCCCAGGCGTCTTGCAATTCCTGTACGGAGAGCAAGGCGATGCTGCACTATCGCTCGTGAAATCAGCCACCCAGAACGCCCTGGCGCTGGCCCAGCGCTGTGGCCTCGCCCAGGCAGACCCATGCATGGAGGGATTTTTCCTTGATCCCATACGCAGCACCCGAGCCGAATCGGGGAAAATCGCCGCGAAGCAAGCAGCCGCCTTGTTTTGTTCGTTGGCAACCCCCACCACTCCAAGCGGAGAAGACTCCGACGCGCAGCCCGACGCCACCTACGACCACGCCACACTCCTCCATGTCGGAAAAGCGCTGGAACACGCGGTAAGCCAGCGTCACCCGAGGCTGGCGAGACATTTCTTCCAATCCGCCACACCCGTGACTGGCGGCCATCCCATCCGCTACGCATTCCTCTCTGAATTCGCCGCCGTCCAGATCACTGTTTTTCGAAAAGGATTGATTTCGCAAGGTTCATCCAGCGCCCGCCTGCGCATGTGGGAACTGATGACAGTGATGAGTCAATCCGGCAGGCGAGGCGCGCTGATCGTTGTCGAGCCCGACGCCGCGCAATTGCCCCGCAGCGGCAAGACTGCGCAGAACCTTGCTCGTCGGCTGACCCAATTGCAAGCCGAGGCCGACCTCCTTCATATCAAGGTGTTTGCAGTGACTTCCATTGAAGCAGCCGCCACCGCTTTGGCTGCCTTCGCGGACGCTGCATGAAGGGTCATGAAATAGACACACAAATCAAAAAATCGTGCTATAGTCTCGCTTCTTCGCTGTACCGTGGTGGCTGTAGCTCAGTTGGTAGAGCCCTGGATTGTGATTCCAGTTGTCGTGGGTTCGAGCCCCATCAGCCACCCCAAGAATTCCCGAACGGGCACTTGAATTCATTCAAGTGCCCGTTTCGCTTTGGGGTGCCGCCCGCCGGGCGCCACCTGCCACCGCCCTCCCCCAAGCATCCCGTCACATCCCCACGCGCCCGCTTGCGCCAAGCCAGGCGGAATTCGGGGACAATGCCTTCAAAGCGCCTTGCTCCCCCTAGGCCGGAGGCTCCAAGACGAATGGCTCGCCTGCAACTCCTGCTGGCCGAATACTGGCCGCACCTCGTGTTCCTGATCAGCGTGGCTGCCAGCACGGCCGCCGTCATCCATGCCGCCATGACCAAGCATGACGTGCGGGCGGCCATCGGCTGGGTCGGCGTCGTGCTGTTTTCGCCCCTGCTGGGCGCCCTGCTGTATTTCGTGGCGGGCATCAATCGGATCCGCCAGCACCGCGGCACGCCCGAACTCGGGGAGACCCCCGAGCCCGACGGCGCGCGCCAGCCCGACCGCCTCGACATTTCCCTTGCCGCCGGACCGCAGTTCGCATCGATGAAGGTGCTGGGCGACCGGGTCAGCGCCTTTCCGCTCGTGGACGGCAACCGCGTCCAGCCGCTGGCGGGCGGAGACGAAGCCTATCCGGCGATGATCCGGGCCATCGAGTCCGCGCAGGAGAGCATTGCGCTGCAGACCTACATCTTCGACCGCGACGATGCCGGACGCGCCATGGCGCAGGCGTTGATCGCGGCCCGCGAGCGCGGCGTCAAGGTGCGGGTGCTGGTGGACGCGGTGGGCGCCAAGTATTCCCAGCCTCCCATCACCGGCATGCTCTCGCGCGGCAAGGTGCGCACGGCGCTGTTCCTGAGCAGCGGCCTGGGCCTGCGCGTGGCGTACACGAACCTGCGCAGCCACCGGAAGATCCTGGTGGTGGACGGCCAGGTCGGGTTCACCGGCGGCATGAACATCCGGGCCAGCTTCACGACCCGCCCCGGCCGCGAAACCTCCCGCGACACCCACTTCCAGGTGGAAGGCCCCGTGGTGGCCCAACTGCTTGCCAGCTTTGCGCATGACTGGGCTTTCACGACCCGCGAGCGCCTGGAGGGGGAGCTGTGGCGCCCCACGCCGCGCATCGCCGGCACCGTGCCGGCGCGCTGCGTGCAGTCCGGCCCCGACCGCACCATCGCCAGCACGCACGACATGCTGCTGGGAGCGCTGGCGGTGGCGCAACGCAACATCCGCATCCAGTCGCCCTACTTCCTGCCCGACCTGCCGCTCATCGCCGCGCTGGCCACGGCCGCGCGCCGCGGCGTACAGGTGGATATCGTCATTCCAGGCAAGAACAACCTGCGGCTGGTCAATTACGCCATGTATGCCCAGCTGGACCAGGTCGTGCGCACGGGTTGCCGGGTCTGGGTGGCGGCCGGCGCCTTCGATCACTCGAAACTCATGACAGTCGACGGCACCTGGTCGTACATTGGCTCCTCGAACCTGGATCCGCGCAGCCTGCGGCTGAATTTCGAGCTGGACATGGAACTCTACGACGCCGCGACGGCCGCGTGGATCGAGCAGCGCATCGATGCGCTGATTGCCACCGCAAGCCGGGAAACACTGGCCACACTGCGCGCCCAGTCCTTCGCGCGCCGGCTGCGCAACAAGGTCATCTGGCTGGCCTCGCCCTATCTGTAAACGGCGATGCTCGGCACACGCAATTCCTGACACGCAGTGCCCTCACCCACCAAGGAGCCTTGCATGCATTCCCTACTGTCGGACCGCCCCCAGACGAACGCAGGCATTGCGACGCATCGCGGCGCCTCCCTTTACGACTCGGCCGGCGTTGCCGCCCTGCGCGAAGACCTGGCGCTGGCCTTGCGCGCGGCGGCGCACCACGGCCTGGGCGAAGGCGTGTGCAATCACTTCAGCGTGGCGCTGCCGGATGAGGACGGCCTCTTCCTGCTGAACCCCCGCGGCCTGATGTGGGAAGAAATCCATGCCACGGACATCGTGCTCGTCGATGCCGAGGGGCAGGTGCTGGCGGGACGCCACGAGGTCGAACCCACCGCCATGTTCATCCATGCCGCCATCCATCGCATTGCGGGAAAGACCTGTGTGCTGCACACGCACATGCCCTATGCCACGGCCCTGACGCTGGTGACGGACCGCGCGCTGGACACCACGCTGTCGCAGAACGCCATGCGTTTTCACGGCAGGATCGCCGTGGATGAACACTACAACGGACTGGCGCTGGATACCGGTGAAGGCGAACGCATCGCGCGCACCATGGACGGCGCCGATGTGGCCTTCCTGGGCAATCACGGCGTCGTGGTGTGCGGCGAACGCGTCGACTATGCCTATGACGACCTGTATTTCCTGGAGCGAGCCTGCCAAGCCCAGGTGCTGGCCGCCAGCACGGGCCAGGCGCTGCGGCCGGTGGCCAGGGACCTGGCCGCCACGGTTGCGGCGCAGGTGCAATCCGAAAGGCTGCAATCGACGCTTTTCTTCGAGGCGCTGCGCCGGCGCCTTGGCTGAACCTGGGCCGTCCGCCGGGGTGGGATTGCATACAAAACGGCAGCATCGGAAACAACGCGCCGCGACGCCGGCACGGTACAACAACAGGAAACGGGCGCGCACACCGCACCCGCGCGCGGCGGCTTTTCCGCCGGCATGAAACCTGGAGGTGGTTATGAAGCGATTCCTGTTGGGCGGCCTGTTGCTGGGCGCAAGCGTGGGCACGGCCATGGCGCAGGGCACGGTGGACATGTCGTTTGTCGGTCCCAAGGGCGTCGAGCAAACCGCCGGCACCGTGAAGATCGAACAGACGGAGTACGGCGCGCTGCTCACACCGTCGCTCAAGGGACTGCCGCCCGGCATCCACGGCTTCCACGTGCACGCGAACCCGTCATGCGAGGTCGGCGATGTCGACGGCAAGCCCACGCCCGCGGGCGCCGCGGGCGGCCACTGGGATCCGGACAAGACCGGCGCCCACAAGGGCCCCTACGATGCCAGCGGCCACAAGGGCGACCTCCCCGCCTTGTACGTCGATGCCCAGGGCGAGGCGCACTACCCCGTGTTGGCGCCCAGGCTGAAAGCCTCGGACATCTCGGGACATGCGTTGATGGTGCACGCAGGGGGCGACAACCACAGCGACCATCCGGAAAAACTGGGCGGCGGCGGCGCGCGCATCGTCTGCGGCGTGGCGAAGTAAGGGGAAGAAAAAGTAAGGGGAAGAAAGGTGGCCCGCCCTACAGGATTCGAACCTGTGGCCGCTCGCTTAGAAGGCGAGTGCTCTATCCAACTGAGCTAAGGGCGGAAGCGGCGCCAACGTGATGGACATACCCGCGGCAGGCCGGGTTCCGGGCCGCCGGGTGTTGGCAGGAACCCACGGCCGGCGCGGGGAAGCCGAATTCTAGCGCGACTTGCGTCAGCGCATGGGAAGCGGACGCCTGTTTACACTCGGTTGCCAACCCCGGGAACGGCGGTGATAGAGTCGCGGGCACGCCATTTTTGCCAACGAGAACGACACGATGCCCGCGACCGCCCCCTGCCCGACCCGCGCTTGCCCGCGCCCGACCGCCCTGGCCCTGCTCCTTGCCGGGGCATTGGCTGGCGGCGCCGCGAACGCCGAAGTGAGCTACAAGCTGGCTCGCGCCCAGGCGGGCCCGGGTGAAACCATCAGCGTGCGGGGCGTCTACGTCAACAACACCCCGAATGAAGCGAATTGGACGGCTGCGTCGCGGCTGGTGCTGCAATGGCGGGGGCCGCAAGGCGACATCCAGCGCACGCTGGCATATCTGGACGGCGGCACGGCCCAGTTCACGGTGCCGGTCAACAATTTCGCCAGCGCGCAATGGAAGGCCGTGGTGCCGCCGGGCGTGAGCGGCCTGCAGGCCGTGTCGGTCGAAGGCGAACCGGTGATGATGGCGCTGGATACCAGCACGATCACGGGCGCTTCCATTGCCGCCCGTCCCGCGGATGTCCCCATTACCGATGCCGGGGTGCCAGGCGGGCGTGCCGGCACCGGCCAACCGTTACCCGAGACGGCGCTGGCGGACACCGGCAGGCCGGTACAAGCGGTGGGGCCCGCCCCCACGCAGGTGGCCCACGGCATGCCGGCCGGCACGTCGGGCAATGCCGCCTTCGACAATTTCCGCAACGCGATTTCGGCCCACGAGCCCACCTATTTCATCGTCGGCGGACGCAACGAGACCGATGCCCGCTTCCAGATCAGCCTGAAATACCGGCTGTTCACGCCCGACGACCCCGCCAATCCGACCTTCGCCGAGAATCTCTATCTGGGTTACACGCAGACCGCGCTGTGGGACCTGGAGGGCGACTCCCGGCCCTTCGTCGACACCACCTACAACCCCAGCCTCTTCTGGCGGTCGGACAAGGTGTGGGAAAGCGACAGCGCGCGCTGGTCGCTGGGCATGACTGCCGGTGTGGAACATGCTTCCAACGGTAAGGATGGTGACGATTCGCGGTCCTATAACGACGCCTTCGTCGAACCCTCCTTCAACTACCGCTACGGCTCGGGCAGCACGCTCAGCTTCCACCCCAAGGTCAAGATCGGCTACTTCGGCGTCTCCGAGGACAACAAGGACTTCCGCGACTATGCCGGCATCGTGGACTGGAAGGTCCGCTGGGCCCAGGACAATGGCCTCGTCCTCTCGGCACTCTACCGCCAGGGCAGCGCGGGCCACAGCACCAAGCAGTTCGACGCCGCCTGGCCCTTGCAGCGCACCTTCCTGCGCATGAACGGCTACCTGTACGCCCAGTACTTCAATGGCTATGGCGAGACCTTGCTCGGCTACAACCAGCGCAACGACTCGCAGTTCCGGATCGGCCTGGCGCTGGTGCCCTGACCCGGGCGTGGAGCACGCTGACACAGCGCTTGCCTTCTTTTACCTGCCGCCACCTTGCCGCCTTCCGGGCGGCATGGGTTAATTGCTTCACGCGGCATCGGTGCCGCCAAACAAAAGATTGCGGTTGGCGGCAGCCCGGCAGCCGCCAGCCAGACCAGGGGTTCCTATGTCCAGATACCAGTTCGTATCCGAGACCGACCTCCCCGACCACGGCAACGATGCCGACACGCCGTCAGGCCAGGCCGGGGACCTCAGCGCAGACGCGCCGTCGCGCCATGTTGGGCAGCAAGCCGAGAAGCTGGAAGCCATCGGCAAATTGACGGGCGGCGTCGCGCACGATTTCAACAACGTGCTGCAGACCATCAGCGGCAATCTGCATCTGTTGCGGCTCGAAGCCAAGGGCAACGAGAAGACGGAAAAGCGCGTGAGCGCCGCGCTGAGTGCCGTCGAACGCGGCGCGCAATTGGCCGCCAGGCTGCTTGCCTTCGGCCAGCGCCAGGCGCTGCGCCCCGCCGCCACCGACCTGAATGCCCTGTTCTCGGCCAGCCAGCAAACGCTGCGCCACGCGGCTGGCGAACATGCCACCCTGGACATCTCCGTCTCCCCGCAGTTGTCCGCCGTGCAGGTCGATGGCGTCCAGCTTGAGCGCATGCTGGTGCAACTGCTGGACAACGCCCGCCAGGCGCTGGGCGACTCGGGTGCCATCCGCGTTACCGCGACGCCCCTCGCCGACGGCGCCGACAGCCCGCCACGGCCCGCAACACTGCCATCCGGCCACTATGCCGTGATCGAAGTGTCGGACACCGGCGCCGGCATGGCGCCCGAGATCGTGCGGCAAGTCTTCGACCCGTTCTTCACGACGCGTCCTGGCGGCCCCGGCACAGGCCTGGGCCTGAGCATGGTGCACGGCTTCGTCGGCCAGAGCGGTGGCGCCGTGGAGCTCGACAGCGTGCCCGGCCAAGGCACGCGCGTGCGCCTGTACCTGCCCTGCACGCCAGAGGCCGTGGTGGCGCCGATGCGCAATCCCGCGGTCAACAAACACACGATGGACCTGGCCATCCATCACCCGGCAAGGCAGGACACGTCGACCGAACGCCCGCTCATCCTGGTGGTCGAGGACGACGCCTCCGTGCGCGAGACCGTCCTGGCCCTGGTCCGCTACCTGGGGTATGCAGCCCTGGAAGCGGAGAATCCCGACGAGGCGCTGACCCTGCTGCAACAGGGTGCCCGCCCCCAGTTGCTGTTCTCGGACGTGCTCATGCCCGGACGATTGACCAGCGCCGAACTGGCCGAGCAGGCACAGGCGATGCTGCCCGATCTGAAGGTGCTCTTCACCTCCGGCTTCACGGCCAACGCCCTGCCCGGCGGCAATGCCCTGGCCTCCGGGGTCGCCCTGCTGGAAAAACCGTACGGACAGGATGACCTGGCCCGGCGGTTGCGCGGCATCCTGGGGCCTGGCCAGACGCAGGAAGAAGACAACCAGGGACACCAGGCCAACAACAAGCGGACAGGTAACGGTCGCCCCCCTGTCATGTGACGAGATCGTCATGTGACTGTCATGACACGACCACAAAATGAGGGGCTTCACCCACCTCGTTTCCGGTACGCGACATGAAAAAACTGCTTGGTCTTTCCCTGATGGGCCTGTCCTGCGCACTTGCCGGCGCCGCGCCCGCCAAATCCGCTGAATGCCCCCGTGGCGAGCTGGATGCCCGCTATTGCGACGCCGACGGTGACATGGTCGCGGACGCCCCGACCGATCCCAAGCAGTTTGTCGACCCCTCGACCCTGGTGTTCGCCTACACCCCCGTGGAAGACCCGGAGGTCTATCGTGGCGTGTGGGACGGCTTCCTGAAGCACATGGAAAAGGTCACCGGCAGGAAGGTCCAGTTCTTCCCGGTGCAGTCCAACGCCGCCCAGCTGGAAGCCATGCGCGCCGGCCGCCTGCACGTCGCCGGCTTCAACACCGGCAGCAACCCGCTGGCCGTGAACTGCGCGGGTTTCGTGCCGTTCACGATGATGGCCGACAAGCAGGGCGCCTACGGCTACGAGATGGAAATCATCGTGCCCGCCGACAGCAGCGTCCAGAAGATCGAAGAGCTGAAGGGCAAGACCATCGCCTTCACCTCGCAGACCTCGAACTCCGGCTACAAGGCGCCCTCGGCCCTGCTGGCCAGCGCCTATGGCATGCAGGCCGACAAGGACTACAAGCCGGCGTTCTCGGGCAAGCATGACAACTCGGTGATCGGCGTGGCCAACAAGGACTACGACGGCGCCGCCGTGGCCAACTCGGTCATGAAGCGCATGTTCGCCCGCAACGCGGTCGACGCCAAGAAGATCCGCAGCATCTACAAGTCGGAATCCTTCCCCACCACCGGCTACGGCTACGTCTACAACCTGAAGCCCGAGCTGGCCGCCAAGGTCAAGGAAGCGTTCTTCACGTTCAACTGGGAAGGCTCGGAACTGCTGAAGGAATTCGGCAAGGCCGAACCGGCGCAGGAAGCCTTCATGCCCATCACCTACAAGCAGCACTGGGCGGTGGTGCGTGACATCGACAAGGCCATGAACGTGTCGTACGCCTGCAAGTAATGTCGACACCGGCAAGCAACCATTTCAGGCCCGGTCCCGGCGCCAGCGGCCCGCTGCTGGCGCTGCGCCAGCTGGTCAAGCGCTATCCGACCGGCGACCTGGCGCTGGATCACGTCGACCTCGACGTGCCGCAGGGCCAGGTGATGGCCCTGATCGGCCCTTCGGGAGCGGGCAAGAGCACGCTGATCCGTTGCGTGAACCGGCTCGTGCAGCCCTCGGGCGGACAGATCCTGCTCAATGGCCAGGACCTTGGCGCCCTCGGGCGCCACGGCTTGCGCCTGGCCCGCCGCCAGCTGGGCATGATCTTCCAGGAGTACGCGCTGGTCGAGCGCCTGACGGTCATGGAAAACGTGCTGTCCGGCCGGCTGGGCTACACCAGCTTCTGGCGCAGCTGGACACGCCGCTATCCCGCGCAGGACATCCAGCAGGCCTATGGCTTCCTGGCCCGCGTCGGACTGGCCGGCTTCGAGAACAAACGCGCCGACGCCCTTTCCGGCGGCCAGCGCCAGCGCGTGGGCATTGCCCGCGCCCTGATGCAGGCCCCGGTGCTGCTGCTGGTGGACGAACCCACCGCCAGCCTGGACCCGAAAACCGCACGCCAGATCATGCGCCTGCTGTGCGAACTGTGCCGCGAGCGCGGCCTGTCGGCCATCGTCAATATCCACGACGTCGCGCTGGCCAGCCAGTTCGCCGATCGCATCGTCGGCCTGCGCAAGGGCGCCATCGTCTATGACGGCGCCCCCCAGGGCCTGGACACCACCGCGCTCACCGCCATCTATGGCGAGGAAGACTGGGGCGCCGCCGGCCACGGCGACACCGGCCAGGCGGACAAGGTCGAGCCCGAGACGCCCGCCGTGCCCGACACGCTGACCCTGGCGACGGCACGCGCATGAGCCTTTCGGATCCTTCTGGCGCCGGCACTGCCCGGCCCGCTGCCATCGCCTCGGCCGACCTGCCCACCACCTGGCGCCGCCCCAGCCTCATCGCCTCGCCGCGCTGGCGCTGGCTGATCCTGCTGGGCACGCTGGCCTACCTGGCAGCCGCGCTCTCCTCCATCGACGTCAACTGGTCGCGCGTGGCCGAGGGGCTGGTGCGCGGCTGGCGCTTCGTCGCCGCCTTCGCCTCGCCCGACTGGGTGACACGCTGGCGTGAAATCAGCGAAGGCCTGCTGGAAAGCCTGGCCATGACCCTGACCGCCACCGCCCTGGGCGTGGTGCTCAGCATCCCCATCGGCCTGGGTGGCGCGCGCAATCTCAGCACGCCCGTCGTCTATGCGGTGTGCCGCGGCTTCATCGCGATTTCCCGCGCCTTCCCCGAACTCATCATCGCGATCCTGCTGGTCAAGATGTTCGGCTTCGGCCCGCTGGCCGGCATGGTGACGCTGGTGATCGCCTCGATGGGCTTCCTCGGCAAGCTGCTGGCCGAGGAAATCGAGGCCACCGACCCGGCGCAGCTCGAGGCCGTGCGCGCCACCGGCGCCTCGTGGCCGGCCTGGATCGTCTACGCCGTGCAGCCGCAGGTCATGCCGCGGCTCATCGGCCTGTCGCTGTACCGCCTGGACATCAATTTCCGCGAATCGGCCATCATCGGCATCGTGGGCGCGGGCGGCATCGGCGCCACGCTGAACACCTCCTTCGACCGCTATGAATTCGAAACCGCGGCGGCCATCCTGCTGCTCATCATCGCCATCGTGATGGCCTGCGAATATCTCTCCGGTTTCGTGCGCAGGAGGTTCATGTGAGCGATGCCACCCAAACCTGGCGCCGCCGCCCCCCCAGCGCCGAACGCTATATCTGGCTGGGCTGGCTGGTCGGCGCCCTGCTCTTCGCCGCCGCCTGGAAGCTCGTCAGCGACAACACCATCTGGGCCTTTGCCGCCGACGCGCCCGCCGCGGGCTGGGACATGATCTCCCGCATGTGGCCGCCCCGCTGGCACTACGCCTCCGCCATACTGCAGCCGCTCTGGGACACGCTGAACATCGCCACGCTGGGCACGGCGCTGGGCACCGTCATCGCCGTGCCGGTGGCATTCCTGGCGGCACGCAACACGTCTCCCGTCCCCTGGCTGCTGCGTCCGCTCGCGCTCGGCATCATCGTGGCTTCGCGCTCCATCAACTCGCTCATCTGGGCGCTGCTGCTGGTCACCGTGGTGGGCCCCGGCGTGCTGGCCGGCATCATCGCCATTGCGCTGCGCTCCATCGGCTTCATCGGCAAGCTGCTCTATGAAGCCATCGAGGAAATCGACACGCGCCAGGTCGAGGCCGTCACGGCCACGGGCGCCACCACCGCCCAGGTGGTCAGCTACGCCATCGTCCCGCAGATCCTGCCCAGCCTGGTCGGCACCACCGTCTATCGCTGGGACATCAACATCCGCGAATCGACCGTGCTGGGCATCGTCGGCGCGGGCGGCATCGGGCTGCCGCTGGCCGCCTCGGTGGACACGCTGGCCTGGCCCCAGGTCACGGTGATCTTCGCCGCCATCCTGCTCACGGTGTTCTTCGCCGAATGGCTGTCGAACCGGATCCGGCGCGTCCTGATCTGAGAAACGTCGCAAATCTGCAACACGACGCCGCGCAAAGCCAAGGGTGAGCGCGGATTTCCCCCCGCTGTCCGGCCAATTGCCCGGCGCATCCTGTCACTAGAATCCTCGCATCGAATCGCTCCGGCCGCGGCACGGCCGCCTGTTCGCGATCTTTCTGCGGGTCCCTGCCATGAATTCCTCCACCCTTATCGGCCTGGTCGTCGGCGTCATCATGCTGGCGGTCGTGGTCGCCACGTCGTCGCTGAACGCGCTGGCCTACCTCAACCTGCACGGCCTGGCCATCGTCCTGGGCGGCACCGCCGCCGCCGTGCTGATCGGCTATCCCTGGCGTGAAGTCCGCCGCCTGCCGGTGCTGTTGCGCACGGTGCTGCGCGGCGACCGCGCCGACACGCAACGCGACATCGATGAACTGGTCGCCATGTCGCAACTGTGGATGAACGAAGACATCCACACCGCCGAACGCGAGCTGAAGAAGGTGTCGAACCCCTTCCTGCGCACCGGCGTGCAGTTGCTCATCGACAACACGCCCGAAGACCAGATCATCGAGCTGATGCAGTGGCGCATCGCCCGCCTGCGCGCCCGCGAGCACGCCGAGGCCCAGATGTTCCGCGTGATGGCAGGCTTCGCGCCCGCCTTCGGGATGCTGGGCACCCTGGTCGGCCTGATCAACCTCATGACGCTGCTGGGCGCGGGCAGCGTCGACGCCATCGGCCAGCAGATGGCCATCGCCCTCATGGCGACCTTCTACGGCCTGTTGCTGGCCAACCTGATCTGCAAGCCCATCGCCGTGAAGCTGGAGCGCCGCACCGAGCAGCGCCTGGTCGTCATGAACATGGTCATGCAGGGCATCGCCATGATGTGCGAGAAGCGGGGCCCGGCCATGGTCCGCGAAACCCTGCATTCGTTCATGGCGCACGTCGAGGACGAGATCTACGACGGTGGCGACACCGTCACCGGCCCCGACGCCGGTCCGATTGCCAGGACCGCCCCCGCCGCGCGTGCGTCCTCCCGGGCTTCCGCCGGCCAGGCAGCCGCCAAGGCGCCGGCCCGGCCCGCCACGGCCACGCGCGCGCCGGCGCCCGCGCAGGCCCCTGCGCCTGCCGCTGCCGCCCCGGCCCCCGCGCGTGGCGCCAGCGCCCCGTTGCTCACGCCGCGGCCCAATCCCGACGGCAAACCCAACAGCATCGTCGCCGCCAAGGCGGCCCAAGCCGCGCATGACGCGCTGGCCGCCGCCCTCACCCGCCGATGAGCCCCCCCGCACTGACCCTGGCCGACCTCGTCGAGCGGCACAAGGCCGCCCACGCGGCCCAGCAGCGCGACACGCGCAAACGCCGCCGCGCCCGCGACCGCCAGTCGCGCTGGCACATTCCCGACTCGCCGGACAACGACACGGAAGGCTGGCAACTGATCTACCAGGACCTGATCACGCTGTTGCTGGCGCTGGTCCTGGCCCTCTTCGCGCTGTCGCGCGTCGACGCGCTGAAGACCACGTCCACGCCGGCACCCGTCGCGGCCGTGGCGCTGGTGGGATCGCTGACCCCCGATGACGGCAAGGAAAGCGCCACCGGCATCCGCGGCGCCCTGGCCGCCCATGCCGCCTGGACACCCGCCGCGCTGGATCCCGCCCTGCTGCCCGTGCTGCCGGCGCTGGCGGAAACCGCCGCGGCGCCGCAATCGCCGCAAGACGTGGCGCACGCGGACATGCCCGCGCCGGAAACTTCCGATGCCGTCCACGCCGGCACGGCATCGACCGAGCCGCCCGGCCCCGTCACGGCCAGCGTCCCGGCGCTGCGCGCGCCGTCGGCCGAGGAGCTCGGCCTGGGCGACCTGGGCAACGCCATCGACGTCGTCATCAACGAACAGTCCGTCAGTTTCCGCATCAGCAACGAGCTGCTCTTCGGCTCGGGCCAGGCTACCCTCAGCGCCTCCGGCCCCGACCTGATCCGCAAGCTGGCCGAGGTCGTGAAGCGCAACGACTATCCCCTGTCGGTGGAAGGGCACAGCGACAACGTGCCCATCCAGACGCGCCAGTTCCCGTCCAACTGGGAGCTTTCCTCCAGCCGCGCCACCAGCGTCCTGCGTGAACTGGTCCGTGACGGCGTGCCGCCCGCGCGCCTGCGCGCCGTGGGCTTCGCCGACACGCGGCCGTTGTCGCCCAACGACACCACCGCCGGCCGCGCCGCCAATCGCCGCGTGGAACTGGTGATGGAAATCACCCCGCCCAACCGGCCTGCCGAGGCAGCGCCCAGTGCCGCCGCCGCGTCGCCCGAAGGCAGCCAGCCCGCGGCGACGGCAACCCCGCCCGCCATCCACTGAGGTCACACACGGCCCGGTGCCGCGCGGACGCGTGGCGCCCGGCAAGGCGGTAAGCTAGCGGCTTTTTCGCGCCCCGCCCACGTGGCGGATATCGCGGCCACTGGAACACACCTGCCGTCCATGCCTTACCAGAGTGCGCCCACCGAACTCCTCGCCACCACCTGGCGGCGCGCGCAAGCGCGCCATGAGCCCGGCACCCACGCCCGCCTGCGTGACCTGGTGGCCGAGCACAGAACCACGCTTGCCACGCGCTTCTACGAAGCGATGCTGGAATCGCCATCGGCTTCACGCTTCCTGTCGCACCAGCTCGTCCAGACACGTCTGCACGCCGCGCTGCAGCGTTGGCTCGACACCGTGTTCGACATCGCCTTCAACGCGCGCTACGACGAGGCCGTGGCCTTCCAGCGGCACATTGGCGAGGTCCATGCGCGCATCGGCATTCCGTCCCACCTGGTCATGCAAGGCGCGCGCGCGCTGATGATGGACCTGCACGCGCTGCTGGGCGATGCGCCCGTCGCCGAGCGCGCGCAGGCCCTGGCCTGTGCCGTGGACACCATCGGCCAGGCCACCGAGATCATGTGCCATGCCTACGACACCTTCCACGAGCGCAACACCCGCGCGGAAGAGTCGTACCGCCTGTTCGTGGTGTCGCAGGACATCGTGTCCGAGAAGGAAAAGCAGCGCGCCGCCCTGCTGGACTGGGAAAACACTTTCGTCTATGAAATCGCCGTGAACGGCGCCGGTCCGTCGCTGCCGCGGCTGGGCAAGTCCGAGTTCGGCATGTGGTTCCTGCACAAGGCCGCCCATGCGTTCGAAGGCTCCAAGGACGTCGAGAACATCCTGGCGCAGATCACGCAGGTCGACGAGGCCGTCGCAGGCCTGGCCGACACGCCCGCCCAAGCTGCCATCCCCGTGCTCAAGACCGTGCGCGAGCAATGCGCGGCCATCCGCTTCCTGCTGGAGAGCCTGTTCGCCCAGGCGGCCCACCTGGAGTCAGGCCGGGACACGCTGACGCGCCTGCTCAATCGCAAGTACCTGCAGGTGGTGATGGCGCGCGAGATCAACTATGTGCGGCAGAAAGCCTCGCACCTGTCCGTGCTGTCCATCGACATCGACCACTTCAAGGGCATCAACGACCAGTATGGCCACGATGGGGGCGACGCGGTGCTGCAGCACCTGGCGCTTTTCCTGACGCAAAGCGTGCGCAGCGGCGACTATCTGTTCCGCCTGGGGGGCGAGGAATTCCTGATCGTGCTGGTCGACGCCAATGAAGCCCAGGCCATTGCCATCGGCGAGAAGCTGCGCCGCCGCGCCGAGCTTGAACGCATCGCGCTGCGGGATGGCCAGACGCTGTCGGTGACATTGAGCATCGGCGTGGCCACGCACGACGGCCACCCCGACTATCAACGGCTGCTGAGCGCAGCCGACACGGCGCTGTATGGCGCCAAGCGGGCCGGACGCAACCGGGTGCTGGCGAACTCGGCGCTTTGATCGGCGCGGGCATGGCGCCCGCGCATCACGATCAAGGCATCAGACGATGCGCGAGTAGGTCGCGCCCGAGGCACGACCCGCCTGCAGGTAGCGGTCGAACACCATCGCCACGGCACGCACGAAGAACCAGCCCTGCGGACTGACCTGAAGGACCTGCTCGCCGGCGCTGACCAGTCCCATCTCGGACAGGCCCTGCAAGGCCTCGCGTTCGGTGGCGAAATACTGCCAGAAACGCAGGCCATGCTCGCGCTCGAAGGCGGGAATGTCGATGCGGCCCTGGCACATGATCTGCATGATGACCTCGCGACGCAGCAGGTCGTCCACGCCCAGGACCATGCCCTGCACCACCGGGAAACGGCCGCGGTCCAGCCTGGCGTAGTACTCCTCCAGCGTCTTGGCGTTCTGGCTGTAGGTGTCGCCCACGCGGCCGATGGCCGAGACGCCCAGCGCGATGATGTCGCAGTCCGGGTGTGTGCTGTAGCCCTGGAAATTGCGCTGCATGCGGCCCTCGCGCTTGGCGATGGCCAGGGAATCCTCGGGCAGCGCGAAATGGTCCATGCCGATATAGGTGTAGCCGGCGGCAAGGAAACCTTCGATCGCCGAACCCAGCAGGCCGATGCGGGTTTCGCCATCGGGCAGGTCGGCGTCCAGGATGCGGCGTTGCGGCTTGAAACGCTGCGGCAGGTGCGCATAGCCATACAGCGCGATGCGGTCCGGCCGCAGCGAGGCGACCTGCGCAATGGTGTGCGCGAAGGATTCGCGGCTCTGCTTGGGCAGGCCGTAGATGAGATCCATGTTGACGGACTGGAAGCCCAGCGCGCGGGCGCTTTCCGTCAGGCGCTGCACGCTTTCGAAGGACTGGATGCGGTGCACGGCGCGCTGCACGTCGGCGTCGAAATCCTGCACGCCCAGGCTCAGTCGGTTGAAGCCCATTTCGGCCAGGCGCGCCAGCCGCGCCGGCGTGGCCGTGCGCGGATCCACTTCGATCGAGACCTCGGCATCGGGCGTCAAGGGAAATGCCGTGCGCAGGGCGCGCATCAGCCGCGCAAGCTCGTCGTCGTCGAGGAAGGTGGGCGTGCCCCCGCCGAAGTGCAGTTGCGAGGCAGCGCCGCCGCCCATCAGCCGCACGTGCATGGCGATCTCGCGCTCCAGCGCGTCCAGGTAAGGCTCGGCGCGCTCGTGGTGCCGCGTCACCACCTTGTTACAGGCGCAGTAGTAGCAGACGGACTGGCAGAACGGCACGTGCACGTACAGCGACAATGGCCGGGCGAGCCCGGCAGCCGACTCGGCGGCCCGCGCGGACAGGGCCTGGCGGTACTGCATGTCGCCAAACTCCTTGCCGTAGCGGTCCGCGGTGGGATAGGAGGTATAGCGCGGGCCGTTCTTGTCCAGCCGTCGCAGCAGCTCGGGCGAGAACAGGGGCGCGGGAGTCGGGGAAGGAGGGGGGCTGGCCAGGGTATCCATGCGATGCAGTATGAAAGCCCCCCGGCCGCCCCGTCTTGATCTGGCGCAAGGCACCTGACGCCGCCCTGCCCTAGCCTGTGCGGTATCTGCTACCACTAGGCCATTTAACCCATGCAGTATTCCCCTCTCGAGATCGCCGGACACAGCCTTCTGCCCATCGTGCAAGGCGGTATGGGCGTCGGCGTCTCGGCTCACCGCCTGGCGGGCGCCGTCGCACGCGAAAATGCCGTCGGCACCATTGCCAGCGTGGACTTGCGCCACCATCACCCCGACCTGCTCGAACAGACCGAGGACTGCCACGACCGTGAGCGGCTCGACCAGGCCAACCGCATCGCGCTGGACCGCGAGATCCAGGCCGCGCGCGCGCATGCCGAAGGACGCGGCCTGATCGCCGTGAATGTCATGAAGGCCGTGCGTGACCACGCCTCGCTCGTGCGCCAGGCCTGCGAAAGCGGCGCCGACGCCATCGTGATGGGCGCCGGCCTGCCGGTCGACCTGCCCGAGATGACGGCCGACCACCCCCGCACGGCGCTCATCCCCATCCTGTCCGAATCGCGCGGCGTAGCCGTGGTGCTGAAGAAGTGGATGAAAAAGGGCCGCATGGCCAGCGCCGTGGTGATCGAGCACCCCGCGTACGCAGGCGGCCATCTGGGCGCCTCCAGGCTGGATGACGTGCGCCATGAGCGCTTCGGCTTCGCCCGCGTGCTGGAAGAATGCCGCGCCCTGTTCGACGAACTGGGCCTGGGGCGCGACGCCCCCAAGCTGGTGCTGGCAGGCGGCGTGGGCTCGCATGCCGACGTGCGTCATTGGCTGGCGAACGGCGCCGACGGCATCCAGGTGGGCACGGCATTTGCCGTCACCGAGGAAGGCGACGCGCATGAGAACTTCAAGCGCGTGCTGATCGACGCGGACACCGACGCGCTCAAGGAATTCGTCAGCGTGGCCGGCTTGCCCGCGCGCGCGGTCGGCACGCCGTGGCTGGTGCGTTACCTGCGCCAGGAAACCACGCTGCAGTCACGCACCAAGGCCGACCCGCGCCGCTGCAGCCAGCGCCTGGACTGCCTGAGCCAGTGCGGCCTGCGCGACGGCCTGGCGAAATTCGGGCAGTTCTGCATCGACCTGAAGCTGGCCGCGGCGCTGCGCGGGGAGGTCGACAAGGGCCTGTTCTTCCGCGGCGCCACCAAGCTGCCTTTCGGCAAGGCCATCCGGCCGGTGCGGGAGCTGATCGACCATCTGCTGCATGGAACCGAACCCGCCGCAGCGTAGGTCCGGAAGGCAGGCACCCGCGCGGATGCCTGCGCGGCCCTCATTCCCTGAGCAAAAAAAACGCGCCCCGAGGGGCGCGTTCTTCATTCAGGCAATCCTGATCAGGAGGCTTTCTTTGCGCCGTCCTTGTCCTTGCCACCGAAGGGATAGGCGCCGCCCGTGGGCTCGCCCGGCTTGGGCGGAATGACCAGCGACAGGATCATCGTCGCGGCAAGGATCGTCGCCGTGCCCAGCAGCGACCACATCACCGGGATCTTGTAGATGTCGATGAGCAGCATCTTCGTGCCGATCAGCACCAGCACCAGCGCCAGGCCATAAGGCAGCAGGTGGAAACGCTCGTGCATGCCGGCCAGCAGGAAGTACATGGCGCGCAGGCCCAGGATCGCGAAGACGTTGGACGTCAGCACGATGAAGGGGTCGGTCGTGATGGCGAAGATCGCCGGGATCGAATCGACCGCGAAGACCACGTCCACGATACCGATCAGCAGCACCACGACCAGCATGGGCGTGGCGACCTTCTTGCCGTCGATCTTGGTGAAGAAGCGTTCGCCGTCGTAGTCGGGCGCGATCGTCAGCTTGCGGCGCACCCACTTCAGCGCGGGATTGTTGTCCAGGTCGGGCTCCTGGCCCGCCGCCCACCACATCTTGATGCCGGTGAACACCAGGAAGGCGCCGAAGACGTACAGGATCCAATGGAACTCGCTGATGAGCCAGGCGCCAACCAGGATCAGCACGCCGCGCAACACCAGCGCCGCAAGGATGCCGATCATGAGCACGCGCTTCTGGAATTCGGGCGGCACCGCGAAATACGTGAACAGCAGCAGGAAGACGAAGATGTTGTCGACCGCCAGCGCCTTTTCAACCAGGTAGCCGGTGATGAACTCCAGCGCCTTGTCATTGGCGATCGCGCGTTCGGCCGCATCAGGCCCCATGCCGCCCAGGCCCCACCAGACGAGGCCGACGAACACGAAGCTGGCAGCCACCCAGATCAATGACCAGATGGCGGCAGCGCGTATGGAAACTTTTTGGGCGCCCTGACGATTGAGGGCGAAGAAATCGAGAAGCAACGCAACGATCACGAAAACCGTGAACAGCGTCCACAACATTGGCGTACCGACAGATACCATGGCGAGACCCTTTGTAACGGGATGGGAAGAGGAAAAAACCCATGCCGGTCTCGCCAGCCGCGCTTGTGACGCGGACCACAGTGCCGGGATTCCGCGGCGGCGCATAGTGGCCACCCGGCTTCCGTGCTGACGACACTGCAGGAGCCAAACTGCGGGCTCCGGCTACTCCCCGAGAGAGCGAGCCGCGATTAAATCAATCCCGGCCCGGCCTGTCAACTTCATTCAGCTTACAGTCAGGATGCATTGCGCAACCAGGCGCAACGGTCCTGCCACGCTGCTTACATTCCTAGTACGCCCTGCCCCACATGCGGGAAAAGACGCCGTCCTTCAGCACCACTCGGTGATAGACCGCCGCAGCGACGTGCCCCACGATAAGCGCAAGCAGCACCCAGGCCAGCAGGCCGTGGAACGTGCTGGCCGGCGTGATGAGCGCCGGAATCTCCTGCCCGCTCGCTTCGAAGAGCGGCATGCCGAAAGGGGAAAAGCCGCGGCCTCGGCCATAGGCCCGCAGCACTGCCAGGAAGGGCACGAGGATCATCAGCGCATGCATCAGCAGATGGCTGACACCTGCCAGCCGGCCCAGGACACCCGTGTGCAGCGGGCGGCGGCCGATATTGACCAGGCCCCATGTGCCCCGCAACACGGCCAGGAGCAGCAGCAGGAAGCCCAGGCTGCCGTGGTTGGACCAGAGCAGGCGCTCCAGGGAAACGCCGCGCGCGAAAACGTGCAGCAACGCGCCCAGCAACTGGACGGTCAGCAGCAGCGCCATTGCGCCATGCAGCACGCGGCTGACGCGGCCATAACGTTCAGGGGTGTCGAAACAGGAAGTGCGCATGGGGATATCCAGCTGGCCAACCAGGGAAAGAGCTTCCCGCACAGGGAAAGTTCCGCAGTGCAGCATGATTTTCACCGTCGCAAGGATCGGTGCGAAAACGCCAAGGACCGCAATTTTTTCCGCGCCGGACGCCTATTTAAGGCAGAAACGCGGCCTTTCTTTTCCCGACGAACCGCAATTCCATCAGTTATCTTTGCCTGCTAGCGAGCCGGCATGCCCATCGGGGGAAGACATACCCGCTCATGCCAGGATAAATGGATGAACCGCACTCGAGTCATAGCCTATGGGATCGTGATGGCCATCATCGGCGCCATTCTTCCCATTGCGCTCATGGCCCAGTTCTCGTGGACGCAGGCAGTCGGTGCGGAACAGAAGCACCTGACGGAACTGGCCGACCGGACGATCCGGCGGGCCAAGCTCTCGTTTGACCAGGCCGTCAGCGCCCTGCGCCAGATGGAAGGCCTGGGCCTGCTGCCCTGCTCGCGCGCGCACATCGATGCCATGCGCCGCCTGACCATGAACGTCCGGCCGATCGAGGAAATCGGCTATTTCAACGACAACCTGCTGCGCTGCACGTCCTGGGGCGTGACGGAAAAAGACATCTCGCGCGCTCGGGTCGATTACGTGACGCCCGACGGCATCGAGGTCACGATCTCCCTGCGTCCCTCGGTCACCCGTGGCGATCCCATGATGGCCATCCAGGTCGGCGCGCATAACGCCCTGGTGAACACGGCCCGCTTCACGGACCTGATCATCGACGATGTCATCCAGCTCGCGATCACCCGCAACGACGGCACGCCCATCGCTGACCTGAACGGCCCTGCCCCGGCCACGGTGCGCGACATGCTGCGCGGCCGCGCCAGCGGCGTCACCCCCACGCACCTCTATGCCTGGGCCAGCCACGGTGGCTGGACCGCGCTGGCGATCCAGCCCCGCAGCGCCATGCAGGAGAACCTGCGCCGCGAACAGAGCATGCTGATTCCGATCGGCGCCTTCATCAGCCTGTTCATCGTCGCACTCGTCTTCCGCCTGTCGCGCGAGCGGCTGTCGCCGCTGGCCGAACTGCAGATCGCCGTCAAGAAACGCGAGTTCGTGGTGCATTACCAGCCGATGGTCGACCTGTGCAACGGCGCCTGCGTGGGCGCCGAGGCGCTGGTGCGCTGGCGCCGGCCCGATGGCACGATGGTTCACCCGGACATGTTCATTCCCCTGGCCGAGGAAAGCGGCCTCATCCTGCCCATCACGGACCAGGTCATCGACACGGTGGTGCGCGACCTGGGCGGCATGCTTGCGCAAGACCGCGCCATGCACGTTGCCATCAATCTGAGCGCCGAGGACGTGCGCACCGGCCGCGTGCTGCCGGTGCTGTCGAAAGCGCTGGAGCACTCGGGCATACAGAACCAGCAGGTCTGGCTGGAAGCGACCGAGCGCGGCTTCATGGACATCGCCTCGGCGCGGGCCACCGTTGCCAAGGCGCGCGCCATGGGCCACTGCGCGGCACTGGACGACTTCGGCACCGGTTATTCCAGCCTGCAATTCCTGCAAGGGCTGCAACTGGACGCGCTGAAGATCGACAAGTCCTTCGTGGACACCATCGGCAAGGAGTCTGCCTCGAGGGCCGTGGTGTCCCACATCATCGACATGGCCCGGACCCTGGACCTGCTGATCGTGGCCGAGGGCGTGGAAACCCAGGCGCAGGCCGACTACCTGCGCGAACATGGCGTGGCCCTGGCCCAGGGCTGGCACTATGCCAAGGCCATGCCGCTCGACGAGTTCCTCGCTTTCTACCAGCAGTCGCGCCTGCATCACCGCCCCCCAGCTCCCCACGCCTGAGACCGCGCACTGCCGCGGTGCAAGCGCGCACCAGCCTCGTGCCGCACCGCACCAGCCCCCAACGCCGCCTGAGCGTCTGCGCCCTGCCAGGGCGCGGAGACGGCAGCGCTGGCACGCCTCTTGCTTGATTGATCCTGCGCGGCCTGCCTCATGGGCCACGCGCAACGATCAGACAGGCCCGCGAGGGCCGAATTGGGCAACGGCGTCCTCTTCCTTCCGTCCTCATGGCGGCAGGGACAGGACGCCGTTGTCGTTGGAGCCGAGCAAACATGCTGGAAGACAAAGCCACCCGTATCACCCTGTTCAGCCTGCGCAGCGCGCCGATGCGCGCCTTCCACCTGACCTGGCTGGCCTTTTTCGTCTGCTTCTTCGCCTGGTTCGCGTGCGCGCCGCTGATGCCGGTGATCGTGCAGGCGTTCTCGCTGACGCCCGAACAGGTGGCCAACATCAACATCGCCGCGGTGGCGGTGACCATCCTGGTGCGCATGCTGGTCGGCCCCCTGTGCGACCGCTACGGCCCGCGCCGCATCTACACGGGGCTCATGACGCTGGGCGCGCTGCCCGTCTTCGCGCTGGCCTTCGCGGACGATTACCTGACCTTCCTGCTCTGCCGCCTGGGCATCGGCGCCATCGGCGCCAGCTTCGTCATCACGCAGTACCACACCTCGGTCATGTTCGCGCCCAACGTGGTGGGCACGGCCAACGCCACGACCGCCGGCTGGGGCAATGCGGGCGCCGGCGCCGCCCAGGCCCTGGTGCCGCTGCTCTTCTCCGCCATCCTTTTCCTGGGCGTGGACACGGCCCAGGCGTGGCGCGGCGCCATGCTGGTGCCCGGCGCCGCGCTGCTGGCCATGGCCTGGCTGTACTGGCGCTACACCCAGGACTGCCCGCAGGGCGACTACGCGACGCTGCGCCGCGACGCCGCCAGGCTGCCGCCGCGCAAGGGAGGCTGGGCCAGCTTCCGCCAGGCCTGTGGCAACTACCGGGTGTGGATGCTGTTCCTGACCTACGCGGCCTGCTTCGGCGTGGAAGTCTTCATGCACAACATCGCCGCCATCTACTACGTCATGCATTTCGACTTCTCGCTGCGCGACGCAGGCCTGGCCGCCGGCACCTTCGGCCTGCTTGCCCTCTTCGCCCGCGCGCTGGGCGGCTGGCTCTCGGACAAGGCCGCCGCCCGCTGGGGCCTGGATGTGCGCGCCAGCCTCCTGTGCCTGCTCATCATCGGCGAAGGCCTGGGACTGCTGTGGTTCTCGCAGGCGTCCGGCGCCGTCATGGCGATCCTTGCCATGCTGGTCTTCGGCCTCTTCACCCACATGGCCTGCGGCGCCACCTATGCGCTGGTGCCCTTCGTGGACCGCAAGGCCCTGGGCGGCGTGGCCGGCATCGTGGGCGCGGGCGGCAACGTCGGCGCGGTGGCGGCGGGCTTCCTGATGAAGGAAGTGGGCGACATGCAAGGCACGCTGCTGTGGCTCGGCGCCTTCGTGGCGGTGTCTTCGCTGTGCGCGCTGGCCGTGCGTTTCTCGGCCGAACACAAGGCAAATGAAGCCGCGCTGCGCGACCGCGCGCTGGCCGCCGGCGGCCTCGCGCGATAAGGAGCCCGCGATGCCTGCCGGCCAAGTCAAGACTGCCTGTCCGTATTGCGGCGTGGGCTGCGGCATGATCCTGCACGTCGAGGACGGTCGGGTCGCCAAGGTGTCAGGCGATCCGGAACATCCCAGCAACATGGGCCGGCTGTGCACCAAGGGCCTGTCGGCGCACGTGCCGATCAGCGATGCCGGACGGCTGCGCCAGGCCTACGTGCGCCGCGCGCGCGGCCAGGACCCCGTGCCCACGCCCATGCAGGACGCCATCGCCGAGACGGCGCGCAGGCTGGGCGGCATCCGCGATGCGCATGGCCCGGACGCGATCGCCCTGTATGTGTCGGGCCAGATGTCGCTGGAGGCGCAATACCTGGCCAACAAGCTGGCCAAGGGATACCTGCGCACCGCACACATCGAATCGAATTCGCGGCTGTGCATGGCCAGCGCGGCCAGCGGCTACAAGCTCTCGCTGGGCGCCGACGGGCCGCCTGGCTCATACGAGGACTTCGACCGCAGCGACCTGTTCTTCGTGATCGGCGCGAACATGGCCGACTGCCATCCCATCCTGTACCTGCGCATGATGGACAGGGTGAAGGCCGGTGCGCGTCTCATCGTCGTCGACCCGCGCCGCACCGCCACGGCCGAGAAGGCCGGCCTGCACCTGGCGCCCCGGCCAGGCACGGACCTGGCGCTGCTCAACGGCCTGCTGCACCTTCTGCACGCCGAAGGCCGCGTGGACCCGGCCTTCATCGCCGCGCACACCGACGGCTGGGACGACATGCCCGCCTTCCTGGCCGGCTATGCGCCCGCGCATGTCGCTGGCATCACCGGCCTGTCCGAGCAGGACATCCGCCAGGCCGCCGACTGGATCGGCGAGGCCGGCGAGTGGATGAGCTGCTGGACCATGGGCCTGAACCAGAGCACGCACGGCACCTGGCACACCAACGCGCTGTGCAACCTGCACCTGGCCACCGGCAAGATCTGCCGGCCAGGCAGCGGCCCGTTCTCGCTGACCGGGCAACCCAATGCCATGGGCGGGCGCGAGATGGGCTACATGGGCCCCGGCCTGCCCGGCCAGCGCAGCGCGCTGGATCCGCGCGACCGCGAGGAAGTGGAAGCGTCGTGGGGGCTGGCGCCCGGCACGCTGCGCACGGACGCAGGCAATGGCACCGTGGATCTCTTCGCACGCATGGCGCAAGGCGAGATCAAGGCCTGCTGGGTCATCTGTACCAATCCGGCCGCCAGCGTGCCCGACCGCGACACGGTGGCGGCCGGCCTGCGCGCGGCCGAGCTGGTCATCACGCAGGATGCCTTTCTCGACACGGAAACCAACCGGCACGCCGACATCCTGCTGCCCGGCGCGCTGTGGGCCGAGGCCGACGGCGTGCTCATCAACTCCGAGCGCAACCTGACGCTGACGCCGCGCGCCGTCGACCCGCCTGGCGAAGCCTGGCCCGACTGGCGCATCATTGCCGCCGTGGCCACCGGGTTGGGCTATGGCGATGCGTTCCGCTACGACACCGCCGCCGACGTCTTCGCGGAAATCACCCGCCACGCCAACCCGCGCACCGGCTATGACCTGCGCGGGGCCAGCCACGCGGCACTGCGCGAAGCGCCGATCCAGTGGCCCTGTGCGCCGGGCGAGGCGCGGCTGCGCCATCCGATCCGCTACGTGCGCCACGCCGACGGCCAACGGACGCTGCGCTTCCCCACCGCCAACGGCCGGGCGCGCTTCCACGCGCGGCCCTACGCGCCGCCCGCCGAGCTGCCCGACGCCGACTACCCGCTGGTGCTGAACACCGGCAGGCTGCAGCACCAATGGCACACCATGACCAAGACGGGCAAGGTGGCCATGCTGAACAAGCTGAACCCCAAGCCCTTCGTGGAAATCCATCCGCAGGATGCCGCGGCGCTGGGCATCGCGCCCCAGACCCCGGTGGAGATACGTTCGCGGCGTGGCCGCGCCGTGCTGCCCGCCGTCATCAGCGATCGCGTGCAGCCGGGCAGCTGTTTCGCGCCGATGCACTGGAACGATGTCCAGGGCGACGCGCTGTCCGTGAACGCCGTCACCAGCACGGCCGTGGACCCCGTCTCCTTGCAGCCCGAATTGAAGTTCTGCGCGGTGGCGCTGGCCCCCGTGGCCGCGCCGCAAGCCGTGCCCGACGACGCAGGCAGGGCCGCCCCCCTGCCGGCCCCCACGGCGACGGCAGGCGCGCCCGTGCTTGCGCTGGATGCCCTTTCTGCTGCCCTGGGCCTGGGCCCCGCGGCGCCGCCGCCACTCGACGAGCAGGAGCGTCTGTATGTGAGCGGCCTGCTGGCAGGCCTGCGGGCGGCGGAGACCCTGTCCGGCGACCCGCAAGGCGTGCCCGTCGTGCCGCCCCAGGCGCCGCTCAATCCCTCGGCACGAGTGTGGCTGGACGGCATGCTGGCCGGCCTCTACAGCCGTGTCGCCCTGCCGGCCAACGACACCGCCGCCCCGGCCCCGGCACCTTTGCGCATCGTGGGCAGCCGCCCGAAAGTGGCACTGCTGTGGGCCTCGCAGACCGGCAACATCGAATCGCTGACCGAACACTACGCCACCCTGCTCATGGAGGCCGGGTTCGATATCCGTGTCGCCTGCATGGCGGACTTCCCGGTGGCCCACTTCGCCAAGGTCCAGTACGCGCTATGCCTGACCAGCACCTTCGGCGACGGTGATCCGCCCGACAACGGCCAGGCGCTGTGGCAGGCCTTGCAGGCGGATGACGCGCCGCGCCTGGACGGCCTGCGCGTCGGCGTGCTGGCCTTCGGCGACCGCAACTACGACAGCTTCTGCGGACACGGCCGACGGCTGGATGCGCGCCTGGCCGAGCTGGGCGCCATCCGCCTGGCGCCACGCGTGGAGTGCGACGTCGACTTCCAGCCCCAGGCCGACAACTGGCTCACGCAGCAGATCGCCTGCATCAAGGCGGACGATGCCGAGCGTCATGCCGCCACCCCGCGCGCGCCGACGTCCGGCACCGCCGCCACCAAGGCAAGTCCCGCGCCTGCGCGCCTGCTGGGCAACACGCGCCTGAGCGGGCCCGGCGCGGCGAAGGACACGCGCTGCGTCGCACTCTCGCAGGAAGCGGGCGGCCTGGACTACGAAGCGGGCGACGCCCTGGGTGTCTGGGCCCGCAACTGTCCTGAACTGGTCGAGGAAATCCTGCACCTGGTGCACTTGCCCGCGGATGCGCCCGTCACTGTCGGCGGGCTGGGCGAACTGGCGCTGGGCGAGGCGCTGGCCTGCCATTTCGACATCACGCGCCCGACGCCCGAGGCGCTGGCAAGCATCGCCGCGCGCACCGGCAACACCGCGTTGGCGGCGCTGCTGGAGGCGCCGCGCAAGGCCGAGCTGAAGCACTGGCTGTGGGGCCGCCAGCTGGCCGACGTGCTGCATGAGTCCCCCATGACCTTGACCGCCCAGGAACTTGTGGGCCTGCTCAAGCGCATGCAGCCGCGCCTGTACTCCATCGCTTCCAGTCCCCGCGCGCATGCCGGGGAAATCCACCTGACCGTGTCGGCCGTGCGTTATCACAATGGCCGGCGCGCACGGAAAGGCGTGGCCTCGACCTTCCTGGCCGATCGCGCCGGGGACGGCCACGTGCCGGTCTTCGTGCAGAAGTCGGCCCATTTCCATCCGCCGGCGCAAGGCGACGTGCCCATCATCATGGTTGGCCCGGGCACCGGCATCGCGCCTTTCCGCGGCTTCCTGCATGACCGCCGCGCCACCGGCGCGCGCGGGCGCAACTGGCTGTTCTTCGGCGAACAGCACGCGGACAGCGGCTTCTATTACCGGGACGAACTGGACACCATGCGCCAGGACGGGCTGCTGAGCCGCCTGGACCTCGCCTTCTCGCGCGACCAGGCCCGGAAGACCTATGTCCAGGACCGCATGCGCGAGCAAGGCGCGCAGCTCTGGTCCTGGCTGCAGGATGGCGCGCACTTCTATGTCTGCGGCGATGCGTCCCGCATGGCCAGGGACGTGGACACCGCGCTGCGCGAGATCGTCGCCCGGCAGGGCGCAATGTCCGACGAAGCCGCCGGCGAGTTTGTGACGGGACTGGCGCGCGACAAGCGCTATCTGCGCGACGTGTACTGACCCCTCCGCGGTCCCGGCCTGGCAGCGCCCCCAGAAACGCGTGCCCCCGATCAGCCAGGGTTGCGCATCTGCAGGAAAGCCGCATCCATCCATCGGGCCAGGTTCACGTCGCGCTGGCTCAGGCCCTGGATCTCGTGCGTGGCCAGCACCACCTCGACGTCGGCATACACATTGCGCCACTCCGGGTGATGAGCCAGTGCCTCGGCCTGCATCGCCACGCGTGTCATGAAGCCAAAGGCCGCGTTGAAATCCTTGAAGCGGAAATGGCGCGCGATGGCGTCGCGGCCAGGCACCTGCCTCCAGTCAGGCAGCTCGGCCAGGACGGTTGGCAGGGCAAGTCGGGCCGGGGGCGTGCGCGTGGCCATGGCGGGGTCTCCAGGTAGGGGGACGGCGCTGCGCGTGTCAGGCGCGGCGGAACAGATCGGGATAGTCCAGCACGAAGCCGTCGGCATCCACCGAGATGTCGCGCCGGAAGTCGGCGTCCAGCGATTCGAAGCGATGCCGTCCGCCGGCCAGCCGCGTATAACGCTGCGGCGCCTTCGACAGTGCCAGGCCGGGCCAGCCGACGTGGACGACATGGATCTCGGCCGACGCGCCCTCTGCCAGGTCCAGGCGACGGATGGGCAATGTATTGGTGGCGGGCGACACGCTCAGGTCGACATCGATGGCGCCCGCCAGTTCAGGCAAGGGCGCGCCCCCTTCAGCGGTCCAGCGCCCGTGTCCATCGGACTGCAGCTGGATGGAACAGGCGCTGCCCACCTCCTGGATGAACAGACGGCGCGTGCGCCAGGCCGCGTCGACATGCAGGCGATACCGCAAGGCGCCGCGCTGGCCCGAGTCGGCCTGCATCACGACAACGGCATCGAAGATCGTGCCGCCAGCCAGGGTCTGCACGTGCAGGTGTTCCAGGCTGGGGGAGGCCAGCCCCTCCCAGCGCAAGGTCAAGGGAGTGGCGGTGTCGGTGCGAGTATCCATGCAGGCAGCATAAAGCGGATCCGCCAGCAAAACCGTAACGGGAAGCGCCCCGCACGGCTTAGCGGTAGGGTTTGACCAGCGTCGCCAGGGCCGGCGACTGCAGCAGGTCGAGGCACTGCATGACGTGCAGCGGCTCGCCGCTCTTGCTTTGATAGGGCTTGGCAAGATGCGTGCCGACCAGGGCCGCGATCTCGCCATAGACGTCGGCGTCAGCCGAGCCCAGTTCGACATAGGCGCCGGACGCACGGCGCGCATCGGCGCCGAAGGACGTATCGGGGAAGGCGCGCTGCAGGCATTGGCTGACCGCGAATTTTTCCAGGCGCTGCGCCTCGGATTGTTGGGGCGCTTCCCGCGTGGCGGGCGCCCCGCAGGCCACCAGCGGCCAGGCCAGTACGCTGGCCATGATCCATCGACGATTCATTTCAACTCCCACAGGCTCGCTCGCGTCGACTCGGCAAAATAGCACGAGTCCGAGCACATGGTGCCGTTCCACAGCGTGGCGTGGCCGGAGGCATCGCTCCAGATGGACACGTCAAAGACCAGGATGCCCTTCTTTCCCGCGAAGTTCGCCGCCGTCGGCTTCTCGCAGGTGTGCTCGGGCTTGCCGAACAGCGCGTCGAGGTGAGGCACCAGATCCTTGACGCGGTACAGATAGCGGGCCCCGCCGTCACCCGAGGACACCGCTCCGGCATTGGCCGTGATGGGGAAACCCGTCTGGTTCAGCACGTAGCTCATGCGGATGGCGCAGGCATTGGTGAAGATGCCCCCATCGATATTGCGCTTCACCTTGCCGCCGATGACCTGGCCCACGTGGGCGACCGAGCCGGCGACTCGCGAGAAGGCCGCCCAGGCCAGGTTGAAATTGGGTCGCTGCGCCATGATTCCCCTGCTTGCCGGTTGATGGTGCCGGGAACCTTATCGGGCGCGTGCGACCCCTTTCATGACAGGAAAAAGTCCGTTACGCAGCCTTGCGGGGCGTCACACTTGGCGAGCGGTGTCACCCGTAGCGGTACAAGCCCGCCGGATTGTCGACCAGGATGCGCTGCAGGACCTGGGCATTCCCCGCCCATACGCCGAGCAATGCCAGCAGATTCGCCTCGTCGGGACGCCGCGCCTGCCCCGGATGCGGCCAGTTGCTGGCCCAGAGGCAGCGCTCGGGATAGCGGCGCGCCAGTTCCGCCGCCAGGCGGCCCACGTCGTCATAGCCCGGCGCACCGATGCGGGAAGTCTCATACGGCGCAGACAGCTTCACCCAGGTATTGCCCGCGTCCAGCAGGCGGCACAGGCTGTGCCAGCCGGGGTGATCCAGCCCCACGGGCGCCAGGAACTTGCCCGTGTGATCGATGACCAGCGGCGTGGGCAAGGCGGAAAGCAGAGGCTCGTAGGCCGGCAATTCACGGCCATCAAGCTGCAGGTTGATGATCCAGCGCCACGGCGCGATACGCGCGGCCATCACCGGCAGGTCGTGCCAGCCCAGCAAGGATTGCGCGCCAGGGATCATCATGAAGCGCACGCCGCGCACGCCGGCACGATCCCACTGCGCCAGTTGTTCCTCGGCGGTATCGGTGGCGAAGGTCAGGATGGCGCGCGCCGCGTCGCCGCCCTGCCGCAAGGCATCCAGCGTGCAGCGATTGTCCAAGCCATAGCCCACGGGCTGCACGATGACCGCGCGCGACAGGCCCAGGCGGGCGCGCAGCGCCAGGTAATCCTCCCAGCGCGCACCCTCCGGCGCGACAGCGGGCGCGGGCATGGGGTAGCGGTCGGGGGCATAGACATGCAGATGCGTGTCGCAGGCGCCGGATGGAAGCGCCAGGACCTCAGGCATGGTTCGCGCCCGCCGCCATGAAACGCTCACGGAAACGCGTGGCGTGGTCGAGGTTCAGGGCGCCCGCCGGCGCTTCGCCGCGCAGCATCGCCCCCACCTGCGCGACCGTGTCCAGCGCCTGGTGCGCCACGGCTTGCGGCGTGAGACCGCCGACATGGGGCGAGGCGATGACCTTCGGGTGCGCAGCCAGCGTCGGGCTGGGCATCTGGTCCGGCGCCCTGCCCACGTCCAGCGCGCAGCCCGCCAGGCGGCCGGCATCCAGCGCGCGCAACAGCGCCGCGTCATCCACCAGCTCGCCGCGCGACGCATTGATGAAGCAGGCCTCCGGCTTCATGGCCGCGAAGGCGGCGTCATTGAACAGATTGGCGGTCTGCGGCACCGACGCGGCCAGACAGACCACGTGGTCCGATTGCGCCAACAGGGCCGCCAACGTGTCGGCGCGGCGGCACGGCGCCACATCGGCCTGGAAGGGATCGTGCACGACCACGTCCATGCCCAGCGCCAGACCCAGGCGCGCCAGATAGCGGCCGATGGTGCCGTAGCCCACGATGCCCAGCGTGGCGCCGGCCAGTTGCCGTCCCATGCGCGGCCGCGGCGCACGGCCCGCGCGATAGTCGCCCACGCCATCCGAGATGCCGCGGTCCAGGTCGATCATGGCGCCGACGATCCATTCGGCCACGGAAGGGCCGAAGCCCGGCGAGGCGCGCGTGACCAGCACGCCGTGCTGGCTGGCGGCGGCCAGGTCGATATTGCTGACATCCACGGCCACGCGGCAGAACGCCACGAGCTCGGGCAGGCTGGCGAAGACTTCGGCTGGCACTGCCGGCACGCGCGCGCCGATGATGACCTGGCAGCCCTGCGCCGCGTCGATCATCTCGCGCGGCGAGAGCGGCGCGTCCTGCGCGTTGAGCCGCACGTCGGCAAGCGCGCGCAGGCCGGACAGGGCCTGCTCGCCGTAATAGTTTTCCCGCATGCGCGGGCTGTGGTTCAGGAATACTCGGATCATGCCCTGCTCCCGGAAGGCTGCGCCGCGGGCGGCGGACTGACGGATTCCCGCGGCACCAGCGCGGGATCGAAACGAAGTTGCTCGGCCGGCGCGTCAGGCTCGGTGATGCGCAGCACGGCGCGATCGACCATGGCCTGCGCCATGGGCTCGACCGGCATGGCGATGGACGTGAGCGGCGGCGACGTGAAGGCCGCCAGCACCATGTTGTCCATGCCCACCACCGAGACGTCTTCCGGCACGCGCTTGCCGGCGGCGCGCAGGCCGGCCATGAGGCCCATGGCAAGCGTGTCGTTGACCGTGACCACGCCCGTGGGCGCGGCGGTTTCGGCGGCCAGCCGCTGGCCGAGTTCATAACCGATGTCGGCCAGCTCGGAATCCCCATAGGCCGTGATGGCGCGGCCTTCATAGACCTGCGCGGACACCGGCTCGGCGGCCTGGCCCGCTGCGCGCAGGAAGCCCTGGATCTTGCGGTCGCGGCTGTTGGTGCGGCCCGCCGGCATCACGAAGGCCAAGCGGCGGTGGCCGTGATCGATGAGATGCTGCGCGGCCAGGCGTCCGGCCTCGACATTGTCGGCATAGACATGGTCGATGCCCCGGTTGCCCGCGGTACCCGGCGCGCGGTCATAGCTGATGACGGCCAGCCCGCGCGCGACGGCATCCTCGACATGGCGCTCGTCATCGAAGGACGACAGCAGGATGGCCGCGGCCACCCCGAAGCCGCTCAGGTCTTCCAGCATGCGGGCTTCCAGCGCACGGTCGCGATGCGTGTTGCACAGCATGACGCGATAGCCGTGGCGGGTCTGCGCATAGGACTCGAGCGCCGCGGCGATCTGTCCATAGAAAGGGTTGGCCGTGGACGGGACCAGCAGGCCGATGACGGGCATCTTGCCGGTCTTCAATTGGCGGGCGGCCTGGTTGGGACGGTAGCCGAGCAACTGGATGGCCTGCTGGATCCGCTCGGCGGTATCGGGGCGCAGGCGTTCCGTCCGACCATTCAAGACGTTGGACACGGAACTGATCGATACCTTGGCGAGCCTGGCTACGTCCTGGATCGTGGCCATGCCGGTCTCCTTTGCGGCCCCGCCGGCACCTGACCGGCATGATGAAGCTGGATCATATGAATCGTTCTAGTAAATCGTTATATCTCGACGAATGTATCACGCACCTGAAGGACGAACAATTCTAGCGTTTTCCCCTAGTTATTATTGGTTGTTTCGCGGTTTATACGCATGCTAGATTTCGTCACTACAACGTTTTACTAAAACGTTTTAATCGATGCATCCAAAAAACAGGGTTGCCAGGGAAGACGACCGCAAGGATCCCCGGCCCGGCCCGCCAATAAGGAGACTTGCCATGCCTCGCAGCGCCCCCTTCAAACGCCTCGCCCTGGCCGCCGCCCTGTCGGCCCTGGCCCTGTCCACCCTGCCCGCGCACGCGCAGCAGAAGAAGCGCGAGATCAAGGTCTCGCACGCCCAGCAGGCCACGCTGGATTCCGAGCTGCAGATCGCGGCCTGGATCTTCCGCAACTACGTCAATGAAAATTCCGACACGCTGAACGTGCGGATCTTCCCGAACAATGCCCTGGGCGACGAGCGCTCGGTCTATGAAGGCATGCAATTGGGCGGCGGCGCCACCTGCGCCCTGGGGGGCACTGCCATCCTGAACACGTTCTCGCCCCGCCTGGGCGTGGTCGACCTGCCCTTCCTGTGGAAGGACTACGAGCACATGAATCGTTCGCTGGACGGCGATGTGGGCAAACAGCTGTCGGCCGAGCTGGAGAAGTCGGGCCTGAAGACGGTGGGCTGGCTCACCAACTGGGGCTTTCGCAACGTCATCACCGCCAACAAGCCGGTCACCAAGCCTGAAGACCTGAAGGGCCTGAAGATCCGCACCATCCAGAGCCCGGTGTATATCGAGGCGCTGAACGCCATGGGCGCGAACGCCACGCCGATGTCCTTCGGCGAGGTCTACTCGGCCATGCAGACCGGCGTGCTGGACGGCTTCGAACACGGCCCCGCCGTGGTGCTGACCGGCAAGTACTACGAGGTCACCAAGCACGTCGCGCTGACGCGCCACTTCCTGGGGCCGGCCATCTTCGCCTGCTCGCTGAACGAGTGGAAGCAGCTCACGGACAAGGAACGCGACGTGCTGGCCCAAGGCGTGAAGCTCGCCTCCGACATCAACCGCTCGCTGGCGCCCGTGCGTGAGGCCCAGGCGCTGGATCAACTGCGCGCCCGCGGCATGCAGGTCCACGAGATCGACACGACCTCGTTCCAGCAGAACGCCGTGAAGATCCAGGACAAGTTCGCCGCCGACCGCAAGGCCGAGGACCTGCTCACGCTGATCCGCGACGCCGGCAACCAGGCCAACGGCCAGGCCAAGTAAGCGTCACTGCAAGCCGGAGTCCGTCATGCGACATATACATTTTGCGGTGCACCTGCTGCTGGCCGCGCTCTTCGCCGTCATGGTCGTCGTGGGCGCCATGCAGGTGTTCAACCGCTTCCTGCTGAACAACTCGCTCAGCTGGAGCGAGGAGCTGCAGAAGTTCAGCTTCATCTGGCTGGTCTTCTTCGCCATCCCCGTGGCCTACCAGCGCGGCTCGCACCTGTGCGTGGACGCCATCACCAATCTCTTCCCGAACCGCGCGCGCGCCGCGCTGGCCAAGGTGGTGGACGTGATGTGGCTGGTGCTGGGCCTCGCCTTCGTCTTCCTGACCTGGAAGCTGATGAGCGTGGCGCGCTACCAGCAAAGCGCCGGTTTGGGGCTGAGCATGGCCTGGGTGTACAGCGGCATGCTGGCGGGCGGGGCCTACCTGGTCCTGTGCGCCTGCATCAAGCTGGTGTCGCGTGACGGCCCGGCGGACACCACCACGCCTGCCCAGCACATCGAGGAGCAGCAACAGTGACCTTGATACTCATCTTTGGCGGCCTGCTCGTGCTGGTCATGCTGGGCGTGCCCATCATCCTGGCCATCGCCAGCGTCAGCCTGGCCGGCGTCAGCCTGCTGGACGGCCTGGTGCCGGCGCTGATGCCGCAGAAAACCTTTTCGATGCTGGACTCCTTCAGCCTGCTGGCCCTGCCCTACTTCATCCTGGCGGGCGCCATCATGGCGCGCGGCGGCCTCAGCGAAGGCCTGATCAGCTTCTCGCAGAAGATCGTCGGCCACATCCGCGGCAGCCTGGGCCACACCGCGGTGCTTTCCTGCACGGCCATGGCCAACGTCTCGGGCTCGTCCACGGCGGAAGCGGCGGCCGTGGGATCGATCATGATCCCCGCCATGAAGAAGCAGGGCTATCAGCCCGGCATGGCCGCCTCCATCGTGGCCGCCTCCGCCACCATCGGCCCCATCATCCCGCCCAGCATGACGATGATCATCTACGGCTCGATGACCGGCGTGTCGATCGGCGGGCTGTTCCTGGCCGGCATCCTGCCGGGCATCCTGATCGCCGTCAGCCTGATGGGGGTGATCTACGGCATGTCCTACCTGCCCGCCTACCCCGAACTGCGCGCCGTGCTGCCGCGCGCCTCGTTGAAGGAGGTGCTGCGCTCGACCGTGGAGGTGTGGCCTGCGCTGCTCGCGCCCTTCGTGATCCTGGGGGGCATCCTGGGCGGCATCTTCACCGCGACCGAGGCAGGCGTGGTGGCCTGCGTCTACAGCCTGGCAGTCAGCGTGTTCTGGTATCGCGCGCTGAAGCTCAAGGACATGTTCGCGATCCTGGTGGATGCCGCGGTCACCACGGCAATGGTGGCGGGCGTCATCGGCATGGCGGGTGCGCTCGGCTGGATGCTGAGCTACCTGAACTTCAACGACCTGATGCTGGACAACCTGCGCGGCCTCACCACGAGCCCGATGCTGATGCTGCTCATCCTGCTGGCGTTGATGCTGCTGCTGACCATGCTGCTGGACGGCCTGGCGGTGGTCGTGGTGCTGGTGCCCACCATCGTCTACATCGGCGAAGCCTTCGCGCTCGAACCGATGCAGCTGGGCATCCTGATGATCATGATCACGCAGATCGCGGGCCTGACGCCACCAGTGGCCATCCTGCTCTTCATCACGACAAGCATTGCCAAGACCACGTTCATGGATACGGTGCGGGCCAGCTGGCCCTTCGTGGGCGCGCTGCTCTTCGTCCTGGGCCTGGTCGTCGTCATTCCGGAACTGGCAACCTGGTTGCCAGCGCGGGTGTTCTCGCCTTGATCAGGCAACAGGAAACACCCCTTGATGCCGCCCGGTTTTCCGGGCGGTTTTTTTTGCCGCCACCGGATCAGGCTTTGGCGGGCTGCCGCGCATCGAAGCGCTCGCGCGCCGCCTCGATGGTCTCGAGGTTCTTCTCGGCCCACACCCACACCCCGCAGAACGCCGCGCCCAGGCTCAGGCCCAGGTCAGTCAGCCGGTATTCCACGTGGGGCGGCACGACCGGATGCACCGTGCGCAGCACCAGGCCTTCGCGCTCCATCTCGCGCAAGGTCTGCGTCAGCATTTTCTGGCTGATACCGTCCACCTGGCGGGCAAGCTGCGTGAAGCGCAGTTCCCCCTGCGTGGCCAGTACATCCAGGATGATCATGGTCCACTTGTCGGCCACGCGGGCGATCACCCCCGTGACCAGGGCTTCCACGCGCGGATCGGGTTTATCTGCCTGGGACAGCTTGCGCTGGATGTCGTGGTGCCTGGCGAGGTCGATGGACATGCGTTCACCCTTATCTTTTCATACTGACTTCCAGGTATGTATAGCACTTTTCGGTGCCTACTTCCCAAAAGAGAGTGTCATTTTTATCCTGCCAGCTCACACAAGACAAGGAGCTCGCATGCCTCACCCCACCCTTCCCTCGCCGGCCCGTCGGCAACTACTGGCCGCCGCCAGCCTTACCACCGCCGCCGTCGCCACCGCCGCCGTCGCCACCGGCGCGGCCGCCCCGGCACTGGCCGCCACTGCGCAGGCAGGCAAACAAGCGCCGGGCGCGGGCAAGGCCGCGCTTGTCACCGGCTCGTCGCGCGGCATCGGTGCGGCCACGGTCCGCCGCCTGGCCCAGGACGGCTATGCCGTCACCGTCAACTACCTCCGCAGCCGCGATCTCGCCGAGCGCGTCGCCGCCGACATCCGCGCCGCGGGCGGCCGGGCCATCGTCGTGCAGGCGGACGTGAGCGACCCGGCCGCCGTGCGCCGGCTCTTCGACGCCACGGAGAAGGCCCACGGGGGCGTGGACGTGGTGGTGAGCAATGCCGGGATCATGCGCCTGGCGCCTTTCGGCGACATGAGCGACACGGACTTCGACGAGATGATGGCCGTCAATGTGAAAGGCAGCTTCAACGTGCTGCGCGAGGCGGCGCGGCGCGTGCGCGATCACGGCCGCATCATCGCGCTGTCGTCCAGCATCACGCGGATGCGCACGCCCACGTATGGCCCGTATGCCGCCAGCAAGGGCGCGCAGGACCTGTACGCCAGCGTGCTGGCCAAGGAGCTGGCGGGCCGCATGGTGTCGGTCAACGCGATCGCGCCGGGCGTGGTGAACACGCCGCTTTTCACCGACGGCAAGACACCCGAGCAGATCGCGGGCTTCGCGCAGCGCACGCCGCACCGCCGCCTGGGCGAACCAGAGGACATCGCCAACACCATCGCGGCGCTGTGCGCAACGGATGGCTGGTGGGTCAGCGGCCAGACCGTCTTCGCCAACGGCGGGATCGTCTAGGCCCCGTCAAGCTGGGGCGGCACCCGCAAGGTCACCCTCGTGCCCTTGCCCGCCTCGCTGTCCACGGACAGCGAGGCGCCCAGGCGTTGCGCGCGCATGCGCATCCCGGCCAGCCCGCGCCCGGCATTCGGCTGCCCGGCCTCGAAGCCCTGCCCATCGTCCCTCACCTGGATGCACAGGCCCTTGCCTTCGGCGGCGATCTCGATATGCAGGTGCGTGGGCCGCGCATGCTTGAGCGCATTGTTGATCGACTCCTGCACGATGCGCAGGATCGACAGTGCCCCTGTCGCGTTCAGGCCCGCCAGCGGCGGCACGGCCTCGGCATGCCAGCCCAGGTGGATGCCCAGCGCGGCAAGGCGCGGCGCCAGGCGAAAGCGCAGATTGCCCAGCAAGGGCAGCACGTCGCCTTCGGCCACGTCCAGCGAATCGATGATGAGCCGCAAGTCCTGCAGGGACTCGTCGATGACGAGCGCCAGCTCCTTGCGATCCACCTCTTCTCGCAGGGCCAGGCGCTTGGCGGTGATCAGTTGCGCGCCCATGCCGTCGTGCATGTCCTGCAGGATGCGGGCCCGCTCCGTGCCCACCGCCGCGCGGTGATTGCGCACGGCTTCTTCGCGGTCCTGGACGAAGCGCTCGGCCAGCACGAGCACCAGCATCGCGCACAGCGGCACGGCCGCCGCCGTGTTGTAGCGGAAACTGTCCCAGGGCAGCCAGCCGAAAGGCAGCATATTGGAATGCAGGACCGCTGCCGTCCAGATGACGGCCACCCCCACAAGCAGGCCCAAGCGCATCGATCGCTGCAACCAGGCGGTTTCCAACAGCAACGCCAGCACATACGCGATCAAGGGGTAGAACGGCGTGGCATACAGCCAGACCTTGTCGCTTGCCGTCCCCAGCACGATCGTCGCGGCCGAAGCAAGCATGACGGCCAGCGACACCAGGTGGATGACCCACGGCAAATGGCGCTTGCGCACGGCCGACAGCCGATAGGCGGCCAAGCACAGCAGCCACACCATGGCGGCAAACACCACCGCGCGCACCGCATAGCGGTCGCCCCGCGACAAGGGCAGCTCGGGAATCAGATCCAGCGCCAGCGACACCGCCCCCAGCGCCAAGGTGACCTGGATGCCGGCGTACTGCTTGCGCCGATAGGCATAGGCGCAGGCCAGCGCCATGGCGGACAACATCAGGATGACCAGCGCATAGGGCATGGCCGTGCTGAGCAGGCGCTGGGGCGCCAGCATCGCCGCCATGACCGGCACGGGCCCCAGGCGAGGCGCCGACAGGCCGCTGCGCATGTCCTGGTCGCCCAGCATCCGCACCAGCAGCTCGTTGCGGCCAACCAGGAAAGCCGTGGACGGCAGCACGAAGTACAAGGGCGCATCCAGGTACTGCACTTCCCTGCCCTCGGGCCGTTCGTCACGCAGGCGCGCGTTCAGCAGCGCCCCGTTCAAGCTGATCTCGCCCGCCACGGCCAGGCGCGGCAAATACAGCGCCAGCGGCTCGGCCGGCAAGGCCGGCAGCACGAAATCAACGCGGTACCACGCCAGCCCGCTTGCATCGGGCCGGCGCTTGCGCCAGCTGTCCGGCAAGGGCACGGGCTCCCAGCCATCACGAGGCGGCTCGGCCGCGTCGCTGCGCACGAACTCGCCCTGCGTCAGCGTCAGCACCCCCGGCACCGACTCGGGCGGCAGCACGGGATCCCAGACGAGAAAAACCATTTCCGCCAGCAGCAGGGCCAGCGCGATGGCCAGGGTGCGCATCAGCGGATCAGGCCACGCAGCCGCGCCTGGTTGACCGCCTCCATGCGGTTGCGCACGGCCAGCTTGCCGTAGATGTTCTTGATGTGCGTGGCCGCCGTGTGCGAGGAGATGAAGAGCTGCTCGGCCGTCTCCGATACGGTGAAGCCACGGGCGATCAGGCTGAGGATGTGGGTTTCGCGCGAGGTCAGCGTGTCGGACTCGCGCAGCGGCGTGGTGGCCGGCGCTGCCGCCGGCACGAAGCGCGCCAGCAGGTGCTTGGCGATCTGCGGGGACAGGGGCGCGCCGCCCTCATGCACCAGGCCGATGGCGCGCACGAACTCTTCGGGCACGCTGTCCTTCAACAGATAGCCGCGCGCGCCGGCCTCGATGGCCCGGATCACGTGCGCTTCGTCGCCGAACATGGTGGCGACCAACGCGGCGACGGGCGGATCGGACTGGCTCCATTCCGCGATCAGTTCCGAACCATCGCCATCGGGCAGGCCCAGGTCGATCACGGCCACGGCCGGCCGCTCCCTGGCCACCAGCGCGCGCGCCTCGGCCAGCGAACCTGCGCCGCCCAGCCAGCGCAGGCTGGGCTGGGCGCGCGCCATCCGCTCGAAATCCTCGCGCAGGCCGGTGTCATCTTCGACGACGACGATGGAAATGGGATCAGTCATTGCGCTCGATGCATAAGGGTAAGGCCCGGCAGAAACCCGGGCCGGCGGCAGGCTTGCGGCGAGTCATTCTAGCCGCGCCCTCGCACGCGGAATCTACCGGATTAAGGGTATTTGATGCGCGTGAAGATCCGCCCGCCTTTGCCAGCCAGGGCTCAACAAGGCAGTGCGCCGCCCGCCCCCAACTGCGCGCGCAGCCAGTCGGCCGCCGCCAGCACGGATGCATCCGGCCCGGCGCGCAGCACCAGGTGATAGGTATGCCCGGCGATGGTCGGGCCGAAAGGCTGGACGAGATGGCCCGCGGCCAGTTCGCCCGCGACCAGCGCCAGGCTCAGCAGAGCGACGCCCTGTCCGGCCACGGCGGCCTGGATGGCATGCCCTTCGTCCGACAGGTGAAGATGGCCCCGCTCGGCGGGCGGCGGCAAGCCCGCCTGCGCAAACCAGTTGTCCCAGGTGGGATTGAAAGACAGGCTGGCCTGCCAGGAAAAATGGATGAGCGGCGCATGCGCCAGCGCCTCGGGCGAGGTGATGCCCAACCTGGGATTGACCACGGGCGCATAGTGATCGGCAAACATCGGCTCGGCCCGCAAGCCCGGATACGGGCCACGCCCATAGCGGATCGCGATGTCGACATCGCTGTGGACCATATCCACCGGCGCATCCGAGGCATGCAGTTGCAGGTCGATGCCGGGATGCAGCTGATGGAAGCTGGCCACGCGCGGCACCAGCCATTTCGCGGTGAAGGCGTTGGTGGCGGAGATCGTCACGCGGATGCGCCTGCGTGCCTGCAACAGGCGGTCGAATGCCGCCTCGAAGGCATCGAAGCCATCGCGCAGCACCGGATAAAGCGCCAGCCCGGCCTCGGTCAGCGCAACCTTGCGCACCTGGCGCGCGAACAGCACGAGTCCGGTATGGGCCTCCAGCGCGCGGATCTGGTGACTGATGGCGGTGGGAGTCACGGCCAGTTCGTCAGCGGCCCGCTTGAAACTGCCCAGGCGCGCAGCCGCCTCGAAGGCGCGCAGCGCGGACAACGGCGGCAGGCGTCGCATGCAAGCTCAATCAGATGAGAAAAAATCATCTTATAGCTGATTATTGACCATTTGTCGTTGCGCCCGTCAATGCACATCATGACGTCACACCGGGAACGGATAGCTGATTTCATTTCATCCCCTCCTGACACCTCGACTCAACGGAGATTCTCATGCTGGAACGCGTCATCACCCATCCCGATCCCTACGAACCCTACCTGCTGTCGCAAGGCATCAAGTTCGGAAACCTGTTGTTCATCTCCGGCCAGGCCGGCGCCGGCGAAGATGGCCGCATCGTGGCGGGCGGCTTCCGCGCCCAGGGCGAACAGGCATTCGCCAACCTGCGCCGCGCGCTGGAAGCTGGCGGCAGCAGCCTGGACAAGGTCATCAAGGTGACGATCTTCGTCACCGACATGAACCACTTCCAGGATGTCGTGGCCTTGCGCCGCCAGTTCTTCTCGCCCCCCTACCCCGCCGACACCATCGCCGAGATCAAGGCCCTGTACGACCCGGCCGCCCTGATCGAGATCGAAGCCATCGCCGCGCTGGGAGACGCGTGATGCAGCGCGACACCACGCTGCCCGACGGCATCGCCCCGCTTTTCCAGCCGCTGAACCTGGGCGGCCTGACCCTGCGCAACAGGCTGGCGGTGGCCCCCATGACCCGCGTGAGCGCCACCGCCGACGGGCTGGCCACGCCCGCCATCGCCGCGTACTACGCGGCCTTCGCGCAAGGCGGCTTCGGCCTCATCATCACCGAAGGGCTCTACACCGATACCGCGCACGCCCAGGGCTATCTGCACCAGCCGGGCATGGCCACGGCCGCGCAACGGGAATCCTGGCGAGCGGTGATCCATGGCGTGCATGCGCAAGGCGGGCGCATCGTCGCCCAGCTCATGCATGCCGGAGCGCTGTCGCAAGGCAACCCGTGGCGCAGCGGCACCCTCGCGCCTTCCGCGGTGCAACCCGCCGGTGCGCAGATGGGCTTCTATCGCGGGCAGGGCCCGTATGCGTTGCCGCGCGCCATGAGCCAGGCCGATATCGACGAGGCGGTACGGGGCTTCGCCGACGCCGCGATGGCGGCCAGGGAAGCCGGCTTCGACGGCGTGGAGATCCACGGCGCCAATGGCTACCTGCTGGATCAGTTCCTGGCCGCGCACACCAACCTCCGTGACGACGCCTACGGCGGCATGTTGCCCGCGCGCCTGCGCCTGGCCACGGAGGTCGTGCACGCCGTGCGCGCGGCCGTGGGAGCCGCCTTCCCGGTGGGCCTGCGCCTCTCGCAAGGCAAGGTCAACGACTTCACCCACAAGTGGCCCGAAGGCGAGGCCGGCGCGGCATTGCTGTTCCAGGCAGTGGGAAAGCTGCCGCTGGATTACCTGCACACCACGGAATTCGAGGCATGGCAACCGGCTTTCGGCAACGGTGCCAGCCTGGCCGCCCTGGCCAAACTGCACGCGGGGGCGCTGCCCGTGCTGGCCAATGGCTCGCTGCATGACCCCGCCGCAGCCGCCGGGATGCTGGCGCGCAAGGAAGCCGATGCCGTCACGCTGGGACGCGGCGCCTTGACGCACCCTGACTGGCCGGCGCGCGTGCGCGCAGGTCTGCCCATCGAGGACTTCGACCGCGGCCTGCTGTCGCCGATCGCCGACCTGGACAACGCCAGGCGGCGCCGGGCCGCCGCGTGAGGCGGGACGCGCCGGCCGGAAGACATGCCGGCCCGGCGCGCCATTCACTTGCTCATCCAGCCTGGCAGCCACAACGCCAGTTGCGGCACGGCCAGCAACAGGACGATCATCAGCAGCAGCACCGCCAGGAACGGCAGGACGCCCACCACCACGTCCATGAACCTGCCCTCGCCGCGCACGCTGTGCACGACGAAGAGGTTCATGCCGAAAGGCGGCGTCAGTTGCCCCATCTCGCACAGCACGATCAGCATGACGCCGAACCACACCGGGTCATAGCCCAGCGACACCACGATGGGCACGGTCAGGGGCGCCGTGGTCACCAGCATCGCCAGCGTATCCATGAAGCACCCCAGGATGATGTAGAACAGGATGATGGCAAGCATCATTCCCAGGGGCGGCAAGTCCAGGGCCGAGACCGACGACACCAGCCTGGTCGTCAAGCCGATGGACGACAGCACGAAATTCAGGAAGAACGCCGCCAGGGTGATGAGGATGATCATGCCTGTGGTGCGCAGGGTGGCTTCGAAGGCACGGCCCAGCATTTCCCAGCTGAGGGCGCCGTTCCACAGGCACAGCAGCATGGCCGCCACCACCCCCAGCGCAGCCGACTCACTGGCCGTGGCGATGCCGCCATAGATCACGCCGATGACCAGCACGAAAATGGCCAGCGGCGGCAACAGGTCCGGCAACACGCCGATGCGTTCGGACCAGCTCACCGAGGGGCGCTGGCCCGCCAGGCTGGGCCGACGCAGGCATATGCCCACGATCAACCCCATGAAGAGACCCGTGAGCAGCAGCCCCGGCAAGGTTGCGGCCAGATAGAGCTTGGGCACCGACACGTTGGCGATCAACGCATAGACGATCATGTTGATCGACGGCGGGAGCAGGATGCCCAGGGTGCCGCCGGCGGCAATCGACCCCAGGAACAGCGGCGCATGGTAGCCGCCCTTCTTCTGCTCGGGCAGCGCCAGCGTCGAGATGGTGGCGGCGGTTGCCACGCTGGAGCCGCTGGTGGCCGAGAACAAGGCGGATGCGCCGATGTTCGCGTTCAGCAAACCGCCCGGCAGCCACGACACCCATTTGGAAACCGCCCCATACATACGGCCCGCCACCCCCGAGCTGACCAGCAGTTCGCCCATCAGCACATATAGCGGAATGGCGACCAGCAGGAACTCCGCGCTGGTGCCCCAGGCCAGTTCGCCCATGGCGTTGGCGAGCGACAAGGGCGAATGGAACTCGGCCAGCGTCAGGCCCAGCAGGCCGACCGTGGCGGCGGCGGTCACGCTCAGTGCCAGCAGGCCGAGCAGCATGGATAAGGTCAAGGTCAACATCATGCGCTCCTAGCGTTGCGGCCGCGCGGCTGCGCCTGGCGCGGCCGGGGAGGTGTCGATGGGCGTGCCGGCGGACTGCGTCTCGGCCACGATCTCCTCCTCGACGGAATGGATGCCGATCAGCGCGCCCACGGCCTGCCAGCGGCCCGCAGTGACACGCGCCAGCGCGCAGGCGCCCAGCACCACCACGGTCAACAGGAAAAAGGCATAGCCCGCGAACCACAGCGACTGCGGAATCCACTGCGGGATCTGCAGCGGCGTGTTGGACACCGAGCGGAAGGCAATCGACTCGGCCAGCACGTGCCAGGCGTGATAGGTCAAGGTGCCGACGAACACGCCCAGGCAGATCAGGGCGAAGCAATCCAGCACCACGCGCGCCTTGGGCGCCATGTGGGTATAGACCACGTCCACGCGGATGTGCGAACGCCGCAGCAGCGTGATGGGGAAGGCCCAGGCGCTGGAGACCGCCAGCACATAGCCCGCGATTTCGTCGGCGCCGCCCAGCGACAGGCCCAGCACCTTGCGCGCCAGCAGGTCGATGACGATGAGCCAGGAAGCGGCCAGCAGGCCGAGCCCGCCGATCCAGGCGCCGCCGCGCGCGACGCGCTCCAGCATCCGTACCGGCTGTTGTGTAGAGGTGGACATGAGGGTTCTCCTTGCGATCAGGGCAGCGTGACGCCAAGCGCCTTGCCCGCCGAGCCGTTCCAGGCCGCCTTGCATTCCTGGCCGCAGCGCTCGCCCCAGGCGGCCGCGACCTTGGCGGCCACTGCGCGCACCGCCTCGCGGTCCGCCCCTTCGGGTGTACGCGCCTGCATGTCCGCCGGCGTGTGGATGCGACATTCGCCCTGGCCGGTGTTGCAGGCCAGGGCATAGGCGTTCTCGCGCGCGGTCTCGTCCCACAACCGGTTTTCCAGTACCTGGGCCTGGGCCTGCAGGAACTGCTGCACGGCAGGCTCAAGCTCGCGCCAGCGCGCCTCGCTCATGGCGTAGAAGCCGATGGACCAATCGGTGGGCAGGTTATAGAGGTGCTTGGCCACGTCGTACCATTTGGCCGCGTTGCCCGAGCCGATGCCCGACACGGCGCAATCCACCACGCCGGTCTGCAGCGCGGGAATCACTTCGGCAAACGCGATGGTCACGGGCGAAGCCCCCAGTGCGCTGACGAAATCGGACATGTTCCGTCCACGCGTACGAACCTTGCGGCCCTTCAGGTCTTCCAGCCGCGTGACGGGTTCGCGGCAGAAGAACACCTGCGCGGTGTAGGGCACCGTCGCCAGCAGGCGCACGCCGTGCCGCTCGCGCATGCGCGCTGCCAGTACCGGCCGGTAGGCCCGCACCATCTTGTGCGCGGTCTCGATGTCGGGCGCCATGCCGGGCAGGTCCACGCCCTCGAAGCCGGCGTCGTCGCCGCTCACGAAGGCGAAGACGCCCATCGCAACGTCGAGCGCCTCGGCGCGCAGCAGGCGCACCACCTCCGGCCCTTTCAGCCCGCTCTCGGACAAGCCGACCAGTTCAGCCGTGACCCGGCCGCCGGAGGCTCCGGGCAGCGTGTCGCGCCAGAATGGTTGCTCCACGGCCGAGAAGGTGTAGTTGTGGCTGCCGCCGCCCACGACACGCAGGTGCGTGGCGGGCAGTTGCGCCCAGGCGAGCGTCGCCGTGGCGGCCAGGCAGGCCGCCAGGATCAGTCTTTTCATGTCTCCCCCTGTGAGGGTGTGTTCTATGTCGGAATGCAGTCAGCCGCGCTAACGTGGGCGCGGGTCGGCACGCCCCTTGTGATGGTCGCTGTGGCGCTGGAAGAGTTCGGCCAGGAACAGGGCCAGCCGGTCATCGCCGCCCGGGCACAGGATCTGCAGGCCGGTGGGCAGGCCGGCGGCGTCGCGGCCATTCGGCAGAGACACCCCGCACATCTGCAGCAGGTTGCCGATGCGCGTGTATTGCACCGGCGCATTGCCGTGGTCGACCTCGGTCAGCGGCAGCGCCGTGGTCAGCGTGGTGGGCGTCAGAAGGCCCGCGATGCCGCGCAGGCGCGCCTCCATCTCGGCCTGCAGGCGGTCGCGGTCGCGCAAGGCGGCAAGATAGCGCCGCGCCGGCACATCCAGCGCCGCCAGCAGGCGGGGCCGCACGGAGCCGTCCACCGGCAGGCTCAGGTCCGTCATCTCGCGCTCGAACGACGCCACGCCTTCGGTCATCATGATGTCGCCGGTCACGGCCTTGAACGCATCCAGGGAAACCGGCGGCGCCACCGTCACGATGCGCGCGCCCAATTCCCGGAACAGCGCCAGGCTGTCCGCGTAGGCCGACAGCATCTCGGGCTGCACGTTCTCCAGGTACGCGTCGGGCAGGCGCCCCAGCGTCAAACCGCTTGCGCTGAAGCGCGGCGCATCGATGGATTCGGCCCACTCGCCCAAGGCCGCGGGCGCCAGGGCGTCGAACACGATGCGCGTATCCGCGGCGCTGTGCGCGAAGATGCCCACGCTGTCCAGGGTCTGGCTCAGCGTGACCACGCCCGTGGCATCGATCCGACCCACCGTCGGCTTCAGCCCGGTAATGCCGCAATAGCTGGCAGGCACGCGCACGGAGCCGCCGGTATCGGTGCCGATGGCAACGGGCGCCAGCCGCCCGGCCACCGCCACGGCAGAGCCGCTGCTGGAGCCGCCCGGAATGCGGTGCACGGCGTCGTCCCACGGATTGCGCGGCGTGCCCATGTGCTCGTTCGGTCCCCAGGCCCCCATGGCGAACTGCACCATGTGCGTCTTGCCCAGGATGATGGCGCCGGCGCGGCGCAGGCGCACCACCAGGTCAGCCGAGCGGTGGGCCACGGTGTTCGCGTGGATGGGCGACCCGATGGACGTCGGCTTGCCTGCGATATCGATGATGTCCTTCAAGGCAATCGGCACGCCGTGCAGCGGGCCCAGGTCCACGCCCGCCGCGCGCTGCAGGTCCACGGCGCGCGCGGCGTCGAGCGCCTCCTCCGCATAGACCGCCACATAGGCGTGCAGCCAGCCGTCCAGCGCATCGATGCGCGACAGATAGGCGCGCACGGCTTCCTCGGCTTGGAGTTCCCGCCGGCGCAGGCGGTCGGCCAGCTCGGCCAGTGCCAGGTCGGTGATCATGCCCGGCCTCCCTGGCTGGCCACACGGGCAGCCTCGATGGCGCGATCGATGACGGCGCGGGAGCCGACGATGTCGGGAAATTTCTCGCCAGCACGCAGCCGCGCCAGCGTCTCCTTCTCATGCAGTTGGAAATCGATGGCGGCCTGCGCTGCCGCGCGCACCGCGCCTGGCCCCAGCACCAGCACGCCGTTCTCGTCGGCCAGCACCGCATCGCCCGGGCGCACCGCGATACCGCCGCAAGCGATGGTGCCGCAGAACTCGCCTTCCTGGCCCAGCACGCGCGTCGTGACGACCGACGGGCCCCGTGACCAGACCGGCACGCCGTAGGCACGCAGCTCGCCCAGGTCGGTCACCAGACCGTCCACGATGATCGCCGCCACGCCTGCCTGCAGCGCCGCATAGGCCATGGCGCCACCGAGCGCAGCCGTCACCGCCTCGCCGCAACGGTCGATTACCAGCACGTCACCCGGCCGCACGCAGCCCATTGCGTAATGCAGGATGCCGCCGTCGGTGCCCGGCATGCGCACGGTCACCGCCGTGCCCGCGACACGCACGTCCTGGCTGTGGGCGCGGATATCGGCGCGCATGAAACCGGTGGTCTGGAAGTGGCCGATCGTCGCCGGCTCGGCACGCGCCAGCAGCGCCAGGTCTTCCGGCGGCAACTGGTCGGGCAGGGAATGGATCTGATACATCGCTGCGTGACACCACTGTGAAAAAGGGGCAAGGCCCGATGATCAAAAAGGTATCATGGGGGGAATTTGGCCAAATAATCAAAATTTCGGCCTGCTTTGATAAACCCTACTTATCATGCGGATCACCCTAAGCCAGCTCGAGGCCTTTTACTGGGCCGCCAAACTGGGCAGCATCCACGCCGCCGCGCGCCACCTGCACGTGACCCAACCCGCCGTCTCGGCCCGCATCCGCGAACTGGAAAGCACGCTGGACGTGCAGTTGTTCGATCGCTCGCGGCAACGCGCCACGCTGACCGACACCGGCCAGTCGGCCTTGCGCCACGCCGAAGCAGCGCTACACAGCAGCCGGCAACTGGAACACTACGGCAAGGACCGCAAACTTGGCGGCAAGCTGCGCCTGGGCGCCGATGAGTGCTCGGCCAATGTCAGCCTGAGCGCCGTCATCGCGCAGATCAAGGAACACTACCCCACGCTGGCGCTGGAAATCACGGTGGATGTCGGCGCGGTGCTGAACCAGAAGCTCAACGCGGGCGACCTGGACATGGCGCTGTTCACCAATCCTTCCACCAGCGACGAAGTCACCGACATCTTCATCGGCTGGATGCCGTTCCACTGGGTAGCCGCGCCGTCGCTGCGCATCACGGCCGACCCATTCCGGCCCGAGCACGCGCGCGGGCAGCACATCGCCACGCACTCCCCACCCTCCACGCTGCACACCGTGGTGGAGCAATGGCTGGCCTCCGGCGGCGTCGAGATGACGGGCCTCAGCACGACCAACTCGCTGGCCCTCATTGCGCGCCTGGTGGCATCAGGGCACGCCATCGGCGTGCTGCCGGTGCCGCTGCTGCAGGACATGCTGTCCATGGGGGCACTGCGGGCCCTGCCCTGCGAGCCGCCCATCGCCCCCGCGCGCTTCCACATTTCCTACCTGACCGCCTCGCACGGCGCGCACATCGATGCCATCGTGGATATCGCACGCCACACCTTGACGCGGCTGAACTTCCTCACGCCGGTCGACGACGCCTCTGCCTGAGCACGAGCGCAGCCCCGGAAAAGAAAGGCCGCAAGCTGAACTGACCCCCAGAAGTTGGACAGTTTAAAAGATCAGGCGGCCAAGGCCTGAGTTCGGTATTGCACCGGGCTCAGGCCTTTTAGTTTGAGCCGGATACGCTGGTGGTTGTAGTAGTGGATGAACTGGCCGATGGCCTTTTGAAGCTGCTCGATGCTGTCGTAGCGGCGCAGGTAGAAGCACTCGGTCTTGAGCGTGGCGAACCAGCTCTCCATGGCGGCGTTGTCCAGGCAGTTGCCCTTGCGCGACATGCTTTGCGTGAGGCCACGATCGGCCAGCATGCGCCGGTAGCTGGGCTGCTGGTACTGCCAGCCCTGGTCCGAGTGCAGCAGCGGTTGGTCGCCCGGCGACAGGCGGCGCATCGCCTTCTTGAGCATGTTGCCCACCAGCCCGAACAGCGGGCGTTCGCTGGTCTCGTAGGCCACGATCTCACCGTTGTACAGGTCCATCACCGGCGACAGATACAGCTTCTGGCCGCGCACGTTGAACTCCGTCACGTCGGTGACCCACTTCTGGTTCGGACGGTCGGCCTCGAACTGGCGCGCCAGCACGTTCGGCGCCACGCGGCCTACCTCGCCTCGGTACGAGCGATACCTCTTCGGCCGCACCAAGGACTTCAGTCCCAACGCCCGCATCAGCTTCTGCACCGTCTTGTGGTTCACGCACTGGCCGGCCTGGCGCAGCGCGGCCGTGATGCGCCGGTAGCCGTAGCGGCCCTTGTGACGTGTGTAGATAGCACGGATCTTGGCCTTGAGCGCGGCGTACTGATCGACCGCACCCTGCGCCTTCAGATGGTAGTAGAACGTGCTGCGCGAGAGCTTGGCCGCCCGCAGCAATAGCGACAGCGGATGTGTCGGCCTCAATCCTTGGACAATTTGCGCTTTTTCACCAGCGCTTCGGTCCGTTCCGCTTCGATCAAGGCCTTCAATTTTTTTAGATAATCATTCTCCGCGCGCAGATAGGCCAGCTCCTCGCGCATCTGCTCGGCAGTCATGTCCGTGGGAATTGGCGCGGGCGGGTGCTTGTGGGGCATCGGAGGTCGACCTCTACGTTTGGGCGCCAATGCGCCCAGTCCTCCCGCATCATACTGGCGTGCCCACTTGCCAATGTGAGTCGCACAGCGAATGTTGAACGCGGCCGCCGTCTGGGCCTGCGACCAGTGCTCCTGCCGCATTCGCCTGAGCACCTGCAGCTTGAAGGCTGCGTCATAGCTTGCCCCCTTGCGGCGCAACCCGGACAGGCCATGCTCCCGGTAGCTCTGCACCCAGCGTCTGACCGTCGCATGGCCAAGACCCTGCTCAGCACCGACCGTCTTGGCTCCCGCCGAGCCCGATAAATACCGCCTGACTACCCTGAGCTTGAACTGCTCGTCGTACTTCGCCATGCAAAAACCCCCGAAGATTGGATTTCGTCCAACTTTCGGGGGTCAGTTCAAGCGGCGGCCTTTCCTTGTGCATGCCAAGGCAATCAATCGATCCGGGCGCCGGAGGCGCGCACGACCTCGCCCCATTTCTTCACTTCGCTCTCCACCAGTTGGCTGTATTGCTTCCTGTCGGTGAGCGTGGGAATGACTAGCCCCACGGCGGTCAGGCGCTCCTGGATACGCGGTGACTGCATCGCCGTGCGCGTGGCGTCGAAAAGTCTCTGCGCCACGTCCTCCGGCAAGCCCGCCGGCGCGCTCAGGCCGAACCAGTATTCGGACGAGAAACCGGGATAACCGCTTTCCGCCACGGTGGGCGTGTCGGGGAAGGCCGGATTGCGCTCGGCGCTCCCGATGGCCAGGGCCTTGAGCTTGCCGGCGCGCACGTGCGGCAGCACCGTATCCTGGTTCAGGAACAGGGTATCCACCCGGCCTGCCAGCACATCGTTGATGGCGGCCGCGCCGCCGTTGTAGGGCACGTGCATCAGGTCCAGCTTGGCGCGCATCTTCAGCATCTCCATGCCCAGGTGGCCGGACGTGCCATTGCCCGACGACGCGTGCGAATACTTGCCCGGCGACTTGCGTACCATATCCTGGAACGCCTCGAAATCCTTGGCCGCGAATGTCGGCGAAGTCACCAGCACATCCGAGCCGAAAGCCAGGATGGCGATCTGCTCCAACTGCTCCAGCCGATAGGGCAGCTTGCTGTAGAGCGCCGGGTTGGTGGCGATACCCACGCCCGAGACCAGCAGCGTGTAGCCGTCGGGCCGCGCATTCGTGACATAGGCGGTGCCGATATTGCTGTTGGCCCCGCCTTTGTTCTCGACCACGACCGTGGTCTCCAGGATCTTGCCCAGTTCCTCCGCCAGCATGCGGCCGATGAAGTCCGTGCCCCCACCGGCAGGGAACGGCACCACCAGGCTGATCGGCTTGCCTGCCGGATACACGGGGGCGGCAATGGCAGGGCCCGCCGCCAGCAGGCCCGCGCACAGCGCGGGCAGCACAGCCTTGATCACCGCGCGGCGCAAGGTGGAAAAACGCGAGGAAACGACGTGCGCCGGATGGCGCGGACTGCGTGCTGCATGCATGGCTGGATTCCCTTGATTTATCGATTGGTCTTTGAAAAGCAAGGAAAAATTAGCACGCAGGCTTTCGGCTCACGTAATCAAAAATAGCCCGCCAATTGAAAGATTCCGCTTATCAGGAAAGACCCGCAGAGGCGGGATTTCCTCTCGCACAACGACCGCTCCATCGCCATGCCTGCCCGCACAATCAGTCGATCGCAGCGGACTCGATCCCCGCCACGCGGCCCAGGAAGGCGTCGAGCGCCGGATTGTCGTGCCGGCTGCGCCACGCCAGGTAGATGTCGGCATGCAGGTCCTTGTCGGCCAGGGGGCGGAACACCACGCCCTCCAGCCGCAACTCGCGCGCCGAGGCCGGGACGATGGCCATGCCCAGCCCGGCACGCACCAGCGCCAGCACGGTATGCGTCTGCCCCGCGCTCTGCACGAAGGCCGGCTGCACGTCGGCCAGTTCCAGTGCCCCCACCACGCGGTCATGGAAGTACTTGCCCTCGGTCGGGGAATACAGCACGAACGGCTGCCGGTGCAGGCCTTGCAGCGGAATCTGGTTCAACACCGCCATCGGATGCGTGTCGGCCAGCGCCACCAGCAAAGGCTCGCGCTGCATGAGGTATTTGTTCAGGCCTGATTGCTGCGGCAACGCGCGGGTCAGCACCGCATCCAGTTCGCCCGCCACCAGGTGGCGGGCCAGCTCGGGCGTCACCATCTCGCGCAGCAGCACTTCCACGTCGGGCAGCAGTTGGCGCGAGCGCACCACCAGGTCAGGCATCAACCGGTAGCTGGCCACCGCGGTGAAGCCCAGGGTGATGCGGCCCGCCCCGCCGGAGGACGCCCGTCGGGCATTGCGCGCGGCGCGCTGGGAATATTCCAGCAGATAACGCGCGTCGCGCAGGAAGCTGCGGCCCGCCGTGGTCAGGCTGACCTGCCGGCTGTTGCGCTCCAGCAGCAGCGTGCCCAGTTGCTGCTCCAGCAACTGGATCTGGCGGCTGAGCGGCGGCTGCGTCATGCCCAGCCGTTTCGCGGCGCGGCCGAAGTGCAGTTCCTCCGCCACCACCGCGAAACACGCCAGTTGCCTCAACTCCATCGCCTGTCCCCTCATCGCCAGGTCCATGGCGCCCGGCGATTCAATTTTTATATTGGTTGATGTTATTTATAGCTCCAATGCGGAATGCCGGAACGTCTCTCCCTATACTTTTTTTCACCCCCGCCCTGGCCCGCGCGCCATGGAGACGGGCCGCGGACCGGCGCGCAGCACCGGTCTCCGAGACAACAGCCGCCCCAGGCGGCGCGTTCCTTCCTTATAAGAGAGACAATGATGGAGACAAGCCATTCAACCTGCTTCCGCCGCCGCCTGCTGGGCGCGGCCCTGACCATGTGTGCCTTATTCGCCGCGCCGGGCCAAGCCGCCTCGGACTTCCCCAACCGCCCCGTCTCCGTGCTCGTGCCCTTCTCGCCCGGCGGCGGCACTGACATCTCGGCACGGTTGCTGGCCACCAAGCTGAGCCAGACCACCGGCCAGTCCTTCATCGTCGAGAACCGGCCCGGCGCCGCCGGCCAGATCGCGGCCGACGCAGTCGCGCGCGCCAAGCCCGACGGCTACACGCTGCTGTTCGCCAACTCGGGCATGCTGGCCATCAACCCCTGGCTCTACAAGCTGACGAGCGACCCGGAGAAGGCCTACGCGCCGGTCTCGATGTTCTCGGACCTGCCCTTCGTGCTGGTGGTCTCGCCCAACGTCAAGGCCAAGACCGTCGCCGAACTCATCGCCCAGGCCAAGGCCGAGCCCAGCACGCTGACCTTCGCCAGCTCGGGCTCGGGCGGCGCGCCGCACCTGGCCGGCGAGATCTTCCAGGAGGCCGCTGGCGTGCAATTGATGCACGTGCCCTACAAGGGTGGCGGCCCGGCCATGACCGACCTGATGGCGGGCCACGTGGACATGCTGTTCGCCTCGGTGCTGGAAACCGTCTCCCATGTGAAATCCGGCAAGCTGCGCGCCCTGGCCGTGACCGGCGCGCAGCGCTCGCCCACGCTGCCCGACGTGCCGACGCTGGACGAGCTGGGCCTGAAGAACGCGCAGACCCAGTCCTGGACCGCCGTGCTGGCCCCGGCGGGCACCCCCAAGGAAGTCGTCGAGAAGCTGGCCGCCTGGGTGCGCGAAGCCGCCGACGCCCCCGACGTGCGGGAAACCCTGCAGGCGCAGGGCGCCGTGGCCCACGGCTCCACGCCACAGGATCTCTCGCGCATTGCCAGCGAAGACCGTGCGCGCTACGGCGACATCATCAAGGCCCGCAACCTGAAGGTCGAATAACGACACCCGGCAAGACACCCCCCAAAGCAGTCCCCCGGCGGGCCGCCACCAGGCGGCCCGCCTCGTTTCCTGGAGCAAGCATGTCGCAGCAGTCACTTCCCGGCCTGTGGATGGCCGGCCCCCTGGCCCCGGATCTCGTGGCCAGGATCGAACCCCAGTACCAGATCCATCGCGGCTGGGAAATCAAGGATGTGCCCGCCTACCTGCGCGAGCACGGCGCGGGCATCCGCGGCATCGCCACCAGCGGCCGCTTCGGCGCGCGCCGCGACCTCATCGAATCGCTGCCCGCGCTGGAAGCCATCATCAGCTATGGCGTGGGCTACGACCCCATCGACATCGACGCCGCGCGCGAACGCGGCGTGGTGGTCAGCAATACGCCGGGCGTGCTGGACGCCTGCGTGGCAGACACGGCGCTGGCCCTGCTGCTGTCGGTGTCGCGCCGCATCTGCGAAGCCGACCGCTACGTGCGCGGCGGCCACTGGCCGCTGAAAGGCAATTTCGCGCTGGGCCACAGCATGAAGGGCAAGCGCTGCGGCATCGTCGGCCTGGGCGGCATCGGCCTGCAGATCGCCAGCCGCGCCGAAGCCTTCGGCATGACGATCTCGTATCACAACCGCCGCGCCCGCAACGACGTGCCTGCACGCTATGACTACGCCGCCAGCGTGCCGGACCTGGCGCGCGACAGCGACTACCTGGTGCTGGCGATCCCCGGCGGCAATGCCACGAAGCACCTCGTCAACGCGGAAGTGCTGCAGGCGCTGGGGGCCGATGGCTACCTGATCAACGTGGCCCGCGGCACCGTGGTCGACGAGCAGGCGCTGATCCAGGCCTTGCAGGCCGGCACGATCGCCGGCGCCGGCCTGGACGTGTTCGAGCACGAACCCGAGGTGCCCGCCGCGCTGCGCGAGCTGGACCAGGTCGTGCTGCTGCCGCACATCGGCAGCGGCACGCACGAAACCCGCCAGGCCATGGCGGACCTGTTCATCGAGAACCTGCACGCCTGGTTCGGCGAAAAGCGCCTGGTCACGCAGGTGGTGTGAGCCCTCGCAGTCGCCGCATCGGGCAGGGAAAAGCGGGATTTTCACCCCGCCTTTTCCCTGCCCGGGGACGGAAAAAGCCACGTCGGCCGACCCATACAACCGTACCGATCTGCCCCATATCTCCGCTCATCACAAAACATCACGCATTTATTTCACGGATTCGGGAGGTTTTAACAACTTGATACCATTGTTTGGTTAAGCGTACCTTTCGATACATGACTCTTACCTGGCAGGTCCGCACAATGCCCGGGCGGCTGCCTCGCTGTTCCACCTCTCCACGAAAGGCGATGGAACCACCGGCGCCGTCCCACCCATCCAATAGACATCGTCCCGCATAACGGCGACGAGCAAACGGGGCACGCAGCTATGACCAACCGGCTTCCTCCTTTCCCCTGGCTACGCAACATCACCATCCGCAAGATCGTGCTGGGCGTCCTGCTTCTCATCAGCCTGCTGATCGCGGGCCTGTCGGCGCTCAGCATCCAGGCCCTGCGGACCGCAGGCACTTCGCTCGATACCAGCCACCTGCTGGTACGCGAGATAACCGAACTCTCCAAGGCCAATGACCAGATCATGCGCGCGCGCCTGCGCCTGGGCAGGCAGATGGAATACCTCGAGGCAGGCGCCGCCAACGAGGCCGCCAGCGAAGGCGCGTCCGTCGAGCAGGCGCTGGCACTCGCCCGCCAGCATTTCGACCGATACCGCGACTACGTTGCCCAGCACGACGCCGACGGCGTGGCGCAACCGCTGGACCGCGCTTTCGACGCCTTGTTGACGCAAGGGTTGGCGCCCTTGCGCCAGTACCTGGCCAACAACGACGCGCGCGGCTACCGCCAGCACAACCTGCAGGCCGTGGTGGGACTGAGCCGTGGTTTCGGCGAAGCGATGGCGGCCTATGAAAACTATGCCGACCGCCACGAGTCCGCGCTCATCGACGAGTCCAGCGCCAGCCGCGGCGCCGCCATCACGGCCATCGCCGCGATCCTCGCCATCTGCCTGGCCGTGCTGTTCCTGGCCGACCGCTACATCGTGCATTACGTGCGCCGCCCCCTGGAGGTCGTGCGCGGCCACTTCCAGCGCATCGCTGCGGGCGATCTCACCGCACGCATCACGCCTTTCGGCGACAACTGCGTCGGCCAGCTGATGCCGCCCCTGCGCGACATGCAGGCCAGCCTGGCCCGCACCGTCGGCCAGATCCGCCATGGCGTTGACGAGATCCATGTCGGCGCCGCCGAGATCACCGCAGGCAACAACGACCTGTCGCGCCGCACCGAAGAGCAGGCTGCCGCGCTGGAAGAGACGGCCGCCAGCATGGAACAACAGGCGGCCACCGTGCGCCAGAACGCCGACAACGCCGCGCAGGCCGACCAGCTGGCCCGCCGGGCCTCCGAGGTGGCGCGGGCCGGCGGCGACACGATGGAACGGGTCGTCGCCTCGATGCAGCAGATTTCCGACGGCGCGCGCCGCATCACCGACATCGTCGGCGTCATCGACAGCATCGCGTTCCAGACCAACATCCTGGCCTTGAATGCCGCCGTGGAAGCCGCCCGCGCCGGCCAGCAGGGCCGCGGATTCGCCGTGGTGGCGACCGAGGTGCGCGCGCTGGCACAGCGCAGCGCCATCGCCGCCAAGGAGATCAAGACACTGATCGAGTCCTCCAACGACAGCGTGCAAGCCGGCTCCCAGGAGGTCGAGCAGGCCGGCCAGACCATGCAGCAACTGCTGGCCTCGGTGCACCAGGTCAGCGGCGTCGTCGGCGAAATCAGCGCCGCCTCGGCCGAGCAGACCAGCGGCATCGAGCAGGTGAACATCGCCGTCTCGCAGATGGACGTCAACACCCAGCGCAACGCCGCGCTGGTCGAACAGGCCGCCGCCGCCGCGGCATCGCTGGAGGCCCAGGCACGGCAACTGCAGCAGGCCGTGTCCGCGTTCACCGTCAGCGAAGGGGAAGTGATAGAGCTTGGCGGCGCCACGCTCGGGAACAGCCAGCACGGCACGGAAAAGCTGGCGTACGCCGGCTGAACCAGGCGCGGGTCCAGCGCCTGGCCCTTGGCAATCCAGGCGACCATCGCGGACTGCAGCACGGTGTGAAAGAGTTGCGCATCCATGTCGGACCTGGATATCGCGTCTATTACACCGAGCGCGATACCAACACCCTCGTGGTTCTGCTTGCGGGCGGGGACAAATCGACGCAGCAGGCAGATATCGCGCTGGCCTATCTGCTGGCAACAAGCCTGTGACCACGAAAGACCATTTCGCTCACATCCCCGATTTGGCGTCAACGAAGGAACACAACATGCCCAAGACATCCACCCGCCCATACGACGTCGCCGAACATCTACGCACGCCAAGAGAAATGGCGCTGTATCTGGATGCCTGCATCGAGGAAAGCGATGGCGATGCTGCCTTCATTGCCAAGGCGTTGGGAGATGTTGCACGTGCGCAGGGCATGAGCAAGGTGGCGCGGGAAACAGGCTTATCGCGAGAGAGCCTCTACAAATCATTGTCCGGAGAGCGCGAACCCGACTTTTCCACGGTGCTGAAAGTCCTGAAAGCCTTGGGGATCCGCTTTCACGCCATCCCGGCCTGAAGACGTTTATCTCTTCATTACTCCTGGGTTCTCTCCCGCTCCTCCTGCATCGCCCGGCTCACCTTACTATCTCGCAATCTTTCCATTGCCCGCGGGGACGACCCCGCAGACGGGCTTTTTCATCCGCCGGGACGGCCAGGAAGCTGGCATCCTGAAAGAGCGCATCCATGCAGACCGACACGACACCCCGCACGCTCCTCATCGAGATCCCCGGCTTGCGCTGGTCCAGCGACCAGGCGCGAACCGTCCGCCAACAGGCGGCCGGTGTCGTGCTGGATATCCTGACGGCTGTCGACGTCGACGAGACGTGGATATACACCGCGCTCGACAGCAAGGCGCCCGAACCCTTGCTGTCGGCATTGCGGGCCGCCATCGCCCAGGTGTCGCCGGGCCACGCAATCAGGCACCGCACATTGCAAGCCCTGACGACACTGGGCAATGCCGCCGACGGCAGGGCCCAGCCCTGGCACTACACCTCCCAGACCGACATCCCTGCCGACACGGAAGCGGAGTTCAACCGATGGTTCGATGAAGAGCACCTGCCAGCCCTGGCCGGGCTCGACGGCACGGTGCATGCCTGCCGCTATCGCACCGACGGATCGCCACGCTACCTGGCCAGCTACGACCTGAAGACCCGCGACACGCAGGGCAGCCCCATCTGGCGCGCCGCCATCGACACCCCCTGGCGGGATCGCATGCACCCTCGGTTCGTCAATCCTCGCCGCGTCATGTTCCAGCGCCTGCCCTGAGCAGCGCCATTTGCCTGGCTCGCAAGCGGAGCCAAGGCTGGCGCGGGTCACGCTTCGTGACCCCCTCTTACGTCATGGGTCCTTATGATGGCACTTGTGTTTCTCATGCCAGGAACACAGGTTCAAACCAGGTAGGCGTGCTGTCCTCGCGGGGAGCACAACGACCGCTCTGACGGAGAAAACCCGATGGCCTATACAAGAACCACGGCGAAGAAGCTTCTCACCGCAACCGAACTGGAAGTGTTCGATGCCGCCACGCCAGCAGGAATCAAGACGCTGACCAAACCGCAATTGCGCAGCAAGCTTGAACGCAGCCGCAAGCTGCGCGACAAGTACCGCGACCTTTTCCGCCGCCAGCGCCTGGCGCTGCGGGCCGAAGTGGGCAGCAAGGCCGGCACCAAGGGCAATGCCAACGAGCGCACCCGCCAGAAGGAAGAATTGCTTGGCGAGCTGGTCACGAAGTTCGAGGCGCGCATCGCGCAGATCGAGCAGACCGAAGACAAGGAATTCGCCAAGGCCTGCGCGGTTGCGGAAAAACGTTCCCGCGCCTGACCTGCGTCAGCCCGCCCGCGCTCACGAAGTGGGCGGGCGCTCTCGTCTTCAGCAACCGACAAACTATTTACAAGCCGCCACACCTGTGGCGTAGATCGCTAACATCCCTGGCGTAGCATCATCCAGAAACGTTCAACGGCAAACGAAGCAGGACACCCATGTTGACGCTGGAGACAGGCCTTTATCTACGCGTACAGGAGTTGGAAGGTGGCCCGCTGCCTTTTCCCCTGCGCAACGGCTTCAACGCCGGCACGGCATACCGCGCACTCGGTGTCTTCAACGCGTCCGAAAGCTCGGACGCCTTCTTCATCCTGTCGAATGACCGCGATGAGGTCTGGTTCATCTGCAACCGGCACCTGCGTACCGTCACGATCGACGCGCAGAACAAGGCACTCAAGGCTCCCCTCTCCTCTTTCAAATGAGTGTGGGCCAGCAAGGCGACGGCCAGGGCCGCGAGCGTCCACATCAAGGGATACTCGATGCCACGCGCCATCCAGAACCAGTCCGACACGGTGGATTGCCTGCAACCGTTACAGCGCTATTTTGTCGTCCACGCCGAGCCGCCGCTGGATGCCGCGGCGGCGGCGTGACGCGCGCTACAGCGACATCCACAGCAGCATCGGCAGGCCCTCGCCACGCGCACGCACCGCCAACGCCTGCAAGGCATGCAGCAGGCCTTCGGCGACCAGCGGTGTAAGGCCTCTTGCGCCAGCCTCTTCCCCCGCGGACCAGGCCTTGGCCAACTTGCCGACCTCTTGCGGCGCAAGGGTGGCGAGTGCATCGCGCAGCGCGACCGGCAACACATAGATCCACGGGCCTTGCGCCTCGTCATCGAAGCACGAAGGGTCCAGCTCCTGGATGGCTTGCGCCAGTTGCTCCCGCCCCATCGCCACGGCCAGGTCTTCAAGCACCAGCGTGTCCAAGCCTGGTGTTGCGACAGCGGGCCACCGCTTATCGCGTGGCCAATCGGACAGGACTCGAGGCGCCTCACTGACCGGGGCAAGCAGGATATCCGTCAGGACTGACATCGTGTCTCCTTGTGGGTGCGACCCGTTGCCAGCTTACCGCCTCCGGCGTCGAGACGGCATTTTTCCGCAAGGTATAGTGCCTCTGGCCCGCTGGGCAGTCTGGCGGTCCAAGCAGGACGGCCTTGCTGCAGTTGCCCCATCCCACGCCTCCCCGTGATCACCTGAACCCAGAGGAAACGATGTCCAGCCAGCAAGAAGCCCTGTCGATACTGCAGCAATTCATCGCCGATGAGGAGGCCGACCTGGCCGGTCGCGGCGGCGGGTCGTTCTGGCCGTCGAACTGGCATCGCATCACCCCCTTGGAAGGCAAGGCGGAAAGCTTGCTCGATGCCGCCGCGCACGAACGGTTCTGCCTGCATTACCTGCGCCGTACGCATGTGCCGCCGGCGATGAGCGATGCTGCCTTGCCCCGCGTGCTCGACACCTACCGCCAGTGGTTGCCACGCGCACAACAGGGCGACGCGGGCGCCAAGCCCCATGTGCTGGCATTCCTGCTGGGTTTCGATGCTCGCGGCGTCTTGCCCGGCGCGCAGAAAGACCAGAAAACCCTGCAAGCGCGCAGGAAACTGCTGACCCACCTGGGCAATTTTTCCCACCTGCCCGGCATGCGGGCCAAGCCCAAGGGATTCCAGCCCTTCCTGCCCTTGGCCGGGCACATCCTGCAGGTGCTGCAGCACACGTCCTACCGGCAAGACTCTGCAAGCGTCGACGCCCCCTACCATGCGTTCACCGACTTACGCTTCTGGGGCATGGTCTACATCGTGCTGATGACGCCCGCGCTTCGGGAAACCCTGCTTGCCGATCTGATGAACGGCCATCCAGAGCTGCCGCGGCGCGATGAGGTGCTGGGCATCCTGAACGAATTCGTCCAGGCCGTCCTGCCCAACTGCGCTGCCGAGGAAACCGGCTTTCTTGCCCTGGCTGCCAAGCTGGACGAACACCAGCGCAGCCGTGCCGCGCAAACGGAATCGGCGGCGCTGGCAAGGCAGTTGCAGCTTCCCTTCGGAGAAAACGAAGCCTGGAACATCACCATCAACGCGCCGCTGCGCGGCCACGACCGCTGGTATTCACCGCCATACATGCAACTGGTCATGCAGCCCGACCCTGACTTCGACTGGCGCCTGCTGCTCGATACCGGCAAACAGCGCTACTCGGTCAACAGCGGCGACACGCTGCAGAACGACGGCAAGCTGCCTCCTCTGGCAAAGCTGGCGGATGTGCCGCAATGGCTGGCGCAGGTCAAGGCCAGCCATGGACTGGACTTCGATTTCGACCAGGGCAGGATCGCCTGCGGCAGGAAGCGGGCCATGGCAAAGACGATACGGCAGTGGATAGACGGTGGGGCGTGATGCCCCGCCGTGCGCGGGCCGCCCCAAGTGGAGCGGCGAGATACCCGAAACGCGCGAGATTCGGCTCAGCCCCTAAGACAAAAACAAAAGACCTTGCAGAGAAACCTCTGCAAGGCCTTTGAATTCCTGTGGTCGGGGCGGTGGGATTCGAACTCACGACCCTCTGCTCCCAAAGCAGATGCGCTACCAGGCTGCGCTACGCCCCGACGGGCTGCCAAAGGGAGTGCTTCCTTCGGCAACGGGGCGGATTGTACCTTACCTCCGTCCCGCTGGCGCGCAGGCGCCCGGTGCCACATTCTCCGCATCCACGCACGCCGCCCAGACTTGCGGCGCAAGGCTGGGCACCAACAGGAAGCGCGTGCTTCCATCCACATACCAGAAGACCCGGCCTGGATGTTCCCGCAAGGCATCCGACACCTGGCGCGACGCGACAGGATCGGGCTTGATGCGACCCGTGGCATCACTGGCACCGCTCACGATGACGGTCTGCCATGCCGGATCCCAGGACTGGGCGCCAGGATCATCCTGCGCAAAACCCGCATCCAGGCGCACGATCCGCCAAGGCTCCTGGGGAATGCCGGTTTCCACGGCATTGCCGCCTTCTTCCTGCCATACCATCACCCGCTCGCGGGTCTGCCCGGGCATCACGAAAGCGGGATTGCCCTGCCCGGAAACCATCACGCCGCGCACCGACGCCAGCGTGAGCCGGCGTTTCTGCTTGCCGTCCGAACCGAACTCGACCACGGTATGCGCTTGCCCCGTGGGACGGTGATCGATGGCGCGCAGCAAGGTGCCTGCCTCGTCGCGCACATAGCGCACGTCCCCATCCGCGGCCTCGCCGCAAACGGCGGGCACGAATCGCGTCACATGTCCCGCCGCATCGCGCAGCAGGCAGGCGGCGTCGCTCCGTTGCAGCGGTGCCTGCCTGCCCTTTCCAAACCGGGCGTCGTAGGCGGCATAGCCGGAGGGACGCCCGGCGGCGTCGTAAAAAAACGCCCAGCCGCCATCGCGCAGCCGCTCGCCGCGCACCCAAGTCCACCGCGCCAGGCGACACAGCGTGCCGTCCGCGTCACGGTACGCAAGCGTGGGCGCGGTGTCGATGTCCGGCGACGCATAGGCGCGCCAGTCGACCCGCGCCGCCCAACCGGCCAACTGCAGATCGCCATCGGGCCTGACCGTGATGGGCGCGCCAGCGGTATCCACCCGGCTGCCATCCTGGCCGAGCAGGACACGCACACCTGACAGTTCCACGGCCACGCCATGCACGTCGAGGCCTGGGACCGCCTCGAAACCGGCGGCAGGCGAAGGACACGCCGCGGTCCCGGCGCCAGGCAGCACGGCCCCACACAGCAGTGCAAGGCGGACGAAACGCTTACGCATAAGGAAGATTCCCCAAATAATCGATGATTCCCCAGAACTCCCTGGACACGCCCGCGAAGCGCAACGGCCCCGGCGCGTCCTCGAAGAGCAGAAAGGGATAGGCATCGCGCGTGAGCACACCCGTGGGCGGCAGATGGTAGGGCCGGAAGCGCGCCGCATCGTTGAAGTAGGATTCCAGTTGCCCCCCGCCATCGACATGGACATACCACGCGCGCACGGGCGTGGCGGCGTATGCCGGGTCTGGCTCGGGAAAACGCCCTCCGTCGCCGGCCACGACCGCATCGCGCAGCAATGCCAGGAACAGGCGACGTGCCTGGGGCTCGGTGGCCAGGGTCGCAAGCAGGACGCTGGCACGCGAATCCGGCACCACGCTGCGCGCGCTGGAACCCGCATCCAGGCGGTGATCGTCCTGGAAGGCGGAAAACCAGGCACGGTAGCGTCCCTGCGCGGCAACCCGGTCGAAAGCTGGCGCCGCGGCAAGCGCGGGGCAGGCCGCCCACGCAGCAAGCCCCGCGACAAGACCCACGCAGCGTCGCCGATCGAGCGCGACCGTTAGTTTGCTTTCATCACGCATCCTGCTTCTCTCCCCTGGCGAGTCCTCGCGCGGCCGTCCCCTCAGCGCCGTCCGCATGGCGGCGCATGGCCTCGACGCGAGGCCCCTCCACGCCGCGGGCAATCGTACTGCAATGGGAAAATCGCTGGGGAAATGCGTGGCATGGCGCGTCATGACATATTATTTTGCTATGTTATAACATCCTATTTTCTGGCTTCCCGCAGGTGCGTCCATGCCTCTCTCCGCTTCCCGCCTCCCCGTCACGGTCCTGTCCGGCTTCCTCGGCGCGGGCAAGACCACCCTGCTGAACCACATCCTGAACAACCGGGAAGGCCGACGCGTGGCCGTGATCGTGAACGATATGTCGGAGGTGAACATCGACGCGATGCTGGTGCGTGACGGTGGCGCGCAGCTCTCCCGCACCGATGAAAAACTGGTGGAGATGAGCAACGGCTGTATCTGCTGTACCTTGCGCGAGGACCTGCTGCTGGAGGTCGAGCGCCTGGCGCGCGAGGGCCGCTTCGACCAGTTGGTGATCGAATCCACCGGCATCTCGGAACCGCTGCCGGTGGCGGAGACCTTCACCTTCGAAGGCGAGGATGGCCGTTGCCTGGGCGACGTGGCGCAGCTGGACACGATGGTGACGGTGGTGGATGCCTTCAACTTCCTGCGCGACTACGGCTCTCGCGACAACCTCGCCGCGCGCGGCGAATCGCTGGGCGAGGAAGACGACCGCACGGTGGTGGACCTGCTGGTGGAGCAGGTGGAGTTTTGCGACGTCATCGTGCTGAACAAGCTCGACCTGGTCAGCGACGCGGACCGTGAAAAGCTGGTGGCCATCCTGCGCCAGTTGAATCCACGCGCCAGGATCGTGTTCGCCGAATTCGGCAAGGTGCCGCTGGATCGCGTGCTGCAGACGGGCCTGTTCGATTTCGCCGAGGCTTCGCAAGCGCCGGGCTGGTTGAAGGAATTGCGCGGCGAGCACGTGCCCGAAAGCGAGGAATACGGCATCGGCAGTTTCGTCTACCAGGCACGGCGTCCTTTCCATCCGCAGCGCTTCGCGGCCTTGGTGAATTCGGAATGGCCGGGCGTGGTGCGTTCCAAGGGTTTCTTCTGGCTGGCCACGCATCCGTCGCTGGCGGGCTCGTGGTCGCAAGCCGGCGCCGTGGCCCGGCATGGCGTGGCGGGTTACTGGTGGGCGGCGATGGCCAGGGACCAGTGGCCGGAAGATCCCGAGACCCTGAAGCTGATCCAGTCGAAATGGATGGACGGCGTGGGCGACGCGCGCCAGGAGCTGGTGCTGATCGGCATCGACATGGATGAAGCGGCGCTGCGCGCGCGGCTGGATGCCTGTTTGCTGACGGATGGGGAAATGGCGCTGGGGCCACATGGCTGGATGGCATGGCCGGCGCCCTTTGCGGACTGGCCGGAGCGAGGCTGAAAGGGGCGGCGCCCGATCGGTCAAATTGCCTGCCTATCTACTAGACGTTTGAGCGCGCCCGACAATGCACGTCTCTAGCAAACTATTACACCTTGGCGATGCCGAGGGTATGCCCCAGACGGTTCTCGCCACGTGGGAAACCTTGGAAGCGCCACGTCAACTGAGGATGACCACGTCACCAAGCCGGCGCACGCGGGCCCGGTACAACTGCTCGATCAGGATGATGGCGCGGTCCAGCGCGTCGACCCGGAAACGGCCACTGATGCGCTGGCGCCCCAGCGCGCTGTCCATGAGCACGACCCGCCCTGGCCGGTAACGGTTGATCTCGGCCACGGCCTCCGCCAGCGGCGTGTCCTGGAAAACCACCATGCCACGACGCCATGCGTCATCGGACGTGCCGCTGGTGACCCGCCGGACAGCGTCCATGCCGCTGCTGCCATAGGAGACCTGCTGGCCCGCCACCAAAGACACCTCGCGCTGCGAATGGAAAACCCGCGCCGCGCCTTCGGTCGCGCGAACCACGACACGCCTCCCTTCCAAGGTGCGCAGCGCCACGCCCCCCTGCCCCACGTCGACCCGTCCCCCGCCCGCGCGGATACGCAAGGGGATGGCGCGGCCGTTGTCCACGGCAATCTCGCCAGCAAACAGCGCGATGAGCACGCCGCTGGCGTCGGTACGCAAGGACAGGCTGGTCTGGGTATTCAATTCGACATAGGCGCCCTCACCCAGGCCTATGCGCCGTCGCTCACCCGTGGCGGTACGGAAATCCGCCCGCAACACCTGCCAGGACGGCCATAGGCCCAGCGGCGGCCGAGCGATGGCCAACGCCCCGAGCGCCGTTGCGCCAGCGATTGCCGCGCCCAGGAATCCCCGCCGGGTCAGCCGCGGCAGCGGCGCACGAAGGCCTGGCGTCCCTGGCTCGGGATCAGCCGGCGCTGCATGCAGGGCCCGCCCCAGGATTTTCCACTCCCGGGTGGCCTGATGCCAGCGCTGCGCGTGCCCACGGCTTTGCGCATGCCACTGCGTGAACGCGTCCAGGCGTTCATCCGTGGGCTGCCCCATGGAAAGGACACGAACCCAGGCACGCGCTTCCGCCAGGACGGCAGCGCCCGCGCCCGCCTCCTCGGCCCCTTTGGCGACGGCCCGCAGGCCTGGCCCGGCCAGGCCCTGTACGCAGGACTCATGCGCTGCCTGCAATTCCCTGGCGACGAGCCGGGTCGAAATTCCCCAGCGTTGCGCCAGGACCTGGCTGGCGGCGCGCTCCATGCACACCGAGTAAAGAATATGGCGCAAGCGGGGCGGGAGGGATTCAACTTGCCGCGCCAGCCAGGACAGATCGCCGCAGTCGGCATCCTCGCGCCCCCGGCCATCCGCGGGTTCCATGCACTCGCGCAGCCGCGCCAGACGCTCCGTGACGGAAAGTCTCGTCAAGGTTTTCTCCGTCATGGCGCGCACTCCTGGCGCACGCGCGCGTCCCGCCCACTCAACTGCAATGTCAACGGTTGAGGCAGGTCCGTGGGCGCCGTCATGCCGATGGGCAAGCCATCCAGACGCGCGTGGACAGGCGCCTCCAGCGCCGGACGCCCCTGCGCATGCACACGCAAGCCTTCGATCCGGCGATCCGGCCCCACCGTGAACAGCAAGGTCAGGTGATAGGTCCTGTCCTGCAAGGCAGGCTCGTCGCATAACGCTTGCGTCACGCGAGACTGAACCTGCGCATGAAAGGCCTGCGCAACCAGCGGCGATAGCTCGCCGCTTCCTTGGGGACGCGCCTTCAACATGAACGCATCCGCCCCGGAGAAATGGGGAGATAGCCCACTGAGGGAAATCAACTTGCGCAACGCCTCGTCCGGATCCAGGACACCGTGGACCGGCGCTGAGTACAGGCCTGCCACCTGCCGTGCGTCGTAAAGCACGGAACGGCCAGTGATCTGGCTGTATTGCTGCAACGCGTCGTGCAGGCGCAACCGGGGCAGCACATAGCGGTGCATGCCTGGCGGCACGGTGGCGCCTCGACCCGCTTGCTTTCCTGGATGCCCCGCAATGGCGGCATGCGCCGATCCGGCAGGCTCGGCCCAGGCTGCTGTCGCCACGAGCCCTGACAACAGGAAAGCCAGGACTGGCGGCATGGCACCGTTCAAGCGGCGAGCAGGCCGAGCCCGCTGGCGGAATGAGCGCGGAAGCAGCCTCACCAGGACACGCAGGGGAAGGAAAACATGGAGCGGGAGGGAGGCGGACAGCCTTGGAGACAAGGCGCGAAGCGGCGCCGGTACTGTCCCGCAAGATGGTAGTGAGACCCCATGACAGAAACGTTACGCCCCATTACCGGATGCATCCTGCAGGCAATTTCTTCCCAGGAGAGCGCATATCCTGTTACCTATATGTCCGTCACATTCATGTCACATTAGCTGCGTAATCTGCGCTTCGTCTACCCACCAGACGAGAGGATCATCTCATGTTGAAATTGTTCAAGCAGGTCTCGATCGCCGCTGCGTTCGGCGTCGCAGCCTCCTTCTCCGTGCAAGCCGCCAATATCACCGGCGCTGGCGCTTCGTTCCCCTACCCCATCTACGCCAAGTGGGCTGCCGACTACAAGGCTGCCACGGGCAACGCCGTCAACTACCAATCTATCGGTTCGGGTGGTGGTCAACAACAAATCATCGCGAAGACCGTCGACTTCGGCGCTTCGGACGATCCCCTGAACGCTGAGAAGCTGTCGAGCAACAACCTGGTCCAGTTCCCGGCCGTGATCGGCGGCGCCGTGCCCGTCATCAACGTCCAGGGCGTGAAGCCGGGCGAACTGAAGCTGACCGGCGAAGTGCTGGCCAACATCTACCTGGGCAAGATCAAGAAGTGGAACGACAAGGCCATCACCGACCTGAACAGCGGCGTGAAGCTGCCGGACGCCGACATCGTCGTCGTCCACCGTTCGGACGGTTCGGGCACCACGTTCCTGTGGACCAACTACCTGTCGAAGGTCTCGGCTGACTGGAAGAGCTCGGTTGGCGAAGGCAAGGCCGTGAAGTGGCCCGTGGGTCAAGGCGGCAAGGGCAACGAAGGCGTCGCCGCCTACGTGGGTCAGCTGGCCAACTCGATCGGCTACGTCGAATACGCCTACGCCAAGCAAAACAAGCTGGCCTGGACGCAACTGCAGAACAAGGACGGCAAGACCATCCAGCCGGATGCCGCCGCCTTCGCCGCTGCTGCCGCCAACGCCGACTGGAACAGCGCTCCCGGCATGGGCGTGGTGCTGACGAACGAGCCGGGCGCTCAATCGTGGCCCATCACCGCCGCTACGTTCATCCTGATGCAGAAGACCCAAGGCAAGCCCGAGCAAGGCAAGGCCGTGCTCGAGTTCTTCGACTGGGCCTTCAAGAACGGCGCCAAGTCGGCTGCCGATCTGGACTACGTCGCGCTGCCCGACGAAGTCACCAACCAGATCCGCAAGGTCTGGGCTGCTGAAATCAAGGACGCCAACGGCCAGGCCATCTGGAAGTAATCGCTCCTGAAAGCGATCGCTGCACCGCTCTCGCCGATCGCCTGATCGGTCAGGGCACGCAGCACGCAATAAAGCGGGGAAGCCTTGGCGCTTCCCCGCTTTTTTTTGTGCGTCATCGCGCCCCTTGGTACGGGCGATCCTCGGCAGTACGCACGCGATGATGCGCCGTACTCCATTAAAAAAGATTGCATCTCCCGCGACATCGTTTGCTAGAATGGTCGCGGGTTTTGGTCTCGCCATGAGGCCAAGAGGTGATTGCGTTGGTCGGGCCGCCAACGCGGGCTTATGCAATCTCCTGATGACCCAGCACGCCTTCTGGCCCGCGCTGACGGGCTTTCCATTTTCTTCGCCGTCCCCTCCATGCCCGCCTCGCGGCCTGCTGGCGGCTTCCCCCTTCTCGCCCCCCGCCGCGCCGCCGCGCGTGCGCAGTGCCGCGCATCGCGCCAGTCTGGCCGCGCCTGGAATCGACCCATGACCCTGACCTCCCTCCTGCTGGCAGCAGGGTGCGCCGCGCTGCTGGGCTGGCGGCTCGCGCATCTTCGCGGCGCGCTGGCCCGCTATCTGCCAGCGCTGCTTCCGCTCGGACTCTTCGCCGGCCTCGCCTCCCTGGCCCCCCTCATCGCCAGCGGCGGCACGATCGATCATGCCTGGTCCTGGGCGCCATCGCTGGGCGTGCAGCTCGCCTTGCGCCTTGACGGCTTCTCGCTCCTCTTCTCCTTGCTCATCACCGGCATCGGCACGCTGGTCGTCACCTATGCGACGGCATACTTCTCGGATGCCGCGCCCTCCGAGCGCGCCCGTTTCATCTTCCTCATCCTCGCCTTCATGGCGGCCATGCTGGGCACGGTGCTGTCGGACAACCTCGTCGCGATGTTCGTGTTCTGGGAAGCCACGAGCCTGCTCTCTTTCCTGCTGATCGGTTTCGAGGCCCACAAGGCCGACGCCCGCAAAGCCGCGCTGCAATCGCTGCTGATCACCGGCGCGGGCGGCCTGGTGCTGTTCGGCGGCATCCTGCTGATCGGCATGGCCGCCGGCACCTTCTCGATCTCGGCCTTGATGGACCAGCCGGAAACGCTGCTGGCCAGTCCCTGGATGAAGCCGGCCGCGATCCTGCTGATGATCGGCGCCTTCACCAAGTCGGCACAGTTCCCTTTCCATTTCTGGCTGCCCCAGGCGATGGCTGCGCCGACGCCCGCCTCTGCCTATCTGCACTCGGCGACCATGGTGAAGCTTGGCGTCTATCTCCTGGCGCGCTTCGAGGTCGTGTTCCGGGACATTCCCTGGTTCGGTGCCACGCTGGTCATCATCGGGTCGGCGACGATGCTGGTCGCCGCGCTCGGCGCCATCCGCGCCAGCGGCTACAAGGCCGTCCTGGCGCAGTCCACGGTCGCCTCGCTGGGCATCCTGGTCATGCTGATCGGCCTGGACAGCCCGCAATCGGCGGTGGCCGTCAGCGGCTTCATCGTTGCCCACGCCTTCTACAAGGCGGCGCTGTTCTTCTGTGCCGGCACCGCCATCCACGCCACACACATCACCGAGTTGCGGCGCCTTGGCGGACTCGCCCGCTTGCTGCCCTTCACCGCGACGGCCATCGTGCTGGCCAGCCTCTCGATGGCGGGCCTGCCGCCTTTCGTGGGTTTCATCGCCAAGGAGTTCCTGTTCGAGGCGCAGTTGGAAAGCTCGTGGAGCCTGCTGCCCGTGGGCGTGGCGGTGCTGGTCAACGCCATCATGGTCGCCACGGCGGGCGTGGTGTCGCTGCGGCCCTTCTTCCTGAGCAAGCACAAGATCAGTCACATCGCCCACGGCGAAACCCCCGGGCTGCTCGCCGGGCCCCTGACCCTGGGCCTGCTGGGCGTGGCAGCCGGTATCGCTCCCGGCTTCTTCTCGTATTACCTCATCACGCCCGCGGCGGGCGTCCTTGCCGGCCAGCCCATCGACGTCTCGTTCTCGCTGTGGCACGGTCTCACGCCGATGCTGGCGCTCAGCGGGCTGGTCGTCACGCTGGGCGCCTTGCTGGCCTGGCAATGGGATCCCTTCCATCGCGCGCTGCACCGCATCAGCCTGTTGAACCGGCTGGATGCCAACCGCAGCTATCAGGCCGTGGTCGACGCGCTGCTGGGACTCGCGCGCTGGAGCACCCGGCAGCTGCAGAATGGCGACATGCGGCGCTATACGCTACTGACCTGCATCGCGCTCATCATCACCATCGCATGGTCCATCGCCCGCAACGGCGGCATCACCGAGCTGGCGCTGGGCGGCACCATTCTTCCGCTGCCGGCCGCCTTGCTGGCATTCGGCGTGATCGGCGCGGTCGTTGCGGTCCGGACACGCGCGCTGGTCACGGGCCTGATCGGGGTCGGCGTGGTCGGCTATGGCTCGGCCCTGCTCTTCCTGCTGCATGGCGCGCCCGATCTCGCCCTGACGCAGTTCGCGGTGGAAACGCTCGTCCTGGTCGTGATGATGGCGGTGCTGAGACGCCTGCCCGCGACGGCCAGCGCCACCCGCGATCCCGGCGAGCGCCGCGTCGATGCCGTGGTGGCCATCGCCTTCGGCCTGCTGATCTTCGTGACGCTGGCAAGCATGCTGGCTGAGCCGTTCGACACACGGCTGTCGGACTTCTTCGCCGCGACCAGCTATCCCGACGCCCATGGCCAGAACGTGGTCAACGTCATCATCGTCGACTACCGCGCGCTCGACACCCTTGGGGAAATCGCCGTCGTGGCTTTCGCCACGCTGGGCGCGTGGGCGCTGCTGCGCCGACGCAGGCCGCGCGCAGCCCCGTCCGGCTTGCGCCACCCCGCGGATGCCGGCAAGCGAGGAACGCCATGAACTCCGTCATCTTTTCCACCTCCGCCCGCCTGCTTTGCTGGGCCATGCTGGCGATCTCGCTGGCAATCCTGTGGCGGGGCCACAACCAGCCTGGCGGCGGATTCGTCGGCGGCCTGGTGGCGGCCATGGCGATCGGCGTCGTGGCGCTTTCCAACGGCGTCGCCCATGCCAGGCACCTGCTGCGCGTCCACCCCGTCGCATTGGCCGGCTTCGGGGTAGCCTGCGCGGTCATCAGCGGCCTGGCCGGCATCGCCGCGGGCGACGGATTCCTGACGCATCAGTGGCTGATCTTCGACAACGGGTTCAAGCTCGGCACGACACTGCTGTTCGATATCGGGGTCTATTGCGCCGTGATGGGCGGCATGCTGTGCCTGGTATTCCGTCTCTATGAGACGAGCGAGGAGGCAGCATGAACCTGATCTACGCAGCGGCCATTTCCGCCATCATGGCGCTGGGCCTTTATCTATTGCTTTCCCGGCACGTCATGCGAATCGCCTACGGCGTCATGCTGGTGTCGGCGACCGTGAACCTCTGCATCTTCCTCGCGGGGCGCATCGGCGACAATCCGCCCCCCATCATGTCGGCGGGCGAAACCGCATTGGGAACGGGCGCGGCCAACCCCCTGCCCCAGGCGCTCGTGCTGACCGCCATCGTGATCGGTTTCTCGCTGGTCGCCTTCCTCGTGGCGCTGGCCCTCAAGACCCATCGCCGATTGGGGACGCTGGACCACCGGCAACTGGACCAGGCGGAAGCCCTGGGCTCCCCCTTTTCCGATGCCTCCCCGACCCCTGCCGCCGGCAAGGAGGCTCGCCCGTGATGTCAGCACTCATCCACTACGCCGTCCTGTGGCCGGTGCTCATTCCCATCGCCGCCTCCGCGCTGTGCATGGTGCTCTGGCGCTCGCCATCCGCGCAGCGCGCGACGCACCTGGCCTCGCTGACGCTGATGCTGCTGGCGGCCTGGCTGCTGCTGCGCGAGGTGCGGGCCGGCGCCGTGGTGGCCATGACCTTCGGCGGCTGGGCGCCGCCTTTCGGCATCAGCTTCGTGGCTGATCGCCTGGGCGCGGCGATGGTGGCCGTGGCTGCCGTCCTGGCATTGGCCACCGGCATCTTCAGCCTGTCCACCACCCGCCAGCGGCACGTCCACAACGGGGTCTATCCGCTGCTGCAGGGCATGCTGGCGGCCGTCAACGGCGCCTTCCTGACCGGCGACATCTTCAACCTGTACGTCTGGTTCGAGATCATGCTGATCACCGCCATGGGCCTGCTCGTCATCGACAAGCGCCGGGCGCAGCTGGACGGTGCGTTGAAGTACGCCGCCATGAACCTGTTGAGCACCCTGCTCTTCCTGCTGGCCATCGCCATCCTGTATGGCCTTGCCGGCACGCTCAACATGGCCGATCTCGCGCGGGTCCTGCCCGATACCGAACCCAGCACCGCGCTGGCGGTCAGTGCGGCGCTCTTCCTGGTCGGGTTCGGCATCAAGGCGGGCTATTTCCCCATGTTCTTCTGGCTGCCGGCGTCCTACCACACCCTGCCGATCGGCCTGCTTGCCCTGTTTGCCGGGCTGCTGACCAAGGTCGGGGTCTACGCGTGCTTCCGGGTATTCACGCTGCTGTTCATGGGCGGGGAGACGCTGCGCGAGCTGATCGCCTTGATGGCGGCCGGCACCATGCTGTTCGGCGTGTTCGGCGCGGCGGTGCAATGGGACGTGCGCCGGATCCTGTCGTTCCACATCATCAGCCAGATCGGCTACATCCTGCTGGGGCTGGCCCTGGGCACGGCAGCCGCCTTCGCGGGCGCCATCTTCTACATCCTGCACCACATCATCGTGAAGGCCAACCTGTTCCTGATCGCGGGCGCCATGCACCGGGCCAGTGGCACCTATGACCTGCGCCGCAGCGGTGGCCTGATGCGTAGCCAGCCCTTGCTGGCGCTGGCCTTCGCCATCCCCGCGCTGTCGCTGGCAGGCATTCCGCCGCTATCAGGCTTCTGGGCCAAGTTCATGGTCATCGATGCCTCGTTCCGGGCCGATGCCGCCTGGCTGGCCGCGACGGGCCTGTTCGTTGGCCTGCTGACGCTGTTCTCGATGAGCAAGATCTGGATCGAGGCGTTCTGGAAGACGCCACCCGTCCCGCGCAGCCGGGTCCGCCGCGTGCCCATGCCGATGATGCTCGGGATCGGCGCGCTGGCGCTGATCACCGCCTGGATCGGGCTGCAGCCGGAGACGCTGCTGGCGTTCTCACAGGCCGCAACCACCCCGCTGATGGCCCCCGAGGCATACCATGCAGCGGGCTTCGCGCAGAGCGCGCTTCCTGCCGCCGAAGGAGCCACGCCATGACCCAGGCGCCATCCCTCCCGCGGCGCTTGCGCGCCTGCCTCGTGCTGTGCGTCGTCTTCCTGCGCGAGCTCCTGCTGTCGTCCTGGTCCGTCGCCGCGGCAGCCTTCGCGCGCCAGCCGCGGCTGGCGCCCGCCGTCATCGCCATGCCACTGCGCCTGCAATCCGATCTCGCCATCGCGACGCTGGCCAACCTGGTGTCGCTGACGCCCGGCACGACCTCGCTGCACGTCAGCGAGGATCGCGCCACCCTGTACATGCACTGCCTGAATGCGGAGACGCCCGAACAGGTGATCGAGGGCATCCGCCGCGCGTTCGAGGACCCTCTCCTGGAGATCGAAGGATGATCGAGACCCTGCAAGACATCGATCTGGCCGTCAGCCAGATCGCTCGCCTGCTGCTGGTGCTGGTAGCCGTGCCGCTGGGCATGACCCTGGTACGGATGCTGCGTGGACCGGACGATGCGGATCGCTATGTCGCGCTGGACATGCTGACGGGGGTTGCGGTCACTGCCGCGGCCCTGGCCGCCGTCGTCACCGGCCGTCGCGAATACATGGATGTCGGGCTCGGGGTGGCGGTGTTCGGCTTCGTGGGAACCTGCGCGCTTGCGGCATTCCTCGAACACCAGAAAGGAGACCGCGAATGAGCCTCGCCTTGTTCATCCTCGCCCTGGCGCTGAAGATCGTGGGCATGATGTTTCTTTTCGCCGCCGCCCTGGGCCTGCTGCGCTTCAAGGATCCCTTGCAACGGATGCACGCCTCCACCAAGGCCGGCACCGTCGGGGCCGGTCTCACGGTGGCGGGCGCTGCCCTGGCGAGCGGGGACGGCTTGACCTTGGCCATCGGCGCGTTGACGGTGCTTTTCCTGGTCTTTACGGTGCCCGTCGCCGGCCACGTCCTGGGACGCGCGATCCATCTTTCTGGCAAGGTGCAGCTGGCGCCTGGCAAGGATGCGCTGGATGGCGCGATGCGGCCTCGTGCCACTGTGCGGACTCAGGATTAAGCCCGGTCGGCCACGGGGACCTTGGCCAGCCAATCCTTGTCGCCAAAAATGCCGTCCACGGCGTCCAGGTGCTCCGCGAAAGGCGCTTCACTCCGAGACGCCACGCGACAGCGGCTGGCGTCGGGATGGGAGCAATTGAGCAGATACTGAGGCGCGCCGGACAGGCTGGGCACCTCGAGCAACAGGGACTCGCCGGCCTCCAGCCACGCCTGGCCGAAACCGCGCGACACCGAGACATCCGATCGCCAATTCCGCGGCGCGGCACCGCGCAAGACGCCGCCTTGGGGCGCGCGCACCTCAAGCAGGACATACCCTCGCGGCAAGCGGCGAGGATGCTCGGCCTCGACCAGCGCAAGCCGCGCGCAAATGGCCGCCAGCGGTGAGCTGTCCAGCAGAATGGCATTCGCGCCGGCAGCCACCCAGCGGCCGCCGGGTTGACTGCCGCTTTGCAGCGTATGGCCATTACTCAGGCGCCAAAGGGTCATCACGGCCCGTTACCTTCCTCGATATCCAGCAGCCAACGTTCCACCGCCCCTGTGTCACGAGCGTCGCGCATTTGCAATGCTGGCGGATGACCATACAGGCGCGCCTTCGGCTCGCTGAGCCAATCCATGGCAAGCATCTTGTCGCCGAAGACCATCTCGGCCAGCCAGATCATGCGCAACAGGCGATACAAGGTTGCCGCGTGTTCACGCTGATAGACGCTTGCGCCCTGGCTTGCCACCGCGGCAGGCGGGTACAGACGAAGTTCCGGCACCAGCATGTCCAGCGCCGACTGGCGCGGCAGGCTTTGCCTGATCGCGTCCAGCAAGACCGGGACCGCCTCCACGGAGCGCGGCGTGCGCGCTCGGCCAAGCATCCTCCGCACCCGGCCATTCAGGTCGTCGCGGACATTGCGCGGGCCGGCCAGGCCCGCGCTGGCAGGATTACTTGACTGCCTCGAACGCTTCGTTGACCGCCTTGCCATCGATACTGACTGTACCGGCATTGACGAGTCCCTCCAGATAAGCACGCGCTGCCTGTTCCTGGCGCTGCGCGCGCAATGCATTGCGCAATTGCACTTGCACCTCGACCAGGGGCGGGGTGCGTGCGTCGCGGACGTCCACCAGCTTCAGGATGTGAATGCCACCGGGCATCTGCACGGGGGCGCTGACCTGGCCTTTCTTCAGGCCTTGCACGACACCGCGCAGCTCGGGCACCAGTTGCGGCAAGGGCACGAAACCGTTGTCGCCGCCACGTGCTGCCGAATTGGCATCCTGCGAGAATTCCTTGGCAAGCGCGGCGAAATCGGCCTTGGGCGCGTTCGCCCGCTTGACCAGGTCGGCGGCCTGCTTGCGGGCGGCCGCCACGGCATCGGCGTCACCATAGGGAGCGGCCAGGTAGATCTGGCTGACACGGTAGCTGGCCGGCTGGGTGAAGCGGTCCTTGTTCTGGTCGTAGGCGGCTTGCAGCTCGGCTTCCGAGGGGTAGTCGTCGGCAGGCTGGCTGACGGAATCCAGGTAGGCACGCATCACGACCTGCTCCTGGGCGGCCTGTACCGCAAGGCGGATTTCCTCGCGCTCGGTCCAGCCTTGCGCGTTGGCTTCCGCCACCAGCGCCCTCTCGGCAAGACGCGCGCGGATCACGCGATCGAGCTCGCTGCGGTCTGCCTTCAACTGCTCGCGTTGCGCAGCCGGCAGCGTGCGCAGCAGGTTTTCGATTTCACTGCGGGGGACGCTGACCGCGCCCAAGGTCGCAATGGCGGGGCCGTCAGCCGGCGCAGCCGTCGACTGGGCAGCGGGCTTGGACGGCGCCGGCGCACTGCTGCTGGCGGCAGGCTTCGCGGGGGCATCGTTCTGGGCGCTGCCCTTGTCGCCGCAAGCGGCCGCGGCAAGCACCACGCCCAAGGCGCCGACGACGCGCAGCACACGCGGCATGGTTTTATCGGACACGTTCACATCAACTCCGGGAAACTACTTGGGAAGCGCCGCGCACGGCAGGACAATGCCCATGCGCGGCACCCACTGCACCCACGACAGCAAGCGCCGCGGGCTGGTAGAGCCTCAGTCTGCTCAGGCCTTGTCGGCGGCTTCTTCAGCAAGCTCGGCGACGGGCTGGCCTTCAGCGCCTTGGGCGGCTTGCGCAGCGTACTGCCGCAGGAACAGCACGAACTCCTGCAGCAGGCGATCCCACAGCTCGGTCGTGGCGCGCACGTGGTTCTCGCTGACGCCGCCAGCCAGGATCACGTCCTTTTCCAGCACCAGGAACGCGCCCTGGTGGGTCAGGCGGGCAAAGCGCTTGCCGATGTTCCAGCTGTCGGCCAGGCCGGCGGGCAGTTCGCCCTGCACGCGTAGCGCGCAGCTCAGGGTGTAGTCGACGAAGTCGCCTGCCTGGGCGGCAGGGTTGCCGAAACGGACAGCGAAGCCAATGCCCTGGGTGGCGCTCAGCAGTTGCACCAGGCCGTTCTGTTCGGACAGGGTGACGCGGTAACCCATTTCCTGCAGGATCTCTTGCAGGCGCGCAGCGTTGAGGGATTGGATCAGCGTGGATTCAGTCATTTCACAATTCCATAATAAAAAGGGTGGGCAAGGCACTCGCCCTGCCCCTGCCTGCCATCGTTACTGCGCAGACTTTGCTTCGGGCTGCGGCACCATCCTGGGATCGTACTTGCCGTCATATAGCTTGTCACCATAGCCCTGCGCTTTCTCGTCGAAGGCCACGCGGGCCTTCTGCGAGAACGGCTGGCGCATGGCCAGCATGTCGCCGGTGCTGAACGATTCGTAGGCCGCCAGGATTTCCTTGCCCGCGGCATACAGTTCGTCGTTCTTGATTTCGCAGGTCTTCAACTGCGCATCGCGCTGCTGCAGGTTCGCGCTCAGCGTGGCGCGTTCGGCCTCCTTGGCACGAGCCAGCGTCAGCAGCTCGTCGTAGGCATCCTTGAACTTGCCCAGCTGCGTGTTGGCCGCGGCGATCTGCGAATTCGCGCTGGCGCGCATCGCATCCTGCTGGCCGGCCAACTGCTCGGCGGCGCCCTGGGCCTTGCCCAGTTGCGCACGCAGTTGCTCGATTTCCTTCTGGGCCGCGTCACGCTGCGTTTCGGCGGCGACCTTGGCCGCATTCACCTGAGCCTGCTGGCTTTGCAGCTGCTGCAGCTGCTGGGTGGCGCTGCGCAGTTGCGTGCGCAGGCGCTCTTCCATGCTTTGCGCGTGCGCGGGCTGGACGGACAGGATGACAGCCATGGCGGCGGTGGTGGCCTTCAGCGCCCACGCCACCTGCCGCAACGCGGGCGTGGCGCGCTTCAGCGCCGGGGCTTGCGCCCCGGACACCGGATTGGAGTGTCGCGTCGTCATGATCATCAGAACCGTGCGTTGAGTTCGAGCTGCAGGATGTCGATCGCCAGCGGTGCGCCGTAGATCTCCTTCGAGCTGGTCCAGCGCAGCTGGGCGAAGACGTTCTTGTCGACCGCGTAGCCCGCACCGACGTAGTAACCCTGTGCGTTGGTGCCGCCAAGATGGAACGTCGAATCGTTGTAGGCATCGGGCATGGCATCCGGCTGGATGTACTTGTAGCCAACGAAGGCCATCCAGTCACCCTTGCTTTGCAGGCCGAAGCCATTGCCCAGCGTGGCCTGCAGCATCCAGGCGTTGGGGCCGCTCTTCACGCCGATCGCGCTGTCGTCGCTGGCGAATTCCTGGTTCGTGGCCAGGTTGTTCGCGCCACCGGCACGGCGGATGATCTTGCTGTCCTTGTAGGCCAGGTTGCGCACGTAGTTACCCGCAAGGCGCAGGCCCATGCCGTCGAACACGCGCGTATCCCAGCGCATGTTCACGTCCAGCAGGTTGAACCTGGAGGCCAGGCCGACGTACTGCCACTGGTTCCAGTCGTCCGGGTTGGCCGAGGTGTAGACGATGTCACGCAGCAGGAACAGCGTGTTGCCCTTCTGCATGAACGACGGGCGCGACCAGTCGGTGTCGCAGACGTCGGCGCTGGACAGCACCGAGCACTGCGACGAGCGCTTGCCCGAGATGTTCTCGAACTGGTAGTAGGCCAGGCTGCCGCGCAGCGAGTTGTCGCTGTTGATCTTCCAGTCCGCGCCGACCTGGGCGCCGAGCAGCCATTTGTTCTCGCTCTTGCCTTCATAGCTCCAGGCGCTGCTGGCATTGTTCCCGTAGTCGAGCACGAAGGCGCCGATCGTGCCGAACAGCGTGACCGGACGGCCCGACAGCGGCTTCTTGAACGCAGCGGAGATCCCGTCGAAGTTCAGGTCGCCGGAGTACAGCAGGTCGGTGGACGCGAAGGGGTTGCCCGCGCGGCCCGCCGTGGCGGTCATCCAGTCGGTGGCGCGATACGTCAGGTAGGCCTGGTCCAGCCACAGATTCTTCTTGCCCATGCTGTTGCCGAGCGTATCGGACGTCGACACGGGATTGTCGTCGCTGCCGGTGGCCAGGCGCACGCCCGCCGTCCAGGCGTCCGACAGCTGGGCCTTCACGCCCAGGCGGGCGCGGATGCGCCACAGGTTGCGGCGGTCTTCACGCGTGTTCGTGAAGCGGCGGTCCTCGAAGTAGTTCTGGTTGCCGGCCACGATCAGCATAGGGCCGTTGTCGTTCCAGCGGTTGAAGTTCAGCGCGCCGGGAACGTTGTTGTCGTCAAAGAAGCGCGACTCGTTGCGCACGCGCACATCGCCCTCGATGGTGATGCGCGAGACCCAGTCCGGGAAGGTGTTGGGCTGCGCCCAGTTCTCGGCCTTGGCCTGGGCCATGACGTCGTTCTTGACCTCGTCGCGGATTTCCGCCCGCACGGTCTCGGGGATGTAGGGCACGCGCACGTCGCCGGGCTGGGCGATGGCGGCGCCGGCACCGCCAGCGGCAGCCGCGGGGGCAGCCGAGCTGCGGGCACGGACGGCATCGGCCTCGGCCTGCTTGAGCAGCGCGTCGGCCTGGTCCTGCTTGATCACGCCTTGCTGAACCAGCAGGCGGATCAGGTTGATGGTGGCGTTGTCCGACGGAGCCGGCGACTGCGCGGCAGCCTGGCCCGTCGAGAGCGCCATGACGACGGCTACCGCGGCAGCCACTCGGGTCGGTTGAAATTGCATGACAGGAACTCCGGTAAGGATGTCGGTTACGGCGATCAGGTGTCAGGAGGGCCGGCGACCACTGAGGGAAGCACGGACCGGCATGGCCAGGGACGCGGGCGGACGCTCATCGACGGCAGGGTGTGCACGCAAGGCAGCGACCACCTTGGCGTCGACCTCGGCGTTGCCGCTGGAACGATCCAGCTCGACGCGCGAAATCTGTCCGGATGCCGTCAGCCAGATCCGCACTTGCACGCGGAAAGCCAGGTTCCTGGTTTCATCGTTTTCGCGCAGGATCTTGCCAAGCGCATACGACATGTACTGGCTGTACGTGGCGTTGCCGCCTCGGCCTCCACCAGAACCCGCCATGCCGCCGCCACTGCCCGCACCGATATTGAAGGCGTCGCTGCCGGCCTGGGCCTCGCCGTCGATCTGCATCGGATTGGCGAGGTCATCGGCCGGGGAAGGCGGCGCCTCGTCGGCGGGCTTGGGCTCTTCGACGGGCGTGGGCTCGGGTTCGGGCTCGACGACCTTCTCTTCCTTGGGCTCCTCCGGCTCGGGCGGCTTTTCAGGCTCGGGCGGCGGCGGCGGGGGCGGCGGCAGCGGGATGATGGCCTGGAGCTTGGGCGCTTCGCGCTTGATGCCAGCCATATCGTTGGCCCACTGCCAGATGAAGTAGCCCCCCACGGCGAGCAGCACCACGCCCACCGCCGGCGCGATGAAGCGCTTGGGCGACGGCTTGGCGGGCTGCTCGTCAAGCAGGTCGGACAGCGGCGAACGCGACGGATCGTGCTTGTTGGGCGGTTCGGGAATATTCGACGACATAGCGGGTTCGATCCAGGCCTACTCAGTTCGCCTTGCCAGTCACGAGACCGACTTGCGACAGTTCCAGGCGGCGCATCAAGTCCAGCACCTCGACGACTTTCTGGTACTGCACGATGGCGTCGCCACGCACGATGACCGGGAAGTCGGGGTTGAGCGCTTTCTCGGTGCGCAGGCGGTCTTCCAGTTCGGGCAGCGTCACCGGATAGGCATCCAGGAACACCTGTCCGGCCTCGTTGATGGAGATCGCCTTGGTCTTGGGCTGCGACAAAGACACGCTGGAACTGGCCTTGGGCAGGTTCACCTGGATGCCGGAGATCTGTGCCGTCGCCGTCAGGATGAACATGACCAGCACCACCATCAGCACGTCAACCAGCGGGGTGACGTTGATGCCATCGACGGTGGCGTCGTCGTCATCCATGTTCGATACGGATGCCATGGATGCGCTCCTTAAGCCTGGCCAGCGACCGCGCGGGCGGTGTCGGCCTTGTGCACGGTTTCCTGGTAGTCGGTCTCGCCATGGGCTTCAGCCAGGCGGGCAACGAACTCGTCCACGAACACGCGCATGTCGGCGTTGATTTCCTTGTTGCGGCCAACCAGGCGGTTGTAGCCAAACAGGGCGGGGATGGCGACGAACAGGCCAGCGGCGGTGGCCAGCAGCGCCGCGGCCATGCCGGGCGCGATGGCGTTGATGTTCACGTCACCGGCCATGGCGGTGGCCAGGAACACCACCATGATGCCCAGCACCGTACCCAGCAGACCGATATAGGGGCCGCCGGCAATGGCGTTCGACAGCGAACCCAGACGCGCGCCCAGCTTCTGTTGTTCCTTGGTGCGCACGGCATCCATGGAGACGCGGATGGCTTCGATGGTGGCCGAGGAGATGATGCGCGTATCGGCGCCTTGCTCACGACGGACACGCAGTTCGTTGACGGCCACTTCGTACAGGCGCCAGAGCGAGGAATCCTTCAGCTGGCCAGCGGCGCGCGGATCGTCAGCCAGCATTTCCAGGCGCTTGCCCACCTTCGAAAAGGCCAGGCGGAAGGCGTCGTTGCTCTTTTCCAGGCGGCCGGCGTTGCGGCTCTTGGAGATCATGATGTGCCAGGACTGGATCATCATGATGGCCAGCACCGCCAGCACGATCCAGGCATCGAAGGGCACGGCGGCCAGCAGGAAGCCCAGCGCGCCGAAACCGAAGCCCGAGGCCTCTTCGTCGGCGCCGTAGGCGATCAGGCGCGATTCGGCGCCCTGGGCGGTGGCGTCGGCCAGGATCAGCGCGGCGGGGCGGGCGATCTTGGACAGGCGGATTTCGTCGATGGCGCCAATGAACGGCGCGTAGGTCACGACCGCTGCGGCAGGCGCGGCGGCGGCGTCGGCCGGGGCTGCGGCGGCATCGGCAGCCGGGGCGGCCGGCGCCGCCTGGCCGGGAACGTCGCCACCGATGGCGGCGACGGTGTTCAGCGGCGGCAGCGCGGCAGCCAGCGTGGCGGCGGAACGGCCATTCACGTAGAGGACGATTTGCGACCCGTCGGCCGTCACGGCCAGGTGTTGCCAGGCGGCGGGCGACAGGGGCTGGCCCGGCGCCGAACGCTGGCCGTTGACCTCGACGAAGGGCACGCCGTTGGACAGGCCGATCAGCAGCGCGTTGCCGGTGTCGCGACGGGCGTACACCAATTGATCGCCGGCGGGCTGGTCGGCGCGGACCCAGGCGCTGAACGTGAAGGCGCTGGCGGCGGGCAGGTTCAACGAGGGGCTGGCGGGCAGCATCAGCGGCGCGCCACCGGCGAACTGGGCGGCACGGCCGACCACGCCATCGACCACGCCGGCGAGCGGGGTCTGGGCATGGTTGCTGTAGCCGGTGCTGTCACGGGGCGGCGCATCAGCGGCGCCGTTGAAGTGATAGACCAGCGTGTAGTTCGGATCGAAGGTGACCTGGCCATTGGCGGTGCTCGGCGCTTTTTCGTTGCCGTAGTACATCCAGATGTCCTGGCGTTGGCCGCCGCTGACGGCGGGCACGTCGACCCAGATCACGGCCATGCCCAGCAGGGGGTCGAAGCTTTCGATCTGGTGGTTCAGGACCGTCTTGTCGTCGGACGAGACGAAGCGCACGTCCGACCCGTTCTCGGCCACGCCGTCGAACACGAAGTTGCCGGTGTGCAGGCGCACCAGCAGCGGCACACGGCCGATGTCGTCATTGATGGCCGCGCCGGCGGGCGTGGTGTCGATGGAGATTTGCTTGCGGAACTTCCAGTCGGCTTGCCACCAGGCATTGGCGACTGCCGGCAGGGCGCTGACCATGACGGTCAGCAGTAGCATGAAAAGGCGTTGCATGATTGTCGTACTCCGAAAATCCGTCAATCCGTTCAGGTTTAGAAACTGGCGCGAAGGTTGAAATAGAGACGCGGGTCGTGGCGTTTGGTGTTGGCCCCCTCCTTGAGGGGATAGCCCCAGTCCAGGCTGCCGGTCAGCCAGTCGAGCATCTGCAGGCGAGTGCCGAAGCCGACGCTGGCGAGGTCGAAACTGCTGTCCTGCTCGGGCAGCGGGTCACGCAGGCGCAGCGTTGCCCACTCCGCGAAGGTGTAGGCACGCCACTCATTGACCTTGGGGCCGAGCCACTGGGCGAAGGACGGGGTGCGCAACTCGATCGAGGCCATCAGGCCGTCGTCGGCGGAGCGCTCGGCGGCCAGGTAGCCGCGGATACTGCTGGCGCCGCCGGCAGAGAACTGTTCGTTGGACACCAGCGGACCCGAGGCGATCTGGAAGCCCGTGCGGCCAAACAGCTGCCAGTCACGCGGCAGGCTGTGCAGGTGCGTGGCATCGCCCTTGAAGACCGCGAAGCTGGGGTTGGCGCGGTAACGCTTGTAGTCGAACTCGTTGCTGCCGCTGCCGATGTCGAAGAAGCTGCGCGTGGCCGTGACGACCGAGAGGCCGACCGAGCTCTGCGCGTCCTCGGTGTAGCGGTAGCCGTTGTAGCCGAAGGTGAACGGCACGTACTTGAGCGGCACGGTGTCGCTGGTGCCACCGAACTCCAGGGCTTCGTCGAAGTCCTTGTAGTCGACGCCGAAGGAGAACGCGTTGTGCCAGGCGCCCTGGGGGGGCAGCGTGTAGGTGACCGTGGCGCCGAAGGAATGGCCCTTGCCCAGCACGTTGGTCCCGCCGATGGTGGCGACGTTGCTGTCGGACTGGTAGCCCGAGAACATCAGGCTCCAGCGCGCTGCGAGCGGCAGCGTGTACGACGCCGACCAGACCTTGGCGTTGTCGGTGTCCTGGGGCGCCGTGAAGAAGGTCAGCGAGAAGGCATGGCCGCGCTGCCACAGGTTGTCGTAGCCCAGCGTGCCGGTGGCGCGCAGGCGCTCGGTGTCGGCGCTGTAGTCGTTGTTCAGCCCGAAGCTGGCCGTCCAGGGACTCTTGTCCTCGACCTTCAGGTCGATGTCCATGGTGCCCGGGATCTTGCCTTCGCGCACCAAGGGCATGACCTGGCGGCTGGCGGTCTGGTTCAGGCCGGCGAGTTCGGTTTGCGCCTGGTTGAAGTCGGGCACCTTGCCCTCCTGCAACGCGGGAACTTCGTCACGGATGGCCAGCGGCGAATAGTGCTGGGCGCCCACCACGCGCACGCGGCCGACCTTGGTCTCGGCCACCTGCAGGATGACCACGCCGGCGTTGACCTGCTGTTCTGGCAGGTCGACGTAAACCGACTGGTAGCCACGCTCGTGATAGGCGGCCTGCAGGGCATCGCGCGCGCCCTCGATGTCGGTCAGGCTGCGATCGGGCCCCAGGAAGGGATAGACGGCTTTTTCAATGGCGACGGCGTCCAGCACGGTGTTGCCACGAACGATGTACTCGTTGACGTTGACCCGGCGCGCATCCGCTGCCGGCGCTTCCTGGGCCGCGCCCTGCGCCAGCGCGCCACCGGGCAGGCCCAAGGCCAATACCGCCACAGCTGCCGCGCTTGCACAGGCCCGCAGGCCCGCTTTATCGAAATGCTGCATAGGGATGCACTCAGTCCTCAAGATGGGAATCCGATGCGTTGTTCGCATCTGCTTGTTACTAGACGTTTGGGGAAGCGGCCGAGTGCGCAATGTCATAAAAATTTCATGAAACAGCGTCGGGCGGCATTGGAAAGCGAGACGGCCGTCCCCGGAAAGGGGACGGCCACCGTCGCATGCGCGGAGGGAATCAGGCTATCGGGCGCGCATGACAAAGCCGGGTCCGGGCATCACTCCTGCAGCAGGCGTTGCCGCTGCGCCGCATCGAGCTGGCCCGCGGAAGTGCTCGGCCAGCGCAGGCAGGAATAGGTCCAGCGAGCCTGCGCGCGTCACGGCGCGGAAGGCAAGTGCCACAGAAAAGGCGGTGACGGCAAGGCAGTGCAGGCTGGAGTAGCCACCCACTCTTGGCAGACACATGCCGGCCAAGCAATTGACATATAACGGTCGCGAAATAAGCGCAAAGCGCCCGCTACACTGGCCTCGTCCCGCAACATCCCAGGAGGCGTCGATGCGCGCACGCTTATCCATTCCGCTGCTGGCCAGCCTGCTGCTGGCCGCTCCGTTCAGCCACGCCGCGGAACAGAAAAAAACCCAGCCCGTCCCGTCCTGCATCGGCGCGGAGGTCAACGGCTATCGCTCGATGTCCTATGACTGCCTGGGACAACAGATGTCCCCCGACACGCCCCCCAACCGCCCCAATCCCGCTTTGTCCTCGCAGGACGTGACGCGCCGGCCGCCCAATCAGGCAGGCTTGGTCACGCCGGCCACCACGGCCAACCGCATGGGCGGCAACTTCGGCAACTCGGCGTTTCCGCAGCGCCCGCCCGCCATGCAGGGCGGCATGCCTGCGGGTGTGCGCACGCCGCCGCCGGTGCCCACGGCCCCCGCGCGCTGACGCACGCGCCCGCTCAGACGGCGAAGTCCAGCTTCCGGCGCAGGCGCACCACGGCAGCATTCTCGGGATCGCTCAGCCAGCTATGGAACTGGCCGCTGGCCAGTTGCGCGTAGCTGATCCAGTGTTACGGCCAGGCGGCATGGCTTCGCCCCGGATCTCAGCGCAACTGCAAGCCCATCATCGTGCGCCCGCGCAACACCGTCAGCGACAGCGGCTGGCCCTCCAACTCCGACAGCAGCGCGCGCAAGCCGTCCAGGCGGCCGACCGGCCGCTGGTTCAGGCCCACGACGATGTCGCCACGCCGCAGGTGCGCCGCGGCAGGTCCGCGGCCCGGGAAGGTGGCGCTGACGAACACCCCGTCATTGCCCTGCAGGCGTTGCGCGCGCGGCATCTCGGAAAACTCGACGCCGTTCAGGCGCGGGTCCAGCGACCCGCCGTGCAGTTTTTCATCCCGTTCGCGTTCGATGCGCAAGGCCACGTCCTGCCGCTTGCCGGCGCGCTGCACGGTCAGGCGTACCTCCTTGCCCACCGGCAGCAGGCCCTCCGCGTTGCGCAACTGCTGCGTGCTCTGGATCGGCTTGCCGTCCATCGCCACGATGATGTCGCGCGCCTGCACGCCCGCCCGCTGCGCCGGCGTGCCATCCACCACGCGCGCGACGGCCACGCCGGTGGTGCCGGGCGCATAGCCCAGTTGCCTGACCACGCGCGGCGAGATGTCCAGCACGTCCAGGCCCAGCGACCCGCGCGTCACGCGTCCATGGCGCAGCAGCTGTCCCATTACCTCGCCCACCAGGTTCGAGGGAATGGCGAAGCCGATGCCCACGTTCCCGCCCGAGGGCGTGTAGATCATGGTGTTGATGCCGACGAGTTCGCCCCTCAGGTTCACCAGCGCCCCGCCCGAGTTGCCGGGATTGATGGACGCGTCCGTCTGGATGAAGTTCTGGTAGCCCGCCGCGCGCAGGCTGGAACGATCCAGCGCCGACACGATGCCGGACGTGGCCGACTGCCCCAGGCCGAAAGGATCGCCGATGGCGACCACGAAGTCGCCCACGCGCAGGTCGCTGGAATCGGACAGCGGCAAGGCCTGCAGGCCCCCTGCCTGGATGCGCAGCACCGCGATATCGGTATCGGGGTCGCTGCCCAGCACCGTGGCCGCCAGACTGCGGCCATCCTGCAGCGACACCTTGATGGATTGCGCCCCGCGCACCACATGGTGATTGGTCAGGACGTAGCCCTGGGCCGCGTCGACGATCACGCCGGAACCGGAGCTTTGCTGGCGCCCGCCCTGGCCGCGCGTCGCATAGCCCACGGCCTCGCGGTTCTCGCCCAGGGCCGAAATGTTGACGACCGATGGCGTCACGCGCTCGAGCATGGGCGCCAGCGATGGCATCGGCGCGCCGTCGACGGCTGCCGGCAAGGCCGCATGCGCGGGCCCCATGGCCGCGAGCATGGTGAAAAGCGCGGCGCGGGCCGCAGGAAGGCAAGCGCGGCGCGCCGCCAGGACACGGGCGGGAAGCGGAATCATGGCGCGCAGTGTAGCGAGGCCGCGCGTCGGCTTGTTGACAGTTCCCTGAGGGAAAACCGCGTCATCCAGGCAATGACACAGAAAGTAAACGAGAATAGGTCACAATAAGCATGTTTTTCCTGGCGACCTCCGCGACAAGGACATCCGGCATGTACGAAGGCGAACGCTTCAACAGTTGGACCCACCTGATGGGCATGATCCTGGCGCCTGCCAGCGCCGCGGTGCTGATCGCGCGCGCGGTGCGCTTCAGCGCCGACGCCTGGGCCATCGCCAGCTGCGCCATCTTCGCGGCGTCCATGCTGTGCGTCTACGCCAGTTCCACGCTCTACCACTCCACCCGCGGCCTGCGCAAGCGCCTGTGGCAACGCGCGGACCACTGCGCCATCTACCTGCTGATCGCGGGCACCTACACGCCGCTCTGCCTCATCCCCTTGCGCGACGATTGGGGCCTGCCGCTGCTCTGCGGCATCTGGGCGCTGGCCATCCTGGGCATCGGACGGGAACTGGCGGGCTCGAAACTGGACACCCCCGCACTGCCGCTGTACCTCTGCATGGGCTGGCTGGGCGCCCTGGCTGCGCTGCCCATCCGGCAGAACCTGGAGACCGTCGCCATTGCCTGGCTGCTGGGGGGCGCGCTGCTCTATACCGTCGGCACGGTCTTCTTCGTGAACGACACGCGCTGGCGGCATGCCCACGGCATCTGGCACCTGTTCGTGCTCGCGGGCAGCCTCTGCCACGTCATCATGGTGTGGCACTTCATGGCATCCAGCGCCCATTGACGCACATCAAGGCTGCGCCGAACTTCGCGTCGGCATAATGAAATCGCGGTGGGCTGGCCGTTCCTCGAGCCGGCGCCCCGATGATTCAAGGAGCTGCACATGAGCATTACCGGAAAGATCGCCCTCGTCACCGGCGCGGGCCAAGGCATCGGCCGCGGCATCGCACTGCGTCTCGCACGCGATGGCGCCGACCTCGCGCTGGTCGACCTGGACCAGGCCAAGCTCGACGCCGTCGCGCGCGAGATCGAAGCGCTCGGCCGCCAGGCCACCACGTTCATTGCCGACGTGAGCGACCGCGAACAGGTCTACGCCGCCGTCGACCACGCCGAACGCACGCTGGGCGGCTTCGACATCATCGTCAACAACGCCGGCATCTCGCAGGTGCAGCCCTTGCTGGACGTCACCCCGGAAGAAGTCGAACGCATCTACCGCATCAACGTGCAGGGCGTGCTCTGGGGCATCCAGGCCGCCGCCCGCAAGTTCAAGGCGCGCGGCACGCCCGGACGCATCATCAATGCCTCGTCCATCGCCGGCCATGACGGCTTCGCGCTGCTGGGCGTCTATTCGTCGACCAAGTTCGCGGTGCGCGCGCTGACGCAGGCTGCCGCGAAGGAACTCGCGGCCGACGGCATCACCGTGAATGCCTATTGCCCCGGCGTGGTGGGCACCGACATGTGGGTAGAAATCGACAAGCGCATGGCCGAGGTCACCGGCGCGCCTGTCGGCGCCACCTACAAGAAGTATGTGGAGGGCATCGCCCTGGGGCGGGCCGAGACGCCCGAGGACGTGGCCGGCCTGGTCGCGTTCCTGGCAGGCCCCGACGCAGCCTACATGACCGGCCAGGCCCCGCTCATCGACGGCGGGCTGGTCTACCGCTAGGCCCGCCGAATGAAAACGGCGGCGCGTCCATGCCGGACGCGCCGCCGCCAGGCCTGCTGACGCAACCGGCGCTAGACGATGCCGGTCATGTAATGGACCCCGATCACGCCGAAGACGGCCGCGGTGGCGATCAAGGTAATGGCGAAGATGTCGCCATAGGATTGGCGATGCGACAGGCCCGTCACCGCCAGCAAGGTGATCACCGCGCCATTGTGCGGCAAGGTGTCCATGCCGCCGCTGGCCATCGCGGCCACGCGGTGCAGCACTTCCATCGGAATGCCCGCCGCCTGCGCGGAAGCGATGAAGGTGTCGGCCATCGCCGCCAGCGCGATGCTCATGCCGCCCGATGCCGAGCCCGTGATGCCGGCGAGCGCCGTCACCGCCACGGCCTCCCCCACCAGCGGATCGGGAATCGCCTTCAAGGCGCTGGCCACCACCAGGAAGCCGGGCAAGGCCGCGATCACGCCGCCAAAGCCATATTCCGCCGCCGTGTTCATCGACGCCAGCAAGGCGCCAGAGACCGCGTCGCGGCTGCCTTCGGCCAGCTTGGACACCACGTTGCGCCAGGCAAACAGCAGGATCACCACGATGCCCGAGATCAGCGCGGCCATCACGGCCCAGATGGCCAGCAGTTGTTCGGTGCGCGCGACCACGGGCTCGGACAGGCCGGGGAGCACGATCTCGGTGCCCACCGGATACCAGCCCGGGATCAGGCGCGTGAACGCGAAGTTGGACACGCCCACCACGAGGAGGGGCAACAGCGCGATCAGGGGATGGTGGCCCTGCTCGCCCGCGGGCGGTGCCGGTTCATTGAGCAGCTCGGTGCCGTACCCTTCGCCCGCGCGCGCGGCGCGCATGCGGCGCCACTCCAGGTAGGCCAGGCCGCCGGTCAGCGTCATCGCCGCGCCGATCAGGCCCAGCCACGGCGCCGCCCAGGTCGTGGTGTCGAAGAAGCTGGTGGGGATGATGTTCTGGATCTGCGGCGTGCCGGGCAAGGCCGTCATCGTGAACGTGAAGGCGCCCAGCGCGATGGCGCCGGGCATCAGCCGCTTCGGGATGTTGCCCTGGCGGAACATTTCCGCCGCGAAGGGATAGACCGCGAACACCACCACGAACAGCGACACGCCGCCATAGGTCAGCAGCGCGCAGACCAGCACGATGGCCAGGATGGCGCGCTCCGCGCCGATGCGGCGCAGCACCGATTGCACGATGGTGCGGGAAAATCCCGACAGTTCGATGAGTTTGCCGAACACCGCGCCCAGCATGAAGACCGGCAGGTAGAGCTTGGCGAAGCCCACCATGCGGTCCATGAAGACGTCTGAAAAGACGGGGGCCAAGGCGGCGGGACTGGTCAGCAGCACCGCGCCCATGGCGGCCAGCGGCGCGCACAGGATCACGCTGTAGCCGCGATACGCGGCAATCATCAGGAAGGCCAGCGCGCCAGTGACGATCAATAAATCCAACAATGCTCTCTCCTCCGGTGTTGCAGCCCGCCTGCACGCGAGCCCCCGAAGGACGGCCAGCCGTCCCGCGACAGATCAGGTCACAGGAAGGCCATGTGTATGCCATAGCCGATCGTCGCGAAGGTGGAAACCACGCCCACGACCATGAGATATATACCCCAGTTGCGCGCACGCGCACTGTAACCAGCCATGAGCACCAGCAAGCTGATGGCGCCGACGATGAAGTAGAGGGTCTGGTGTTCCATGGCGATGTTCCTTGCACGCCGCGCCGATAGTGGCCCGTCACGCCGCGCGGCATCTCTGAGGTGCGTGTCCGGAATGCCAGGATACGAGTCCGCGCCGGCCTCTCTCTTGATCGGAATCAAGCGCTCATCTGACCTAGCGCAAGAAGTGTACGCGCGCCCGCCCCCGCCCGCATGGACAGGCCCGGGCCCCTCCTGAAGAATCAAGGCCATCACCACAAGAACGTCCCAGCACCAGAGACCATGGCCGCCAAGACCCCCCCGCTCGCCTTCTTCCGCAACGTCTCGATCCGCCGCATGACCCTGATGGCGATGATCGCCATCAGCTTGCTCACGGCCGGCCTCTCCACGCTGAACTACTACGCCCAGCAACGGGCCAGCATCGCCTTCGATGCCAGCCAGTCGCTGCGCTATGAGTCGGCCACGCTCAGCAAGGCCAACGACCACATCACGCGCGCACGCCTGCACCTGAACAGCCAGCAGGAATTCCTGGCAGCCTCGGACACCGCACGCGCCGACGAAGAGGCGGGGCAGGTCGAGATGGCCTTCGCGCTCGCGCAGGAATACTTCACCGTCTTCAAGGCACTTTCCAGTTCGCACGACGCCGGCCCCGTGGCCGCCGAGCTCGACCGGGCCTTCCAGGCCATGCTGAACCAGGGCGTGGCGCCGCTGCGCGCGCGGCTCGCCGCGCGTGACCTGGCCGGCTATCACCAGCACAACATGGGCCCGGTGGTGGAACTGGGCGCGGCACTGTCCGCCTCGGTCAATGCCTATGACGCGTATGCCGACGTCTATGCCGTGCAACTGAGCGCGGAAGCCTCGCGCATCCGCGACAACACCATCCAGGCCGGCTTCGTCATGCTGGCGCTGTGCCTGATCTTCCTCGTCATGGCCGACCGCTATGTCGTGCAATACATCCGCACGCCGCTGGAGACCGTGCGCGCCCACTTCCAGCGCATCGCCGGCGGTGACCTCACCACCCGCATCGATCTCTTCGGCCGCAACTGCGTCGGCCAACTGCTGCCCTATCTGCGGGACATGCAGGCCAGCCTGGCCCGCACGGTTGGCATCGTGCGCCAGGGCGTGGACGAAATCCACACCAGCGCCCGCGAAATCGCCGACGGCAACAACGACCTGTCGTCGCGCACCGAGCAGCAGGCCGCCTCGCTGGAGCAGACCGCCGCCAGCATGGAAGAGCTGGCGGCCACGGTGAAGCAGAATGCCGACAACGCCCGCCAGGCCAGCGCGCTGGCCGACACGGCTTCCGACGTGGCCCGCCGCGGCGGTGGCGCCATGGAGCAGGCGGTGGCCACCATGCACGACATCTCCACCGGCTCGCACCGTATCGGCGAAATCGTCGGGGTGATCGACAGCATCGCCTTCCAGACCAACATCCTGGCGCTGAACGCCGCTGTCGAGGCTGCCCGCGCCGGCGAACAAGGCAAGGGGTTCGCCGTCGTGGCGTCGGAAGTCCGTTCGCTGGCCCAGCGCAGCGCCGGCGCCGCCCGCGAGATCAAGGACCTGATCGGCAGTTCGCTGGAGACCGTCAGCGCGGGCGCCCGCCAGGTCGAGGAAGCCGGCCGCACCATGGAGGAACTGGTCGCCTCGGTGGGCCGCGTCACCGCCATCATCGGCGAGATCGCCACCGCCTCCGGCGAGCAGTCGGCCGGCATCGACCAGGTCAGCGGCGCGGTCACGCAGATGGACTCGGTCACGCAGCAGAACGCCGCGCTGGTCGAACAGGCCTCGGCCGCCGCGGCCTCGCTGGAGACCCAGGCCGAGCAGCTGCAGCACGCGGTGGCCGTCTTCCGCATCGGCCAACGGGACGTCATCGACGCGCCGCAAGCGCCTGCCGGCGCCCTGCCCGGCGCCAGCCGCAACGAGAGCGCCTCGCGCGGCGATCCCAACCCGCTGGCCCGCCGTCCGCTGCCGCAACTGGTCTGACGCCGGCAAGCCTGCTTGGTCGGGAATTTGCACAGAAGGAAAAGATCGTTAGGACCGGCAGCGGCGCAGCCCATACTCGATGGCTCGTCCGCTCCGGTCCAACTTCCCCTACCCTGGCACAGGCGGGTGAACGGAGCGCCAATACCGCCCTTCGTCCACCACCATGACCCGACCCTCCCCCCTGCTTTCACGCGCTACCGCCGCGCTCCTGGCCGCCGTGACACTCACGGCCATCGCTCCCGTCGCCCAAGCCGAAGGCCGCATCCGGCTGGCCCAGCAATTCGGCATCGCCTACCTGATCCTGGACGTGGTCAAGGACCACCAGCTGATCGAGAAACATGGCAAGGCCGCCGGCCTGGACATCGACGTGGAGTGGCGGCAGATCTCCGGCGCCACCGCCATGAACGAAGCGCTGCTGGCGAACAACCTGGACGTGGTGTCGGCGGGCGTGCCGCCCGCGCTGGTGCTGTGGGACCGCACCCGCGGGCGCCAGAACGTGAAGGCCGTGGCGGCCCTGGGCTCGCTGCCCAATTACCTGCTCAGCAACAACCCCGCGGTGAAGACGCTGGAAGACTTCAGCGACAAGGACCGCATTGCCGTGCCGGCGGCAGGCGTCGGCTTCCAGTCGCGCACCCTGCAGATCGAAACCGCACGCCGCTACGGCAAGGAGAACTTCAACAGGTTCGACGCGATCTCGGTCAGCCTGCCCCACCCCGACGCCACCGCGGCGCTGATCTCGGGTGGCCTGGAGGTCAACGCGCACTTCTCCAGCGCGCCGTTCTATTACCAGGCGCTTGCCGGCAATCCCGCGGTGCACAAGGTGCTGAGCTCCTACGACATCCTGGGCGGCCCCGCGACGTTCAACGTGCTCTACAGCACCCAGGCCTTCCACGATGGCAATCCGAAGACCTACAAGGCCTTCTACGACGCGCTGCACGAGGCGGCTGCCTGGATCCGCCAGAACAAGGCGCAAGCCGCCGAGGTTTTCATCCGCCAGCAGAAATCCAGGCTGTCGCCGGAACTGGTACGCCAGATCATCGAAGACCCCGAGAACGATTTCACGATCGTGCCGCAACAGACCCTGGTGTACGCCACCGAGCTGCACAAGCTGGGCGTGCTGAAACACCAGGCGGCATCCTGGAAGGAGTATTTCTTCGACGCCGCGCACGCCCTGCCCGGCAGCTGAACGGCGCGACGCAAGCGCGGCAGGCAAAAACAAGCCGGCCGGTGCATTCCTGCACCGGCCGGCTCGTTGATCCCGGGTTGCGGCGGCGTATCAGCCGAAACGGCCCGTGATGTAGTCCTCGGTTTCCTTGCGGGCAGGCTTCACGAAGATCTGGTCGGTTTCACCGAACTCCATCAGCTCGCCCAGGTACATGTAGGCGGTGTAGTCCGAGCAACGCGCGGCCTGTTGCATGTTGTGGGTCACGATGACCACGGTGTAGTCGCTCTTCAGTTCGGCGATCAATTCCTCGATCTTGGCGGTCGAGATCGGATCCAGCGCCGAGCAGGGCTCGTCCAGCAGCAGCACTTGCGGCTTGATGGCCACCCCGCGCGCGATGCACAGACGCTGTTGCTGGCCGCCCGACAGGCTGTTGCCGCTTTGGTGCAACTTGTCCTTCACTTCGTTCCACAGCGCGGCCTTGGTGAGCGCCCATTCGACGCGCTCATCCATTTCACCCTTGCTGAGCTTCTCGAACAGACGCACGCCGAAGGCGATGTTGTCATAGATGCTCATGGGGAACGGCGTGGGCTTCTGGAACACCATGCCGACCTTGGCGCGGATCAGCGAAATATCGGTCTTGGTGGTCAGCAGGTTCTCGCCGTCCAGCAGGATTTCGCCCTCGGCGCGCTGGCCGGGATAGAGTTCGAACATGCGGTTGAACGTACGCAGCAGCGTCGACTTGCCGCAACCCGACGGGCCGATGAAGGCCGTGACACGGTTTTCGCGGATCGACATGTTCACGTTGCGGATGGCGTGAAACTTGCCGTAGTAGAAGTTCAGGTTCTTGACTTCGATCTTGTTGGCGGCCTGATCGACGGCACGAGCAGTATTTTCCATTGCGGGTCCTGAGCGTATTGTGAGGTCTCTGTCCGGGGGCGATTACTGCTTGCGGAACAGGCTGCGTGCAAGGATGTTGATACCAAGCACCAGCAGGGTGATCAAAGCGGCGCCAGCCCAAGCCAGCGTGTTCCAGTCCTTGAAGGGGCTGGCGGCGTATTGGTAGATGACGACCGGCAGGTTGGCCATGGGGCCGTTCATGTTGAAGGACATGAACTGGTTCGACAGGGCCGTGAACAGCAACGGCGCGGTTTCACCGGAAATACGCGCCACCGCCAGCAGGACGCCGGTGATCATGCCCGAGCGCGCGGCGCGGTAACAGACCAGCAGGATCATGCGGTACTTGGGGCAGCCCAGCGCGGCGCAGGCTTCACGCAGGCTGTTGGGGACCAGCAGCAGCATGTTGTCGGTGGTGCGCACCACGACCGGGATCACCAGGATGGACAGCGCGATGGCGCCGGCCCAGCCCGAGTAGTGGCCGACCTGATACACATACACGGCATAGATGAAAAGGCCGATGACGATCGAGGGCGCCGACAGCAGCACGTCGTTCAGGAAGCGCGTGGCGGGCGCCAGCCAGCCGCGCTGGCCGTACTCGGCCAGATAGGTGCCGGCCAGGATGCCGATGGGCGTGCCGATGATCGTGCCGACGCCGGCCATCACGACGCTGCCCAGGATGGCGTTGAGCAGGCCGCCGGCCTGGCCCGGGGGAGGCGTGATCTCGGTGAACAGCGTCAGCGACATCGCCGCGCCGCCCTTGATGATCAGGGTCGCGATGATCCAGAACAGCCAGAACAGGCCGAACAGCAGCGTGGTCAACGACAGCGCCAGCATGATCGCGTTGATGACGCGGCGAGTGCGGTAGATGGGGTTAGCCATCGTCAGCACCGAGGCCGGCGCCGACTTGGTGGGTTGTTGCGAGGCCATTACGATTTGGTCCCTTCAGTTTTGGACAGGCGCAGCAGCAGGACCTTCGACAGAGCCAGCACCACGGTGGTGATCAGGAAGAGAATCAGGCCCAGCTCGATGAGCGCGGACTTCTGCATGCCGCCGGCTTCGTTGAACTCGTTGGCCAGCGCCGAGGCGATCGAGTTGGCCGGGGCGAAGATCGAGTCGGGCAGGCGGAAGGCGTTGCCGATCACGAAGGTCACCGCCATGGTCTCGCCCAGTGCGCGGCCCAGGCCCAGCATGATGCCGCCGATGACGCCAGACTTGGTGAAAGGCAGCACGACCTTCCACATCACTTCCCAGGTGCTGCTGCCCAGGCCGTAGGCCGATTCCTTCAGCAGCGCAGGCACCAGCTCGAACACGTCGCGCATCACCGCGGCGATGAACGGGATGATCATGATCGACAGGATCAGGCCGGCGGTGAAGATACCGATGCCGAAGGGCGGGCCGGAGAAGAAGCCGCCGATCAGCGGCAGGCTGCCGAGCGTGGAGATCATGCCCGGCTGGATGTACTTCTGGAAGACCGGCACGAACACGAACAGACCCCACATCCCGTAGATGATGGAGGGGATGGCCGCCAGCATCTCGATGGCCGTGCCCAGGGGGCGACGCAGCCAGGTGGGCGACAGTTCGGTCAGGAACATCGCGATCCCGAAGGAGACCGGCACGGCGATGGTCAGCGCGATGAGCGAGGTCATCAGGGTGCCGACGATGGGCACCATGGCGCCATAGACGTTGTTGACGGGATCCCACTCGTTGGTCCACAGGAACGCGATGCCGTATTCGGCCAGCGTTTCCTTGCTGCCCCAGACCAGCGACGCCATGATCGCAGCCAGCAGGCTGAACACGAAGAATGCGAACGTGCGCGTCAGGTTCTTGAACAGCGCATCCATCATCGAATTGCTGTTCTTGGGGGCGGGGGGCATCGAGCCCGTCTCGACGACCGGCCGGGTCACGGCCGATGCATTTTGGTCCATTACGGCACTCATGGAGGGGCTATCCAGGAAGGTGAAAACGGGGAACTGCCTGAAGGGCTGAACTGGCGGCCGGAGAAACCGCCAGTGCGTCGGAAGGCAGGCAGCGCCTGCCCGTCACGACCACCCTTTCATGGGTAGGGATGTTAGAGCGGGAACATGACACATATGTGACAGTCATATTTACCCCCTCTGAGAACCCACCCAATAAATCCTTTCAAAACAATGACTTAAAACAGCCCTCGAAAAGGACAGTTTTATTTCACTCCATGACAAGTCCTTATCCGGTCCGGCGCAGCGCGTCATCCAGCACCCGATGCAGGTTGACGGGCTGTGCGCGGCTGCGCACCGGGGCATAGCTGCCGTCGGGACGTTGCTGCCAGGCCAGCTGGTTGTCGCGCAACGCCACCAGGAAGGCCTCGTGGATCACGCGCTTCTTCAGCGCCTTGTCATAGATCGGGAATGCCAGCTCGACCCGGCGGAAGAAGTTGCGGTCCATCCAGTCGGCCGAGGACAGGTACACCGACTCCTTGCCCTCGTCGAAGAAATAGAAGACCCGCGAGTGCTCGAGGAAGCGGCCCACGATGGAGCGCACCTTGATGTTCTCGGACAGGCCGGGCACGCCTGACCGCAGGGCGCACACGCCGCGGATGATCAGGTCGATCTTCACCCCGTCCTGGCTGGCCTTGTACAGCTCCTGGATCACGATGGGCTCGAGCAGCGAGTTCATCTTGGCCATGATGCGGGCCTTCTTGCCGGCGCGCGCGGCCTTCGCCTCGGCGCGGATCATGCTGACGACGCCGTCGTGCAGCGTGAACGGCGACTGCAGCAGCGACTTCAGCGCACGGCGCGCCCCCAGGCCGGTCAGCTGCGAGAAGACCTTGTCCATGTCCTCGCACAGGCGCGGATCGGCGGTCAGCAGGCCGAAATCGGTGTAGAGGCGCGCGGTGCGGGGGTGGTAGTTGCCGGTGCCCAGGTGGCCATAGCGGCGGATGCGGCCTTTCTCGCGGCGCAGCACCAGCGCCATCTTGGCGTGGGTCTTGTGGCCGACGACGCCATAGACCACGTGCGCGCCCACTTCTTCCAGCCGGGCTGCCCAGTTGATGTTGGTCTGTTCGTCGAAGCGCGCCATCAGCTCCACGACGACCGTCACCTCCTTGCCTGCACGCGCGGCGGCCATGAGCAGGCGCATCAGCTCGGAGTCCTCACCCGTGCGATAGATGGTCTGCTTGATGGCGACCACGTCCGGATCCACGGCGGCGGCCGTCAGGAAGTCGATGACGGGCTGGAAGGATTGGTAGGGGTGGTGCAGCAGGCGGTCGCTGGCGGCGATGGCGGCGAACAACTCGGCCGGCTTGTTGCCCACCTGGGCAAAAGGCTCGGGCACGCTGGCCTGGTGCCCGGGGAACAGCAGATCGGCGCAGTCGTCCACGCTGCAAAGCTGCATCAGGCGGGACAGGTTGACCGGACCATTGCAGCGGTAGGTGTCCGCGCCGCTCAGCTGGAACTCGCGCTGCAGGAAGGCTTCCAGCGCGGGCGGCGTGCTGCGGTCGATTTCCAGGCGCACGGCGGCGCCGAAGTTTCGCTGCGTCAGCTCGCCCTGCAGGGCGTGGCGCAGGTTCGTGACCTCTTCCTCGTCGACGAACAGGTCGCTGTTGCGGGTCACGCGCCACTGATAGCAGCCCTGCACTTCCAGGCCGGGGAACAGCTCGCCGACGAAGGCGCGGATGAGCGCAGTCAGCAGCACATAGCCATGGCGGTAGCCGGAGATGGCCTCGGGCATCTTGAGCAGGCGCGGCAGCGCGCGTGGCGCCTGCACGATGGCGATGGAGGCCTTGCGCCCGAAGGCATCGATGCCGGACAGCGGCACGATGAAGTTCAGGCTCTTGTTGTAGACGCGGGGGAAAGGATGCGCGGGATCGAGCCCGATGGGCGTGAGCAGCGGCATCACTTCGCGATGAAAGCACGCCAGCGCCCAGGCCTGCTGTGCGTCGTCCCAATCGGTGGCCGAATGCAGCGCGATGCCCTTGGTGCGCAGGCGCGGCAGGATTTCCTCGTTCAGCATGCCGTACTGGCGGGTGACCAGTTCGTGCACGGCCTGCTGCACGTCCTCGAAGGCCTCGGCGGGGGACAGGCCATCATCCCCCACCTGGGCGGGTGCGACGCGCAACTGCTCCTTGAGGCTGGAGATGCGGATTTCAAAGAATTCGTCGAGGTTCGAGCTCACGATACACACGTAGCGCAGGCGTTCGAGCAGCGGGGTATCGGGGTGCTCCGCCATGGCCAGTACGCGCTCGTTGAACTTGAGCAGGGACAATTCGCGATTCAGCAAGAGGGGTTCTACTGCGGGTCGCACAGACATGCCGGATTCCAGAGAGAAACAAGGGGGCCGGAGGCTTTTTACTACATATCGATGACAGTATTGTTACCCGCTTGACTCGCCGCAAATTCAGGGTTTCCGCCACGCAGGCCCGCGCGGGTCTTTATAATGGCCCCCTTATTTCCCGCAATGAAATCGCCCCGCATGGAACACCTCCTGGCTGCAGTAGACCTTGGCTCCAACAGTTTTCGACTGTCCATCGGACGTGTCGTCCAACAGGAGGCAGGCATCGCGCAGATCTACCAGATCGACAGGTTGAAGGAGACTGTCCGCCTGGCCGCCGGCCTGGACGCCTCCAAGCGCCTGTCCGATGACGCCATCGCGCGCGCCATCGCCGTGCTCGAACGCTTTGGCGAACGGCTGCGCAGCTTCCACCCCAACCGCGTGCGCGCGGTCGCCACCAACACCTTCCGCGTCGCCCGCAACACCCCCGAATTCCTGCCGCGCGCTTCCGAGGCCCTGGGCTTTCCCATCGAGGTGATCGCCGGCCGCGAGGAAGCGCGCCTGATCTTCTCCGGCGTGGCGCACAGCCTGCCCCCCTCCACCACCAAGCGCCTGGTCGTGGATATCGGCGGCGGCTCCACCGAAGTCATCATCGGCAAGGGCTTCGAGCCCGTGCTGATGTCTTCGCTGTACATGGGTTGCGTCAGCTACAGCCGCCAGTTCTTCCCCGACGGCGAGGTCGACGCGCACAGCATGCGCCAGGCCGAACTGGCCGCGCGCCGCGAGATCGAAGTCATCGCCAAGGAATACGGCAAGACGGGCTGGAAGGAAGCCTTCGGCTCCTCCGGCACTGCAAAGGCGCTGTATGCCATCCTGACCGAATGCGGTTTCTCGTCCAACGGCATCACGCGCGAGGGCCTGAACAAGCTCAAGGACCACATCATCCGCGCCGGCCGCGTGGTGCCCGCCCAACTGCCCGGCATCAAGGTCGAGCGCGCCGACGTCCTGCCCGGCGGCCTGGCCATCATGAGCGCCATCTTCGACGAGCTGGGCATCAAGCAGATGAACACCGGCGACGGCGCCCTGCGCCTGGGCGTGCTCTATGACCTGCTCGGCCGCGACGACCAGCACGACAAGCGCGACGAATCGGTGCGGCAGTTCATCAAGCGCTATCACGTGGACGTCCGCCAGGCGAATCGCGTGCGCCGCACCGCGCTGGAGCTGTTCGACCCCCTGCTGCCCGACGGCGCCGCGAAGACGGAATTGAAGCAGGCCCTGGGCTGGGCCGCCGACCTGCACGAAGTCGGCCTGTCCATCGCCCACAACGGCTACCACCGGCACTCGGCCTATGTACTCGAGAACGCCGACATGCCCGGCTTCTCGAAAGCCGACCAGGCCCTGCTCGCCCTGCTGGCGCTGGGCCATCAAGGCAAGCTGGCGAAGGTCGAACCCCTGGTGGCGAATCGCGAGCAGTGGCTGGCGATTCTCTGCCTGCGGCTGGCGTCGCTATTGCTGCGACGCCGCGAGGACATCGAGGAACTGCCGGTGACGATCTCGGTGCGCAACGACTCGATCGTGCTGCGCGTATCCCGGGAATGGCGCAAGAATCACCCGTTGACCGACTTTACGTTGGTCAACGAGGAATCAGAATGGCGCAAGATAGGGTTTGCGTTCGAGTTGCTTGAGTTCTAAACGCAAGCGCCGCGTCATCCAGCGCACCAATCGGATGCGCGCGCGGCGCAGTGTGCGGCGGTGGAGGCGGCGCATGGCTTACCCCTGGACCGGCAGCATTTCCTGGGGGGCTTCCAGCCCGAAGTGCTTGCGGTAACGCTCATCCATGGCGTCCACCGACAACAGCATCGGGAAGTCAGCAGTGTTGAAATCAGGATCCCAGGCCGGCTCGCCGCACACCGTGGCGCCCAGCTTCAGATAACCCTTGATGAGCGGCGGCACGCGCGCCGGCAGCGTGCTGTCCAGCTTTTCCACCGGATAGCGGTGCAGTGGGCGGACCAGGTGCCGGGAAGGGTCACGCAGTTGCGGCGCCACCATGCGCCAGACTTCGGCCGCGGTCACGCCGTCATCGCGCAGGCTGACGCTGGCGCAGCCCAACACGTAGCGGTAGCCGCCACGGCGCAGGACTTCCGCCAGGCCGGACCACAGCAGCATGATGACCGAGCCGTTGCGGTAGTCGTGGTGCGTGCAGGAACGGCCGAACTCGACCAGCTCGCTGCGCATGGCGCCCAGGCCGCTGAGATCGAACTCGGATTCGGAATAGTAGCTGCCCGCGAGGCGGGCTTTTTCGGGCGTCAGCACGCGATAGGTGCCGACGATGCGTTGCGTGGCTTCCTCGCGGACCATCAGGTGCTCGCACCATTGGTCGTAGCGGTCCTGATCCAGGCCCGAGCCCGAATCATCGAAGACCGCGCCGAGTTCGCCGGTGAAAACCTTGTAGCGCAGACGCTGGATTTGGCGCAGTTCCTCGGCCGTGCGCGCCAGGCCGACGGTCAGACCGCCCACGGCAGGCTGCCTCCAATCAGTGGTGGCATTGTTTTCAGCAGGGCTACGAGCTAATTCGAGCATGGCACGACACTCCTTGGCAATCCAGGCAGTGTGGACATTTTATGTTTCACGTCATTGACGGTCATGTGACGCTAGCATGAATATTGCGCGCTCGCAACAAACCGTCAAAACCGCTATCCGCTCGACGCAGCTCGCCCCGCGCTCCCTCTAATCCTTGAGATTCACCGTGGCCAAATGCTCGGCGCTTTGCTGTGCCAGGGCCGCATCTTCGGCTTCGACCATCAGGCGCAGCTTGGGCTCCGTGCCCGAGGCACGGATCAGCACGCGGCCCTTGCCGTCGAGTTTCTGCTCGACCTCTGCCTGCGCCTTCTTCAGCCCCGCGTGGTTTTTCCAGTCCAGGCCAGGCGCCAGCGGCACGTTGATCATCTTCTGGGGATACATGCGCAGCTCACCCAGCCACTTGGCCAGGGTGGTGTCGTGGCGGCGCAGCGCCGTCAGCACCTGCAGGGCGGCAATGATGCCATCGCCCGTGGAGTGACGGTCCAGGCACAGCAGATGGCCCGAGCTTTCGCCGCCATAGAGCCAGCCACGCTTTTGCAGCTGTTCCAGCACGTAGCGGTCACCCACCTGGGCGCGCTCGAACGGCACGCCCAGCAATTGCAGCTGGCGCTCGAAACCGAAGTTGGTCATCAGCGTGCCGACCACGCCTTCGACCTTGCCATGGTCCATGCGCTCGCGCACCACGGCAAAGAGCAGCTCGTCGCCGTTATAGATGCGGCCCTCGCCATCGACCATCTGCACGCGGTCGGCATCGCCGTCCAGCGCGATGCCGATGTGCGCGCCGCGGGCCTTGACCTCGGCAGCCAGCGACTCGGGATGCAGCGCACCCACGCCTTCGTTGATGTTGAAGCCGTCAGGCTGGCAGCCGATGGCAAAGACCTCGGCCCCAAGCTCGCGGAAGACGTGCGGGGCGATGTGGTAGGCCGCGCCATGCGCCGCATCGACCACGATCTTCATGCCATTCAGGTCGAGCTCGTTCGGGAAGGTGCTCTTGCAGAATTCGATGTAGCGGCCGGCGGCATCTTCGACGCGGCGGGCGCGACCCAGCTTGTCCGAAGCGACGCAGCCCAGGGGTTCATCCAGCGCGGCCTCGATGGCCGCTTCGGTCTCGTCGGCCAGTTTCATGCCCTGGGCCGAGAAGAACTTGATGCCGTTGTCCTGGTAAGGATTGTGCGAGGCACTGATCACGATGCCCGAGGCCAGGCGCAGCGCGCGCGTGAGGTAGGCGACGGCCGGCGTGGGCACGGGCCCGGCCAGCAGGGTGTCGATGCCGGCGGCGGACAGCCCCGCCTCCAGCGCCGACTCGAGCATGTAGCCCGAAATGCGGGTGTCCTTGCCGATCAGCACGCGGGGGCGGCTGCCGCCACGGGAAGCGGACTGGCGCGCCAGGACGTTGCCGGCGGCATAGCCCAGGCGCAGGGCGAACTCGGCATTGATGACCGGACCGCCCACTTCACCGCGCACACCGTCGGTACCGAAATACTTGCGTTGACTCATTGCATGAACCTCATTGAGGAATTGCCCCCTGCTCGGCTGCCTGCCAGACCTTGAGCGCGTCGACGGTCGCGGCCACGTCGTGCACGCGCACGATGGACGCTCCACGCGCCACGCAGGCAAGCGCGGCGGCCACGCTGCCGGGCATGCGCTCGGCGACGGGCTTGCCGGTGGCATGGCCGATCATGGATTTGCGGGAGACCCCCACAAGCAGGGGATAGCTGGAAACGCGCAGGCTGGAGAGCCTGCGCAGCAGTTGATAATTCTGGTCGGCCGTCTTGCCGAAACCGAAGCCCGGATCCAGCACGATGCGGCGCGGGTCGACCCAGGCGCCGCGCAGGCGCTGCGCCCGTGCCCCCAGGAACAGGCCGATTTCGCCCAGCAGGTCGGAATATTCGGGCGCGTCCTGCATGGTGCGCGGTTCGCCCTTCATGTGCATGATGCACAGCCCGCAGCGCGAGCCTGCCACCGCTTCGATGGCGCCCGGCTCGCGAAAGCCGGCGATGTCATTGATCATGTCCGCGCCGGCAGCCAGCACGGCACGCATCACTTCAGGCTTGAAGGTATCGATCGAGAGCGGGACGCCGCAATCGAGCAGGCCCTCGATGACGGGCAGGAGCCGGTCCAGTTCCTCGCTGGCAGGCACGGGCTCGGCGCCGGGGCGGGTGGATTCGCCCCCCAGATCCAGGATCTGGGCGCCTTCCTCGACCTGCCTGAGCGCCCGGTCGATGGCTGCCTGCGTATCGAATGTCTGTCCGCCGTCCGAGAAGGAATCCGGCGTGATGTTGACTATGCCCATGACCAGCGGGCGCTCGAGATCGAACTCGTAGCGCCCGCACAGGAAGGTATTCGCCATGCGGTTGCGGGAGAGCCTTAGGCGGTGGCCGTGGCGTTACCCGAACCCGACGCCAGGCCGCCGGCGGGCGGGGTGTCGGTGCTGTCCGAAGGACCCTGGGGGGTCTTGGGCGGACGCGGCGGCTTGTCGTTCATGATGTCGTCGATCTGGTCGGAGTCGATGGTTTCCCATTCGAGCAGCGCCTTCGTCATCACTTCCACACGTTCGCGGTTGTCTTCCAGGATCTTGCGCGCCACCATGTACTGCGTGTCGATGATGCTGCGGATCTCGGCGTCGACCTTCTGCATCGTCGCTTCCGAGACGTTGTTGGTCTTGGTGACGCTGCGGCCCAGGAAGACCTCGCCTTCGTTCTCGGCATACACCATGGGGCCGAGCGAGTCGGTCATGCCGTAGCGCGTGACGATGTCGCGGGCGATGGCCGTGGCGCGCTCGAAGTCGTTCGAGGCGCCCGTGGTCATCTGGTTCATGAAGATCTCTTCGGCGATACGGCCACCGAACAGCATCGCGATCATGTTCAGCAGGCGCTCCTTGTCCATGCTGTAGCGATCGGACTCGGGCAACTGCATGGTCACGCCCAGCGCGCGGCCGCGCGGGATGATGGTGACCTTGTGCACCGGATCGGTCTTGGGCAGGCAACGCGCCACGACGGCATGGCCGGACTCGTGGTACGCGGTATTGCGGCGCTCTTCCTCGGGCATGACGATAGAGCGGCGTTCCGCGCCCATGATGATCTTGTCCTTGGCCTTCTCGAAGTCGGACATGTCGACGGTGCGGCCATTGCGGCGCGCGGCGAACAGCGCGGCCTCGTTGACCAGGTTGGCGAGGTCGGCGCCCGAGAAACCGGGCGTGCCGCGCGCCAGCACCTGGGCATCGACGTTCTGGGCCACCGGCACCTTGCGCATGTGGACCTTGATGATCTGCTCGCGACCACGGATGTCGGGCAGCGGCACCACGACCTGGCGGTCGAAGCGGCCCGGACGCAGCAGCGCGGGATCCAGCACGTCGGGACGGTTGGTGGCGGCGATGACGATCACGCCCTGGCCGGACTCGAAGCCGTCCATTTCCACCAGCATCTGGTTCAGCGTCTGCTCGCGTTCATCGTTGCCGCCGCCCAGGCCGGCGCCACGCTGGCGGCCGACCGCGTCGATTTCGTCGATGAAGATGATGCAGGGGGCCTGCTTCTTGGCGTTTTCGAACATGTCGCGCACGCGGGCAGCGCCCACGCCGACGAACATTTCAACGAAGTCGGAACCCGAGATGCTGAAGAACGGCACCTTGGCTTCGCCGGCGATGGCCTTGGCCAGCAGCGTCTTGCCGGTGCCGGGCGAACCCACCATCAGCACGCCACGGGGAATGCGGCCACCCAGCTTCTGGAACTTGCTGGGGTCGCGGAGGAAGTCGACCAGTTCCTGCACGTCTTCCTTGGCTTCGTCGCAACCCGCGACGTCGGCGAAGGTGATGTGGTTGGTGTTCTCGTCGAGCATGCGGGCGCGCGACTTGCCGAAGCTGAAGGCGCCGCCGCGGCCGCCACCCTGCATCTGGCGCATGAAAAAGATCCACACGCCGATCAGGAGCAGCATGGGGAACCACGACACGAAGATGCTCATCAGCAGCGACGGCTCTTCGCGGGCCTTGCCCGAGACCTGGACGCCAGCCTTCATGAGGTCGGAGACCATCCACAGGTCGCCCGGCGACGTCAGGCTGTAGGGACGGCCCGCGTCAGGCGTGACGTACAGCACGTCGCCCTGGACATCGACCTTGCGCACACGGCCGGACTTCGCGTCCTCCATGAACTGGGTGTAGCTCACGCCTTCCTGGGACTGCGGACGGCCATCAAATTGCTTGAATACCGTGAACAGCACCAGTGCGATCACCATCCAGACCGCGACTTTCGAAAACGAATTGTTCAAGGTCGATCTCCTGCTCTCGATTCCGACCGGATCGGCGTCTCGCCGCGGCGGGACGCCCTATTATGGGTGGGTTAATGCCTGATTCTACCCTTTCGGGCGGGGGGCGTTTTCAGATGCCTGTTGCCAGAGCTTACACGCCCCCGCGTCAGGGGTGTTTCAGGCCCCGGCCCACCAGAAAAGTTTCCGAGGACTTGTCTCGCGACGCCTTGGGCTTGCGCTCCACGACCCGCTTGAACTGGTGCTTGAACGCTTCCACGATCTGCGAGAAACCGCTACCGTGGAAAGCCTTGACGATGAGCGTGCCCTCCGGACGCAGGTGGGCCTGCGAGAATTCGAGCGCCAGGTCGCACACGTGCTGGATACGCGCCGAGTCGGCCGAACTCACCCCGGATAGATTGGGGGCCATGTCGGAAATCACAAGGTCCACCTTGCTGCCCTGCAGCAAATCGGACAATTGTTGCAAAACCGCATCTTCGCGGAAATCACCCTGGAAAAACTCGACACCTGCGATAGGCTCCATGGGAAGGATGTCCAGGGCGATGATGCGGCCGTCCACCACGCCGCCGGCGCCGACCATGCGCTCGCGTGCCACCTGGCACCAGCTGCCTGGCGCGGAGCCCAGATCCACCACGATGTCGCCGCGGCGCATCAGTTTCTCGGCATCGACGATCTCGATCAGCTTGAACGCAGCCCTTGCCCGATAGCCCTTCTGCTTTGCCATCTTGACGTAGGGATCGTTGATGTGCTGCTGGACCCACTCTTTAGAAAATTTCTTCTTGGCCATTCTCGTACAATCCGGACATGCCGAAACTTGAAATTACTCCCCGCGAGCGCAGCGAACTGCGCGCCGCCGCCCACCCCCTGCGCCCGGTCGTGCTGATCGGCGACAACGGGCTCACCGACGCCGTCCTGAAGGAAATCGACAGGGCACTGACCTCGCACGGTCTCATCAAGGTGCGCGCCGGTGGCGATGACCGCGAGACGCGCGAGCAGTTGATCGCGTCTATCTGCGAGGGCCTATCTTGCGCGCCCGTGCACCACCTGGGCAAGATGCTGATCCTGTATCGGCCCACGCCCGAGGCGGTGGAAGCCGCCAAGCCGCAGACACGCGCCCTGCGCCGCAAGCCCAGCGACCCGCACGTGCCCAAGAAGCAGGCAGCCGAAGGCCACACCAGGCCCAAGCGTGTCGCTCGCAACGAACCCAAGGTGGAAGCGCCGGCACGCCGCGACCCTTACGACACCGATCGCCCTGCCCGTCCCAGCACCCGCGTCCAGCCCAAGCCGGCGGGCACGGGCGCCGCGCGCCGCGGCGGCAGCGCGCTGTCCCTGCGCGCCGGCGCGCGCAAGACGGCTCAACGCAGCACGGCGACCAGGCGCAGCCCCAGCAGGGCCACCAAGAAGTAGATCAGTGACGACACGCCGTGCAGCAGGCCGAAATCGGCCCAGGGCGGCGGCGTGATCCCGGCCGCGAGCAGGACGCGGCCGTGGTCCATCAGGGGCTTGAGCCCGAAATAGCCGACCCCCACGCCCACCGCCATCAGCATGGCGGCCAGGCGGCCGGCGCGCCCGAGCAGCTCGCCGCCGCCCAGGCGGTCCAGCAGCAGCATGAGCACCGCGGCCACCAGGCCGAAACTTGCCAACCCGAAGAACAGCTTGCCGACCATCATCCCCGCATCGGCGGGAGACAGCGTCGCGAACAGCGTCGGCGCCACCAGGACGCCCACGCACCACAAGGCCCCCACCCACAGGGCGGCAAGCACGCGAACCAGCACTTTGGACATGATGGCGTTCCCGCCGGCGGCGCCTCGCGGGCGCGTGCCGGGATTAGAGGTACTTGACCTCGATGATCTCGTATTCGCGCGGGCCCGACGGGGCGTTGACCTCGACGACGTCGCCGGCACTCTTGCCGATCAGGGCACGCGCCACGGGGCTGGACACCGAGATCAGGTTGTTGCGGATGTCGGCCTCGATGTCGCCGACGATCTGGTAGACCAGGCGGTCGCCGGACTCGAGGTCCTCGATGTCGACGGTCGCGCCGAAGACCACGCGGCCTTCCGCGTTCAGTTCGGTGGGATCCAGGACCTGCGCGTTGGACAGGCTGCCTTCGAGCTCGCTGATGCGGCCTTCGATGAAGCCCTGGCGTTCCTTGGCGGCATCGTATTCGGCGTTTTCGGACAGGTCACCCTGCGCGCGCGCTTCGGCGATCGCATTGATGACATCGGGACGCTCGACCGTCTTGAGACGATGCAGTTCTTGCTGCAGGCGCTCGGCCCCACGCACGGTGATAGGAATGGCGGACATGTCTCTTCCTGGCTAAAAAAGTGCGAAACGCCCCGAGTGGAGCGTTTCGGCGACAACAAGGTATGCAAGGCGCTGGCCCTGCCCCCGCGGGCGCGAACTGGCGGCGGGTGGCGGCAGGACCGCGGGCACGGCGCCTGACGGCGACGGCGGCAAAACAAAACCCCGGTCCGTGAAAACCGGGGCTGGAAGCCACATTGTCGGCAAAGTCGCTGCGGAATGCAAATAGCGGAAAGGACGGCCCACCCCCGAGGCGCTGGCGGACCGGCGAAGCCGGCTCCGCCGCGCCCTGGCTGGCACACGGAGCCCGCCTGCCGTGTCTTACGTACGCTTGCGCAGGTTCAACAGGGCGTAGAGGATGATCGCGCCGAAGGTGGCGGTGCCGATGCCATTGAGCTGGAAGTTGCCCAGGGTCAAGGTGAAGTCGCCTGCGCCCATGACCAGGGTGACGGCCGCCACGATGAGATTGCGGTTGTCGCTGAAGTCGACCTTGTTCACCACCCAGATGCGGGCGCCGGCGATGGCGATCAGGCCGAAGACGACGATGGACATGCCGCCCAGCACCGGCCCGGGAATCGTCAGGATCAGGGCGCCGAATTTGGGCGAGAAGCCCAGCACGATGGCGATCAGCGCCGCGATGACGAAGACCAGCGTGGAATAGATGCGGGTGACGGCCATGACGCCGATGTTCTCGGCATAGGTGGTCACGCCCGTGCCGCCGACGCTGCCCGACACCATGGTGGCGACACCGTCGCCCACGAAGGCGCGGCCGAGATAGCGGTCCATGTCGCGGCCCGTCATGGCGCTGACGGCCTTGATGTGGCCCAGGTTCTCCGCCACCAGGATGATGGCCACCGGGACGATGAGCCCCATGGCGGGCAGGTGGAAGGTGGGCGCCGAGAAGGTGGGCAGGCCGAACCAGGCGGCCTGCGACAGGCCGGTGAAGTCGATGGGCTTGCCCAGTCCGAAGCCGTTGGCCAGGATGCCGTAGAGGATGCAGGCCACGATGAGGCCCACCAGGATCAGCAGGCGCTGCACCATGCCGCGCGTCCAGACCGCCACGCCGCCCACGCAGAGGATGGTCATGAGGGCCATCAGCGCGTCGAAGGTGGAACCGCCCATGGCGCCCTTGGCCGCGATGGGGGCCAGGTGCAGGCCGATGACGGCCACCACGGCGCCGGTGACGACCGGCGGCATGTAGCGGTCGATCCAGGCCGCCGCCCCGCCCGCGCGGGCATTCGCCGCCCAGACGATGAGGCCGATGACGGTGTAGGCCAGGCCGCAGGCGATGATGGCGCCCAGCGCCACCCCGATATTGGCGTTGGGACCACTGCCGGCATAGCCGGTGACCGCGATGACGCCCCCGATGAAGGCAAAGCTGGAACCGAGGTAGCTGGGCACGCGGCCGCGCACGAACAGGAAGAAGATCAGCGTGCCGATGCCCGACATCAGGATCGCGACATTGGGGTCGAAGCCCATCAGCAAGGGGGCGAGCACGGTGGAGCCGAACATGGCGACCACGTGCTGGGCCCCCATGGCGACGTTGCGTGCAGGCGACAGGCACTCATCGGGCGCGATGACGGTGCCATCGGCGCCATCGACGCGGCGCCAGCGGGTGAGAAAGGTTTCGGTATCGGACACGGCAGGACCCCCGGCAAGGATTTGGCGTTGTTATTGGCGCGCAAGTGTAGGGCCGGGGGCCGGAGGCCGCAAGCACGCGCCCCGTGGCTTGCGGCTATGATGCCTGCCATGATTCACCACGGTGCACCGCGCTGGTGCGCCGCCCACCGAGACGTCTACCCGCATGACTGAGATCTGGTTCATCCGCCACGGCGAAACCGACTGGAACGTGGCCCGCCGCATGCAAGGCTGGCAGGACATCGACCTGAACGACACGGGCCGCGTCCAGGCCGGCCTGCTGGCCGCGCGCCTGGCCCGCGATGCCGCGACGACGCCCTTCGACGCGCTCTACAGCAGCGACCTGGCCCGTGCCCGCGACACGGCCCAGGCCGTCTCCGAGCAACTGGCCCTGCGCCTGCGCATCGAACCCGGCGTGCGCGAGCGCAGCTTCGGCGTGCTGGAAGGCATCGACCTGGAAAAGATCGACGCCCTGCAACCCGAAGCCGCGGCCGCCTGGAAAAGCCGCGACCCGCAACGTCCGCTGGAGGGCGGCGAGAGCCTGGGCCAGTTCCGCAACCGCGTGATCAGCGCGGTCGAGGACGTGGCCAACCGCCATCACGGCGAACGCGTGCTGCTGTTCACGCACGGCGGCGTGCTGGACATCGTCTGGCGGCATGCCAGCGGACTGCCGCTGGAGGCGCCGCGGGAAGTCGAACTGCGCAACGTTGGCATCAACCGGGTGGTGGTGGCTGCGGATGGGTGGCGGATTGCTGGCTGGGGGGATGTGGCGCATACCGAGGCCGAGGTGGCTGCTCGGGATGATGCTTCGGTCTTGGGTCGCTGATTTTTTTGGGGGGTGGCTGAGCGGTTGCTGCGGACCGCTGGGTTGAGGGTTGACTGAGGTTGGTTGTCTCTGTGTAGACCGCTGGGTTGACGGCTTGTGCACCGCTAGGTTGACGGCCGCCGAGTGTGGTCGTGCCGTCGGGCGCCTGCCGCGTGGTGGGGCGCCCACAGCGCCCCGCCCCCCGCAGAAGGCGCCCGCCGTCCCGCCCACCCTCGACGTCCTGCAATGTTGTGTTCTGGACCTTGGGCAGCCACCTTGGTCCTGCTCGCATTCTTGCCTGCCGCTCGCTGCCCGCCCGAAGATCTCAGCTTGCCGCTGACCGGAGGGCGCCCACAGCGCCCACCGGTCAGCATTCGAAAAAGCAATAGGGCAGCTGTTGGGAGAGTGGGGGCGAGGGTTGGAGGGAGGAAGCAACGCGCTTCGGGCTACGGGCGCCGCTTGGCCGTGTTGCCTGCTTGGCAAGGCTGCTCCACCACCGCCACCAATTTGCCGAAGCCGCCCGGCTCGTCAATAAGTCTCGACGCCTCTGCCCGCGCAAGACACCCGCCATTCAGCTCCAACAATGGAGCAACGCCTCCAAGCAGACAACGCAGCCTGACGGGGGCCCCCAGCCCGAAGCGCGATGCCCCCCACCTCCACTCCCCTTCCCCCCTCTCTCAAAAGCTGCCCCTTTTGCTTTTCCGAATGCTCAGCAATGGGCGCTGTGGGCGCCCATTGCTGAGCGGCAAGCCGAGATCTTCGGACAGGCAGCGAGCGCAAGGCAAGAATGCGAGCAGGACTCGGGTTGCTGACTCCGATCCAGAACCCCTAAGCGCAGGACGTCGAGGGTGGGCGGGACGGCGGGCGCCTTCTGCGGGGGGCGGGGCGCTGTGGGCGCCCCACCACGCGGCAGGCGACCGACGGCACGACCACCCTCGGCGGCCGTCAACCTAGCGGTGCATAGCCGTCAAAACCTAGCGGTGCACAAGCCGTCAACCCAGCGGCAGCGCCCCTCAACCTCCCCCCTTCCGCGGCTTCCTCGGTGCGTCCTTTGCGGCCCGGTCATACACCCAATCCGGCAACACCCTCATCAGCCGGGCAACCATCCCCATCTGCCAGGGAATCACCGTATAGCGCACGCCCCGCGCAATGGCTGCCTCTCCGCGCTCGGCGAAGGCAGCTGCGTCCATCAGGAAAGGCATGCGGTACGGATTCGCCGCCGTCATCGGCGTGCGGATGTAGCCCGGGGCGATGGTCACCACCTTCACGCCTGCCGGCGCCAGCTCCACGCGCAGGCTCTCGCAGTATGTGGCAACCGCCGCCTTGGACGCGCTGTAGGCGCCTGCGCCCGGCAGGCCTCGCACGCCGGCCACGCTGCCGATGCCCACCAGCCTGCCCTGGCCGCGCGCGCGCATGGGCGCCACGAAAGGTTCGAAGGTGGCGACGGTCGCCATCAGGTTGGTGTTCAGGATGGCCTGGAACACCGCGAAGTCTTCGGTGTGCTCGGACAGGGTGCCGGCGCTGATGCCCGCGCTGGCGACCACCACGTCCACCCTGCCCGCGCAACGCGCCAGGAAATCGGCGGCCGCGCCGTGCAGCGCGGCGCGGTCGCGCACATCCAGCGCGTAGCAGGCATGCGTGCCGGGCAGGCTGTCAGCCAGCGTGCGCAAGACCTCGCCGCGCCGCGCGACAAGGCCCAGGGTGGCGCCCTGCGCGGCGTAGCGGCGCGCCAGCGCCTCGCCCAGGCCGCTGCTGGCGCCCGTGATGAAGACATTCAGACTCATGGAAAGATACGCAACAGGCTCGCCGGAAGGGCCAACCGGCGGGACGGGGTCTAGAAGAAAATCAGCGCAAAGATGCCCAGCACCAGTGCCCATTTGAGCACGTAGTACAGCGGCTTGCTGTAGGCCTTGATGCGCTTGCCGAAGCGCCGCACGGCATAGACGGTGCCGAATATCCGGTTGATGCCGCCGGTGCGGTCGCCTGCCTGGTTCGGCGAGGTGGCCGAGCGCAGCAGGACGTAGGCGAAGAAGCGATTCACCGCATCGGCCCAGCGGTAGCGCAAGGGCCGCTCGATGTCGGCGAACAGGATGATCCGGTTCTGGTCCGTGCGGTTTTCGGCGTAGTGGATGAAGGTCTCGTCGAAGACGACCGCCTCGCCGTCGCGCCAGTGGTAGCGCTGGCCATCGACCTCGATGTAGCAGTCGGGGCTGTTGGGCGTGATGAGCCCCATGTGGAAACGCAAGGAGCCCGCGTAAGGATCGCGATGCCGGGGCAGCTTGCTGCCTGGCGGCAGCGCCGCGAACATGGCGCCCTTGATACTGGGGATGCCAGCCAGCAGCGACGTGGTGACCGGACAGCGCGCGCGCGCCGACGGGTGGTCGGTGTCATACCACTTCAGGTAGAAACGCTTCCAGCCGCTCTTGAAGAAGGAATTGAACCCCGCGTCGTTATAGGCGCCGGCTGCCTTGATGTGGCCTTCGCCGAACAACTGCTCGGCCTCGGCGCGGATCTCGTGCCAGTGCTGGTGCAGCACGGCCAGTTGCGGAAACTGATTGAGATCGACGTAGGGCTGGTTCGGGACGCGCGAGAACGCGTACATGAAACAGTTGATGGGAGCGGTGAAGGTGGAATGGTCCAGCGCCTGCCGCATGAAGCGATGGCGCACCCGGCCACGATAGTGCACCACGGTGGCACAGACGATGAATAAAGCCAGGACAAACCATTTCATGCTCGCCCCCTGCCCGGGTCGTCACGGGAGGCCGCCGCGGTGCGCGGCGGCCTGGTCCGCTCAATGCTTCATGCTACTACCTGCCTGCGTCAGGCGTCCTGCTTGGCCAGCGATGCGTGCAACTCCTGCAGGGGGTAGACCTGGAGACCCAGCCCCTGACGCAGGTACTGCATGCCTTCGACGGCAGCGCGCGCGCCGGCGATGGTCGTGAAGAACGTGACGCGGTTGGCCAGCGCCTGCGTGCGGATCGTGCGCGAATCGACGATGGCGTTGCGGCGCTCTTCGACCGTGTTGATCACCAGCGAGATCTCGCCGTTCTTGACCATGTCGACGATGTGCGGACGGCCTTCGGTCACCTTGTTGACCACCTGCACCGGAATGCCGGCGGCCTCGATCTCGGCGGCCGTGCCACGCGTGGCGACCAGCTTGAAGCCCAGGGTGTGCAGGCCACGCGCGACTTCCACGGCGCGCGGCTTGTCCTGGTTCTTCACGCTGATGAAGGCAGTGCCGGACTCGGGCAGGCGCACGCTGGCAGCCAGCTGCGACTTCACGAAGGCTTCGCCGAAGCTCATGCCCACGCCCATCACTTCGCCGGTCGACTTCATTTCCGGGCCAAGGATGGTGTCCACGCCCGGGAACTTGACGAAGGGGAACACCGCTTCCTTGACCGAGAAGTAAGGCGGCACGACCTCGGTCGTGACACCCTGCGCGGCCAGGGTCTTGCCGGCCATGGCGCGCGCAGCGATCTTTGCCAGCTGCAGGCCGGTGGCCTTGGACACGTAGGGCACCGTGCGCGAGGCGCGCGGGTTCACTTCCAGCACATAGACGTCGTTGTTCTGGATGGCGAACTGCACGTTCATCAGGCCGGTGACGTTCAATGCACGCGCCATCATGGCGGTCTGGCGCTTGATCTCGGCGATGATCTCGGCCGACAGCGAGTAAGGCGGCAGGCTGCAGGCGGAGTCGCCCGAGTGCACGCCGGCCTGCTCGATGTGCTCCATGACGCCGCCGACGAAGACGGTCTCGCCGTCGGCCAGGCAGTCGACGTCCACTTCAGTGGCATCGTTCAGGAAGCGGTCCAGCAGCACGGGCGAGTCATTGCTGACCTTCACGGCTTCGCGCATGTAGCGCTCGAGATCCTGCTGCTCGTGGACGATCTCCATGGCCCGGCCGCCCAGCACGTAGCTGGGACGCACGACCAGGGGATAGCCGATGTCCGCGGCGTGCGCCAGGGCGTCTGCCTCGGTGCGGGCGGTGCGGTTGGGCGGCTGGCGCAGGCCCAGCTTGTTCAGCAGCTTCTGGAAGCGCTCGCGGTCTTCGGCCACGTCGATCGACTCGGGGCTCGTGCCGATGATGGGCACGCCGTTGGCCTCCAGGGCGCGCGCGAGCTTGAGCGGCGTCTGGCCGCCGTACTGCACGATCATGCCGACGGGGTTTTCCTTGTGCACGATCTCCAGCACGTCTTCCAGCGTGAGCGGCTCGAAGTACAGGCGGTCGGACGTGTCGTAGTCGGTCGAGACGGTTTCCGGGTTGCAGTTGACCATGATGGTCTCGTACCCGTCCTCGCGCAGGGCGAGGGCCGCGTGCACGCAGCAGTAGTCGAACTCGATGCCCTGGCCGATGCGGTTCGGTCCGCCGCCCAGCACCACGATCTTCTTGCGGTCGGTGGGCGCGGCCTCGCACTCTTCCTCGTAGGTCGAGTACATGTAGGCGGTGCGCGTGGCGAACTCGGCGGCGCAGGTGTCGACGCGCTTGTAGACCGGACGCACGTTGAACTGGTGACGCAGCTTGCGGACTTCGCTTTCGGCCGTGTCCAGCAGGAAGGCCAGGCGGCGATCGGAGAAGCCGCGGCGCTTCAGGTGCCACAGGGTGTCGCGGTCGAGGTCGGCCAGCGTCTTCTGTTCCAGCGCCAGCTCGATGTCGACGATCTCCTTGATCTGCGACAGGAACCAGGGGTCTATGCGGGTGAGGGCGTGCACCTCGTCCAGCGAGAAGCCCTGGGCGAAGGCGTCGCCCACATACCAGATGCGCTCGGGGCCGGGTTCGCCCAGCTCGACCTGCAGCTTTTCGCGGTCGGTGGTCTTCTGGTTCAGGCCGTCCACGCCCACTTCCAGGCCGCGCAGGGCCTTCTGGAAGGACTCCTGGAAGGTGCGGCCGATGGCCATGACCTCGCCCACGGACTTCATCTGGGTGGTCAGGCGCGCGTCGGCGGTGGGGAATTTCTCGAAGGCGAAACGCGGCACCTTGGTGACCACGTAGTCGATGGAAGGCTCGAACGAGGCAGGCGTCGCACCGCCCGTGATCTCGTTCTGCAGTTCATCCAGCGTGTAGCCCACGGCCAGGCGCGCGGCAACCTTGGCGATGGGGAAGCCGGTGGCCTTGGAGGCCAGCGCCGACGAACGCGACACGCGCGGGTTCATCTCGATGACGATCATGCGGCCGTTGTGCGGGTTCACGGCGAACTGCACGTTGGAGCCGCCCGTATCCACGCCGATCTCGCGCAGCACCGCAATGGATGCGTTGCGCATGATCTGGTATTCCTTGTCCGTCAGCGTCTGCGCCGGCGCGACCGTGATGGAGTCACCGGTGTGCACGCCCATGGGGTCGAGGTTCTCGATCGAGCAGACGATGATGCAGTTGTCGGCGCGGTCGCGCACGACTTCCATCTCGAACTCTTTCCAGCCCAGCAGCGACTCTTCGATCAGCAGCTCGTTGGTGGGCGAGGCTTCCAGGCCGCGGCGGCAGATGGTTTCGAACTCTTCGGCGTTGTAGGCGATGCCGCCGCCCGAACCGCCCATCGTGAAGCTGGGGCGGATGACCGCGGGGAAGCCCGAGGTGCCGGTTTCGGCGGCGATGCGCTTCTGGACGTCCCAGGCCTCGTCCATGCTGTGGGCCACGCCCGACTTGGCGGACTCCAGGCCGATGGCGGTCATGGCCTGCTTGAACTTCTGGCGGTCTTCCGCCTTCTCGATGGCGTGCTCGTTGGCGCCGATGAGCTCGACGCCGTGCTTGTCCAGCACGCCGTGGCGGGCCAGGTCCAGCGCGCAGTTCAGCGCGGTCTGGCCGCCCATGGTGGGCAGCAGCGCATCGGGCTTCTCGCGCTCGATGATGCGCTCCACCGCCTGCCAGGTGATCGGCTCGATGTACGTGACATCGGCCGTCTCCGGATCGGTCATGATCGTGGCCGGATTGCTGTTGACCAGGATGGTGCGGTAGCCCTCGGCCTTCAGGGCCTTGCAGGCCTGCGCGCCGGAGTAGTCGAATTCACACGCCTGCCCGATGATGATGGGGCCTGCGCCGATGATGAGGATGCTTTTTAGGTCTGTACGCTTGGGCATGGGGACTCTTTATTTCTTTTCATTCATCAGGCTGATGAACTTGTCGAACAGCTCGATGATGTCGTGCGGACCGGGGCTGGCTTCCGGGTGGCCCTGGAAGCAGAAGGCCGGGCGGTCGGTCAGCTCGAAGCCCTGCAGGGTGCCGTCGAACAGTGAAACGTGGGTGACGCGGGCATGCGCCGGCAGGCTGGCGGCGTCCACCGCGAAGCCGTGGTTCTGGCTCGTGATGAACACGCGGCGCGACTGCACGTCTTGCACCGGATGGTTCGCGCCATGGTGGCCGGTCTTCATCTTGACGGTCTTGCCGCCGACGGCCAGGCCCAGGATCTGGTGACCCAGGCAGATGCCGAAGAGAGGCAGCCTGCGCTCGAGGAAGTTGCGGGCGGCGGCCACGGCGTAGTCGCAAGGCTCGGGGTCGCCAGGGCCGTTGGCCAGGAAGACGCCGTCCGGATTCAGTTTGTAGACCTCTTCGGCGGACGTCTGCGCCGGCACCAGCGTGATGCGGCAGCCACGGTCGGCCAGGAGGCGCAGGATGTTGCTCTTCACGCCGAAGTCATAGGCGACCACGTGGAAACGCGACTGCGTGGGCGAGGTGTAGCCCTTGCCCAGTTGCCAGGTGCCCTGGTTCCATTCGCCCTGCTCGGTGACCGACACGGTGCGGGCCAGGTCCTGGCCGGCCATGCCGGGGAAGCCGCGCGCCAGTTCCACGGCGCGCTCGACGTCCTCGCCCACCAGGATGCACGCGCCCTGGGCGCCCTTGTCACGCAGGATGCGGGTGAGCTTGCGGGTGTCGATGCCGGAAATGGCCACCACGCCCTGCGCGGCCAGGTAATCGGGCAGCGACTGGGTGGAGCGGAAGTTGGACAGGCGGGCCGGACAGTCGCGCACGACCAGGCCGGAGGCGAACACGCGGCGCGCTTCGACGTCTTCGTCGTTGATGCCGGTATTGCCGATGTGGGGATAGGTGAGCGTGACGATCTGACCGCTATAGCTAGGGTCAGTAAGAATTTCCTGGTAGCCGGTCATGGAGGTGTTGAACACCACTTCCGCGACGGTATGACCCGCCGCGCCGATCGACACGCCCCGGAAAATGGTACCGTCCGCCAGAGCTAGGATTGCAGGAGGAAGCCGGCTGGCTCCCTCGGGAAAAAGTGACGGCAGCACAGTAAACCCCGGTTTCAGTATCAGTAAGCAAACCTTGGAATTATACCCTGCCCGGATGTCGCGGCCTGAAATGTCGGCTTGGCGCGGCTGAAAGCATCACACTGGCCCTTGTCCGACACGGTGCGCAACACTAAAATACACACCGAATTGTACACACAGGATTTCCCATGCCCACCACGCTCACAAGCCGCATCTTCAACAACGGCAACAGCCAGGCTGTCCGCATCCCTCTTGCCTTCAGATTGGATGCCCAACGCGTGAGCATCACACGCAAGGAAAACGGCGACCTGCTGCTGCATCCACTCCCCGATGCGCCCGCTGATCGCGCTGCCGCCATCCAGGCGGCGCTGCAGGGCTTCGGCGAACTCGATGACGCCACGCAGCGCGCATTCATCGCCGAACTGGAAGGCAATCGCGCGCAACCCGAGCCGGACCAGGAGCGGGAAGCCTTTTGATGCGCTATCTGCTGGACACCAACATCCTGATCTACCTGATCAAGCACAGGCCTCCCTCCGTCGCGGAACGCATTGCCCAACTGGCGCTGGATGACGCGCTCCATATGTCGTTCGTCAGTTGGGCCGAACTGCTGAAAGGCGCAGAACGCAGCACGCGCGCGGACACAGTGCGCAAGCAACTCCATAAATTGGCGCAGCACATACCGGTACTCTACGAAACCAGCCACGACATGTGCCTGCACCATGCGAGGCTGGGCGCCATGTTCAAGTCACAGGGAAAGCCGATCGGCGCCAACGACCTGTGGATTGCCGCTCATGCGTTGGCAGAGGGGTGTGTACTCGTCACCAACAATACGCGCGAATTTTCACGCGTGCCTGGTTTACCCTTGCAGAATTGGGTCCAATGACCTGACAAGGGATCGAACCGACATTTCCCTGTCACGCCCACCTGTGATCGCGGGCGTGATGGCTAGATTTTCCTCTCACAACAGGACCCTCTTCCGCCATGACCCGATTGCTTGACGCCCTGCGTAGCGCCACGACCGTCGTTGCCGACACCGGCGACCTGGAGGCCATCGCGCTGCACCGTCCCACGGACGCCACGACCAATCCCAGCCTGATCCTGAAGGCCGTGCAACAGCCCGCCTACCGGCCCTTGCTGGACCGCGTGGCGCGCGACCACGCCGGCGCGCCCACCGCCGAACTGCTGGACCACCTGCTGGTGGCCTTCGGCACCGAAATCCTGAAGCTGGTGCCCGGCCGGGTCTCCACCGAGGTCGATGCCCGCCTCTCCTTCGACACGCGCGCCAGCGTTGAACGGGCCCGTCGCCTGATCGCGCTGTACGCCGAAGCCGGCATCGCGCGCGAGCGCGTGCTGATCAAGATCGCCTCGACCTGGGAGGGGATCCAGGCCGCGCGCGTGCTGCAGGCCGAAGGCATCCGTTGCAACATGACGCTGCTGTTCTCGTTGCCGCAGGCCGTGGCCTGCGCCGACGCCGGCGTGCAGTTGATCTCGCCCTTCGTGGGCCGCATCTACGACTGGCACAAGAAATCGGCCGGCGCCCAGTGGGACGAGGCCGCGCAGTCGGGCGCCCAAGACCCCGGCGTGCGCTCGGTCACGGCCATCTACGAGTACTACAAGAAATTCGGCATCGCCACCGAGATCATGGGCGCGAGCTTCCGCAACGTCGGACAGATCCAGGCCCTGGCGGGCTGCGACCTGCTCACCATCAGCCCCGACCTGCTGGCCAGGCTGAGCGAGACCGACGGCGAGCTGGCGCCGGCACTGACGGTCGAGAAAGCCAAGGCCAGCGGCGCCGAACGCGTGCCGGCCGACGAGATCAGCTTCCGCACCCGCCTGAACGACGACGCGATGGCAACCGAGAAACTGGCGGAAGGCATCCGCCTGTTCTCGGCGGATGCCGTGAAGCTGGATGCACTGATCGAGCAGGCGGCGCGCGGCTGAAGCCGCGACGACAACCCCGTGCAGCCACCGCCTGGCGGCGCCGCACGGGCGGCCGGCATGCCCGCCTGCCTGCCGCCAACAAGGCCTGGACACCGGAAATGCGGGGCTTCGTTACCCAAAAAAACACAACCGCGTCCAGCCACTTACATTTTGCTGAAAGCCACGCCGGCATTAAGGCACATTGAAACAAGGCTCGCCCCTGAAAGCCTGACGGCCTGGCGCGCCTAGGGTTAACCCAATCACGGATGCCCGCCCTCCTTACCTAGACTCTGCGCAGAAAACCCGCGATCCCGCAGACAAGACAGGAGGAAACATCCCCATGTTCGGCCCCGGACTGCTCGCCCTATTTGCTTTTTCCCCCATCCTGCTTGCGGCGATCCTGCTGATCGGCTTCCGAATATCGGCCAAGCACGCCATGCCAGCCGTCTACCTGCTGGCCGCAGCCGTGGCGCTGCTGGTCTGGGACATGAGCTTCAACCGGGTGCTGGCCTCCACCCTGCAGGGCCTGATCACGACGGTCGGCCTGTTGTGGATCATCTTCGGCGCCATCCTGCTGCTCAATACGCTGAAGCATTCGGGCGGCGTGGCCGCCATCCGCAAAGGCTTCACGACGCTCAGCCCTGACCGGCGCGTGCAGGCGCTGATCATCGCCTGGACTTTCGGCTGCTTCATCGAAGGCGCCTCGGGCTTCGGCACGCCTGCCGCCGTGGTGGCGCCACTGCTGGTGCTGCTGGGCTTTCCCGCCCTGGCCGCCGTCATGCTGGGGTTGCTGGTGCAGAGCACCCCGGTGTCCTTCGGCGCGGTCGGCACACCGATCCTGGTCGGCGTCAGTAGCGGGCTGAACGTGGCCGAGCTGCGCCCGCAACTGGAAGCGGCGGGCTCTTCGTGGCCAGCCATGCTGCAACTGATCACCAGCGAGGTCGTCATCATCCACGGCCTCATCGGCCTGACCATGCCTTTCGTGCTGATGGTGATGCTGACGCGCCTGTTCGGCAAGGAAAAAAGCTGGAAGCCCGCGCTGGAGATCCTGCCTTTCGCGCTGTTCACGGGCGTTGCCTTCGCCGTGCCCTCCATGCTGGCCGGCGTTTTCCTGGGCCCCGAGTTTCCCTCCCTGCTGGGTGGCCTGACCGGCTTGGCCATCGTCACCATCGCCGCCCACAAGCGCTTCCTGACGCCACGCAACACCTGGGATTTCGCCGACCCCAAGGATTGGCCCGCAGGCTGGATGGGCAACATCGCAATCAAGCTCGATGAAACCGCCGCCACCCAGCCGATCAGCCTGTTGCGCGCCTGGCTGCCCTACGTGCTGCTGGGCGTCCTGCTGGTTGCCTCCCGCATGATTGCGCCGCTGGGCGCCGCGCTCAAATCGGTCGCCCTGACGTTCACCAACATCCTGGGGGAAGCCGGCATTTCCGCGGACTTCCAACCGCTATTCCTGCCGGGCGGCATCCTGACCATCGTCGTGATTGCCACGTATTTCCTGCACGGCATGAGAGGGCAGCAGTTGGGCCGCGCGGTGAAGGAGTCGAGCACCACGCTGGTATCGGCGGGCGTCACGCTATTGTTCACCGTGCCGATGGTCCGCATCCTGATCAACTCGGCGGACAACGGCGCGGGATTGCCCGGCATGCCCATCGCCATGTCGGAATACATGGCCTCGCTGGTCGGCAGCGTCTACCCGATGATCGCGCCGGTCATCGGCGCGCTGGGCGCGTTCATCGCGGGGTCCAACACCGTGAGCAACATGATGCTCAGCGAGTTCCAGTTCGGCGTGGCCACCACCCTGGGCCTGTCAGGAGCGCTGATGGTTGCGGCGCAATCGGTGGGCGCGGCGGCCGGCAACATGATCGCCATCCACAATGTCGTGGCGGCTGCCGCCACCGTGGGCATGCTGGGCCAGGAAGGCACGACCCTGCGCCGCACGATCTGGCCCACGCTCTATTACCTCGTGTTGGCAGGCCTGCTTGCGACGATAGGCTTCTTCGTGCTGGGGCTGAGCGATCCGTTGTCGCGGTAACGGAAAAACAGAAGGCCCTCCAGCTGGAGGGCCTTCCTGATTGCCGCAACAGGCTGTGGTCAGCAGCCACTCGGCTTGGGCGTCTTTTCAACGGCCATGCCAAACAGCGGCCGCAGGTAGACCCCCAGGGCGCTGCCCGCGAACGCCGCCGGCAGCCACAGCCAGGCGTGCAGGCTGCCCGACAGGATGCCGCTGAAATAGGCGCCGATGTTGCAGCCGAAAGCCAGGCGCGCGCCATAGCCGAGCAGGATGCCGCCCACGGCGGCTGCCACCAGCGAACGGGCGGGAATGCGCCAGACAGGCGCGAACTTGCCCGCGGCGGCCGTCGCGGCCAGCGCGCCCAGGATCAAGCCGATGTCCATGACCGAAGTGATGTCCTGGCTGACCGGCGCGGTCAGCGGCGCCGGATTCTTGGCCCAGAAGGCCCATGTGGCGGGCTCCGCGCCCAGCAGCGCCGCGCCCTTGGAGCCCCACAGCGCGAACGCCGAGGTGATGCCCCAGGGACGGCCGGCCAGGGCCAGCGTGGCGAAGTTCAGCACGACCAGCGCCACGGCCCCCCAGACCAGCGGCCACGGGCCGCGCAGCAGCGAGGCAGGCTTCTTGGTGCCGCGCGCCGACGACACCAGGCCGCCGTGACGACGCTTTTCCAGCACGACGGTCAGGCCGGCAATGGCAGCGAACACCGCCAGGTTGGCCAGCAAGGCAGGCCACAGGCCCCAGGCCTTCACCAGCGACACAGGCTGCAGCGCGGGCAGCGTGCTCCACCATTCGAAGTTCAGCGCGGCCAGCACCGAGCCCACGATGAAGAAGAACAGCGTGACCAGCATGCGGGTGCTGCCGCCGCCCACCGCGAACAGCGTGCCGGAGGCGCAGCCGCCGCCCAACTGCATGCCGATGCCGAAGATGAAGGCGCCCAGCAGCACGGACACGCCCGGCGGCGACACGAAGCCGCTGACGGCCTGGCCGGCCAGCGTGCCCTGCGCCAGGAAGGGAAAGAAGAGCATCACGCCCAGCGCCAGCATCAGCATCTGCGCGCGCAGGCCCGCCCCCTGGCGGTCGGACACGAACACGCGCCAGGCCTGGGTGAAACCGAAAGACGCGTGGTACAGCACCGCGCCCAGCAGGGCGCCGACGATCCAGAGCGCTGCCTGGCGGCCGCTGACCGTGTCGGCCAGGTACAAGGCGCCGACGGCGATCAGGGCGAGCGAAACAAACAGCGTCTTGACGTTGAGAGGAAGGGGCGAGCCCGCTTGCGCGGTCGCGGGGGTGGCGGTGACGGTGGAACTCATGAAGGGAATGGGCGCGCCAGGGGCAGTCTGAACAATGAAGCCGCCAGCGTAACGCCGCCCTGGCCCGGGACGAACGACGGGATGGAGATTTGATTATTTCTTTTGGTTATTAAAAATCGAAAATCTCAAAGCAAAGGAAATTCTGAAAGGAGGCGGGCGCCCGGCGTCACCCGCCTCCCGCCGGCGCTCAATGCCCGGCGTTCGGATCGTCGTGGCTGTGCACCTGCAGGGCTTCCAGGAAACGCGACACCATGTTGTAGGCCGCGATGGTGGCGGTCAGTTCGATGAGGTGGCGGTCGCTGAAATGCGCGCGCACCGCGTCGTAGACGGGCGCGGGCACCTGCACCGTGCGCGTCATCGCGTCGGTATAGGCCAGCACGGCGCGGGCGCGGTCATCGAACAGATCCGACGCCTCCCATTTCTGCAGGGCGTCCAGTTGCGCCTGGCTCACGCCTTCGCGCAGGGCGATGGGGGCGTGCTGGTCGGCCTCGTAGGGCGCGCCATTCAGGTCCGCCACGCGCATGATGACGAGCTCGCGCAGGTCGCCCGGCAACGAGCTTTGCTGGCGGATGGCGGTCAGGTAGTTCAGCCAGCCCGAGGCGACGGGCGGGCTGTGCAGCAGCATCTGGTACAGGTGCAGCACGCTGCCGCGCTCGGCGATGATGCGCTCGACCAGCGGCTTGGCTTGCGGGTCGTCCAGGTTGGCGTAGGCAATGCGGGCCATGCGGAATCTCTCCTTTGCGTGAATCTTGCTAAAGCTTCTCGGTTTCGCCCGATTTCGGCTGCCACCGCATCAGCCGTTTTTCGGCGATGCCGACCACGCCGTCCAGGATCAGCGCGAACACCGTCAGCACCAGGATGCCGGCAAAAACGGTGTTGACGTCCAGCGCGCCTTCGGCCTGCAGGATGAGGTAGCCCACGCCGCTGGCCGAACCGAGGTACTCCCCCACCACCGCGCCCACGAAGGCGAGGCCCACCGAAGTGTGCAGGCTGGAGAACACCCAGCTCATGGCCGAGGGCAGGTAGACATAGCGCAGCAGGCGGCGGCGGTCCGCGCCCAGCATGCGGGCGTTGTCGAGCAGGGTGGGACTGACTTCACGCACGCCCTGGTAGACGTTGAAGAACACGATGAAGAACACCAGCGTCACGGCCAGCGCGACCTTCGACCAGATGCCCAGGCCGAACCACATGCCGAAGATGGGCGCCAGGATGACGCGCGGCATGGAATTGGCGGCGGTGATGTAGGGGTCGAGAATGGCGCTGGCGATCCGCGACAGGCCCAGCCACAGGCCCACCGCCAGGCCCGCGACGGTGCCGATGACGAAGGCCAGGACGGTCTCGGTCAGCGTCACCCCCAGGTGGCGATAGATGTCGCCGTTGACGACGAACCAGTTCCAGATGCGCGACCACACGACCAGCGGTTCGCCGAAGAAAAAGGCGATATCCGGATCGAGCGTGAGGACGTGCCAGCCGATCAGGATGACGGCCAGCAGGAGAAGTTGAACGGCCCGCAAGGCAGGCGTGCCGGGTTGGATTTTTTTCCACATGGCGTCAGGCCCGTTTCTGCTGGGCGTAGCCCTTGAGCACTTCTTCGCGCAACACGCCCCAGATGGCCGCGTGCAGCTCGACGAAGCGAGGATCGGTGCGCACCTCCGCCACGTCGCGCGGACGCGGCAGGTCGATGGCGAACTCGCCGATGGGATGCGTGCCGGGTCCGGCTGACAGCACCACGACGCGGTCGCTCATCGCGATGGCCTCGTCGAGGTCATGCGTGATGAAGAGCACCGCGCGGCGCTTGGTCATCCACAGGTCCAGGACCTCGTTCTCCATCAACTGGCGCGTCTGGATGTCCAGCGCCGAGAAGGGCTCGTCCATCAGGATGATGTCCGGATCGCGGATCAGAGTCTGCGCCAGCATGGTGCGCTTGCGCATGCCGCCCGACATCTGGTGCGGATAGCGCGACTCGAAGCCGCCCAGGCCCACGCGCTTCAGCCACAGCCTGCCCTCTTCCTGTGCCTGCTCGCGCGGCACGTTGGCGAACTCCAGGCCTGCCGTGACGTTGTCCAGCGCGCTACGCCAGGGCAGGAGCGCTTCGCCCTGGAACATGTAGCCGGCGCGGCGATTGATGCCGCGCAGAGGTTCGCCGAAGACCTTGACCGTGCCCGACGACGGCGGGAGCAGGCCCGCGCCGACGTTGAGCAAGGTGGACTTGCCGCAACCGGTAGGCCCCACGACGGAGACGAATTCCCCGGGGGCGACGGCCAGCGTCGTGTCCTGGACGGCCGTGTAGCGCTGGCCCGGGGTGCTGCGTGAAACGAAGGTGCAGGTAATGCCTTCGAGCGAAAGTGCCGCTTCAACCATCGGGGTATCGCTTGTTCGCCACGTCGGTGAACTGGTTGGTCCACACCAGCGCAGGGTCGATCTTGTCGGCCGGGAAGTCGGGCAGGTAGGCGGCCAGCGCCTTCAGGGCCGTGGCGGCGCCATCGGGCGGGATGCGGCCGTCGGGCGACAGGCCGTCCATGCTCTTGCGCACGGCGGCCTTGTAGACCTCGGGCTCACCCAGCAGGAAAGCGGCCGGCACCGACTTGGCGACCTCGTCGACGCCCGCCTTCTGGATCCACTTGTCGGCACGCACGATGGCGTTGGCCAGCGCCTGCGCCGACTCGGGGTTGGCGTCCAGCCACGATTGCGGCGCGTACAGCGAACCGGCAGGCATGTTGCCGCCGAAGATCGCCAGCGTGTCCTTCATCGTGCGAGTATCGGCGATGGTGCGCAGTTCACCCGACGCCTCCAGCATGGAGATCACCGGGTCGGTGTTCGAGATGGCATCGATCTGGCCGGTGCGCATGGCGGTCACGGCGCCGGCGCCGGCGCCCACGCCGATGATCGCGACGTCGGACACCTTCAGGCCGTGTTGCGCCAGGAAGAAGCTGACCAGCATGTTGGTGGACGAGCCGGGCGCGGTCACGCCGATCTTCTTGCCCTTCAGGTCGGCGGGCGACTTGTAGTTCGCCATCGTCTTGTTCGACACGCCGAAGCCGATCATGGGCGCGCGGCCCTGCAGCACGAAGGCGCGGTACATCTGGCGCTTGGATTGCATGTGCAGGGTGTGCTCGAACGCGCCCGACACCACGTCGGCGCTGCCGCCCACCACGGCCTGCAGGGCCTTGGAGCCGCCCGCGAAGTCCGAGATCGTGACGTCCAGGCCTTCATCCTTGAAGTAGCCGCGCTGCTCGGCGATGGTCAGCGGCAGGTAGTAGACCAGCGCCTTCCCGCCGACGGCGATGTGCACTTTCCGGGTGGCGGCCTTGGCATGGACCGAAAAGGGAGCAAGCCCCAAGGCGCCGGCGGCGCCCGCGGCCTGGAGCAATTGACGACGAGTGACGGCCATGATGACGTGTCTCCTGGTGTTCTTGTGAGCAGGCGCCTTATGACGATCCGGCTGGGAATCGGCGCCTTGCATGGCCCGGCACACGCGCTGGCGCGGCCGGGGCCGGGTCATCATACATCAGGGATCACGGCGCGCCGGGGGACGCTGGGGAAGTCCCTTAGGGAGAAGGCTTAACGTTTTTTAAGCATTGGAACAGGAGCATGTCACGCGACAGTCATGCGCGTTCCGCAGAATGGGCGCCCTTCTGTTTATGCCGAACTATTTCATGCCCTCCCTGCCTTGCCCCGCCCTTCGCCCCACCTCGCTGCCGGCACTGGGCCTGCGCGCCGTCTCGCTGGCCGTGCTGCTCGCACTCGCCGCCTGCGGCAGCAGTTCCGATGACGATGACAACGCGACGCAAGACCCTGTCGCCATCGTCGTGCCCGAGGCGCCTGCCGGCCTGGGCACCCTCGACACCGCGGACGCGCCCGACGCCACCATTCCGGCCGGCCGCACCGACGTGCCGACGCGCCGCATCCACGCCCTCGTGGACGGCTCCAAGCGGGGCGCGGCCAACGGCGGCGTGAACGTGATCGACCCCGTGACCGGCTACTCGCTGAACAACGCGGGCTACCCCTCGGGCTCGGGCGACTCGTGCTATGCCGATGAAAACACCAACCTCAGCATCCGTCCGCTGAAAGGCTTTCTGGCGATCTGGAAACCCGTCACGCCCTACATGGATGCCTATCAAAGCCCGCTGCCCACCAGCAGCGTGACGACCAAGGAAGGCTACAGCTTCCACTGCCCCGCCATTCCGGTGACCATCTGGTCGGGCATCCCCGGCGACGGCACGGACGGCGTGATCCTGAACCCCGCGCTGCACAAGGCCAATCTGGAGTATTCGGGCAAGGTGACGGCCAGCGGCTACCGCAATGCGGACAAGGCGCTCGCCGCCTATCTGGACGATGCGCGCGGCAAGAACTACAGCGTCAGCACCGGCTTGGGCCCCCTGGCTGCCGCCTGGCACACGCTGGCGAAGCAGGAGTCGTATATCGACGCCGTCCCCACCGGCGGCACCTGCCCCGACGGCAACGTCGGCAGCTATCCGTTCTGCAGCGCCCCTGACGACAACAAGTACAACGTCGGCGAAGGCGCCAGCCATGACAAGGCCGCCTCGGTGGCCAGCAATGCCGCGTTCGGCCTGGTCACGAACTTCGTGATGCGCGCCACCAACGATGGCACGGCCTCGACCAACCCCACCAAGTACTTCTACAAATACGCCCGCCCCTATCGCTGGAACGACGCCGGCCTGAGCCCGGTGCCCATCACGGTGGCCCCAGGCCTGGAGAACGCCCGCAAGCAGCCCGGCGTGGCCAGCGACAACGACATCCGCAAGGACAGCGACTTCCCCAGCGGCCACACCGCCGAAGGCGTGCGCGGCGCCTATGCCTATGCCTATCTCGTGCCGCAGCGCTTCCAGGAAATGCTGGCACGCGGCGTGGAGCTGGGCGAGAACCGCATCGTGGCTGGCATGCACTCGGCGCTGGCCGTGATGGGTGGACGCATGAACGGCGAGATCGCGGCACTGAACCTGATCAACCGCATCCCCCAGGAAGAGCGTGACGCCGCCTATGCGCAAGCACAGCAGGCATTGCGCGCCGCCATCGTGGCCACGACGGGCGACGAGGCCGCCGCGACGGATGCCGGCTTCCAGGCCTACGCACTGTCCGACGCGGGCAAGGACGCCACGGGCCCCTTCGACACCCCTTACGCGACCCACGCCTGGAACAAGGCGGAATACCGCCGCGTGCTGACCTACGGTTTCCCCCAGGACCTGAGCAAGGCAGGCCAGCCCGCCGTGGTGCCGGAAGGCGCCGAGACGCTGCTTGAAACCCGCCTGCCCTACCTGAGCGCGGCGCAACGCCGCATCGTGCTGAAGACCACCGCGCTGGATTCCGGCTATCCGGTGCTGGATGACGAGGAAGGCTTCGGCCGCCTGAATTTCTTCGACGCGGCGGACGGCTATGGCGCGTTCAACGGCGACGTCGAGGTCACGATGGATGCGGACCTGGGCGGCTTCCACGCCTCGGACGCCTGGCGCAACGACATCACGGGCCAGGGCAAGCTGACCAAGCTGGGCACGGGCACGCTGGCGCTGGGCGGCAGCAACACGTTCAGCGGCGGCACGGTGGTGAGCGCAGGCACGCTGGTGGCCACGAACCCGGGCGCCCTGGGCGCCGGCGTGGTGTACCTGAACGGCGCGGGCACGCTGAAGCTCGACGCGGGCAAGGCCTCGGTGAACGTCGGTGACAGCTACGTCCAGACGGGCACATCGACACTGGACGTCGTGCTCGACGCGGGCCAGGGCGCGGCGCTGCAAGTGGCCGGCCTGGTGACGCTGGACGCGAACAGCGTGCTGCGCGTGCGTGGCGTGAACGGCGCGCAGGCGGGACAGGTCGTGCCGGTGATTGCCGGGACGTCGCTGCAGGGGACGTTCGGCAAGGTGGAACTGCCGGATGGGGTGAATGGAACGCTGGTTTACAGCGCTGGCGGGGTTGGGCTGAGTATCCAGTAATTTTTACTGCTTGGGCGGGAACAGCAGCCCTTTGCAGGACTGCGCCCCCGAAGCTGGGTGACCCAGCTTCGGGGGCCCGTCACGGCGCGCGTGTGCTTGCTCGGCGCCGACCGGCGTGCCGGCGAGGCATGGAAAAAATTTAGGTTTAATCATTTTAGATATGAGCTAATTTTTTTTGTTTCGTTGGCCGGTGCAGATGGGATTCCTAAAATGGACACCTTTGCTGCGTCCGCAGCGTAGCGGGAGCCCTCGAGGCTCTCATTTTTACCGTGCGGTGCGCCACGCCCGCGCCGGTGCTACCTGGAATTTCCTTTGTCCCGCCTTGCCCCCCTGGATCAGGCCACCCTCGATCCCGATACCGCCACCACACTCGCGCACCTGCTGGACAAGTACGGTCCCTACAGCAACATGCTCAACGCCTTCGCCCGTCGGGGTCCGGCGCTCAAGCACCTGTTTTCCTACCTGGTGCAATCCAGGGAAGACGGCCTGATATCGCCGCGCCACTTGGAGATCGCCCTGCTCACCGCGTCCAAGGCGCACGCCTGCCACTACTGCGTGAGCCTGCACACGCCCAAGCTGGCTTCGCAAGGCATCGGCCAGGAGGCCATCGACAAACTGCTCGAGCCCGACGTGCCTGGCCTGGACGAGCAGGACCTGCTGGTGCGCGACTACGCCATGCTGGTCACGCTCACGCCCAACCGCGTCACCGACGAATTCCACGCCCGGCTGCGCCACTTCTACACCGAGGAGCAAGTGGTCGAGCTGACGATCCGCATCGCCCTGTGCAGCTTCTTCAAGCGCTTCAACGAGGCGCTCGAGGTGCCGGACGAGGACATCGTCGCGCTCGAACTGGACAGCGCCAAGGCCTGAGCCCGCTGCTGCCCATGACCGCGAACGCTCCCGCTCCCAAGCTGCAGGTCCGCGACCTGCACAAAAGCTTCACGACGCCCGCTGGCGTGGTCCCCGTGCTGGACGGCATCAGCCTGGATGCCCGCAGCGGCGAGTTCATCAGCATCATCGGCCCGTCCGGCTGCGGCAAGTCCACGCTGTTCAACATCCTGACCGGCCTGCTGAGCCACGACGCGGGCACGATCGCGCTGGACGGCCAGCAGTTGCGCGACCTGCGCGGCCGCGTGGGCTACATGCTGCAGCGCGACCTGCTGATGCCCTGGCGCACGGTGCTGGACAACGTCATCGTCGGCCTGGAAGTACGCGGTACGCCGCGCAGGCAGTCGATAGAGCAGGCGCGCGAATACCTGCACACCTTCGGCTTGCTGCAGTTCCAGGACAGCTATCCCAAGGCGCTGTCCGGCGGGATGCGCCAGCGCGTGGCGCTGGCACGCACCCTGCTGCCCGATCCCGACGTGCTGCTGCTGGACGAACCGTTCTCGGCGCTGGACTACCAGACGCGCCTGTTCCTGGAGACCATGCTGGTCGAGACCGTCAGCCGCAAGGGCAAGACCGTGGTCCTGGTCACGCACGACATCGACGAGGCGATCGCGCTATCGGAACGCATCTTCGTACTGAGCGCCCGGCCGGGCCGCCTGAAGAGCGAGCACCGCATCCAGCTCGATACCCGCTCGCCGCTGGAAGCGCGGCACGATCCGCGTTTCTCCGGCTACTTCGACCTGCTCTGCCAGGAACTGGACATCCAGACCGGGCAGGCGGAAAAGGTGGCGGCATGAGCCCGCCGGGCCGCCCCAAGGGCGAATACCGGAGTGCGAAGCACGAAGGTAGTCCAGTGAGCGCGCCGGGCCGCGTCAAGCGCGAAGACCGGAATGCACGGCATGAAGGCAGACCGGAGAGACGGCGCGCCGCCCGTACGCGGCTGCCGGTGCTGGCCACGCAGTTGATGATCCTGGCCGTGCTGCTGGGCGCCTGGGAATTCGGCGTGCGCAGCGGCACGGTCTCGGCATTCCTGTTCGGCTCGCCGTCGGGCACGCTGGAATCGGCCTGGCGCATGATGGAATCGGGCGAACTGTGGGAGCACGCCAACTACACGCTGTGGGCCTCGGTCGCGGGGTTCGTCATCGGCACGGTCGTCGGCACGGCGCCCGGATTGGCGCTCTGGTATTCGCCGTTTGCCGCCAAGGTCGTCGAACCCTTTCTCGTGGCGATCAACAGTGTGCCCAAGATCGCGTTCGCACCGCTGGTGATCCTGTGGTTCGGCACGGGCGTGACATCCAAGGTGGCGCTGTCGATCTCGCTGACGTCCATCGTCGCGTTGCTGGCGGCCTTCCAGGCCGCCAAGGACGCCGATCCGGACCTGCAGAAGATGCTGATCTCGCTGGGCGCGAGCAAGTGGCAGATATTCTCCAAGGTTGTCATCCCGTCGTCCTTGCCCTACGTCATCAGCACCTTCCGCATCAACATCGGCTTCGCGCTGGTCGGCACCGTGGTGGGCGAATTCATTTCGTCCAAGTACGGCATCGGCCACGTGATCTTCGTCGCCTCGTCGCTCTACGACCTGAACACCGTCTGGTGCGGCATTTTCTTGCTGATGCTGCTCGGCTTCGTGCTGTACGCGGGCGTGGATATCGCGGAGGCGCGCCTGCTGCGCTGGAAGGATCAGACCTATGCCACCCATTTCAAGCTTTGATCCCCGTCCCTCTCTGGAAGCGTTTCCCATGAAGACCCGTTCTTTCCTGCGCCTGGCCCTGGCCGTCGCCGTCTCCTCGCTGTCGCTGGCCGCGCATGCCAACGACAAGGCCGTCGTCTCGGCCGCCTTCAAGTCGGTGTTCTACCTGCCGGTCTACTTCGCCGAAGAGCACGGCTACTTCAAAAACGAGGGCCTCGACGTGCGCATCGACGTGGCCTCTTCATCGACCAATGCCCTGGCCGCTGTCATTTCGCGCAGCGCCGACTTCTCGCTGCACGGCCCGGAATGGACGGCCATTTCTGTTGGCCGCGGCGCACCCGTCAAGGTCGTGGGCGGCACGCTCAACCGCCTGGGCGTGTGGCTGACCTGCAAGTCTGACTTCCGGTTCGAGGGTTTCAAGAGCCTGTCTAGCGCAACGATCTCGACGGGCGCCATGCCGACCACCAGCACCTCGGCATTCCTGAAGCTCATCAAGCAGGCCGGGCTCGACGCCAGGAAAGACCTCGACATCCTCGAGGTGCCCATGGGCAATGAGATCGGTCCGCTCAAGTCAGGCCAAGCCGACTGCGCGGTGTTGTACGAGCCGGGCGCTTCACAAGCCGAGGCACAGGGCTACAAGGTGGTGTCGGCCTTCTCGCGCGAGATCGGTCCCTATACCTTTTCGGCAATTTCCACGCGCCAGGACATCGATCCGCAAGTCGCACGCAAGTTCGTCTCGGGCATCGACCGCGCGCTCAAGGCCATCCGCAAAGACCCCGAAGCGGCCGTGGCCAGCGGCATCAAGCTGTTTCCCAACCTGGACAAGGAAGTCGTGCGGGCCTCCGTGGTACGCCTGATCGACGACGGCGTGTTCGCCGATTCGGTCGAGCTTCGCCAGCCGGCGCTCAACGACGCTTTGCAGACGCAGGTGGACCTGGGCAACCTGGCGCGTATTCCGGCAGACGAGAAATGGCTGGATCTGTCCTGGGCCAACGAGATCGCCGGCAAGACCTACTGATCAGTGTCTGAACTACAGCGCGGCGCAGACGGCCTGCCACACCCCGGTCTGGCAGGCCGTCGCGCATCCGGGCGTGCCGCGACCCAGCGTGGCCATGCCAGGCGGGCGTATCACGTCGCCCGGCGCTCCATCAATGCCCAGGCGATCGTCCCGGCATCCACGTATTCGAGTTCGCTTCCCGCCGGCACGCCCCTTGCCAGGCGCGTCACCGACAGGCCTCGGCTGCGCAGCAGTTCGGCCAGGAAGTGGGCGGTGGTTTCGCCTTCGGCGGTGAAGTTCGTGGCCAGGATGACTTCCTGGACCACGCCGTCACAGGCGCGCGCGATCAGGCGTTCGAAGTCGAGTTCGCGCGGGCCGACCCCCTCCAGCGGGGCCAGGCGGCCCATGATGACGTAGTACAGGCCACGATAGCCGTGGCTGGACTCGATGACGTTCTGGTCCGCGGGGGTCTCGACGATGCAGAGCTGCGTCGGGTCGCGGCGCGGGCTCAGGCAGGTGGCGCAGACCTCGTCTTCCGTGAAGGTATTGCAGCGCTGGCAATGCCCCAGCCGCGCGATGGCGCCCGACAGGCAGTCGGCCAGCAGGCCTGCGCCGGGACGGTCGTGCTGCATGAGGTGATAGGCCATGCGGCGCGCCGAGCGCACGCCCACGCCCGGCAAGCGCCGCAGCGCCTCGATCAGCGCCAGCAGCGGCTCGGGCTCTGGCAGGCTGGGACGGTCCATGGGCGATACGGGGGATCAGAAGGGGAACTTCATGCCGGGCGGCATGGGCATGCCGGCCGTCACCGAGGACATCTTCTCCTGGGAGGTGGCTTCGGCCTTGCGCAGCGCGTCGTTGAAGGCGGCGGCGACCAGGTCTTCCAGCATGTCCTTGTCCTCGGCCAGCAGGCTCGGGTCGATGACCACGCGCTTGACGTCGTGACGGCAGGTCATGGTCACGGTGACCAGGCCGCCGCCCGAGGCGCCGTCGACGAGGATGTCGGCCAGGGCTTCCTGGGCCTTCTTCATGTTTTCCTGCATCTGCTGCGCTTGGCGCATCAGGCCGGCGATCTGTCCTTTCATCATGGCGATTGGATTCCGTTCAATGAGCGTTGAATGAGATGGCGCCGCGCGTCTTACGCGGCGGGCGGGATGTTCACCGGCCGGATCGTGCCTTGCACGATGTGCGCGCCGAAGTCGCGCATGAGGGCCTGCACGAAGGGATCTTCGTGGATGATGGTTTCGGCGGCCTGCTGGCGCGCCGCGATCTCGGCCTGCGCCACCGCGTGGGCGGTGCCGTCGCCGGTTTCGCCGAACTGCACCTCGAGCTGCACGTGGCCGCCGAAGTGTTCGGCCAGCGCCTGGCGCAGGCGTTCTCGGCCCGGCGTGTCGGCCAGGGCGCGGGCGGCCACGCGCAAGGTGATCAGGCGACCGCGCACGCCGGCCCACTCGCTTTGGCGAGCCAGTTCCGCGGCCAGGCCGGTGACGGGCAGGCGCGCGGCCAGGGCATGCCACTCGCCTTTCAGTTCGATGGGGCTTTCCCCCGCGGCGGCGGCGAGCGCAGAGGCAGCGGGCACGGCCACCACGCTGCCGGTGGCGGCAGGCAGCACCGCCTCGCGGCTGATGGGGTGCGCGCTATCAGGGACCGGCCGGTAGTCGTCGAAGCCGGCGGGTTCATAGCCGCCGTCGTAGTCGGGCGGCGGGCCGTCATCGGGCATGTCGTAGCCGGCGTCACCCGCGTCGTACTGCACGTCGTCAGGCGGCTCGGGTTGGGCGGGCGGCTCGGGCGCGCGCGCGCGCGCGGCGGCGGGTGCCGGCGCGGCAACCGGGGGCGTAACCGAAGCGGGCGCTGCGCTGGCAGGCACGGGTTGCGCGGCCACGGGCGCGGTCGGCCTGGCGGCGGCGGGGGGATCCTCCCAGGCCGGGGTCGACACCGGAGCCGGGGCGACTGCCGGTGCAGCCTGGGCCTGGGGCGGCGCTGCGGGCGCGGCAGCCGGCGCAGGCACCACCACCCGCGCCACGGCGGGCGTGGGCGCCAGCGGGGCCGACGCCGCTTGCGCGGTTGCGGCGGCAGCCGGCGCAGTCGCAGGCGCCGTGGCGGCGCCTGCGGCAGGCGCGCTCAGGCGCGGCGCGGGCGGGTCGTCGCCCAGCAGGGCCAGCATGCGCAGGCACGCCATGACGAAACCGGCATATTCATCGGGCGCAAGCGCCAGCTCGCTGCGGCTGTGCACCGCGACGGAGTAGAACAGTTGCAGGGTATCCGGGTGCAGCACGGTCGCCAGGCGGGCGATGTCCTCGGCCAGCGGGTCGCCCTGCGTGGCGGCGCCGGGCACCCGCTGCTCCACGGCCACGCGCGACAGCAGCACGGCCAGGTCAGCCAGCGCGCCGGCATAGGACAGGCCGCGGGTGTTGAGTTCGTCCGCCACGGCCAGCACGGCGCTGCCCTGCCCCGCCGCCAGCGCGTCGAGCAGGCGCACCAGGTGCCGCTGGTCGATGGTGCCCAGCATGCCGCGCACGGACTCTTCCGTGAGATTGCCGGCGCTGTACGCAATGGCCTGGTCGGTGAGCGACAGCGCGTCGCGCATGGACCCGCCGGCCGCCTGGCCGATGAGGCGCAAGGCGGGCACGTCGAAGCCGATGGCTTCCTCGGCCAGCACATGCTGCAAGTGGCCCACGATGGCATCGGCCGGCATCTGCTTCAGGTTGAACTGCAGGCAGCGCGACAGCACCGTCACCGGGATCTTCTGCGGATCGGTGGTGGCCAGGATGAACTTGACGTGGGGCGGCGGCTCTTCCAGCGTCTTCAGCATGGCATTGAAGGCGTGGCCGGTCAGCATGTGCACTTCGTCGATCATGTAGACCTTGAAGCGGCCCGCGCCCGGCGAATAGACCGCCTGTTCCAGCAACTGCGTCATCTCGTCGACGCCGCGGTTGGACGCCGCATCCAGCTCGAGGTAATCCACGTAACGGCCCGCGTCTATCTCGGTGCACGCGCGACAGACGCCGCAAGGCGTGGCCGTGATGCCGGTTTCGCAGTTCAGGGATTTGGCGAGGATGCGCGAAAGCGTGGTCTTGCCCACGCCCCGGGTGCCCGTGAAAAGCCAAGCATGGTGCAGGCGCTGGGTGGTGAGCGCATGCGTGAGTGCACGCACCACGTGGTCTTGCCCGACCAGGGTATCGAAAGACCGCGGGCGCCACTTACGGGCAAGTACCAGATAAGTCATGCCGGGATTGTAGGGGATACCCAGGCCGCACGCTTGCGCCGCAGGCAAGGTCACGGCATGGGCAGAAATGAGAAAGGCGAGCCTGACTTCGGCACTGGTTCCGCACGACTATGGCTGCTTCGTTCCCGACCTGACCAGATTTGTCGCCGAACCATGCGAAGGGGCCCGCCACCGCTATTCTAGCAGGCTTGCGCGTTGCGTTCTTTCAGGCGAGCGCGCCGGTGATGTCCTGCCTCTCAGAATTCGATCCAGATGTCCGCGCGCGGGAAATACAGCGCCGCCTTGACCGGCCTGGCGTCCAGCGCCGCCACCTGCGCCACGTAGCGGCGCAATTGCTCGGCATGGCGCAGCCGCATGCGCGCGGTGAACGCCTCGCCGGACTCGTGCTGGCGCGGCACCGAGGTCTTGTAGTCCACCACCAGCCAGCCCGCGTCGGTATCCAGTGCCAGGTCGATCACCGATACCTTGCCCGCCAGGTCCAGCAGCGGCCACTCGCGACGCGCGTGCCCTTGCGACAGCAGCCAGCGGCCGCGTTCGTGGCGTACCGAGGCCTGCAAGGCATCCAGCACGTCTTGGGCCGCTGCGTCGGCCGTGCCGTCGGGCACGCCCACGCGCGTCAGTTGCCGGCGCATGCGCGCCAGGTTGGCGGCCAGGTGCTCGGCGGGCCAGGCATCCAGCCCATCGCGGCCGATCTGCGCCAGCCAGGCATGCACCAGGGTGCCGACGCTGGCTTCGTGGCCGGCCTGGGACTCCCACAGGCTGTCGCCCGCCGCGGCAGGCGGCGCCAGGGGGGCTGACAAGGGAGCGGGCACGGCGTGTGCGGCCACGCGCCGCAGCGGCTCCCCGCGCAAGGCGGGAGCCCCCGCAGCCAGCGCCGCAACGCCGTCCATCCGGGCCGGCGCCTGCGGCGCAGCCAGATGCGGCCACAAGCGCGCCAGCAGGCTGGTGGCGCCCGGCGCGCGCGCGCCGCCGTCCTCGCCGGGCGTCAAGGCCGCCACCAGGTGCAGGCGCTCGCGGGCCCGCGTGGCGGCCACGTACAGCAGGCGGTCTGCCTCGTATTCGGCGCGGCGGCGCTCGCGGCGCGCCAGGAACAGCGAGACCGGATCATGTTCCTTTTCCGCGCGCGCCTTCACCGGCCCCAGCAGCACCCTGCCCTCGCTCTGCTCGAAACGCACCAGCGGCGGCTGGTCGCCGCGCGGGGCGCGTTCGAGGCCGTACAGGATGACCGTGTCGAACTGCAGGCCCTTGGATTTGTGCATGGTCATGATTTCGACCGCGGGCCCGTCGGCATCCGAGGACGCGAACAGGCGCGCCACCGCGGCATCCAAGGCGTCGGTGTCCAGGCCGCCATAGGGCGCCAGGCGCTCGACCAGCCGCAGCAGGCTCTCCGTATCGCGCACGTCGCCCGCGCCGGCGTACAGGCCGGTGCCGCCGAGCAGGCGCCAGATGCGCTCGACCCAGGCCGCGAAGGGCACGCCGCCCGACGCATTGCCCTCATCCAGCAGGATCGAGGCCGCGCGGGCCAGGCGCGCATGCTCATCAGCGGCCAGCACGGCGCGTGCCGGCTGCGTGCCGTCCTCGCCCTCCGCCAGCGCACGCGCCATCAGCACGGGCACAGGCAGGCGATGATCGGCGCCGAAAAGCGCATGCAGGCTGTCCAGCGTCAGGCCGCACAGGGGCGAGCGCAGCACGGCGAGCCAGGCCAGCCGGTCACCCGGATGCGACAGGGCGCGCACCAGCTGGACCAGGTCGGCCACGCACTCACGGCGTGCCAGCGGCACCAGTTCGACCGCGCGGCTGGGGATGCCGTCGCGGGCCAGGCGGCGCGTGAGGCGCCCCAGGTGGCTGCGCGCGCGCACCAGCACCGCCACCGGATGCGCGCTGTCCGCGTGCGCGGCCAAGGCCTCGCGCGCCAGTCGCGCGACGCAGTCGGCGCCGGGATCGGGATCCTGCTCGTCAGGCCAGACCGCATGGAATTGCAGCGCGGGGCCGTCCATGGCGGCATGGAACGCCGCCGACGGCGCGTAGCGGATCGCGCCCGTCACGGCGTCATCTGCCGGAGGCAGCACCTGCGCGAAGACGTCGTTGACCCACGCCACCACGCCCGCCTGCGAACGGAAGTTGTCGGTCAGGGACAGGAAGATGGGACGCAGGGCGCCCAGGCCCTGGTCGCGCACATGCAGGAACAGGCCCACTTCCGCCTTGCGGAAGCGGTAGATCGACTGCATGGGATCGCCCACCAGGAAGAGCGTGCGGCCATCGCCGTCCTGCCAGCCGGACGTGAGCGTGCCGACCAGGTCGATCTGCGCCTGGCTGGTGTCCTGGAACTCGTCGATGAGCAGATGACGGATGGAGGCGTCGAGACGCAGCAGCAGCTCGCCTGGATCGTCGGCCCGGCCCAGCGCAGCCTGCACGCGTTGCGAGACCTCGATGAAGTCGACTTCTCCGGCCTCGGCGAACTGCAGCTGCAACTGTGCGGCAGCCAGGCGCAAGGTCATCAACTGCGCGCCCAGCACGTCCCACTGCGCATCGCTGAAACCGGGCTCGGGCAGGCCGCGCACGCCATCCAGGCGGGTGACCCACGCCGGTGTGCCCACGTCGCCATGCTCTTCGAGCCACGCGGTGAAGGGCGCCTTGTACGCGCACTTGGCCGGGAAGCCCAGGTTCTTGTTGACGCCACGCGGACTGCGCAGCCCGCCTTCCTTGGTCAGCAACAGGTGCGCCAGCGCGCGCCAGCACGCCAGGGAGTGCGGGTCGGATGAAAACGCGGCGCCATCCCAATCGGCCAGGGGCGCCAACAGATTGGGCAGGCCTTCTGCGGTCAGGTTGTCGCAGGCCAGCCTGGCCGGACCGGACAGGGATTCGGCCCAGCCGCGCGGCATGAGGCGCGCCAAGGCCCGCAACTCGACGGCCACGGTGTCATGCAACGCGGCTTCCAGCGCCTCGCGATCATCACCATGGCGCAGCAGGGGCAGCCACTGATCGCGCTGGCCCAGCATGGCGGACAGCGCGTCGCGCGCCGCGCCAAGATCCATGTCCAGATGCGCCAGCAAGCGGCGCACCGCGTCGAACGCCTCGTCTTCGGCCAGGGCCAGCGTGGCCTGCGCCGCCTTGTCGTAATGCAGGCGCGCATCGTCGGCGATGCCCGGCATGCCGCCCATGCCCGACAACCACGGCATGCTGCGCAAGAGACCCGCGCAGAAGGCGTCGATGGTGCGCACCCCCAACCGGGCCGGGTGACGCAGCAGGTTCCAGCCCTGCTGCGCATCATGCGCCAGCGCACGGCGTGCCAGCGTCCAGCTGCGGCGGGCATGCGGCGCTTCGGGTTCAGGCTCAAGACCACGCGCCAGCTTCTCCAGCACGCGCGCGTGCATTTCGGACGCCGCCTTGCGGGTGAAGGTGATGGCGACGATTTCCTCCGGCCGCGACACCGTCGGCAGCAAGGCCAGGATGCGATCGGTCAGCAGTTCCGTCTTGCCCGAGCCAGCGGGCGCCTGCACCAGGAAGGACTGCATGGGATCGAGCGCGCGCAGGCGCTCGGCGTGATCCTGCGGCAAGCGTTCTTCAGTCATCGCCGCCGTCCTCGTCCAGCTCCAGGTCCAGCCGCAGGAAGGGCTGGGCATCGCAATACGTCAGGTCATCGGTGCGCCAGGCGACATTGTCGGCCACGCCTTGCGCGAACTCATCGGCCAGCGTTTCGATGGCCGCGCGCCAGTGCGCCAGCACGCCCTGCCAATCGAGGCCGCCGAAAGCCTCGGCATCCGATGGCGCGGCCACGCCCTCCAGCCCGAGGTCGGTGTCGGCCATGCCCTGCACCGCGACCTGGCGCGCGTGGATCTGCGCCAGCAACAGGCCCGCCACGTCCGCGCCCTCCTGGCGCGCGATGACCGCGGCATAGAAGGGCAACTGCAGGTTGACGGGCCGGGCACGCGCCCAGTCCGCCAACGGCCGCCCGGGCGCCCCGCCGGTCTTGTAATCCAGGATGACGCGGCTGCCATCGGGCAGGGTGTCCATGCGGTCCAGCCGCAAGGACAAGGACAGCGGCCCGCGCTGCCAGTCGTAGGCCTGCTCGATCTGCGCAACGGCAAAGGGCAGGCGCTGCGCCTCGATGGCCAGCCAGTTGGCCAGCACGACGCGCGCCCGCGCGCACTCCAGCGCGCGCAGGGCCTCGCCATAGCCGATCAGTTGGTGCGCCGCACGCGTCACGGCGGCATCGATGCTGGCGGCCAGCGTCCCGCCCGCCATCGCCGCATGCAGGCCATCCTGGTCGCGCAGGTCGTCCCAGAGGATTTCCAGCGCCTCGTGCAGGAACTGGCCGCGCACATTCATCGCGCCGGGTTCGGCATACGGCTGCATGGCGCGGGCGCCCAGGCGATGGCGCGCGAATGCCCACAAGGGATTGCGCGCCTGCGTGTCCAGCACGTCCAGGCCGCCGGTGGTCTGCGCGCCTTGCGCCAGCGCGGGGCCGCGCGCGTCCTGGAAGGTTTCCACGGGCAGGGCCTGGGCCTGCGCATCCTGGACCAGCAAATCGATATCGTCAGGCAGCCCGGCGATCAGCGGCGAAGGCCGCAGGTCGCGCTCGCCCTCCCGCTGCGCGCAGCTCACCACGATGTCGGGCGCGGCGCGCAGCAGGGTGGCGTACATGTCTTCCGCCCACTGCCGCTCGCGCTCCGGCGTGGCGCGCGGCGCCTGGGCCTGGCGCAGGGCCGGCAAGGGCAACAGGGGATTCGGGCGCGGCGCGGCAGGCAGCACGTCGTCGGTCAGGCCCAGCACCCACACGCCGTCCCAACGGCCGCCCTCGGCTTCCAGCAAGCCCAGCACGTCCAGCCGCGCATTGGGATCGCGTTGCGGCTGGAAGGGAGAGTTGCGCGCCAGGCGCGCCAGCAGCTGCACGGCGGCCGCGCCATCGAGCCTGCCGGTGGCCGGCGACAAGGCGGCATAGCGATCCAGCGATTCGCCCAGTTCCGCCAGCACCTGGAAACCGGTGCTGTCCAGCGGTGACGGGCCCGGGAAACCCAGCGCGGCCAGGGCTGCGCGCAAGCGTCGGGCCCACAGGTCTGCGCCTACGCGGCGCGGACCGTCCTGCCAGGCGGCCACGGCGTCCCGCCAGGCCCGCTGCAGGCGCGTGGCCTGCAGGTCGATGAGCTCGGCTTCCCAGTCGTGCGCATTCAGGCGCACGATGCCCCGGCGGCGCCAGCGCACGTCCAGCGCGGCGCGCGCGCCCTGCTCGATGCCTGCGCCCGCGCAGTGCCCCGCCAGCAGGGCAGCGCCCAGCACGCGCGTCTCGCAGGCGCCGTATTGCGTCATGTCGGCCAGTGCCGACAGCCATGCCAGGGCGGCGCGCACCGCGGGCCACTCCACCAGTGGCGGCGCCACCGCCACGTTGAAAGGCCTGGACGCGCCCTCGTCGCCATCGGCCAGCGCCCGCGCCAGCACCCGGCGTGCCAACGGCGCGTCTTCCTCCAGCTTGGGCGACACGATGGCATAGCGCCCCTCTGGCGACGCCGACAACTGGCGCGCCGCCCAGGCCGCCGCCTGGCGCCACTCGGCGCCGCGATCCGCGGGCTGGCAGCGGCGCGGCACGGCCTGCGCATTCTCTTCTTCGTCCAGGCGCAGCACCTGCGCGCCGCCTTCGGCGAAGGCCAGCGCCAGGCGGCGCAGGCGCGGCGACGGCGTCGCGAAGCCCGCCATCACCACATGCCCGGGCGCGGGCAAGGCGCGTTGCTCCAGGGCCTGCAGCACGCCCGCATAGCCCTGGTTGGCATCCTCGGCATCGAGTTCGCCCAGGCGCGCGCGATAGGCGGCGCGCCAGCGCAGAAAACTGCGGTATTCGTCGGTGGCCATGCCCTCTGGCACGCGCACGGCCCATTCGTCCGCCAGGGTGTCGGCGTCCATGGCCAGGCGCGCGGCCTGCGTGGCGTCCAGCAGCGGCTGGTCGGCCTCGGCGCGGCGGATCACGTCGGTCCACAGCGCCTGGGCCGCAAACGATGACAGGCGATAGGCGGGCACCTCATGCTGCGGCAGGAAGGTCAGGGCATGCGCGGTTTCTTCCAGCCAGGCGGACAGCGGCACGATGCGCGGCAGCTCGGCCACGCGCTTTTCCGCGTTCAGGTGGCGCACCCACTCGGTCACCAGGCGCCGGGCGTGGCGGTTGTTGACGGTGAGCACCAGCGTGCACGCGGGCGGCAGGTCGGCCAGCCCGTCGCGGGAAATGCCCAGCAGGTCCCAGGCGGTGATGTCGGGCTGCATCAGAAGCCGCAGAACGCGGCCACGGTTTCCCAGTTCAGCATCATGCCGGGCTGCATGTAGCCCCAGAACCCGATACCCAGCACGGCGGCCAATGCCAGCCCGCCGGCCACGAGCAGCCAGCGCCGGCGGGCGGCGGGGCGTGGCGAAGAGGCGGACGGGGCAAGAGGCGTCATGAGGGGATCAGGCCGGTTGCGGCTGGGCCAGGGGCCGTTCTTTGACAGGCAGACATAGTAGAGCAGCAAGCAGCGCCAGGGCCAGCCCCAGCCACCAGACGATGTCGTAGCTGCCCGTCAGGGCATAGACCCGGCCACCCAGCCAGACGCCCAGGAAGCTGCCCACCTGGTGCCCCAGGAAGACGATGCCGGACAACGTGGCGGCATAGCGGAACCCATAGATCTGGCCGATGAGCCCCTGCGTGAGGGGCACGGTGCCGAGCCAGAAGGTTCCCATCCAGGCCGCGAAGACGTACAGCACGAAAGGCGTGAGCGGCATCAGCATCAGCCACAGGATGCCGATGGCGCGCAGGCCGTAGACCCATGCCAGCAGCATCTTCTTGCTGTACATGCCGCCCAGCTTGCCCGCGCCGAAGGAGCCCGCCACGTTGAAGAGGCCGATCAGCGCCAGCGCGATGGCGCCATTGCCAGCGTTCAGGCCGCGGTCCGATACGTAGGCCGGCAGGTTCAGCGTGATGAAGGCCGTGTGGAAGCCGCAGACCGCGTAGCTCCAGAACAGGAAATGGAAAGACGGGTGGCGCGCCGCCTGCCGGATGGCCGCGCCCAGCGACTGCTGCACCACGCCGGCTGCCGGCGCGGCCGGCTTGCCGCGCAGCCACCAGGCCAGCGGCAGCGCCGCGGCCACGAACATCGACAGCATCAGCAGCGCCCCCTGCCACTGCATCGTGTCGATGAAGAACTGCCCGCTGGGCACGATCAGGAACTGTCCCAGCGAACCGCCGGCGCTGGCCACGCCCATCGCGGTGCTGCGCGACGCGGGCGGCACCACGCGGGCAATCACGGGCAGCACGACGGGGAAGGTGGTGCCTGCCTGGCCCAGGCCGACCAGCACGCCCGCGCTCAGCATCAATTCGAGTTCAGACGAGGCGAAGCGCGTGCCGATCATGCCCAACGCGTACAGGAACGCGCCCAGGGCGATGGTGCGCCCGGAACCATAACGATCGGCCAGGATGCCCATGCCGATACAGGCCGCGCCCCAGACGATGTTCTGGATGGCGAAGGCCATGGAAAAGACCTCGCGGCCCCAGCCTTGCGCCAGCCCCATGGGCTGCATGAAGAGGCCGAAGGTGGCACGCACGCCCATGGCGAACAGGACGACGAGCGTACCGACGATCAGGGTACGCGTTGCATTGGTTTCCGAGGACTGGGACATGAATGCCTTCCGATGTGAGGCCACGCGGCGCGTGGCCCTCCCGCGCTCTTGATGGGCGGGTGCAGGGCATCATATAGAAATAACGTCGGGCTGGCCGCAAAAGCCCTGTTGGCGGGGCAGCCATGCCGGCCAACGACTGACAGCAAGCTGAATTCCCATCCGGAACAGGCAAACGCAACACCGGCGCCAGCAGCCCGGAATGCTATGATGCGGACCGCCTGCCAGCCAGGCGATTACCAGTGCCGCGCGCATGCCGGCCGGGCAGCCTCGCCGTAGTTAAATGGATATAACTTCCCCCTCCTAAGGGGAGATTACAGGTTCGATTCCTGTCGGCGAGGCCAGTCTTTTGCGCGACCCGCCCTGCCCTCACGCCGCCGCGTGCAGCGGCCGCGGATCGTAGAGATCTTCCGCCAATCCCTCGAATACATCCGCCGCGTCCAGCGACCGCACCCTCGTGCCCGGGTCGGCAGAAATCCGTCCGTCCGCGCGCAGCATCTGGTAGCGCAGGCAGCACACCCGCAGGAAGGACGTGAAGTTGGCCGCCTCGCCGCGGTACTCGACCAGCTCGTCGTAGAGTCGCTCGATCAGTTGCGCCACGCGCATGCCGTCGCGCGCGGCGATGTCTTCCAGCACGCGCCAGAACAGCGATTCCAGCCGCACGCTGGTGGCCACGCCATGCAGGCGCATCGAGCGCGATTCGCAGGCATAGGACTGCGCGTTGGCGCGAATGAAGATTTCACACATGGGGATCCTCCGTCGCGGACGCCAGGCGGGCGCGCCCGCGTCCTGTCCCAGACCCAGCGCCGCCACCGGCAGCGAACGGGCGGGTGGCGGCGCTGGCGAGGGGGAGCCTCAATGTACGATCTTTGTTCCCAGCACCGCAAGGAACTGGGCCAGCCAGGCCGGATGCGCCGGCCAGGCGGGCGCCGTGACCAGGTTGCCGTCGGTGTGGGCCGCGTCGATGGCGATGTCGGCATACTTTCCGCCCGCCAGCGTCACCTCGGGCGCGCAGGCCGGATAGGCCGAGCAGCTGCGGCCGCGCAGCACGTCGGCCGCGGCCAGCAGTTGCGCACCGTGGCAGACGGCGGCAATGGGCTTCTTCGCCTGGTCGAAATGGCGCACGATTTCCAGCACGCGCGCGTTCAGGCGCAGGTATTCCGGCGCACGGCCGCCCGGGATCACCAGGGCGTCATAGGCTGCCGGATCGACCTTGTCGAAGTCGGCGTTCAGCGTGAAGTTGTGGCCGCGCTTTTCGCTGTAGGTCTGCGCGCCGTCGAAATCGTGGATGGCGGTGGCGACCTGCTCGCCCGATTTCTTGTCGGGGCAGACGGCGTCCACCTTGTGACCCACGGCCAGCAGGGTCTGGAACGGGACCATGGTTTCATAGTCCTCGGCGTAGTCGCCGACCAGCATCAGGATTTTCTTGCTCATGGAAGTCTCCGGTAGGGGCGGTTGACGGCGGCGCGTGCCCGAACGTTGTCCGGCGCGCGCCGGGGGTGTTGTTCTTGTCCGTCGATTGTGCCGCCCGTGCCGAAGACGGGGGTGGTATTCCCATACCGCAAGCGCCCGGGCCGCTACTCGGCCAGCGCCACCGTCACCGGCCGCGCTTCCAGCAGGCGCAACAGCACCTGCGGGTCCAGGCTCAGCAGGTAGCCCCGCCGTCCGCCGTTGATGTGGATCAGCGGGCAATCCAGGATGCTGGCCTCGACCCACACCGGCATGCGCTTGCGCGTGCCGAAGGGCGAGGTGCCACCCACCTGGTAGCCCGAATGCCGCTGCGCGGTATCGGGATGGCAAGGCGTTACCTTCTTCAGGCCCGCCTGCCGCGCCAGGTTCTTGGTGGACACCTCGCAATCCCCATGCATGAGCACGATGAGCGGTCGCGCCGCCTCGTCCTCCATGACCAGCGTCTTGACCACCGTATGCGGATCCAGCCCCAATTGCCGCGCCGCCTCGGCGCTGCCGCCGTGGTCCACGTAATCGTAGGTGTGCTCCGTGAACGCCACCCCCGCGCGCCGCAGCGCCTGCGTGGCCGGCGTCTCCGACACATGCCTGCTCTTGCTCATGCTTACCACCCATCCTGAACGGCCAAAAAAATAGCGAGCCGAAGCTCGCTATTTTCTCACCAAAGAACCTCAGCCCTTCCGGGCGCCGCGGAACTGGCTCTGCCAGTCCGCAGGCGCGCCCCTGGGGGAAGGCGCAACGCGCCTCGGGGGGGCCTCAGTTCAGGGTGATCTTCTGCTTGGTCACGATTTCCTTGGCCCAGTCGTACTGCTGCTTGATTTCCTTGGCGAACTCTTCAGGCGTGTTGCCCGATGCCTCGGAACCCTGTTCCTTCAGGACCTGGATGACCTTGGGGTCCTTCAGGGCCACGACGGCGGCGTCACGCAGCTTGTTGACGATTTCCGCGGGCGTGCCGGCGGGCGCCAGCAGGCCATACCAGACGGGCTGGTTCACGACCGGGAAGCCGGCTTCCTCGAAGGTGGGCACGCCCTTCAGCGTGTCCAGTTGCTTGGGCCATGCGATTGCCATGGCCTTCAGCTTGCCGGCCTGGATCTGTCCGTTGGACGAAGGCAGGTTGTCGAAGATGATTTCGATCTGGCCGCCGACCGTGTCGGCAATGGCGGGACCCGAACCCTTGTAGGGCACGTGGACGATGTCGGTGCCGGTGGCCATCTTGAACGATTCACCCATCAGGTGCAGCACGCCGCAGGTGCCCGAGCTGCCGTAGGAATACTTGCCGGGATTCTTCTTCAGCTCTTCCAGGAAGCTCTTGAAGTCCGTGGCGGGGAACTTGGGGTTCACCGCGAGCACGTTCGCCGTATTGGCGAAATTGGTGACCGGCGCGAAGTCCTTCAGCGGATCATAGGGCAGGTCGTTGGGGCGGCAAGCCGGGTTGACGGCCATGGTGGACACCGTGGCGATCGACAGCGTGTAGCCATCGGGCGCAGCGCGTGCGGCATCGGCAGCGCCAATGGCGCCACCGGCGCCACCCTTGTTCTCGACGACCAGCGGCTGGCCGAGCTCCTGCGCCATGCGCTGGGTGACCAGACGCGCGATGATGTCTGTCGAACCGCCCGGGGCGAACGGGACGATGATGCGAATCGGCTTGTCGGGATAGGCGGCAAAAGCCTGGGGGGCGGCCATGATGGCGGCGGCGCCTGCGAGGGCTGCGACAACGGCGGTACGCGTGGTCTTCATGTGGGATGCTCCTTTCCTGATCGTGTCTCTATATTGAATTCGTAAAACCGGCGCTTTTGACGCTAAAACATGCTGTTACGGTTCGAACTGCGGAGAATATCAGCAAAGTGAAAGGTAAACGGCCAGGGAAACCTGGGGGTTTCCCCTATGTCTGCCGAAGGCCTTTCTCTCTATCTTCAGCCGCTACCCTCTCCGCCCTGCCGCGCCGCACAAACCATGTCAGTCCTGTTTCTCGTCATGCCCGAATTCCTGCTGGTGGCGCTGGGCAGCCTGCTGCGCCACCGGGCGAAATTCAGCGCGGAATTCTTCGCAGGACTTGAACGGCTGGTCTACTTCGTCCTGTTTCCGGCAATGCTGTTCCAGTCCATCCTGCGCACCCCCATCACGCCGGATGCGGCGGCCGACCTGTTCCTGGGCACCAGCGCGGTACTGGGCACGGGCATCCTGCTGGCCATGCTGGCGCGTCCCCTGTTGCGGCCCGAGCCGGTGGCCTACGCCTCCGCCGTGCAGTGCGGCTATCGCTTCAACACCTATATCGGCCTGGCGCTGGCCAGCAACCTGGCGGGCAGCGCCGGCCAGACCGTCATGGCGCTCATCGTGGGTTTCGCCGTTCCCATGGCGAACGTCGCCGCCGTGCATGCCCTGGCGCGCCAGGGCGGCGGCCGCGTGTTCCGGGAAATCCTGCGCAACCCGCTCGTGATCGCCACCCTGGCCGGCCTGGTGGCCAACCTGGCGGGCCTGCGCCTGCCAGGCCCCATCGACGTGGTGCTGGCCCGGCTGGGCGCGGCAGCCGTGGCGCTGGGCCTGCTGTGCGTGGGGGCCAGCCTGAGCTGGCAGGCAGGAAGCCGCCACGGCAAGCTGGTGGGCTGGATGCTGGGCGTGAAACTGCTGGTGCTGCCGGGCGTGGCATTGGGGGTGGCCCAGGTGCTGGGCCTGGACCCGGTGGAACGCCAGATGCTGCTGCTGTTCGCGGCGCTGCCCACCGCATCGACGGCCTACGTGCTGGCCGTGCGCATGGGCGGCGACGGCCGGCTGGTGGCCTTGCTGATCTCCGCCAGCACGGTGCTCTCGGCGATCACGATCCCGATCTGGCTGGCGGTGGCTGGATAGCCAAGGCACATGCATCGAGCGCGGCTCGCTGCATGCACAGGTGCAATCCCGGGGCGTAGCGGAGCCGGCTTTGCCGGTCCGCCAACGCCGCCCCCTTGAGGGGGAGGCGCGCAGCGCCTCGGGGGTGGGCCTATTTTTTGCCCGTCATCTGCGCGGGCACGACCCACTGCTCGAACTGCTCGGCGGTGACGTACCCCAGCGCCAGCGCCGACTCGCGCAGCGACAGGTTTTCCTTGTGCGCCTTCTTCGCGATCTGGGCAGCCTTGTCGTAGCCGATGTGCGGGTTCAGCGCCGTCACCAGCATCAGCGACCGGTCGACCAGTTCCTGGATGCGCTCGCGGTTGGGCTCGATGCCCGCCGCGCAGTGCTTGTCGAAGCTGGCCAGGCCGTCGGTCAAGAGGCGCACCGACTGCAGGAAGTTGTGGATGATGACCGGCTTGTAGACGTTCAGTTCGAAGTTGCCGCTGGCGCCGCCGATATTGATGGCGACGTCGTTGCCCAGCACCTGGGCCGCCAACATCGTGAGCGCCTCGCACTGCGTCGGATTGACCTTGCCCGGCATGATCGAGCTGCCCGGCTCGTTCTCGGGAATGCTGATCTCGCCCAGGCCCGAACGCGGGCCGCTGGACAGCCAGCGCACGTCGTTGGCGATCTTCATGGCGGCGGCGGCCAGGGTCTTCAGCGCGCCGTGCGCGAACAGCAGGCCTTCATGGCCGGCCAGCGCCTGGAACTTGTTGGGAGCGGACACGAAGGCGACGCCCGTGTCCTTGGCCAGGGCCTCGGCCACGCGCACGCTGAACTCGGGATGCGCGTTCAGGCCGGTACCGACGGCCGTGCCGCCGATGGCCAGCTGATGCAGGCCCGGCAGCGACGCACGGATCTGCTGCGCCGCCAGGTCCAGTTGCGCCACGTGGCCGGACAACTCCTGGCCCAGCGTGAGCGGCGTGGCGTCCTGCAGATGGGTGCGGCCGATCTTCACGATGTCGGCAAAGGCCTGGCTCTTGGCTTGCAGGGTTTCGCGCAGGGCCATGAGCGAGGGCAGCAGGCGCTGCTCGACTTCCAGCGCGGCGGCCACGTGCATGGCGGTCGGGAAGACGTCGTTGGACGACTGGCCGCGGTTCACGTGATCGTTGGGGTGCACCTTGCGGGCCTCGCCCCGCTCGCCGCCCAGGATTTCCGACGCGCGATTGGCCAGCACCTCGTTCATGTTCATGTTGCTCTGCGTGCCCGAACCGGTCTGCCAGACCGACAGCGGGAATTCGCCGGGCCAATGGCCGTCCACGACCTCGCCAGCGGCCTGCTCGATGGCGCGGGCCAGCTTGGGATCCAGCTCGCCCAGCTCCGCATTGACGGTGGCGGCCGCGCGCTTCAGGCGGGCAAGGGCGTCGACCAGCGCCACGGGCATTTTCTCGGTGGAGATGGCGAAGAACTGCAGCGAACGCTGCGTCTGGGCGCCCCACAGATGGTCGGCGGGCACTTCGATGGGACCGAATGTGTCTTTTTCGATACGGACGGACATGACGATCAGGCTCCGGTGCGGACCTCGGTGGACCGAGATCAATTGAGAACTGTTATCAACATTGCCCAAGGATAGCAGACCCGTCCCGTCCCCGGTTCCTTGGCCTTCCTATAATCCCGCCTATTCCTTGCCCGGATGACCGACATGACAGCCCTGGCCACGTTAAGCCTTGATCTTCCTGATGAAATTGCCACGCAGACGCTGGCACACCAGCTCGCGCCGCTGGCCATCGACCGTCCCCGGGACGCGCCGGCCGATGCCCCGCCGGGTCCCGCGGCAGGGGGACGCATCCACCTGCGCGGCGACCTCGGGGCGGGCAAAACCACGCTGGTGCGAGCGCTGCTGCGGGCCGCCGGCATTACAGGTCGTATCAAAAGTCCAAGCTATGCCCTGCTTGAATCTTATAAAATTTCTAACTTATACTTCTATCATCTTGATTTTTATAGATTTAGCGACCCGCGAGAATGGTTGGACGCGGGATTGCGCGACATCGTGCGCCACGATGCGCTGGTTTTGATCGAATGGCCCGAGCGGGCGCAGGGTCTTCTGCCCCCGCCCGACCTGGACGTCGAACTGGTGTACGCAGGTGAAGGCCGGCGCGCGCAACTGACCGCTTTTTCCGCGAGAGGGCAAGCATGGCTGACAGCACTGAACACTCCCGACGCGGCCTCCCCCTCGCCGCGGAAGCCGCCACCCGGCGGCGCCTGATCGGCGCGGCAGCGACGCTGCTGCTGCTGCCCGTCCTGCCGCGCGTCGGCTACGCGGCCACCATCCTGGCGGTGCGCACCTGGCCCGCCGACGAATACACCCGCATCACCCTGGAACTGGACAGCGAGCTGAAGGCCGAGCACTTCACGCTGGAAGGCCCGCATCGCCTGGTCGTGGACATCGACGGCCTGACGATGACGCAGGCGCTGAACGACCTGGTCTCCAAGGTGCGTCCGGACGATCCCTACATTGCCGCGGTCCGCGTGGCCCAGAACCGCTCCAACGTGGTGCGCCTGGTGTTCGACCTGAAGCAGCCCATCGCGCCGCAGGTCTTCACGCTGAAACCCGTGGGCGACTACCAGTACCGCCTGGTGCTGGACCTGTACCCCAAGGTCGCGCAGGACCCCATCGTCGCCCTGCTGAACAAGCAGGACCAGCTCGACGACGACCCGCTTGCGAAGATCCTGGAAGACATCGCCAACAACCCCACGACGCCGGGCGAGGCCCTGCCGCCCGCGCCCTCGGTGCCCGGCCAGATCGCCGCGCCCAAGCCCTTGCCCACGCCCGAGACGCGGCCGGTGCCCCGCCCTGGCCGCCGCCGCACGCTGACCATCGCGCTGGACCCTGGCCATGGCGGCGAGGACCCCGGCGCCATCGGTGGCGGCGGCACGCGCGAAAAGGACATCGTGCTGCAGATCGCGCGCCGCCTGAAGGGCCGCATCGACGCCACGCCCGGCATGCGCGCCTACCTGACCCGCGACAACGACTTCTTCGTGCCGCTGCACGTGCGCGTGCAGAAGGCGCGCCGCGTGAAGGCCGATCTATTCATCTCCATCCATGCCGACGCCTGGATCAAGCCCTCGGCGCGCGGCTCGTCGGTGTTCGCGCTGTCCGAACGCGGCGCCAGCAGCACCACGGCGCGCATGCTGGCCAACAAGGAAAACGCGGCCGACCTGATCGGCGGCGTGAACCTGGGCAGCCAGGACAAGCAGATCGCCAAGGTCCTGCTGGATCTGTCCACCACGGCGCAGATCAATGATTCGCTGAAGGTGGGCTCGGCCCTGCTCGACGAGATCAAGAACGTCAACCGCCTGCACAAGCCGCGCGTGGAACAGGCGGGCTTTGCCGTGCTGAAGGCGCCGGACATCCCGTCCATCCTGGTCGAGACCGCCTTCATCAGCAACCCTGGCGAAGAGCGCCTGCTGCGCGATCCGAACCACCAGGAAAAGCTGGCGTCGGCCATGATGACCGGCATCCGCCGCTACTTCGACGACAATCCGCCGCTGGCTTCGGTCGGCTAAAGGCGCGCCCGGCAAGGTGTCGCCGCGCCGCCGGCCCGCCCGGGGCCCGGCGGCTACAATCATCCTCCCTGCTTTTTCTTGCGGCCCGCGCGCCTGTGCGCCACGGGCCCGCCGCCATTGCCCATGTCTGACCGCCGCGCCATTGCCGCCCTGCCCGACCTGCTGATCAGCCAGATCGCCGCGGGTGAAGTCATCGAGCGTCCCGCCTCGGTGCTGAAGGAGTTGCTGGAGAACGCCGTGGACTCCGGCGCGCGCGCCATCGAGGTGCGCCTGGAAGGCGGCGGCATCCTGCGCATCGCCGTCACCGATGACGGCTCCGGCATCCCCCCCGAGGAACTGCCGCTGGCGCTGGCCCGCCACGCCACCAGCAAGATCCGCGACCTGAACGAACTGGAGTCCGTCGCCTCGATGGGCTTTCGCGGCGAGGCGCTGGCATCCATCGCCTCGGTCGCCCGCCTGACGCTGACCTCGCGGGTGCGCGGCGCGCCGAACGCCTGGCAGATCCGCGGCGGCGACCGTGAAGCCGAGCCCGCCGCCGGGCCGCCCGGCACCACCGTGGACGTGCGCCAGTTGTTCGACAGCGTGCCCGCGCGCCGCAAGTTCCTGCGCTCGGAAGGGACGGAACTGGGCCATTGCCTGGACGCGCTGGAGCGCGTCGCGCTGGCGCAGCCGCACATCGCCTTCCGCCTGACGCACAACGAACGCGTGCAGCGCCACTGGCTGCCCACCGATCCGCTGCAACGCATCCGCGACGTGCTGGGCGCCGAGTTCACCGAGCATGGCCTGCCGCTCATGGCCGACGTGGGCGCCGCCTCGCTGTCGGGCATGATCACGCGGCCCACCGCGGCGCGTGCGCGCGCCGACCGGCAATACCTCTATGTGAACGGCCGCTATGTGCGGGACCGCACGGTGTCGCACGCCTTGCGCTCGGCCTATGCCGACGTGCTGCACGGCGACCGCCAGCCCGCCTATGTGCTGTTCCTGCAGGTGGACCCGGGCGCGGTGGATGTGAACGTGCATCCCGCCAAGCACGAGGTGCGCTTCCGCGACAGCGGCGCGGTCCATCGCTTCGTCAATCAGTCCGTCAGCCGGGTGCTGGCGCAGACGGGCGGCCAGCAGGCCGATGCGGCGGCAGGGCCCACAGGCGACGCTGCCGCGCCTGGCATCGCGCCACCGCCTGCGGAGGGCTGGGGCACCGCGCCTGCCCAGCAAGGGGCAAGCGCCCCGGGCGCGGCCTCCTCCGTCGACTGGCCCCCGCCGCGTCCGCACACGCAATCGGCCTTCCGCCTGCAGGAGAACGGCGCGGCCTACGGCGCCACGCGCGACTGGCAGTCCCTGTACCGGCCGCTGGCCGACGCCACGCCTGCCGCGCCCACCCCGGCCTTTTCCCAGAACGCGACGCACGCCTTCGATCCCGCCGAGGACATGCCGCTGGGCATGGCGCTGGGCCAACTGCACGGCATCTACATCCTGGCGCAGAACCGCCGCGGCCTCGTGCTGGTGGACATGCACGCCGCGCACGAACGCGTGGTCTACGAACAGCTGAAGCAGGCACTGGACCAGCACACGCTGCCGCGCCAGGACCTGCTGGTGCCCGTGGTCTTCAACGTGCATGAAAAGGACGTCGGCCTGGTCGAGGAACACGCAGAGCAGCTGGAAGCGCTGGGCTTCGTGCTGCGCCCGGCGGGGCCCGCCGCCATCGCGGTGCGCACCGTGCCCGCCATGCTGGCCAACGGCGACATCGAGACCATGGCGCGCGCGGTGCTGCGCGACCTGGGCGCCGTGGGCGTCTCGCAGCTGCTGACCGAGCAGCGCAATCACCTGCTGTCCACCATGGCCTGCCACGGCTCGGTGCGCGCCAACCGGCGCCTGACGCTGGAAGAGATGAACGGCCTGCTGCGCCGCATGGAAGAGACCGAGCGCGCGGACCAGTGCAACCACGGTCGTCCCACCTGGACGCAGTGGTCCCTGTCCGACCTCGACAAGCTGTTCCTGCGCGGCCAATGAACACGCTGGCCCCCGACGCGCCGGTCCTGTGCCTGACCGGCCCGACCGCGGCCGGCAAGAGCGCCGCCACGCTGGCCATCGCCGCGCGCTGGCCCGTGGAAATCATCAACGTGGATTCCGCCACGATCTATCGCCGCATGGATATCGGCACGGCCAAGCCCAGCGCGGCCGAGCGCGCCGCCGTGCCGCAGCACCTGCTGGACATCCTCGACCCCTTGCAGTCCTATTCCGCCGCCGAGTTCCGGCAGGACGCGCTGCGGCTCATCGCCGATATCCGCGCACGAGGACGCATCCCGCTGCTGGCGGGCGGCACGATGCTGTACTACAAGGCCTTGCGCGATGGCCTGGACGACCTGCCGCAAGCCGACGCCGCCGTGCGCGCCGAACTGGACGCCCGCGCGGCGCGCGAGGGCTGGCCCGCGCTGCACGCCGAGCTCGCGCGCATCGACCCCGTCACCGCCGCGCGCCTGGCGCCCAACGACAGCCAGCGCATCCAGCGCGCGCTGGAAATCCACCGCCTGTCGGGACACCCCATGTCGGCCTTGCTGGGCCAGGCCCGTGCCGAGGATGCGCAGGCCATCGCCCTGCACGCCATCAGCCTGGAGCCGGATGACCGCCTGGCGCTGCATGCGCGCATCGCGCAACGCTTCGACGCCATGCTGGCCGCGGGGCTGGCCGACGAGGTCCGGCGTCTGCGCGCGCGTGGCGACCTGCACCCCGGCCTGCCTTCCGTGCGCTGCGTGGGATATCGCCAGCTTTGGGCCTGGCTGGATGGCGAGGTCGATGCGGAGACCGCGCGCGAGCAAGGCATCGCCGCCACTCGCCAGTTGGCCAAGCGCCAGCTGACGTGGCTGCGCGCGTGGCCGGGCCGCGACGTGATCGACTGCATGGCGCCCGAGGCCGCCGCGCGCGTGGTGGACCGCTGCGCGGCCTTCCTTCCGTCTGCCTGACGCGAACGCCCGTCAGCGCAACGGCCCGCCGGCTCAGTTGCCTGCCAGCGTCTTGCCGTAGGCGATGAGATCGACGTTGCCGCCGCTGATGACAATACCCACGCGCTTGCCCTTGATGGGCAGCACAGGCTGCAGCGCGGCCGTGGCGGCCAGCGCGCCGGTGGGTTCCACCACCAGCTTCATGCGCTGCGCGAAGAAGCGCTGCGTGGCTTCCAGCTGCGCGTCCTGCACCGTGACGATGTCGCTGACCTTCTCGCGGATGATGCCGAACGTCAGCTGGCCCAGGTTGGTGGTCAGTGCGCCATCCGCGATCGACACCGGCGTCGGGATGCGCACGATCTCGCCACCGCGGAACGAGCGCTGGCCGTCATTGCCCGCCTCGGGCTCCACGCCGATGACCTGGCAGCGCGGGCTCAGCGTGGCCGCCGACAGCGCGCTGCCCGACAGCAGGCCGCCGCCGCCCAGGCAGACGAACAGGTAGTCCAGCTCGCCCGTTTCCTGGAACAGTTCCATCGCCGCCGTCCCCTGCCCGGCGATCACGTCGGCGTGATCGAAGGGCGGGATCAGCACCATGCCGCTTTCCTCGCGCAGGCGGGTGGCCAGCACTTCGCGGTCGTCCTTGTAGCGGTCATAGATGACGACCGTGCCGCCATAGCCTTCCGTGGCGGCGCGTTTGGCCGCGGGCGCGTCGTGCGGCATGATGATCGTGGCCTTCACGTCCAGCAGGCGCGCGGCCAGCGCGATGGCCTGGGCATGGTTGCCCGACGAGAACGTGACCACGCCCGCGCGCCGTTCCTCGGCGCTCAGGTTCGCGATGGCGTTGTAGGCGCCGCGGAACTTGAAGGCGCCCATGCGCTGGAGGTTCTCGCACTTGAAGAACAGCGAGGCGCCGGTCAGGGCGTCGGCGGTGGCAGAGGTCATCACCGGCGTACGGTGGACAACGCCTTTCAGGACGCCCGCGGCGCGGACGACGTCATCATAGGTGGGCAGTGTCAGGCTCATGCAGGTTCCGGCGGTTACGGGTGGGTCGGGCGTGGCAAGAAAAAAACACGGCGCCGCGACCCGAAGGGCGGCGCCAGGATTTCCGATGATAAACCCACGCAGCGCGTGGATGGCTGGTGTACGATGACTGTCCGTATATCCAGTTGTCATCATGGCTATCCAGTCCGACCCTCTCTCGACCCGTGCAGACGCCCCTCGCCTGGTAACGCCCGAGCCCGTCTCGCGCAACGAGGAGTCGGTCGAGCGGGCCTTGCGCCCACGCATGCTGGACGAATACGTCGGCCAGCAACGCGTGCGCGAACAGCTGGAAATCTTCATCCAGGCCGCGCGCCAGCGCGGCGAATCGCTGGACCACGTGCTGCTCTTCGGCCCGCCCGGCCTGGGCAAGACCACGCTGGCGCACATCGTCGCGCACGAAATGGGCGTGAACCTGCGCCAGACCTCCGGCCCCGTGCTGGAACGCCCGGGCGATCTCGCGGCGCTGCTCACCAACCTGGAAAAGAACGACGTTCTCTTCATCGACGAAATCCACCGCCTGTCGCCCGTGGTCGAGGAAATCCTCTATCCGGCGCTGGAAGACTTCCAGATCGACATCCTCATCGGCGAAGGCCCCGCGGCGCGCAGCGTCAAGCTCGACCTGCAGCCGTTCACGCTGGTGGGCGCCACCACGCGCGCAGGCATGCTGACCAACCCGCTGCGCGACCGTTTCGGCATCGTGTCGCGGCTGGAGTTCTACTCGGCGGCCGACCTCACCCGCATCGCCGTGCGCAGCGCGGGCCTGTTGCAGGCCGTCATCACCGAGGACGGCGCCGCCGAAGTGGCGCGCCGGGCCCGCGGCACGCCTCGCATCGCGAATCGTCTGCTGCGCCGGGTGCGCGACTACGCCGAAGTCCGTGCCAACGGCGTCATCGACGCCGACGTCGCCAGCGCCGCGCTGGGCATGCTGGAAGTCGACCCGCAAGGCCTCGACCTCATGGACCGCAAGCTGCTGGACGCCATCGTGCACAAGTTCGACGGCGGCCCTGTCGGCGTGGACAGTCTGGCCGCGGCCATCGGCGAAGAACGCGACACCATCGAGGACGTCATCGAGCCATACCTGATCCAGCACGGCTACCTGCAGCGCACGCCACGCGGCCGCATGGCCACGCAGACCACCTGGCGCCACCTCGGCCTGGCCATCCCCGCCGGGTCGCAAGGCCCCGATCTCTTCAGCGCCTGAGCCGCCCGGGCCGCGCGCTGGCCCTCTTGCGCCGAACGCTCAGGAGCCTGCGGCGAACGTGTCGCACTGGGCTATCTGGCCGCTGCTGTAACCGCGCTTGAACCACGCGACGCGCTGCGCGGAACTGCCGTGCGTGAAGGAGTCGGGCACGATCGTGCCCTGGTGCTTGCGCTGCAGGGTGTCATCGCCCACCGCGCTGGCCGCTGCAATCCCTTCCTCGATATCGCCAGGCTCCAGGATGCCGCGCGCGGCATCGGCATGATGCGCCCAGATGCCCGCATAGCAATCCGCCTGCAGTTCCAGCTTGACCGACAGCTGGTTGGCCTGCGTGGCCGACACCTGGCTGCGTTGCTGGTTGACGCGGCCCAGCGTGCCGAGCAGGTTCTGCACGTGGTGGCCCACCTCGTGCGCAATGACGTAGGCACGCGCGAAATCGCCGGGGGCGTTCATCTGCGTTTCCATTTCCCGGAAGAAACCGAGATCGATGTAGACCTTGCGATCGGCGGGGCAATAGAACGGCCCCATGGCCGACTGGCCGGTGCCGCAAGCCGTGGGCGTGGCGCCCCGGAACAGCACCAGCGCGGGCTCCTGGTAGCGGCCGTTGGTCTGCTGCGCGAACACCGCCTGCCAGGTGTCCTCGGTTTCGCCCAGCACACGGGCCACGAACTGGCCTTGCGGATCGTCGGCCGGCACCGACTGCGAGGGCGCCTGTTGCGTGGCGCCCTGCTGCTGTTGCGCCAGGTCCAGCACGATGTTGGGGTCGACACCGAAATACATGGCCACCAACGCCAGCACGATGGCGCCGATGCCGATGCCGCCCTTGCCCACGCGTGGCCCGCCTGCACGGCGGTCCTCGACATTGGTGCTTCTGCGGGAATTGCCGAGCTTCATGGGGAAATGCTCCAGAGAGGGCCGTCGGCCGCGAGGCGGCTCAGAACGACGAGCCCGGTTGCGTGAGGAATGCCAGCTCTTCGTCGGTGCTGGGCCGGCCCAGTTGCGCGTTGCGGTGCGGGAAGCGGCCGAAACGCGCGATCACATCGCGATGCCGTTCGGCGTAATCCACATAGCCCTTGTACTCCTGCCCCGCCACGCGCGCCAGATCCTGGTAGAGCGCCACGCAGCGGCGCTGCAGCACGAGATCCTCGGCATGCTCGAAAGGCAGGTAGGCGAACACGCGCTGCACCGGCCGCAGGGCCAGGTGCAGGCCGGTGGCGACCAGGCGCTGCGCCGCTGCCCGCGCCAGCGCATCGCCGCTGAACGCGCGCGCCGTGCCACGCCAGACATTGCGCGTGAACTGGTCCAGCAGCAGGATGCGCGCCAGCGTGCCCTCGGGATGCGCATCCCAGGCGCGCAGGCCGCCCGCGACGGCGACGTCGATCTGCGCGCCGAAACGAGAGAGGATCTCGGCGTCGAACGCCACGCTCTTCTGGAACCAGGCCTGGCGCGGGCGCAGGTGGCCAGGCTCGCAGGGCGCCAGAAACCAGAAATCCAGGACATCCTGCCAGTCGGGACGCGTCGTCATGCCTGCTCCTTGGGAAAGTCGATGATGCGGCGGGGCGTGGCGGCTCAGGCCGCCTGCGCCACGCACTCCAGGATGTCGTCGCCGTAGGCCTCCAGCTTGCGCGCCCCCACGCCGCTGACGTGCCCGAGGTCTTCCAGGCTTTCGGGCCGCGCCAGCGCGATTTCGCGCAAGGTGGCGTCGTGGAAGATGACGTAGGCGGGCACGCCGTGATTGCGCGCGACGTCGCCGCGCCAGGCGCGCAGGGACTCGAACAGGGCCTGGGCCTCGGCGGGCAGGTCGGCGACCGCCGGCTTGCTGCGCGGCGTGGCCGCCCGGTTGCGCGCCGCGGCGCGCTCGGACTCGCGGCGCAACATCAGCGTGCGTTCGCCCTTGAGCACCGCGCGGCTGCCTTCAGTCAGCGCCAGCGTGCCATAGCCTTCGGTATCCACGGTGAGCAGGCCCTGGGCCAGCAGCTGCCGCAACACGCTGCGCCAGGCGGTGTCGGACAGGTCCGCGCCCACGCCGAAGACGCTCAGGGTTTCATGGCCGTGTTGCGCCGTGCGTTCGTTTTTTTTTCCGCGCAGGATATCGATGATGTGGCCTGCGCCGTAACGCTGCCCGCGCTCCTTCCACAGGCGATACACCGCCGACAGCACTTTCTGCGCGGCCACCGTGCCATCCCAGGCCTGCGGCGGTTCAAGGCAGGTGTCGCAGTTGCCGCAAGGCGTGATCCGCTGCCCGAAATAGGCCAGCAGGCGCTGGCGCCGGCACTCCACGGTCTCGCACAGGCCCAGCATGGCGTCCAGCTGCGCCCCCAGGCGGCGGCGGAAGGCATCGTCGCCCGGCGAGTCGTCGATCATGCGGCGCTGCTGCACGACGTCCTGCAGGCCATAGGCCAGCCAGGCGTTGGCCGGCAGGCCATCGCGGCCGGCGCGGCCGGTTTCCTGGTAGTAGCCCTCGACCGACTTCGGCAGGTCGATGTGCGCCACGAAGCGCACGTCGGGCTTGTCGATGCCCATGCCGAAGGCGATGGTGGCCACCATGACGATGCCGTCTTCGCGCAGGAAGCGCGACTGGTTGGCCGCGCGCACCGGCGCGGGCAGGCCCGCGTGGTACGGCAAGGCCGAGATGCCCTGCGCGCTGAGATAGGCGGCGGTGTCTTCCACGCGGGAACGCGAGAGGCAATACACCACGCCGGCATCGCCCGCGTGTTCGGTGCGCAGGAAATCCAGCAACTGGCGGCGCACGTCGTTCTTCTCGACGATGCGGTAGCGGATGTTGGGACGATCGAAGCTGGCGATGAAATGCCGCGCGTCGTCCAGCGCCAGGCGCTGCGCGATCTCGGTGCGCGTGACGTCGGTGGCCGTGGCCGTGAGGGCGATGCGCGGCACGTCGGGCCACTGCTCGTGCAGCATGGACAGCTGCAGGTACTCCGGACGGAAGTCGTGCCCCCATTGCGACACGCAGTGCGCCTCGTCAATGGCGAAAAGCGCGATGCGGCCGCGCTCGAGCAGCGACAGGCAGCGGTCGGTGACCAGGCGTTCGGGCGCGACGTACAGCAGGTCCAGCTCGCCCGCCAGGAAGGCTTGCTCCACCTCGCGGGTGGCATTCCAGTCCTGGGTGGAATTCAGGAAAGCCGCGCGCACGCCGAGTTCGGTCAGCGCGTCGACCTGGTCCTGCATGAGGGCGATGAGGGGCGACACCACGATGCCGGTGCCGGGCCGCACCAGGGCAGGCACCTGATAGCACAGGGACTTGCCGCCACCCGTGGGCATGAGCACGAGGGCGTCGCCGCCATCGATGACCTGCTGGACGATGGCCTGCTGCTCGCCGCGAAAGGATTCATAGCCGAAGACCCGCTGCAGGACTTCCAGGGCACGGGTATCAGACATTGGGGGTAACGGGAGCAATCATGGCCGGCATTTTACGCGGCCCCCACTCCTAGCGCAGCAGGCTGCCGGACAAAATGTCCACAGGCATCGTCAACTGCATGCGCATGGCGTAGTCGCCCGACACGGCGTCGCGGTCGGCCCCCAGCACGAATCTGGTGCGCGGCGTGAGATCCAGGCTGTGCTGGACCCCCAGGCGCTGCTCGGTGAACGCACCCTGGTCGCGCAAGCCGTTGTAGGTGCCGCTGAAGGTGCCGTAGCCGCCGCCCAGCGGCACGCCCGCCGTGACGATGTTGCGCTGGTTGGCGCTGCCTGCCGGCCCGCTGGTGTAGCCCGCCAGGTCGCCATAGCCCTCCTCGGTGGCGATGGCGCGATAGCCCAGCTTGAAATAATCGGTCAGGGCGACGTTGTAGCCCAGCTCGTAGCGCCAGCCCGCGCCGCTTTGCAGCGATCCCTGCGTGGCGCCCGCCTGCACGGTGCCCCACTGGCCGGCCGAGTAGATGCCGCCCACGCCCATCACGGACATATCCGGCGCCCGTTGCAGCTGGCTTTCGACGGTGAAGTCCGAGGTCAGGCCGTAGCGCACTGCGCCGCCGCCCACCGAGGGACCATAGGTCAGGCCGCCGGACTTGGCGTTGGCGTCGGAATAGTCGAGGCGGCCCACCGTCGAGGAGTAGCCCAGCCTGCCTTCGGGCATCACGCTGTTCGCCGCGCCGCTCCAGTTCGCCAATTGCACCCCGCCAATATTCGCGGCGGAGCCCCAGCGCGGCACGTTGGATTTCACGCTGCCCACGCTGACCGCCGGGCCGCCCGCCTGGCGGTAGACCCAGCCGCGCTGGGCATAACGCATGCCGGAGAGACCGGCGACCGGCGCGAAACGGCGCGCCGTCTGCTCGGGCGAGCCCACCACGTCCACGGCGGCGTTGCCGTCCAGGTCGTAGGCAATGTGGTAATCCCAGTCGTACTGCGGCCCGAAGTCCTGGATGTCGGCGTGCGGCGGGGTGACGAGCTGCGTCGAGCCGTCTTCCTGGGTGATGATGACGGGCGGCGGCAGCGGCGCCAGGGGGACGGACTGGAACTCCGAGGGGGGCGGCCGCACCGAAAAGACCTGGGCGGGCGACAGCGCTGAAATGCCCGATGGGGCATCGGCCGTGCCATAAGCGGCGTCCGGGTCCAGGTAGTAGGGCTGCGCGGCAGCCGGCGCCTGTATCGCCACGAGGCAGGCGGCTGCGCACCACGCACGCCTGCCGATCCAGTACCAGAAATTCCGCCGCATTCGAATATTCTAGGATTTACGATCCGCCCCAGGCTAGCGCAGTTGCATTTCAGGCCGTTACATGCGGCTTGCCGCCCTGCCGCCGTCAGGCGACACTCCCCGCCATGGAATCCTCTCGCATCAAGCTGCTGGTGGTCGACGACGACCCTGCCCTGCGCCAGTTGCTGGCCGACTACCTGAACCGGCACGGCTACGACACCCTGCTCGCGCCCGACGCCACCGACCTGGCCACGCGCATCGCGCGCTACGCCCCCGACCTGCTCGTGCTGGACCGCATGCTGCCGGGCGGCGACGGGGCGGATGCCTGCCGCCGCCTGCGCGAGCAGGGCGAGGACATCCCGGTCGTGCTGCTGACCGCGCGCGACGAAACAGTCGACCGCATCATCGGCCTGGAGGCCGGCGCCGACGACTACCTGGGCAAGCCCTTCGATCCGCGCGAACTGCTGGCCCGCATCGAAGCGGTCTTGCGGCGCAAGAGCGGTCCCTCCGCGCTGACCAAGGACGCCCCCGTCCCCTTCGGCCCCTTCATCTTCGACCCCGTCACGCGCCAGCTGACCCGCGAAGGCGAAGTCGTGCGCCTGACCGGCGGCGAGATCAACCTGCTGGAAGCGCTGGTGCGCAACGCCGGCAAGCCGCTCTCGCGCGAGCGCCTGCTGGCGCTGGCGCGCGACGACGACGCGGGCGAACGCAATGACCGCGCCATCGACATCGCCATCCTGCGCCTGCGCCGCGCCATCGAGGACGACCCCAAGCAGCCGCGCTGGATCCAGACCGTCTGGGGCATCGGCTACCGCTTCGCGCCATGAGCGGCACGCGGCCACCCGAAGGCGCCCCGCCCGCCCCAGCCAGCGCCGCCAAGCCCTCGTCCCGGCTCCGCCTCCTGCTCACGGCGCTGCTGCCCCGCACGCTGCACGCCCGCCTCATCACCCTGGTGCTGGGCACGGTCCTGCTGGCCCAGGCCGCCACGCTGGCCAGCATCTCGCACTACCAGCGCCACTACCTGGACGCCGTGGCCGTGGACCTCATCGCCACCACGATCCGCACGCTGCAGGCCTCGGTGGGCATCGTCCCGCCCGAGCACCGCGTGGAGTTCGTCAAGCGCGCCTCGCAGAACCAGTGGCGCCTGTGGTGGCGCCGCCTGCCTGCCGACGCCAAGCTGCAACGGCGCGAACGCGACGGCCGCCCGCCCCCGCCTCCGCCCTGGTGGGACCGGGGCCATGACGACATCCGCCGCAGCCTGCGCAGCCTGGTCGACCGCCTGAACAGCCACCTGGGCGAGGACACCCGCGTGGCGCTGTCGCGCGGCCCGCGCCCGCAGCTTTTCATTTCGCTCTCCACCCAGTTCAACCAGCTGGACCCCGCCGACAGCGAATGGCTGGTCATCCCGCTGGACCGCATCGACCCGCCGGTGTCGGGACCGCTCTACGCCGTCTGGTTCGGGGGCCTTGGCCTGGTGCTGCTGGTCGCGGTGGGCTTCTCGTGGCACATCTCGCGTCCCATCACCCGTCTGGCCCAGGCCGCCGACCAGTTGGCGGCGGGCCAGCCCAGCCGGGTCAAGCCCTCGGGGCCGCAGGAAACCCAGGTACTGGGCGAACGCTTCAACGCCATGCTGGACGCGCTGGCCGAATCGGAAAGCGTGCGCCGCACGCTGCTGGCCGGCCTGCCCCACGACCTGAAAGGCCCGCTGTCGCGGATGTGGCTGCGCATCGAGATGGCCGAGGACCCGGCGCTGAAGGACGGCCTGCGCAAGGACCTGAAGGACATGCAGGGCATGGTCGACCAGTTCATCGGCTTCGTGCGCGGCACCGACCCGGGCACCTACCGCTACACGGACTGGGTCATCAACGACTGGCTGACCGAACGCGTCGGCGCCTGGGAAGGCAGTGGCGCCGCCGTGACGCTGACCGACCGCACCGCCATGCCCCTGACAGTGCACGCCGACGCCGCGGCCCTGGAGCGCCTGCTGGACAACCTGGTCGGCAACGCGCTGCACCACGGCGCGCCGCCCGTGGACGTGGCGCTGCGACGCCAGGACCAATGGCTGTGCCTGAGCGTCTCGGACCACGGCAGCGGCATTCCCCCGGACCGCCGCGAAGACGCCCGCCGCCCCTTCAGCCGCCTGGACGACGCCCGCACTCGCACGGGCAACGTCGGGTTGGGGCTGGCGCTGGTGGATGCGATTGCGCGGGCGCACGATGGACGGATGTCGCTGGAGGAGGCGGAGAGCGGGGGGCTTCGGGTGGAAGTGTGGCTGCCGATACAGTCTGCCGCTGGCTAGCGGTGAGCGGGGTGGGGGGGTCGAGGTTGTAGACCGCTGGGTTGACGGCTTTGTGCACCCCGCTGGGTTGACGGCTTGTGCACCGCTAGGTTGACGGCCGCCGAGTGTGGTCGTGCCGTCGGGCGCCTGCCGCGTGGTGGGGCGCCCACAGCGCCCCGCCCCCCGCAGAAGGCGCCCGCCGTCCCGCCCACCCTCGACGTCCTGCAATGTTGTGTTCTGGACCTTGGGCAGCCACCTTGGTCCTGCTCGCATTCTTGCCTGCCGCTCGCTGCCCGCCCGAAGATCTCAGCTTGCCGCTGACCGGAGGGCGCCCACAGCGCCCACCGGTCAGCATTCGAAAAAGCAATAGGGCAGCTGTTGGGAGAGTGGGGGCGAGGGTTGGAGGGAGGAAGCAACGCGCTTCGGGCTACGGGCGCCGCTTGGCCGTGTTGCCTGCTTGGCAAGGCTGCTCCACCACCGCCACCAATTTGCCGAAGCCGCCCGGCTCGTCAATAAGTCTCGACGCCTCTGCCCGCGCAAGACACCCGCCATTCAGTCACGACAATGGAACAACGCCTCCAAGCAGACAACGCAGCCTGACGGGGACAGCCGCCCGAAGCGCGATGCCACCCATCTCCACTCCCCTTCCCCCCTCTCTCACTAGCTGCCCCTTTTGCTTTCCCGAATGCTGACCAATGGGCGCTGTGGGCGCCCCACCACGCGGCAGGCGGCCGACGGCACGACCACACTCGGCGGCCGTCAACGAAGCGGTGCACAAAGCCGTCAACCCAGCGGTCCAAACACCAAAAACAAAAACTCAGCTACCCGACCCAGCCCAAGAGTCCCGCAGCGTTGTCACCCGATTCAACACAGGCCGCTCGGCAGTCGACAACGCCCGATCCGCAGTGAAATACCCCAGGCGCTCGAACTGCCACGTCGCGCCCGCATCAGCGACGGTCCCCGGTTCCAGCAGGCCTTGCACCACCTGGATCGAGTTCGGGTTCAGCGCATCGAGGAAATTCTTTTCGCCAGCGTCCGGATGCGGATCGGCGAACAGGCGGTCGTACAGGCGGATCTCGGCCGGCACCGCGTGCGCGGCGCTGATCCAGGTGATGTTGCCCTTGACCTTCACGCTGTCGGCGCCGGGGGTGCCGCTCTTGGTGTCGGGCAGGTATTCGGCGTGGACCTCCACCACCTTGCCGGCCTCGTCCTTGACGAAGCCCGTGCAGGTCACGACGTAGCCATATTTCAGGCGCACCGAGTTGCCCGGGAACAGGCGGAAGTACTTCTTCGGCGGCGCTTCGCGGAAATCGTCCTGCTCGATCCACAGTTCGCGCGAGAACGGGAATTCGCGCACGCCGGCTGACGGGTCGTGCGGATTGCGCGGCGCCGTGCAGGCCTCGGTCTGGCCTTCCGGATAGTTCGTGATGACGAGCTTCAGCGGATCCAGCACCGCCACCGTGCGCGGCGCGATCGGGTCGAGGTCGTCGCGCACGGCCTGTTCGAGCAGGCTGTAGTCGATGCGCGAATCGGACTTCGACACGCCGGTGCGGTCGCAGAACAGCCGGATCGAGGCGGGCGTGTAGCCACGGCGGCGCAGGCCGAACAGCGTGGGCATGCGCGGATCGTCCCAGCCGTCGACATGGCCTTCCTGCACCAGTTGCAGCAGCTTGCGCTTGCTGGTCACGATGTAGCTCAGGTTCAGGCGGGCGAACTCGTACTGGTGCGGCAACGGCTGCGCCAGCTTGCCCAGCTCCGCCAGGCGGGCCAGGATCCAGTCGTAATAGGGACGCTGGTCTTCGAACTCCAGCGTGCAGATGCTGTGCGTGATGCCTTCCAGCGCGTCCTCGACCGGATGCGCCCAGGAGTACAGCGGGTAGATGCACCAGTCATTGCCGGTGCGGTGGTGCGTGGCGTGACGCACGCGGTACATGATCGGGTCGCGCAGGTTCATGTTGGGCGACGCCATGTCGATCTTGGCGCGCAGCACCATGCTGCCGTCGGGGAACTTGCCGTCGCGCATGTCGCGCAGGCGCGCCAGCGACTCCTCGGCCGGACGATCGCGCCAGGGCGAATCGACGCCCGGCTCGGTCAGCGTGCCACGGTTGGCGCGGGTCTGCTCGGCGCTCTGTTCGTCGACGTAGGCGTGGCCGGCCAGCACCAGCGCCTCGGCGAACTCGAACATGTAGGTGAAGTAGTCGCTGGCGAAATACAGATGGTCCTTGCCCTGGGCATGCCAGTCGAATCCCAGCCATTGCACGGCCTCGGCGATGGCGTCGACGTACTCCTGTTCTTCCTTCTCGGGATTGGTGTCGTCGAAACGCAGGTGGCAGATGCCGCCGTAGTCGCGCGCCAGGCCGAAGTTCACGCAGATGCTCTTGGCGTGGCCGATATGCAGGTAGCCGTTGGGCTCCGGCGGGAAGCGCGTGCGGATGCGGGCCACGTCGGGCTCGCCCTGCGCCTGCACGGAGGCCGGGCCAGGCGTGCCCGCCCAGCGCCGTTGGGCATGACGACCCTGGGCCAGGTCGGCCTCGATGATCTGGCGCAGGAAATTGGTGGCGGGTGCGGCTGGCGTAGCGGTGCTCATCGGGAGGAAAATGGAATACGGGAATACCGGGGAATCGCCAATTTTGCCACGGCTTGGCGCCGGGCCTGTTATTCTCGCTGCGCACCGGGCCCGGCGACAGCACGCCGACGCCCGCAGACGAGAACAATGCCCCAGAGTCCATGGACATTTCCCCCCTCGCGTTGGCACGCACGCATTTCCTCCTCAGTCTTGGATTCCACATGCTCTTCCTGGCCATCGCCCTGGCGCTGGCCTGGGTGCTGTTCGGCCTGAAAGTGCGCGCCCGCGTCTCGGGCGACGCCGGGTGGACCGCGGCCTATCGCTTCTGGGTCCGCTTCTTCGCCCTGGCGTTCGTGCTGGCGCAGGTGTCCGCCCTGCCCCTGCTGTTCCAACTGGGCGGACTATGGCCAGTCATGATGGAGCGGGTCGGCAATGTCATCGGCCCCCTGCTGGGCTTCGCCGTGGTCACGGTCTTCGTCGTGAAGTCCTGCTTCCTGGGCGTGATGCTGTTCGGCCAGCGCCGCGTGTCCGACCTCGCCCACACGCTGGCCGTGCTGATGGTCGCCGCGGGCCTGCTGCTGGAGGTCTTCTGGGTCGTGTCCATGATTTCCTGGACCCACACCCCCGCTGGCGCCTTGCTGATGGACGGCCGCTATGTCGTGACGGACTGGCGCGCCGCCGTGCTGAACGTCTCGCAGCCCTGGCTGCTGGCCTCGGCCGTGCTCGGCGCGGCGCTGGCCGTCTCCTTCATGATGATGGGCGTGACCGCCTGGCAGGCGCTGTCCCGCCCGCTCGTGCCCGGCGAGAAGATGGCGTTCCGCTGCGGCCTGTGGCTGGCCTGCATCGCCCTGGTCCTGCAGGTCGCGGCCGGCGTGGGCACGGCGCGCATGATCGCCGCCGAACAACCCGCCAAGGCCGCTGCCGCCGCCGGTTACTGGCACACCGGCGAGGTGCCGCGCTGGGTCCTGTTCGGCTGGCCCGACGCGCGCGAGCAGCGCAACCGCGCCGAAGTGGCGCTGGGCAGCCTGTCGCCGCGCTGGCTGGGCGTCACCGCCGACGGCGAGCCGCAAGGCCTGGACAAGGTCTCCGGCATGCAGCCGCCCGTGCCCGGCGTCTTCTGGTCCTTCCGCATCATGATGGCGGCGGGCATCCTGATGTGCCTCGTCGCGTTCATCACCCTGCTGCGGCTGCTCCGCCGCCGCCTGGACCCGTCCACGCTGCCGCGCTTCTGGCTGCGCGTGCTGATCGGCGCGGCGCCGCTGGGCGCGATCGCCTGCGTGGCAGGCTGGATGTTCTCCGAACTGGGACGCCAGCCGTATGCCGTCTACAGCACCGTGACGATGTCCGAGGTGGTGGGCACGACGCGCGCCAGCATCCTGGGGTGGTCGCTGGCCGGCCACGTCCTGCTCTACGCCGGCTTCCTCCTGGCCTTCTGCCGCATGCTGTTCCACGCGGCGCGCTACGGCGTGGTGCCGGTGCGCCGTCCGGGAGCACGCGCATGAGCATGATCGACCTGCTTGCCGCCTCGATGGGCCTGAACGTCGATGACCCGACGTTCTGGATGCCGCTGGCCTTCATGGGCATCTTCTTCGCGCTGGTCGTCGCCGGCACGCTGCTCGACGGGATCGACCTGGGCGTGGGCATGCTGCTGGTGGCCGCGCCCGGCGATCTGCGCAGCCGCATGATGGTGATGCTCAGCCCCTGGCGCGACGCCAACGAATTCTGGCTGCTGCTGGGCGCGGGCCTGTGCGCGGCGGCCTTCCCCTTCGCCTGGGGCGTGATCGCCGGCGAGCTGGTGCTGCCGCTAGCCTTGCTGGCACTGGGCGCCATGCTGCGCAGCGTGTCCTTCGAGTTCCGCACTCGCGCCAATGCGGCCATGCGTCCACGCTGGGTCGCCGGCTTCTGGCTGGGCTCGGTGATCACGGCGTTCTCGCACGGCCTGCTGCTGGGCCGCGTGGCGACCGGCTACCAGCACAGCGTGGCGCATGCCTGGTTCGACGTGTTCGTGGGCCTGTGCACGGTGGCCGCCTACCTGGTGCTGGGCGGCAGCTGGCTGATCATGCGCGTGGACGGACCGTTGCGGCAGATGGCGGTGAAAGGCGCCCGCCATGCGATCCGCTGGACCGCCGCGGGCATGGTGGCGGTGTCCGTGGCGCTGGGCCTGGCCAACTCGGGCATTTTCTACAAATGGGGCAATGTGTCCGACCTGACGGTGGCGGTGCCGATGTGGTCGGTGATGCTGTTCTGCTTCGTGCTGATGGAAGTGCTGCTCGGCCGCCTCGCCCGCCCCGACCAGGTCGCCTGGACCGCCCTGCCCTTCGTGCTGTGCCTGATCCTGTTCGCCCTGATGCTGTGCGGCCTGGCCTACAGCCTTTTCCCCTACCTGATCCTGGACAACCTGACGCTCTGGGACGGCGCGGCGGATGTGTCCTCACTGCGGCTCGTGCTGGCGGCAACGGTGGTCGCTGTGCCAGTGATGCTGGTGTTCAGCCTGCTGGGGTATCGGACGCTGTTCGGCCAGGAAAAGGCGCCTACCGGGGTGGTGCTGCCTGGGGGGAAGAGTCAGTTGCCGGGGGTGGTGGCTGCTGAAGGTGAGCAGCGTACTGCGGGGTAGGTTGGCGCTGGGGTGACGGTTTGTGCACCGCTAGGTTGACGGCCTTAGACCGCTAGGTTGACGGCCGCCGAGGGTGGGCGGGACGGCGGGCGCCTTCTGCGGGGGGCGGGGCGCTGTGGGCGCCCCACCACGCGGCAGGCGACCGACGGCGCGACCACCCTCGGCGGCCGTCAACCTAGCGGTGCACAACCCGTTTACACTGCGTCTTTCGAATTGTTAGTGTGACGGTTAGCCTTGGCTGATACCTCTTCCTCCCCCGCCGCGCCCAAACTGGCGTTGGACTTCAAAAGCGCCAATCTCTATGCCGTGCGGGTCGTGCTGCACAGCGACGACACCGATGCCCTGGTGGCCGCGCTGGCCCAGCGCATGGCGGATGCCGGCAGTTTCTTCCAGAACGAGCCCGTCGTGCTGGACGCCAGCCGGCTGGAGACTGAAATCGACTGGCCGCGCCTGCTGGAGGCCTTGCGAGAGCATGACCTCCCGGCAATCGGCGTCGTTGCTGAAGGCGCGAACCTGGCCGCCGCACGTGCCGCGGGCCTGACGCCTGTCGAATTGGCGGCGCCAGCCGCCCGTCCCCAGGCGTCTGCCGCTGCCGCCGACAGCGCGCCGGCGACGGCGCTGTCGACCGAGGCCGCCGCCGTCGTTGCCACGCCTGCGCCAGCCCAGGTCGCGCCCGCGGACTCGCCCGCGCCTGCTGCCGCCCCGGCTCCCGCCGTACAGCCGCAAGCCGCGCCCGCCGCCATGGTGGTCACCCGCCCCTTGCGCTCAGGCCAACGCGTCTATGCCCGCCACACCGACCTGATCGTGGTCGGCATGGTCAGCCAGGGCGCCGAGGTCATTGCGGATGGCAACATCCACATCTATGGTCCCTTGCGCGGCAAGGCCATGGCCGGCGCGCGGGGCGATGCCTCGGCGCGCATCTTCACCACGCAGCTCGACGCCGAACTGCTGGCCATCGCGGGCGTGTACCGCGTCGTGGAAGACCGCCTGCCCGCCACGCTGCACAACCGGCCGGTGGCCATCAGCCTGGATGGCGAATCCTTGAACATCACGCCGCTCTCGGCCTGAGGGCCGTCTGCGGACGCGCCAGCGGGCCGCCGCGGTCGCTGGCGCGGGACCTGCCCCACGACGCCACGTTTACCTACAACTGGTAATCAGCGTTTACGGGGCATTTTGCTTTACGATACTGCGGTTTAACGAAAACACGGACATAAGGTTTACGCGTCATGACACGTATTGTGGTGGTGACTTCCGGCAAGGGCGGCGTGGGCAAGACCACGAGCAGCGCGAGCTTCTCTTCAGGCCTGGCCATGCGCGGTCACAAGACTGCGGTCATCGACTTCGACGTCGGCCTGCGCAATCTCGATCTCATCATGGGCTGCGAGCGCAGGGTCGTGTATGACTTCGTCAACGTGATCCAGGGCGAGGCCACGCTCAAGCAGGCGCTCATCAAGGACAAGCAGCTGGACAATCTGTTCATCCTGCCCGCGTCCCAGACGCGCGACAAGGACGCGCTGACGCAGGAAGGCGTCGGCAAGGTGCTGGAAGACCTGAAGGAAATGGGCTTCGAGTACATCGTCTGCGACTCGCCCGCCGGCATCGAGACGGGCGCCCTGCTGGCCGCCTATTACGCCGACGACGCGCTCGTGGTCACCAACCCGGAAGTCTCGTCGGTGCGTGACTCCGACCGCATCCTGGGCATCCTGGCCGCCAAGTCGCGCCGCGCCATCGAGGGCGACGAGCCGGTGAAGGAGTTCCTGCTGCTCACCCGCTACAACCCCAAGCGCGTGGCCGACGGCGAAATGCTGTCGCGCCAGGACATCGAAGACATCCTGCGCATCAAGCTGATCGGTGTCGTGCCGGAGTCGGAAGACGTGTTGCACGCCTCGAACCAGGGCCTGCCCGCCATCCACCTGAAGGAGACGGACGTGTCGCAGGCCTACCAGGACGTGGTTGCCCGCTACCTGGGCGAGGACAAGGCCCTGCGCTTCACCGAATACGAAAAACCCGGCCTCCTCAAGCGCCTGTTTGGAGGAAAGTAACTGATGTCTCTCCTGTCTTTCCTGCTCGGACAAAAGAAGCCCTCGGCCAACGTGGCCAAGGAACGCCTGCAGATCATCCTGGCGCACGAGCGCAACGGCCGGGACGCGCCCAACTACCTGCCACAGTTGCAGCAGGAACTGATCGCGGTGATCTCCAAGTACATCAAGATCAATCCCGAAGACATCAAGGTCAATGTAGAGCGTCAAGATTCGCTCGACATCCTCGAGGTCAAGATCGAGATGCCGCAACCTGAATGAACATGGGCAAGGGCCGCCCCGCGACACGCGGGGCGGCCTTTTCCAGGACGCCTTGCGCGGCCTGGGACAGGACGGCAAAAGGCCGGGCGCAAGCCCGGCCTTTTGTTTTCCATCAAGCGGCACGCGGCGGCTGACGCCGCCGCGCCACGGTCAGCGGTTCTTGCCGACCTGGTCGCCGATCACGCCACCGATGGCGGCGCCACCGACGGTGCCCAGCACGCCGCCGCCCGTGATGACCGCACCGGCCACGCCCCCCAGGCCCGCACCGGTCACGGTGGACTTCTGGCGCGAGCTCATGCTGTCCCAGCTGGAGCAACCGCTCGCCGCCACGGCAAGCACGGCAATGGCAACGGCCTTGGATGCAGTACGAATGTTCATGGTATTTACTCCTTCATCGAGGGTGTTTCTTGTCCCGTTGCCGTACTTTCGCAAATGACGGGGTGCGCTGCTGTGAGGTTTACCCAGCAGGTGTGTCAAGACGTTCTGGGCGCGCAAACATCCCTGCCGAGGTGTAAGGGAAACCGTCCCAGCCCTGACAGGACGTTACGGGCTGTGGTGCGCATCAGACGCCAGGCGCGGCGCGTTCCTTGATCAAGGCCAGCACCGCGGGGAATTGCGGGTGCTCGCAATGGCCCAACCATTCGAACAAGACCATTTCCGCGGTCACGATGTCCGCCCCCGCCGCCGCGGCCCGGCGCAAGGCAGCCGCCTTGTCGGCCGCATGGCGTGACCCGACCGCATCCTCCACCATGGCCACGCGCAACCCCTCGGCCAGCAGGCCCAGTACCGTCTGCAACACGCACACATGCGCCTCGGCCCCCGCGACCAGCACGGTACGGCGCGCGGCGGGCAACCACGCGACAAAGCCCGGCTCACGGGCCGCGGAGAAATGGGTTTTGGGAAAGGTGCGGCGCACGGAAGCGGCCAGCGGCGCCACCGTGCCGCCCAGCTTGGCGGCCTGGTGTGCGGTGGCCACCACGGGAATGTCCAGCAGTCGGGCCGCGCGCGCCAGGCGGTCGGCCGTGGCCAATTGTTCAGCCTGCCCGGCAATGGCCGGCATCAGGCGTTCCTGCATGTCCACGATCAGGAACACGCTGTCTTCGGCATCTAGCCAGGCCGGCATGGCAAACCTCCCGGGTGGGACGTGCCGGGCGGCAGGAATGCCGCCCGGCGTCTTGCTGCAGGGTCTTGCTGCGCGCGGCAACGCCGCGCGGGACCGCGCCTTACTTCAGAGCCTTGTAGCGCAGGCGGCGCGGCTGCGCATCGGCGCCCAGGCGAACCTTCTTGTCGGCTTCGTATTCCTGGTAGTTGCCGTCGAAGAACACCACTTGCGAATCGCCCTCGAACGCCAGGATATGGGTGGCGATGCGGTCCAGGAACCAGCGATCGTGGCTGATGACCATGACGCTGCCGGGGAACTCCAGCAGCGCGTCTTCCAGCGCGCGCAGCGTTTCCACGTCCAGGTCGTTGGACGGCTCGTCCAGCAGCAGCACGTTGCCGCCGGCAATCAGCGTCTTGGCCAGGTGCAGGCGGCCGCGCTCCCCACCCGACAACTGGCCCACGTGCTTGTTCTGGTCGCCGCCCTTGAAGTTGAAGCGGCCCAGGTAGGCGCGTGCCGGCATTTCGAACTTGCCCACCGTCAGGATGTCGGCGCCATCGGCCACCGAATCGAACACGGTCTTGTTGCCTTCCAGCGAATCACGCGACTGGTCGACGAACGCCAGGTTCACGGTCTGGCCCAGCTTGACCTCGCCGCTGTCCGGCTGTTCGCGGCCCGCGATCATGCGGAACAACGTCGACTTGCCCGCGCCGTTGGCGCCGATGATGCCGACGATGGCGCCGGCCGGCACCTTGAAGCTGAGATTGTCGATCAGCAGGCGATCGCCGTAGGCCTTGCTGACGTTGTTGAACTCGATGACCTCGTTGCCCAGGCGTTCGCCCACGGGAATGAAGATTTCCGAGGTCTCGTTGCGCTTCTGGTATTCGTAGGAGGACAGTTCCTCGAAGCGGGCCAGGCGCGCCTTGGCCTTGGCCTGGCGGCCCTTCGGGTTCTGGCGCACCCACTCGAGTTCCTTCTTGATGGTCTTCTGGCGGGCGGACTCGGTGGCCTCTTCCTGCTTCAGGCGGTCTTCCTTCTGCTCGAGCCACGAGCTGTAGTTGCCCTTCCAGGGGATGCCGTGGCCACGGTCCAGTTCGAGGATCCACTCGGCGGCGTTGTCGAGGAAGTAGCGGTCGTGGGTCACGCCCACCACGGTGCCGGGGAATTTGTGCAGGAATTGCTCCAGCCACTCGACGCTTTCGGCGTCCAGGTGGTTGGTGGGCTCGTCCAGCAGCAGCATGTCGGGCTTGGACAGCAGCAGGCGGCACAGGGCCACGCGGCGCTTCTCACCACCGGAAAGCTTGCCCACGATGGCGTCCCAGGGCGGCAGGCGCAGCGCATCGGCGGCCACTTCCATCTGGGTTTCCATGTCGTCGGCGCCACTGGAGGCCGCCGCGGCAATGACGGCTTCCAGGTCGGCCTGCTCGGCCGCCAGCTTGTCGAAGTCGGCGTCGGGCTCGGCGTATTCCGCGTAGACCTCTTCCAGGCGCTTGCGCGCGGCCATGACCTCGCCCATGCCCTCTTCCACGGCCTGGCGCACGGTGTGCTCGGGATTCAGTTGCGGCTCCTGCGGCAGGTAGCCGATCTTGATGCCGGGCATGGGCACGGCTTCGCCTTCGATCTCCTTGTCGATGCCAGCCATGATCTTGAGCAGCGTCGACTTGCCCGAACCGTTCAGGCCCAGCACGCCGATCTTGGCGCCAGGGAAGAAGGACAGGGAGATGTTGCGCAGGATCTCGCGCTTGGGGGGCACCACTTTGCCCACGCGATGCATGCTGTATACGTATTGAGCCATGTCGAAAGTCTCTGCCGAAAGGGATGCAAATCAAACAAACATTGTAGGTCAGCCGCGCGACGAGGTCGTGACCCGTCGCTCGCGGCCGCGCCATTGCGCCAGCATCACGCCGGCCAAGGTGATGGCCCCGCCTGCCAGGTGATACCCCGCCACCGGCTCGGCAAGCAGCGTGGCGGCGATGACCACCGTGAAGACGGGCGTGAGGTTGATGAAGATGCTGGCGCGGGCCGGCCCCAGCAGGCCGACGGCGCGCAGCCAGAGATAGGGCGCGAACAGCGATGGCAGGATGGCGGCATACAGCAGCACCGGCAGGTTCTCGCCCGTGATGGGCGAGATCGGCGTCAGCAGGAAGGGCGGCAGCTGCAGCAGGATCACCACCAGCACCTGGATATACAGCGAATGCCAGGGCGGGATGGGCAGCGCCCATTTGCGCAGCAGCACGCCATAGAGCGCATAGCCCAGCGCGGCCACGAACATCATCAGGTCGCCCCGGTTCACGCCGGTGCTCAGCAGGCTGGCGGGATCGCCGTGGCTGACCAGGATGGAGATCCCGCCCAGCGACAGCAGCCCGCCCAGCAGCGCCTGCGCGCGCGGCCGCTCACGCAGCACCACCGCGCCCACGCCAATGGTGAGCAGGGGCACCAGCGCCGTGATGAAGCCCATGTTGGTGGCCGTGGTGCTGGCCGCCGCCAGGTAGGCCAGGCTCTGGAAGATCGCCATGCCCAGCATGGACAGGATCGCCAGCTTGCCCAGGTGCGGCAGGATGCTGGCGCGGGCGCGCCAGACCGGCCCAAGCAGGAAAGGTGTAAGCGCCGCGCCCGCAATGACCCAACGATAGAAACCAATTGTGAACGGCGCGATGACGCCCGCCGCCATTTTGGTGACGACCATATTCCCCGACCAGATCAGAACGGCCAGTAAAGGAAAGGCAAAATAGGTCAAGCGCGGTAATGTGGGGGCGTTCATGCAAAAAATTGGGGGCAGAGTTATGACGTCACTGACATGCTAACGCCCTGCGCCGCACTTCATCCCTCATGCCCCCGTGCAACATCCGGACATTGATCCAAGCGCCAGACAGGCGCATGCTGGCGATAGGATGCAGACCTGTAGGCGTCAGTTGTTACATGTATCATGCGCGCCATCCCGGACTGTCACAGGAATCCCCATGCCCTCCTCTCGCCCCGAGCAACCTTGTCTGTTCACCGCCGACGAACTGTCCATGCTCGCCAAGACCGCGGACGCACTGACTGCGTACCTGGGCCAGCCCGTCCTCGCGGAGGTGGGCTTGGCCGACAGCGGCCACGAGTGGGTCGCATTCGGCATCCCCCTGCCCGCCAGCGCCACGCCCGGCCAGGACGACACGCATATCCAGATGGGCGGCCCGGACGCACGCTGGGTGGGCAACACCGGCGGCCTCACGCCGGGCAAGGAGGCCTATGACTGTCGCTTCCTGTGGGCCATCGAACTGTGCCCGGAAGACGGCCGCCGCTACACCAAGCTGGACCAGGACGGCGAGGAAGCCGGCTGGTCGGACGCGCTGGTCGACCTGCTGCCTTTCGTGCTGAACGACGAAGATCTGCTCCCCGATGACGACGACGATGACGAGGATGTCGAGCCGCCCGTCGTCGTGCATGACGGGGGGCCGCAACGGCATTGAGCCCGGGCGCTCAGGCCGGACCCTGCAGCGTTTCCCATCCCAGTTCCACGCCATGGCAGGCCACCACGGCCTCGCCTGCCGGCAGCGCCTTCGGCGCCTCCACCCGGCAGAGTTCCCGTGCGTGCGGACAGCGGGGATGGAACGTACAGCCCGTCGGCGGATTGAGCGGATTGGGCACTTCGCCCGCCACCGGCGTACGCGATTTCCCCGTGCCGCGCAGATCGGGAATGGCCGACAGCAGCATGCGGGTGTAGGGATGGCGCGGCTGGCCGAACACCGCGTCGCGCGGCGCCAGCTCCACCAGCCTGCCCAGGTACATCACCCCCACCCGATCGGCCACGTGATGCACCACCGCCAGGTTGTGCGAAATGAAAAGATAGGTCAGGCCCAGCTGGCGCTGCAGGTCCTTCATCAGGTTCAGCACCTGCGCCTGCACGGATACGTCCAACGCCGACGTGGGCTCGTCGCAGACCAGCAACTCGGGATGCGCCGCCAGCGCGCGCGCGATCGAGATGCGCTGGCGCTGCCCACCGGAAAACTGGTGCGGATAGCGCGAGCGGTCCGAGGGGTCCAGGCCCACCTGGCGCAGCAGCTCGTCCACCCGTGCCCGGCGTTGCGCGGCGTCCATGCGGGTGTGCGTGAGCAGCGGCTCGGCGATGATGCGCTCGACTCGCCAGCGCGGGTTCTGGCTGGCGTAGGGATCCTGGAAGATCATCTGCAAGCGGCGGCGCAGCGCACGGCCGCCTGGCTCGTTCAGCCTTGATACCGGCTGGCCGTCGATCAGGACCTCGCCACGGGTCAGGCCATAAAGACCGACCAGCAGCCGCGCCATGGTGGACTTGCCGCAACCGGACTCGCCCACCAGGGCCAGCGTCTCGCCCCGCTGCAACGTGAAGGACACGCCATCCACCGCGCGCAGCAGGGCGCGGGGTTTGCGGGCCAGCACGCGCTCCAGCCAGGGCGGCGACACGTCGAACCAGCGTGCGGCGTCGCGTACCTCCACCAGGGGCTGCGTGCCGCCAGCCGCGGCGGCGGGCACGGCCGGCTCGGAAACGGAAGAACGGGTATCGCTCATGCCGCCTCCCGGGCCGCGTCATGCAGCCAACAGGCCGCCAGCGAGGCGGCTGCCGGCATCAGCTCGGGCCGTTCGCGCGTACATCGATCCATGCGCTGCGGACAGCGCGGATTGAAGGCACAGCCCGGCGGAATGGCCGTCAGGCGCGGCATGCTGCCCTCGATCTGCACCAGCCGCTCGGCGTGGCCGTCCAGCGTGGGAATGGAGCCCATCAGGCCGCGCGTGTACGGATGCGAAGGCTGGTGGATGACGTCGGCCACGGGACCGATCTCGGCAACCCGGCCCGCATACATGACCGCGACACGGTCGGCGGTTTCGGCGATCACGCCCATGTCGTGGGTGATCAGCATGACCGCCGTGCCCTGCTCGCGGCACAGTTTCTTGATCAGTTCGATGATCTGCGCCTGGATGGAAACGTCCAGCGCCGTGGTCGGTTCATCGGCCACGACCAGCCTGGGCTCTGCCGCCAGCGCCAGCGCGATGACCACCCGCTGGCGCATGCCGCCCGAGAACTGGTGCGGGAAGTGATCGACGCGTTCGCGCGCGGCCGGGATGCCGGTGGCCGCCAGCAGTTCAACCGCGCGCTCGCGCGCCTGCGACCAGGTCATGGGCAGATGGGTGACGATGGTTTCCGCAAGCTGGCGTCCGACCGTATAGAGCGGATTGAGCGAGGTCAGCGGGTCCTGGAAGATGGCGCCGATCTGCCGCCCCCGGATCTTGCGCAGGGCGTCCTGCGACAGGTTGTCGATGCGCTGGCCGGCCAGCAGGATCTCGCCGCCCGCCACGCGGCCCGGCGGCTCCAGCAGGCCGATGATGGCGGCGCCCGTCAGCGACTTGCCGGCGCCCGACTCGCCCACGACGCCCAGCACCTCGCCGGCGGCAATGGAGAACGACACATCGTCCAGCGCGCGCAGCGTGCCGCGCCGGGTGGGGAACTCGACCCGCAGGCCGCGGACTTCCAGCAAGGGATCCATGCCAGCCTCCCTCTCAGTTCAGCCGGGGATTGAGCGCGTCGCGCAGCCAATCGCCCAGCAGGTTGACCGACAGCACCAGCAGCACCAGCGCCGCCCCCGGGAAGATGGTGATCCACCACTCGCCCGAGAACAGGAAATCGTTGCCCACGCGGATCAGCGTGCCCAGCGAGGGCGACGTGGGCGGCACGCCCACGCCCAGGAAGGACAGCGTCGCCTCGGTGATGATGGCCGTGGCCAGGTGCACCGTGGCCAGCACCATCACCGGTCCCATCACGTTGGGCAGGACGTGGCGGAACATGATGACCAGCGAAGGCACGCCGATCACGCGGGCGGCCTGCACGTATTCGCGGTTCTTTTCCACCAGTGTCGAGCCGCGCACCGTGCGCGCGTATTGCGGCCAGCCCGCCAGGGCGATGGCCCCCACCAGCACCGGGAAGGCGATGCTGTCGTGCTGGCCCGCGGGCACCGCCGCGCGTGCCACGCCGTCGATCAGCAGGGCGATCAGGATGGCGGGGAAGGACAGCTGGACGTCGGCCACGCGCATGATGAAGGCATCCAGCCGCCCCCCCGCGTAGCCCGACAGCAGGCCCAGGCCCACGCCGATCAGCATGGACAGCACCACCGCCGCCAGGCCGATCAGCACCGACACGCGCGTGCCGTAGAGCAGCGCGGAATACAGGTCGCGCCCCTGGCTGTCGGTGCCCAGCAGATAGTTGCGGGTGCCACCCTCCTCCCAGGCCGGCGGCAGCAGCGCATCGATGAGGTTGACGCTGGCGAGGTCGAAGGGATTGTGCGGCGCGATCCAGCCCGCGCCCAGCGAGCCGACCATGAGCAGCACGAAGAGCACGGTGGCACACACCGCCACCGGCGTGTGCCGCCACGACCACATCACGTCGCTGTCCCACCAGCGTGTGAGCACGGCCCGCATCAGTGCGCCCCTCCGCGTCCGAGGCTGCCGCGCAGCCGGGGATCGACCGCGAAATACAGCAGGTCGACGATGAGGTTGATCACCACGAAGACCAGGGCGATCAGACAGAGATAGGCCGCCATGACCGGCACGTCGGCGAACTGCACGGCCTGGATGAACAGCAGGCCCATGCCGGGCCACTGGAAGACGGTTTCGGTCACGATGGCGAAGGCGATGATACCGCCCAGTTGCAGGCCGGTGATGGTGATGACCGGCACCAGCGTGTTCTTCAACGCGTGGCCGAAATGGATGGCGCGCCGCGTCAGGCCACGCGCGTGGGCGAACTTGATGTAGTCGGTGCGCAGCACTTCCAGCATCTCGGCGCGCACCAGCCGCAACACCAGCGTCAGCTGGAACAGCGACAGCGTGATGGCCGGCAGGATCAGGTGCTGCCACCCGCTCGCCGTCAGCAGGCCGGTGCTCCAGCCGCCGACGCGCACGGTATCGCCGCGCCCATAGCTGGGCAGCCAGCCCAGTTGCACCGAGAACACCAGGATGAGCAGGATGCCGATGAGGAAGGTGGGCAGCGACACGCCCAGCAGGGACAGCGCCAGCACGGCCTGTGCCACCCAGCCCCGCCGTCGCAAGGCGGTGTAGACGCCCAGTGGCACGCCGACCACCAGCGCCAGCAAGGCCGCGGCCACGGACAGCTCGACGGTGGCGGGCAGGCGCTCGGCCAGCAGGGTGGAAACGGGCTGGCCCTGCCGCAGCGAGAGGCCGAAATCGCCCTGCACGGCCTTGCCGACGAAGCGATAGAACTGCACCGGCGCGGGTTGATCCAGGCCCAGCGATTGCCGCAGTTCGACGCGGTCCTGCTCGGTGGCGTCCTGGCCCAGCATGATCGTGACGGGGTCGCCGACGTAGCGGAACAGCATGAAGGCCAGCAACGCCACCGTCAGCATGACGGCCGCTGCCTGGGCGAGTCGGCGCAGGATGAATGCGAGCATGAAACCCCGGGTGTCGGAGAGGAAAAGCAGCCGGCGGGCCTTGTGGGCCCGCCCGACGGTCTACGGCCGGATCAGTCGATTCGGACCCAGTCGGCCGAGAGACGGTTGTCGGCGCGGTGCACGACGTTCACGTTCTTCTTCATGGCCCAGGGGATCACCTGGTCATGCAACGGGATGTGGCCGAATTCCTTGGCATGGATGGCCAGCACCTGGTGGATGGCGGCGTTGCGCTTGGCCTCGTCGGTTTCCACCTTGATCTGGTCGATCAGCTTGTCGACCTCGGCATTGTGATAGCCGCCGAAGTTGAACGAGCCGTCGGCGCCCTGGCCCTTGCTGCGGATCAGGCTTTGCAACGTGTAGAGCGCGTCGAACGTGGGCACGCCCCAGCCGAACAGATAGGCGCTGGTGTCGAAGGACTGCACCTTGGGGAAGTAGGTGGCGCGCGGCATCGCGTTCAGGCGCGCCGTCACGCCCACGCGCGCCCACATCGTGACGACGGCCTGGCAGATGGCTTCGTCGTTGATGTAGCGGTTGTTCGGACAGTCGAGCGTGAAGTTCAGGTCCTTCTCGTAGCCGGCTTCCTTCAGCAGCGCGCGGGCGCGCTCGGCATTGTTGGGCACGCGCTCGGCCAGGTCCTTGGTCCAGCCCTGGACCTGCGGCGAGATCATGGTGCCGGTGGGCGCCGACAGGCCGCGCATCACGGCCTTCTTGATGGCTTCGACGTCGATCGCCAGGTACAACGCCTCGCGCACGCGCGGATCGGCGAAGGGGTTCTTGCCCTTGATGGTGGAGTACTCCAGCTCGGGACTCTTCTGGTCCAGGCCCAGGTAGATGGTGCGGTATTCATTGCCCTCGACCACCTTGACCTGCTGCTGCAGGCGCTGCAGGTCCTGCGCGGGCGGATCCAGCACGAAGTCGATCTCGCCGGACAGCAGCGCGGCCGTGCGCGTGGCGGCCTGCTTGATGGGCGTGTAGATGATCTCGGTGACGTTGCCCTTCTTGTCGGCCTTGCCCCACCAGCCGGCGTTCTCGACGAACACCGTGCGCACATCGACTTCACGGCTCTTCAGTTGATACGCGCCGGTGCCGTTGGTGTTGCGGGCCGAATAGGTTTCCTCGTTCTTGGAGAAATCCTGCGGTGCGGTGGCCTTGTTCTTCTCGGACCACTCCCGGTTCATGATGAACACGTTGGTCAATTGGCGCAGCAGCACGGGATTGGGGCCGTCGGTGATGATCTCCACCGTCTTGCCGTCCACTTCGCGCACGTCCTTGATGCCGTTGACATAGGCCTTGAAGTGCGAGGTCGGCGCCAGCGCGCGCTTGACCGAGAACACCACGTCGTCGGCCTCGAAGGGCGTGCCGTCGTGGAATTTCACGCCCTCGCGCAGCGTGAAGCGCCACACGGTGGGCTCGACCTGCTCCCATTGGGTGGCCAGCCCGGGCGAAATCTGGAATTCAGGGTTGTATTGCACCAGCGGCTCGTACACATAGCTGGAGGCGGCGATGGTGAGCCCTTCGTTCTGGGCATGCGGGTCGAGCGTGAGGATGTCGCCCTGGCTGGCCCAGCGCAAGGTCTTGGCATGACCCATGGCCGGCAGGACCAGTACGGCGGCAACGGCGGCGGCAATCAATGAACGGCGCATGGCAACTCCAGGGCAAATGGCTGACATACAGCTGAAAGAAAACGAAACTTTCGCGATACTGCCGCAACGCAGCAATGGGCGTCAACACCGGGTTTACGCCACTGTCATCAGCCGCCGCGCAGGCGATCCCGCAGATAAAGTGCCACGCCCAGCGGCCACATCAGGCACACCAGCGCCCAGGCCTTGATGCCGGACAAACCTTGCGGACTGGCGGCGCGCCGGCCCTGCGCGCCCAGGTGCAAACCGAAGCGCGTGCGTCGCGCGGCGGCCAGCAGGAACTCGCGCGGCCGCCAGCGGAACCAGTCCAGGTAGCGCGCCAGCAGTTCGTTCGCCAGCAGGTATAGCCCCGGCGCATTGCTGCGCGCCGACTCGCCCGACAAGGCGCCAGGGGTGTCGTGGTAATAGCGGACCACGCGATTGATGAAGCGCGTGGCATATCCCTCGCGCGCGATGGCCCACCACACCAGGCTTTCCGGCACGAAGCCCTGGATATGTTCGGGAAACGGAAAACGCGCCAGCACGTCGGTGCGCTGGAAACCGAATTTCTCGCCATGCACGTCATGCCGGAAATACATGTCGATTGGCGAGCTGTCGAAGACGTCGCTGGGATAGGCGTCGCCCACCACCGTGCCGTCCGGCCGCGCGCACAGGCCGGTGATGGCGGAATAGCGCGCGCGCGCCGAGGGCTCGATCGCTTCCCAGGCCTGCGCCAGGATGGCCAGCGCATCGGCCGGCATCTCGTCGTCGCTGTCCAGCGCCACGAAAAGTTCGCCATTGGCCTCGCGCACGCCGCGGTTGAACGCGGCCTTCTTGTGGCCGTGGTCCTGCGTCAGGTAGCGCAGCGGAAACGGCGCCTCGGCCATCCAGCCGCGCACCAGCGCCTCGGTGCCATCGGTGGAGCCGTCATCGACGATGAGCCATTCGAAATCGGTGCAGGTCTGCGCGCGCAGCGACGCATAGACCCGGCCCAGGGTGTGGACGCGGTTGAAGGTCGGCGTGAAGACAGTAAACAGATAGGCGTGACCCATTTGGCACCCCTTGCGCCGTCGCGCGCGAAGAAGTCCAGAGTATAGGGGCAGCCGGTCACGCCCGGCATCATGCGCGCGCCTAGCGCGCGAGATCGTAATGCCGCAGCACGGGCTCGTCGTCGAGATACCAATTGCCTGGGCTCCAGTAAAGCTTGGCGCCCTCGCGCGACAGTCCCATCACTCCCAGGTAGCCAGGAATGGCAAGCTGCTGCCAGCTTTTCCCCCCATCGCGCGTATAGAAGTGCGGATCCGCCGAGATCTCCGCCCCTCCCCGTGAGAACGGCGACAGCACCGCAGGCAGGTGCACGTCGGCGGATAGCGTAACGACCTGGTATTGGCCATTGCTCCAGAGATGGCGGGGCGTCGATCGCTGGTCGGCGAGCCAGCCGGGCAGCAGCTCGGGCATGCGCTGCCGCGCGACCCAGTCGCCGCTGTCCGGATCCAGCCTGGCCAGCCAGGTTCCCGACTCGTCGGTCACCAAGGCGTGGGTGGAGCGGTCGGCCGCGGTGGCCAGCTTGCCGATGCCGAAGCGGGGCATCCGGGACACGTCCGTGACCTGCCAGGGGGCTTGCGGCGTCGGGCGCGTCAGCCGGGCGCGCGTCGTCACCGACAACTGCCCCCGCGACGCACCGGTGCCATGGGCAATGCGCTCGGTGGTCCAGGCATAGGCGCGCGTCTCGTCCACCTGGACCACGAAGCGCTCCCTGTCCATGTCGCTGGTCGGCGGATGGATCTGGGCCACCGGCACGTCGAGCAAGTCTTGCAGATAGGAGAGCGGCGCCGTCAGGGCCTCCGGGCTGCGGATGGGCTCGGCCGTCCTGCCCTGGTCGGAGGAATGGAACAGGGCGGTCCGTTCGAGGCCATCGCCCTCACCCGTCGGTTCGGGTGCCGACGGCCACGCTCCCCATCGCCCCCCTGCCCGCCTGTCGTCGGCGGGCTCCACGCCCCAGGCCCACACATCCACATCCGAGCCGAACACCGGTTGTTGGCGCGTCTCCGGCATGAACCCCGACGCCAGCCATTCCCACTGTCCGCCATGGTCGACGGAGCGCAGCACGGCGCGCTGCCCGAGCCGCGGCATGCCATCGGGCGGCTGGGGATGGTTCAGGTCCGTGAACAGGTAAAGGGTCTCCCCATCGGGCGCCACCATCATGCAGGCGACGGCGGGCAGCGTGGCCACGAGACGGAAAGTGCCGTCGTCCTGGAGGCGTGCCAGCGTGGTCAGCACCGGCGTCGCGCCATAGCGCCCGGGCGCGGCAGGCCGCGTCCCCGGCTCGCCGGCAGGTCCGATGCGCTGAGCCAGGTCGGGCACGCCGGCCGGCACGTACTTGCCGATGTCGCCGGGCCGTTCCTGGCGCCCGACCAGCCAGGTGCCGTGGCGTGTCTCGACCACGCCCGTGCACCACTGCTGCATCTCGCGCCACCGGGCATCGCCAAGCATTCCGGTGATCGCCGCGCCCGGCCGTGCGCCCACCAGGCCGTGCCTGGTGCCCGTCAGCGTCCAGGTCACATAGGCCGGGATGCTGGCAAGCACCAGCAGCGCCGCCAGCGCCGCCGCGCAGGCCCGCGGCGCCCGCCGCAAGCGATCGCTGACCCACCACAGCAACAGCACGGACAGGAGATTCAGGAGAATGAGCGGCACCCAAGCGCTGTCGGGATCGCGGTCTAGCCCTCGCAGGAAGGACCTGGCCGAGTCCGGCGCCACCACGCCCAGGCCCCAGGTGGCGGCCAGCAAAAGGAGACTGGTCAGCAGGTAGGCCGCCATGCCGGCCACCACGGCCCGCCCCACCGCGGCAGCGTCCCAGGCAACCTTGCGCCGGGGGCCTCGGACATGGAAACCGGCAGCCGCGGCACAAGCCAGCAGCGCAAGCACGATTTGCGCGAGTGTCAGGGGCAGGCCCAATTCCTCGATCTTTTCCGTGGGCAGCCGCAGGTGCCGCTGGCCAAGCAACCATGGCCAGAGCCCCATGTACAGCGCCTGGACCAGCGCGACATGCAGCGTCGCGCAACCCAGCAGAAAGGCCGCGAACATGACCGGCCGCCGCTGTGGCGCCAGGGCGCCGGGGGCTTGCCGGGCCAGGCCTGGCCCGGCTGCCAGGAACCGGAAGTGCAGCCAGACCGGCAGCCCCGCCCACACGACCGTGCTGGCGTAGATGGCGGCGGTGACCTTCCAGTGCGACGTCAACAGGAATTGGGCCATCTCATCCATCGAGCTCCCGCCGTCCGTGGCGCGGAGCGCCCGAAACGCCTCGATTTGCGCGTCGAGCAGGAGACCGAGCAACTGCTGGCGGACCAGGCACGCCCAGACAAGCACGATCGCCGCCAGCAGGAGCCAGCGGCTGGCCGGGATTTTCTCGGCCACGGCCGCCGGCACCCGGCGCAGCAGCCAGGCACTGCCGAGGAAAACCAGCAGGCCTTCGATCAACAGGACAGGGAGGACCGACACGCCAAGATGCAGGCCGCCGGGAACACCCATCGGGCGCAGCGGCAGGACGGGATAGATGTGCCGCAGCCAGCTCTGCTGGCCGGTCGCGAACGATTGTGCGATCTCTGGCGGCAGGAGCAGAAAAAGACCGAGCAGGCAGTCGGGCAGTGCACGCACCAGAAGATAGACCAGGGCAACAACCAAGGCGTGGCGGGTCAGAAGCAATCGGGTCTTGGCAGGCATGGGGCGGAGCGGCTCGGCGCGGCGATGGAATGGCGGCAATATACCCGGGACGATCGAAAGCGACCCAGGCGAAAAAAAACCGCGGCACTGGGCCGCGGTTTTCTTCGTTGCGCGCCGCCAAGGCAGCGCGCAGGACCTGCGCGACTTACACGCGCTTGATCTTTTCCAGCATCTTGAAAACGCCCTTGGGCGAGTTCGCGAAGAGACGCTTGAAAGCCTTGCCCAGGCAGCGGCGTTCGAGGGTGTTACGGCGCACGCGCTTACGTTCGGCCATGTCGGACTCCAGAATCAGGTGAGAAGAGAAAGGGAGCTTGGCAGACCCGAGCGTCCGGCGCAGGCATGACCCGCGCTGACGAACGCCATACAAAGGACGCGTACAGCCAAGAAAAATTGCAATAACCCGGCATTCTACCCCGGATCAGCGGGCTTGCCCAAATGTCTTCGCGCCGACCGGGCAATGGCGTCGCGGCCAGCCGACACAAATACGCGACAAAACACGGTCACGCGCCAGGAGATATACTGGATATCCAGACAGTTTACGGTCCCCCAGCAGGCTGCCCCGCCTCCACGCTACGATAGGCCATGACCTCCGACATCCGCATCACTGGCGCCCGCCAGAACAATCTCAAGAACCTCGACCTGACCCTGCGCACCAACGAACTGACGGTGATCACGGGCGTGTCCGGTTCCGGGAAAAGCTCCCTCGCCTTCGACACGCTGTACGCGGAGGGCCAGCGCCGCTACGTCGAGACCTTCTCTCCGTATGCGCGCCAGTTCCTCGACCGCATGGACAAGCCCCAGGTGGACCGCATCGAGGGCATCCTGCCGGCCATCGCCATCGACCAGACCAACCCCGTGCGCAGCTCGCGCAGCACGGTCGGCACGATGACCGAACTGAACGATCACCTGAAGCTGCTCTTCGCGCGCGCCGGCAGGCTGTATTGCCGCTGCTGCGGCAAGCGCGTGCAGCGCGAGACGCCCGACACCATCCGGGCCTCCATCGCCGAGCGCGCCGCGCAGGCGGGCGACCCGCGCCTGGTCATCACCTTCGCGGTGGGCGTGCCCGCCAACTTCACCGAAGAGGAAGTGCGCGGCTTCCTGGAAGCGCAGGGCTACACCCGCGTGCACAGCGAGGAAGCCGGCGCGCCGCAACGCTCTCAGGCGCCCGCCGGCGCCAAGGCCAAGGCCCGCAAGGGCAAGGCCGCCGCCGCCGGCAGCGAGGAACGCCGCACGCTGAACGTGGTGCAGGACCGCTTCCGCTACGGCAGCGCCGAACCCGAGCGCGTCATGGAAGCGCTGGACGCCGCGCTGAAGGTCGGCGCGGGCCACGTCGCCGTGCGCGTGCTGGACGACGAGGGCCAGGACGCCTCCGTCTGGCGCTACAGCAACCGCCTGCACTGCGCCGACTGCAACATCGACTACACCGACCCGCTGCCCAGCACCTTCTCGTTCAACTCGCCGCTGGGCGCCTGCGAAAGCTGCCGCGGCTTCGGCCGCGTGATCGGCATCGATTTCGGCCTGGTCGTCCCGGACGAGAACAAGACGCTGCGCGAAGGCGCGGTGAAACCGTGGCAGACCGCCAGCTACAAGGAATGCCAGGACGACCTGCAGAAGTACGCCCCCGCCGCGGGCGTGCGGCTGGGCGTGCCCTGGAAGGAATTGCGCGATGACGAGCGCCACTGGGTCCTGCACGGCGCGGCCGACTTCAAGGGCGGCAGCCAGGCCTGGAAGACGCAGTGGTACGGCGTGGCGCGTTTCTTCGCCTGGCTGGAAACCAAGGCCTACAAGATGCACGTGCGCGTGCTGCTGTCGAAGTACCGCAGCTACACGCCCTGCCCCGTCTGCCGCGGCTCGCGGCTGAAGGCCGATGCCTTGCTGTGGCGCGTGGGCGAGGTGGCCGACGCGGAAGCGGTCTTGCCAAGAGACGACGGCAAATACCGCCGCTTCAAGCCGGTACACGCCGACTGGAGCGACGACCTGCTCTACAGCCTGCCCGGCCTGTCCATCCACGACGTGATGCTGCTGCCCATCGAACGGGTGCGGCGCTACTTCGACCACCTGCGCTTCGAGGGCGTGCTGGACGCGGCCTCCGACCTGTTGCTGACCGAGGTCCGCGCGCGCCTGAGGTTCCTGTGCGATGTCGGCCTGGGCTACCTGACGCTGGACCGCCAGAGCCGCACGCTGTCTGGCGGCGAGGTGCAGCGCATCAACCTGACCACGGCGCTGGGCACCTCGCTGGTGAACACGCTGTTCGTGCTGGACGAACCCTCCATCGGCCTGCATCCGCGCGACATGCACCGCATCGTGCAGGTCATGCACCGGCTGCGTGACGCCGGCAACACGCTGGTCGTGGTCGAACACGATCCGCAGGTCATGGTGGCCGCCAACCGCATCATCGACATCGGCCCCGGACCGGGCGAGCGCGGCGGGCAGATCGTCTTCGACGGCACGCCCGACGCCATGCGGCGCGCGCCCACGCTCACGGGCGACTACCTGGGCGCGCGCCGCCGCGTGGAAGCCCCGCGCCCCATGCCGGTGGCCGACAACACGCCGCGCCTGATCCTGGAAGGCGCGCGTGCGCACAACCTGAAGAACGTCACGCTGGAACTGCCGCTGGGCCGCCTGGTCTGCATCACCGGCGTCTCCGGCTCGGGCAAGTCCACCCTGGTGCAGGACGTGCTGTATCCCGCGCTGCTCAAGCGCCAGGGCAAGCCCACCGACGCACCCGGCGAACACGACCGCCTGCTGGGCGCGGAACAGATCGCCGAGGTCGTGCTGGTCGACCAGGCGCCCATCGGCAAGACGGCGCGCTCGAACCCGGCCAGCTACGTCGGCGCCTTCGAGGCCATCCGCAAGCTGTTCGCGCAGGCACCGCTGTCGCGCGAGCGCAGCTACACGGCAGGCACCTTCAGCTTCAATAGCGGCGACGGCCGCTGCCCCACCTGCGGCGGCACGGGCTTCGAGCACGTGGAGATGCAATTCCTGTCGGACGTCTACCTGCGCTGCCCCGACTGCGACGGCAAGCGTTTCCGCCCCGAAGTGCGCGAGGTCCGGGTCGAGCACCTGGGCCGCAGCGCGTCCATCGACGAAGTGCTGGCCATGACCGTCAGCGAGGCGCTGGAATTCTTCAAGGGCCTGCGTGATGTCCAGACGGGCCTGGCGCCGCTGGCCGACGTCGGCCTGGAATACGTGCAGCTGGGCCAGCCCGTGCCGACGCTGTCGGGCGGCGAGGCCCAGCGCCTGAAGCTGGCGGGCCACCTGGCCGAGGCCTCGCGCAGCGGCATCCCCGGGAGCAAGCTGGCGAAGAAGGGCAGCCTGTTCCTCTTCGACGAACCCACCACCGGCCTGCACTTCGACGACGTGGCGCGCCTGATGCGCGCCTTCCGCAAGCTGCTGGCCGCCGGCCACACGCTGCTGGTCATCGAGCACAACCTGGACGTGATCCGTGCGGCCGACTGGCTGGTCGACCTGGGCCCCGAAGGCGGCGACGCGGGCGGCGAACTGGTGGGCGCAGGCACGCCGCAGGCGCTGATGGACAATCCGCGTTCGCACACCGGCGCGGCGCTGCGCGAATACGAAGGCGACATCCTGCCCGTCGATGCCGCGCCCGTGCTGGAAGAAGCGCCGGTGGCCTATGCCTCGGCGCAGGAGGCCGAACTGGCCGCCACGGCGCAGCGCGCCCAGACCGCGCACGCCATCGAGATCCACAACGCGCGCGAGCACAACCTGAAGAACATCAGCGTGGAGATCCCGCGCGAGAAGTTCACCGTCATCACCGGCGTGTCGGGTTCGGGCAAGTCGACCCTGGCCTTCGACATCCTGTTCAACGAAGGGCAGCGCCGTTACCTGGAATCGCTCAACGCCTATGCGCGCGCCATCGTGCAGCCCGCCGGCAAGCCCGACGTGGACGCGATCTTCGGCATTCCCCCCACCGTGGCCATCGCCCAGCGCACCAGCCGCGGCGGCCTGAAGTCCACGGTCGCCACGATGACCGAGATCCATCACTTCCTGCGCCTGCTGTACGTGAAGCTGGGCACGCAATACTCGCCCGACTACAACGTGCCGGTGGAGTCGCAGACGCCGGACCAGATCGTGGCGCGCATCCTGCGCGAGCACAGCGGCAGCCACATCGGCCTGCTCTCGCCGCTGGTCACCGCGCGCAAGGGCTTCTACACCGACCTGGCCAAATGGGCCGGCAGCAAGGGCCACTCGCACCTGCGCGTGGACGGCGTCTTCACGCCGGTCGCGCCCTGGCCCCGCCTGGACCGCTACAAGGAACACACCATCGAACTGCCGGTGGCCGACCTGGTGGTGGACCCCGCCAACGAGTCCGGCCTGCGCGATGCCGTGCGGCGCGCGCTGGAACACGGCCAGGGCGCGCTGTCCATCGTCTGGCCGCTGGACCGCCTGAAGGCAGATCCGGCTGCCACGCTGGAGCAGCTGCATTTCTCCACCAAGCGCACCTGCCCGATCAGCGGCGTCAGCTTCCCCGAGCTGGATCCGCGCATGTTCTCGTACAACTCCAAGCACGGCTGGTGCCCGACCTGCTACGGCACGGGCCTGGTCATGTCCGGCTTCGACGAGGAACAGAGCGGTGAAGAGTCGTCGTGGGCCGACACGGCCACGGGCGAGGCCCAGGTCTGCCCCAGTTGCCACGGCAAGCGCCTGAACCGCGTCGCGCTGGCCGTGCGCTGGCGCGAGCGCTCCATCGCCGACCTGGCCGCCATGTCGGTCGACGAAGCGCACACCTTCTTCACCGGCCTGGTGGCACGCGGCCGCGAAGCGGAAATCGCGCGCGACATCCTCGCCGAGATCCGCAGCCGCCTGAACTTCATGAAGGAAGTCGGCCTGAACTACCTGGCGCTGGACCGCGCGGCCCCCACGCTGTCGGGCGGCGAGGCGCAACGCATCCGCCTGGCCGCGCAGCTGGGCTCGAACATGCAGGGCGTGTGCTACGTGCTGGACGAGCCCACCATCGGCCTGCATCCGCGCGACAACCGCATCCTGCTGGACGCCCTCGGCAAGCTGGAAGGCAACGGCAATACGCTGGTGGTGGTGGAGCACGACGACGACACGATCCGGCGCGCGGCCCACGTCATCGACATCGGCCCCGGCGCCGGCGTGCGGGGCGGCACGGTCGTGGCGCAAGGCACGGTCGATGAATTGATGCAGCACCCGGACTCCATCACCGGCCGCTACCTGGCCCAGCCGCTGCGCCATCCGGTACAGCCGCGCCGCGCCATCACGGACGACACAGGCTTCATCACGGTGCGCGGCGCCGCGCTGCACAACCTGCGCAAGGTCGACGCCCGCCTCCCGCTGGGCCGCCTGACCGTCGTCACCGGCGTGTCGGGTTCCGGCAAGTCCACGCTGGCGCGCGAGGTCATGCTGGACAACCTGATGGCGGCGGTTTCGCAGGGCAAGGCGCCCGCGTGGCGCGGCTGCGAGGGCATGGACGGCTGGCAGGCCATCGACCGAGTGCTGGAAGTGGACCAGACCCCCATCGGCAAGACGCCGCGCTCGTGCCCGGCCACCTACATCGGCTTCTGGGACGACGTGCGCAAGCAATTCGCCGACACCCGCGAAGCCCGCATGCGCGGCTGGACGGCGGCGCGCTTCTCCTTCAACACCGGCGATGGCCGCTGCCCGATCTGCGAAGGCCAGGGCATGCGCACCATCGAGATGAGCTTCCTGCCCGACGTGAAGGTGCCGTGCGACGCCTGCAACGGCGCGCGCTTCAACCCCGACACGCTCAGCGTGCAGATGCGCGGCAAGAACGCCGGTGAAGTGCTGTCCATGGAAGTGGATGACGCCATCGGCTATTTCGCCGCGCACCCGCGCATCCAGCGCCCGCTGCAGCTGATGCAGGACGTGGGCCTGGGCTACCTGACGCTGGGCCAGCCCTCGCCGACGCTGTCAGGCGGCGAGGCGCAACGCATCAAGCTGGTCACCGAGCTCGCCAAGGCGCGCATGACCGAAGGCGTCGTCACCACGGGACGCGCCTCGCGCCTGCCGCACACGCTCTATGTGCTGGACGAACCCACCGTCGGCCTGTCGATGGCCGACGTGGAGAAGCTCATCCGCGTGCTGCACCGCCTGGTCGAGGCCGGCAACACGGTCGTGGTCATCGAACACAACCTGGACGTGATCGCCGAAGCCGACTGGCTGCTGGACCTGGGCCCCGAAGGCGGCACGGGCGGCGGACGCCTGGTGGCCGAAGGCACGCCGGAGACGGTCATGGCCGAGCATGCCGACTCGCACACCGGCACGGTGCTGCGCGAGTTCATGGCACAGACATCCGGTTCCCCCGCATGATGCGCGGCGTCTCGCATCGCCCTCGAAAGGCTGGCGCGTGAGCATCAGCCGATTCGAAGACCGCCTGGCCGGGCGGGCAATCGTGCTGGCCGGCCTGCGCGAACGCATCACGGCATGCGCGCCGCAAGACGTGGCCGGCGCGCTCGCGCGCATCGGCGCCGCGCAGCGCGCCGGCCACTGGGTGGCCTTGCTGCTGGACTATGAGCTGGGTGAATGGCTTGAACCGGGCGTCATGTTGCCCGGTGGCGCGCATGCGCCCGGCAGCACGCCCGCGCCGGGCCCTTCGCATGCCGCCGCGGACACCCCGCGCCTGACGGCCCTCGTCTATGAACGGATGGACGAGGAAGCCCCGTGGACACCCTCGGCCACCGAAGCCGGCGACGGCCCGCAAGCCCCTGCCGTGCAAGCCGTGCAGCCCCGCATCGGCGCAGCACGCTATTGCGACAAGGTGCGCCGCATCCGTGAATGGATCGCCCAAGGCGAGGTCTACCAGATCAACTACACGCATGCCGCCGACGTCAGCACGCAAGGCGCGCCGGACGCGTTGTACCGGCGGCTCGCCGCCCGCCACCCCAGCGCGCACGCCGCCTATGTCGAGGACGAGGGCCGCACCGTGCTGTCCTTCTCGCCCGAGCTGTTCCTGCAACGCGAGGGCGGCACGCTGACGACGCGCCCGATGAAAGGCACCGCGCCACGGCTGCCCGACCTCGCGGCCGACCAGGCCAGCGGCCAGGCGCTGCTGGCCAGCGAGAAGAACCGCGCCGAGAACCTGATGATCGTGGACCTGCTGCGCAACGACCTGGGCCGCGTGGCGCGTCCCGGCTCGGTGCGCGTAGAGGCGCTCTTCACGCTGGAGCGCTACCCCTCGGTCTGGACCCTGACCTCGACGGTCCGCGCCGACGCCCCCGACGCCAGCCTGGGCGACATCCTGCGCGCGCTGTTTCCCTGCGGCTCGGTGACCGGCGCGCCCAAGATCGCGGCCATGCGGCGCATCCGCGAACTGGAAGACGGTCCGCGCGGCCTGTACTGCGGCAGCATCGGCTGGCTGGCGCCCAACGGCGATTTTTCCTTGAACGTGGCGATCCGCACCCTGGTGCTGGACGCGGCCACGCAAGGCGTCTATCACGCGGGCGGCGGCATCGTGGCCGACTCCGATCCCGCTCAGGAATGGGAGGAATGCGAATGGAAGTCCCGCGTACTGACGCGCTGAGCGCGCCGGCAGGCACCCAGCTGATCGAAACCCTGCGCGTGTCGCCGCAAGGCGCCCTGCCCCTGCTCAACGGCCACCTGGCCCGCCTGGCCCATTCGGCCCAGGCGCTGGGTTGGCCCTGCGACGTGGCGGCGATCCGCCAGACCCTGCTGAGCACCGCCGCGCTGCTGCCGCGCGGCGAGACCGCCCACCGGATGCGCCTGCTGCTGGACGCGGCGGGCGAGATCTCGCTGGCGCATGCGGAACTGCCCCCCCTGGCGCGCCGACCATTGCTGACGCTGGCCAGCGAACAGCTGGATTCGCAGGAACACCTGCTGCGCCACAAGACCACGCACCGCCCCTGGTACACCCGCGCCACCACCTGGCTGGCCGAGCACCCCGACCACTTCGACGTGCTGTTCCTGAACGAGCGCAAGGAACTGTGCGAGGGCAGCCGGACAAACGTCTACCTCCTGCGTGAAGGCCGCTGGCTGACGCCGCCACTATCGTCTGGCGTCCTGCCAGGCGTGCAGCGGGCGGCGCTGCTGGCAAGAGGCGAAGCACGTGAAGCAGTGGTGACGCTGGATGACCTGGAGCAGGCGCAGGGGGTTCGGCTGTCGAATGCTCTCCGGGGGTGGTTCGAGGTGGAGCTGCGGCTGCCGGAGAGGGTTGCTGCTGAGGGTGGTTGAGGGGGCTGTGCTGTCGTGCGCGTGCTAGCACTGCTAGTACCGCTAGTACCGCTAGTACCGCCAGTACCGCCAGTACCGCCAGTACCGCTTCGTTGACGGCCGCCGAGGGTGGTCGTGCCGTCGGTCGCCTGCCGCGTGGTGGGGCGCCCACAGCGCCCCGCCCCCCGCAGAAGGCGCCCGCCGTCCCGCCCACCCTCGACGTCCTGCAGTGTTGTGTTCTGGACCTTGGGTAGCCACCTTGGTCCTGCTCGCATTCTTGCCGCCTGCTCGCTGCCTGCCCGAAGATCTTGGCTTGCCGCTGACCGGAGGGCGCCCACAGCGCCCACCGGTCAGCATTCGGAAAAGCAATAGGGCAGCTGTTGGGAGAGTGGGGGCGAGAGGTGGAGGGGGGAGGCAGCGCGCTTCGGGCTACGGGCGCCGCTTGGCCGTGTTGCCTGCTTGGGGAGGCTGCTCCACCACCGACACGGAGCGGCCGAAGCCGCCAGGCTCGTCAGTAAGTCTCGACGCCTCTGCCCGCGCAAGACACCCGTCATTCAGTCACGCGGACGGAACAACGCCTCCAAGCAGACAACGCAGCCTGACGGGGGCCCCTGCCCGAAGTGCGATGCCCCCCACCTCCTCTCCCCTTCCCCCCTCTCTCAAAAGCTGCCCCTTTTGCTTTCCCGAATGCTGACCAATGGGCGCTGTGGGCGCCCCACCACGCGGCAGGCGACCGACGGCACGACCACCCTCGGCGGCCGTCAACGAAGCGGTACTGGCGGTACTAGCGTGACTTAGCAGCGGTACTAGCACTGCTAGCGCTCCAAGACCGCCAACAAAGCCGCATTGGCAGCCGCCAACCCCATCGCAGCCGTCACCGTCACCACCGACCCATACCCGGCACAAGACAATCCCTGCGGCGCAGAAACATCCTCCTCAACCCCAGCGGTCCAAGCGCTGGGCAGGATCGCCGGCTGCGCCAGCCAAAGCACCCGCACCTTCATGCGCGGAATCCGCGTGGCCTTGCCCGGGCCGGTGTCGGGCCGCGGGAAACCGTGCTGCTTGCGCAGGATGTTGCGCAGGCGCGCCAGCAAGGCATCGTGCGTGCTTTCCGACAGGTCGCCTTCGCGCAGCGCCAGCGTATCGGTCTTGCCGCCTGCCCCGCCACAGACCAGCAAGCGCTGGCCGCGCTTGCGGCACAGCAGGATCATCGCGATCTTCGCCGCGGCCTGGTCGACGCAATCGATCACCATGTCCAGGTCAGCGGGCAACAGCGCGGCCACATTGTCCGGCGTCACGAAATCATCGACGCGCGTCACCTGGCAGGCCGGATTGATGCTGGCGATGCGCGCGGCCAGGGCCTCGACCTTGGACTGCCCCATCGTCTCGGTCAGGGCATGCACCTGGCGGTTCACGTTGGACTCGGCGATGTGGTCCAGGTCGACCAGGGTCAGGTGTCCGATGCCGCTGCGCGCCAGCGCCTCGGCCGTCCACGAGCCCACGCCCCCCAGGCCCACCACCGCGACGCTAGCGGCCTGCAGGCGCGCGGGTGCGCCGGGGCCGTACAGACGGGAAAGACCGCCGAAGCGGCGGTCGAGGTCGGGCGCGTCATCCGCCTGGCAGGCGGGCGCGGCAAAGGAAGCAGGTTCGGCTGACATGGCGGCATTGTCCCATGCGGCGGGGCAATCCGCCCGTCATCAGGGCGTCGCCGCCGGCGTCGCGCCCTCGGCCGCCACGGGCTGGTCACTGCCGCCCAGCGCCTGGTACAGCGTGACCTGGTTCAGCAGGCGCTGCAAGCGGTTGTCGGCCAGCGCGATCTCCGCCGTGCGACGCTGCTCCTGCGCCTCCAGCCAGACTCGCAAGGCCACCGCGCCAGCGCGATACCGGATCTCGTACAGGCGCTCGGCCTCGCGCGCATCGGCCAGGGCCTGCGCCAGCCAGGCGTTCTGCCGAGTGGACTGTTCGCGCGCCGACAAGGCGTTCTCGACATCCGCCAGCGACTGGTACAGCGACTGGCGGAAGTTCACCACCGCTTCGTCAAAATCGGCTTCGGACACGCGCGTGTTCAGCCGCATCTCGTTCCAGCGCAGGAAAGGCAGCGTCAGGCCGGCGCCCAGCGACGCCACCGGGTTCTGCAACACGTTGCCCAAGGCGGTGCTGGCCGATCCCAGCGCGCCGGTCAGTGTCAGCGGCGGGTAATAGCTGGCACGCGTCGCGTCCACCGTGGCCAGCAGGCCCCGCAGGCGCAGCTCGGCGGCGCGCAGGTCGGGACGGCGCGCCAGCACCTCGGCGGGCACGCCTGCGCGCACGGCGGGCGGCTCGCCCGTGGGCAGCACGCGCGGATCGGCGAAGGCCTGGCCCGGCGGGCCGTCGAACAGGATCGCCAGCGCGTTCAGGTATTCCACGCGCTGTTGCAGCAGCTGCGTGTGCGAGGCCTCTTGCGCGGCCACGTTGCGGCGCGCCTCGGCCAGGTCCAGCGGCGAGACCGCGCCCGCGTCGAACTGCGCCTGCACCAGCCGCAGCGTGAGGCGCGCGGTGTCGATGCTCTGCTGGCTGGTGACCAGCCGCTCGTTGATGTGCGCCAGTTGCCAGTACAGGTTGACCGTGGTCGCGGACAGGCTCAGCGCGGCGCTGGCCCGGTCCTCCTCGGTGGCCAAGGCCTGCCAGCGCGCGGCGTCGCGCTGGCTGCCGAGGCGATTCCACAGGTCCAGCTCATAGCTGACGGTCAGCCCGACGTTGTTGCTGCGCGTGATGGCGCGATCGCCGCGCAAGGCGCGGTCACGGCCCACGTTGGCATTGCCGCCCAAGTCTGGGAACAAGGCGTCCTCGGCCAGTCCCTGCTGGAGCTGCGCGCGCCGCACGCGGATGGCGGCAGCCGCCAGGTCGTTGTTGCGCGCCAGGGCCTGGTTGACCAGTTCATCCAGGGCAGGCTCCTGGAACAGCGTCCACCAGGGGTCCTGGGTCACGGGACCCTGCTGCGCAGGCTGGGCCTGCTGCCATTGCACCGGCACGGTCACGGCGGGCGGGGTGTAGTCGCTGCGCATCAGGCCGCAACCCGCCAGCGCCAGGGTGGCCAGGGGCAAGGCGCGGCGCAGCGCGAGGAACAGGGGCAGGAAAGAAAAAGTCATCGTGCGCTCATTCCCGCATCAAGGCATCCACCGGGTCCAGCCGCGACGCGCTGCGCGCGGGCAGGAAACCGAAGATCACGCCGATGAGGGTGCAGGTGATGAAGGCCGCCACCATCGAGGCGGTGGAATAGACCATGGTGAAGCCGGTGCCGGCGCTGTCGAACAAGGCGCCAATGCCCAGCGACAGCCCGATGCCGATCAGCCCGCCCAGCAGGCAGACCAGCACGGCCTCGATGAGGAACTGTTGCAGGATGTCGCTGCGCCGCGCGCCCACCGCCATGCGCACGCCGATCTCGCGCGTGCGCTCTGTGACCGACACCAGCATGATGTTCATGACGCCGATGCCCCCCACGATGAGCGAGATCAACGCGATCATCGACACCAGCAGCGTCATGGTGGCCGTGGTGTTCTCCACCGTCTGGCGGATGGCGTCCGTGTTGAAGACGAAGAAGTCCTTGATGCCGTGGCGTTCGGTCATCAGCTTGACGATGGCGGCCTCGGCGTCCTTGGTCTGGAAGGCGTCGCCCACGCGCACGGTGATGCTGCTCAGGTGCTGCTGCCCCATCAGGCGGCCCATGGCCGTGGTGTAGGGCACCCAGACGTTCAGCGTCTCGCCGCTGCCGCCGAATGCGCTCTCCTGCTTGCGCGTGACGCCGATCACGCGCGCCGGCATGGTGCCCAGCAGGATGATCTGGCCGACAGGGTCCACCTGCGCGCCGAACAGCCGGTTGCGCGTGTTCTCGTCGATCACGACCTCCTGCGCGCTGCGCTGCACGCTGAGCGCATCGAAGGCCTGGCCCTGCATGAGCTGCAGCCCCCGCACGCGGAAGTGCTGCTCGCCCACGCCACTGACCGTGCCGGTGACGGACACGTTGCGGTAGCGCAGCGTGGTGGAGGTGTTCGCCGTGGGGGTCACGCTGTCGGCATAGGGCTGGCGCGCCAGGGCCTGTGCGTCCGCGGGCACCAGCGTGCGGATGGACGAGGCTTTCTCGTCGCCGAAATCCTTGCCCGGATAGATGTCGATGGTGTTGGTGCCGATGGCGCTGATGTCCGCCAGGATCTTGCGGCGCGAGCCCTCGCCCAGCGCCACCACCGACACCACCGCCGCGATGCCGATGACGATGCCCAGCATGGTCAGCAAGGTGCGCAGCCGATGCGCGTTCATGGCGATGAGCGCCATGCGCAGGGCTTCGGCCGCGCGGTCCAGCACGGCGCGCAGGGGATTGGCGTTGCGCGCGCGCGGCGCCTCGGCGGCCGGGTCCGGCAAGGGCGCGGGCGCCTCGCCGCGTCGCGTGTCGGCCACGATCTCGCCGTCACGGATCTCGATGATGCGCTGGGCGTTGTTGGCCACGTTCATATCGTGCGTGACGATGATGATGGTGTGGCCCGCGGCGTTCAGTTCCTTCAGGATGGCCATGACTTCATGGCCGGTGTGCGTGTCGAGCGCGCCGGTGGGCTCGTCGGCCAGGATCACCTCGCCGCCGTTCATCAGCGCGCGCGCGATGCTCACGCGCTGCTGCTGGCCGCCGGACAGTTGCCCGGGCCGGTGCTCGTCGCGTTCGGACAGGCCCAGGCGCTGCAGCAGCGCGCGGGCGCGCTCGGCGCGGTCGCCGCTGGTGCGGCCGGCATAGACCGCAGGCATTTCCACGTTGCCGCGCGCCGTCAGGTCGGGCAGCAGGTGATAGCGCTGGAAGATGAAGCCGAAATGCTCGCGGCGCAGTTGCGCCAGTTCGTCCGGCCCCATCGCGCCGGTATCGCGCCCGTCATAGAGATAGCTGCCGCTGGTGGGACGGTCCAGGCAGCCCAGGATGTTCATCAGCGTGGACTTGCCCGAGCCCGAGGCCCCGACGATGGCGACCATCTCGCCCGCCTCGATGGACACGTCCACGTCCTTGAGCACGGCAATGGTCTGCTCGCCAGCGGGAAACTCCCGCCGCAGCTTGCGGATGTCGATGAGCGCCATGGCTTACGCCCCCGGCGGCGGGCCGGGCGGCTGGCCGCCAGCGGGCGCCGCGGCGGCGCCAGGCACCGAGCCGACGACGACCTTCTCGCCCTCTTCCAGGCCTTCGAGCACCTGCGCCGACACGTTGTTGTTGATGCCCACACGGATCTGGCGCTCGGCGACTTGGCCATCCGCGCCCAGCACGCGCACGGTGTAGCGGCCATCCTTGCCGCGCGCGCCCAGCGCCGCCGACGGCACCACGCGTGCGCCCTTGGCTTCCGACAGCACGATGTTGACCTGCGCGGTCATGGAGATACGCAGCGTCTCTTCCGGGTTGGGCACGTCGAACAGGCCGTTGTAGTAGACGGCGGCGCTGGTGCTCGTGCTCGACGAAGACGACGTCAGCAGCGAATTGCTGTCGTCCTGCTGGATCGAATCGGGCGCCGGTTCGACGGCGCGCAGTTCGCCATAGTGACGCGCATCGGGTTCGCCCAGGATGGTGAAGTAGACCTTCTGGCCCGGCCGCACCCGCACCACGTCGGCCTCGGAAATCTGCGCCTTCACCGTCATGGTGTCGACCTGCGCCACCTTGATGATGGTGGGCGCGGTCTGCATGGCGCTGACCGTCTGGCCTTCCTTGGTAACGATGGCCACCACCACGCCGTCGATCGGCGAGGCGATGCGCGTGTAGCCCAGGTTGACGCGGGCCGTGTCCGCCTGGATCTCGGCCTGCGCGATCTGGGCGTCCAGCTGCGCGATCTCGGCGCGCGTGACGCCCAGCGTGGCCTCGGCGGTTTCGTATTCTTCGCGCGAGGTGGCGTCCTGCTTCAGCATCGCGGCCTGGCGCTTGAACACCAGCGTCGCCTGCTTCAGCGTGGCTTCCTTGGCCCGGCGCTGCGCGCGCACGGTGTTCAGGCCCGCCTCGGCATTGCGCAGTTCGTTCTGCTGCGTCATCGAGTCGATCTCGGCCACCAGCTGTCCGGCCTTCACCCGATCACCCAGCGCCACCTTCAAGGACTTCAACTGCCCCGACACCTGCGCCCCCACGCTCACCTGCCGGATGGCTTCGAGCTTGCCGCTGGCCAGCACGGCGTCTTCCAGGTCCGTCACGGTGACGGACGCCGTGGACGGCGGCGCCGGCGGCTTGGGACGCAGGAGCGTGAAGCGCAGGAGAATGGCCAACGCCAGCAGGATCAGGACGATCCACAGGAGTTTGCGGCGCTTGGGAGTCAGTATGCGAGTCATCGGCGGCATCGGTAACGGGCGAACGAGGTCACGAAAAAAGGTGCGTGCGCTGGCCGCGCGGCACGGGGATCAGGAGAACCCGCCACGCGGCGGCCCGTGTCAGGGCGAATCCTGACACAGGCAGGGACGAACCGGCGCGTGAAAACGGGGAATGGAAACGCGCTGCAACGACTGCCCGACGGGCAGCCAGGCTCAGCGCTTGGGCAGGAAGCGGGTCGGGTCGACCGACTTGCCGTCGTAGCGCAGCTCGAAATACAGCCCGACCTGGCTGCTGTCGCTGTTGCCCATTTCCGCGATGCGCTGGCCCCGCGTGACCTTCTGGCCCTCGGAGACCAGCAGCTTGCGGTTGTGGGCATAGATGGAGAGGTACTGTCCATCGTGGCGCACGATGATCATGTTGCCGTAGCCGCGCAAGCCGCTGCCGGAATAGGCCACGGTGCCCGCGGCGGCGGCCGTCACCGGCGTGCCGGCGGTATTGGCGATGGTCAGGCCGTTGTGGCTGGCGCCATTGAAACCACGCGCCAGCTTGCCCTCGGCCGGCCAGGCCAGCGAGATGCTGCGCGCCGGCGTGGTCGTGGGGCGCGGCGTGCGCACGGGCGGTTGCGTGGTCTGCGGCTTGCCGCCGGTTGCCGATCCGCCCGACGACGTGCTGGCCGTGGCGCCGCTGCGCACGCGGATCAGTTGTCCCACGTCGATGGCGTTCGGGTCCTTGATGCCGTTCATGTTCATCAGCGCCCGCACGGTCTGCCCGTTGTCGCGCGCAATGCGCGTCAGGGTGTCGCCGCGCTGGACCCGATAGAACCCTTCCGGCGTCGGCGGCGTGCTGGCGCAGGCGGCCAGCAACAGCACGATACCCACGCTGGCGAAGCGGCGAAGGCGGGAAATGAGAGAGGCGGTAAGGGCGAATTGAGCAGACACAAGCGACAGGGAATGGCAGGGCGGCGCCGACAGCGTACCAAAAAAAGCCCCCACGCCGCGCCTTCGGCTTGCTGCCCCCCAAGGGGGCCGCTTTTTGCCTTGGGGCGGCCCGGCGGCAAAAACAACCCCCACGCCGCGCCTTCGGCTTGCTGCCCCCCAAGGGGGCCGCTTTTTGCCTTGGGGCGGCCCGGCGGCAAAAACAACCCCCACGCCGCGCCTTCGGCTTGCTGCCCCCCAAGGGGGCCGCTTTTTGCCTTGGGGCGGCCCGGCGGCAAAAACAACCCCCACGCCGCGCCTTCGGCTTGCTGCCCCCCAAGGGGGCCGCTTTTTGCCTTGGGGCGGCCCGGCGGCAAAAACAACCCCCACGCCGCGCCTTCGGCTTGCTGCCCCCCAAGTGGGCCGCTTTTTGCCTTGGGGCGGCCCGGCGGCAAAAAGAAACCTCACCCCACGTCAGCGATGGCAGATCCCTGCGACCAATCATGACTTGGTCCCTTTTTCGCCGAAGGGCTTCGGCACCACGGGGTCGCAGAACGGCAGGTGGCTGACCGCGCGGATGGCGCGCGACATCTGCGCCACCACGTCCTCGGGCGTGAACACCTGCCTGTCCCGGATCGCGGCCTGGCTGATCGTCTCGTCGATGGTCCGCACCGCCCCCATGACGGCAACGGCGCACAGCCGCACGTCGAAATCCGTGGGCGACAGGCCGAGGCGGTCGGCGATGATGGCCGCCATTTCCGCTTCGCCCCCCTGATAGGACAGCAGCCAGGTGGAACGCAGCCCGGGTTCATCGGGCAGCTTGGCGATCAGCAGGACGATCAGCAGGCCATCGGAGATTTCCTCCACCGACTGGTGCCTGACGTCGAAGCAATCCGCCAGGTGCGGCTCGAGCGGCATGTCGCGCGGCCAACGGCGCAGGCCGGCCACGAACCGTTGCCACGATTGGGCGAAGAGCGGTTCGACGCAGCTTTCCTTGGTACGGAAATAGCGCCATACCGTGCGCTTGGAAATGCCCGCGGCCTCGGCGATGTCGTCGCCGCTGGTGCCCGCGAGGCCCCGCTCCAGAAACAACGCAGCCGCCAGCCGCGCCACCTTCAGGCGCGCATCGTCTTGCGTCGATCCCATTCAATCTCCACCACTGTCACCAAGTGACCAGTATGATGGCACTAAGTGACAGCAATGTAAAGCCTCGCAGGATCCGGCCCGGCGACCGTCAGCGCAGCACGACCTCGTCTTCCTCGAGGACGGCCTTGCCGCCCACGCCGGTGGTCTCGATGATCTGCATGCGCTTGACGCCCACGACCAGGTCGGTGCCGCCGCAGAAGCGGCGCGTGGCGTGGATGACGGCGCTGTAGGTCAGGCTGAGTTCGGCAGCCAGCGCGGTTTCGTCGGCCTCCAGCGTCTGCAGCTTGCCCACCATGGCGGCCATGGTGTTGCGCACGCGGTCGGCAACGCCGCCTTCGCCTTTCTCGGGGTTCGCCTGGAAAAAGGTCAGCAGCTTCTCCAGCTTGCCCAGCTCTTCGTTGACGGCGTGGCGCTCCTGCTCGATGGCGGCCTTGCGCGTGGCGGCATGCGGATTGACGCCCACGTGCACCTCGGTGGGCACGCCCGCGGGCGAACCGATGGTGCCTGCCCGCACCAGCAACAGCGCGCGGCAACGGCCGCCGGCAATGACACCCTGCTGGCTGCCGGGCGGGCCGGATTCGATGCTTTGCCCGGCCGCGACGTCGCTTTGGCGGATCTCGCCCTTTACCGCGACGTTGACGCCCGCGCTGATCACCGCGTTGTCGATGAAGCGCGCCTGCACCGACCCGCCACAGGTGATGCGCGCGGTCTTGGCCGCGCCGTCGGCGGGGTTGGTCACGGTCGACTCCGGTGCGCCGATGATGCCGCCCGTGACGATGACGCTGCCGCCGGCCTCGACCGTGGCGGCTTCGATCGTGCCTTGCACGACGACATCGCCGCCGACATGCACCGACATGCCGGTCTTGATGTCGCCTTTGACCTTGAGCGTGCCTTCGAAGCTGATGTTGCCGGTGGACAGGTCCACGGCATCGACCTCGACCAGCGGGTTCACGTTGACCCCCTGCGCTTGCGGCATGGGCACGCCGGCCACGGTGGCAACCAGCAGGCAGGGATCATCGGCAGAGGGTTCGGACCCGGACAGGCCCGGCGGGAAGGGAATGTCGATGAGGGTGGCAGGCGCAATGGCATTGCCCAGCACATCGCGGCCCTCGATGCCTTGCACCGCGGGCACCCGCCGCATCAGCGGCGTGCCCGGCGCGACCAGCAGCAGGTCGCCCAGGGTGCGGTAGTCCACCAGCGCCGAGGCGTCGTCGGCGTCCTCGGCCTCGGGCTCGGGTTGGCGCCGCAACGCGTCCAGCAGGCTCTCGAAACGCGTGGCCCTTCCCTGCACAGGCGACAGGCCGCGTGCCACCACGGCATCGCGGCAGGCCCGGGCGGCGACGGCGGCCTCGACCTGGGCATCGTCGATGCCGAAGGCGACATTGCGCTGGACCAGCATATCGCGCACCTGCTGTGCGGTGACCGGCAGACCGCCGCGCGGCGCCTCGATCGTCAGCAAGGCGTTCATGCGGTCATGCGTGATTTCCAGCGACAGCGCGCCATCGCGGACCTCGCCGACGACCGCCTGGATGGGCTCTTCGGCGCGCCGGCAGGCATCCAGGAACTGCGCCATTTCGCGCTGGTCCAGGACAGCGGCGTCCCAGCCGTGCTCGGCCAGCGCCTCGGCAATGGATTCCGGGCCGATGTTTTCTTCTTCGTCTCCTGGCGCGTAACACGCCCTGACGGACCGTGTGGCCTCGTCCAGGACGAAGCGCAACCCCTTTTCGTCGACCATTGCCCCCTCACTCGAGAATATGCCGAACATCGCGTTATGTTTCAAATTATATCCGATGGGTTGCTAATACCGCCTTGTTTTTGCGCAAATTTCCCCCTGAGAAAACCCTCGTATCGGTGGCGTTGCCGGCGCAATACAGACCGTTACTTGATTCTCGACAAGCAAGCTTGCCGCGCGGACAATACGGGCTTGCCCGAGCAAAGATGCCCGTGAATCCTTCAGCCGCGCCCATCATCGTCCGTCCTCACCCAGAGATCCCCTTGTGGAGCGAAGCCCAGCGCCTCGCCTCCATGAACCAGGCACTGGCCCAGATCCAGACCGGCCAGGAAGTCTGGGTTTTCGGCTACGGCTCCCTCATCTGGCGTCCCGACTTCCCCTACGCCGAACGGCGTCTTGCCACCCTGCACGGCCACCACCGTGCGCTGTGCCTGTGGTCGCGCGAGCACCGCGGCACGCCGGAATGCCCGGGACTGGTCTTCGGCCTGGATCGCGGCGGTTCGTGCCGCGGCGTGGTCTACCGGCTGGCCGACGAGGAAATCGCCCACGTCTTTCCGCAACTGTGGGTGCGCGAGATGACCACCGGCTCCTACCTGCCCCGCTGGCTCAACTGCCAGACCGAGGACGGCGACGTGCGCGCGCTGGTGTTCATCATGAATCGCGAAGGCCCGGGCTACATCAGCGAGTTGCCGCTGGAGGAACAGCTGGCCATCGTGCGCCGCGCCTCGGGCGGCTATGGCCCCTGCACCGATTACGTGCTGGAGACCGAACGCGCGCTGCGCCGTGCCGGCATCCAGGACCGGCGCCTGCAGACCGTGGCCCGGGCGCTGGAGGCGCAGCGTCACGATCTGCCGGAAGGCTGAGGCGTTACACTCGGCGTTTCACCCGCCCACCCGCCACCGGGAACGCCCCATGTCGATTGCCGACCTGCGCCAGACCTACGACAAGAACGTGCTGCTGGAAGATCAGGCAGCCAGTTCTCCCATTGATCAGTTCGGCCTGTGGTTCGACCAGGCCCTGGCCGGGAAGGTCCCCGAGCCGAACGCCATGACGCTGGCCACGGCCGATGCCGCCGGCCGGCCCTCCGCGCGCATCGTGCTGCTGAAGGGCTACGACCCCGACGGCTTCGTGTTCTATACCAACTACGAATCGCGCAAGGGCGAAGACCTGGCGGCACAGCCCTGGGCCAGCCTGCTGTTCTTCTGGCAAGCGCTGGAACGCCAGGTGCGCATCGAAGGACCGGTGGAAAAAGTCAGCGCCGCCGACTCCGACGCCTATTACAAGGTGCGCCCGCTGGGCTCGCGCATCGGCGCCTGGGCCTCGAAGCAGAGCCAGCCCATCAGCCGCGACGAACTGGAAGCCCGCAACGCGCAATACACGGCCTCGCTGGGCGAAGACCCGCCCCGGCCGCCGCATTGGGGCGGTTACCGCCTGCGGCCGGAAAGCATGGAATTCTGGCAGGGCCGCCCTTCCCGCCTGCATGACCGCCTGGTCTATCGCCGCGACGACGGCGGCATCTGGCGCGTCGTCCGTCTGTCGCCCTGACCTTGCCTCGACACCCCCACACGCCACGACCGGCCTCATCCGCGCCCGCTGCGCCCGCCTGATCGCCCCAGCATGACCGCAACGCCCACTGCCACCGACCCCGCCCACTTCCGCACCACGCTGGGCCGCTTCGCCACCGGCGTGACCATCGTCACGACGCGCGACGCGGCCGGCGCCCCGGCCGGCCTGACCGTCAGTTCCTTCAACTCGGTCTCGCTCGAGCCGCCGCTGGTGCTCTGGAGCCTCTCGCTGACCTCGTCCTCGCTGCCCCTCTTCGAGCAGTGCGACCGCTACGTCGTGAACGTGCTGGCGGCGGGACAGCTCTCGCTGGCCTCGCGCTTCGCGCGCGGCACGGCCGCCGAACGCTTCCAGGACCTGACGCTGGCCGAGGCCCCTGGCGGCGCGCCCATGCTGGCCGAACCCGGCGCGGCGTGGTTCGAATGCCGCAACCGCAGCCGCTACCGTGAAGGCGACCACCTGATACTGGTGGGCGAAGTGGAGCACTGCGGCTATACCGACGCGCCGCCGCTGGTCTATCACGCCGGCGGCTTCGACCTCACCCCCGCACTGCCGCGATGACGACGATGCGTGCCGTCCCGGTGCCCCGATGAGCCACGCCTTCGACATCGACTGCGTGGTGATCGGCGCGGGCGTCGTCGGCCTGGCCGTGGCGCGGGAACTGGCGCTGGCCGGACGCGACGTGCTGGTTGCCGAAGCCAGCGAAGCCATCGGCACCGGCACCAGCTCGCGCAATTCCGAAGTGATCCATGCCGGCATCTATTACCCTGCCGGCAGCCTGAAGGCGAAGCTCTGCGTCGAAGGCAAGCACCTGCTGTACGCCTATTGCGCCGAACGCGGCATCCCGCACGCACGCCTGGGCAAGCTCATCGTCGCCACGCGCCCCGAACAGAATGCCCAGCTGGAAGGCATCGCCGCCCGGGCACGCGCCAACGGCGTGGATGACCTGCGCCAGATCGATGCCGCCGAGGCGCGCGCGCTGGAGCCGGCCTTGCACTGCACGGCCGCGCTGCTGTCGCCGTCGACGGGCATCGTGGACAGCCACGCGCTGATGCTCGCCTTCCAGGGCGACGCCGAAAACGCGGGCGCACAATGCGTCTTCCATACGCCGCTGCTGTCCGGCCGCTTGCGGCCTCACGGCGGCTTCGACTTGCAGTTCGGTGGCGAGGACGGCATGCATCTGTCCTGTGCCACGCTGGTCAACGCAGCGGGCCTGCATGCGCCCACCCTGGCGCGGCGCATCGAAGGCCTGCCGCCGGACACCCTGCCCCAGGCCTATCTGTGCAAAGGCAGTTATTTCACACTGAGCGGCCGCGCGCCGTTTTCGCGGCTGATCTATCCCGTCCCGCAAGCCGCCGGCCTGGGCGTGCACCTGACGCTGGACATGGGCGGCCAGGCCAAGTTCGGCCCGGACACCCAGTGGATCGAGCACGAGGACTACAGCCTGGACCCCGCGCGCGCGGATGTGTTCTACGAGGCCGTGCGCGCCTATTGGCCAGGCCTGCCCGACGGCGCCCTGGCGCCGGGCTACACCGGCATCCGGCCCAAGATCTCCGCCCCTGACGCCCCCGCCGCCGACTTCGTCATCGCCGGACCCGCCATCCATGGCGTGCCCGGGCTGGTGAACCTGTTCGGCATAGAATCACCGGGACTGACCGCCAGCCTGGCGATCGCCCGGGCCGCCGCGGCCGCCCTGCTTTCCTGACCACGTTCCCATCATGTCGCAACACAACGATTTCATCCTGACCCTCTCCTGCCCGGACCGCACCGGCATCGTCTACCGCGTGAGCGGCCTGCTGTTCGAGCTCCAGGGCAACATCCTGGACGCGCAGCAGTTCGGCGACGAAGAGACGGGCCGCTTCTTCCTGCGCGTGCACTTCGACCTGCCGCAGGACATCGACGCCGACACGCTGCGCGCCCGGTTTTCGACGCTGGCCGCCGACTACGGCATGGACTGGCAGATCCACGACGCGCGCCGCAAGGCGCGCCTGCTGATCATGGTCAGCAAGCAGGGCCACTGCCTGAACGACCTGGTATTCCGCACGCACAGCGGCCAGTTGCCGGTGGAGATCGCCGCGGTGGTGTCCAACCACCCCGACTTCGCGCCGCTTGCGCAGTCCTACGGCATTCCTTTCCATCACCTGCCGGTCACACCCGACACCAAGGCGCAGCAGGAGCAACAGATCCTGGCGCTGGCCGAGCGCGAGCGCATCGACCTGGTGGTGCTGGCCCGCTACATGCAGATCCTGTCGCCCGACCTGTGCCGCGCGCTGTCGGGCCGCGCCATCAACATCCATCACAGCTTCCTGCCCAGCTTCAAGGGCGCGCGCCCGTATCACCAGGCCCACACCCGCGGCGTGAAGATCATCGGCGCCACGGCCCATTACGTCACGCCGGACCTGGACGAAGGCCCCATCATCGAACAGGACATCGAGCGCGTGGACCACACGCTGAGCGCGGCGGACCTGGCCCAGGTGGGCAGCGACGTGGAATCGCTGGTGCTGTCGCGCGCCGTGCGCAGCCATGTCGAGCACCGCATCCTGCTGAACGGCCACCGCACGGTCGTCTTCCGCTGAAGGGAAACCTGCTTGCGCAAGGTAATCGCGCGCTTCGCCGCCCTCCCCGCCCAACCATATACGGGGATTCTCGCTATGGCATCCGACATCACCCGAGAGCACAGTTGCGAAGCAGGCAACGTGAGCCATGCGAAAGCCGCGTCCTGTCGGGGCGCGGCGCTGGTGTTACGTATCGAACTGCGCCAAATCCAGCCCGTCATCTACCGCACGATCGTTGTGCCCAGCCGGATCACGCTGCGTAAGTTGCACGTGACCATCCTGCTGGCGATGGGCTGGCAAGGTGGACACCTGCACGAGTTCGTCATCAACGGCGTGCGTTACGGTGAACCCGACCCGGACTATCCGCAAGCCGGCCTGCAAAGCGAAAAGCGCGTAAGTCTGAATAAGGTCATCCAAGGCGCCAGTAGCTTCGATTATGTCTACGACTTAGGGGACCACTGGGAGCACGAAATTCAAGTGCTGGATGCGACCGAGTTCAACGAACCGCTGGGCGGACCGTGGTGCCTGGAAGGGGCCAATGCTTGCCCGCCGGAGGACGTCGGCGGAGAACCCGGCTATATGCACTTCCTGCAAGCCATCTCCGATCCCAACCACCCCGAGCACGACGATATGTTGCTTTGGCACGGCAAGCGCTTCGACCTTACCGCCTTCGACCTGCAGGAGGTCAACCAGCGAATGATGCAGATATGGGAGTAAGCGAGACGGTGGCGAAGTGCCTGACGGCTCCCTCTCCTCCCCTATGTCTTCTGCTGAATTGCGTGCCTGCTTGCAACCGCTACTCATCAGACAGTATGACGTCGCCAGCGCGCTTCTCAAGCGCATCAACCTCCTTGGCCGGATTCGTCAGAAATTGCCCCATCTCCCCGCAAACGCCGTCCCGATCTCAAACCCCGCCTCGATCTTCTCCTCGTCAAAGATCGGCTTCAGCGCCCCAGGGTGTCCGTCGTGTCCCGGTTCAAGGACGCGATCGTCTCGGCTGCACTCTTGCCCGTCAGCGCCTGCTGGGCAGCTTCGTCGCGGATCTCGATCACGCCTTCGCTGATGCCGCTGCGCGTGGTCGAGCTGGCGCTGCCGCTGGCTGACAGCGCTACAGGCAAGCCCATCGACAAACCGGACTTGTCCGACGGAACACTGCTAGCAGGCTTGGCATTGCCGCCCGCAGCGACATTCCCGTGCTTGTCTTGACCGACGCCGCCCTGACCGGCGCTTTCCCCGCCACCGCCACCAAACGAGTACCCGCCACCCACGCTCACCTGGCTGGCCGAGTACGTCGCACGGTTCTTGATGTCCTCGACCGTCAGCGTGCCCGTGCTCAGGTGATTCAAACCATCGGCCACTGCCTGTTGGCTGCTGGAGATCACGCTGCCGATCAGCGTGGTGTTGCCCCCCACGTCGATCAGGAAACCGCCGTCACCTGCCTTCAGCCCCGTCTGCTGCGTGACCGAGGCGTAGTCGCTGTTCATCTTGCCGCGACCGACGTTGCCTGCAATGGAGCCCGGCACCGCGCAGGTCACGCAGACGCTGCCGCTGAAGCCAGCGTTCTTCTGCTTCGATTGGTACGTGCTGGTGTCCTGCAGACTCTCCAGCAACAGGTTGCCGCCTACCGACGCAAGAATCTGGTCGGCCTGGCCCACTGCACCCCGCAACGAGGTGTCGCCGCCCGATTGCAGCGCCAGCACGTTGCCTGCCGTGACGTTGGTTTGCGTCCAGGTGCTGTCGCGGCCATCCGAGTTGCCGCGGCCGCTGGAGACGCCTGCGTTGACCGACACGCCGCCGCCTTCCACGCCCAGCGTGATGCCCACGCCCACGCTCGCGCTGCTGCTCTTGTTCTTCGTCTGCTGCGACGCCAGGTTCTTTGCCGCCTACTGCCAGTCAGGCCTACTCCACATTATTGTTACGGATAGAGGTGGCCAAATTAGCTCATAGCTAGTGAACAGACATGACAAATAGGATCACCGTTAATTAACGATCAAAAAATTTTGATAAAATCCAAAACCCACCAACGCACAAGTCACACAGGAACAAACAAAGAAATTAAATATTCCCCACCAAGTTCTTTTTTTAATTCTTCGCTTATCAACTCACCCTCTTCTGCAAATTTCCTCTCTTCCTCCGTGGTTTTAAACCCAGACAGAGCCGGATCATCGACATTTAAGGAGGCATCATAGGCAGCAGCCCATTTTTTAATTCTTATCTTAAGCGCATCGCTTAGAGGTAACACGTCCGGGTCAATATCTCCGAACTCCGCAGAATCATCATGCCATAGAGGATGGCAGTGATAATCAGGCATAAATTTTATTTTTTTCACAAAATCCATTTTTAATTTTTTCCAAAAATTTTAGCTATCCCCTCCCTCCATGACCAGAGTTAGATCCGTGGGCGACTAATAATCACCTTCCACTTCGGTGAGATTGATGCTGCCATCGCCATGGGGCCGAAATTTAGCTAACAAGGGATTTGTCAACTCTGCTGCGATATTACATCTAGGCATGATTCGATTGCTTAAAATCGAAATTTCAGACTAATAGAACTCAACCGTATCCCAATCAATTCCCAATATTGGCCCATCTGCCCATCTAATAAATTCCAACTCTAACAAACGGCCGAACTCGTCCGCGTAAAGCAGTATCGATATCTCTTCACCATCACAGTCGGACGCTTTTGCTTCCACCGAATAAAGGTGCTGCCCATGTGAGCCAGTACGGTTGTATCCCTCTAAGAAAAACACCAAACATTCTTCATTAGAATGTGTGGATTCTATTTTTGCGCAGCTGAGGTCTTGCAGCAAAATATCCTTTTCGCTGCCAGGGAGGCGCGAAGCAAACCCCTGAATCAAGTTCCTCTCCTGATAACTCAGTTCTCTCATTTCACTTAACCGGAAAAATAGTTCCAACATTTACAGCCCCTCCAGGCAATAGCCTGGCACGATATTCCACCTGCACCCCGTCTATAAAAAGTCTTCCAGAGACATTGGCATTCTCAGTCATGGCCGCCCTCATCTGCTGAATTTCTTTCGCAACAATGGCCTCTGCTTTAGCTACATTGACGCCCTCTTTCTGGAGACGACTACTGTAATGCGCGGTTCGAAAAATCGTTTGCTCTGCCCCCGAGGCAGTTTTCCCCGCCGTAGCAAGCGCATTTGCCTTCGCAGCGCTCACCTCAGATTGAGCGGCCGCCGCAGATGCCGCCCCGCTAACGAGCACCCCACCAATGACACCAGACTCCGATAGAAAAGCACTGTGCCAAATCTTCCGGGCGATAAAGCTGTCATCAGAGCTCAGATCGGCCAGCCCGTCCAGGATCGCCAATTCCTCCGGCTTCCACCCCGACCGCTGAAGCTCAGCCAAGGCATCAGCCCCGCCATCTGCATCCCGCAATTGCTGCTCACAAGCTGCTTCCCCCTCTGCCTTACAACCGAACAGCTTCGAGCCACCTCGTGAGACGCTGATGTCCTCGTACTTCTCCTTCGTCTCCTGCTGACACGCTGCTGGATCTCCTGCCGTCCTGCACAGCCTTAGATCATCCATCAGCGTCTGAATCTCTCCAGGCTTCAGGTAGTTGTTCTCGGCCTCGGTGCGCGCAGCCACCACGGCGGCAACCGCTTCAACCCCCGTCCCCAGGCTGATTGCAGCAACGATGCTGGAAATCAGGTTAACGCGAGACTCCTTCTCTTCCGAGCCTGCCGTCGCGCTGCTGCCTAGCAGCGCGCCCAGCACGGAGCTGGCGCTTGCGCCAAGCGCGCCTGCGCCGCAAGCACCGGCACTTGCCGCTGCTCCCACACATCCCACTACTGCGTGAAGCGCCGCACGAGCCGCCTCTGCTTCTGACCCTGTGCCCAGGGCGTCAGCGATAGATTTAACCTCGCTCGCAGCGAGCCCTTGCAGATAGTTCACCGCAGCCGATTGGACGAACTGGCCTGCTCCGCCCGTGACGTTACCGCCCGCTCCTGCGGCGACGGCGCTCAGAATCCGCCGATAGGAACCGCTAGCGCCCCACTGCCTATCCAACAAGATCGCATCGGCTTTGGCCTGATCTCGCTCAGCCTCTGTCAGCGACATATCGCCAGCACGCTTCTCAAGCGCATCCACCTCCCTCGCCCGATTCGTCAGGAACTGACCCATCTCCCCCGCAAACGCCGTCCCGATCTCGAAGCCGGCCTCGATCTTCTCCTTGTCAAAGATCGGCTTCAGCGCCCCCAGGGTATCCGTCGTGTCCCGGTTCAAGGACGCGATCGTCTCGGCCGCGCTCTTGCCCGTCAGTGCCTGCTGGCCCGCTTCATCTCGGATCTCGATCACGCCTTCGCTGATGCCGCTGCGCGTGGTCGAGCTGGCGTTGCCGCTGGCTGACAGCGCCACCGGCAGGCCCATAGACAAACCGGACTTGTCCGACGGAACACTGCTGGCAGGCTTGGCATTGCCGCCCGCAGCGACGTTCCCGTGCTTGTCTTGACCGACGCCGCCCTGGCCTGCGCTTTCCCCGCCATCACCACCAAATGTGTACCCGCCACCCACGCTCACCTGGCTGGCCGAGTATGTCGCACGGTTCTTGATGTCCTCGACCGTCAGCGTGCCCGTGCTCAGGTGGTTCAAGCCGTCGGCCACCGCCTGCTGGCTGCTGGAGATCACGCTGCCGATCAGCGTGGTGTTGCCCCCCACGTCGATCAGGAAACCACCGTCACCCGCCTTCAATCCCGTCTGCTGCGTGACCGAGGCGTAGTCGCTGTTCATCTTGCCGCGACCGATGTTGCCTGCAATGGAGCCCGGCACCGCGCAGGTCACGCAGACGCTGCCGCTGAAGCCAGCGTTCTTCTGCTTCGATTGGTACGTGCTGGTGTCCTGCAGACTCTCCAGCAGCAGGTTGCCGCCTACCGACGCAAGAATCTGGTCGGCCTGGCCCACTGCACCCCGCAACGCGGTGTCTCCGCCCGATTGCAGCGCCAGCACGTTGCCCGCCGTGACGTTCGTTTGCGTCCAGGTGCTGTCGCGTCCATCCGAATTGCCGCGGCCGCTGGAGACGCCTGCGTTGACCGACACGCCCCCGCCCTTTACGCCCAGCGTGATGCCCACGCCCACGCTGGCGCTGCTGCTCTTGTTCTTTGTCTGCTGCGACGCCAGGTTCTGCGCCGCTTGCAGCAGGATGTCGCCCTCGGCCTTGAGCACCGCGTTATTGCCGGCGGACAGGTTCGAGCCTGTCACGGTGATGTCGGAATCCGCACCGCCCCCACGCGCCACGATGGTCAGGTCATTGCCTGCCGCCACGGTCGAGCCCAGCACGCTGGAAGACGAACGGTCGATGGTGGTCTGGCTTTTGCTGGACCCCAGACTGATGTTGACCGACACGCCGCCCACGCCGCCGTTCTGCATGACCGCATCCGCCGCATTGACGGCGGCAAGGGCGGTCGTGCCCAGGGCCAAGGCCTGCATGACCGGATCGCCGCTGCGCGACGCGGCATCGGCCATCTTGGCGCCAGTCTGCGCCGCGCTGACCACCGGATTGCTTGCGCTGACGGTAAGGCCGCTTTGCTTGACCTCGTGGAACTCGCGCTCTTGCGCGGTGTCGGTGACGGCCTCGATACGGATGTCGCGGCCCACCAGCGACACATCGCCCTGACGCGCCAGGACGTTGCTGCCGGCGACCAGCATCGATTCGCCGGCGTTGATGAGCAGGTCGCCCGTCACGCTGCCAACCGTGCTGCCGGTGTGGAAGACTTTCTCGCCGTCCAGCGAGTCCGTGGTCTGGCGCGACCCGTAGCTGATGCCGCCCAAGGCGCCGAAGCCGGACTTCTTCACGCGTTTGTAGTTGTATTCCTCGGAGACGTTCTCTGCCGCGACGATGTTAACGTCGCGTTCGGCCGAGACAACGACGTCGCCCATGCCGCCGATGTTGGAGCCCTGCACGGTGACATCGCGGCCAGCCATCATGACGACCGAGTCGCCGGTGAAGGTGGAGCCGATAGCCAAGGTCTGCCTGGCCTCATCGATAGTGTGAACACTTTTGGATGAGAAGCCACTGCGAGACTTGAAGTAGTGTTCGTCGCGCGCGTATCCGCTTGCCTCACCTGCAAGCAGGTTGATGTCGCGGCCCGCACCGACGGCCAACTGACCGTCGGTGGTCGCCTGCGCCGCCCGGGCATTGACATCCTGTCCGGCGATCAGGGTAAGGTCACCGCCCGCTGTAATGACCGAGCCAATTTCGGTAGTGCGCGAAACATGCGTATTGTTTCGACGGCTCCACGTGACAGCTTCGTTATGCGCCGTCTCGATTGTCTGCAGGTTGATGTCGCGGCCAGCTTGCAGACGAGCATCGTCACTGGCAGTCATGGCTGCCGCGGTGGCGGTGATGTCACGGCCAGCGACAATATCCAGCGTACCCGCATCGATGCGCGACACACCGCTGACGTACGTCCCCTGGGTAATGCTATTGGCGAACGTGTCGGTAGTGCTGACAAGGTTCACGTCGCGGCCAGCTTGCAACGCCACGGCATCGCCCTTGATGAGCGCAGCCACGTTGTCGATATCCTGGCGCGCATTCAGGTCCACGCGCCCGCCTTGGATCAGACTGCCTGCTTCGTTGCGAATGTTCTCCGCCGTCATGACCGTGGCATCGCGTGCACCAATCATGCCGCTATTGACGATGTCGCCCTCCACGTCCAAGGTCACATCCCTTCCGGCGATGAGGGTGCCATCTCCTTTCAGATCACCCTCACGCACCACCAGGTACACCTGAGGGACCAGGACGGTTTGGGTGGTGCCGTCAGGCAGCGTCACGGTCTGTGCCACCATCCAGACCAGGTCGGTGGTCAGGTGGCGCATCTGCTCGTCGGTCAGCGCCGTGCCCAGCGTCAGGCCGTACTGGCCGGCGAACTCGGCGCCCGCCGTCAGCAAGGCCTTGTATTGCGCCTCGTTGTCGGAGTAATCGCCCACATAGCGCTGGCCCGTGCCCGCCATGATCTGGTCGGCCACCAGTCGCTGTTCATAGAAGCCGTCGCCCAACCGCTTGAGCGTAGCCGCGCCATCGAAGGGATCGGGCGCCTGCGGCTGGCCTGCGCCGGGGGCAGGCGCGTTGGCGGCGGCGCCTTGCGTGCGCAACTGCTGCAGCAGGAAATCGCTGGACAGCACCTCCCGCCCCCCGAGGAATCGGCTGTCCGTCGCGACCAGATAAGGGGCATCCGGGGCCGTCAGCGTCTGGTAAAGGCTGCTGCGAGGCAAAGTGGCGGGCGGCGTAACGGTGCGCACCAGCCCGGAGCCCGGCAAGGAAATGGAAACGATGGGTGGTGGCGCAGAGGGCACGGCAACGCCCGATGCGCCAGGCCCGGCATTGCCCGTGGCAGGCACCACGGCGCCGCCGCTGGCGCTGGCCACCGCCAGGTCAATAGGTTGGGATTCCAGGATCCCGCTGTAGTCCGAGTAGCGGTACTTGCGTCGGTGATCTTCCTCATTGGTGTAGATCATCTGGCCGGACAACGTTGCCAGCCGCTCACCGGTGGCGCCGACATTGGTGATGGCCGGACCGGTTACCGACAACGCGCCGCCCGCCACGATCTGGCTCTTGTCATTGACGACGGTGCCGGACAGCGCCATGTTGCCGCCCGACAGGATGCGGCCAGGGTCGGAGGCCAACGTCTTGCTTTCGCTGATGGTCTCCGTCACCACGTAATACGTGAAGTCGCGAATCTGTCGGTAATAGACATCGACGTTGAATTCGCTGATCTTGGCTTGCAGGGCTTCATAGGAAGCCATCTTTGCCGCCAACGCTTGGTCGTAGGCAGCCTGGTCCGCCTTCTGCTGGGCCGTGCAGGCCCAGGGCTCGCACTCGACCGGCTCTACCGGCAAGGCAACAGCTGGCTGCACGACCTCGAAGACCTCCCAGATCCTGGGCGACGTGTCGAAGTGGAACTGCAGGGGCCTGAACGTGCAGCCGTTATCGTTGCAATCATTGCTCTCCGGCGTGAACGACGCCGGGATCGGTGCCGTAATGCCCGCACGCTGGCGGCCTCGGTGGGGAAAGTAATCGTAGGGCGGACCGAAACGCTCCTGCGGATACTTGTCGGAAGGCATCAACAAGCGCCGCGTGACGTTGCCTGCCAGCCAATCGAAGTCCTTGCTGCACGTCGCGCTCAGCTCATCGCAGATCCACGCCAACGCACCGTCGTGCATCTGGTCGCTGCCGTTCAATCGGTAATAGATCTTCGGCTGCTGCAGGATCTCCCGAACCTCGCTCTCAAACCGCAGATTCTCATTGCGCAGCGACACCGCCCCGATGCTGGCATGCCGTCCCGCCTCGATCGTGGCCGACGCATTGGTCACGGACTGCGCCTGCCCCGTGGCACGTCCATTGCCGTCCAGCGAACCGCCAATCCGCAAATCCTGATCCGCATAGATCAGCGCGTGCTCGCGGTTGACCAGCGTGCCCACACCAAGATCCATGTCGCCGCGCGAGGCGATCACACCCGCCACGCCGCCCGCCACGTCGTTCACCAGGCTGCCCGCCTGGATGGCGATGGCGTCGCCATAGATGCGGCCCACGTTGGTAACGCTGCCCGCGGTGATGCGCGTGAGCCCGCCGTCGATCAAGCCCGCGTTGTGCAACTGCTGCGAGACATTCAGCGTGGTGGTGCCATGGGCGACAATCTCGGCGCCTGCGCGGTTGGTCAGGCTCTGACTCCCGACGGTCAGGTCACGGCCCGCCGAAATGATGCCGGTGTTGTCCAGCCCCGCCCCCACGCTCAGCGTCAGGTCGCGGTTGGCAACCAGGCTACCTACATGCGTGTAGCCACCAGTCAGCGTCAATGCCAGGTCACCCTGTGATTGCAGCCGGCCGGCGCCCGTCAAGGCGTCGGACACCACGGCCAGGCGTTCCCCGGCGGCCAGCGTGCCCTGGGCGTTGCCCAGTTGGCCAGCGCGCAGTTCGGCCTGCGCCTGCGAGGACACGAGCCCTGCGGCGTTGTCCAGCGCGGCGGTGCGCAGATCCAGCGAGGCATCTGCGGCCAGTTGGCCGCTGGCGTTGTCGACACGGTCGGCCCGCACCGTCAGCGCACCGGCCAGCACGCCCAGCGGCTGCGTGGCGCCGCTCACACGCGTGTTGCGGTTGTCCAGCGCAGCGGCGCTCAGATCCAGCGCGGCGTCGGCCTGCAGCAGGCCGCCCAGGTTGGTGACCGTGCCCAGGGCCGTCACCGAAAGGTTCTTGGCGGCGATGACGCCGCCCTGGTTGTCCAGGGTGTTCGCTGACAAGGTGGCGGACTCGCCCGCCGCGATCGTGCCTAGTCGGGTGTCGAGCTTGCCTTGCAGCGTGGCGTCCAGCGTGGTCGCGGCGGTAAGCTTGCCGCCACCCAAGGCCAGGTCACGCGCGGCGATCTCGGCGGCATTGCCGTGCAACACGGCGTTGCCCGCATCGATGTCACCCGTGGCGGTCAATGCCAGGCGTTGGCCGGCAGATACGGTGCCCGAGGACAGGTTCAGCGTCCCGCCCGTCAGCGTGACATCCTTCCCTGCAGCGGCCAGGCCGCTGTGGCGCAACTGTGAGGCACCCAAGGTCAGGCTGCCCTCGCCGTCCAGTTCGCCCGCCACGCCCACGCCAGCCAGGATGCGGCCCGTGTTCGTCAGTTGGCCGTTGACGGCCTTGGCGTCCACGTTGCCGGTGGCAAGGACAGTGCCGGTGTTGTCCAGGCTGCTGCCTGCATTCAGCGTGGCAGTGCTGCCTGCCGACAGGATGCCCTCGTTCTTCAACGTGGTGCCGGCATCGGCCGTCACCTTGCCTCCAGCCTGTGCCCTGGCGGTGTTGGCCAGCGTCAAGCCCCGGTCCCCCTGCAGGAAGAGGTCACCGCTCAATGCGGCGGTGGTGCCCGCCAGCATGAGGTCGCGTTGCGCGCGCAGCGCCACGCTGCCATCGGCGGACAGGATGCCGTCGGCCGACAAGGTGCCGCCCGCCGTGGCACGCAGCGTGCCTGCAGCCTGGGTACGGGACGCCTGCGTGGTGCTGATGTCGCCTTGCGCGTTGGCGGTCAGGTCACCGCCCAGCGCCACCGTGCGGCCCGCCAATTGCATGCCGCTGCCGGCCTGCAGTGCCGCATGGCGCCCGGCCAACGCCTGCCCCGCACTGCTCAGGCCGGCGCCCGCCGTGGCGGACAGGTCCCGGCCCGCCTCAAGCTCCGCGGTCGAGGCGAGGTTCAAGACGCCGTCACGCGCAGTCAGCGACACGTCGTTGGCCGCGCTGACCGCGCCTTGCACGGTCAATCCGCCCGTGCCCGACAGCGTCAGGCTGTTGCCCGCGGACAGCGTGCCGCCGAAGACCGCGTCGCCCCCCTGGGCGCGGGCCAGCAGGTTGCCTGCCGCCTGCGTGCGCGTGCCCGCCGCCGTGACAAGACCGCCTTGCGCGGTGATGGACAGGTCGCCGCCCAGCGCGACGGTTGCCCCGGTGAGCTGCAGCGGCGCGCCGGCCACCAGCGTCACGTGGCGGTCGCCCTGCGCCTGGCCCGCCAACGTCAGCCTCTGCCCCGACTGCAAAGCCAGGTCGCGCGATGCCCACAGGCCTCCCGCCTGCGCCACCGCCAACGCCCCGCCCGCGGTCAACGTCAGGTCCTGGCCTGCTTGCAGCGCACCCCGCACGCTGGCGTCGCGGCCGGCTTGCAAGGCCAGCGTGCCGCCTGCGGTCAGGCGGCCTTCGGCTGCCAGGTCTCGCGCGGCATTCACGCTGGCCGTGGTGCCCGCCTGCAGCGCAGCGGTGGGCGCAAAGCGCACGTCGCCGTTGGCGCTGACTTCCAGCGCGCCCGTCAGTGCGGCCAGGTTGCCGCCCACGTTCACGCCCACGCCGGCTTCGGTGCCCACCAGCCGGATGCTGTTGGCGTACATGCCGCCCAGGGCCGCCAAGTCGATGGCGACGCCGGGCGCGGCGCCTTGCGCGGCCTGCGCCTGCACGGCGCCGGTGTTGTAGTCGACGATGTTGGCGCCCGCCACGGCATCCACGCGCTCGGCCCAGATGGACGCGTTGATCGCCAGCGCGCGCGCCAGCAGGTCCACCTGCGACAGGCCCGCGCCATACAGGCCCAGGCCGTCCACGCTGATGCTGCCCTGGCCGATATCGAAGCCCTGCACCGAGCCATCGGCGTTCAGGATCGGTCGGCCCGTGGTCAGCGTGCCGCGATGGGTGTTGAGGAAGCCGCAGCCGTCGCAGGTGATGCCCGCCGGGTTGGCCACGATGACGTTGGCCCGATGGCCCGCCACTTCCAGCATGCCGCGCAATTGCGAGGGGTTGTTGGCCGTGACCTGGTTCAGGATGGTGGTGGCGCGCTGGTTGCCCAGCATGGGGTTGCCGGCAATGCCGCCCGCCAGCTGCGACTGGCTGCCCGCGCCGCTGTTGTTCAGCACCACGCCCGACGGGCCCACGTTGAACTGCGTGTAGCGGTTGTTCGACACCCCGCCCGCGCTGGGCGGCGCGATGTTCACGACCGGCACGCCGTTGGGGCCCACGCCCACCACGGGCCGTTGTCCGGCGACGTTGCGGTCGACGGTGATGGGCAACGTCTGCGCCCAGGCGAGGGAAGGCACGACCTGGGTCAGCAGGACAAGGCTGGCGATGGCACGGCGCAGGAGGGTCATGGTTCACACTGCCTAAAAAGGAAATATCCGGCCATGCGACAGGCAGGCATTCCATTAATTGGAACCAAGCAAAGTAACAAGAAACATTATGAAAAACAACGACACTTAAATGACAGCCATCAATGCGGCAAATGCCATCCCTCTTTGGCGTGCCAGAAGCAAGCAGGGACATACCCAATTGCCGCGTCGCATAGTCGGCCGTTACTTTTACGGGCACTATGCCGACATCCTCCGCTAACACCTCCCCCATCGCCCGCTCCGGCGGCCAGATCCTTGTCGATCAACTGGTGGCGCACGGCGTGCGCCACGTGTTCTGCGTTCCTGGCGAAAGCTACCTGGCCGTGCTGGATGCGCTGGTGGACGTCGACATCGACGTCACCGTGTGCCGCCAGGAAGGCGGCGCGGCCATGATGGCCGACGCGCACGGCAAGCTGTCGGGCCGGCCCGGCATCTGCATGGTCACGCGCGGCCCGGGCGCCGCCAACGCGCTGGCGGGCGTGCACATCGCCAGCCAGGACTCCACGCCCCTGATCCTGTTCGTGGGCCAGATCGAACGCGGCATGCGCGAGCGCGAAGCCTTCCAGGAAATGGACTACCGCGCAGTCTTCGGCACCCAGGCCAAATGGGTCACCGAGATCGATGACGCCGACCGCATTCCCGAACTGATCTCGCGCGCCTTCCACGTCGCCAGCTCCGGCCGCCCCGGCCCGGTTGTCATCGCGCTGCCCGAGGACATGCTGACCGACACCGCCACGGTGGCCGATACCCCGGGCTACGACATCATCGACACCGCGCCCGGCGCGGCGCAACTGGCCGACCTGGCCGAGCGCCTGGCCGCCGCGCGCGCGCCGCTGGCCATCCTGGGCGGCACGCGCTGGAGCGCGCAAGCCGTGGACCAGTTCGCTGCTTTCGCCGAACGCGCCGGCCTGCCGGTGGCGGCCTCGTTCCGCCGCCAGATGCTGTGCCCGGCAGACCACCCCTGCTATATCGGCGACGTGGGCCTGGGCGCCAACCCGGCGCTGCTGGCGCGCGTGCGCGACGCCGACCTGCTGCTGCTGGTGGGCGGGCGCATGTCCGAGATTCCCAGCCAGAGCTACACGCTGCTGGACCTGCCGGTGCCGCGCCAGGCGCTGGTGCACGTGCATCCCGACGTCAACGAGCTGGGCCGCGTCTATCGCCCCACGCTGGCCATCAACGCCTCACCCACGGCCTTCGCGGCGGCGCTGGCCGACGTGCCCGCCAGCCACGACTCGGCGCGCAAGGATGCCATCCGCAACCTGCACGACAGCTACATCGCCTGGAGCGATGCCAGCCGCATCCGCACGCAGGGCGCGCTGCAGATGGGCGAGATCATGGCGTGGCTGGAATCACGCCTGCCCGATGACGCGGTGCTGACCAACGGCGCGGGCAACTACGCCACGTGGCTGCACCGCTTCCACCGCAACCGCGCCTACGGCACGCAACTCGCGCCGACCTCGGGCTCGATGGGCTACGGGCTGCCGGCGGCGGTGGGTGCCAAGCGCGTCGATCCCTCGCGCATGGTCGTGTGCTTCGCAGGCGACGGCTGCTTCCTGATGCACGGCCAGGAATTCGCCACCGCCGTGCAATACGACCTGCCGATCATCGTCATCGTCGTGGACAACGGCATGTACGGCACGATCCGCATGCACCAGGAAAAGCACTACCCGGCCCGCGTGTCGGCCACCGCGCTGCGCAACCCCGACTTCGCCGCCTATGCGCGCAGCTTCGGCGGCCACGGCGAACGCGTGGAGGATACCGAGCAGTTCGCCGCCGCCTTCGAACGCGCCGTGGCCAGCGGCAAGCCGGCCATCCTGCATTGCCTGCTGGACCCGGAGGTCATCACGCCGACAGCCACGCTGACCGACCTGCGCACGACGGCCCAGAAGCAAGGCGGCTGATACGCGCATCACGCCACGCAGCGGCCCGCCCTCGCAAGACGGCGGGCCGTCCTGTTTTCCGGCCGCGTCCTAATCCAGGAAATGCGTGAATGCCTCGACGGGTTCGCGCTCCGAGCGCAGCGTGTTCTCGATGGCCGACTCCTCGGCCCGGCCCAGCGCCATGCCGCACACGAACATCTCTTCGGGCGGCAGCGCCAACTCCCGCCTGATGATGTCGTGGTACGGCACGAAGGCCGCCTGCGGGCAGGTGTCCAGTCCGTGGGCCCGCGCGGCCAGCATGATGGATTGCAGGAACATGCCGTAATCCAGCCAGCTGCCCTGCGACATGATGCGGTTGATGGTGAACAGCAGTCCCACCGGCGCATCGAAGAAGCGGTAGTTCCTGCCATGCTGGGCATGCATGCCGGCCTTGTCCTCGCGCGTGAGACCCAGCAGGCCATACAGGTCCCAGCCCACCTTGCGGCGGCGGTCCAGGAACGGCGAGATCCATTTCCTGGGGTAGTAGTCGTACTCGCCCTGGTAGCGCGCGGGGTCGGGATCGTCATGCGCCGCGCCCAGCGCCTTGCCGACGCGCGCCAGCGTTTCACCCGTCAGCACATAGACCTGCCAGGGTTGCGCGTTGTTGCCCGAGGGCGCGCGCGCCGCCAGGCGCAGGATGGCCTCGATGGTCTCGCGCGGCACCGGCTCGGGCAGGAACGCCCGCACCGAGCGGCGCGACAGCAAGGCCTCTTCGGCAGACAGGGGAACAGCGTCAGGGCTGGACGTCGGCATCGGCACTCCTTGCGGATCGGGTCATGGCCGGCGCACATCGCCAGCCCTGCCTGATTGTGCCGCAGCACGGCGTGAAGCGTGAGCGGGGGATGCCCTACATGGGGATGCTGGCGCGGGGAACGTTCAGGTCGCCGCGCCGTCGTCGGCGTCAAACGCGGCAGCCGCGCGGCCCACGCGATCGCGCACGGCCAGCCAGTTGGCCGCCTCGGGCGGCGCTTCCAGCACGATGCCCGCATAGCCTTGCAGGTCCAGGCTGCGCAGCATGGCATACAGCCCGGCCGCATAGGCATCGGCAGCGGCGGGCGCCGCATGCCAGTCCACGCGCGGCGACAGGTCCGCGGGCGCCTGCGCGCGCGTGTGCGACACCAGCACGTATCGGCCCGTGGCGGGCAGGCCCTGCCCCGTCGCCAGGGCGGCCAGCGTCGCGGCGCTGGCCAGGCGCAGCGGGGTGCGCGGCGCGTAGTGGGCTTTCAGGCTGCCCGACACCCGCGGCGCCGCGGCATCAGGCAAGGCAGGCAGGCTGCCCGTGATCTCGGCGATGCGCGCGGCCGTGACATGGCCGGGACGCAGCAGCACCGGTCCCACGCTGTCCAGGCGCGACAGGTCCAGGATGGTCGACTCGATGCCGACCTCGGACGCGCCGCCTTCGAGCACCGGCATGCCGGCCGCCACGAGTTCCGGGAATTCGCTGCGCACGTGCGCGGCATGCGTGGGCGACACCTGGCCGAACTTGTTGGCCGAAGGCGCGGCCACGCCGCCATGTCCGCCGCGGCGCCTGGCGAAGGCACGCAGCAATTGCTGGGCCACCGGATGCGAGGGGCAACGCAGGCCCACGCTGTCCTGTCCGCCGCTGACGGTGTCGGGGATGTGTGCGGCGCGCGGCAGGATGAGCGTCAGCGGCCCCGGCCAGAAGGCGTCGATCAGTGCGCGCGCCAGCGGCGGGATGTCGCCGGCCCAATAGGACAGGTCCGCCTCGGGCGCCACATGCACGATCACCGGATGGTTGGACGGGCGGCCCTTGGCCGCATAGATGCGCGCAATCGCCTCGGGGTTTTCGGCATCGGCCCCCAGGCCATAGACGGTTTCCGTGGGAAAGGCCGCCAGTTCGCCGCGCGCGAGCACATCGGCGGCGTGGTCGATTTCTGCCAGGGAGGCGGGCGCGGCGTGGGGCATGGGGGATCGCGGCAAGGAAAGCGTAACGGCAAGCCGTCCCGCGTGTCGGTCAGTCCAGGGTGCCGGGCAGGCCCAGCGCGGCGGCAACCGCCAGCGCGTCGGCTTGCGCCTGCTCGAGCGTGGCGGCCACACAGGTCACGTGACCCATCTTGCGGCCACGGCGTGCCTCATGCTTGCCATACAGGTGCAGCTTGGCCGACGGCACGGCCAGCACGGCGGCCCAGTCGGGCTCGCGCGGCGTGTCGCTGCCCGGCGTGAACCAGACGTCGCCCAGGATGTTCAACATGACGGCGGGCGCCAGCAGACGCGTGCTGCCCAGCGGCAGGCCGGCCAACACGCGCGCCTGCTGCTCGAACTGGCTGGTCTGGCAGGCGTCCATGCTGTAGTGGCCGCTGTTGTGCGGGCGCGGGGCGATTTCATTGACCACCAGGCGGCCGTCGCGCAGCACGAAGAACTCCACGCACAGCACGCCGACGTAGCCGAGGCCGTGTGCGATGCCCAACGCCGCCTGGGTGGCCTGCTCGGTGAGCGCCGCGTCCATGGGCGCCCCCACGGTGGTCACGGCCAGGATGCCATCGCGATGCACGTTGCGCGCCACGGGAAACACCGCGGCCTCGCCGTCCGCGCCGCGCGCCAGCACCACGGATACCTCGTAGTCCAGCGGCATCAACGCCTCCAGCACGCAAGGCACGCTGCCGAAAGCCGCGAAGGCAGCCAGCGCTTCCTCGCGCGTGGCGACACGGGCCTGGCCCTTGCCGTCGTAGCCCAGCCGGGCCACCTTCAGGATGCCAGGGAACAGCGCGGCATCGGCGGACTCCAGGTCGGCCGTGGCGCGCACGGGCACGTTGGGCGCCACCGGGATGCCCTGGCCGGCCACATAGGCCTTCTCGTCGTTGCGGTCCTGCACGATGGCCACCGCGTCGGCGCCCGGCGACACGCGCACGCGCGCGGCCAGCGCGCGCAGGCTGGCGGCCGGCACGTTCTCGAATTCAGTGGTGATGGCCGGGCACAAGCCGGCCAGCTCGGCCAGGCCTTGCGTGTCGGCATAGTCGGCCGACACGTGACGGTCAGCGACCATCGCGGTGGGGCCATCGCCGGCGGGATCCAGCACGGCGACACGGTAGCCCAGGCTTTGCGCGGCATGGCAGAACATGCGGCCCAGTTGGCCGCCGCCCAGCAGGCCCAGCCAGCTGCCCGGCGGCAGCGTATTCATCTTGTCGGAAGCAGGCATGGGGCTCAGGCGGCAGAAGGCGGGGGAACGACCATCGCGCGCGCAGCCTCGGTCTGGCGGCGGCGAAAATCGAGCAGCTTGGCATGCAGGCCGGCATCGGTCGTGGCCAGGTTGGCGATGACGTGCAGCGCGGCGTTGGCAGCGCCAGCCTCGCCGATGGCGAAGGTGCCCACCGGCACGCCCTTGGGCATCTGCACGATGGACAGCAGGGAGTCTTCGCCACGCAGGTAGCGCGAGGGCACGGGCACGCCGAACACGGGCACTTCGGTCAGCGCGGCCATCATGCCAGGCAGATGCGCGGCGCCGCCGGCGCCCGCGATGATGGCGCGCAGGCCGCGCGCACGCGCATCGGCGCCATAATCGGCCATGTCCTGCGGCATGCGGTGGGCGGAGACCACGCGCGCCTCGTGCGGCACGCCGAAATCGGTGAGCATCGCCACCGCGTGCTTCATGATGTCCCAATCGCTGGACGAACCCATGACGATGCCCACGATGGGCGGCGCCGAGGCGCAAGCGCTGTCCAGGCTGCTGGCCGCGCTGCTGGCGGCGTCGGAAGAAGTAGGCATGGAGATAGGAGCCGTGCTCACGGGAAAACAGGCATTTTACCGTGTACGGCCAGCGGGGCGCCGGAAGCGGCTCCCGCCCCCGCGAAGGGCATCAGCCCTTGGCCTCCTCCAGGCGCACCCCGACCTTCAGGCCCACCTGCCAGTGGGCCACCTTGCCGTCCTTCAGGTGGCCGCGCACGCTGGTGACTTCGAACCAGTCCAGGTTGCGCAGGGTGGCCCGGGCGCGTTCCAGCGCGCGGCGCACCGCGTCGTCGGAAGACTCCGGGGAGGACCCCACGATTTCGATCTGCTTGTAGACGTGATCGGACATATCGGTCTCCTCATGTGTCCAGATGGCGGGCCGGGTCCGAAGGCCCGGCCCCTGGCGCCAGGAGGGCGCTCGATCTGATTCCACCACGCCCCTGCAGCCGCGGTCCGTTTGCAATCGTGTCGGGCACGTTCCAAGGGTAAGCCGCCAGCCGGCGCGAACTGGCAAGCAGCTGTCCCCCGAAAATCATCTTCACTTAACAAGCTCTTATTTAACTTGAATGACACCGCATCTGCAAACAACAGTTCTGAAAAACGTGCAGAAAACGAAACCCTTTTGAAAGTCTCGCTACCTAGGATGCCCCTGCCCCCACCGCCGCCGGCGCGTGCCGCGGAGGGCCCTCCTTTCCCCTGACATCGCGAAAGACGACATGCCCCAACAACGCCCTGCCTGCCTTTCCCTTCCCGTCCGCAAGCTGCTGGCGGGCCTGATCCTGCCCATCCCGCTGTTGCTGGCCGCCTGCGGCGGCAGCGACAACGACGAGCCCGTGGCCGATGGCACCCCGGTCACCCCGCCCGCCACCGAACCCGAAACCCCGCCCCTTGCCGAGTCGCCCTACCTGAAGGCCGTCGCTGGCGACCTGCTGGAAGTGGCCATCGAGGAACTGAAGCCGACCCAGGCAGCCATCGGCTACGACCAGATCTACTACAAGCTGGGCCGCTGGCAGCCGGATTTCACACGCCCCACCTGGGCGGCGAACGACGCCCAACAGCTGGTCTATCTCAACCGCACCGTGGGCAAGAAATTCGACGACTTCTGCGAGGATACCGGCCGCGGCGAACGCGCCCAGCCGTTCCAGACCCTGGCCGAGGCTGGCGCCGCCCGCCTGGACGACCCCAGCACCTTCGCCTGCCGCGACGAGCCGGGCACGGATGACGCCGCACTGAAGACCGTGGTGGTCGGCCCCGAGGGCGTGCTGTACCTCACCGATGGCCATCACGGCTTCAGCTCGCTGTACGAAATCGCCGACGGCGGCCCCAAGCTGAAGGTCTGGGTCAAGGTCAGCGCCAACTACAGCGACGCGGCCACGCAGGCCGAATTCTGGCAACGCATGGTCGACTCGCGCCAGGCATGGCTGCGCGACACGGACAACCAGCCGATCACGCCCGAGCAATTGCCCACGCGCGTCGGCCTGCTGCATGACGACCGCCCAGGCGGCATGGCGGAAGACCGCTACCGCTCGCTGGTGTACTTCACGCGCGGCATCGCCTATGACAACGGCGGCCTGCCGGAATTCGCCGAATTCTATTGGGGCGACTGGATGCGCCGGCAGACCACGGCGGGCAACCTGAAGCCTTTCACGGACTACAGGACCGGCGTCCAGGGCGACGTCCAGACCGATGTGCTGGCGCAGAGCACGCTGAACAGCACGCTGCAGCCGGGCAACAGCAACACCAGCTACTCGGCGATGGTGCGCGATGCCGCCCTGCGCATGACGGCACTGGCCGACACCGACGTGGTGAGCGGCGAGCGCACGGCCGCGGAACTGGGCCGGATCGTGCTGGTGTCGGGGGCGCCCAACCCCAGCCCGACCAAGCGCGCGCGCGACGAGCTGGAGGAACTGGCCCGCAACGACGTGAACGGCAGCGGCAACTCGCGCGGCGCGGGCAAGCTGTGGTTCGCCATCAACTACCGCTACTGCGGCGCGCCGGCAACAGGGACGTGCTGGGGCTGGTAAGCCTCGGGCGAGCATCACCTGCCAAACAAAAGGGCGGAACCCTTGCGGGTTCCGCCCTGTTTTCCGAGTCTGCGTGGCGCTCAGCGCGTCAAGCGCGCCAGCGCCTCGCGATACTTCGCGCCGGTCTTCTCCAGGATTTCCTGGGGCGCGCGCGGTGCGGGTGGAGTCTTGTCCCAGGGCTGGGTTTCCAGCCAGTCGCGGATGAACTGCTTGTCGAACGAGGGCGGGCTGATGCCTTCACGATAGCCATCGGCGGGCCAGAAACGCGAGGAATCGGGCGTGAGCACCTCGTCCATCAGGTGCAGCGTGCCGGCATCGTCCAGGCCGAACTCGAACTTCGTGTCGGCGATCAGGATGCCGCGCGTGGCGCCGTATTCCGCGGCCTCGGTGTAGAGGCGCAGCGTGACGTCGCGGATGCGCGCGGCGAGATCGGCGCCCACGGCCTTGACCACGTAGTCGAAATCGACGTTCTCGTCATGCGAGCCGAACTCGGCCTTGGCCGCCGGCGTGAAGATGGGCGTGGGCAGCTTGCCAGCCTGCTTCAGGCCTTCGGGCAGCTTGACGCCGCAGACGGCGCCGCTGGCCTGGTAATCCTTCCAGCCCGACCCGATCAGGTAGCCCCGCGCCACCGCTTCCACCAGCACCGGCTTCAGGCGCTTGACCACCACGGCGCGGCCGCGCACCTGGTCACGCTCGCCTGCCGCCACCACGTCTTCCGCCGCCACGTCGGTGGAGTGGTTGGGGATGACGTGCGCCAGCTTCTTCAGCCAGAACTCGGTCATGCCGGTCAGCACTTCACCCTTGCCGGGGATGGGATCATCGAGGATCACATCGAAGGCAGAGATGCGGTCGGTCGCGACGACCAGCAGCTTGTCGTCGCCCACGGCGTACATGTCGCGGACCTTGCCACGCGCCAGGAGCGGCAGGGACTGGATGCTGGATTGGTACATGGGTGCAGTCACGGAAGGGACCTATAGGCAATCGGGCGAGCCCGGAAAATGAGGCGCGCCGGACTGGCCGGCGCGCGGGGGGTCGAGGGCGCGTGCCCGGTTTACTGGACGATCTGCGAGAGCTTGCCCGACGCGTACTGCTGGGCAATCTCGGTCAGCGGAATCGCCTTGATCTTGCTGGCGTTGCCGGCCGTGCCGAATTCCTGGTAGCGCTGCACGCAGATCTGCTTGGCGGCGGCGCGGGCGGGCTTCAGGTATTCGCGCGGGTCGAACTTCTCGGGGTTCTCGGCGAAGAAGCGGCGGATGGCGCCGGTCATGGCCAGGCGGATGTCGGTGTCGATGTTGATCTTGCGCACGCCGAACTTGATGGCTTCCTGGATTTCCTCGACGGGCACGCCGTAGGTTTCCTTCATGTTGCCGCCGAACTGGCGGATCTCGGCCAGCAGTTCCTGCGGCACGCTGGAGCTGCCGTGCATCACCAGGTGGGTGTTGGGCAGGCGGGCGTGGATTTCCTTGATGCGCTTGATCGACAGGATGTCGCCGGTGGGCTTGCGCGTGAACTTGTAGGCGCCGTGGCTGGTGCCGATGGCGATGGCCAGTGCGTCCAGCTGGGTGCGGCGCACGAAGTCGGCGGCCTGCTCGGGGTCGGTCAGCAGTTGCTCGATGGTGAGCTTGCCGTCGGCGCCATGGCCGTCTTCCTTGTCGCCTTCCATCGTTTCCAGCGAGCCCAGGCAGCCCAGTTCGCCCTCGACCGTCACACCCAGCTTGTGGGCGGCGTCGACCACCGTGCGGGTGACCTCGACGTTGTACTCATAGTCGGCGATGGTCTTGCCGTCTTCCTTGAGCGAGCCGTCCATCATGACGCTGGAGAAGCCGAGATCGATGGCGCCTTGACAGATCTTGGGCGACTGGCCGTGGTCCTGGTGCATGACGACGGGGATGTGCGGGTAGCTTTCGACCGCGGCCTGGATCAGGTGCTTGAGGAAGCCTTCGCCTGCGTACTTACGGGCGCCGGCCGACGCCTGCATGATGACCGGGCTGTCGGTTTCTGCCGCGGCTTCCATGATGGCCTGGACTTGCTCCAGGTTGTTCACGTTGAAGGCCGGAATGCCGTAGCCGTTCTCGGCGGCGTGGTCCAGCAGTTGGCGCATGGAAACGAGGGCCATAGGGAAAGCTCCTGAATCGGATTGAAGAATTGGGTGAAATATCTTTGGATGACGGCGATTTTACCGGGTTGTGCGGTCCTCGGCAGGCGGCCGGGGACGGACGGTCTCAACCCGCGGCAGGCTGGCGGATCGCCGACTTGGGCCGGAAAGCCTTGACCACCGCCGGCCGTGTCTCGGCGTACGGTCCGCCGATCAGGTCCAGGCAGTAGGGAACGGCCGCGAAAATACCTGGCACCTTCACGCCGCCCTCGGCGTCCCTCAGGCCTTCCAGCGTCTCGCGGATGGCCTTGGGCTGGCCCGGCAGGTTCAGGATCAGCGCGGCATGGCCGTCGATTTCGCGGATGACGCCTACCTGCCGGGACAGGATAGCCGTAGGAACGAAGGCCAGGCTGATCTGTCGCATCTGCTCACCAAAACCCGGCATCTCACGCGTGGCGACGGCCAACGTGGCATCCGGCGTGGTGTCGCGCCTTGCGGGTCCCGTGCCACCCGTGGTCAGCACCAGGTCGCAGCCCAGTTCGTCGACCAGCTCGATGAGCGTTCGGGAGATCAGGTCCGGCTCGTCGGGGATGAGACGGCTGACAGCCTGCCACGGAGACGCCAGCGCCGTCCCCAGCCAGGCGTCCAGCGCCGGCAGTCCCTGGTCTTCGTATTGGCCGCTGGACGCGCGGTCCGACACGGAAACCAGGCCTATCAGGAGTTCATCGGGGTGGCGGCGAATGAGCCGAGCGGGGGTTGTCATAAGCAAGGGGCAAAAAAGGAAAAGGGAAACGCCGCTGCGCCCAGCGGCTCAGGCGTCGGGCCGTAACTCCGCCTGCGCCTGGGGCTGGACCGCGGGCTCAGCCTCGGGCCTGACCACGCTGGTGACGTGCTGTTGCTTGGTCCACTTGCCCTCTTTCTTATCAAGGTACTGGAAATACTCGTTGGTGAAAGTCCCCTGCGCGCAGGTGAACTTGTACAGGCAGGTCTTTATCTTCGACTGATCCAGCAGCGTGTTGAATACGCCTGGACCGGTAATGTCGAATACGTTGTTGCTGGGGGGATGGCGGATATTCCGGGCGATCCCCTCGGCAATCCTCGCCATGTTCGGATTGCCCGGCCGGCTGGCAATGAAGTAATTGCTGAGATCTCCCCGGCGCGTCTTCACGTAGGCCTCATCGTCCTGCGGCGACAGCACGAACTCCAGCGGCCGCAGCATGTGCGCATCGATATCGAGATAGACCCCGCCCATCTTGTTCAGCACCAGCACACGCCAGAAATCCGCCTGGGCGGCGCCGATCTGCAGCCGGTCGTAGCAGGCCAGGACGTCCGCATCGTAATGCTGAGAGATGAACACACGCCGATCCTCCGTCAGATGGAAACGGTATTCCCAGGTCGGGGAAATCAGGCGGTTGAACAGGTAGTTCAGATAGACCGGCAAGGTGGCGCGGTCGGTGTAGTTCGTCTGCCAGATGATGCGCGGGATCCGGCCTTGCTTGCGGCTGGGGATCAGCGCGGGCCGCGCGCGCGGCATCGTGAAACGCTTCTTCGGGAAGAACCAATGAAACAGGTAACTGAAAACTTTCGTCAGGTTGGCGACCACCCGTATGAGTCGGGAGAGAAGCAAAATCAGAAAGTGCATAGGGATCCCGCAAATATCGTTGGCAATTGGCGGGACCTAATGTACCACTGGCGAGCAGGGCGATTCGGCCATCGGCGGGCCCGAGACATCTGGTTGCCAGGCGGCCATCCTGTTTCAGACCGACGGACTTCCTTACCCTGGCGATGAAAGCAGATTGATAGGATCGACCGGCTCCCCTCGCAATATTGGGGACGTAACCGGGCAGTTCGCCCGGCGACGCGGGGAGCGAGAAGCCTGGAGTTCCACATGAAAAAAATCACCGACAGCATCTCGCCGTTGACCTTCACGAGCTCGGCGCTGATCGCGCTTGCCCTCATCGGCTACGCCAGCCTCCGCCCGGAAAGCGCGGCGGCCCTGTTCTCCCACGCCAACGACTGGATCATCGGCGAAGCGGGCTGGTTCTACCTGCTCGCCGTGGGATTCTTCGTGATCTTCCTGATCGGCCTGGCCATCAGCCCCTTCGGCCGCATCAAGCTCGGGCCCGACGAGTCCACGCCCGACTACAGCTACGGCACCTGGGTGGCCATGCTGTTCTCGGCGGGGATGGGCATCGGCATCGTGTTCTACGGCGTGGCCGAGCCCATCATGCACTTCTCCAGCCCGCCCGACGCGGCGCCGCGCTCGATCCAGGCCATGCGCGACGCGATGGAGATCACCTTCTTCCACTGGGGCGTGCATGCCTGGGCCATCTATGCCCTGCTGGGCATGTGCCTGGCCTATTTCGGCTACCGCAAGAACCAGCCGCTGACGCTGCGCTCGGCGTTCTATCCATTGATCGGCGAGCGGGTGAACGGCCCTGTCGGTTCGCTCATCGACATCTTCGCGGTGGTGGGCACGCTGGCTGGCCTGGCCACGTCATTGGGACTGGGCGTGTCGCAGCTCAACGCCAGCATGAACTACCTGTTCGGACTGCCGCAGACGCTGGACACCCAGCTGTGGCTCATCCTGATCGTGACGGTGCTGGCCACGATCACCGTCGCCACGGGCCTGGACAACGGCATCCGGCGGCTGAGCGAATTCATCATCATCGTGTCCTTCCTGCTGATGGCGGCCCTGCTCTTCGTCGGGCCGACGGCATTCCTGTTCCAGGCCATGCTGGAGAACCTGGGGCTGTACCTGAACGGATTCGTCTCGCGCACCTTCCACACCTATGCCTACGCCCCGGCCTCCAAGGACTGGATGGGCCAATGGACGCTGTTCTATTGGGGCTGGTGGATTTCCTGGTCGCCGTTCGTGGGGCTTTTCATCGCACGCATTTCTCGCGGCCGCACGATCCGCCAGTTCCTGCTGGGCGTGCTGTTCGCCCCGGCCGGCTTCAGCTTCATCTGGTTCACCATCTTCGGCGACCTGGCCATCTGGCTGGACATCAACCGCGCCGCGGGCGAGATCTCCAAGACGGTGGCGGACAACATGCCCATCGCGCTCTTCTCGGTGTTCGAGTACCTGCCCTTCTCGTCCGTGCTGGCCTGGGTCACCGGCCTGCTGGTCGCGGTGTACTTCATCACCGCCTCGGACGCGGGCGCGCTGGTCATCGCCATGATCACCGCACGCAACGGCAGCGACGAGCCGGCCCTGTGGCTGCGCATCTTCTGGGCCCTGGTGTGCGGCGGCGTGGCGGCCGTGCTGCTGCTGGCCGGCGGCCTGGATGCCGTGCAGATGGCCGCGGTCATCGCGGGCTTCCCGCTGGCAACGGTACTGCTGCTCATGTGCTGGGGCATCTGGAAGGCGCTCAGCGACGAGGCCGCGCTGCAAGCCAGCCATCGCCTGCACGCCGCGCCGCTGCTGTCCTCCGAAGGCGGCCAGCACTGGCGGCGCCGCCTGAACTCGATCATCAGCCACCCCACCAAGGACCAGGTGCTGCGCTACGTGGCGAACACGGTGCAGCCGGCGATGACGACCGTGCAGCAGGAGTTCGTCAAGCGCGAACTGCAGGCCGAGATCGAAACGCTGGAAGACGGCGTGCAGTTGACCGTGGCGCACGGCGACGGCACGCCGGCGTTCCTGTATGCCGTGCGCCGGGTCAGCCATCCCATTCCGGCCTTCGCGCTCAGCGACCAGCGCAGCAGCAAGGACGAACGCCGTCGCTATTCGCGGGCGGAGGTCTTCCTGAGCCAGGGCGGGCGCGGCTACGATATCTATGGCTATAGCCAGGACCAGGTGATCTCGGACATCGTGGTGCAGTACGACCGCTACCGCCATTACCTGCACACCGCGCCGAATCCCGTCACCTGATCCGGCCACGCCGCTACACTGGGCAGTCTTTCCTTGGAAGCTGTCCAGTGTTCGCCGACCTCAAGCACCTGTCCCACCACGCAGCCTGGCGCCGGCAACTGGAATTGCTGCTGGAGTCGGCAGGCGACGGCATCTACGGCATCGACCTGCGCGGACGCTGCATCTTCATCAACGGCGCGGGCGCCGCCATGCTGGGCTACGCGCCCGACGAGATCGTCGGGCGCAACATGCACTACCTCATCCACCACTCCCACCCTGACCAGCGGCTGATGCCGGTGCATGACTGCCGCATCTTCCAGGCCTTTCGCGAGGGGCGTGGCGTGCGCGTCGAGGACGAAGTGCTGTGGCGGCGTGACGGCAGCGCCTTCGCCGCCGAATACGCCTCGCATCCCATCCGCGATGGCGAAGAGGTGGTGGGCGCGGTGGTGACCTTCAGCGACATCTCGGCCCGCAAGCACATCGAGCGCGAGTTGCAGGCCACGCAGATCCTGCTGGAGCGCCGCGTGGAGGAACGCACCACCGAACTGCGCAGCGCGCACGAATCGCTGCGCCGGCTGTCCGCCCACCTCAGCACGGCGCGCGAGGAAGAGCGCGCGCACATTGCGCGCGACGTGCACGATGAACTGGGCGCCTCGTTCACCGCGCTGCAACTTGACTTGAACTGGCTGCGCAAGCAACTCGCCGGGCAGGCCGGACTGGCCTCCCACGTGGACCGCATGCTGGAGGTCACGCAGGCAGCCATGGGCGCGACGCGGCGCATCCTGAATGACCTGCGGCCCGGCGTGCTGGACCACCTGGGCCTGTGGGCGGCGCTGGAAACGCTGCTGCAGGACCTGCAGGCGCGCAGCGGCCTGGATTGCCGCTATGTCTGCCCGCCGCAGACCGAGCGTTGCCGGCTGGGCCGCAGCGCCGAGATCGATGTCTACCGCATCGTGCAGGAATTGCTGACCAACGTGCAGCGCCATGCCCAGGCCAGCGCGGTCAGTGTCGAGGTATCGCTGCGCGACAAGGACCTGCTGCTGACCGTGGAAGACGACGGCGTCGGCGCGCGCCTGCCCGCCCAGCCGCAAGGCTTCGGCATCCTGGGCATGCGCGAGCGGGCCTACAGCATCGGCGGCGAATTGACGATAGACTCGGCGCCCGGCGCGGGCACCCGCGCGCGCCTGCTGCTGCGCGGCGTGGCCTGACGCGGCCCTGGAAGGAACACGGTTCACCATGGCACTGGACATCCTGATCGTCGACGACCACCACATCATCCGCCGGGGACTGGCACGGATCCTGGCGGAGGACGCGCGCATCGGCCGCGTGGACGAGGCGCCGGACGGCCCGGCGGCGTTGCGGCTGCTGCGCGCAGGCGCCTACGACGCGATGGTGCTGGACGTCGCGCTGGGGGACCGCGACGGGCTCGATGTGCTGAAGACCGTGCGCGCCGAGTTTCCCGGCCTGGGCGTGGTCATGCTCTCGGTCTATCCCGAAAGCCAGTTCGCCGTGCGCGCCCTGCGCAGCGGCGCACATGCCTATCTCAACAAGGGCTGCGAACCGGACGAACTGCTGGCCGCGCTTGCCAAGGCGGCCGCTGGCAGCGTCTACGTGACGCCCGCGGTCGCCGAACTGCTTGCCCACAACGTGCGCCGCGACGGTCCGCAGGCGCCGCACGAGCTGCTGTCGAACCGCGAGTTCCAGGTGCTCCAGTTGCTGGTGGCCGGCAAGTCCGTCACGGCCATCGCCGAACAGCTCGCGCTGTCGGCCAACACCATCTCCACCTATCGCGCCCGCATCTTCGAGAAGCTGGGCGTGCGCACCCTGGTCGAGCTGGTCGCCTACGCCAACACGCACCAGCTGGGTGCATCCTGAATCCGCGCGCACCACGCTAGCCCGGCCGCGCACCGCGTAGACAAATCACTACGCGACTATCACGGAACACGGGATACCGCCCTTTTCCCTCACCGCCCATGATGGCGCCGTGGCTGGCCCTGACGCGCGATCATCGTGCGCCGCCAGCCCGGCGCACTCATCGGGACGATCATGGCGAAAGCGGGTTTCAGGCTGGGCATCTACGTATTCAAGGACGCGGAAGTCATCGACTATGCCGCGCCCTATGGCGTGTTTTCGGTGGCCCGCCGCTTCGACCCCGAACTCGACGTGTTCCTGGTGGCCGACGCCATGCGGCCGGTGCAAACACAGGCCGGCCTGACCGTGCTGCCTGCGTACAGCTTCGGCGACCAGCCCGCGATGGATGCCTTCCTGATCCCGGGCGGCTTCGGCACCCGCCAGGAAATGCACAACACGCGCCTGCATGACTACCTGCGCACGCTGCCCGACACCTGCCTGCTGACCAGCGTGTGCACTGGCTCATGGATCTATGCCCGCATGGGCCTGCTGGACGGCATCGCCGCGACCAGCCGCAAGGAACCCGACCGCCTGGAAGCGTCGCACCTGGGCCGCACGCCCATCGACCGCCTGGCCGCGCTGGCGCCCGCCTGCCGCGTCAGCCGTGCGCGCGTCGTTGACGCGGGCCGGATCGTCACCGCCGGCGGCATCGCCAGCGGCAGCGAACTGGGCCTGCACCTGCTGCGCCGCGCCGGCTATGCCGAGGCCTTCATCGATGAGGTCTCCCGCGTCATGGAATACCACCACGCCTACCAGCAATACCGCGAAGACATCGAATACGCCGGCGCCGCACACGCACCGGTACCCGCCACCCGCTGACCTCTCTCCCCAACGGAGCCCGTCATGTCCCTGTTCCGCAATCCCTTCAATCCCCAGGCCCGCCTGGGCTGCGGCTGCGGCCGCCATGCCAGCCAGGCAGAACACGAAGCGGATCTCGCCGCGCTGCAGTCGCGCGCCGTCGAGTCCGCCGTGATGCGCGCGCTCTTCCCGGAGGACGGCCTGCGCCGGCGCTTCCTGCAGGCCGTGGGCAGCGGCACCGCCCTGGCCGCGGTGTCGTCGATCTTCCCGCTGGCCGCCGCCAAGGAGGCCTTCGCCCAGGGCACTGGCCCGCTGGAGAAACAGAAGCTGAAGGTCGGCTTCATTCCCATCACCTGCGCCACGCCCATCATCATGGCCCACCCCATGGGCTTCTATGCGCGCCAGGGCCTGGACGTGGAAGTGGTGAAGACTGCCGGCTGGGCGCTGATCCGCGACAAGGCGCTGTCGGGCGAATACGACGCGGCGCAAATGCTCTCGCCCATGCCGCTGGCCATCTCGCTGGGCGCGGGCACCACCGCCGCCGTGCCCTGGACCGTGCCCGCGCTGGAGAACACCAACGGCCAGGCCATCACGCTGTCCATGAAGCACAAGGACAAGCGCGACCCGAAGGAGTGGAAGGGCATGAAGTTCGCCGTGCCCTTCGACTACTCCATGCACAACTACCTGTTGCGCTACTACCTGGCCGAGCACGGCCTGGATCCCGACACCGACGTGCAGATCCGCTCGGTGCCGCCGCCCGAAATGGTGGCCAACCTGCGCGCGGACAACATCGACGGCTTCCTGGCGCCCGACCCCGTCAACCAGCGCGCGGTCTATGACGGCGTGGGCTTCATCCACATCCTGTCCAAGGAGATCTGGCCCGAGCACCCCTGCTGCGCCTTCGCCACCAGCAAGGACTTCGTCACGCGCAACCCGAACACCTACCAGGCCTTGCTGAAGGCCATCATCGAGGCCACCGCCTATGCCCGCAATCCGGCGAACCGCAAGGAAATCGCCACGGTGATCTCGGGACCCAACTACCTGAACCAGCCGGCGACCGTCGTGCAGCAGGTGCTGACCGGCCTCTTCGCCGACGGCCTGGGCAAGGTCGTGCAGGTGCCCGACCGCATCGACTTCGACCCCATGCCCTGGCAATCCTTCGCCGTGTGGATACTGACCCAGATGAAGCGCTGGGGCCAGATCAAGGGTGACGTGGATTACCAGAAGATCGCCGCGGAGGTCTTCCTGGCCACGGACGCCAAGCGCCTCATGGGCGAGGCGGGGCTGGCCGTGCCGGCGTCGGACACCAAGTCCTTCAGCGTCATGGGCAAGCCCTTCGACGCCAGCCAGCCCGAGGCCTACCTGCAAAGTTTCCCGATCCGGAGGCACTGATGCGCGAGGAATCCCGCTGGCGCGCGCCGCTGCTGTCGCTGGCCCTCCTGGCCGCCTTCCTGCTGGTCTGGCACGCCGCCACCACCACCAGCGCCGGCGAGCAGTCGGTGGACGCGGAATACGCGGCGCTGGTGGGGGCCGCGGCCGCCACCGGCGGCCAGTCGCCCTTCCCGGGCCCGATGGATGTCGGCGTGCAGCTCTGGCACCACCTGAGCGACCCCTTCTATGACCGCGGCCCCAACGACAAGGGCATCGGCCTGCAGCTGGGCTACTCGATCCTGCGCGTGCTGACGGGCTTCGGCCTGGCCGCGCTGATCGCCATCCCGCTGGGGTTTCTCATCGGCATGTCGCGCACGGTGTATCGCGCCTTCGACCCGTACATCCAGGTGCTCAAGCCGATCTCCCCGCTCGCGTGGATGCCGCTCGCGCTCTACACGATCAAGGACGCCAACACCTCGGCGGTGTTCGTGATCTTCATCTGCTCGCTGTGGCCGATGCTGGTGAACACGGCCTTCGGCGTGGGCGCGGTGCGCCAGGATTGGCTGAATGTCGCCCGCACGCTGGAAGTCCCGCGCCTGCGCACGGCGCTGCAGGTGGTGCTGCCGGCCGCCGCGCCCACCATCATGACCGGCATGCGCATCTCGGTGGGCATTGCGTGGCTGGTGATCGTCGCGGCCGAGATGCTGATCGGCGGCACCGGCATCGGCTACTTCGTCTGGAACGAATGGAACAACCTGTCGATCGCCAACATCATTTGCGCCATCCTGTTCATCGGCCTGGTGGGCATGCTGCTCGACACGGCGCTGGCCCGCGCGGCGCGGCTCGTGAGCTACCGGGAGTGAACACCATGAACCGACCTTTCCTGGAAATCCAGTCGCTGGCCAAGCGCTATCCGCAGCGCGACGGCAAGCCCGGCGCGCCCGTCTTCGAGGACGTCAGCTTCGGCATCGGCCGCGGCGAATTCGTCTGCGTGATCGGCCATTCGGGCTGTGGCAAGACCACCATCCTGAACATCCTGGCGGGCATCGACCACGCCAGCGACGGCATCGTCATCATGGACGGCCGCGAAATCGCCGGCCCCTCGCTGGAGCGCGGCGTGGTGTTCCAGTCGCACGCCCTGCTGCCCTGGCTCACCGCGCTGCAGAACGTCGAGTTCGGCGTGCGCTCGCGCTGGCCCGACTACAGCCGCGAGCAGATCCGGATGCACAGCGAACGCTACCTGGCCATGGTGGGCCTGGGGCACGCGCTGCACAAGAAGCCCAGCGAACTTTCGGGCGGCATGAAGCAACGCGTGGGCATCGCCCGGGCGTTCGCCATCCAGCCCAAGATGCTGCTGCTGGACGAGCCTTTCGGCGCCCTGGACGCGCTGACCCGCGGCACCATCCAGGACGAGCTGCGCGCCATCGTCAACGAGACCCAGCAGACCGTCTTCATGATCACGCACGACGTGGACGAGGCCATCCTGCTGTCGGACCGCATCCTGCTCATGAGCGCGGGCCCCTACGCCCGCATCGCCGACACCGTCACCGTGGACCTGCCACGCGACCGCACGCGCGCCAGCCTGCACCACGAACCCCGCTATTACGACATCCGCAATCACCTGGTCGACTTCCTGGTCGACAAGGCCCACGACAAGGGCAGCAGCCCCAACAAGGAGATCCTCGCATCATGATGACCCGCGCCGACGTCACCGAACTCATCGTCACCCGCAAACTGGAAAAGAAACTGAGCTGGACCGACCTTGCCGAGGCCGTGGGCCAGAGCAAGGAATGGACCACGGCCGCGCTGCTGGGTCAGATGACCCTGACCGAGGAACAGGCGACGGCCGCCGGCCGCGCGCTGGACCTGCCCGCCGACGCCGTGCTGCAGCTGCAGGTCACGCCCTACAAGGGCTCCCTGCCCAGCGCCGTGCCCACCGACCCGCTGATCTACCGCTTCTATGAGCTGGTCAGCATCTACGGCACGACCTTCAAGGCGCTGATCCACGAGGAATTCGGCGACGGCATCATGAGCGCCATCGACTTCCGCATGGACCTGTCGCGCGAAGCCGACCCCAAGGGCGACCGCGTGCAGATCGTCATGAGCGGCAAGTTCCTGCCCTACAAGACGTATTGATGCCGGGGGATACCCACGGATACCTTATGCCCGGCCGCATTTGTTGCATTGCAACATTATTTTGGGTGTAATGGGCCATCGGCTGGTGCAACCATGCACCAGCCTGTCCCGCTTGCACCGCGCATGCACTTCCCGCGTGCGCCCGCGCCCCTAAGGAGATCGGCAGTGGCCCCCCGCACAGGTTCCGACACCCTCGTATCCCAGATTCCCGCAGGCCCCTGGCAGGCCGCACCTATGCAGGCCGCCTTCGAGTACGCCACCGACGCCTTCCAGCGCAGCGTGCTGTACGCCGACGTCATGCGACAGCGCGGCAACCAGTACCAGGCCCACATGGCCAAGCAGGCGCCGCACGTGCTCAGCATGGAATTCGAGCAGATCGAATCCGGCGACACGCTGCCCCGCCCGGTCAACTATTCCCTCGTGCGCATCCTGCCGCCCGCCGACGCGCCGGTCGACCCGCGCAAGCGCCCCTTCGTCATCGTCGACCCGCGCGCCGGCCACGGCCCGGGCATCGGCGGCTTCAAGCCCGAAAGCGAGATCGGCGTGGCCGTCCGCGCGGGCCACCCCTGCTATTTCATCGGCTTCCTGCCACAGCCCGTGCCCGGCCAGACGGTCGAGGACGTGATGCGCGCCGAAGCCCACTTCCTGGAAACCGTCATCGCCCGCCATCCCGAAGCGGAGGGCAAGCCGGTGGTCGTGGGCAACTGCCAGGCCGGCTGGCAGGTCATGATGACCGCCGCCATGCGGCCCGAACTCTTCGGCGCCATCATCCTGGCCGGCGCGCCGCTGTCCTACTGGGCGGGCTGGCGCGGCATGAACCCCATGCGCTACTTCGGCGGGCTGGTGGGCGGCTCGTGGCTGACCGCCTATACCAGCGACCTGGACGGCGGCAAGTTCGACGGCGCCTGGCTGGTGCAGAACTTCGAGAACCTCAATCCCGCCAACACCCTGTGGAGCAAGCAGTACAACCTCTACAGCAAGGTCGACACCGAAGCCGAGCGCTACCTGGGCTTCGAGAAGTGGTGGGGCGGCCATGTGTTCCTGAACCGTGAAGAGATCCAGTACATCGTCGACAACCTCTTCGTCGGCAACAAGTTCACCAGCGGCGAACTCGTCACGTCCGACGGCATCCGCCTGGACATCCGCAACGTGCGCGCGCCGATCATCGTCTTCTGCTCGCGCGGCGACAACATCACGCCGCCGCCGCAGGCGCTGGGCTGGATCACCGATCTGTACCAGGACGACAACGAGGTGCGCGCGCACGGCCAGACCATCGTCTATGCCGTGCACGACAGCATCGGCCACCTGGGCATCTTCGTGTCGGGCAGCGTGGCGCGCAAGGAACACCAGGAGTTCACCTGCAATATCGACATGATCGACGTGCTCCCGCCCGGCATCTACGAAGCCGAGATCAGCGACAAGACCCCCGACACGCCCAATGCCGACCTCGCCCAGGGCAACTACGTGCTGAACTTCGGCCGCCGGCACCTGGACGACATCCGCGAGATCGTGCAGCAGAAGCCCGAGGACGACCGCCGCTTCGCCGCCGTGGCCCGCATCTCCGAGATCAACCTGGGCCTGTACCGCAGCTTCGTGCAGCCCTGGGTGCGCCATGCCATCAGCACGCCGGTGGCCGAGCTGATGCAGCGCCTGCACCCCATGCGCCTGTCCTACGAACTGTTCTCCGACCGCAATCCGGTCGCTTCGCCCGTGGCGCCGCTGGCCGAGCAGGTGCGCGAATCGCGCCAGCCCGTGTCGCCGGACAATCCTTTCCTGGTGGCCGAGAAGATGGGCTCGCACCTCCTGGAATCGGGCCTGGACATCTGGACCAAGCTGCGCGACGACTGGGTCGAGCGCGTCTTCATGGCGGTCTATGGCTCGCCGCTGGTGCAGGACCTGGCCGGGCTGGGCGGCGACACCTCGCCCATCCGCAAGCATCCCGGCATCTCGCCGGAACACCGCGAATTCATGGCCCAACGCGCCATCGAGCTGCGCGGCCTGATGGAAACCGGCGGGCTGCGCGAGGCCTGCCTGCGCCTGCTCATCTACGTCAGCGCCGCCCAGGGCGGCATCGACGAGCGCAGCTTCAACCTGATCCGCCGCATGCGCGCCGGCAAGGACAACGTGCTGGCGCTGGACGAATTCAAGGACGTGGTCCGCGACCAGGCCCTGATGATGATGCTGGACAGGGAGGCCGCCCTGGCCGCCACGCGCGTCCTGCTGTCGCGTGCCTCGGCTCGCGACATCCGCGCGGGCTTCCAGGACATGGAACAGGTGGTCACCGCCGGCCTGCCCATGACCGAAGCCGCGGGCCAGCGCCTGGAAGACATGCGCGAACTGTTCGAGGCGGCAGCGAAGGATGCCGAGAACGGCAAGGCCCGTGCACCCGCGGCCACCGGCGCGACTGCCGCGCAGGCCGGTGCGCGCAAGGCCAGCCCGCGCGCGGCGCGGCCTCGCAAGGTCATCGCGTCCACGCGCAGCGCGCCAGTCAAGGCGGCGGCAGCCGAGGCCGCCCTGGCCAAGCCCCCCGCGGCGGCGAGCAAACCGACTGCGCGCAAGACCACGAAGGCCGCAGCGGCCGGCAAGACCCCGGCGCCCCGCAAGCGCGCGCCACGCAAGACGGCCGCCTGAGGCGGACACGGCCAGCGCCCTGTCAGGCCGCGCTTGCCGCCGCCCTCTCCGTGTCCAGCCGTTCGATGGCCGCCACCGCCTGCTCGGCGGTGAGGAAAATGCGGTCCCGACCGATGGCGTCGGCCAGGCCCGAGCGATCCAGCGCCATGCGGAAGGCGCCGTGGCCCCCGGTCAACATCAGCCCCACCCCACGCTCTTCCAGCGACTGCCTGAGCCACGTCAGCGCCTCGATGGCATCCGCATCGGCATGGGTCATGGCCGCCGCGTCCAGCACGAACCAGCGGGCCTGGCCCGACAGCGCCAGCACTTCGCTGGCGCGGCGGCGGAAGGTATCGGCGTTGAAGAACCAGATCGATGACTCGAAGAGCCACACCACGACGCCCGGCATCGCCTCGGCGCCCGGATTCAGGTGCAGCTTGCACAGCGTGGTGTCGCCGGGCAGGCGGCCCAGCAGCGCGTCGCGGGGCGTGGCCGTCACGTACATGACGTACATCAGCGTGGCGGTGACCGCCACGGCCACGCCGTTCAGCACGCCGAACGCCACCACCCCCGCCGCGGCCAGGGCGGCAAAGGCGAACTCGGCGCGCGAGATCCGGGCCAGCGTGGCGAAGGCGCGCCAGTCGAAGAGATGCAGCGCGGCCAGCAGCAGGATGGCGGCCAGCACAGGCTGCGGCAGCCAGAACAGCGCCGCGCTGGCGAGCGTCAGCACGATGGCCAGCGCCAGGGCCGCCACGATGCTGGCGACAGGCGAACTGGCGCCGGCAGCCAGGCCGACCGCGGTGCGCGAATCGGCGCCGGTCACGACGAAGCCCTGGAACAGGCCTGACGCGATGTTGGCCGCGCCGAACCCCAGCAGTTCGCGATTGGGATCGACGGTTTCGCCGCTGCGCGCGGCAAAGCTGCGCGCAGTGACGATGCCGCTGGAAAAGCTGACCAGCAGCACGCCGCCCGCGCCCAGCAGCATGGCCTCGATGCTGTGCACCTGCGCGGGAATGGCAAGGGCGGGCAAGCCGGCGGGGATGTCGCCGACCACCGAGATGCCCAGCGACGGAAAATTGAACAGCCACGACAGCAGGCAGCCCCCGATGACCAGCAGGATCGGCGCGGGCCAGCGTGGCCGCCAGCGCCGCAACGCGATGAGCGCCAGGCAGGCCGCCACGCTCAGGATCACCGTGGGCCAATGCGCGTGCAGGACCAGGCGGAACAGTGCGTTCAACGGCCGCAACAGCTCTTGCGGCCGCGGCGCGGTGCCCGTCAGCGGCCCCAGCTGGGCCCAGGCCAGCGTGACCGCCACGCCTGCCATGTAGCCCACCAGCACGGGGCGCGACAGCAGATTGGCCAGCGTGCCCAGCCGGAACACCCGCGCCAGCAGGCATCCCAGCCCTACCAGCAAGGCCATGCCCGCCGCGCCCGCCAGGCGCTCCTCGGGCGCGACCAGCGCCATGCCGCTGAGCGTGGCTGCGATCAGCGTGCAGGTGGCGGTGTCCGGCCCGACGATGAGCGTGCGTGAGGCACCGAAAAGCGCATAGCCGATCATGCCGGCAATGGCGGCCCACAGGCCCGAGGCAGGCGGCAGGCCCATCATGGCGGCATAGGCCAGCCCCACGGGCAAGGCCACGGCCGCCACGCTCAAGCCCGCCAGGGCGTCCTGGCGCGCCTGGGCCGGCGTGATGCCGCGCCACTTGTCGAGCGAAGGGAGAAAAGCGAAGCGCATGGCGACGCGGGGGTGTGGCTGGCGGGCCGCTTGCGCAGCCCGCCCCGCCTCAGGCGCGTGCCTGCAGCACCGCCACCGCGGGCAGTTCCTTGCCCTCGAGGAACTCGAGGAAGGCGCCGCCGCCGGTGGAGATGTAGCCGACCTTGTCGGCGATGCCGTACTTGGCGATGGCCGCCAGGGTGTCGCCGCCGCCCGCGATGGAGAAGGCGGGCGATTCGGCGATGGCGCGCGAGACGGTTTCCGTGCCGTTCGCGAAGGCGTCGAACTCGAACACGCCTACCGGACCGTTCCAGACGATGGTGCCGGCCTTGGCCAGCACGGCGGCCAGCTGCGCCGCGCTTTGCGGACCGATATCCAGGATCAGGTCGTCTTCGGCCACGTCGTCCACGGACTTCACGGTCGCTGCGGCATCCGCGCCGAAGGTCTTGGCGCAGACCACGTCCACCGGGATCGGCACGTCGGCGCCGCGCGACTTCATCTCGTCGATGACGGCACGAGCCTGGGCAATCTGGTCGGGCTCGGCCAGCGACTTGCCGATGGGCTTGCCCGCGGCCAGCAGGAAGGTGTTGGCGATGCCGCCGCCCACGACCAGCTGGTCGACCTTGGACGACAGCGATTGCAGGATGGACAGCTTGGTGGACACCTTCGAACCGCCCACGATGGCGACCAGCGGACGCTTCGGCGCTTGCAGGGCGCGGCCCAGGGCGTCGAGCTCGGCGGCCAGCAACGGGCCGGCGCAGGCCACCGCGGCGTGCTGCGCGATGCCGTGCGTGGTGGCTTCGGCGCGATGCGCGGTGCCGAAGGCGTCGTTGACATAGACGTCGCACAGCGCGGCCATCCTGCGCGACAGCGCCTCGTCATTCTTCTTCTCGCCCTTGTTGCCGCGGCAGTTCTCCAGCAGGACCACGCGGCCGGGTTCGGCCTGCACGCCGTTCTCGACCCAGTCCTTGACCAGCGGCACGGACGTGCCCAGCAATTCGCTCAGGCGCTGCGCCACGGGCGCGAGGGAATCTTCCTCGGTCAGCGCGCCCTCGGTGGGACGGCCCAGGTGCGAGGTCACCATGACGGCGGCGCCGGCGTCCAGCGCCAGGCGGATGCCAGGCACCGAAGCACGGATGCGCGTGTCTTCGGAAATCTTGCCCGCGTCGTCGAAGGGCACGTTGAGATCGGCGCGGATGAACACCCGCTTGCCGGCCAGGTCACCCGATTTCGCGAGCGAGGTGAGCGTCTTGACGTCTGCCATGTGTCTGTCGCCTTGTGTGTCTCGTTGTTCTGTTGCTGGATAAAGAGAGGGGCGGGTTGCCCCGCCCCTGTCACGTCCCCGTCCGGATCGACGGGCGCGGGACGTGTTGCCGTGAAGGCCCTGCTTACTTCGCCGTGCTGAGGGCCACGGTCGTGTCGAGCATGCGGTTCGAGAAACCCCACTCGTTGTCGTACCACGACGAGACCTTGACCAGCTTGCCCGACGCCTTGGTCAGCGTGGCGTCGAAGTTGCTGGAAGCCGGGTTGTGGTTGAAGTCGATCGACACCAGCGGCTCGGTGTTGTACGTCAGGATGCCCTTCAAGGCGCCTTCCGAGGCTTCCTTCAGGATGGCGTTCACTTCCTCGACCGTCGTGTCGCGCTTGGCGATGAACGACAGGTCGACGATCGACACGTTGATGGTCGGGACGCGGATGGCGTAGCCGTCCAGCTTGCCGTTCAGTTCGGGCAGCACCAGGCCCACCGCGGCGGCGGCGCCGGTCTTGGTGGGGATCATGCTTTGCGTGGCCGAACGGGCGCGGCGCAGGTCTTCGTGATAGACGTCGGTCAGCACCTGGTCGTTCGTGTAGGCGTGCACGGTGGTCATCAGGCCGGTTTCGATGCCCAGCGTGTCCTGCAGCGGCTTGACCAGGGGGGCCAGGCAGTTGGTGGTGCACGACGCGTTCGAGATGACGGTGTCGGTTGCCTTCAGCACGCCGTGGTTCACGCCGTAGACGACGGTGGCGTCGACATCCTTGCCGCCGGGGGCCGAGATGATGACTTTCTTGGCGCCGCCCTTGATGTGGGCGCTGGCCTTTTCCTTGCTGGTGAAGAAGCCGGTGCACTCCAGCACCACGTCCACGCCCAGCTCGCCCCAGGGCAGCTCGGCGGGATTGCGGTTGGCCAGCACGCGGATCTTGTCGCCGTTGACGACCAGGTAGTCGCCGTCGACTTCGACCTTGCCCGGGAACTTGCCGTGGGCCGTGTCGTATTGCGTCAGGTGCGCATTGGTCTTGGGATCACCCAGGTCGTTGATGGCAACGATCTGGATGTCGTGGCGCTTGCCCCCTTCGTAGTGGGCACGCAGGATGTTACGGCCGATACGGCCGTAGCCGTTGATGGCGACGCGAATGGTCATGACACCTTCTCCTTAGGTTTTACAGAATCCCTTGCACGGCCTCGGCCACCTTCTCGGCGGTCAGCCCGAAATGCTTGAACAGCACGCCCGCGGGCGCCGACTCGCCGTAGCTGTCGATGCCGACCACGGCGCCATCCAGGCCCACGTATTTGTGCCACAGCGCGGTCGTGCCGGCCTCGACGGCCACGCGCGGCAGCCCCTTGGGCAGCACGGCCTCGCGCCAGGCGCGGTCCTGGCCGTCGAACACGTCGGTGCTGGGCATGGACACCACGCGCACCGGCACGCCGGCCTTGGCCAGTTGCTCTTGCGCGGCCAGTGCCAGCGCGACTTCCGAGCCGGTGGCGATGATGACGGCGCGCGCGCCTTCGGCGTCACGCAGCACGTAGCCGCCGCGCGCGATGGCCTTGACGGTGTCGGCGTCGCGTTGCACGAAGGGCAGGTTCTGGCGCGACAGCAGCAGCGCGGTGGGGCCGCCTGCGTTCACGACCATGCCGATGCTGGCGGGACGCGTCACCGCATGGCCCCAGGCCACCATCGTCTCGACGGTGTCGCAAGGACGCCAGACAGACAGGTTGGGGATGAGGCGCAGGCTGGAAGCGTGCTCGATGGACTGGTGGGTGGGACCGTCTTCGCCCAGGCCGATGGAGTCGTGCGTGAAGACGTGCACCACGCGTTGCTTCATCAGCGCGGCCATGCGGATGGCATTGCGCGAATAGTCGGAGAAGGTCAGGAAGGTGCCGCCGAAAGGCAGGTAGCCGCCATGCAGCGACACGCCGTTCATGACGGCGGCCATGCCGAACTCGCGCACGCCGTAGTTGATGTGGCGGCCACCCTGGATGCCGGCCTGGCCGGCGCGCACGGGCGCCACGCCCTTCCAGTCGGTGTAGTTGGAGCCGGTCAGGTCGGCCGAGCCGCCCAGCAGTTCCGGCAGTTCTTGCACCAGCGCGCCGATGGCGAGCTGCGAAGCCTTGCGCGAGGCAACGGTCTCGGTTTTCGCATCGGTGGCGGCGATGAGGTCCTGCAGGGTCTTCGCGAAGTCGGCAGGCAGTTCGCCCTTCATGCGGCGCGTGAACTCGGCGGCCAGCTCGGGGTGGGCTTCGGCGTAGGTGTTGAAGCGGGCCTGCCAGGCGGACTCGGCGCGCACGCCGGCCTCCTTGCTATCCCAGCCGCTGCGCACGTCCTCGGGGATCTCGAAGGGCGCGGCGGTCCAGCCCAGCGCGGCGCGCGTGGCGGCGATTTCGTCGTTGCCCAGCGGCGCGCCGTGGACCTTGTCGGTGCCGGCCACGTTGGGGGCGCCCTTGCCGATGACGGTGCGGCACAGGATCAGCGTGGGGCCGCCGTGGGCGGCGGCATTGGCGCGGGCCTGGACCAGCGCGGCGTCGACCGCGTCGACGTCATGGCCATCGACGCCGCGGATGACGTTCCAGCCGTAGCCTTCGAAGCGGCGGGCGGTGTCGTCGGCGAACCAGTGCTCGACCTTGCCGTCGATGGAGATGCCGTTGTCGTCATACAGCGCGACCAGCTTCGAGAGCTTGAGCGTGCCGGCCAGCGAGCAGACCTCGTGCGAGATGCCTTCCATCAGGCAGCCGTCACCCAGGAACACATAGGTGTTGTGGTCGACGATGTCGTGGCCGGGACGATTGAATTCGGCAGCCAGCAGCGCTTCGGCCAGCGCCATGCCGACGGCGTTGCCCAGGCCCTGGCCCAGCGGGCCGGTGGTGGTTTCCACGCCGGCGGTGATGCCCACTTCGGGGTGGCCGGGGGTACGCGAATGCAGTTGGCGGAAATTGCGCAGCTCGTCCATCGGCAGGTCGTAGCCGGTGAGATGCAGCAGTGCGTAGATCAGCATCGAGCCGTGGCCGTTGGACAGCACGAAGCGGTCGCGATTGGGCCAGGCAGGATTGGCGGGATTGTGGGCCAGGTGACGGGTCCAGAGCGCCTGGGCGATCTCGGCCATGCCCATGGGCGCGCCCGGGTGGCCGGAATTGGCCTGCTGCACGGCGTCCATCGCGAGGGCGCGGATGGCGTTGGCCAGTTGCGGGTGGGCTTGGGCTGCTTGGGCTGCTTGTGCATTCGCCGGCGAAGTTGCCGGGGCGGAGGGCTGGGTCATGGAAGCTCGGCTGGCAGGACGCCGCGACCCGTTGCCGCCGCGCCTGAATGTTAGAGTAGCGAAACCCAAGATTTTAGCACCCGGGCCGTGCCACCCCCGGCTCCGCCCGGCAAGCGGCCTTCCGCAACGCCATCCCGCCCATGACGACCCCGCGCTTTTACTGCCCCGGCCCCCTGCAGGCCGGCACCGAGATCGTGCTGCCCGACGAGGTCGCGCACCACGCGCTGCGGGTGCTGCGTCTGCGCGATGGCGCCGGCATCGTGCTGTTCGACGGCGAAGGCGGCGAAACCCCCGCCACCGTGCATGCCGACGGCAAGCGCGGCCTGGCCAGGCTGGGCCGGCACGATCCGCGCGAAGCCGAACTGCCCGGCCCCATCACGCTGGCGCAGGGCCTGCCCGCCGGCGACAAGATGGAGTGGGTCATCGAGAAGGCCGTGGAAATGGGCGTCACCCGCATCGCCCCCATCGCCGCCCGCCGCAGCGTGCTGCAACTGGACGGCCCCCGCCTGGAAAAACGCCTGGCCCGCTGGCAGGCCCTGGCCCGCTCCGCCAGCGAACAATGCGGCCGCAACCGCGTGGCCCGGGTGGACGCCCCCGTCACCCTGCCCCAATGGCTGGCCGCCCAAGCAGGCACCACGGCCTTCCTGTGCCACCCGGACGCCCAGCAGGACCTGGCCCAGGCCCTGCCCCCGCCCGACGCCGCCCGCCAGGGCTTCGCCTTCCTGGTCGGCCCCGAAGGCGGCTGGGACGACGAGGAACTGCAGGCCGCCGCCCGCGCCGGCACCCAGGCCATCCGCTTCGGCCCCCGCGTGCTGCGCACGGAAACCGCCGGCATCGCACTGGTGGCCGCCGCCACGGCGCTGCTGGGCTGGCAAGGCTAGCTCTTCGGGCGGGCGGCGCGCAGCAAAGCAGCCCAAAACAACCCCCAGAAACAAAAAGACGCGATCTCTCGCGTCCCAAGCACTCAATCACACCCGCAGCGATTCAATCCCCGCCCGTCGCGCTCCAACTCTGCGCCTCTCCCGGCACAGGATCCGGATGCCGCCCCGCATGGGAAATCGCAAACGCGAACACCCTGCCGTTTTCCTTCGCAAAGTCGGCGACATCCCCGCACACCGTCTCGATCCGTTTGGCGTCGTCCTTCAACGCGGGATCGCCCGAGTGCAGTTTCTCGAGCCACAGCACCACGCCGCCCTTCTGATCGAGCACCGTGTCGCACAGGCAGTCGTACAGCGCATCGAAACTGCCGCCGAAGAACTCCGGAAAATCCACGGCCTTGGCGATGGCACGCATGGCGGCCGAGCGGCTGCGTGCACGATCGCAATCCGCGGAGAAAAATGCCAGGCCCTGCTCACGCGCCGCATCGGCAAGCGCGTCGGGCGCGTGCGCGGAGGAGTCCAGTACGCCGCCTCGCTGCAACTGCTTCTGCAAGGGGGACAGGCCGGATCGCGTCATGCGTGCGACTCCTTGAAAAAATCGTTGACCGCATCGGTACGCCGCATCGTATCGGCATAACCCAATTCGATCAATTGGCGCGTGTAAGCAGATTCGAACAACAGATAGGACAACAGCGCGCCGCCGCCCTCGCGCCCTGGGCGATCGTTCACGCCGAGCACGCGGAACAGTGTCCTGGCCGCAACAGGCAAGGCCTGCAGATTGGCCAATGCCAAGGTATCCAGCGACTGCGTGGGGGCCAGGGCCAGTGCGCGCACGGGGCGCAGTCCCGTGCCACCCCGGGCATCGGGCACCTCTTCCAGCAGGGTATTCACACGCTCGACGCGCTCCACGTCGGTCGCCACGCTATCGAGAAAAATGTTCGACATCGCGTGCCCGCCGATCTGTGCCAGCGAGGGATACGCGGGCGCGCTATCGCGCTGCTCGGGATGCGTTTCGTCACGATAGCCCGTGCCGATCACCAGCACGCGGTCGGCGCCCAGGTGAATGGCCGGGCTGATGGGCGCCAGCTGGCGCATCGAGCCATCGCCGCACCATTCCATCTGTTGCCCCACCCGCAGCGCGCGGGCCGGGAACACGAAGGGAATCGCGCTGGATGCCATCAGGTGATCCACGCCCAGCGTGGCCGGAATGGCGCGACGCAGCGAGCGCCGCCAGGGCTCGATGCCGCCGCGCGCCTGATAGAAGGTCAGGTGTTCGCCGCTGGCGTAGCCCGAAGCCGTGATGGCCAGCGCCGAGAGCGCGCCGCAAGCGAGGTTGGCCTCCAGCCGATGGAAGTCCAGCGCGCGCCCCAGCAGACCCGCCAGCGGTGTGTTGTCCAGCAAGGAGCGGGGCTTGTCGCGGCGCAGGCCGGGCAGCATCCAGCCCAATGTCAGCAGGCCCAGCCAGCGCGCGCCGGAGCGCGCCAGGCCGGCCGCGTCGGCGCGATAGATGTCGCCGGTGTGCAGGTTTTCCCACAGCCTGCGCGTGCGCCGCAGCGCGCGGTGCGGCTGCTCGGCGCGGCAGGCCAGCGCGGCCGCGTTGATCGCGCCCGCCGACGTGCCGCAGATGATGTCGAAGGGGTTGACGAAGTCGGGGTGATGCCCCGGGTCCAGCAGGTCCAGGATGGCCTGCAGCACGCCCACCTGATAGGCGGCGCGCGCACCGCCGCCCGTCAGGACGAGCGCGGTACGGCCCACGGGGCGCGCCGCGCCGCGTGGGCCATCGCCACGGTCAGCGTGGCTTGTTCGCATCCACCACCGCCAGCGCGGTCATGTTGACGATGCGGCGCACGGTGGAGCTCGAGGTCAGGATCTGCACGGGCGCGTTCACGCCCAGCAGGAAGGGACCCACGGCGACGTTTTCACCGGCGGCGGTCTTCAACAGGTTGTAGGCGATGTTGCCCGCGTCCACGTTCGGGCACACCAGCAGGTTGGCCGAGCCGCGCAGCGTCGACGAAGGCAGGATGCGCAGGCGCAGGGCCTCGTCCAGCGCGCAGTCGCCGTGCATTTCGCCGTCCACCTCCAGCTCGGGCGCGCGCTCGCGCACCAGGGCCAGGGCCTGGCGCATCTTCTCGCCCGACGCCGAACTGCCCGAGCCGAAGTTCGAGCGCGACAGCAGCGCCACCTTGGGCTCCAGATTCAGCTGGCGCATCTTTTCCGCGGCCATCAGCGTGATGTCGGCCAGTTGTTCGGCGGTGGGGTCCTCATTCACATGCGTGTCCACCAGCGCGACCGTCTTCTCCGAGAGCAGCAGGATGTTCATGGCGCCGTAGGTCTTGGTGCCTGCCTGCTGGCCGATGACCTGGTCGATGAAGCGCAGGTGGTCGTGATAGCCGCTGGCCATGCCGCAGATCATCCCGTCGGCGTCGCCCACGTGGACCATCATGGCGCCGATCAGGGTCAGCCGGCGGCGCATCTCCACGCGCGCCATCTCCTTGGTGATGCCCTGGCGGCACATCATCTCCCAGTACGTCGTCCAGTACTGGTGGAAGCGCTCGTCGTACTCCGGGTTCGTCACCTCCACGTCCTGCCCCAGCTTCAGCCGCAGCCCGAACTTCTCGATGCGCGACAGCAGCACCGCCGGACGCCCCACCAGGATCGGGCGCGCCAGCTTCTCGTCCACGATCACCTGCACCGCGCGCAACACCCGCTCGTCTTCCGCCTCCGTGAACACGATGCGCGCACGACCGCCCTCGCGCACCAGCTGCTTGGCCGCCGCGAACAAGGGCTTCATGAACGCGCCCGAGTGATACACGAACTGCTGCAGCTGCGCCGTGTACGCGTCCAGGTCCGCCAGCGGACGCGTCGCCACGCCCCCGTCCATCGCCGCCTTGGCCACCGCCGGCGCGATGCGCACGATCAGCCGCGGGTCGAAGGGCTTGGGAATCAGGTATTCCGGGCCGAAGGAGATGTCGTACGTGCCATAGGCCGCCGCCACCACCTCGTTCTGCTCTTCCTGCGCCAGGCCGGCGATCGCATACACCGCCGCCTTCTCCATCTCGCGCGTGATGGTGGTCGCCCCCACGTCCAGCGCCCCCCGGAAGATGTACGGGAAGCACAGCACGTTGTTGACCTGGTTCGGATAGTCCGAGCGGCCCGTCGCCATCACCACGTCGTCACGCACCGCGTGCGCCGCTTCCGGCAGGATCTCCGGCGTCGGGTTGGCCAGCGCCAGGATGAAGGGCCTGGCCGCCATGCGCGCCACCATCTCCGGTTTCAGCACCCCACCGGCGGACAGCCCCAGGAAGACGTCCGCCCCCTCGATCACCTCGCCCAGCGTGCGCAGGTCCGTCTTCTGCGCGAACTTCGCCTTGTCCGGGTCCATCAGCACCGTGCGGCCCTCGAACACCACGCCCTCGATGTCGGTCACCCACACGTTCGATGGCGGCAGACCCAGGTCCACCATCAGCTCCAGGCACGCCAGAGCGGCCGCGCCCGCGCCCGACACCACCACCTTCACCTGGCCGATGTCCTTGCCCACCACCTTCAGCCCGTTGATGAAGGCCGCCGACACCGTGATCGCCGTGCCGTGCTGGTCGTCGTGGAACACCGGGATCTTCATGCGCTCGCGCAGCTTGCGCTCGACCGTGAAGCACTCCGGCGCCTTGATGTCCTCCAGGTTGATGCCGCCAAACGTCGGCTCCAGCCCCGCGATGATCTCCACCAGCTTGTCCGGATCGGTCTCGTTGATCTCGATGTCGAACACGTCCAGACCGGCGAACTTCTTGAACAGCACCGCCTTGCCTTCCATCACCGGCTTGGAGGCCAGCGGACCGATGTTGCCCAGCCCCAGCACCGCCGTGCCGTTGGAAATCACCCCCACCAGGTTGCCCCGCCCCGTGTAGCGAAACGCGTTCGCCGGATCGGCCACGATCTCTTCACAGGCCGCCGCCACGCCTGGCGAGTACGCCAGCGCCAGGTCGCGCTGATTGGTCAGCTGCTTGGTGGGCGTGACCGCGATTTTGCCGGGGCGGCCCAGCTCGTGGTATTCGAGCGCTGCCTTGCGAAGATTCTCGTCCATGGAAATGCCAGATCAGTAGGGGTCGGAAAGGCGCAATGGTAGCGCGGGAAAGCGTCCCAGGGGATCGAATCTTTGCTTCACCGCGTCGGCCAGCCGGGCGCCCGCGCCATCAATGGCGGCCATGTCCCCAGCCGCTGTCACAGGGCGGGCTGGCGCTTGCGGCGCGGCTGGCATCGCGGTCACCAGCACGGACTCCACCCAGGCCAGCGCGCCGCCCTGCCCCAGCAGCAGATGCGCCAGGTTGACGCCTCCGTGCAGCGGCTGCAAGGCATCCAGCCTGCCCGCCCACGGCCAGCGCGGTGCTGCCAGGCAGCGGGCCGCATCCTCGCTCGAGGACAGCTCGAAAAGCGCCGGCACCAGTACCTGCAGCGTCGCCCCGCGCAGGGGTTGGCGATCCTGGGCGCCAAACGGTCCCAGCGTGATGGCGCTGCCGTCGGCCAGCAACACGTCCAAGGCCGCCACGCCGCTGGCAAGGCCATGGCCGGTGGGGCACAAGACCGCCGGCGCCGGGCCGGACAGCCAGGCCGCCAGCGTCTGGACCGGTATGTCCGCGCCCGCCTCGACCTGGAACTGCGTGCATCCTGCCGCTGCCAGCGTCTCCAGGGTGCAGCCGGGACCGGCGCGCCAGAACCCCGGCGCGCCCTGCAAGGGCGCCAGGTCGTTCAGGTTCGAGGGGTCGACGCGCAAGGTCGGCAGGATGGGCCGGGACGCGGACGCGTCCGCCAGCGCCAGTTGCACGCCGTGCTCGGCGCACAGCGCCAGCGCGTGGCGCACATCCTGCGCGCGCAGAGGCGCCAGATCAGCCACGTCCCCGTCTTCCGCCACCCGCAACAAGCCCTGGCAGGTGCGCGCCAGCCGCTGGCAAAAGCGTTGCCAGCCAGAGTCAGGCAATTTGCGGCCAAAAAGAAACGCGCGACGCGAGGTGCTCATGATCCGGTGCTCACGATTACAATTTAACCTTCAAGTAATTTGACGTCCGCACGTGGCCTTCCCGGCCCGGGCAGCCGGCGCCGCCACCGGGCAGCGCGGCTGGGCGTTACCATCGAGCTTTTTGCCCGCCATGTCCCGCCTCGCGTCACGCAACCAAACCGTCCTGCCCTTCCGGGTCGTCGAATTGTTCAAGGAAGCAGTCGGCCTGCAAGCCGCTGGCCGAGACATCATCAGCCTGGGTATCGGCGAGCCGGACTTTACCGCGCCGCCGCAGGTGCTGGAAGCCGCCGAGCGCGCCGGGCGCGCCGGCCTGAGCGGCTACAGCCCGCCCACGGGCCTGACCGCCCTGCGGGAAGCCATTGCCCAATTCTACGGCGATCACTTCGGCGCGCCGGTGGACCCCTCGCGCGTCATCGTGACGTCCGGCGCCTCGGGCGCCCTGCTGCTGGCCGCGATGGCCCTGGTCGATCCGGGCGACGAAATCCTCATGCCGGATCCCTGCTATCCGGCCAATCGCAACTTCATCGCCAGCGCCGGCGGCGTGGCCAAGCTCGTGCCCAGCACCGCCGCCGCCCGCTACCAGCTTTCCGCCGAAGACGTACGCAGCCACTGGGGGCCGGCCACGCGTGGCGTGCTGGTGGCGTCTCCCAGCAACCCCACCGGCACCTCGGTGGCGCCGTCGGAAATGGCCGCGCTGCTGGCGGAAGTCCGCGACCGCCAGGGCCTGGCGCTGGTCGACGAAATCTACCTGGGCCTGTCCTACGAACACGCCCCGCGCTCGGCCCTGACCCTGGACGACGGCATCGTCGTCGTCAACAGCTTCTCGAAGTATTTCCACATGACGGGCTGGCGCCTGGGCTGGCTGATCGTGCCGCCGCACATGGTGTCCGCCATCGAGCGCATCGCCTCCAGCCTGGCGATCTGCGCCCCCACCCTGGCGCAGCATGCCGCCCTGGCGTGCTTCCAGCCCGACACCCTGGCCATCTATGCCGAGCGCCGCGACGCCTTCCGCGCCCGCCGCGACTACCTGCTGCCCGAATTCGAGCGCCTGGGCCTGCGCGTGCCGGTCCGCCCGGACGGCGCCTTCTATATCTATTCGGACATTTCCGACCTGGGCATGAACAGCACCCAGCTGTCGCACCGCCTGCTGCACGAAGCCAACGTCGCCGCCGTCCCCGGCCACGACTTCGGCCCGGCCCACGCCGACCACACCATGCGTTTCTCTTACGCCGCCTCCCTGGAACGCCTGCAGGAAGCCGTGGCAAGAATGGAGAAATTGCTCAAGGGCTGACGGTCCATGAACGGTGTAATACCGGCATGGAGCGTGCTAGCTCGGCTGAAGCGCCGAGACGCAGGTCCAAAACTCAGTCTCAGCCCCAACGCCATCCGGCCCGGATGGCGGGGTTTCAGGGGTATTCCTGACGAGCGTGCAGGACGGCCATGACCTCGATGCGATCGGCCCGGACTTCGTAGACCACGACGTAATTGGGATGGGCCACGATTTCCCGTGTACCCGGCACACGGCCAGGACGGTACAGGTACGGGTGTTCCGAGGCAGGATGCACCGCGCTTTCAATCCGCTCGTGCATGTCGATGGCCGCATGCACGTCGTATTCCGCGATGTAGTCGATGATGTCGTCCAGATCATCGACTGCGGCAGCATTCCAAAATATAAGAAGCATCGTGGCTGGGCGGCTGCCCGGTTCTCAAACCGACGACTTAACGATCACGACTGCGCCGCATGGCGGGCGCTGCTTCCTGGTCGGCCAGCTTGGCGGCCAATTTTTCACGGATACGTGCCATCGCCTCATCATGGGGAATGCTGGGGCGTGGGTCGTCTCGGCTGGCTTGCACCTTCGCACGAAACCAAAGGTCATGGCTGGCCGCTTGCTCTTCAGTCTCGAACTCCGAGACGATAGGGGAGAGGGCTACGCTCATAGCAAAAGCTCCTGGGTGGTCCACCATTTTAAGGCGACTGGCGCCAATTGGGAAAGCAAGCGCCGCAAGACTGCGCGCTGGCGCCTGCGTCCGGGGGAACACCTACTCGCGGCGCAGCGGAACGCCGGCCGCGAGCGCCAGGCGGCGGCGCTCGGCCTGGACCTTGGCGCCGTAGCCGCCGTCGCTGGGACCGGTGGCGCCGACATAACAGGCCAGGCCGCCCTGCATGGAGCCGCGGCGCTTGATGCAGTCACGCAGGATCTGGCCGCCCACGCGGATGTTGGCGACCGGATTCAGGGCGACGCCATCGCCGCCGCCGAACTGCTCGAACTTTTCCTGGTGGACGCTGGTCATCACCTGCATCAGGCCCTGCGCCCCCACGTGGCTTTCCGCGAAGGGGTTGTAGCGGGACTCGATGGCGATGACCGCCAGCAGCAGGATGGGATCCAGTTCCAGGTCATGGCCGACCAGATAGGCGGTGTTGACCAGGACGCCGGTGGCCTCGTAGGCCACGCGGTATTTGCGCGAAATGTACCCGCGCAGCGCCTCGACCTGTTCGCGCGAGGCGCCCGTCGCGCTCAGGGCCTTGGCGGGCGGCGCAGTGCCGATCGCGCTCAGGAAGTTGCGCACGCCAGGCATGGCGGCGCCGCTGGCCCGGGCGGAGGGATCGCCGGTCAGGTCGTTGTTGGCATCAGCCTGGGCCAGCACGGCGTCGGGCGCCATGGCGGTCAACAGGGCACTGTGGACTTGGACGGCCTGGCCGCGCAAACTGGGCAAAGCCACGATAATGCCGGCGGCAACCAGCATGGCGATGCCAAGATAGACGGCGCAGGTACGCACCAGTTCGGACAGGTGGTGATGGGCGCTGGTCGCCAGCCGGCGCCAGGCGGGAGTCATGTCCGACGCATCGGGCATTGAGTACCTCCTGCGTGAGCAGAGTGAGAGAAGGGCCTGATGTTAACCTTTGATCGCAATACCGTTTGTAACCAAATTCTTGTAGGAAGCACCCGTTGAAATACCGCGACCTGAGAGACTTCATCGCCCAGATCGAGAAACGCGGCGCATTGCGGCGCATCCAGGCGCCCGTGTCGACCCAGCTGGAAATGACCGAAATCGGTGATCGCGTGCTGCGCGCCGGCGGTCCCGCCCTGCTGTTCGAGAACGCCCGTCATGGAGACGCCCCCGCCGGCATGCCGGTGCTGGCCAACCTGTTCGGCACGCCGCAGCGCGTGGCCTGGGGCATGGGCGCCGAAGACGTAGGCGCCTTGCGCGAGACGGGCGAACTGCTGGCCTCGCTGCGCGAGCCCGAGCCGCCCCGCGGCCTGCGCGACGCGATCTCCAAGGTGTCGATGCTGAAATCGGCCATGTGGGACATGAGCCCCAAGACGATCAAGGGCCCGGCCTGCCAGGAAGTGGTCATCGAGGGTGACGACGTCGACCTGAACCGGCTGCCGCTGCAGACCTGCTGGCCCGGCGACGTCGCGCCGCTGCTGACGTGGGGCCTGGTGATCACGCGCGGTCCCAATGCCCGCCGCCAGAACCTGGGCATCTACCGCCAGCAGCTCATCGGGCGCAACAAGCTCATCATGCGCTGGCTGTCCCACCGGGGCGGCGCGCTGGACTTCCGCGACCATCAACTGGCCAACCCCGGCCAGCCCTTCCCGGTCGCGGTGGCGCTGGGCGCAGACCCCGCCACCATCCTGGGCGCCGTGACCCCCGTGCCCGACAGCCTGTCCGAATACCAGTTCGCGGGCCTGCTGCGGGGGTCGCGCACCGAAGTCGCCCAGGCGCTGGGCAGCACGCTGTCGGTGCCGGCGCGCGCCGAGATCGTGCTGGAAGGCCACCTGCTGCCGGCCAGCGATCCGCGCGCCCGCGCGCCGCAAGTGCCCGACGGCGCGCCGCCCCCGCCCAAGTCCGACTACGAAATGGCGCTGGAAGGCCCCTACGGCGACCACACCGGCTACTACAACGAGCAGGACTGGTTCCCGGTCTTCACGGTCGAGCGCATCACCCTGCGCCGCGACCCCATCTATCACACCACCTATACGGGCAAGCCGCCCGACGAGCCGGCCGTGCTGGGCGTGGCGCTGAACGAAGTGTTCGTGCCGCTGCTGCGCCGCCAGTTGCCGGAGATCGTCGACTTCTACCTGCCGCCCGAGGGCTGCAGCTACCGCCTGGCCGTGGTGTCCATCCGCAAGCAATACGCCGGCCACGCGAAGCGCGTGATGTTCGGCCTGTGGAGCGTGCTGCGCCAGTTCATGTACACCAAGTTCATCGTGGTGGTGGACGAGGACATCGACGTGCGCGACTGGAAGGAAGTCGTGTGGGCCATGACCACCCGCATGGATCCGGTCCGCGACATCGTCACGGTCGAGAACACGCCCATCGACTACCTGGACTTCGCCTCGCCCGTCTCGGGCCTGGGCGGCAAGCTGGGCATGGACGCCACCAACAAGTGGCCCGGCGAGACCCAGCGCGAATGGGGCCGCGCGATCAAGATGGATGACGCGGTCAAGCAGCGCGTGGATGCCATGTGGGGAGAACTGGGCCTCTAGGCCCGGGCTGCCGGCGGCGGTTCAGACAGCCAGCGGCCCATCGCACAGGCCCACCAGCAGATCGCGCCAGGCGCGCAGCTCCGGCTTGCCCGGCTTGCGCGCGGCCAGGAACTGCACGATGAGCTCGCCCCCTTCGGCATACGCCTCCAGCGCCGTGACCCAGCCGTCCTCGGTGGGCTTGTTCACCACCCAGACGGAATCGACGTGGTCGATATCCAGGTGCAGGTTGAAACGCGCGTCGAGCACGTTGATCCATTCACCACTGCGGCTCAGGTTGTCGAGCGCGCCGGTATAGATCTGAACCACGCCACGGTTGCTCACATAGCAGACCACGCCCAGGCCGCGCAGCGAGATGCGGCGCAAGGCGTCTTCCAGGTAGCGGGTGGGAATGCGCTGGGCCAGGTCCGGCCCCACCGCCTGCAGGGCGGGCAGGCGCCCCACCCGGAAACGCTGCAGCAGGGGAAAAAACTGGTGCGTCTCGGTCATGGCCAGCCCGCGCGCAAGCCTGCCGGATCGGCCGGCGGCTCGAGCGGCGCCGTGGGCGGATAGGGCTGCAGGACGAGGTCCTCGTCGCGGTCCGGCCCCAGATGGCGTTCGATCAGCGCCTCGAAATCCGGCATGTGGGTCTGCGGCGTGGCATAGACCTTGTGGACGGCGGTGCCGGAGCGGTCGAAGACCTGGATGCTGCGCCGGTCAGGCTGGCTGACGGCCCAGATGCTGTGCCAATGATTGAAATAGATGCGCAGGTCGATGGTGTCGCCGGTGACCAGGCCCACCTGCCGCTCGGCCCTCACGCCTTCGTAGCGGCCGGTGCATTCGTGCACGCACCAGGGATTGCGGGTGACGGCCATGACCTCGTTGATGGCGGGCAAGGCGCGCAACAACGCCTGGGGGCTGACCGCCAGCGGCCGTGCCGACAGGTCGCCGCAACCCGAACACAGCAACTCCAGCTCGGCCACGCCCAGCCGCTTGGCCATGGTGCGGATGCGCAGGCCCGGCTCGGCATCGGACAAGGCCTGGAAGCGCGCGCGCAGCATTCCGCCCCGCGCGCCGAAGTCGAGGGTCCTGGAAGAAACCTCGACGTCTGCCGAGGGCACGCCTTAACGGAAGGGAGTGGAATCGCGAGAGCTGGCTGCCCGGCGTTGCGCACCGAGCCACAGACGCCAGGCCTGCCAGGCGATGACGCCCAAACCGCCCCATTTCACGGCGCGCCCGGCGCCACGCGCCACGCCGCCGCTGGCCGCCGCGCCGCGCGCGAACAGCGCGGTCAGCGAAGAGAGGAGGAAGGGATATTGGCGCAACATGCCGATCCCCTGCATGAGCAGCGAACCGCCACGCGAGCGCGTGGCGCCGCTCAGCAAGGCCAGCGGCCCCAGCGAACGCCCCACTTCGGCGACATTGGCGGCCAGCGCCTCGCGCTCCAGGGCTGCGCGCGCGCGCAGCAATTCGATGCGGACAGTGCGATCCAGGTGGGCGGCGTGTCGTGGGTTCATGGGAGGCGGAAAGCTTGAGTCGTTGGGGAGGCGCGGACAGCCGGGTCAGCCCCGCGGCTCACGTACGCGGCCAGGATCGCGGCGGGGCTCGCCGGCGTCGTCCGCGGCGCTGCCACGGCGCCCGGCAAAGGCCTCGGCATCGCGGCCGAGTTCCTCGACGGTGGCGGCGAAGGGCGCCGGGCCGTCGAGCAGTTGCCGGCGCAAGGCCAGGAACAGGCCCAGGCCGATCAGGCCGTAGAGGGCGGCCAGCACGCCCAGTGCCAGGTAACGGTTGTCGGTGGGCCAGAACATCACGGCCACCAGGATCGAGAAGACCAGGACGGCCAGCGCCGTGAACAGCAAGGCGCCAAAGGCCAGTCCGAGGACCTTGATCAGACGGGATTTTTCTTCGGCGAGCTCCAGGCTGAAGATCTCCATGCGCGTACGCAAGAGAGACAACATGCCCGAGGAGATCGCGCCGGCAGTGGCTCGCAGTCCCATGGGGAGGCGTCGACAGGCGCGCCGGGAACGGGCAATGCCGTTCCCGGCGCTTCCCGTCAGCGGCGGCCGAGCAGCAGGCCGAGCAGCAGGCCGGTCAGGCCCACCGCCGCGATCGCCTGCCAGGGCTTGTCGTGGACGTAGTCGTCGGTGACGCGGGCAGCCTTGCGGCCACGCTCGACCAGTGCGTCCTGAGCGTCATAGAGCGCTTCACGCGTGCGCTTGAGCGAATGCAGGGCGCGCTCGCGCAATTCGGCGGCGCGATCGCCGGTCGAGGCAGCCGCCTCGCGCAGCAGGTCCTCGGCATCGGTCAGGCTGTGTTTGACGCTGTCGATCAGCTTGTCCTTCGCATCTTGCGAGTGAATGGTCATGCTATGCACTCCTCAGGTTATGTTCAGTTTGGAATCTATGATAGCAGCGTTGTAATGATAGGAATGGCCGTTACCCGCGCCCTCGGATGACCTAGCGAACCTCGGTCACCTCGATCACCGCTTTCTGCCCCGATTGGACGATGTCCTGGCGCAGCACCATGTTCAGTGCCGGGCAGAACCAGTCCGTCACGGTCGAACGCATGGCCGGGATCGGCAGGACCAGGCCCTGGATGCTGGCCTGCGTGGCGTCGGTGTCGCGGGCATAGCTGACCGGCCAGCATTCCTGGCTGCCGGCGGCAGCCGTCTCGATGCGCTGCTTGCGGCCCACCGTCTTCTCGCCCAGGCGGACCACCGTGGGCGTCACGCCCACCTTGCCCTCCGGGCCTCGGTCGCCGACTTCCAGCCGGATGGTCTCGGCGGGCAGCGTCTGCCCTTCCTTCGTGATGGGCACGCCGTAGCCGAACACCCCCAGCAGGCGCGGATCGAAGCCGCCCCGGGGCGAGGCGCCCGCGTCGCCGCGCCGCTCGAAGGTGGCGCGGCCGCCCTTCACCGCCATGCCGTGGTCCAGGGTCGACTTGCCCCCGGGCAAGCCGGCCAGCGCATAGGTGGCGGTGCCGGACACCTGGGCACTGCAATCTTCCTTGCCCCGCTTGGACACCGACGAGAACGTGAGATCCGCCGACACCTTGACGATGCCGCTGCCGGCCAGGACCAGGCGCCCGCCGTCGTGCATGAAGCGGGCGTCGCAGACCCCCGCGTGCACGGCAGGCGCGGCAAGAAGGGCAAGGGCGGCAAGGCTGCCGCGCAGGATCAGGGCATGCATGGACATGGGCAACTCCGAAAAAACACCGCCAGCAAGGGACACGCTTGAGCGTGCCCGGCGGCCTGCGAGGGATCGTAACCCGCGACGGGACAGGATTCCGCGCGGAGTGCGAGCAGGCGTGTCCAAAACTGACGGGCCTGGCGCCCGGGCGCTTCATAACCAATATGCATAAGCACCAACACCATCCGCGGTTGCCGGCAGGAAGCCCGCTCCTCTACGATAGCCAGCCCCATCCGCGCGCCTGACGCGCCCCCGCCCCGCCGCCCGCCCTGCCCATGAAACTGTTTCCCCTTTTCGCCGATCTCGCCCACCGTCCCGTGCTGGTGGTGGGAGGCGGCGACGTCGCCCAGCGCAAGGTCCAGGCGCTGCGCGAAGCCGGCGCCGCCGTCACGGTCGGCGCCCCCGCGCTCACCGAGACCCTGCAGGCCTGGACCGACGCTGGCGCCATCCGCCACCTGGCCGGCACGTTCACGCCGGCCTGGCTGGACGGCCAGTGGCTGGTCATCGCCGCCACCGACGACCGCGCGGTCAACGCCGCGGTGGCCCAGGCGGGCCAGGCCCAACTGCGTTTCGTCAACGTGGTCGACGACCCCGAGCTCTCCAGCTTCCAGGTGCCCGCCATCGTCGACCGCTCGCCGCTCGTGATCGCCATTTCCTCGTCTGGCGCGGCGCCCGTCCTGGCGCGCCGCCTGCGTGAACGCATCGAATCGATGTTCGACCACGCCCTCGGGCCGCTGGCCGCGCTGTCCGCCCGCCATCGCGCCCGCATCCGCGAACGGCGGGCAGGCATGGCCAACCGCCGGGGCTTTTACGATTGGCTGCTGGACGGCCCGGTCCTGCGCCTGCTGCGCCAGGGCCGCCCCGCCGAGGCCGAAGCCGCGCTGCTGGAGGCCCTGGACACTGCCGAGGCGCCGCCCGCCGGGCGCGTCACGCTGGTGGGCGCCGGGCCCGGCGATGCCGGCCTGCTGACCTTGAAGGCACTGCGCGCCCTGAACGAAGCCGACGTCATCCTGCACGACCGGCTGGTCGCCGACGACGTGCTGGCCCTGGCGCGCCGCGACGCCGAACGGATCTTCGTGGGCAAGCAGCCCGGCGAGGACCACGCCGCCACCCAGGCGCGCATCCATGTGCTGATGCGCGAGCGGGCCCAGGCGGGCCAGCGCGTGGTGCGGCTCAAGGGCGGCGACGCCTTCATCTTCGGGCGCGGCGGCGAAGAGCTGGAATCCCTGCGCGCCCACGGCATCCCCTACGAAGTCGTTCCCGGCGTCACCGCCGCGCTGGCCTGTGCGGCCTATGGCGGCGTGCCGCTCACGCACCGCGACCATGCGCAATCGGTGCAGTTCATCACCGCGCACAGCAAGGAAGAGAAGGACACCCTGGACTGGCCCGCGCTGGCGCGACCGGGCCAGACGCTGGCCTTCTACATGGGTGTCATCCAGCTGGGGCGCCTGGCCGGCAAGCTCATGGCCCATGGCCGCGATCCGGCCACGCCCTGTGCGCTGATCGAGAACGGCGGGCGTGCCAACCAGCGCGCCCTGTACGCGCCGCTGGGCCAGATCGCCGCGCGCGCGCAGGCCGCGGGCATCCACCCGCCGGCGCTGTGCATCGTGGGTGAAGTCGCCGGCCTCGGCCCCAAGCTGGCCTGGTTCGGCGAGGTCCTGCCCGCGCAGGACTGAACCCACCCTTCGCCGGAGCTTGCTCCGGCACAAAGAAGGCCCACGGGATCACGGCTTCAATGAAGCCGTCGATCACCGCCGGACCCCTTCATGACACGCCTGCTACCCGCCACGCTGGCAGCCGCCCTGCTCTTCGGACTGCCGGCCTGTGCGCCGCCTGCCGATCCCCCCGAGTTCGTCACGCTCGCGCCGGGCGACATCCGCTATCTGCCGCCCGGCGAGACCCTGCGCGCGGGCTATCCGGTGCCGCCGCCGGCGCGCACGGCGCGCTTCCCGCAAGGCTTGCGGATCATGAAGCGGCAGGTCAGCCAGGCTGAATACCTGCGCTGCGTGCAGGCGGGCGGCTGCAAGGCCGCGCCGGGCGCCTCGGCGGCGGCGTCCGGCCTGCCTGCGGTCGGCATCAACTGGAACGATGCGCAGGACTATGCCGCGTGGCTGTCGGCCAGTACCGGACTGGCGCTGCGCCTGCCCACCTATGCGGAATGGGCCTATGCCTCGGGCCTGCTGGCCCCCGGCGCCAGCGATGCGGACGCCCGCTCGGCCGATGACCGGGCGCAGCAGTGGCTGCGCATGTACGAGGAAGACAGCCTGCGTCCGGCCATCGAGGACGGCACGCCGCAGGCCTTCGGCGCGCATGGCACCAACCCTAACGGCCTGCAGGACATGCAAGGCAATGTCTGGGAATGGACCCAGGACTGCCATGTGCGCCGGCACCTGGACATGGCGGACGGCGAAACGCCCAACTGCGGCATCCGCGTGGCGGCGGGCCGCCACATCGCCTACATCCCGGACTTCATCCGCGAACCCAAAAACGGCGGCTGCTCGGTGGGCCCCGCGCCCGCCAACGTCGGCTTGCGGCTGGTCATGGACATCGGACAGTAGTTCAGCGGCTGCTCCGCCGCGCCTTCGGACAGCCGGATCAGGTCGTCCAGCTGGCGGACCACCACGCGCTTGCGGCGGTTCACCACCAGGCCGCGCTGCTGCCAGGCGCTCAGCAGCCGGCTGACCGTGTGCAAGGTCGTGCCCGTCGTCTCGGCGATGTCCTGGCGCGTGATCGGAAAGGAAATGGCGATGCCTTCGTCGGTCTGCTCGCCCGCCTGGTCGACCAGCCTGAGAATGGCGCGCGCGACGCGCTGCTCGACCTCTTCGGTGGAGAGCTCCTGGATGCGCACGTGCGCATCCTGCAGCCGCTGTCCCACCGCCTGCAGGACCGCCCCGGCGACATCCGGGCTCAGGGCCACGAAGCGCGGCCACGTCTGGGCGGGCCAGGCCAGGCACACGCTGTCCTCCACCGCCACCGCACAGGCCGGATACAGCGGCTGGCGCATGGCGCGCGCCAGGCCGAACAGATCCCCCGGATTGACGTAGCGCACCACCACCTGGGCGCCCCCGCAGGTGCATTGCGTGACCTTCAGCCGGCCTTGCAGCAGCAGGTAGAAATGCGCGGCCGGCTCGCCCTGGCGGAAGGCGCAGGCCGAGACCGGCAGGCGCAGCGTGCGCGCCTCCTGCTGTATCGACTGCAGCTGGACATCGGTAAGCCGTTCGAACAGCGCGAACGAGCGGAGATAGACGGGACTCAATGCGGCGGAAGGCAAGACGGCGGGACTCGGCACGGACGGCTCCAGACGCGTGCGCGGACGGGCACGCTTTCCTCGCCTTCATGCTGGCATCCCAACGGCGGCGCGGCAACGCCGTGGCCGTGCCTTTTTGCCGCCAAGTTTGTGATGCAGCAAAGAAGGCATTGTCCCGCGCGCATCCAATGCAGGTGTCGAGACTCGCGACATACCCACAGGAGCTGCAAATGAACGTGCTACGCCCCACCCTGCTTGCCGCCGCGCTGGTGGCCTGCCTGATGACCGGTCCCGCCCTGGCGGCCGACGCCGCCGACGCGCTGCCGCGCGTGAAGGTGGAACTGGTCGCGCCTCCCAACGTCCACCCCCACGAGCAAGTCGCCAAGGACGGCCCGAAGGTGGTGCAGTTCACCATGAGCATCGAGGAAAAGAAGGTCGTCATCGACGACAAGGGCACCACCCTGCAGGCCATGACCTTCAACGGCTCCATGCCCGGCCCGACCCTGGTCGTGCACGAGGGCGACTATGTGGAGCTGACGCTGGTGAACCCGGCCACCAACGTGATGCCGCACAACGTGGACTTCCACGCCGCCACCGGCGCGCTGGGCGGCGCGAAGCTGACCGAGGTGAACCCGGGCGAGCAGGCCACCCTGCGCTTCAAGGCCGACCGCAGCGGCACCTTCGTCTATCACTGCGCGCCCACCGGCATGGTGCCCTGGCACGTGGTGTCGGGCATGAGCGGCACAATCATGGTCCTGCCGCGCGATGGCCTGAAGGACCCCGCCGGCAAGTCGCTGCGCTATGACCGCGTCTACACCATCGGCGAATTCGACCTGTACATCCCGAAGGACGCCAACGGCAAGTACAAGGACTACGCCACGCTGGGCGACAGCTACCAGGACACCATGGAGGTGATGCGCAAGCTGGTGCCCTCGCACATCGTCTTCAACGGCAAGGTCGGCGCGCTGACCGGTGAAAACGCCCTGAAGGCCAAGGTTGGCGAAACCGTCATGATCATCCACTCGCAGGCCAACCGCGACACCCGTCCGCACCTGATCGGCGGCCACGGCGACTGGGTCTGGGAAACCGGCAAGTTCGCCAATCCACCCGAGCGTGACCTGGAGACCTGGTTCATCCGCGGCGGCTCGGCGGGCGCGGCGCTCTATACCTTCAAGCAGCCCGGCATCTATGCCTACCTGAACCACAACCTCATCGAGGCCTTCGAACTGGGCGCGGCCGGCCACTTCAAGGTCGAGGGCAAGTGGAACGACGACCTCATGAAGCAGATCAAGGCGCCTGCCCCCATCGGCCGTTGATATACGGCCCTGAAATGAAACAACGCCCCTTCGCAGGGGCGTTGTTTTTCTTGCGATCAGTCCTTCTGCTCAGTCCTTTTGTTTCGTGCCGAAGATCCGGTCGCCGGCATCGCCCAGGCCCGGCATGATGTAGCCATGCTCGTTCAGGCCGTCGTCCACCGACGCGGTATAGATCGACACGTCCGGATGCGCGGCCAGCACGCGCTCGATCCCCACGGGCGCGGCCACCAGCACCAGCGCGCGGATTTCCTTGCAGCCCGCGCGCTTGAGCAGGTCGATGGTGGCGTTCATGGAACCGCCCGTCGCCAGCATCGGGTCGACGATCAGCGCCAGGCGCTGGTCCAGTTCCCCCACCAGGCGTTCCAGGTAGGTGTGCGCCTCGAGCGTTTCCTCGTTGCGCGCAATACCCACCACGCTGACGCGCGCGCCGGGAATCAGGCTGAGCACGCCGTCCAGCATGCCGATGCCCGCGCGCAGGATGGGCACCACGGTCACTTTCTTGCCGGCCAGCTTTTCGGTGCGCACCGTGCCGCACCAGCCTTCCACCTCGTGCGGCTCCAGCGGCAGGTCCTTGGACGCCTCGTAGGTCAACAGCGCCCCCACCTCCTGGGCCAGTTCGCGAAAGCTCTTGGTGCTCAGGTCGGCCCGGCGCATGACCCCCAGCTTGTGACGGATGAGCGGATGGCGGATTTCGTACAGGGGCATGGAACAACTCCGGAATAAGACGCGGCGCAAGGGCATGAAGGCCGGGGCGCGGCTGGTAAGCGGGCGTATCTATATAGCAAGCGGGCCGCCAAGGCAAGCAGGGCGGCCCGTGAGGTGTCGCCCCCCAAGCGCCTCAGCGGTTCGCCAGCCAGGCGATCAGGGCGTCGTCGAAGGGGCGCACCGCTGCTGCCTGCTCGTCGTTGACGAGGCTGACCACCACGTAGCGCTTGCCGCTGGCACCCAGCACATAACCGGCGATGGCGCGCACATTGCGCAGCGACCCCGTCTTGACGTGCGCCATGCCTTGCGCGGGATCGTTGCGCAGGCGGCGGCGCACCGTCCCGTCCACGCCGGTAATGGCCAGCGACGACAGGTATTCGGGCATGACGTTGGAATTCCAGGCCAGCGTCAGCATCTGCGCCAGGCTGTTGGCCGACACCAGGGCATTGCGCGACAGCCCCGAGCCGTTGTCCACCACCAGTTCTGGCATGGACAGGCCCTGGCGCGCCAGTACCGCCTGCAGCGTCTGGCCGCTGGAGGGCACCGTGGCCGGCCGGGTACCGCGCTCGGCGCCCAGGGTCAGCAGCAGCGTGCGCGCCATGACGTTGTTGCTGCGCTTGTTGATCTGGCGGATCACTTCGGCCAGGGGGGGCGACTCATGCGAGGCGATCAGCACGGCGTCGAGCGGCACGGCGCCGCTGCGCACCTGGCCGGTGAACGTGCCGCCCAGCTCCTTCCACAGATAGCGCATCACCTGCGTGGCGAAATCGGTCTGCGACATGGCCAGCCGGAACAGGCTGAACTCGCCGCAGGACCCCGCCACCTTGCCTTGCACACGCAGCGAAATGCCCTGGGCGCTCATGATCGGCTCGGTCTGGACCACGGGCGGACCAGGGCAGCGCACGTCGCTCCACTCGACCTGCCCTTCGATGTTCAGGCCCGGCAGCGGAGGATCGATGGCGGGCAGCCAGCGGCGGCCGGCGGGGTCGGGGGTGAAGATGAGGCGCGACGCGCCGAAGCCCACCATCAGGGCATCGGGACTGGCGTTGTAGGGACGATCGGCGGCGCCGTCGAATGCACCCGGGTCAATCTCGACCTGGCCGAAGCGCGAACGGTCGATGACGACGTCGGAAATCTGCCTGACCCCGCGCAGGCGCAATTCGCGCAGCAGCGTCCACATGTCCTGCAGCATGAACATGGGGTCGCCGCCCGCCCGCAGGAACAGCGGGCCGGGCAGCACGCCCTGCGCATTGGGGCGCGCGCCGGGCTCGGTCAGGAGTTCGGTGCGCCAGACATAGTTGGGGCCCAGCTCCGCCAGGGCTGCCCAGGTGGTCACGAGCTTCATGACCGAGGCGGGATTGCGCGGCAGCTCACCGTTGATGGACAGCAGCTCGGAACCGCCCACCTCCTGCACCACCAGCGACAGCGCGCTGTCAGGCAGCTTGGTGGCCTGCCAGGCGCTTGCCAGTTCGGACGGAAGCCGGCTGCTCTGGCTCCAGGCCGGCTGCGCCGCCAGGGTCAGCGCGCTGGCGGCGATCGCCATGCCGGATACGCTGCGTTTGAACACTCGCCAACCGAAACTTCCTACGCCCGTCATCCGCACTCGCCCCTGGCAAAACCCGGCGAAACCACGCTCCGCCGCACACACAAATCGTGAGCATACAGAACTGCGGAGGCCCCGGTGTGAAGGCAGCTTAAAATGCGGCTTTGCCGCGCCCGGCACGGCCCCAGGGCCGCCCCGGGGAAAACGCCTTGCGCCCAGGGACGGCAGCCGTGTCGCGGCCACGCGACACTTGCCCAGCCCGGCGCTCCACCTTCCAGCCAGTGATACCTGCGTGCCCCCCACTTATACCGTCAACGATTTCGACTACGACCTGCCGCCCGAACTGATTGCGCAGACGCCCGCCCCCACGCGCGGCGGCAGCCGCCTGCTGCACCTGGATCCCAAGGGCGACCTGCATGACCGCCAGTTCGCCGAGCTGGGCCGGTTGCTGCGTCCGGACGACCTGCTGATCTTCAACGACACCCGCGTGATCCCCGCCCGCCTGACTGGCCACAAGGCCACGGGCGGCAAGGTCGAGGTGCTGGTCGAACGCATCACCGAAGACAATCGCGCCCTGGCCCACGTGCGCGCCAGCAAGTCGCCGCCCGCCGGCACGACGCTGCGCCTGGCCGACGCCTTCGACGTCACCGTGCTGGGCCGCGAAGGCGAACTCTTCGACCTGCGCTTCCCCTCGGCCGTGCTGGGCCTGCTCGCCACGCATGGCGCCACCCCGCTGCCCCCCTACATCACCCACGCGCCCGACGCCGAGGACGTGTCGCGCTACCAGACGGTGTATGCCCGCGAGCCGGGCGCCGTCGCCGCGCCCACCGCGGGTTTGCATTTCGACGAGGCCATGCTGGACGCGCTGGCCGCCCAGGGCATCCAGCGCGCCTTCGTGACGCTGCACGTCGGCGCGGGCACCTTCCAGCCCGTGCGCGTGCAGAACCTGGACGAGCACATCATGCACGCCGAGTGGTACACCGTGCCGCCCGAGACCGTGGCCGCGATTGCCCGGACCCGCGCCGCCGGCGGCCGGGTGCTGGCCATCGGCACCACCAGCGTGCGCGCGCTGGAGTCGGCCGCCGCGCAGGCAGCACTGGCCGCCAAGGCGGGCGACGACGCCGCCCGGGCAGCGCTGTCCAGGCGGCAGCTGGCCGGTCCCGCCGACGGCGATACCCGCCTCTTCATCACGCCGGGTTTTTCCTATCGCATCGTCGATGCCCTGCTGACCAACTTCCACCTGCCGCAGTCCACGCTGCTGATGCTGGTTTCCGCCCTTGCCGGCGTCGACCCCATCCGCCGCGCGTACCGCCACGCCGTTGCCGAACGCTACCGATTCTTCAGCTACGGCGACGCCATGCTGATCGAGACCTGATTGATATGACCGGACTTTCCTTCGACCTGCTGGCCACCGATGGCCAGGCCCGCCGCGGCCAAGTCACCCTGAACCACGGTGTGGTGCAGACCCCCATCTTCATGCCTGTCGGCACCTATGGCGCCGTCAAGGCCATGCTGCCGCATGAGGTGGAAGAGGTCGGCGCGCAGATCGTGCTGGGCAACACCTTCCACCTGTGGCTGCGCCCCGGCCCCGAGATCGTGCGCAAGCACGGCGGGCTGCATGGCTTCATGCAATGGAACAAGCCCATCCTGACGGACTCGGGCGGCTTCCAGGTGTTCAGCCTGGAGGGCCTGCGCAAGATCACCGAGGATGGCGTCACCTTCGCCTCGCCCATCGATGGCGCGCGGCTGTTCCTGACGCCCGAGGAATCCATGCGCATCCAGCACGCGCTGAACTCCGACATCGTCATGGTCTTCGACGAGTGCACGCCCTACGAGATCAAGGGGCGCCCCGCCACGGCGGAAGAAGCCGCCAGGTCGATGCGCATGTCGCTGCGCTGGGCGCGCCGCTCTCGCCAGGAGTTCGACGGCCTGGAGAACCCCAACGCCCTCTTCGGCATCGTGCAGGGCGGCATGTACGAGCACCTGCGCGACGAGTCGCTGGCCGGCCTGACCGAGATCGGCTTCCACGGCTACGCCATCGGCGGCCTGTCGGTGGGCGAGCCCAAGGAAGACATGCTGCGCATCCTGAAGCACGTCGCGCCGCGCCTGCCCGCCAACGCGCCGCGCTACCTGATGGGCGTCGGCACGCCCGAGGATCTCGTCGAAGGCGTGGCCAACGGCATCGACATGTTCGACTGCGTCATGCCCACCCGCAATGCCCGCAACGGCTGGCTCTTCACCCGCTACGGCGACCTGAAGATCCGCAATGCGCGCTACCGCGACGACATCCGTGCGCTGGACCCGACCTGCGCCTGCCACACCTGCGGCAAGTTCTCGCGCGCCTACCTGCACCACATGCAGCGCTCGAATGAAATCACCGGCGCGCGCCTGAACACCCAGCACAACCTGCACTTCTATCTGCAGATCATGGCGGAGATGCGCGAGGCCATCGAGGCCGGCCGCTTCGATGCCTGGCGCGAACAGTTCGCGCGCGACCGGGCGCGCGGCGTCGAGTAGCGGCGCCCTCCCTTCACCCTGCTGAAACCCCGCGCAAGCGGGGTTTTTCGCTGGCGCTGTTGCGCTAGCGCATCGCTCGCGGCTATCGCTTCATTAAGCTTTCTTTACTTTTCTTGAAGGTCAAAAATAGAATGTAAATACGATTAATTCTTTTTTAAAAACCCACTACACAACATGTCGTCGCGCAACTCGACCCTGATTCCCACCCGCCTTTTCCTGGCCCTGGGCTGGGTGCCCGCCCTGGCGCTGGCCCAGCAAGCCCAGCCTCCCGTCACCTCGCTGCCGCAGATCACGGTGCAGGGCCAGGCCCTCAGCGAAACCGCGACAGGTCCTGTCCAAGGCTACTCCGCGCAGCGCTCCGCCACCGCCACCAAGACCGACACCCCGCTGATCGAGACGGCGCAATCGGTCACGGTCGTGACGCGCGACCAGATGGTGGACCAGGGCGCGACGAGCATCCAGGAAGCGCTGGGCTATGCGGCAGGGGTGCGGTCCGATGCCTATGGCGTCGACTCGCGTTCGGATGGCGCCCGCGTGCGGGGCACCGAGGCATCGACCTACCTGGACGGCCTGCGCCAAGCCTATGGCTACTACACCAGCACGACACGGACCGACCCCTTCACATTGGAACGGCTTGAAGTGCTACGTGGACCTTCGGCCATGCTGTATGGCCAAGGTAGTACCGGCGGTGTCGTGAACATGGTCAGCAAGCGCCCCCAGGAGGAGTTTCAAGGCGAGGCCGGCATTCAATATGGCAGCCATGGCCGCAAGCAGGCCCAGTTGGACATCACTGGCCCCGCCACCGCCGACGGCAAGCTGCTGTACCGCCTGGTTGCACTGAAGCGCGATGCCGATACCCAGGTGCATCACGTGCCGGACGACCGCAGCCTGGTCGCGCCGTCCCTGACCTACCGCCCCAGCGCAGCCACCTCCTTCACGCTGCAAGCCCTATGGCAGGAAGACAAGTCGGGATCGACCGCGCAATTCATGCCCTGGTCAGCGATCCAGGCCTCACCCAATGGCACCATCCCCACGTACCGCTTCCTTGGGGAACCTGACTACGACAAGTACGACTCCACGCGACGCAGCATCGGCTGGCTGTTCGAACATCAGTTCAACGACAACTGGTCGTTCAGCCAAGGCTTCCGGCGCGCTCGCAACGAAGTCGACTATTTCACCCATTACGCCGACTTCTTTACGGATAGCGGCAACTGGGCCGTGAATCCCCTGGATCCCAGCCAGGTCGGACGTGTTCAGTACGGCAACACAAACAAGGTGCGTATCGACACGCTGGATCAGCACCTGAAAGGCAAGGTGCAGACTGGCATCGTCAAGCACGAACTGCTGCTGGGCTTCGACTGGTCCAATTACAACCGTGAAAGCCGAAGCGCCAATGGCTACAACTACATCAATCCCTATGAGCCAGTGTACGGCGACTACGTGACGCCTACGCTGACGGACGATGCCCGCTTCAAGCAACGCCAGACGGGCATCTATCTTCAGGACCAGATGAAGATCGGCCAGAACTGGATCGTGTCGGCGGGCTTGCGCCACGACCGCGCGCGCACCGTGTCGGAAGGCAGCCCGGGAGACAGCGACAGCGCAACCACGAAGCGCTTTGGCCTGATGTATGCCGCCGACAACGGCTGGTCGCCTTACATCAGCTACAGCGAATCGTTCACGCCGGTGGCGGGCACTCCCCGGAATCAGGACTATGTCACCTACAAGCCCCTGCGCGGTGAGCAATGGGAATTGGGCGTGAAGCATCAGTCCAGGGATGGCCGCAGCCTCTTCACCGCGTCGGTCTATGACTTGAAGGAGAAGAATCAGCTCGTGCAAAGCGCGGTGGACCCCACGACACAAGAACAGGTGGGCAAGACCCGCACCCGCGGTCTGGAACTGGAATGGCGTGGCTCTCCCGCGGCCAACCTCGACCTGATCGCGCACTACAACTACATCAATCTGGACGAAAAGCTGGAAGGCATTCCCAAGCACCAGGCTTCCGCCTGGGCGAAATACCGCTTCGCCATCGCCGACGTGCACGGTTTCTCGGCCGGCGCCGGCGTGCGCTGGATGAGCAAGTTCACCGACGGCAACGCCCCCGAGACCGCCTCGGTCGTGCTGCTGGACGGCCTGCTCGCCTACGAGACCAACAAGTGGCGCTATGCCTTGAACGTCAACAACCTGACCGACAAGACCTACGTGGCCACGTGCCTGTCGCGCGGTGACTGCTGGTACGGCGCCCGCCGCAACATCATCGCCAGCGCTTCCTATAAGTTCTGATCCGCGCGGCGATATCAGGCCCGGCTCTCATGCAGAGGCCGGGCCTTTTTTCTGCGCGCAGGGTCGGCCGCCTCAGAACGCATACCGCAGGTTCACGTAGGCGCTGCGCGGCTCGCCGTACCAACCATTGTTGGCGTTGATGTTGGTGAAGTACGCCTTGTCGAATACGTTGTTCAGATTGAGCGTAGCCGTCAGGTTGCGGTTCACCTCGTACTGCGCCATCACGTCCACCACCGCCACGCTGCCCTGCGAATGCTGCGCGTCGTAGATGCGGTTCTGCCAGCGCACATTGGCGCCCAGCGTCAGGCCTTCCACCAGCCACGCAGGCCGATAGCTGGTGAAGAGCTTGAACATCCTGCGGGGAATGTAGGTCAGCCGCGCGTCGCCATTGGCGTCTTTCGGGCTGCTGTAGCTATAGCCACCGGCCACCTGCCACGCGGGCGTGAGCTGGCCCGACACCTCCAGCTCGTAGCCCGTCGTCTTGGTGCCGTCCACGGCCTTATAGATGTATTGCCCGGTGGGGCCATAGCTGGTGCTGCCACCCGGTCCCGGCACGTACTCCGGCAGCTTGTCCTTCTTCGTTTCGAAGTAGGCGGCCGACAGGTTCAGCCTGTCCTCCAGGAACGCCAGCTTCACCCCGCCCTCGATATTGGTGCCCTCCGCCGGCTTGAGCAGTTCGCCGTTGCTGTCATAGTTCGTGGAAGGCTGGAAGATGTCGGTGTAGCTGCCATACACCGACACGTTCCTCGTCACGTCGAAGACCAGTCCCGCATAGGGCGTGAACACCGACGACTCCTCGTTGGTCACGCCACGCGTAAAGGCGCCTGCGGCGGTGTAGCGATCGGTGCGCGTCTTCCAGTTGCTGATGCGTCCGCCCAGAATCACGGACAGGCGATCCGTCGGCTTGAGACGCGCCGAAGCATAGGCGCCGCTCTGCTTGTCGTGGGTAGTGGAGCCGTTGCCGTTGGGCGCCAGGTAGGTATAGGGGTAATCGCCCGTGCGGATGAAGTCGGACGCATTGCCGATGTTCGCGTCCAGGCGTTGGAAGCCGCGGTCGCGCCCCTCCATCTTCGAAAAATTGCCGCCCAGCACCAGCTCATGTCGGCGGCCGAACAGTTCGAACGGGCCTGTCGCATAGAGCCCCACCGAACTCTGCTCCGGCTTGCCGCCATAGCGGATGGCGCGGAAGGCACCGCCGCCCTGCCGGGTCAGGTTGTTGCTCAGCCCCGCCTGGACGATGTCGAATTCGCGGCGTGAATGCTCCACGTCCAGTTGCACCCGCCAGTCGTTCTCGAAGTAATGCTGCAAGGTGGAAAAGAGCGTCAGGTTTTCCCGGTCGGTATAGGCCCAGTCGGCTGCCAGGTTGGCCGAACGGGAAAAGCCCGTCGGCGTGCCATCGGTGAAGGACAGCCGCGTGCCCTGTTGCGCGCTGCCCGCGCCAGTACTGCGGTGCTTCTGGTATTCCACGCCGGCCGAGAGCACGGTACCCGGCATGAGATCGGCCTCGACCACCCCATACACAATGTCCTTGCGCATCTTCACGCGATCCATGAAGGTGCCGTTATCCTGGTGCACCGCGACCAGGCGTCCGCGGACCTTGTCCGACTCGCTGAGCGGTGTGCTGATATCCCCCTCCACGCGGTAGAAATCCCACGAACCTGCCTTGGCGGCCACGTGTGCCTGGAACCCGCGCGTGGGCAGCTTGCGTACCAGGTTCACCGCGCCCGACGGCTCGCCGATACCATTGAGCAAGCCGCTCGCGCCGCGCACGACCTCCACCCGGTCGAAGACCGCGGTATCGGCGATATCGTTCTTGAAACCGAAACGCGTCGAACGCGGTACACCATTGACCTGGTAGTTCTGCAGCTCGAACCCGCGCGAATAGACGAAGTTGCTGTCGCCGCCGACGACGTTGGTATTGTTGAAGTACAGCCCCGTCGTCTGCTCCAGCACCTTGGAGATTTCGTCCAAGCCCTGGTCCTCCATGCGCTTGTGCGTCATGACGGTCACCGACTGGGGCGTCTCCCGCAACGACAGATCGAGCTTGGTCGCGGTATTGGTGAGGTGGGTCGTGTAGGAACCGCTGCCTTCGGTCACCCCCAGCACCCGCACCGGCGCCAGGGCCGTGGGCTCGTTCGCCTGGGCCGCCGCGCGGATGACGGTATAGGTCTGTGCCCCATGGGCTTGCGCGCTCAGTCCACTGCCCGCCAGCAGAAGCCGCAAGGCGTCCTCCGCGGCATAGTTGCCGTGCAGTGCGCCACTTTGCAGCCCGCCCGTGAGCGCTTCCGAGAACAGGATCTGGGCGCCGGTCTGCCGGGCCAACAGGGTCAGCGACTCGCTCAGCGGACCCGCGGCCAGGTTGACTGCGTGCAGCGTGGCCGCTGCCTGGGGGGATTGCGCCTTCGCGGGCCTGCCCGGCAGGGCCAGCACCCCGGCGCTGAACAGCACGGCCAGGCTGATGGCCAGCGCACGAGGCCGGACAAACGGCGCAGGCCTGGCGGCCTTGGCGCCCACGCGTTGTTGCGGGGGGAACGACATGCTTTCCTCGATGGTGAACGGTATCGGGAAAGATGTCGGATCAGCCCCCGCACAACCCTACCTGCTGAAGCAAAAAAAAGATCAGCGGCTGCGCAACGCCACGCCGCCGCCGGGCAGGCTGAGCACCTTCACCGGCAGAATGCCAGGCAGCAGCGCCAGCAGCGTGTCCGTGTTGCTGCTGTCGAACACGCCCGATAGCCGCAATGTGCCGATACGAGGATCCACGATGCGGATGGGCGTGCCGCGATAACGCTGGATGGCGGCCACCGCCTCGACCAGCGGCGTGTCCTGGAAGACCAGCCGCCCCTCTTTCCAGGCGTCCTGGAGACGGCTTTCCAGCGCTTGCACCGCTGGCGCACCTTGCGCTGGCAGCCGCGCCTGCTGGCCGGCCCGCAGCGACACGCCACGTTCGGGCGCCTGCCCCTTGCGCCAGACGGCCACACGGCCCTCATAGACCGAGACACTGCTGGTGTCCGGCGTCTCGCGCCACACATCGAAGCGCGTGCCGACGACGCGCACCTGCGCCGGCCCCGCCGTCACCAGGAAGGGCCGCCAGGTCGCGGGCGCCACGATGAACTGCGCACGCCCCGACACCAGCGTGACGCGGCGGGTGCGCAGATGCCACTGAACCGCCACCGCGCTGCCCGTATCCAGCACCAGCGTGCTGCCATCGGGCAGCTCGGCCTGGACGCGCTCGCCCACCCGTGTGCTGTAGCGCTCGCTGCGATACGCGGGATCCCACCACCAGAGCATCGCGGCGACCGCGAGCAGCGCAGCCGCGCCGGCGGTCACGGCACGCTTGCCGCGCGGCTCACGGGACGGCGGAACGGGAAACAGCTGCTTGAGCGCGTCGCGATGCGTGCCGACCGCCACGCCGACTTCGGCGTGGTCCGCGCCGGAAGACCGTGCCTGCTGCTGCCTCGGATCAGGCGGCAGCCCTTGCCTGTCAGGCAGCATCGTCATCCCGCAAGCCCATCCGGCAGCACGCCACGCCGATGCGCAGATGCTTCTCTACGGTCTTGAGCGAAATGCCCAGGTGGCGTGCGACCTCCGCCTGCGGCCACTCATGGATCTTGTGCAGGACGAAGACATCCCGGCAGCGCGGCGGCAGCGCCTCGATGGCCTGGGCCAGGCGCAGCAGCGACTGGCGCGCGGCTGCCTGCCGCGCGGGTTGAAACGTCTCGTCGGCCGCCTGAGACAACGCGTCCGGCGTGTCTTCCATGCGGCTGGCCAGCCGGCGCCGTGCGGTCTCCTGGCGGAGGTTGTCGATCGCGCGCCGTTTGGTCAACGTGCGCAGGAAGGCGAGCGGCACGCGCGCCTCCTGGCCGACGTGCCTGTCTTTCAGCAGTTGAAGGCAGACGTCATGCACCGCCTCGCGCGCCGTGTCGCGTGCCTGGTGCCGGTCCACCTGGAAACGACCGGCCGCGCGGCACACATAGGCCACGAGTTCGTCGTAACAACCGGCCAGCCTGGCGACCAGCGGCGAAGAAACATCGTTGGAAAGCATGGCGAATCAGGGGGGGGCGGCTGCGGACGGGCAAGGCAAAAAGAATATCACATAACGAGAATCATTCTCCTTGCTCTGCATCGCGTCGCCCCGTCATGAAAAAACCCGGCCGCTCTGGCGAGGGGCCGGGTTTGCTGGAGGGCGGCGCGGGCGCTCAAGGCGTTTCGACTTCGCCCTCTTCGCCTTCCTTCTTGACCGGCTTGATCAGGTCTTCGCGCTTCACGCCCAGCCACATGGCGATGGCGGCGGCCACGAACACCGACGAATAGATGCCGAACCAGATGCCGATGGTCAGCGCCAGCGCGAAGTAGTGCAGGCTGGGGCCGCCGAAGAACAGCATGGCCAGCACCATCATCTGCGTCGAACCGTGCGTGATGATGGTGCGCGAGATCGTCTGCGTGATGGCGCCGTCGATCACCTCGACCACGGTGGCCTTGCGCTGCTTGCGGAAGTTCTCGCGGATCCGGTCCATGATGACCACGGACTCGTTCACCGAGTAACCCAGCACGGCCAGCACCCCCGCCAGCACCGCCAGCGAGAATTCCCATTGGAAGAAGGCGAAGAAGCCCAGGATGATCACCACGTCGTGCAGGTTGGCGATCACGCCGGCCACCGCGAACTTCCATTCGAAGCGCATGCCCAGGTAGATCATGATGCCGACCACCACGAAGAGCAGCGCCAGCAGGCCGTTCTCGACCAGCTCATGGCCCACCTGCGGGCCGACGAACTCGACGCGGCGCAACGTGACCGAACTGTCGGCGGCCTGCAGCGCGCCCAGCACGGCCTCGCTCTGGCCGGCCGTGGTCTGGCCCTCTGCCAGCGGCAGGCGGATCATGACGTCGCGCGAGGTGCCGAAGTTCTGCACCTGGAAGTCGGTGTAGCCCAGGCCGGTGACGGCCGTGCGCACCTGGTCCAGCTGGGCGGCCTGCTCATAGCTGACCTCCATCAGCGTGCCGCCGGTGAACTCGATGGACAGGTGGAAGCCTCGGGTGGCGATGAAGAACACCGCCAGGACGAAGGTGATGAAGCTGATCGCGTTCAGCACCACGGCGTGGCGCATGAACGGGATGGTGCGATGGATGCGGAAAAATTCCATGTTGCAAGTTCCGGGTGACGGTCCGGGCGGCACGCGCCGCCCGGCTAACAGGTCGGATCAACGGGGATCGGATCAGCGCTGGGTGGGCTTCCAGACGGTGCCGATGGAAATGCTCTTGAGCTTGCGGCGGTTGCCATACCAGAGGTTGGCCAGCGCGCGCACGCCCACCACGGACGTGAACATGGAGGTCAGGATGCCCAGGCAGTGCACCACCGCGAAGCCGCGCACCGGGCCCGTACCGAAAGCCAGCAGCGCCAGCGCCACGATCAGCGTCGTCAGGTTCGAGTCCAGGATGGTTGCCCAGGCACGCTCGAAGCCATGATGGATGGCCTGCTGCGCCGTCGCGCCATTGCGCAGCTCCTCACGGATCCGCTCGTTGATCAGCACGTTCGCATCGATGGCCATGCCCAGGGTCAGCGCGATGGCCGCGATGCCGGGCAGCGTCAGCGTGGCCTGCAGCATGGACAGCAGCGCCAACAGCAGCAGCACGTTGAAGGTCAGGCCGATGGTCGAGAAGATGCCGAACAGGTGGTAATAAACGATGATGAAGACGGCGATGGCGATGAAGCCGAACAGCGTCGAATAGAAGCCCTTGGCGATGTTGTCCGCGCCCAGGCTCGGGCCGATGGTGCGTTCCTCGATGATTTCCATCGGGGCGGCCAGCGAACCGGCGCGCAGCAGCAGCGCGGTGTCGGCGGCCTCGGTGGCGCTCATGCTGCCCGAGATCTGCACCTGGCCGTTGGGGATTTCCACGCGGATGACCGGCGCCGTGACGACTTCGCCGCGGCCCTTCTCGAACAGCAGGATGGCCATGCGCTTGTTGACGTTCTCGCGCGTGACGTCGCGGAAGATGCGCGCGCCATTGGAGTCCAGCGTCAGGTGCACGGCAGCCTGCTGGCTTTGCTGGTCGCGGCCGGGCTGGGCGTCCTGCAAGTTCTCGCCCGTCAGGATGACCTGGCGGCGCACCAGCAGCGGACGGCCGTCGCGGTCCTGGTAGCGCTCCAGGCCGAAAGGCACGGTGCCGCTGGCCAGCGCGCTTTGCGCGGCGGGGCTGTCGTCCACCATGCGGATTTCCAGCGTGGCGGTGCGGCCCAGCAGTTCCTTGGCACGGGCCACGTCCTGCACGCCGGGCAGCTGGACCACGATGCGGTCGCCGCCCTGCTGCTGGATCACGGGCTCGGCGACGCCAAGCTCGTTGATCCGGTTGTGCAGCGTGGTGATGTTCTGGCGCAGCGCGTTGTTCTGGACGGTGGCGATGGCGGTCTGGCTCAGCACGCCGACCACCTGCGCACGATCGCCTTCCTGGCGCTCGGTGAACTGCAGGTCGGGCATGCGGCCGCGCAGGGCCGACAGCGCAGCGTCACGCACAGTGGCGTCGCTGAAGCTGGCCACCAGCGAGCGGCCGGCACGTTCGACCGTGCCGCCGGCGATCTTCTGGTCGCGCAGGATATTGCGGGCCTCGTTCGAGAGCGCCTCGTAGCGCGAGTTCAGCGCGCCATCCATGTCGACCTGCAGCAGGAAGTGCACGCCGCCGCGCAGGTCCAGGCCCAGCGACATGGGACGGGCACCGATAGCCGTCAGCCAGTTGGGCGAGGCGGGCAGCAGGTTCAGCGCGACCGTGTAGGACGGGTCGGCCGAATCGGGATTCAGGGAGCGCTCGATCAGGTCGCGCGCCTTCAATTGGATGTCGGTCGTGGCAAAGCGCACGCGGACGGTGCCCACGGGCCCGTTCATCTCGAAGCTGGCGCCGGTCGTCTCGAGGCCGGCCTCGGACAACAGCTGCTCGACACGATCGAGCATGGACGCATCCACCTTGACGGTCGACTTGGCGCTGGCCACCTGCACCGCCGGCGATTCGCCGAAGAAATTGGGCAAGGTGTAGAGCAGGCCGATCACCACCGCGATCAGGACGGTGGCGTATTTCCAGAGGGGGTAGCGGTTCATGGAGGAAAACGCAGGTGGTTGACTAACTTGGTAGAGAGGCCTTCGCCCCCATAAGACCTCGGCCCATCAGGGGCGCCGGGAAGCCGGCTTCGCCGGTCCCCCGGCGCCGCCCCCTTGAGGGGGAAGCGCGCAGCGCTTCGGGGGTGGGACTACCACTGGACTATCACAGGGCCTTGATGGTTCCCTTCGGCAGCACCGCGGAAACCGAGGGCTTCTGCACGATCACTTCGACCGGGCGATCGGCCAGGTCAGCCACTTCCACGGTGACGTAGTTGTCGCTGACCTTAGAGACCTTGCCCAGGATGCCACCGGCGGTGACGACTTCGTCACCCTTGGCCAGCTCGGACAGCAGCTGGCGATGGGCCTTCTGGCGCTTCATCTGCGGACGGATCATCAGGAAATAGAGGATCACGAACATCAGGACGATGGGCAGCATGCCCATCAGCGCGCCTGCGGGTTCGCTGCTGGCGGCGGCCTGCGCGAGGACGAGGCCGAGGTTGTCGGTTGCGAGCATCGGATTTCTCCTGATTGGAATTTTGGGTAATCGGCGATTGTAGCGGGGTTGCAAGACTTGTTCCGGCAAGCAACCGCGGAGGGGGCGCGGCCCCGTTTTCACCCCGGCGCCCCCGGGCGCCGCGCCGGGCAGGCCAGGGGCGCTAAAATCCCGCTTTTCCCTCTTATTCAGCGGCCCGCGGTGTCCCCCCCGTCACGGTCGCCCATCCATGCAAGAAACCACACTCAAGCGCGCCGGCGTCCCCGACGCCGCCCCCGCCGCGCCGTCCGCGCCCGGCGCCTCCCCCCGCAAGCTGTACATCCGCACCTTCGGCTGCCAGATGAACGAGTACGACTCGGACAAGATGGCCGACGTGCTGCGGGACGACCAGGGCCTCGAGCTGACCGACACGCCGGAAGACGCCGACGTCATCCTCTTCAACACCTGTTCGGTGCGCGAGAAGGCGCAGGACAAGGTCTTCTCGGACCTGGGCCGCGTCCAGCACCTCAAACGCCTGAAACCTGAGTTGGTCATCGGCGTGGGCGGCTGCGTGGCCAGCCAGGAAGGCGAGGCCATCGTCAAGCGCGCGCCCTATGTGGACGTGGTGTTCGGCCCGCAGACCCTGCATCGCCTGCCCGAGCTGATCCGCCGCCGCCGCGAGGACGGCCGCTCGCAGGTCGACATCAGCTTCCCCGAGATCGAGAAATTCGACGCAATGCCCCCGCCACGAGTCGATGGCGCCACGGCATTCGTCTCCATCATGGAAGGCTGTAGTAAATATTGCAGCTTCTGCGTCGTGCCTTACACGCGCGGCGCGGAAGTCTCGCGCCCCTTCGACGACGTGCTGGTGGAAGTGGCCGACCTGGCCGACCAGGGCGTGAAGGAGGTGACGCTGCTGGGCCAGAACGTCAACGCCTATCGCGGCAGCATGGGCGAAGGCCAGGAAATGGCCGACTTCGCCCTGCTGCTGGAATACGTGCACGAGATCCCCGGCATCGAACGCATCCGCTACACCACTTCGCACCCCAAGGAAATGACCCCCCGTCTCATCGAGGCTCACGGCAAGCTGCCCAAGCTCGTGCCCTTCCTGCACCTGCCCGTGCAGGCAGGCAGCGACCGCGTGCTGGCCGCCATGAAACGCGGCTATACCGTGCTGGAGTTCAAGTCCATCGTGCGCCGCCTGCGCGAAGCCCGCCCCGGCCTGACGCTGTCCTCGGACTTCATCGTGGGCTTCCCCGGCGAAACCGAAGAGGATTTCGAGAAGACCCTGAAGCTGATCGCCGACGTCGGTTTCGACACGGCCTTCTCCTTCGTCTATTCGCGCCGTCCCGGCACGCCGGCAGCCGACCTGCACGACGACACCCCGCAGGCGCTCAAGCTGCAGCGCCTGCAACGCCTGCAAGCCCTGCTGAACGAGCAGGCCGCCGCCATCAGCGAAGCCATGGTGGGCACCCGCCAGCGCGTGCTGGTGGAAGGTCCGTCGCGCCGCGACCCCGCCGAGCTGATGGCCCGGACCGAAAACAACCGCACCGTGAATTTCGCCGCCCCCGCCCGCCTGATCGGGCAGATGGTGGAGGTGGAAATCATCGAAGCCCGCTCCAACACGCTGCGCGCGCGCGTCGCCGACGTGGAGCTGGCCAAGGAGACCCCGACCGCATGAGCCACGACGACAAGACCCCCGACGACACCCCGGCCAAGGGCCGCACCCGCCGCGCCCTGCCCGTCATCGTCAACATCGACGCCGACAATACCCACCTGGCCAACCTTTGCGGCCCGCTGGATGAAAACCTGAAGCAGCTGGCCGACGGCCTGAGCATCACGCTGGCCCGCCGCGGCACCCGATTCTCGCTGGAAGGCGAGCACGCCGCGGTCGCCGCCGGCGCACTGCGCCGCTTCGCCGACCAGGCCGTGCACAAGCCGCTCACCATCGACGATGTGCAACTGGGCCTGGTGGAACTGGGCCTGGGCCGCGGCGGTCCCGCCGACGCAGCGCCCGAGGCCTTCGACCCGGCCGAGCTGCCGCCGCTGGACGACGAAAGCGGCGGCATCGCGCTGCGCACGCGCCGCAGCGACCTGCGCCCGCGCACACCGCGCCAGCGCGACTACCTGAACAACATCCTCAAGCACGACATCACCTTTGGCGTGGGCCCGGCCGGCACCGGCAAGACCTGGCTGGCGGTGGCCTGCGCCATCGACGCGCTGGAGCGCGACAACGTGCAGCGCCTGATCCTGACGCGCCCGGCCGTCGAAGCCGGCGAGCGCCTGGGTTTCCTGCCCGGCGACCTGGCGCAGAAGGTCGACCCGTACCTGCGCCCGCTGTACGACGCGCTGTACGACCTGATGGGCTTCGAGAAGGTGCAGCGCCTGTTCGAGAAGCAGACCATCGAGATCGCGCCGCTGGCCTATATGCGCGGCCGCACGCTGAACCACGCCTTCGTGATCCTGGACGAGGCGCAGAACACGACGCCCGAGCAGATGAAGATGTTCCTGACCCGCATCGGCTTCGGCAGCAAGGCGGTGATCACGGGCGACCCTTCGCAGGTGGACTTGCCGCGCGGCACGCAAAGCGGGCTGGCGCACGCGGTGGAGGTGCTGTCCCACGTGAAGGGCATCGCCACCACCCGCTTCACGAGCCGCGACGTGGTGCGCCACCCGCTGGTGGCGCGCATCGTCGATGCCTATGACCAGGCGGCTGCCTACGATGCGTCCTGACACCGGGGCCGACGCGCCGATGCTGTCGCTGTCCGTGCAGTATGGCGTGGCCGAGCCCCGCCTGCCTCGCTGGCGCCTGCGCCGCTGGGTGGCGCGCGGCCTGGCGGGCGCGGCAGCCGACATGGCGGAACCACCGGCCGCGGCGCAATTGAGCCTGCGCCTGGTGGGCCTGGCCGAAGGCCGCCGCCTGAACCGCGAATTCCGCGAACGCGATTACGCCACGAACGTGCTGACCTTCGAATACGGCGCGGACCCTGGCGGCACGGTGCATGGCGACATCGTGCTGTGCGTGCCGGTGCTGGTGAAGGAAGCGCGCGAGCAGAAGAAGGCGCTGCTGGATCATGCCGCGCATCTGGTCGTGCATGGGACGCTGCATGCGTTGGGGTATGACCATCTGAATGCACGGGATGCGCGGCGGATGGAGTCGCTGGAGACTGCCGTGTTGGATGGGATGGGGATTGCTGATCCTTATCTGGTGGATTAGATCTTTATTGGCAAGGAGTTTGCTAGGTTGACGGTTTTTTGCACCGCTAGGTTGACGGCCGCCGAGTGTGGTCGTGCCGTCGGGCGCCTGCCGCGTGGTGGGGCGCCCACAGCGCCCCGCCCCCCGCAGAAGGCGCCCGCCGTCCCGCCCACCCTCGACGTCCTGCAATGTTGTGTTCTGGACCTTGGGCAGCCACCTTGGTCCTGCTCGCATTCTTGCCTGCCGCTCGCTGCCTGCCCGAAGATCTTGGCTTGCCGCTGACCGGAGGGCGCCCACAGCGCCCACCGGTCAGCATTCGGAAAAACAATAGGGCAGCTTTTGGGAGAGTGGGGGCGAGAGGTGGAGGGGGGAGGCAGCGCGCTTCGGGCTACGGGCGCCGCTTGGCCGTGTTGCCTGCTTGGGGAGGCTGCTCCACCACCGACACGGAGCGGCCGAAGCCGCCAGGCTCGTCAGTAAGTCTCGACGCCTCTGCGCGCGCAAGACACCCGTCATTCAGTCACGCGGACGGAACAACGCCTCCAAGCAGACAACGCAGCCTGACGGGGGCCCCCGCCCGAAGCGCGATGCCCCCCACCTCCACTCCCCTTCCCCCTCTCTCACTAGCTGCCCCTTTTGCTTTCCCGAATGCTGACCAATGGGCGCTGTGGGCGCCCATTGGTCAGCGGCAAGCCAAGATCTTCGGACAGGCAGCGAGCAGACGGCAAGAATGCGAGCAGGACTCGGGTGCCCGACTCCGGTACACACCACTCCACCGCAGGACGTCGAGGGTGGGCGGGACGGCGGGCGCCTTCTGCGGGGGGCGGGGCGCTGTGGGCGCCCCACCACGCGGTAGGCGGCCGACGGCACGACCACACTCGGCGGCCGTCAACGAAGCGGTGCAAAAACCGTCAACCCAGCAGTGCAAAAACCGTCAACCCAGCGGTCTACAGCACCACACGAAACCCCTCCCAGCCCCTTCACCGCCCCCGCAGATTGAACGACTTCTTGCTCCCCAGATGCGCCCGGATCGCCCTTTCTGCGCCATCCGCATCTCGCAGCAACAACGCCGCCACGAACTGCTTATGGTCTGCCACCCCGGCTGCCCACTCATCCGGGTCCAGGTTCGATTTGTAGCGCAGTGCCTGCACCTGCAGGTTCAGGCGGTCGTAGACCGCTGACAGCGCCGGGTTGTGGGCTGCGCGGTTGATCGCCACGTGCGTGCCCATGCTGGCGGCGAAATAGGCGCGGATGTCGCCGGCTTCGTAGCCCGCGATCATTTGCGCGTTCAGCGCCGAGATGTGCGCCAGCTCGCCATCGCTGGCGCGTTGCGCCGCCTGGCGCACGGCCAGGCCTTCCAGCACGCTCAGCACGTCGAAGATGTTCTCGATGTCGGCGGGCGACAGCTCGATCACCATGGCGCCGCGCTTGGGCTGGATGGACAGCAGGCCGTCCGAGGCCAGCATGCGGTAGGCCTCGCGCAGCGGCGTGCGGGACACGCCCAGCTGTTCACAGAGGTCGCGCTCGTTCAGCCACATGCCCGGCTTGAGCGTGCCGTCGGTGATCAGCTGGCGCAGGCGGTCGGCAATCACCGCAGGCAGCGTAGGGTGGTTGATGGCAAAGGGCGACGGGGTCGCCGCAACATCGGATGCAGGGTAAACCATAGGTGAACTCGACTGGGATCAGGACTACTTTATATCTTGGTATACCAAACACCAAGAAAATACCAAACAGACCAGCCCGCATCTTAGAACAGACGACGAGGCTGGCAACCCCAAAGGAGACAGGTGTATGAAGAATCGGACGCTTTTCGCACTGGCCACGGCCGTCGCCGCAACCGTCGCCATGCCCGCTTACTCGCAGCAGAATTTCCCCAGCAAACCCATCCGTCTTGTCGTGGGCTTCGTCCCCGGCGGCGGCACGGACGTGTCGGCCCGCATCGTGGCCCAGAAGCTGTCCGACGTGCTGGGCCAGCAGATCGTGGTCGAGAACAAGCCCGGCGCCTCGGGCCTGATCGCCGCCGACCAGGTGTCCAAGGCCGACGCCGACGGCCACACCCTGCTGCTGGCCAACATGCAATCCACGGTGTCCGCGCCCTATGTGCTGCCCACGTCCTATGACCCGATCAAGGACTTCACCGCGGTGCGCTACATCGGCACCGTGCCGAACGTGCTGGTCATCAATCCCGACAAGCACAAGTTCAAGACGGTGAAGGAACTGCTGGACGCCGCGCGCGCCAAGCCGGGCGCGCTGACCTATGCCTCGTCCGGCATGGGCAGCCCGCAGCACCTGAGCGCCGCGCGCTTCTCGCAGATCGAGAAGATCGAAATGGAACACGTGCCCTATAAGGGCAGCGGCCAGGCCATCGCCGACCTGCTGGGCGGCCAGGTGGACATGAACTTCGACACCCTGCCCGGCGTGATCGGCCAGGTGCAGGCCGGCAAGCTGCGGCCGCTGGCGGTGACCAGCCCGCAGCGCAGCAAGCGGCTGCCCGACGTGCCCACCCTGTCCGAAGCCGGCGTGGAAGGCCTGGACGTGACGCAGTGGTACGCGGTGCTGGCGCCGCGCAACCTGCCCGCCCCGGTGCTCGCCAAGCTGGACGAGGCGCTGGCCAAGACCCTGCAGGATCCCGACGTGCGCGCCAAGCTCGCCGAGCAAGGCATGGACGTGGGCGGTGGCCCCGAAACGCCCGCCGACTTCCAGGCCTACCTGGACAAGGAATGGACCAAGTACGGCAAGCTGACCGCCAGCCTGGGCCTGAAGAAACCCTGACGCAACACCAGAAGGAGCAAAGCATGAGCACTGCCGACACCGTGGTGACGGGCAGCATCGACGTCACCCGCGAGGACGCGATCGTGACGGTGACGCTGAGCCGTCCCGAGAAACTGAATGCGCTGACCGTCGACTTGTGGCGGGACCTGGGCGATGCCTTCCTGGCATTGTCCGAGGACGACTCGGTGCGCTGCGTGATCCTGCGCGGCGCGGGCGAGAAGTCCTTTTCGCCGGGCAACGACATCGGCGAATTCACGACCTCGCGCGCCAACAAGAAGCAGGCGCTGGTGTACGGGCAGACCATGCGCCGCACCATCGAAGCCATCTCCGATTGCCGCCATCCCGTGGTCGCCCAGATCCACGGCATCTGCGTGGGCGGCGGCATGGAGCTCGCCAGCCTGGCCGATATCCGCATCTGCGGCGAAAGCTCGCGCTTCGGCGTGCCCATCCGCAACCTCGGCCTGGTGATGTCCTATTCGGAGCTCGGCCCGCTGGTGCGCCTGGTGGGACCTGCCGTGGCGGCGTCGGTGTTGATGGAGGGCACGATCTTCGGCGCCGACGAGGCGCTGCGCCTGGGCGTGGTCACCCGCGTGGTGCCCGATGCCCAGGTGCAGGCCGAGGCCCAGGCCACGGCGCGCCGCGTCGCCGAGGGCGCGCCGCTGGTGGCGCGCTGGCACAAGAAATTCATCCGCAACCTGGCGCAAGGCAAGACGCTGACGGCGGAGGACCGGGACGAAGGCTTCGATTGCTTCGACACCGCGGACTTCCGCGAGGGCTACCAGGCATTCCTGGAGAAGCGCCAACCGCGTTTCTCTGGGCGCTGAGCAAGGAGTACAGACATGACGACCCCCAACAACCCTCCCGGCGCGCTGGCCGGCCTGCGCGTCATCGAGCTGGCGCAGATCATGGCAGGCCCCACCTGCGGCATGATGCTGGCCGACCTGGGCGCCGACGTGATCAAGGTGGAAAAGCTGGACGGCGGCGACGACGCGCGCCAGTACCGCGACCCGATCATCAACGGCGTGTCCGCGCCCTTCCTGATGCTGAACCGGAACAAGCGCGCCATTGCGCTGGACCTGAAGCATCCGGAGGGCAAGGCGGTCGTCATGCGCATGATCCGGGAGTCCGACGTGGTCACCGAGAACTTCCGCAAGGGCACCATGGAGAAGCTGGGCCTGGGCTACGAGACCCTGCGCGAGGAGAATCCCGGCCTCATCTATTGCGCGATGTCGGGCTATGGCACCACCGGCCCCTATGCCGACAAGGGCGGCTTCGACCTGATCGCCCAGGGCTTCTCGGGCCTCATGAGCATCACCGGCGTGCCCGGCGGCCCGCCGCTGCGCACCGGCAACTCGGTGGCCGACATCAATGCCGGCCTGCTCGCGGCCTTCGGCATCCTGGCCGCCTACCAGCACAAGCTGCGCACCGGCGAAGGCCAGCGCGTGGAAACCTCGTTGCTGGAAGCCAGCCTGCAGCAGCTGTATTGGCATGCCGCCATCTATTTCGGCACGGGCGAATCGCCCGGCCCCTCGGGCGCCGCCCACGTGCTGACCGCGCCCTACCAGGCCTTCCCCACCGCCACCCAATGGATCATCATCGGCGGCGCCAACGAGAAGAATTGGACGCGCATCGCCCAGGTGCTGGGCAAGCCCGAGTGGATCGACGATCCGCGCTATGTGCGCAACAGCAACCGCATGCAGAACCGCGACAGCCTGACCGAGGCCATGACGGCCATCCTGAAGACCCGCCCCGCGCAGGACTGGCTGGACGCCTTCGACGAGGCAGGCGTGCCCGCCGGCCCGGTCCACTCGGTGGGCGAGGCACTGTCGCATCCGCAGACGCTGGCGCGCGGCATGGTGGTGGAGCAGGAACACCCCGTGGCCGGCCCGGTGCGCACGGTGGGCATGCCGGTGAAATTCTCGGCCACGCCGGCGCGGTACCACCGCGCGGCGCCCCGGCTGGGCGAGGACACCACCGCCATCCTGGGCGAGTTCGGCTACGACGAGACGAAGATCGCGGCACTGATGGAAGCCGGTGTCGTGCGTGCCGTCGAACAGACGCCCCAACCGGCCTGACCCATCCGTAAAAAGGAAAGACGGGCCGGAAACCAGGGACACCCTGGATCCGCCCGCCAGGCGCCACGCGGCGGGCTCTGCCCTGGCGTGGCGCCTCATTTTCCGGGGGTTTTCCCGCAAGCCCGGCGGTGTGTTCACAAAAGCGCCTTGCAGTATCGGTTATGCTGGCCCGACCTTCACTACGTCCCCTGGACAATGTCAGATCCCTACCCTGCTGCCGACGCGGACGCGTCGCGCCCCTCGAAATCCTCCAACAAATCCCTGCTGGATCGCGTGTTCCGGCGCCTGCGCCGCGAACCTGAAGATCGGGACAGCATCAAGGCCGCACTCGACTCCGCGCACGAACGCGACCTGATCGACGCCGAGTCCTACTCCATGATCAAGGGCGCGCTCGACGTGTCCGAGAGCACGGTGTCCGACATCATGGTGCCGCGCTCGCGCATGGACATGCTGGACATCGCGCAGCCGCTGCCCTACCTCCTGTCCGCCATCATCGACGCTGCCCATTCGCGCTTCCCCGTCTATGAAGACGAGCGCGAGAACATCATCGGCATCCTGCTCGCGAAAGACCTGCTGCGTTGCATGCTCGAGCCCGATCTCGACCTGCGCTCGCTGGTGCGCCCGGCCGTCTTCATCCCCGAGTCCAAGCGCCTGAACGTGCTGCTGCGCGAGTTCCGGATCAACCGCAACCACCTGGCCATCGTCATCGACGAGCACGGCGGCACCTCGGGCCTCATCACCATGGAAGACGTGCTCGAGCAGATCGTCGGCGACATCGAGGATGAATACGACGTCGATGGCGAACAGACCATCTTCCCGGAAAGCGACGCCAGCTGGCGCGTGACGGCCACCACCGACATCGATCACTTCAACGAGACGCTGAAGGCCGCGCTGCCGGAAGACGACTACGACACCGTGGGCGGCTGGCTGGCCGCCGAACTGGGCCGTATCCCGCGCCGCGGCGACACGGTCGAGCGCGATGGCCTGGCCATCGAGGTCGTGCGCGCCGACGCCCGCCGCGCCCTGTGGCTGCGCGTGCGCCGCAGCATCGTCACGCCGCCCGCCGACACCCCGTCGACCGAGTCGTGAGCGTGGCCCAGGCTGCCCGCGGACGCCTCGCGGTCGCTGGCGGCCTGCTCGCCGCCGGCATTCTCCACGCATTGAGCTTCGCCCCCGGCCCCCTGCCGGGGTGGCTGCTGCCCCTGCTGCATCTCGTCACCCTGGCCGTGCTGGTGCGCGCCAGCCTGACGGCCGCCACGCCGCGCCGCGCTGCCTGGGGTGGCTGGCTGTTCGGCCTGGGCATGTTCTGCACCGGCGTGTACTGGCTGTATATCAGCATGCACACCTACGGCTTCATGCCGGCGCCCCTCGCGGCGGGCGGCGTGCTGGCGCTCTCCGTCTATCTGGCCCTCTATCCCGCACTGGCCGCTGGCCTCACGCGCTGGCTGCTTGCGCCGGGCGCCGCCGCCAGCACGCCCCGCATCGCATTGACCTGGGCAGCGGCCTGGGCGGCGGGCGAATGGCTGCGCGCCACCGTCTTCACCGGCTTCCCCTGGCTCAACGCGGGCTACGCCCATGTCGACAGTCCGCTGGCCGGCTGGGCGTCCATCGTGGGCGTGCATGGCGTGGCATTCGCGGCGGCATTGTCCGCCGCCGCGCTGGCCCTGCTCTGGCCCGCGCTCGGCGCCGCAGGCCGCGACGGCGGCCCCCGCGTCATCGGCCTGCGCCATGGCGCGGCAGTGCTGGCCACGGGCATCGCCCTGGGCGGCTGGGGGCTGGCGCAGATCCAATGGTGGCGTCCCGCCGGCGAACCGCTGCGCACGCTGCTGGTCCAGGGCGCGGTCGACCAGAACGACAAGTTCGACCCCGCACGGCTGCAGGCAGGCCTGCAACGCCACCTGGCGCTGGCCGCCCGGCCCGCGCAGGATGCCGCGAATCCGCCCGCGCTCATCGTGCTGCCCGAGACCATCATGCCGGTCTTCCAGGACCGGCTGGCGCCGGCAGTCTGGCAGGCCTGGATCGACCTGGCCGGACAGCGCGACGCCGCCATCCTGATGGGCGCGCCCATCCATGCCCGCGCGGCGAACACCATCACCAACAGCGTCATCCGCATCGATGGCGACACCGCCCTGGCCGACCTGCAGGCAGGCCAGCCCGGCCATCGCTACGACAAGCGCCACCTGGTGCCTTTCGGCGAGTTCATCCCGCCCGGCTTCCGCTGGTTCGTCGAGGCCATGTCCATTCCGCTGGGCGACTTCAACCGCGGCCCCGCCCGGCAGACGCCGTTCTCGGTGGACGGCCAGCACGTCGCGCTGAACATCTGCTATGAGGACGTCTTCGGCGAAGAACTGCTGCCCGCCCTCTTCCCCGGCGACGATGGCTCGCCGGGCGCCACGATCCTGGTGAACGTCAGCAACCTGGGCTGGTTCGGCGACTCCTGGGCCCTGCGCCAGCACCTGCAGATCGCGCGCCTGCGCACCCTGGAAACCGCCCGCCCCATGCTGCGCGCCACCAACACCGGGGCCACGGCCGTCATCGGCCCCGACGGCGTGGTGCAGGCTGAATTGCGCGCCATGCACGCAGGCACCCTGGACGTCTCGGTGCAAGGCACCAGCGGGCTCACGCCCTATGCCCGCGTGGGCAATGTTCCCGCAGTGGGCGGCATCGTGCTGATCCTGGCCTTTGCCGCCTGGCGCCGCCGCGCGCGCCATGGCTGACGACACCCCGCGCTATCGGCTGCAGATCATCGACAGCCTGGCCGAGGTCGATGCGGCCGACTGGGATGCCCTGGCCGCAACCGCCGGCTGCCTGCTCAGCCACGCGTTCCTGCACGGTCTGGAAGCGACCGGCTGCGTCGGCGAAGGCACCGGCTGGCTGCCGCGCCACGTCCTGCTGCGCGACGAGGCGGATGGCTCGCTGGCCGGCGCCGTGCCCCTGTACCTGAAGGGGCACTCCTATGGCGAATACGTCTTCGACTGGGCCTGGGCCGAGGCCTACGAGCGCCACGGCCTGCGCTATTACCCCAAGTGGCTCAGCGCCATTCCCTTCACGCCCGTCGGCGGCACGCGGCTGCTGGCCCGAGATACCGCCACCCGCGACGCGCTGGCCCGCGCCCTGCCCGCCATCGCCGAGGAAAGCAGGCTGTCTTCGCTGCACGTGCTGTTTCCGCGCGAGGACGAAGCCCGTGCCCTGGCCGAGGCGGGCTGCATGCTGCGCGCGGACACGCAATTCCATTGGCGCAATGCGGGGTGGTCCGGTTTCGAGGATTTCCTGGCCAGCCTGTCCCAACCCAAGCGCAAGAAGATCCGCGCGGAACGCCGCAAGGTGCAGGAGGCTGGCGTCAGCACGCGCGTGGTGAGCGGCGGACAGATCACCCCCGAACAGTGGGCGTTCTTCTACACCTGCTACGCCGCCACTTATCGCCTGCGCGGCAACGATCCCTATCTGACGCCCGACTTCTTCACCCACCTGGGGCAGGCCCTGCCTGAACACTGCGTCATGGCCCTGGCGGAACGGGACGGCCGGCAGATCGCCGCCTGCCTGCTGCTGTCAGATATCGTGGAGGGGGAAAGACGGTTGTACGGCCGCTACTGGGGCGCCGTGGCCGACGTGCCCTGCCTGCATTTCGAGCTGTCGTACTACACGCCCATTGCCTGGGCGATTGCGCAAGGCGTGTCGGTCATCGAAGGGGGCGCGCAGGGTGAGCACAAGCTGGCGCGAGGATTCCTGCCTGTGCCGACACGATCGGCGCATTGGCTGGCGCATCCGGCGTTCGCGCAGGCCGTGGAGGATTTCCTGGAACGGGAGTCACGGGGGGTGGAGGCGTATGTGGCGGAGCTGGGCGGGCATTCGCCTTTCAAGCACGGCGCCTGACAGACCCGGATCCTCGACACGCAAAAAATACGCGCCGACGGGCGCGTATTTTCTTGGGGCAGACCTGATCCTCGGCCGCGCTCAGCTCATGTACACGCCACCATTCATATCGTAGTTCGCCCCCGTCACGAAAGCGGCTTCATCCGACGCCAGCCAGGCGCACAGCGCGGCCAGCTCATCCGGCCGCCCCAGGCGGCGCACGGGGATGCTCTCGGTCAGGCGGTCGAGCATGGCGGGCGGGAAGGCGCTGATCGTCGCATTGGCGATGAAACCCGGCGACACCGCGTTCACCGTCACGCCGCGCGCCGCCACTTCCTGCGCCAGCGAGCGCGTGAAACCCAGCACCGCGCCCTTGGCGGTGGCATAGTTGATCTGGCCGATCTGGCCTTTCTCGGCCGCCACCGCACCGATATTGATGATGCGGCCCCAGCCGCGTTCGGCCATGCGGTCCACCACCTGCTTGGTGATGTTGAAGAGCGTGTCCAGGTTGCTGCGCAACACGGCCGACCAGTCGTCATGCGTCATCTGCTTGAACAGCATGTCGCGCGAGGTGCCGGCATTGTTCACCAGCACGTCGATCTCGCCGATCTCGCGGCGTACCTTTTCGAACGCGGCCTGGGTCGACTCCCAGTCGGTGGCGTCGCCTTCCGACGCCACGAAGTTGAAACCCAGGGCCTTCTGCTCGCGCAGCCAGGCCACGCGGCGCTTGGAGCTGGGGCCGCAGCCCGCCACCACCTGGTGGCCGCCGCGGGCCAGCGCCTGGCAGATGGCGGTGCCGGTGTTTCCCATTCCGCTGGTCACGTAGGCGATACGCAAAGTCATGATGGATCTCCTTGGAAGGCAGTGATCAGGCGGCGGCGCCATAGAGGGGGAAGAGCGAGAGGGCGAGGCCGGCGAACATCATGACCAGGCAGACCAGCACGGCCCACTTGAGCGTGAAGCGCTGGTGATCGCCGAAATCCACGGCGGCCATGCCGACCAGCAGGTAGGTCGAGGGCACCAGCGGGCTCAGCAGGTGCACGGGCTGGCCGATCAGCGAGGCGCGCGCCATTTCCACGGGCGAGATGCCATAGCCCTGCGCGGCTTCGCTCAGGATGGGCAGCACGCCGAAATAGAAGGCATCGTTGGACATGAAGAACGTGAAAGGCATGCTGACCACGGCGGTGATGACGGCCAGGTAAGGCCCCATCGCATCCGGGATGATGGCCAGCAGGCTGCGCGACATGGCCTCGACCATACCGGTGCCCGAGAGGATGCCGGTGAAGATGCCCGCGGCGAAGATCAGCGCAACCACCGACAGCACGTTGCCGGCGTGATGCGCCACGCGGCGGCGCTGTTCGGCCAGGTCGGGGTAGTTGATCAGCAGCGCCACGGCGAAGCCGATCATGAAGAGCACCGGCAGGGGCAGCACGCCCATCACCAGGCTTATCATCAGGACCAGCGTCAGGCCGGCATTCACCCACAGCAGCTTGGGACGGCGCAATTCCTCGTCGACCTCCATGGCCGGCAGGTTGCGCACGGTTTCCTCGTCGTAGCTGCCGGCCGACATGCCCGGCAGCGTCACCTTGCCCAGTCGGCGGCGTTCGCGCAGGCCCAGGTAGACCGACAGCGCCAGGATGGCCAGGATGCTCGCGCCCATCGCGGGCACCAGCGGCACGAACACGTCGGCCGGATCCACGTGCAGCGCGCTGGCGGCGCGGGCCGTCGGACCGCCCCAGGGCGTCAGGTTCATGACGCCGCTCGACAGCATGGCCAGACAGGTCATGTTCAGCGCGTTCATCTTCAGGCGGCGGTAAAGCGGCAGCATCGAGGCCACGACGATCATGTAGGTGGTCGAGCCATCGCCATCCAGGGAGATCATCAAGGCCAGCACCGTGGTGCCCACGACGATACGCAGCGGATCGCCCTTCACGATGCGCAGGATGCGGCCGACGATGGGGTCGAAGAGGCCCGCGTCGATCATCACGCCGAAGTAAAGGATGGCGAACATCAGCATGACGCCCGTGGGCGCGATCTTGCGCAGGCCGTCCAGCATCATGTCGCCCATGCCGGCATGGAAACCGCCGATCAGCGCGAAGATGATGGGCACCAGCACCAGGGCGACAAGCGGCGACAGGCGTTTCATCATGATCAGCGTCATGAACGCGATCACCATGCCGAAGCCGAGCAGGGTCAGGACCATGGGGGGGTATCTCCAGTGTTTATGTTCTTGTGTGCCGGCCGGAGACCGGCAGCGCCGGCAAGATTAGGGACGAAACCTGTCGCCCACCTGTCGTATGTGGGCCCCCACGCCGCGCCTTCGGCTTGCTGCCCCCCAAGGGGGCGCTTTTTCCCTTGGGGCGGCCCGGCGGAGAAAAAAGCCCCCACGCCGCGCCTTCGGCTTGCTGCCCCCCAAGGGGGCGCTTTTTCCCTTGGGGCGGCCCGGCGGGAAAAAGACCCTGCCAACGAAGTAGTCAAAGCGCTGTGCGACAATTTTCGGCATGCGCATACTGGTCATCGAAGACGACGAGGACTTGGCCGACGCCCTGGTGCGCCGGCTGCGGCGCATTGGCCATGCGGTCGACTGGCAGCACGACGGCCTGTCCGCGGGCAGCGTCCTGGAGTACGAGCACTTCGACCTGGTGGTGCTGGATGTCGGCTTGCCGCGGCTCTCCGGCATCGACCTGCTGCGTCGCCTGCGCGAGCGCGGCGACCGCACGCCCGTGCTGATGCTGACGGCGCGCGCCGACATCGAAGACCGCGTGCATGCCCTGGACATCGGCGCCGACGACTATCTCGCCAAGCCCTTCGATTTCCGCGAACTGGAAGCCCGCTGCCGCGCGCTGATGCGCCGTCCCAACGGGCAGACCACCGAGACCCAGCGCTTCGGCAACCTCGCCATCGATGGCGCGGCGCGCCAGATCATCATCGATGGCAAGCGCCAGGACCTGCCCAACCGCGAATACAGCCTGCTGGAAATCCTGGTGGGCGCGCTGGGCCGTGTCGTCAGCAAGGACGAGATCTCCCGCCGGCTCTTCGGCTTCGACGACGAAGCCGGTCCCAATGCCATCGAGGTCTACATCGGCAGGCTGCGCCGGAAACTCGAGGGCACCCCGCTGCGCATCGAGACCCAGCGCGGGTCCGGCTACCTGGCGTCGCTGCGCGAGGATGGCCGCGAAGGCGCCGGCCACGACGCAGCGCCCTCCCCGCTTTCCTGACACCATGGCCACCGCTGCCGCGCCCATCGCCATGCGCCCGCCCGGCCCCTCCATCCGCCGACGCCTGCTGCTGCCGCTCGTGATGCTCTTCATGGTCGGCATGGCCGCGCTGTACTGGGGGGTGCGCGGGTATGCCAACCAGGCGGCCAACACCTCCTTCGACTACCTGCTGCGCGCCTCGGCCCTATCGCTGAGCGACAGCCTGCAACTGGTGCGCGGCCAGTGGCAGATGGACATGCCTTACGCCGCACTGGCGCTGCTGTCCCAGGCGCCGCGCGACCGCGTGTTCTATCGGGTGACGGACATCCACGGCAAGCGCATCACCGGCTATGCCGACCTGCCTGCGCCACCCAGCCGCCCTCGCCTCGATGGCGACATGCAGGTCTACGACGCGCCCTACCGCGGCGAAATGGTGCGCTTCATGGCCTTGCGCCGCCAGGTGGCCGGCCCCGAGGCCTCTGCTGGCGCCATCGTCGAAGTCGGCCAGACCCGGCAGGCGCGCGACGCGCTGGCGGAAGACATCCTGTGGCGGGCGACGGTGCTGCTCATCCTTTTCACCGCCGCCGTGCTGGCGCTGGTGTGGTGGGGCGTGTATCGGTCCCTGCGGCCCGTCGCGCGGATCGAGCGGGAACTCGCCACGCGCGACGCCTCGGAACTGCAGGCCATCGCCACGCCGGTGCCGGTGGAACTGGAACAGCTGGTGCGCACGCTGGACGGCTTCATGGCGCGCCTGTCCACCAACCTGGACACCTTGCGGCTCTTCATCGCCGAGGCCGCGCATCAATTGCGCACGCCCCTGGCCGCGCTGCGCGCGCAAGTCCAGGTGGCGCTGGACGAGGACGACCCCGCCGAACAACGGCGCAGCCTGCAAGCCGTGCTGCGCAACGCGGAAAGGCTGTCGCGGCTGGTCAACCAGCTGCTGAGCGACGCCAGCGTGAATCACCGCAGCAGCCTGCAACGCTATGAAGCCGTGGACCTCCTGGCCATCCTGCGCCAGGCCCTGCACGAGAGCGTGCCGCAGGCCGACCCGCAGCCGGACGTGAGCCTGCAGGCGCCTGCCGCCAGCGACGGGCCTCCCATGCTGCAAGGCGATGCCCTGATGCTGCGCGAGGCCTTCAAGAACCTCATCGACAATGCCCTGCGCCACGGCAGGCGCCACGGCGACGGCGCCGCCCCCTGCGTGCGCGTCAGCCTGTTGCGCGACGGCGCCCAATGGTGCGTGACGATCTCGGACGACGGCCCCGGCATTCCCGCCGCGCAGGCGCACACCATCTTCGAACGCTTCGTGCGCGGCCCGCAGGCGCGCAGCGAAGGGGCCGGCCTGGGGCTCGCCATCGTGCAACGCGTGGTGCGGAGCCACGGTGGCAGCATCGACCTCAGCAACCGCCCCGGCGGCGGCCTGGACGTCTGCGTGCGATTGCCTGGGGGCCTGACGACATGAGCCCAGGCATGCGCATGCTTTCCTGCCAGGCCTTCAGGCGTCGCGCCACGGCAGCCTTGCTCGGTCTGGCGATGACGCTGGCGATCCCACTTGCCCACGCCAGGGACTACGAAGTGTTGACGCTGGGCCCCGACGATGCCCGCGACGTCCTGGTGGTGGATGCGTCCACCAACACGCAGGTCTTCCTGGGCGTCCTGCGCGATTTCAGCGCCTTGTACCCCACCATCCGACTCGTCTATACCGAGTTGCCCACCCAGGTGCTGTATGACGCCGCCGTCACGCGCGCCGAGGCAACGCCGGGCAGCCTGGACGGGCCCGATGTCGTCATCAGCAGCAGCATGGACCTCCAGGCCAAGCTGGCCAACGACGGACTGGCCCAGCCGCATGTCTCGCAGGAAACGCTTGCCTTGCCTGGCTGGGCGCGCTGGCGCGACGAGGTATTCAGCATCGGCGCCGAGGCCATGGTCATGGCCTACAACACGCAAGCACTGACATCGGAACAGGCGCCGCGCACGCGTCGGCAACTGCTCGCCATGCTGCGCGACCCCGCCCTGCCCCTGCAAGGGCGCATCGGCACCTACGATGTCGAACACAGCGGCATCGGCTACCTGGCCGCCACCCAGGACACACGCCTGGACAGCATGGCGGGCACGCTGCTTTCCGCTTTCGGCGCCAATGCGGTGGTGGTGGATCCCTCTGCCGATGAAACGCTGGACAGGCTGGCGCGCGGCGAGATCTCGCTGGCGTACAACGTCCTGGAATCCTATGCGTTGCGGCGCATCGCCGACGGCGCGCCGCTGGCGGTGGCTCGCCCCGAGGACTACACGCTGGTGGTGTCGCGCGCGGCAATCATCCCCAAGCAGGCCCGCCGACCGGACCTGGCCGCCAAGTTCCTGGACTATCTGTTGTCGGCCCGCGGCCAGCACATCATCGTGCGCGAATCGGCCATGCTGCCGGTGCGCCCCCTGCCAGGCGCGAGCACCGACGGCGCACCGTTGCGGCCCGTGGACCTGGGCGTCGGCCTGCTCGTCTATCTGGACGAGCTGAAGAAATCCTATTTCCTGCGGACCTGGCACGCGGCGCTTTGTCTCGATTGCGGACGTCCGGCAGCCGCGCTTGAATCGGCAAGCGAATAGGCCGTTGGATGGGACAGCGATGGATGCCCCCAACTTTTTTCACTTTTTTTGTCGATGGACTTGCACAAGCCGAAAAACATGTGCATAATCTCGTTTCTTCGCTGCTGACGCAGCAAACTTCAGAAAAAAGCAGGGCTCTGAAGGGTGCGCGACAGATCGCTGGAAGATGAAAAATCGGTGGAATCAAAACCTTCACTGACGACGCATCCAACGGGGGTATAGCTCAGCTGGGAGAGCGCTTGCATGGCATGCAAGAGGTCAGCGGTTCGATCCCGCTTACCTCCACCAACAAACCTTGGTGGCTGGCGAAGATGCAGTAAAGTCGTTCAGCAGTAAAATGTGACGCAGTACAAAGTGAAGCAGTAAAAAGGCAGTAAGCGCAGCACGGTCCTGTCCCCTTCGTCTAGAGGCCTAGGACATCACCCTTTCACGGTGAGTACAGGGGTTCGAATCCCCTAGGGGACGCCAAGCATTATCGCTGGGTGTTATTGCAGTAAGAAGTAAGTCATACCGCTGCGGAGCGGTAGTTCAGTTGGTTAGAATACCGGCCTGTCACGCCGGGGGTCGCGGGTTCGAGCCCCGTCCGCTCCGCCAAAAATTCCAAGGCCCTGCATGCGAAAGCTGCAGGGCCTTATCGTTTTCATCCCCCATTGTTATCGCCATTCTTGCGGTAATACGCCTGCGAGGCCCGCAGGTAACAAAAGTCCCAACTCTCTCCATTTCCGCTCGCGCTTGCAACCGCGCATTGCAAGGCCTGTGGCATTTCCCCTCCGTGCCACTGACTCGTCTTTATCCAGGGACCGTCCCCCTGCAATAAAGCCTGTCATTTCGACACAGCTTACGGAGCGCCCGGTTCCCACAATGAGGCTCAGGCTGGACAGGCAGGGCAAGCGCGATCAGACCGCGCCCGCCATCTGGCCCTCACCCCATGGAGACCGGCACGCCCCGACCAAGGCACGGCGCCTCGCGCCCGCCCGGGTGCTCAGCCCCCCCACCCCGACGAGGCACCCTGCCATGTTCCAGATTCCCCCCACCCTGCCGACGGCTGGCGACCTCTTGGCCGCGTTCGATACGGACACGCCTGATATCCGCTCGGCCTGGTTCGAACGCCGGCGGCGCGCGATGGTCATGGCGTCGCTGGGCCGGCGCCGCTACCACTCGGCGCTGGAGCTGGGTTGCGGCACGGGCGGCATGACCTCGCTGCTGGCCGCGCGCTGCGACCACGTGACGGCCTGCGACATGTCGACGTCCGCCCTGGTCCAGGCGCGCGAGCAACTCGATCACGCCGCCAACGTGCGCTTCCTGCCCTGCCGCCTGCCGCGCGACTGGCCCACGCTCGCCTCGCCCGTGCAACTGATCGTGCTGTGCGACATGGCCTATTACCTGGGCGAGGACGACACTCGCGTGCTGGCCGCCCGCTGCCACGAACACATGGCGCCGGGCAGCGAGCTGGTGGCTTGCCACGGCCTGCATGCCTTCCCCGGCCGCCGCGCGGAGACCCGTGCCATTCATGCCATCCTGGGCGACGACCCGCGCCTGCGCGAGACGGTGCGCCTGGAGGATGGCGATTTCCTGCTGCAGATCTGGCGCTGCGTGCCGTGACATCGCACGCGCGCCACCGCCTGCCCTCGACGCCCCCGCAAGTCCGGCGGGTGCATCCGCCCTGATCTTCCCGCTCTTCGCGTCACGACAGGCGATGCCGCTTCCTCCCGGAACATGACAGGCCTGGCAGCCATCGCGAAGGGCCTCCCACTTCTCTGGAGGTATGCAAGATGGCTACGAAAAAATCCCGCAACGGCAAGCCTGCCCACGCCGCCGAACAGGCTCCGCTCAATACCGACAGCGCCCCGTCGGGCCCAGCACCCGGCGCCAAACCGGCAGCCGCCCAGGCCCGGGCGCTGGACCAGACCGCGGGCGCGTTCCCGCACAACCCCGACAAAGCGCAGGAGTATGGCGATGCCGCCTCCTGTCCGCACGCGGGCCATCATCAGGCGCCCGCGGACGCGTCCGTGCATGCCAGCACGCTGTCCGAAACCAACGCCAACGAGAAGACCGGCGCGCCTCCCGGCGCCGGCGAGAACGCGGTGCAGGGAGGACTGTCACGCGTGCGCGCCGACGACGATGGCCAGCCGCTCAGCACCAACCAGGGCGTGCCGCTGGCGGACAACCAGAGTTCGTTGAAAGCCGGGCTGCGCGGTCCCGCGCTGCTGAAGGACTTCATCCTGCGCGAGAAGATCACGCATTTCGACCACGAGCGCATTCCCGAGCGCATCGTGCATGCGCGAGGCTCGGCGGCACATGGTTATTTCGAGGCGTACGAGTCGCTGTCCGACCTGACCGCGGCCACGCCCTTTGCCGAGGCAGGCAAGCGCACACCGGTGTTCGTGCGCTTCTCGACGGTGGCTGGCGAGCGCGGCTCCAAAGACACGGCACGCGACGTGCGCGGCTTCGCCGTGAAGTTCTATACCGATCAAGGCAACTGGGACCTGGTGGGCAACAACATTCCGGTCTTCTTCATCCAGGACGCGATGAAGTTCCCGGACCTGGTCCATGCCGTGAAGCCCGAGCCGCATCACGGCATGCCGCAGGCCGCTTCGGCGCACGACACCTTCTGGGACTTCGTGTCGCTGATGCCGGAATCCACGCACATGCTGATGTGGGCCATGTCGGACCGGGCCATTCCGCGCAGCTATCGCATGATGCAGGGCTTCGGCGTGCACACGTTCCGCTTCGTCAACGCACAGGGCGAATCGCGGCTGGTGAAGTTCCACTGGAGCCCGGTGGCCGGCACGCATTCGCTGGTCTGGGACGAAGCCGTCAAGATCTCCGGCGCCGATCCCGACTTCCACCGCCGCGACCTGTGGGAAGCCATCGAGGCGGGCGAATATCCCGAATGGGAACTGGCCGTCCAGGTCTTCACCGATGAAGACGCCGAACGCTTCAGCTTCGACGTGCTGGACGCCACCAAGATCGTCCCGGAAGAACTCGTGCCCTTGCGTCCGGTCGGACGGTTGGTGCTGGACCGCAATCCGGACAACTTCTTCGCCGAAACGGAGCAGGTGGCTTTCTGCGCCGCCCATGTGATTCCCGGCATCGACTTCACCGACGACCCGCTGCTTGCCGGCCGCATCCACTCCTACGTCGATACACAGATATCGCGGCTGGGCGGCCCCAACTTCCACGAGCTTCCCATCAATGCCCCGCTCGCGCCGGTGCACAACAACCAGCGCGACGGCATGCACCGCCAGACGCTGAACCGGGGCCGCGTGGCCTATGAGCCCAACTCGCTGGGCGGCGGCTGCCCCTTCCAGTCCGGCAAGATGGGCTTCGTGCCGTTTCCCGAGCCCGTGGCCGGCGACACGCTGCGCGGCAAACCGGAGAAGTTCGCCGAGCACTACAACCAGGCCACGCTGTTCTGGAACAGCCAGACCGAGTTCGAGCAGCGGCACATCGTCGATGCCTTCCGATTCGAGCTCAGCAAGGTGACGGTGCCTGCCATCCGGGTCCGTACGGTCTCGATGCTCCGCAATGTGGACGAGGCCCTTGCGGGCAAGGTCGCGAAAGGCCTGGGCATTCCGCTGCCCGATCCCATGCCGCGTGCGCTGGAAACGTCCCCGGAACCGGAAACGACACACTCACCCGCCCTGTCGCTGACGGCCCGGCCCGGCAAGGCGGGCGTGCGCACGCGGCAGGTCGCCATCCTGGTGCACGAGGGCGTCGATGGCGCGGGCGTGCAGTCCCTGGCCAAGGCACTGGCCAAGGCAGGCGCCATCGCCCGCCTGGTGGGGCCGCGCGTGGGGCCGCTGGACACCGGAAAGACCCGCCTGGATGCCGATGCCTCCGTGGAAAACTCGCCCGGCGCGCTGTTCGACGGCGTCATCGTGCCTGACGGACAGATCGGCGTGGACAGGCTGGCCGCGGACGGCCGCGCGCTGGAGTTCCTGCGCGACCAGTATCGGCACGGCAAGACCATGATGGCCGTGGGCGCCGGACGCACGCTGGTGGAGCGCGCCGACATCCCGCTGGCGAATCCGGACGACGGACTGCTGCTGGTGGACGCCGGGTCGGGCGCGGATGCCTTCCTGTCCGCGCTGGCCAGGCACCGCCATCCCGAGCGCGAGACGGATCCGCCTGCCGTCTGACACACGCGTGTCATGCGTACCGGCGAGGCTGCCTGAGCAAGCCCGCGGCCACCAGGCCCACTTGACCTGCCTCAAGCTTTGCGTGCAGTCTTCTCCCTAAGATGTGCGCACGCCCACGCCGCTCCCGGCGCGGGCGTCCTCCCCGCCGACCTCCGCGCAGGCGGGCGCGGCTGCCGCCGTGCCCGGCTGGGCGCGGTCCTCCCGCAGCCGGAACACCACGCATGACATCTCCCTCGCTTTCCGCCGTCAGCCAAGCCCTGCAGGTCACCCGCAACCGCCCCCTGGCGGAAATCACCGTCGGCGAAAGCGCCAGTCTCGAGCGCACGCTGAACTACGAAGACATCCAGCTTTTCGCCATCCTGTCGGGCGACGTGAACCCGCGCCACCTCGACCGGGAATTCGCCCGCGCGTCGGGCTTCCAGGACGTGGCCGCCCACGGCATGTGGGGCGGCGCACTGATCTCGGCCGTGCTGGGCACGCGGCTGCCCGGCCCCGGCACGGTCTATCGCAGCCAGTCCCTGCGATTCCTGCAGGCCGTGCGCGTGGGCGACACGCTGACGGTCACGGTGACCGTGACCGCGGTGGACACCGACGCGCAGGTGGTGACGCTGGCCTGCCTTGGCGTCAACCAGCAGGGCGCGACGGTGATCGAGGGGGTCGCGGAGGTCCATGCCCCCACCGAGGCCATCGAGGTGTCGCATTCGGCGCTGCCCGAGATCCGCTTGCATGCCGAGGACGCGGGACTGGAACGCCTGCTGTCGCAGGTCGGCGCGCTGGCGCCCGTGCGCATGGCGGTGGTTCATCCCTGCGATGCATTGAGCCTGACCGCCGCGCTGGACGCCGGCCGCAACGGGTTCATCGTGCCGGTGCTGGTCGGTCCGCGCGCAAAGATAGAATCCGTCGCCGCGGAGAACGGCCTGGACCTGGGCGACGCCGAGATCGAGGAAGCGCCGCACAGCCATGCCGCCGCCGCGCGCGCGGTGGAGATGGCCGGACGCGGCGAGGTCGAGGCGCTGATGAAGGGCGCGCTGCACACCGATGAGCTGATGGGCGCGGTCGTGCCCTCGGGGGCCGGGCTGCGCACCAAACGCCGCATCAGCCATTGCTTCCTGATGCAGACGCCCGCCTATCCCCGGCCTTTCCTGATCACCGACGCCGCCATCAACATCGCGCCCGACCTGCAGACCAAGGCCGACATCGTGCGCAACGCCATCGACCTGGCGCACGTGATCGGCGTGGCCGAACCGCGCGTGGCCATCCTGGCTGCGGTGGAAACCGTCAACCCGAGCATGCCCGCCACGCTGGATGCCGCGGCGCTCTGCAAGATGGCGGACCGCGGCCAGATCACCGGCGGCCGCCTGGACGGCCCGCTGGCCTTCGACAACGCGGTGTCGCCGTCGGCCGCCCGCATCAAGGGCATCGCTTCCGAGGTGGCGGGCCTGGCCGACATCCTGGTCGTGCCCGATCTCGAAAGCGGCAACATGCTGGCCAAGCAGCTGGAATACATGGGTGACGCCTCGAGCGCCGGCATCGTGCTGGGCGCGCGCGTGCCCATCGTGCTGACCAGCCGCGCCGACTCGCGCGAATCCCGCCTGGCCTCCTGCGCCATCGCCCTCATGCTTGCCCACCACTTCCGGAACGCCCCGCCATGACGCAGCACGCAACATCCTCCGGCGACTTCATCATGGTGCTGAACTGCGGTTCGTCCAGCATCAAGTTCGCCCTCTTCGACACGCCCGGCCAGGATGCCGCCTTGCCTCGCAAGGCGGCGTGGCAAGGCAAGGTGCAGGGCATCGGCGGGCCATCGCCCACTTTCGGCGCGGCCGAGTCCGGGGCCGCAGCCTCCTCTGAAGCCCTGGCGCTTGATGCCTCGCAGCCCTATCACGATGCGCTGGCGCACATCCGCCGCCGCACGCTGGCATGGCTGGCGGGCCGGCGCGTGCGCGCCATCGCGCACCGCGTGGTGCACGGCGGCAGCAAGTATTTCGCGCCGGTGCGCGTGGATGCCGACGTGCTGGCCGACCTGAAGACCTATATTCCCCTGGCCCCGCTGCACCAGCCCTTCGCGCTGGAAGCCATCGAGGTGCTACTGGAAACCCGGCCCGACCTGCCGCAAGTGGCCTGCTTCGACACCGCGTTCCACCACACGCTGCCCCAGGTGGAACAGATGCTGCCGCTGCCCTATGCGGCATGGGAACGCGGCCTGCGGCGCTATGGCTTCCACGGCCTGTCGTATGAATACCAGTCGGTGGCACTGCCCGAGCGGCATGGCGCAAACGCCCATGGCCGCGTCATCGTGGCGCACCTGGGCAGCGGCGCCAGCCTCTGCGCGCTCGACGCGGGCCGCAGCGTGGCCACCACCATGGGTTTCTCGGCGCTGGACGGGCTGATGATGGGCACGCGCTGCGGCGCGCTGGACCCCGGCGCGGTGATCTACCTGATGGAGATCGAGAAGCTCAGCCTGGAGGAAGTCGGCCACACGCTGTACCACGAATCCGGCCTGCTGGGCGTGTCGGGGCGCTCGTCCGAGCCGCGCGTGCTGCTGGAGCACGAGGCCACCGACGAACGTGCGCGCGCGGCGCTGGATCTGTATATCCGCCGCATCGTGCGCGAAATCGGCGCGCTGGTGGCGGTGCTGGGCGGCCTGGACATGCTGGCCTTCACGGCCGGCGTGGGCGAGCACAGCGCGGAAATCCGCCGCAGGGTGTGCAATGGCCTGTCCTTCCTTGGCCTGACGCTGGACGAAGCCGCCAACGCCCGCAACGCATCCTGCATCAGCACGCCCGACTGCCCCATCGTGGTGGCGGTCGAACCCACCAACGAGGAATGGATCGCCGCCCGGCACGCCGCCGCGCAGGTCGACCTGGCCGGGGCCGCGGCCTGATGGCGAACGACGGCAACACCTTGGTGGTCTCGTCCGAGGAAGCACTGCGCGCGCTTCCCGACGCGGCCGCATTGCGAGGTGTGGAAGAGATATATCTTGGCGCGCGGCTGTATGGCGCCCTCTCCCACGCCGAGCTTGCCGACTGGCTTGCGCGGCTGCCCGCGCTACGCAGCATCCACCTGTCCGATGACTGGATACCGGACGCCCGGATGAACACAGTGGCGGCGGCTTTCGCGGCATCCTTTCCGGACAAGGCGTTCTTCTGGACCCACGATGGCCTGGCCGGGGGCAAGCACGGCCGCTGATGGCACGGAAAGGCCGGCGCCGCGCAACGATACGGGAGGCATCAACTGCTCGTACCGGCAATACTTGTAAAGCCCATCCCCGGCCAGAGCGATGTTCCGATCCGTCGCGCGCCTGCCGCGATGGCCACCCACGCGTCGAGAACGCGGACGCTAGTGGCGCACGACCGAGCCCGGACCGGCAGGCGCGGGCGCCGGCAGGGCCGATGACCGGGGCGCATCGGGCGCCACCCGCAGGATGGGCGGCGGGCATTCCCCAACCGGGCGCACTGCCGCAGGCTCGGCCATCCACGCAGCGACATCCTGCCAGACCGCCTGCGCGCACAGATCGCGCAGCAGCATGTGATACCCCTGCGGATAGCGCTTGAGTTGCACGGGCTGCCGCTCGGCCAGCGCTGTCAGGGTGGCGCTGGCCTCGGCCACGGAATCGGCATGCAGCACCTGCTCGTGGGCGCCGTACAACACCAGGACCGGCAGCGCCGGCGGCAAGGCCGTCAGGCGCGACTCGGCCAGGCTCATCAAGTCCACCAGGCCCGAGACCGCATCGATGCGCGTGCGCTTGAGCACCAGCGGGTCCCGCCCAAGGCCGCGCAGCATGTCGATGTTGTCCGACGGCACGATCTTCAAGCCGCGCGGCGGGGTGACGTGCATGCTTGGCACGGTGTGCACGGCCAGCCAGAGCGTCATGCGGTACAAAAGATTCATGGATTGCCGCCCCCACAGGGCGGGGGCCGACAGCACGACGCCTTGCAGGCGGGACGCCAGGGGCGGACGCCCCGGCATCGCGGGCGCGGTCACGGCAGTGATGGCCACCGCCCCGCCCATGCTTTCCCCCAGCACGAACAGGGGCACGCCCGGGTGCCGCGCGGCAATGGCCTGCACCGCCGAGTCCAGGTCGTCGACCAGCGTCTGCGCGCCCGGCCAGATGCCAGGCAGCGCGGAAGCGCCAAAGCCACGCTGGTCATAGGCATAGGTGGCGACACCCTGTTCTCGCCAGTAACGCGCAGGCGCATCGAAGGCATTCGAATAGTCATTCATGCCGTGCAGGGCGATGACGACAGCGCGGGGCTTGCCTGCGGGCACCCACTGCCGCAAGGGCAAGCGAGCGCCATCCTCGACGACCAGCGCCTGCCCTTCGATCAGGGCGGCCTGCGTCGGCTCACCGCGCGGCTGATAAGTGGCCGAGCAAGCGGCCAGCAGCATGAGGAACGACACGCAGAGGCCTGCACATACCCCTTTCCAAGCCAAGGCCTGCACTTTCCCCTCACCCATGAACGCGCATCCCCAATACCGGCACACGTGCCGAGCGTACATCAGCCATGGCTTGCGCGCTCCTTGCGCCACACCGCCGGCGAGCAGCCCATCGCGCGCGTGAAGGCGCGGGAAAACGCGCCGGGGGACTGATATCCGACCCGCTCGCACACCTGCTCCACGCTCATGCCCTCGGCCAGCGCGCCGACCGCCGCGCGCATGCGCACATACAGCAGCAGCTGGGCGGGCGTGGTGGCTGCAAGCAGGCTGAAGCGGCGGTGGAAGCTGGCCCGCGACATGTGCGCGTGCGATGCCATCATGTCCACCGTCCAGGCCAGCTGCGGCTCGGCGATCATGGCGCCGATCAGGCTTGCCATGCCCGGGTCGCGCGCCAGCGCCAGCAGCCCGTGCGCCTGTGTGTCGTAACGGGCGTGGTGGCGCAGGGCATAGAACAACAGCAATTCCACCAGCCGCTCTATCAGCGGGGAGGGCTCTCCGGGACGTCCCACCATCTCTGCGACCAGCAAATCGACCAGCGTGCGAGCAGCCTGCAGACCGGGTGCCTGGCCGTGCAACAGAATGGCCGAAGGCAGGGATTCGATCAATAGACCGCTCAAGCCGGGGCGGAAATCCAGGAATCCGCACACGAGGCCCGTGGCCTGCGGCATGGCGCTGTCCAGCGGGGTCATGTCACGCCGCTGTACCGGCGCGGAGAAATCGGGCGGCGCAGGACGCGGAGACAGGACATGCGGCGTGTCGCGCAGGAAGAAGACGGCATCCCCGGGCCGCAGGGCCACGGCCTCGCCTTGCGGGGTGTGCAACCAGCAGTCGCCGTGCAGGACGATATGGAAACCGGCGCGCAACCTGCCGCTCAGGCTGGCTTCCCAGCGCCCGCAATACTGCCCGATATGGAAGATGCTGGCGCGCACATCCAGGCCGGAGAGCAGCAATGCTTCGGCCATGGCAGGCGCACTTGACGGCTCGTGCATCCGGGTTATGTGGTCATGACTCACGGTGGATATGAACGCGCATAAATGAGGGACTGCCGCGCATTGTCCGGCTTCGCGCCGCTGCGCACAATCAAAGGCCTCATCGACCCGCCCGCCAGGAGTGCCCGCCATGTCCCGCCTTCCCCTCCTCGACCCCGACACCGCCCCCGAATCCACGCGTCCGGCCTTGCTGGCCGCCCGCCAGGGCGCGGGCTATCTCTCCAACCTGCTGGCCGTGCTGGCGCATGCACCGGTGGCCCTGGAGGCCTATCAGACGCTGTCGGCCATCAATGCGCGCGCCAGCCTCACGCTGGCGCAGCGCGAAGTCGTGCAGCTGGTGGCAGCCACGACGCATGGCTGCGCGTTCTGCGTGGCCGGGCACACGGCACTGGGCCTGAACAAGGCCAGGCTGGACCCCGCGCTGGTCGAGGCACTGCGGGAAGGCGCCGCGCTGCCGGACCCCAAGCTGGAGGCGCTGGCCCGATACACGCGCGACGTGATCGCCACCCGGGGGGCCGTGGATGACAGCGCCTTCGAGGCCTTTCTCGCGGCGGGCCACACCCAGGCCCAGGCGCTGGAAGTCGTGGTGGGCCTGGGGCTTGCCACGATCTGCAACTTCGCCAATGTGCTGGCGCGCACCCCCCTCAATCCCGAACTGCAGGAGCACGCATGGCGCATACCCGCCTGAGCGCGACACTGTCCGATTGGCTGGACACCCATGCCGAGGCCATCGACGCCGGCACGCATGACCCATCGGCGATCGTGCCGACGCTGGGCGCGGCGGGCCTGTTCCGCCTGGGTGTGCCGGGCGCGGGAGACAGCTCCCGGACCGGCGATGCCATCCTTGCGATCGCCGAGGTTGCCCGTCATTCCCTGGCAGCCGCGTTCGTGTACTGGAGCCAGCGCACCTTCATCGAGTACCTGCTGCAGAGCCCGAACGCCACGCTGCGCGAACGCCTGCTCCCGGGCCTGCTGACGGGCGCGACGGCAGGGGCCACCGGCCTGTCCAATGCCATGAAGTTCCTGTGCGGAATCGAGGCCCTGCAGATCACCGCGCGGGAACAGGATGGACGCTGGCGGCTCGACGGCCGCATGCCCTGGGTGACCAACCTGCGTCCCCAGGGCTTCCATGTGGCCGGCGCCGTGACCACGCCTCGCGGCGGCTCGGCCATCGTCGCCCTGCCGCATGACGCCCCCGGCCTGTCCCGCAGCGCGGACCTGGACCTGATTGCCCTGCAATCCAGCAACACCGCCGCCCTGGCATTGACGGACGTCGATGTCCCGCCCGAGTGGCTGATCCACGAGAATGCCGCGATCTATCTTCCCCATGTGCGGCCAGCGTTCGTCGGCCTGCAGTGCGGGCTGGCGCTGGGCCTCGCGCAGCGCGCCCTGGAAGAGGCCCAGGCGTCGTCCGGCCCACGACATGCCTTGCAAGCGCCGCTGGCGCAGGCCAGTCACGGCCTGGCCACGCTGCGGGAACAGTTGATCGAGGGTGTGCACGACGGCCGCTACCGGACGGCCCCCACTGCGCTCTTCGAACTCCGCATCAGCCTCGCCGAGCTGGCCGCCCAGGCCGTGCAACTGGAATTGCGTGCGCATGGCGGCGCGGCCTATTTGAACGGCAAACGGCCAGGCTTCGCACGCCGGTGGCGCGAGGCGGCCTTCGTGCCCATCGTGACGCCCAGCGTGGTCCAGCTCCAGACCGAGATCGCCAAGCGGCGCGCCGTGGACGGCGTGGACGCGGCATGCGCCCGCCGGGCCGTCCCAAGGGCGAAACCCGGAGTGCGAGGCACGAAGGTAGTCCAGTGAGCACGGTGGCCAACGGCGAGGCGCTGCTATCGGCGCGTGGCGTGGGCGTAGCCTATGGGGCGAGGACGGTCATCGACGGCCTGGATCTTGCGATCCACGCAGGCGAGATCGTCGCGGTGCTCGGCCCCAGCGGGGCGGGCAAGTCCAGCCTGTTGCGGGTGCTGGCGGGCCTGCAACCTCCGGCGACGGGCTCGGTCTCGCGTCTCGGACAGCCGCTGAACGGCGTGCATCCACGACTCGCCGTCGCCTTCCAGGATCCCTGCCTGCTGCCTTGGCTGTCCCTGGAGCAGAACGTGGCTTTCGGGCTGGACTTCCGGCACCAGCCTCGTCTGGACCGCGAGACGCGGCGCGCGCGCGTGCATGCCGCCATCGAGGCGGTGGGACTGTCGCACGCCCGACGCCTGCATCCCGCCGAGCTTTCCGGCGGCATGGCACAGCGCGCCGCGCTGGCCCGCTGCCTGGCTCGCCAGCCCGACGTGCTGTTCCTGGACGAACCTTTCGGCGCGCTGGACGAGGTCACGCGCGCGGACATGCAGACCCTGTTGCGCCGGGTGAACACGGACCTGGGCACCGCCGCGGTGCTGGTCACCCACGACATCGACGAAGCCTTGCTGGTGGCCGATCGCATCGTCCTGCTGGGCGGCTCGCCCGCGCGCGAGGCAGGCACCTGGAAGGTGACTGTTCCCCCACCACGCGATGATCACGTCGCGGAACTGGGCGCCTTGCGCATCGACATCCTCCAGACCCTGCGCGCCTGCCTGCCGGCACGCGGCCATGCCCCTCCCCTTCCTCTCAAAGGACGTTCCCATGTCGCTGCCTCCCCTGTCTCGCCGTGAATGGCTCAAGCTTTCGTCGCTCCTGACCGCGGGCGGTGCCCTGCCGCTCCTGTCCGCCTTCCAGGCGCGCGCCCAGGCGGAATCCGATGCGCCCCTGCGCATCGGCTACCTGCCCATCACCGACGCAACGCCGCTGCTGGTCGCACACCACAACGGCTATTTCGAGGAAGCCGGCATCAAGGCCGAGAAGCCCACGCTGCTGCGCAGTTGGGCCCAGATCATCGAAGCCTTCATCTCGGGCCAGGTCAACGTGGTGCACCTGCTCAGCCCCATGACGGTCTGGGCGCGCTACGGCAGCAAGGTGCCGGCCAAGGTGGTCGCCTGGAACCACATGAGCGGCTCGGGCCTCACCACCGCGCTGGACATCAACAGCGTGGCGGAGTTGGGCGGCAAGACCGTCGCCATCCCGTTCTGGTATTCGATCCACAACGTGGTGCTGCAGCATCTGCTGCGCGAGAACGGCCTGACACCGGTATCACGCAAGCAAGGCGGGCTCGCCGCCAACGAGGTCAATCTGGTGGTGATGGCGCCCTCGGACATGCCTCCCGCCATCGCGTCGCGCCAGATCGCCGGCTACATCGTGGCCGAGCCCTTCAATGCCCTCGCGGAAACACTGGGCGTGGGCAAGGTGCTGCGCTTCACCGGCGATGTCTGGCGCGATCATGCCTGCTGTGTGGTCTTCATGCACGAACGCGACTTGCAGCAGCGGCCGCAATGGTCGCAGGGGGTCGTGGACGCCATCGTGCGCGCGCAATTGTGGACGCGCGACCATCGCGCCGAGACAGCGCAATTGCTTTCCAAGGAAGGGATACACCGCTATACCCCGCACTCGCTCGAGGCGCTCAACAAGGTGCTGAATCCCTCCCCGAAGGATCGCGACGCCTACATCGCCTCGGGCATCATCCAGCACCCCGCCTGGGATGAAAAGCGCATCGACTTCCAGCCCTATCCCTACCCCAGCTATACGGAAGAACTGGTCAGGAAGCTGAAGGACACCGTGATCGAGGCGGATCGGGGCTTCCTGCGCGATCTCGACCCCACGTTCGCGGCAGGCGACCTGGTGGATGACCGTTACGTGAAGCGGGCCATCGAACGCGTGGGCGGCTTGACGCGCTTCGGCGTCGCGAACTCCTATACGCGGCTGGAAACCATCCGCGCCTGAGCCTCATGAACCGATACGCGCTCACGCACGTCCTGCCTGGCCTGGCTGGCCTCTTCCTGACCCTTGCGCTGTGGTGGACGGCGACGGATCTGCTGGCCGCGCCAGGCAGCCTGGCGGCACGCTTCTCGCCGGTCGCCACCTGGCTCAGCCTGCGAGAACTGCTTGGCGATCCCCAACTGGGCTTTCATGTGTGGGCCAGCCTGCGGCGGATCGCCGTCGGGCTGGCGCTGGCCCTGCTGATCGGCATGCCACTGGGCCTGGCCGTCGGCGCGTGGCAACGCGCCGATGCCTTGCTCAGCCCCACGTTCCAGTTCCTGCGCATGGTGTCCCCGCTCTCGTGGATGCCCATCGCGGTGATGGTGCTTGGCGTGGGCGATGCACCGGTGTATTTCCTGCTTGCCTTCGCGGGTGTCTGGCCGATCATCCTGAACACCGCCGCAGGCGTCAGGCAACTGGATCCCCGCTGGCTGCAATTGGCCCGCAGCCTGGCCGCGACACGCGCCGAGACGCTGCTGCGCGTGGTGCTGCCTGGCATCCTGGCCCACGTCCTGACCGGCGTGCGCCTGGCCATCGGCATTCTGTGGATCGTGCTGGTGCCGGCCGAAATGCTGGGGGTTTCCGCTGGCGTCGGATACTTCATCCTCGATACGCGGGACCGCCTTGCCTACTCCGAACTGATGGCAATGGTGCTGCTGGTGGGACTGCTGGGCTATGCGCTGGACATGCTCGCCCGGCAGGCGTATCGGACACTGGGCCGACGCTGAGGCGCGAGCCCGGCAGCCACTCAGCCCCCTGCCTGCACAAGCGCGACATACCTGCGAATGGCCGGCGCCGTTTCATGGCGCCGCCACAGCAGGGACAGGTGCGACGAGAGACGCGCGCCCGACAGCTTGCGGTACACTAGGCCGGGCATGCTCACATGCCCTTCCACCGAGCCGGGCACCACGGCCACCCCCTGCCCCAGCGACACCTGCGCCAGCACCGCCACCAGGCCGCCTGGCTGCGGGCCCAGCGTGGGCACGAAATTCCCCTGCGCCGCGAGGTCCAGCGTGCCCGAGATCTGCTCGGGCAGGATGAACGTTTCACCGCTGAGATGCCTGGGCGTGATCCGCGCGAGCCCCGCCAGTCCCGAGGCGGCGGGCAGCGCCAGCACGAAGGGTTCGTCCGGCAGGCGCAACGCCTCGATGCCAGGCGGCAGCGCCATGGGAGAACGCACGTAGGCCACGTCCAGCCGGCCTTCGCGCAGGGAAACAGGCAGCGTGTCCATCGGCGCTTCCCAGGCCGAGAGCGTCACCGCCGGATAACGCGTCCGGAATGCCGCCACCTGCGCCTGCAGGATGCCCGCATAGGCGGCCGAGGCGACATAGCCCAGGGCCAGCGCGCCGGTTTCGCCGCGCGCCTCGCGCTGTGCCCGCAACTGCGCGGCCTCGAACTGGGCGACCGCGCGGCGCGCCTCTTCCCGCAGCACCAGGCCTGCTGGCGTCAACGTGACACTGCGCTGGCTGCGTGCGAACAGGCGCACGCCCAGCTCGGCCTCCATGTCCTGGATCTGCCGGGTCAGCGTGGGCGTTGCGATGCCCAGCGCGGCCGCCGCGCGCGTGAAGTGCAGCGCGTCGGCCAGCGCGAGGAAGTAGCGGAAATGGCGCAGTTCCATGAGGGAGGGGAGAGGGATCCACCGGATTGTTAGCTTACTCCTAACAATATTCCCCAAACTGATGAACATGCAGGCAGATAGGCAGGATTAATCTGGCAGGCATGCTTTCCTCAAAGACAACACCCATGCAAGACAGCCACCCCGCCAATCCGCGCGCCGCGTTGCTGACCGCATCGGCCTGCTGCGCGCTGATCGTGCTGGACACCAACATCGTGGCGGTGGCGCTGCCTGCCATCGCCACCGACCTTTCCGCCACGTTCGTGGACATCGAATGGGTCGTCAGCGCCTACATGCTGGCCTTCGCCGCCGGCCTGCTGAGCGGCGGCGCGCTGGCCGACCGCTACGGGCGCCGCCGCATGCTGCTGGTGGGGCTCGCGCTGTTCGTCGCGGCATCGCTGGGCTGCGGCCTGGCGCAGACCGCCTTGCAGTTGAACGTGGCTCGCGCGGCCAAGGGCGTGGGCGCGGCGCTGTTGCTGCCCGCGGCGCTGGCCTCGATTGCCCACGCCTTCCACGAGGAAACCGCGCGCGCCCGGGCCTGGGCCTTCTGGGGCGCCTGCATGGGCGTGGCCATGATGATCGCGCCGGCCCTGGGCGGCGCCATCAGCCAGGGCCTGGGCTGGCGCTGGGTCTTCCTGCTGAACCTGCCGGTGGGCGCCGTGCTGGCGTGGTCGGTCTGGCGGCACGTCGCGCCGTCGCGCGACCCCGGCACCGCCAGGCTGGACCTGTGGGGCAGCCTGTGCTTCTGCGCCAGCCTGTTCCTGCTGATCTGGGCGCTCATCGACGCCAACCAGCTGGGCTGGTCCCACGCGGCAACCTGGGGACGCCTGCTGGGCAGCGCCGCGCTGCTGGCGCTCTTCGTGCTGGTGGAACGGCTGCAGCAGCGGCCCATGGTGGACCTGGCGCTGCTGCGCATCCCCCGCCTGCGCGGCGCGCTGCTGGCGATGGCCGCCTATGCCGGCTGCGCGCAGGTCATGATGACGCTGATGCCCTTCTATCTGCAGATCAGCCTGGATTTTCCAGGCTTGCGGGCAGGCCTGGGCATGCTGCCTTTCGCGGTCACGCTGCTGCTCTTTCCGCGCGTGGGCGTCTCGCTGTCGCGGCGCCTGTCACCCGGGGCGATGCTGGCGACGGGGCTGGCGCTGGTGGGCACCGGCAACCTGCTGGCCGCCTGGGCGGCGTGGACGGGCGGCTACCTGCCCTTCGCGCTGGCGATGGCCGTCACCGGCAGCGGCGCGGGCCTGCTCAATGGCGACACGCAGAAGAACATCATGGCGTGCATTCCGCGCGAGCGTGCCGGCATGGCATCGGGCATGAGCACCACCACGCGCTTCACCGCCATCGTGCTGGCCTTCGCCTTGCTGAGCGCGCTGCTGGCCCACCAGGCCGAGGTCCGCCTGTCCCGGGAACTGGGCGTGACCGCGCAGGCCGATGCCCTGGCGGGACGGATCGTGGCAAGGCTGGCAGGGGGCGACCTGGCGGGCGCCATGCAGGAAGCGCCTGCCGGCCAGCAGGCCGTGCTGGCGCCGCTGGCCCGCCAGGCCTATGCCCAGGGCTTCGCCTGGGCCTTGCTGGCCGCGGGCATCGCGGCGTGGCTGGCCGCCTGGCGCGTGCGCAGCCTGATGCGTCATCCCTTGCCGGTGGCGCCCACGCCTTCCGGCGCAGGCCCTTCGCCGACGAAACGCAGTCCCACGCCGGGCTCGGTGACGATGTAGCGCGGCGCGACCGCCGAGTCGCCCAGCTTGCCGCGCAGCTTGCCGGTCAGGACACGCAGGTAGTGCGTGTCCTGCTCATGCGTCGGCCCCCACATCTGCCGCATCAATTGCGGTTGCGTCACCACCCGGCCCGCATGCGCAAGCAGCAGCGTCAGCAACTGGTATTCCTTGCGCGCCAGCGTCACCGCCAGCCCCGCCACCGTGACCTCGCGGCGGCCCGGGTCGATGCGCAAATGCCCATCGTCGAACACCGCCACGGGTTCGTCGCCCGCCGCATGCGCACGCAGGAGCACCCGGATGCGCGCCATCAGTTCCTGCGTGCCGAAGGGCTTGGTCACGTAATCGTTGGCGCCCGCATCCAGCGCGGACACGATCTGGGCTTCACCCGACCTGACGGTCAGCACCATCACCGGCGCCTGCGACCAGCCACGCAATTCACGCAGCACGTCCAGGCCATCGAGATCGGGCAGTCCCAGGTCCAGCACGACGAGGTCGGCGCCGTGCGCGGACAGCTCGGACAAGCCCGTCGCGCCGTCCGCGCACGACGTGACCTGATAGCCCTGGGCACGCAGGGTGATGTCCAGGAAACGGCGGATCTGCGCCTCGTCGTCGATGACCAGGATGCGGAAGGCGTGACTGGCGGCGCGTGCGGCAGGGGGGTCAATCATCGTCATCGTCCTCCTGGCCGGCGGCGGGCCCGCCCGGCGGCTGGGTCAGCGGCAAGGTGATGCGCAGCGTGGTGCCGCGCCCTTGCGGGCCGGGGAACGCCTGCACCGTGCCGCCATGCGCGCCGATCATACCCTGGCAGATCGTCAGGCCCAGTCCCGTGCCGTGGCGGCCCCGGTCGCCCCGCTCGACGCTGTAGAACATGTCGAAGATGCGCTCGCGCTCGGCCTCGGGAATGCCCGGTCCCTGGTCGCTGACATCGACGCGCAGCCGGCCCTCGACGACGCTGGCGCGCACCTGCACGGCGGCCCCCTCGGGCGAGAACTTCGCGGCGTTCTCCAGCACGTTGAAGACCGCCTGCTCGACCAGCGCCGGATGCACCCAGATCTCGGGCAGCGCGGATGGCGCATCGATCTCCAGTTGCACGTCGGGCTGGTAACGGCGCAGGCGGCGCGCGGCCGACCCCAGCAGTTCATCCACGCCGATCCAGTCGCGGTTCAGCGCCAGGCCTTCGTGCCCCAGGCGCGTCATGTCCAGCAGGTTCTGGATGTAGCGGTCCAGCCGCTCGCCCTCGACCGTGATGGTGTCCAGCAGGCTGCGGCGGTCCTCCGGGGGCATCGCGTCGGCATAGCTCGACAGGCTGCTGGCCGCGCCGATCATGGCCGCCAGCGGCGAACGCAGGTCGTGCGACACCGACGACAGCAACGCGGAACGCAGGCGCTCGGTTTCGGCGCCCACACGCGCGGCCTGGAGGTCTGCCACCAGCCGGGTGCGCAGGGCCGCCTGGCCGATGTCGTCAATCATCGCCTCGGCCAGGCGACGCGCGGCATGTTCCTCGCGCGTCGCGCCATCCGCGTCGCGCAGGCCCACCACGCCCAGCGTGCCGCTGTCATGGCGCACCGGCAGGAAACGCCAGGACGCGCCCGCCAGGGTGTCGCTGCCCCTGCCCGTGGGCTGGCCATGCTGCTGCGACCAGTCGGCGGCGCGCTGGTCGATCTCCGACAGCGCCGCGGCTGGCGCGGGGCCGGTGGCCTCGCCGATGCGTATCCACACCTGTCCGCCCAAGGCCGACTGCAAGGCGTCCCGGCCTGCGCGCATGACCTCGCCCAGATCGGCCGCGCTGGCCAGTTGGCGCCCCAATGACTCCAGCGTGGCGGCATGCGTGTTCACCGCCCGCAACGCCAGGACCTGCGCGCGCAAGGCCGAGGCCAGGCGTCCCGCCAGCAGCGCCGCCAGCAGGAAGGCGCCAACGGTGACCAGCCCCTGCCGCGCGGTGATCTGGAAGGTCTCGCGCGGATCGATGAAGAAATAGGTGTAGCCCAGGAAGCAGAGGCCCGCCGTCACCACCGCGCCCGTCATGCCGGTGCGCGCGGCCACCGCCAGCACCGCCAGGATGAAGACCATGGACAGGTCGTCCATGCCCAGCCACGCTTGCGCGCCCCAGGCCAGCGCAATGGCTGCCGCGGTGGCCGCCACAGCCAGCAGCATGTCCTGGCCGCGCGGCGGCGTGAGCGCCTGGCGCCAGGCCTGGCGCGCGCGGGCGCGTACCGGTGGCGGGTTGACCAGCGTGATCTCGTAATGCGCGCCGCGCTGCAGCAAGCGCTGCGTCAGCGTGCGATTGAAGGCGCGCGCGATGGGACGTTCGCGGGTGCGGCCGATGAGGATGGCCGACACGCCGGCCCGCCCCGCGTAATCCAGCAAGGCATCGACCACGTCGGCGCCACGGATCGTCTCGGTCTCGCCGCCCAGCTTGCGGGCCAGCGAGAAGGCGCGGTCCAGTTCGCCCTGGCACGCCGCGTCGCGCCTGTCATGGGTGGCCACCGTCACCACCGTCCACGGCGCATCGCGCCGCTCGGCGATGCGCCGCGCGCGCCGCACCAGGTATTCCGACTGCCCGCCGCCATCGACGGCCACCAGCACGCGCGACCGCAAGGCGGGCCCCGCCAGGCCCCGCGCCGCGTGAGTGTCGCGCAGATCGCTGTCGACCCTTTCGGCCGCCGTCTGCATGGCCAGTTCGCGCAAGGCCGCCAGGTTCGATGGCGAGAAGAATGCCTGCAGGGCCTGCGTGGCAACCTCGGCCACGTAGACCTTGCCCTGGTTGAGCCGTTCGATCAGCTCGCGCGTGGGCAGGTCCACCAGGCGGATGTCGCGCAGCCGGTCCAGCACGGCGTCGGGCACGGTTTCCGCCACGCGCACGCCGGTGATCTCGTGCACCACGTCGTTCAGGCTTTCCAGGTGCTGGATGTTGACGGTGGCATAGACGTCGATGCCGGCGTCCAGCAACTCCATGACGTCCTGCCAGCGGCGCTCGTGGCGGCAGCCCGGCGCATTGCGATGCGCCAGTTCATCGACCAGGGCGATGCCGGGACGGCGGGCCAGCAGCGCATCGAGATCCATGTCCTCCAGCGTGCGGCACTGGTAGCGCAGGCGCCGGCGCGGCAGGACGTCCAGCCCCGCCACCAGCGCCTCGGTTTCGGGGCGGCCGTGCGTCTCGACCACGCCGATGACCACGTCCGCGCCCTGGCGGCGCAGCTCGCGCGCCCGCATGAGCATGGCGTAGGTCTTGCCCACGCCGGGCGCCGCGCCCAGGAACAGGGTGAGCCGCCCCGCGCCCTCGCGCTGGAGGGCGGTCACCAGGGCATCGGCCTGCCGGTCGCGGTCACCGTGTTCGGTCATGGGCGCATAGTATCCAAGGCCAGGTTCAATTTCAGCACGTGCACGCGCGGCGCGCCCAGCACGCCGAACTGCGCGGCCTCGGTGTGCGCCGCCACCGCGGCACGCACGCGCTCGGGCGCCAGCCCGCGCGCGCGCGCCACGCGCGCCACCTGGATCTCTGCGGCGGCAGGGCTGATGTGCGGATCCACGCCGCTGCCGGATTGGGTGACGAGATCGTCCGGCACGGCCTCGGGCGGCACGCCTTCGCGGGCGGCCACGGCGGCGGTGGCCCCGGCGATGCGCCGCTGCGCATCGGGGTTGCTGCGCGCCTGGTTGCTGCCCGCCATCGCCATCGGGTCATGGCTGGCGGACGATGGGCGCGAGTGGAAATACGTGTCGCCCGCGAATGGCTGGCCCACCCAGGCCGAGCCCACGATCCTGCCATCGCGCTGGATCAGGCTGCCGGCGGCCTGCCCGGGAAACAGCAGGCCGCCCAGGCTGGCCGTGGCCGCGGCATAGGCCAGGCCGAAGCCCAGCAGCGAGATGGCCGCGAAGCCCAGGCTGGCGCGCAGCAGGCCGCCCTGGCGGCGGGCGGGCCTGGCCGCTGCCGGCGCCTCATGGCGCGGCTGCGGATCGCGCGCGGCGGAGGGAAGAAGGGTATCGGTGCTTTCGGTACGCATGAGGGTGTGCCTCTTCAGAACAGGCCCGGCGCCGACAGCGCCAGGTCGATGAGCTTGATGCCGGCGAAAGGCAGCAGCACGCCGCCCACGCCATAGACCAGCATGTTCCGGCGCAGCAGCGCCGTGGCGCTGGCCGGCGTGAAGCGCACGCCACGCAATGCCAGCGGGATCAGCAGCGGAATGATGAGGGCGTTGAAGATGAGCGCCGACAGCACCGCGCTGGCCGGGCTGGACAGCTGCATGACGTTCAACGCCGCCATCTGCGGCAGCGCCCCCGCGAACAGCGCGGGCAGGATCGCGAAGTACTTCGACACGTCGTTGGCCAGCGAGAATGTCGTCAGGGCGCCACGCGTGATGAGCTGCTGCTTGCCCACCTCGACCACCGCCAGCAGCTTGGCCGGATCGGAGTCCAGGTCCACCATGTTGCCCGCCTCCTTGGCGGCCTGCGTGCCGGCGTTCATGGCCAGGCCCACGTCGGCCTGCGCCAGCGCCGGCGCGTCGTTGGTGCCGTCGCCCACCATCGCCACCAGGTGGCCCTTGGCCTGCTCCTGGCGGATCAGCGCCAGCTTGTCCTCGGGGCGGGCCTGGGCCACGAAATCATCCACGCCGGCCTCCGCCGCGATGGCGGCAGCGGTCAGCGGGTTGTCGCCCGTCACCATGACCGTGCGCACGCCCATCTCGCGCAGGCGGGCGAAGCGCGCCTTCACACCGTGCTTGACCACGTCCGACAGGGCGATCACGCCCAGCGCCTGTGCGCCGTCGGCCACGACGAGCGGTGTGGCGCCGGCGCGCGCGACCTTGTCGACACGGTCGCGCAGCGCCTCGGGCACCTGGCCCCCACGCTCGCGCACCGCGTCGAACACTGCGTCGGCAGCCCCCTTTCTCAGGCTGCGCAATGCGCCATCGGCGCCAGGCAGGTCCACGCCGGACATGCGCGTGCGGGCACTGAACTCGACCGCCTGCGCCGCCCGAGGCGCCCGGCTGTCCGAGCCCTGGGCACGTGCCAGCTTCGCGATGGACTTGCCCTCGGGCGTGGGGTCCGCCAGCGATGCCAGCAAGGCGGCCTCGCGCAACACGGCGACATCGATGCCGGGCGCGGGATGGAACGCGGTTGCGCTGCGGTCGCCATGCGTGATCGTGCCGGTCTTGTCCAGCAGCAGGATGTCCACGTCACCCGCCACTTCGACTGCCTTGCCCGACTTGGCAAGCACGTTGGCCGACAGGGCGCGGTTCATCCCGGCGATGCCGATGGCCGGCAGCAGGCCGCCGATGGTGGTGGGAATCAGGCAGACCAGCAGCGCCACCAGCACCACCGGATCGATGGCCAGCCCCACGAAGCCCGCGATGGCAGGCAGCGACAGCACAACCACGAGGAAGATCGCCGTCATGGTGGTCAGGAGGATCGACAGCGCGATCTCGTTGGGCGTCTTCTGCCGATTGGCCCCTTCGACCAGGGCGATCATGCGGTCCAGGAAACTGTCGCCCTGCGCGGCGGTCACGCGCACCACGATGTGGTCGGACAACACCTTGGTGCCGCCGATGACGCTGGAACGATCGGTGCCCGCCTCGCGCAGCACCGGCGCGGACTCGCCGGTGACGGCCGCCTCGTTCACCGTCGCCAGGCCCTCGATGATCTCGCCGTCGGCGGGAATCATCTCACCCGCCTCGATCTCGACCAGATCGCCGGCCTGCAAGGACGCGGCCGCCACGCGGGTCCACTGGCGGTCGTTCAGGCCGTTGAGACGGCGCGCCGTCAGGTCTCGGCGGGCCTGCCGCAGGGATGCGGCCTGGCCGCGCCCGCGCGCCTCGGCCACGGCCTCGGCGAAGTTCGCGAACAGGACCGTGATGAACAATGTTGCCGTGACGCTCCAGCCGAACACCGGCGCGCTGCGGCCCGCGAGCGTCAGCAGCGCGGTGACGATGGTGCCGCCCCAGACCACGGCGATGACTGGCTGGCGGATCACGTGGACGATGGACAGCTTGGCGAAGGAAGCCCAAAGCGCGGCGCGCAGCCCCTCAGCGTCCAGGCCGGCGGCGCGATGCGCGCGGACTGGCGCGGCGGCGCTCCCAACGTCGGCCGCGGGCAGATCAGGCAGATTGGATTGCATGGCGAATTCCTCTTGCCGCTTATCGCGGCAGCAGCGAAAGATGGTCGGCCACCGGGCCCAGCACCAGCACGGGCATGAACTGCAGCAGCACCAGGATGACGATGATGGCCAGCAGCGTGAGCGCGAAAGTCGGTGTCTCGACCCTCAGGCTGCCTGCAGTCTCGGGCGCTGGCCGCTTGGCGGCGAGCAAGGCGGCCACGGCCAGCGGGATGATCAGGCCGGGGAAACGCCCCAGCAGCAGGGCCGCCGTCGCGCTCAGGTTCCACCAATACGTCGCGTCGCCCAGGCCTTCGAAGCCCGACCCGTTGTTGGCGAACGCGGAAAGGTATTCATAGAACACCTGGCTGATGCCATGGAAGCCGGGGTTCGACACGCCCGACGCGTCGGGCATGGCCAGCGTCGCGGCAGTCAGCCCGAGCAGCACGAGCGGTTGCAGCAGCACCAGCACGGCCAGCAACCGGATCTCGGGCGCCTCGATCTTGCGTCCGAAAAGCTCCGGGCTGCGGCCTGTCATGAGCCCGGCGATGAATACGCCCAACAGCAGATAGACGAGGAACTGCTGCAAGCCGCAACCCACGCCGCCCCAGATGGCGTTGATCAGCATGTTCGCCATCGCCCCCAGGCCGGTCAACGGCGCGGCCGAGTCGTGCATCATGTTGACCGACCCGTTGTTGACCTGCGTGGTCAAGGATGCCCAGGCCGCGGAGGCCGTCACGCCCAGGCGGACCTCCTTGCCCTCCATGATGGCGGGCGCATCTGCGCCCTCGACCCAGATCATGGCGCCGGTCGACACGATCGACATGAACAACATGCAGCCCATGACCATGAGGCCAAAGCGGGGCCGCCGGGTGAAGGGACCGATCATGAAGATCACGCCGACGGGCACGAGCAGGATGGCAAGCATCTCCAGGAAGTTGCTCAGGGGCGTCGGATTCTCGAGCGGCACGGAACTGTTCGGCCCATACCAGCCGCCACCGTTGCTGCCCAGTTGCTTGGCCGCCACCATCGGCGCCACGGGGCCCAGGGGGATCTTCTGCTCGGACATCCCGGCGGAGGCATCCAGCGGCGTGGCGACCGGCCCGCCCGACAGGGTGGAGGGCACGCCCTGCGAGGTCAGCAACAGCGCCCAGGCCAGGCACAAGGGCAGCATCACGCGCACGGCCAGCCGCAGTACGTCGGCCCAGTAATTTCCGACATCGACGGCATCGGCGCGCGCGCCACCCTCGGGCGACGGCGCCACCTGCGCCGCGGCGCTGTCCTCGGGCCGGCGCCCGCCGAACAGGCCTCGCAACGTGGCGGCGAGCACCCCCAAGGCCATCAGCGGCGTGACGACCTGCAATCCGGTGACAGCCACCATCTGCGCCAGATAGGATAGCTGGGCTTGCCCGCTGTAGTGCTGCTGGTTGGTGTTGGTCAGGAAAGACACGGCCGTGTGCAGGGCGAGGTCCCAGCGCATGTTGGGCACGCCGTCGGGATTGAGCGGCAGCCAGGCCTGCGTGATGAAAACCAGCCACGCAAGCAAAAGCAGCGCGCCGCTGCTTGCCGCGAATGCCGCCGCATAGCCGCGCCAGCCCATGCCCCGGGCCGGATCAGTGCCCAGCAGCCGATAGATGGGCCTTTCGATCCACAGGAAAAGCCCATCGAACCGCGAGGGCTCCCCGCGCAAGACCCGCGCCAGGTAGTGTCCCAGCGGCCAGCCCAACGCCAGCGCTGCCGCGAAGACGAGAAGAACGTCGATCATGTCACTGCTCCCCAGAAGGAAATCATCCAGCGGCTGGCAGTATCGATTCGGAACCCGTAACTTCTCCATGCCACGCTCGCTGGCCGCGCGTAACTTCCGCGTAAAATCTGCGTGCCCGCCTCCAGACACCCCGCCTCCACCGCCTGTCCTCGACTTGGTTCTCCCCGCCTTCCCCTGCGCCGGCACGTTGACCCTGCGCGGCCTGCGCCAGGCCGACCGGGGGCCCTACGACCTGCAACTGCCGCCCGGCACCTGCGCGCTGGTGACCGGCCGCTCGGGCGCGGGCAAATCACGGCTGTTGCGCATGGCGGCCGATCTCGATCCTCACGAAGGCCAGGCATGGCTGGGCGAGCGCGCGCGCGACACCATGCCCGCCCCCCTCTGGCGCCGCCAGGTCTGCTATGTGCCGGCGGAGCCGGGCTGGTGGGACGACAGCGTGCGCGCGCACTTCCCGCATGCCGAATTGGCGGCGCCGCTGCTGGCGCGCCTGGGCCTGCCCGACGACATCCTGGACGCCCCCGTGGCGCGGCTTTCCACTGGCGAACGCCAGCGTCTGGCCTTGCTGCGCGCGCTCAGCCCATGCCTGCGTTGCCTGCTGCTGGACGAGCCCACTGCCGCGCTGGACCCCGACACCGCGCAACGCGTCGTCGCGTTGCTGCAGGACGTGAAGGCCGCAGGCGTGGCGATCCTGCTGGTCACCCACCATCCCGGCCAGTTCGATGCGCTGGCAGACGTCCGCCACGCGCTGGCGCCCGGCGGCCTGGAAAGGCAGCAGCCATGACGCCGCTCCTTCTCAGCCCGCTGGATCTCGCCATCGCCGCGCTGCTGCTCGTGGGCAGCGCCTGCCTGTCGGTCTGGCTGTCCCTGGGGGTGCAGCGCCCGCTGCTGGTGGCGGCTGCCCGCATGGTCGTCCAGTTGCTGCTGGTGGGCTTGATCCTGCAGAAGGTGCTGGCCACCGCCTCGCCCTGGCTGACGGCGCTGGTCGTGCTGGCCATGATGGGCGCGGCCAGCCATGCCGTGGGCACCCGTCAGCGCCAGGGCCTGCGCGGCCCGTGGATGCTGGGGCTGAGCACGACCGTGGTGAGCGTGACCACGCTGGCGGTGACCTTGCTCGCCTTGCAGACGGCGCTGCGGCCCGACCCCTGGTACGACGCGCGCCATGCCATTCCGCTGGCGGGCATCGTGCTGGGTGGCGTCATGAACGCGGCCAGCCTGGCACTGAACGATCTCTTTCACGCGGTGCGCCGCGAGCGGACCGCCATCGAGGCCCGCCTGGCATTGGGCGCCAGCCGCCGCGAAGCCTTCCAGGGCGTGGCGCGGCGGGCGGTGCTGACGGGCATCATGCCGCACGTGAACCAGATGACGGCGGCCGGCATCATCACCCTGCCCGGCATCATGACCGGCCAGGTCCTGGCCGGCATGGACCCGATGGAAGCCGCCAAGTACCAGATCCTGCTGATGTGCCTGCTGGGCGCCGGCAGCCTGCTGGCCGCCGTCGGCGCCACCAGTCTGGCGGTTCGGCGGCTGAGCGATACGCGCGACAGGCTGCGGCTGGATCGGCTGCGGGACCCGGCGCGGACAGGCAGGAAGCCGTGACGGGCGGCCCGTCCTGCTTGCCCGGCAGGCGTCCGCCGGGCACATATTTTGAAACATGTTCCCGGGGGGCGTCCCTGGTTAACCCCCTGGCCGTACGCAGCCTGCCTGGCGTACAGTGACGGCAAGTTGCCCAACGAGGCAACCCGCCATTTTCACCGGGCGGAAATAGAACAACAGTGGATGCAGCGCTTTACCTGGTTTCAGCTATGAAGGGGTAACCATGAAGCACATCCAACGCCGCATGCTCGCCGCCGTGGCCGCCTGCGCCCTGCCCTGTGCCGGCCATGCCCAGTTCACCCGAACGGCCACCGCCACGTTCCCTGTCACCCTGACCATCACATCGAATTGCGTCATCAGCGCGGCGCCGCTGGCTTTCGGCTCGACCTCGCTGCTGACGACCAACCTCGACTTCCAGAGCACGGTCAACATCACCTGCACCAACAGCACCCCTTACGCCGTGGGACTGGACGAGGGCACCGGCACCGGCTCCACGGGCACCACGCGCTTCATGGCGGGCACGACGTCCGGCAATACGTCCACCGTCAGCTACCAACTGTATCGCGACGCGAACTACACCGACGTCTGGGGCGTGACCGTGGGCACCAATACCGTCAGCGGCACGGGCAATGGCAGCGCGCAGCCCATTCCGGTGTATGGCCGCGTTCCGCCGCAGGCGGCGCCCACCCCCGACAGCTACACCTCCACCGTCACCGCCACGGTCAATTTTTGAACCGGGCGGCACAGATGGCGACGCCCAAGATATGGCGGCGTCTGACAGGATTTTGCCTGGCAACGTGCGCGGCAGGCGTACTGGCCCAGGGCACCAGCCTGCAGATATCCCCCGTCCAGATCCACCTTTCACTGGCGCAGCAAGCCACCACCCTGACGTTGCGCAACGCAAGCAGCGAGCCCATGTATGGCCAGGTGCGAGTCTTCGCCTGGCGCCAACGCGATGGCGAGGACGTACTCGATCCCACGCAGGAAATCGTCGTCACGCCGCCGCTCATCCAGGTCGCGCCCGGCACCACGCAGGTCATCCGCCTGCTGCGCATGGGCAGCGCGGACAAAGGGGAACGCGCCTACCGCCTCATCATCGACGAGATTGCCAAGCCCATGCCCGACCCCGTGTCCGGCGTCCAGGTGCGGCTGCGCTATTCGGTGCCGGTCTTCATCGGCGGCGGGGCGGGCAAGCCGCAGGAGGAACTGCGCTGGATGGTGTCGCGGCGCGGCCAGGATTGGGTGCTGCGCGTGGCCAATGCAGGCCCGTATCGGGCGCAGATCAGCGCGGTGACGCTGACCGCGGGTGGCAGGACACAGTCGCTGGGCGAAGGCTTGCTGGGGTATGCGCTTTCCAGCAGCGAGCGCGAGTGGGTGTTGCCCTTTTCCCTGCCCGAACAAGGGCCCGTCACCGTGCGAGCCACCGTGAATACGCAAGCACTGGAAGCGACGGCGGCAAGGCCCGCGCCGTAGCGCCCCCTCTCATGTACGCCATGCCGCCTCGCGACCGCAACGACAACCATGACGACGGCCGCCCTCCCGAAACGGCCGCCTTGCGGCCGATCACGATGTCACGCCGGCGCCCTCGCGCTGGCCATGCTGGTGGGCGCCGGCGCCGAGGCCCAGCCTCAGCCCATGCCAGCCGCCGCCATGATGACGCAACCACGCACGCAGGAGGTCTACCTTGACGTGAGGCTGGATGGCGAACCCACCGGCATGCTTTCCCGCTTCCGCGACAGCGGCGACGGGAGGCTCTACGCGCGCGGACAGGAGCTGGCCGCGCTGGGCCTGGATATCGGACGCATGGGCGTGGCGCCCGAGCAGGAAGTCCTGCTCGATGTCCTTCCCGGCCTGCGCTATCGCTACACGCCCGCATTGCAGGAGGTCGATCTCAGCATCGCACCCGCATTGCGCACCACCTATCGCGTCGACGCGCGCGGCATGGCCCCCACGCCGCCCGCCACGCCCGGCCGCGGCCTGCTGCTCAACTACGAGATCTACGCCCAGACCCGCCGCGAATCGCCGCTGGCGGCATGGAGCGAGCAGCGCTACTTCGACCGTCACGGCGTGTTCAGCAACACCGGTACGCTGCACTGGAACGGCCAGATGAACGGCTACGTACGCTTCGACACCAACTGGACCCGCTCAGACCCGCAAACGCTGCGCTCGCTGCAACTGGGCGACGCCATTTCCTCATCGCTGACGTGGAGCCGCGCCGTGCGGCTGGGCGGCCTGCAATGGCGCCGCAACTTTGATCTGCGGCCCGACCTCATCACCTTCCCCATCCCCGCGCTGGGCGGGACAGCCGCCGTGCCCACGGCCGTCGATGTGTACATCAACAACGTTCGCCGCTATACCGGCAACGTCCCCACCGGCCCCTTCGTGCTGAACGACATCACCGGCATCTCGGGGGCCGGGCTGGCCAACGTCATCACGCGCGATGCGCTGGGGCGCGACGTCTCCACCGCGATCCCCATCTACATCGACACGCGCCTGCTCGCGGCGGACCTTTCCAGCTACGCCGTGGAGCTGGGTTTCCTGCGCCGCAACTATGGCATGCGCTCGTTCGACTACGAACGCTCGCCCGCCGCCAGCGCCTCGGGGCGCTACGGTCTGAGCGACGCCTGGACGGTGGAGGGCCATGCCGAAGCGGCGTCGGGCCTGGCCAACGTCGGCGTCGGGCTGCTGGCGCGCCTGGGCACGGCAGGCGTCGCGAACGCCTCGCTGTCGGGCAGCACCGGCCGCCGGCAAGGCGCGCAAGTGGGCCTGGGGTACCAATACCTGGATGAGCATTATTCGCTGGACATCCAGGCGCAACGGCAACTGGGCGACCATGGCGACCTGGCCTCGCTGGGCGGCGCCCCCGGTGTGCGCAGCAACACCCGCGCGACCTTCTCCCTGCCGCTGGGCCAGGGCAATACCGCCTCGCTCAGCTACATCGGCCTGCGCTACCGCGGCGCGGACACCGCGCATGTCGCCTCCGCCTCGTACCTGATGAGCCTGGCGGGCCAGGTCGTGCTGAGCCTGAGCGCCTTCAAGGACTTCAGCCAGAACCAGGGAGTGGGGGGATTCGCCAATCTGAGCATCGCGCTGGGCAATATCTCGGCGGGAATGTCGGCGGGCAGGCAGAACGGGGAAACGCAACTTGGCGCCAGTGCGGTCAGGCCGGCGGATTATGGCGGTGGCTGGGGCTGGGGCACGCAGGCCGGCCAGACCCGGTCGTCACGGTATGGCCGGGCCTGGGGCCAATACCTGGGCCGCTACGGCGAGGCCATCGCCACCGTCGAGCAGTACGGCGGTGAAACGTCGGCCTCCTTGAACCTGGCGGGCGCCGTGGCGCTGATGCAAGGCACCGCGATGCCGGCGCGCCGCATCCACGATGGCTTCGCGCTGGTGTCGACCGACGGCACGCCCGACATCCCGGTCATGCACCAGAACCGCGTCATCGGCCGGACCAATGCCGCGGGCTACCTGCTGGTGCCGGAACTCAATGCCTACCAGCGCAACGACATCGAGATCGACACCTTGTCGCTCCCCGCCAGCGCAAGCATTCCGGTATCTTCCCGCACGGTGGTGCCGCAAGCGAGATCGGGCGTGCTGGCCCATTTCCCCATCCTGCAACAGGCCGCGGCCGTGCTGCTGCTGGTGGACGAGGCGGGCGGCCCCCTGCCCGTGGGCGCGCACGTGCTGCACGAGGAAGGCGACGAAGTCGGCGTGGTGGGCTATGACAGCATGACGTTCCTGAGCCGGCTGTCGCACCACAACGTCGTCGTGGTCACGTACGAAGGGGGTCGTTGCTTCGCGGCGTTCGAGTATGTACGCCCCGATGACGGCTCGCTGCCCACCGTGGGGCCGGTGACCTGCCGCAAGGAAGCCCCCGAATGACAGCGCGCCGGCTGATCTGGCTGATGGGGCCGCTGTTCCTGGCCGCGGGCGCGGCCCAGGCCCAGACCTGCTCGGCCACCGTGGCGGGCGGGGGCATCACCTTCAACAACGTCGACCCCATCGCCTTGAGCGCGGTCACGGCGCAGAGCACGCTGAGCGTGACATGCAATTGGGGACTGCTGGCCGCGCCCACCGTGCGCCTCTGCGTCAACCTCGGCCTGGGCAACAGCTCGACGAGCGTGAATCCGCGCCGCATGCAGCAAGGCACCGCCAACGCGCTGCAGTACCTGGTGCGCACCGGCTCGGCGGCTGGCCTGGTGCTGGGGTCCACCGAGACAAATAACCAACCCCTGAACGTCCAGATGACCTGGCCTGGCGGCGGCGTGAATACGCTGACGCAGACCTTCACCCTGTACGGTGAAATCCTGGCCAACCAGCCGGCGGTGCCCGTCACCAATGCGGCGACCACCGTCTACACCGAAACGTTCTCCTCGGCCAGTGCCCGGCTCACGTACCAGGGTTACGCGCTGCCCGTCCTGGACCCCGGCACCTGCCCGGTGCTCCTGGCCTCGAACAGCCCCATCGGTTTCACCGCGACCGCCAACGTCACCAAGAACTGCACCATTTCCGCCGCGCCCATGGCCTTTCCCCAAGGCAGCACGCTCGGCACCGCGCTGAACGCGACGAGTTCGCTGACCCTCAGGTGCTCAAACACCCTGCCCTACGCGATCGCGCTCAGCGGCGGCGGCAGCAACGCGGTCACCGCGCGGCGCATGTCGCGCACGGCCAATGGCGTGACGACGACCGTGAATTACCAGCTTTACCTGGATTCGGCCCGCTCGCAGATCTGGGGCGACGGGACGGGCGGCACGCTGCGCCATACCGCCACCGGCACGGGCTACCCCGCCCAGGTGACGGTCTACGGACAGGTGCCGGCGCAGGCCACGCCAGTACCGGGCGACTACAGCGACACGATCACGGCGACCATCCTCTTCTGAGCCGTCGGCCGACGCCCGGATCAGAAGAAGATATGCCAGGCGCCGTCGGGTGCGTCACGTGTGATGCGCACCGGTTCCCCATGCAGGCAATTGACCTGCGGCTGGGCGCGTGGGGACTGGCTGACCGAACAGGTGCCGAGAATGACCAGGCTCACGGGCATGGCCGCGCTGCGGATGGCTTCGGCAGTGGAGCGGGGGCTGGTCACCAGCAGCAGGCCGGCGACGGCTGCCAGGCAGGAAAGGCGGGGCATGGAGGAAGTCCTGGGAAGGGCCGCAGCACTATATCAACCCCACAACCGACCCTGTTTTTTTTCAGTCATGAAAACATTTTGTTTCAAATAAGAATGCAGGGACGTTGTCCGCAACTGGCGCGAGGGTTTCGATAACATTCATCTTCTTCTTCCTTTCATCAAGCAACTTCGCGCTTCCCTCCCTGAACGCCCGTATTGCCCACGTGCGCGCGCCTCTCTAACATCGGTCGGTTTTCCCCTTGCCGAGTTGCCCGCGCAACGCTGGATCCGCCATGTCCCACACCGCCACCCTGCCCCTTCCCACCCGCAAGCGCAACGTCGCCCAACGCGTCTCGCTGGACGAGATCCTGGCGCTCTACGACCTGCCCTTTCCCGAACTGCTGCACCGCGCGCAAACCGTGCATCGCGAGCATTTCGACCCGGCCGTGGTCGAGTTGGCCAGCCTGCTGTCCATCAAGACGGGCGGCTGTCCGGAAGACTGCGCCTACTGTCCGCAGTCGGCGCACCACGACACCGCCGTGGATGCCGACAAACTGATGCCGCTGGAGGAAGTGGTGGCCGCGGCTCGCCGCGCAAAGGCCGCCGGCGCGCAGCGCTTCTGCATGGGCGCTGCCTGGCGCAACCCCAAGCCCCGCCACATGGAGGCCGTGACGGCCATGGTGCGCGAGGTGAAGGCGCTGGGCCTGGAAACCTGCATGACGCTGGGCATGCTGGAAACCGAGCAGGCACGGGAACTGGCCGACGCCGGCCTGGACTACTACAACCACAATCTGGATACCTCGCCCGGCTTCTACGGCAACATCATCACCACCCGCACCTACCAGGACCGCCTGGACACCCTGGCGCGGGTGCGCGACGCCGGCATCAGCGTGTGCTGCGGCGGCATCGTCGGCCTGGGCGAATCGCGCCGCGAGCGCGCGGGCCTGGTGCATGAACTGGCCAACCAGTCGCCCTACCCGGAATCCGTGCCCATCAACAACCTGGTGCGCGTGGAAGGCACGCCGCTGGCCGACACCGACCCCATCGATCCCTTCGAGTTCGTGCGCACCATCGCCGTGGCGCGCATCACGATGCCGCGCGCGCGCGTGCGCCTGTCGGCGGGCCGCGAAGAAATGTCCGACGCCCTGCAGGCCCTGTGCTTCCTGGCGGGCGCGAACTCGATCTTCTACGGTGATACGCTGCTGACCACCGCCAACCCGCAGGCCGAGGCCGACCGCGCGCTGATGGCGCGCCTGGGCTTGCGCGTGGACGCGGCCCAGGTGCGCGAATGCGCCCAGGTCGCCTGAGGCCGCAAGACCCGCCTCTCTCATGCATTACCTTGCTCTCAGCATCACCTGCAGCGTCCTGGTCTCCGTCCTGCTGAAACTGGCACGCCGCCACGACATCGACGTGCGCCAGGCCGTCGCGGTGAATTACGCCGTGGCCGCCAGCCTGTGTGTGGCCCTGTTGCAACCATCGCTGGACACGCTGCAGCGTCCGGCCACGCCCTGGGCCGTGCTGATCGCGCTGGGCCTCCTGCTGCCCAGCGTCTTCCTGGCCATGGCGGCATCGGTGCGGCACGCCGGCATCGTGCGCAGCGACGCCGCCCAACGCCTGTCGCTGTTCATTCCGCTGCTGGCCGCCTTCCTCTTCTTCGGCCAACCCCTGACGGGCAAGGTCGGCGCGGGCATCGCCGTGGCCTTCGCGGCCCTGGCTTGCCTGATCGGCCGCCCCCAGCAAGGCCCGCAGGCCGGCGACGAGGGCCGTGGCCGCTGGGCCTGGCCCCTGGCCGTGTGGCTGGGCTACGGCGTCATCGACGTGCTGTTCAAGCAGTTGTCCAAGGCGGGCACGCAGTTCGCGGGCGGCCTGCTGGCGGCCTTCGTGCTGGCGGGCATCGTCATCACCGTCACGCTGCTGGCGCTGCGGGTGCGCTGGACCTGGCGCAATGCCGGGGCCGGCGTGCTGCTGGGCCTGGCCAATTTCGGCAACATCCTCTTCTATATCCGCGCGCACCAGCAGTACGCCGATGACCCCGCCGTGGTGTTCGCCGCCATGAACATCGGCGTCATCACGCTGGGCACCCTGGTGGGTGCCTTCGCCTTCCACGAGAAGCTCAGCGCCCGCAACTGGGCGGGCGTGGGACTGGCGGTGTCGGCGGTGCTGGTGCTGATCGGCTAGGCGGCAAGAACCCGCCCAGCCGATTCGCGCTCAAGCCACAAGGCCCCTCGCAGCGCTTGCTGAACATCCTGTAAGACAAGGGGCTGGCCGGCGCACCCTGACGCCGGCAGGTCTCAAGGCGCCGTCTTGCCCGGCGCCGGCGGCGCGTCGGGGCCTTCCATTTCCGTGACCGGTGAATTGTCCACGGCCACGGTTTCCACATAGACGTCTGCCTGCGGGTCCGTGCGCGGATCCAGCGTCCCCACCATGGGCGAGGCCTGCAGGCCGTCGGGCGCCGGCACGAAGTGCACCGGGGCTTCGTCCACGCGATGCAGGCCGGTGACCCGCTCGGGCCGCATGGTCGCCACCAGGATGGCCGCGCACAGCGAATTGAAGACGAAGAACATCCCTGAACCGCCATAGTCCATCAGCACGCCCGCGATCAGGGGCCCCACGCAGGCGCCCAGGCCATAGACGATGAGCAGCACGGCGGCCAGGCCCACGCGGCGCTCGGCCTCGACGTGGTCGTTGGCGAAGGCCGCGCCCAGCGGATACAGCGTGAAGAGCAGGATGCCGCACAGCGACGACAGCGTCAGCAGCAGCCAGAACGGCAGGCTCAGCCACCCCCACAGCGGCAGCACGATGAGCGTCAGCAGCAGCGCGTTGAAGCGGATCAACCCCACCCGGTTGACGCGGTCCGACAACCAGCCGATGGGCCATTGCGCCAGCAGCCCGGCCAGCACGGCCACCGCCACGAAGATGGCGGATTGGGAGGTGGTGTAGCCCTGCTGCGCGGCATAGACCGGCGCCAGGCCATAGAACGCGCCCGACAGGTTGCCCGCGACGAAGAGCGCGGTCAGCGACATGGGCACGCGCTTGACGAAGAATTTCACGTCCAGCGGCGTGGGCAGTTGCGCGGCCGGGTGGGAGCGTGCCGTCAGCGCCAGCGGCACCAGGCATACGGCGAAGCAGATGCCCACGAAGGTGAGCGGACGCAGGTCCAGCACCGGATAGGCGGTCAGGGCCAGCTGGCCCAGCACCGTGCCCAGCCCGGACACCAGCATGTAGAAGGAAAACACGCGGCCGCGCTGGCGATTCTCGGTCTGCTCGTTGAGCCAGCTCTCGATCACCATGAGCTGCGTCACCATCGCCACGCCGGTGATGATGCGGAACACCAGCCAGGCGGGCAACGCCTCGACCAGGGTCTGCAGCAGGATCATCGAGGTGGCCACCGCCGCACAGGCCACGTAGGCGCGGATGTGCCCGACGCGGATGATCAGCTTGTGCCCCATGCGCGCGCCGCAGACCAGGCCCAGGTAATAGCCCGCGATCAGCGCGCCCACCCACACGGCGCCCACGGCCTGTGAGTTCAGGCGCAGCGCGACATAGGTATTGAAGAGGCCCGTCCCGACCATCATCAGCAGGGAGGCCAGGTACAGCGAGGAGAAGGAAGTCAGTGTGGCAAGCATGGCGGCGCGGTGATTGGAATCATCCGCGCGGGACCGCTCCCGCGCGGTCCGGGGCGCGCACGGCCCCGGCAACACACGAAACGTGAAACGTGATCAGGCAGCCTGGCCCAGCAGGGTGTCGACGTCGCTGACCTCGAACTTGCCGGCCTGCTCGACGTTCAACGCCTTGATGACGCCGTCCTCGATCAGCGCCGAGTAGCGCTGCGAACGCACGCCCATGCCCCGGGCAGTCAGATCCAGCTCCTGGCCCATGGCGCGGGTCCAGTCAGCCGAGCCATCGGCCAGCATGCGGACCTTGCCGGCCACGCCTTGCTCACGGCCCCAGGCGCCCATGACGAAGGCGTCATTGACGGAGACACACCAGATTTCGTCCACGCCGGCCTGGCGCAGCGCGTCGGCCTTCTGCACGAAGCCGGGCAGGTGCTTGGCCGAGCAGGTGGGGGTGAAGGCGCCAGGCACCGCGAACAGCGCGATCTTCTTGCCGCGGGTCAGGTCCGACACCTTGAAGGCGTTCGGGCCCAGCGTGCAACCTTCGGTTTCGGTTTCGATGAATTCGGTCAGCGTGCCTTCGGGCACGCGATCACCGGCTTTTACCGTCATGGGGGTCTCCGTGGGGGCGGAGCCGCCCACCCGGGCGGCCCTCAGCCGCCATCATAGAACGCCCGCCGGCCAGCTTGCTGTAAGACGCTGCTACTGACCGGCGCCCGCCCCTCATGGGCCCGCCATCAGGAGCGCAGCGCAGTTGGCTCCGCCAGTCCGCCAGCGCCGCCCCCTTGAGGGGGAAGCGCCAACGGCGCTTCGGGGGTGGACCTATCTATTTCAGGGAGAAATCCACCCGGGAGGTCGGGCCGCCGTCGTCCACCCCTTTCGCGTCCAGGCGGGGCGCCACCAGGAAGATCCGGTCCGCCGGCCCCTTCTCCATCAGCAGTTCCATCACCGCCCGGGCGCGATCCTCCGCCAGCGCCCGCAAGGCATCCTCGCCCGCCGGGGCGGCGGCCAGCATCAGCGCCTTCATTTCCTCGGGCGGCAGCGACTTGGCGATGCCGACGAAGTTGCGCGGCTTCTCGATGTCGGCCTCGCCATAGGCATCTTCCAGGTACTTGGCCTCGTCGCCCGCCTCGAGCTTGACCGTGTCCGGGTCGACCTTGCGCGCGCGCGTAGACAGCGCGGCGGCCTTGGCCTGCCGCAGCTGGGCATCCAGCCAGGCCTGGCGCAGCCCGTCGGCATCCACCGCCGGGTCGGCGCGCCCGCTCACGTCCAGCTTCAGCGCGGGACGATCCGCCAGGGCGGCCGACAAGGTATCGATATTGGCCAGCGCTGCGTCCGACAGCGCTGCACTGCCCGGCTCGAAGGCGATGAAGGACAGTTCCTCGCCGCCGCCGAAAGCCGAGGCCAGCAAGGAGAACGGTGCCGTCACGGCCTTGGAGATCAGGTTGATGAAGACCTGCACGACGATGCCGCCCACCGAGAATTCGGGATCGTCCAGCGACCCCGAGACCGGCAGGTTGATGTCGATGTTGCCATGACGGTCCTTCAGCAGCGATACGGCCAGCAGCACCGGCAGCTTCAGCGCATCGGGGCTGTCGGTGCGCGGACCGAAGGTGAGCTGGTTCAGCACCACCTTGTTGCGCGCGGTGAGCTTGCGGTCCTCGACCTTGTAGGTCACATCCACCGACAGCTTGCCGCGCTCGATGGGATAGCCCACGTACTTGGCCGAATAGGTCGTGAACGTGGGCAGGTCCACGCCCTGGGCGATGGCCCGCAACTCCAGCGCCAGGAACGCGCCGAAAGGCTGCACCTTGCCCTCCAGCGAGAACGGCGCGTTGTCATAGACCCGGCCCTTGACCTTGACGTCGGCGGGCTGCGGCCGGGTCGAGGAGACCGCGGAAACCGTGCCCTGCAGGCGCGTCAGGTCGGCCGTGTAGTTCGGCTTCACGAAACGATCGGTGAAGTTGATCTTGCCGGACTTCAGCGTCAGGCTGCGCAGCGACACGTCCGGCGTGGCCCCGCTGGCGGCGGCGTCGGTGCGCGTGGTCTGGGTGCCCTGCGTGATCGAACCGCCCGCCTCGCCAGGGTTCGCCACGATGTCCGACAGGTTCAGCGTGCCTTCGGAACTGAGGATCACCCGGCCATAGAAATCGTCCAGCGTGACTTCGCCCAGGTCGGCCGCCACCTTTTCGCCCTGCAACGAGAAGGCGCTGCGCGCCAGCGACAGCTGCTTGAAGCGCAGGAAGTCGCTGCGCGTGACGCGGTCATCCAGGCGCAGGTTGCCGACCTCGATATCGCCTCGCCAGGACGCGCGCATCGGCGTCTTGCCGTCGGCCGCCTGGAACGCCGCCTTGCCGCGTCCGCCCAGCGCCACGCCGCGCACGGTGGCGTTCAGGCTGGACGCGATGTAGGGCGCGAAGCCCGACAACTCCAGCGCCGCCAGGTCCACGTCGGCCTTCACCGCCAGGGGCGCTGGCGTCAGCACGCCGGTCACCGTCAGCCTGCCGTCGCCCTGCAAGCCCTGGCCCTGGACCTTGAAGGCGGTATCGCCCTTCAGGTCCGGCGTCAGGCGGTCGGCGGTGACGGCCAGCGATTGCGCCGCCACCTTCACCACCGGCTTAGCCGAGATGTCCTGCGCCGTCACGCCGTCCAGGCGCGCGCCCAGGTCGCTGAAGGAAATGGCCATGTCACCGCCAGTCTGCGAGACGCGCACCCGCGTACGGGCGCCCAGCGTGCCGGCATCCACCTGCCACCCCAGGCCCGCCTTCGCCAGCATGGGCTGCAGGATCTTGAGCGGCAGCGTCTCCATCTGCACCTGCAAGTCTGCGGACAGGGGCTGCGGCGACAGGCTGCCGTGCAATGCCAGCGTGGCGCCATCTGGGTTGCGGGCATCCACCTGCAGCGCCGCGGGCTGCCCCGCCGGCTGCGGCAGCGCCACGTCGTTCAGCTGGACGCCCACGCCTTCCAGGGCATAGGTGAAACCGAGGCTGTCATCCTGGACCGGGATGCGGCCGTCCTGGAGCACGAAGGCACCCAGCTTGACCTGCCAGGCGTCAGGCTTGCGGTCCCCTTCGGTCTCGGGTTTGGTCTCGGGTTTGGTCTCGGGTTTGGTCTCGGGCTTGGTCTCGGACGGGGCCTCGGCGGGGCTGGCCGCCTGCGGCAGGATCGCCTGCCAGTTCAATTCCCCCGCGGCATTGCGCTGCAACGCGGCCACCGGCGCATCCAGCACGATCTTTTCCACCGAGGCCTGTTGCGCCAGCGGCATCAGGTCCACGCCTTCGATCCCCAGCGCGCGCCAGCCCAGCAGCGGCTGCCCGCCGGCCTCGCGCACATCCAGTTCACGCAGCCCCGCCCTGCCGGTGATCCGCAAGGTGGGGACCGCGCCCGCGGGCTGGGCGAACGTCATTTGCAGGTCGGAATCAAGCAAGGCCCGCTCGACCTTGACGGCTACCGGCAGCGGCCACGCATCGGCCAGTTCCTGCAATGCCAGGCCATCGAAGCGCAGGTGCAGCGACGAAGGCCGCTCGGCCTCGAAGGGCCGCGTCGTGCCGTCCATGTCCAGGACACTGCCATTGATGCGCGCATGCAGGCGCGGCAGCACGTCGATGTCGGTGGCGTAAGCCAGCGTCGACAGGAAAGGCAGGCCCAGCGTGAGTTCATCGATCACATGGCGCCGGCCCGTGACCTTGTCATCCAGCAGCAGGCTGCCGTCCAGCAGCTCCACGTTGTTCAGCGAAAAGCGCGGCAGGCCGGTATCGGGCCTGGGCGGCGCGGCGGGGTCCTCGGCCGACAGCGCCTGGACGCGCGTGACGATGTCCGAGAACGAGAAACGCGTGGCGTCCTCGCGCGTGGCAACCAGGCGGGGCTGGCGCAGGATCAGCCGGTCGACCACCGGCGCGAAGCGGAACACCGACGCCCAGGCGGCGCTGGCCTCCAGCTCCACGAAGGTCAGCAGCGGCGGACCGTCGGGCTGGCTCACCGCAAGCTCGCGCACGCGCAGGGTCAAGGAAAAGGGATTGAAGCTGACCTGCCCCACCGAGATGGGCCGGCCGATGGCTTGCGCGGCCTGCTCCTGCAGGGCGCCATGCACCAGCCTGGGCACGCCCCAGGCGGCCAGCGCCGCCAGCAGCAACAGCACCCCAAGCGTCCAGGCCACGATGCGCCAGGTGCGGGGATGCCGCAAGCCACGAACCAGGCGGCCACGCAGCGCCTGTCCACGTCCGCTCTTGCCCGTTGCCATCTTGTCGTTCATTGCCACTCCGGTCAGCCGCTACCCGCTTGCGGCGCATTATCGCGTCCGCAGCGCGCCTCGTCTATGATTGGCCTCACGCGCGCGCGCCCGCGCCGCGCCCCTTTTGCCCGCAACCCGCCAAGACACCCATGACAGAACCCGTTGCGGCGCTCAGCCACCTCGATGACGCCGGCCAGATCCGGATGGTCGACGTGGGCGCCAAGACCCCGACCCTGCGCACCGCCATCGCCCGTGGCCGCGTGCGCCTCTCCGCCCCCGCCTATGCCCTGCTGACCCAGCCGGGCCAGGGCAAGGGCGAGGTACTGAACACCGCGCGCGTGGCAGGCATCCTGGCCGCCAAGCGCTGCGCCGACCTCATCCCCCTGTGCCACAGCCTGCCGCTGGCGTTCGCGGGCGTCGACTTCTCGCTGGACGATGCCGCATGCACCGTCGCTATCCGCGCCACCTGCCGCACCAGCGGCCAGACCGGCGTCGAGATGGAAGCCATGACCGCCGTCAGCGTGGCCGCGCTCACGCTCTACGACATGTGCAAGGCGGCCGACAAGGGCATCGTGATCGAGGACATCTGCCTGGAATACAAATCTGGAGGAAAGAGCGGTGAGTGGCGACGCGAAGATTGAACTGCTGTATTTCGCCCGCGTCGCCGAACTGACCGGCAAGCGCGGCGAATCCTGGCCGCTGGCCCAGGCCCAGCGCGGCGACACGCTGCTGGCCGAGCTCGAGGCGCGCTATCCGAAGCTTGCGCCGGCCGCGCGCCTGAAGCTGGCCGTGAACCAGCTGCACGCCAAGCCCACCATCCTGATCCAGCCCGGCGACGAAGTCGCCGTGTTCGAACCCGTCACCGGAGGCTGACCCCATGCGCCGTGTCATCGTGCAGGAATCCGATTTCGACGCCGCGGCGCTGCAACGCGCGCTGTACGAGGCCTGTGCCGGACGCGCCGGGGCCATCGCCACCTTCACCGGCTATGTGCGCGACCATGCGCCGGATCAAGCCACGCAGACGCTCTACCTGGAACACTATCCGGGCATGTGCGAACGCGAACTGCAGGAGATCGGCGACGCCGCCATGCAGCGCTGGGACATCGGCGGCTACGTGATCCTGCACCGCGTGGGCGAGCTGCCCCGCCACGCGCAGATCGTCTTCGTCGCGGCCGCCTCGGCGCATCGCGGCGAGGCCTTCCGCGCCTGCGAATACATCATGGATGCGCTCAAGACCCGCGCGCCGTTCTGGAAGCGCGAGAGGCTGACCAGCGGCGAGCAGTTCTGGGTGCAGGCCCGCGACGCCGATTTCGACAAGACCCGCCGCTGGGACGATGCGCCCGCGGCCATGCCCCCCGCCGACCAGGAGCAGGAACAATGAGCGACGAAGAGACCGTTTCCAAAGAAAGCGTTTCCATCAAGCACCTTGCCTGCGCGGTGCTGACCATCAGCGACACGCGCAGCGCGGGCGACGACACCTCGGGCAACCTGCTGGCCGCCAGCCTGGCGCATGCGGGCCATGACTGCCGCAAGCGCGACATCGTCAAGGACGACGTCTACCAGATCCGCCGCGTCATCAGCGACTGGATCGCCGACGAGGAGATCCAGGTCATCCTCACCACCGGCGGCACCGGCTTCTCGCACAAGGACAATACGCCGCGCGCGATCACTCCCCTGCTGGACGTCGACATCCCGGGCTTCGGCGAACTGTTCCGCCAGCTCTCCTTCCAGGAGATCGGCACCTCCACCGTGCAGTCGCGCGCGCTCGCCGGCATGGCCAACGGCACGGTGATCTTCTGCCTGCCCGGCTCCAACAACGCCTGCCGGACCGCTTTCGACAGCATCATCCGCGACCAGCTCGACAGCCGGCAGAAGTGCAATTTCGTCACCCACCTGATCCGGGAATGACCCCTATCTCCATGCTTGATTTCGACACCGCCCAACGCCAGCTCTCGGAAGCCGGCCCCGCCCCTTCCCGCCAGGAAACCGTTACGCTGGGCCAGGCCCTGGGCCGCGTGCTGGCGCAGACCCTGCACGCCCGCTTCGACGCCCCGCCGGCGGACAACAGCGCCATGGACGGCTATGCCATCCGCGCGGCCGACTACGCGCAAGGCAAGGCGCTGCGGGTGCAGCAGCGCGTCTTCGCGGGCGACGAGGCCGCGCCGCTCGTGCCCGGCCAGGCCACCCGGCTCTTCACGGGCAGCCTGATCCCCGACGGCGCCGACACGGTGGTCATGCAGGAGCACTGCAACGAAGCCGATGGCCAGGTCACGATCAACACCGCTCCCACTCCGGGCCAGCACGTGCGCCGCCGCGGCGAGGACATCGCCGAAGGCGCCGTCCTGCTGGAAGCCGGCACCGTCATCGGCGCGGCCCAGGTCGCCGCGCTGGCCTCGCAAGGCCTGCACGAGGTTCCCGTGCATGCGCGCCTGCGCATCGGCATCCTCACCACTGGCGACGAGCTGGTCGCGCCGGGCCAGCCGCGCGCCACGCAACAGATCTACAACAGCAACGGCCCGATGCTGGCCGCCCTGGTCGCCGGCATGGGCGCCGAGCCCGCGCACGTGCTGCACGCGCGCGACGACGCCCAGGACCTGGACCGCGCGCTGCGCACGCTGCTGGCCGATTGCGACGTGGTGATCAGCGTGGGCGGCGTGTCCGTCGGCGAAAAGGATCTGGTCAAGCCCGCGCTGGAAGCGCTGGGTGGCGAACTGGCGCTGTGGAAAGTGCGCATGAAGCCCGGCAAGCCGCTGGCGCTGGCGCAGGTGCAGGGCAAGCCCGTGGTCTGCCTGCCGGGCAATCCGGTGTCGGCCTATGCCGTGTTCGCCCTGATGGTCACCCCGCTGCTGCGCCGCATGCAGGGCCGCGCGCTGGTGTTTCCCGCCATCGAGCGCGGCGTGCTGCAGACCGACAAGCGCTATCGCGACGACCGTGAGGAATTCGTGCGCGTGCAAAGCGAGGCCGATCCCGCCGGCACGCGCCGGCTGCGGCTCTATCCGCAGCAGGGCTCGGGCGTGCTCAGTTCCCTGACGTGGGCGCATGGCCTGGCGCGCCTGCCCGCCGACACGTCATTGGGCAATGGCGACCATGTGCGGTATTACGACCTGAAGCACTGGCTGGCCTGAGCACCAGAAAAAGGCTCCACTGGAGCCTTTTTCTTTTCCCACACGCGCGCCGCCTACTCCACCGTCGCACCCGACGTCTTCACCACCTCCGCCCAGCGCGGAATCTCCTTGGCCATCAATTCACGCAGATCCTCGGGCGAGCCGCCCACCAGCTCCATGCCCATGGTCTGGATCAACTGGGCCTGCACGTCCGGCGCCTTCAACACCTCGGCGATTTCCTTGGACAGACGCTGGACGATTTCCGGCGGCGTGCCCTTGGGCGCGTAGACCGCCTGCCAGGATGCCACCTGGAAGCCCTTCACGCCTGCCTCCTCCAGCGTCGGCGTCTCCGGTGACAGCGCGATGCGATTGCCGGTGGTCACGGCCAACAGCTTCAGCTTGCCCTGCTGCAACAGCGGCAGCGCCGCCGTCATCTGGTCGAACATGAACGTGACCGCGCCCGAGGACACGTCGATCATGGCCGGCGGCGTGCCCTTGTACGGCACGTGCGTGAGCGGCACGCCGATGGTCTCGGCGAACAGCGCGCCCGTCAGGTGCGTGGACGTGCCGGCGCCGGAAGACGCATAGGTGCGCTTGTTCGGATGCTTCTTCAGCACCTCGATCAGTTCCGCCACCGTGTTCACCCCCAGGTTCGGGTCCACCAGCAGCACATTGGGCAGCGTGGCCACCAGCGAGACCGGCTCGAAATCGGCCACCGGGTCATAGCGCAGGTTCTTGTAGAGGCTGGCGTTGATGGCGTGCGTGCTGATGGTGCCGCCGAACAGCGTGTAGCCATCGGGCGTGGCCTTGGCGACGTAGCTGGCGCCGATGCCGCCGGCCGCGCCGGGCTTGTTTTCCACCACCACGTTCTGCCCCAGGCGCTGGCCCAGTTTCTGCGCCAGCAGGCGTCCCACCACGTCGGTGGAGCCGCCGACCGTGAACGGCACCACATAGGAAATGGGCTTGCGCTTGGGCCAGTCATCGGCGGCCAGCGCCGGCGCGGCGGCGCCAGCCAGGAGGGCACAGGCGAGCAGGCCCGCCGTGCGGCGGACCAGGCAAAGCACGGGATACGGCGTCATCATGTCTCCTCGCCCTTTTCGGGCTTATGGTGATCGGGCGCCCGCGCCGGTGGCTGGCGCCCTTGGGGTCAGCGCCCTTGCTCGCGGCGCCAGGCTTCGAAGCGCTCGCGCGTGGCAGGATGCGTGGGCGGATACAGGCCGACGATGCTTTCGCCGGCGCGCACGCGCTCGGTGACGAAATCCTCGAAGGCGGTCATCTCGGTGGCCTCGCGCGCGATCTCCTCGGCCATCTCGGCGGGAATGACGATCACGGCCTCGGCATCGCCCACGATGATGTCGCCGGGGAACACCGCCACGTCGCCGCAGGCGATCGGCAGGTTGATGTCGATGGCCTGGTGCAGGCACAGGTTGGTGGGTGCGGCGGGCCGGTGGTGATAGGCCGGGATGGCCAGCGTGGCGATCTCGGCGGAGTCGCGAAAGCCGCCGTCCGTGACCACGCCCGCCACGCCGCGCTGCATGAGGCGGGTGACCAGGATGCCGCCCGCCGAGGCCGCGCGCGCGTCCTTGCGGCTGTCTATCACCATGACGCCGCCGGCGGGGCACTGCTCGACCGCCTTGCGTTGCGGGTGCTCGGGGTTCTCGAACACCTTGATGGTGTTCAGGTCCTCGCGCGCCGGGATGTAGCGCAGGGTATAGGCCGGTCCGACCATGTTGGGCAGGCCGGGATTCAGTGGCAGCACGTCCTGGATGCACTGGTTGCGCAGGCCGCGCTTGAACAAGGCCGTGGACAGGGTGGCGGTGGACACGCGGGACAGGGCGTCGCGGGTTTGCGGGGAAAGCGGGTGGGAGCTCATGCGGATTCCGTGGCAGTCAGTAGATGTCGGGTTCGGCGACGGGCGGGCCGAAGTCGGTGGTCAGGAAATCGAAGTCGGCGCCGCTGTCGGCCTGCGCCACGTGGCGCGCGAACATCCAGCCATAACCGCGCCCCGTCTTGGCGGCAGGCGGCGTCCAGGCCGCGCGGCGGCGCGCCAGCTCGGCCTCGTCCACCAGCATGTCCAGCCGGCGGGCGGGCAGGTCCAGCCGCACGATGTCGCCCGTGCGCAGCAGGGCCAGCGGTCCGCCCACATGCGACTCGGGCGCCACGTGCAGCACGCAGGCGCCGTAGCTCGTGCCGCTCATGCGTGCGTCCGACAGGCGCAGCATGTCGCGATGGCCCTGCTTGAGCAGCGCCTTGGGCATGGGCAGCATGCCCCACTCGGGCATGCCCGGTCCGCCCTGCGGGCCGGCGCCGCGCAGGACCATGACATGGTCGGGGGTGATGTCCAGGTCCTCGTCCTCGACCGCGGCCTTCATCTCGGGATAGCTGTCGAAGACCAGCGCCGGACCTTCATGGCGATGGAAACGCGGATCACAGGCCGCGGGCTTGATGACCGCGCCGTCCGGCGCCAGGTTGCCCTTCAACACGGCCAGCGAGCCTTCTCGATAGATGGGGTTGTCCAGGCCGCGGATGACGTCGTCGTTGTAGCAACGCGCGCCCGCCAAGGTGTCGCCCAGGGGTTGCCCGCTGACCGTCATGGCCGTCAGGTCGAGCTTGTCGCCCATCTTGGCCATCAGCGCGCGCAGCCCGCCCGCGTAATAGAAGTCTTCCATCAGGTACTGCGTGCCGGTGGGCCGGATGTTGGCCAGCACGGGGACGTGCCGGCTGGCCGCATCCAGGTCGTCGAGCGTGAGCGGCACGCCCGCGCGCCGCGCCATGGCCACCAGGTGCACCACGGCATTGGTCGAACAGCCGGTGGCCATGGCCACGGCCACGGCATTGCCCACGGCGGCGGCCGTCACGATCCGGTTCGGCGTCAGGTCTTCATGCACCATCTCCACGATGCGGCGCCCCACGGCCGAGGCCATGCGGATGTGGTTGGCGTCCGGCGCCGGAATCGAGCTGGCGCCCGGCAGGGTCAGGCCCATCGCCTCGGCAATGGCGGTCATGGTGCTGGCCGTGCCCATGGTCATGCAATGTCCATACGAGCGCGCGATGCCGCCCTCGGCCTCCGTCCACTCCTGCGCCGACATCAGGCCCGCGCGCCGGTCGTCCCAGAACTTCCACGCGTCCGAGCCCGAGCCCAGGTACTGGCCGCGGTAGTTGCCGCGCAGCATGGGGCCGGCGGGCAGGTAGATCATGGGCAGGCCCATGCTGAGCGCGCCCATCACCAGGCCCGGCGTGGTCTTGTCGCAGCCGCCCATCAGCACCGCGCCGTCCACCGGATGCGAGCGCAGCAATTCCTCCGCCTCCATCGCCAGCATGTTGCGATACAGCATGGTGGTCGGCTTCACATAGCTTTCCGACAACGACAGCGCCGGCAGCTCCAGCGGAAAGCCGCCCGCCTGCAGGATGCCGCGCTTGACGTCCTCGACGCGATGCTTGAAGTGCGCGTGGCAGGGGTTGGCGTCGGACCAGGTGTTGAGGATGGCGATGATGGGCTTGCCCATCCACTCTTCAGGCGCGTACCCCATCTGCATGGTGCGGGACCGGTGCCCCGAACTGCGCAGGTCGTCGGGGGCGAACCAGCGCGCGCTGCGCAGCGTGGCGGGGTCCTTGCGGGGAGCGTCGCTCATGGAATGCCTGTCTCCGTGTGTGGCATGTCCTGGCGGTGCCAGGGATTTTTCCGGCTGGGTGGCCGTCTTTTTCGAAGTAAAACACTAATATATTAGTGCGTCAATGCTGGGGCGCCCGCGCGCCCAGCCTACAATGTGCTGCCTTCGAGATTGCCTGAATGAAGCTGGACACCCTGCCCGTCGACCTGCACCTGGACCGTTCCCGCCATGCCGCCCCGCAGGTGGTGGAAAAACTCCGCGAACTGATCCTGTCGCTGGCGCTCGAGCCCGGCACCGTGCTCTCGCGCCCGGAACTGGCCGAGCAGTTCGGCTTGAGCCAGACGCCCATCCGCGACGCCCTCATCCAGTTGCGCGATGAAGGCCTGGTCGACATCTTTCCCCAGCACACCACCGTCGTCAGCCGCATCGACGTGGCGGCCGCGCGCCAGGCGCACTTCCTGCGCCGCGCGCTGGAGCTGGAAATCGTCCATGAACTCGCCGGCAGGCAGGATCCCGCGCTGGCCGCAAGGCTGAACGCGCACATCGCCACGCAGGAAGCCTGCCTGCAGGCGGCGCGCTACGCGGACTTCATCGTGTCGGACCAGGCCTTCCACCGCGAGATGCACGAGGCCGCGGGGGTGACCGCCCTGTGGGAACTGGAGCAGCGCTACAGCGGCCACGTGCGCCGCCTGCGCCACCTGCACCTGCCCGAGGCCGGCCAGGCGCAGCGCATCCTGCGTGATCACCGCCGCATCGTCGGCGCGCTGGTGTCAGGCAATGCCGCCGCCGCGCAGACAGCCTTGCGCGAGCACCTGTCCGGCACGCTCAGCCACGTCGACGACATCTGCGAACGCTATCCGCAGTATGTGACACGCCCGGCGAAGTAAGCACCGGGCGGCGCTGTCAGCCCAGCCTGTCAGGCCTGCTCGTCCACGCCCGACAAGGTCTCCACCAGCTTGCCCAACGCACTCCAGTCCAGGCTGCCTTCCCCTGCGCTGCACACGCCTTCCAGCAGTTGCGCGATGAGCGCGGCGCCGGGCATGAAGACGCCCCGGTCCTGTCCGGCCTGCAAGGCCAGCCGCAGGTCCTTGCGCATCAGTTCGGCCTTGAAGCCCGGCTGGAAGTCCCGCTCGATCAGGCGCAGCGCATTCTTCTCCAGCACCATGCTGCGCGCGGCGCCGCCCAGCAGGGCCTCGCGCACCACGGCGGGCGGGACGTCGTGGCGGCGCGCCAGCGCGAACGCCTCGGCCACGCCCAGCATGACACCCGTGACCGCGACCTGGTTGCAGGCCTTCACCACCTGGCCCGCGCCGACGCCGCCCACGTGCGCCACCTTCGACCCGATGGCCTGCAGATAAGGCAGGCAGGCCTCGAAGACCGCCGCGTCGCCTCCCACCATGCAGCTCAGGCTGCCGGTGGCCGCGCCCTGCTGGCCGCCGCTCACCGGCGAATCCAGCATGGCCACGCCGCGCTCGGCCAGCCGCGCCGCGAAGCCGCGCGTCGCGGGCGCGCTGATGGTGCTGGTGTCGATCACCGTGCTGCCCGCGGCCAACGCCTGGGCCAGTCCGCCCTCGCCGAACAGCACGGCCTCGACCGCCGCGGTATCGGACAGGCACAGGAAGACCACGCGGCATGACGCACCCAGCGCCGCGATGCTGTCGGCGGCCTGGGCACCCTGCTCGACCAGCGGCGGCATGGCCTGGGCATTGCGGTTGAAGACGGTCACGGCATGCCCGGCGCGCAACAGCGAACCGGCCATGCCGCGCCCCATCACGCCCAGGCCGATGAAGCCGACGCGGACAGGGGAAGAGGATTGAGTCGCAGACATCGTGTGCCAGGCTCCTTGTGCAAGGTTGGGGGGGATCAGGGTTTGGGCAGGGTGCGCAGCGAATCACCGATGAGTTCATAGCCCGCGTCGATCTGCTGCTGGAAGGCGGGGCCGTCGGCATAGTCGGTCATGAGGCCCGTCTTCTCGGTGAAACCCTTCCAGGCCGGCGTATCCAGCGCGGCCTTGAACGCGTCATGCAGCGTGCGATAGACGGGCTCGGGCAAACCGGCAGGCGCCATCAGGCCCTTCATGTTGTCCAGCGCCACCGGGTAGCCCAGCTCGGTCACGGTGGGCACGTCGGGAAAGGCCGGCACGCGCTTGTCGGAGAACACAGCCACCGGCTTGATGCGCCCGCCGTTGATGAGGCCCATCACCTCCTCGGGCGCACCGAAGGCCATGTCGACCTGCCCGCCCGCCAGCGCCAGCAGCGAATCGGCGGCGCCCTTGTAGGGCACGTGCAGGAAATTCAGCCCGCTCTTGGCCTGGAACACCAGCATGGTGGAGTGGAACAGGCTGCCCTCGCCCGTCGAGCCATAGGACAGCGAACCCGGCGCTTTCTTCGCCTGCTCGATGATCGACTGCATGGTCTGGTGCGGCGAGTCCGCCTTCACGGCCAGCACCGAGGGCAGGCGCGCCACTTTCAGCACCGGCGTGAAGTCCTTGCGCGGGTCGTACGAGAGCTTCTGGTGATTGCCCACCGAGGTCGTCTCGCTGCCGCCGCCCACGAAGAGCTGGTAGCCGTCGGGCTTGGCCTGCGCGATCTGCTGCGCGGCCAGCGCGCCGGCCGCGCCGGGCCGATTCACCACCACCACGGGCACCGGGAACGTGTCCTTCACCGCATTGGACAGCTGTCGCGCGATCTGGTCGGCCGAGCCGCCCGGCGCAAAGCCCACCACGATCTCGATGGACCGTTGCGGCGTCCAGTCCTGCGCGGCCGCGGGCGCTGCCCCCAGCAGCGCCGCCATGCCCGCGCCGGCCCCCGCCAACCGGACGCTGCGCCACGACAATGAAAGGAAATGCCCGGCACGCGCCGCGCCTTGCTGGATGCGAATCATGTCTGTCTCCGTCTTATGGTTATTCGCCAGGTGCGTCGGTGCGCCCCAGCTTGTCGGGCAACTCTAGCAAGGCTGGGGGACGGTAGAAAGTGATAAATTCCGCAAGGCTTTCATCGCTTTTATCGAACACAAGAACGCGCCCAGACGGCCTGCACGCCGGGGCCGCGGCCACACCAAGAGACAACGATGACCCTCAAGCAGCTGGAAGCCTTCTATGCCGCCGCCACCTCGGCCAGCTTCGCGGTCGCGGCCGCGCAATTGCATCTCTCGCAGTCCTCGCTTTCCAAGCGCATCGCCGAACTGGAACAGACGCTGGGCCGGACACTCTTCGATCGCGCCGGACACCGGTCCGCGCTGACCGCCGCGGGCAAGCTGCTGCTGCCGCGTGCGCGGGACATGCTGGCCGCCGCCGACGCGGCGCGCGCCGCCGTGGGCCAGGACGATCCGCTGCAAGGCCTGTGCCGCTTCGGCCTGGGAGAACTCGCGGCCATGACCTGGCTGCCGCGCTTCGTGGCGCGCTGCCGGGAGGACTTCCCGGCGCTGCAACTGGAACCGCAAGTGGACATGGGCCAGGCGCTGGAAAGCCGGCTGACCAGCGGCGAACTGGATTTCGCCGTGGTGGCCGGCTGGTCCTCGCACAATGCCATTGCCTCGCACACCATCGCCGAGGTGCGCTATGGCTGGGCTGGCGCGCCCGAGCTGCTGCGGGGCCGACGGATCATCACGGCCGAAGTGCTGCAGGACGTTCCCGTGATCACCATGCCGCCCGCGGCCGGCTCCACCCGCCTCTTCGATGCCTGGCTCAGCGCCAACACGCTGGCCGTGCCGCGCCGCCTCGTCTGCAACAACATGTCCGCCATCGCGGGACTGGTGCGCGCAGGCATCGGCGTGAGCTTCTTTCCGGAAGGCTGGCTGAAACCGCTGGTGGAGCGCGGCGCGGTGGCGGTCCTGGACAGCGACCCGCCTTTGCGTGCGCTGCACTACTCCTTCCAGTGGCGGCGCGACGACATCCGGCCGGCCCTGGCGGCCCTGCGTGAACGGGTGGTGCAGGTGGCGGACTTCAGCGTGCCGCACCCGCTGTGGTGAAGACGGGCGCTCAGCCCTCGCGCGCGAGATCCTCGGGCGTATTGAGGTTGTCGAAAGCCTCGGCCTGGTCGTCGAAATCCATCGCCACGGCGCCGGCCTCGCGCAGCCACCCTTGCACGCGGCGTTCGCCGCGCGACAGGTAGTCCAGCAGGCCGGGCAACAGGGTGGTGGCGGCCAGCATGCACACGGGCTGCCAACGGCCTTGCGTGGCCGCCACGGCAAGCGGCGCGTGCGCGGCTTGCGCCGCCTGCAGCAGGCGGCTGGCCAGGTCGGCCGGCACCCGCGGCATGTCGCAGGCCCAGGTCAGCACCCAGCCCGCGGGCGCGACCGGCAGGGCCGACGCGAGCCCCGCCAGCGGCCCCTGGTAACTCCCCAGCACGGGATCATCCGGCACCACCGTGCCATAGGCGGCGTAGTCCGCCAGGTTGCGATTCGCGCTGATCAAGAGGCCATCGACCTGCGGCCGCAGGCCCGCGCACACGTGCGCGACCAGCGGCTGGCCGCGCCAGGCCAGCAGGCCCTTGTCGCGCGCGCCCATGCGCAGGCCTTGTCCGCCCGCCAGGATCAAGCCGGTGAGGGTCTCGCGCATGAAGTGTCAGCCGCCGATGTAGCTCATTTCGATGCGACGCTCGCCAGCGGGCGCCTCGGCCCGGCCGCGCAACTCGGAATAGGCATCGGTGCGCCCGCCCCACAGGCTCGCCAGCAGGCCGCGCAACTGGTCCGGGTCCGCGCCTTGACGCAGCGGGCCTCGCAGGTCGTGCCCCTGCGAGGCGAACAGACAGGTATAGAGCCTGCCTTCGGGCGACAGGCGCGCCCGGTTGCAGTCGCCACAGAACGCGTGCGTGACGCTGGTGATGACGCCGATCTCGCCCGCGCCGTCGTCGTAGGCCCAGCGCTCGGCCACCTCGCCGGCGTAATGCGCCGACAGCGGCGAGAGCGGATGTTCCGCGCCGATGCGCGCCAGCACCTCGGCGCCCGGCACCACCTCGGCCAGGTTCCAGCCATTCGTGTTGCCCACGTCCATGTATTCGATGAAGCGCAGGACGTGGCCGGAATGCCGGAAGCGCCGCGCCATGGGCAGGATCTGGTGATCGTTCAGCCCGCGCCGCACCACCATGTTGACCTTCAAGGGGGCCAGGCCCGCCTCCGCCGCCGCGTCGATGCCGCGCAGCACGTCATCAGGCGAGAAATCGGCATCGCTCATCCGGCGAAACAGCACCGGGTCCAGCGCGTCCAGGCTGACCGACACGCGCGTCAGGCCCGCCGCGCGCAGCGCCCGCGCGCGGCGCGCGAGCAGGATGCCGTTGGTGGTCAGCGTCAGGTCCAGGGGCTTGCCTGCCGGCGTGCGCAATTCGGCCAGCATGCCCACCAGCGCATCCAGGTTGCGGCGCATCAGCGGCTCGCCGCCCGTCAGGCGGATCTTCTCCACGCCCAGGTCCACGAAATGGCTGGCCAGCCGGGCGATTTCCTCGAAGGTGAGCATGTCGGCATGCGGCAGGAACTGGTAGTTCGCGTCGAAGACGTCGCGTGGCATGCAGTAGCCGCAACGGAAATTGCAGCGGTCGGTCACCGAGATGCGCAGGTCGCGCAAGGGCCGTCCCCGCGCATCGAGCGGCGTCACGCCCGGCGCGGGCGCATGCCGCGCCGCGCCCGCGTAGGACGGGGCGGCAGGGGTGTCGCGTGCCAGGAAGATGACTTTGCTCATTGGAGGGATGTTAGATCGCGGGGGGCGGCCGCGCCCGAAAGCCCCTGTCGCCAGAGGTGTCCGGGCGCGGCGTGTCACCCTCTGCCGAAAGCCTGCTCGAAGGTCTGCAGCTCGCCGGTGTGGCGCGCATCGTAACCCACCAGCTGCCGCAGGTAGCCCACGAACTCTGGACTGCGCATCAGGCGCAACAGTTCCTGCATGGCCGGCTGCGCCAGGCTGGATTGATGCACCGCAAAGAAATAGCGCTCGCGCACCAGCGGAATGAATGCCAGGCCGAAGCGGCAGGCCGCCGTCTCGACGCCCACGCCGGTGTCGGCCATGCCGCTGGCGATGTGGGCGGCAATGGCCATGTGCGTGAATTCGTTGGTCTCGTAGCCCTGCACCGCGCTGATGGGAATGCCCGCGCGTTCCAGCAGCAGGCTGACCAGGTAGCGCGTGCTGGAACCGATCTGGCGGTTCACGAAGCGCACGTCCGGGCGCGCCAGGTCCGTGATGCCCCGGATGTTCTTGGGATTGCCCGGCTCGACGAACAGCCCGGTGTTGCGCACGGCAAGGTGGATCAGGCGGTAGTTGTCGACGTCCAGCCACTGCGCATAGCGCGCCATGATCGGCGCCTCGAATTCGCCCAGCGGCACCTGGAAGCCCGCCAGGTCGCATTCGTGGCGCTCCAGCGACGCCAGCGCCTCGATGGCCGTGCGGTAGCGCAATTCCATGCCGGGCGCGTGGCCGCTTCCGCTCATGTGATGCATCAGGGCCTCCACCGCGAAGCCGTGGCTGGCGTGCAGGCGCACGTGCGGCTCGCCTTGCGGCAGCAGGCGCTCCAGCTCTTCCTGCAGCTCGGACGCCATGCTCTCCAGCGTCGGCATCAGGCGCGCCTCGATGCGGCGGTTGGCCCACAGCAGGCGTTGCGCGAACGGCGACAGCTGCGTGCCCTGGCGGCGCTTGGTGATGAGCAGCGCCGTGCCGAAGCTTTCTTCGAATTTGCGCAACACCCCCCAGCCGTGCCGGTAGGACAGGCCACAGGCCTTGCAGGCGCCGGCGATGTGGCCGGTGGCATCGATGGCCGCCAGCAACGCCAGCACTTCCTGCAGGGAAACCCCTTGTTCACCATCCGAGCCGAGCAACCACGCGGGGCGCAGGCCGATGCGGAATTTATATGTCATTTAATTCTTATTGAAGCGGCCAAAAACCCGGATTAGAGTAGTCGGCACAGGAACCGCCAGACGGCGATGCGATTAATAATATGTTCCTGGAGACATAATAACCATCGTCATGCAGCCCGGCAAGGCAAACCGCCCCGGCCCGGCGCAGGACGATAGGCACAAGGAGCCAGACATGTCAGTCACCGGCCAACCCGGCGCTGGCGCGCCCATTCGCAAGGCCAGCATCGACCTGGCATCGACAGGCGCGGCACGCGGCACCGACCCGCTGCACAGCGTTCCGTCCGACCAGGCCACCCAGATTGCCGCCGCGCGCATCGTGGGCCTTTACAAGGACCAGCCCGGCGCCCTGCTGCCCATCCTGCACGCCATCCAGCACGAACTGGGCTGCATCCCGCCCGAAACCGTGCAGGTCGTGGCCGACGCGCTGAATCGTTCGCGGGCCGAGGTGCACGGGGTCATCACCTTCTATCCGCACTTCCGCAGCAAGCCCGCCGGGCGCCACGTGGTGGAAATCTGTCGGTCCGAGGCCTGTCAATCGCGTGGCGGCGAGCAGCTTGCCGACCACGCGAGAAAACAGCTGGGCTGCGATTTCCACGAGACCTCCGCGGACGGCGCCGTCACGCTGGAACCCGTGTACTGCCTGGGCCTGTGCGCCCAGTCGCCCTCCGTGATGATCGACGGCCAGCCGCACGCCCGCGTCACCACCGAGAAATTCAACCGGCTGATGCAGGGAGTGCAATCATGAGCGCCCCGCTCACCTTCCCCGCCGCCCCGCGCGAATCCACCGTCACGCTGTATGTGCCCCGCGATGCCGCGGCGCTGGCCGTGGGCGCCGATGCCGTGGCGAACGCCATCGAACAGGAAGCGCAGCAACGTGGGCTGTCCGTCGACATCGTGCGCAACGGCTCGCGTGGCCTGCTATGGCTGGAAACGCTGGTCGAGGTGGCAACGCCGGACGGCCGCGTGGCCTACGGCCCGGTCGAGCCCGAGGACGTGGCGGGCCTGTTCGAGGCCGGCTGGCTGCAAGGCAAGGCGCATGCGCTGTGCCACGGCCAGACCGAAGACATTCCCTATCTGAAGAAGCAGGAGCGCCTGACCTTCGCCCGCGTGGGCATCACCGATCCGCTGTCGCTGCATGACTACGCGGCGCACGGCGGCCTTGAAGGCCTGCGCCGGGCGCTGTCCATGACGCCCGAGCAGATCGTCGAGGAAGTCACGCAATCCGGCCTGCGCGGCCGTGGCGGCGCGGCCTTCCCCGCCGGCATCAAGTGGAAGACGGTGCTGGCCGCCGGCGGCGCGCGGAAGTACATCGTCTGCAACGCCGACGAAGGCGACTCGGGCACGTTCTCGGACCGCCTGCTGATGGAAGGCGACCCCTACGTCCTGATCGAAGGCATGACCATCGCCGGCCTGGCTGTGGGCGCCACCTCCGGCTACCTGTATGTGCGCTCGGAGTACCCGCACGCCATCGCCGCGCTGCAGCAGGCCATCACCCGCGCCCGTGACGTGGGCTGGCTGGGCAAGGACATCCATGGCAGCGGCCGCACCTTCGACCTGGAAGTGCGCGTCGGCGCGGGCGCCTATATCTGCGGCGAGGAAACCTCGCTGCTGGAAAGCCTGGAGGGCAAGCGCGGCGTGGTCCGCGCCAAGCCGCCGCTGCCCGCCATCAAGGGGCTCTTCGGCAAGCCCACCGTCATCAACAACGTCATCACGCTGGCCTCGGTGCCCACCATCCTGGCGCGCGGCGCGGCCTATTACCGCGATTACGGCGTGGGCCGCTCGCACGGCACCCTGCCCTTCCAGCTGGCCGGCAACCTGAAGCAGGGCGGCCTGGTGGAAAAGGCCTTCGGCCTGACCCTGCGCGAACTGCTCTACGACTATGGCGGCGGCAGCGCCTCGGGCCGGCCCCTGCGCGCGGTGCAGGTCGGCGGCCCGCTGGGCGCCTACCTGCCTGAATCGCAATGGGACGTGCCGCTGGACTACGAGGCCTACCAGAAGATTTCGGCCATGGTGGGACACGGCGGCCTGGTCGCGTTCGACGACACCGTCGACATGGCGCACATGGCGCGCTACGCCATGACCTTCTGCGCCGTGGAGTCCTGTGGCAAGTGCACGCCCTGTCGGATCGGCTCCACGCGCGGGGCCGAGGTCATCGACAAGATCCGCGACGGGCGCCAGCGCGAGCAGAACGTCGAACTGCTGCGCGACCTCTGCGACACCATGCTGGGCGGGTCCCTGTGCGCGCTGGGCGGCATGACGCCCTACCCCGTGCTCTCGGCGCTCAACCATTTCCCCGAAGACTTCGGCGTGCGCGCGCCGGCAGACCAGGACGCGCACGCGGCCTAGGCCCCCATCCATACCGTCCGGGCCAGGAAAGGCCGGCAAGGAGACAACCATGCTGGAAACCGTCATCAAGCGCGAACGCGATCTCGGCACCCCCGAGGCGGAGTCCGCCAACACCGTCACGCTGATCATCGACGGCCAGGCCATCACCGTGCCCGAAGGCACGTCGGTGATGCGCGCGGCCGCGCTGGCCGGCATCAACATTCCCAAGCTATGCGCCACCGACAGCCTGGACGCCTTCGGCTCCTGCCGCCTGTGCCTGGTGCAGATCGAAGGCCGCCGCGGCTATCCGGCGTCCTGTACCACCCCGGCCGAGGAAGGCATGGAAGTGGTCACCGAGAACGCCAAGCTGCACGCGCTGCGCCGCGGCGTCATGGAGCTGTACATCTCGGACCATCCGCTGGACTGCCTGACCTGCCCGGCCAACGGCGACTGCGAGCTGCAGGACATGGCCGGCGTCGTGGGCCTGCGCAACGTGCGCTATGGCTACGAAGGCGCCAACCACCTGACCAGCACGGTCGATGACTCCAATCCGTATTTCAGCTACGACGACACCAAGTGCATCGTCTGCAACCGCTGCGTGCGCGCCTGCGAGGAAACCCAGGGCACCTTCGCGCTGACGATCTCGGGCCGCGGCTTCGGCTCGCGCGTCTCGCCGGGCCAGGACGAGCCCTTCCTGCAAAGCGAATGCGTGTCCTGCGGCGCCTGCGTGCAGGCCTGTCCGACGTCGACGCTGCAGGAAAAATCCGTCATCGAACTGGGCCAGGCCGAACACGCCGTGCTCACCACCTGCGCCTATTGCGGCGTGGGCTGCGGCTTCAAGGCCGAGATGAAGGGCCAGGAAGTCGTGCGCATGACGCCGTGGAAGGACGGCAAGGCCAATCGCGGCCACTCCTGCGTGAAGGGACGATTCGCCTGGGGCTACACCACGCACAAGGAACGCGTGCTGAACCCCATGATCCGCAAGAACATCTCCGACCCGTGGCGCGAAGTGTCGTGGGAAGAGGCCATCCAGTACGCCGCCAGCGAGTTCCGCCGCATCCAGGGCCGCTATGGCCGCGACGCCGTGGGCGGCATCACCTCCTCGCGCTGCACCAACGAGGAAACCTGGCTGGTGCAGAAGCTGATCCGCGCCGCCTTCAACACCAACAACGTCGACACCTGCGCGCGGGTCTGCCACTCGCCCACCGGCTATGGCCTGAAGCAGACGCTGGGCGAATCCGCCGGCACGCAGACCTTCGACTCGGTCATGAAGACCGACGTGGTCATCGTCATGGGCGCCAACCCCAGCAGCGGCCACCCGGTGTTCGCCTCGCGCCTGAAGAAGCGCCTGCGCCAGGGCGCGCGCCTCATCGTCATCGACCCGCGCCGCATCGAACTGGTCAGCTCGCCGCACATCAAGGCCGACTACCACCTGCAAGTGCGGCCAGGCACCAACGTGGCGCTGCTGACCGCGCTGGCGCACGTCATCGCCACCGAGGGCCTGATCGACGAGGCCTACGTGGCCGAGCGCTGCGACCCCAAGTCCTTCAACGAATGGCGCGAGTTCGTCTCGCGCGCCGAGAATTCCCCCGAAGCCAGCGCCGAAGTCACGGGCGTGCCGGCCCAGGCGGTGCGCGGCGCCGCGCGGCTCTTCGCCACCCAGGGCAACGGCGCCATCTATTACGGCCTGGGCGTGACCGAGCACAGCCAGGGCTCCACCACCGTCATGGCCATCGCCAACCTGGCCATGGCCACCGGCAACGTCGGCCGCGAAGGCGTGGGCGTGAACCCGCTGCGCGGCCAGAACAACGTGCAGGGCTCCTGCGACATGGGCTCGTTCCCGCACGAACTGCCGGGCTACCGCCACATTTCCGACAACGTGGTGCGCAAGCAGTTCGAGGAAGCCTGGAACGTCACGCTGCAACCCGAGCCGGGCCTGCGCATCCCCAACATGTTCGACGCCGCGCTGGGCGGGACCTTCAAGGGCCTGTACTGCCAGGGCGAGGACATCGTGCAGTCCGACCCCAACACCCAGCACGTGGCCGCGGCGCTGTCGGCCATGGAGTGCATCGTGGTGCAGGACCTGTTCCTGAACGAAACCGCGAAGTACGCCCACGTCTTCCTGCCGGGTTCGTCCTTCCTGGAAAAGGACGGCACCTTCACCAACGCGGAACGGCGCATCTCGCGCGTGCGCAAGGTCATGGAGCCGCGCAACGGCCTGGCCGACTGGGAAGTGACGATGGCGCTGTCCAACGCGCTGGGTTATCCCATGAACTACACCCATCCCAGCGAAATCATGGACGAGATCGCGCGGCTGACCCCGACCTTCACCGGCGTGTCCTACGCCAAGCTGGAAAAAATGGGCAGCATCCAGTGGCCCTGCAATGACGCGGCCCCCGAAGGCACGCCCATCATGCACGTGGACGCCTTCGTGCGCGGCAAGGGCCGCTTCCTGGTCACGCAGTACGTGCCCTCGGACGAGCGCTCCACCCGCAAGTTCCCGCTGCTGCTCACCACCGGGCGCATCCTGTCCCAATACAACGTGGGCGCGCAGACGCGGCGCACGCCCAACGTCATGTGGCATGCCGAGGACGTGCTGGAAATCCACCCGCAGGATGCCGAGGACCGCGGCGTGGCGGAAGGCGATTGGGTCGGCGTGCAAAGCCGCTCGGGCGAGACCGTGCTGCGCGCGACCCTGACGGATCGGGTGCAACCGGGCGTGGTATACACCACCTTCCATTTTCCCGAGTCCGGCGCCAACGTGGTCACCACGGACAGCTCCGACTGGGCGACCAACTGCCCCGAATACAAGGTCACGGCCGTGCAGGTCATGCGCGTGTCGCAGCCTTCCGATTGGCAGCGCAAGTGGTCCCGCTTCACCGACATCCAGCAGAAGCTGTTGCGCGAACGGGCCCGCGAGTCCGACGTCGTGCCCGCCGGGAAGTAAGCCCACCAGGACCTCGCCCCCATGCCCAGCGCCGCCACCGGCACGCCCGACGTACTCGACGCCAACGAGACGCACGCCCTTGCCACCCACGCCACCCTGCCCGTCCTGCGGATCCGGGGCGGCGTGGCGGTGCGCGAGACGCTGACGGACACGCTGGCCGAGGAAACCCCCGTCGCGCTGGAATACAACGGCATCAGCCACGCCACGCTGCTGGCCACGCCCGCCGACCTGGAAGACTTCGCGCTCGGCTTTTCGCTGACCGAGGGCATCGTCGACAGCCTTCAGGACGTGCGCGACCTGAGCCTGCGCGAGGAAAGCGGCGGCGTGGTCGTCGCGCTGGAAGTCTCCAGCGCCAGCTTCGCGCGCCTGAAGGACCGGCGCCGGGCCATGGCGGGGCGCACCGGCTGCGGCCTGTGCGGCGTGGAGACCCTGCCCGAGGTGCTGCGGTCCGTGCGGCCCGTGTCCGCGGGCCAGCCCATTTCGCTGGAGGCCGTGCGCGCGGCCCAACGCGCCATGCGCGCACGCCAGGCGCTGCACGAGATCACCGGCGCCACCCATGCCGCCGCCTGGGCCGACGCCCAGGGCAACGTGCGCCTGGTGCGCGAAGACGTGGGCCGCCACAACGCGCTGGACAAGCTGGTGGGCGGCCTGGCCCGCGCAGGCATGGCGGCCTCGGCAGGCTTCATCGTGGTGTCCAGCCGGGCCAGTTTCGAGATGGTGCAGAAGGCCGCCTGGTCGGGCGCCCCCTTGCTGGCCGCGGTGTCCGCCCCCACGGCGCTGGCCGCGCGGCTGGCCGAGGACGCGGGCCTGACGCTGGTCGGCTTCCTGCGTGACGCCGACTGCACGGTGTATGCCCATCCGGAACGCGTGCGCCTGGCGCCCTGAATCCACACACCCACAACAACGACACCGCCGGAGACAGCAGCATGGATATCCCCAACCTGATCCGCATGGCCAACCGCATCGGCGATTTCTTCGGCGCCATGCCCGACCAGGCGGAGGCCCAGGAGGGCATCACCAACCACATCCAGAAGTTCTGGGAGCCGCGCATGCGCCACGCCCTGCTGGATTTCCTGGCCTCCCACCCCGACGGCCGCGACGGCGACGTGCAACTGCGCGAGAACGTCCACCGCGCTATCACCGACAACCTCGAGCGCCTGCGGCCCGCGGCCTGAGCCGGCGCGACCATGGCCTTCCCCGTTTCCACCCGCGCCGCCCCCAGGCGACGCTCGCTTTCCTGGCAACACCCGCAGTGACAACACAAAATCAGACATCGGTACACGATACGTCCGAGGAGACAGCATGAACACAGCGACCAGTACCCTGGGGATCCCGCCGTCGGCGGGCTTCCTGGACAAGGAAAGAACCATCGCAGGACCGGGCTTCAACCGCTGGCTGGTGCCGCCAGCCGCCCTCGCCATCCACCTTTGCATCGGCATGGCCTATGGCTTTTCCGTGTTCTGGCTGCCGCTGTCCAAGGCCGTGGGCGGCGCGGCGCCGCTGGCCTGCCCGGCCGACATGAGCCTCGTGGCCGAGCTCTTCACCACGTCCTGCGACTGGAAGATCTCCACGATGGGGTGGATGTACACGCTCTTCTTCGTGCTGCTGGGCTGCTCGGCGGCCCTGTGGGGCGGCTGGCTGGAACGCGCCGGCCCGCGCAAGGCCGGCGTCGTGTCGGCGGTGTGCTGGTGCGGCGGCCTGCTGATTTCCGCGCTGGGCGTCTATCTGCACCAGATGTGGATGCTGTGGCTCGGATCGGGGGTCATCGGGGGCATCGGGCTCGGGCTGGGCTATATCTCACCGGTCAGTACGCTCATCAAATGGTTCCCCGACAAGCGGGGCATGGCCACCGGCATGGCCATCATGGGCTTCGGCGGCGGCGCCATGATCGGCGCGCCGCTGGCCGACGTGCTGATGCGCCACTTCGCCACGCCCGACTCGGTCGGCGTCTGGCAGACCTTCCTGGCCATGGCCATCATCTACTTCGTGTTCATGATGTCCGGCGCCATGGGCTACCGCGTGCCGCCCACCGGCTGGAAGCCCGAAGGCTGGACGCCGCCGGCCTCGCAGGTCAACAACGCCATGATCACCAAGGGCCACGTGCACGTGAAGCGCGTCTGGGGCATTCCCCAGTTCTGGCTGGTCTGGGGCGTGCTGTGCCTGAACGTGACGGCGGGCATCGGCATCCTGGGCATGGCGTCGCCGCTGCTGCAGGAAGTGTTCGCCGGCCGCCTGATCGACCAGCCGCAACTGGGCTTCACGGACCTGGACAAGGGGCAGCTGGCCGCCATCGCGGCCATCGCGGCGGGCTTCACCGGCCTGCTCAGCCTGTTCAACATCGGTGGCCGTTTCTTCTGGGCCAGCCTGTCGGACAAGCTCGGCCGCAAGATGACCTATGCCATCTTCTTCGCGCTGGGCATCGTGTTGTACGCGTCGATTCCCTGGACCGGCCAGATGGGCCAGCTCGCGCTCTTCGTGGGCGCCTTCGGCATCATCCTGTCCATGTACGGCGGCGGCTTCGCCACGGTGCCTGCCTACCTGGCCGACCTGTTCGGCACGCAGATGGTGGGCGCCATCCACGGGCGGCTGCTCACGGCATGGTCGGCGGCGGGCATCTTCGGCCCGGTGCTGGTCAACTACATCCGCGAGTACCAGCTGTCCATCGGCGTGCCGCGCGCGCAGGTCTACGACATCACCATGTACATCCTGGCCGGCATGCTGGTGCTGGGTTTCCTGTGCAACCTGGCCATCCGCCCGGTCAACCCCAAGCACTTCATGACCGACGAGGAACTGGCCCGTGAGAAGGCCCTGGCGCACGAACGCGCCGTGGCCTCGGAAGTGCGCGGCAGCGGCAGCTCGACCTATCGCACGCCGATGGCCCTGGTGCTGTTTGCCTGGGCCGCCGTGGGCATTCCCCTGGCCTGGGGCATCTGGGTCACGCTGCAGAAGACCGCCGTGTTGTTCCACTGATACGCCACGCGCGGTCCACGCGGGAACGCCGCTCTCCGGGGCGGCGTTTTCCATTGCGGGATGCACGCTTGCGGCGCTATGCTTCATTTTGTCCTATGACAATAAAGAGCGCCGTCCCATGTACATTCCCGCCGCCTTCGCCGAGACCGATACCGCCGCGCTCCACGGCCTGATCGCCGCGCACCCCTTCGGCACATTGGTCACCCACGGCGCCCAGGGCCTGGACGCCACGCACGTTCCTTTCCTGCTGGCCGCGGACCAGGGCCCACAAGGCACGCTGCTGACCCACATCGCGCGCGCCAACCCCCTGTGGCAGCAGCATGCCGACGGCGAAGCCGTGCTGGTCGTCTTCTCGGGCCCGCAAGGCTACGTGTCGCCCAACTGGTATCCCAGCAAGCATGAGACGCACCGGCAGGTGCCCACCTGGAACTACCAGGTCGTGCACGCCCATGGCCGCCTGCGCATCCGCGACGACGAACGCCATGCGCGCGGCCTGCTGGCCCGGCTGACGCGCGAACACGAGACCCGCTCGCAGCAGTCGCCCCCCTGGAAGATGGGCGACGCGCCGCCAGACTACCTGTCCCAGCATCTGAAAGGACTCGTCTGTCTCGACGTCGAAATCGACCGCCTGGTCGGCGTGTCGAAGCTCAACCAGAACAAGGCCGACGCCGACCGCAATGGCGTGGTGCAGGGGTTGGCGGCGCGTGGCGAGACCGCCCTGGCGCAAGCCATGCGCGACGCAGGCGCGCCGTCGTGATCCGGATCCGGGTGGCGCAGCAGGCCGACATCGCCGATATCTTCGACGTGCGTGGCTCGGTGCGGGAAAATCCTCTGTCGATCGAGGAACTGGCGGCGTTGGGCATCACGGAGAATTCCGTCGCCGACATGATCGCCGCCGAACCTTGCGCCTGGGTGGCGCAGGCCGGTGCGCGCATTGTCGGCTTCGCCATGGCCGATGCCGACACAGGCGGCGTCTTCGCGCTGTTCGTGCGGCCCGAGTGGGAGGGCCAAGGCCTAGGCTCGCTGCTGCTGCGCAAGGCCGAAGCGTTTCTCTTCAGCCGACACGCGGTGCTGTGGCTGGAGACGGACAGCCGCAGCCAGGCCAGCCCGTTCTATCAGCGGCGAGGCTGGCAGGCCACGCGCACACTGGCGGGCACCGACGTGCGTTTGGAGAAGCGGCGCACGCCAGCCGCATGAAGGACGGACTGCACGCAAGCATGAAAAAGCCCGGCGCCTTGCGGCCCGGGCCTGGTCCTGCTGGCATGACGCCCTGGCCGGAAGCCGGCCGGGGCGCCCTTGGCCTTACTTGTCTTCCTTCACGCGGTAGACCAGCACACCGGTGTGGGCCAGCGACAGCACCTTGGCGGTGACGCTGCCCAGCAGCAGGCGCGACAGGCCGCTGCGGCCGTGGCTGCCGATGAAGATCAGGTCGCAGCCGTTGTCGCCGGCAGCCTGGACGATGCCGTCGGCCACGTTGAAGTTCGACACGGACACGCGGGTGCTCTTCACGCCGGCGGTCTCGGCGCGGTGCATCACGGCGTCGAGGTACTTGCCCGCCTGCTCGGCCGCGGCCTGTTCGTAGGACTCGTCGGTGATCGCATAGGCGGCAGCCATGCCGTCGAAACCGATGGTCGCGGCAAAGGGCTGCGTGACGTACAGCGCCACCACTTCGGCGCCAATGGAGCGCGCGAAGGTGATGCCGGCGTTGGCGGCCTGCGACGACAGCGGGGAACCGTCGGTGGGAATCAGGATTTTCTTGAACATGGTGCCAGCTCCTGTAGAGGGTATATCTCGATGCTAGTTGAAAAGCCCGTCCCGCGGTTTGCGCTCGAGCAAGGCGCGGAATGCGCAATCATGGCAGTTCCGCGGGGTCAGCCTTGGCCCGTGGCCGCGCGGAACAGCACGGTACAGCGCGTGCCCGAGCGGCAATAGGCCAGCACCGGCGCGGGCAGGTCCTTCAGCAGGGCCGAGAACTGCGCGACGTCGCCTTGCGTCATGGCGCCGCTCACCACCGGCTGGTAGCGCGCCTGCAGGCCGGCGGCCTCGGCGGCCTCCAGCACGTCCGCCGCGGCGGGCTGGTCGGGACCGCCTTCGAAGTCAGGACGGTTGATGATGACGCTGCGGTATCCCGCGGCCGCGACAGCGGCCATGTCTTCGGGCGCAAGCTGGGGGGCGACCGCGAAATCCTGGGTGAGGCGATTGATGGGTACGGACATGCGGTGTTCTCCTTATGGGTGACGCTACGGTCGAGCTAGCCGCAAGTATAGGCAGAGCCGCGCCAGGCCGCACCTTCCGCCACGTTTGCTTGCTTTTCCGCCTTGGAGGGGCCTTGCGGCTTTCTTGCCCGCTCAGGCCAGGCGCGCGCCCAGCCTGGCCAGCAGCGAGGGCGCCGGTTCATGGCCCACGCCCGGCACGATGTCCAGGCTGACCGTCGCCCCCAGCGATTCCAGGCGATCCTGCGCGGCCTGCGCACCCGCGACCGGCATGACGGCATCCGCGTCGCCGTGCAGCAGATGGACGTTGGCGGTCGGCCGCCGCGTCGGCAGGCTGGCATAGCGGCCGGCGAAGGCCACCACGTCGCCGGCGGGCGCATCGTCCAGCTTGGTCGACTCCAGCGCCATGATGGCGCCCTGCGAGAACCCGGCGATCAGCGTATCGGCCACCGACACGCCGGCTGCCCGGCGCCAGCGGTCCACCGTCGCCGTGAAGCCCGGCATGGCGGCATCCACGCGCGCCTGGCGGTTCTCTTCCGTGACGCCCCGGACCGAGAACCATTGCAGGCCACCCGGCGAGAGATCGGACGCCTCGGGCGAGGCGACGCTGACAACCAGCGCGCGCGGATCGCGGCGCGCGAACCAGTCCGCCACGCCCAGCATGGATTGCGGCACGGAACCGACGCCGTGCATGAGGAGGACGAGACGGGACAGGTCGCCGGCAGGTTGCTGGACGACGATGGACTCAAGGCGGGACATGGGGGAAATTCCTGAAGCAAGGGACGAGGCGCGCGGCCAGTATGAAGGCCCGGCCCGATCGGCAATTTACGGCGCGCCGCTTCAGCAATTAAGGGGCTGATTGGGCATGGAGCATTCCAGATCAAAGAACAGTGGGATGTTACTCCTGTGCCGCCCCGACGCGTGCCATCTGCCGGGCCGCACGCCCCTCACCGCGCCAACACCGACGTCAGCACCGGCCAGGCCGCCCGGTTGTCCATCAAGGCGACCGAGAATCGCATCATGGTGCTGGGCGCCTGCACCGGCGAGAACAGCACGCCCGGCGCCAGCAGCAGGCCCTGCGCGGCGGCGGCCCGCGCCACCGATTCGGTGTCCCGCCCGCAGTCTCCCCACACGAACATGCCGCCGTACGGCTCCGCCGGCACGGTCACGCCCAGCTTGCCCAAGGCCTTGATGCACCGGGCGCGCGCCTCGTCCACGCGCGCGCGTACCCGGTCGGCATGGCGCCGGTACTGCCCTCCCGCCAGGACCCGATGGACGACACGTTCGCCCAGCTCCGGCGACGTCAGCCCGCCCAGCATCTTCAGGTCGGTCAGCTTGCGCAGCAATTCCGGGGAAGCCGCGATATAGCCCACCCGCAGGCTGGCAGCCAGCATCTTGGCGTAGCCGCCCACCAGGATGACGCGGTTCAGCCGGTCCAGCGTGGCGAGCCTGATGGGATTGCCAGGATGCAGATCGCCATAGGTGTCGTCCTCGACGATCATGAAGTCGTGCTTCTCGGCCAGGCGCAGCACGTCATAGGCCGCGCCCGCCGACAGCGTGTGGCCGGTGGGGTTGTGCACGGCCGAATTGATGATGAAGAGCTTGGGCTTGTGCTGGGCCGCCAGGGCATCCAGTTGCGCGATATCCGGGCCGGATGGCCCGCGCGGCACCGGCAGCAGGCGGGCGCCAAAGGCCTCCAGCCGGCCGAAGATCACGAACCAGGCAGGATCCTCGACCAGCACGGCATCGCCGGGGCGGACCAGATGGCGCGCCACCAGGTCCAGCGCGTGTGTCACGCCGCAGGTGGTGAGCAGGTTGCGCTCGGGATGCGCCGGCACGTCGGCGGCCTGCAGGGTGGCTGCAACCTGCTGGCGCAGCGGCAGATAGCCTTGCGGCGCGCCGTAGGACAGCAGGCTCGCCTGCAAGGTGCGCCCCACCGCGCGCACGGCGGCGTTGACCATTTCCTCATCCAGCCACTGCGGCGGCAGAAGTCCCGTGCTGCCGGGCATGCCGCCCCGGCCAGGCACGCTTTGGAACATCGAGCGCAGCAACCAGTTCACGTCGATGCGCGCGGGCGCGGCCAGGGCGTCGTCCGCCTGGGGCGCCAGCGCCTGGCCGCTGCGCGCGCTCACGAAGAAGCCGGCCCCGCGCCGCGATGACGCCAGGCCACGCGCCACCAGCCGGTCGTAGGCCTCGACCATGGTGAAACGACTGACCTCCAGGTGGGTGGCCATCTCGCGGATGGACGGCAGGCGCGTCCCTGGGCGCAGGCCTTGGTCCTCGATGCGCCGCGCCAACTGGTCGGCGATCTGGTCGACCAGGGTGGCGTCGGCGTCGCGCAAGGGCCGCCAGAGCGGCGCATTCTGGGAGGCCAGGGAAGTCTCGGATGCAACTGTCATGGGAATCTGACCAGGCCAGTGATGGAATTGAACAGGCGAAGTGTACCGGTACTGTACTGCTACGCAGGCGTAGAGTGACATGGACCCGGACGCCTCACAAGCCCCGTCCCCGGATATGCCGACACGGCGCCGGAAGACAGAGGCCGGTGTCCCCTCCCAGCATCCAGGACCCGTCATGCCCGCCGCCCCATCCGCCACGCCAGCGCCCGCCACCTCGGGGGCGCCCCCATCCGCCCTGTGGGCTGGCTATGGCTACGGACTGTTGGGCGTCGCCATTTTTTCGCTGACGCTGCCGATGACCCGGCTGGTGGTCGCTCACATGGACCCGCTGCTGGTGGGCCTGGGGCGCGCGCTGCTGGCGGCCCTGCCCGCCGCCTTGTGGCTGATCGCCACCGGCAGCCGCAAGCCCACGCACGCCGAATGGCGCGGCATCGCGCTGTCGGCCTGCGGCATCGTGGTGGGCTGGCCGCTCGCCTCGACGCTGGCGATGCAAAGCGTGCCCGCCGCGCATGGCGCGGTGTTCAACGGCCTGCTGCCGCTGTCGACCGCGCTGTTCGCGGCCTGGCGCGCCGGCGAACGCCCGGCGCGCGGCTTCTGGGTCTGGGCCGTGGCGGGCGCCGTCCTGGTCACGGGCTTCGCCCTGGCCCAGGGCCACGGCAGCCTGCAGACCGGCGACCTGTGGCTGGCGCTTGCCGTCGTGCTGGGCGGCCTCGGCTACGCCGAAGGCGCCCGCGTGGCCCGCACGCTGGGCGGCGCACGCACCATCTGCTGGACGCTGGTGGCCTGCGCCCCCGTGCTGGCCGCGCCCGTCAGCTGGCTGGCCGCCTCCCAGGGCGAACTGCCCGCCCCGGGTGTGCTGGCCGCCTTCGCCTACCTGGCGTTCTTTTCCATGTTCCTCGGCTTCTTCGCGTGGTTTCGCGGACTGGCCAGCGGCGGCATCGCCCGCGTCGGCCAGGTGCAGTTGCTGCAGCCCTTCCTCAGCGTGGTGGCCGCCGACGCATGCTTCGGCGAGGACGTGCCGCCCAGCACCTGGTTCTTCGCCGTCGCCGTCGTCGCCGTCATTACCTGCGGCCGCCGCGCCGCGCAAGGATCCTCCCGCCCATGAACGCATTGCCCACCTTCGCCGCCGCGGCCCCCGTCACGATGGAAGCCACCTTCGCCCTGCTCGGCCCGATCGCGCTGTTCGCGCTGGTCTCGTCCATCACGCCCGGCCCCAACAACGTGATGGTCACCGCCTCGGGACTGACCTTCGGCCTGCGCCGAACCCTCCCGCACGTCCTGGGCATTACGCTGGGCTGGATGGCAATGGTGCTGCTGTGCGGGGCCGGCATGCAGGCCCTGTTCGCGCAATGGCCTGTGCTCTACGACGTGCTGCGCGTGGCCGGCGCGGCCTACCTGCTTTACCTGGCCTGGCGCATCGCCCGTTCCGGTCCGCCGGAAACGGGCCGCGCGGATTCGCGTCCCTTCACCTTCCTGCAGGCCGCGGCCTTCCAGTGGGTGAATCCCAAGGCCTGGATCATGTCCATCGGCGTGGTGGCGTACCTGCCGCAGCAAGGCTTCATCGCCAGCCTGCTGCTGGCCGGCATCGTCTGCGCCGTGGTGAATTTTCCCTGCGTGGTGCTGTGGGCGGCTTTCGGCAGCGCGCTGCGCCATGTGTTGCGCAAGCCCGGCCCCGTCCGTGTCTTCAACGGCGTCATGGCCGTCCTGCTGGTGCTGTCCCTGCTGCCCCTGGTCAGCGAACTGGTCCATTGAATCCAGGAACGCCGCCGTCATGCCCGTCATCGATTGTCCCCCCCGCGCGGCAGTTGCCGCGCCATTAACCCCCTGAAAGGAGTCGTCATCATGTCCCCCGCCGCCATTGCGCAGCAGACCGTCCTCACCGCCACCCCCGCCGCTGCGCCCGTCCGCGCCCGCGTCTTCGTGCGCGCGTGGCGAAAACTGCGCGCGAGGATGCATGAGGCCTGGCTCTATACCGTCGACTCACCGCTGTCCGTGAATCGGCAGGAGCAGGCCCTGCGCGAGTTGTCGCCGCACATGCGGCGCGACATCGGGCTGGATTGACCCCATCACTTCCTTTCGCGCTGGCGCGTCCCTGCGCGCCAGCGCGAAACCCGGCACAATCCCGCAGCGGGCGCCAGGCGCCCCTTACTTGCAGCGGACGTTTCCGGAGCCGTCATGAACTCGCCCAGCAGTCCCGCCGCCGCCGCGGCGCCCTTCGTCATCCGCGACGCGCAGCCGTCCGACTTCGACGCCATCCAGGACATCTATCGCCATCACGTCCTGCACGGGCTGGCCACCTTCGAGGAAATCCCGCCCGACGCCGCCGAGTTGCGCACGCGCCACGACAACATCGTGGGCCAGGGCCTGCCCTACCTCGTCGCCGTCCGTGACGGCCAGGTGCTCGGCTACGCCTATGCCTCGGCCTACCGTCCCCGCCCGGCCTACCGCTATACGGTCGAGGACTCCATCTACCTGGCGCACGACGCTGGCCGCCAGGGCCTGGGCGCCGCACTGCTGGCCGCCCTGATCCAGCGCTGCGAACAAGGCCCCTGGCGCCAGATGATCGCCGTGATCGGCAACAGCGAGAACCAGGGCTCCATCGCGGTGCACACCAGGCTGGGCTTCACCCTGACGGGGATCCAGCCCAACACCGGCTACAAGCTGGGGCGCTGGGTCGACACCGTCCTCATGCAGCGCGCCCTGGGACCGGGCGGCAGCACGCCGCCAGGGAACCCCACCGCTTCGTGACGGTCTGATTACGTTCCTCGAACTTCCCCCGGGCGGCACGCACCGCCCCGCACGCCCTTGAACCTTCCCGTGTCCCTGCTCGGCTGGCGCAAACTGACGCTGGCCGGTGTCCTGCTTGCCGGCGGCGTGGCGGGCTGCAACCAGCTCGACACCTGGCAGCGGCGCGCCATCTTCTCGATTGAAAGCGATGCGCGCGGCTGGCACCGCGAGCCCTCGTCCCAGACGCGCGTCTATGACCTGGCCGTGGGCGACGGCCAGACGGTGCGCGCCTGGTACCAGCCCAGCGCCAACCCGAATGCCGCGACCGTGCTGTACCTGCATGGCGCGCGCTGGAACCTGAACGGCAGCGCCTTCCGGATCGAACGCTGGGCGCAGTTGGGCTACGCCGTGCTGGCCATCGATTACCGGGGCTTTGGCGCCTCGACGCCGCTCCTGCCTTCGGAGGCCACGGCCACCGAGGACGCCAGCGTGGCGCTGGCGGAACTGGCCCGCCTGCAGCCCGATCCCTCGCGCCGCTTCGTCTATGGCCACAGCCTGGGCGGCGCCATCGCCATGAACGCGGTCAACGAGGCAGACCGGCCCGAACTGGCCGGCGTGATCGTGGAATCCAGCTTCACCAACGTCAACGCCATGCTGGCCACGCTGCGCTGGGGCTGGATCCCGGGGCTGGGCCTGCTGGTGACGCAACCCTTCGACTCCTTGGCCAAGGCCGCGCAGCTGAAACTGCCGGTGCTGTTCATCCATGGCACGGGCGACAACGTGGTGCCGCACGAGATGAGCGACGCCCTGTACGCCGCCGCGCGGCAGGTGCCCGACGGCTATCGCCGCCTGCTGAAGGTGGAAGGCGCCTCGCACTCGGGCGCCAGCCGGTCGGGTCCGGAATACGACCGGACCGTGCGGGATTTCGTCACGGATGTCGGGCAGGCGATGCGCAAGGGGACGCTGGCGGCGTCCTCCAGCCAGGACTAGAGGGCCTTCCTCCAGACCCGCAACGGAATGCAGGTCTGCAGGCGATGCACCGCCCGGTCGATCAGCACCGGATGCAGGACATGTCCAACCTCTGAAGCCACGTCCAGCGTCGCGTCGGCCTGGCGCTCGGCCAGGTGGGTATAGCCCGCACGCACGAGTTGCACCGGCATGATGGTGTCTTCCTCGCCGTGGAAGAGGTGCAGCGTGGTCAGCTCGGGCGCCCGATTGGGCAACTGGGCAAAGCGGCCCGAGAACGCCAGCACGCGGCCCACCAGGCCATCATGGGCCACCGTCAGCTCCAGCGCCATGATGGCGCCCTGCGAGAAACCGGCGATGGCGGTTTCATCGCCCGACAGGCCGAAGCGCGCCTGGGCGCGCCGCACGAAATCTTCCAGCAGCGGCAGGCTTTGCCCCACGCGCTCGGCGCGCTCGCCGTCCTTCATGTTCAGCACGGAAAACCATTGGCCGCCATGGCCCACGCCTTCGTAAGGCTGGAACCCTTCGGGCATCAGGACAGCGGCATCGGGGAAATGCTGGCGCAGGATCACCGCCAGGGGCAGCATCGACGAGGCGGACGCGCCCAGGCCATGCAGCAGGATGAACAGCTGCTTGGGGGGCCCCTGCTCGGGCAACAGTTCGATGACGGGGGTGTGGGGGACGTCCGACATGGCAGGGCTCCGCAATGACATGGCCCCAGAATATCAGGCTCGCGCGCCCGTGACTGCCCCAACCTTACCCAGACAGCGGGCTCTGCAAAAATCTTTTACGCTTGAATGGCCTGTCGATGTAAGTGAGGACTTACAGCAAGAGCATCACCGCGATGGGGGTGATCGACACGTTCACCAGGCCGGCCAGGATCATCACGAGGCCCGCGATCGAGCCTTCTTCCGCCGCATATTCGCGCGCCTTCGCCACGCCGACGCCATGCGCGCCCATGCCCAGCAAGGCGCCACGCGCCAGCGAAGAGCGCAGCGGCAGCCACTTGCGCATCACCTGCCCCACCACCGCGCCCAGCAAGCCTGTCAGCACCACGAACACCGCCGTCAATTCCGGCACCCCGCCCACGCGGCTGGACACCGGCAGGGCGAACGGCGTGGCGATGGAGCGCGGCAGCAGGCTGCGTTGCAAGTCCGAGGGCAGATTCAGCCACGAGGCCAGCAACCAGCTGCTGAAGGCAGCGATGGTGCTGCCGGCAATGACGCCCGCCAGCAGCGCGGGCCAGTGGCGGCGGATGAGCGCGCGCTGCTCGTAGACCGGCAGCGCGAAGGCCACCGTGACCGGCCCGATCATGGCCAGCAGCCATTGGCTGCCTTGTATGTATTCGCTATAACGGGTGTGCAGCGCACCGGCGATCGCCAGCAGGATGACGGGCGTCAGCAGCAGAGGGGAATTCCACCAGCTCGGTGCGCGCCGGTAGAAATGGCGCGCGACCACGTAGACCAGCACCGTCGCGACGGGCCAGGCCACATAGGCCAGTTCAGTGCGCATGGCGCAAGCTCCACCGGTAGCAGGCATCGATGGTCAGCGCCGTGGCGCCCATGATCATCGTCGTGCCCACCACGATCACCAGCAGCAGTTTCAGGCCCAGCAGGCTCAGGAATTCACCGTGATCCAGCAGCGACATCACCGCCGGCACGAAGAACAGCAGCATTTCGGCCAGCAGCAGGCGCGAGCCGCCGCGCAGCATGCCCGGCTTCATCTGGCGGCTGGCCAGGAGCGCCAGCACCGCCACCATGCCCACCACGCCACCCGGCAAGGGCAGGCCCAGCAGACGCACCACCGCGTCGCCGGCCACCGAGAAGGCGGCAAGCAGACCGATCTGCAGCAGGCGGCTGCGACGCAGGGCCCGGCGGCTGGAGATCGAGAGGTGTCTGAGGGTTTTCATGGATACACACGGAATCTGTTCTATGGGTGTTATTTTTACGCTGCTTTGCAGCATACTCAAAATGAATTAGTAGAATTACACTGATTCGATATTGGAATAGTCTGGAACGCATTATGGAACTTCGCACCCTCAGGGCCTTCGTCGAGGTCGTCCGCCAAGGCGGTTTCTCCCAGGCCGCCAAGGCCATCCACGCCAGCCAGCCCACGATCAGCAAGGCCGTGCGCAGCCTGGAGGAAGAGCTGGACGTCCAATTGCTGGACCGTGCGCCCGGCCAGGCCGTGCGCCTGACCAGCGCGGGCGAAATCGTCTACCGGCGTGCGCTGACCATGTTGGCCGAACGCGACGATCTGCGCACCGAGCTGGATGAGCTACGCGGGTTCAAGCGGGGAGAACTGCGGCTGGGCCTGCCGCCGCTGGGCAGCAGCGTGCTGTTCGCGCCCCTGTTCGCCACCTATCGCAGCCGATTCCCCAATATCGACATCCGCCTGGTGGAGCACGGCAGCAAGCGCCTGGAAGACATGCTGGGCACGGGGGAGATCGAGCTGGCAGCCTCGCTGATGCCGGTGCCGCCGCAGTTCGAGTGGCAGCCCGTCAGCCGTGAACCGCTGATGGTGGCGCTGGCCCAGGATCATCCGCTGGCAAGCCGCAACGGCATCGCCATGAAGGAACTGGCCGACACGCCCTTCATCCTGTTCGACAGCGGTTTCGCGCTGAACCCGATCATCCTGGAGTCCTGCCAGCGCGCGGGCTTCGAGCCCTCGGTGGCCGCCCGCAGCGGACAGATCGACTTCATCATCGCGCTGGTGGCCGCGCACATGGGCGTGGCCTTTCTTCCCCGCATGCTGGCCGCGCAGCATGCCTATCCAGGGGTGACCTATGTGCCGCTGGAGGAAGCCGACACGGTGTGGCACATGGTGCTGATCTGGCGGGCGGGCGGCTATCTGTCGCACGCCGCGCTCGCCTGGCTCTCGTTGACGCAGGAGACCTACGCGCCGCTGTAGCCGCGGTTGCGCCAATACGCGGCGCGCGCCCGGTCATAGCCCAGGTTGTACAGATAGGTATAGGGCAGGAAGAACAGCAGCAGGCCGATGTCCAGCAGGAAGGCTTCCCACAGCGAGATCGACAGCCACCAGGCCGCCATCGGCACGATGGCCAGGATCAGCCCCGCCTCGAAACCCAGCGCATGCGCCACGCGCAGGCCCGTGTTGCGCACCCAGCCGCGCGCGCGCTCCACGCGCTCGAAGGCCGCGTTGTAGATCATGTTCCACGCCATCGCCACCAGCGAGATGGCGCCGGTCAGGATGCCCATGCTGAGCAGGGGCTTGCCCATCAGCCAGGCGAGCGTGGGCGCACACAGCGCCACGGCCATGATCTCGAACAGCGCCGCGTGCAGGACGCGTTCGGCGAGGGATTTCTTCGGGACAGTCACAACGACCTCGGTACGGGGTTAAGGACAACGGGTGCCATTGTGTTCGGAAATTCCGGCATTTAAAAGATAGAATCCATCGGGATGGCCGATTGATAAATGAGGACAAGCCGCGATGGCCATTTATAGGGTCAGCGCATTGACCCGCAAGACACGACCGCTAAAATGTATATGCCAACAACATATCCCAACACGAGGCCGCCATGGAACAAGGTGCCATCTTCAAAAGCAACCGAAGCCAGGCCGTCCGACTGCCCAAGGCAGCGGCCATGCCCGAAGGCGTCACACGCGTAGATATCCTCAGCATCGGGCGTACCCGCATCCTGGCGCCCGCCGGCGAAGCCTGGGACAGTTGGTTCCAGGCGGAAGGTGCCAGTGCCGACTTCATGGATACCCGAGACCAGCCCGCGGATCAGCACCGGGAGACCTGGTGATGCAGAAGTGGATGCTCGATACCAACATTTGCATCTACACCATCAAGAACAGACCCGAACGTGTTCGCCACGCGTTCAACCAGCGCTCGAGCAGTCTCTGCATCAGTACGATTTCCGCGATGGAACTGGTATACGGCGCGGAGAAATCCGCGTCCCCCGCCCGCAACCTCGCCACAGTGGAAGGTTTTCTGGCCCGCCTGGACGTCCTCGACTATGACCGCGCCGCCGCGATCAATACTGGTCAACTGCGCGCCGAGCTGGCCCAGGCCGGCACGCCCATCGGCGCCTACGATGCCATGATCGCGGGACATGCGCGTTCCAGGGGTTTCGTGCTGGTCAGCAACAACACCCGCGAATTCACCCGTGTACCGGGCCTGCGCCTGGAGGATTGGGCCCTGGGACCTGAAGACACCCCCCCCCTCTAGGGTCTGCGCCTGCCATGGCCTACTCGCTGGACACCCTCACCGCCTTCGTCGAAGCCGCCGCGCTGGGCTCGTTTTCCGCCGCGGCGCGCAAGCTGGGCAAAAGCCAGTCCACCATCAGCGAGGCCATCGCCAACCTGGAAATCGACCTGGGCGTGGCGCTGTTCGAGCGCAGCGGCCGCCAGCCCGTGCTGACCGCCGCGGGCCACGCCCTGCTCGTGCAGGCGCGCGGCGTGCTCAGCGCCAACGAGAAGCTGGGCCGGCTGGCCAGCCGCCTGGCCGGCGGCCATGAGCCGCGCCTGACCCTGGCACTGTCGGACACCTTCCAGTCCGAGGAGTGGGAAAGCATCCTGGCCGAGATCGACCAGCGCTATCCGGACATGGAGTTCGAGTGCCTGATTTCGGAAGACGCCGATGTCGTCGTCACCGTGCAGCGGGGCCGGGCAAACCTGGGATTGCTGGCGGCCCGCGGCAGTTATCCGCCCGACCTGGCATCAGCCACGCTGCCGCACCTGTCGGAAATGGTGCTGGTGGCGGGTGCCTCGCACCCGCTGGCCAAGCTGCGCGAGGTCACCGATGAGGACATCTACGCGGCCCGCGAACTGCGCATCGCCCTGTATGAAAGCCCGCAGGAAGGGCCGACGCATTCGTCCCGCTGCTGGTCCGCGCCCAGCTACCTGATGCTGCTGGAGATGGCGGTGGCCGGTTTTGGCTGGACCCGCATGCCGCGCTGGATGATCACCCGCTTCGCGCCGCCGGGCAGTGTCGTGGAGCTGAAAGCGGCGGGATGGCCGAAACGGATCGCGGTGGATGCGCTGTGGTCGAACCAGAAGGCGCTGGGACCGGCGGGAAGCTGGCTGTTGGAGCGGGTGTTGAAGCGTTAGCAGTAAGCATAAATTGACCAATATTTTAGTCAATTTATATGGTAATTTGGCTTTCATCCACCCAAATATGGGTCACTGCCGTGAGCCAGCCATGACGACCTATCTTGCAAATATTGGAAGCGCCGTCCGTACTCGCCGCGATGCCCTGGGCCTGTCACAACAACGGCTGGCCCATCTCAGCGGTCTGTCGCGGCAGACGCTCAGTGGCCTCGAGAACGGCACACTGCAAGACCTGGGGTTCAATCGCGTTGCCCAAGTCTTGAATCTCCTCGGCTTGAATGCCCCCGCTCCCAGCACGCAAGCCCGGGATCAGAAGCACGGGCTATGGATGGCTGCCAAGACCGCCAGCGTCAGCTACAAGCGCGAACTTGATGCAGACACCCTGGCCCATGCGCTGGCCACGGGCAACGTCCCCGATGCGTTCCTCGCTCACGTAGCGAAACTGCTGGAAGAGGCCCCCCTGCCCATCGTGGTCATGGCCGTGGAAGAAACGGCCCAACGTGAACAGGTAAAGCCGCAGCATGTCTGGCGCAACGTCGCCAAACTGGCAAAGGACCTTGAACTTTCCAGACAGGACGTGCTGGCATGACCGCCTCCCGCGAGCTCCCTTCCGGGCCGTGGGAAGTCCTTCTGTCACGGGCGCTTTCTCTGCTCGCCGACCTGCAAAGTATCGGTGGCATCTCGGACCCATATTGGACGCTTGGCGGCGGCACCGTGCTGATGTTCCGGCACGACCATCGCACCAGCAAGGACATCGACATCTTTGTCCCGGATCCCCAGTACCTGGGATACCTGACGCCTCGCCTGAGCGATCGTACCGCGGATCTCACGACAAACTACGTTGAAGATCCAAGCTCATATATCAAGCTCCAGTTCGAAGAGGGCGAGATCGATTTCGTGGCATCGCCCAATCTCCTGAAGAATGCCTGGGAGCGGTGGGAAATTCAGGGGCAGGCAATACGCGTCGAGCACTCCGCTGAAATCATTGCCAAGAAAATGTTCCACCGGGGCAATCAGGCAAGTGCGCGAGACCTGTTCGACCTGTGCCTCGTCATCGAGCGGGAGCCCGACATGCTGATGACGGCCGCGCCACACCTGCTGCTGCATCGGGACGCCTTTCTTGCCCGCATCCAAAAGCCTTCGGCCATATTGCGCAGCAGCTTCGAAGCCATCGACACACGTCGTTATACGCCCAGCTTCGCGCACTGCGTCGACGTCGCGTCGTCCTTCCTCAAAAACCTTTAGGCCACCCTCACGCCTCGTCCGCCCACCGCTCCGGCACGAAGCGGCGCGACGGCGCCAGCACCTGGCGCATCACCTGTGTCAGCGGCATCTCCGGCGCGCCGCGTTGTTCTGCCGCCTCGATCACCGCGAAGATCCCACCCACGCCCAATGCCAAGGCGTTGGCCAGGCTTTCGCCTTCCAGCCACGCGGCCAGGAAACGCGCCGTCATCACATCGCCCGTTCCCGTCAGCGCGGGAGACAGCAGTGGCGTGCGCACGCGCCATACCTCGCCCTTCGCCGTGCCCGCCACGTTGGCCACGGTACCGTCTTCGGCGGGCACGCTGCTGACGACCACCGGCCGGTTGGCCGGTCCGCTCAGGGCACGCAGGCGCGCCACGATGGAGGCGGGCTCGGTGCCTTGCAGGCGATCCAGCTCGAAGGTGTTCGGCGTGAGGATATCGGCCAAGGGCACGAGTGCTTCCGCAATGGCCTCCGCACAGGCCGGGTTCACGTACAGCCCCGACTTGGCATCGCCCATCACCGGATCGCACAGGTAAAGCACGCCGGGATGCTTGGCCTTCAGTTCACGGATGAAGGCGGCGGTGGTGCGCACGATCTCGGCCGACCCCATCCAGCCTGTCAGCACTGCCGTGATGTCAGACGGCTGCACGCGCTGCATGATGCCCGACAGCAGGTCACCCACTTCCTTGGCGCCAATGGGCGCCCGGGTGAAGTCGGGATAGTGGGGGGTATTGGAAAGCAGCGTCGTGGGGACCGGCAGCACCGTCAGGCCGGCGGCCTGGAGGACAGGGACTGCTGCGGAATTGCCGGCATAGCCGTAGACGAGTTGGGATTGGAGGGAGAGGACGAGCATGATGCGACGCGGGTGTCACGAAAATGAAAACCGAGATCGCATCATACGCCCCCCTTGGCAAGTCCTTTGGGAACCTCTTTATCGAACCACCCGCAACACCCTTCCCTTCTCCTCATCCGTCAGCAGATACAGCGCCCCATCCGGACCGGTCCTCACATCCCGGATGCGGGCGTCCAGTTCCTTGAACAGCACCTCCTGTTCTCCCGTCGGCACGCCATCGCGCATGGCGATCCGCCGTACGCTGCGTTCGGCCAGCGCCGACACGAAGACATCCCCGCGCCAGCCCGTGAACACGTCGCCCCAATACACCGTCATGCCCGACGGGGCGATGGACGGCGTCCAATACAACACGGCGGGTTGCAGGCCCGGCAGATCGAGATGCGGCGACACCTTGGCGCCGGTGTAGTCCACGCCGTGGGTGGCCACGGGCCAGCCGTAGTTCTTGCCCGGCTCCAGCAGGTTCAATTCATCGCCGCCCTTGGGGCCATGCTCGGCTGAATACAGCTTGTGATAGCGCGGTTCATAGACGATGGCCTGGACGTTGCGGTGGCCCAGCGTGAAGATCTCGGAAGCCACGCCGTCCTGGCCCGCGAAGGGATTGTCGGGCGGCACGCTGCCATCCCGGTTCACGCGCACGGAACTGCCCAGGTGATTGGAGGGGTCCTGCGCGCGTTCGCGGAAATCGAAGCCATCCCCCAGCGTCAGCACCAGCGACTTGTCGGGCAGGAAGGCGATGCGCCCGCCGTAGTGCGCCCCGCCCGATTTCGCGGGCAAGGCGCTGAAGACCGTCTGCACGTCCTCCAGCTTGCCGTCGGCCAGCCGTGCGCTGATCAGCCGCGTGTTGTTGGCGCTGGACGTGCCATAGGCATGGGTCAGGAAGATGCGCTGGTTCTGCACGAAATCGGGATCCAGCGCAACGTCCATGAGGCCGGCCTGGCCCGCGACGAAGACAGGCGGGACGCCTTGTATCGGCTTGTCGACCAGCATGCCTTCCGGGGTGATGTGGCGCAGTTGGCCGGTGCGTTCCGTGACGAGCATGCCGCCGTCGGGCAGGAAAGCCAGCGACCAGGGGAAATGCAATCCTTCCACCAGCGTCTGGACCTTGTAGGGCATGGACGGCTCGCCTTCCTTGGCCTGCGCCACCGGTGCGAAGACCGATGCGCCTGCCAGCAATGCAGCGCCGCCCAGGGCCGACATCACGGCGCGGCGGCAGCCGCCCAAGGCACTGTTGAATGTTCCCCGCATCATCCTGCTCTCCCTGCTACCGGTTTTGCCACGCGCCCCTGCACCCACAGCCGCGTCCAATAGGCATAGGCCCACGCGCCCAGCGCCCCGCTCGCAGCCACCGCCATCGCGCCCGCCCAACCGCGCGTGGCGGCGATGAGCGTGGGCATGGGGGCCGCGGCATTGGCCACTTCGAAGGCCGCCATCAGGCCGACCCAACCCGCCAGCGCGAACAGCGCGGCGCGCACCGCAAGGCTGCGTCCACGCGCAAGGAGGCCGGCCGTCGGCAGGGCGAAGAGCAAGGCCACGAAAGCCAGGCCGAACAAGGTGGGCGTGAAGCCGACGAGGTCCGCGCCGGTGGTGGCCACGCGGTCGCCGAACGTGACGGGCACCCCCAGCGACAGGATGTCGGCCAGGTTGATTTGGGTTTGAACGATGGTGCCCGACAGGGCCGCGACGGTGACCGCGCCCAGGAAAGGCGGGACGCGCCGCGCGAAGGCGACGCCAGGTGTGGGACGGTGCATGCTGCGCTGCCTCCGAAAGAAAGACCGTCGGGGGACGGGGCGAGCGTGCAGTGTACAGAAGCCGGACGCGCCGGCGACGCGGCGCTGACAGCCTGATACAAGCCGCCCGAAAGGTCTTGCACCTTGACGGGCGGCCAGGCGCTTCACCCTTCCGGACGGATGTTCGCCTGCTGGATCACCTGGGCGAATTTCTTGCGCTCGGCACGGCCGAACTCGGCATAGCGCGCCCGTCCGCCGCCGCCCTCCGCCGCGCCGAACTGTTTCAGGCGCTCGGCCACGTCGGGCAGGGCCAGGACCTTGTCGAGGTCGGCGCTGAGCCTGTCGGCCAGCGGCGCAGGCATCCCGGCAGGACCGTCGACCGCGAACCAGATGCTGGCCTCGAAATCCGGATAGCCCTGCTCGGCGATCGTGGGCACGTTGGGCAAGGATTCCACGCGCGTCTGCAGCGTCTGGGCCAGCGCGCGCACCTTGCTCGACTGGATCAGCGGCGTGGCGGTGGTCATGCCTTCGAAGGCGTAGTGCACATGCCCGCCCATCAGGTCGGTCATGAGCGGCGCCGAGCCCTTGTACGGCACGTGCAGCACGTCGATGCCGGCGCGCGCCTTGAATATCTCCAGCGCCAGGTGCTGGGCCGAGCCGCTGCCCGCCGAGCCGAAGATGACCTTGCCGGGCTGCGCCTTGCATTGCTCGACGAGCGACTTCAGGTCCTTGGCTGGCTGGTTCACGTTAGCGACGAGCACGGTCGGCGTCTTGCCGACCAGGGCCAGCGGCGTGAAGTCGCGGTCCACGTCGTAGCCCAGGTTGGGCTGCAGGCCGGGGGCGATGCCGTGGCTGTTGATGTGCGTGAGCAGCAGCGTATTGCCGTCGCCCGGTTGCTTGGCGACGAAGTCGGCGGCGATGACGCCCGCCGCGCCCGCGCGGTTCTCGACGATGACGGGGATGCCCCAGTCGGCAGCCAGTTTCTGGCCGATGAGGCGAGCCAGCACATCGGTGCCGCCACCGGCAGGGAAGCCGACGATGAGGCGCACCGGGCCGGACGGCAGCCCGGACGACGCCGCGGCGGCGCGCGCCAGCGAAGGCAGTGCAAGGGTGACGGCCGAGGCGGCGGCCGCGGCCAGGAAGGTTCTGCGTTGCATGATCTTGTCTCCTCGTCCGGCGGCCCGTGGCCGCGCGACTGTTGTCGTTGTCGTGATCCTGCTGCCCTGCGCGCCGCCGCCCCGTCTCTTGCGGGGCGTGCGGCGGCACTGCTCATTCCTCCGCCAAGCGGCTCAGCGCACGGTGACCCACTTGCCGGTCTTCGCCACCTCCTTCTCGTCGAAACCGAAACCCAGGCCCGGGGTCTGGTGCAGGATGACGCGGCCATTCTTGTGATCCAGCTGGCGATCCACCAGGCGGCGGAAGTTCAGCACCTGGTCATCCCAGAAGTATTCGACATAGCGCGCGTTCGGCGTGGCGGCCACCAGCGGCGCGTGCAGGTCATGGAACCAGTGCGGGCACACCACCACGCCATGGCTGGCGGCGGTGGCCGCAATGCGCTTCCACTCGGTGATGCCGCCGCACACGGCAGCATCCGTCTGCAGGATGCTGCACGCCTCCTTCTCCAGCAATTGCTTGTGGTACCAGCGGCCATAGCCGATCTCGGCGGTGGCGATGGGCAGGCGCGTGGCGCGTGCCAGGCGGGCGTGGTTGTCGATGTCGTCCGGACCGAAAGGCTCCTCGATGAAGTAGGGGTCGTATTGCTCGAAGCGGCGGATGTACTGCAGCGCCTGCGTCAGGTCCTCCCAGGCGTTGTTGCAGTCCATCATCACTTCCACGTCCGGCCCGACGGCCTCGCGCGCGGCCTTCAGGCGCGCCTCTTCCTCGCGCGGCGAGAGCCTGCCCGTCTTCATCTTGACGGCCTTGAAGCCCTTGGCGGCATAGCTGGCCATTTCCTCGCCGAGGTGCTGCGGGGTCTTGCCGTCCAGGTAATAGCCGCCGCTGGCATAGGCCGGCACGCTTTCCAGCTCGACGGCGCCCAGGTAGCGGTGCAGCGGCAGCTTGGCCGCGCGGGCGTTGATGTCCCAGATGGCGGTGTCCAGCGCGCTGATGGCCCGCAGCACGGTGCCCTGGCGGCCCTGCAGCAGCGACTCCTGGTACATGTCGCGCCACAGCGCTTCCACGGCGTGCGTGTCCTTGCCCAGCAGCACGGGCGCCAGCAGTTCCTGCACCGCGGCGCTGAAGATGCCGCCGGCGGCGCTGCCCACATAGCAGAAGCCGATGCCTTCGATGCCGTCGTCGGTGCGCACCTTGACCAGTCCGTAATGACGGGTGCTGACGCTGCGGTTGGAAAAGGAAGTGACTTTGTCCAGCGGCACGGCGGCGGCGCAGACGTCGATGGAAGCAATCTTCGGCACGGCGGATTCCTTGAAGCTTGGGGGTGAAGGATCAACCTGGCGGGTGCGGGCTGCACCGAGAGCCACGGCTGGCAGACCGATACTGGGCCGATCCAGACCACGCACCAACCTCTTTCCTGCGCATTCAGAACACGTTAAAAACTTCTTCTTTGACATGACGTGCCGCAAGCCCCCATGGACACCCGCTACCTGCACACCTTCGTCTGCGTCGTCGAACGCGGCTCCATCGCCGAGGCCGCGCGGCACCTGGACCTGACGCCCACCTCCGTCGCCCAGCGCCTGAAGGCCCTGGAGGACGACGTGGGCAGCCGCCTGATCGTGCGCGCCGGCCGCACGGTCAAGCCCACCGTGGCGGGCCTGCGCATCCTGGAACGGGCGCAGGGCGTGCTGCGCGAGGTGCGCGACCTGCGCTCGGCGGCCTCGGAAACCGAGCTGCCTGCCGGGCCGCTGCGCATCGGCGCCACGCCCACGGCGCTGACCGGCATCTTCCCGCCCATGCTGAAACGCTGGGTGGCGCGCCATCCGCACGTGGAGATCTATATCGAGCCCGCTTCCACCACCCTGCTCTACAGCCGCGTGCTGGCAGGCGAACTGGACGCGGCGGTGCTGGTGCATCCGCGTTTCGACCTGCCCAAGACCTGCGAATGGCGGGATCTGCGCGAAGAGCCGCTGATCCTGCTGACGCCCGAAACGATGACGGTGCAGGATCCCCTGCTGACCATCGCGCGCGAGCCCTTCATCCGCTATGACCGCAACGTGGTGGCTGGCAAGCTGGCCGACGACTACCTGACCGAGCACGGCCTGCGGCCCAAGGTGCGCTTCGAGCTGGATGGCATCGAGTCGATTGCCAAGCTGGTGTCGGAAGGCCTGGGCGTGTCGGTGCTGCCGGACTGGCCGGTAGTGGGACAGCCGTCTTCCGCGGTGAAGCGCTGGGCACTGCCCGCGCCCTTCCCTTCCCGCACGGTGGGCGCCATGTGGCTGCGCGCCAGCGTGCGTTCGCCTTTGGTGCAGGCGTTTCTGCACATGGCCGAGCCTGACTGAATTCGCGCTGGATTATTGCCTCGGCGGCAAGAGTCTTTTGGCCCGCGCTGGGTTGGAAGCCGCGCCTTGAAGTGCGACACTGCCAGGGCAGGACGCGCAGGGCGCGTCGTCTTCATTCATGCAGTCACCCACTTGCAAGGACACCCTCATGAGCACTCCCGCTTTCGGTCTTGGCACCTTCCGCCTGAAGGACCAGGCCGCCTATGACTCCGTCAGCCAGGCGCTGGACGCCGGCTACCGCCTCATCGACACCGCGCAGATCTATGGCAACGAGGCCGAGGTGGGCCGCGCGCTGGCCGACAGCGGCGTGCCGCGCCGCGACGTCTTCCTGACCACCAAGATCTGGATCGACAGCTTCTCGCGCGACAAGCTGGTCCCCAGCTTGAAGGAAAGCCTGAAGAAGCTGCGCACCGAGCAAGTCGACCTGACGCTGATCCATTGGCCTTCGCCCAAGGACCAGGTGCCCATGCAGGAATACCTGGAAGCGCTGGCCGACGCCAAGGCGCAGGGCCTGACCCGGGCCATCGGCGTATCGAACTTCACCATCGCCCAACTCGACCAGGCCATCGGCATCCTGGGTGCGAAGGAGATCGCCACCAACCAGATCGAGGTGCATCCCTTCCTGCAGAACCGCAAGCTGACGGCCCATGCGCGCACACGCGGCATCCACGTCACGTCCTACATGACGCTGGCCTACGGCAAGGTGATCGACGATGCCGTGATCAACGAGGTGGCCAGGCGCCACGGTGCCACGCCCGCGCAAGTGGCGCTGGCCTGGGCCCTGCAGCAGGGCTACGCGGTGATCCCGTCTTCCACCAAGCGCGCCAACCTGGAAGGCAACCTGAAGGCGCAGTCGATCACGCTGGACGACGAGGACATGAAAAGGATCGCCACGCTGGACCGCGGCGAACGCCTCGCGAATCCGGAAGGCATTGCACCGGCCTGGGATTGAACCCGCCAGCAAGAAAAGCAAAAGCCCGGCGTCGTGCCGGGCTTTCCCATGGAAGTCGGCGCGCTACTGCGCGGCCTCTTCGTCCAGGGAAGCGTCGTCCAGCGGCAGCAGTTGCGGTCCCAGCAGGTCCTGGATCAAGGGCAGCACCCGCGTCGCGGCGCGCTCGCCTTCGGCGATGGCAAGATTCGCGCGGTGGTAGTCCATGGCCGCGATGTTCGACAGCCTGGGCCGGATCATGACGTCGGCGGGCTCGCCGGCCAGGCGGCTCTGCGTGATGCGCACCTGCATGATGTTCAGGCTCGTGCCCAGCACGTCCAGCAGGGACGGCATCTCGGGCGCGGGCGGCTCGTCGGGATTGCCCGCGGCGGCGCGCGGCGCGGGCCGCAGCTTGCCCAGGAGCGTCGCCAGCACACCGGTCTTGTCTTCCTCCGGGGCCGCTGCCGTCGTCGCGCTGCGGCTGCGCCGGCCGATCAGGTCCCAGTTCAGGTCCACGGCAATCACGATGTCCGCGCCCATGGCGCGGCACAGCGACACCGGCACCGGGTTCACCAGCCCGCCATCGACCAGCAGCCTGCCCTTTTGCTGGGCCGGCGTGAACAAGCCCGGCAAGGCCATGGAGGCCCGCACCGCGTCGATGACCGGACCGTCGCGCAGCCATACCTCGCGGCCCGTCGACAGCTCGGTGGCCACGCAGGCGAATGGCTTGGGCAGGCCCGCCATGCCTTCGTCATCGAAATGCTGCTCGAAGAAACGCACCAGCTTGCTGCCTTCGATCAAGCCGCCGCCCATGCGCAGGTCCAGCATGCCGACCACGCCGCCCCAGGTGAGCTTGCCTGTCCATTCGGCCAGCCAGTCCAGCCGCCCGGCGGCATAGACCGCGCCCACCAGCGCGCCGATGGACGTGCCGCAGACCACGTCGGGCACGACGCCCGCCCGCTCCAGCGCGCGTATGACACCGATGTGCGACCAGCCGCGCGCCGAGCCGCTGCCCAGCGCCAGGCCGATACGAGGACGGTAAGCCATGCGCGCTCCTGCTTGGAAGAAAGCCAGGAGCTTAGAACACTTGGGCCCCGGCCCGCTACAGGCGGAAGTGCTGGCGCAGCGCCTCTTCCATGAGCGTCGCCGCGGGATCGGACGGCGTCGATGCCGCCCGCCACAGCACGACCTCATGCGGCGCAACGGCGGGCCAGCCTTCCAGGACCCGCATGGCGGCGGTGACGCGCGAGCGGTCCACCAGGCTGACCCCCAGTCCCGCCTCGACGCAGGCCTGCACCGCCTGACTGGACGGGCTGCTGAGCACCACGCGCCAGGACACGCCCGCGCGCGCGAGCGAAGCGATCATCGCGTCCCTGTACGGGCAATGCGCGGCATGCAGCGCCAGGGGAACGGGCGCCTCCAATGCCACGTCCGCGCCCAGACCCGCCACCCACACGGGCGTGGTCTGGGTGACGGCGCGCGCGTCCGGCTTGCGCCCGCGGGGCTGCACGAGCAAGGCCACGTGCAGCCGCCCGCGCTCGGTCTGTTCGCGCAACGACTGGCTGGGCGCGGTCGTCACCTCCAGCACGACATTGGGCCAACTGGCGGCGAAACGCGGCAGGATGTCGCGGATGACATGGCCCGCGTATTCGTCCGGCACGCCCAGCTTGAGGCGGCCGGCAGGGCTGGTGCCGTGCAGATCGTCCAGCAGCCTGTCATGCATGCCCAGCAGCGGCGCGGTGCCGGACAACAGTCGCTGGCCCAGGGGCGTCAGGCTGACCGACTGATTGTCGCGTTCGAACAGCCGCCCGCCCGCGACGGACTCCAGCCGCTGGATCTGCACGCTGACGGCCGCGGGGCTGCGGTGCACCTGCTCGGCCGCCGCGCGGAACTGGCCCAGGCGGGCCACGGCGTGGAAGGTGCGCAGCAGGTCGATGTCCAGGGCTGCCGTCATTATTTTGTTTTCCTTAATAACTGATAAAAGTAATCTTGCTTTATTGAATTACGATGCTGGCCTAAGGTCAAGGCATGCGGAATCTTTCACTTGCCCCCTCTCCTCCCGTCGTCATTCCCTTGCTGCTGCTCGAGGCCGGCCTCGTCATCGCGTGGAGCTCCGGCTTCGTCGGCATGCGCTTCGCGCTCGACCACGCGCCGGTATTCCTGGTCGTCTTCTGGCGTTGCGTGCTGCTCACGCTCTGCCTGCTGCCCTGGGTGGCACGGTCGGTGTGGCGCACGCCGGCGCCCTTGCTGCTGCGGCAGGCCGCCATCGGTCTCCTGGCCATGGCGTGCTACCTGGCGGGCGTTGCCAAAGGCATCGAGCATGGCGTGCCCGCGGGCATGGCCGCGCTGATCGCGGACCTCCTGCCCGTGGGCACCGCCCTGATCGCGGCCTGCGTGCTGCGGCACCGGCTGGGCCGGCTGACCTGGGCAGGATTGGGAATCGGCCTGGCCGGCACGCTGATCGTGCTGCGTGATGCCCTGGCGCTTGGCGACGCGCCGGCATGGGCTTACGCCATGCCCTTGCTGGGCATGCTGGCATTGGCCGTGGCCACCTTGTGGCAGAAGCGTGATCCATCCACGGCAAGCATGGATCTCCTGCCCACGCTGTGGATACAGTGCGCGGTATCCACGGTGTTCTTCGGCATCCTGGCGGGGCAGGAAGGCAGCCTTGCACCCGTCGCCAGCGGCGGCTTCGCCGCCGCGGTGCTGTGGACCGCCGTGCTTTCCAGCCTGGGCGGCTACGGCCTTTATTGGCTGTGCCTGCGGCGCAGCTCGCCCACGCGGGTTGCCAGCGTGCTGTACCTGAGCCCCGCCGCCACCTTGCTGTGGGCGTGGAGCCTGTTCGGCGAGCCGCTCACCTGGCTCATGCTGGCCGGCACCGCGGTGTGCGGCGCCGGCGTATGGCTGGTCGCGCGGGGAGAGTCACGGACGTGACATGCCCTGGATGGGAGGCGGGGCGGCATTCCGCGAGGAACGGCAGGCCCTGCTGCCGACCGACTCAGGCTGCCTCGTCCTTCATCAATTGGATGAAGCGGGCCTGCTCATCCGTCATTGCCTCGTCCGCGCGCGTCAGGATGCCGAATGGCGCCAGCGGGAGATCCAGCTTCACCGGCAAGGCCTTCACGATGCCCATGCGCAGATAGTCCTTCAGCGCCGACTCGGACAGCAGCATGATGGCATCGGTCAATTGCACCAGCTGCTGCATGGAATACACGGAACCGCACTCGATGACGTCGGCGGGCGCGGGCAACACCAGGCGCTGCAGCAGTTGGTCCAGCGCGATGCGCGCGGGGCTGGCGGTCGGCTGGAGAATCCAAGGCCAATCCTGCACCATCTCGTCCCAGCTCAGCTTGCGCCGCCGCGCCAGTGGATGTCCGCTACGCACCACCAGGATCAGCCGCTCGTTGCCAAGCTCCTCGAATACATAGGGACCGCTATCCGCGCTCGGATTGCGCCGCCCGATGGCCAGGTCGATCTGGCGCTGGTCCAGCAGGCGCAGCAACTGATCGCTGGTGTCCCCCATGATGCGGATGCGCAATTGGGGGTGCATGGCCTTGATCCGGGCCACCGCCGTCATCACCAGGTCCGGCGCCGCGCCCATGATGGTGCCGATCGCCAGATAGCCATAGCCGCCTTGCTGGCGCACCGCCAGGTCTTCCGCGCAACGGTCCAGCCCGGTGATGGAGGCCTCCGCGAACCGCAGCAGCTGTCTGCCCAGCGCGGTGGGCCGCATGCCGCGCGGCAGCCGCTCGAACAGCTGGCAGCCGAACATGTCTTCGATCTCGTGCAGCATGCGGGTAGCCGCCGGCTGGGACATGTGCAACGCGAGTGAGGCCCTGTGCAGGTTCTGGCTGGACCCAAGCGCGACGAGCATGTGCAGGTGCTTGTAGCGCAGACGGTTCAGCAGGCTGCGATGCAGCGCGGAAGGCGGTGGCGTCGTCGACATCTAAGTAATAACCTGAAGGTATCGCATGTGAACTATCTTTGATTGGTAGAGTATCAGTCACCGGTCTAGAGTATGTCCATATCAAGAACAGAAAAGCCGGAGACAAGATCATGCAGACCGCCCCCTCGTAAGACGTCCACGCTCGCCCAGCCCTCCCTGTCAGGCCCGCTTCGGACCGCATGCGTCATGCATGCGCCGGCCGGGCCATCCTGTTTCCAGGCGCCACGCTGCCTGGACGGTTTCGCCTCGAGGTTCGGAACACCGTGAACAAGCTCCCCGCCCCCCTGCTCGCCAAGATTTCCTGGCGCCTGCTGCCATTCCTCCTGTTGATGTACATCCTGGCCTTCCTGGACCGCGCCAACGTCGGATTCGCCAAGGCGGCATTCCAGGCCGACACGGGCATCAGCAATGCCGCCTTCGCACTGGGTGCGGGCATCTTCTTCGCCGGCTATGCCCTGCTCGAGGTTCCCAGCAACCTCATCATGCATCGCGTGGGCGCCCGCATCTGGATGTGCCGCATCATGGTGACGTGGGGACTCGTGTCCACCGCGATGATGTTCGCGCACGACGAGACGACCTTCTACATCCTGCGCTTCCTGCTGGGCGTGGCCGAGGCCGGCTTCTTCCCCGGCGTCATCCTGTACCTGACCTATTGGTTCCCGGCGGCGCACCGCGGGCAAGCCATGGGCTTCTTCTATTTCGGCGCGCCCCTCGCCTTCATCCTCGGCAGTCCGCTATCGGGCCTGCTGCTGGAAATGGACGGCATCGCCAACCTGTTCGGCTGGCAGTGGATGTTCGCCGTGACCGGGATCGTGACCGTGGCCGTGGGCATCTGGGCGTACTTCTACCTGAACAACCGTCCTGCCGACGCCACGTGGCTCAGTGACGACGAGCGCACGCTGCTGCAGGACATCCTGGACCGCGAGGAGCGCGCCAAGGGCCCCCAATCGCACAGCCTGCTGGCCGCGCTGACGCAACCCGCCGTGCTGTATCTCGCGCTGATCTACCTGCTGATCCAGGCCAGCGTCTATGGCGTCGTGTTCTACCTGCCGACGCAGGTGGCAGGCCTCCTGGGCATGAAGGTGGGCTGGCTGGTGGGCCTGGTCACGGCCATTCCCTGGATCTGCGCGCTGCTCGCCGCCTGGCTCGTCCCCGGCTATGCCGACCGCACGCAGCAGCACCGCCGTGTCGCCAGCATCACGCTGGTCGTGGCCGCCCTCGGCATGGCCGTGTCGGTAAGTTTCAACAGCCCCCTGATCGGCATCGCGGCCCTGTGCTTCGCCGCCGCGGGCTTCATCTCGGTGCAGCCGGTGTTCTGGACCTTCCCGTCGAGCACCTTGTCAGGAAGCGCCGCCGCGGGCGGCATTGCACTCATCAACTCGATGGGCGCGGTGGGCGGCTTCACCGCACCCATCGTCAAGAACTGGATCGAGGGCGCCCTCCAATCCCCGGCGGCAGGCCTGTACCTGCTTGCCACCACCACCCTGCTGGCCGCCATTCTGGTGCTGGGCGTGCGCGCGCGCGCCAACAGCGCCCTGCAGCCGGCCAATTGATTCCACCGAGCACGCAAGGAGCCTAGACCGCATGCGCAGCATCCCCACCATCAAGCAGGTCCGCGCCTATACCCTCAAGGGTGGCGGCGCCGACTACCACGACCAATCCGATGGCCACTGGATCGACGACCACGTCGCCACGCCGATGAGCAAGTACCCGGACTATCGCCAGAGCCGGCGCAGCTTCGGCATCAACGTGCTGGGCACGCTGGTGGTCGAGATCGAGGCCTCCGACGGCTCGGTGGGGTTCGCGGTGACCACGGGTGGCGAACCGGCAGCCTACATCGTCGAGAAGCACCTGGCGCGCTTCCTGGAGGGCGCCAAGGTCACGGACATCGAACGCATCTGGGACCAGATGTATTTCTCGACGCTGTACTACGGCCGCAAGGGCCTGGTCATCAACACGATATCCGGCGTCGACCTGGCGCTGTGGGACCTGCTTGGCAAGGTGCGCCAGGAGCCGGTGCACCAGTTGCTGGGCGGCGCGGTGCGCGACGAGCTGCAGTTCTACGCCACGGGCGCGCGCCCCGACCTGGCGCAGAAGCTGGGATTCATCGGCGGCAAGCTGCCGCTGCATCACGGCCCCGCCGAAGGCGAGGAAGGCCTGCGCAAGAACCTGGAGGAACTGGCCACCATGCGCGAGCGCGTGGGACCGGACTTCTGGCTGATGTGGGACTGCTGGATGAGCCTGGACCTGAACTACGCCACGCGCCTGGCCCAGGGGGCACGCGAATACGGCCTGAAGTGGATCGAGGAAGCGCTGCCGCCGGACGATTACTGGGGTTATGCCGACCTGCGCCGCAACGTGCCCGCCGGCATGATGGTGACCACCGGCGAGCACGAGGCCACGCGCTGGGGCTTCCGCATGCTGCTGGAGATGGGCTGCTGCGACATCATCCAGCCCGATGTGGGCTGGTGTGGCGGCGTGACGGAACTCATCAAGATCTCGGCCCTGGCCGACGCGCACCAGACCCTGGTGATTCCGCATGGTTCCAGCGTCTACAGCTATCACTTCGTCGCCACGCGCCAGAACAGCCCCTTCGCCGAGTTCCTGATGATGGCCCCCAAGGCCGACGAGGTCGTGCCGATGTTCCACCCGCAACTGCTGGGCGAGCCCGTGCCGGTCAAGGGCCGCATGCGCCTGTCCGAACTGGACAAGCCCGGCTTCGGCGTCGAACTGAATCCCGCGTGCGAACTGCATCGCCCCTACACCCACTGAGCGGGAGAACGTCTTGCATCTTCCCCACAACGCATTCAAGGCCGCGCTGAAGCAGGCGCAGCCCCGCTACGGCATCTGGGCAGGCATGTGCACGCCCTATACCGCCGAGATCCTGGCGGGTCTTGGCTATGACTGGGTCCTGCTCGATGGCGAGCACGCGCCCAACACCGTGCCGACGCTGCTCGGCCAGTTGCAGGCCATGGCGGCTTACGGCAGCCAGCCTGTGGTGCGGCCGGTCACGGGCGATCCCGTGCTCATCAAGCAATTGCTGGACGTGGGCGCCCAGACACTGATGGTGCCGATGGTGGAGACCGCCGAACAGGCGGCCGCGCTGGTGCAGGCCATGCGCTACCCGCCTCACGGCATCCGCGGCGTGGGTGGCGGCCTGACGCGCGCCACGCGCTGGGACGCCGTGCCGGACTACATCCGCAACGCGCACCAGGAACTGTGCCTGATCGTGCAGATCGAATCGCGCCTGGGCGTGCAGAACGCGGCGGCCATCGCGGCGGTCGAGGGCGTGGACGCTGTCTTCATCGGGCCCGCGGACCTGTCCACCGGCCTGGGCCACGCCGGCGACGCCAGCCAGCCCGAGGTCCAGGACGCCATCCGCCAGGCCATCGACGCCACCCGTGCGCAAGGCAAGGCCTGCGGCATCCTTGCGCCGCGCGAGGAAGACGCGCGCCGCTACCTGGATTGGGGCTGCCAGTTCGTGGCGGTGGGCATCGACATCAGCCTGCTGCGCCAGGCCGCCCAGGCCAACCTCGCGCGCTACCGCGACGATGCCGGCGCCAGCAAGGCGCCGGGCGGCGTGTACTGAACATCGCATCCCTGCCATCATGTTCCCCCGACCGTAGCTCGGCCTGAGACCCCAAACAGGAGACAGACCCGCATGAGCAAGACCCTTCCCGTCCTGCGCAACTACATCAACGGCGCCTTCCAGGACAGCAGCACGCTGCACGATGTCAGCAACCCCGCCACCGGCGACGTGCTGGCACGCTCGCCCCAGTCCGACCAGGCCGACGTCGACGCGGCCATTGCCGCCGCACGCGGCGCCCAGAAGGCCTGGTCGCGCCTGCCGGCAATCCAGCGCGCCGGCTACCTGCGCGGCGTCGCCGCCAAGCTGCGCGAGCATGCCGCCCGCATCGCTCGCACCATCACGCAGGAACAGGGCAAGATCCTGGGCCTGGCGGAAGTCGAAGTGAACTTCACGGCGGATTACCTGGACTACATGGCCGAGTGGGCGCGACGCATCGAAGGCGAGGTCATCACCAGCGACCGCGCCAATGAAATGATCCTGCTGCTGCGCAAGCCCATGGGCGTGGTGGCGGGCATCCTGCCGTGGAACTTCCCCTTCTTCCTGATCGCGCGCAAGATGGCGCCGGCGCTGCTCACCGGCAACACCATCGTCATCAAGCCCAGCGAGGAAACGCCCATCAATTGCCATGCGTTCACCGAGCTGCTGGACCAGGTGGGCCTGCCCAAGGGCGTCTTCAACGTGGTCTACGGCCAGGGCGCCACGGGCGGCGCGCTGTCGGCGCATGCCGGCGTCGACATGATCAGCTTCACCGGCAGCGTCGCCACCGGCGAGCGCATCGCGGCAGCCGCCGCGCCGCACATCACCAAGCTCAATCTTGAGCTGGGCGGCAAGGCGCCGGCCATCGTGCTGGCCGACGCCGACCTGGACCTGGCCGTGAAGGCCATCCGCGACTCGCGCATCATCAACACCGGCCAGGTGTGCAATTGCGCGGAACGCGTGTACGTCGAGCGCGGCGTGGCCGAGGCATTCACCGCCCGCATCGCCCAGGCCATGGCCGCCACGCGCTACGGCGACCCGCTGGCGCAGGCCGACGTGGAAATGGGGCCGCTGGTCAACCGCAAGGGCCTGGATGGCGTGGCAGCCAAGGTGCGGCAGGCGGTGGCCGATGGCGCGCAGGTCGTCACGGGCGGCGGGGTTGCCGACCTGGGCCAGGGCTTCCACTTCCAGCCTACCGTGCTGGCGAACTGCCGCGCCGACATGGAGATCATGCGCAAGGAGATATTCGGCCCTGTGCTGCCGATCCAGATCGTCGACGACCTGGACGAGGCCATCGCGCTGGCCAACGACTGCGAGTACGGCCTGACGTCGTCGATCTATACCCGCGACCTGTCCAAGGCCATGCACGCCATCCGCGAGATCGACTTCGGCGAGACCTACGTCAACCGCGAAAACTTCGAAGCCATGCAGGGCTTCCACGCGGGGGTGCGAAAGTCCGGCGTGGGTGGGGCTGACGGCAAGCACGGGCTGTATGAGTACACGCACAGCCACGTGGTGTACGTGCAGAGCTGATACCCGGGTCTTTTCCCCGGGGCCCCCAGCCGGTGCGCGCGCTCGCGCACCGGCTGGGGGCCTTGGCGTTCCTGGGTTTACTATGGCCCCCGGCACGCCTCATTTCGCAACCCTCTTCAGACAAGGAACGTATCGATGCATTTGTTGAACCGCTGTGGTGTCACGCTGGGCCTGGTCGCGCTGGTTTCGGGTTGCTCGCTGATGGGTGGCGGCGAAGGGGAACGCAGCAACGACTGCCGCTGGAACCGCAGCAGCTGCATGTACGAAGGGTCGTATGAGAAGGGCGAACGGGAATACGCCGAAGAGGAAGCCCGGCGCCTGAACCAGGCCGAGCAGGGGCGGCTGCGGCGCAGCCGCTAGGCCAATCGGCGGGCGTCAGCGCTCCCTCCTGGTCAGCCCCTGCGACATTCTCGCTTGAACGTCTGGAAGGTCATGGCGCGCCGATGTACGTCTCAACATAACGCTCCTGCGCGTACGCCGTCTGCACGGGGATAGTGGGATAGATGGGTTGTGCATCCGCTCCGCTCGTATGCAGGCACAGCCGGGGTTCTCCATCCTGGAAATCCAGCGCAACATAGGGTTTGAAAAGCGCTGTCGGCTTGATGTGGGCCTCAAGTGATGAGGAATTCCCAGGATTGAAGCGTTAGCGGGATAACGATCAGGATCCCGGCGTGTCGGTCCGTCAGAAACGCCAACGAAGATTGAGCGCAGCGGTCTGGTCCCGGCTGCTGCCACCGAACTGCCCGCCATACGACATGCCCAACGACGCGCCACGCGCTATCTCCGCGTCGACGCCCACCGTCACCAATGCCGCATCACGCGCGATCGGCGCGCCGGTGACGGTGAAGGACTCGCCCGCGTCGAAGGCCAACCGGCTTTCAGGCCGGATGCCACCCAATGCGTGGCGCCAGCCCAGTCCCGCACTCAAGGTGGTTGCCATGCTTCCCAAGTCGACGTTCTGCCGCGCGCGCAGGCCCAGCGTGACTTTGCTGGAATCGTTGCGCATCGCCTCGCCCGACAGTGCCGCATTGCCACCCGATTCCGAAAAGCCACGCGTGCGATGCTGGGCCCAACCCAGTCCGGCGTAGGGTTCCAGCGCAAGATCGCTCGTCACGGCAACGGCGTAACCCACCTCACCGAACAACTGCGTGGTGCTGGCGCGGTAATCGGCCTTGAGTTGCTGGTTCAGGCCGCCGGCACCGATACGGCGCTCGGCATCAATGTCGTGCCAGGTATATGAGGCTCCCGCCATCAGGTTGAACGTGCTGGCGCCTAGCGGGAACGCCTTGCCGCCGTAGACAATGGCGCTATAACTCGACACATCGGCGCGGCTTGCAAGGCCGCCAACGGTCAGCGTCGAGTCCGTGTAGCCCAACGCCCCGCCCAACCGCCAGCCCGCGCCCATCGCATGATCAGCACCCACGAAGAGACCGCCGGTGCGCTGGCGCATGGCCTGGGTATTACCGGTGGCGCCTGTGCGCTGCCAGTTGCCCACGACCTGGGCCCAGGCCGGCCGGGCCAGCGACGACGGCAAGCTGGAGGACGATGACGCTGCGTCGCTCAGGCCCACCGCCGCGGTCGGCGCGCCCGGTGCCATACCGGCGCTGAGGTTGCCGCGAAGATGGTTGAGAGGCACCGTGCTCACCACATGGGTCAGGTTGGCCAGGCCGGAGGCCACGCTCGCATGAGCCTCGCCCGACAGTGCGGAGAAAAAACCCTGTGGGGCACCTTCCGGCAAAGTGATGGCCGCGTCGTAGACGGCGTGGCCCGCGCCCAGTATCTCGGTCGCGTCGGCGACAGCACGCGCGTTGCCTCCGCTTACCCGATCGGCAAAGCGCACGATATGGCCACCCGGCTCGGTAGGACCTCCCGGCTCGGTGTCGCCGCCCGGCTCGGGGCCACCCGGCTCAGGACCACCCGGCGTGACCGTACGATGCAGCTTGACCATCAACTCCCGGTCATCGTCCGAATAGACGAGCTCGAACGACAGGTAGGCAAAATTGCTCGACGCATGGCGAAAACGCGTGCCATCGAAAGTCTGGTCGGCACGCAGCACAATCTGGCTGTAACCGGCCCCATACGCACCCGGCGCCGCTTCAAGAAAGAAATCGGCACCGGATACATCGGCTCGGCCCGTCACATCCAGCCGGTCGAGCGCGGCGGGCGTAGCGCGCACACTGAATGTGTTGTCGGTACCCATATCCAGGTCGCCATCCATCGTGGCGCTCGCCGTGCCGCCGCCGTCTATGCGCAGCCGGTTGCCACTGCCGCTATAGCGCACGTTGCCGACGGTGCTGGAATGCGCCATCAAGGTCAGCGTATTGCCCGTGCCTGCGATCATGATGGCATCTTGGTGATTGCCGAAAGCGTCGCGGCCCGCTTCCATCCGGCCATCCTGCACGATTTCCGAATCGTGGCCATCGAGTTGCACAGCCCGGCCCCCAGCGCCGCTGACAATGCCTGCCCCAGCATTGCCGCCATAGACCTCCCCCCGATTGACGAAGCGCTGCTGCGTGCCGGACATGAGCAGCCCGGCCCCGCCATCGCCACCGTCACCGGCAAAAGCGACGGATGCGTCGTAGCGCTCCCCCACAGCACCGCCACCGCCACCTGCGCCCCCCCAGAGCGAGCCCGTATTCACGAAGCTGGCCAACCCGTTAACCCACCTCACGGCGGCGCCCCCCTCGCCTCCCTTGACGCGCCAGGTATCCGACAGACCGGCCTCGTCCTGAACAACGCTGCCACCGCCTCCACCACCGCCACCTACAAGTACGGCGGCATTGGAAGACGTGCGGCCTTCGCCGCCCGCGCCAGTAAGTACCAAAGCATTGCCGCCGGTGCCCCCCCTGGCAGTGCCCTGATTGCCACTGCCAGTCAGGACCACGGTTCCACCGCCGCCACCGCCGCCGCCACTTTCGTAACTCGCAGCGATCGTCGTGTACGGTCCAAGCCGATAAAGCAGACCTGCCCCCCCATCACCGTTTTGCAAGCTTCCCGAGGCCCCCGCTTGTCCCCCACCACCGTGCCCTCCGGTCGCGCCCCAGCCGGTACCGGCCTGGCCGGCGTTACCTCCACCAGCGAATCCTGCGGGCAATGAAGCATTCGCGCCGCCTTGCGCAGCGTACATGGGGTCACCATTTCCGCCAGTGCCAGCGGCATGGCTTGGTAGCGGCATGGACACACCATAGACGGCGACAAGATTGAGACAGATCGCGGTATAGCGTAGCGTCATCATCAAACGAGGCAGGAAAAGGGGAGAACCGATCTTAGCCCAGTCGAATTTGCCCTGAAACGCCGGATTACAGTAGCTTCCCGCCGAGTGTTCTGGCCACTGCTCAAACCCGCCCAGGATTGCATCGCGGCCATGCGCTGAGTGGCCCGAGAAGCCTTTATGCGGAGTACCCGCAACGGTCCATGCCGCGATCCTGCTACAGGCGGGCGAGCTTTACGAGAATCGGGAAAGGCACAACACCGAGGAGGCGTGCTACCAGAATCGGACCTATGAGCGGCTGCCGAACCCATGAAGGGTCATGTCCGTGAAGTACCAAAGCGACAAAATCAGCTTTTGAGTACTTTTTGACCACCCAAAGAAAAAGGGCTTCCCGCTGACGCGTAAGCCCTTGCTTCTCTGGAATTTCTTTGGTGGGCGGTACTGGGTTCGAACCAGTGACCCCTGCCGTGTGAAGGCAGTGCTCTACCACTGAGCTAACCGCCCAAAGAAGCGGAACTATAGCACGTCGATTTTTACCATGCAAGCGTCCACGCGCCGATCAGGCGGCTGTGCCTTCCGCCGGGGCGGCAGGCGTGTCCAGCTTGCGCCACAGGCACGGCCCGCCGCTGGCCTTGTCCAGCGCTTCCAGGTATTCGCCGTGCGCGGCCATTTCCGTTTCCGATGCCCGCAACACCGTCAGCACGGACGCATCGAAGCCCCCCACCACCAGGCCGTCGCCGGTGCCGCGCGCGGGTTCAGGCGCATCGATCAGCAGGCCATCCTGGCCGCGCGTCATGGCCAGCCACACTTCTGCCAGCAGTTGCGAGTCCAGCAAGGCGCCGTGCAGCGTGCGGTGCGCGTTGGAAATGCCATAGCGCTCGCACAGCGAGTCCAGCGAGTTGCGCTTGCCCGGGTGCATCTCGCGCGCCACCATCAGGCTGTCGGTGATGGCGGTGCACAACTGCGCCAGCGGCGGACGCCCCACGCGGGCCAGTTCGGCGTCCAGGAAGCGCGTGTCGAACGACGCGTTGTGGATGATGAGCTCGCCGCCGGCGATGTAGTCCACGAAGTCCTGCGCGACGTCCTCGAAGCGCGGCTTGTCGGACAGGAACTCGGTGGTCAGGCCGTGGACGGCCAGTGCGCCCGGGTCGCTGTCGCGGTCCGGGTTCAGGTAGACGTGGAAATGGCGGCCGGTGACGTTGCGGTTCTCCAGCTCCACCGCGCCGATTTCAATGACGCGGTGGCCTTGGGAGGGCTCCAGGCCCGTGGTTTCGGTATCGAGAATGATCCAGCGCATAGTGCCTTGATGTGTTGCGGCTATTTCGTGGGGTGGGCGTGGGGCAGGCCGGCGGCCGGGGCATGGCCCGGCTCGGCATCGGCGTGTTTCCGCGCGTGGGCGATCAGGGTGTAGACCACCGGCACCACGAACAAGGTAAGCAGTGTACCCAGAGACAGCCCGCCCACCAGCACCCAGCCGATCTGGCGACGTGATTCGGCACCCGCGCCCGAGGCCAGCGCCAGCGGCACCGCGCCCAGCACCATGGCGCCCGTGGTCATCAGGATGGGACGCAGGCGCAGCACGCTGGCCTCGACCACGGCCTCGACCAGTTCCTTGCCTTCCTCGCGCAGCTGGTTGGCGAATTCCACGATGAGGATCCCGTGCTTGGTAATGAGGCCGACCAGCGTGATGAGGCCGATCTGGCTATAGATGGACAGCGTGCCCCCCGTCAGCCACAAGGCCAGCATGGCGCCTGTCATGGCCAGCGGCACCGACAGCATGATGGTGAAGGGATGCCGCCAGCTCTCGAACTGGGCGGCCAGCACCAGGTAGATGAAGGCCAGCGCCATGCCGAAGACCAGCATGATGCTGCCCGACGAGTCGCGGAATTCACGCGACTGGCCGTCCAGGTCGGTGCGCACGGCCTGGGGCAGCACCTGGCCTGCCACGGTTTCCATGTGCGCCAGCACCTCGCCCAGCGCGTAGCCCGGCGCCACCGAGGCCTCGACCTTGACCGCCCGCAGGCGGTTGAAGTGGTTCAGCGACTGCGGCGACACGCTTTCGCGGATCCGCACCACGTTGTCCAGCCGCACCATGCTGCCGTCGCGGGCCTGCACATAGATGTCGGCGATGTCGTTGGGCGTGCTGCGGTCGCGCGGCGTCACCTGCACGATCACGTCGTATTGCTCGCCCTCGTCCTTGTAGCGGGTGACCTGGCGCCCGCCCAGCATGGTTTCCAGCGTGCGGCCCACGGTGTCCACGTCCACGCCGACGTCGGACAGCTTTTCGCGGTCCACCTCCACGCGCAGCTCGGGCGTGTTCAGGCGCAGGTCCGAATCCAGGTTTTCCAGGCCGGGATACTTCTCCAGCTCGGCGATGTAGGCGTCGACGATCTTGGCCAGGTCCGGATAGGACGCCTGGCTCATGATCATGAACTCCACCGGCTTGGAGGTGGCGCGCTGGCCGAAGGACGGCGGGTTGCTGGGGAAGGCGCGGATGCCCGGCAGCTTGCTGAACGCGGGCTGCAGCGACTGCGCGATTTCCTGCTGCGTGCGCGTGCGTTCTTCCCAGGGCTTCAGGCGCAGGATGGCGCGGCTGTCGGTCACGGTGGGGAAACCCGCCGTGATCTGGCTGCCTTGCATCTCGGGGATCTGCGCGTACAGGCGCTCGATCTCCATCACGTTCTTCAACGTGTAGTCCAGCGTCGCCCCTTCCGGCGCGGTGACGATGCCGAAGATGACGCCGCGGTCCTCGATGGGCGCCAGCTCGGACTTCACCACCGAGAACAGCGCCGCGCCGCCGCCGGCCACCAGCAGGCCCGCCAGCAGGATGACGGCACGGTGCGCCAGGGCCGCCGACAAGGCACGGCGATAGATCCGGTTCAGCCCTTCCAGCCAGGATTCGATCGTGTTGTAGACGCGGCCATGGCTGGGCTGGTGGCGCAGCAGCATGGCGCACATCATGGGCGTGAGCGTAAGCGCCACGAAGCCCGACACCAGCACCGCGCCCGCCAGCGCCAGCGCGAACTCGATGAAGAGCCGCCCCGTCCGGCCCGTGGCGAAGGCCAGCGGCGCGTACACCGCCACCAGTGTCAGCGTCATGGCCACCACGGCGAAACCGATTTCCTTCGTGCCCTGGATGGCCGCATGCACCCTGGGCACGCCGTTCTCGATGTGCCGGTAGACGTTCTCCAGCACCACGATGGCGTCGTCCACCACCAGCCCGATGGCCAGCACCATCGCCAGCAAGGTAAGCGTGTTGATGGAAAAACCGAACAGGTACATGAGCGAGCACGCCCCGATCAGCGACACCGGAATCGTCACGATGGGAATCAGGCTGGCCCGCACGTTGCGCAGGAAGAAGAAGATGACCAGCACCACCAGCACGACGGCCTCGGCGATGGTGGTGTAGACCGACTGGATGGAGCGCTCGATGAAGACGGAGGTGTCGTAGGAGATCGACAGCCGCATGCCGCGCGGCAGGTTTTCATTCAGGACGTCCACCTCGGCGCGCACCGCTCGCGACAGGTCCAGCGGATTGGCCGTGGACTGCCGCGTCACGCCGATGTTCAGGCCCAGCTGGCCGTTGAAGCGCGAGGTGACGCGTTCGCTGGCCGGGCCGATCTCCACCCGCGCAAGATCGCGCAGCCGCACCGGATAGCCGCTGACGTTGGCGATGATGACGTTCTCGAACTGCGGCACCGTCTGCAAGTCGGTGGACGCCACCACCGAGAATTCGCGCGCATCGCTTTCGATGCGGCCCGCCGGGATCTCGACGTTCTGCCCGCGCAGCGCGGTTTCCACGTCCTGCACGGTCAGGGTGTAGCCGGCCAGCTTCTCGCGGTCGACGTACACCCGCATGGCCGGCAGCCGTTCGCCGAAGACACGCACCTCGGCCGCGCCGGGCAGCACCGAGAACCGCGTCTTCACATAGCGGTGCAGATAATCCGAGACCTCGATGATGCTGTTCTGCCCCGCCTCCACCGCCACGTAGATGATGGGCTGGGAATCGGCCTCGACCTTGGAGATGATGGGCTCGTCGATTTCGTCGGGCAGGAAGCGGCGCGCACGCGAGACCTTGTCCCGCACCTCGGCCGCCGCCGCGTCGGGGTCGCGGCTGAGATGGAACTTGACGTTGATCTGGCTGCGTTCGGCGCGGCTGCGCGAGGTCATGACGTCCACGCCCTCGATCCCGGCCAGCTGGTCTTCCAGCGGCTTGGTCACGCGCGACTCGATCACCTCGGGCGACGCGCCCGTATAGGTCGTGTCGACCGACACCACCGGCTCGTCGATGCGGGGATATTCCCGCACCGTCAGGCGCGAATAGGAGATGAGACCGATCAGGACGATGACCAGCGACAGCACCGTCGCGAAGACCGGCCGGCGGACACAGACTTCGGAGATTTTCACGGACGCCCCCGAGTCAGGATGTGGCGGGTTCGGGCACCAGCGCGTCGGACGCCGGCGACGGATCCGGCACGGTGGACGCCGGCGTGTCGGGCGCGGTCGCGTCAGGCTGCGCGGCCGGCGTCTCGGTCACCGGTGCGCCATCGGTGATGCGCTGCAGGCCTGCCACCACCACGCGCTCGCCCGCGGCCAGGCCAGACAGGATCTCGACCCGGCCTTCGCGCCGCTCGCCGATGCCCACCGGCACCCGCTGGGCGTGCCCGCTGGCGACCCGGTAGACGAACTGCTGCGCGCCCGACGGCGACAGCGCGCTTTCCGGCACCACGAGCGCCTGGGTGTTCTCGACCATGAGCTGCACGCGGGCGAACATGCCCGGGCGCAAGGCGCCTGACGGGTTCGGCACCTGGGCGCGCAACAGCACCGAACGGCCGCCCGCGTCGACCAGCGGACTGACGGCGATGACCTCGCCCGGGCTGGACTGCCCCGGCAGCGCGTCGAAATGCAAGGAGAGCGACTGGCCGACCCGCACCCGGCCCAGGTACAGCTCGGGCACGCGGAAATCGACCTTCAGTGGATCGATGGTTTCCAGGGGCGCCAGGTCACGCCCGACGTCCACGTAATCGCCCACCGACACGCCGCGCAGGCCGACCACGCCGTCGAACGGCGCCCGGATCGCCATCTTGTCGAGGCGTGCCTGGGCCAGGGCCACGGCGGCCTGCTGGACCTTGAGGTTGCTGCCGGCCTCGTCGCGTGCCTGCTGGCTGATGAAACCTTCGGCCTGCAGGCTGGACGCGCGCTTGTTCTGGCTTTGCGCCAGCGACAGGTTGGCGCGCGCCTGGTCCAGCTCGGCCCGCGCCACGGCGTCGTCCAGTTGCACCAGCAACTGGCCGCGCTTGACGGGCTGGCCTTCCTGGAAAGGCAGCCTGGCGATGCGGCCGGCCACCTCGGGCCGCAGCATGACCGACTCGTCCGAACGCAGGCTGCCCACGGCAGCAAGACTGCGCGCGAAATCCACCGACTGGACGGCGGCCGTACGCACGGGCACCAGTTTCTGGGCGGCGGGCGCCGCCGGCAGGGTGGGCGCGGCGACAGGCGGCTGCGCGCGCGGCGACCAGCGGCCGATGACCACGCCCGCGGCCAGCGCCACGGCGACTGCCGCCACGAGAGGCAAAGCTTTCTTCATGCTGCGCACTGAGGGGGGTGCGGCGCGGAGCCAGGCATTGAGGCCGCGCCGTCATGTTCTAAGGGAGAGGGGGGGTGGAGCCTGTCCCACTGTATCACCTTGAAATGACCCCTCGCACCCTGCGGCCAACCCTGTAGGAGCGCTGGCCGACGCCCCTGCAACCGACTGAAATGGCTATCGGCCAGCGCGCTGGGCCAGGATCACGCCCTGGTTGGCCAACTGATCCGCGCGCTCGTTGCCCGGATCGCCCGCATGCCCCTTCACCCACTGCCAGCTGACGGTATGGGTGGACACCAGGGCGTCCATGGCCTGCCAGAGGTCGGCGTTCTTCACCGGTTTCTTGTCGGCGGTGCGCCAATCGCGGCGCTTCCAGTTGGCCAGCCACTCGGTCATGCCCTTCTGGACGTACTGCGAATCGGTGTGGATGATGACGCGGCTGGGGCGCTTCAGCGCCCGCAGAGCCTCGATGACGGCCATCATTTCCATGCGGTTGTTGGTCGTGCCCAGTTCGCCGCCGCACATTTCCTTCTGGTGCGCGCCCTGGCGCAGCAGCGCCCCCCATCCGCCCGGACCGGGATTGCCCTTGCAGGCGCCATCGGTCCAGATCTCGACGGTGTCTTCACTCATTCCTTGATTCCTGTTGCTGTGTGGCCAACCGCCTCGGCCTGGGCGCGGTGCGCGCCGCCCGAGCCTTGCGGCACCGGCACGGCCACGCGGCGGGCGCGGCGGCGTTTCTTCCACGGGGCGCCGATGATACGCGCCCCGGCCACCCGTTTGACGGCCGACACCACATAGGTGGCCCCGCAGACAGGCCACCAGCGGTCGCCGGCCTTTTCCATGAAGGCCCAGCGGCGCAGCCAGACGTCCGTCATGCAGGCCGGGGCATAGCAGCCGAAACGGCCGCGGTCGACCTCGAAGGACAGCAGCTTGAACCAGTCTTTCAGCCGGGCCAGCGACACCTGCGCGGACGGCGGATGCGGCAGCCAGGGCGGCATGCCGGGCAGGTTGGCACGCAAGCCCCACAGGCTCCAGGGATTGAAACCCGACACCACCACCCGGCCCTCGGGCACCAGCACCCGCTCGACCTCGCGCAGCACGCGATGCGGCTCGTCGGTGCTTTCGAAGGCGTGCGGCAGCACCAGCAGGTCGATGCTGTCGCTTTCGAACGGGAGGGCTTCCGGGCGCGCCACGACCTGGGCCTGCCATTGGCTGGCCAGTTCGGCCTTGGCCAGGCTGTCGCCCACGAATACCTTGAACGGCATGCGGTTCGCCTGCAGCAGGTCCAGGCTCGGCAGGCCGACCTGCAAGGCATTGAAGCCAAAGACATCAGCCACGATGGCGTCGAACTGGGCCTGCTCCCAGGCCCGGACGTAGCGGCCAGGCGGGGTGTCGAACCAGTCCCCCAGTTCTACAATGCTCGTTTCCTCAGCCACGCGATCAGGTGTCCTTATGAATGCACACGCCAGCCGCCTGCGGCCCCTGCCGGCATTGAGCGATAACTATATCTGGCTGGCCAGCCAGGACGGCCAGGCCGTGGTGGTGGACCCGGGCGTTGCCGAACCCGTGGCGGCCGTGCTGCAGGCGGAAGGCCTGCGCTTGCGCGCCATTCTACTCACCCACCACCACCATGATCACGTCGGCGGGGTGGAGGAACTGGTCCGCCTGACGGGCGCGCCGGTCTACGGACCCGCAAGGGAACGCCTGCCGCGCTGCGACGAGGCGCTCGCCGAAGGCGACACCGTGTGGATCCCCGAAATGGGCATCGACCTGACGGTCCTGGACGTGCCGGGCCACACCGCCGGGCACATCGCCTATGCCGGCCAGGCGGTCGGACAGGCCGTGGTTTTCTGTGGCGACACCCTTTTTGCCGGCGGCTGTGGCCGGCTGTTCGAAGGGACGCCCGCCCAAATGTTTGATTCCTTAGGGAAATTCCTGAAATTGCCCGAAGAAACGCTCATTTGCTGCGCGCACGAGTACACTCTTGCAAACCTGCGCTGGGCGCTCGCCGTGGATCCGGACAACCGTCCGCTGCAAACATGGCAGGCGCAGGCCATCGATCTGCGCGATCGCGGCCTGCCCACCGTGCCCACCTCCCTTGCGCTCGAACGAGACACCAATCCGTTCCTGCGCGTCTCGCAGCACACCGTTGCACAAGCCGCCGAACAGCAAGCCGGGCATTCCTTGGCCGGGCCGGTGGAGGTGTTTGCCGCGTTACGCGAATGGAAGAACGAATTCAGATAGAGGACCGATGAACCCTCAAGGACTGCAGCACTGCCCGCGACACTCGCCCCGCTTCCTGCTCTTCCCCCTGCTTGCCCTGTTGTTCGCCCTGCTGGCCGGCTGCGCCGGCACGCAGGGCAACCGTAGCGGCCAGCCCACCGAAGCCACCACCAGCGTCCAACCCCTGCCGGGCCAGGCACGCGCGACGCGCGACCGCCACGTGGCCGTCGACACCTCGCGCACCGTGGACCTGACCCGCCCCGCCGCCGACGCCTGGGACCGCATCCGCCGCGGCTTCGCCGTGCCCAACATGGACACGGAACTGACGCGCCAGTGGACGGACTATTACGCCGCCCACCCCGAAGCCGTGCAGCGCATGGCCTCGCGCGCGGGCAAATACCTGTATTACATCGTCGACGAGATCAACCGCCGCGGCCTGCCCACCGAGCTGGCGCTGCTGCCCTTCGTCGAAAGCGCCTACAACCCCGGCGCGTACTCGCGCGCCCAGGCCGCCGGCCTGTGGCAGTTCATCCCCTCCACCGGCACCCATTTCAAGCTGACCCAGGACTGGTGGCGCGACCAGCGCCGCGACCCGATCGCGTCGACCAACGCCGCCCTGGACTACCTGGAGTACCTGTTCGAGATGCAGGGTGACTGGTACCTGGCGCTGGCCTCGTACAACTGGGGCGAGGGTTCGGTGCGCCGCGCCATGGACAAGAACGCGGCCATCAGCATGCCGACGGACTACCTGTCGCTGACGATGCCCGACGAGACCCGCAACTACGTCCCCAAGCTGCAGGCCATCAAGAACATCGTCGCCAACCCACAGAAGTACGCGGTAGTGCTGCCCCCGGTGGAGAACATCCCCTATTTCGCCACGGTCAAGAAGACCCGCGACATCGACATCGAGGTGGCCGCCCGGCTGGCCGAGATGCCGCTGGAGGAGTTCCAGGCGCTGAACCCCTCGTTCAACCGCCCCATCATCCTGGGCCGCCACGAAGCCACGCTGCTGCTGCCGCGCGACAAGCTGGAGGTCTTCAACACCAACCTCAGCAACTACAAGGGCAGCCTGTCGTCGTGGAAGGTCTATGACGCCAAGCGCGGCGAATCGGTGGCCGCCATCGCCAAGCGCCACGGCATCACCGAATCCCGCCTGCGCGACGTCAACGACATCCCCCGCCGCACCCGCACGGTGTCCCGCAACCAGACCCTGCTGGTGCCCGGCAAGGCCAGCGGCGACGTCCAGCTGGCGTCGCTGCAAGGCGGCCCGAGTTCGGCGGTGCCCACCCCGCCGGCCGCCCGCGGCCCGCGCGCCACGCCGAACGTGCGCACCCACACCGTGCGCAGCGGCGACACGCTGTTCGCGCTGGCCCGCCGTTACGGCACCAGCGTGGACGCCCTGCGCGCGCTGAACAACCTGAAGGGCAACACCCTGAAGGTGGGCAGCCGCCTGCGCGTGCCCGGCACGGGGGTGCGCGGTTGAGCCGATTCCGCTACGATTCGCCGCCTATACTGCGCTGACACGCCAGATTTTCCCGCCAGGCGCGCCCTGATTTCCGGCGCGCCGGCTTCGCCATACATCCGTACCAATCTGTTTAGGACGATCCAAACATGGGTTTTCTCGCCGGCAAACGCATCCTGGTCACCGGGGTGCTCTCCAACCGCTCCATCGCCTATGGCATCGCCCAGGCCTGCCACCAGCAAGGCGCCGAACTCGCCTTCACGTATGTGGGCGACCGCTTCAAGGACCGCGTGACCGAGTTCGCCAACGAGTTCGGCAGCACGCTCGTGCTGCCCTGTGACGTTGCCGAAGACGCACAGATCGACGGGCTTTTCACCGAGCTGGCCAAGACCTGGGACGGCCTGGACGGCCTGGTGCATTCCATCGGCTTCGCCCCGCGTGAAGCCATCGCCGGCGACTTCCTCGACGGCCTGTCGCGCGAAGGCTTCCGCATCGCCCACGACATCTCGGCCTACAGCTTCCCCGCACTGACCAAGGCCGCGCTGCCGCTGCTCAAGGCGCGCCAGGGCTCGGTCCTGACGCTGTCCTACCTGGGCGCCGAGCGCGTCGTCAGCAACTACAACACCATGGGCCTGGCCAAGGCCTCGCTGGAAGCCAGCGTGCGCTATCTGGCCAGCGCGCTGGGCCCCCTGGGCATCCGCGCCAATGGCATCTCGGCCGGCCCCATCAAGACCCTGGCCGCCAGCGGCATCAAGGACTTCTCGGAAATCCTGCGCTTCGTCGAGGCCAACTCGCCGCTGCGCCGCAACGTCACCATCGAGGACGTCGGCAATGTCGCCGCCTTCCTGCTGTCGAACCTGGCGGGCGGCGTCACGGGTGAAATCACCCACGTGGACGGCGGCTTCTCGACCGTGGTGTCGGGCCTGCAAGGCTGATCGCGGCACGCAAGCACGCGTCCCGCAAGACAAGGCACAAGGCCGCGCCCTCTGGCGCGGCCTTGTGCTTTCCGCTGTCTTCGTTCTCCCTCAGTCCGCCCGCAACCCCAGCTGCGCGGTCAGCGCGCCATAGCGATCGATGTCCGCATGCACCAGCGCGCGGAAGGCCTCCGACGTGCTGGCCGTCGGGTCGAAGCCCAGTTGCCGCAATTGTTCCTGCATGGCGGGATCGGCCACGATCCCGGCCAACGCATCGCGCAGCACCCGAACCCGCTCGGGCGGCGTGCGCGCCGGCGCCAGCAGGCCATGCCACTGGTTCAGCGCATAGCCCGGAAACCCTTGCTCCGCCACCGTGGGCACGCCCGGCATCAGGGCTGAGCGCGCCGGCGCCGTGATCGCCAGGGCGCGCAGGCTGCCAGCCCGGATGAACGGCGCGGCGCTGGAAGCCGTGACGACCGCCACGGGCACCTGCCCCGCCACCGCGTCGGTCAAGGCCGGGCCGCAGCCCTTGTAGGGCACGTGGCGCAAGGACACGCCTGCCAGGTGCAGCATCTCGCCCGCCAGATGCTGCGGCGTGCCGTTGCCGCACGAGGCATAGGCCACACCCGCCTCGCCCAGGCGCCCGGCATCGATCATGTCCGCCAGCGTGCGCCACGTCGAACTGGCAGGCACCACGATGGCGGACGGCACGAATGCCACGTTGATGACCGGCGCGAAATCCCGCTTGGGATCGAAAGGCAGTTCGCGATAGACCCCCGGGTTGATCGCGAACGAGCTGTTCACCATCAGCAGCGTATTGCCATCGGGCACGGCCTCCGCCGCCGCCCGCGCGCCGATGTTGCCGCTGGCGCCGGGCCGGTTCTCCACCACGACCGGCACGCCCAGCTTCACTGCCAGGCGCTCCCCCAGCTTGCGCGCCAGCAGGTCGGTGCCGCCGCCGGGCGGAAAGGTCACCAGGATGGAAAGCGTGCGATCCGGCCAGGCGCGCGCCGCCGGCTTGGCGGCAGCGGGGGGTTCGCCCTGCGCGCCACGGCCTGGCGCCCAGGCCACCCCGGCCAGCAAACCCAGGACCAGCGCCAAGGCAGGGACGAGCGCGGCCACACCGCGCGGTTTGACGGTCTTCATCACAACTCCAGATCGAGATCGCCCGGATGGGCTCGCCGGGCACTGCCCGGCACGGATGGCGGGCGGTCTAGCCCCGATGGTCCAGGCCGATATCCAGTACCGCCGCGCTGTGGGTCAGCCAGCCGATGGAGATCAGGTCCACGCCGCTGGCCGCGACCGCCGGCGCCGTCGCGGGCGTAATGCGGCCCGAGGCCTCGGTGATGGCGCGTCCGTCCACCATCTGGACGGCGCGAGCCAGCATCTCGGGAGTCATGTTGTCGAGCAGCACGGCATCCACGCCCACCGCCATGGCCTCTTCCAGCTGGGCCAGGGTGTCCACCTCGACCTCGATCTTCACCAGGTGCCCCACCGACGCGCGCGCCCGCATGATCGCGGCGCGCACGCCGCCAGCGATGGCCACGTGGTTGTCCTTGATGAGCACGGCGTCATCCAGGCCATAGCGATGATTGCTGCCGCCGCCCACGCGCACCGCGTACTTCTGCACGGCGCGCAGGCCAGGCATGGTCTTGCGGGTGCACACCACGCGTGCGCGTTGCGGCCGCACGGCATCCACGATGCTGGCCGTGGCAGAGGCCACGCCGCTCAGGTGGCACAGGAAATTCAGCGCGGTGCGTTCACCCGTCAGCACGCCGCGCGCAGGGCCGCGCACCAGCGCGATGGTGTCGCCCGCCGCCAGGCGGCTGCCGTCGGGCCGCAACACCTCGAGTTCGATGCGCGGGTCCACCAGCCTGAAGGCCATCACGGCCAGGTCCAGGCCCGCCACCACGCCCGGCTGGCGGGCGGACAACGCGGTTTCGGTGCGCAGGTCCGCCGGCACGATGGCATCGGTCGTCACGTCTCCTGCCCTGCCCAGGTCCTCCAGCAGGGTGGCGCGCACCAGCGGCTCCAGCATGACCGCCGGCAAGGGCGGTACGTCGGAAACACGCGCTTGCGCGGCTGCCTCGGCCAGTTGGATCTGGCCTTCCGTAATTATGCTCATTATGAGTATTTGTAGGTCAAAAAAAGAGCGGCGCCCGCTCGACCCATTTATGCTATTCCTGAGCATAAGTGGCTGTCAAGTGATTGTCATGTCTGATACATGCCCGCGCGGGAATTCAGCCCCGGGCCAGCGGCAGCTTGCTGCCAGCAATGGCCCGCTCCAGCATCACGCCGCGGCGGAAGCGGAACAGCTTGGCGGGCCGGCCTGCCCCGCCCGCCTGCACGTCGCCGGTTTCCTCCACCAGTTCCTGCTGTTCGATGAGCCGGCGGAAATTCTGCTTGTGCAGGCTGCGCCCCGCCAGGGCCTCGACGCTTTGCTGCAATTGCAGCAGCGTGAAGTCTGGCGGCATCAGCTCGAAGACCACCGGGCGGTACTTGATCTTGGCCCGCAGCCGCGCAATGCCCGTGGCCAGGATGCGCCGGTGGTCATGGCGCATGGACGCGCCGGGCAGGCAGGCCGCGCGCGCGGCGGCATCGTCCGCCGCGCAGGCCTCGGCCACCAGGCCCAGCTCGTACAACAGTTCATAGCGCTGCAACACGCGGTCCTCGCTCCAGGCATAGCCGTCGAGCCCGAACGTGAGCGCCGTCCGCTGCGCGCGAGCCGCCCGCAGCTCAGCCGACCCCGCCGCCTCCGCCCAGCGCCGCAAGGCAGGCACGATGCGTTCGGACAGCAAGGCGGGCTCGCCTTCGCGATGATCTTCCCAGGGAAAATAGCGGTACCAGCTTTGCCACTGCGCGCTGGCGTCGGCGGGCGTGGCGGCCTCGCGCGTGAGCGCGAGATAGCTGATGGAAATGGCGTGGGCGGCGCCGCCAGGCTCGGCGTAGCGGCCGCTGTCGGCAAAGGTATAGAGCTGCTCGACGTAGCCCAGCGGATGGTGCGTCTGCTCTTCCACCCAGCTGCGCAGCCCGGATTGCAGCGAGCGGTGCCCGAGTTCGAACGGCCCCGACGGCAGGGCCCGTCCGTCTTCGGTCGTCAGGACGCGCGGTTCCCCGTGGGTGACGGCGGCCAGCACGGCGACGAGGTCGGCGACGACGGAGTGTTCAACGCTCACGGACAGGTTCCAGCACGGAGGGCCGGTCATTATAGGTGGGGGCCGTCATGCCCCCATCGCTCATGCCGCGCTTTTCTCCAGGACCGCATGCAGCAGCACGTTCGCGCCCGCCGTCGACCACGCCTGGCGAATATCCTCGGCTTCGTTGTGGCTGATGCCGTCCACGCAGGGCACGAACACCATGGCAGTGGGAGCAACGCGATTCACGTAGCAGGCGTCATGGCCCGCCCCCGACACGATGTCGCGATGGCTGTAGCCCAAGGCTGCCGCGGCACGCCGCACCGCGCCGACGCAGTCCGCGTCGAACACGATGGGCGCATAGGAAAAGATCTGCTTCAGCGACGAGCCCAGCGACAACTCGGCAGCGATCTCTTCCACGGCCGCCAGCAGCGCGGCATTCATGTGATCCAGCACGGCGTCGTCGGGATGGCGGAACTCCACCGTGTAAGCGGCGCGCCCAGGCACGACATTGCGCGAATTCGGATGGAATGCCACCTGCCCCACCGTCGCGCAGGCCAGCGGGCCATGGTCCAGCCCGATACGATGCACGGCCGCGATGACGCGCGCCACGCCCAGGCCGGCATCCTTGCGGCGGTTCATGGGCGTCGTGCCTGCGTGCGCGGACTGTCCCGTCAACTCGCCTTCGTACCAGCGCTGCCCTTGCCCTCCGGTTACCACGCCGATGTCCTTCTGCTCGGCCTCGAGCACCGGCCCCTGCTCGATGTGCAGCTCGAAGGCGGCATGCGGCAAGGGCGCCCCCAATGGCGCATCGCCCGCGTAGCCGATACGCTCGAGCTCCGCACCGATGGTCCTGCCTTCGGCGTCCGTGCGCGACAGGCCATAGTCCAGGTCGAACACGCCCGCATAGACACCCGAGGCGATCATGGCCGGCGCAAAGCGCGACCCTTCCTCGTTGGTCCAGTTCACCACCTCGATGGGCCGCTCGGTCTGGACGCCATGGTCGTTCAGCGCTCGCACGACCTCCAGCCCGCCCAGCACGCCATAGATTCCGTCGAAGCGCCCGCCGGTGGGTTGGGAGTCGCCATGCGAACCCATTTGCACCGGCGCCAGCCCATCGCGCAGGCCCGGCCGCCGGGCAAAGATATTGCCCATGGGATCGACGCGCACCGTGCAGCCCGCCTCGCGCGCCCAGCGCACGAAGAGATCACGCCCTTCACGGTCCAGGTCTGTCAGCGCCAGGCGGCTGACGCCGCCTTTTTCCGTTGCGCCGATCCGTGCCATTTCCATGAGGCTGGCCCACAGGCGCTCGCCATCGACCCGCAATGCCTCGCGCGTCATGCCGGCTCCTTCGGGGCCGGGGGCGCATCCGCGGGACGGTGATAGCGGAAATCGCAACGCGCCGCGCCACTCATGATGGTGGTGCTGCGGGTCATGGTGACCGAGGGGTCGTAGCCGACGATGAACTCGGCGTCCCGATTACAGGACAGCAGGTGGCCGATGTCGCCCAGCCCCATCTCGTGATACATCTCGGCATAGCGGCAACGCTTCACGTCGTAGTCGAATTCGGTGTCGCTGGCGTTCAGCACCTCGATGCGCAGCGCATCGTCCTTGGTCCACAGGTGCTGGAGACCGGCGAACGTACGCAGGTTCGCCCCCTGGGGCTCCCGCGCGGCGAACTGCCGGCCGGCCTGCACGGCGGCATTCGACACGGCCTCACCGATCACGGCGCCGGCCTTCTCCTTGCCGAACTCGCGCACCAGGATCTCGTAGATCGGCTTGATGATTTCGGCCTCGATACGCCGGCGCGCGAGGATGCCAAGCTCATTGGCGGGGGCCGTGGCGGGCGGATTGCCCTGCTTGTCGACGGGGGTCATGCGAAAACTCCTTCACTTCGGGTGCACCTGCAACGGTGCACGAACAACGGCCGGCAACACGCCGGCCTGGATGGCGGCAGTATAGGAGCGCGGGATGCCGCCTCGCGCGCCCTTGCCGCCAGCCGAATGCGAAAGCGAGCCGTGTCCCGACAGGGCACGGCTCGCCGGTACGGCGACTGCCTGCGCGGCGCTTACTGGCTGGCAACGGCCTGCGCGGCCTTGCCACCCAGCACCGCGGCGGGCGCCCACTTGCCCTGCTCCACGCGGTAAACGGTATAGGCGGGTTGGCTCAGGTTGCCTTCGGCATCGAAGGCGACCGGCCCGGTAATGCCGGTGTACTGGATCTTGCGCAGGGCGGGCAGGAACACCGTCGGGTCGGTGGAATCGGCTTCGCGCATGGCGGCGATGATGACGGCCGCGGCGTCGTAGGCGAACGGGGCATGCAGTTCGATCGGCTGCTTGTAGACCTCGCGATAGCGCGTCTCGAACGCCTGGCCGCCAGGCATCTGGGCAATGGGCAGGCCCGGCTCCAGCGCAATGGTGCCCTCCCCGTCGCCCTTGGAGGTCGTCAGGAAAGTCTGGCTGACGATGCCGCCCGCGCCGATCAGGCGGGCCTTCAGGCCCAGCGGTTGCAGGCGGCGCACGATCAGCGCGGCTTGCGCATCCAGGCCGCCAAAGAACACCAGATCGGCATCGCGGCTCTTGATGCGGGTCAGGATCGCATCGAAGTCGACCTGCTTGTCGTTCACGAACTCACGCGTGACGACCTCGCCGCCGGCCTCCTTCACGCCACGCACGAACTGGTCGGCCAAGCCCTGGCCGAAAGCCGTGCGGTCGTCGATGACCGCGATGCGCCTGGCCTTGAGCGTCTCCACGGCATACCTGCCGGTGTAGGCGCCGCCCACGTCGTCATGGCCCATGATGCGGAAGCTGGTGTCGAAGCCTTGCGAGGTATACGACTTGCCGGTGGCGGCGGGCGCCACCTGGGCAATGCCGGCGTCGTGATAGACGCGCGCCGCGGGGATGCTGGTCCCGGTGTTCCAGTGGCCGATCACCCCCACCGCGCCCTGGTCCACCAGCGACTGGGCGACCGTCACGGCCACGCGCGGATCGGACTGGTCGTCCACGGCCTGCAGGCGGAACGTGACGGTTTCGCCGCCGATCACCAGTTTCTGCTTGTTGGCATCCTCGATGGCAAGACGGGCGCCGTTTTCCAGGTCCTTGCCGATCCGGGCCGACTGGCCCGTCAGCGGCGCGGCCAGGCCCAGCGTCACCGTCTTGTCCGCCCAGGCAGGAGAGACGCCGAGGGCGGTGGCACAGAAAGCGGCCAGGGCGAGCAGGCGTGGCAGCCGGGCAGGGGTTGCGGACGTGGACATGAAGGCTCCCCAGAGAGAAAACATTGATGAGCTGAATTATGTTTTCTCTGCCAGCGTCAGGCCAATATTGAATTCAGATATCAATATTACCCAGTCGGCTTTATATATAAATCAATGAATTAGCTTATTCAAACGGCCGCATGGCACGGCAGAAAGATTTTCACTACATTCAACATATGAATTATTTAGAACAATTGCAGCATGACCCGCCGCTGCGTGCCGTTCGCGCTTTCGAAGCGTATGCACGCCTGGGCACGCTTGCCGCGGCCGCCCGTGAACTGGCGATCACGCCCTCCGCCATCAGCCACCAGCTGCGGCTGCTCGACGCGTTCCTGGGCGCACCGCTGACCACCCGCCAGGGCCGCAACCTGGTGCTGACGGCACAGGGGCGCGAATACTACCGCTCGCTGCGCTCGGCATTCGCGGTGCTGCGTGGCGCCACCGGCCACCTGCGCGAAGGCGCCGCGCCACGCGAGGTGTCCCTGAGCGTCATTCCGATGTTCGGCATGGGCTGGTTCATTCCGCACCTGCATGAGTTCCAGGCACTGGCCCCCGGCCTGGACGTGCATGTGTCCTACGCCAACCATCGGCACTACCCCAGCGATGCGGCCGACCTGTCCATCCGTTTCGGCGTGGGCGAGTGGCCCGGCTACGACAGCATCAAGCTGCTGCCCGGCGCCGTGGTGCCCGTCTGCCATCCTGGCTTCCTGGCCACGCGCGGGCCCATCCCCTCGCCCACCGCACTGGCGGCATTGCCGCTGCTGCATGACGAAGAGCGCGGCACCTGGAAGCTGTGGCTGTCGGCGGCGGGCGTCAGCACGGCGCCACGGCTGGAGGGCGCGATGTTCGAGGATGGGCAACTGACCTTGTGCGCGGCACTGGCGGGACTGGGCTGCGCGCTGTTGCGCCCGCCGCTGATCCAGCGCGAGCTGGACAGCGGCCAACTGGTGCAACTGTTCGACCTGGCGCTGGATGATGGCCGCGACTATTACCTGTGCCACCGCAGCGGCGTGGCGCTGTCAACGGACGAGATGGCGCTGCGCGATTGGCTGCACGCGCGTACGCAACCCTGGCGCCAGCCAGGTTCTGCCTGACTCGAAAGGAAGAAGGCGGACGCGGCGCGCCCTGCCCTTCAATGCGTGGACGGCGAGCCCGCCGAGGGGCAGACGCTGGTGATGGTTTCGCGGATGCGATTGCAATCGCCGAAGACGCGCGTGCTGAGCATGCTGCCCTGCACGGCGGCAAAGAGCGCACGCGCGGAGGTTTCCGCGTCACAGCGCAGCGTGACCGTGCCCTGTTCCACGCCTTCTCGCAGCACGGCGGCCAGCCAGGCCTCCATGGCAAGGAAGAAAGACTTCACGACGCAACGCACCGACTCGGGCAAGGAGTTCATGTCGGCGGCAAGCACCCCGCCGATGCACAGTTGCTTGCCACTACAGACCACGCCTTCCAGCACGTCGGCATAGCGGCGCAGCTTTTCATCGGCAGGCAAGGAGGCGTCGATGGCATGCACGCGCGCGATGGCGTTCTGGCTGTAGGCCTCGATGGCCTCGCGCACCAGATCGTCCTTGCAGGGGAAGTAGTAGTGGATGCTCGACGTCTTCACGCCCACATGGTCAGCCAGGTCGCGATAGCTGAATCCATTGCAGCCGCGCGCGCCGATCAGGCTCTGCGCGTAGTCGAGGAGTTGCTCTCTGGTATTGGCGGCGGTGGCGTTCATGGCGAAAGTTTACCTATGAATGGGTCGATAGGTCGAACCTGCCGGCGCCCGGATCGCGCCTTGTCACCTGCACGCAACCTCGGGGCCTGGCGGCACGGCTGACACACAACGGTCATGCAGTCATGCGTGGGGGAACCGTGCCGCCTCCCGGTGGCTCAACCTTGGAACACCAGCGCGGGATCCTGCTCGCCCGGCTGGACGTCGCCCGCGGCACGCGCCTGGCGCAGTTCAGCCTGGACCTGGGCACGCGTCAGCGAGGCGGGCGCGAAATGGGCGGTCTGGTCCTGCTCGCCGTCGAAGATTTCACCGGCCTGGCGGGCGGCCACGGCTTCAGCGCGAACCTGCTCGGCGCTCACCTGGCTGGTCTGGGCCACTTCGGGCGGGTAGCCGAGCTCCTGGGCCTGGACGGCGGAGGCACCCAGGAAGGACAGCGAGAGGATGGCGGCGGAGAAGAAGGTCTTGGTCATGATGGTTCCTTTGTTTGTCTTTGGCGCCCCGGCGTCAGCCAGCGGCAGTCCGTATCGGTGAAAAGGTGTCTGTCGTGTGTGGCGTATCAGATCTGGCGTGCTGGGACGGTCCCGCGTCATGCGGCGGGCGGGACCGTCTTCCTGCTTCAACCCGCGACCGGCGGGTAGTCCAGTTCGCCGCGGCTTTCCAGGCCGTGCGATTGGGCCTGGCGCAGCTCGGCGCGAACCTGGGCACGGCTGTGGGTGCTGTCACCACTGGGGGCCAGAGCTGCCACGTCCAGTTCGCCGGCGGGAATGCTGCCTTGGGCGATGGCGTCGCGCAGTTCGGCCCGCACTTGCTCACGGGTCACGCTGGCGGTGTGGTCGACGTCGGCGGGGTAGCCGATTTCCTGGGCCTGCACGGCGGCGGCACCCAGCATCGAGGCGGAAAGGATCAGGGCGGAAGCGAAGGTCTTGGTCATGATTGGCTCCTTGAGCGCGGTGTTTAAAATTTATCTACTGATAGATAGATGACTAGGGAAAATAAAAGGGCCTTGCGGCGCCGGTGAATCTTTCGATTTGCGGGAGACTTTTTGTCTGCCCTGTTTGTCGATGGGTGAATCTTATCTACCAGTAGATAGATAAACAAGCGGAATCTCCGGGAAAAATGAAACCAGGCGTAACCTCAACGTTGTCTTCCGCTCGCTGACGCCGGACAAGCCATTGAAAACAAAAAGGAAAACCTACCGTTCCCGGATCAGCGTCATCGAGAAACGATAGCGATCCGCGGGGTGATACGAGGTGGAGGCCAGCACCAACACCCCTGCCTGATCCCGGTAATGGCGCAGGATGAAGAGGCCTGGCGACTCCGCTGGCACCTCGAGCACGCGTGCGATCTCGGCAGGCACCGGCGCGGCGGAAATGGTCTGCTCCACCGTGGCGATACGGCGACCGAAGTGGCTTTCGATCAGGTCCGACACCAGGCGGTCGGGATGCGCCTGCACCAGCTTCTTCACTTTGCTGTAGTGGGCGTCCACGTACAGATCCGTCCAGCCCGCCGGTGGCTTGCCGGCTTCGCCCCGCGTGGAACTGATGCGCAGCCAGCGCGTGCCGGGCGGACATCCCAACTCGGCAGCCTGATCGATATCCAGCACCACTTCCTGCATCTTCTGCACGCTGCGCGGCGTGCGGGCGGCCAACTGCACCAGGTCTTCCAGCGAGGACAAGGATTGGCTGTAGCCGGAGCGAGGACGTTGCGCCTCGACCACGGTGCCGCTGCCGCGCCGGCGGGAAATCAGGCCCAGGTCCTGCAACTGGCGCAACGCCGAACGCACCGTGTGGCGGCTGGCGGAGAACGCATCGACCAGCTCGTGTTCGGTGGGCAGCGCCGACCCTACCGGGTAATCGCCATTCGCAATGCGGCGGGCGAGTTCCTCGGCGATCTGGCTGTAGAGCGAAATGGACGGCATCGGCGTATCGGGGCGTGGACAAGAAGGTGGCACGCCATTCTATCTGCCACCCGCGCCGAGCCATCCAGCGACCGCGCAACACCCGATTGACGATTGAAAAATGCATGCTTAATATGTACGTACAAATTATCAAGAGCGTACATTTAACATGCCCATTTCCGTACTCGAATCCGCTTTGTTCAAGGACATGTTCGGCACGGCCGCCATGCGTGCCGTGTTCGATGACCGCGCCACCGTGCGCCGCTACGTGGAGACCGAAGTCGCGCTGGCGCGCGTGCAGGGCCGCCTGGGTGTCATCCCGGCCGCCGCCGCCCAGGCCATCGCCGCCCGCGCCGATGCCGAGGCCATCGACCTGGCCCGACTGGCCCACGAGACCGAGATCGTCGGCTACCCCATCCTGCCGCTGGTGCACCAGTTGGCCCCGCAATGCGGGCCGGAAGGCGAGTACCTGCACTGGGGCGCCACCACCCAGGACATCATGGACACCGCCACGGTGCTGCAGGTGCGCGAGGCGCTGGCAATCATCGAGGCCGACCTGGCCGCCCTGGACGAGATCCTGGACGGCCTGGCCGAGCGCTATCGCGACAGTCCGATGGCAGGCCGCACGCATCTGCAACATGCCTTGCCCATCACCTTCGGCTACAAGGCGGCCGTGTGGCTGCTGATGGTGCGCCGTCACCGCGAACGCCTGGCCCAGCTGAAGCCCCGGGTGCTGATCGGGCAATTTGGCGGCGCGGCCGGCACGCTGGCCTCGCTGGGCGACGAGGGCCTGGCCGTGCACGCGGCGCTGATGAAGGAACTGGGCCTGGCGGAAGCGCCCGTCACCTGGCACGTGGCGCGTGACGGCCTGGCCGAGACGGTGCAGTTCCTCGCGCTCATCACCGGCACGCTGGGCAAGATCGCCGTGGACGTGATGCTGATGATGACCAACGAACTGGCCGAGGCCTTCGAGCCGTTCGTGAAGGGCCGCGGCGCCTCCAGCACCATGCCGCAGAAGCGCAACCCCATTTCCTGCGAACTGATGTGGGCGGCGTCCAAGACCGTGCGCCAGCACGCTGGCCTGGCGCTGGACGCCATGCTGCAGGACTTCGAACGCGCCACCGGTCCCTGGCACCTGGAGTGGTCGTGCATCCCCGAATCGTTCGTGCTGACCGCCGGCGCACTGAACCAGGCGCGCTTCATGCTGGCCGGCCTGGAAGTCGACACCGCGCGCATGCGCCGCAACCTCGATCTTTCCGGCGGCCTCATCGTCGCCGAGGCCGTGATGATGGGCCTCGCCCCGCACATCGGCCGCCAGACCGCGCACGACGTGGTCTATGACGCCTGCCGCCAGGCCGCCACCCACGGCCTGCCGCTGGCAGACGTGCTGCACGCCGACCCGGCCGTTTCCAGCAAGCTCGACCGCCAGGCCATCGACCGCCTGTGCGATCCGGGCAACTACCTGGGCGCCGCCCCCCACATGGTGGATCGCCTGCGCCAGCAGGCACACGGCTGACCCGCCCTGCCCCAATCCAGACAACACAAACACAACGGAGAAGACAAATGAAGCAATGGATCGCTGGCGCCCTGGCGCTGGCCGCAATGGCCGCGACTCCCTCGCACGCGCAGGACTATCCCACCCGCGCCATCACCTGGATCGTGCCCTTCGCCGCGGGCGGCCCTACCGATGCCATGGCGCGCAACATCGCCAACCGCGTCTCGCAGGAACTCAAGCAGACCATCCTGGTGGAGAACGTCGGTGGCGCGGGCGGCACCATCGGCGCGGCCAAGGCGGCGCGCTCGTCGCCCGACGGCTACACCTTCCTGGTCGGCCACATCGGCTACATGGCCGCGGCGCCCTCGCTCTATGCCAAGCTGCCCTATGACCCGGTGAAGGACTTCAAGGCCGTGTTCCGCTTCCCCGACACGCCGCTGGTGCTGCTGGTGGGCGCGAATTCGCCGCACACGTCGGTGGAGGAATTCATCGACTTCGGCCGCAAGAACCCCGGCAAGCTGAACTTCAGCAACGCTGGCGTGGGATCGACCTCGCACCTGGTGGCCGCCATGTTCGCCAGCCGCGCCAAGATGGAGGTCACGCCCATCGCCTACAAGGGCGCGGGGCCCGCCCTGAACGACCTGATGGGCGGCCAGGTGGATGCCATGTTCGACCAGACCAACACTGCCCTGCCCCAGACCCAGGGCGGCAAGGTGCGCGCGCTGGCGCTGACCTCGGCGGCGCCCATGCCGCAGTTCCCCAACGTGCCCACCGCCGGCGAGAAGGCCCTGCCGGGCTTCCAGGTCTCGACCTGGTATGGCCTGTATGCGCCGAAGGACGTGCCCGACAACGTCGTGCGCGTCATGCATGAAGCGTATTCGCGCGCGCTGAAGGACGCCGACTTCACCGGCAAGATGACCGCGCAGGGCATCCTGGTGCTGCCCCCCGACCAGGTCGACCCGCAAGCCTTCCAGGCCTTCACCGCCTCGGAAGTCACGAAGTGGGCCGAGGTGATCAAGCAGGCCGGCATCACGCTGCAGTAAGCGGGAGCGTGCGCATGACCGCCATCCAGGCCGAGCATATCGTCGACGGCATCGCCCGCGCACTGCAGGCGGTCAGCCACACGCATCCGCCGGATTTCGTGCGCGCGCTGGCCGCCGCGCACGCGCGCGAGACCGGCACGGCGGCGCGCCACGCCATGCTGCAGTTGCTGGTGAACAGCAAGCTGGCGCACCGGGCCAAACGGCCCGTGTGCCAGGATACCGGCGTGGTGCACGTGTATTTCACGCTGGGCATGGACGCGCGCATCACCGCAGCCGGCCTGGCGGCCACGCCCAGCCTGCAGGCGCTGGCCGACGAGGCGGTGGCGCGCGCGTATCTTTGCCCCAGCAATCCCCTGCGCGCCTCCATGGTGCGCGACCCGCTGGGCGAGCGCGCCAACACGGGCGACAACACCCCGGCCGTCGTGCACATCGACATGGTCGAGGGCTGTACGCTGGACGTGCTGGTCGTCGCCAAGGGCGGCGGCGGCGACGTGAAGGCGCGCTACGGCATGCTCAACGCCAGCGACTCCGTCGCCGACTGGGTGCTGGCCCAACTGCCCGGCATGGGCGCGGGCTGGTGTCCGCCCGGCGTGCTGGGCGTGGGCGTGGGCGGCAGCCCCGAACAGGCGCTGCACCTGGCCAAGCGCGCGCTCTTCTCGCCCATCGACATCGACGCCCTGCGCGCGCGCGGCGCCGCCAACGCCGCGGAGCGCCTGCGGCTGACGCTGATGGACCGCATCAATGGGCTGGGCATCGGCGCGCAAGGCCTGGGCGGCGACACGACGGTGCTGGACGTGAAGGTGGCCACCGCGCCCTCGCACGCCGCGCTGCTGCCCGTGGCCCTGATGCCCAACTGCGCCGCCACGCGCTACACCGCCTTCACGCTGGACGGCAGCGGGCCTGCCGCATTGGAAGTCCCGGACGAGCGCGTGTGGGACGGCATCCCCGACGCGCTCCCCGGCCAGGACGGCCTGGCGGTGGACCTGGACACCCTGCGCCGGGAAGAGGCCGCGCGATGGCGCGCCGGCGACCTGCTGCGCCTGTCCGGCACGCTGTACACGGCACGCGACGCCGCGCACAAACGACTGGTGGACAGGCTGGCGCGCGGGGAGCCGCTGCCGGTGGACCTGAATGGGCGCGCGCTGTACTACGTCGGCCCGGTGGACCCGATCGAAGGCGAAGCAGTGGGCCCCGCAGGCCCGACCACGGCCACCCGCATGGACAAGTTCATGGAGACGGTGCTGGCGCAGACCGGCCTGCTGCTGACCATCGGCAAGGCGGAACGCGGCCCGGCAGCCATCGCCGCGATCAAGCGGCACGGCGCGCCATACCTGATGGCGACGGGCGGCGCGGCATACCTGGTGTCGCAGGCGATCAAGTCAGCCCGGGTCGTTGCCTTCGAGGACCTGGGCATGGAGGCGATCTACGCTTTCGACGTTGAAGACATGCCGGTGACGGTTGCCGTGGATGCGTCGGGACGGTCGGTGCATGAGGTGTTTCGGCTGGCTGTTGAGTGATTGCGCGGGTGTGGGGTGCTGCAGTGACTGTCATGCGTTGCTGGATTGGTGGCTTGTGCACTGCTGGGTTTTGACGGCTTGTGCACTGCTTCGTTGACGGGTTGTGCACCGCTTCGTTGACGGGTTGTGCACCGCTTCGTTGACGGGTTGTGCACCGCTTCGTTGACGGCCGCCGAGTGTGGTCGTGCCGTCGGTCGCCTGCCGCGTGGTGGGGCGCCCACAGCGCCCCGCCCCCCGCAGAAGGCGCCCGCCGTCCCGCCCACCCTCGACGTCCTGCGGTTGAGTGTTCTGGACCTTGGGTAGCTACCTGAGTCCTGCTCGCATTCTTGCCCTGCGCTCGCTGCCTGCCCGAAGATCTTGGCTTGCCGCTGACCGGAGGGCGCCCACAGCGCCCACCGGTCAGCATTCGAAAAAGCAATAGGGCAGCTTTTGGGAGAGTGGGGGCGAGAGGTGGAGGGGGGAGGCAGCGCGCTTCGGGCTACGGGCGCCGCTTGGCCGTGTTGCCTGCTTGGGGAGGCTGCTCCACCACCGACACGGAGCGGCCGAAGCCGCCAGGCTCGTCAGTAAGTCTCGACGCCTCTGCCCGCGCAAGACACCCGTCATTCAGTCACGCGGACGGAACAACGCCTCCAAGCAGACAACGCAGCCTGACGGGGGCCCCCGCCCGAAGTGCGATGCCCCCCACCTCCACTCCCCTTCCCCCCTCTCTCAAAAGCTGCCCCTTTTGCTTTGCCGAATGCTCAGCAATGGGCGCTGTGGGCGCCCATTGCTGAGCGGCAAGCCGAGATCTTCGGGCGGGCAGCGAGCAAGCGGCAAGAATGCGAGCAGGACCAAGGCGGCTGACTCCGGTACACACCACTCCACCGCAGGACGTCGAGGGTGGGCGGGACGGCGGGCGCCTTCTGCGGGGGGCGGGGCGCTGTGGGCGCCCCACCACGCGGCAGGCGGCCGACGGCACGACCACCCTCGGCGGCCGTCAACCTAGCGGTGCACAAACCGTCAACCCAGCGGTCCACCCCCACAAAAAAAGGAGCTGACCACGCAAACAACGCAGTCAGCTCCACAGAGGCAAGGCAGTCGCTCGAAAAATCTCAAGCACCACCCAGGCGGCAATCAAGAAAAAAAATCAAAATGGAAGAAGCACCCTCAGCAGCACCCGATCCGGCCTTTCCCGCCGTAGCGCGCATCCTGCCGGTTGCGGAAGAAGGCGTCGTAGGACAGCGGCTCCTGGTCCGGATGGTTCAGCCGCATGTGCTCGCAGTAGGTGTCGTAATCGGGCACCCCGACCATCAGCCGCAGCGTCTGCCCCAGGTAGCCGCCGACACGGCCGGCCTGGCGGGCGGCGCCGCTCAAGTTCAAACGCATCATCTGACGTCTCCGGGTCGATTCGGTTCCCGGGCGGCGTGAACCGCCCGGGTCTTGCCCTTAATGCGCGCCCTTGACCGCGACCGCGTCGGCGGGCAGCAGTTCAAACGGCGTTTCCTTCACCGTCGGTTGGCTGTTGCGGCGGGCCAGGATCACGGTGCGGGCGGCGAAGCTCACGATGCTGACCACCACCGCCATGAAGATCACGCACAGGCCGGCGTTCACGTAGTCGTTGAACACGATGCGGCTCATCTGCTCCAGCGACTTCGCGGGGGCCAGCACGGTGCCGTCGGCAATCGCCTGCTTGTAGCGAGCGGCGTGCGCCAGGAAGCTGACCTTGGGGTCCGGATGGAACAGCTTCTGCCAGCCCGCGGTCAGCGTGCAGATCAGCAGCCAGAGGGTCGGCACGACCGTCACCCACGCATAGCGGTCACGCTTCATCTTGAACAGCACCACGGTGCCCAGCGTCAGCGCGATGGCGGCCAGCATCTGGTTGGCGATGCCGAAGAGCGGCCACAGCGTGTTGATGCCGCCCAGCGGATCGACCACGCCCTGGTACAGGAAGTAGCCCCAGGCCGACACGCAGAGCGCGGTGGCGATCAGGTTGGCGGGCAGCGACTCGGTGCGGCGCAGCGCCGGCGAGAACGTGCCCAGCAGGTCCTGCAGCATGAAGCGGCCGGCGCGGGTGCCCGCGTCCACGGCGGTCAGGATGAAGAGCGCCTCGAACAGGATGGCGAAGTGATACCAGAAGGCCATCATGCCTTCGCCGCCGGTGAACTGGTGCAGGATGTAGGCCATGCCCACGGCCAGCGTCGGGGCGCCGCCGGCACGCGACAGGATGGTGCTCTCGCCCACGTCCGTGGCCATCTGCGTGAGCTGGTCAGGGGTGATCAGGAAGCCCCAGCTGGAAACCGTCTGCGCCACCTGCTCGGGCGTGGTGCCGATCAGGGCGGCCGGACTGTTCATGGCGTAGTAGATGCCGGGCTCGATCACGCAAGCGGCGACCAGGGCCATGATGGCGACGAAGGACTCCATCAGCATGCCGCCGTAGCCGATGTAGCGGGCCTGGGTTTCGTTCTCGATCAGCTTGGGCGTGGTGCCCGAGGAGATCAGCGCGTGGAAGCCCGAGACGGCGCCGCAGGCGATGGTGATGAAGAGGAAGGGGAACAGATTGCCCGACCACACCGGGCCCGAGCCATCGACGAATTTCGTGACCGCGGGCATCTTCAGGTCGGGCGCGACGAAGACGATGCCCAGGGCCAGGCCGACGATGGTGCCGATCTTCAGGAAGGTCGACAGGTAGTCGCGCGGCGCCAGCAGCAGCCACACGGGCAGCACGGCGGCAATGAAGCCATAGATGATCAGCACCCAGGTCAGGCCGCGGCCGTCCATGTCGAAGATGGGCGCCCAGGTGGCGCTGGCGGCCACGTCCTGGCCGAAGAGGATGGCGGCCATGAGGCCGATGAAGCCGATGATGGAGACCTCGCCGATGCGGCCCGGCCGGATGTAGCGCAGGTACACGCCCATGAAGAGCGCGATGGGCACGGTGGCGGCAACGGTGAAGAGACCCCAGGGCGAGTGCGTGAGCGCCTTGACGACGATCAGCGCGAGGACCGCCAGGATGATGACCATGATCATGAAGGCGCCGAACAGCGCGATCACGCCAGGCACCACGCCGAGCTCGGCCTTGATCAGGTCGCCCAGCGAACGGCCGTCGCGGCGCGTCGAGACGAACAGCACGATGAAGTCCTGGACGGCGCCGGCAAAGACCACGCCTGCCAGGATCCACAGCACGCCGGGCAGGTAGCCCATCTGCGCGGCCAGCACCGGGCCGACCAGCGGACCCGCGCCCGCGATGGCGGCGAAGTGGTGGCCGAACAGCACGTGCTTGTTGGTGGGCACGTAGTCCAGGCCGTCGTTGTGCTTCCAGGCTGGCGTCATGCGCGTGGCGTCCAGCTGCAGCACCGTATTGGCGATGTAGCGGCTGTAATAGCGATACGCGATCAGGTAGACGCAGACCGCCGCGACGACGATCCACAGGGCATTGATGGTTTCGCCCCGGGACAGGGCGACTGTCCCGAGCGCGAACGCGCCTATCAGGGCGACCCCGATCCAGACCAGGTGACGACCTAGCCAGCTTTGACTGCTTTGCATGACGGCTCCTCGCACGCTTTGTTGTTGTTTCTGCGCACCATGTCGGCGCACGCGGTAGTATTTCGACGCTACCGCAACGCAACAAGCGCGAAACCACGCGAGTTATCTACGCAGGACCACGTAGTGCAGTGCAACACGCCTACGTAGCTCAGGGTTTCCCCCAGGAGCACTGCACGCGCCCTGACGGCCCCTCTCATCGCCATGAAGCTCCGACTCAAGATCCTGCTGCTTGCCGTTGTCCCCCTGCTGCTTGCCCTCGCCTTCCTGGCCTATGCCGTCTATCACCACGGGACGACGCTGAGCCGCCAGGAAAAGCACGCGGTCGAGCAGGCCTGGCTGGACAGCAAGCAGGCCGAGCTGCGCCACTATGTGAAGCTGGCGCAGAGCGTGATCCAGCCGCTGGTGGGCGCGCAAGACAGCGCCGCCGCCCAGCGCGAGGCGTTGTCGCTGCTGTCCAAGATGGAGTTCGGCCGTGACGGCTACTTCTTCGTCTATGACCTGAACGGCCTGAGCCTCATGCATCCGCGCCAGCCCGAACTGGTGGGCCGCGACGTCAGCGTGATGCGCGACGCGCTTGGCCAACTGGTGCTGCAACCGCTGTTGGCCGCCGCGCGGCGCAGCGGCGCGCAAGGCGAACTGGTGCGTTATCTCTGGCACAAGCCCTCGGCGCAACGCGAAATGCAGAAGCTGGGTTACGTCGTCGCCGTGCCCGAGTGGAACTGGATGCTGGGCACCGGCATCTACCTGGACGACATCGAGACAACGCTGGCCGACCTGGATGCCGCCGCGCAAGGCAACATCCGCAACATGCTGGCCTGGGTGGCCGCCATCGCCTTCTTCGGCACGCTGGGCGTGGCCTTGTGCGGCCTGGCGCTGAACATCAGCGACCACAAGCAATCCGACGCCAAGCTGCGCCTGCTGGCACGGCAGGTGGTGCAATCGCAGGAAGAAGAGCGCGCGCGGCTGTCGCGCGAGTTGCACGATGGCGTGAGCCAATGGCTGATTTCCACCAAGCTGCTGCTGGAAGCGGCGCTGGCGCGCCTGCGCGGGCTGCCCGGCCAGGACGACCCTGCGCTGCAGAAGGTGGAACAGCCGCTCAGCGGCGCGCTGGACAGGCTGCATGCCACGGTCGGCGAAATCCGCCGCATCTCGCACAACCTGCGTCCCTCTTTGCTCGACGACCTGGGGCTGCCCGCGGCGCTCAGCCACCTGGCGCGCGAAGTCACGGACGCGACCGGCGAGCCGCCGGTGCTGCGTTCAGAGGTGGTGGTGCACGGCCAGGAAGTGAAGCTGCCCGATGCGCACAACACCGTGCTGTACCGCATTGCCCAGGAAGCCCTGACCAACGCGGTGCGCCACGCGCAGGCCAGCACCGTGCAACTTGCGCTGGACTATCTGCCGCGCCACGTGCAGCTTTCCATCCGCGACAATGGCCAGGGCTTCGACTACGAAGACGTCCAGCGCGCCCCCGAAGGCGGCATCGGCCTGCGCAACATGCGCGAACGCGTGGCGCCGCTGGGCGGCACGATGACGCTGGACTCGAGCCCCGCCGGCACGCGCATCGTCGCGCGCCTGCCCCTGCCCGCCTGATGCCCTCCTTCAAACCGACCTGCTTCGCCTCGACACCATGACCCTCGCCTTCCCGCAACCCGTCCGGCTGCTTCTCGTCGATGACCATCCGCTGGTGCGCGACGGCCTGCGCCTGCGCCTGGAGGCCGTGCCCACCCTGGAAGTGCTGGGCGAGGCGGACGATGGCCGCGCCGCGCTGGCCTGGCTGCAGGCCCGCGACGAGCGCGGCGATGCGCTGCCCGACCTGCTGCTGATGGACCTGAACATGCCCGGCATGGGCGGACTGGAACTGGCCGGCATCGTCCACGAGCGCTGGCCGCAGATCGCGATGATCGTGCTGTCGATGCACGACAACGTCGAATACACGATGCAGGCGATCCGCGCCGGCGCACGCGGCTATCTGCTGAAGGACGAACCCGCCGGGGAAATCCTGTCGGCCATCGAACACATCATGAACGGGCGCAACTATTTCAGCCCCGCCGTGGCGCTGCGCCTGTCGCAGGGCTCGCTGCCCACCGCGCTGCTGAGTCCGCGCGAACAGGACATCCTGCGCCACATCGCGCAGGGCAGCGCGAACAAGCAGATTGCCCAGGCGCTGCACCTGTCGGTGCGCACGGTGGAAACCCACCGCCAGAACATCAAGCGCAAGCTGGGCATCGAAGGACAGGCCGAACTGGTGAAGTTCGCGGTGGAGCACCGCGGCTTCTAAGGCGGCAGACGCGCCGCCCCAGGCGTCGGTTTTTCAGTTGGCCTGTATCTTCGCGTCCTGCGCGATCCTGCGCAGGCGCGGCAGCTCTTCGGCCACCCGCTCGCGATACTGCGCGGGCGTGCCGTACTCGGGCTCGTAGCCGTTGGCCAACAGGCTGTCCCGCACCGCCTTGTCCGCCATCATGCCGGCAATCGCCTGCTCCAGTTTCGCGCTGACCGGCGCCGGCAGGCCTGCCGGCGCCACGAAGGCGAACCAGGTGCTGAACTGCACCGAGGGATAGCCGCTTTCGGTGGCGGTGGGCACATCGGGCAGCATCTGCGAGCGCTGCGCGCTGGTCACCGCCAGCGCCTTGACCTTGCCAGCCGACACTTGCGGCGCGGCGGCCACCACGGTGTCCACGGTCAAGGGCACCTGGCCGCCGATCAGGTCCGTCATGGCTGGCGCACTACCGCGATACGGCACGTGCACGGGTTGGATGCCCAGGGCGGTGTTCAGCATCTCGCCCGCGAAATGCGAGGTGCTGCCGCTGCCGAAGGAGCCATAGGCCAGGTCGGCATGGCCGGCCGCCTCGGCCGCCAGTTCCTTCAAGGTGTTCGCCTTGATCCTGCCCGGGTTGGCAAGCAACACCAGCGGGGTGGAAGCGACGATGCCCAGCGGCTGGAAGGCCTTTTCATGGTCGTAGGGCAAGGAGGCGTACACCACCGGATTGACCGTATAGGTGGACGCCGCGCTCAGCAGCAGCGTGTAGCCGTCGGCAGGCGAACGCGCCACCAGGTCGGCGCCCAGCACCGTGCCCGCGCCCGGCTTGTTCTCGACCACGATGGTCTGGCCCAGGCGCTGCCCGAGCACGGGCGCAAGCAGGCGGGCCATCACGTCGGTGGAGCCGCCGGGCGTGAACGGCACGATCAGCCTCACGGGGCGATTGGGATAGTCCTGGGCCTGGGCGGCCAGGGCGGGGGCCATGCCCACGCAGGCCACCACGGCCATCCGGCAAAGCATTGCTACGCTGCGCATCGACTTCTCCTGAAACGTTGAGGAAATACCGGTACGCGCCGCGTCTGCCGCGCGGCGTCAGGACCGAAGGAAGAAAACGGAAAACCGCCTGGCCGCGCTACAGCCCCGGCCGCACGCGCGCCGCGGGGCACGCTTCTTCGAAGGCACGGGCGAACGCCAGCAGCTCGCGTTCGCGGCGATAGCGGCCGACGATCTGCAAGCCCACCGGCAGGCCGTCAGGCGTGAAGGCGCAAGGCACCGAGATGGCGGGGTGGCCCGTCATCGTCAGGCGCGAGCATGAGCGCATCCAGGCGATGTAGTTGGGCATGTCCACGTCCGCGATGCGGGTGGGATATTCGGACTCGACATCGAAGGGCACCACCTGCGAGACGGGCGCCACCAGGAAATCGTAGGTTTCCAGCAGCGTGCGCATGCGGGCATGCATGGCGGAGCGGATGCGCTCCGCGCGCGCCACGTCGGCGCCGGTCTGCGTCAGGCCCACATCGATGTTCCAGCGCACGGTTTCCTTCACCTGCGCCATCCGCGCGGGCTCCAGCGTGCCGAAGTTCGTTGCGAAGGCCAGCGCGCGCAGGATCTCGAACGCCTCGTCGGCCTCGGTGAAATCGGGCTCGGCCTCCTCCACGATGCAGCCCATGTCGCGCAGATACGCCACGCCCTCTCCCAGCGCGGCCAGCACCGCCGGCTCGACTGGCAGGCCGCCCAGGTCGCGGCTGACCGCGATGCGCAGGCCCTTGGGATCGCGCCGCGGCAGGCGCTCCGCATCCTGCGGGTCGGCCGGCAGCGCAAGGGGGTCGCCCGGATCGCTGCCCGCCAGCACGCCGAAGAGCAGCGCCACATCATCGACGCAACGGCCCATCGGGCCGCCCACCGTCACGCCATTCCATCCGTAGCTGGAAGGCGACATCGGCACGCGGGCCAGCGACGGCCGCAGGCCCACCACGTTGCAGAAGCTGGCCGGGTTGCGCAGCGAGCCGCCCATGTCCGAACCGTCGGCCAAGGCCACCATGCCCGCCGCCAGCGCGGCTGCCGCCCCGCCGCTGCTGCCGCCCGCCGAGACGTCCAGCCGGTAGGGATTGCGCGTGGGGCCGAAGAGGGTGTTGAAGGTGTGCGAGCCCGCGCCGAACTCCGGCATGTTGCTCTTGCCCAGCACGATGGCTCCTGCCGCGCGCTGGCGCGCCACCACGGCGCTGTCCTGGGTGGGCACGAAGTCACGGAAGGCTTCCGAGCCGAAGGTGGTGCGCACGCCGCGTACCAGATAGGAGTCCTTGTGCGCCACCGGCAAGCCGAACAACGGGCCCTGCCGCACACCGGCCTGGCGCTGCGCATCCGCGCGGCCGGCCTCTTCCAGCGCCTGGTCCAGGCAGGTGCTGACCAGCGCGTTCACGCGCGGGTTGACCGCCTGCACGCGTTGCACATAGGCCTCCATGAGCTCGCGCACACGGACCTCGCCACGTTCGATGGCGGCACGGGCCTGCACGGCGGTGAGCTGGGTGAGTGCATTCATGATCGGGGGGTGTCTCCTCGTCTGCGGGTGGCGCCATCGTCGCGGCGCATGGCTGCACGATACGCCGCGAGACGCGACAGGAGAATCCCTGCCCCGGCACGCACCGGCGCGCCGCGCGGCCCGCCGCGGCAGTCAGGCGGCACTTTGGTGGTGCCCGCGCGCCGGGGTTTTCCCTGTCCTGGCGCATGCCTGCCGCGACGCAGCATCACGGCCTTTCCTGGCGTGAAAAGCGGCACTGCGCCATGCACGGCCGCAGCGCATCACAAGAGAAAATTGCTTTCGAAAAAAAGCAAGGCAAAAAACACTTATATTCCTTCCAGGCAAGCCACCCCTTCCTTACCGTGCCTCCTCCCCGATGAAACCCGCCTCGCTGCACGCCACGCCCCTGGCCTATTTCCTGGAAGTCGCCCAGCGCGGGTCGCTGAGCGCCGCCTCGCAGACCCTGCACGTCGCGGTTTCCGCCATCAGCCGGCAGATCGCAAGGCTGGAATCGGACATGGGCACGCCACTGTTCCACCGCGACCCACGGGGCATGCGCCTGACCGAAGCCGGCCTGGCGGTCCAGCATTACGCGCGCCGCACGCTGCTCGATGCCCAGGCATTGCAAGATGCGCTGCACGGCCTGGCCAGCCTGGCGCACACCGCCGTGCGCCTGGCCTGCACCGATGGTTTTGCGCACGACTACATGCCGTCCGTCATCGCGCGCTTCCAGCAAAGCTATCCGGGCGTGACCTTCTCGATGATCAACTGCGAGCCCGCGCAGGTGACCCGCCACGTGCGCGAAGGCATCGTGGACCTGGGCCTGACGTTTGCCACGGCGGCGCAGGAAGGCATCCGCGTCGAGCACTCCGAGGTGGCGCCCGTCTATGCCCACGTGTCGCGCCACCACCCGCTGGCGCGCCTGAAGTCGGTTACCCTGCGCGAGGTGCTGCGGCATCCGCTGGTCCTGCCCACGCCGCCCAACACCATCCGGCAATTGTTCGACCTGGTCTGCAGCCTGGAAGACCTGCGTCCGCAGGTCCTGATGACCAGCAATTCGATCAGCGGCCTGGCGGCCTATCTGCGCCACGGCAGCGCGGTCAACCTGATCGGCTCGCTGGCGGTGCGCAACCGCCTGCGGCCGGACCGGCAGGTGCTGGTGCCCATCAGCAATCCGGAAATGAGCCAGCGCGTGCTGCAGGTGCAATCGATGGCCGGCAGGCAGTTGTCGGCGGGCGTGCGCGCCTTCTGCGACGCGCTGCTGGCGGACATCCGGCGCCGCCGGCCGCGCGTGCCCAAGCTGGCCGGTTCGCCGCTGCGCGAACGGTAGGGCGCGCGGGCGGCGGCCGGAAGGTCACGCCCGGCCGATCGCGGGAAAGCCTGCGGCGCGCGCCAGCCAGGCCGCGAACCAGGCGCCCAGCAGGGCCAGCAGCGCCGCCCACGGCAAGGCCGCCGCGCCCGGGCCGTCCAGCACCAGCCCGCCCAGCACGCCGCCACCGGCAATGCCCAGGTTCCACACCGTCACGATGAAGGATTGCGCCACGTCGGCCGAGTCCCCCGCCGCGTTGGCGGATGCCGTCTGGAAGAGCGTGGGCGCGCCGCCAAACGCCAGGCCCCACAAGGCCACCCCGGCATGGACGCACCACGCCGCGCCCCCCGCCAGCCCCAGCATCAGGATTGCCGCGCCGAAAGCCAGGATGCTGCCCAGCACCAGTGTCCGCATCCACCGGTCCACCAGCCAGCCTGCCAGCGCGATGCCCGGAATGCTGGCCAGTCCGAAGGCGAGCAGGGCCACGTCGACGCGCGCGCCCAGTCCCACACCGATCAGATACGGCGCGATATAGGTGTAGAGGATGTTGTGGCCCAGCACGAAGAGCAGCGTGGTCACGAGCACGGCGGCCACGCCCGGCATGGCCCAGACCTCCCGCAGGCCGGCCTGGCGGCGGCCTTCGCGACTGCCAGGCACCGGCGGCACTTTCCACATCACCCAGGCGATCAGCACCAGCGTCATCAGGGTCATCAGGCCGAAAGCATGGCGCCAGCCCACCAGCGCGCCCAGCAGGGTGCCGCCCGGAATGCCCAGCGAGAAAGCCAGCGGCGCGCCATGGATTCCGAGACGCCCAGGCCCGCCGCCATCTGCGGCAGCAGGCCCGCGGGCAGGGCCTCGGTCAGGATGGTGATGAAGCCGGCGGTGGCCAGGGCAAGCAGCCCTGCCCAGGGCAGCCGCGGCGCGGCGGAAGCCGGCATCTGGCCGGCGAGATCGCTTGCATGCATGAGGTGTGTGTCCTGTTCCGTCATCGAACCCCACCCTGCGGCGGGAAGAGACAGGCAGGATAGGAATCGGCGCTGAAAAGAAAAACAGGCTGCAATTCCGCTGATATCGGACTTAGAATTCCCCAATCATGTTTCTGGACGGCGTTTCATCATGGACAGCCTGAGCGGCATCGCCGTTTTCGTGCAGGTGGCCGAGACCCTCAGCTTCACCCAGGCGGCCCGGGTGCTGGGCGTGTCGGCATCGGCCATCGGCAAGAGCATCGCCCGCATGGAGGCCCGCCTGGGCGTGCGGCTGTTTCACCGCAGCACGCGCAGCATCGCGCTCACTCCCGAAGGCGCCCTCTTTCGCGAACGCTGCCGCCGCATCCTGTGCGAGGCCGAGGCCGCCGAACACGAGCTGCGCCACCACACCGGCACGCCCAGCGGCAAGCTGCGCGTGAGCATGCCGCTCATCTGCGGTCTGGTCATGCCCATCCTGACCGACTTCCTGCGCGCCTATCCGGACATCGAGCTGGAGCTGGACCTGACCGACAGGCTGGTGGACGTGATCGACGAAGGCTTCGACGTGGTGGTGCGCGGCGGCGCGCTGCGCGACTCGCGGCTGATGTCGCGCTCGCTGGGCAGCTTCGGCTATGTGCTGGTCGGTTCACCCGAGTATTTCGCGCGCCATGGCACGCCCGCCACGCCCGCGGCACTGGCGGGCCACGCCTGCCTGTTGCACCGCTACGCCGAAACCGGCAAGATCGCGCGCTGGCCGCTGGGCGATGCCGACATTCCCCCGATGCGCGAGACGCTGATCTCCACCACCGCCGAATCCTTGCTGCACACCGCGCGCGCGGGCCTGGGCATCGCGTGCCTGCCAGAGTTCCTGACACGCGACGCGCTGGCCCGCGGTGAACTGGTGTCGGTGCTGGACATGCACGTCGACCGGCCCGGCTCCTTCCATCTGCTGTGGCCCGCCAGCCGCCATGCCTCGCGCAAGCTGCGCGTCTTCATCGACTACATGGTCGAACACCTCGTTGCCGGCGGCAAAGCCAATCCGCCGGCTCCCACGCCAACCCGCCCCACTCTGCCGGAGGCCGCATGAGCACCGCCACGATCTACCACAACCCCAAATGCGGCACCTCGCGCAACGTGCTGGCCATGCTGCGCGAGGCCGGCATCGAACCTGTCGTCGTCGAGTACCTGAAGTCGCCGCCGTCGCACGCCACGCTGGCCGCCCTGATCCGCGCGGCCGGCCTGACGGTGCGCGAGGCCGTCCGCACCAAGGAACCGATTTACACCGAGCTGGGCCTGGACGATCCGGCCGCCAGCGACGAAGACCTGTTGTCAGCCATGCTGGAACACCCTATCCTCATCAACCGCCCTTTCGTTGTGACCACGCAGGGCACCCGGCTGTGCCGCCCGGCCGACCTCGTGAAGGAAATCCTGCCCGCCTGACGCCTGTCCGGACGCGCGCAGGCTGCGGCTTGCGCGCCACGCGGACCAGTCCGCATTGACACCTCCCCCAGCCAGCAGTCTGATGGGGCCAGCTGCGGCACTTCCAGCCGCGCCACTCTCCTGCAGCGATCACGTACACATGAATGCACCCATAGCGCCCCGCCCGAGCCTCGATGAAGCGCTCAACGGCGACCAGCGCTTCCAGCTGCTGGTCGATGCCATCCGGGACTACGCCATCTACCTGCTCGACCTGCAGGGGAATGTCAGCAGTTGGAACACCGGCGCCCAGCGTTTCAAGGGGTATGCGGCCGAGGAAATCATCGGCCAGCATTTTTCCCGCTTCTACACGGCGCAGGACCGCGAGCGCGGCGAACCGCAACGCGCGCTGTCCACCGCATTGCAATACGGCCACTTCGAAAGCGAGGCCTGGCGCGTGCGCAAGGACGGCTCGCCGTTCTGGGCCAACGTCGTCATCGACATCATCCGCAATGAAAAAGGCGAGCCCATCGGCTTCGCCAAGATCACGCGCGACATCACCGAGCGCCGCCGCGCGCAGGAAGAGATCGAGCGCGCGCGAGATACCCTGGCCCAATCCCAGAAGATGGAGGCCATCGGCCGCCTGACCGGCGGCGTGGCGCACGACTTCAACAACCTGCTGACGGTCATCCGCTCCTCGGCCGAGCTGCTGCGCCGCCCCGGCATCCCGGATACGCGGCGCGCGCACTACGTCAACGCCATCGCGGAAACCGCGGAGCGCGCGGCGGGCCTCACCCGCCAGCTGCTGGCCTTCGCGCGACGCCAATCGCTGCGGCCCGAGGCCTTCTTCGTGTCGCAGCGACTGGACGGCCTGGCGCAGATCATCGACACGACGTTGGGCGGGCGCATCGTCAAGCGCCAGACCCTGGCGGTCGACACCTCGGCCGTGCTGGCCGACCCCGCGCAATTCGACACGGCGCTGCTGAACATCGTCATCAATGCGCGCGACGCGATGCCCAACGGCGGACAGCTGTCCATCTCCAGCCGCAATGTCGACCACGTGCCGCCGCTGCGCCGCCATGCGCGCGTCGATGGCGCCTTCGTGGCCGTTTCCGTCGAGGACACCGGCAGCGGCATCGCGCCCGACACGCTGGGCCGCATCTTCGAACCCTTCTTCACGACCAAGCCCACCGGCAAGGGCACCGGCCTGGGCCTGAGCCAGGTTTATGGCTTCGTGAAGCAGTCGGGCGGCGAGATCGCCGTCACCAGCACGGTGGGCGTGGGCACCTGCTTCACGCTCTACCTGCCGCGGGCGGCCAACGTCCCCGTGCCGCTGGCGGCAGCCTGTGTGCAGGACATCGACAACACCCTGGCGCCACGCAAGGTGCTGCTGGTGGAAGACAATGAAACCGTGGGCCGCTTCGCGCACGGCCTGCTGGCCGAGCTGGGCCTGTCGGTCACCTGGGCGACCGGCGCACAGGCGGCCCTGGCCGTGCTGGAAGCCGGCCGCGACCGCTACGACATGGTCTTCTCGGACGTCGTGATGCCCGGCATGAGCGGCATCGAGCTGGGGCACGAGATCCGCCGCCGCTGGCCCGACCTGCCCGTCGTCCTGACCAGCGGCTACAGCCACGTGCTGGCCGAGGAAGGCACGCACGGATTCGAACTGCTGCACAAGCCTTATTCGCTGGAAGGCCTGCTCAAGGCGCTGAAGCTGCCTTCGCGCGGCCAGTAAGCCGGGGGTGCGCTCAGGTCTGCACGTAGCCCACGGGCGCGGGCGGGCTCGGCAGGTCGCGCTCGCCCATCGTTTCACGCAGGGTCGCTTCCACGTTGATGGACAGCGCGTCCAGCGCGAGGTCGTTCGGCTCGCGGCCGAAAGGATCCTCGATCTCGGCGCCCAGCGCCTCCAGCGCGAAGAAGGTATAGCTGATGAACGCCACGATGATCGGCGTCATCGGGCCGATGGAATCCACCAGCGCGAAAGGCAGCAGGAGGCAGTACAGATAGATGGTGCGGTGGATGATCACGGCATAGGTGAACGGGATGGGCGTGTTGGCGATGCGCTCGCAGCCAGCCAGCGCCTCGCCGATCTTGCACAGCGGGGCTTCCATCGCCAGGGCCATCGTCTGCGACAGCGTGCCCTCGCGGCGGCGTGCGGCCATCCATTCGCTTGCCATCAGCAGCAGCATGGCCGGCTTGAACTGCGCCGACGACAGGCGTTCGCACTCGGCGGGCGTGAGCAAGCGCGCGAAATCGGCCTTGGGATCCGTGCCCCGCAACTGGTGCCGCAAGGCATGCGTGAAGGCGATCAGCAGGCGCACGAAAGGCGGCGCCTGCCGCGTATCGTCCACCAGCGTCATGGCCTGCCTCGACAGGTTGCGCGCCTCGATCATCAGGGTGCCCCACAGCACCCGCGCCTCCCAATAGCGCGCATAGCTGGTGTTGTTGCGAAAGCCCAGGAAGATCGCCAGCGTCAGGCCGATGAGCGAGAACGGCACGAAGGTCAGCGTGACCTTCCACTCATAGACCACGCCGTGCCACGCCGTCACCAGGATGGCGATGGCGGTGGTGAAAATGAGTTGCGGGGCGATGTGGGGCAGTACCGAACCGCGCACCACGAACAGCATGGGGAACCAGTGCGGGCGGGGACGGACGATCATGGCGGCGGGAGCGGGGAACGACGTGAAGCTGGGGACTATAGCGCCGGGAAGCCCGTTTCCCCAAATAACCTCGCGGCACGATATTCATGCCTGGGCGGTCGCCGCCGCGCGGCGGCGGGTTTCCTGGCGTCTAGAATGTCTAGCTTTCGCCGGGCGTGTTGCTTGCAGACGCCACTGCACACGTCCTTCTCCAAGCGTCCTTTCCTCATGCGTGCCTTCCTCAAGGGCCTGGCCACCAGCCTCTCCATCGCCGCCGGCTACCTGCCCATCGCGTTTTCCTTCGGCATCGCGGCCGTGGAAGCGGGCCTGTCGCCAGGCATGGCGCTGCTGGTGTCCGTTCTGGTCTACGCGGGCGCCAGCCAGTTCATCCTGATCGCGCTGCTGACCTCGGGCGCCGGGCTCGTCACCGCGGTGGCGACGGTCTGGCTGATGAATGCCCGCCACGTGTTCTACGGCCCGGCGCTGGCCACCCGGCTGACCGCGCCGGGCCGTCTGCCCACGCCGCTGCTGGCTTTCGGCCTGACCGACGAGGTCTTCGCCACCGCCATGAGCCGCATCGATGCGCAGCCCGCGCAAGCGCGGGAATCGTGGCACCTGGGCCTGCAGGTGGGGGCCTATGGCGCATGGGTGCTGGGCACGGCGCTGGGTACCTCGCTGGTCGGCGGCATCGCCCACTGGCCGGTATTCGTGCAGCAAGGGCTCACCTTCGTGCTGCCCGCCCTCTTCCTGGCCCTGCTGCTGGACATGGACGTGGCACGCTACCGTGTGCCGATTGCCGCCGCCGCCATCGCTGCCGTGCTGCTGTCCTTCGTGCTGCCCAGCTACAACGCGCTGGCGCTGGCGATCCTGGTCGGTGCGCTGAGCCATGCGGCAAGGGTGCGCGCATGAAGGATCACCTGATGCTCATCGTGGCGCTGTGTGGCGCCGGCACGTTCCTGCTGCGCCTGCTGCCCCTGTGGCAGGCCCGCCGCCGCCGCGACGTTGCCGCCACGGACACGCTGCGCCAGCGCCGCCTGGCCGGCATCGGTCCGGCCGCCATCGCAGCCTTGCTGGCCGTGTCGGTATGGGGCGAAGTGGGTGACGCGCCATCGTGGACGGCCGGCCTGCGCCTGGCTGCCGCCTTCCTGGTGGTGTGGGCGGTGAAGCGCTGGCGCGGCGGCACGGCGCTGCCCACGCTGATGGGCGCGCTGGCCTATGGCCTGATGGCGCAGTGGCTGGGCTAGGCTGGCGCCAGGCCGGCTTGCCAGGCCTCAGCCCGCGTAGTCTCGCGCCAGGCGCACGACCGTGACGCCGGGACGCAACTGCCGCAAGGACGGCATGATGAGCGTGCAACGGTCATAAGGCGTCAGTATCGGTTCGCCATCGGCCCAACCGATGACGGCGCCCGCTTTCTCCAACGTCTCCAAGCCCTGCCAGGCCTGTGCAAAACGCACATCCATCGACGGCGCCACCACCGCTTGCGTCACCTCCAGGACACGCTGTGCGGCAGGCAAGGGCCGCAGCCAGCCGGCCGGCACATCCTGCTCGTCCACGCAGTCAGCTGCCAGCAGGAAGCGCGCCACCTGATCACGCGCCACGTCCGCCGCCGCGGGCTCGCCGTGGAAGCCGCACTCCAGCAGCACGGCGCAGGCGTCCTCGCAGGCGGGGTCGCCGAAACGCCCGAAGTCGCGCATGCGCACCCCATCGCGGTGGCCGGCATCGACAATGACGTGTTCCGGCGTCCCCAGGCGGCGCGCCAGCGCCACGTTGCGGGCAAGCAGGCCCGTCAACTGCAAGGGCAGGCCCGGCTCGTGCATGGAATGCAGGTCAAGCAGCCAGTCCGCCTGGGCCACCCATGGCCGCAAGGCCTGGGCGCGGCGACGCTCGCGAGTTGCCGGGTCAGCCAGCTTGTCCGCATGCCAGACACGGTTCATGTCCTCGTCGATGAAGCGCGAGGCATCATGCTGGCTGGCATCGAAACGATCGAAGGCGTCCAGGTTGCAGAAGGCCAGCGTCAGGCTGCCCCGGCGCGGGCGCAACCCCGCGGCCAGCACGTCCTTCAGCGCCCAGGCGCCGCACAGCTCGTTGCCATGGACCAGCGCCGAAATCATGACGGCGCGCCCCGGCACGCCGCTGCCGAAGTGCCAGACGCCCGGTGTGCCGGTATTGCCCTGGCGCTCCGCCGCCAGGTCGGGAACGGGAAGCGTGAATGCCATGCGTGCAGCAGTGTGCGAGGACATCATTGCGCCTCGATCTTCGCGCCCTTGACCAGGGCATCGAACTTGCGCGTTTCCTCAGCCAGGAAGACGACCGGGTCCAGGTCGGCCCGCGCAGGCACGCCGCCGGCCTGGGCCAGCTTGTCGCGGAAGGACGGCGCGGCCAGCACATTCCTGACCGCGCCGCGCAAGGCATCCGCCACGGCGTCAGGCAGGCCGGCCGGGCCATACAGGCCGAACCACACGCCGATATCCACGTCCTCGAAACCCGGCGTCTCGGCCAGGGCGGGGATATCGGGCGCCACGGGCGAACGCGTCTTCTCGGTGACGCCCAGGGCCACGATCTTGTCGGACTGCACCTGCGGCAGGCCGGACGACAGCACCAGCACGCCGAAGGTCAGCTGCCCGCTCATCAGGTCGGTGACCAGCGGCGCCACGCCGCGATAGGGCACGTGCTCGGCCTGCGTGCCCGTGGAGGCGTTGATCATCTCGCCCGCCAGGTGCAGCGACGTGCCGACGCCGGACGAGCCGTAGTAATACTGGCCGGGCTGGCCCGCGCGCAAGGCCTGCAGGTATTGCGCGGCGCTCGTCACGCCGGAGGCCTTGGAAGCGGCCAGCAGCAAGGGCTGCGAGCCGATCACGCCCAGCGAGCTCAGGTCCTTGGCCGAGTCGTACTGCACCGCGGTGTTGATCATGCGGGCAATGACGATCTCGTTGGTGGAGCCCAGCAGCAGCGTGTAGCCATCGGGCGCGGCACGCGCCACGCGCTGGGCGCCGATGGTGCCGCCCGCGCCGCCCACGTTTTCGATCACGACGTTCTGCCCCAGGTGCCTGGACAGTTCCTCGCCGAACAGCCGGGCAGTCAGGTCGACGCTGCCGCCAGCCGGATAGCCGACGACCAGCGTCACGGGACGGGCAGGATAGGATTGCGCGACGGCCTGCGAAGGCGCGACCGCCCCCAGCAGAAGTGCGGCGCCACAGGCGGCCAGCACGTGCCGCGCCGACAGGCGAGCGTGGTTCATGGAATTCCCCTTGCATGATGTTGTGTGATTTCTGTCGGTGCCCGGCATCGAGGCCGGGACCGTGAAGAAATTCTGGGACATCCCCGTCGCGGCGCAGGTGCTATCCCAGCACAATCTCGTGCTTTTTCAGCACTGGCCCGATCTATCGCCCGCGCTGCGTGGCCTCCCAGGCCGTCTCTGCCAGCGCCGACAGGGCCGCCTGCGAGCGATACAGGCGCACCTCGAAAGGAATCTCGTCGCTGCGTCCGCCCAGGGCGGCCAAGGCGCCGCGCCGGCAATCGCCGGCCACCATCGACCACGGCAGCCAGGCCACCCCCAGGCCGCGCAGGGCGGCGCCATGCGCGGCGTCCAGCGAGTCGCAGCGCAGGAACGGCGACAAGGCATAGAGACGCGTGTCGAGCCGGTCCTCCAGGATGCGCGCCATCGACAGGCCACCGGAATACGAGATGAGCGGCGCGCAGGCGCCGTCTTCGGCCAGGGGATGACGCGGCTTGCCGCGCCGGTCCATCTGGCAGACCGGCACGAGCTTGTCGGTGCCCAGCGTCATGAAGTGATAGCGCGCCGGCGATAGCGGCACCGCCAGGGAGGGATGCGCGTAACCGCAAAGCAGATCGGCCTTGCCCTGCTCCAGCAAGGTGACCATGTCCTGCATCCTGCCGGTCACGATCTCCACCCGGCTGGTGTCTCCCAGCACCGGCCGGGGCCTGGCGCGCAGGCGCGCGATCCAGTCGGCCACCAGCGTGCTGGCCAGCGTGCGCCCGGTGGCGATGCGCAGCACCGCCTCCGCGCCCGGTCCAGACTGGTGCATGCGGTGGCGCAGCTGTCCCAGTTGCTCGACCATCTGGCCCGCCGTCTTCAGCAAGGCTTCGCCCTGCGTCGTCAGGCGCACCGGCACGCGATCGCGCTCGACCAGCGGCACGCCCGCCCAGGCCTCCAGCGCCCGGATGCGGCGGCCGAAAGCCGGGTGCGTCACGTGCCGCAACTCGGCGGCGCGCACGAAGCTGCCCGTGCGGGCCAGCGCGATCAGGTCTTCGAAATGCTTGAGCTCGGCCACGGCGCAGGCCCTAGACGCCTTCCAGGTACTGCGCCAGGTCCAGGCTGCCGCGCCGGCCGATGTCCCCGCGATGCGCGGCCAGGAAATCCTCCGCCGCCCGCCGTCCTTCGTCGCGCAGCAGGCACAGGAACGCCCATTCGGCATTGAGCTTGGACGAGGCGCCCAGTTCGTCCATCGCGGCACTGCCCACGCGATGCATGCGCATGCAGGCCCAGCGGCGGGCTTCGCCCTGCCCGGGGTCGGTGGCCTGGCTCATCAAGGCGATCAGGCGCAGTTCCTTCAGCAGGCAGGCATTGAAGGACACTTCGTTCAGGCGGTTCTGGATCTCGCGGGCCGAGTGCGGCACGCCCTCGCGTTCGACCGGGTTGATCTGCACCAGCACCACGTCGCTGCAACCGCACTCGCGCACCAGCGGCGTGATCGTCGGGTTGCCGGAATAGCCGCCATCCCAATACGGCTCGCCATCGATCTCCACGGCCTGGAACAGGGTCGGCAGGCAGGCCGAGGCCAGCAGGGCGTCCGGCGTGATCTCGCCATTGCGGAACACCCGGCCTCGCCCCGTGCGCACGTTGGTGGCGGTGACGAAAAGGCGGATGGCGCTGTGCGACAGCCTGTCGAAATCCACGACCTCGTCCAGGATGTCGGACAGGGGATTGAAGGCGCCTGGATTCAGGTCATAGGGCGAGACCAGGCGGGCGGCCAGGTCCATCGCCAGGTAGACAGGCGAGTTGTCCAGCGTCCAGGTGCCCAGCAGCACGTCCATCGGGGTGCGCCGCAAGGGGCTCAGCAGCGCGGCCTGCGAGACGCGCTGCCAGAAGGTCTCCAGCGCCTGGCGCGCGCCTTCGGCGCCGCCCGCCATATAGCCATCGGCCAGCACCACCGCGTTCATCGCGCCGGCGGAGGTGCCGGAAATGCCATCGATCTCCAGCGCGGGCTCCTCCAGGAAGCGATCCAGGACACCCCAGGTGAAGGCGCCGTGCGCGCCCCCTCCCTGCAAGGCGAAGTCCAGCAGCATGGGGGACTGGCGGGTGGCGCGGGCAGCGGTCTTGGCGGGCATGGCGTCTCCACGTGGCGGCCGGCCAGGGAGGCCGGCACGGCCTGGCCATTGTATCGGCCAGCTCCGCCGCGGGCCTGCACCGGACATCCCTGCGCGCAGCAGGTGCTTTGCCGCGCCACCAGGAAGGCGGCACTATCATGGTCCGGCCGGGCCGCCCCTGGCCCCTCCCCTCATCCGCTGCAAAGGATCCGCCTTGACCCAAGCCGCCAACGCCCTCTCGGACTTCCCCATCACGCGCAAATGGCCCGCCCAGCATCCCGACCGCATCCAGCTGTATTCGCTGCCCACGCCCAACGGCGTGAAGGTGTCGATCCTGCTGGAAGAAATCGGCCTGCCTTATGAGCCGCACCGTGTCGGCTTCGAGAACAATGACCAGCTCACGCCGGCGTTCCTGTCGCTGAACCCGAACAACAAGATCCCGGCCATCATCGACCCGCAAGGCCCGGGCGGCAAGCCGCTGCCGCTGTTCGAGTCTGGCGCGATCCTGGTCTACCTGGCCGACAAGAGCGGCAAGTTCCTGCCGCGCGACCCTGCCCTGCGCTACCAGACCCTGCAATGGGTGATGTTCCAGATGGGCGGCGTAGGCCCGATGTTCGGCCAGCTGGGCTTCTTCCACAAGTTCGCCGGCAAGGACTACGAGGACAAGCGCCCGCGCGACCGCTACGTGGCCGAGAGCAAGCGGCTGCTGGGCGTGCTGGACAAGCACCTGGCAGGCGAGGACTGGATCATGGGCGAGGAATACACCATCGCCGATATCGCGATCTGGCCGTGGGTGCGCAATCTGGTCGGTTTCTACGAGGCAGGCGAGCTGGTCGGCTTCCAGGACTTTCCGAACGTGAAGCGCGTGCTGGATGCCTTCGTGGCCCGCCCCGCCGTGGCGCGAGGCCTGGAGATCCCGAAGGCGCCCTCGGCCTGAAGATCGCCCTGCGCGTGCTATAGCACCTTCACGGCCCGGCCGATGAACTGGATCGGGCCCGTCGGCTTGCCGGTGGGCGATCCGGTCGAGGGTTCCAACGTCAGCTCGAAGAGCTGGTTGGCCTCCAGTGGCGGCAGGCGATCCAGGGGAATGCGCACGGGTTCGCCGGGCTTCACGAGCCCCAGCGACACCGGTCCCTGCCAGTCGTCGGCCTTGGTCCAGAACTCCAGTGCCTTGTCCGGCGGCACGGTGAACGCGGCCAGCGGAATGAGGTTGACCTCGCGGTCGGTCCGCGCCTGCACCATCCAGCCCGGGGCCTGGTTCTGCGGCGCGGCCAGGACCACGATGTATTGCGGCGTGATGGGCGGCATGCTGCGCAACATCAGCGCCGAGCCCATGACGAGCACCGCCGCCACGCCGGCACCGGCCAGGCCGCGCCAGAACACCAGGCTGTGCCAGAGCCGATGCCAGAAACCGGGACGCGCGGCCGTGGCGCGGCGCGTCAGCGCATCGACGCTGCCGGCGATACGCTGCCACAAGGCCGACTGCGGCGGCACGGGCTCGGCCAGCACGGCCAGCGGCAACAGGCGCGCCTCCCATTCACGCACCGCCGCGGCCAGCGCAGGCTCGTGCGGCAGGCGTGCCTGCACCGATTGGCGCTGCACCGCGTCCAGCGTGCCCAGCACATATTCCCCGGCAAGCAGATGCAGGTCTTCGGGCTCGTCGGTGCCAGGGGACGTGGTGCCGTTCGTGTTCATGCCAGGCACTCCCGCAAGGCCTGCAGGCTGCGCTTGATCCAGGCCTTGACCGTGCCCAGCGGCGTGCCGAGCCGGCGGGCGATCTCGCCATGCGAGAGACCGTCCACATAGGCATGCAGGATGCAATGCCGGCGTTCCGGGTCCAGCTTTTCCAGGCAGAAGCCGATGCGGCTCGCGCCGTCCTTCAAGGTCTGCAAGGCAGCATCGTCGCGCCAGGCCGCCAGGGCCTCGCGCGCTTCCAGGGCCTGTGTCGCGTCGTCATCCAGGGCCTGCTCGCGGCGGTCGCGCACAGCGTTCAGGGCAAGGTTGCGCGTGATGCTGTAGACCCAGCCGCGCGCGGAACCGAGCGCGGGATCGAAACTGCCTGCGCGCGTCCATACCTGGAGAAAGGCGTCATGCACGATGTCCTCGGCCTGTCCGGTGTCCCGCACGATGCGTTGCGCAACGCCCAGCAGGCGCGCGCCCTCTTGTTCGTAGAGCTGCCGCAGAGACTCGCGCCGACCCGCGGCGCAGCCCGCCAGGGCAGCGTCGTAGTCGAACGATGAAGGGGTCCTCTGGGGCATGGCGTACACGGGAAGCAGGGTGGCGAGCTGCCGGACGGCGCCCCGTCGGCATCCTAACCCATGCCTAGGCTGCCCGCCACTGCGGCCGGCGCCCGTCTGGACGCCGGCCGGCGGGTCCCCCGCCTTCGGCGGTGCGCGGCCTGGCGGCTCGATCCGCCGTGGCTCAGTTGGCTTTCCAGAAGATGTAGTCGGCCTGGTAGGTCACCTGGGTCTTGGCGCCCAGCGTGCTGGGGGTGCAAGGCGTCTTGGGCGCAACGCCGCCCTTGAGCGCGACACGCTGGATGTAGGTCACGCCTTCCAACGCGCCTTTGCCCATCACCGGATTGGCCTTGACCAACTGGTACGGCAGGTTGCCGTCGCCAGCAGGCGCCACGGCCAGCTGGGTGGCGGTGAGCTTGGAACCATCGCTGGCTTCCCAGGTGGCGGGCGGGCCGTAATACGTGCCGACCTGCTTGCCGGCACGATCCTTCAGCACCGCCTTGGGACCGGCGAACACCCACTCGGCCTGGTTCGGCATGTCCTTCTTGGCACGGCATTCATACGTGATCTCGCCCGTGCCCACGGTTTCCCAGGCCACCTTGTTGCCGGCGGGCACCTTGATGCTGTCAGGCAGGCTGTCCTGCTTGTAGCCGCTGGCCATCGCGCCGCAGGCGGCGAGCATGCTCGCGGCGAAAGCGCCGGCGATGACGGGAAGACGAACGATGCGTTGGGTGTTCATGTTGTGCTCCTGGTAGTTGAGAACTGAGCAGGCGAAATGTCGCCGCCACAGGTACTACCCGCCAGGGCTGGATTTGGATGCAGGGTGCGCCAGGGAATTTGTATCGAAACGTACTTCCCCCCATGGCGACCCTCCTGCGACGCGCCTGCCGGCAGGAATCGTCGCAAGGCCACGAAGACCGCATTCGTTCTAAGATCAGGTCATCTCACGGGCTCCTGGATCCTCATGGCTCCTGCCTTACGCACCGGCCCTGCCCTACGCGAACGCGGCTGGCCGCTCCTGTTGGCGGCCGGCGCCTTTCCGCTGCTGCTCGGGCTGGCGCTGACGTTCCTCGAGTCGCGCCGCGACGTGCAGCGCGAGCTGGATGCCACCGCCCGCATCATCCTGCGGCACGCCGAGAACATCTCCGAACATGCCTGGCGCACCGTCGACACACTCAAGCGCCTCGACCACCAGGGCGGCGGTTGCGAATCCCTGGAACGCGACTTGCAGCGCATCGGCTCGATCCGCACCTATTTCCGTTCCATCGGCCTCACCCACGGCCCGGACGTGTTCTGCTCATCGGCTTTCGGGCCGATGACGGAACCGCTGGCCGACGTCATCCAGCGCGAACTGCCCAGCCTGGGCCGCTGGCCCCTGTCGGTGGCGGGCACCACCGCCGTGCGCGAGCGGCCCGCGGTGGTCTTCGCCGACCTCGCGCACGAAGTCGGCGCCTACACCATCGTCGATGGGCAGTACCTGACCGACTTCATGCGCGCCATCGGCGAACCACGCGGCTACTACATGACCATCGTGATCGGCGACGGCCACCCGGTGAGCCAGGGCGCCCCCCCGCAAGACACGCACCCGCTTTTCTCGCCGCTGTCGGACGGCGCCAGCTCGCCGCGGATCAGCGTGGGCGTCACCGCGCCTGAATCGGAATCCGTGCGCGCCTGGTGGCGCGTCTTCACCGCCTTCCTGCCGCTGGCCGCCATCCTGTCGGCGCTGTGCATGATGGCCGCGGCCTATTGGCTGCGGCGCAAGATGTCCTATCGCGATGAAATCCGCCGCGGTATCGCGCGCCGGGAATTCTCGGTGCAATACCAGCCGATCTACGACATCCAGGCGGGCCGCTGCGGCGGCGTGGAGGCGCTGCTGCGCTGGCAGCGCGCGGACGGCCGCTGGGAGCGTCCCGACGTATTCATTGCCGCGGCGGAAGCCGAGCACATGATCATCCCGCTGACACGCCACCTCTTCGAACTGGTGGCCGCCGACATGGCGCAATGGCAGGCGCCGCGCGGCTTTCACGTCGCGGTGAACGTCGCGGCGGAACACCTGCAGGGCCCCACCTTCGTGGCCGACGTCCGGCGCCTCGCGGCGCAGATCGCCACGCAGGGTCCACGCATCACGCTGGAACTCACCGAGCGCAGCCTGATCAGCGACCGCAAGGAAGTGGTCAGGGCCCTGCAGACCCTGCGCGCCGAAGGCGTGGACATCGCGCTGGACGACTTCGGCACCGGCCACTGCGCCATGTCCTATCTGCAGGCCTTCCCGCTGGATTTCCTGAAGATAGACAGGGGCTTCGTCAACGCGATCGAAAGCCTGGACGGCGACGCGCCGGTCCTGGACGCGATCATCGCGCTCAGCAAGCGGCTGGCCTTGCGCACCGTGGCCGAAGGCGTGGAGACCGCCATCCAGTTCGCCTACCTGAAACGCCAGGGCGTGCTTCACGTGCAGGGCTACCTGTACGCCCGCCCGATGAGCAGCGACGCGCTGGCGCGCTGGCTGCCCACGCGCGGCTGCGAGCCGCTGTCATCGACAGGCCACCTCGCCTGAGGCGCGCGGGCCGTCAGTACATTGGCCGCACGACGGTGCTGTCGATTTCAGGCAGCGTCGCCACCCCCAGCAGGCCCATGTCGCGCTTGATCTCTTCCGTGATCAGCGTGAGCCCGTGCGCCACGCCGGCCTGGCCGCCCACGGTGGCGGCATAGTTGAAGGGCCTGCCGACGAAGGCGCATTTCGCGCCCAATGCCAGCGCCTTCAGGACGTCGGTGCCGCGGCGCACGCCGCTGTCCAGCATGATCTCCAGGCCCGGCGCGGCCTCGGCCACCTGCGGCAAGGCCGTCAGGGGCGTGATGCTGCCGTCGAGCTGGCGGCCGCCGTGGTTGGAGACAATGATGCCGTCCATGCCGCGCGCCTTCGCAATGGCGGCGTCGCGCGGATTGAGAATGCCCTTGAGCACCATCGGCCCTTGCCAGCGCTTGCGGATGGCCGAGACGTGTTCCCAGTTCAGGTGGCCGCGGTCCGAGAAATCGCGCAGCACGTTGGCCGACAGGATGGGCGCGCCACGCGTGGCGTAGTTGTTCTCGAAGTGCGGCATGCCGTGGCGCAGGAGGGTGCGCGCGAAGGTGCCGAACAGCCAGCGCGGATGCGTGATGCCCTGCCAGGCAAGGCCCAGGCTGGGCCGCAGCGGCGTGGAGAACCCCGCCCGCACATTGTTCTCGCGATTCGCCGCCACCGGCGTGTCCACGGTCAACACCAGTGTTCGCACGCCAGCCGCCGCCACGCGGTCGATCAACGCCTCGATCTGCGCGGGATCGCCGGGCAGATAGGCCTGGAACCAGGTGCCGGGCGCTTCCTGCATGACCTCTTCCAGGCGGATCAGCGACGAACCGCTCATGATGCACGGCACGTTGGCGGCGCGGGCCGCGCGCGCCAGCACGATGTCGCCGCGGTAGCTGGACAAGGCCGAAATGCCCATGGGCGCGATGCCCACCGGCGCGCGGTATTCCTCGCCGAACAGCGTCACCTTGGTGTCGCGATGCGACACGTTCACCAGCACATTGGGCTGGAAGCCGTACCGCTCGAAGACCTCGCGGTTCGCGCGCTCGGACAGGCCGTCCTCGACGGCGCCCGACACGTAGGCATAGACGGGCTTGGGCAGGATGCGCCGGGCGGCGGCCTCGAAGTCTTGCAGGCTCAGGATATGGCGCAGGGATGGGGTCACGCTCTCGGCTCCTCGCAACGGATGGGCAGGTTATGGCCGAGAAATATAGGATCGAACCCAATTAGAATAAAGCGAATTTATCGACACTTTTCAGTTCTCTTTTATTCATCATCCCGGACGCCGCCATGACCCTCAAGCAACTCGAGGCCTTTTATTGGGCCGCCAACTGCAAGAGCTTCGCGGTGGCGGCCAACCGCTTGAATATCTCGGTGTCCTCGCTGTCCAAGCGGATCGCGGAGCTGGAGACCTCCATCGGTTCCGAGCTCTTCAGCCGCAATGCCCGCAGCGCCACGCTGACGCCGCTGGGCGAGCAATTGATTCCGCACGCCAAGGACCTGCTGCGCAACGCCGACCAGTTCATGAAGCGGGCCAGCAACAGCCGCGCGCTGTCCGGCCGCTGCCGCTTCGGCGTGGGCGAGCTGACCTCGCTGACCTGGATGCCGCGGCTGATCGAGGAAATCCAGCGCACGCACCCCAAGCTGTCCATCGAACCCTTCGTGGGCGTCGGCGAACTGATCGAGTGCCGGCTGGTGGAGGGCGAGCTGGATTTCGCCATCATCGCGGGACCGTCCACGCGCCCCTTCATCACGTCCAGCCTGATCGGCAACACCGAATTCATCTGGGTGGCGTCGAAAAAAGCCGTGCCCAATCCCGCGACCTTGCCGCCGCAGGCCCTGGCCGACCACACGCTGATCATCCTGCCGCAAAGCGCAGGCACCGTGCGCATGCTGGACGACTGGATGGCGGAGCTGAACGTCTCGCCAGGCCGCAACCTGAACTGCAACAGCTGGGGCGCCATCGCCGGGCTGATCCGCCAGGGCCTGGGCCTGGGCTTCCTGCCCAGCGCCTGGGCGCAGATCATGATCGAGCGCGGCGATGTGCACCTGCTGTCGGCCTTCCCGGCGCTGCGGCCGCTGCAATACACCATCCAGTGGCGGCGCGACGACACCCGCCCGCTGCTGCAGCACATGCGCGAACTGGCCCTGCGCACCATCGACTTCCACGCGCCCAGCTGCCTGCTGTAGGCTGCGGACCGCGTTCGCCCGCGCACGCGGGCCTGCTGACAGTTTCCAAAAAGCGGATCATCGCGAAGAAAATTATTCGCTTTATCTCCACTGAGGGCGGGCGTAGAGTCGCTTCCTACAACAAGCCGACCTATAACCAGGAGACACGCCCGCCATGGCCGATTTCGGATTCAAGATCAACCCCTGCCCCGCCGGCCCCAGCCAGGCCACCCTGGACGCCTACCGCGATTTCGCGGTCGCCAACATCAGCGATGCGATGAGCCGCACCACCGGCACCTCGGCCCTGCGTCCCGTGCATCCTTCGCGCCGCATCCTGGGCCGCGCCTTCACGGTGCGCACGCGTCCCGGCGACAACCTGCTGGTGCACAAGGCGATCGACATGGCCGAACCCGGCGACGTGATCGTGGTGGACGCGGGCGGCGACATGCGCAACGCGATCATCGGTGAAATCATGGTGGGCTGGGCCACGCATCGCGGCCTGGCCGGCTTCGTCATCGACGGCGCCATCCGCGACACCGGGACGCTGGCCGCCGGCCCGCTGCCCGTCTACGCGCGCGGCTCCGCCCATCGCGGCCCCTACAAGGACGGCCCCGGCGAACTGAACGTGCCCATCACCATCGACGGCATGGTCGTGCTGCCCGGCGACCTGCTGATCGGCGACGACGACGGCCTGCTGGCCATCCGCGTCGGCGAGGCCGATGCCATCGCCGAGAAGGTGCGCAACATCGAGGCCTCGGAGGCCAAGATCCTGGCGCAGATCGCCGCCGGCACGCTGGATCGCTCGTGGGTGGATGCCTCGCTGAAGGCCAAGGGCGCGCTCTGATCGCGCCGGGCCCTTGCGGCATGCGTCACATGATGCGTGCCGCACGGGCCTTCGAAGAACAAAGAACGGAGACGTTGCATGCAGCAGCAAGCAGCCCGGGTGTGCCGGCTGGATTTGTGGGTGAACCCGATATTCGACCAGATGATGGCGCAGGCGCCCGGCGTCGCGCTGACCGTCCTGCCCGCCCACGGCGATGACACGCGCACGCTGGCAGGCTTGCGCGGCGCGCATGCCTATCACGTGTCGGCCGCCAAGGACGAGCTGCCGCGCCAATGGTTCGTCGGCGCCGACCTCATCGCCCAATGCCCGGACCTGCTCATCGTGTCCTCGGGCGGCGCGGGCTACGACACCGTGGACGTGCCCGCCTGCACCGCCGCCGGCATCGCCGTGGTGAACCAGGCCGGCGGCAACGCGGAGTCGGTCGCCGAACACACCTACGCCCTGCTGCTGGCGGTCAAGCGCCGCATCGTCGAGGCCCACAACCGCCTGCGCCACGAGAACGGCTTCTCGCGCGAAGACGTGATGGGCCACGAAATCCACGGCCTGACCATCGGCCTGGTCGGCCTGGGCCAGATCGGCAGGCGGGTCGCTCGCATCGCACACGGTTTCGGCCTGCGCGTGCTGGCGCATGATCCCTTCCTGGACGACGCCACCCTTCGCGAACGCGGCGCCGAGCCCGTCGCGCTGGACACGCTTCTGCGCGACTCGGACATCGTCTCGCTGCACTGCCCGCTGGACGACACCACGCGCGGCCGCTTCGGCGCGCAGGCCTTCGCGGCCATGAAGCCGGGCGCGGTCTTCATCTCGACCGCGCGCGGCGGCATCCATGACGAGGCGGCGCTGTATGACGCCCTGCGAAGCGGCCATCTGTCCGGCGCCGGCCTGGATGTGTGGAAGACCGAGCCGCCCGGCAACGATGCGCCGCTGCTGCAACTGCCCAACGTGGTGGGCGCCTTCCACACCGGCGGCGTCACGCATGAAGGCCGCCGCAACGTGGCGCGCTCCTCCGCCGAACAGATCCTGGCCATGCTGCGCGGCGAACGTCCGCCGCAGTTGCTGAACCCGCAGGCGTGGCCCGCATTCACGGCACGCCTGGCGCGCCTGGCCCAGGCGGCCTGACCGACACGCACAGCACGGCGCACGTGGCGACACGGCGCCGCAGAAGAATTCCCGCGGCGGCCTGCCGTCGCGGGCGTACGACCTCATCACTGAGGACCTCATCGAGGAGACAATAATGCACACCCTGAAAAAACTGGCGGGCGCAGCCGCCCTCATGCTCGGCGCGGCCGGCCTTGCGGCCCCCGCGGCCGCCGCGTATCCCGAACACCCCATCAACCTGATCGTGTCCTACGGCCCCGGCGGCGGCACCGACCTGGTGGCGCGCATGATGGCGCCCTTCCTGCAGAAATACCTGGGCAGCGACAGCCGCATCGTCGTGCTGAACCGCCCCGGCGCGGGCGGCGCCATCGGCTTCGGCGAACTGGCGCGCGCGCAGCCCGATGGCTACACCATCGGTTTCATCAACACGCCCAACCTGTTGACCATTCCCATCGAGCGCAAGACGGCCTTCACGTGGAAGAGCTACGACCTGCTCGGCAACCTGATCGATGATCCCGGCGCCTTCGCCGTGCTGGACAGCAGCCCGGTCAAGAACCTGAAGGAACTGTCCGAGTACGCCAAGGCGAATCCGAGCAAGGTCACGGTGGGCACGACCGGCAACGGTTCCGACGACCACCTGGCGATGCTGCGTTTCGCGCGCACGGCCGGCGTGGAGCTGACCCACGTGCCCTACAAGGGCGCGGGCGAAGTGCGCGGCGCGGTGTCGAGCGGCGAGATCATGATCGGTGCCATCAACGTGGGCGAAGTGCTGCAATACCAGAAGGGCGGCACCCCCATCCGCTTCCTGGGCCAGATGGCCAACACCCGTTCGCCCATCCTGCCCGACCAGCCCACCTTCAAGGAACAGGGCTACGACTTCGAACTGGCCTCGCTGCGCGGCCTGGCCGCGCCCAAGGGCCTGCCCGAGGACATCCGCAAGAAGCTGGTGAGCGCGGTGAAGCAGACCGTGGACGATCCCGAGTTCCAGGCCAAGGCCCGCGAACTGTTCGCCCCGCTGCGCTACCTGCCGCCGGACGCCTACGCCCAGGAACTGGCGCAAGGCGAAGCGCAATTCCGCAAGCTGTGGGATGAGGCGCCTTGGCTGGATAAATAGGCCCCCCCGAGGCGCTGCGCGCCTCCCCCCAGGGGGCGGCTTCGGGGGACCGGCGGAGCCGGCTCCCCCGTGCCTGGACGCTTGCTGAGCTTTTTCTGGGGCGTTGCGCTTGGGGTGCTTTTTTGGGAACTTCGGGGTCGGATCTTGTATCCGACCCTTTTGTTTTCTTGTCATCCGGGTCGGCTACACTGCGCCGCGCCGGCCCCCGGGGCTGTGCCGCATCGCGCCTTTGCGCCCGGATCATTTCCATGCCCGCAGATTTCCCGCTGCCCGATGTCCTGGCCGGCCCCATCCTTCGTCGCCTGACGCCTGAGCGCCTGTTGATCTGGCTGGTCGGCAGCCGGCCGCTGCCTTTGTCTCTCAGCCTGCACGCCGAGGGCGATGCCGAGGCGCAGACGATCGCGTTGTCGGAACGGCATTGCCGCGCGGTGGCCGTGGGTAAGTTTGCGTGGATCCACTATCTGGACGTGCGGCTGGACACGCCGCTGCCGCAGGACACGCGCATCGCCTATGACCTGCGGGTGCGCGACGCCAGCGACGGCGAACAGGGCATCGCCCACTGGGCGCCCCACCTGCTGGCCGATGACGGCGCGCTGCCGCATTTCGTCCTGCGCCCGCGCCTGGACAACCTGCTGTACGGCTCGTGCCGCAAGCCCCACACCGCCTGCCCCGACGCGCTGGCTCACGTGGACGGCCTGCTGGCCGCGCAGGCCAGGCCGGAGGACATGCCGGCGATGATGATGCTGTGCGGCGACCAGGTCTATGCCGATGACGTGGCGGGCCCCTCTCTGGTCGCCATCCACGCGCTGATCGGGAAACTGGCGCTGTACGGCGAATGCCTGGAAGGCGGCGTCGTGAAGGACAGCGCCCAGCTCTATACGCACCCCGACACCTATTACCGCCGCGAAGCGCTGCTGCCGGACATCCGCGCCAACGAGGCCTTGCGCGAGCGCTTCTTCGGCGGCGTGCGCAAGCCCGTCTTCACGACCAACAGCGCGCACAACCACCTGATCACGCTGGCGGAAGTGCTGGCCATGTACCTGCTGGCCTGGTCACCCACGGCCTGGGAGATTGCCGGGGAACTGGCCCCGCCCGCGCTGTCGCCCGAGCACGCGAATCGCTGGGCGAAGGAAAAGCAATCGCTGGCGGCATTCGTCGCGACGCTGCCGCGCGCCGCACGCGCCATGGCGCACGTGCAGACCTTGATGATCTTCGACGACCACGACGTCACCGACGACTGGAACCTGTCCGCGCAATGGGAAACCTGCGCCTACGGCCATCCGTTCTCGCGCCGCATCGTGGGCAATGCGCTGGCGGCCTATGCGCTGTGCCAGGGCTGGGGCAACCGCCCCGATGCCTTCGGGCACCTGCTGGACGCGGCGCAAGCCCTGACCGACACGGTCGACGACCAGGGGCGCATTGCCTTGTCGGCGCATGATCATTGGGTCGACACGCTGCTCGCCTTCGACGAGTGGCACTACGTGCTGGACACGCAACCCAAGCTCGTCGTGCTGAACACGCGCACGCAGCGCTGGCACAACCGCCGCCTGCCAGGCCGGCCCTCTGGCCTGATGGACTGGGAGTCCTTGAGCGCCCTGCAGCAGGACCTGCTGGGCGAGGAGTCCGCCATCGTCGTCTCGCCCGCGCCCATGTTCGGCGTGAAGCTGATCGAAGTGGTCCAGCGCCTGTTCACCTGGGCCGGCCACCCGCTGATGGTGGATGCCGAGAACTGGATGGCGCACCGCGGCGCCGCCCAGGTCATGATGAATATCTTCCGGCACACCCGCACGCCGGGCAACTACGTGATCCTGTCCGGCGACGTGCACTACAGCTTCGTCTACGACATCCACATCCGCGACCGCGAAGACGGTCCGCGCCTCTGGCAGATCACCAGCAGCGGCATGAAGAACGAGTTCCCGCGCCGCCTGCTCGACTGGCTGGACCGCGCCAACCGCTGGCTGTATTCCCCGCGCTCGCCGCTGAACTGGCTGACCAAGCGGCGCCACCTGGACATCGATCCGCGCGTGCCCGACCGCGCGCGCGCCGGCGAGCGGCTGTGGAACGGCGCGGGCATCGGCCAGGTCTGGCTGGACGCGCAGGGACGTCCCTCGCGCATCGTCCAGCACAACGCCGATGGCAGTCCATCCACCTGCTTCGTGCCCCGTGGCACGGAAAGCCTGCACACAACTGTCATGGAACCCGAAGCACGCGTCTAAGTCACAGTCCGTTCCGGCAAACAAAACAGGGATCGAACGGAATGATCAAACTCGCACGCATCGGCCTGCTGGGCCTCTCCACGCTGGGCCTCGCGGCTGGCGCCCTGGCACAGGCACCCAAGCCCGGCACCTCGCCCGCCTACGGCCCGCAACTGGAAGGCTTTGACTACCCCCACTCCATCCAGCGCCACGCGTTCAGCTCGCAAGGCCAGCAGCTGGAAATGGCCTATATGGACGTGGCGCCGCAAGGCCAGGCGAACGGCCGCACCGTGGTGTTGCTGCACGGCAAGAATTTCTGCGGTGCCACCTGGCAGGACACCATCGCCGCGCTGTCGCAGGCGGGCTACCGCGTGGTGGCGCCCGACCAGGTCGGCTTCTGCGCCTCCAGCAAGCCCGCGTCCTATCAGTTCAGCTTCCATCAGCTGGCCGCCAACACGGCCGGCCTGCTCGACGCGCTGAAGATCCAACGCGCCACCGTCATCGGCCATTCGATGGGCGGCATGCTGGCCACGCGCTTCGCGCTGATGCATCCCGAACGCACCGAGAAGCTCGTCATGGTGAATCCCATCGGGCTGGAGGACTACCAGGCCGAGGGCGTGCCCTATGCCACGCTGGATTCTGCCTACGAGGGCGAGCTGAAGACCCGCTACGAAACGCTGCGCGGCTACCAACAGAAGTTCTATTACGACAGCCAGTGGAAGCCGGAGTACGACCGCTGGGTGCACATGCTGGCCGGCCTGTATGCCGGCCCCGGCAAGGAGATCGTCTCGCGCAATGCCGCCCAGACCGGCGACATGATCTTCACGCAGCCCGTGGTGCACGAGTTCGGCAACATCCGCGTGCCCACCACGCTCATCATCGGACAGACGGACCGTAGCGCGCCTGGCGCCAACCGGGCCACGAAGGAGATTGCCGCGCGCCTGGGCAACTATCCCGAACTGGGCCGCAAGACGGCGCAGGCCATTCCAGGCGCCACGCTGATCGAATTCCAGGAATTGGGACACTCGCCACAAGTGGAGGCACCGGCCCGCTTCAATGGTGCCTTGCTGAAGGACTTGGCCGGCTGACGTCGTTGCCAGCGTGCCAAGGCACGGGCCGGGCGTTGCCCGGCCTTCTTCCTGACGGGGAAAGTCCAGGCCGCCGGTGAATGTGCGTCAATGTTTAACAGCCGGGGCATTGCCGTTGCCGAACCCGCTGACGTCAGCAACCTCGCGCGCCGCGTCCGCGCCAGCTCCAAGGCCGTGCCGGGAACGCGCCCCCCGCTTACCGCGGCGCGTGCTTCGCCAGCCACGCCTTCAGGAAGGCGATCTCCTTTTCCTGCGCATCGATGACTTCCTGGGCCAGCTTGCGCAGCTCGGGATCCTTGCCGTGCGCCAGTTGCACCTTCGCCATGTCGATCGCGCCTTCGTGGTGCGGGATCATGCCGCGCGCGAAATCCACGTCGGCGTCGCCTGTGTAGGGGATGTCCATGCCCTGGTGCATGCGCGCCGCCCCGGCCTGATAGGCCTGCGTGCTGGGGGAGGCCGCGGCCTGGCCGCCGGCGCCGTGGCCAGCATGGCCGCCATCGGCCGGAGCGGCCTGCGCCAGGCCGGCCACCGCCACCAGGCCACAGGCCAGCATCGAACGAATTGCAATCATCCTTCCTCTCCTTGATCCTTGCGCGAGCCCGGCGCCCGCCATGGAGGCACCTTCCACGTTGCCATGCTGGCAAGGTCAAGCGCGGCCGTGCTTTTGGAATATCGTTGCAAGACGATTGCATTTGGTTGCATCGCGCCAAAACCCGACACAGCCTTGACGGGACCGCGTTGTTACATTTCAGCCCGGATACAGGCGGGGCCGATAACTCGCCGGCCTTGCGTGCCATACGTCATTCATCACGTCCACTTCGGGAAAGAGGAAAAAGCAATGAAGAAAACCGCCCTGACCGCCGCCCTGCTGGCTGCCTCCGCCGTGCTCGCCGGTTGCGCCAACATGAACACCGACGGACTGCTGTCCGCCGGCTCCAACATGGTCCAGGCCGTGAGCCTGTCGGACGCCGAAGTCATCCAGCTGTCGGATGCCGCTTGCACCGAAAGCGACCAGCAAGAGAAGGTTGCCGGCGCCAAGAGCAAGTACACGGTCCGCCTGAACAAGATCATGAAGGGCTTCGGCAACGAAACCCTGAACGGCCAGACCCCGAACTACAAGGTCTACCTGACCCCCGATGTGAACGCCTGGGCCATGGCCAATGGTTGCATCCGCGTCTACAGCGGCCTGATGGACCTGATGAACGACGACGAAGTGCGCGGCGTGATCGGCCACGAAATGGGCCACGTCGCCCTGGGCCACTCGAAGAGCGCCATGCAGACGGCCTACGCCGTCAGCGCCGCCCGCGGCGCCGCTGCCTCGGCCGGCAACAGTGCCGTTGCCGCCCTGACCCAGTCGCAACTGGGCGACCTGACCGAGAAGTTCATCAACGCGCAATTCTCGCAATCGCAGGAACTGGCCGCCGATGACTACTCCTTCGACCTGCTGACGCAGAAGAAGATGAACCGCAAGGGCCTGGTCACGGCGTTCCAGAAGCTGGCCAAGCTGGAAGGCGGCAGCGGCGACGGCCACAGCATGCTCAGCTCGCACCCGGCGTCGCCCGAGCGCGCCTCGCGCCTGGAGTCGCGCCTGAAGGGCGGCAAGTAAGCCCTGGGAAAGAACAAACCCGCCATCAGGCGGGTTTGCGGGCCTGTCGGCCCGAAGACCGCGCCCCCAGGGGCGCGGTTTGCATTGGTGGCTTCAGCTCAGAACAAGCCGCCCAGCAGATCCTGCGAATCCAGCAGTGCCCAGGCGATCTCGGGCCGGCGGTCCAGCCCGCGGCGGATGGCGGCGGGCACCGTCTGGCGGGTCTTGCTGCAAAGACCGGGGCGGTCTTCGATCTCGATGTTGAAGCCGCGCACGGTGCGCACCTCGCCGGCCCCCGGGGTGATGGTGACGACCATGCCCAGTTGCGCAGCCATGCGCGATTGCATGCGCTGCAGGTCTTCCAGGCTTTCGATGTTTTCCAGGCGCGCGACCAGCTTCTTTTCTTCGGCCTTGGTCAGCATCAGGATGCGCGTGTCGCCCTGCGGGTCGCCCAGCAGGACGTCACGGCCGCACTGACAGGCGCCCGGCGGGCATTCTTCGCGGATGGGAAAGCTCGTGCTCATGGATGTCGGTCCGTGCCCGCGCGGCAACGGCGCGCGGGCCTAATCCATGATTGTGCCGCAAGCCAGCCTGGCACGCAGCCGCGCGGCGGATGCGAGGCGGTGCGCGGGTTGCGTGTTTACATCAGGTCGCGGGGGGCGCCGTCGCCCTTGGCGATGCCATCCGCCTGGCCGCTGGCGGCCTGGCGGATGTGCACCATGATGTCGTGCATCTCTTCGACCGAGCGCCGCAATTCCTGCATGACGCCGTCCATGTCGCGCGCGCGCTGCGTCACGTCGGACGCCACCTCGATGACCTTGAAGGCCCGCCCGTTCTCGTCCAGCACCGGGTTGTAGCTGGCCTGGATCCAGACCTCGCGGCCGTTCTTGCCTATCCGGCGATACTGCCCGGCGTCGTAGGCGCCCTGCCCCAGCTTGTCCCAGAAGGCGCGATATTCCGGCGTCTCGTGCAGGGCCGGGTCGACGAAGAGACGGTGGTGCCTGCCCACGACCTCGTGGTCACGGTAACCCATCACGTCCAGGAAGTTCTCGTTGGCGCGCAGCACCGTGCCATCCAGGCCGAACTCGACCACGCCTTGCGACTTGCCGATGGCCGCAAGCCGGCCTTCCAGGTCATTCTGGCGGCGGCGCTGTTCCGTGATGTCCATCAGGTAACCCACCACGCGCACGACCTTGCCGCGGCGGTCGGTGACGGGAACGTAGCCGCCCTGCACCCAGCACTCGCCGCCGCCATGCGTCATCAAGGCGTAGTGGCCGGAGTCGCCCCGGCCTTCGGCCAGGCCCTGCCAGAAGGCGTCATAGGCCGGGTTCTCGCGCAGGGCCGGCGGCACCAGCATGCGGTGGTGCTGGCCCGCCAGCTCGGTCAGGCCATAGCCCGCCAGGTGCAGCATGGCATCGTTGGCGCCCACGATCATGCCGTCGGGCAACAGCTCGATGACGGCCTGCACCTGGGAATGGGTGCCCGGGCCCGAGGGCACGAAACGGGACTTCGAGGAACGCTGGAATACGTCGAAGGGATTGAACATGGTGATGCAGTGGTCCGGCTGTAAGACTGCTGCTCCGCGCCAAGTCCTACCTTTCGCACCATGGATTCCACACTTCAGGACAGCATGGGTGATCGCAAGGCACGAACGCGCCCCCGTCGGCGCGGCGGGCAAATGGGGTGTGTCGAAGGGATGTCAGGGACGCGCCAATGGGGCGCGCACGCTGGAGATGCCAGGAGGAGAAGAGGGACTCACGCGCGAGGCCTTGCGGCAATCGCGGATTCGCTCCGGATGTTATCACCGGGCAAGGACGAGGTGTCCACAGGACGCATCGGGACACGCCGCAATGTGGGGCCGAGGCCACACATTGCATTTTGTGTCATGTTGTCCGACGTTTTATGGCGTATGCGTCGCCATCGCCGACGATCAGGGCAATTTGCGCAAGGCCAGGATCAAGCGGTCCATCTCTGCCTGGGTCGTCAGGTAGCTCACCGAAGCGCGGTTCAACTGGCCCAGGCCGCGGGCCTGCATGTCCAGGGGCGTGTAGGGCACGCCGTTCGCCCCGATGACGATGCCCTCGGCCGCCAGGCTGCGTTGCACATCCGCGGGCTGCCGGCCTTCCACCAGGAACGACACCAGGCCGGACTGCTCGCGGCCCTGGTCCATGACACGCACGCCCGCCACGGCGCCCAACTGCTCGCGCAGGGCACGCGCCGTCGCGTCGATGGTGGCGCGGATCCGTGCCGGTCCGATGTCCAGCGCATCCTGCAGGGCCTGGCCCAGGCCGCAACGCAAGGCCATCGGCGTTTCCGCGGGCTCGAAGCGCGCCGCGTCGCCACGCAGGACAGGACGGCCGTCCGCATCCAGCGGCGCCGAATGCGTATCGACCACCGTCGGCACCAGACGAGGCAGGAAGTCCTGGCGGACATACAGCAGGCCCGTGCCGCGCGGGCCGCGCAAGGCCTTGCGCCCCGCGCCGCTCAGCACGTCGCAGCCCAGCGCGCGCACGTCCACCGGAACCTGTCCCACGGCTTGCGCGGCATCGATGAAATAGGGAATGCCGTGACGGCGGGCCACCTGGCCCACGGCCGCCGCCGGATTGATGAGCCCGCCATTGGCAGGCAGCCAGGTCAGCGAGATGAGCTTCACGCGCGCGTCCAGCATGGCCTCCAGCGCGGCGGGATCCACCACGCCGCTGCCGTCCGAAGGAATCGTTTCCACCGACAGCCCATGACGCTGCGCAGCCAGGCGCATGCCTGCCAGGTTGCCGCCCCACTCGTGGCGAGCCACCAGGATCCGGTCACCTGCGCGCCAGCCGTCCAGCGCAGCGAACGCCGCGCCCCAGCCGGGCGAGTTGCCCGCGGTCAGCGCGATTTCCTCGGGGTCGGCGTTGAGCAGTTGGGCCGCCAGGTGGCGGGCACGCTCGGACTGCTCGCGCGCGGCCACGCCGGCCTCCATCGGGCCTGACGCCTCGCGCTGCCACTGTGCCTGCACGGCATCCAGGGTGGCGGCGGAAGGCAGCGAGGCGCCGCCGTGATTGAAATGCACGGTATGCGCGATGCCGGGCGTGGCGGCGCGCAGGCGTGCGATCTCGTCATGCGAAAGCGGCGTGACCATGATGCGCGGGCCTCAGGGATGCAGCGCCACGATGGCGTCGACTTCCACCGACACGCCAAAGGGCAGCGAGGCCACGCCCACGGCGCTGCGGGCATGGCGGCCGGCATCGCCGAAGACGTTCACGAAGAGATCGGACGCGCCATTGGCAATGGCGGGATGGCGGCCGAAGTCGGGCGTGCTGGCGACATAGACGCACAGGCGCACGATGCGCGACACGCGATCCAGCCGATCATCGGTGGCCGCGGCGATCTGCGAGATCACGCCCAGCCCGGCAAGCTGCGCGGCGCGCAGGCCTTCCTCGTCGCTGAGATTGCCGCCCAGCAGGCCCAGGCAGGCGGGCTTGCCGCCCTGGCGGGACGTCTGGCCGGAGATGTAGAGCAGGTTGCCTTCCTGCACGAACGTGACGTAGTTGGCAGCAGGGGTATTGGGCTTTTCAAGGGCCAGGCCCAGTTCGGCCACACGTTCGGAAATGCGCTTGCTCATGCTTCTGTCTCCGGGAAAAAGCCTCATCCTATCGGGTGTCGCGGCCTGCGGGCAATCGCGGCGACTCAACGCTGCGTCAGCCTGCGATCCAATTCCAGGATGGCCTGGTACAGCACGCGTGTGCCGTCCAGCAGTTGCGACGGCGCCAGCCACTCTTCCGGACAGTGGCTGCGGCCGCCCTTGCAAGGCACGAAGATCATGCCGATGGGACCGGTACGCGACACATACACGCCATCGTGTCCCGCCCCGCTGGGCAGGCGCAGCGAGGGATAGGCCAAGGCGCTTGCCGCCGCCTCGATGGCGTCCATGACGAAAGGATCGCAATCGGTGGGCGCCGCCTGGCTGACAGGTTCACCCGCGGCCGACACGCGCAGCGCGGCCAGGCCTGGCGCCACGGCCTCCAGCACCGCGGCGGCGAAGGTGTCCAGCACGGTCTGGCTGTCGCTGCGCACCTCCAGCATCAGTTCCACCGAGCCGGGCACCGCGTTCGGCACATTGGGCGTCATGGCGATGCGCCCCACCGTGGCCACCACGTAATGCGGCTGGCCGCTGAGCGCGCAGGCGCGGGCATGCGCGGCCTCGATCACGCGCGCGGCGCCCACCAGGGCGTCGCGGCGCAGGTCCATCGGCGTCGTGCCCGCGTGATCGGGTTGGCCCGTCACCGTGATCAAGGTCCGGCGGATGCCGACGATGTTCGTGACCACGCCGATGGGCACCTGCCGTGTTTCCAGCACGGGCCCCTGTTCGATGTGCAGCTCGACAAACGCTGCCGTGCCGCCGGGCTTGCGCAGGGGCCGCGCCAAGGCGCCCGGGTCGGCGCCGATGCGCGCCATGCCTTGCGCCAGCGTCTCGCCGTCGGCGCGGCGCGCGGCCAGCATGCCCGCATCCAGCAGCCCCGCCAGGGCGCGGCTGCCCACGCAGGAGATGCCGTAGTCGCTGGGTTCCTCGGACAGGAAATCGATGACCTCCAAGGGGTGCGCCAGCACGATGCCCTGTTCCTGCAGCGTCTGCGCCACTTCGATGCCCGCCAGCACGCCGATGATGCCGTCGAAGCGCCCGCCCCCCACGACCGTGTCGCAGTGCGAGCCGGTGACGATGGGCGCGGCCTGCGCGAGCCGGCCTGCGCGCCGCCCGATCAGGTTGCCGCCCGCATCCAGGCTGGGCGACAGGCCCGCGGCCAGGTATTCCTCGCGCAGCCACGCGCGGGCGCGCAGGAACAGATCCGAGAACGCGCGCCGCGTCCAGGGCTGGTCCGGCAGGGTGAAGGTGGAAAGCGTCTCGACGCGCTGCCACAGGCGCTGGGCATTGATGGGCGGAAAGTCTGTCGTCATGCGCATCAGGATACGCCGTCGGCCAGGGTACGCTGCGCCAGCATCAGGTCCAGGTTCTGCACGGCCGCGCCCGCGGCACCCTTGCCCAGGTTGTCGAACACCGCCGCCAGCACCACCTGTCCCTGCGCCGCGTTGGAGAAGACGCTGAGCCGCAGATCGTTGCTGCCATTGAGTATCTGCGGATCCAGCCGCGCGGCGTCATCGGCCTCGGCAAGCGGCGCCACCTGCACATGGCGCTGGCCGGCATAACAGGCTGCCAGGCTGGCATGCAGCGCCGCGGCATCCACGCCGGCCGGCAACAGGCGCAGATGCAAAGGCACGGTCAGCACGATGCCCTGCCGGAACGCGCCATAGGACGGCAGGAAAACAGGACGCTGCGAGAGCCCCGCGTGCGCGGCGATCTCGGGCACGTGCTTGTGGGCGAGCCCCAGGCCATATGCCTGGAACGCCGCCGCGCCGGCAGCGTCCGGCCCTTCGTACACGTCGACGCCGGCCCGCCCCATGCCGGAATAACCCGACACGGCATGGATGTTCAGGGGATAGTCCGCAGGCACGAGACCCGCCGCGACCAGCGGCCGCAGCAAGGCGATGGCGCCGGTGGGATAGCAGCCGGGATTGCTGACGCGCTTGGCCTGCGCGATGCGCTGGTCCTGGCCGGGCGCCATCTCGGGAAAACCGTAGACCCACTCCGGCGACACGCGGTGCGCCGAACTGGCGTCGATGAGCCGCGTGGCGGGATTCGACACCAGCGCAGCCGCCTCGCGCGCCGCCGCATCGGGCAGGCACAGGATGGCCACGTCGCTGGCGTCCAGCGCCTGGGCGCGGCGTTGGGGGTTCTTGCGCTCGGCATCGGGCAAGGTCAACACGCGGATGTCCACCCGCCCGCGCAGGCGGTCGTGGATCTGCAGGCCGGTGGTGCCCTGGTCGCCGTCGATGAAGACTGTCGCGGGTCTCATGATGTTTTCCGTATCGGTGGAACCGGCAGGCGCCGGTGTGGATGACGTCATCTTGCGCCTGCCCTACACTTCGGAAAAGTTGAATTTCATAACCGTGAAATTCATTTTTACTGAATGAAGGAAGATGCCATGCGTGAGATCAGCCTGGACCGACTGCGCACCCTGGTGGCCATCGCCGACCTGGGCTCGTTCACGCGCGCCGCGCAGGCCTTGCACCTGGCGCCGCCCACCGTCAGCCTGCACGTCAGCGACCTGGAAACACGCGTGGGCGCGCCGCTGCTGCACCGCCAGCGCGGACAGGTCCGGCCCACGCCCGTGGGAGAAACGCTGCTGGCGCGCGCGCGCCAGTTGCTGGCCGACGCGGACAGGGCCTTGGAAGACGTGGCGCGCGAAGTGCGCGGCGACAGCGGCCGGGTTCGCCTGGCGGCATCCACCAGCGCGCTGGCGCACCTGCTGCCCCAGGCGCTGGAACGGCTGGGCCAGGCGCATCCGGGCATCGACGTGCAGGTGGCCGTGCTGACCACGCAGGAAACGCTGGCCAAGCTGGCCGATGGACGGCTGGACGTGGGCCTGGTCGCCCTGCCCCAGGCGCCCGTGCGCGGACTGGTGCTGCGTCCCTGGCGGCGCGACCCGGTCATGGCCTTCCTGCCCGCCGCGTGGCCCACGCCCGCGCGCGTCAGCCCGGCGTGGCTGGCCGAGCGTCCGCTCATCCAGAACGACGCCAGCACCCGCTTGTCCCGGCAGACCACGGAATGGTTTGCGGCAGCGGGCCTGGAGGCCGCGCCGCGCATCGAGCTGAACTACAACGAGGCCATCAAGAGCCTGGTGGCCGCCGGCTACGGCGCGGCGCTGCTGCCTCACGAGGCCAGCGCCCCCGCGCCGGACGCCCGCATCGCCATGCGGCCGCTGCGTCCCGCCTTGTGGCGGCCGCTGGGCATCGCGCATCGCGCCAAGGGCATCGAGGCCGCCACGCAACGCGTGCTGGAGGTGTTGTGGGCCTTGCGCCAGGGCGTGGGACGGGGCTAGGGCAAGCCGGCCCCCCCATGCAAACGGGCGACGCTTTCGCGTCGCCCGGCAGTCAGCGCAAATCAGGCCACGCGGGTGGCTTACACCAGGCGCGTCATCCAGCCATGCGGATCGGCGCGGCGGCCGTACTGGATGTCGGTGAGTTCCTGGCGCAGCGACATCGTCAGCTTGCCGGCCGGCGCGTTTTCATCGCCCGCCACGAAACCCGGGCCCTTCAGCGCGGCGATCGGCGTCACCACCGCGGCGGTGCCGCAGGCGAAGGCTTCGACCACGTCGCCCGAGGCCATGCCGTCGCGCCATTCCTGCGCGGTGACCTTGCGTTCCTCGACGGTGATGCCGCGGTCGCGGGACAGCTGGATGATGCTGGCGCGGGTGACGCCTTCCAGGATGCTGCCCGACAGCTCGGGGGTGACCAGCGTGCCGTCCTTTTTCACCAGGAAGACGTTCATGCCGCCCAGTTCTTCCAGGTATTTGCCTTCCAGCGGGTCCAGGAACAGCACCTGGGCGCAGCCATTGTCATAGGCTTCCTTCTGCGGCAGCAGCGACGCGGCGTAGTTGCCGCCGCACTTGGCCGCGCCCGTGCCGCCCTTGGCGGCGCGCGCGTATTCCGTGGACAGCCAGATGCTCACCGGCGCCACGCCCTTGGCGAAGTAGGGGCCTGCGGGGCTGGCGATGACGTAATAGGCCGCGCGCTGGGCCGAGCGCACGCCCAGGAAACTTTCGTTGGCGATCGTGAAGGGGCGCAGGTACAGGCTGGTTTCCGGCGCGCTGGGCACCCAGGCGGCGTCGGCATTCACCAGTTGGCGGATCGATTCGACGAAGAGTTCGGTGGGCAGCTCGGGCAGGGCCAGGCGACGCGCGGAACGCTGCATGCGCTCGGCGTTGGCCTGCGGACGGAAGGTCCAGATGGAGCCGTCGGCGTGGCGGTAGGCCTTCAGGCCTTCGAAGATTTCCTGCGCGTAGTGCAGCACCGACGCGGCCGGGTCCAGCATCAGCGGACCATAGGCGCGGACCTCGGCATCGTGCCAACCGCGCTCGGTGGTCCAGTCGATGGAGATCATGTGGTCGGTGAAGTGCTTGCCGAAGCCGGGATCGGCCAGGATGACCTCGCGGTCGGCGGCCGCGCGGGCCTTCTCGGAAGGCTTCGTGCGGAAGGAGGAAGTGATGTCGGCCAGGGTGCTCATCGCGTGCTCGAAGAAGTCGGTACTGCGGTTCAGGGCGTAGGCGTCATCCGGTGCGCAGGTCGCCGGCGGCGTCTTGGTGTCTTGTGTCGTGGAAATCGAGTTTAGCTGATTGGCCGGGGCGCCCCGGACCGGCGACGGACGGGGAATCCCGGCTGGCCACGGGGGGCGTCACCTCAGCCGGCCTTGCGCAACGTCAGGTTGATCCGTAACGGTCCCAACCGCGGATGCGGCGCATCCTTCAGCGGCGCGATCCCGTGGAAGCGCAGCCGGTCCTCGCCGCCCCACACGGCCACATCGCCGTGATAAAGCGGCACGCGTCGCGGACGGTCGGCACGGACGTGGCCGCCGAAGAGGAACACCGCCTCCATGCCCAGCGACACCGACACGATGGGCGCGCCCAGGTCATGCTCGTCGCGATCCTGGTGCAGGGACATCTTCGCGCTCGGCGCATAGTGGTTGATGAGACAGGCATCGGGCGTGAAGCCGGGAAAGCCCGCCTCCCGCGCGGCGTCGCGCGCCAGGCCGAGAAACACCGCGGGCATGTCCGGCCAGGGCTGGTCGCGGCCTGGGTCCCGCGCCGCGTAGCGGTAGCCGCGCGCATCCGACACCCAGCCCAGCGCGCCGCAATTGGACAGCGCCGCCGACATCGTGAAGCCGCCGGGCGTCACCATGTGGCGTGGCGGGGCAACGGCGGTCACGTGCGCGATGGCCGCCAGCAACGCGTCCTGCCTGTCCAGCGCAAAGCCGCGCAGGATGCAGGCCTCGCGGCCCAGCGGCTCGCGGTCACCGACGCGGGCCTGCGCAAAGAGATCCAGGGTGCTCATGAGGAAGAATCGTACTGCCAGCGCGCTGCCGTCAGGGCATGGCAGGCACGGTCGCCCGCAAGGACGCCTGGATGCGCGCCACCAGCGCGCGATGCCCGGCCTCGTCGCGATAGCCCGTGTAGACCTGCACCTCGGCCTGCCGGCCGTGCGCACGGGCGAAGAATACCGTCACGCGCGAAGGCAGGTCCATGACGGCGCCCACCCATTCCAGGCGATGCAGGGGGAGGCCCCCGACGGTGAAAGCTTCATTGGCGACCGTGCGCAAGCCCGACACCGTGCCGCGCTGGTCGGCCATGTAGGCCTGGGCGGCGCGGGACAGGTCGGCGGGCGTCTCGCCCGCCTGCGCCGGCGCCACCTTGCGTTCCAGCACCGCCACGCCGATGCGGCGGTCCGTGTCGGCGAACATGCGGCCGTCCAGGATGCCCAGCGCGGTGTCCGACTGATTCAGCCCGATGTCCTCCTCGGGAATATCCGCGGGAACGGCCAGGTGCAGGACGCCATCCAGCAGGCGGACCTGGACAGCCTCGGCCGGGTGGACCGGCGCCATCAGGCCGGCGGACAGGCCGAGGGCGGCGAGGGCTGTTGCGAAAATGCGCATGAAGGAATGCCACCATGGAGGAACGTCGCGCGACCTTAGCCCACGGCGACCGGCGAGGACAAGCCGGGCGGAAGACTGCGCGCTATTGCCTGGCGAGGGATTCTTCAAGATAATCGAAACCTATTCTCATTCACATCCCGCCCCTCCCCCATGCCCCCGCTCTCTTCCGCGCCTGCCATCGAAGCGCTTTATGCCGATCATCATGGCTGGCTTCGCGGGTGGCTGCGCAAGCGCCTGGGCGACGCGGCGGACGCGGCGGACCTGACGCACGATACCTACGTGCGCATCCTGGTCACCGGCCGCACGCCGTCGGAGGCGGACTCCCGCTGCCACCTGGCGCGCATCGCGAACGGCCTGGTGGTGGATCTCCATCGCCGCCGCCGCATCGAAGCCGCCTATCTGGATGCCGTGAGCCTGCTGCCGGCCGCGCATGCCCCGTCGGAGGAAGACCGTGCGCTGGCCATCGAGGCGCTGGTGGAGCTCGACACGATCCTGCATGGCCTGGCGCCCAAGGCGCGTGCCGCCCTGCTGCTGTGCAAGCTGGAAGGCTTGGGCTATCGCGAGATCGCCGTCCGGCTGAACGTGTCGCTCTCGTCGGTGGAGAAATACATCGCCACCGCCCTGCGTGCCTGCTATCAGGCGCTGTATGACGCCCGCGGCTGACGCTGGCGCCGGCGCGCCGGACGACGCCGTGGTGGACCAGGCGGTGCAATGGATGGCACGCCTGTGGTCGGAAGACGCAGCGGATGCCGATCGCGCGGCCTGCGCCCGTTGGCGCGCCGCGCATCCCGACCACGAGCAGGCCTGGCGCCGCTTGCAGGCCATGCACGAGAAATTCGACGGCGTGCCACGCGGCATCGCCCAACACGCACTGCGCGTGCCCACCCCCGATCCCGCCGCCAGGCGCCGGGTACTGGCAGCGCTGGGCCTTGCCGGTACCGCCGCACTCGCCTATCCGCTGGCACGCCAGGCGCCCGCCCTGCAGGCAATGGCGGCGGACGCCCGCAGCGCCACGGGGGAAATCCGCGACCTCACGCTGCCTGACGGCACCCGGCTGGTGCTGGATACCGCCTCCGCCGTCAATCTGCGCTATGACGAACACGAGCGCCGCATCCTGCTGCTGCGCGGGCGCGTCCTGGTCGAGACCGCAAGCGATCCCGCCGGCCGCCCCCTGCGCGTGGAAAGCGCGCAGGGCACGGTCCAGGCGCTGGGCACGGTCTTCAGCGTGCAGCAGGAAGACGATGCCTCCGTGGCGGCAGTCCACGCAGGCGCCGTGGATATCCGGCCGGCCCGGGCCCACGGCGTGGCGGTGCGCGTCGAGGCCGGTCAACGCGCCCGCTACACCACCCGCGCGGCCCACGCACCCACCGTGCTGGACTTGCGGCAGGACGTTTGGCGGCAGGGCCAGTTGGTGGCGCAGGACATGCGCCTGGCCGACCTGCTGGCGGAACTCTCGCGCTATCGCCCCGGCCTCCTGCGCCATGACCCGGCCCTCTCCGAGTTGCGGGTGACGGGCGTTTTCTCCTTGACGGACACCGACCGCACGCTGGCCAACCTGGCAGAGGGACTGGGCTTGCAACTGATCCGCCGCACACGGTATTGGGTCACGCTCCAGCCAGGATGAGGGCAGGCGGGCAAGCAGGAAATTACAAAAAGAAACAAACTCTGGTGAGGAAGCTTTACGGGTTACCGGCCCCTCGTTCGGGAAACAGACAGAACCGCTGTTTCCACGAGGATCTTCCGACCATGGCACCCTGCCTGCCCTCCCTCCCCGGCCGCCGCCTGAGCGCCGGACTTGCCGCCACCCTCGCCCTGTCCTTGGCGTGCAGCCTCCCCGCGCAGGCGCAGGCGGACCCGCCCGCACTGGCTGCCGCCCGGCAATTCGACGTTGCCCCGGGATCGCTGGGCGCCGTCCTGACGCAATACGCCAGCCAGGCCGGGATCGAGCTGACCGCTCCCAGCGCCTTGCTGCAAGGCAAGACCAGCGCGGGGCTGGCAGGCAGGTACGGCGTTGCCGAAGGATTCGACGTCCTGCTGCGCGGCCAGGGATTGCAGGCGACACGCAGCGTCTCGGGCGCGTATACGCTGCGCGCCGTGCCTGCTGCCGGCCCGGGCGCCGCCACCACGCTGACGCCGGTGACCGTCGTGGGGTCCGTGCGCGAAGACCCCACCGCGGCGACGACCGGCTACCTGGCGCGACGCGGCCTGACGGGCAGCAAGACGGACACGCCCAATATCGAGATCCCGCAGGCCATCAGCGTCATCACCCGCGACCAGATGCAGGACCAGGGCGTGGCGCCCGCCTTGCAGGATGCGCTGCGCTACACACCCGGCCTCATCGGCACGCGCGGCGTGAACCTGACCGACGATTCGTTCAATATGCGCGGCTTCGCCGCAGGCCTTGCCACCACATCCAATACGCCGGTGTTCCGGGACGGCATGCGGCAATCCCCGGCCATGTATGCCTCGACCGTCGAACCCTACGGCATCGAGCGCATCGAGGTCATGCGCGGCCCTGGCTCGGTGCTGTTCGGCCAGGTGACGCCCGGCGGCCTGATCAACGTGACGACCAAGCGGCCCACGGACACGCCGCTGCGGGAGATCGAACTGCAGGGCGGCAGCCACGATCACAAACAGGTGGGCATCGACCTGGGCGGACCGTTGGACGACGACGGGGTTTGGAGCTATCGCGTGACCGCCATGGCGCGCGATGCCGACACGCAGACCGACTACATCCCGAACGACCGCCAGTACCTCGCGCCCGCGCTGACCTGGCGCCCTGCCGCGCATACCTCGCTGACGCTGCTGGCCAGCTATCAGCACACGCGCACCCTGTACAACTGGGGGCTGCCGGTGGCCGGCACGCTGCGCGACAACCCCAATGGCCGGCTGCCCCGCGATCGTTTCACCGGTGAACCCGATTTCGACGACTACGACACCAAGACCTGGACCGTCGGCTACCTGTTCGAACACAAGTTCAACGACACGCTGACGTTTCGGCAGAACGCGCGCTACTACCGATCCGACATGACCTGGAACTCCGCCTACGGCGCCGCCATGCAACCCAACCAGCGGCTGCTGAACCGCTTCGGCTTCATCCGCTCGGACGAATACAAGTCCTTCAGCGTGGACACCCAGATGCAGGCCAACTGGCGCCACGGCAATATCGCGCACACGACCCTGGCCGGCATCGATTATTCCTATACCCCCTGGGTGCGCGACGAACGGCGGGGCCAGGTGGCGGCACTGGATCTCTACAACCCGGTCTATGGCGCACCCATCATTCCCAACGCGCGCTCCAGCCGCGTGCTGGATACCGATGCCTCGCAAATGGGCTTCTACCTGCAGGAGCAGATGAAGATCGCGCAGCGCTGGGTCGTGATGGCGGGCGTGCGACACGACCGCAGCCGCAGCACGATCGATGGCGTCCTGACCACCGGCGCGGCCAACAGCCCGGAAAGCCGCCTCAAGCTGCGCGACCGCAACAGCGCCACCACGGGCCGCGCGGGCCTGGTGTATCTCTTCGACAACGGCTGGGCGCCCTACGTCAGCGCCGCCACCTCCTTCGAGCCCGAGTCCGGCGCGGTGGACTTCAACGGAGACACCTTCGAACCCACCAAGGGCAGGCAGTACGAAGTGGGCGTGAAGTTCGAATCACCGTCCAGTCCCTACATGTTCGGCGCCTCGGTCTATGACCTGCGCCGCAGCAACGTGCTGACCGCGGATCCTTTGCATCCGGGCTATTCGGTGCAGACGGGCGCCATCCGGTCACGGGGCCTGGAGCTGGAAGCGAAGGCCGACATCGCCAGGCAGTGGCAGTTGATCGGCGCCTATACCTACACCAACGCCAAGATCCTGCGCAGCAACGCAGGCGATGCGGGCACCGCCCCACCCGGCGTGCCGCGCCACACGATCGCGCTGTGGGGGGTCTATCGCTTCGGCGATGCAGTGGCCCCCGGCCTGAAGGCGGGCGCGGGCGCGCGCCACATCATCGGCACCAGCGGCTACGTGCTCGGCACCACGCCCACCGATGCCAGGTTGCCCTCCTATACCGTGGTCGACGCCATGCTGGGCTACGAGACCGGGCCATGGACGCTGACGCTGAACGTCAACAACCTGCTCGACAAGCGCTACGTGCAGTCCTGCTATTACGCCACCACCACTTGCTTCTATGGCGAAGGCCGCAGCGCCATCGCTCGCGCAGCCTACCGCTGGTAAAGACGCAGCGGGCGCATACAGTGGGACGGCAAGCCGAATCCGGCGCGGGCCTTGCGCTGCCGCGCCTGCAACGGCAGCACCTCGTGCTGCTGCACCGCTATGTCGGCCTGCTCATGGCGGCATTCCTGCTGATTGCCGCGATCACCGGCACGTTGCTGGCCTTTCGCGAGGAACTGGACCAGGCATTGGCGCCCGAGCTGTTCTTCGCCGACAGCGATGCAAGGACGCCATTGCTGGATCCCTACACCTTGCGCGAACGCGTCTCCGCCCAGCTGGGACCGCTCGCCAGGGTCGATGCCGTCGTGCTGGCCTTGCGGCCTGGCCGGACCGTCCGCTTTCCGGTGGCCCCCAACCCCGACCTCGCCACGGGTACGTTCGCCGTGCTGGGCCATGACGAGATCTACGCGGACCCGCACACCGGCAAGATCCAGGGCAGGCGGTATCGGGAAAGACTGGGCGTATCCGCCGCGCAGGTCGTGCCCTCGCTCTTCGTCATCCACCATTCGCTGGCACTGCCCGGCAGATGGGGCACGCTGCTGCTGGGCGTGATCTCGTTGCTCTGGACCCTCGATTGCTTCGCGGGCGCGTGGCTGACCTTGCCCAGGGGCCGGCCCTTCATGCAGAAATGGCGACCGGCCTGGCAACTGAAGTGGGGGGCGGGCGCCTACCGCGCCACCCTGGACCTGCATCGCGCGGGGGGCCTGTGGGGCTGGGCCGTGTTGCTGCTCTTCGCCTGGTCCAGCGTGATGTTCAACCTGCGCGAGCCGGTGTTCCGACCCGTCATGGGCCTGTTCCTCGACTTCGACGACTCCTGGCGCAGCGTGCCCATGCGTTCGTCGCCCGTCCTGCGACCCCGCCTGGACTGGCCTGCCGCGCACGCGGCGGCACGCAAGGCCATGCAGGAACTGGCGCGCGAGACAGGCATGCGCGTCAACGCCGAGGAACGCCTGCAACTGGACAGGCGCCGGGGCGTGTACGCCTATCTCGTCCACTCCACCCTGGACCTGCGGCCCACCGTCGGCAACACGGCGATCCTGATCGACGCCGACACGGGCCAGGCGCTGGGACGCTGGCTGCCCACCGGCGGACCGGCGGGCAACACCGTCAGCAACTGGCTGGGCGCCCTGCACATGGCCCATGTCTTCGGACGCCCCTACCAGGTGTTCGTCGCGCTGACCGGCCTGCTCACTGCGCTGCTTACCGTCACCGGCGTGCTGATATGGCTGCGCAAGCGCCGCGCGCGGCATGCCAGGCCCCCCGGCGGCCCCTCAGGCCAGTACCGGTAGGCCAGGCAGCCGGCACGCTCAGCGGTCCCGTGCCCGGCCTCCCAGCGTGGCAAAGAAACTTGCCACGAAGGCGCCGACCAGCATCGACACGAACGCCCAGAAGGAAAACGCCGCCGCGGCCTTGCGCGCGGTATCGGCGGCCTCGCGGGCCTTCTGTTCGGCCTCCTGGGCCACCTGCCTGGCCTGGTCCTCGACCTGCTTCAGGCGTTGCTGCGCGCTGGCCTCGTCCACGCCCGCTTCCCGGGCGATCAACTTCACCAGGTACGCGCGATCCGCCTCGGAGAGCTGGCCGGTGGACAGGCTGCGTCCCAGGATGCGCGACGCCTCCTGGCGAGTGTCGCCCGGCGCGCCCGTGGCGGCGGGATCGTCGGCGCGGAACAACGCATCCGTGAAGTAGTCCAGCGAAAGACCCTCGCCTTCCCCTTGCGCGGCTTGCCCCGCCGCCGCCGTGAGCGCGCTGGCGCCCGCGCCGGCCACCGCCCCGCCCACCTTGGCGGCGCCCGAGACGGCGGACGAGAGTGCCGAACCGACCAGGATCAAACCCACCAGGGCGCTCAGCGCCCAGACGAGAAACCCGTGCGCGGTATCCCGGAAATAGGCTTCGTCATTATTGACATCCGTCCATTTCGTGCGCAGGCGGCCCGTCACATAACCTGCAATGCCATAGGCGATGACCTGCGTCGCGAACAGCCATGCAATCGACCCGACCGCCAGCGTGGTGCCCGATGCGCCTTCGTCACGCCACGGCGAAACCGAGAGGAATCCGAAACCGGAGCCGCCGGTCAGGAGCAATGCCGATACCGCGGCGGCAATGACCGCCCCGGCGACGACTGCCCCCCACGACACGGCGGATCGGGAGGACTCCAGGCCGCCGTGACCATAGGGGGAGGAGGAGATGGATGTCTGGGTATTTTGCATGACGATTCCTTTGTTGGAGGCACAGAAAATCGGCACTACGAAAAACTCATCCGGATATGAAAACGTGTGGCAGGCAACACCAGCGCGCCAGCAAAAGATACCAGCGATGGTTTTTTTCGCAAGGACCCGCTTTAAACAAAAGCCTTCTGAAATAATGTTTGGAAATAAATAAGCGCTTGGGCCGCGCAAAATGAATACTGGCATCACCCTTGCGGCCAATCCTGCAGGCGCGGGCCGGCGGCGGCACGCCGTCCGCGATCAGTAGCGGTAACGCAGATTCAGCATCACGCTGCGCGGCTGGCCGTAATAGTTCTGGCGCGTCGCGCCGCCCAGCTTCTCGTAGTACTTCCGGTCGAACAGGTTCTCCACCGTCAGCGTGCCGTCCAGATGCCTGTCGAAGGCATAGCCCAGTTGCGCCGTCACCAGGGTGACGCTGCCCTGCTCCCAGCGCACGTTGCCCGCCTGGTGATGGAAGCCGCTGTGGTAGCGCACCCCGCCGCCCACGCTGAAACCTTGCAGCGCCTCATCCTGGAAGGCGTAGCGCGTCCACAGGTGCATGGCGTGGCGCGGCGTCAGCGTGTTGAAGGCCAGGCCCTTCTGCGTGACCGGCGCCTCCAGGTATTTGGTCTGGGTATAGGCGTAGCCCGCCGTCACATCCCAGCCCGGCATCGGCGACCCGCTGATCTCCGTCTCGAAGCCCTGGCTGCGCACCCGGCCCGCCGCAATCGAGAACATGGGATTGTCGGGATCTGCCATGGCGCGGTTGCGGTCCACGATCTGGAACACCGCCGCGTGGGCGTTCAGGCGGCCATCCAGGAACGCGCCCTTCAGGCCGGTCTCCCACTGCCGTCCCTGGCGCGGCTTCAGCGTATTGCCCTGCGCGTCGGTGCTGGTCTGCGGCTGGAAGATGCTGGTGTAGCTGACATAGGCGGAGACCGTCGGGGTCAGGTCGGCGACGATGCCCGCATAGGGCGCCGGGCGGCCCTTGATCCGGTCGACGGATTGGTTGAACTCGCCGAAGTACATATTGTTGTTGCGCGCGTCGTTCTTCCACCACGTCAGTCGCGCGCCGCCGATCACCTTCAGCCAGTCGGTCACGGCGATGTTGGCGCGCGAGTACAGCCCCACCTGGCTGACACGCCCTTCGTTGCCGTTCACGCGGTCCATCTCCGGCTCGGCAGGGTTGCGCACCGGCGCGTGGATGTTCGTCGGGAACACGCTGCCGCCGCCGTAGCTGAAGTTCTTCAGCGTATAGGTATAGTCCGCGCCGACCAGCAGGGAATGCTCACGGCCGAACAGCGTGAAGGGCTGGTTCAGGTTCAGGTCGGCGCCGGTGGTCTGCCAGTGGTTGCGATAGGACCACGCGATGATGTTCGTGTCGCCATTGGCCGGATTGACCGGCGCGTTCGGCCACGTGAAGATCCGCGCGGGCGTGTCCGTGTCGCGATGGAACACGCTGGCCTTGATGCGGCCGCCCTGCGCCAGCCGGTGTTCCAGATCGGCGAAGAGCTCGGTGGTGTCCTCTTCCAGCCGCGTCCAGTCCGCGCTGACATTGGTGCTGCGCTTCACGTCCAGCAGGTCGCCATTGGCATAGGCAGGCAAGCCGAAGGCCGGCCGGCCGCGCGCCTGTTGGTGCGTGATGCCCGCGGCCACGGTCGTGTCCACGCCCAGATCGGCCTCGATGATGCCGTACAGCGTCGGCCGGCGCGAATCGACGCGGTCGACGAATGAACCGCGGTCCTCATAGGCCGCGATGAAACGCCCACGCACCTTGCCCGCCTCGTCGAAGGGCGTGCTGAGATCCGCCACGGCGCGGTAATAATCCCAGGTGCCCACGCTGGCCTGCGCCTCGAAGCCGAAGGTTTCCAGCGGACGCTTGCGCACCAGGTTCACGCTGCCGCCGGGCTCGCCGCTGCCCTGGTACAAGCCCGCGGGTCCGCGCAGCACTTCGATGCGGTCATAGATGGCCAGGTCGAACCCCGTGGACAGGTTGCCGCTGCCCGCGGGCGCCGACAGGCCATCGACCTGGATGGCGTCCAGCGAGTAGCCGCGCGAAATGAAGCCGGACATGTTCATGCCCGTGCTCAGCGTCTCGACCGTGATGCCGGTGACGTTGCGCATGGCATCGGACAGGCTGTTCAGGTTCTGGTCGTCCATCTGCTTGCGCGTCACCACCGATACCGACTGCGGAATCTCACGCAGGGTCTGGCCGCCCTTGCCGATCGTGACCGCGCGGCTGGCATAGCTGCCCGAGCCTTCGCTGGTGGCGATGGGCGCCACGCCCAGCACCGTGACCGGCGCCAACGCCGACGCCGACGAGGCCGGCACCGGCTCCAGCCCATAACGACCGGGCCCGCGCGGCACGGCGCGGTAGCCGCTGCCGCGCAACAGGCGGTCGAATCCCTCCTGTACGCCATGGTCGCCACGCAGGCCGGCGCTTTGGCGGCCTGCCAGCAGGGTCGGATCGAAAACCAGTTGCACGCCCGCGCCGGCCGCGAACTGTGCCAGGACGTCGCCCAGCGCACCCGCCGCGATCTGCTGCGCCGGGGCCGGCGACGTCTGCGACCAGGCGGCGCCAGGCAACGCGGCGCCCAAGGCGGCACACAGCGCCAGCATGCGCAGGCCGGGGACACGGCGGGAATTGACGGAAGAAGCAGCCGGGTGGGAAGCGCTGGCGGCGAGCGCGCGTTGGCGAGCCATGAAGGGAACGTCCTTAGGTCGGGAAAGTGGAGGGATGCGCATTGCCGGGCAACGCGCCTTCCTCTCTCTCTCCGGACGAGAAGGAAAAAGTGATCACTGTCTGGCGAAGTTATTTCAGGCCGGGCCGACCGATACCCAGTAGCGGCTGAAACGCCTCACCCGCAAGGGCAATTGGCCTTGCAGCGTGTCCAGCGCCGCGTCGGTGTCGGCCAGGGACAAGGCGCCGGACACGGGCAGGTCGGCCACCGCCGGATCACAGCGCAGCACGCCGGGACGGTAGCGGCCCAGCTCGGCCAACAGGTCCGCCAGGCGCATGTTGCGCGCCACCAGCATGCCCTGGCGCCACAGCAGCGCAGACGCGTCCACGACGGACTGGACGGGCTCGGCCCCCGGCAGGAAGCGCGCCTGCTCGCCCGCGCCCAAGCGGATGGCATCCCCCGTGACGGGTCGCCACAGCACGGCATGCTGAAACACCGCCACTTGCACGCCCGGCGCCAGGCGACGCACCGTGAAGCGGGTGCCTTGCGGCTCGACCTCACCCCACGGCGTTTCCACCCGCAAGGGACGGCCCGCCGGGTCGGCGTGACCCGTCTCGACGAAGACTTCCCCGGCATGCAGCACCAGCCGCCGCTCCGTGGGGGTAAATCTCACGCTCACCGCGCTGGCGGTGTTCAGCACGAGTTGCGTGCCGTCATCCAGGGTCAGCGACCGGCGCTCTCCCGTGCCGGTGGATAGGTCGGCCGTCCATACCTGCCAGGGCTGTTCGCGCCACGCCAACCAGGCCACCGGTGCGGCCAGCACCAGGCCCGCGCCGGCGCGCAGGACCGCGCGGCGGTTTGCCGTGCGCCTGGCGCCCCGACGCTGCGCCAGGCGCACGGCTTGGGGGCCGATGCCCGCGGGCAATGCGTCGAATGCGCCCAGCACCTTTTCCGCCCGCGCCCAGGCACGCGCCTGGGCCTCGCCCTGTCCCAGCCAGGCCTCGAAGGCCTGGTGGTCAGCCGCGCCGGGGCGCTCATAACGCAGGCGCAACACCCACTCCGCGGCTTCCTCCAGCAATGCCGGGTCTACCGGCAGCGCCGCCCCGTCATCCGTCACGAGGGTGCTCATTCCGCCGCCAGCATGCAGGCCATCAGTGCGCGGTGGATATGGCGGCGCACCGTGATGGCGGGCTTGCCCGTCCGTTCCGCGATCTCCCGCAGCGTCATGCCGTCCAGTTGCGCCATCAGGAAGACGTCACGCGTGAAGGCGGGCAGGCTGTCCAGCAGCGCATCCACGCGCAGCAGGGCCTCGACGATCAGCACCCCCGCCTCGGGCGACGGCGCCACCGCCTCCGGCACCCGCGCCAGCGCGTCCAGGTAGGCCTGCTCGACGTCACGGCGACGCCAGTGATCGACGAGCAATCCCTTGGCGATATGCGTGATCAGCGCGCGCGGCTCGTCCCGCAGGGCATGCACGCGCCGCGAGGTCATCAGGCGCAGGAAGGTGTCGTGCGCCAGATCGGCGGACGCGAATGCGTCCCCAAGGCGCCGGCGGAACCATCCCCTGAGCCAGCCGTGATGGGCGAGATACAGCGCCTCCACCGTCTGGCGCGCGGATAGGTCGGTCATTGAATGGGGAGCGGGAAAGGACTGGGGAAGAAAATAATGAGAATTCTTATCAATTATGAAGTAAAGCCCCGCGCAGCACAAAATCTTTAGGTTGTCCCCATTTCCAACCTGACGGTCATGCACAACGCCCCCGCGTGTAAACTTCAGGCTTTTTGATTCCCGCTGTATGGCAGAAGCCTCCCGACGCGCGCGCTTCAGCGGCCCCGCACTGGTTCGCCTGCTGGCTCGCCTGGCGGACATCGACGCAACTGAAAGCAAACAGGCGCTTCCAGACCGACTGAGCCAGTGGCTGGGCTGGTCCGACGCCATCACGCTGTCAGCCGCGCACAACGGCGAACCGCCACCCGTCCCTCCCGGCGCGCCCGTCTTCGATGACGAGCAAGGCCTGGAGGTGCAACGCTTGCGCGCCACGCTTGCCGGCGCCATCGATGACGACAGTCCGTTCAGGGGCAGGCCGGGCGCCCCGGCGCCCGCCCCCGCGCTCGACTACGTGGCCTATCGCCAGCACTACGTCTTCCTGCAGAAGACGATGGACACGGCGATCTCGCCGCTGCGCGTCCGCCTGCGCGCCATGCTGGCCGCCCGTGCCGGAGAGATGACCCGGCTGGCCGTCGTCGATGCGCTGATGGAACGCACCCTGAGCCCGCGCGAACGCGTGCTGTTCGGCAAGATTCCCACCGTGCTGGAACGGCGCTTCCGCCAGTTGCGCGACGACGATATCGCGGCGCGGACCGATGGCGAGGACGACAGTGCGCCGATCGCAGCCGGCCCCTGGCTGGACGTGTTCCGCCAGGACATGCGCGGCGTGCTGCGTGCCGAGCTCGACGTCCGCCTGCAGCCCGTGGAAGGACTGCTGGCCGCGTTGCGCGGCAGCTGACAACAACATAGACAAGACAGACCCCATGACCCGAACGCTTTTCCGATGTGCCGTTTTCCTGGCGGGCCTTGCCGTCGTGGGCTGGATCGCCGCCGGTTACGTAGGCAGCAACCCGCTTGCGCTGGCCGTCACCGTGCTGATCGGCGTCTGCTACCTGGCAGGCTCGCTGGAATTGCTGCAGTACCAGCGCCACACCAGCGCCCTTTCGCAGGCGCTGGCCGGCCTGACCGCGCCGCCCGCCAGCTTGAATGACTGGCTGGACGCGCTGCCCGCCAGCCTGCGCCCCGCCACGCGCCTGCGCGTGGACGGCGAACGCGTGGGCCTGCCCGGCCCGGCGCTCACGCCCTATCTGGTCGGCCTGCTGGTGCTGCTGGGCATGCTCGGCACCTTCCTCGGCATGGTCGCCACGCTGCGCGGCACCGGCGCCGCGCTGGAAAGCGCCGCCGACCTGCAGGCCATCCGCGCCTCGCTGGCCACGCCCATCAAGGGGCTGGGCTTTGCCTTCGGCACCTCGGTCGCGGGCGTCGCCACCTCGGCCATGCTGGGTCTGCTGGCCGCCCTCGCCCGTCGCGAACGCGCCGAGGTGTCCCGCAGCCTGGACGCCAGCGTGAGCACCACGCTGCGTCCCTTTACCGCCGCGCACCGGCGCGACGAAGCCCTGGCGCTGTCCCAGCGCCAGGCCGACATCCTGCCCGCGCTGGTCGAGCAGTTGCGCGGCCTGACCGCCGCGCTGCAGCAACAGCACCAGGACCTGGGCCAGCGCCTGTCCACCAGCCAGGACGCCTTCCACGGCAAGACCGAGACGCTGTACACCCGCCTGGCCGACACGCTGGGCCAGGCCCTGAAGGACAGCGCGGCGGAAAGCGCGCGCGCCGCCGGCGCCGCCATCCAGCCCGCCGCCGAGGCCACGCTGGCGGGCCTGACCCGCGAAACCGCCACCTGGCAGGCCTCGGTGTCGCAGACGCTGCAACAGCAGGTGGACGCCATCGCCACGCGCCTGGGCACGACCACCGACACCCTCGCCACCCGCCTGGACACCGCCACCGGCGCCATTGCCCAGCAACTGGCGCAAAGCACCCAGGCCATCGCCGCGAACCTGGAAGGCAGCACCGCCAGCATCGCCACGAACCTGAAGGACACCACGGCATCCATCGCCACGCGCCTGGAAAGCGCCACCACCGCCATCGCCGGCAACCTGAGCGGCACCAGCACCGACATCGCCACGCGCCTGGATACCAGCACCCGCGCCATCGCGGACAACCTGGCTGCCAGCACCGCCTCGATCTCGGACAGCCTGGACCAGAACACCCGCGCAATCGCCACGAGCCTGGACAACACCACGCGCGCCATCGCCGCGAATCTCGAAACCAGCACCGGCGCCATCACCCGTAACCTGGAAACCAGCACCGCCGGCATCCGTGCCAGCCTGGATGCCGGCACCGATTCCACAGCGGAAAAGCTGGCTGCCGTGGCCGAGATCGCCTCGGTGCAGCTCGAAGCCACCACCCAGGCCGTCACCGAGACCTGGCGTCAGGCATTGGCCGATCACCAGCAGGCCAGCGACACGCTGATGCACACGCAGCGCTATGCGCTGGAACGCTCGGCTGGCACGCTGGAGAAGAGCGTCGGCGCCCTGCTGACCGGCATGGACACGCGCATGACCGAGGTCACGACGCAGCTCTCGCAAGCCTGGACCGAGGCCCTGGCTCGCCACGAAAGCGCCAACGGCAAGCTGGCCGAGCAGAACCAGGCCATGCTGGATGCGGCCGCCGCCCAATTGGCGCAGCAGTCCGCCGACACCGTGCGCGCGGCGGAGGCCGCCCGCCAGACCCTGCAGGACACACTGGCCGCGCGCGACGAAGAACGCCTGGCCGCATGGACCGGCGAGCTGCGCACCATCGCCGCGTCGCTGCGCGACACCTGGCAGCAAGCCGGTGAACACGCCGCCGCGCAACAGCGCGAGGTCAGCGCGTCGCTGTCGCGCAGCGCCGATGACATTGCCGAGCGCGCGCGCGAACACGCCACCACCACGCTGGCCGAGATCGCCCGCCTGATGCAGGCCGCGGCCGAGGCGCCCAAGGCCGCGGCGGACGTCATCGCCGAACTGCGCGACCGCCTGTCGGACAGCATGGCCCGCGACAACGCCATGCTGGACGAGCGCGCGCGCCTGATGGAAAGCCTGCGCACCCTGCACGACGCGGTGAACCAGGCCTGCACCGAGCAACGCGGCGCCATCGACGCGCTCATCAGCACCTCGTCCGACCTCATGGAACGCGTGGGCAGCCAGTTCCGTGACACCGTGCTGTCCGAGACCGACAAGCTGTCGCAGGCCGTGCAGTCGGAAACCGGCAAGCTGTCCGAAGCCGCCGACCAGGTGGCCGGCAGCGCCACGCAGGTCAGCAGCCTGGGCGACGCCTTCGGCGCCTCGGTCCAGGCCTTCGACTCGGCCAACGAAAAGCTGGTGGCCCACCTGGCGCGCGTCGAAGCCGCGCTGGACAAGTCGCTGGCACGCAGCGACGAGCAGCTTGCCTATTACGTGGCGCAGGCCCGCGAGGTCGTGGACCTGAGCCTGCTGTCGCAGAAGCAGATCATCACCGAGCTCAAGCGCGCCGCTGAAAGCAGGAATCCGGACGGCGCCGAGGCGGCATGAGAGACGATCTCGACGCGGGCGTGGAGCCCGGCGCCCCCGCCTGGGCCGTCTTCGGCGACCTGATGTCGGTGCTGCTGGGCGCCTTCGTGCTCATCCTGGTGGGCGTGATCGGCTTCCAGCTGGAACTCTCGGCCCGGTTGCAGGAAGAAGTGGCGCAACGTGAAGCCGAGACCCAGCGCCGCCAGACCCTGGAAGAAGCGCTGGCCGGCCCCCTGCTGGCGGGCCGCGTGACGCTGGTGGACGGGCGCATCGGCATCAGCGGCAACGTCCTGTTCGCGTTGAATTCCGACCAGTTGCAGGCCGAAGGCCTGGACGTGCTGAAAAGCCTGGCCGCGCCGCTGGGCGAATACCTGCGCAGCCGCGACGAAATCCTGATGGTCAGCGGCTTCACCGATGACCGGCCCGTGCACGGCAACAACCGCCGCTTCGCGGACAACTGGGAACTGTCCGCGCAGCGTGCGCTGACGGTCACGCGCGCCCTCATCGATGAAGGCCTGCCCGCCAGCTCGGTGTTCGCCGCGGCTTTCGGTTCGGAGCAACCCGTGGCGTCGAACGACGACGAGGCCGGCCGCGCGCGCAACCGCCGCGTGGAGATCGCCCCGCTGCCCCGCCCCGCCGCCACCGAGGCGCCCGCGCCATGACGGCGCCAGACGTGTCCCGCGAACGCGGCCCCCTGGGCCTGCTGTGCGACGACATCGTTCGCCAACGCGAGGGCAGCCCTTTCCAGGCGGCCTACCCCGAGCTGCCGCTGCTGGATGAGTTGCGCGAGCTCTGGGCCAGCCTGGGCGCCGACCAGCAGCTGCGCCAATCGGAAGAACAGGTGCCCGACAATGCCGGGCCGCTGAACTCCAGCCATCTCATCCACCGTTCGCTGTCGCTGATGCGCGCGCAGTCGCCGGACTATCTGCGGCAGTTCCTGGCTTACGCCGAAACGTTGTCGTGGATGGAGGAATTGGTGGAAAGCAGCGTGGCGCCGAGGAATCCGGCCATGGCGGGCGCCCGCAAGAGCACGCGGGGCGCAAAGGCCCGTTGAAAGACGGCGGCGCCAGCGTCTACCACGCCACGCCCTCGTCCCCCGGCGCGCGCAGATGCCTGGCAAACCGCTGGGCCAGGAACTCCACGAAGGCCACGGTCTTGGCCGGCAGGTTCAGGCGCTCCGGGTACAGCACATGGACGTCCGCCGCGGGCGGATGCCACTCCGGCAGCACCACGGCCAGCCGCCCCGCGCGAACCAGTTCAGCCGTTTCCCAATCCGAGCGCAACACGATGCCGTGCCCGTCCAACGCCCATTGCGTGGCAGCCTGTCCATCGTTTGCGCTGAGCGGCCCGCGCACCTTGATGGTTTCATGGCGCTGGCCCGATTGCAGTTGCCAGGTGCCATAGGCCAGCTCGTTTTCCCGCACCACGATGCAACGATGTCCCAGCAGATCGCGCGGCGTGGCGGGTTCGCCGTGCGTGGCCAGGTAACGCGGCGCGGCGCACAGCCTGCGCCGGTTCGAGGCAATGCGGCGGCCGGTCAGGCGCGCATCGGGCAGATCTCCCACCCGCACGCCCACGTCCAGGCCTGACTCGATCAGGTTCATCGGCCTGTCGGTCAGCTGCAGCTGCACGTCCACGTCGGGGTACTGCCGCACGAAGTCCGACACCGCCGGCACGATGTGCACGCGGCCGAAACCGAAGGTGGCGTTCACGCGCAGCAAGCCCTGGGGCCGCGCGCGGGCGCTGGTGACGCTGCGCTCCAGGGCATCCAGTTCAGCCAGGATGAGCCGCCCGCCCGCCAGATAGACCTCGCCCTCCTGCGTCACGCTGATACGTCGCGTGCTGCGGTTCAGCAGGCGCACGCCCAGCCTGCGCTCCAGGTTGGCCAGGCGCGTACTGACGGCGGGCGGCGTCAGTCCGAGTTCGCGCGCGGCGGCCGACAGGTTGCCGTGGCGCACGACCAGCGCGAAGAAAGCCAGATCGGAGAGTCCGTCCATGGGCGCTCCTGCCGCCAATTATTAAATTCAATTTACCAACAGTGTATTTTTAACTTAATTATAAGAAGCAACTTGGGCCATACACTCGTTGGACAAACAAGGAGCCGGCACCCGCCAGGACTCCAACAACGAGGAGACCCACCATGAACCCGACCCGACGCCTGACCCGTCTTGCGCTGTCCGCCACGCTGGCCTGTGCCGCGCTGGCCCCGGCCCTGGCCAGCGCCGCCCAGGATTTCCCCCAACGCCCCATCACGCTCGTCGTGCCCTTCGCGCCCGGCGGCAGCGTGGACATCGCCGCGCGCCTGATCGCCGACGCCTGGGGCAAGACCCTGGGCCAGAGCATCGTGGTGGAAAACCGCGCCGGCGCCTCCGGCAACATCGGCATGGCCTCGGTGGCGCGCGCGCGGCCCGACGGCTACACGCTGGCCATCAACACCATGTCCCTGGCGATCAACCCGTCGCTCTTCAAGGACATGAGCTTCGACACGCAGAAGGACCTGCGCGCGGTGGGGGCCGTGGCCACCTCGCAGCACGTGCTGACCGTGACATCCAGCCTGCCCGTCGACAACGTACAGGCGCTGCTCGACCATGTGCGCGCGCAACCCGCCAACGCGCTGAGCTTCGGTTCGGCGGGCACCGGCAGCACCTTCCACATGGCGGCGGAACTCTTCAAGTCGGTATCGAACACGCAGATCCTGCACGTGCCCTATCGCGGCGGCGGCCCGGCCATGCTCGACACCATCAGCGGCCAGGTGCAGATGAGCTTTCCCGTGCTGTCGGCGGCCAAGCCCCAGGTGGACGGCGGCAAGCTGAAGGCGCTGGGCGTCACCGGCACGACCCGCTCGCCGTTGCTGCCTGACGTGCCCACCATCGCCGAATCGGGCTTGCCCGGCTACGAATTCAACACCTGGTTCGTGGTGAGCGCGCCCGCCGGCACGCCGCAGTCCGTGATCGATGCCTTGAACGGCAAGCTGGCCGAGGCGCTGCGCACGCAAGCCGTGTCGCAACGCATGCAGCGCGAAGGCTTCGAACCGCTGATCAAGTCGCCGGCCGACACCGACGCCCTGGTCAACGAGGAGGTCGTCCGCTGGGCCGGCATCATCGAAAAGGCCGGCATCGTGGCCACGCCCTGATCCCTTCCCGCGCCGGGCCGCAGGGGACCGGCGCCTCTCTGTTGAAAAAAGGAAATCCCATGCCCGGGATGACGCTCTACGACAAGCTGGTGGCGAGCCACACGGTCAGCCGCCTGGACGCCGAGCACGTGCTGCTCTATGCGGACCTGCACATCATGAACGAGTACACCAGCCCGCAGGCCTTCAGCGGCCTGGCCGCACGTGGCGCATCCGTGCGCAGGCCCGGCCAGCAGCTGGCCGTGGTGGACCACGTGATTCCCACGCATCCGGTCCCGGTGCCGGTGCGCGTGATCCACGACGACCTGTCGGCCAGGCAGGCCGATAACCTGGGCGTGAATTGCGACAGGCACGGCATCACGCTCTTCGACACCAACAGCCCGCTGCAAGGCATCGAGCACGTGGTGGCGCCCGAGTTCGGCATGATCCTGCCCGGCATGGTGGTGCTCTGCGGCGACAGCCACACCACCACCTATGGCGCGCTGGGCGCCTTGGGCTTCGGCATCGGCACGTCCGAGGTGGAGCACGTGCTGGCCACGCAGGCGCTGGTCTATCGGGTGGCCCGCAACCTGCGGGTGCGCGTCGACGGGCGACTGCCCGAGGGCGTGACGGCGAAGGATCTCGTCATCCATGTGGTTCATCGCCTTGGCGCGCAAGGCGCGCGTGGACACGCCGTGGAATATGCCGGCAGCGCCATCGACGCCCTGAGCGCCGAGGCCCGCATGACCCTGTGCAACATGACGGTGGAAGCCGGCGCGCGCGCCGCGCTGATCGCCCCCGACGCCACCACGCTGGCCTACGTGCGCCAGCGGGCGCCGGATCTCGTGACCGACGCGGCCTGTGCCTACTGGCGCACGCTGCACAGCGACACGGACGCCGTCTTCGACATCGAGCACGTCTTCGACGCCGCCACCTTGGCGCCCTATGTCACCTGGGGCACCAGCCCCGACCAGGCGCTGCCCGTGGACGGCCGCGTGCCCGATCCCGCCAGCGAACCCGACGCGCTGGCGCGGCTGGCGCTGCAGAAGGCCGTCGACTACATCGGCCTGCCGCCCGGCACGCCCATCGCCGGCGTGCCCGTGGAACGCGTCTTCATCGGCTCGTGCACCAATGCGCGCATCGAGGACCTGCGCAGCGTGGCGGAGGTCGTGCGTGGCCGGAAAGTGTCGCCGACCGTGCGCGCCATGGTCGTGCCCGGCTCCGGCGCCGTGCGCCGGCAGGCCGAAGCAGAAGGCATCGCGGCCCTGCTGATCGAGGCGGGCTTCGAATGGCGCCAGCCCGGCTGTTCGATGTGCCTGGCCATGAACGACGACGTGCTGCGCGACGGCGAACGCTGCGCCTCCACCACCAACCGCAATTTCGAAGGCCGCCAGGGACGCGGCGGCCGCACGCACCTGATGAGTCCCGCCATGGCCGCCGCGGCCGCGCTGGCCGGCCGCATCGTCGATATCCGCCAGAAGGACTCACAGTCATGAGCAACGCCAGCATCGCCGCCATTGCCGCCCCGCTGCCATTCAGCAACCTGGACACCGACCAGATCATGCCCAAGCAATTCCTGCGCATCATCGACAAGGCCGGCCTGGATCGCGGCCTGCTGTACGACCTGCGCTTCGACGCGCAAAGCGCGCCGCGCCCGGACTTCGTCCTGAACCAGGACGCCTACCAGGGCGCGGGTGTGCTGGTGGCCGGCCCCAACTTCGGCTGCGGTTCCAGCCGCGAACACGCCGTGTGGGGCCTGCAGCAGTTCGGCATCCGCGCCATCATCGCGCCCAGCTTCGGCGAGATCTTCTATTTCAACGCGCTGAACAACGGCCTGCTGCTGGTCACGCTGGCGCCGGCCGAGGTCGAGTCCCTGATCGCACGCGTGGCAACACCCGCCACGAATCGCGTGGAGATCGACCTCTTCGCGGGCACGGTCACGGCCGGCGATTGGCGGGCCGGCTTTACACTCGGCGAACGCCACCGCCGCATGTTCGCCGACGGGCAGGACATGGTCGGCGCGACCCTGGCGCAGCAGCAGGACATCGATCGCTTCGAGGCCGCGCACTGGCAACGCCAGCCCTGGACCCGCGACATCGTGCTGCGCGCCCGGCAACGCCTGGACGCCGAGGAGCTCTCCGCATGAGCCATGCCCTGTTCGACCTGCCCGTGCAACGCATCACGGCCAACGGCATCACGCTGGCCGCGCGCATCGCGGGCGACGGCCCGCCTTTGCTGCTGCTGCACGGCCACCCGCAGACCCACGTCATGTGGCACCGTGTCTGGCCGGAACTGGCCAGGCGCCACACTTGCGTCGCCGTTGACCTGCGGGGCTATGGCGACAGCGACAAGCCGCCCGCCACGCCCGACCACGCGCACTATGCCAAGCGCGTCATGGCGCAGGACATGGCCGCGCTGATGCAGGGGCTGGGGCACGCCCGGTTCGCCGTGCTGGCCCACGACCGCGGCGCGCGCGTCGCCCACAGGCTGGCGCTGGACCATGCCGGCCAGGTCACGCGGCTGATGCTGCTGGACATTGCGCCCACGCTGGACATGTATGAAGGCACCACGCAGGCCTTCGCGCGCGCCTATTACCACTGGTTCTGGCTGATCCAGCCCGCGCCGTTGCCCGAGACGCTGATCGAGCGCGACGGCGGGTTCTATGTGCGCAGCATCATGGGCGGGCGGCCGGGCGGCCTGGCTCATTTCTCGCCTGAAGCGCTGGCCGAGTATCAACGGTGCGCGCAACTGCCCGGCTGGGCCACGGGTGTGTGCGAGGACTACCGCGCCTCGGCCTTCATCGACCTGGACCACGACAGGGCCGGCCGCGTGGCCGGTGAGCGGCTGACGCAGCCGCTGCGCGTGCTGTGGGGCGCGCGCGGCGCGGTGGGCGCGAACTTCGACGTGCTGGCGTTGTGGCGCGCGATCGCGGACGATGTGTCGGGCGAGGCATTGCCCGCGGCGCATTACCTGGCGGAGGAAGTGCCTGACCTTGTATTGGCCCAGGCCAGGGACTTTCTGGGCTGAGCAGCGGACCGGCGCTGCTTGTCCGGCAGCATTACGCGCCAGGCCGCGCCGCCTTCTGCAACACCCCATCCAGCGCATTGCCGAACGCCCGCCGGTCGGCCTGGCTGAAGGCCGAGGGTCCGCCGGTTTCCACGCCCACGCTGCGTAGCTCTTCCATCATGTCGCGCATTGCCAGGCGTTCACGAATGGTGTCCAGCGTGTAGCGCTCGCCGCGCGGGTTGATCACCATGGCCTGCTTGTGCAGCACTTCGGACGCCAGCGGAATGTCGTTGGTGATGACCAGGTCGCCGGCCTGGACGTGTTCGACGATGTAGCTGTCGGCCACGTCGAAGCCGCGCGGCACCTGTATCGCGCGCAGCCAGGGCGAGGGCGGCGTGCGCAGCATCTGGTTGGAGACCAGCGTCACGTGGCGCTCCCAGCGCTGCGCCGCGCGGAACAGGATTTCCTTGATGACGACGGGACAGGCGTCCGCGTCCACCCATATCTGCATGGGGGTCAGGCCTTCAACGCGTCGGCCAGCAGCGTGTTGACCAGCTCGTTGACGGGCACGCCGTCCGCGTCGGCGCGCGCGCGCAGCGCGTCGATCAGGGGCTGGCGCAGCTTCACCGGGAAGGAAACCAGCCCAGCGGCCTGGTCCAGCTTGCGCTGCTCGCGGCGGTCGGGCGCGGCGGCGGCGCCCGGCACGCGGCCGGGCGGCACGGCGGCGTTCATCCTGCCCACGATCTTCAGGGCTTTGTTCTTTTCGAGGTCGGTCTTTTTCATGGCGGATCCGGGAAACGCGGCCGGACGGATGCCCGGCGCGTGGTGCGTGCTTGTACCACAGGCCAGGCCGCGCGCGCTCAGCCGCCTTGCCCCTTGACCAGCGCCACCAGCGGCGCCACCGCCGGATTGCCCGACGCCGCCTGCACGGCCAGCACCACCAGCAGTTCCGGCGCGCCCTGCAACGGCAGTGACGTCACGCCCGGCGCCAGCTCACTGCACAAGGACGCAGGCACCAGCGCGATGCCCAAGCCTTCCGCCACCAGGCGGATGATGGTGTGCTGCAAACGTGGCTCCAGGATGATGCGTGGCGGGACCCCACCCGACTGGCAATACGCCAGGATCGCCGCGCGCAGCGTCGGCACCGCCGCCGCCGGCGCGGCGATCAGGTCCTCTCCCGCCAGATCCTTCGGCCCGACGCGCTTGCGCCCCGCCAGGGCATGTCCGGACGGCACGATGAGCCGCAGCCGGTCCCGCAGCAGGGGCAAAGCTGTCAGCCCGGGCGGCAGGGGCGCGTCGAAAGTGATGGCGGCATCCAGCTTGCCCTCGCGCAGCATCCCGTCGATGTCGGCCGGCGTATTTTCCTCCAGCACCAGCCGCACGTCAGGCCGTAGCGCCACATACCGCCGCACCAGCTTCGGCACCACACCCTGCGCCGCGTGCATCATGAACCCCAGCCGCAGCTCGCCGGTCTTGCCCTCGGCCACCAACCGGGCATCGCGGCAGGCGGCATCGAATTTCGCCAGCACCGCCCGCGCATCCGCCAGGAAACGTTGCCCCGCCGGCGTCAGCGCCACGTTGCGCGAATTGCGCGCCACCAGTGTTGCGCCCAGTTCACGTTCCAGCGCCGCGATCTGCCGGCTGAAAGGGGGCTGGCTCATGTTCACGCGCGCCGCGGCGCGTCCGAAATGCAGCGTTTCGGCCAGCGCAACGAAATAGCCCATCTGGCGGCTGTCCATTCAATGCCCCTGAAGTATCGATCGCATCCAAAATAGCATTGGATGGCATCGATGCGGGAATGCTAGCGTTGCGCCTTCGTTTTCCGCGCCCCCGTTTTCGTCATCCTGCTGCAAATGCTTGCCAATCTGCTTGTCGTCCTGCCGGTATTCGCCCTGATTCTCACCGGCTGGATCGCGCGCCGCAGCGGCGCGCTCGGCCCCGCCGCCACGCGCGAGGTCAACCGCCTGGTGGTCTACCTGGCCCTGCCCGCCCTGCTTTTCGACATCATGGCCAATGCCAGCCTGGAACAGGTCTGGCAGCCGCGCTTCATCCTGGCTTTCGCGCTGGGGTGCGCGCTGGTCTTCTGCCTGACGCTATGGTTGCGTATCCACCAGGGCGCCAGGCTGGCCGACGCGGCCATCGACGGGCTGAACGCCAGCTATGCGAACACGGGTTTCGTCGGCTTCCCGCTGGTGCTGGCGCTCATCGGCGAAAGCGGCATGGGGCCGACGCTGGTCGCCACCATCCTGACGGCCTGCGTGCTGTTCGCCATCGCCATCACCCTGATCGAAGCCACCAGGCAAAGCGGCGCCCGGCGACGCGACATCGTGCGCAAGACGCTGTTCTCGCTGGCGCGCAATCCGCTGCTGGTTGCCCCGGTGGCAGGCGCCGTGGTGCTGCTGTCCGGCTGGACGCTGCCCACGCAGGTCAACGCCTTCCTGTCGCTGCTGGGCGGCGCGGCCTCTCCCTGCGCACTGATCGCACTGGGTCTTTTCCTGGCCGGCACCGCCCCGCAGGCCTCGGCCCCGCAGGCGCGCACGGCCAGCATGCTGATCGGCATGAAGCTGGTGGCGCAGCCCGCCGCCACGTGGGTCATTGCCGGGCCGTTGCTGGGCCTGCCGGCCGTGGCCACGCACACCGCGGTGCTGCTGGCGGCGCTGCCCACCGGGACGGGTCCGTTCATGATCGCCGAGCTGTACCAGCGCGAGGCGCTGCTGACGAGCCGCGTGGTGCTGGTCACCACGGCCTTGTCGGTGGCGACACTGCCGCTGGTGCTGGCGCTGGTGGGCAGCTAGTGTGCTGTCAACGCGAAAAGGCCCTAGGCCGGGCGGTCTGTCCTGTCCAAGACGGAGGAGGTCTCGGACGTCATCGCGGAGGCCCTATCGATACACCGCAGCACCGGCGACAGGAACCCCAGCAGCATCACCAGGCCACCCACGGTGCCCAGCACGACGAACAGCCAGCGCGCGCCCAGCACATCGCCCAGCGGCGTCGCGATGGCCAGTCCCACCGGCGCGGCGAACCCCATCAAGGTCGTCAGCAGCGACAGCACCCTGCCCTGCAGTTGATTCGGCACCGTCGACTGCAGCAGCGCCATGAAGGGCGCGTTGCCCATCACATATGCCACCGAGCTTGCCACCCACCAGCACACCGCCAGCCAGAACATGTCGCGGGGCGCGGCCGCCGTCAGCGCAAGGGTGAAGCACGACAGTGCGAAGCCCCACAGCACCCAGCGCACGCGACGCCTCGGCGCCAGTGCCGCCATCGCCAGCCCGCCGGCGATCATGCCTGCGCCGCCCAGGCTTTCGACCAGCGCCACCTGCGGCGCGCCGCCGCCGAAATGCGTCTTCACCAGCAGGGGCAGCAGCGTGAACAAGGGCATGATGACCAACACAGCCGCCGTCAACAGGCCATACAGGCGGCGCAGCGCCGGATCATGCCAGACCGTGTCCACGCCTTCCTTGAATTCGCGCCACAGGCTGCGCCGCTGCCCGCGGTCGACCTGGGGCTGTGGAATGGCGAAGAAGAATAGCGGCAGGATGCCCAGCAGCGCGGTCATCACGTCGATGCTCAAGGCCCAGCCGATGGGCATGACGCTGATGGCCAGCGCACCCAGCGGCGCGGCGCCCACGGTCATGATGCCGAAGAGGGATTGGTTCAGCCCCGCCGCGCGCGAGAGGAAGCTGCCCGGCACCAGCATGGCGGTGCTGGCCGCGGCGGCCGGCTGCTGGAAGGCCTGCATGGCGCTGCGGATGGCCATCATCACGTACAGATGCCACAACTGCACGCTGTCGGTCAGGAAGAGCACGATCAGCACGGCCATGCACGCGGCGCTGATCACGTCCGCAACGACGAGGATCAGGCGACGGCTGTAGCGGTCGGCGAACGTGCCGCCCAGCGGCCCCAGCACCGCCTGCGGCAGCAGCGCGGCCAGGCCCGCCGTGCCCAGCGCGCCCACGCTGCCGGTCGTATCGGTGATCCACCACAGCAGCACGAACTGCGTCAATGCCGACCCGATCAGCGACAGGGCCTGGCCGATGAAGATGCTCCAGTAGCGCAGTTGCCACGGAGAATTCGGCGCAATGATGGGCGTGCTCGTCAACGTCGTCTCTGGGTCCACAAGGGGTTGCGGCGCAGTGTATCAACGTGGCGTGGCACGCCCGCGAAATCCCCTACGCGCCAGCGGCGCAGCGCAGACCGATCTGACGGTGCCCCTGCGAGGATTCGTTGGAGAAGCCATTGCGATGGCTGGCGGTCAGCGTCTCGGGACGGTTGTCGTACTGGTAATCGCCGCCGCGGGTCACGCCGGACCTCTCCTTGTCAGGGCGACGGTGCGCGTCGCAATCGCGCTTCGGCGGATACGCGTGCATGCGTGCATCGATGACCTGGCCGCGCATTTGCAGCGGCCGGATGAGGAGTCCTGGTGAGGCGCCCGGCGTCGTGGCATAATTGAAAACGATTCCCATTTAAATCCATACGCCCTCTTCCGCCGTGGACCCGCAACTCGCCAGGAACACCCGGTTCACCAGCATTTATCGCGCAGACCAGCCCTGGCTGGAGCTGCGCCTGCGCGACGGGTTGCGCAACCGCGAAGACGCCCAGGACATCGCCAGCGAAACCTTCACCCAGCTGCTGCAGGCGCCCGCGCTGCTGCAGCTGCAGGAGCCGCGCGCGATGTTGCTGACCATCGCCCGCCGGATCACCTGGCGGCTGTGGCGCAGACGAGAGCTGGAGCAGGCCTGGCTCGACACGCTGCGCCTGCTGCCCGAGCCCACCGCGCCTTCGGCCGAAAGCCGCTACCAGACCCTGCAGGCGCTGCAGACCCTGGATGCCGTCCTGGACGGCCTTTCCGGCAAGGCTCGCATGGCGTTCCTGTACAGCCAGCTCGACGGCATGACGCACGCGGACATCGCCGCGCGAATCAAGGTATCGCCCACGATGGTACGCAAGTACATCGCCCAGGCCTTGCGCCGCTGCTGCGAGGCCTTCGAGGCATGAGCCCCACCGCGGTTGCCGCGCGGGAAGCCGCGATCGCCTGGCAGATATGCCTGTCGAGTGGCGACGCCACCGATGCGGACCGCCGCGCGTTCGAGCGCTGGCTGGCGGCCACGCCGCTGAACCAGCAGGCCTGGCGGCATCTGGAAGCCGCGCTGGGCAAGGCATTGCTCGGCCTGGAGCCCGGGCTGCTGTCGGCCACCGCCCCGCTGCGCCAATCGCTGGTCGGGCCACGCAACGCCATGCGGCGCAAGCTGGGACGCCTGCTGCTCTTCGCGGGTGTCATCGGTGGCGCGGGCGTGGGGGCGGACAGGCTGGTGCCCTTGCGCTACGTGGCATCAGGCATCGTGACCCGTACAGGGGAACGCCGGCGCATCGTCCTGCCCGACGGCAGCCTCATGGAGCTGGATGCCCGCAGCGCCGCCACGCCAGCCTTCTCGGACCGGCAGCGCGTCGTGAAACTGGAGGCGGGCGCGGGTGTGTTCTCGCCCGCCGACCTGGCCGGCGCGCCCGCCCTGCGTGTCCAGACCGTGCACGGCGAAGCACGCGTCCTGTCAGGCAGCGCCATGGTGCGTTGCGACGATGCGCGCGCCCTGTGCGTCGCCTTGGCAGGGGCCACCGAGATCGTCCTGCCTTCGGGCCGGACGCACAGGCTCCAGGCGGGCGGAAGCGCCTGGTTCGGCCAGCACGGCCTTGCCGTCGGCGCCGCCCAGCCCCACGCCGCCGCCTGGCGAAACGGGCAGCTCGAGGTTTACGATGAACCCCTTGCGCAGGTCGTGGCAGCGCTGTCGCGCTACCGTGCCGGCTGGCTCCGGGTCTCGCCCGAAGCCGGCGCGTTGCGGGTCACCGGACTCTACGCGCTGGACGACACGGACCGCGCCCTGGCGTCCCTGCGCCACACCCTGCCGATCACGGTGACGCGCTATGGCGGACTGGTCGTCATGATCGACCGTGCCACCCGCCAGGCGTAGACGCGCAATTATTTTCCTCGGACGGTGTTTTTTTCCCGGCCTCGTGACACATACATGGGAAGCGTCTTCACGCACGCATAGACGCACCAACGGAGTTTTCCCATGCATTCGCCCCTGGCCCCCGGCGTGGCCATCCTCGCCACCACGATCGCCGCCGCGCTCTCTCTCTCGCCCACGTCCGTCCATGCCCAGGCCAGCCCGGCCGTCCGGCAGTACGACCTGCCCGCAGGCCCGCTGGCCGTCACGCTGACCCAGATCGCCCGGCTGAGCGACGCCTACATTTCCTATCCGCCCGACCTGGTCGCAGGCAAGGACGCGCCCGCCATCTCCGGCCTGTTGACCCTGGAAGAAGCGACCCGCCGGGCGCTGGCCGGCAACGGGCTGGCACTTGCCGTGGCGGGCGACGGCACGCTTACCCTGCGCCGATTGCCCGACCAGGGCGCGGCCACGACCCTGGCACCCGTGCAGGTCGAAGGCAATCTCCCAGGCAACATCACCGAAGGCACCGGCGCCTACACGACCGGCCCCATGGGCACCGCCACCAAGCTCCCGCTGACCGCGCGCGAAACCCCGCAGTCCGTCAGCGTGGTGACGCGCCAGCAGATCGAGGACCGCGGATTCCAGACCCTGGACGACGTCGCCCGGGACGCCACGGGACTGACCACGCGGCAGTTCGGCGGCGGCGAGCGCACCCAGTTCTTCACGCGCGGCTTCGAGATCACCTCGTTCCTGGCCGATGGCGTTCCGCTGGCCTACGACTACGACTCGCAGGGCGTGGCCACCATGGCCATGTACGACCACATCGAGATCCTGCGCGGGCCCGCGGGCCTGATGACCGGCGCCGGCAATCCCTCCGGCACCCTCAACCTGGTGCGCAAGCGCCCCGGTGCAACGCCGCAGTTCTCCGTCACGACCAGCCTGGGCAGCTGGGACAACTACCGCGGAGAGATCGATGGCGGCGGCGCCCTGAACCAGAGCGGGACCGTGCGTGCGCGCGGGGTGGTGGCCTACCAGGACAGCGACACCTTCAAGAAGGCCTACGAACACCAGCGCCAGCTGTACTACGGCACCCTGGAGTGGGACCTGGGCACGCGTACCACGCTGAGCGTCGGCGGCTACTACAACCGCGAGGACAATCCCGGCGCGGACTGGAACGGCCTGCCCACGCGGCGCGACGGCAGCTTCTATCGTTTCCACCGATCGACGCGGCTGACACCCGACTGGGCCTACTGGGACAAGGAAAGCACCAGCCTCTTCGCCGAAGTCGACCATCGCTTCGCCAACGGCTGGACCGGCAGGCTGACCGGCCGCACGCTGAAAGCGCGCATGGACATGCTAGGCACGTATCTCTATCCGCTGGAGGATTCCGAGAACTTCGGCCAGGGCGGCGGCAAGTACCTGTACGAGAAAACCCAGTACAGCCTGGACGGCTACCTGAGCGGCCCCTTCACGTTGCTGGGCCGCCAGCATGAGCTGGTGCTGGGAGGAAGCCTGCGCAAGAACCGGGATGACGACGGCCCGGGCGGCTGGCCCACCGATTACAACGAGATCGTCGACCCGCTTGCCTGGGACTCCAGCGCGGTGCCGATGCCGGCGTTCACGATGCCGTGGTCCCGCAAGGGCCACCAGAAGCAGGCCAGCGGCTATGCCACCACGCGGCTCAGCCTGGCCGACCCGCTCACGCTGATGCTGGGCGCGCGCGTGGACACCTATGAATACGAGATGACGCTGCGCTCGGGCGCCTTCGTTGGCCACGACAGCTACAAGGTCAGCAACGAGATCACGCCGTACGCAGGCATCGTCTATGACCTGGACGGCCGTCACTCGGTCTACGCCAGCTGGTCCAGCATCTTCCAGCCCCAGGAATACCTGTCCGCGACGGGCGCGCTGCTCGACCCGGTCAAGGGCCGCAACCTGGAGGCAGGCGTCAAGGGCGAATACTACGACGGCCGGCTGACGGCCAGCGCCGCCGTCTTCCAGATCAACCAGCGCAACCTGCCCAGCGCCCTGGAACGCGCCCTGTGCGCCAATCCTTCGATGGATTGCTACGCGCAAGCCGGCGAAGTGCGCAGCCGGGGCGTCGAGTTCGAGCTGGCCGGCGCGCTGATGCCCAACTGGCAGATCACGGCGGGCTATACCTACAACGTCTCGAAGTACCTCAAGGACTCGGACGCCGGCCAGGCAGGCCAACCCTATGACACGCAGACGCCCCGCCACCTGTTCAAGGTGTCGACGATGGTGACGCTGCCCGGCGACTGGAACGCCTGGCGTATCGGTGGTGCGGCACGCACCCAGAGCCCGATCAGCCGCCCCCAGTATCGCGTCCGCCAGCCTGGCTACACCGTGTTCGATGCCGTGGTCGCCTACCAGGCCAGTGCCAACCTGGACCTGCGCCTGAACGTCTACAACCTGTTCGACAAGTACTACTACCAGGCCATCGGCAGCACGCAGGACAACAACCACTTCGGCGCGCCGCGGTCTTTCCTGCTGACGGCGAAGTACACGTTCTGAGCGGAACGTCCCGGGGCCGGCGATTGCAATCCCGCCAGCCCCGCCGCATAATCCCGCCTCAACCCTGATCGAGAATCGTTTGCTTTTACCCGGACAAACGATGCTGCGTCGGCAGGGCCAAGGAGGCTGGGACCATGAGCGCGGGCAAGACCGCATGCGCGCCTGACATCGCAGGTGTCTATCGCGACAACCATCGCTGGCTGCAGGACTGGCTGCGCCGCCGCCTGGGCAATGCCTGGGAGGCGGCCGACCTGGCGCAGGAAGCCTTCGTGCGCCTGCTGGCAGCCCCCCGGACGTTCTCGGACACGGGCCATGCGCGCGCCTACCTGCGCGGCATGGCCAACCATCTCTGCGTCGACCTGTGGCGCCGCCGGGAGATCGAACAGGCGTGGCTGGAGATGTTGGCCGCCCAGCCCCCCGCCACCCTGCCCTCGGCGGAAGACCAGGTCATCGTCCTGCGAGCGCTGCAGGATATCGACGCCATGCTGCGCGCCCTGCCGGAAAACACCGCGCGCGCCTTCATCCTGACCGCCGCCTGCGGCATGACCCAGCAGGAGGCCGCGCAGGACATGGGCATCTCGGAACGCATGGTCCGCAAGCACGTTGCGCGCGCTGCCTTGCACTGCATGCTGATCGAAGCGCGCCATCCCGCGCCTCCTGCGCCGGCGGAATGAGCGCGAAGGGCCATGCACCGGCCAGCCTGCCGCCGCACGCGGTACTGGAAGAGGCCGCCGACTGGTTCGCGCTGCTCGCATCGGGCCATGCCACCGACGCGGAGCGCGCCGGCTGGCGCGCCTGGCTGGATGCCGAGCCCTCGCATCGGCAGGCCTGGGGTTACCTAGACCGCCTCAGCCAGCGCTTCGAACCGCTGCAGCGCCATGCCGATCCTGCCCAGATTGCCCAGGCCCTGGGCCGTCCCGCTGCCTTGCGCAAAACGCGGCGGCGCACCATCGCCGCCATGGTCCTGCTGGGCGTGGGCGGATGGGCGGCATGGCGGCAGCCCTTGCTGCGAGAGGGCGTGCTGGCGCTGGCCGCCGACTACCGCGGCCAACCGGGCGGCACGCGACAGGCGACACTGCCGGATGGCACCCGTGTCTGGCTGAACGCGGGCAGCGCGATGAACCTGGACTACGGCACCGGCCTGCGGCGCCTGATCCTGCTGAAAGGCGAGATCCTGGTGGACACTGCCCACGAGGCCCGCCCCCTCGTCGTCGACACGGCGCATGGCCGGCTGCGCCCGCTGGGGACGCGATTCACGGTCTGGTCCCGCCCCGAGTCGACCCTGCTCGCGGTGCACCAGGGCGCGGTCGAGGTCAGCCCGGCCCAGGGCAGCGAGCCAAGCGTCGTCGAAGCCGGGCACCAACTGCGCTTCACCGCCAGCCAGATCGGCGCCACGGAACCTGCGGACCCGGCACGCGAAGCCTGGCACCGCGGCATCCTGCTGGCGCGGGACATCCCGTTGTCGGACGTGGTGGAGACCCTGTCGCTCCACTGGCACGGCCATCTCAGCCTGTCGCCCGCAGTGGCCGACTTGCGGGTCGTGGGCGGCTTCCCGCTGCATGATCTGGACCGGACACTGGCGCTGCTGGGCGACGTCGTCCCGATCCAGACGCGCCGTCCTTTCCCCTGGTGGGTCAGCATCGAGGCGAAGCACTGATCCGTCCCGACGGTGCATGCCGCTTTTTTTCTTCTTGCCCGGTTCCGGTTTTTTCGGCCTTGCCCGACTTACAGGGAAAGCCTTTCCTTTCCCATCGATCCATCGCCGGAATCCATGCACGCCTACGCCCCCCGCCCCGCCGCGCACGCCCTGCCGCACCTTGCCCCCGCCAGCCTGTTGCGCCATGCCGCGCTGGCCACCGCGCTCGCCCTGGCCCATCTGCCTGCGGCCCTGGCCCAACCGGCAGGCACGGCCAGTGCCGCGGCCCGTACGTTCACCATCCCTGCCGGCCCGCTGTCGGCGGCGCTGACCCGATATGTCGACCAGTCCGGCGTCTACGTGGCGGGCGCCAGCGAACTGGCCCGGAACCGCCAGAGCCCCGGCCTACAGGGGTCGTACACGCCCCGGCAGGCGCTGGATGCGCTGCTGTCCGGCACCGGCCTGGAAGCCGTGCCGCGCCCCGACGGCTTCATCCTGCGCCCGGCGCCCGCCGCCCCGCAGCCCTCGCAACTGGCGCCGGTCACCGTCCAGGGCACGGCGCCCGACTTCGCCGTGACCGAAGGCTCCGGCTCCTACACCACGCCCGTCATGGGCACGGCGACCAAGCTTGCGCTGTCGCCCCGCGAAACGCCGCAGACGGTTTCCGTCATCACGCAGCAGCGCCTGCGCGACCAGGGGTTATCGACACTGGGCGCGGCCGTCGCCGCCACGCCCGGCCTGACCATGACCAAATGGGGCGGCGAGCGCGAACGCTACACCTCGCGCGGCTTCCAGCTGAACAACGTCATGGTCGATGGCCTGCCGCTGGAATACGAGGAAGCGGCGCTGTCCACCGGGCTCATGTCCATGTATGACCGTGTCGAGTTCGTGCGAGGCGCCTCGGGCCTGATGGAAGGGACGGGCACGCCGGGCGGCTCGATCAACCTGGTGCGCAAGCGCCCCACGCGCGAATTCCGCGGCAGCGCCACGGCCTCGGCCGGCAGTTGGGACAACCACGTCGGCGAACTCGATGCGGGCGGGCCCCTCAACGCGTCGGGCACCCTGCGCGCGCGCGGCGTGGCCGCCCACCAGGAAAAGCGCTCCTTCATCGACGACTACCGGAACAAGCGCTCGCTGCTGTATGGCGTGCTGGAAGCCGACATCCGCGACGACACGCAAGTCACCCTGGGCGCCTCGTACAGCAAGGAAGACAATCCGGGGGTCGATTGGAACGGCATGGGCACGTATCCGGACGGCTCCTTCCTGCCGATCTCCCGCTCCACCCGCATGTCGCCCACCTGGTCGTTCTGGGACAAGGAAAGCGTCACCCTGCTCGGGGCACTGGACCATCAGTTGGGCGGTGGCTGGAAAACCAAGCTGGCCGCAACGTCGATCCAAAGCCAGATGCACATGCTGGGTACCTATGTGGGCGCGTCGAGCCTGGACGCACAAGGCAACCCCTCCATGACGCTGCGCGGCGGCGGATACGACTACGACCGCGACCAGCAAAGCTATGACCTGTCGCTATCCGGGCCATTCCGGCTGCTGGGCCGCGAGCACGACCTGGTGCTGGGCGCCAGCCATCGGCGCACGACGTGGCATGACCAGGGCGGCGGCGCGACGATCAACGGCGACTTCACGCTGGCCACCTTCAACCCGCTGGACTGGGACCCCGCCTCCGTCCCGCTTCCGACCGTCGCCGAATTCGGCACCTGGCAACGCAAGCAGGAAACGAAACAGACTGGCGTCTACGCCATGACCCGCCTGCGCCCCACGGACGCGCTCTCGGTCGTGCTGGGCAGCCGGCTGGACTGGTACGCCTTGGACACCATCCAATACGATGGCGACTGGCCCTATGGCGAATCGAACTACAAGGTCACGCGCAAGGTCACGCCCTATGCAGGCGTGGTCTACGACCTGGACGGCCGGCACAGTGTCTATGCCAGCTGGACCCGCGTCTTCAATCCGCAGAACTACAGCGGCCCAGGCGGCGACCTGCTTGCCCCCCAGGTGGGCAGCAACTACGAGGCCGGCATCAAGGGCGAATACCTGGAAGGCCGCCTGAACGCCAGCGTCGCCGTGTTCCGCATCGACCTGGAGAACCTGCCCGACCAGTTGCCCAGCGACCAGTGCCGCAACGGCCTGAGCAGCTGCTACAGCGCGGCGGGCCTGGTGCGCAGCCAGGGGTTCGAAACCGAGCTCTCGGGCGAGATCCTGCCCGGCTGGCAATTGGCGGCGGGCTATACCTATGCCTCGGCCAAGCGCCGCAGCGACGCCTCGGGCTACGACCCGATTGGCAGCTTTTCCAGCGGCAAGCGCTACGCCACCAACATTCCCCGCCACCTCTTCAAGCTCTTCACCACCTACCGGCTGCCGGTCGATGACGGCCGGTGGCGCGTAGGCGGATCGCTGCACCTGCAGACCCGCATCGAAACGCCCTGGGGCGTGAAACAGGGCGGCTATGCCGTGGTGGGCTTGAACGCCGGCTTCGCGGCCACCAGGCAGCTGGACTTCAACCTGAACCTGAACAATGTCTTCGACCGCCGTTACTACGCCAGCATCGGCTCGATGACCGATGCGAACTTCTTCGGCGAGCCGCGCAACGTGATGCTGACCGCACGCTACGCGTTCTAGGCGCAGGGTCTGCTGCCGGCGGCGACCCGCCGGCAGCAGACCCGCGGCAGGGCGCACGGCTTTCGCCTATCATCCCGCGCACCATGCAGCCCAGCGCCCCCTCTTCCCCGCCCCTTTTCTCCCTCAGCCGCCAGGAACTCGCCCTGATCGGCGTGACCATGATCTGGGGCACCACCTTCCTCGTCGTCCACCTGGCCATGCGGCACAGCGGCCCGCTCTTCTTCGTGGGTGTGCGCTTCGTGGCGGCGGGCCTGCTCAGCATGCTGGTGTTCCGGCGCGTGCTGAAAGGGCTGACGCGCCAGGAGCTTTGGGCGGGGACGGCCATCGGCGCCAGCATCTGCGTGGGCTATGGCTTGCAGACCTATGGCCTGCAGACGCTCAGCAGCAGCAAATCGGCCTTCATCACCGCCATGTACGTGCCGCTGGTGCCGCTGCTGCAGTGGCTGTTGCTGCGCCGCCCGCCCGGCCTCATGAGCCTGCTGGGCATCGCCTTCGCGTTCGCGGGCCTGCTGCTCCTGGCCGGTCCCGAGGCGGGCAGCCTCACCCTGAGCCCCGGCGAATGGGCCACGCTGCTGGGCGCGCTGGCCATTGCCGCAGAGATCATCCTCATCAGCCATTTCGCCCATAAGGTCGACACGCGCCGCGTCACTGTCGTGCAACTGCTTGCCGCAGGGCTGCTGTCGCTGCTGTGCATGCCCATCGCGGGCGAATCCGTGCCGGCTTTCTCCTGGGTGTGGGTGCTGGCGGCATTGGGCCTGGGCGTGGCCAGCGTGCTGATCCAGCTGACCATGAACTGGGCGCAGCGGGCGGTATCGCCCACGCGTGCCACCGTGATCTATGCCAGCGAACCGGTATGGGGTGGCATCGTGGGACGGATCGCGGGGGATCGCCTGCCGGCCGCGGCGCTGCTGGGGGGTGCGTTGATCGTGGTGGGGGTGCTGGTCAGCGAGATGAGGCTGCCGACACGCAAGCGGCCTGCGCAGGCATCCGCCTGACGCTCCCACGGGCTACCGTGGCAGCTCGAGGTCACTGAAGGATGACTATCAGCCCGCTTGCCAGGCACCGCACGCATTGATCGCCAGACAGCCAGAACGCGTGCGTCGACGCTGCCGAATAGGCAGCCAGCCCGACATCCGCTCGTTACAGTGCGTCCAGCCTCGCCATGGATCGCCTCGGGTCAGGCCTGATCAAGGCATCCGGAGCATGTTGGGCACGTAACTCATCCCACCAATGGCGCAGCAAGCGCTCACGATACTCGACGGCCTTGGCATCGGCTGCCGTGGCAAAGGGAATGTGCTGATCACTGATGCGCAGTTGGCTCAAATAATCTTCGAATACCAGCGTTGCGTTGTGCCCGATGTAGAGAGCCAGGTAATAGGTCGACGCCGGATCAGGCATTACCTTGTCGAGAATTTTTTCGCCATCGACACCATCGCGTCCCGCCATTCGGATAATGGCCTTTTCTACCGCAAGTGAGAAATCCTTTTGCAACGTCGGATCAGCCGGTGCACCGAACATCACCGGAACGATGCCAGCGGCATATTCGTGCGTGAACAGCCATTGCAAGTCTTCATCACGCTGAAAGACGTCCAGCACCCGCTCAAACAGCGTCGTCGTGTTGGGCAAGACCGCGCGATGCCTTACCAACCTGTTATTCAACAGTTGATCCTCAACCATAATTACGTTGAAGCGGCACACACCAAGCGTCGCGTCACGTCTTTCCACAATGACGTACTCGCCGTCACGCAACACGCCTTCGAACTTCTCTTTGTCAAACGTGGACATCCGCGCCAAATGTGCCCGCATCGCTTCATCATCCGGCAGATGCGGCAGTACGAAATCATGCAAGCGAACATCACCGACACGGGCCCCGTCCACATTTTGAGCATAAGGCGCTACCCAACCTACCTTTGTGTACAACAGTTCGCTCTTGCCACTCCGCAAAACCATGCTTTCACGGTACTGCTCAGCGTCTCCACGACTGCTAGAGGGCCGCACGCCGCCACCGCACATTGGGGCTGCCGCCACTCGAAGCCGATCCACAAAATAGAGGGACCAGCCCGCCACCGCGCTTTTTCTTGGTAAAGAACCTTTTTCCAGCATCCTGACTGGCGGCGCGGCATCAGGAAAATATTGGCGCAGCGGATCGGGATCGACCCTGGCCGCCTCGGCTCTCGCGGCAGCTGCGTCATAGGTCGCTCTCTCCAACGTCCGTACAGACTGACCAACTGGCGCGCAGCCAGACAACATTGCGACCATGCACAGCGCACCGCAAAGCGGCCTGTGTGGGAGACTGACTGACGACCACATCATGACGACAAGATTCTTCATGGACAAAGGCACTCGCGTATCAAAAAAAGGAACACTCGATTATTCCTGTCCAACACGCTGCCAAATACCAAATTAATCGCCGATCATTGCCGTTAAATCACCAATACGAAATCATCGAGACCATGACGGGCCCGGATCGCTGCAAATACTGCGATCAAGCCTCCGGCGCCACCGACGCCCCCTGTATCCCATGCCGCGCCAGCGCCTCGGCCACGAAGCCGGACGCCTTCATATCCTCCACGAACGCAGCCAGTTCGCGCGCCGCGTCTTCGCCGCGATCCCGCCGCAGCCCCATCGCCTGCTGGATCACCATGAAGCGCCCGGGCAGCAGCCGCAATCCCGGCGCCTGGGCAACCCCCATCTGCAGCTGTTGCCGCACGCCGGCCGCCACGTCATGGCCATGCGCCAGGAAATGCGCCACGACGGCGGGCGACGAAGGCGCGCGCTCGATGGTGGCGTGCTTCAGTTCGCGCGTCAGGAAGAGGTCATAGGCGCTGCCCTTGCCCACGGTCACCACCGTGCCGGGTCGGTCCACCTGATCGTTGCCCTGTAGCGGTGAGTCGGCTTTCACCAGGTAGCTGCCCTCGATCAACACATAGGGCGCAGTGAACGCGATATGCTCACCGCGCTTGGGATCGACGGCGAAGAAACCGACATCCGCCTGTCCCTGTTCCACCGCCTCCACCGACTTGCCGGCGGTGTCCCACACCACCAGTTCCAGCGGCAGCGCCAGGCGCCGCGCCAGTTCGTGGGCAAGATCGATGGAGACGCCGCGCGGCTCGCCGGTCGCCGGGTCGGTGCCGGCCAGGATGGGATTGCCCAGATTGATGGAGGCGCGCAAGGTGCCGGTGGGGGCAAAGGCGTTCAACAGCGTCGGGGAATGGCTCATGATCGTCTCGCAACACGAAGGGGATGAGGACTGGCGGGCGTGTCCTGCAGCATAACGGGAATGCGCCGGCCCGTGACCCGCATGCTCATGCCGGCAGGCCAGGCAGCGGCACGACCGTGCCTTCCACGCAGGCTGCCAGCGCGTCGCCTGCCCCGACGTCCACCATCCATCCCCCCGTGAAATCGGAAAATGCCGGCAATACGGTCTCGGCCGGCCGCAGCCAGAATACCGGCCAGGCGCGCTTCACCCCAGGCACGCGCGCCTTGGGATGCACGTGGCCCGCGATGACGTGCCGGCCTTGCGGGTCGGGACCTGGCGCGTGACGGAACAGGAAGGGTCCGTCCGCGCAGGCGCTGCCCAATTGCCGCACGCCCAGCGCCTCGGGATCCAGTGCACGGTCATGGTTGCCTGCGATCACCGCGACATCCAGGCTGCCCTGCCCCTGCCGCCAGGCCATCCAGGCATCGCGCCAAGCTGCCCGCTCGGCCGGACCGTGCAGCAGGTCGCCGACGATCCATACTGCACGCGCCTGTGTCAGGCCGACCAGGCTGTCCAGGCGGCGCAGGTCCTCCTGCGTCGCGCCGCTGGGCACGGCGATGCCCGCCTGCCGGAACACATGGCTCTTGCCCAGGTGCAGGTCGGCAATGACGAGGCGCTGCCGCGCTGGCCAGTACAGGGCACGCTCGCCCAGCAGCACCACGGCCTCGCCCGCGAGCACGACGCTCAGCGCGTGGTCAGGCGAGGCGTGCATAACGTTTCTGCAGTTGCGCCGCCGCCCGTGCCACGCGGGTCTGCCAGGTCTCGGTGCTGAGCTGCCCGCGCAGGCTTTCCGTCCACAAGGGGAAGGACAAGGGCGTCAAGGCCTTCGGTTCGCACAGCGCCAGGCTGCGACCCTGGCAATCCCGCAAGGCGGCCAGCAACCGTGGCGCTTCCAGCTGGAATTCGAAGACCTCGCGCTCGGCTTGCGCCAGCAGCAGGTGGCCGGGGTCATAGCGGCGCAGCACGTCATAGAGCAGGCCGCTGGACGCCTGCACCTGCCGCAGCGACTTCGCCGCGCGGCCCGGCAGCGAGGGCACCAGCAGTCCCGCCACCCTGGCGATCTCGCGGAACTGGCGGCGCGCCAGCTCGCCCAGGTTGACGCCTTCGCGCAGGTCGTCCATGACCCCGGCCGGATCCATCAGTCGGCGCAACAGCGCCTCATCCAGCTCGGCGGTCTCGGCCAAGGTCAGCATGAAGCCATAGTCGTTGACGGTGTATGAAAAGGTATTGGCCTGGACCCTGCCCCAGCGCAAGGCCATCAGGGCGGCCAGGGCCTCGTGCACGGCCCGTCCCGCGAAGGGAAACAGGAACAGGTGCATGCCCTTGCGCGTGACGATGCGCTCCGCCACCAGCCTGCCGCTGTCGGGCAAGGCGCTGGCGTCTGCCTGGATGCGCAGCAGCGACGCCACGGCGCGCATCTCGGGATGCGTGCCCGGATGCGCATACAGCCGCTCCACCTCGCGCGCCAATTGCGTGGACAAGGGCATGCGGCCGCCCTGCCACGTGGCCACGGGCCCATCGCCGTCCTTGGCGCGGCGCACATACGCCGTCATGCCTTCCAGGCGGACCAGCTGCAGCGTCCGTCCCGCGAACTGGAAACGGTCGCCGGGCCGCAAGCGCGCCAGGAATCCTTCCTCGACCGAGCCCAGGCCGCCGCCGCGCAGGTATTTCACCGACACGGCACCGTCGGACGTGATGGTGCCGATCGACAGGCGGTGCCGCAACGCGATGCGCCGGTCGGGCACGCGATAGCAACCCTCGGCGTCGATCTCGACGCGCCGGAACTCCGGATAGTTGGACAGCGCCTGGCCGCCTTGCACGATGAAGTCCAGCACCGCCTGCCAGGTGGCGCGGTCCAGCCCGGCATAGGCATGCGTGCCACGCACTTCCTCATACAAGGCATCCGCCTGGAAACCGCCGCCCAGCGCCAGGGTCACGGCATGCTGGGCCAGCACGTCCAGGCTGCCACGCGGCGGCGGACGGGACTCGATGCCGCCATGCGCGATGGCCGCGCGGGCCGCCGCGTACTCAATGAGTTCCAGCGCCTGCGCGGGCACGCAGATCACGTGGCCCGATTCACCGGGCCGATGCTTCGCCCGCCCCGCGCGCTGCAACAGCCTGCCCACGCCCTTGGGGCTGCCCACCTGCAACACCTGGTCCACGGCGGGGAAATCCACGCCCAGGTCCAGGCTGGAGGTGGCGACGACGCAGCGCATGCTGCCATCGCGCAAACCCTGCTCGGCCAATGCCCGCAACTTGGGGTCCAGCGAACCATGATGCAGCGCCAGCGTGGCGGGGCTCTCCGGCCAGATGGACGCCAGCGCCCGGTGCCACAGCTCCGCCTGCGCCCGTGTATTGGTGAACAGCAGGCTGGCGCGCACGTCGAACAGGCGCTTGAAGACGCGTGGCAACTGGGACAGGCCCAGGTGCCCGGCCCACGGCAGCCTGCCGTCGCGCTCGGGCATCAGGGTCGAGATCGTGACCTTGCGCGGCTTGGCGCCCGAAACGCTCACGCTGTCCGGCGCTTGCGGCAGCAATACCTCGCGCGCCTCGTCCAGGTTGCCCAGCGTGGCCGACAGGCCCCAGGTCCGATGCCCGGGCGACAGGCGCCGCAACCTTGCCAGGCCCAGCTGCAGCAGCACGCCCCGCTTGTTGCCCAGCAATTCGTGCCATTCGTCCACCACCACGCAACGCAGGGCGCGGAAGCGCGACGATGCGTCCGCATAGGACAGCAGCAAGGCCAGCGACTCCGGCGTGATGACCAGCACATCGGCCTTGCCCTGGCGCGCCAGCCGCTTGTCGCGCGCGGACGCATCGCCCGTGCGCAATGCCACCGTCCATGGCAGGCCCAAACCTTGCACGGTCTGCCCCAGCGCACGCGCCGTGTCCACCGCCAAGGCGCGCAGGGGCGTCACCCACAGCACGCGAGGCCCTTCGCCCGTGACAGGGCGCTGCGCTGCCGGGTCCGACAAGGCCTCCAGCAGGGGGCCGCCGAAAGCCGCCAGCGTCTTGCCGCTGCCGGTGGGCGTATGCAGCAACCCCGACTCGCCATCCAGATAGCGGCGCCAGGTTTCGCGCTGGAACGCAGCGGGCTTCCAACCCTGCGCGGCGAACCAGGCGACCAGCGGAGCGTCCCGGCCTTTGGCCGCCGTCTTGCGCGGGGCGCGCGCGGCAACATTCATCGCGCCAGCGCCTTCAGCGTGTCGAGTCGATCGGCCTCGGCGGCAGGCTTGTCGCGGCGCCAGCGCAGGATGCGCGGAAAACGCACCGCCACGCCGGACTTGTGTCGCCTGGACAGGTTCACGCCTTCGAATCCCAGCTCGAACACCTGCACGGGCTCCACCGAGCGCACCGGCCCGAAGCGCTCGCGCGTGTGGGCCCGCAGCCAGCGGTCCAGTTCCAGGATTTCCTTGTCGTCCAGGCCGGAATACGCCTTGGCCACGGGGACCAGCGCATCGCCCTGCCACACGCCGAAGGTGTAGTCGGTGTACAGCGTGCTGCGCCGGCCATGGCCTGATTGCGCATAGAGCAGCACCGCGTCGATGGTGAGCGGGTCCACTTTCCACTTCCACCAGTCGCCGCGCTTGCGGCCGCTTTGGTACGGCGCACTGGCACGCTTGAGCATGAAGCCTTCCACGCCCCGCTCGCGCGAGGCCTCGCGCAGCGTGGCCGCCGCCGCCCAACTGGGCACCGACACCAGGGGCGACATCACGATCCGGGTATCGGGATGCGCACGCAGCAGCGCTTCCAGCCGCGTCCTGCGCTCGGCCTGGGGCAGCTCGCGCAGGTCCTCGCCCTCCAGCTCCAGCAGGTCATACGCCAACATCCGGACCGGCGCCTCGGCCAGCCATTTCGGCCCGGGTTTCAGCCGCTGGATGCGCGTCTGCAAGGCAGCGAACGGCATGGGGTCGGCGGCGTCTTCCTGCCAGGCCAGCAGCTCGCCGTCCAGCACGCAATCCACGCCCAGCGCCAGCGCCGCCGTCTCGACTTCGGGGAACCGTCCGTCCAGGCGCTCCTCGCCACGCGACCACAACGCCACCTCGCCATGTCGGCGGATCAACTGCGCGCGGATGCCGTCCCACTTCCACTCGATCTGCCAATCCTCGATCGGCCCCAGCGGCGCAGGCCCGTTCTCCAACGGCGATGCCAGGAAGAAGGGATAGGGCTGCTGGCGGTCTCCCGGCAATTCCTTTTCGCTCAACAGATCGCGCAGGAAATCCGGACTGGGCTGCCAGGTGCCCAGCATCCGCTGGGCGATGCGCGCAATCGGCACGCCGGAATGCTCGGCCAGGGCCTGCTGCACCATGCGCTGCGAGACCCCCACGCGCAACGCGCCGGTCAGCAGCTTGTTGAAGACCAGGCGCTCATCGAAGGGCAGGCCGAGCCAGGCCGACACGATCACCGCCTGGCGCTCGGGCTCGTCGCGGTTGGCAACAGGCAGCAGCACCTCCTCGATCCAGTCGGCCAGCCCGCGCTCGGGCGCCGCCGTCTCGGGATCGGGCACCAGCAGCGCCAGGGTCTCGGCCAGGTCGCCCACCTGGTCGTAGCTGGCGTCCACCAGCCAGTCTGGCGTGGCCGACGCCTGCGCCACCCAGGCGCGCAGTTCCCCCGTGCCGGCGATCTTGCGGCGGGCGCCACCCACCTTGCCGCCCGCCAGCAGATACAAGGCCCAGGCCGCATCGCGCGGCGGCGCGTCGCGGAAATAGGCCACCAGCGCCGCCCGCTTGTCCAGCGTGGCCGTGCTGCGGTCCAGTGCCTGGAAGAGCGCCGCGAATCGTTTCATGGCTGGGGGCGCTCCTCAATCATCTTCGCCGTATTGCGTGCGCAGCGTCTCCGCCGCCACGCCGGACTCGTTCAGCACGCGCACCAGTGCCTCGGTATCGCCATGCGTGGCGATCACCCTGCGCGCGCCGGTCTCGCGAATCGTTTGCAACAGGCCCGGCCAATCGGCGTGATCAGACACCACGAACCCCCGGTCCATGTTGCGCCGCCTGCGATTGCCGCGCAGCCGCATCCAGCCGGACGCGAAGCCGTGCTGTGCGTGACGGAAGCGCCGCAGCCACGCACTGCCGGCCGCGGACGGCGGCGCGATGACCAGCTCGCCCGCGAAGTCCGTGGTCTTGCGCGCGGCCTTGCCCTCGGGATCGATGACCGGCAGGGTGTCGGACAACGCAATCCCCGCGCTGCGATACACGTCCACGCCCGCGGCGATGGCGCCATGCAACAGCACCGGCCGGTCCATGAAAGGCTGCAGCTCCGCCAGCACACGCTGCGCCTTGCCCAGCGCATAGCAATACAGGATCGCCGTTACCCCACGCGCGGCGCAGTGCTCGCGCCATTGCGCGATGTCTTGCGCGACGTCGCGCGTGCTCGGCCAGCGGTAGATGGGCAGGCCAAAGGTGGCTTCGGTGATGAAGGTGTCGCAACGCACGACCTCGAAGGGCGCGCAGGTGGGATCGGCTTGCCGCTTGTAGTCGCCGGACACCACCCACACCTCGCCGCCGGCCTCGATGCGCACCTGGGCAGAGCCCAGCACATGACCCGCGGGATGCAGGGACACGCGCGTGCCGCCCAGCGTGAAGACCTCGCCATAGTCATGGACGTGGTATTCCTGTTCGCCCAGCCGCCATTGCAGGATGGGCAGGCCCGCCGCGCTGGTGTGATAGCGGCCCATGCCCACGCGGGCGTGGTCGCCGTGGCCGTGCGTGAGCACCGCGGTCTCCACGGGACGCCAGGGATCGATATAAAAACGCCCGGCCGGGCAATACAGGCCTTCCGGGCGTAGCTGCACGAGATCGGGCAAGACGGACTCCGGCTTGCTGCGCGGCGCGACGTGCGCCGCTGACAGGGTCTGACGGTTATACCGCGAGCCGCCGGTACGGAAGGCATGCAGACGCTACCAGTCGTAATGCCTGGCAGTCACCCCGCCCGCACGTGCGCCAGCAGTGCCTGCATCGGGTGCCGCAGGCTGCGCCCCGACAGCCGCTTGGCCTGGCTGCGGCAGGAATAACCGGTAGCCAGCGCCTCGCCCTGCTCGTCGCCGGCGTTCACCTGGGCCTCCCAGGACTGCGCATAGATCTCGCGCGAGGTCTCCTGGTTGCGCGTTTCATGGCCATAGGTGCCCGACATCCCGCAACAACCGGTGGCCTGCACCTTCAATTCCAGCCCGAAACGCTGGAACACCCGCGTCCACTGGCTGCTGCTGTCCGTCGCGTTGGTCTTCTCGGTGCAATGCGCCAACAGCCGGTAACGCTTGCCGGTGGCCGCCCGGCCCAGGTCGGCGGGCAGGCGGTCCAGCAGCCACTCCTGCGGCAAGGCCACTTGCGGCACCTCGCCGATGCCGTCCACCTTCAGGTACTCCTGGCGATAGACCAGCGTCATGGCGGGATCCAGCCCGACCAGCGGCACGTTCGTATCGGCCAGGGCCTTCAGGCCGCGCGCATTGCGGATGGCAGCCTTGGCGAAGGCATGCAGGAAGCCTTGCACATGCAAGGGCTTGCCGTTGGGCATCAGCGGCGCCAGCCAGACGCGGAAGCCCAGCCGCGAGGCCAGCTCCACGAACTCGGCCAGTTGCGCCGTTTCGAAATAACGGGTGAAGCTGTCCTGCACCAGCACGACACTGCGTGCGCGCTCGGGAACAGGCAACGCGGCCAAGGCCTCGGGGGTCGCCGGCTGGACCTCCCAGGCCTTCAACACGGCGGCCAGGTCGGCACGGTCGATCATCGGGCTGTCGACCATGCCCACGCGCTCGGCCAGCAGCTTGCGCGCCCAGCCGCTGCCCATGACGCCGTTGTACAGCGCAGGCACTTTCGCGAACCAGGGAATGGTGAACTCCAGCGACCCGATCAGGTAGTCGCGCGCTGGACGGCGGTAGCGCTGGTGATACAGCTGCAGGAAGCGCGAGCGGAAATCGGGCACGTTGACCTTGATGGGGCACTGTCCCGCACAGGACTTGCAGGCCAGGCAACCCGCCATGGCGTCATAGACCTCGTGGGAAAAGTCCTCGCTGGCCGGCGCGGGCGCCGCGCCGCCACGGCCCTTGCGCCACGGACCGCGCCAGAACGGCGTGCGTTGCGCGGCGGCCTTCAGCACGTCGACGCCCGCCTCGCCCTGCAGGCGCAGCCATTCGCGCATCAGCGACGCGCGCCCCTTGGGCGAATGCACGCGCTGGCGCGTGGCCTTCCACGAGGGACACATGGCATCGTCGGGATCGAAGTTGTAGCAGGCGCCATTGCCGTTGCAATGCATGGCCGCGCCATAGTGCTGCCACACCCGCTCGTCGATCTGGCGGTCCTGCTCGCCGCGCGTGGGCACCTCGTCCACCTTCAGCAACAGGGTCCGGGCATGCTCGGGCGTGGCGATCTTGCCAGGATTGAACTGGTTGCGCGGATCGAAGGCCGCCTTCAGCTGCTGCAGAGAGGGATACAGTTCGCCGAAGAAGGCCGGCGCATATTCCGAGCGCACGCCCTTGCCATGCTCGCCCCACAGCAAGCCGCCATAGCGCTGCGTGAGCGCCGCCACGCCATCGCTGATGGGCCGCACCAGCGCGGCCTGCCTGGGATCCTTCATGTCCAGCGCCGGCCGCACGTGCAGCACGCCGGCATCGACGTGGCCGAACATGCCGTATTGCAGGCCGTAGGAGTCCAGCAGCGCGCGGAACTCGGCGATGAAATCAGCCAGGTGCTCGGGCGGCACGGCGGTGTCTTCCACGAAAGGCTGCGGCCGGGCTTCGCCCTGGACATTGCCCAGCAGGCCCACGGCGCGCTTGCGCATGGCATACACCCGCTTGACCGCGGGCGTGCCCACGGCCAGCGTGTGGCCCAGGCGCTCCACCGTCAGGTCTTCGCGCAGGTGGGTAATGAAACCCTGCACCTTGGCATCGACCGCCTCGCGGTCATCGCCGCTGAACTCGATCAGGTTGATGCCCAGCGTCTGGCGCTCGGCGTCCTGCGGAAAATACTCCGCCACGCTGCTCCAGACGAAGTCGTTCATGGCCAGCATCAGCACCTTGGAATCCACCGTCTCGATGGAGAGCGGCTGATGCGCGATCAGCGCGCGCGCGTCGCGCAAGGCGTCCATGAAGCTGGCATAGCGCACGTTCACCAGCACCGAATACTTGGGAATGCGCAGCACGTTCAGGCGCGCCTCCACCACGAAGCCCAGCGAGCCTTCGGCCCCGCACAGCACGCTGTTCAGGTTCAGGCGGCCTTCATCGTCGCGCAGATGGGCCAGGTCGTAGCCGGTCAGGCAGCGGTTCAGCTTCGGGAACTTGGCCTTGATGAGCGCGCCCTGGGTGTCGATGATCTGGCGCGCCTTGCGGGTCACCTGGCCGATGCGGCCCGGCTGCTCGCACTGGCGAGCCAGCGCGTCTTCGGACAACGGCTCGCTGAGCAGCCGTTCGCCGCCCAGCAGCACGAAGTCCAGCGCCAGCACGTGATCGCGGGTCTTGCCGTAGGTACAGCTGCCCTGCCCGCTGGCATCGGTGTTGATCATGCCGCCCAGCGTGGCGCGATTGGACGTGGACAGTTCGGGCGCGAAGAAAAGACCGTGCGGCAGCAACGCCGCGTTCAGCTGGTCCTTCACCACACCCGCCTGCGCGCGCACCCAGCCTTCCTCGACGTTGATCTCCAGGATGCCGTTCATGTGGCGCGACAGATCGACCACCAGGCCGTCGGTCAGCGACTGGCCGTTGGTGCCCGTGCCGCCGCCGCGCGGCGTCACCGCCACCTCGCGGTGCGCGGGATCGTCCAGCAACCTGGCCAGCACCTGCACGTCCTCTGCATGCTTCGGGTACAGCACGGCCTGCGGCAGGCGCTGGTAGATGGAGTTGTCGGTCGCCAGCACCGTGCGGTTGGCGTAGTCGGCGCAGATGTCCCCCTCGAACCCCGCCGCGGCGACGGCGGCCAGGAAGGCCTGGTACTGAGGCAGGAGGGCATGGGTGGGCGACGGTAGCGATTCGATCATGATGGACAAGGCGGGCAGGAAGGGAAGCAGGGTAGCGCCCCGGAAAAACCTTGCATGGCATGCATGGATCAGGGATTCCCAGGCTAGACTGGAAGTATCCCGCTACAACAGGGGCAGCACAAACGGATATTTCCCCACGGAATAGTGCATAAAACTCATGAATTACCGACGCCTGACGCCTTCCATGTCCCTGCTGCTGGTCTTCGAGGCCGCCGCGCGCCACGAAAGCTACACCCGCGCGGCCGAAGAGCTGTCACTGAGCCAGAGCGCCGTGAGCCGTCAGGTGCAGACACTGGAAACGCAGCTGGGCATCAGCCTGTTCCGCCGTGAAGGCCGCTCTGTTCGGCTGACCGGCGGCGGGCGGCGTTATTTCCTGGAACTGAGCGCCGCGCTGGGCCGCATCCGCAGCGCCACGCTGCAGGCCATGTCGCACCAGGCCGGCGTGGGCGCCCTGCAACTGGCGACCTTGCCCACCTTCGGGTCCAAATGGCTGCTGCCCCGGCTGCACGGCTTCTATGAGGCCCACCCCGGCGCCACCGTGCACCTGCATTCACGGATCGGCCCCATCGATTTCAACTCGGGCGAGATCGATGCCGCCATCACGGTGGGCACCGACGATTGGCCTGGCTTGGCGTCGCACCGGCTCTACAACGAGTTCCTGATCGCCATCGCCAGCCCGGCCGCCACGCCCGCCGGGCTGGCGCCCGAGCCCGCCTGGGCAGCCGGCCAGACGCTGCTGACCGTGGCCAGCAATCCGCAGGCGTGGGCGGAGTGGTTTTCCGTGCACGGCCTGGACCACCGCCAGATGCGGGTGGGCCCCAGCTTCGAACTGACCTCCCATCTCATCCAGGCGGTGCGCGCCGGCATGGGCGTCGGGCTGGTCCCCAAGGCGCTGGTGGAGGACGAGTTGCAGCGCGGCGACCTGGTCGCGGTCAGCGAGGCCATCGCCAGCCAGCGGGGGTATTACCTGATCTATCCGCCGCGCAACGAAAGCCTGCCCGCGCTGGCGGCGTTCAAGGAATGGCTGCTGGCGGCGTGCTGACAGCCGCCGGCGCTTCGCCAAGATGTAGTCGATGTATCGATAAATCCATCGCCACGGAGGACGCCCCGCGCGCGGCTTGATTTTCGTAACGATTGCCCGAGGGACAGCCGGCCCCTGGGCTGGCAAGCTGGGGGCAATCCTCACGCAGGCATGCTGCTTGCGCCATTCTTGCCGGATAACGATGCAAGCCTCGACCGCCCCCCTTCCCGGCCCTTCTGCCGGCGATCCGCCAATGGAGCCGCCCGGCTTGGCGTTTCACCGCCTGATCGAGGCAGGGCAGGATCGCCTTCCATTCCCCGGATCGGGGCGAACCTTGCAGCGATGGCGGCACCTGGCACGCATCGGCCAGGCCGACCTGGCGCTTGCCAAGCTGTTCGAAGGCCATGCCGACGCCTTGGCCATCCTGGCCGAACTCGGCGCACCCGCGCCCCCCGCGGGCTCGCGCTGGGGCACGTGGTGCGCCGAGCCGCCCACCCACCGGGTCTGCATCGCGCCCGTGGCCGGACGCCGCGTCCGGCTGGACGGCGCGAAGGCGTGGTGTTCCGGCGCGTCTGACGTCACACATGCACTGCTCAGCGCATGGACTGCGGACGGAAGGCAGTGCCTGGCCGCGCTCGACATGGCCCAGCCTGGCATCGAGATCATCTCGCCGTCCTGGGCCGGCGCGGGCATGGCACGCAGCAACACGGCCGAATTGCGGCTGAGCGGCGTCGTCGCGACGCAGGTCGGCGAACCCGGGGACTACACGCGACGCCCGGGCTTCTGGCAGGGCGGCGCGGGGGTGGCGGCATGCTGGTGGGGAGCTTGCGCCGGCATTGCCAACCATGTCCGCCTGGCCGCGGCGCGCGGTGACGCCCGCTCCCTCCCCCACCTGCACGCGCACCTGGGCGCCATGGATGTGGCGCTCTCGCACAGCGCGGCACTCTTGCGCGAGACCGCCGCGGCAATCGATGCCGCGCCCAGCCGCGGCTTTGCGCGGGAATCCTTGCGGGTCCGGTTGAGCGTCACGCAGACGGCCGAAGACATCCTGGCCCGCGTTGGCCGTGCGTTGGGCCCCGCCCCGCTTTGCCAGTCCCCCGGGCTGGGCCAGCTGGTCTGCGACCTGCCCATCTTCATCCAGCAAAGCCATGCCGAGCGCGACCAGGCCAGCCTGGCTGCGCTTCTCATCGATGAACAGGTGGACGAATGGACGCTGTGAACAGCCGCGTGATCGAGGGCCCCGGCACGTCGGCCCGGCAATGGCAGGCATGGGAAGCCATGCACCCTCCCACCCCCATCAGCGCCGAGGCGCTCGTGCCCCAGGGTCGGCGCGCGGTGGTTGTCGCCCCCCATCCCGATGACGAGGTCCTGGGGACGGGCGGCTTGCTGATGCAACTGTCCCAGGCCGGCCGCGACATTCTGCTGGTGGCGGCCACTGACGGGGAGGCCAGCCACCCGGGGTCGACCCGCTGGCCGGTGGACACGCTGGCACGCGTGCGCGCGCAGGAAAGCGCGGCCGCGCTTGCCGTGCTGGGTGTTCACGCGAGCACGCTGCGGCTGGGCCTGGCGGACGGCGGACTGGCTTCGCAGGAAGCCAGCCTTCGGGCCAGCCTGCTGCGCTGCGTGCGGGCGGGGGACGTGGTGTTCGCGCCCTGGCGGCTGGACGGGCATCCGGACCACGAAGCCGTCACGCGGGCGGCCTTCACCGCCGCCCGCGTGAACTGCGCGCGCGTCGTGGAGGTCCCCATCTGGGGCTGGCACTGGTGCACGCCCGGCGACCCTCGCCTGCCTTGGGACCACGCCCTTGCGGTGGCGCTCAGCCCCACCCAATTGCAGGCCAAGCGCCTGGCCATCCAGCAGTTCCGCAGCCAGGTCGAACCGGACCCCAGCACCGGCCGCCCGGCCATCCTGCCCCCGCACGTGATCGCCCGGCAGTTGCGACCGTCCGAAGTGGTGCTGACATGAGTGCCAGGCAGGACTATTTCGAGCAGCTCTACCAGGATCGCGCCGACCCGTGGCAGGTGCGCAGCAGCTGGTATGAGCAACGCAAGCGCGCCGTGCTGCTCGCCGCGTTGCGGCAGGAAAGCTATCGCAGCGCCTTCGAGCCGGGCTGTGGCACGGGCGAACTGACTGCTGCGCTGGCCCCGCGCTGCGCCAGCGTGCTCGCCTGCGATATCGCGCCGCGGGCGGTCGCGCTGGCGAGCGCGCGGACGGCGGCGTGGCCACATGTACAGGTGCAGGCGCTGTCACTGCCGGCGCAGTGGCCGGCCAGCACGCGGGACGCGTACGACCTGATCGTCGTCAGCGAACTCGCCTATTACCTGGAAGCCGCCGACCTGGCCCGCTTCGTCCGCCTGTGCGTGGCGTCCCTGGCGCCAGCGGGAGAGCTGGTGGTCTGTCATTGGCGGCACGATTTCCATGACAGGCTGCACAGCACCGATACGATCCATGCCGCCTACGACGGGCAACCCACCCTGGCGCGCCTCGGGCGCCACGAGGACCCCGACTTCCTGCTGCAGGCGTGGCGCCGCGGGCCCGCCTGCCCCGCAAAGGAGGCCGCATGATCGGCGTCGTGATTCCTGCCCACAACGAAGCGGCGCTCATCTCGGTCTGCTTGGCGTCCGTCCAGGTGGCCTGTGCCCACCCCGGATTGGCAGGGGAATCCGTGGAAGTGGTGGTCGTCCTGGACGATTGCAGCGATGGCACGGCCCTCATCGCGGCCGCCTACCCTGTCACCTTGCTGTACGCCAGCGCGCGCAATGTCGGCATGGCGCGCGCCCAGGGAGCCCGCCACCTGATCGAGAAAGGCGCGCGCTGGCTGGCTTTCACCGATGCAGACACCAGCGTGTCACCCGACTGGCTGCCGGCGCAACTCGCCTGTCAGGCCGACGCCGTCTGCGGAACGGTCGGCGTGGCGGACTGGTCCGTGTTCCAGGGCGACGCGGCCTTGTTGCAAGCGCACTTCAACGCCACCTACCAGGATGCTGCCAACCACCGTCATGTGCACGGCGCCAACTTCGGCATCAGCGTGCTGGCCTATCTGCGCGCTGGCGGCTTTCCCGCGCTGGCATGCAGCGAGGACCAGGCACTGGTGGACACGCTGGTCGCACTGGGCGTGCACATCGCCTGGAGCGCCGCGCCGCGGGTCCTGACCAGCGCACGCCAAGACCCGCGCGCGGCTGGCGGTTTCGGCGATGCCTTGCGTGCAGCCCTGCTGCGCTGCCGGGAACAGGCTGGTGCGGCGCCTCCCCTTGCGGGGAGCAACCCAGCGGCGTAATTCGCGCGTGCGCCGCCTCGGCGTGGCCAGCCTGCCCGCGCTCAGCCGTACCAGACACCATCGAAATGCGGCAGCTCCTGGAAAGCCAGCAAGGCCCTGCTTGCATCGTGGTAGTCCTGCAGAATGCCGTCCATCGGGTCGGCGTGGCCGGTGTAGTGCAGCGCTGCCGCCTGGTGGTTGACCCGGGTGACATCAGGAATGAAGGTCTCATGGAAGCGCAGTCCCAGATCGCCGGGCTCGTACCCTTCGACGATGATGTCGAAGCTTGCGGTCCCGAACTGTTCATTCGCGTCCTCGGCATGAAACTTGATGCGCAGATCGCTGCCGGACAGGCTGAAGTTCACGAATATCTGGTTTTCCAAAGCGCTGTCCAGTACCAGCTTGCCCGGCATGAACGGCCCGCCGACAGGATAGGCTTGGCCATCCAGGAATGACGGGTAGAACGACGCCGAATACTGGATGTCCACTTCGGCCCCCACGGCGGATGGTGCGGCAAGCAGTACCAGTCCGCCTTTTATTTCCAGCGCCATATCGGGCCTCGTCGTGGCGGGATTGATGGCGCTGAAGGGAATGTAGAGACGATCATCCGCGTCGGCATCCTTGATGGTCGTCTCGCTGCGGCCCACCACGAAGATGTCCGCCCCGCCATTGCCGAACACCACGTTGACCCCGCCGCCCGGGGCAAGCAGGTTCCCTTCCTCGTTCCCGTGCAGGATATCGTTGCCGCTGCCGGTGATAATGTTCTGGACGCTGTCGATGAGCAGGCTATGCGTGGCGCTGAGCGGGATCCAGACATCCTGGCCGGTATAGCCCAGGGCGGCCTGATCATCGGCCGTGCCACCATGGGTTGCGGCGACGTCGGCGCCCCACATTGACCGGTCGAACGAGATCGACCACGACGAGAGGTCGAGGGTGTTACCCATGTCTCCCGCGCCATGGAGGTCGATGAAGTAATGTGGAGTGGCTTCAGAGGTCGGCAGCAGATCGAGGTCGTGAATGGACAAGATATCCGACCGAGACGAGCCCACCAGACCTTCTATCGAGAACGCATAATCTCTCGCATAGTCGCTGCCGCCTGCGTCATGTTTGCCGATGATGTACTTGCCCGACCGCTCGTAAAGATCGCCGACGGCTACGCTTTCCAGCTGGATATGCAGCGAAGCATCAACGCTGGCATAGGAAAGCGTATCCATCCCCTCCCCGCCGTCGACCAGCAGGTTCAGCGTCTGCCGCGAAAGCAACTGGTTGGGATCTGCGTGAATGATGTCATCGCCCAGCCCGCCATGAATAATGAAATTGTCGAATTTCGTCCTGTCCGGATCGCGATAGAACAGGTCAGGTCCGTCTGATTGCATCGTCCCGACGATGACACCCGTCGTCGACGTCAACCAGCTGGCGGGCGAGGCATACGGCAACACGTCGCCAATCGTGAAGGAATGCGTCGCGGGTAACCCATAGGTGTCGGCAAGGAACGACGCCGTCAACGCGATCAGGTCATCATGCGACGTATCGATGATGTCCGAATAGGCCAATCCCAACTGCGCCATATCCGCAGGCGTCAATCGCTCCGCAGTTCTGATGTGCGCGGCCACGGCAGCCATAAGATCGTAGGTCCCCTCGTATTGCTTGATCGTGACGGTTTCCTGGGTGCCGTCAAGACGATCGATCGTTGCCTGGACCGCCTCAGTCGTCAGCAGCCAATCCTTGTAGAAACTGTCATACCCGAGATAAGGAAACAGCATGACGCCGGACCAGCCGGTGTAGTCTCCATTGGGGTAATAGATGGGGTCAGAGAAAAGCCGGCCCACGGCAGCCGCCCCATCGATAAGTCCCAAGGTTTCCAGCGTAGGGAGCTGCCCCCCATTCGCCTGGAGATGTGCGGCAAAATCCGCCCCGATCGTGTTGGAGGCCAGATTCATCGTCGCATTGGTATGGATTCCCGTCCCATACTTGAGATCGATCTGAGACCCGGTGTAACTGCGGATGTACTTGGAAAAGACGCCGACTCCCGCATTCACATCGCGCGCCCCTTCTATCCACGCGTGCAAACCGGCATACGGCCCATCGGTCAGCACCGGCTCGGGCAACTCATCAAGCAAGGAGCCGTAGACGCCACCGGCCGCTCCCGCCAGTTGGCTGCCCCTGACGAAGTCCAGCACCTGCGAGGACACGTCATCCCTGAAGCGTGCAAGGGACTCCTGACTCATACTGCCGAGATACGAATAGTCGTATGCAAGCGTCTTCACACTTCCTCCCGATCAACATGCCTGCGACAGCCAGTCACCAGGCCAAACAAGAATTCCTCATTGCAAGGCACGCAAGGCCAGCCTGGCCCGAACCGCACGGCTGATATCGGCCAGATCTGCAAGCACTTTCAATGCGTCATCGCCCTGCGGAAAAGTGAAAGTCATGTTGACGCCCAGGTCGGTGCGATAACTGACCTCACAGGTCTCCCCTACTGGAACCGCCATGCGGCAGTACCCAGCCGGACTGCTGATCAGTCCCTCAACACCCACCGCAGGATCGAGCCCGAATGGCCCAGCCCACAACATGGGAACCTCTTTTCCGGGCGCGTTGTAGAGATATTTGGGACGATGAGTCATGCAATGCAGCAACTGGCCGGGCGCAGAGGCACACGCAGCATTCGAGTCCTGATATGGGGCGGACGCGCCGGATGCCGGCGCCCAGCGGATAGCCACGCTGCCGCCATCAGACAGGGGAAAACTGAAGTCACCTCCGAATATCCCGCGCAAGAAGCGCTCGCTTTCCAGCCTGAAGGGAAGCTGCGGGCAACCCAGACGCCGGCGCGTGGGCAGGTCGGAGATATCCACGCCGTACAGTTCCTGCAAGCGACGAACATTCGTGTAGCGCAATGCCTGGGAGACATCCACGCGATAGACCTGAGGATCGTTCACCACTTGGATGTGGAACGCATCCGCGACCTCCTGCGCCGAACACTGCGGCGTGTCGACCTGCATATGGATGCCGGGCGCGGTTTGCGCGCCCGCCTCGGCAAAAACGGCCAGCCCGGCCCAAACCGAATGCGCGACCCCACGCCTCAGGGAATAAAGAAGGCGGTAGATTGGCTTAACCATGGCGCTGCTCTGTCGTGAAATCCCTGCGAATGTATACATCCAGAATAGGAAATACCAATAATCATCAACTTTGATACAACTATTAATGATTCACCTATCGCCAAGCGTGACTCACCAATGCGCAATGCCAAAAACAAAGGGCGCCCAGGCGCCCTTTGTGCGATGACAGGCGAACCCGATCAATTCGCCGAGATATTCGCCGCCTTCACCACCTTGCCCCAGCGGTCCAGCTCTTCCTTCGTGTACGCGCCGAGTTGCGCCGGATCCATATACAGGGCTTCCGCGCCCTGCTCCGCCGCCTTCTTGCGGAACGCTTCGGTGCGCATGATCTTGGCGATCTCGCCGCTGATCTTGTCGACCACGGGTTGGGGCGTGCCAGCCGGGGCGTACATCGCGAACCACGACGACACCAGCAGGTCGGGGTAACCGGCTTCCGCGGCGGTGGGCACGTCAGGCAGCGTGGACAGGCGCTTGTCGCCCGTGACCGCCAGCGCGCGCAGCTTGCCCGCGGCGATCTGGCCCAGCAGCGGCGGCGGGGTCGTGATCGTCATGTCCACCGCGCCGCCCAGCAGGTCGTTCAGCGCCGGGCCGGTGCCCTTGTAGGGGATGTGCGTGGTCTTGATGCCCGCCATCTGGTTCAGCAGCTCGGTGGCCACCTGTTGCAGCGAACCATTGCCCGACGAGGCGTAGTTCAGCTTGCCGGGATTCTTCTTCGCATACTCCACCAGTTCCTTGAGCGACTTGATGGGCAGGTCCGGCCGCACCACGACGACTTGCGGGGCCGACAGGATGTTCGCCACCGGCGCGAAGTCCTTGATGGGATCCCAGTTCAGGTTGGGCGTGACGTGCGGCGTGATGGCCTGGAAGCCCGAGTACTGCAGCAGGAGCGTGTAGCCATCGGGGTTGGCACGGGCCACGGCCTGGGCCGCAATGCCGCCCGACGCGCCGGGTTTGTTGTCCACCACCACCGTCTGCCCCAGGGCCTGGCCCAGCGGCTGTGCGATCAGGCGCGCCGCGATGTCGGTCGTGCCGCCAGGCGCGGCGGACACGATCAGGGAAATCGGCTTGGACGGGAAGTTGTCCTGCGCCTGTGCGGCGCCCATGCCCACGCCCGCCAGCGTCAGCGTGAACAGGGCCTTGCGGAAAATGCTGCGGTGAGCCTGCATGTGATGTCTCCTCTTGGATTCTTTTATCTGGATGTGTAAGGCGGGCCGGAATGTCGCGCCGGTCAGGCGGACGGGAAGCGCTCCGCCAGCCAGGCTGGCGGCGCATGCGTTGCCAGCCGCGGCCCGGCGGCAAGCAAGGGATTGCTGAATTCACGCTGGACCAGCGACGGCAGCCCACGCACCACGTCCAGCAGCGGGGCCAGCGACACGCCGGTTTCCACGCCCATGCACGCGAACATGTGCACCAGTTCCTCGGTGGCCACGTTGCCGCTCGCACCCGGCGCGAAGGGACATCCGCCCAGGCCCCCGGCGGCGGCATCGAAACGCGTGATGCCCACCTGCCACGCCGCCACCGCGTTGGCCAGCGCCATGCCGCGGGTGTTGTGCAGATGGATGGTGATCGGCGTGCCGGGCAGCAGGGCCTGCGCGTCGGCGCTCAGGCTGGCCACCTGCGAGGGATAGGCCATGCCGGTGGTGTCGCACAGCGTGATGCCCGAGGCGCCCGCATCGACGAGACGACGCGCCAGCGCCAGCACGTCGTCCGCCGGCACGTCACCGTCGAAAGGACAGCCGAAAGCGGTGGACAGCGAGACATTGCACGGCAGCCCGTGCGTGGCCGCCACGCCCAGGATGTTGCTGAGTTCCGCGAAGGACTGCTCGCGCGTCATGCGCAGGTTGGCGCGGTTGTGCGTCTCGCTGCTGGACATGACCAGGTTCAGTTCCTGGACGCCAACCTCCAGCGCGCGTTCCAGCCCCCGGACATTGGGCACCAGCGCGGTGTAGATCACGCCGGGCCGGCGGCGGATGCCGCGCATGACGTCCTGCGCATCGGCCAGCGCCGGGATGGCCTTGGGCGACGTGAAGCTGGTGACCTCGATGCGGGCAAAACCGCAGTCCGACAAGGCATCGACCAGCGCGATCTTGTCTTCCGTGGGCACGAGCGCGCGCTCGATCTGCAGGCCGTCGCGCGGCCCGACCTCGTTGATCTCGATGCGCGGCGCGCCCGAAGGCATCGTCGTGGATGACGTCATCTCGTTTCCTTCGATCTCGTGACGGTTCAGGCGATCACGCCACGCTTGCGCAGGTCCGCGCGCCGGGCGTCGTCCAGGCCCGCCTGCTTCAGCACCTCGTCGGTGTGCTCGCCCAGGCGGGGCGCGCGCGCACGAATCTCGCCCGGTGTTTCCGACAGCAGCGGAAAGATGGCGGGAATTTCCACATCGAGCCCGCTGGCGGATTGCACCGAGGCAATGGCGCCGCGTGCGCGGTAATGGGGGTCGGCAGCAATGTCGGCAACGTTGTAGATGCGCCCGGCGGGCACGTCGGCTTCGCGCATGGCGGCCAGCACCGTGTCGATCGTCTGCTCGGCGGTCCACGCGCCAATGGCGGCGTCCAGCTCATGGGCGCGGCGCGCGCGGCCGTCGTTGTGCGCCAGATCGGGATCGTCGCGCAGATCGTGGCGACCGATCTTCCCCATCAGGCGGGCATAGATCGCATCGCCATTGCCGGCGATCAGCACGAAGCCGTCGCGGCAGGGATAGGCGTTCGACGGGGCGATGCCGGGCAAGGCTGCGCCGGCCGGCTCGCGCACCGCGCCAAACGCCGAGTATTCCGGCAGCAGGCTTTCGCTCAGGTTGAACACGCTTTCGTACAGCGCCGCATCGATCACCTGCCCCTGGCCGCCGCGCGCGTCGCGCTGGTACAGCGCCAACAGCACGCCCAGCGCGCCATGCAGACCGGCGATGGTGTCTCCCAGCGACAGGCCGGCGCGCACCGGGGCGCGGCCCGGCTCGCCATTCAGGTAGCGCAGGCCCGCCATGGCCTCGCCGATGGCGGCGAAACCCGGCTCGGTGGCCTTGGGCCCCGTTTGGCCATAGCCCGACACGCGCAGCATGATCAGACGCGGGTTGGCCGCATGCAGCGCCTCCCACGACAGGCCCCATTTCTCCATGGTGCCTGGACGGAAATTCTCGATCAGCACGTCGGCCTGCTCCGCCAGCTCGCGCACCAGCGCCTGGCCTTCCGGCTGGCGCAGGTCGACGCAGACGGACTGCTTGCTGCGCGACTGCGCCTCCCACCACACCGACGTGCCTTCGTGCAGCAGGCGCCATTTACGCAGCGGGTCCCCCTGCCCGGGCGGCTCGATCTTGATGACCTGTGCGCCGAAATCGGCAAGGGTCTTGGCCGCGAAGGGGCCCGCGATCAGTTGGCCCAGTTCCAGCACGCGGATGCCGGCAAGGATCTGCCCAGCCATGGTGTCTCCAGCTCGATGAATGTTCTTATGCTGGCGGCATTGTGCGCGTGCGTCGGCGCGGGCCGGAATGACCAATGCGTGAAGGGGGGGTTCCGGAATCGGGAAACCCTGGGGAAACCCCAGGTCCGCGCGGACAGCGGCCTAGCCGTCCTGGCGCAGGTGCGCGAAGAGCAGCCGCGCGGGCACGGGCAGGGTCTCGGGGTCCCGCACGCCCATCAGCAGGTCGCGCCGCGCCCATTCGTCGGACAGGCCGATCAGCTTCACCTGCATCGATCTTGCATGCGGCTCGGCCGCGATGCGGGGCAGGATGCCGATGCCGCCCGTGGCCACCACCATGCGGCAGATGGCATCGAAGCTGCGGACCTGGATACGCAGGCGGATCGCCTTGGCCAGGCGCTGGCTTTCCTCTTCCAGCCGGCTGGCCAGCGAGGTGGCGGGCGACAGGCCCACGTAGTCGAAGTCCAGGGTCTCGGCAAAGGACACCGAGGCATGCACCGCCAGCGGGTGGCGCGGCGGCGTGATGAGCACCAGTTCGTCGTGGCGGTATCGCACCGACACCAGTCCCTCGGCGGGGGTGCGCTCCGCGAACAGACCCAGGTCGGCGCGTTTTTCCAGCACGGCGGTCACGACGTCGCTGCTGTTCATTTCCTCGAGCTGTATCCGCACGGCGGGATGCTGCGCCATGAAACGCGCCAGGTCTTCGGGCAGGAACTGCGTGATGACGGAGGTGTTGGCCGCGATACGCACCTGGCCCCGCACGCCTTCGGCGTAGTCCGACAGCAGGCTGGCCATCTGCTCCACTTCCTGCAGCACGCGCTGCGCATGCGCCAGGCAGGCCTGGCCCGCGTCCGTCAGCTCGACGCCCGCTGCGTTGCGAAAGAGCAGCGGCGTGCCCAGCGCGGCCTCCAGGTCGGAGATGCGCTTGCTGGCAGCGCCCACGGCCAGGTGCGACTGGCGGGCCCCGGCCGAGATGCTGCCCTGGCGCGCAACGGCAACGAACAGCGCCAGGGTGACCAGATCGAAACGAGCGAGATTCATCGCTGCAATATACCGGGCGGGACCGGGCGCTAGCCAGCGCGCGCCGCGGGAGGCGCTTGCCCGGCCATCAGGGCCACGACCCAATCGATGAACACCCGCAGCTTGGCGTTCACGTGGCGGTTCGGCGGGAAGGCCACGTACAGCGGCATCGGCTCCTGCTGCCAATCCTCGAAGATGCGGACCAGTTCGCCACGCGACAGCGGTCCGCGCGCCATGTACTCGGGCAGCCAGAGCATGCCCAGGCCCGCCAGGCCTGCCTCCAGGTAGGCATTGCCGTCATCGACCGCCAGCGCATAGCGTCCCTGCACATGCACGCTTTCGTCGCCGCGGTGCATGGCATAGGGCAGGGCCTTGCCGGTGCGCGCCCACAGGAAGCCCACGACCCGATGGTGCGTGCCTTCCAGGTCCCTGGGGTGCGCGGGCCGCCCGGCGTGCGCCAGGTAAGCGGGCGCCGCATAGACGCCCAGTTCCAGATCCGCCACGCGCCGCGCCATCAGGGAAAGATCGGCCAGCTCGCCGCCGCGCACGACGCAATCGACGTTCTCGCCGATGATGTCCACGGGCCGGTCGCTGACGCCCAGGTGCAGCTGGATGTCGGGATAACGCGCCAGGAAGTCCGGCAGGGCCGGCACGATGATGTGCCGCGCCAATGGGCTCGGCACGTCCACGCGCAAGCGGCCGCGCGGCGCCGCCGATGCGCTGGACAGGCTGGTCTCGGCATCGTCCAGGTCGGCCAGCAGGCGCAGCGCGCGCTCGTAATAGGCCAGGCCGTCGGCGGTCACGTTGACCTTGCGGGTCGTGCGGTTCAGCAGCTTCACGCGCAGGCGCGTCTCCAGCTGCTGCACCAGTTGCGTCACGGTGGTCTTGCTCATGTGCAAGGTTTCCGCCGCCTTGGTGAAGCTGCCGGTTTCCACCACGCGCACGAAGGCTTGCATTGCATCGAAACGATCCATGTCCGCTCCGTTTCCGAGTGAGATTGTTTGGATTTTACAAACAGTCCTGGGTGGACGTGCGGGTTTATCCGGAACTGGGCTGACCGTAGAGTAGGCACATCCCCCATCAACGGGCCGCGTGGCCCCCGGAGATTCCCATGCCCCAGAAACGTGACGTCGTCTTCCCCGCCGGCCGCCAGGCCCTGTACGAACGCAACCGCTATTCGCCCGCCATCCGTTCGAATGGTTTCCTGTTCGTGTCGGGCCAGGTGGGCAGCCGGGAAGACGGCACGCCGGAGCCGGACCTGGAAGCGCAGGTGCGCCGCGCCTTCGCCAACCTGAACGCCATCCTGGCCGAAGCGGGCTGCACCTTCGACGACGTCGTCGATGTCACCGTCTTCCTGGTCGACCCGGCGTCGACCTTCGAGAAAGCCTGGCCCGTGGTGATGGAATATTGGGGCGACGCCCCGCACCCAACCCTGACCGGCATCGGCGTGACCTGGCTGTATGGCTTTGATTTCGAGATCAAGGTGATCGCGAAGCTGCCCGAGTCCGCCGGCAGGCAATTGGCCTGAGCAAGCTGCCTAACGCCGTTTCATCTTGCACCAATGAAGAAAGGAAATTGAAGGGCGAGGCTGGCATCCTGTCCTGCCTGCATGAGCCGAGAGCATGGCGGTTTGCCAGGCCTTGAGGCGCAAGGCCAGAAGAAACGCCATTACAGTCGATGTCGCGACGCTTCATTCGTTTGCGACACCCGGCAGGCAAACAACGCCGCCCCTGCCCTGTCCTCTTCGCCTGACGGCTCCACCGCGCCGCTCCCGCCCGTGCCAACCCGCCAAGGAACGTTACAGACTGCCGCATCCGCGCGGGGATGAGGCTTTACAACGTTTCCTGGAAAAAACATATCCACGGGACACGACATGGCCGACCACACTTCCACCGCTGACGCCCGAAGCGCCGCCTCGCCAGGCAGCGAAGCGCCGCCGCCGACGACGACGGCAAAACCTGACAAACCCGTCGTCAAGCCGATTCCCGTCTGTGTGGGCTTCGCCCTCTTCGCGGCCCTGCTCATCCTGCCCGCCCCCGCCGACATGTCGCCCGAGGCCTGGCGTCTGGTGGCGGTGGCCGCGCTGATGATCGCGTGGTGGATCACCGAGGCCGTCCCCGTGGCCGTCACGGCGCTGCTGCCCGTGGCGCTGTTCCCCCTGGTCGGCGCGACCAGCGCGGGCGATGCCGCCAACCCCTATGGCGACCCGATCATCTTCCTCTTCATGGGCGGCTTCTTCCTGGCCATGGCGATGGAGCGCTGGCACCTGCACCGCCGCATCGCGCTGAACATCGTGTCGCGCACGGGCTCGCAGCAGCATCGCATCGTCGGCGGCTTCATGCTGGCCACGGCGTTCTGCGGCCTGTGGGTGTCGAACACGGCCACTGCCGTCATGATGCTGCCGGTCGCCCTGTCGGTGGCCGGACTCATTTCCCAGAAAGGCGGGTCCTCGAAGTTTCCACTGGCCCTCATGCTGTCGGTCGCCTATGCAGCGTCCATTGGCGGCATCGGCACGCTGATCGGCACGCCGCCCAATGCACTGCTGGCCGGCGCGCTGAACCAGACCTATGGCTACGACATCGGCTTCGCCCAATGGATGATCTTCGGCATGCCCATCATGCTGGTCATGCTGTTCGGCGCCTGGCTGCTGCTCACGCGCGTCTCCATCCGCCTGGGCCGCGAGCCCATCGAAGGCGCCGATGAACTGTTCCAGTCGCAGTTGACCGAACTGGGCGGCTGGTCGACCGCCGAACGCCGCGTGGCCATGGTCTTCGTCGTCACGGCCAGTCTGTGGATGCTGCGCAGCCCGCTGCAAAGCTTCATCCCCGGCCTGTCCGATGCGTCCATCGCCATCCTGGCCGCCATCGCGCTCTTCATCATTCCGTCGGGCGACAAGGAAGGCGGCGCCCTGGTCAACTGGACCATGACCAAGAACCTGCCCTGGAACATCCTGGTGCTCTTCGGCGGTGGCCTCAGCCTGTCGGCCGCCGTCGTCGCCACGGGCCTGGACGGCTGGATCGGCGACCAGTTGGGCGCCTATGCCGGTGCCCTGCCCACCCTTGGCATCGTGGCGCTGGTGGTGCTGGCCGTGCTGGTATTGACCGAATTCATGTCCAACACCGCCACGGCCGCGACCTTCATTCCCATCATGTCGGGCCTGGCGATGAGCCTGGGCGAGAACCCGCTGCTGCTGATGGTGCCCGCCACCCTGGCGGCCTCGATGACCTTCATGCTGCCGGTGGCCACGCCCCCCAACGCGCTGGTGTTCAGCTCGGGCCACATCACCATCCCGCAGATGGCCAAGCACGGCTTCCTGATGAACATCCTGTCGATGATCGTCATCACCGGCCTGGGTTACTGGCTGCTGATCACCTTCTTCGGCGCGGTGGCGGGCGAGCTGCCCTCGTGGGCGGAGCGCGGCGCGAAATAAGCGGCAGGCCCGGCCAGCCGGGCGCGCTGGCCGGCCTATTGATTGATGGTCTGCTCATGGCCTGGAAGCGTCGTCGCTCACCTGGCGGTCAGGCCGTTTCCACCCGGTTGCCGCCCTGCGACTTCGCACGATACAGCGCCCGGTCAGCCGCGGCCAGCCCGTCGCCCAACGAAGGGAGTGGGCCTTCGTAGTGTGCCAGGCCGATACTGACCGTCACGGTGATCTCGCTGTTGCCCACCCGGCTGGCGATGGTGCCGGCGAAAGCCTGGGCCACCGCCTCGCCCAGCGCCTGGGCGTGCCGCGCCTCCTCGCCCGTCAACAGGCCTGCGAACTCCTCGCCGCCGATCCGCGCCAGCATCGCGCCTGGCCCCATCACGCTGCGCGCGATCTCCGCGAAGGACTGCAGGACCTCGTCGCCCGTCTGGTGGCCGTGCCGGTCGTTCACCAACTTGAAATGGTCGAGGTCGAACGCCAGGAAAGCCACCGGCCCCCGTCCCGCGCCCTGCAACTGGCGGGCGCCTTCCTCGAAGAACCGCTTGCGGTTGCCCAGCCGGGTCAGGTAGTCCGTCATCGACTCCTTCAACAGCTGGCCGTGCGCCTCTTCGCGGAAAACCTTGAGCAGCGCCATCGGCAACAGCATCGAATAGAGCACGCCTGCGTAGATGGTGATCATGCTGGCGAAGGCCTGCATCGGCGGTCCCTCGGCAGTCACGAGCCAGGGCAGGATCGCGGCGCGCGCACCATAGAGGAAGGCATGGATGAACGTCACGCCCACCACGATGTGGCGGGTGGGGAAGGACTTCATGGCTGCGCAGCGCCACATCTCCCACGCAGTCAGCGCACTGACCAGCGCAATGGGGATCGCGCTGATGTAGTTCCACATGACCTCCTGCCAGGCGGCCCCCGCGATCAGCCAGGCACTGACGGTACAGGCCAGCAGGCCCGCGCCGAACAGGCCGTAGCGCCGGCCGTTCAGGCTGGCGACGCCATTCAGGACGAGCAGGTAGCCGGTGACGATGATGAAGTTGGCAAGGGTGGCGCCGTAGGGCGAGGGCAAGTCGCGCCGGTACAAGGCCCCGATACAGCCGATGGCCAGTACCGCGAAGCCGGCGGCCAGCGTCCTCAGGGCACTGCTGCGCGCCGGGTTGCTCCGGTGTTCCCAGAACATCATCGCCGCGCCGGCGAACAGCGTTCCGATCGCAAGAAGGTAAAGCGTACGAAGATCCACTCACTTCCCAGGATGCAGGGGCATTGCGCCGTCGCGACGCGGCGGCATGCGGAATTTTAGATTCGGAATTCGACAGGTCATGGGAGGCGCGGACGGACGGTTGGACCCGTATTCCATCGCGCGCCACGCAACCCGATAACGTAACGCGATTATTCCAAAAAACCCATATTGTTACGTTTTTGAGGAAGAGGTCGTGTCAGCGGCAAGCCACATACCCCGCGTCATGGGATATTCGACGATGGAACGCCCCTGCGCCTGGCGGCACGGATTTGCGGATTCCATCCCGGTTTCATATACTCCCCCTCAGTATCCAACAACCATCGGTCCGCCATGCCCCACTCCCCCGAGGAAAAGAAACGCGTCCTGACGCGCGTGCACCGCATCCGCGGCCAATGCGACGCCCTGGAGCGCGCCCTGGAAGCGGGCGCGGACTGCGCGCCGGTGCTGCAGCAGATTGCCGCCATCCGCGGCGCCATCAACGGGCTGATGTCCGAAGTGCTGGAATCCCACATCCGCGAAGACTTCAGCCTGCCGGCCGACTCGGCCACCCAGCACGACACCCGGGTGCAGGATCTCCTCACCCTCGTGCGAACCTATTTGAAGTAGCACTGCCCCAGAACATCGCCGCCCAGGCCGGGCGGCAGCACCCCACCCTTACGGAGCCCGCCATGAAATCACGCGCCGCTGTCGCCTTTGCAGCCGGAGAACCGCTGAAGATCGTCGAGATCGACGTCGAACCTCCCCGCAAGGGAGAAGTGCTCATCCGCATCACCCACACGGGCGTCTGCCACACCGACGCCTTCACGCTCTCGGGCGACGATCCCGAAGGCCTCTTCCCCGTCGTGCTTGGCCATGAAGGCGCCGGCATCGTGGTGGAAGTCGGCGAAGGCGTGACCAGCGTGAAGCCGGGCGACCACGTGATCCCGCTCTACACCGCCGAATGCGGCGAGTGTCTCTTCTGCAAGTCGGGCAAGACCAACCTGTGCGTCTCGGTGCGCGCCACGCAAGGCAAGGGCGTCATGCCTGACGGGACCACCCGCTTCTCGTACAACGGCCAGCCCATCTATCACTACATGGGCTGCTCGACCTTCAGCGAATACACCGTGGTGGCTGAAGTGTCGCTGGCCAAGATCAACCCCGAGGCCAACCCCGAGCACGTCTGCCTGCTGGGCTGCGGCGTGACCACCGGCATCGGCGCCGTGCACAACACGGCCAAGGTCCAGGAAGGCGACACGGTCGCCGTGTTCGGCCTGGGCGGCATCGGCCTGGCCGTGCTCCAGGGTGCGCGCCAGGCCAAGGCCGGCCGCATCATTGCCGTCGACACCAACCCCGAGAAGTTCGGCCTGGCCAAAGTATTCGGCGCCACCGACTGCCTGAACCCCAAGGACTTCGACAAGCCCATCCAGCAGGTCATCGTGGAAATGACGGGCTGGGGCGTGGATCACTCGTTCGAGTGCATCGGCAACGTCAACGTCATGCGCGCCGCGCTGGAATGCGCGCATCGCGGCTGGGGACAGTCGGTCATCATCGGCGTGGCCGGCGCGGGCCAGGAAATCTCCACCCGCCCCTTCCAGCTGGTGACCGGCCGCCGCTGGCTCGGCTCGGCCTTCGGTGGCGTGAAGGGCCGCTCGGAGCTGCCCGGCATGGTGGAAGACGCCATGCGCGGCAAGATCGAACTCGCCCCCTTCGTCACGCACACCATGGGCCTGGAAGGCATCAACGACGCCTTCGACCTGATGCACGACGGCAAGTCGATCCGCAGCGTGGTGCGCTACGCGGAAGCCGCGGCGGCCTGATAGACACCGCCATTGAAAATGGGCGCGGCATCATCTGCCGCGCCCTTTTTTCATGCTGGCGGAATATTGATTCCGCGGGACGAGTTACTGGATCACGCGGATCTCATCCACCTCGAACTCGACGCCGCGGCGGCCCTTGCCCAGTTCACCGTGCAACTCCACCTGGGTCTTGTCATCGATCTTCACGCCGACGGGGAAATCGTCATCGTCGATGTCGACGCGGATCTGGCCCGTGCCGTCATCGAAGGTGTAGTGATCGTCGCCATCATGCGAGACGATGCGCCCGCGCAGGATCGCCTTCTGGTCGTCGCGGCCCGTGGCGGTCAGCTCCTTCACCGAAATGACCTTGATCGAGCTGGGTCCCGCGTAGCCCTGCTGCTGCGTGGCCGTGGCCGGGTTGGTGCTGGGGCCGCTATAGCCCTGGGCGGCGGCGCCCCCGGCGGCAAGCGCGCCAGCCAGCGCGGCGCTGGCGAGCAGGGTGCGGAGGAAAGCGGGACGTTGGATGGTCTGGGTCATGGCAGGGCTCCTTGCGCAACAGCGCGATAACGTTGAACACAGTGCCATTTGACGCCCCGAAGATGAAGTGAATCTGATCGCAGCACCTTAAGCGTGGCAAGGAAGAAAAAAAGATCACTCCGCATCTTTTTTTGCCAAGTTCCAACAAAAAACCAGCAAAAAAGATGCTATCCGATCTTTTTTTGGCAAATTCCAATTTTTTTCCCCACAATAGATGCAATCCATTCTTTTTAAAGCGGTGTTATGGGCAAACCATTACAGTCCGTCGCAGACCTGGGTCTCATCGTGCGCGCCGTCCGGAAAAGCCAGAATCTTCGCCTGGATGATCTGGCCGGCAGTGCTGGCGTGGGACATGTCTTCGTGCGTGACGTAGAACACGGCAAGGAAACCGTGCAGTTGGGGAAGGTGCTCCGGCTGCTGGAAGAATTGGGCGTCGAGCTGACCCTCAACGTACCGACCGAGGCCATTCCTCATTTGCAGCGGCTCAAGGCTAACGGCCTGAGGCCACTCAAGTCACGTTCGCCGGCAAATAAAGACGGGAAGAATCAGCAATGACGTCCTCTCGTGAACTGCGTGTACAGATCAATGCGGACGACGTCGGCACCCTGAACACGCAGGATGACATCTGGCGGTTTTCCTATGCCAGACAATGGCAGGAGAATCCGCTGGCGTTCCCCCTCGCGCCCGGCTTGCCGCTGGACGCCCAGGCATTCGTGGACGGCTCGGATCTGCGCCCGGTCCAGTGGTATTTCGACAACCTCCTTCCCGAGGAGAACCTGCGAAGCGTTCTCGCGAAAGAGGCCGAGATTGACGAGGCGGATGCATTCGGCCTGTTGGGCTATTTCGGCGCCGAATCGGCGGGCTCCCTGGTGCTGTCCAAACCGGGCGCCCCGCCTGCCAATACCGGTCTCGTCCCCTTGCCATTACCCCAACTCGATGCGCGAATCCGGAACTTGCCCCGTGCAACCCTGACCCAGAATGCGCCGAAGCGGATGTCACTGGCAGGCGCGCAGCACAAGATGGTCATTTGTCTGCAGGACGGGGAACTTTTCGAGCCTCAACCTGGCAGCCCTTCCACCCATATCCTGAAGCCTGACAGCCAATCGGAGATGTACCCCCACTCCGTCATCAACGAGTACTTCACGATGCGGTTGGCGGCAACCGTGGGGCTCAGTGTCCCGCCGGTCCAACGCCTTTATGCGCCTGCCCCTGCCTACATCATCGAACGGTTCGACCGGTCCCCAACCCCAGCGGGGGGGATCCAGCGTCTGCACATCATCGATACCTGCCAACTTCTCGGGCAATCGCGCGCCTTCAAGTATGAACAAGCCTCGGTGGACACTCTTGCATTGGCCATCAGGCAATGCACCTGGCGCGCGCATGCTCGTGTGCAGCTATTCCGGTGGCTGCTGTTCAACTACCTGATCGGTAACGGCGACAACCACCTGAAGAACCTGTCATTCCACATCGATAGCGAAGGCATCCGGCTTGCCCCCTTCTACGATCTTCTGTCGACCTGCGTTTACGCTACACGGGCATTCCATGACGATCCCGTCTGGCCAAAAGCAAAGCTGGCAATGACCCTGGGGAAAGCGGAACGATACGATCAAGTGTCGCGAGCCACGATGCTCGAGGCGGGACAGACGCTAGGGCTCTCCGCTGCCACGGTGGCACGAGAACTGGACAAGATGACCCGCAACCTGCCCGGACACGCCGACACACTGATCGAAGAAATCGAAGCAGCCTATCCGGCGATGATCACTGCCAGCCCTGATCCTGTCCTAGCAGCACGGCATCAAGCGGGCGAACAACGGCTGCTACGCAGCATCAGGCATGTCGTGCTGCAAGACACCGTCTCCAGCTTAAGGAAGGTGTAGTAACACGCCAAGTCCACGCCCCTCCAGCCCCTCTTCAAAACGCAGCGTAGCCCGGTGTAGCTCTGCCACGCGCGCCACGATGGACAGGCCCAGCCCGCTGCCCTGCACCTCGTTGCCCAGTATCCGGAAGAAACGCTGCGTCAGGCGCTCGCGGTCCGCCTGAGACACGCCCTCGCCATCATCGCGCACGGCAAGCACCACGCCAGCTGCTGCCTGCGTGGCAGAGATTTCCACCCTGCCGCCGCGCCTGCCGTAGCTGATCGCGTTGTGCAGCAGATTGCGCAAAGCCATCACCAGGCCATCGCGATTGCCCGTCACCATCGCCACCTGACACGCCACCGTTACCGACACCTCACGCGCCGCCGCGGCGGGTGCGCACACGCGCACCAACTCCTCCAGCAAAGCGGGGGCATCAATGGCCTCGGTCCGCAAGGCGTCGGGCGACTCCGGATCGAGCCGCGCCAGGTGCAGCAGGTTTTCCACCAGCGCCGTGCTGCGCGCCACGTCTTCGCGCAGGCGTTGCAGCTGCGCGGCAGCGGGGCTGTCAGCGGCCAGCGTGCGCTGCATCACCTGGATGCGCGAGGCCAGCGCGGCAAGCGGCGTGCGCAACTCGTGCGCGGCATCCGCCGTGAAGCGGCGCTCGCCTTCCAGCGCATGGTCCAGCCTGCCCAACAGGCGATTGAGCGCGGTCACCACCGTCTGCACTTCGCGCGCGCGGCCGTCGTACACCAGGGGGGACAGGTCCGACGGCGATTTGTCCTCCATGCCGCGCGCCATGTTCTCCAGCGGCGCCAGCAGACGCCTGATCAACCACCAGTTCATCACCCCCAGCAGCAGCCACAGGCCCACCAGGGGCCAGGCCAGCGACGCCAGCATATCGACGATGAGATCGCTGCGGTCATCCCATTCCTGGCCGATCTGCACGGAGAAGTCCAACGCATCGTGCTTGCGCACGTAAACGCGCCAGCGCTCGCCATCCACGCGCACGTCGTAGAAACGATCGTCCTTGCGCCCGGGGTCCACGAAAGGCCGCCTGGGCGCATCCTCGCCGCGGCGCAGCACCACGCCATCGCGCGAGACAATCTGGTAGTCCAGGCGCAACGACGGCTGCGCCGCCTCCCGGTCACGCGCGGGCATCCCGCCCACCGACGTGCCCTCGCCCAACGCCAGCACCAGCCGCGCGCCCTCCTCCAACGAGTCGTCGAAGGTGTCGCTGACCTCCTTCCACGCCAGCGCCAGCACGATGATCGTGCTGATGAGCCCCACCGCGATGCTGGAGCCCAGCGTGGTGGAGATCAGCCGGCGGCGCAGCGAATAGCTGTCGTCCGCGCCCGCCGGCCGGGTCCGACGCCACGGCAGCCTCACGCGCCCAGCTCCGCCAATCTGTAGCCCTGGCGGCGGATCGTCTTGATCGTGTCGGAAGACAGCTTGCGCCGCAGGTTGTAGATGTGCACCTCGATGGTGTTGCTCTCCACCTCGTCGCCCCAGCCGTACAGGGCCTCTTCCAGCTGGGCGCGCGAGACCACATGGCCGGGGCGGCGGATCAGCGCATGCAGCACCGCGAACTCCAGGGCGGTCAGGTCCACGGGCTCGTCGTTGAAGGTCACCTGCTTGGCAGACGGGTCCAGCGCCAGGGCGCCATGCCGCAAGGCCGTGTCCGGGCGCCCGTCATGGCGGCGCATCGCGGCGCGGATGCGGGCAGACAGCTCTTCCAGGTCGAAGGGCTTGACCAGGTAATCATCCGCGCCGAGGTCCAGGCCCTCGATACGGTCGCGCACGGCATCGCGGGCCGTGATCATGATGACGGGCATGGTCTGGCGGCGCGCCCGCAAGGACTGCAGCAGGGCATCGCCCGTGAGCCCGGGCAGGCCGCGGTCGAGCAGCAGGCATTGATAGTCGTGCGTGGCCAGCGCCGTCTGGGCCAGGTCGCCGCGGGTGACACGGTCGACCACGTAACCGTCCAGCGTCAGCCACGATTCGATGGACTCGCCCAGGGAGATGTCGTCTTCGGCCAATAGGATGCGCATGGGAGGACTATACGGGGGAAGATGAAGGGAATCTTAAGCGGTGGCGGCAGGGGCCTCTTGGCGAGAAAATGAGAATAATTGTTATTATTCCGGCTCCCCTTCTGCACGCCCTCTTCACGCATGTCCCCTCCTTCCAAGCCCAACAAAGGCTGGCTCGCGCATTATCGCGAGTTGATGGGGGCATGGCGGCGCAAGAACCCCCAGGACGGCGAAGATGCGCTGCAGGATGCCGTGGTCGGCCTGCTGGAGCGCGGATTGGGCAAGGTCGAAGACCCAAGGGCGTATCTTGCCCGCAGCACCACCAATGGGCTGATAGACCGGCACCGCCGGCGCGGCGTGCTGGACCTGCGGCCCCTGCATGAACTGGACGAGGACGAACACCCCTCTGTCCAGGACGGCCACGCCACCCATTATTCGGCCCAATTGCTGGACGCCCTGATGGCCGCCCTGCAAGACCTGCCTCTCGCCTGCCGGACCGTATTCGTCAGGCATCGCCTGGAAGGATGGAGCCATGCCGAGATCGCGGACGACATGGGCATTTCGCGCAGCATGGTGGAGAAGCACATGATCCGCGCGCTGGTCCACATCGACCAGCGGCTGCACGCGCACGCGCCGCCCCATTGACCCTGAGGCCCCCTTTGCACCCCTTCGTCCTGCGTAGCAGGCAATGCGACAATCCACGCAACATCACGCCCGACTATCCGCCACTGCGCCCATGACCGCCGCTTCCGAGACTTCCACCGATGCGCTGCGCGACCACGCCGCGCGGTGGTTCGCGCGTGTGCACTCGGGCGAGGCCACGCACGCGGAGATCGACGCCTGCGCGGCCTGGCGGCGCAGCGATCCTGCCCACGAAGCGGCTTATCAGCGCGTTTCCTTCCTGTGGGAAGCATCGCGCCACCTGCCTGAAGACAAGCTGCGAGCCCTGGCGGCGCCCCCTGCGGCGCAGCCGGCCGTCAGGGCCCCCGGCAGGCGGCGTTTCGCGCTGGCCACGGCCGGACTGTGCGCGGCGGGCACTGCCGGGGTAGTCGCCTGGCCGTGGCTGCGGTCCGGCGCGCTTCAATACGAGGCCTCGCTGGACACGATGGATGGCAAGCGGCAAGAGATACCGCTGCCCGATGGCTCACTGCTGAACCTGAACGCGAATACGCGTCTGCGCGTCACGTTCCGGGAAAAGCGAAGGCACGTCGCACTCGAGACCGGCCAGGCATTCTTCACCATCCGCGCCGACAAGGCTCGACCCTTCGTCGTGCAGGCAGGCGACGCCACCATTACCGTGACCGGCACCCGCTTCGACGTCTGGCACGACGCACTGGGCACGCGGATTGCCGTGGCTTCCGGCACGGTCCGGGTATGGACGGCCAGCTGGTGGCACGGCATCGACCAGGACCTGGGCGCCGACCAGGCCATCGACGTCGCGCCGGACGGCCGTTCGACGCCGGTACTGCCCGTGCAGGCCGAGAACCTTGCCGCGTGGCGCCTCGGCAAGGTCATCTTCGACGACACGCCTCTGCCCCTGGCCGTGCAGGAGATCAACCGTTACCTGCCGCAAGGCGTGACGCTGCGCGCGCCGCTGCTGCACGACTATCGCGTGGCGGCGGTGTTCAGCATCGACGACCCGCAATCGATGCTATCGGCCTTGCCCGCCATCGCCCCTGTCAGGCTGCAGCGCCAGTCCGACGGCAGCACTGTCGTCCTGCCCCGCTGACCTGGCCCTGACGACGGCGCGACATGGGCGGTCCGCCGCCGTTACAAAATCGTTCTCGTTTTCATTGAGGTGCTTGCCAGCCCGATACGTCTTCCCTAGGAGGACGCATGGCCGGCTCATCGGCATGCCTCCGGAAACCTTGGCCAAGGGTTGTGGCGCATGCGCGCCTGAGTCATTCGACCTGGATAACGGAAGACCGTGAAGAACGACGTTCTCTGCAAGACCGCCCCGCAAGGGCGCAACGATTCGCTGGCGCCTCCGCGCCAGGCATGCGGCAACACGCTGGTGGCCGGGAAGCTCCTGGCCGTGGCGCTCGCCATCGCGCTGGGCACCACGCCGCCCGCTGCTTCGGCGCAGGACACCGCGGTGCAGATCACCCTGGCCGCGCAGCCCCTGGGGCAAGCGCTACTGCAACTGGGTCGTGAAACCTCGCTGCAGATCTTCTATGCCCAGGATCTTGTCCGCGGCCTGCAAGCGCCGCCGGTATCCGGCACCCTGACGCCCGAGGCAGCCTTGAAGGCGCTGCTGCAAGGCTCCGGCATCGGCTACACGCGCAATGGCAACAACGTCACGCTGACCCGATCCTCGACTTCCCTACTGGCGCCTGTCACGGTACAGGGCCGCTACGAGGCCACCACGGAGGGCACGGGCTCCTATCTCGCGCGCCAGACCGCCGCGGCAACCGGCCTGCAACTGTCCCCACGCGAGACCCCGCAATCGGTCAGCGTGGTCACGCGCCAGCAGATGGAGGACCTCAACGTCACGACGCTCGGGGAAACGCTCAAGACCGTGACGGGCCTGGTCACCACGTCCTCCGACATCGACCGTACCGACATCCATTCGCGCGGGTTCTACGTCGACACCTACCAGTACGACGGCGTCCCCATCTCGACCCAGAACGACTTCTTCGGCACCTCGACCTTCGACCCCATCCTGTATGACCGGGTCGAGGTCGTGCGCGGCGCGACGGGCCTCATGACCGGCGCGGGCAATCCGGGCGCGTCCGTCAATGTGGTGCGCAAGCGCGCCACCAGCAAGACCTTCACCGGCGCCATCGGCCTGGGTGCGGGTTCATGGGATCATCATCGCGCCACGGTGGACCTCTCCACCCCGCTCAACGAGAGCGGCAGCCTGCGCGGGCGCGTCACGGGCATGGCCGAGGAACGCGACTCCTACCTGGACCGCTACGCTTCCCGCAACCGCGCGTTCCTTGCCACGGTCGAGGCCGACCTGTCCGCCGACACCACCTTGCGCGTCGGCGTCGAGCACCAGGCCAAGCGCCCCGACGCACTCACCTGGGGTGGCCTGCCCATGCTGTTCAGCGACGGATCCAGCGCCAGCTGGCCGCGCCGTTTCAGCATCGCCGCGGACTGGACGCGCTGGGACACCACCAACGATACGGTCTATGCCTCGCTGGAACACAGATTCGAGAACGACTGGGCCATCACGGCCAACCTCAGCCGGCTGGATAGCGAATACGACTCCAGGCTGATATATCTCTATGGCACGCCGGATCGCCTGACGGGTAACGGGCTCAGCGCCCTGCAGAACCGCTCGCACCAGGAGTTCGACCAGAACAGCGGCTCGCTGCAGGCCTCCGGCCCTTTCCAGCTGTTTGGCCACCGGCACGAGGCGGTCCTGGGCGTGGTCGGCAACCACTCGAACTACCGCTACGGCAACCACGCGCCGCTCAGCACCGCCCCCGTCGGCAGCATTTACGATTGGGATGGCAGCTATCCCGAACCCGCCTGGGGGGATTTCAACTGGCTGGGCAAGCAGAAAACGCGCCAGACCGCCCTGTTCGGTGCCATGCGCCTGTCGCTGACGGACTCGCTGAAACTGGTCATCGGAGGCCGCCAGAATCGCTGGAAACGCGAAAGCGGCACCGACACGATGAAGCATGACGTCTTCACGCCCTACGCCGGCATCCTCTACGACATCGACGCGGTCTATTCCGTCTATGCCAGCTATACCGATATCTTCCAGCCCCAGTCCTATCGCGATGCCGGCGGCGATTTCCTCGACCCGGTGAAAGGCAAGAGCTACGAAGCCGGCGTCAAGGCCGACTATTTCGACGGGGGGTTGACCACCGCGCTGTCCGTATTCCGCATCGAGCAGGACAACGTCGCTGAACGGGACGGCGAGAACACCGTGCCGGGGACTGCCGAGTTCGCCTATCGGGGCGCCAAGGGCATCACCAGCGAAGGCTTCGAACTGCAGGCATCCGGTGAGATCACGCCCGGCCTGCAAGTGTCCGCCGGCTTCTCGCGCGCGCTGGTGCGCGACGTGGACGGCAGCCGCTACAACCCCTACCGCCCGCAGAACCTGGCCCATCTCTTCACCACCTATCTGGTGCCGGGAACGTCGGGCAAGCTGACGGTGGGCGGCGGCGTCCAGTGGCGCAGCGGGGTCTATTACGCGCGGACGCTGAACGGCGCGCAGGCCCGGGTCGAACAGGGCTCGGTGCTATTGGCCAGCCTCATGGCCCACTATCGCTTCACGCCCAACCTGTCCACGCAACTCAACGTGAGCAATCTCTTCGACAAGCACTATGTCGACCTGAGCGGTGACGGCCAGGGCTTCTATGGCGCGCCGCGCAGGGTGATGATGACCGCCAGGTATACGTTCTGACGGTCTTCGAAGCCGGTTCAAAAGTCCGGCTTCATCACCATCAGGAAGTACACGGCGATCATCGCCACGAAGGCCGGATACCCCAGCCGCTCCCACCACACGGCATAGCGCCAGTAACGCGACGGCAAGGCATCCGCGCCGCTGGCATGCGCCACCGCCGCCATCTTCGACATCTCGTATTGCAGCCACACGACCGGCAGCCAGCAGGCGCCGGTGATGGCGTACAGCACGAGGGTCGCGGCAATCCACGGGGTCTCCCAGGACCAGCCCACCGAATGCGCCAGCCACATTCCGGACAGGGGCTGGAAGATGACCGCCGGGGTGGTGAACCAGAGATCGGCCCGGACCACCAGCCGCGACACGGCGGCGATGGCCGGCACATTGCGCGTGCGATTGGTGAAGTACAGATAGAACGCGGTGCCGAAGCCGGTCCCCACCATCAGGACGGAGGACAGGATATGCAGGGTCTTCATGGTCAGGTAGGCATTCATGATCTTTCTTCCTCACTCAACAGCACCAACAACAAGGCAATGATCGGCACGTTCTTCAGGATCGGGCCGAAGGGATGCCACAGGAACTCGGGCAGGGCGATGGCGATGATCGCGGAGTAAGCCGCGATGAGCGCCATCTGCGCCACCCAGAGGCGGCGGCCCGGGCGTGCCAGCGTGGCGATCCCCAGGATCACATCGAGCGCCACGGCAAGAGAGAGGGCGGCAACGGCCAATGATCCTTGCAGCCCCACGCGCGCCAGCAGCGCCAGGCTGTCGGCGATGGGGTGGACGCAGGCGCTGAAGAAGGCGGTGGCCAGCCAGGTGAGCGCCAGCGCGCCGCGCAGCAGCGCGGGACGCCATCCCGCCAACGCCTGGGCGCGCAGCCGCGGCGCGTCATCGGGGCGGATGAAGGTCTCGACACCTTCGGGCTCGCGCGCCAGCACCTCGGCGGTCCGTGCCACGCTGGCGGTGTTGCCGGCCTGGAGCATGCGCCAGGTGTCGCGCGTCAGCAGCGCTCCCGGCAGGCGGTCCATCACCGCGGCAGCCAGGCCGATCAGGCCTGCCGGGATGGACACGCGCCAGGCCGGCGCGAATCCCAGCGAGGCACGATAGGCCGCCAGCATCTGCCGGTACTCGACCTCCGTTCCTCCCACCAGGTCCAGCTCCTCGCGGCCTGCCGGCGCCTGCGCCAGAAGACGCACGACGATCTCCGCCAGCTCGTCCACCAGGATCGGCCGCAGGCGCTGACGCCCGCCGCCCGGCAGCGGGTGCACGGGAGAGGACGCCAGCGCGCGGAAGTGGCGGGAAGACGCGCCCGCCTCGCCGTACACCAGGGCGGGCCGCAGCACGTGATGGGCCACGGGCAGGCCAGACAGATGCGCATCGGCGGCATGCTTGCTTCGGAAATAGGCGGTGCCGCCCTGCTGCGCACCCAGTGCGGACACCTGCACGATGCGGGTGACGCCAGCCTGGCAGGCCGCATCGAACAAGGCGATGGGCGCGCGCCGATGCACGCGCTCGAAGCTGCGCTGGGCGGTTTCCGTCAGGATGCCGACGGCGTTCACGACTACGTCGATCCCGCGCAGGCGAGGCAGCCAGGCGGCAGGCTCGACATCCTGCATGTAATCGATGGCAAGTTCATCGGCCTGGCTGGCTTGCCGCACGCCCTTCACCACGCGATGCCCTGCCCGGCCGAGCGCCTCGCAGATCGCCTTTCCCACGAACCCATGCGCGCCGCAGACCAGGATGTTCATCGTTGCCTCACTTTTAATTCTGACATTTCTGTATAAACAGAAATTCATGAGCCGAAAAAAGGCGAACGCACCGTTCGCCCCGCTGGCGATCAGGACTTCGTCCGCCGCATGGTCTTGCTGATCTTCGCGCCCAGCCCCAGGGTCTTCATCAGGGTGTCGGGCTTCATCCGCAACATCTCGTCCGACCAGGTCGTGAGCGTCTCCAGGAATTCCAGGGTCTCGCGCACGCGCTGTTCGGTGGCACGGCTTTCGTTCTCGATCTCTGGGCTGGTCAGGCTGTCGCGCAGCATGGTCAGCGTCGGGTCGATCTCACGCCGGCGCCGGCCCTCCACGATGAGCTTGAACAATTCCCAGATATCCGTGGAGGTCTCGAAATGATCCCGCCGGTCTTCCATGACGTGGACCACCTTCGCCAGGCCCCAGGATTGCAGCTCCTTCAGGCTGGTGCTGACATTGGAGCGCGCCACGCCCAGGGTTTCCGCGATTTCCTCCGCGGGCACCGGACGGCCCAGGAGATAGAGCAGCGCATGGATCTGGGCCACGGTGCGGTTCACGCCCCAGCGGGAGCCCATTTCGCCCCAGTGGAGGATGAAGCGTTCGGAGATCGGTGTGAGTTTCATGCCTGGCAATTTATTCTCGTCAGTCATTTCTGTCAAGACAGAAATGACTGACAGAAATGGACATGCAACTACCGCCCGCGTCCCGGCCGACGCGGCGTGTCATACGCGCTCAGGTCCACGCCCGCCGCCTTCAGCTTGTGGACCGTCGCCAGCAAGGCCTCCTCCCGGCCAGCCAAGTGATGCGTGGCCTTCACGGCCTCTGCGCAACGCGCCATGTCATCGGGACACCCGTGGTCCGCGGGCAGCAGGCTGGCCGAGATCAGGGCATTGATGGCCAGCGTCGACACGCGGATATTGGTGGGCTTGCCTTGATGGAAGCCGTCGAGCGAGGCGCGCAAGGCCGCCACCTTGCGGGCTGCGACGGCCGCGGCGTCCTGGCAGGACGTCATCGTGGGCACGCCTTGCGCCACTTCCAGCTTGGCGCACACCAGGGCGATCTCCGCGCCGGGCCTGGCCGCGGCACGCTGCGCGGGCAGGCGCGCGCGCACGGCGGGCGGCATCACGCTGTCGAAGACGATCCACTGCCCGGCCTTCGCGTCGCCTTCCACCTTGGCCACCGTTCCCGACAGCAGCACCGGACGGTCCAGGGACATCGGCGCGGCGGCCGACGCACCCGCGGCATAGGCTTCGGACAGCACGTCGGCCTGGACCGCGGGCGTGCCCATCCACTCGCCGATCAGGGTGCCGCCGCCCTCGGAGAAGGTCTCGATCTCGGCGCGCAGGATGGCTTCGAGCACCGCCTTCTCGGTGGGGTTCGGCACATAGGCCGCGGCGGCCAAGGCAGGCAGCAGCGCAAGGATCAGGGCACAGGTTTTCTTCATCAGGGCAATCACGGAAAATCGGAAACGGGGCGGGCACGGCGGCGCGCCCGGAAAGAAACGCGCAAGGGTAACCCGCGTCACGGCCACACTTGTCCCGCCTTGCGGCCAGGCCGCCACAGCAGCGAGAATACCCCGGCCCCACCTGGAGATCCTGCATGCGAACCTTGAAGACTGCGGCCAGCGCCCTGCTGATTGCCTCCTGCGCCCTCGGCGCCCCCGCCCTTGCCCAGATCAAGCTGTCCGACGCCCTGCCCTATTCCCCCATGGTGGGCCAGGAAGGCAAGGACGTCATCTGGGTGCCAACGCCGCAGCCCCTGGTCGACCTCATGCTCGACACCGCCAAGCTCACGCCGGCCGACACGCTGGTGGACCTGGGCTCGGGTGACGGCCGCCTGGTCATCACGGCCGCCAAGCGCGGCGCCAGTGCGCGCGGCATCGAATACAACCCCGACCTGGTCGGGCTGGCCAGACGGCAGGCAGCCGCCCAGGGCGTCGGCGACAAGGCCGTCTTCGAGGAAGCCGACATCTTCGAGTCCGACTTCTCCGAAGCCAACGTGGTCACGCTGTTCCTGCTGCCGGCCCTGAACCTGCGCCTGCGCCCCACGCTGCTGGACATGGCGCCCGGCACGCGCATCGTCGCCAACTCGTTCACCATGGATGACTGGAAGCCCGACGAGATCGCCCAACTGGCCGGCGAGGCCTGCGAGGGCTGGTGCACCGCCTACAAGTGGGTCGTGCCCGCCAAGGTGGAAGGCGTCTGGCAACTGGGCGATGACAAGGTGCTGACCTTGAAGCAGGAATTCCAGATGCTGACGGGCACGCTGCGCGACCGCGGCGTCAGCGCGCCCATCCGCGACGCGCGCCTGTACGGCGACGAGATCCGTTACGCCGTTTACGGCGACACCTATGTGGGACGGGTGAAGGGCAGCCAGATGGCAGGCCTGCGCAACGATACCGAGGCCTGGCAAGCGAAATCCGCCGCCCGATGAGCGCCACGAACCGGACGTCTGCGCCAGCCCCGGCGCCATGACGCGCAGGGCGCGCGCCAGGAAAATCCTGGCGCGCCCGGCTCATGCCGGCTGCACGCCCCGGGTCTCCTCGAACCAGGCCAGACGGCGCAACACCCACTTTTCGACCTCCAGCACCAGCATCAGCGCGGGTCCCACCAGCACGACCACCACGCCCTCGACCCAGCCCAGTGCGCGCGTGTCGAAGACCTGCTGCATCACGGGCAGGTAGGTGAACGCCAGCTGGGCCGCGACCACTGCCGCGATGGCGCCCAGCACCACCGGCGTGCCCTTCAGGCCTTGCCACGTGAATGACCCGCCGTGCATGTACCGCACGCTGAACAGGTAGAAGATCTCCATCACGCAGAAGGTATTGACCACCATGGTGCGCGCGGTCGCGGTATCGAGTCCTCGCGAACCTGCCCACCAGAAGATGCCGAAGGCAGCGATGGTGAACAGGGCCGACACCAGCAGGATGCGCCACAACATGAACGGCGAGATCAGCTGCGCATCGCGCCGGCGCGGCGGCCGCTGCATGATGCCGGGCTCCGGCGGCTCGAACGCCAGCGCCAGTCCGAGCGTCACCGTCAGGACCATGTTGATCCACAGGATCTGCGCCGGCGTCATGGGCAGCACCGTGCCCAGGGCCAGCGCCGCGAACACCGCCAACGCCTCGCCGCCGTTGGTCGGCAACGTCCATGCAACCACCTTGCGGATGTTGTCGTAGACGGCCCTGCCCTCGTGGACCGCCGCCGCGATCGACGAGAAATTGTCATCGGCCAGCACCATCTCGCTGGCCTGCTTGGCCGCCTCGGTTCCCTTGTGCCCCATCGCCACGCCCACATCCGCCTGCTTGAGCGCCGGCGCATCGTTCACGCCGTCGCCCGTCATGGCCACCGTATGCCCGCCAGCCTGCAGGGCGCGCACCAGGCGCAGCTTGTGCTCCGGATTGGTACGGGCAAACACGCTGACACGCTGTGCGACCTCGACCAGCCTGTCATCGGGCACTTCCTGCAGCTGCGCCCCGGTCATGACCTCGGGACGGTCGGCCAGGCGCAATTGCCAGGCGATGGTCAAGGCGGTCGCGGCATGATCGCCGGTGATCATCTTGACCGAGATTCCGGCCGCGCGGCATTGCGCCACGGCCTCGATGGCCTCGTCCCGCGGCGGGTCGATGAAGCCGACCAGGCCGAGGAAATCCAGTCCTTCGACATCCTGCATGGACAGGCGCTCAGGCGGGTGTGCCAGGCGCTTGGCGGCAAAGCCCAGCACCCGCTCGCCGCGCGCGCCTGCCTCGGCAATGGCGGCCTCCCAGCGCGCGCCACCGGCCACGACATCGCGGCTCAGGGCCAGCACCTGTTCGGGCGCCCCCTTGACGCAGAGCCACGCCGTGCCGTCGTCGTCCGCGTGCAGGGTCGCCATGTAGCGATGCGCGGCATCGAAGGGAATCTCGTCCAGGCGAGGATGGCGGGCGCGCGCCTCGGCCTCGGACAGCCCGGCCTTGGCGGCCAGCGCCAGCAAGGCGCCCTCCATGGGATCGCCCGCCACCTGCCAGCCAGCGTCCCGGTTGCGCAGTTGGGCATCGTTGCAAAGCAAGCCGACCCGCAGGATCTGCAGGGCCTGGTCGCGGCCGTCGGCCAGGCCCTCGACCACGGCAAGCTCCCCTTCCGGCGCATAGCCGGCGCCCGACGCCGTCCAACGGCTGTCTGGCGCGATCACGGTATGCGCGGTCATTTCGTTGCGCGTCAACGTGCCGGTCTTGTCCGAGCAGATGACCGTGGTGGCCCCCAAGGTCTCGACGGCGGGCAGGCGGCGCACGATGGCCTGGCGGGCGGCCATGCGCCGCACGCCGATGGCAAGCGTGATGGTGATGACGGCCGGCAGGCTTTCCGGCACGACGCCCACGGCAAGCGCCACCACGACCATCAGCGCGTCAAGCCAGCCATAATCTCGCACGGCGATCGCAAAGACGAACAGCGCCAGCGCCGCCAGCAACGCGCACAGCGTGAACCGGCGCCCGAAAGTCCGCATCTGGCGGATCAGCGGCGTCGTCAGGTCGCCCACGGCGCCCAGCAACTTGCCGATACGGCCGATCTGGGTGTGGGCCCCCGTGGCGACCACCACCGCGCTCGCCTGGCCGGTAGCCAGCAGCGTCCCCGAATGCACGATGGAAGCATGTTCGGCCAGCGGCGCGCCGGGGTCGACCGGCGCCTCGCCCTTGTGCGCCGGCACCGACTCGCCGGTCAGGATCGACTCGTCGACCTGAAGATTGCGCGCACGCAGGACCCGGGCGTCCGCCGGCACGCGGTCGCCTGCCTCGAGCAGGATCACGTCGCCCGGCACCAGCTCGGCCACGTCGAGTTCGATGCGCTCGCCACCCCGCAGGGCATGGGCCCGCGGCGCGATCATCTGCCCCAGGGCCGCCAGGGCCTCTTCGGCGCGGCCCTCCTGCACGAAACCCACGACGGCATTCACGACCACCACGGCGATGATGATCATCCCATCGGTGGCATGGCCCAGCGCCAGCGACACCCCGGCCGCGCACAGCAGGAACAGGATCAGCGGATCGTTGAACTGCGCCAATACCCTGCGCCAGGCTGGCATGGACTTGCCGGCGGGCAATGTGTTCGGTCCGACGCGCGCCAGGCGATCGGCGGCCTGCTGCGGCGTCAATCCCTGTTCGCCGGCCTGCAGCCTTTGCAGCGCCTGCTCGGCGGACAAGGCGTGCCAGTCGACAGGGGGGGTGGATGGATCGGATGCTGGCGCTCGCGGCGCGATACCGGACATGGGCGGCTCCCTTTTCTTGCGTGGCCGCCCTCGTTTCCCTGGCAAGCCCGCGCAAGCCGGGGGGAGCGGTCCATTGTTGGTGATGGGCTCTCCACGATAACTTGTGCCGCGGGCGTCGGGCTTTACATGGATCAAGAAAAGCCTGCACGCGCCATGCGCGCCTGGCCGGCGCGTGCTAGGCGTCCAAGGCCCGCTCGTACTCCTGCCTGAAGGTGCTCAACGAACTGGCGAGCACCGTCGCGGCCCCGTCGACCAGCCCACAGCGCCCCGAGCCCGGCAGCAGCCGCGCCAGGTTCTCGAGGGCCTGCAGGTCGGTGCGGCGTCCCGCGCCGCCATCGATCCGCTCCAGGATGCGCGAGATCTGGCGCGTGCCTATCTTGCACGACGAACACTGCCCACAGGAATTGTTCGCGAAGAACGCCACATACTCCGCCGTCTTGCGCAGGACGCTGGTGCCCTCGCCCACCACGATCATCGCGCCCGTTCCCAGCCGTGAGCCGCGTTCGCGCACGCTGTCGAAATCCAGGGCGACATCCAGGTCGCCCGCCGTCAGCAGGGTATTGGAGGGTCCGCCGGTGAACACCGCCTTGAATGCACGGCCGGCCAGCATGCCGCCGCCGTGCTGGAAGATCAGCTCGCGCAACGACGTGCCCATCGGCAGTTCGTGCAGGCCCGGACGCATGACGTCGCCCGACAGGGAATAGAGCTTGGTCCCCGCCGCCGCACCGCGCCCCAGCGCCTGGTACCAGGCCGCGCCATGGCGCAGGATGTGGGGCACATGGGCGAACGTCTCGATGTTGTTGACCAGCGTGGGCGCGCCATGCACGCCCTGTTCCGCCGGGAAGGGGGGCTTGAGCGAGGGAAAGGGAAACCCGCCCATCACGCTGGCGACGGCGGCGGTTTCCTCGCCCCCCACGTACAAGCCCGAGCCTGGCGTGACGTGCAACTGGAGCGGCGCGCCCATTGCCTGGCCGACCGCCGCCAGCAGCGGATGCCCCTGCCAGGCCTGGACCGCCTCGCGCACGACCCGCAGCGAGACGGGCTCGCCGGGATTCACGTACAGCGCGATCTGGTTGGCGCCGACCGCCAGGGCGCCGATCAGCGCCCCCTCGATGACCTGGTGCGGCGTATTCGACAACAGGTAGCGGTCCTTGAAGGTGCCCGGCTCGTCCTCGTTGCCGTTGCAGATGATCCATTTCCCCTGCCCCGCCAACGGCGGCTGCCCGGCCACCGCGCGCCACTTCCGGTGCGTGGGAAAACCGGCGCCGCCCAGCCCCCGCAGCCCCGCCTCTTCCAATATCGGGATGATGCGGTCCGGCGCCGCGATGGCACGCGCCAGGCCCTGGCCGCCGCCGGCACGCAGCCAGCCGTCCAGGTCGGCCCCGACCTGCGCCGCCTCGGCCGTCAAGACACGTGGGGATGGCGTCATGCCGCTCGCTCCCGGTCGGTGGCAATGTCGAAATTGCCGTAAGGGGGGAAAACCATGGGCGCCTTGCGCGTGGCGGAAAGGCCATGGTTGGCCAGCGCCCGCCGCCAATCAGCCAGGTGGGCCAGGCCCACGTTGCGCGGCCCTTCCCGGCGCGCCTGCGCCGCGGCCGACGCCCCCGCGCGCCGGCCGAAGACCACCAGCTCGAGCAGGGCATTGCCCATCATGCGGTTGCGGCCATGCAGCCCGCCCGTGACTTCGCCCGCGCACAACAGGCCGGGCACCGGCGTGCGGCCGTCGGTATCGATGCCTATCCCGCCATTCTGGTAATGCAGGGTGGGCCGCACCATGAAGGGCTCCCTTGCCGGATCGATGCCTGCCCGATGCGCCAGATGGCGCAGCGTCACCAGCCTGCCCGCGAGGATCCCGGGCTGGCTGCGCTCGAGCGTCGGGGTATCCAGGAAGACGCCCGCCTGGCCATCGCGCAGCACGCCTCTTCCCTCCTCGATCTCGCGCAGGATGGCCGCGGCCACGATATCGCGCGGCTGGAGCTCATCCACGAAACGTTCGCCGCGGCCGTTGACCAGGAAGGCGCCGGAGGAACGCGCCGCTTCGCTCACCAGCGCGCCCTCCATGTGCGCCGGCCAGGCAATGCCCGTGGGATGGAACTGGAAGCTGTCCAGTTCGCGCAGCGGGGCGCCGAGACGATAGGCGAGCACCAGCCCATCCGCGGTCGCGCCATAATGGTTGGAGGTCGGGAAACCCGACAGGTGCAGGCGGCCCGCGCCGCCGGTTGCCATGATCGTCGCGCTGGCCCGCGCCAGCGTGGCGCGGCCTCTCGCCAGGTCGTGCATGACCGCGCCGGCGCATCGGCCCCGGTCGTCGCTGAGCAGTTCGAGCGCCGGATGCCGGTCCAGCACGGTGATGCCCGGCTGCAGCAGCACCGCCTCGCGCAGGGCACGCATGAGTTCCAGTCCCGTGAAATCGCGATACGACAGCAGGCGGGCCGCGGTCGCGCCGCCGGGCTTCTTGCGCAGCAGGGTCCCGCCCATGCGTTCCCCCTCCCGCGCCAGGTCGAAGCTCATGCCTTCGCGGATCAGCCAGCGGATCGCATCAGGCCCGTCCGATACCAGCGCCTTCACCAACGCCTTGTCCGCCGCGAAATGGCCGCTGCGCAGCGTGTCTTCGAAGTGCCTTTGCAGGCTGTCCTCGGGCCCGACCGCCGCCTGGATGCCGCCCTCGGCCATCACGGTATTGCTGTCCCCCAGGCGCAGCTTGGTCGCCAGCAGCACCCGGGCGCCGGCGCGCGCCGCTGTCAGCGCCGCCACGCAGCCGGCGCCGCCGCCGCCGATGACGAGCACGTCGGCGTCGTGGCCCGGCGCGCCGGCGATATCCACGTCCTCGAGCAGGGCGTCGGCCTGCAGCAGCGCCGCCAACGCCGCCGGGCAGCGCTGCCCGGCGCTGACGCCGACGTCCAGCGCCACCATCGCGCCTGGCGCATGGTCGGGATGAAAGCGCGCCAACAACGCTTGCGGCGCGAGGTCCAGACCGCGCGCCTCGGCGGGGGCCGCCTCGCGCCAGGCCGCCAGCGCCGCGTCATGGGCGATCCCCTCGGCGGCCCGCCCCGCCCCCTCTTGCGGCGTCTGCGCGGCGCTCATCGGGCCGCCTCCGTGGCGATCCCGGGGGCAGGCGCCGGCGGATTGGCGGCCGGCGCGTCGGCATCGATGACCTGCGCCCCGGCCTCGATCTCGCGCAGCCGCGCGATCAAGTCCGACGGCCGCAGCGTCAGCGACGCATTCATGCGCCGCACGAACTGGCCCAGGTGGGCCGGGTCGATATGTTCCGGACAGGCCGCCACGCAGAGATTGCACAGCACGCAATGGTCGAACAGCGCCGCCGCCGCATCGGCCTGGCCCGAGGCGGCGAGATTGACCATGCGCTGCACCTCGATGCCCTTTGGACAGGCGCGGTCGCAGCCGCCGCAATGGCGGCAGTGCTTGGCCTCGGGGAACACCGTATCGATCTGGTCGATGGCGCCCCAGGTGTCGACGAGCGCATGCAGGTCATAGGAATGCGGACGGCGGGCCGGGAAATGGTCGATGAAGGCGACCTGCATCCCCTCCTGCGCCGTGGTCTCACAGGCGAGCGCGGTGCCGGCCAGGCGCTCTCCGTCGCGCCTGACCAGCACCCGACAGGCGCCGCACACGCCCTGGCCCATGCAGCCGACGTTCTCCGTGAGCGGGAGCCCGGCCTGGAGCCAGGCCTGCAGCAGCGAAACGCCCTGCCTGGCTCGCACGGCATGGCCGTCGAACATGACGAGGACCTCGTCCTCCGGCCTTTCCGTCACTGCCATGGCGCTGCCTCCTTTCGCTGCGGGATGGGCTTCCTTCACCAGAAGCCCAGCACTTTCCACCACATGATGCCCAGCGTCGCGTAGATCGCGAGTTCCACGACGCACATGACGAAGCCCACGCGCCACCAGGTTCCCAGCGGCACGTAGCCGCTGCCGAAGATGATCGGCGAGGTGCCGGTCGCGTAATGGGTCAGCGTCATCATGATGGTCGAGCCCGCCACCATCATCAACAGGAAAGGCACCACGTAATCGGGCGGCACCAGCGCCACGCCGACCGTCAGGAAGGCCAGCATCATCGCGCTGATGTGCGCGGTCGTGCTGGCGAAGAAATAATGCGAGAAGACGAACAGCAGCACCAGCAGCGCCGCCGCCCACTCCCACCCCATGCCCGCCGAGGCGATGCCGCTCCTGAGCATATCGGAGAACCACCCGATCACGCCCGTCTTGTTGAGCTGCTCGGCCATCATGACCAGCGCGCCGAACCAGATCAGCGTATCCCATGCGCTTTTTTCGGAAAGCACGTCATCCCAGTTGATCGTGCCGGTGATGATCAGGATGAACAGGCCCAGGAACGCCACCACCGTCGGGTCCAGCGTGAACGCCGGGCCGAATATCATCGCCGGCACGTTCGCCCACAGCAGCAACAGGATGGCGAAGGTGCCCATCATGACCTTTTCACCGCCCGAGACGGGCCCCATGTCCTTGAGCTCGCCGCGCGCATAGTCGATGGCGCCCGGCGTGGCCTTGACCTCGGGCGGCGCCAGCACGGCAAGCAGCAGCGGCATCAGCAGCAGGCAGACCAGCCCGGGCAGCAGCATGCACAGGGCCCAGGTGGTCCACGACAGGTGAAAGCCCTGGTTGGTGACGCGCGCCACGTAGTCGACGACCAGGGGGTTGGGCGCGGTGGCGGTGATGAACATGCCCGAGGTGATCGTGTTGGCATGCATGTTGACCAGGGACAGGTAGGTGCCCATCTTGCGCTCGGTGCCATGGGCCGGGTCGGAGCCGAAGGCGCCGGCGATCGAACGCATGACCGGATGGACGATGCCGCCGCCGCGCGCGGTGTTGCTGGGCGTGAAGGGGGCGAGCACCAGTTCGCAGACCGCCAGTCCATAGCCGATGCCGAGCGTGCGGCGGCCCAGCACCGAGATGAAAAGCAGGCCGACGCGCTTGCCCAGGCCGGTCTTCTTGAGCCCCCGCGACACCAGGATCGCCACCACGATCAGCCAGATCAAGGGATTGGCCAGGCTCGACAGCGCATCGGCAATCGCCGCCTTGGACGAGGTCGCGGTGACTTGCGACAAGGCCACGATGGTCATCGCCATCATCGCCATCACGCCGATGGGCATGACCTTCAAGATGATCGCCAGGATCGTGGTGAGGAAGATCGCCAGCAGCGCCCAGGCCTTGGGCGCCAGGCCGTCCGGGACGGGTAGGAGCAGCATGACCACCAGGAAGACGGTGGTGACCACGGCCGGCACCAGCCGGAAAGGCACACTGCCCTGGAAATACTGGAGCATGGCCTTGAGCCGGTCGATCATTGCATGGGTCCTTGTCAGCGGAGTGTCTGAAACGGTGGCGCAGCCCCGCGAAAACAGCCGGCGGCCAGCACAAACCCGAATTATGTTTCAGCCCGCCGAGCCAGCGCAAGGATCGCACCCGGCGGGCCCCCCCGCCCGTTGCGGCATCGTCTTCAGAGCCAGGCCACCAGCGTGACGGGCAGCAGGACGAGGACCGTGACCCGGGCCGATAGCCGCGTCGACAACATCCCGCAACAGAGCAGCGCCAGACACGCCAGGACGGGAGGAAAGCCGTCCTGCACGGCCCACAGGAACATGTCGGCCAACGCCAGGACGGCCAGTGCCACGCACAGCAGCAGATCCAAGCCCTCCAGGCGGGCCACCCGTTTGCGCAGGGCGGCCGCCATGCGCCGCAACAGGACGCCCGGAGACCGCGCGGCCACGGCATGGGCAGGCGCGGACACCACCTGGATCGAATTGGGCAGCGTGGACTTCATCGGCAGGCTCGGCGGAGGGGAAAAGGTCATTTTCGAGCGACTGCTCAGGACTATAATTGAGCAATTGCTCAAAATTCAAGCCATGCCTGCCACGCCGCGGGCCATCCCAGACACGCAAGGAACGAGATTGGCCGAGAAAAACCGGAAGGAACAGATCCTGGACGCCACGATCGCACTCCTGCAGGCCAAGGGATTCACCAACGTGTCCACCCGCGATCTGGCCGAACACGCCGGCCTGTCACGCAGCCACATCTATCACTACTTCAAGGACTGGCCCACGCTGCGGCGCGAGGCTTTCGCGCGCTATTCCGACCAGCGGCTGGCCGAAGCGCGCCAGGCTTTCGCCGGCATGCCCGCCAGGCAGGCCCTGGCCAGCTTCCTGCGGGAGTGCCTGCCCGAAGCGCCCGACGGCTGTTTCACCCTGTGGCTGGACGTCTGGGACGAAGCCCTGCACGATGAGATGCTGGCCTGCACCTACCGCGACGTGGATGCCCGCTGGCTGGCCTGGCTGGCGGAACTGCTGCAGCAAGGCGTCGCCCAGGGAGACTTCGTCTGCCCCGCGCCCTCGCGTGCGGCGCGCCAGATCTTCTCGATGACGGTGGGCTACGCGGAAGACCTGCTGCTGTCGCCTTCCAGGCAGGCCGCGGACAACGCCCTGGACGAAGTCCTGGAGGGCGCGGGCCTCATCCTGCGCGTGCGCGAGCCGCTGGCCGCGCCGCCCCCCTGACCCGACACGCAAGGAGTGCTTTGCATGGCAACCCGACGCAGAACCGGCAACACCCTGGCCACCAAGACCGCGGAACTGGCCTTCGCCGCCCCGCAGGTCATGGCGCATCGCCTGACGCGCATGGCGCTGGCCGGTCCCACCCTCTCCGAGCGGGACCGCAAGGAGTTCCACCTGATGGGCATGGAAAAGCTGGGCGCCTTCACGGCAGCCTGGCAGCAGATGGCGCTGGCCAGCGTCACCAGCAGCCAGACACTGGCCATCCAGATGTGGACGGCATGGTGGGCGCCCTGGCTGGGCGGCCGCCGCGCGCGCACCGTGAACCGCCAGTTGCAGCAGGCCGCCCTGGGCGTGCTGGGCAAGGGCCTTGGGCCCATCCATGCCAAGGCCACCGCCAACGCACGACGCCTGGGCAACACGCCGCTGGTGGAGGCGCCGAAGCGACGGACAGCACACTAGGCAGCGCTTTCCAGCCGGAAATACCCCCTGCAGGATGTACGATACGGCCCTGGCTTGGCGCGGCGCCCGCCCGGGAGCGCCGCCCCGGCCCGCGGTCTTGCCTGATTTCACATCATCGATCACACAAACGATCACGCAATCCAAGGGGATTTCATGCGTCTTGCCCAACGACTCGCCGTTGCCGCGCTCGCCTGCCTGGCCGGTGCTGCCCACGCCCAATCCGCCGCGCCCATCAAGGTCGGCATTGCGCTGGACATCTCCGGCCCGTTCGCCTCGCTGGGCGCCGACGCGCGCGACGGCTTCGACCTGGCCATCGAGAAGCTGGGCGGCACGCTGGGCGGCCAACCCGCCGAATTCCTGAAGACGGACTTCGCCGGCAGCCCCGAGCAGGCCACGCAACTGGTCAACCGCTATCTGCAGCGCGACAAGATCCAGTTCTTCACCGGCCCGATCGCCTCGAACTCGGCGCTGGCCGTCGCGCCCCTGCTGTTCAAGGCCAAGGTGCCGTTCCTGTCGAACAACCCCGGCCCCAGCCAGTTCGCGGGCAAGCAGTGCAACGCCTATTTCTTCGGCCAGTACCAGAACGACACCTATGACGAGGCGGCGGGCAAGCTGGCCAACGAGAAGGGCTACAAGCACATGGTGATCCTGGCGCCGAACTACCCGGCAGGCAAGGATCACCTGAACGGCTTCAAGCGCCTCTACAAGGGCGACCTGAAGGACGAGATCTATACCAAGGTCGGCCAGATCGACTACGCCGCCGAGATCGCGCAGATCCGCGCCGCCAAGCCCGACGCCGTCTTCTTCTTCCTGCCGGGCGGCATGGGCATCAACTTCATCAAGCAATACGTGGCCGGCGGCCTGAAGGGCATCCCGCTGATCGCCCCGGGCTTCTCGGCCGACCAGGACGTGATCAACGCCGTGGGCGAGGACATGATCGGCCTCCAGAACACGGCCCACTGGACCCACGACCTCGACCTGCCCGCCAACAAGGCGTTCGTGGCCGACTTCCGCAAGAAGTACGAGCGCTATCCCACGGTGTACGCCGCCATGGCCTACGACACCATCATGGCCATGGACGCCGCGGTGAAGGACGCCGGTGGCGCGTCGGACCCCGACAAGCTCGTCCAGGCGCTGGCCAAGCCCAGCTTCACCTCGCTGCGCGGCGACTTCACCTATGGCCCCAACCAGTACCCGATCCAGGACTACTACCTGCGCGTGGTGGCCAAGGACGCGGACGGCAAGGTCACCAACAAGCTGGTCGAACGCATCCTGACCAGGCACCAGGACGCCTACGTGGCCGATTGCAAGCGCTGAGACAGGCGGCGCCTGCCTCATGAACGGCATCTTCGTACTGGAACAGCTGCTCAATGGTTTCGGCTATGGGCTGATGCTGTTCCTCATCGCGGCGGGGCTCACCCTGGTGTTCGGCATCATGGACACCATGAACCTCGCCCACGGTTCGCTGTTCATGGCGGGCGCCTACATCGCCTCGCGCGTACATGCGTCCAGCGGTTCGTTCCTGCTCGCGGTCGCGGTGGCCATCGCGGCCACCATCGTCATCGCCGCGCTGCTTGAACTGCTGGTCTTCCGCCACCTCTACACGCGCGACCACCTGGCGCAGGTGCTCGCCACCTTCGGCGTCATCCTGGTGGCCGACGACGCGGTGAAGTTCATCTGGGGCCCCTCGCCCATCATGGCGCCCACGCCCGCGGCATTGACCGGCCCCCTCCACATCCTGCCCGACCTGCCCTATCCCTCCTACCGGCTGCTGCTGGTGGCCGTGGGCCTGCTGGTGGCCGTCGGCCTGTACTTCCTGGTCAACCGCACGCGCCTGGGCATGATCGTGCGCGCCGGCGCATCCAATCGCGCCATGGCCGAGTTCATGGGGGTACGCGTCAACCGCGTGTTCTCCTTCGTGTTCGCGCTGGGCGCCGCGCTGGCGGCGCTGGCGGGCGCATTGATGGCTCCCATCAGCGCCGTGCAGATCGGCATGGGCAGCGCCATCCTGATCCCCACCCTGGTGGTCATCGTGATCGGCGGCATCGGCTCGGTGCGCGGCGCCTTCATCGCCGCGCTCATCGTGGGCATGGTCGACACGGCGGGCCGTGCCTTCCTGCCGCCGCTGCTGCGCGCCGTGCTGCCGCCCAGCGTGGCGGCCGACCTGGGGCCGGCGCTGGCCGGCATCTCCGTCTATGCGCTGATGGCCATCGTGCTGGCCATCAAGCCCACCGGCCTCTTCCCCGCGCGCGCCTGATGCCTTCCAAAACAGATTCCCTGCCCGCCCCGCGCGGTGCGCTGATCGGCCAGTGGCTGCCCTGGGCGCTGCTGGCCGCGCTGGCGGCCTTCCCGCTGGTCGCCAGCGCGCTGGGCCTGGACTATTACGTCGGCTTCGCGCGGCGCATGCTCATCATCATGATGGCCGCCGCCAGCCTGAACTTCATCCTCGGCTATGGCGGCCTGGTGGCGCTGGGCCATGCGGGCTTCATCGGCGTGGGCGCCTACACCGTGGTGGCCCTGTCCGACGGCGGCGCCGAGTCGGCCTGGCAGGTGTGGGCGATGGCCCTGGCCGTCTCGGCCGCCGTGTCGGCGCTCATCGGCCTGGTGGCGCTGCGCACGCGTGGCGTCTACTTCATCATGATCACGCTGGCCTTCGCCGAGATGCTGCATTACCTGGCCGTGTCCGTGCGCACCTATGGCGGCGACGACGGCTACAGCCTGTATTCCCCCTTGACGATGGGCGCCTGGCTGGATGGCCTGGCGCATGGCTTCTACTGGGTGGTGCTGGCGCTGGCGGCGCTGGTCTTCGCGCTGGGCAGCCGGCTGGCGAACTCGCGCTTCGGCCACGCCCTGGTGGGCGCCCGCGACAATGAAACGCGCATGGAAGCCATGGGCTTCCCCGTCTTCCGCCTGCGGCTGGTGGCCTTCGCCGGCGCGGGCGCCGTCGCCGGCCTGGCGGGTGCGCTGCTGGCGGTCAACAACAGTTTCGTCAGCCCATCGATCATGAGCTGGACGCAATCCGCCATCCTCATCGTCATGGTGGTCATCGGCGGCATCGGCAACCGCTGGGGCGGCGTCATCGGCGCGGGCCTGTGGCTGACGCTGGAAGAATTCCTGAAAGGCTGGACGGACTACTGGCATGCGCCCCTGGGCCTGCTGCTCATCCTGATCGTGTTCTTCGCGCCGCGGGGCATCGCGACGCTGTTCACGCCCAAGGGAGCGCGGCCATGAGCCTGTTCCAGGCCCGCGGTCTCACGAAGCGCTTCGGCGGCCTCACCGCCATCGACGACGTCAGCATTGCCGTCGAGGCACGCGAGATCCATGCGCTCATCGGCCCCAACGGCGCGGGCAAGTCGACATTGGTGAATCTGATCTCGGGCCTGCTGCCGCTGGACGCGGGCCACCTGTCGCTGGACGGCACGGACCTGACACCGATGAACGCGCACCAGCGCGTGCGCGCCGGGCTGTCGCGCTGCTTCCAGGTCACCAGCGTCTTCAGGCACCAGACCGTGCGGGGCAACCTGCTGCTGGCGGCGCAGGCGCACGACGGCAGCAGCTTCCGCTTCCTGTCGCGCCGCGCCAGCGAACGCCAGTTGGAAGACACCGCCATGGCGCTGGCCGAGCGCGTGGGCCTCGCGCAGGAATTCGACCGCGTGGCCGGCGCCCTGCCGCATGGTGCGCAGCGCAAGCTCGACGTCGCCCTGGCGCTGGCCGCCAGGCCGAAGCTGCTGCTGCTGGACGAGCCGCTGGCAGGCATGGGCCCGGAAGACTCGCTGAAGATGGTCGAGCTGATCCACGCCCTGCGCGCCGAAGAGGCCATCCTGCTCATCGAGCACGACATGGATGCCGTGTTCCGGCTGGCTGACCGCCTGTCGGTGCTGGTCTATGGCCGCGTGCTGGTGACGGGCAGCCCCGCCGCCATCAAGGCCGACCCGCGCGTCCAGGAGGTCTACCTGGGCAGCGAGGAGGAAACGGCATGAGCGAAGTGCTGCTCTCCTGCACCGGCATCCAGGCCGGCTATGGCGCCAGCCAGGTGCTCTTCGGCATTGACCTGGCCATTCGCGAAAAGGAAGTGGTGACGCTCCTGGGCCGCAACGGCATGGGCAAGAGCACCACGCTCAAGACCATCATCGGCGCGCTCGCGCCGCAAGCCGGCCACATCCGCTTCGACGGCAAGCTGCTGAACGGCATGCGTCCGGACGCCATCGCGCGGCTGGGCATCGCCATCGTGCCGGAAGGCCGCCAGTGCTTCCCCAATCTCACGGTGGAAGAACACCTGCTCGCCTTCGCCGCGAACCGCAACGGCCAGGCCGACAGCTGGACGCTGGACCGCATCTATGCGGTGTTTCCGCGCCTGAAGGAACGCGCCCGCAACCTGGGCAACCAGTTGTCCGGCGGCGAGCAGCAGATGCTGGCCATCGGCCGCGCGCTGTCCACCAATCCGCGCCTGCTGATCCTGGACGAGGCCACCGAAGGCCTGGCCCCCGTCATCCGCGAAGACATCTGGCGCTGCCTGGCCACGCTGCGCGACGCGGGCCAGACCATCCTGGTGGTGGACAAGTACGTGCACCGCCTGGTGGGCCTGGCGGACCGGCACGTCATCCTGGCGCGCGGGCAGGTCGTGTGGCAAGGAACCTCGGCCCAGCTCGATGCAGACCGGGGACTCTGGCACACCCACCTGGGCGTCTAGGGCCTGTCAACGCGCGCGTCTGCCCGCGCTGATGGCCGCCAGCAGCGCATGCGGCTGCAAGGGCTTGCCCAGATGACTGTCGAAGCCCGCGCCGCGCGCCTTCTCGCTGTCCTGCGGCCTGGCGAATGCCGTGTGCGCAATGGCAAAGAGGCGCGGACGCGCCTCGCGGGCCTCGGCCGCCCGGAGGGCCCGGATCAGGTCATAGCCATCATGGCCAGGCATGCCAATATCGCTGACCAGCACATCCGGCCAAGCCTGCTCCGCCAGTCTCAAGGCTTCCTCGTAATGCGATGCGTGACGCACGCACGCGCCGGCTTCCGACAGCACGACCACCATGATTTCTCGGGCATCCGCGTTGTCCTCGACGACCAGGATGTCCAGGCCGTCCAGCACATAGTCCTTGTCGGCGGCATCAGGCGGTGTCTCGGGCGCCGCCGCTTGCAGTTCGATCGAGGGCACGGCAAGCAGGGTCACTTTCATCGTCGTGCCCCTGCCCTCGCCTTCGCTTTCGGCCAGAATCGCGCCGTCATGCATTTCCGCCAGGTTCTTGGCGATGGACAGGCCCAGCCCCAGGCCGCCATGCACGCGGCTGTCGGGCGACTCGCTCTGCGTGAAGCGATCGAAGAGATACGGCAGGAAGTCCGGGCGGATGCCGCGGCCGCTGTCCTGAACCTCAAGATCCAGATGGTCGGCATCGCGCCGCAAACGGATGAAGACCTGGCTGCCCGGATTGGAAAACTTGATGGCGTTCGAGACCAGGTTCCACACGATCTGCTGGAAGCGTGTCGCATCCAGCCAGGCGGCGCCTTCCGCGCCGGCGCTTTCCACCACCAACGACACCCGCTTGGCCAAGGCCGGCGCGCTGAGCCCCTCGATGGCGTCGGACACCAGCGCGGCGGGGCTCACCCACTCACGGTGCAGCCGCAGCTTGCCGGAGCCGATACGGGACACATCCAGGATGTCCGAGATCAGGCGGGCCTGCGCCTTCACGCCCCGGTCCATGGCGGCCAACCCTCTTTCCACCTGGGCGGGCGTGCGGGCATTGTTCGTCAGCAGATGCACCCAGCCCGCAATCGCATTGAGCGGATTGCGCAGCTCATGGGACAGCACGGCGACGAAATCGTCCTTGGTCCGGCTTTGCCGCTCCGCGCTCGCACGCGCGGCCTGCTCGCGTTCCAGCACCTCCTGGCGCCGCCGCTCCAGCTCGAACTGTTCGGACACGTCCACCGCAATACCGATGCGCAGGCCGGATTCGATGTGCGCCGACAGCGTCCACGCCAGGCGGACGGCCGTGCCATCCCCCCTGTACAGCGGAAAATCGCCTTTCCACGGCGTGGCCAGGGACGTCGGGTTCGATGTCTCGTTCTCGATGAAGGCGATCCAGTCGGCGGGCGCCATCGCACTGACGGGCTGCCCGATCATGGCGTCGCGCTCCCGCCGCAGCATGGTTTCCAGCGCAGGATTGACGTCGAAGAATTTGCCCTCATCGTCGATCAGCGCAATGCCGATCGGGGCCTGGTCGTAGATCGCGCGGAACCGGGCCTCGCTGCCTCGCAACCGCTCCTCGGCCAGCCGGGCGCGGATCAGCGCCTGCAACGTGGCGATCAGGATGGCCGGCTCGACGGGATGCACCAGATAGGCATCGGCGCCCGCGTCCAGGCCCGTGACCTTGTCCTTGTTCTGCACGAACTCCGCCGACAGATGGACGACGGGCAAGGTCGCCGTCGCCGGATTGGCCCGCAAGGCGCCGCACACTTCGAAACCGTTCATGTCCGGCAGGTGCACGTCCAGCACCACGGCCGACGCGCCCGCCTGCGCCAGCGCCTCCCCGCCCGATGCGGCCTCGGAGACCTGGAAACCCGCGGCACGCACGACGCGTGCCGTCGCGTAGCGCGTGGCGGGATTGTCGTCCACCACCAGGATGGTGTGCGCAGCCCGGTCGATGCTCGCGCTGATGATGTTGTGCTCGGTCATGCCGGCTCCTGCGCGCGCGCGCCCGGCGACGGGTCCCAGCGGGTTGGCAACATCAACGAAAATACCGATCCCTTGCCCAACTCGCTCTCTACCGCCACGTGTCCGCCCAGCAATTCGGCCAACTGCTTGCTGAGCGACAGGCCCAGCCCGGTGCCTCGCAAGCGCTTCTGCACCGGCGAGTCCACCTGGGAATAGTCGTCGAATACCGCCGCGTGATGCTCGGCGGCGATGCCAATGCCCGTATCGCTGACGGAGAAACGCACGAAGCCGTCCTCCTGATGCGACACCGAGACGCGCACCTCGCCGGCCTGCGTGAATTTCAAGGCGTTGGAGATGAAATTCCGCAGGATCTGCGACAGCTTGCGGTTATCCGTGTACAGCTTGCCGATGCCCTCGGGCTCTTCGAAGACCAGGGTCGTCTCGGGGTTCACCAGCACCGGCTTGAACATGCCGCGCAGCGCGGAAAAAAGGTCCACCATTTCGAACCATGCCGGAGAGATATCCACTCTTCCGGCTTCGATCTTCGCAAGATCAAGCAGGTCGTCCACCATCTCTCCCAACTCGGCGGAGATGCTCTCGATGAAATCGACCTGCTTTTCCTGCTCGGCGCTCAGCGGCCCATCGACCTTGTCCTTCAACAGCCGGGTAATGCTGCGGATGGCGCCGATGGGCGTGCGGAATTCGTGGCTCATATAGGCCAGGAACCGGCTCTTCAGCTCCGTGGCTCGCTTGAGCTGTTCAGCCTGCAGGTCCAGCTCGGCGTACAGCGCCACCACGCCGCGGTTGGTTTCCTCCAATTCTTCACGCAGGCTTTCCACCTCCTGGCGGCTGGCGGCCAGCAAGGCCTCCGGCGTGGTGTTGTCTGTCTGGTTTGCGCCACTCATGGCCTATTCCTCACGGCGCAGCACGACCACGGTCACGTCATCGCGATGACGCGTATGGTCGCGCCACAAGATTGCCGCCACCAGCGTCGGGTCCCGCTGCAGCACGGGCCGCAGCCGGTCCGGCTTCCAGCGGGACTCGATGCCGTCGCTATGCAGCAGCACCAGCGCATACCGCGGCACCTCCGTCGTGGCCACGCCGGGACGGCGGATCTGCGCGCCCGCGGTCCCATGCTGGGTGACGATCGATTTGTCGAAGACGCCGGACAGCAGCCGGCCGTTGATGTTGCCCGCGCCTGCATAGGCCAGGGTGGCACCGGTCAGGTCCCAGTCCGTCACGCACACTGCCGCGCCACGCGTTGCCTGCAATGCCTGGTGCACGCACTGGACCACGTCGCCAGGATCCTCTCCGGCGTGCCGCGCGAATGCCTGCGTTGCAGCGCTCGATGCCTTGGCGGCTTCCGGGCCATGACCCAGGCCGTCGGCCACGATCGCGCAGACGCGGTCCGGCGCCAGCGCGACCGCCCAAGCGTCTCCGCACTCCCGCTCGCCTGGCGCGGCCACGCAGATCGCGCCCACGTGCAGCGGCGCGGGACGCACGTACCGGAAGTCAGGGCGGCCGCGTCGGATGCGCGCCACACACACGGTGCCATCCGGCACCACGGTGTGCACATCGAAGTCGTTGGCCAGCCGCTTGACCGCGCCCAGCCCGGTGCCGGGCGTGCTCCCCGAGGACACGCCGTCCATCATGTAGCGAGGCAGGTTCTCGATGCCTGGGCCGTCGTCGACAGCCACGATCTCGATCTCGGCGGCTGCCGTCCTGGCAGCGATCAGCAGGCGGCCTTGTTGCGCGTGATGAAGAAGGTTCGTCCCCAGCTCGGTGACGACCAGGGCCAGCCGGCCCGCGTCGTCATCGTCCCATTCCATGCCGCCGATGGCCTGCGCCGCGTAGCGGCGGGCCTCTCCAATGCGGCTTGCGTCATTGATGGGAAAGACAGCGTGGGTCCACCCGGCGATCACTTCCACTTTGCGATGCTCACTCGGGTGCCCTTGCCGGGACTCGACTCGATATCAAAGTCATTGACCAGGCGCTTGCTGCCCGGCAGGCCCAGACCCATTCCTCCCCCGCTGGTCCAGCCATCCGACATGGCCCGCGCGATGTCGGCGATACCGGGCCCCTCGTCCTCGAAATGCAGCATCAATCCGCGCTTTCCAAGGCGTTCGAGGTATTCCCAACGCATCCGCCCGCCACCGCCGTGAACCAGCGTGTTGCGCGACAGCTCGCTGGCCGCCGTCACCATCTTGGTCTGCTCCACCAGCGACAGCTTCAGTTCCTGGCACAAGGTGCGCACCATCTGGCGGCTGGCGACGATGTGCTGCTCGGATTCCAGCGGCAATACCCCTGTCGGCTCAACTGGCAAGACGGCTCTCCTGCCGAGAACGATCAAGCATCGCCATGCCCCGCTCGACATTCAACGCCGTCCTGACCCCTTCCAGGGACAAGCCCAGTTCCACCAGCGTGATGGCGACGGCCGGCCGCATGCCCACCACCACGGTGTCGGCCGACAGGATGCGGGCAATGCCCGAGATATTGCTCAGCATGCGCCCCACGAAGGAATCGACGATTTCCAACGCCGAAATATCGATGACCACGCCCGTGGCCCCGGTCTTGGCAATCATCGCGGCCAGGTCGTCCTGCAAGGACAAGGCCGTCTGATCCTGCATGTCGATCTGGATGGTCACCAGCAGCGTGGCGCCCATGCGAAGGATAGGAATGCGATCCATGTGCTCAGTCGCCCCGCGCCACGCGCCAGCCGGTCTGGCGCAATGCCAGCGCCAGCGCATCGGCCAGGGTCGCCTTGGTGGCAATGCCGTTCAGGTCGATGCCCAGGTGCACGATGGTCTGGGCGATCTGGGGCCGGATGCCACTGATGATGCAGTCGGCCCCCATCAGCCGGATGGCGCTGACGGTTTTCAGCAGGTGCTGGGCAACCAGCGTGTCCACGGTCGGCACGCCGGTGATGTCGATGATGGCCAGCTCGGAGCCCGTCTCCACGATGCTTTCCAGCAAGGTCTCCATGACGATCTGGGTGCGGCTGCTGTCCAGCACACCGATCATCGGCACCGCCAGCACGCCTTCCCACAGCTTGACGACGGGCGTGGACAGCTCCAGCAGCTCTTCCTGCTGGCGGCGGATGACGTCCTCGCGCGCCAGTTGATAGGTATTGACCGTGTGCTGGGCCAGCTTGTCGACCGTCGTCGAAATGCTCCACAGCGACTTGGCCAGGGCGGCGGCGTCGCCACCCAGGCGGCGCTGGGCGGACTCGAACAGGGGCTTTTTCAAGGCAAGCACGAAACGGCTGGTCTCGCCGGCGGTCTGACCCTGGGCCGCGCGCGACTGTGACAGGTCGGCAAGGAAATCGCGCATGGGGGCCCATGCGGAAGCATGCTCGAAGCTTGCGGGATCGCTGCCGTGCCGTACTGCATCGGCAAACGCGCGCATCAGGTTTTCCGCTTCGGCTTGAGCGCCGCGCCGGGCGCCCGGATCCAACTGCAACTCCGACAACCAGGATTCAACAAGATCGGTATTCTCGTCGGACAGTGCGTCCAACAGCGCCTTGGGGTCGCTCGTCATTCTCGCTCTCGAAAGGAACACCGGGCACAGCGTCACAAGGGAGGTGTGGCTGCTGCCTGTATCGGCGACACAGCACAGATGCTGCTTTCGCGGACTGTACCAGAACGCCATCGGTACGCCGCGACTATGCGCGACAGTGTCGCCAGTTCGCCACGAACCGCGAGGATGCTTGCTTGCAAAGGCAGAGGCGGAACACCGTCAGCAGACGCCACGGTGGCGTCGCGCACCGCAAGAATGCGAAAGAATGTGTCGCGGAAACGGAAAAACTTCGACCTTCAGCGCTCGGTATAAGCGATCGGCCGGAATTTATCCTGGAGAAATCTCCCGTTGGCCACCACGGCGTCGGCGTCATGCCGACGGATGCTTTCCGCGATCTTCACCAACTGCCCGTCCAGCAGGTCCAGCTGCTCGATGGACAACTGCTGGACGTCTTGCCGTCATGCACGATCAGCCGGCCTGCGTCACTGCTGCTGGATATTGGCCTTGCGCGCCACCTCGGCCCACTTCTCCACTTCCGCCTTCTGGAAGCGCCCCAACTCTTCCGGTCCGGCGCCGGACACCGTCAGGCCCAGGCCTTCCAGTTGCTTGCGCACCTCCGGCTGCTGCAAGGTCTGGTGCATGGCCTGGTACAGCTTCTGCACCACCGCATCGGGCGTACCCGCCGGCGCGAAGACCGCCTGCCACGACAGCACCTCGAAGCCGGGCAAGCCCAGCTTGTCCAGGGGCTGCACGTCCGGCAGCGTCCGGTCGGGCGTCTTGGAGGTCACGCCCAGCGCCCGCAACCTGCCCGCCTGGATCAAGGGCATCGCCGAAGTCAGGTTGTCGAAGATCAGGTCGACCTCGCCGCCCATCAAGGCCTGCAGCGACTGGCTGCTGCCCTTGTAGGGCACGTGCACCATGCTGACACCCGTCTGGTTCATGAAGAGCTCGCCCGTCAGGTGCTGCGAGCTGCCCACGCCCGAGGAGCCGTAGTTCAGCTTGCTGGCGGTCTTCTTCGCGGCCTCGATGATGTCCTTGACGGTCTTGTACGGGCTGTCCGCCCGCACCACCAGCACGTTGGGCAGGCTGCCGGTCAGGATGACCGGCGTGAAGGACTTCACCGGGTCATAGCCGGTGTCCTTGTAGATGCTGGCGTTGATCGCATGCGAACTGATCGTGCCACCCACGATGTTGTAGCCATCGGGCTTGGCCCGCGCCACTTTCGCGGTGCCCAGGCTGCCGCCCGTGCCGCCGACGTTCTCGACCACGATGGTGGTGCCCAGCAGCTTGGCGGCCTGCACGCTATAGATGCGCCCCACGACATCGGTGGCGCCGCCGGGCAGGAAAGGGACGGTATAGGTGATCGGCCGTTGCGGCCAGTCGGTGGAAGCGGCCGCCATTCCAGGCAATCCGCCTGCGGCCAGGGTGGCCGCCATGCCTGCAATCAAAAGCGAACGGCGGGTCGAACGAAGGGTCCGATGCATGGTCCTGTCTCCTTTGTTGAGGTGTTTTTGCCGCCGGGCCGCCCCAAGGCAAAAGCGGCCCCCTTGGGGGGCAGCAAGCCGAAGGCGCAGCGTGGGGGCCTTTTCTACCGCCGGGCCGCCCCAAGGCAAAAAGCGGCCCCCTTGGGGAGCAGCAAGCCGAAGGCGCGGCGTGGGGGCCTTTTCTGTATTGGCCATTGCAGGATAGTGAAAAGCGCGGCGCGTGGATACGCATTCTCCCCTCTGCCGGCAGGCCGCCATTGCAGCGCCCCCGGGATATCCCCAATAATCCAGCCTGGTTTTCCCCCTCACGCATGCAATGAATCGAGACACCCTGGAACGACAGCAGGTCTGGGTCTACCTGGCCGCCATCCTGCTGGGCCTGGCACTGGGCGCCGCCGCGCCGGCCCTGGCGCCCACCTGGGAACGGCTGCTGTGGCCGGCCCTGGCCCTGCTGCTGTATGTGACATTCACCCAGATCCGGCTGGCGCACCTGCCGGCGGCGTTCAAGGACACGCGCTTCATCGCGGCCGCCCTGCTGGGCAACTTCGTGCTGCTGCCGCTGCTGGTGTATGTCATCCTCTGGCTCGTTCCCGGCGACGACGCGATCCGCCTGGGGCTCGTGCTGGTGCTGCTGGTGCCCTGCACCGACTGGTTCATCACCTTCGCGCACCAGGCCGGCGGCGACCTGCGCCGCGCCGTCGCGCTCACGCCCACGCTGCTGATCATGCAGATGGTGCTGCTGCCCCTCTATCTCTGGCTGTTCATGGGCGCGGACTTCATGAAGATCGTGTCCGCCGGCCACATGCTGGGCGTGTTCGGCGTGGTCATCATCCTGCCGATGGCGCTGGCCTACCTGACCGAAAGATGGGCCGAGGCGCAGCCGCCCCGCGCAGCGCTCATCGCCCGCCTGGGCTGGTTCCCCGTGCCCTTGCTGGCCATCGTGCTGGCATTGATCGCGGCGTCCCAGGTCGAAGCGGTGCTGGGTTCACTGCCCGTGCTGGGCAGCATCCTGGCCGCCTGCCTGGTGTTCCTGCTGGGCGCGGCAGCCTGCGGGGTCGGCTTGAGCAAGGCGTTCCGCTTGCCCACGGCGCAGGGCCGCACGCTGCTGTTCTCGTTCGCCACGCGCAATTCCTTCGTGGTGCTGCCCTTTGCCCTGGCGCTGCCGTCTGGCTGGGAACTGGCGGCCATCGTCGTCGTGTTCCAGTCGCTGATCGAGCTGTTCGGCATGCTGGCCTTCCTGTGGCTGGTGCCCAGGAAGCTGCTGCCGCAGCGTTGATCATTCGTCGTCGAAGATCGTTTCGATCGCCAGCCCGAAGGTCCTGGCGATCAGGAAGGCCAGCGGCAGGCTGGGATCGTAACGGCCGTTCTCGATGGCATTGACGGTCTGGCGCGACACGTTCAGGCGTTCGGCCAGGTCCGCCTGCGACCAGCCCCGCTCGGCCCTGAGGGCCTTCAGATGGTTCTTCACCGGTAACGCCGCGCCGAGATCTGCCCGCCGATCATCCACAGCACGGCCATCAGCGGCCAGACGAAGAACATCGACAGCCGCGGCAGGCCCACGTTTTCCAGGAAGCCATAGCTGAACGTCAGCAGCGCGGTGCCGGCGAACGCAAAACCGATGGCTTCGAACTGCACGCGCATCTGCAGTTCGTCCATGCGGCGCGTCTGCCGCACGACGACCCACAACGCCAGCACGCAGGGCAGCACGGGAAGCAGCGAGACCGGCACCCGCCAGGCCGAATCTGGGGGCATGGCGTTCAGCGCCAGCAGGGATGCGACCAGCACCAGCGCATAGATGCCCATGGCAGCCAGGAACTCGAAGGCGTAGCGGCGCTGTTGGGAACGGGTAGTCATGACAATCTCCTGTAAAGCAGGCTTTACATTCTGCGCGACAACACGCCAATAGTCAAGCTTGCTTTACATCGCTGCCCGGGAAAGCCCACCGCCCGCTTCCGGCTACACTTACGCGCCGTTCTGCTTACCTGCCTGCCCTGAATGACCACCCCCGCATGCGGCCTCGACTTCGGCACCTCCAACTCCACCGTCGGCTGGGTTCGTCCCGGCCAGCACGCCCTGCTCGCGCTGGAAGACGGCAAAGCCACCCTCCCCTCGGCCATCTTCTTCCATGACGAAGACGGTGACGTCAGCTACGGCCGCGCCGCGCTGGCCGATTACCTGGCGGGCTACGACGGGCGCCTGATGCGCGCCATGAAAAGCCTGCTGGGCAGCTCGCTGATCGACGGCCACACGGAAGTCCAAGGCCGCGCACTGCCTTTCCGCGTGCTGCTGACCCGCTACATCGCCGAGCTGAAGCGCCGCGCCGAAGAGACGGCCGGCCGCCCCTTCACCCAGGTGGTGCTGGGCCGTCCCGTCTTCTTCGTCGACGAGAACGAGGCGGCCGACCAGCTGGCGCAGGACACCCTGGGCGAGATCGCGCGCAGCGTGGGCTTCACCGACATCGACTTCCAGTTCGAGCCGCTGGCGGCGGCATTCGACTACGAATCGCAGATCGACCGCGAAGAACTGGTGCTGGTCATCGACATCGGCGGCGGCACCTCCGACTTCTCATTGATCCGCCTGGGCCCGGGCCGCGCCGCCAAACCCGACCGGCGCGAAGACATCCTGGCGCACGGCGGCGTGCACATCGGCGGCGCCGATTTCGACATGCAGCTGAACCTGGCCTGCGTCATGCCCTTGCTGGGCCTGGGGTCACAACTGAAAAGCGGCAAGGACATGCCGTCGACGCCCTATCGCAACCTGGCCTGCTGGCACACCATCAACCAGGTCTATGCGCGCAAGTCGGTGGACCTGCTGTCCACCCTGCGCATGGAGTCCGCCGAGCGCGACAAGCTGGACCTGCTGATGGAACTCGTGAAGCAGCGCGCCGGCCACTGGGTGGCCATGCAGGTGGAAGACGCCAAGATAGCGCTCTCGGATGCCTCCGACACGCAGATCGACCTGTCACGCATCGCGCCGGGACGCCACGTGGACGTGGGCCGGCCGCTGTTCGACAGCGCCGTGGGCGGCCTGGTGGGCAAGGTGGAAATCAAGGTGGGTGAACTGCTGCGCGACGCGGGCGTGTCCACCGACGATGTCGACACAGTGTTCTTCACCGGCGGCTCCAGCCGCGTGCCGCGCCTGCGCGAAAGCGTCTCGGCGCTGGTGCCCCGCGCTCGCAGCGTCGAAGGCGACCTGTTCGGCAGCATCGGCGCGGGCCTCGCGCTGGATGCGGTGCGCAAGTTCGGCTGAGGCCGGCCAGGCGCGCCCCGCCCCCTCAATAACGCAAGGCGTTTTCCTTGCTGGCCTGCACGGCCTGGGCGAACGCCCGGGTGACCAGGCTGGTCACGACGTTCGCGAAATACCGCGCGCCCAGCGCGCCGTACTTCGCCTCGTCCTGCGGCGTCAGGGCAATGGTGCCGGGGCACTTGCCCGCCGCCGCGATGGTCTTCAGGCCGTGCGCAATCGCCTGCTGCACCGGCTCGGCGCTCCAGTTGGCGCCATGCCCCATGGCGTGCGACAGGTCATTCGGCCCGATGAACACCGCGTCCACGCCGTCGACCCTCGCGATCTCGTCGATCTGTTCGATGGCCTGCGGCGTCTCGGCCATGGCAATGAAGGCCACGCCCGCGTTACTGCGCTCGGCGTGCGCATTGCCGCCAAACGCCCCATACCCCGCCGCGCGCGTGCTGAAGGCGCTGCCGCGCGTGCCTTGCGGCGGATAGCGCATCTTGTCCGCCAGGCGGCGCGCGTGGGCGGCGTCCTGCACCATCGGCACCTGGATGGCGCTGGCCCCCATGTCCAGCACCCGCGGAATGTCAGCCTCGAAACAACGCACCACCGGCGCGATGCCCGCGGCGCGCGCCGCCCGCAGCATATGCTCGGTCATGCCCAGGTCGGCGCTGCCGTGCTCGTTGTCCAGGATGATGAAATCGAAACCGGCATAGCCGCACATCTCGACGATGGCGGGACTGGGCAGGCCATTGAAGATGCCGCGCAGGGGCTTGCCGCTGGCAAGCATGGCGGGCAGCCGGGTATCCAGGGGATGGAAAGCGGACGTCACGGGTTGCTCCTTTGTCGTTGTTGTTGCCCTTCGTTTTGCCTCTTCGCCCCCGTCTTCGCGGGTGGCGACTGGCTCACTGTAGGCTTTTCCGACAAAACCCGCTTGCGTATCCGTTGCGCTAGCCTCGCTGTTCCAGCGCGCGGCTGATGCGGTGCCTGGCCACCGTCGTGCGCGGCACCTTGAACGTGAACCAGTTGCGCACGTCCTCTTCCAGGCCGATGCCGTGCATGTAGTTGTAGATGGCCTTCTTCAGCGCCTTGCCCAGCGCATCGTGGTCCACGCCCGTGGGATCGTCGAAGCCGATATCGTTCTTGGCGAAAGTGACCGGCGGCAGCGGCCGCAGCGTCACCCCGTATTCCTCGGGGTTCTGGCCCACGGGCGAATGCACCGTACAGGCGAAACGGTGGAAGAAGCCGCTCTGGATGCAGCCGTTTTCGAACAGCTGGCGCACGTATTCCAGCGCATCGACGGTGTCCTGGACGGTCTGCGTGGGGAAGCCGTACATCAGGTAGGCATGCACCAGCACGCCCGCATCGGTGAAGGCCCGCGTCACGCGCGCCACCTGGTCCACCGACACGCCTTTCTTCATCAGGTTCAGCAAGCGGTCCGACGCCACTTCCAGGCCGCCCGACACGGCGATGCAACCGCTGTCGGCCAACAGCTCACAGAGCTCGGGCGTGAAGGTCTTCTCGAAGCGGATATTGCCCCACCACGAGATGCCGGCGTTGCGTTCGATCAGCTCGGTGGCCAGCGCCTTCAGCGACTTGGGCGGCGCGGCCTCGTCGACGAAATGGAAGCCCGTCTGCCCGGTTTCCTGCACGATCGCCTCGATGCGATCGGCCAGCACCTTGGCGGACGCGCCTTCGTAGCGGCCGATGTAGTCCAGGCCCACATCGCAGAAGCTGCACTTCTTCCAATAGCAGCCGTGCGCCACGGTCAGCTTGTTCCAGCGCCCGTCGCTCCACAGCCGGTTCATCGGGTTCAGCATGTCCAGCAGCGACAGGTAGCGGTCCAGCGGCAGGCCGTCCCAGGTGGGCGTACCCACTTCGGCGAACGCCACGTCGGGCTCGACCATGTTCACGTAGCGGACCTCGCCGCTGTCGGCATCGCGCAGGAAGGTGCGCACCAGGCGCTGGCGCGAGCGCTTGCCCTGCACGTGCTCCAGCAGGGCAAGCAAGGGACGCTCGCCGGCGTCCAGCGACACGTAGTCGAAGTAATCGAAGACGCGCGGGTCTTTCAATTCACGCAATTCGGTGTTGACGAAGCCGCCGCCCAGCACCGTGACGATGGCCGGATCCTTCGCCTTGATCGCCTGCGCGATGCGGAACGCCGCATAGACCGCACCGGGAAATGGCACCGACAGCAGCACCATCGTGGGCGCGTGCCGCGCCAGCGCCTGCTCGGTCAGGTCCCGCAGCGTGTCGTCCACCAGCGTGGGCGGCGCGGCCAGCGCTTCGGCCAGGGGATCGAACGTGGGCTGGCTGCTGGCCAGGGATTCCGCATAGCGCACGAACTCGAAACGCGGATCCACGGCGTCGCGCAGCACGTCGGCCAGGTCGTTCAGGTACAGCGTGGCCAGGTGCTTGGCGCGGTCGTGCAGGCCCATCGCGCCGAAGGCCCAGCCCAGCGGGTCGCCGCCCTCTTCGTCCAGGTAGACGTCCAGGGACGCGAAGCGCGGCCCTTCCGGCAGGAAATGGCGGCCCACGATGCGATGCGCCAGGGTGGAATCGCGCCCTTGCAGGAACGCGATGACCGGGCCGATGGTGGACAGATAACGATCCTGCATGGCCACGAAAGCCCGCACCGACGCCGTGTGCCGCTTCACCGGCAGCTCGGCCACGCGCGCCGCCACGTCGCGCAAGCCCTCGGGCGAGAGCAGCCGCAGCGCCACGGCCAGCGCCAGGTCTTCCTGGAAGGCGGTGACGTCGCGCGAGCGCAGGAAGCCCGTCAGGTAGGCCGTGGACGGATAGGGAGTGTTCAGCTGCGTCATCGGGGGGATGATCGACAGCACGCGGACAGGGGACATGGGTGGCAAGCGGAACAGGACGGCGCGGCGGCGGCGATCCTGGCCATGAGGAAGGCAGTGGCCGTCATTATAGAAGCGCCGCCATGCCAGCCGCGCAGCCCGGGCCGTCTCGCCCACGCAACGTTCCGGCCACCCATCGTCCGGCGACGGATTGTCAAAGGCCAAGCCGTCGCGCCATAATCGCCGGCTGAAAAGAAATTGATAACCGTTCGCATTCATGCGCGGTTCGACGAGACGACAACGTGAGCGGATTGGACAGCGCCCCCCAGAGTTTCGAGCACCTGTACGGCAGTCATCACGGCTGGCTCTACAAGTGGCTACACCGCCGGCTGGGCAATGCGGCCGATGCCGCGGACTTGGCGCAAGACGCTTTCCTGCGCGTGTTGACGGGCAAGTGCCGCTTCGACAACGATCCGCAGGCGCGGGTGTACCTGCGCAACATGGCATCGGGCCTTTGCGTGGACCTCTGGCGCCGGCGCGAGCTGGAGCAGGCCTGGGCCGACACGCTGGCCGCGCTGCCCGAGCCGACCGCGCCGTCCGCCGAGCACCAGGCGATCGTGCTGGAAGCGCTGGGGGAAGTCGACGCCATGCTGCGCGGCCTGCCCCCCAAGGCAGCCCAGGCCTTCGTCATGGCCATCGTCTGCGAAGCCACCGACGACGAGGTGGCGAACGCCTTGGGCGTGTCTTCACGCATGGTGCGCAAATACGTGTCGCAAGCCATGCTGCGCTGCCTGCTGCTGGAAACCCGGCTGGCCCACGCCCGGACGCCGCCGCAAGCGCCCGCATTGGCGTCCGCGTTGTGAGCGGCTCTCGCCACCCTTTCGACCCCGGCACGCTCGCCTTGTCGCACCCCGTCCTGGAACAGGCAGCCGACTGGTTTGCCTTGCTGCGCTCGGGCCATGCCAGTGCGCAAGATCGGCAGGCCTGGCAGCAGTGGCTGGACGGCTCGGCCGAACACCGGGAAGCCTGGCGCCACGTCGAACGCATCGGCACCCGCTTCGCTCCCTTGCAAGACAGCCCGGCACGCGATACGGCGGTGGCCACCTACCGCCGTGTCTCGGCGCGTGGCGCGCGCGCACGGCGCCAGGTCCTGCTGGGTCTGCTGGGCACGGCAGGCGCCGGCTGCCTCGGCTGGGCGACCTGGCGTCACACCCCTTTGCCCGCACTGGCGCTGGGCTGGACGGCAGACCACCAGTCCGGCATCGGTGAGACCCGCCAGATCACGCTGGCGGATGGCACGCGGGTGTGGCTGCGCGCGCTCAGCGCCTTCGATGTCCGCTACGACCCGGCGCAGCGCGAATTGCGCCTGAGCAGCGGCCAGATGCTGATCGATACCGCCTCCGACCCCAACCGGCCCTTCTTCGTGCAGACCCGCGCCGGGCGGCTGCAGGCCCTGGGAACGCGCTTCACGGTCCGCCAGGAGGAAGAGGCCGTGCTGGTGGCCGTGTTCGACGGCGCGGTCCGGGTGGAGACTGCCGACCGGCGCAACGCGGGCATCGTGCCGGCCGGCGAGCAGGTGCGCTTCACATCGACGCGCCTGCTTCCCGCCGCGGCGGCCACTCCTGCCCTGGAAGCGTGGTCGCATGGCGTGCTGGTGGCCGATGGCCTGCCTCTTGGCGAGGTCGTCCAGGAGTTGCGCCGCTACCATTTTGGCCACCTGGGCGTCTCTCCTGCCGTGGCGGACCTGCGCGTGTTCGGCAGCCTTCCCATCCATGACGTGCCGCGCGCCCTGCGCATGATGGCCTCCGTGCTGCCCATCCGGCTGCGCCAGCCCATGGCCTGGTGGATCAGCATCGACGCCCAGGCCTAATACGCCGCGGTCTTCCCTGCAGTTACAAATTCGCGTTCCGGTTTTTCCTGTGCCATCCGATAAGGCGGGCAAAGAGTCAGGCAGCGTGCACGACCGCGCAACCGTCTGCATGTCTCCTCCTTCCACCGTTTGAGCCCAGGTCTCCCATGCCCGTCCACCCTGCCCCCGCCACCCGCCGGCTTTCGGCTTCAGCCCTGCCCCGCCACGTCCGCGCCATGAGACTCACGCTGGCCCTGGCCAGCGCCGGCCTCATCAGCGGGGCCCCCTCCGTGGCTGCGCAATCCGCCGCCGGCCAGGCCGACACACTGCGGCAGTTCGACGTGCCGGCCGGCCCGCTCAATCGCGTACTCGCCAAGCTTGCCAACGACACCGGGCTGCTGCTCATCGCCACCCCGGAACTGGTGGCAGACCGGCAGAGCCCTGGCGTCCGCGGCAGCGACACGCGCCAGGGTGCGCTGGCGCAGGCGCTGGCGGGCACGGGCCTGCAAGCCACGCAGGATGCGCCGGGCCAGTATCGCCTGGTGCCCGCACCCACCGGCGGCGTGAGCCAGCTGGAAGCGGTCACCGTGACCGGCGCGATCCCGCGGCAAGGTCTGTCTCCTGCCTATGCCGGCGGCCAGGTCGCCACCGGAGGCCGGGTCGGCCTGCTCGGCAGCCGCGACATCCAGGAGACGCCTTTCAGCGTGACGCACTACACCGCCAAGCTGATCGAAGATCAGCAGGCCCAGAACATCGGCGACGTGCTGGTGAACGATCCCTCGGTGCGCAACACCTACTCCCGTGGCGCGGGACGCGATGAATTCAATATCCGCGGCTTCACGCTGTTCAACTACGACGTAGCCTTCAACGGGCTGTATGGCGTCTCGCCGCGCAACGCCAGTTCGCTCATCGGCGTGGAGCGCGTCGAAGTGCTGCGCGGTCCCAATGCGCTGCTCAACGGCATGGCGCCTTACGGCTCCGTGGGCGGCGCCATCAACCTCGTGCCCAAGCGAGCGGGGGAGACGCCGCTGAACCGCTACACGCTGTCCTACATCAGCGACAGCCAGATGGGCGTGCATGCGGACCTGGCGCGCCGATTTGGCGACAACAAGGCCTTCGGCGCACGGCTCAACGTGGCGGGCTCGCGCGGCGACCACGCCGTCGACGGCGCGCGCGAGGACCTGGGCGCCATGGCCCTGGGCCTGGATTACCGCGGCGACCGATTCCGCATCGAGGCCGACCTGAACTACCAGAACCGCGATACCGACGCGCGCAGCGGCCTGCTGTTCCCGCCCGCGCCGGGCGTGGCGATCGGCCGCGCGCCAGACGCGCGGCACAACTTCTTCCCTTCATGGACCTATTGGCGGACCAAGGAATGGTCAGGCGCCGTGCGCGCCGAGTACGACGTGTCTTCCGACTGGACGGTGTATGCCGCGGCAGGCGCGCGCAAGCACGACTTCCAGAGCCTGCAGACCTCGTGGCTGACGCTGGACGGAGACGGCAATATCGGCGCGGTCCCGGCGCGCCTCGACGAGTCATTGCTCAGCAGGACGGCGGAAATCGGGGTGCGGGGCGCGTTCCACACCGGCCCCGTGAAGCATCAACCCACCGCAAGCGCCAGCGTCATGGACATCGATTACTCGTCGGCCCGCATCCGCTCAGGGACGGTGTTCTCCAATCTGTATACGCCCGCCGACCTGGTCAAGCCCAACATCGCCCGGCCAGGCGGCTTGCCCAAGACCAGCGAAACCCGCCTCTACAGCGTGGCAGCCGCGGACACGCTCTCCTTCCTGGACGACCGCGTGCAGCTCACCGCGGGCGTGCGCAACCAGCGCGTGCAATCCGCCAACTACGATGCCTTGAGCGGACGCCGCACCGCCGACTACGGCAAATCCCGCCTGTCGCCCGCCTATGCCTTGATGGTGCGGCCGCTACCCGCCCTGTCGCTGTACGCCAACTACATCGAAGGCCTGAGCCAGGGCGCCACCGCGCCGGCGGGCGCCGTCAACGCCGGGGAAACGTTCGCCCCCAACGTGTCCAAGCAGGTCGAAGTGGGCGCCAAGTACGATTTCGGGTCGTTCTCCACCACGCTCAGCGCCTTCCAGATCGAGCAGCCCAGCAGCTTCGTGGACGCCGTCTCGGGCCGCTACGTGGCCGACGGCAGGCAGCGCAACCGCGGGCTCGAACTGCTGGGCCAGGGCGAGATCGCCCATGGCGTGCGCCTGCTTGGCGGCGTGGCCTACACCGAAGGCAAGTTGACGCGCACCGAGGGCGGCCTGAACGATGGCAACCACGCGCCCGCCGTGCCCCGCTACCAATTCAACGCCGCGGCCGAATGGGACACGTCTTTCCTGCAAGGCCTGACCCTGACCGCGCGCATGCTGCGCACCACCCAGCAATACGTCGACGTGGGCAACACCCAGGAGATTCCCGGGTGGACGCGCTTCGACGTGGGTGCGCGCTATGCCTTCGACGCCAACGGCACGCCGATGGTGCTGCGGGCCACGGTGGAAAACGTGCTCAACAAGAACTACTGGCAATCCGCCGCGCGCGAAGGCCTGACGGTGGGCGCGCCGCTGACGGTGCTGCTGTCATTGAGCGCGGAGTTCTAAGCAAGGCCTGCCATCAACTTGCCCGCAGTTCACCCGACTTGCGCAGTTGCACCGCATCCTTGGCGGGCGGCAGGCCGAACATGCGCACGTAATCGCGGCTGAACTGCGACGGGCTTTCGTATCCCACGCGAAAGCCCGCGCCCGCCGCATCCATCGCCTCGGACACCATCAGGCGACGCGCCTCCTGCAGCCGCAGGCGGCTGCGGAATTCCAGCGGCGTCATGGACGTGACGGCCTTGAAGTGCGCGTGGAACGTCGAACGGCTCATGCCCGCGATATCGGCGATGTCGTCGATCCGGCACGCGCCGTTGTAGTTCGCGCGCAGCCACACGATGGCCTTGGCGATCTGGTTCAGGCGACTGTTGGCCTGGGCCATCTGCCGCACCATGCTGTTGCATGCGCCGGTGCCCGTCAGCAGGCGATAGAGGATTTCGCGCGTGATCAGCGGCGCCAACGCGTCGATATCGCGCGGCGTATCCATCAGTCCCATGAGCCGCAATACGGCGTCCAGCACGTCGGGATCGGCATCGCCCAGCGCCAGGCCTGTCGCCGGCCCATCGGCCTCTTCCTCGTGAACGGGATAGTGCAGCGCCAGGTCGCCCAGCTGCGCCATGTCCAGGTCCAGCGACAGGCTCAGGTAAGGCTGCGCGGGCGTTGCCTCGACGACGGCCCCGGTGACGGCCATGTCCACCGACGCCACCAGGTACTTGGCCGGGTCGTAGACATAGGCGGTGGCCCCCAGCATCACCTGCTTGCGGCCCTGCGCGATGACGCACAGCGTGGGCGCGTAGACGACCGGCATCGGCATCGTCGGTGAACTGGCGCGATACAGGGTGATGCCCGGGATCGGGCTGGCAGCGATGCCGTCCGCGGGCATGTGGCGATCCAGGATGGCGGTGAGCCGTTGCAGCGTATCCATGCGCGCTCCGTGATGAAGGAGGGTGGCCGGCGCGCGCAACACGCGCCCGGTGAAATCGGGCCATCGGGGGGAGTCAGACAATCGTACAAGAACTCCGGATGATGCGGCTACAGCCCGCAGCGCCCCCCGGGACATACTTCCTTCAACGTATCCGGCACATCCCTTGCACAGGAGTTGAATATGTCCCGTCCCACCGCACTCGACCACTACCGCCTGCTCGGACGATCCGGCATGCGCGTCTCGCCCCTCGCCCTGGGCACCATGACCTTCGGCGCCGACTGGGGCTGGGGCGCCGACGATGCCCAGGCGCGCCGCATCTTCGATGCCTACGTCGACCAGGGCGGCAACTTCATCGACACCGCCGTCAACTACACCAACGGCGCATCCGAACGCATCCTGGGCGCGCTGCTGCAAGGCAAACGCGACCGCATCGTGGTGTCCACCAAGTTCACCATGGCGCGCGACCCCGGCGACCCCAACAGCGGCGGCAACCACCGCATGAACCTGGTCCGCTCGGTGGAAACCAGCCTGCGCCAGCTGGGCACCGACCGGATCGAACTGCTGCACCTGCACGCCTGGGACTGCACCACCCGTGCGGAAGAAGTGCTGCGCGCGCTGGACGACCTGGTGCGCGCCGGCAAGGTGCTGTACCTGGGCATCTGCAACACCCCGGCCTGGAAGGTGGCGCAGTTGCAGACCCTGGCGGACCTGCGCGGCGGGTCGCCGCTGGTCGCGCTGCAGATCGAGTACAGCCTGGTGGAACGCAGTGTCGAACACGAACTGATGCCCATGGCACTGGAAATGGGCCTGGGCGTCATGCCGTGGTCGCCGCTGGGCGGCGGCATCCTCACCGGCAAGTACGGCAAGGAAGACCTGCGCCAGCAGAGCGAGACGCAGGTGTCCGCCACCCGCAAGGGCGTCATCGCCTCGTCCGGCCACATGAATGCGCGGTCGCTGGAGATCGCCGATGTCGTGGTGGACGTCGCTCGCGAGATCGACGCCACGCCCTCGCAGGTTGCGCTGGCGTGGACGCTGCGGCACCCCGCCGTGTGCGCGCCCGTCATCGGTGCGCGCACGCTGGAACAGGCACAGGACAACCTGGGCGCGCTGGCCTTGCAGCTGTCGGACGAACACGTGGCCCGCCTGAACGACGCCAGCACGCCCGCGCCGATCTTCCCCGAGCGCTTCATCGGCCGGCCGATGGCGCAGCAACTGATCTTCGGCGGCGCCCACGTGCAGCGCCGCGCCTGAGCACGCTTTACCCCCAAGGGCTCGCGGCCCATTCCATGACGAAAAGGAGCACATGCCATGACGACATTCAAATCCTTCCTCACCGCCCTCGTGCTGGTTGCCAGCACGCTATTCACCGGCACGGCGCTGGCCCGCGCCAGCGATGCCCCCACCGAGAAGAACCGCCAGTTCATCGCCCAGGCCTTCGAGAAATGGGCCGCGGGCGGACGCACCTTCTTCGACGACGTGCTGGCGCCCGACATCACCTGGATCATCAAGGGCACCAGCCCGGCCGCCGGCACCTACCAGGGCCGTGACGACTTCATGAAGCGCGCGGTCATGCCCTTCGCCACCCGCCTGTCCACGCCGATCAAGCCCGTGGTGCGGGACATCTGGGCCAGCGGCAACGACGTCGTCGTGCACTGGGACGGCACGGCCACCGCCGCCGACGGCGCGCCCTACAGCAACAGCTATGTCTGGATCTTCCGCATGGAGAACCAGCGCGCGAAGGAGGTGATCGCCTTCCTGGACCTGGTGCCCTACGACGACGTGATCCGCCGCATTCCCATGCAGGAACAAGGCGCACGGAACACGGGCAAGACCTCGTACACCGCCATGTGGGTGACCGATGACGGCGACATCCGCCATGAACTGCTGCCCAATGGCCGCTACGACGAGGCGCGCAGGGGCTTGCCTTGATACCACTCGTCCAGTGCGGCTGGCCTCAGCGCCGCCAGCACCGCCGCGGACAGTTCATGCCGTGACGCCGGCAAGCCCGCGCCTTCGTAGGCGTCGCGGGTTCCCGCCACCAGCACCTCGCAGCGGATGACGCGGCCCAGGTCCTGCGGGATCTCCTGTGCCCCGGACTGGCAGGCCTGGGCGGACAAGGAGTGCGCCTTGCGGCAGACCGACGGGCGGATGGCATAGATGGAACAGAGGCCTTCCCGCAGGAAGGCACAGGGCTGCCCATGCGGCAGGTGCCCGCCGTCCGCCGCCGCCTTGGCGCGCAATCGTTCGATGAACACCAAGCGTTCCGATTCCTGCAGTTGATGCAGATGACCGGCAATGCGCAACGCCTCCGGATCCGACACCTCGACCCGCGCATGGCAACAGGACGCACAGCCTGGCCTGCAGTCGGGCGGCGGGCCCACCGCTTCCGAGGCGGCCACGACGGCATCGACGTTTTCGTGCAAGACGCCGACGAAGGCGACCGCCTGGCTGGCATTCCCCGCGGCCGCCAAAGCCTGTGCGGCGCGGTGCCGCACAGCGCGCATCGCGTCCAGCAGTTGGCGTTGTTCTTGGGGACTCAGCATGTGTCCGACCCCTGCCCGGCCGCCGTTCAGCCCCAGCGGCGCGTCAGCGCGGCTGCCACGACGAACTGCAAAAGCAGCGCGACGAGCGCCAGCAGGCCTTCGGACCATGGCCCGATCAGTTGTTCATAGGTCAACATGCCGCGCGCCGAAATCGTCACCACCAGCTTGGCCGCGAACGCCAGCAGCAGGCCAAGCAGGGACAACAGCAGCAGGCGCCGCATGCGCACCGGCGCCTCGGCACGCAATCCCCACCAGGCCCCCAGCCCGCCGACCACGCCCAGGAGAACCAGATACCCCACCACCAGCAGGACCTGGCGCGTGGCCTCGGCCGGGTCCAGATAGGCCCAGCGCGCGGAAAAATGCGCCATGACGACCAGCCACAAGGACAACAGATAGGTCAGGCTGAACGCGCCGAACACGACGGCTGCACGGCCTCCCGTGGCGCCCGCGTGCGGCTGGCCGGCGCGTGTCGCCCCAGGCACGCGCAGCGCCAAGCGCAAGGCCACCCACGAGACGACCGCCTGCATCAGCAGGTCGGCCGCCCGCATCAGGAACAGGTTGCCGTCCAACAGCCAAGGGCCGGCCGCCCAGCCCACCACCCAGGCAGGCGTGAATTGCAGAATGCCCTGGATGACGGCAAAGGCCGCCCAGCCTTGCCAGGCCAAGGTGACGCCGGCACGTTGCGGCCGCTGCAATACTGCCTGGGCCACCAGGAACGTCACCAGCCCGGCTGCCAGCAAGGCATCCGCGCCGCCCGGCACGTAATGCACGGACACAGCCAGGAAATCATCCGGCATCAAGCCTTGCAGGGCCGGATCCAGCATCTCGGGCGGGCGTTGCGCCTGCCAGACCTGCAGCAGCCACAACACCCCCACGCCGGCCAGGGCCAGCCAATAAGGAAGGTGGCCCACGGCGACGGATGATTGGCTGCGGCTCATGCCGAGCCCTTGTGACGCAAGAACTGCTTGGCCAGCCACGGCAACACGGGAACATCCAGCTTCATTGCGTAACCTTTTGACAACATGTTGGCGCACGATATCGAGGGGCCACACGATACTATGCCCGCTCAAATCGAGCCGACACAGGCCATTCCTGGGAAAGAGGAAAATCCTTTGAAGAAGATCGCACTATCCATTGCCCTGTCCGCCCTGCTCGCCGGCTGCGCGGGTTCGCCCATGGGCAACCTGATCAACAACGAGCGCAACGAAACCCGCAACGACGTCCTGGCGTCCTGGGTAGGCGAAGACGAAGACACGCTGGTCATGAAGTGGGGCCCGCCCACCGGCAGCTACACCCTGTCCAGCGGCGCGAAGGTCATCTCCTATGAATACGTCTGGGGCGTCTATGTCGGCCAGCGTTATCACTGCGAAGAGAAATTCCTGATCGAGAAGGGCAAGGTCACGAAGTGGGGCATCGGGTCGGCTTGCCAGAAGAGTGGCGGCAAGGGCCAGACGCTGCCGGCGAGTACGCCGGTGCCGCAGCCGACGCTGTAACGCGCCACGCGTGCGAGACGGTCAAGGGCCGTCTCGCCATCGCCACCGCCACGGCATCAATCCTCTGGCACGTAGATCATGCGGCCGTCCTCCAGCCGATAAGTGACCCCCGCGCGCGCGCCCTGGCCTTCCCCCATCTCACCACTGGCTTCGTAGCGCGTCAACGCCTGCCCGTCCTTGATCGTGATGCGCATGTCGGATTCACCCGGATTTTCCACCACGACGACCTTGTCCTGCGAAAAGGGGTTGAGCGGATTCTGTGCAATGACGACCATCAGCATGCCGATGATCACCAGGAACAGATCAATCAGATTGACGACGGAAAGCATCGGATCGTTGGCGTCGTCCTCGCTCAGGAAGCGCATCAGGCAGCTCCCTGTCCGGCGCGCATGCGCTCTATCTGCCGCAGGTCCTGCAACAGCCAGCGCCGCTTCACGGTCAGGATGAAGAAGCAGATGCTGGCGGCCAGCAGCGCCAGTATCACCGAGGAAAACGCCGCCACCATGTTCCTGCCCACCGCAGCGCTGTCATTGCTCCCCAGAGCCAGCAGCGCTGGTCCCATGGGAATCATGGTCGCGATCAAGCCCAACATGGGCGCTGTACGCGACACGACCCGAAGCCACTCCAGCCGCCGCATGATCCAGAGCTCCAGGTCGTCGCTGGCCGGCAGCGTGCCATCCTGACGCTTTGCTGCATAGGAAAACAGCGCCGCCGTGCACGCGCCGCGCTTGCGCTGCCACGCCTCCACGAAGAAAGCGCCCAGGACGAACAGCGCATAGACCAAGGCGGCTGCGATAAGCAACATCACGGGCGCGAGAAAGATTCGCGTCACGGCATAGAGCAGGGTTTCGATCTCGGAAAGAAAGGACATGAGTGTTCAACGATGGGAAGTATTGGAAGAAGAATGCGCATGCGCCCTGGCTGTGACCGTGGCCTGCCACAGACCGCCACCCATGATCAACAGCAGCATGAGCGCAAGCGTCCAAGCCTGGGACGCGTCCTCGGCGGGCGGTGCCTCCACCTGCGACAGCACCTGGCCCTGCACGGCCTGCGTGGGTGCCTCCTCCGACCGAGATGACGGCCCCGGCTCCGCCGCAGGCGCAGCCGTCATCGCTGGCGTGGTGGCCCCTTGCAGGCCATACCCTTGCGCCATGTCGGAAATGTACTGGCGCGTGACCTCGGCGCCCGTATCCACGCCATGTTGCCGGGCCAGTTCCTGCCAGCGCTGCGCCAACGCCTGTCGGGTCTCGACCGATGCGTCCCAATAGCCCTTGCGGATCGCTTCAGCCATGCGCTCGATGACTTGCGCCTGCGCTGTGGGATTGTGCGTCTCGAACCATTCCTGGGTGCCAAGCGCTCGCGTATCAGCGACATAGGTATCGAACATGGCCTGCCATTGGTCCGCGCGCACACTATCGGCTGCGACGGCTTGCCACCCAAACAGATTATTGGTGACGGCAAGCACCTCCAGGGTGCCGGCGTAGCCCTCCTGCTGCATGGCATCGATCCATTGCGGGTTGAGATAACGCGCGCGCAACTCGTCGGACAGGAAGCGGGCCAGGCCCGTGGTTCGGGGCTGGTTGCCACGCAAGTCCGAGATCAATAATTGTGGGGCCTGACCGTCCAGATGCTGGATGGCTGCCGACAGTCCTCCCAGGAACTCGAAAGGATGATCCGTCGACAACACCCCATGCAAGGTCGAGGAGCGAGACATGATGGCGGCCTGAGTCCCTCGCAATTGCTCTGCGAGGACATTGGCCTGCTCGGGGCTTGCGCCCCACGTCTCTGCGCCATAGGCATAACGGCTGCTGGAAAGAAACTGTTGACCGAGCGCGGCATCGTCCTCCCACTCTGTCGAGCGCATCGCCAGGTCGGGTACGCCCGTCCCATAGGCGCCCGGCGCATTGCTGAAAATCCGAGCGCGCGAGATGGACTGCGCAGCATCGGGTTCCATACCGCCTGCCTGCAAGGTCGCAGCCACCCGGCGATTGCCCGCGGCGATGGGGTTGTCCGGCTCGTCCAGTTCGGCCAGCCGCCGCAACGCGTCGTCCAGCAAGCGCATGAAGCTGTCGAACTGGTCCCGATACACGCCAGTCACCTGCACCACCACATCACTGCGTGGCCGCCCCAATTCAGTGGCCGGAATAATCTGCAAGGCGGTCACCCGTCCTCCCGCATCCCAGACTGGACGCAGGCCCAGCGCATGTAGCACCTGCGCCTCGGTCACCCCCAGATGACGGACCGCTTCCGAGGCCCACAAGCTGAACGCCAGCTTCTTCGGATAGGCGCCACCATGCTCGGCGCGAAAGGCCGACAGCAATTGCGCATAAGCCTCTTCCGCCTGCGCATAAGCCGCCCGCGCGGGAATCTTGTCGGCCTCGAAGGCATACAGATTGCGGCCGCTGGCGACATCCGGATTACGGATGGGATCGCCGCCCGCACCAGGCGCGACGAACCGTCCCGCCAACCCTGCCAGCAGCGCCTCGTTTTCCTGCGTGTCGCGCAGGTTCCGATCCAGGTCTGCGGCGCGCTCCGCAAATGCCTGAGCCTGCGCAGGCAAGGTGTCTCGCTCGTCCTTCACCAACAACTGGCGAATCGCCCGATACGCGGGGTTCTCCGGCAAGGCATCCGGGTCGGGCACCAACATGGACTCATCGTCCAGGCCCAGGGCTTCCTGCAAAGGTCGCCCCAGTTGCTGCATGACAGTGCTGGCACGGTGTTCGATGCTGGCGGGCTGGCCAAACGTGTGCAGCCCCAGCGGCATCGCTACCCGTGCAAGTTCGTGCAAGTGATCATGCAGTGCTTGCAGGAATCCGTCGAAATCCTGCTCGGCTCGCTGGGCCGTCCAGGCCAGGTCGTCGTGCAGGTTGGCCGCCACGGCCGCCTCGCGTATCTTGGCTGCCACGCGTTCGCGCACACCGCCATCGTCCAACTGCTCGTATTCATGGATCAGATGATGGACATCACGAAGCTGGTCATAAAGACCCGCTGGCGCGAAAGGTGGCGTCTGATGGCTGATGGTGACAGCGCGTCCGCGCCGCTTGGCCTGGATCGCCTCGCCGACGTTATCCTGGATGTAGGGATAGAAGACTGGCAGCCCGCCAAGCGCCAGCCAAGGATAGTCGCTGGCCGCCATGCCGCGGTCCTTGCCCGGCAGCCATTCCTGGGTGCCGTGAGTGCCCAGGTGCACCAGGGCGTGGGCGCGGTGCCCGGCCTGCAGATATAAGTACGACGCCATGTAAAGATGATCAGGCGCCTCGGCCGTATCGTGGTAATGCCCTGCCTGCCCGACGTGACGCGGCATCTGGGGCATGACCAGCAGATTGCCTCGCTCCCAGCGAGGAATCACGAAATAGCGCTGGCCATCGATCTCGCGCACCGCGCGATGATGCGACGGCTTTCCTCCCTGGCGCATTTCGAGGCGGCGCTGCGCAGGCAGTGCCGCCAGCCAGCGCTCATAGTTTTCAAGCGGGTACAGCGCCGCGAGCCCCTCTTCGAGCAGGCTTTCCAGCGGCACCTTGCCGTACAAGGCGCCCAACATGCGCTGGCCTGCCGCGATCACCTCCTTTTCCTCCAGTGCCGCCCCGACTGAGTAACCTTCCGCTGCCAGCGCCATCTGGATGGAGACGATACTGCGCGGCAGATTCAAGTTCGATGCCCCCAGGTTCTTCTCGCCCGCGGGATAGTTCCAGAACATCAACGCCAGCCGCTTGTCGGGGTTGGCGGTATGGCGCAACGCCACCAGGCTTTCCAGCTTGGCCATCAAGGCATCGAGCTGGAAGGGCAGGAAATTCGGCACGCCCGCCGTCGATGCCGACAACACCAGCGGATCGCTCACCCCCCAACTTTCCGGACCGGCCAGGAATACCGCCGTGGTGCGAGCCGACACCCCGCTTGGGGCATCGAGCCAATCTGCCGCGTCGCCCTCACGGAAGCGCAAGGTCTGGATGACGGGGATGTCCAAGGCCAGGAAATCGCGGCTGCGTGCCCCGCCATCCTGCATGTGGGTAAGGTTCACCAGCACATCCACCTGGTCTTTGCCCAGCACTCGCGCCAACCCGCCAGCATCGGCGGCATCCAGCCAGAACACCACTGGCACCAGCCCAGCCGCTACGCTGCGGGCGATCAGCGTATCCAGCTCACCGGTCAGCAAGTCGCCCACCGTGCTCTGGTGCGTCAGGAAAGCCACTCGTCCGGCGGGTTTGCCTCCGGCATTGGAATGGCGCGCGTGCCAGGCAAGATAATCGGCAAGCGCCTGGAACACCCGTGGCGCATCCGGATGATAGAAACCCGTACGGGGCAAAGCGGTGGGCGGCGCTCGCAGCGCCGCGTCCACAGTCTGGCCGTCCAGCACCGCACGGGCCAACGCGAAGTGGCGGCTGAAGTTCTCCTGCCCGCCAGCGGCATACAGCGCGGCAAGCGCTGCGCCGTCCTGCGCTTGCAGCCCTGACCATTCTGGGCGGCCTCCTCCCACGACCAGTCGTGGCAGGTCTGGCGAGGCGCCGCGTTGCGCGTGCTGTTGCGTCAGCGCGCGCGCCAACGCCTGCGACACGAGGTTGCGATCCGAAGGACGGGGCACGTCCAACAGGAGCAATGCCGAACCATCCAAGGCCTGCTGCCATGCCTGCGGCGAGGCACGTTCGACATCCAGGTGACGCAACGCGATCCCCGCGCGCGCAGCCAGGGGCTGCAGCCGCGCGAATTTTTCTGCTGAAACGAAGCCATTGTGCAGGATCTGCACTACCGGCTGCGCCGCAGCCGATGTGGCAAGCCCCCAGGACAACAAGACAAGCCCGCAGCAGCGCATCAAGCGACTGACGACCATCAGAACCTCGCCGTCAAGCCGGCAAAGTACCGCCTGCCCTCGTCAGCCCGACCGTAGATACTGGCATCGTCATTGGCCAGGCGCTTGTCCGTGATGTTCTCGATGCCGGCATGCAGGCTCAGGTTGCGATTGACCTCATAGTCGACGTACCAGTGCCACAGCGTGTAGCCGGGCCGCTCCTGCTCGGTGGCAGAGCGGTATTGCGCGCCCACATACTCAGCCCGGACGCGCGTGGCCAGCTGGGCGGTGGCGTCCCATGCCAGCGTCGCATTGGCGCGATGACGCGACCGGTCCGCCAAGCGCTCATCCGTGCTGCGATCACGCGCATCCAGATACGTGTAATTTGCGCGCAATTGCCACTGGGCAGCCAGAGGCGCGACACCCGTCAATTCCAAGCCCTGCAATCTCGCCCTGGCGACGTTGTCGTAGGCCAGGCAGACCCGGCCGCGCACGTCGCATGTCGGCTGGCGCACGGTTTCAATCAGATTCCTGACGTCGTTATGGAAGAACGTGGCCCCCGCCGACCAGCCCTGGTTGGCATACGCGGCTCCCAGCTCGAACGACTGATTGGTTTCCGGCTCCAGATCTGGATTGCCGCGGATGATCCCGCGGCCGCCCATCGCCGCACGCGACTCGTATTCGGGGGACAACTGCTTGAGCGTCGGTGCCTTGAAGCCACGTCCGACGCCTGCACGCAAGGTCCACGCCGTATCCGGCCGGAACACCAGATAGGCACGCGGACTGGCTTCCCAACCGAAATCCTCATGGTGATCGAAGCGGCTGCCCAGTACCAGGTCCAACTGCCTTGCCAACGCGATCTCGTCCTGCGCGAACAACGCGTAATGCGTCTGCCCTTTCTTGCCTGCCAGGTTGACGGTCGGATCCTCCAGGCTTTCCCGGCGAGTCTCGGCCCCCAAAGTCACCAGGTGGGACTGCCCCAGCGCAAATGCCGCCTTGCCATCGACAACGGTATCGACAAAGCGGTGCGGCCCGGTCGCATCCCCCCCATCACTGCGACTGGCATGACGCTGGAGCGTACTGCGGTAGGCCCGCAACTGGGTGCTTCCCCAATTCCAGTCGCCCGCATGGGAAAGGGAATAACGGCGCCGTTGCGCGTCGTAGGTCGCCTCGTAGCGCGCACCGGCAGTCCCTCCCCGCCATCCTTCCTGGTCTTCATTGCCGGCATCGATGGACGCGTCGACACGCTGGCGGTTATCAGGCGTCCAGGTCAGGCCGATGTGTCCATTGATGGCTTTCTGGTCATCCAGCGCGGTCAGGGCACGGTTTCCGGCATCGCGCAACGCGTCCCGCCGTTTCACTTCGCCCCAGGCATTCAGGCCCAGCCGGCCCGGCACCAGCGGGCCGCCCACGTAGAAACCGTTCTTGTATTGGTTGCCATCCAGCCCATGGTCGTTGATCAGCGCCGAACTGCTGAAAGAGCCTTGCCAGGTGTCGGTAGCGCGCCGCGTGATGACGTTGACCACGCCACCCAACGCCTCGGAGCCATACAACGAGGACATCGGTCCACGCACCACCTCCACCCGCTCGATGGCCTCGGTCGGCACCCACCCCAATTCGAAGTCCGAGTGGGCAATGGCCGACGCGGACGTATTGATACGCTGGCCATCGACCAATATCAGCGTGTGCTCGGGCGTCATTCCCCGGATGGAGATACCACGACGGCCCAGGCCGACGCTGTCATCGAGTCCGATACCGGGCTCACCTCGCACCGCATCCGCGAGATCCAGGACCGGTCGATTGCGCAACGACGCGCCGTCCACCACCGACACGCTGGCCGGTGCCTCGGCCTGGGGGCGCTCCGAGGCTGTTGCCGTGACGACCACTGCAGGCAGCAGGACGGTTTGCTCACCACGGCTGCCAGAACCCGGCCGGCGTTCTTCCTCCGCTGCACTCGCAACGCTTGGGACCGCCACGACAGCAAATGCCGCCAACCCCACTATTCCGGCCCTTTTGCCTGCCCACATCATGAAATCTTTCCTTGCCTTAAAACGATATAACATTCCAAATAAAAGCCCTGAAAATCCAATGGCTTTTATCTATCGATCCTGGACTGCCAAAACAGCCGCAGAAGATCAATATGATATAACATTTCAAATTCTGAGCAAAAACTTCGCCAAATGTCACGCTCAGGCTTCCGGACAGGGATGCCGCTCGCGCCAATGGCGGGCGATATCGATGCGGCGGCACACCCAGACACGGTCGTGCGTGCCCAGGTAGTCCAGGAAACGCTGCAATGCCGTGATCCGCCCTGGCCTGCCCAGCAGGCGGCAATGCATGCCGATGCTCATCATGCGCGGCGTCTCGGCGCCTTCGGCATACAAGGTGTCGAAGCTGTCCTTCAAATATTGGAAGAACGGGTCGGCGTGCGAATAGCCTTGCGGCAGCGCGAAACGCATGTCGTTGCAGTCCAGGGTGTAGGGCACGATCAGTTGCGGCACCTGCCTGCCGTCGCTGCGCGTCACCCGCAACCAGAACGGCAGGTCGTCTCCGTAATAGTCGCTGTCGTACAAAAAGCCGCCGTCGTCGGCCACCAGCCGGCGCGTGCGCGGGCTGTCGCGGCCGGTGTACCAGCCCAGCGGCCGCGCGCCCGTCATCTGCGTCAGCACATCGATGGCCCGCCGCATGTGATCGCGCTCGGTCGCCTCGTCGATCTCCTGGTAATGGATCCAGCGCCAGCCGTGGCAGGCGATTTCATGCTCCGCCGCCACCAGGGCATCGACCAGCTCGGGGTGCCGCGCCAGCGCCATGCCCACGCCGAACACGGTCAGGGGCAGGCCGCGCCGTTCGAATTCGCGCAGGATGCGCCACACACCCACGCGCGACCCATACTCGTAGATGCTCTCCATGCTCATGTGGCGTCCCGGATAGCTGGCCGGGTTGAACATCTCGGACAGGAACTGCTCCGAACCCGCATCGCCATGCAGCACGCTGTTCTCGCCCCCCTCTTCGTAGTTCAGCACGAACTGCACGGCGATCCTCGCGCCGCCCGGCCAGTCGGCATCGGGCACGTGGCGGCCATAGCCGATCAGGTCACGGGGGTAATCAGGGTCCAGCGGCGCTTGCGGCTTGCCGGCGAAGTCAGCAGTCATGGCGGGGGCACTCGTGTCGAAGGTCTTGCCGGCGGGTCACGCGCCAGCGGGTGGCCAATGCTGCAGTACCTTGGGCAGCGGCGGCGCATAGGTGCGGATCTTGGAGGTCTTCAAGCCCAGCCTGACCAGCGACTCGGCCACCGCCACCGCCGCTGTCACGCCGTCAACCACGGGCACGCCGGTGGCAAGGCGAACCTGCTCGTCCAGGCCCGCCATGCCACCACAGCCCAGGCACAGCACCTCCGCGCGGTCCTCGTCGACCGCCCGGCGCGCCTGGGCGACGATGGCCTCGCAAGCCTGCACCGGGCTTTCCTCCAGGTCAAGCACCGCCAGCCCGCTGGCGCGCACCGACGCGCAGCGCGCGTCCAGCCCGGCCAGCTTGAGCCGGTCCTCGATCAGGGGCACGGCACGGTCCAGGGTGGTGATGACCGAATACGAGCGCCCCAGGAACATGGCGACGCTGGCGGCGGCTTCGGTGATGTCGACCACCGGCACCGTCAACAGCTCCTGCAGGCCCTCGCGGCCATGCTCGCCGAAACCGGCCTGTATCACGGCATCGTAAGGACCGGCATACGCCCGCACGCACTCCATCACGGCCACGGCAGCCAGGTAGCTTTCGAAATTGCCTTCCACCGACGGCGCGCCGAAGGCGGGCGTCAGCCCCACGATCTCGGTGCCCGCGGCGGCCACCGCGCGCGCCTGCGCGGCAATGGTCTGCGTCATGGCATCCGTGGTATTGACGTTGACGACAAGCAGGCGCATCAGGCGGTCTCCGGAATGGCGTTGCGGGGCCGGGCGTGCACGCAGCGCACCTCGTGGCCCTCGCCTACCGTGACGATGGCAGGCACGGCCGACAGGCAGGCGGACTCGGCCCGCGCACAGCGCGGCGCGAACGCGCACCCCGCCGGCAGCGCGGACAGGTCGGGCGGAGACCCCGGAATCGTCTGCAGGCGTTCGCCCTTGCGCATCGCCCCGTGGGCGCGGCCATGCAGCAACGCGATGGTGTAGGGATGCTGCGGCGCCCGCAGCAATTGCGCCAGCGTGCCCTGCTCGACGATGCGCCCGCCATACATGACCGCCACCCGATCGGCGATCTCGGCGGCCGCGCCGATGTCGTGCGTCACGAACACGATGGACAAGCCCAGGTCGCGCTGCAGTTCGCGCAGCAGCAGCAGGATCTGGATCTGCACCGTCGCGTCCAGGGCCGTGGTCGGCTCGTCGGCCAGCAGCACCTTGGGGTTGCAGGACAGCGCCAGCGCAATCATCGCGCGCTGGCGCATGCCGCCGGACATCTCGTGCGGGTACGCCTGCAGGCGGCGCGCCGGACTGGGGATGCGCACGCGCTCGAACAGCGACAGCGCCTGGCTGCGCGCCTGCGTGGCACTTGCGCCGGTGTGGCGCCGCACCATCTCTTCGATCTGCTTGCCCACCGGATAGACCGGGTCCAGCGCCAACAGCGGCTCCTGGAAGATCATCGACACGACGGGGCCACGCATCGCGGCCAGCTGGCGCGCGTTCATGGCCATCACGTCCTGTCCGTCGACCCGCATCTGCCCGCGCATCGTGGTGCGCCGGGGCGGGTGCAGCCGCATCAGGGCGCGCAAGGTCACGCTCTTGCCCGAACCGGACTCGCCGATCAGCGCCACCGCCTCGCCGCGCGCCACATCCAGGCTGACGCCATTCAGGGCGTGCACGGTCTTGGCGCCAGCCTGGAAGCTGACCTCCAGGTCTCGGATGCGCACCAGCGCCTGGGTATCGGCCGTCATGCCAGTGCTCCCGAATTGGCATAGCCCGAACCGGGCTGATGCATCAGGCAGCGCACCGCATGCCCATCCTGAAGCACCACTTCAGGCGCCTGCGCCGCACAGGCCGCGCGCGCCTGCGCGCAACGCGTATGAAAGCGGCAACCCGAAGGCGGATCGATGGGATTGGGCGGGTCGCCGGACAGCGGCGCAGTCTGGGTGCGCTGCTCGGGATCGAGCGAGGGCATCGAGCGCAACAGGGCCTGCGTGTAGGGATGGCGCGGCGCATCGAAGACCTGATCGACCGGCCCCAGCTCGACCACCTCGCCCAGGTACATCACCATGACGCGGTCCGAGACATAACGCACGACGTTCAGGTCATGGCTGATGAACATATAGGTCAGCCCGAAATCCTGCTTCAGGTCGAGCAACAGGTTCAGCACCTGCCCCTCGACCGACTTGTCCAGGGCCGACACCGCCTCGTCCAGGATGACCAGCCGCGGGCGCAGCGCCAACGCGCGCGCGATGTTGACCCGCTGCCGCTGCCCGCCCGACAGCTCGTGCGGATACCGGCCGGCGAAACGCGCCGGGTCCAGCCCCACGCGGTCCAGCAGGTCGCGTGCAAGCGCCGTGGCCTCGCGCCTGGACGTGCCATGCACCACGGGCGAGAACGCCACCGAGTCCTCGATGGTCATGCGCGGGTTCAGCGACGAATAGCTGTCCTGGAACACCATCTGCGTCTGTCGCCGGAAAGCGCGCAGGTTCAGCGTGCGCGACCCCACGGTCTGCCCGTCGAACACCAGCTCGCCCCGGTCCTGCGCGATCAACTGCATCACCAGGCGCGCGGTGGTCGACTTGCCACAGCCCGACTCGCCGACCACGCCCAGGGTCTCGCCCTTGAGCACCTCGAAATCGACGCCGTCGACCGCGCGCACGGCCTTGCGCCCCTTGCGGCCAGCGAACAGTTCCTGCTTCAGCGGGAAGTGCTTGATCAGGCCCCGCACGCTCAGCAATGGCTGCGCGGGACCGCCCAGGTCTTCGTAGGCAGGCTGGGACCTGGAAAGCATCGTGCTCATTCCTTCACCTCCATGGCGCTGCGCAGTCCGTCGGACAGCAGGTTGAACGAGATGGACGTGATGAAGATCATGACGCCCGGCAGCGCCGCGACCCACGGCTGCGTGTAGATGGCCGTGCGCAGGGTATTGAGCATCAGGCCCCACTCCGGTTCCGGCGGACGCACGCCCAGCCCCAGGAAGGACAGGCCGGACGCCAGGATCATCGAGACCGAGATCAGGCTCGTGGCATAGACGAATATCGGTCCCAGCACGTTCGACAGGACGTGCACGCGCACGATGGTCACCGGGCCGGCCCCCGACGCACGCGCCGCATCGACGTAGTCGCTGCGGCGCACCTGCGTGGTCACGCTTTCGGCCACCCGCACGATCTGCGGAATGAACACGATGGTGAGCGAGATGATGGCGTTCAGGATGCCTGCCCCCAGCGTGCCCGACAGCGCGATGGCCAGCAGCACCGAGGGAAACGCAAAGAACACGTCGACCACGCGCATGATGACGGTGTTGGTCATGCCGCCGGCATAGCCCGCCAATATCCCCACGGCGCTCCCGATGACGAAGGCCGCGATCACGGGCACGATGCCCATGAAGAGCGACAAGCGCGCGCCCACCATGAGACGCGACAGCATGTCGCGGCCCAGTTCGTCGGCGCCCAGCGGATAGCCCTCGGTGCCGATCGGGCGCAGGCGCCGCAGCATCGACGCCTGGTACGGGTCGGCCGGCGTGATCCAAGGCGCCAGCAAGGCCACGATGATCAGCAGCAGGATCACGGCGCCGGCGCCCAGCGCGACGGGATCGCGACGCAGCCGGCGCAGGACGTTGGACCAGTAGCCGGGCGAACGCACGATGGGCAGGGTCGCGGCCGGCGTGGCGACAGCGGCGACGCGCAAGGTAGAGTCGGCCATCGCCTCAGCTCCTTTCGATGCGTGGATCGAACAGCCCCTGCAGGATGTCGACCAGCAGGTTCAGCACCACGAAGAACAGGGCCAGCACCAGGATCGTTCCCTGCAGCAGCGGCAGGTCACGCTGGAAGATGGCGGCGTTCAGCAGGAATCCGGTGCCGGGCCACGAGAAGACGGTTTCGATCAGGATCGAGCCGCCCAGCAGATAGCCCAGCTGCAGCCCCATCACCGCCAGCGCAGTGGGCGCACAGTTCTTCACCACATGCAGGAAGACGCCCAGGTCGGACAGGCCGCGCGCGCGCAGGCCCACCACGAACTCCTGGGACAGGGTTTCGGCCACCAGCGCCCGCACCGTCCGCGCGATGATGCCCATCGGGATCACCGACATGGTCACGGCGGGCAGGATCATGTGCCGGATGTGCGCCCAGTCGAACGCCCAATCGGCCGAACTGCCCGGCCCGGCGCCCGTCGGCGGCAGCCACATCAGCTGCGTCGAGAACACGATGACCAGCACCATGCCCAGCCAGTAGTGCGGCACGCTGACGCCGACCACCGACACGAACGACGCGATGCGGTCCATCACCGAGTTGCGGTAATAGCCCCCCACGAACCCCAGGAAGCTGCCCACGATGAAGCCCAGCACCGTGGCCACACAGGCAAGGCGCAAGGTGTTGCCAACCGCATGCCACACCTCGGTGGCCACCGGCCGACCCGTGGCGATGGAGACGCCCAGGTCGCCCTGCAGCGCCCGCCAGATCCAGGACAGGAATTGCTCCGGCAAGGGACGATCAAAGCCATACAGCGTCATCAACTGCCGCTGCAGCTCGACCGACGCGTCTGGCGGCAGGATCGACACCAGCGGATCGCCCGGCGCCAGATGGATCAGAAGAAAGCACAGCAGCGCAACGCCCACCATGATGGGCAAGGCGTAGGCGACGCGCCGAAAGACATACCCGAGCATGAGCATCCCCCGAAAGCGTACCGGCCGCCCCGCGAGCGGCCGGCGGGTTCAACATCAGTCGATCGACATCGTGGCGATATCGATGAACCAGCTCTTGGGCTGCACCACGCCCTTGACCTTGGGCGAGATCGCACGCGGGCCGACGTCGTGCGCGATCCACACGAACGGGGCTTCCTCGACCACGCGCGCATGCAGCTTGGCAAGCGCGGCGTCGCGCTCGGCGGGCGTGAAGGTGGTGCGCGCCGCCGCGATCAGGCCGTCGATCTCGGCGTTGCCGAAGTAGCCCCAGTTGTTGGAGACCGGCGGGAAGGTCTTGGTGCTGACGAAACGCACCATCGCGAAGAACGGATCCATCGAGGCGTAGCTGACGTTGATGGCGTCGCTGCCATTGGCCGAGGGATCCTTCGCCCCCTTGCGCCAGTTCGTGAACAAGGTGTTCCACTCGACCACGTCGAAGGTCACGTCGAAGTAGCACTCCTTCAGGTTCTGCTGCACGTACTCGTTCATGGGCAGCGGCTGCATCTGGCCGGACCCCGACGCCGAGGTCTGCACCTTCACCTTGATCGGCTTGGCCTTGGAATAGCCCGCCTCTGCCATCAGCTTGCGCGCGGCCTCGGGGTCGTACTTGATGTCGAACGTGGGGTTGCCCCACCACGGGTGGCCCGGGGGCACGGTGCCCTTGGGCTCGCCCATCATGCCCCCCAGCAGCTGCTTGAGCTCGCCGCGATTCACGCACAGGTTGGCGGCATGGCGCACACGGCGGTCCAGCCAGGGCGACCCCTCATTGAACGACAACTGCCACGGCCACACGTGCGGCTGCTCGTTGGAATAGATCACGAAGCCACGGCTCTTGATGGCGTCGAAGGCATCCGGCGCCGGCGCCTCGATCCAGTCCACCTGCCCCGACATCAGCGCGGCGGTGCGGGCATTGGCTTCCGGCAAGGGCAGCAGCACGACGCGGTCGATCTTGGGCCGGCGCTTCTCGTCCCAGTATTGGTCGTTCTTCACCAGTTCCAGCCGTTCACGCGGCACGAAGCTCGCCATCTTGAAGGGCCCCGTGCCCGACGCATCGACCGCGAAGGCCGCCCAGGCCCGCTGCGAGCGCTCCGCCGCATCGGTGACGGAGGCCGGCACCTCCGCCAGCTTCTTCTGCCAATGCGCCGGAGACGCCATGTACAGGTTGGTCAGGTTGATGGGAAGAAAGGAGTCGGGCTCCGAGGTCTTCAACTCGACGGTCAGGTCATCGATCTTGCGCGCCGACCTCAGCGTGGGCATGCGCGAGGCGGTGACGCCCACCTGGCTGGCATCGAATTGCGGCGCGCTCTTGTCCAGCACCTTGCCCACGTTCCAGACCACGGCGTCGGCATTGAAGGGCGAGCCGTCGTGGAAGGTCACGCCGGGGCGCAGCTTGAACACCCACACGGTGTTGTCCTTGGCGTCCACTTCCCACGACTCGGCCAGATCCGGAATCAGCACGCTCGGACCGTCCTTCTGCGACAGGTCCCATTGCGTCAACCCGTCGTACATCGGAATACCGGTAAAGCGATTGCCCTCGAAGCCCTGGTCGGGCTGGCCCAGCGTGCGCGGGATGTCGCCCGCCGTCATGCCGATGCGCAGCACCTTCTCGGCTTGCGCCACCCCAGGGAGCGTCAGCGCGGCGCCGGCCGCCAGCATGGCTACCGCGGCAGCGAGGGTCTTGATGCGAATACTCCGTGTCTGCATTTTTGATCTCCGAAGTCTTGCGTAGGCAAGGCGTCATGGGAAAGGTCCAACACTGACGACGGTTCGCGCGGGGTGCTCCCGAACAAACTGCGCACAGAGTTAGTACACAATCTGAGCATGCAATATCCATGCCAACGCTCGCAATCCTGCGGAAATGACGGCGGGATACAGGGTAATCACGGAGAGTCTGCCGGCAATCGCGCCACGACGATCCTGGCCTCGACCAGGAAAATTCATGCGCGATGCGCGGCATGGGAGGGCGTGCGCGGCACACGCAGCAGAGCCACCCGGACGGGGGTGGACACCGACGCACCATCCCGATGCATCGGCGCCTTGCACTGGTGCAAGCGTCAGTCAGCCACGCCCGCGCGCGCCAGCATCGCGTGCAGCAGGACATTGCAGCCGGCCTCGAGATGGTCGGGCCGCGCGTCTTCGATCTCGTTGTGGCTGATCCCGTCCTTGCAGGGCACGAAGATCATGGCCGCGGGCGCGACGCGTGCCATATACACCGCGTCATGGCCCGCACCGCTGACCACGTCCATGGCCGACAGCCCCAGCGCGGCCGCCCCCTGGCGCACGGACTGCACCAGCTCCTGCGCGAACGGCTGCGGCGGGAAATACACCACCTGCTCGACCTGGGCGCTGACACCGCCGCGCTCCGCCGCCGCCGCGACCGCCGCGCGCAGCGCGGTGTCCATCGCCGACAGCGTCTTGTCGTCGGCGGCGCGCATATCCACCGTGAACCGGACGCGGCCCGGAATCACGTTGCGCGAATTGGGGAACACGTCCATCCAGCCCACCGTCGCGCGCGCATTGGGCGCATGGGCCAGCGCGATGTCGTTGGCGGCGCGCACCACGTCGGACGCGGCCAGCAAGGCGTCGTGGCGCAGCGGCATCGGCGTCGGTCCCGCGTGCGCCTCCACGCCCGTCAGCACCACGTCATACCAGCGCTGCCCCAGCGCGGCCGTCACCACGCCGATCACCGTGTCGGCATTCTCTAGCACGGGGCCCTGCTCGATGTGCGCCTCGAAATAGGCCGCGACGCCGTCGGCCCGTGCCGGCGGCACCGGTTCCGCGCCCGCATACCCGATGCTTGCCAAGGCCTCGCGCACGCTCACGCCTTCGCGATCCGCCTGGCCCAAGGCATGGTCAAGCGTGAAGGCGCCGGCATAGACGCCCGAGCCCATCATGACGGGCACGAAGCGCGAGCCCTCCTCGTTGGTCCAGACCACCAGCTCCAGCGGGGCCTCGGTCTGGATGCCGGCGTCGTTGAGCGTGCGCAGCACCTCCAGCCCGGCCAGCACGCCATAGTTGCCGTCGAACTTGCCGCCGGTGGGCTGCGTGTCGATGTGGCTGCCGGTCATGACCACCGGCAGCGTGTCGCTGCGCCCAGCGCGGCGCGCAAAGATATTGCCGATCGCGTCGACGCGGATCTCGCAGCCGGCGTCCCTGGCCCAGGCACAGAACAGGTCACGGCCCTGCCGGTCGAGATCGGTCAGCGCCAGGCGGCAGACTCCGCCTTTCTCCGTGGCGCCGATGCGGGCGAGGTCCATCAGGGACTGCCAGAGGCGAGTGCCGTCGATGTGTATGTCGGTGTGGGTGTCGGGGGCTGCGGAATGCATGGGGGCTCCTGGCAACGGGAAGGGGGGATGCTTGGGGTGGGTAAAGCATCGCATCTTCGTCCGATTCTGCAAACCAGAAATTGCGGAGAGCCGCATGGGGACTGGGTCTTGGGGTGCACCGGGTTTGTGCAGGATGTGGTGCATGGGGCTGTGTTCAGAGGGTATCGCCCGGACATCCTGGGCGATACCCCGCCAGCCTGACGGCCACCAAGCCGGACAGGCCTGGCCTTGGGTGCGGCCATGCACCCTACTGCGCCTGCACCCCCGCCGCCTGGACCACCGGCCGCCATTTCCGGATATCCGCCTGGATGATCTCGCGGAATTCCGCGGGCGTGACCGGCCTGGGCTCGGCGCCCTGCGCCGCGATGGCGTCCACCACCTCCTTGGCCTTCAGCATCTGGTTCAACTCCCCGCTCAGCTTTTCCAGCACGGCGGGCGGCGTCTTGGCTGGCGCAACCAGGCCGTACCAGACGCGCACGTCGAAGTCCTTGTAGCCCGACTCCGCCACCGTCGGCACATCCGGCAGCAGCGGACTGCGGGTCAGCGACGTGACCGCCAGCGCGCGCACCTTGCCGGACTGGATCTGCGAAAAGGCCGAGGGAATCGACGTGAACATCAAGGGCACCTGCCCGCCCAGCAGATCCGCCATGGCCGGACCGGAGCCGCGATAGGGCACGTGCTGCATCTTGATACCCGCCACCTGCTGGAAAAGCTCCCCGGCAAGATGGGTGATCGTGCCAGCGCCTGGCGAGGCATAGTTGATGCTGCCGGGCTGGCGCTTGCCCTGCTCCACCACGTGCTTCAAGGTCGGGAACGGCGAGCCATCGCGGGTCACGATGACCAGCGGTGTCTCTCCCACCAGCCCCACCGGCGCGAAATCCTTGGTGCTGTGGTAGTTGATCTGCTTGTAGACCTCGGGCGCGATGACCATGTTGTCGATCTGCGCCAGGACAAGCTCGTAGCCATCGGGCTGCGCCCTGGCCACCGATGCCAGCCCCACCGTGCCGCCCGCGCCCGCGCGGTTCTCCGGCACCACGTTCCAGCCCTTGCCCGAGCCCAGGCCCTTGGCCACCACGCGGCCCAGGAAATCGGTGCCCCCGCCCGGCGGAAAGGGAATCACCAGGCGGATGGGCTTGTCCGGATACTGCTGCGCGACGGACGGGCTCGCCAACATCAGCGCCGCCGGCGCCAGCAGTCCCGCAAGTGCGATACGCATCTTGTTCATGTCTCCTCCGTTATCGTTTGTGGCACTTCTGTGCTGCACGCTCGGCGGGCCGCCTCTGCGGGCGTAGTCGCCGGCGTCTTGCGGGGGAGGTCTAGACGATGCCTTCCTCACGCAATCTTTCCAGTTCCGCCGCGCCCACGCCGATGCCTGCCAACACGGCAGCCGTATCGCCGCCCAGGGCCGGTGCGGGATGCCGCAACCGGCATGGCGCCTGCGAGAACTTGATGGGGAACCCCAGCATCCGCACGGGTCCGTGGCCGGGATGCTCGACATCGATGGCCATCTGCTGGTCACGCACCTGCGGATCCTCGAACACCTCGGGCACGCTCAGCACCGGCCCGCAAGGCACGCCGTGGCGGTTGCACTGCTCGATCCAGTACGCCGTCTCGCGCTGGCGGGTGCGCGCCTGGATGACCTCGCGCAAGGCTGGCCGGTTCCGCATGCGCAGGGCATTCGTGGCGAAGTCCGGATGCGCCTGCAGCGCCGGCATTTCCAGCGCATTCAGCAGGCGGACATACATGGTGTCGTTGCTGGGCGCGATGGCAACCTGGCCGTCGGCGGTCTCGAACAAGCCATAGGGCGCCACCAGCGCGTGGTCATTGCCGTTGCGCAGCGGCGCCGTGCCGCTGGCGAAATAGTTCGACGCCTGGAAGCTGAGCAGGTTGATCATGCTGGAGAGCAGGCTCACGCTCAAGGATTCGCCCTGGCCGCTGCGCTCGCGCCGCAGCAAGGCGGCCACGATGCCCAGCGCGGCGTGCAGCCCCGCCACCAGATCGCTGACCGGCGGCCCCGCCCGCAAGGGCGGGCCATCGGCCTCGCCGTTCACGCTCATGAATCCGCTCATCGCCTGCGCGATGAAATCGAAGGCAGGCCGGTCACGGTACGGCCCGCTGGTGCCAAAGCCATTGATGCCGCAATGCACGATGTCCGGACGCAGCGCTTTCAGCGCCTCGGGCGACAGGCCCAGCTTGTCCATCACCCCTGGCCGGAAGTTCTCCACCACCACGTCGCTCTTGCGCACCAGCGCCGCCAGCAGGGCCTTGCCTTCGTCGCTGTAGAGATCCAGCGTCACCGACAGCTTGTTGCGGTTGTAGTTGGCGAAGTACCAGCTGAAGCCTTCGTGCAGCTCGCCCTGCTTGCGCACCGGGTCGCCTTCCCCCGGCGCTTCGATCTTGATCACTTCGGCGCCCATGTCGGCCAGCAGGGCCGAACAGAACGGGCCGGAAATGATGCGTGTCAGGTCCAGGACCCGGATTCCAGTCAAAGGCATATCGTCGCGCATCCGTCTGCTTAACCGTGGGCCGCGCCAATACTCTCAAGGGAGTGCAGCGCCAGGCGGGGGCCCGCCCGCATCACCTGGCCGGGCAAGGGCCGCCCGATGATGCTTTCCAAGCTGCGCGCGGCGCCCACCAGCGACGCCAGGTCGATGCCCGTGGCGATATCCATCTCGTCCAGCAGATTCACGAGGTCTTCCGTGCAGATGTTGCCCGTGGCGCCCGGCGCGAAAGGACAGCCACCCATGCCGCCCAGCGACGACTCATAGGTCGTGATGCCCAACTGCAGGCCCGTCATCACGTTCACGAGACCGATGCCCCGCGTATTGTGGAAATGCAGCGAGATGGAAAGCCCGGGAAATTCTTGCTGGAGCCGCGTCACCGTTTGCGTGACCAGCACGGGCGTCGCCATGCCCGTGGTGTCGCCCAAGGTAATGCCGTCGAAGCCGTGCTCCACATAGCGCGCCACGATCTTGTCGATGTTCGCCTCAGGCACGTCGCCTTCGAAAGGACAGCCGAAAGCCGTGGCCACCGCACCCTTGCGCCTGAGGGACTGGCCGCGCGTCAGCGCCGCGATCTCGTCGATGTCCTGCAAGGAACGGTCGATGGACCGGTTCAGGTTCTTTGCGTTGTGGCTTTCCGACGCCGAGACAAACACCACGATCTCATCGGCCCCGGCCTGCATGGCACGCTCGGCCCCTTTTGCGTTCGGCGCCAGCACCGACAGCACCAGGCCCGGCACCCGGCGCGCGCCGGCCAGCACCTCGGCCGCATCCCGCATCTGCGGCACAGCCCGCGGTGACACGAAAGAGGTGGCTTCGATATGGCGCACGCCTGCATCGATCAGGCGATTGAGCAGCGCGACCTTGTCCTCGGTGGACACGAAGGCCGCTTCGCTTTGCAGCCCGTCACGCAAGCCAACTTCGATGACATCGACCCGGGTAGGCAAGGGCATGGCTGTCTCCTTATTGTCTTTTGACCATTGTTCCTGGCCATGATGGTCTGGGAACAACGGCCGGACAATTCGCAGTTTTTCCGCCAGCCATCGCGGATGGCGATGGCTTTGCCCGAGGTGTGCCTGGGTTTACTCCGCAGCCCGCGCCGAGGCCAGCAAATGCTGCAGCAACAGCTTCGCCGCGCTGGACTGCGTGTCATCCGCGCGCAGGCAGATGGACAGGCGCCGGTGGGCCCACTCGTCGGTCAGCTTGACGAGCTTCACCCCTTCCTGGCGATACAGCGCCAGCGCCTTCAGCGGCATCACCCCGATGCCCAGCCCCGCATGCACCAATGCCACCAGGGCATCGTAGGACGTGGCATGGAAACGCACCCGCCACTCTCGATTGGCCTCGTTGGCCCGCCGATGCAGCATGAAGCTGGCCGCGCTGCCCCGGTGCATGCCAACGTGTTCGTAATCCAGCGTCTGCACGAAGGACAGCGACCGACGGCGCGCCAGCGGGTGGCCTGCCGGCACCAGCAGGGCCATCTCGTCCTTGTGATACGGATAGTGGACCAGGCCCTCGCGGTCGTCCGACAGGAAGAACACGCCAATGTCCGCTTCGCTTTCCGCCACGGCGCGCGTCACCACGCTGCTGACACGCTCCTCCAGGTCCACCCGCACGCCGGGGTGCTCGGCCAGGAAGCTTTTCAGCTCACCCGGCAGGAATTGGGTGATGGAGGACAGGTTTGCGAACAGCCGTACGTGGCCGCGTACACCGTGGGCGTGGTCCTGGATCTGCGCGGACAGGTCGGCGGCCTGCCTGAGCATCAGGCGCGCGCCGCGGGCCAGGGAGCGGCCTGCGGAGGTGGCAGATACGCCGCGGGCATGGCGGGTCAGCAGCGGCATGCCCGCGGAGCGTTCGAGTTCGCTGATGCGTTTGCTGAGGGCGGAGGCGGCGATATGTTCGCGCTCGGCGGCGGCGGAGATGCTGCCGGTGTCCAGGACGGCCAGGAAGAGTTGGAGGGTGGTCAGGTCGAAGCGCATGGGGGTTTCTGCTTTTATCAAGCCAGATGCCTGGGAACGGAACAGCCCTCTTCGCCGGTAATGCCGGCAAAGCACGCATCATGGATTCAGCGGAAAAACGAACCTGAACGTGCTGGCCCAGCCTGCCTCCTCGTCGACCTTGCCATGGACTGCCTGATCTATCACTGATATTTATCCGGAACCGGGTGGGTCCGGCAGTCAAAGGGACCGTCAGCGCCGCTTCCGCGAATACGGGCTTGAAAGAACTGGCGCTTTGAGCTTGCCCTCAGCAGATCCGCCACTGTTGCGGCATCCATGTCGCAGTAGTGGTAGTAAGTCTTCTTGAGTCGGATGACCATGTATCGCTCTGCCCGATCGTAGCAAATACGCGAAACGTCACTGTTCTCCCTGACGTCGGTACACGAGAAGGCAGCCAACGACACGGGGCCATGATATTTGACTTGCACGGTCTCTGCCTTGGCTGCCTGGCACATCAAGGCAAGCATCGAAAAAATGATAAGTCTCAAATCCGCCTCCCTTGTTGGGCTCAACGGTACCTGCGCACCGGGTCGTTGATCTGCCTGAGATGGCAGATCGATACCACGGCTGCATTGGCTATTGGAAACTTCCGAGCTCCAAACTGGATGACCGAAACGTCAAGGTAGGTGAACGTGGAGGTCAATGCTCGGTCGAGTTGGAATTAACGGCTTATAAATAGCAATTACTTAGCATAACTGCTCGGACCTGCCAGTCGGGTCTCCCTGCCTTAACTAAAGACATGCGCCGAAATCAGCCTGGAGATTTCGACGATGGATGTCTTGCCGGTGAACTCGAACCTCACCTTTCCGAGCGAGGAAAAATAAATCTCCAGCTCGGAATCCAGATCAAAAGTCCCGGATGTTTCAACGGAATAGGCCACGATATTTTTGTACGGCAATGAGGAGAAATCCTTTTTACTGCCGGTGATGCCCTGCACGTTGACAGCGATGATGCGCTTATTGGTAAAAACCACGCCGTCACGCATGGACTTGTATGAGTCAATGACGCGTTCGCCTTCCAAAAGCAAGTCAGTCACGCGGTCCGCGTACTCATCATTGCGTTTCAGCTTGAAAAAACCTTTGTTATTGAAATCAATCATTGGATTCAGACCCGCCACAATAAAAATCAGGGATAATTCGGGAATTTTTCAGCCCACCCGCCCCTTGCACCGCAAGCAAAACGGAAACGCGAAATCCCACAAAAAAGGAAAATTAAGTGCATCCAGTCATCATGAAGACGCTCGGCGGACTGTCCCGCGCATATTACATCCGCCAGTTCCTCTTTGGCTTGATCTTCCCAGCGCTATTTTTGTTTGCAATGAACCAAGATACCAACCCGCATCCGGTGGCGTTCGGCACCTATGCGCTGCTCGCCGTGAATACCCTGCTCTATCCGTATTCGCGTTTCGTCTATGAGAGCGTCATCGACTACATCCTGGGCCGGAATGTGTTTTTCGTTAATGCGCTCTTAATGCTGTTCGTGAAGTTGATGACGATGATTCTGTGCTGGAGCTTCGCGATTTTCATCGCGCCGATCGGCCTGCTATACCTGTACTTTCACCACAGTCGCAACGCGGCAGGTTGACGCTATGAATGCGACCGGCACACGGACGCAGCATTAGCGTCCGGTCATCCGCAACGTCACGCCCCCTGGAATGCCCTGCCGAAATCGCAGCACCGCGTGGCGATCTCCACCAACTGGTCCATCACCACGCTGTGGTTCTCCGCCTTGTGCACGGCGGCGAAGACCACATCCGGCACGGGCGGCGCCACGTCCAGCACCTCCAGCATGCCCAGGTCGATGAGCGGCTGCAGCGCAAACTGCGGCAGGTGCGCCACGCCCAGGCCAGACACAGTCATGCCGATGATGGCCATGAGGTTGTTGCTGACGATCCAGTTCCCCGTGCCGATGCCGGCTGCCCGGAACCACTCGTCGTAGATCTGGCCGGTGGCCGAGCGGCCGCCCTGCGTCAGAACACGCTGCTCCGCGATGTCGTGGACATTCAAGGGATGCTGCGTTGGCAACAGTCCCGGCTTGCACATCCAGGTATTCCTGACCTTGCCCAAGGTGTGCTTCACCAATCGGCTGTCTTCGAAAAGGTCCGGCAGGATAGCGATATCTAGATTGCCGGCCAGCAGTTTGTTGCGCAGCCCAAAGCTGTCGTCGACATCAGGCTCGAAGGAGGTGGCTGGAAACCTGGCATGCACCGCATTGACGAAGCGAGGCAGCCAGGTCAGCGCCGTGAGCTCCGTCACGCCGATGCGCAACTGGCGCTGGGGCGCCGCCGCTTGAACGAAACCCTCGATCGCCTGCGCACGACGACCGAGCAGGTCCTTGGCGATGGCGAACATCTCCTCCCCTTTTTCGGTCAAGCGCGCCGACCTCATCGTCCGGTCAAACAAGGGCGTGCCGAAGGCGTCCTCCAGCTCGCGCACGCGCTTCGACACCGCCGGCTGCGTCGTGTGCAGCTTCTGCGCGGCCTGCGAGAAACCACCCAGCTGTGCTACCCAGTAGATGGCTTCCAACTGCTTGAACGTCATCATTCACATACCTAAAAGTTATTCATACGAATAAAAATAAATCGCTTTTTCTCATGTGCGTTTTACACGAGGATTGACGCATCGCAAAGCACTGCCACGGCATTCGTGGCAGGCAGCAATCCTTCTCATCGCAGGGAGAATCACGCCATGTCCGAGTACAAGCCCGTTACCGATGCGAGCGCCTGGAACGCAGAACAGCTCAACAACGATCAAAGCTGGATCTACCGGTTCGGGCCGCAAGCCATTGCGGAACTGAACGCTGCGCTGCAGAAGGTGCGCCACATTCCGATCACGGACATCCGCAAGGAGGACTTCCCCCTGGAAAGGGTCGCGGCTGACCTGAAGAAAGTGTCGGAACAGGTGGAGGAAGGCATCGGGATGGCCGTGCTGCGCGGCCTGCCAGTGTTCGATTACTCCAAGGACGATGCGTCGCGAATCTACTGGGGTATCGGACTGCACCTGGGACGCCCTGTCACACAGAACTCACGCGCCCATCTGCTTGGGCACGTGAAGGATGAAGGGGTGAAATACGGCCACAAGACCCGTGGCTACAACACCAGCGCCAAGTTGAACTTCCACAGCGACAACAGCGATGTCGTCGGCCTGCTGTGCCTGCGCGTCTCCAAGACAGGAGGCTTCAGCCGGCTGACCAGCACGACGTCCATCCACAACGAAATACTGAGGCGCCGTCCCGATCTGCTCAAGCCCTTGTATGACGGCTTCCATTACGACCTGAAGGGCGAACACCTGCCCGGCCGTTCGCCACTCACCGAGCACCCCATTCCTGTATTCAGCTGGTTCGACGGCAAGCTCAGTTGCCGCTACCTGCGCAACGCCTTCGAACCCGCCTTCGAGAAGCGCGGCACGCCAGCCACCCCAGAACAGGTGGAGGCGATGAACCTGTTCGATGAGCTGGCTGGCAGCCAGGACCTGTGCTTCGAGATGGCCATGGAGCCCGGCGACATGCAGCTCCTGAACAATCACGTCATCGTGCACTCGCGCACGGCCTTCGAGGACTACGAAGACGAAGACAAGAAGCGTCACCTGTTGCGCCTGTGGCTGCGCACCGACTATCGACCGCTTGCGCCGAACTTCGCGGAGCGCTTCGGCCCCGGCACCGCCCGCATGGGCGTGCCCACCCCAGAAGCCTTCGGCCTGCCGCCACGCCCGCCGCTGGAACACGGCCTGCCCGAGCCCGCGATGGGCCACTGATATCCGCGCGCCGTGTCACCGGCGTTCATCCGCCCACAGAAGAAACCATGCATCAAGACTCCATCGTCATCACGGAAGAGAAGATCCACCCCGATGCCGTCGCCCTGCTCAAGGACTATCGTCTTTGCTACACCGGCGCGCGGTTTTCCCAGGAAGAACTGGTCGCGCTCGTCGAGCGTGAACAGCCCGTCGCCATCCTGTCCCGCTATGGGCAGATCAATGAACAAGTGCAATCAGCCTCGCGCAAGCTGAAAGTCATCGGCCGGCACGGCGTCGGCATGGATGCCATCGATCAAGCTGCCGCCAGGCGACTGGGCGTGCAAGCCATTGCCGCCACCGGCTCGAACAGCCAGTCCGTGGCAGAGCTCGCGCTCGGACTCATCCTGGCCTGCGCCCGGCGCATCTGCTGGCTGGACGCCCGCATGCACGAAGGACACTGGGACAAGCAAGGCTACGTCGGCTTCGAACTGTCCGGCGCGACGCTGGGCGTGGTGGGCTGCGGCGCGATAGGCAGACGCGTGGCCCGCTTCGGCCAGGCCATCGGGATGCGTGTGCTCGTCAACGACCCTTACCTCGACGGCCATCAGCTCCCCGAAGGCGTCACGCAGGTCGAACTGGAAGCCTTGCTGACCGCCAGCGACGTCGTCTCCCTGCACTGCCCGCTGGATGACTCCACCCGGAACCTGCTGGATGCGCGTCGGCTGGGCTTGCTACGCAAGGGTGCCATCGTGGTGAACACCGCGCGCGCCGGCATGATCGACGAGGCCGCCATCCGCGAGAAACTGCATGCCGGTGAACTCCATCTGGGACTCGACTGTTTCGTGCATGAGCCGATCAACGCCGAGTCACCCTGGGTGGACACCCCCAACGCCGTCCTGACGCCCCACATCGGCGGAACGACCAATGGCGGCTTGCGGGGCATGGCCGTAGGCGCCGCCCAGAACATCCTTTCCGTCCTGCGCGGCTGAGCCCGGCAAGCTTTCAGAAAAACAAAGAAGCAGTACCCCGCGCAACGCGGCATATATCAATAACAACGGAGACAACCATGCGCAGGATCTTGATGCTTTGCCTGATGTTCTGTTCCTATGCGGTCCCCCCGGCCCAGGCAGAGGAATTTCCCACCCGCCCCTTGCGGCTGATCGTTCCCTACACCGCCGGCGGCGCCCTGGACAACATCGCCCGGATATTCGCAGAGGCCCTGGGCAAGAATCTTGGCCAGTCGGTCGTCGTTGAAAACCGCCCCGGCGGCAACAACCTGATTGCCACCCGCGCGCTGCAAAGCAGCAGCCCTGACGGCTATACCTTGATGCTGACCACGAACGGCACGATGTCCATCGCACCGGTGCTCTACGCGAACACGCCCTATGACCCGCTGAAGGACTTCTCCCACGTCGGCCTGGTCTCCAGCTATCCGTACGTGCTGGTCAGCAAGGCAGGCGCCTTTCCCGACTTCGCTACCGTATTGCAGCGGGCCGCCGCAAAACCGGAGAGCGTATCGATGGCGTACACGGGCCATGTGAAATCACTGTCGGTCGACTGGCTGAGCGTCCTGACCCAGTCCAAGATCCTGAAGGTGCCGTACAAGGGAGACAACGACGTGATCAGCGACCTGGCGGGCGGCCGGGTCGACATCGCGATGATCGGCCCCTCGGTGGCCATGCCCCTGGTCACCGAAAAAAAACTGGACGCCCTTGCCGTCACGTCGAAGGCACGCTTGCCCGCGCTGCCCGACGTTCCTGCGGTGAACGAATCCGTTGCAGGATTCCAGGTGGATGTGTGGACGGGGCTGGTGAGCCACCAGAAGGCCCCCGAAGCGAGTCTGGAAGTGCTGCGCAGCGCGTTGACGAAGACGCTTCAGGATCCTGCATTCCAGGAACGTCTGAGCCAGACGGGAGATACGGTGCTGATGGGTAACGGGCCGGCATTCCAGCAACGGATTGCCGATGATCTGGCGCTTTGGGGGAAGGTGATGAAGGACGGGGGGATTCAGCCGATCACGCAGTGACGGTTGGGGTGAACTCAGGACGGGCAGCCCTTATGCTGCCCGATTCTGCAGGTAGAGGCCGCGAAAGAACACGGCCATGTTCGGCCACCAGACTGTAGACCTGTCTGTTTCCCACGCGGCTAGCGGGTCGTCTTCATATTTACTGAAGAACGCCTTGCAGACGCGCGGCGAAGCCGCTTCGCGATAGTCCAACAGGATCGCCTCGCTGCCGGCGCAGGCAATCGCGATCAGCCTTGGGTCAAGGTTGCTGCAATCCAGGTTGCCCTGATCTAGGTCCTCCCATTCCGCGGGCAGGCGTTCACGCAACGGTGCGACGTCCTCCAGCGCCAGATACTGATGGGTTGCCTGGGGAATGGGCACGACGTCGCTGCTATGGGGGTTGCTCATGTCTCCCCAATAGAGGGTTCCCACCCAGCCGCCGTTGAAGTGCTTGTATACGTTGCGCCATGGCATTGGCAGGCGAACGCCCAGTCGGTCTTCTTGCGCGGCAATCTGCGCTTCCGTTAAGCGTCCACTGTCCTTGACGCCAACCCGTCTTTGCCACACACGTTGTTTTATCAATTCGGGATCTGTTTCGGGTTCGATCTCCGTGTGTTGGTCCAGGTACCAGGTGAAAATGTTGTTCACTTCCACACGTGTGGTTGGTTGCTTCAAGCGTTTTGCTTCGCGGCGTAGGTCTGCTTGGACTCGGCGCTCGTTCGGAATCTCTTCAGCCTGGCGCTCTTCCAGCATGCGACGGAAAAGCTGCTCGGTTTCGAGGGGTTCTGAAGGGGAGGGGGAAGATATTAATGTCGTCATTTTCCGTAGACCCCTTGGGGGGCTGAATCAGATCAGGTCGCTACGGCGTCTGTTCCAGCACAACAAGAAGGCTGGAACACTCCGGGAGCTCCCCCTTAATTGGGCTGTGGCATAGGTATTGGATACAAAAGTTGAACAAGGCATTAGCACACCCTGTGGCAATTGGCCTTACCCTGAGTTTGACACGCGGAGACGAACTTCCGGAGCGAAATCCAGCTGGAGACCGTACCACTGCTCGCTAAAAGTGGAGGGATTACCCTGCCGCCTACGACCACCGAGCCAATTCCAAACTCGATGAACTTCGACAGCTGGCGCAAGTTCCAACTTAGATAAAAGTCTCCCCCTCCCCCCTTGAACCCAGCCAAACCATCCCTATAATTAGCACTCATCAGTCGAGAGTGCTAACAACCCTCCGGCTGGGGCAATTTCCTAATTTTCCACCCAACCTATTGATTTAACAGGAGTTCTTCATGGCCCTGCGTCCCCTGCATGATCGCGTGATCATCAAGCGTCTGGACAACGAGCGCAAAACTGCCTCGGGCATCGTCATCCCTGAAAGCGCGGCTGAGAAGCCCGATCAAGGTGAAGTCCTGGCCGTCGGCCCGGGCAAGAAGACGGAAGACGGCAAAGTCCTGCCGGTCGACCTGAAGGTCGGCGACAAGGTGCTGTTCGGCAAGTACGCCGGCCAGTCCGTCAAGGTCGATGGCGAGGAACTGCTCGTCATCCGCGAGGAAGAAATTCTCGCCGTGATCCAGTAATTCTTCTCGACAACCGAATCCATAAAGGAAGCTGCAAATGGCTGCCAAGCAAGTTCTGTTCGGCGATGACGCTCGCGTGCGTATCGTCCGTGGCGTGAATGTCCTCGCCAACGCTGTCAAGACGACCCTGGGCCCCAAGGGCCGCAACGTGGTGCTGGAGCGCTCGTTCGGCGCCCCCACGGTGACCAAGGACGGCGTGTCCGTCGCCAAGGAAATCGAACTGAAGGACAAGTTCGAGAACATCGGCGCCCAGCTGGTGAAGGACGTTGCCTCGAAGACCAGCGACAACGCCGGTGACGGCACCACGACCGCCACGGTCCTGGCCCAAGCCATCGTCCAGGAAGGCCTGAAGTACGTGGCCGCCGGCTTCAACCCCATCGACCTGAAGCGCGGCATCGACAAGGCTGTCGCCGCCGCCGTCGCCGAGCTGCAAAAGCAAAGCAAGCCCGTCACGACCTCGAAGGAAATCGCGCAAGTCGGCTCGATCTCGGCCAACAGCGACTCCTCCATCGGCCAGATCATCGCTGACGCGATGGACAAGGTGGGCAAGGAAGGCGTCATTACCGTCGAAGACGGCAAGTCGCTGGAAAACGAGCTGGACGTCGTCGAAGGCATGCAATTCGACCGCGGCTACCTGTCGCCCTACTTCATCAACAACCCGGACAAGCAAGTTGCCGCCCTGGATGACCCGTTCATCCTGATCTTCGACAAGAAGATCAGCAACATCCGCGACCTGCTGCCCGTGCTGGAACAAGTCGCCAAGTCGAGCCGCCCCCTGCTGATCATCGCCGAGGACGTCGAGGGCGAAGCCCTGGCCACCCTGGTCGTGAACAACATCCGTGGCATCCTGAAGACCACCGCCGTCAAGGCGCCTGGCTTCGGCGACCGCCGCAAGGCCATCCTGGAAGACATCGCCATCCTGACCGGCGGCACCGTGATCTCGGAAGAGACCGGCCTGTCGCTCGAGAAGGCCACGCTAGCCGAACTGGGCCAAGCCAAGCGCATCGAAGTGGGTAAGGAAAACACCACGATCATCGACGGCGCCGGCGATGCCAAGTCGATCGAAGCCCGCGTGAAGCAAGTGCGCATCCAGATCGAGGAAGCCACCTCGGACTACGATCGCGAAAAGCTGCAAGAGCGCGTGGCCAAGCTGGCTGGCGGCGTGGCCGTCATCCGCGTCGGTGCCGCCACCGAAGTGGAAATGAAGGAAAAGAAGGCCCGCGTTGAAGACGCCCTGCACGCTACCCGCGCCGCAGTGGAAGAAGGCGTCGTGGCCGGCGGCGGCGTGGCACTGCTGCGCGCCAAGCAAGCCATCGCTGACCTGAAGGGCGACACCCCCGACCAGAACGCCGGCATCAAGCTGATCCTGCGCGCTGTGGAAGAGCCCCTGCGCACCATCGTCATCAACGCCGGCGAAGAAGCCAGCGTGGTGGTCGACACCGTGCTGAAGGGCAAGGGCAACTACGGCTACAACGCCGCGACCGGCGAGTACACCGACCTGGTCGAGCAAGGCGTGCTGGACCCCACCAAGGTGACCCGCACCGCCCTGCAGAACGCCGCTTCGGTGGCCAGCCTGCTGCTGACGGCTGAAGCCGCCGTGGTGGAACTGGCTGAAGACAAGCCCGCTGCCCCGGCCATGCCCGGCGGCATGGGTGGCATGGGCGGCATGGACTTCTAAGAAGTCCTTGCCTGCCACGACCGGCATGCCGGTCGTGGCGCAAGCCAGTCAAAACAGCCCGGGTGCGAACCCGGGCTGTTTTTTTTTGCTATCAGTGGATATGCGATTCCCGCGCCAGGGTCTTGCCCAGCAGGCGCAAGGTGCTGGAGCAGGCCACCGCGGCCGGCGACAAGGGCGCCCCGCGCAGATACGCCAAGCCGATGTCCATGGACGGCACCGGATCCGAGACCGCGGTCCGGCTGATGCGTCCGCCGTCGTGCGACCAGGGCCGGAAGACCAGGTCCGACAGGATGGTGACGCCCACGTCCTGGGCCACCAGGCTGCGGATCGCTTCGATGGATTTGGTGCGAAACACCACCTTGGGCGTCAGGCCCGTCGCGGCCCAATAGCGGCTGACCGTCTCGACATGCTCGTCCATGTCCAGCAGCACGAACGGCTTCTCGGCGACATCGGCCAGCGAGACCGCCCCGCCTCCCGCAAAGGGATGGTGCACCGAGGTCCAAAGCCGCCGCTCCGAGCGCAGCAGGGTTTCGCGGGTGATCTCGGGCGTGTCGGACAGGTTGGACACCAGCACGATGGCGAAATCGAATTCTCCCTTCGCCAGGCCGTGCTCGATCTGCACGCGATCGAGCTCGACGGGCTCGATCTCGACCTTCGGGAGCTGCCGGCGCGCCACATCGATGATGCGCGGCAGCATGTATTCGGACACGGTGTCGGTGATGCCTAGCCTGACCTTGCCGGTGACCGCCGAGACCGATTCATGCACTTCTTCAAGCGCGACGTCGAGCGTGCGCAGGATGTGCTCGGCATGCCGCAGGAAGCCGTCGCCCTGCACCGTCAGCCGCAAGCCGTTGGCGTGGCGCGTGAACAGCGGCGCATTCAGGGCGGTTTCCAGGCTGCGCAGGGAGGTGGTCAAGGTGGGCTGGCTGACGAAACAGCGCTGGGCCGCGCGCGAGACCTGGCCGGTGGCGGCGGCCGCGACGAAGTGCTGGAGCTGCTTGAGGGTGATCGACATAGAAAATCCCTATATCCATCTATAAAAAATAGAGATTATCAATTTTTGGCGGGTGGCCCTAGCATCTTCCCCCGCGGCGCCCGCAAGGCCTGCGCAGAAATCCGACTCATAAAACTTGAAGATTCTGGGGAAAACATGTCATCGACGACCAAGTCCGGCGGCCTACCCGCGCGCCAATCCGAGCAGCAACCTCCTGGCAGCGATGGCGACATCGGCCTGCTGACCCGCCTGGGCCTGCGCTTTACCGCCTGGGCGGAAAAGTGGTTCCCGGACGCTTTCGTGTTTGCCGCGCTGGCCGTGGCGGTGGTGTCGATTGCGGCCATGATCAACGGCTCCAGCCCGGTCGCCGTGTCCAAGGCTTTCGGTGACGGCTTCTGGAGCCTGATCGTCTTCACGATGCAGATGGCGCTGGTGGCCATCGGCGGCTATGCGGTCGCGACCTCGCCGCCCGCCGCCCGCCTGATCGCGCGCCTGGCTGCCATTCCCCGCACGGGCCGCTCGGCCGTGGGCTACGTGGCGGCGATCAGCATGATCCTGTCGCTGTTCAACTGGGGCGTGTCGCTGATCTTCAGCGCGCTGTATGCCCGCGCGCTGGCCCGCCGTGAAGACCTGCGCATGGATTACCGCGCGGCTGGCGCGGCGGCCTACCTGGGCCTGGGCGCCACCTGGGCGCTGGGCATCAGCTCGTCGGCCGCGCAGCTGCAGGCCAACCCCGGCAGCCTGCCCAAGAGCATCCTGGACATCACGGGCGTCATCCCGTTCAGCGAGACCATTTTCCTGTGGCAGTCGCTGGTGATGGCGCTGGTGCTGATCGTCGTGTCGATTGCCATCTCGCTGTGGTCGGCGCCCAAGGGCCAGCATGCCAAGACCGCGCAGGACCTGGGCGTGTCGCTGGACGATGCGCCGCCCGCCGCCGCGGAGCCCGGCGCCAAGCCGCGCCCCGGCGAGTTCTTCGAGCGCAGCCCGCTGCTGACGCTGCTGCTGTGCGCGCTGGGCTTCGGCTGGCTGGTGCAGGAGTTCATGACCAAGAACCCGATGGTGGCGATCTCGGGCCTGAACACCTACAACCTGATGTTCCTGATGATCGGGCTGCTGCTGCACTGGCGGCCCCGCAACTTCCTGGCCTCGGTGGCCAAGGCCGTGCCCTCGACGGTCGGCGTGATCATCCAGTTCCCGCTGTATGGCGCCATCGCGTCCATCATGACGTCCACGCCGGTGGGCGGCGTGTCGCTGTCGGACCGCATCGCGCATCTGTTCGTGAGCATCTCCAACACCGAGACCTTCGCGGTGGTGATGGGTGCCTATTCCGCCATCCTGGGCTTCTTCATTCCCTCCGGCGGCGGCAAGTGGATCATCGAGGCGCCCTATGTGATGCAGGCGGCGAATGACCTGCAGGTGCACCTGGGCTGGGCGGTGCAGGTGTACAACGCCGCGGAAGCGCTGCCCAACCTGATCAACCCGTTCTGGATGCTGCCGCTCTTGGGCGTACTGTGCCTGAAGGCGCGCGACATCGTGGGCTTCACCTTCCTGCAGTTGATCGTGCACACGCCGCTGGTCCTGTTCATGCTGTGGTTCCTGGGCCGGACCCTGACCTACGTGCCGCCGGTCATGCCCTGAGGCGCGACGCCCCTGCCCCGATGACTCAGACCACGGTCAAGCAAGGCTTCTGCACCCTGTGCCGCTCGCGTTGCGGCACCTTGAACGAGGTCCGCGACGACATGCTCGTCGCGGTCCGGCCCGACCCCTCGCATCCCACCGGCCAGGCGATGTGCATGAAAGGCAAGGCGGCGCCGGAGCTGGTGCACAGCCCGCACCGCCTGCACTCCCCCATGCGCCGCACCCGGCCCAAGACCGACGAGGACCCGGGCTGGGTGCGCATCAGCTGGGAAGAGGCGCTGGCCGAAGTGGCCAGGCAGCTGGGTCATTACCGCGACACCTGCGGCGCCGAGTCGGTGGTGTTTGCCGTGACCACGCCCAGCGGCACGCCGCTGGGCGACAGCATCGACTGGATCGAGCGCTTCGTGCGCAGCTTCGGCAGCCCGAACATCTGCTATGCCACCGAGATCTGCAACTGGCACAAGGACTTCGCGCATGCGTTTACCTTCGGCTGCGGCATGCCGCCTGCCGACTATGCGCAAGCCGACCTGATCCTGCTGTGGGGCCACAACCCCACCAACACCTGGCTGGCGCAGGCCAATGCCGTGGGCCAGGGCCGCGCCCAGGGCGCCAGGCTGGTGGTGGTGGACCCGCGGCCGACGGCGCTGGCGCAGCAGGCGGACGCATGGATGCCGGTGCGTCCGGGCACGGATGCCGCGCTGGCGCTGGCCCTGTCGCACCTGTTGATCGAGTCGGGACGCTATGACGAGACCTTCGTGCGCGACTGGACCAACGCGCCCCTGCTGGTGCGCGAGGACAATGGACTGTTCCTGAAGGAACGCGACCTCTGGCCCGACGCCGCGCAGGACCGCTACATGGCGTGGCACCAGGCCGCCCGGCGCGCGGTGCCCTATGACACCGAACTGGCGGCCGCCGAGCAAGGCAGTGCCGATTTCAGCCTGCGCGGGCGCGTCGTGGTGCCTGGCACGGCGCTGGCGTGCCGGCCTGCGTTCGACCACCTGGCGGCCATGTGCGCCAGCTATCCGCCCGACGTCGCCGAGCGCGTGACGGGCGTGCCGGCCGCGACGCTGCATGCGGTGGCCGACCTGCTGGCGGGCAGCAAGCGCATCGCCTATCACGCCTGGACGGGCATCGGCCAGCACACCAACGCGACGCAATCCGAGCGCGCGGTGGCGACGCTGTACGCCCTGTGCGGCAGCTTCGACAAGGTGGGCGGCAACCGGGTGCGCCAGGGCGCGCTGACCAATCCGGTAAATGCCCTGGCACTGCTGCCGGCCAGCCAGCGCGCCAAGGCGCTGGGCTTGCAGGAACGCCCCATCGGCCCGCCCGCCCACGGCTGGGTGACGGCGCGCGATACCTACAGGGCGATCCTGCGGGGCGAGCCTTACAAGGTGCGCGCGATGATGGCCTTCGGGACCAATCTGCCGGTGTCGCAGGGCGACACCGCGATGGCCCGGGAGGCGCTGTCGCAGCTGGACTTCCACGTGCACTGCGACCTGTTCGAGACGCCCGCCTCCCGTTACGCGGACATCTTCCTGCCGATCAACACGCCCTGGGAGCGCGAAGGCCTGCGCATCGGCTTCGAGATCAACGACCGCGCCGCGGGCTGGGTGCAGTTGCGCCAGCGCATGGTCACGCCGCGCGGCGAGTCGCGCTCGGACAACGAGATCCTGTTCGACCTGGCAACCCGGCTGGGCATGGGCGAGCAGTTCTTCGGCGGCAGCCTGGACGCCGGCTGGAACCACCTGCTGGCGCCCTCGGGCCTGACGGTCGAGGCCTTGCGCGCCAACCCGGGCGGCCTGGCCTGTCCGGTGGAGGCGGCCGAACAGAAATACGCGCAACGCACGCCGACGGGCGTTCGGGGCTTCGGCACGCCCACCCGCCGGGTGGAGCTGTATTCGGAAACGCTGCTCAAGCACGGGCAGCCCGCCATTGCCAGCCATATCGAGCCTGCCGATTCCCCACGCGATGCCAAGGCGACGCGCAACGGCCGCTACCCCTATGTGCTGACTTCGGCCAAGAATGGCTTCTATTGCCACAGCCAGCATCGAAGCCTGGTCTCCTTGCGCAAGCGTTCGCCGGAGCCGCAAGTGGAACTGAGCCCCGGACTGGCGCGCGGCAAGGGCATCGTCGACGGCGACTGGGTGCGGCTGCGCACGCGCATCGGCGAGGCGCGCTTCGTGGCGCGTGTCACCCCGCAACTGGCCGATGACGTGGTGGTGGCGGAGTTCGGCTGGTGGCAGGCCTGTACGGAACTCGATCGCGGCGAACAGCCTGTCGATGGCGGCACGGGCAGCAACTTCAATGCGCTGATCTCGGCCGACCATTGCGACCCGGTCAGCGGCTCCGTGCCGCATCGCTCCTTCCTGTGCGACATCGACCTGGATCCCGCGACGGCACTGCGCCAGCGCGCCTGGTCCGGCTTCCGGCCGTTCCGGGTCAGCGAGCTGCGGCAGGAAGCCGACGGCGTGCTGGGCATCCATGTCGAAGCCGTCGATGGCGGGCAACTGCCCGACTTCCGGCCCGGCCAGCACGTGACGCTGCAATTCGCGCTGCCCGACGGCACGCCGGTGGTGCGCGCCTATTCGCTGACCGGCGCGGCGCACGTGCCCGGGCGGCGCGGCTACAGCATCGCCGTGCGCCACCAGCGCGGCAAGGCTGCCGACGGCACGCCCTTCGAGGGCGTGGCTTCCGGCCACCTGCATCGCGCGCTCAAGGTCGGCCAGGTGATCGACCTGCGCGCGCCCGCCGGCGGTTTCGTGATTCCCCGCGTGTCGCCGCAACCGCTGGTGCTCTTTGCCGGCGGCATCGGCATCACGCCATTCATCAGCCTGCTGGAATCCTTGCCCGACGACAACGACGGGCCGGAGATCGTGCTGTTCTATGCCAATCTCAACGGCGCCACGCATGCGTTCCGCGACCGCCTCGCCGAACACTGCGCGCGCCTGCCCCGCCTGCGCGTGGAGAATCACTACAACGCGCCACGCGGCCAGGACCGCCTGGGCGTGGACTACCAATCCGGCGAGCGTATCGACGCCAGCGTGGTCAGCGATGCGTTGATCGCGCAGCGGGCGCGTTTCTACATGTGCGGCCCGCCCGCCATGATGGACAACGTGCGCGCGGGGCTGGTGGCGCGCGGCGTGCCGAACTTCGACATCTTCCACGAAGTGTTCCGCTCGCCCGCGGCCCTGCCCGCCGACACGGACCAGCGCTTCCAGGTGTCCTTCGCGCGGGCCGGCCGCGGACCGCTGACCTGGACCGCGAAGCAGGGGACGCTGCTAACCTTTGCCGAGTCGCAGGGCCTGCAGATGCCCAGCGGCTGCCGCGTGGGCCAGTGCGAAAGCTGTGCCGTGCCCATCGTTTCCGGCAAGGTGCGCCACCTGCACGGCAGGGAGCCCGAGGACCCGTCGGTCTGCCTGACCTGCCAGGCCGTTCCCATCGAAGACGTCGTGCTCGACGCCTGATTTTCCACCCCGAACAAGAGTTGCCCATCCATGAGAATCATCGACGCTGAAGCCACCCGCCGCGCCCTGGCCTTCGACCGGCTGATCCCGGCCCTGCAGGCCATGTTCGTGCAAGGTTGCGAAGTGCCGCTGCGCCACACCCACTCGCTGGCCGCGCCCGGCGGCGACGCACGCACCGTGCTGTTGATGCCGGCCTGGCAGGTCGACGGCTATTTCGGCCTGAAGACCGTCGGCATCTTCCCCGGCAACGCCAGCCGCGGCCTGCCCGGCCTGCATTCGACCTATCTGCTGTTCGACGCCAGCACCGGCGTGCCGCTGGCGCAGCTCGACGGCAACGAGATCACCTCGCGCCGCACCGCGGCCGCCTCGGCGCTGGCCGCGTCCTACCTGGCGCCCGAGCAGGCAAGCAGCCTGCTGGTGGTTGGCGCCGGACGCGTGGGCAGCCTGGTGCCCGAAGCCTTCCGCGCCGTGCGCCCCATCGAGCGGGTGACGGTCTGGGACCGCAACGACGCCGCGGCCGCGGCGCTGGTTGAACGGCTGCGCGCGCAAGGCATCGCTGCCTCGGCGGCCGGCGACCTTGCCACCGCGGTGCGGGACGCCGACATCGTGAGCTGCGCCACGCTGGCCACCGAGCCCGTCGTGCAGGGTGAATGGCTGCGCCCCGACAGCCACCTCGACCTGATCGGCAGCTTCAAGCCGGACATGCGCGAGGCCGACGACGCCTGCTTCGCGGGCGCGCGGCTCTTCGTCGACACGCAGGAAGCGCTGCAGAAAAGCGGCGAGCTGCTGGGCCCGATGTCGCGCGGCGTGTTCACCGAGCAGGACGTGCAGGCCACGCTGGCCGACCTGTGCAGCGGCAGGCATGCCGGCCGCCAGGGCCGGTCGGGCCGCACGGTCTTCAAGGCCGTGGGCACGGCGCTGGAAGACCTGGCCGCCGCCACGGTGGTGTATGCGCAGCAGGAAATCTGAGTTCAGAGCCTGTCACAGACCCTGACATGCGGCCGGCGGGCGGCGCATTACACTGGCTGCTCGTCCACTTCATGCGCCCCGCGCGAGCACGCCGCCCATGGACATCTTTCCTGCCACCGCCCCCCTGCGCCTGCGCGACATCCCGCGCCTGTTCATCCGCTCGGTCCAGCAATGGTCATTGCACCGCGCGTCCAGCAAAGGCGCGGCGCTCGCGCTCTATACGATCTTCTCGCTGGCCCCCATGCTGATCCTGGTGATCGCGGTGGCCGGCGTGTTCTTCGGCGAAGAGGCGGTGCAGGCCGAGCTGGTGGGCCAGCTGCGCGACCTGATGGGCCAGCGCGGCGCGGAGGTCATCCAGATCGTGCTGGCCAGCGCGCACGAATCGGGCGCCAGCGGACTGGCGGCCTTGATTTCGATCGGCGTGCTGCTGTTCAGCGCGACCACCGCCTTCAATGAACTGAAGACCAGCCTGGACGATCTGTGGGAAGTGCCCGCCGACGCCAGCGCCGGCATCAAGGGCATGGTGCGGGCCCGGCTGCAGGCTTTCGGACTGATCCTGGTGCTGGCGTTCTTCCTGCTGGTGTCACTGAGCGTAAACGCCGGGCTGGCCGCCGCGCGCCGGTATTACGGCGAAATATGGAACCACTCCACCTTCGCGTGGGTCGCCGAACTGTTCTCGAACCTGTTTTCCTTCGCGGTGGTGACGGCCCTGTTCGCCGCCGTCTACAAGCTGCTGCCCAGCATCCGCCTGCCCTGGCGCGAAGTGATCCCGGGCGCGGTGATCACGGCGCTGCTGTTCATCGTGGGCAAGTGGGGCATCGGCCTGTATCTCAGCCGCGATGCCGTGGCCTCGGCCTATGGCGCGGCGGGCTCGGTCATCGCCCTGCTGCTGTGGATCTTCTATTCCTCGCAGGTGTTCTTCTTCGGCGCGGTGCTCACGCACCAGTATTCCAGCCTGCGCCAGGCGCGCGCCCGCGACCTGGGCGCCCCGGCGGCCGAGACGGCGATGGCGGATACGCAGGCGCATGAGCCAGGGGCGGCGCCGGTGCCCGCCCACACAGCCACGCCGGTGGCGGTGGAACCGGTAGTCGGCCCGCTGCCCGCCACGGCGGCCACCACGACGGTGCCTGAAGACGAACCGATCGACACGCCGCCCAAGCAGGCCGTGCTGCTGGATCCGGCGCGCGCGCCGACCGTGCCGCCGGCGCCGAAACAGCCGTCCTGATTCCTCGCCTCAGGAATCGCCCGGCCGCCGCACAGCGGACGGCAGGCGGCCGCTGACGCGCACGAACGCCCGCCGCATCCCCTGCTCCGACGCGAACCCGCTGCGGCGCGCCACGTCCTTCAATCCCAGGGACGTGGATCCGAGCAGCGCCCCCGCGCACTCGACCCGGATGCGTTCCACGGCGGCCGCGGGCCGCTCTCCCGTGGCATCCACGAACTTGCGATAGAAGGAACGCAGCGACTGACCGCTGGCCTGGGCCATGTCCTGCGTGCGCCAGGCCAATCCCGGCCGCGCCGCGATGTCCGCCAGCAAGGTCGCGAAGGTGGCCACGCCGGCATTCTGCATGCGCAGCACATCGCTGTACTGGGACTGGCCGCCGGGGCGGCGCACGTGCACCACCAGCCGCCGCGCCACCTCGCCGGCGCAGGCAGCCCCGGCATCCTCGTCGATCAACGCCAAGGCCAGGTCTATGCCTGCGCTGACGCCGGCCGAGGTATAGACATTGTCGTCACGCAGGTAGATGGGCTCCGGGTTCACGCGCACCCGGGGGTGGCGCGCGGCCAGCGTCGCGGCGGCGCGCCAATGGGTGCACGCCTGGCGGCCATCCAGCAGGCCGGCGGCGGCCAACAGGAAGGCGCCCGTGCAGACCGAGCAGACACGCCGTGACGTGGCGGCCAGGGCCGCCACGGCCGCCACGTGCGCCGGGTCCGCGGCCGCGGCCTCGACGCCCGGGCCCCCGGGGACGATCAGCGTATCGATCTCGCCGTCCAGCGCCGCCAGCGGCTCGCTGAGGATATCCAGCGGGCCGGTACCGCGTATCGCCCCGCCCGGCAGGCTGGCGACGCGGATCCGGTACAGCGGCCCGCCCTCTTCCGCGGCCGTCGCGAAAGCCTGCAAGGGGCCGGCCAGGTCGATGGCCTGGAAACCGGGAAAGACCAGCAGCAGGACCAAGGGTGGCACGGAGTGAGCGCGGATTGGCACACGCGAGAGCATCGGCATTCCTATGATGGCGGAACTGGCGCTGCCATGGCTCGAGCGCTGAACGGCAAGCCGTCCTGACATGGGAGACACGCAATGCGCGTGAATTTTGCTTTGTTCGAAGAAGTCACGCAACTGGACCTGACCGGTCCGTTCGAGGTGCTGGCGCGCGCGCCAGGCTTCCAGTGCGAGCTGGTGGCCAAGACCCTTGCGCCCGTGCGCTCGGACCGTGGCCTGGGGCTGCTGCCCACGCGCACCCTGGCCGACGCCGGCCCCTGCGACGTGCTGGTGGTGCCCGGCGGCCCGGGCGCGGATGCCGCGCTGGGCGACCCTGAGTGGGTGGCCTTCGTGCGCGACCAGGCGGCCCAGGCGCGCTGGGTGTTCGGCATCTGCACGGGTTCGCTGCTGCTTGGCGCGGCAGGCGTGCTGCAAGGCAGGCGCGCGTCCAGCCACTGGATGGCCCGGGATCTGCTGGCCGCCTTCGGCGCCACGCCGATGCCGGACCGCATGACCCAGGACGGCAAGCTGTTCACCTCGGGCGGCGTGACGGCAGGCATCGACATGGCCCTGCTGCTGGTCGCCAGGGTGCTGGACAAGGCCGCTGCCGAGCAGATCCAGCTGCAGATCGAATACGACCCCGATCCGCCCTTTCCGGGCGGCACGCCCGCCACCTCGCGCGAGGAGATCGTGCAGCGCTGCGTGGCGGCGGGCAGCGCGCGGCGGGCGCTGCGGGAGGCGGCGGTGCAGGCCGCCGCCGCGCGGCTGGGAACATGACCGCCGCCTGCCCGCGGGCGGACACGAAAATTCGACGGGCGATCTGTTAAAAGACGCACATCCTTTTTCCAGCGCGTCTTCCATGACCAGCCCTCCCGGCCATCCGTCACCCTTCAAGAGCACCGGCGGCCTGCGCCGCATCGGCAACGCCCTGCGCTATTCGCTGCAAGGCCTGCAGGCCGCGTTGAAATACGAAGCCGCCTTTCGCCAGGAATTGGCGCTGGCGATGCTGATGATTCCGGCCGCCTTCTTCCTGGGCCGCAACGCCACCGAGGTGCTGCTGCTGATCCTGTGCGTGATCGTGGTGCTGGTGGTGGAATTGCTGAACTCCGCCATCGAGGCGCTGGCCGATGCGCTGTCGGTCGAACGCCACCCGCTGCTGGGCCGCGCCAAGGACCTGGGCAGCGCGGCCGTGATGCTGTCGCTGCTCTTCACCATCGCCACCTGGCTGATCGTGGCCGTCAGCCGTTATCTCGAATAAACGACACCCGCGGGGTGCAATGCCCCTGCTTGTTGCAGCTTGATTTGCCGCAAGGCGATGGACACGGCACACTTCAGGGTAATCCCTGAGAACCGACTGGACATCGCATGCGCACATCGACTTCCCCTGCCCCTCACCGTGTCGTCATCGTCGGCGGCGGCGCGGGCGGCCTGGAACTGGCGGCCCAGCTTGGCCGCCGCTTCGGCCCCCAAGCCATCACGCTCGTCGACGCGCGTCCCATGCACATCTGGAAGCCCTCGCTGCATGAAGCCGCGGCGGGCACGCTGGACATCCAGCAGGAAGGCCTGACCTATCTGGTGCTGGCGCAACTGAACCGCTTTTCCTTCGTGCTGGGCGGCCTGACCTCGGTGGACCGCGAGGCGCGCAAGATCACGGTGTCCGCCGTGGTGTCGCCCGACGGCGAGGAAGTCGTGCCCGAGCGCGTGATTGCCTATGACACGCTGGTCATGGCCGTGGGCAGCACCTCGAACTTCTTCGGCACCCAGGGCGCGGAAGCCCACGCGGTGACGCTGGACACGGTGGAGCAGGCCGAGCGCTTCCGCCTGCTGATGCTCAAGGCCATGTACCAGTTGAACGAGCGCCGCGACCGCGACGAGCAGGCCAAGCTGAACCTGGTGATCGTGGGCGCGGGCGCGACCGGCGTGGAACTGGCCGTGGAGTTGTACGAGGCCGGCCATGTGGTCAGCGCCTACGGCCTGCGCAACTTCAAGCCCTCGCGCGACATGGTGATCACGATCATCGAAGGCGGCCCGCGCATCCTGGGCGCGCTGCCCGAGAAGATTTCCGAAGCCGCCTACAACCGCCTGTCGCAGGTGGGCGTGCGCGTCGAGACGAACTGCCGCGTGGCCGAGGTGCGCCCCGGCAGCGTGCTGACCGGCGACGGCCGCGAGTTCCCGGCTGACCTGTGCATGTGGGCCGCGGGCATCAAGGGCCAGCCGGTCCTGGACGCGCTGGACCTGCCGCAGAACCGCATCGGCCAACTGGAAGTGGATGCGCGCCTGCACACCAGCGACCCGCACATCCTGGCCCTGGGCGATTGCGCCTCGGCCCCGTGGCGCGATGGCCGCAGCGTGCCCGCGCGCGCGCAGGCCGCGCACCAGCAGGCCGACTACCTGGGCAAGCTGCTGGGCGCGCGCATACGCGGCCAGGCCGAGCCGCAGACGGGCTATGTCTATGAAGACCACGGCTCGCTGGTGTCGCTGGGCCAGGACGCCGGCGTGGGCAGCCTGATGGGCAAGCTCACGGGCAGGGGCCTGTTCGTAAGCGGTACACTGGCACGCCTGATGTACATGAGCCTGCACCTGATGCACCACAAGGCCATCCTTGGCATCGGCCGCACCGCCACGCTGGCGCTGGCGCGCCTGCTCATGAAGCGCACGCAGTCGCGCGTGAAGCTGCACTGACGCGAAGACGCCGGGGCCGCGCCCCTTCCGACCACACGACACGCAGGAAACCGCAGTGACCTTTACCCGCAAACTGGACCAGGCCTGGGCCGACTCGAACTCGCTGCTGATGGTGGGACTGGACCCCGATCCGCAACGCTTCCCGGCGGAACTCACGGACCGTCCGGATGCGATCCTGCAATTCTGCAGTGCCATCGTCGACGCGACCGCCCCCTATGTCTGTGGCTTCAAGCCGCAGATCGCGTATTTCGCCTCGCGCCGCGCGGAAGACCAGCTGGAAGCGCTGTGCGCCTACATCCGCGAGCACCACCCGACGCTGCCCATCGTGCTGGACGCCAAGCGCGGCGACATCGGCTCCACCGCCGAGAACTACGCCCGCGAAGCCTTCGAGCGCTTCGATGCGGACGCCGTCACCGTCAGCCCCTACATGGGTTTCGACTCCATCGAGCCCTACCTGGCCTGGCGCGACCGCGGCGTGATCATCCTGTGCCGCACGTCCAACCCCGGCGGCTCGGACCTGCAATTCCTGACGACAGACAACGGCGACCCGCTGTACCTGCGCGTGGCGGAACTGGTGGGCACGAAGTGGAACACCAACGGCCAGTGCGGCCTGGTGGTGGGCGCGACCTTCCCCAAGGAACTGGCTGCCGTGCGCCAGCGCGTGGGCGACAGCGTGCCCCTGCTGGTGCCCGGCATCGGCGCGCAGGGCGGCGACATCCCCGCCACGGTGCAGGCGGGCGGCAATGCCGCCGGCACGGGCATGATGATCAACTCGTCCCGTGCCATTCTTTATGCAAGCGGCGGCGATGACTGGCGCGAGGCCGCGGGCCGCGCGGCCAAGGCCACGCGCGACGCGATCAACGCGGTGCGCTAGGCGCAAAAGCCTGCCCGCGATCTTGCGGGCAGGATAGGCAGCGTCAGCGTTGCGCCAGCGCCGCCAGTTCAGCGTCGCTCATGCCCAGGGCCTGGTCGACGAGGGCACACGTCACCGCCACGGCTTGCCGCAGCTCGCCCTCCTCGATGATGCCCGGCACATCGCCCGCGGACAGGATGCGGTTCACCCGTGAATCGGGTTTGCCAAAACCGGCCACCAGCCGCAGGGCCGGAATCCCCTGGCGCGCAAAATTGGCGTGGTCTGAATTCGGCATCAAGGGCAACCAGGTGCCCACCGAAACGCCGACGCTGGCCGCAGCCCTGTCGACCACCGGCGCCAAGGCGGGAAACTCGCTGATCAGCGCGGTCAGCGACATGTCGCCCGCCACGGTATCCAGATTGACATCGAACTTGATGCGCGCCCGCTCCACGGGATCCATGTCGGCGAGATAGCGCGCCGACCCCGTCAGCGCCCACTCCTCGGCGCAGAAAAAGCAGAGGCGCAAGCTGGGCGTGCCGGGCCCCACGCGCTGGGCGAGCGCGCGCGCCGCCGCGAGTGCCGTCGCGACACCCGTGGCATTGTCGAGCGCGCTGACACCAAGATCGTGCCCGTCCATGTGCGCGCTGATCACAATGATGCCATCACGCCCTCCCGGGAACTCGGCGACCCCCACCGCTGCCTGGGCATCCGGCAACTCTTCTCCCTGCAGAAGCAGGCGCACACGCGTCGCGCCCTGGGCGCAGGCAGCGGCCAATTGCCGGGCGCTTTCAAAGTCCGTGTAGGCGGCCGGGATGCCTGCGGCCCCGCGAGCGCGGCCGGACGACCCCGACAGCACGCCCTGCAATGGCACGTTGTTGGCGATGAGAAAGCCCGCTGCGCCGGCCTGCACCGCCATGTCATATTTCCGGCGGCGATGCACGTGATCGCCGGTGAAGGGAAACTCATGGCGTACCAGCACGATCTTGCCGCGCACCGCAACGCCCAGGCGGGCGAAGTCCTCGGGCCTGCCTCGCCCCACGTCCACGACATCGGCCTCGAGCCCGGACGCTGGCGTGTTTGCCGAGCGCAAGAGCGCTCGCACCGGCAAGTGCTTGCCATCCAGCGTCAGCTCGGCCCGCAGGCAACGCCAGCCGTCGTAAGGCACCTGCAACTGCCGCAACCGTGGCGCGATCGGCCGCAGGCGCGACAGGGCCCAGTCCATGGCAGCGGCGTCCTGGCCGCTGCCGGACATGCGGCCACCAAATCCACACAGGGTCTCGAAGTCGTTCATCAAGGCCGCATCGGCGGCGGCCGTTTCTAACCAGGTCTGCAAAATCTTGTCTCTCCGGAAGGGTGGCGGCTTGGTCGTGCCGCTGTTCTCATTCAAACGTGATGTTCGCGCGCTGGATCACTTCCTGCCAGCGTGCAAGGTCCTCGCTGACCAGGCGCTGCAAGGCGCTGCCGCTGGTGTCCGCCGACGCGCTCACGCCCACGCTCTCCAGGCGTTGGCGCACCGGCACGGCCTGCATCACGTTCTTCATGGCGGCCTCGAGGCGAGCCCGCACATCCGCCGGCACGCCAGCAGGCGCCAGCAAGCCCCACCAGTTCTGTACCGTCATGTTGGGAACATCCAGCTCCTTGAAGGTCGGCACTCTGGGCGTTTCCTTCATGCGTTCGGGAGAAGAGACCGCGATGGGCATGATCTTGCCGGCCTGGAACAACGCGGCGGCAGTCGGCATGGTGGTGAAGCTGTACTCGATCTGGCCGCCCGCCAGGTCATTGACCGATGCGGACGCGCCCTTGTAGGGGATGTGCACCAGCTTTGTGCCGGTATTCAGCATGAACAGTTCGGCCATCAGGTGCGTCAGCGACCCATTCCCCCCCGAACCCACCGAGATGACGGAGGGTTTCGCCTTGGCGGCAGCCACCAGTTCCGCCACCGTCCTGGCCTCGAACTGCGGATTGACGAACAGGTACATGGGCGACACGCCGATCAGCGAGATCGGCGCGAAGTCCTTGCGCGCATCGTATTTCACGCGCCCGCTGTAGAGTGCCGGCACGATCGTGAACGGCACATCGGCCAGCAGCAGGGTGTAGCCATCCGCGGCCTCGTTGGCGACGTAGGCAGTGCCGATCATGGAGCCCGCGCCCGCGCGGTTCTCCACCACCACGGCCTGCCCCAGTTCCCTGGCCAACTGCTCGCTGATGCCGCGCGCCAACACGTCGGAACTGCCTCCGGCAGCGTAGGGCACGACAATGCGCACGGGCTTCTCTGGATAAGCGGCGTGGGCGGGCGCGATGGCCAGCATCAGGGGGAAAACCGCCGACAGCAGGCGCGTGAAAAACTGGGTGTTGGGCTTGTGCATGATCGGGAGCACTCGATTCGTAACAGGGTGCATCCATTGTGGCCACGCGCTTCGCGAGCCGCAAAGGATGTATCCGCATACGATATTCCAGCGTGGAATCCCTGAACCTGAACGTATCGCCCGTCACGACGCTCCGCCGCTGCCTCGGGCTCACTGAGCCAGATAGGCGCGCACGTCGTCGTTGAAAGCCACGCCACGTGCGGTGATCCACTCGCAGAACGCATCCACGTAGACGCCGCCGACGTTGGGTCGGGGCTGCATGAGGTAATACCCATACCGGCCTTCCACGACCTCGCCCAGCGGACGCACCAACGCGCCGCGGCGCAAGGCGTCCAACACCATGCACACCGGCACGACGGCCAGGCCGAGTCCATTGAGCACCGCCGGCAGCAGCATCGAGAAGCCCTCATACCCGGGTGCGGTGGCTGCGGGGCCAGGCCATAGCGGTGCCACCTGCCCACGCCACTCATCCCAGCTGTAGCCGCGCTGGGCACGCTTGAGCAACGGGGCATCGTCAAGATCCTCGACCCGCCTGACAGGATGCCGCGCGAGGAGGCGCGGCGCGGCGACCAGGGTCATCTCCCTGCCGCACAGATAATGCGCGGACATGCCGGTCACATGACCCGTGTGCAGTTGCAGCTCGGCATCGAAGCGCTCGCCCGGATCCCTGCCTTGCAGCAGGCGTGGCCGGACATTCACCTGCACGCCCGGATGCGAGTCGATGAACTCAGGCAACCCGGGAATCAGGCAGAACTGCGCGAAGGAAGGCGACACCGCGATATTGAGCGCGACGCGCTTGCCGGGATCCGTGACCAACGCGTCGGCTTCGTCAAGCAGGCGCAAGGCCGCACTGATACGCTCGTGATACACCGCACCGGCATGCGTCAGCCTGAGACCATTGGGAAGGCGCTTGAACAACGCCACGCCGAGACGCGCCTCGAGTGCACCGATGTGCTTGCTGACCGCGCTCTGCGTCAGGTGCAGCGCCTCGGCACTGCGGCTGAAATTGAGCGTGCGCGCTGCGACAAGAAAAATGCGCAGCGTCACCAGAGAGTTACGGGACCCCTTCATGGCGAGCGTGCGTGCATCGCGGAAACCGCTGCCGGCATCGCCGCGATCAGCCCTGCTTGCAGAACGCCGTCAGCGCACGCAACGCATACCCCACCGACGCCGCGCGCACCGCGGCGCGGTCGCCCTCGAAGTGTTCGGTGGTGGCGGCCACGATGACGACGCCGTCGTCGCTGCGGCGCGCGAAGCCGAAGCAGACCGTGCCCACCGGCTTGCCGGGCACGGCGCCATCGGGCCCGGCGATGCCGGTGATGGACACGGCCGCGCGCGCGGGCTGGGCCGCGGCCAGCACGCCCGCCGCCATTTCGCAGGCCACCTGTTCGCTGACCGCGCCATGTTCCTGCAGCGATTGCGGCGCCACGCCCAGCAACTCCTGCTTGGCGTCATTGCTGTAGGTGACGAAACCCCGATCGAACCATGCGCTGGACCCGGCCTGCGCCGTCAAGGCGGCAGCCAGCAGGCCGCCCGTGCAGGACTCGGCCACGGCCACTTTCCAGTCGCCGCGCCTGCCCAGCACATCGAACAGCGCCTTGACGTCGGGGTTGTGGCCTGCGCCGGCCGGATCATTCGCCTGATTCATACCGCAACCTTCATGCAATCACTCCCAAACGCACGCCGATGGCCATGACCATCAACGCGTAGCCCGCCGCCAGCAGGTCATCCAGCATGACGCCGAAGCCATTCTTGAATCGCGCGTCCAGCTCGCGGATGGGCGAGGGCTTGATGATGTCGAACACGCGGAAGAGCGCGAACGCCGCGGCCTGTGCCGTCAGCGTGGCCGGCGACAGCCACAGCACCAGCCAGAAGGCCACCATCTCGTCCCAGACCATGCCGCCGTGGTCCGATACGCCCAGCTCGCGGCCCACGCGGTGGCTCGCCCAGCAACCATAGCCGAAGGCCAGCGCCAGGAACAAGCCGATGGCCCAGTCGGGCGCGGCCTTCGCTCCCGCCCACCACAGCAGCCAGGCCAGCAGCGTGCCCCAGGTGCCGGGTCCGGGCCGCACGAGGCCGCTGCCCATGCCGAACATGAGGAATCGGCCCGGGTCCTTGCAGATCCAGGAGAGCGTGGGCGTGACACGCGTCACGGAGGGAGCAGTCATGAGGAGGTTTCGCGGAAGTGATCGAAGCCGCCGGCCATGCCGGCGAGCAAGGTGCCATCGGGCAGATGCACGCGTGCGCCGGGTTCGGCGGCGATGCGGCCGATGCGGGTGACGGGCGCCCCTGCCTGCGCGGCGGCGCGCTCGACGGCAGCGCGGTCCGCCTGCGCGGCGGTGAAGCACAGTTGGTAGACGTCGCCCCCCGCCAGCAAGGCCTCGCGCACGCAGGCCTCGGGCAGGCCTGCCAGCGCCGGATCGGCGGGCAGGCTGGCGTAGTCGAGGTCCGCGCCACAGCGGCTGGCGGCCAGGATGTGGCCGAGATCCTGCAGCAGTCCGTCGGAGAGGTCGATGGCGGCATGCGCCAGGCCGGCCAGGGCCAGGCCCAGCGCCACCTGCGGCTCGGGCCGCTCCAGCGCGCCACGGCAGCGAGACAGGCGATCCGGCTCGGCCGGCAGCCGGCCCTGCATGAGGCGCAGGGCAATGTCGGCGGCGCCCAGCCTGCCGGACACCCAGATGTCGTCGCCGGCCCGCGCGCCGCCACGGCGCAAGGCTCGCTCGGGCGCCACGACGCCGAAAACGGTCACGCTGACGGTCAGGCACTCGCCGCGGGTGGTGTCGCCGCCCACCAGGGGGCAGCCCCAGCGGTCGGCCAAGGCATAGAAGCCGTCGGCGAACGCCGCCACCCAGGCCTCGTCCACGCGCGGCAGGGCCAGGCCCAGCACGCAGGACACGGGCTCGGCGCCCATGGCGGCCAGGTCTGAGAGGTTGACGGCCAAGGACTTGTGGCCAAGCGCGGCGGGATCGACGTCGGGGAAGAAATGCGTGCCGGCCAGCAGCAGGTCGATGCTGGTGGCCAGTTGGCGTCCAGGCGGCACGGGGAAGAGCGCGCAGTCATCGCCCCCGCCCAGCATGCCTGCCGGCACGGGACGCGAAAAATATCGGGAGATGAGGGCGAACTCTGAACTCACCGGTCAGCCGCCAGGGAAAGAGGAGAAAGCCAAGGCGGCACGGTCATGCCGCCTTGGCAGGCGCTCAGGCGCGCCGTTTGTTGGCGACGGCGCGCACTTCCGCCGCGCGCACTTCCGCCGCCAGCTTGTCCAGCACGCCGTTGACGAACTTGAAGCCGTCGGTGCCGCCGAAGGACTTGGCCAGCTCCACCGCCTCGTTGATGGCGACCTTGTAGGGCACCTCGACGTGGTGGACGAGTTCATAGCTGCCGATCAGCAGGATGCCGTGCTCGACCGGCGACAACTCGGCCAGCGGCCGGTCGACGAAGGGCGAGAAGCGCTCGCGCAGCGCCGGCGCGTCGTTCAGCACGCCATAAAGCAGCGTCTTGAACCAGGCGGAGTCGGCCTCGGCAAAATCTTCCGAGTCACGGATGTGGGCATCGATCTCGCCCGCATCCTGCGTGCCTTCGCCACCGCGCAGCAGCCAGGCGTAGACGCCCTGCAGCGCGAACTCACGGGCGCGGCGGCGAGCGCTGCGCCCGGTGGCGCCTTCACTCGCGTTCGTTTTCGTCGTCGTCGTCAAAATCTTCGTCCTCGTCGTCTTCGTCGTCTTCGGTCTCGGGCTCGAGAGCCGCCATCAGGTTGGCCATTTCAATGGCGACCTGGGCGCAATCGCGGCCCTTGCCGGCGGCGCGTTCCTGCGCCTGCTCGTCGGTATCGGTGGTCAGCACGCCGTTGGCAATGGGAATGCCGGTTTCCAGCGCCACGCGCGAGATCAGCGCGGCGCTTTCGTTGCTGACCACTTCAAAGTGGTAGGTTTCGCCGCGCACGACCGCGCCCAGCGCGATCAGGGCGTCGAACTCGCGGGTGTCGGCCATCTGCGCCAGGGCCAGGCCCAGCTCCAGGGCGCCGGGCACGCTCACGACCATCACGTCGCGTTCGTCCACGCCCAGGGCAGCCAGTTCCTGCAGGCAGGCGTCCAGCTCGGCCATGCCGAGGTCTTCGTTGAAGCGGGCGCGCACGATGCCGATGTGCAGGCCTTCGCCGTTGGTATCCGGGTCGATGGTGTAGGGATTCATGTTGCGCTGCCTTGCGGGGTCGGGGGGGAGGGAGGGTCGCAATCGTAACCCGTAATTTCCAGGCCGAAGCCGGCCATGATACTGGGCATCTTGCGCGGCCGCGCCAGCAGGCGCATCTGGCCGACATTCAGGTCACGCAGGATCTGGGCGCCCACGCCGTAGGTGCGCAGATCGAGGCGGCCGCCATCGCGCTGCGGCGCGGCCGTGCCGGCCGGCTTGCCCCAGGCGGCGGCCTGCGAGAAGAAGAGATCGGCGCCCGAGGCGCAGTTCAGCAGCACCAGCACGCCCGCGGGCGAGGCCGCGACGGTCTGCAGTGCGCGCTGCACGGTCCAGCTGTGCTGGCCGGTGGAGGTGTCCAGCACGTCCAGCACCGAGGTGGGCTCGTGCACGCGCACCAGCGTTTCCTGGTCAGGGGACACCGTGCCGTGCACCAGCGCCAGGTGCGGCGCGCCCGCGGCCGTGTCGCGGTAGGCGATGGCCTGGAACTCACCCCAGGGGGTGGACAGGGTGTGGGTGGCGACGCGCTCGACCACGGATTCGTGCTCGCTGCGGTATTGGATGAGGTCGGCGATGGTGCCGATCTTCAGGCCGTGCTGCACGGCGAATTCGACCAGGTCCGGCAGGCGGGCCATGGTGCCGTCCGGCTTCAGGATCTCGCAGATGACGGCGGCGGGCGTCAGGCCCGCCATGGCGGTCAGGTCGCAGCCGGCCTCGGTGTGGCCCGCGCGCACCAGCACGCCGCCGCGCACGGCCTGCACCGGGAAGATGTGGCCGGGCTGGACCAGGTCTTCGGGGCGGGCATTGCGCGCCACGGCGGCCTGCACGGTGCGGGCGCGGTCAGCGGCGGAAATGCCGGTTTCCACGCCTTCGGCGGCCTCGATGGACACGGTGAAGTTGGTGCCGTAGCGCGTGCCGTTGCGGCTGGCCATGAGCGGCAGGTCCAGCTGGCGGCAGCGCTCTTCGGTCAGGGTCAGGCACACCAGGCCACGGCCATGCGTGACCATGAAGTTGATGGCCTCCGGCGTGACGAACTCGGCGGCCATGACGAGGTCGCCCTCGTTCTCGCGGTCTTCCTCATCCACCAGGATGACGATGCGCCCGGCGCGCAGCTCGGCGACGATTTCGCTGACGGGAGCAATGGGGGAGGTCTCGGCGGGAGACGTAGCGGACGGTGTAGCGGACATGGGAGACGCGGCAGGCTGCCGAACAGGGGGGCCAATCAGAGGCGAAGGCAGCTATTTTAGCGCTGCAACCTCCATTCCCTGTCAGATGACGGCGTTACACTTGTCCAGCCCCTGGATGCCGGGCTTTCCCGCCGCCCGGACTCCGCCTTTTTTGATAGGGACCGCCACGCCCATGTCCGATTTCCTGCCCCCTCCCCCGCCCGATCACCACGAGGTCGACCTGCTGGTCGTCGGCGGCGGCATCAACGGGGCCGGGATCGTGCGCGATGCGGCCGGCCGGGGCCTGAAGGTGCTGCTGTGCGAACGCGGCGACCTGGCCCAGGCCACCTCGTCGTCCAGCAGCAAGCTGGTGCACGGCGGCCTGCGCTACCTGGAGAACCGCGAGTTCCGGCTGGTGCGCGAAGCGCTGGCCGAGCGCGAGGTGCTGCTGACCAACGCCGCCCACATCGTCCACCCCATGCGCTTCGTCCTGCCCCACGACGCCACGCTGCGTCCGGCCTGGATGCTGCGCACGGGGCTGTTCCTGTATGACCACCTGGCCCGCCGTTCACCGCGGCTGCCGGGCGCGCGCCGGCTGGACCTGCGCGCAGACCCCATGGGACAGCCGCTGCGCGACGATCTGCGCACGGGTTTCGCCTATTCCGACTGCAGCGTGGATGACGCGCGGCTGGTGGTGCTGAACGCCATGGACGCGCAGGCGCGCGGCGCCGTGATCCTGACGCGCCATGAGTGCGTGGCCGCCCAGGCCCGCGATGGCGCCTGGCAGGCCCGCCTGCGCGGCCCCGAGGGCCAGGATGTCAGCGTGCGCGCCCGCATCCTGGTGAATGCCGCCGGCCCCTGGGTACAGGCGCTGCAGTCCCTCATTTCCACCCAGGCGGGCGCCCCGCCCGGCCCCAGCCGCCTGAAACTGGTGAAGGGCAGCCATTTCACGGTGCCCAAGCTGTATGACGGCGAACACGCCTACATCCTGCAGAACGACGACCGCCGCATCATCTTCGTGTTGCCCTATCAGGGCGAGTTCAGCCTGATCGGCACCACCGACGTCGCCTTCGAGGGCGACCCCGGCCAGGCGAAGATCAGCGACGAGGAAATCGCCTATCTGTGCCGCGCCGTGAACCGCTACTTCAAGCAGCAGATCGGCCCGGCGGACATCGCCTGGCGCTACGCCGGCGTGCGTCCGCTCTATGACGACCATCCCGACGACGCGCGGCTGTCGACCGTCACGCGCGACTACGTCTTCGACGTGGCGGGCGGCCAGGACGGCCAGCCCGTGCTGCTGTCCATCTACGGCGGCAAGATCACCACCTTCCGCCAACTGGCGCAGCACGCCATGGAGAAGCTGGCCCCCTACACCGGCAAGCCCGAGGCCTGGACCGCCAGCGCGCCCCTGCCCGGCTCGGACATGCCGGGCGCCGATCCGCAGGCCTACCTGCACGCGCTGCAGGAACGCTACCGCTGGCTGCCTGCCCCGCTGGCGCGGCGCTACGTCTACACCTACGGCACGCTGACCGAGCAGCTGCTGGCTGGCGCGCAAAGCATGGAAGACCTGGGCGAGGATTTCGGCGCCGGCCTGACGGAAGCCGAAGTGCGCTGGCTGACCCGGCACGAATGGGCGCGCACGGCCGAGGACATCCTGTGGCGCCGCACGCGGCTGGGGTTGCTGGCGCCGGCCGACGCCGCCGACAGGCTGGATGCCTGGCTGGCGCAGGCATCCACCGCCGACGCCTAGAACCGATAGGCCAGCCCGGCGCTCAGCGCCCGGCCGTTGCCCGGCAGGAAGATGGGCATGGCTGCCGTTGCCGTATTGCGGATGGCATAGCTGCTGGCGTAGGTCTTGTCCATCAGGTTGTCGGCCTGGAGATAGGCGCTCCAGTGCGCGTCATGCTCATACGCCACCTTGAAGCCCAGCAAGGCGTACGCCTTCTGCTGAGTGCCCGCCGCGTTGTCGTGGTTGGTTTCGGTGTCGCTCATCAGCCAGCGCACGTTCGGCCCCATGCGCCAGCCACCAACGCGATACAGCAGTTCGGCGCTCAACAGATGGCGGGGCACGCCGGCGATGCGCTTGCCGGAAAACTCGCCTTCGCGGAAGCGGAAGTCGCTCAAGGTATAGGCGACGCGATAGTCCAGCAGGCCGCCCGGCGCGGGCAGCGAGCCATCCAGCCCCGCCTCGAGCCCCTGGTGACGCGTCCGGCCCCGATAGTTGTAGGTGCCGGCCGGCGTCCCGTTTTCGGTGCTGACCGACATCAGCTCGTCATCGACCTCGCTGCGATACACCGCCACGCTCCAGCGCAGGTCGCGCCCTGCCATGCTCAGCAGGCCATCGCCGCCCAGTTCATAGGTGACGGCGCGCTGCATGTCCAGCTTGCTCATCGACGTACTGGCCGTGGCCGGGTTCATGGGCGCAGCCACGCCGCCATTGACGATCTCCCAGAACGTGGGCGCCTCGTGGCTGCGGCTGACGTTGGCAAACCAGCGCTGGCCGGCCGACGGTGCCCAGACGATACCGAGCTTGGGCGTGGCGTAGTTCCAGTCCTGGTCGAGCTTGGCGCCACTGCCGCGCTCCCTGGCGTCACGCACGGCCTGGCTGTACTTCACGCTGCTCACCAATGTCCATTGCGACGCGAAATGCCAGTCCAGGCCGATCATGGCGCTGCGATTCTCTGCCTGCAGATCGTAGTTGCCGAAGCGCTGCAGACGACGGCCATTGGCCGGGCTGATCGCAACCAGATCACGGTCCAGGTCGCTGTGCTGCCAGTCCAGACCCACCCTGTAGTCCACGGCGCCCGTCTTGCCCGCGAGCATCCATTGCAGGCCGTAGGTATCGCCATCGGTCAGCGTCGCGACCTGGGGATTGGTGAAATCATCCTTGAGCTGCTGCCAGTACACCCCCACGGTCTGGTTCAGCGTCTCATCCCCCCAGTAGCTGCGATTGGCCAGGCGGAACTGGGTGGTGTCGCGATGGGGGTCACGGTTGTAGATGTTGTTTGCCAGATCCTGGGGGGTGTTTCCATCGCCCAGCACGCTGCGAGGATCCTCCTCCATGCGCGCCTTGGGCAGGGGCTGGGGAATCTCGAACTTGAGGTCCGTATACGACAGGTAACTGCGATTCTCGAAGGCGCCGCGCCGGAACCCCAGGTTGCCCTGGAAACTGGTGCGTTCGGAAGCGGAATGGCGGCGGTAGCCATCGGACTTGTCGTAGCCCAGACTGACGCGGCCATCCATACGCTCGCCTTCGAAGCCCTTGGCCAGCGTGAGGGTCCGCGTGCCGAAGCTGCCCGTGCCCAATTTCACGAAATCCCCCTGGGTGCCGGTGAGCGACTGGAAATCCACTTCCCCGCCCAGCGTGCTGGCGCCCGGCGAGATCGCGTTCGCGCCACGGCGAACGCTGACCAGGCCGGCATTGCGCGGCTCCAGCAGGCTGATGACGAAGGAGCCGTCCGCCTCGGTGATGGGAAGGCCATCCTGCAGCAGCAGGATGCCCCGGCTCAGCGGGTTGCTCTGGATGCCCGAGCCCCGGACATTCAGGCGCGGCTGATCCAGCCCGCCGAAGAACTCCTGCACCACGACGCCAGGCTGGTAGTCCAGTGCGTCACGCAGCGTCACCAGCCGGACCTCCTGCTGGGGCTGGATCAGGTTGGTGGCGCCAGGCACGGCTTGCAGCGCCGAACGGGCTTGCGCCACGGAGGGTGCCAGCGCACCGGACGCCTGGCCGGACACCACCACGGGGGAGAGCATGGACGTCTCGCGAGTCTCCTGTGCAAAGGCGGCTGGAACTGCCAGGGCGAGAACGGTAAGACTGGATGCCAGTTGGCGAGGGAGGAAGGTCGTCATCGAAATGTTTCCACAAAGGCGCAGCACGGGTTGCCGCGGAATGACCAGGAGGAAATGTCATGGCTGTTGGCCAGCCGCGATCAGCAGCGCGCGCAAGCGTTCAGCGTTCGCCGCATCGTCCTGGTCGATGAGCGGAATCGGCGTCACGCGCCCCCGCTCCACCAGGACGCAGCGTTCGACCATGCCGAGCAGCTCCCGCGGATCGTGGCTGATGCAGATCAGCGCGCTGCCCTGCTTGCGCACGGCGTCCAGGCAGCAGGCTGCCAATTGCCGGCGCAAGGCGGGGTCCAGGGCGCTGAAGGGTTCGTCCAGCAGAAGCAGGTCCGGCGCCAGTGCCAGCGCACGCGCCAAGGCCACGCGTTGCGCCATGCCGCCCGACAGTTCGCCGGGCCAGGCTTGCGCAGCCGCATCCAGGCCCAGCAGCGCCAGCCAGCGGCCAGCGATCTCGCGTGCCTCGTGCGGCGAACGCCCCGCTGCGCGCAACGGCAGGATCACGTTGTCGAGCGCGCTGCGCCAGGGCAGCAGCCGAGGCTCCTGGAACATCAGCACCGGATGCCGGAAGGTGTTGCGCAGGCGGCCCGTGACAGGTTGCGCCAGGCCGGCGGCCAGCCTCAGCAAGGTGCTCTTGCCCGCGCCACTGGGGCCGATCACGCCCAGGCGCTCTCCGGGCTGCACGCGCAGTTGCACGTCCTGCAGCACGGTCTGGGCGCCGTAGCGCAAGGACAGCGATTGCATCTCAAGCATGGCTGGGCTCCATCCACCGCCCCACCCGGCGCTGCAAGGGCTGCAGGAAGACGAATTCCAGGAACGCCACGAAACCCAGGATCAACAGCACCCAGGCGAACAGCTCGGCCGTGTCGAAGGTGCTGCGTGCGTTGGCCAGCGCATAGCCCACGCCGTTTTCCGCGCCCAGCACTTCAGCCATGACCACCAGCCGCACGCCGCCACACGTGGCGATGAGCAGGGCGGCCAGCAAAGGCGCGCTCAAGGCTGGCAGGTAGAGATGACGCAGGCGCAGCCAGGGTCCGTAGCGGTAGACGTGCGTCATTTCCACCAGCTTGCGGTCCACATGCAGCATGCCCTTGACCGTATTGACGTACATGCCGGGCGCCATCATCAGCGTCGTCATGAACACCACCATGGACGAGCCCAAGCCGAACCAGAGCATCGCCAGCACGACCACCACGACGGGCGGCATCGCCATCAACAACCAGCGCAGGGGCTCGATCAAGCCCCGCAGGCGCGCACTGTGGCCCGCCAGGATGCCCAGCACGAAGCCGATGCAGGCCCCCGCGCACACGCCCACCGCGATGCGGCCCAGGCTTGCGCCGGCATTGGCCAGGAATTGCGGACTGCGCACCAGCGGGCCAATGGCGGATAGCGCTTCCCAGGGCGTCGCCATGAGCAGCGGCCCCAACTGGCGGGCCGTCACATGCCAGGCCAGCAGAAGCGCCAACAGGCCTGTCGCGCTCCAGACGCGCGATGTCCTGGCGGCAAAGGGCGCGAGTCCGTCGCGTGGCGGGATCGGGGGGGCGCTCATGCTGCGTAGAAATCCGCGGGAGGCAGGCCGCCGCCGATGGCTTGCGGAAACCGGCTGGCCAGCAGCCGGTACAAGGCCTCGATCTCGGGCCGGGCCGCCTGCGCGGCCCGGCAATCCAGTCGGGTGCCACGCACTGCCCTCTCGATGGCTGCCTGCGGCATCTGCGGCAGGTGCTCACGCACCAGCGCCGCGCAATCGGCGGGATGCTCGGCGCACCACTGCGCAGAGTGCGCATAGGCATCCGCCACGGCCCGCTGCAAGGCGGTGTCGGCGGCCACGCTGGGGGCAGCCATGACACCCGCCTGCGGCAGTGATGGCTGGGCCGGGAACGCCGAGCGCCATGCGGTTTCCAGGCTCTGGCCGCGGTACAGCCTGGGCACGCCGGCCTGGCCTTGCGACTGCTCGGCACGCCACAACAGCAGCGACGCCATGGGCTCCACCAGCAGCACCTGTTCGGCCTGGCCGTTCAACATCAATGCGATGGCATCCTGGCCGTCACGCGTGCGCCGCAGCCGCACTGGCGCCAGGCCACGCGCGGCATGCGTCTCCAGCAAGGTATCCAGCAGCACCGCAGGCAGGTCGCGCTGGAAAGGCACCAGCAGCTCACGGCCCGCCAGGTCCTCGAAGGACTGCACGGCCGGATCCGTACCGACCAGCCACAGGATGCCCCACACCGAGATGTTGACCAGCCGCACTGGCATTCCCCGGTTGTGCAGCAATGCCGGCAAGGTGCTGGGCGTCGCGCTGAAGTCCACATCGCCGTTCACCAGCAGCGTGCGCAGTTGGTCAGGGCTTTGCCAGAGACGGAAGCGCAAGCCTTCGACCATGCCTGAGAGCGCACCGGTGGCGGCCATGTGCATCAGCGGATAACTGACGACCGCGCCCGGCCCGGCCAGGGTCAATACGCGGTTGCGCGAGCCGACGGAGGCCCACGCCGTCTTCAGGCCTGGCAGCAAGACTGCACCGGCGGCTGCCGCACAAAGACGGCGGCGGGAAAATGAATTGGGATCCATCATCACAAATGAGAATTGTTATATTTACGAATTGTGAATGGTTCCTACCTTTTCCCGGAATGACAAATGTCAATCAGCCCAGCCCGGACGCCGCCGTGTCCCTGCTGGCCAGGCATCCCCTCCTGCGCGGCCTGCCGCGGGACATCGCCACGGACCTGATGCGCGATGCCCTGCCTTTGCATGCCGAGGCGGGGCAGATCCTGTTCGGAGAGGGTGAGGAGGCCCGCCATTACCTGTTGATCGAAACCGGCGAGGCGGAGGTCATGCGCTACGGCTACAACGGCGATGAGCGTGTCTTCCGCGTCTTCGAACCGGGACAACTGATGGCCGAGGCAGCCATGTTCATGCCACATGGGAGATATCCCATGCAGGCGCGGGCCCGCACGGACCTGCAGGGCTGGCGCCTGGACCGCCAGCACCTGCACCAGGCCTGCCGGCGCTGGCCGGATCTGGCATTGAAGCTGCTGGCCGGACTCAGCCAGGGGCTCTACGACCAGGTCAACAAGGTGGACTGGATGACATCCAGCTCGGCCCCCGAAAGGCTGGCCAATTACCTGATGGACCTGCAGAAGCGGCAGGGCGATATGCTGACGCTGCCGTTGAACCAGCGCCAGCTGGCTGCCCACCTGGGCATCCGGGCCGAGACACTGAGCCGGCTGCTGAACGACTGGCAATCGCAAGGCACGCTGCGCGGCAAGCGGCGTGAATGGATCCTGCTGGACCGGGACGTGCTGGCCAGGCTGGCGACGACCGCGCGCCGCCCATTCTGAGCGCACCATCCCGCGGAAATTGATAAATGTCATGGGAGCTTGCGGGCCGGCGCCGGGACAATGAAAGTCTCTCCGCCCTGGCGCCTGCCGACCATGCAACCCGACCACTCCGACGCCCCCTGCACCGAAGACGATGTCCGCGAACTGGTGCATCGCTTCTATGCGCACGTCCGTGAAGACGCCACGCTGGGACCGATCTTCGAGGCGCGCGTCACCGACTGGGATACGCACCTGAGCAGCCTGTGCGACTTCTGGTCGGCCCTGCTGCTGGGCACGCGCCGCTTCCAGGGCGCGCCGATACCCGCGCACGCACGCATTCCCGATCTTTCCTGGCCCCTGTTCCAGCGCTGGCTGGCCCTGTTCCATGAAGTCACGGCGACATTGGACCGCCCTGCCCTGCAGGCCCAGGCCGATGCCATGGCGCAGCGCATTGCAGCCAAGCTATGGCAGGTGTGGCAAGACCGTAACGTCCTGCCCAGCCTGCCCGACACCCTGCCGGACGGGCTGAAGGCCTATCGGGACAGTCCGGTGTTCACGCCCGACAACCTGCCCCCCGCGCTACAGGCCGCGCACAGCACCAAGGCTGGCACCTGGGGGGTGCTGACCGTGCACACCGGCATCCTGCGCTATACGCTGGATGATCCGCCCCACACGGCGGTGGTGCTCAGCGCGGGCCAACGCATCGTGATCCAGCCCCAGCAGCGCCACCATGTTGCCTTCGAGCTGCCCGGCAGTTTCCAGATCACGTTCTACCGGGAGGCTGAACCGGCCGCGGAATAGCCCCGCCAACGGGTCGAATTTGCTGCATCGCAAAAAACCTGCTCAGATAGTGCGGACGCCTGTGGCCTGCCACGGACGATTTGCTGCACTGAACCTTGCGGTGCACGGGCGTCAGGACAAAAATGACCGATATATGACGTGTCACCATTTTCCTGGTCCCGCTCGCTAGAATGGCGGCCTTCGCATCACTGGCCCAGCGCCCCATCATGTCCGAACAAGAGCTCAAGCTACACGTCCCCGCCCCCGCCCGAGCCGGCATCGAACGCGAGATTGCCCGGGGGACCGCCACCCGGGTCCGACTGCACGCGCTCTATTTCGACACCCCCGATCGTGAACTGGCGCGTGCCCGCGTGGCGATCCGCCTGCGCAAGGAAGGCCGGCAGTGGGTGCAGACGCTGAAGACGCCTGGCGGCCACGCCCTGTCGCGCATCGAACTGAACCACGAACGCCCCGGCCCGGTGCTGGACCTGTCGGTATATGCCGACACGCCCGTGGCCGCCGTGCTGGCCAGCCTGCAAGGCGAGTTGGCGGTGCGCTACGAAACAGACATCAGCCGCCTGCTGCGCCGCGTGCGCACGCGCCACGGCACCGTTGAAATCGCCTATGACACCGGCTGGCTGCGTGCCGGCGACCTGGCGCTGCCGGTCTCCGAAGTCGAGTTCGAGCTGGTCTCGGGCAAGCTGGACGCCGTCTTCGACCTGGGCCGCCGCTGGCAGCACAAGTTCGGCCTGGTGCTGGACCTGCGCAGCAAGTCGCATCGTGGCGATGCGCTGGCCAACACGGCCCAGACGCTCGGCGCCATCGACCCGGAAGCTTCCGGCGCCACCAAGCAGCGCGCCAAGGAAATCGCCCGCTACTGGGCCCCGCAAGGCGCCGGCGCCTCGCCGCTGCACGCCGACATGGACGCCAGCCAGGCGCTGCGCGCCGTGACCTATGAGTGCCTGGAACAGGTCGTGGCCAACGCCGTGCCGCTGGCCGAAGTCGATACCGCCGGCGTCTACTGTGCCGGCGGCGCCGAACACGTGCACCAGTTGCGCGTGGGCATGCGCCGCATGCGCTCGGCCTGGAAGCTGTTCCAGGGCTGGACGCCCGGGCCCTCGGAAGCCCTGGTGCAGCAGGCGCGCGCACTCTTCGCGTCTTTCGGCGAAAGCCGCGATGCCGACGTGCTGCAGGACACGGTGCTGCCCACCCTGGAACGCGCCGGCATGCCCGCGCTGAAACTGCCGCCCTCGGAAAGCACGGTCGACGCAGGCGCGCTGGCCGCCAGCCGTGATTTCCAGGGCTGGGTGCTGGACATGCTGGCCTGGACGCTGGGCCTGGGCCACGATGCCCAGCCCGCCGTCGCCACGTCGGCCACCGCCAACGACAACGCCGCGCCCGGCACGGTCAGCGCCCAGGTCGAGATCATCCCCCTGAGCGCCCCGCCCGTGCCCACGCTGACCGAACTGCTGACCGGCCGCCTGCGCAAGTGGCACCGCCGCCTGGTCAGCGAAGGCGAACGCTTCCTGTCGCTGGAAGCCGAGCCGCGCCACGAACTGCGCAAGCGCGGCAAGCGCCTGCGCTACGGCCTGGCCTTCGCCGAGCCGCTGCTGAATGCGCAGCGCCTGCGCCCGTACCGCAAGCAGTTGTCGGAAGTGCAGGACATCCTGGGCGAGATGAACGACCTGTATGTCGCGCAGGAACACTTCGAAGTGCTGAGCGCCGGCCACACCCAGGCCTGGTTCGCGCGCGGCTGGATCGTGGCGCGCCTGGACACGCTGGGCGTGCAGGCGCAGTCCTCGTTCCACACGCTGGGCGAGATCAAGCCGTTCTGGAAGTAAGCAGGCGGTTCACCCACGGGCAATGACAAAGGCGGCCTCGGCCGCCTTTGTCATTGATGCTGCTGCCTGCTCAGTCGCCCAGCAGCGCCGCCGCGAAGTCCGCGGCCACGAAGGGCTGCAGGTCTTGCAGGCCCTCGCCCACGCCGATCCAGTAGACCGGGATGGGGCGCACGCCCTGGCTGCCCGCGGCCACCGCGGCCAGCGTGCCCCCCTTGGCGGTGCCGTCCAGCTTGGTGACCACCAGGCCGGTCAGGTTGATGGCGGCGTCGAAGGCACGGATCTGGGCCAGCGCGTTCTGGCCGGTGTTGCCGTCCAGCACCAGCAGGACCTCGTGCGGCGCGTCGGCGTCGGCCTTGCCGACGACGCGGCGCACCTTGCGCAGCTCTTCCATCAGGTGCAGTTGCGTCGGCAGGCGGCCGGCGGTGTCGATCATGACCACGCCGGCGCCACGGGCACGGCCGGCATTGACGGCGTCGAAGGCCACGGCGGCCGGATCGCCGCCTTCCTGCGAAATGACGGTGACGTTGTTGCGCGAGCCCCATTCGATGAGCTGTTCACGCGCCGCGGCGCGGAAGGTGTCGCCCGCGGCCAGCAGCACGCTGGCGCCGCGCGCCTGGAAGGCGTGGGCCAGCTTGCCAATGGAGGTGGTCTTGCCCGCGCCGTTGACGCCGGCGATCATGACCACCAGCGGCTGGGCGCGCGACAGGTCGAACGCACGCTCGAGCGGCCTCAGGTGTTCGGTCAACAGTTCGCGCAGAGCCGTCTTGACCTGGGCGGCGTCCTCGATGCGCTCCTTGCGCACGCGGGCACGCAGGCCGTCCAGCAGGCTGGCGGTGGCTTCGACGCCCGCATCGGCCATAATGAGCGCCGTTTCCAGTTCCTCGAACAGGTTTTCGTCGACCTTGACGCCCACGAACAGGCCGCCCAGGCTCTTGCCTGTCCGGGACAGGCCGGAACGCAGGCGGCTGAGCCAGGAGGATTTCTCGGGCTTGGCGGGTGCGGTCTCGGCTTCGGCCACCGGCGCAGGCGGGACGACGGCGACAGGCGCCGGGGTCTCGATCTCGGGTTCAGGCTCGGGTTCCGGTTCCGGTTTCGGTTCCGGCGCTGGCGGCGCCTCGGGCGTCACGGCCTCGACAGGCGGTGCCGGCTGCGGCACCGATGGCGTGGCCGGCACGAGTTCATCTCGCTCGGGCGCATCGGCGGCAGGCGTGGCAGGCGTTTCGACAGGCGGCGCATGGCGCGCGGCGTCGTCCTCGCGGGTCTCGGGCTGGGCCGGAACCGGCGGCTTTTTCTTGAAGAAATTAAACATGGCCAAGCAGTATATTCGCATCGTGGGGGGGAACTACCGGCGCACGCCCATCGCGGTGGTCGACGCCCCGGGCCTGCGGCCCACCCCCGACCGGGTCCGCGAAACCCTCTACAACTGGCTCCACCACTTCTGGCAAGGCCGATTCGAGGACAAGCACGTCCTGGACCTGTTCGCCGGCAGCGGCGCGCTGGGCCTGGAGGCCGCCTCGCGCGGCGCGGCCCTGGTGCAGATGGTGGAACGCGATCCCGCCGCCGTCGCGGCCTTGCGGGCGCTGCGCAACAAGCTGGACGCCACGATGGTACGCATCCACCAAGGCGATGCCATGACGGTGGTGCATCGGCAAAGCCCCGCCCGCTACGACCTGATCCTGCTGGACCCGCCTTTCGGCCAGGGCTGGCTGGAGCGCCTTTGGCCCCTGCTGCCCAATGTGCTGAAGGAGGGCGCCCTGGTCTATGTGGAATCGGAAACACCCGTCGCCGCGCCCCAGGGGTACGCGCCGCTGCGCCAAGACAGGGCAGGCGCGGTGCACTATCATCTGCTTCAGTTTGCTGCGACGCAAAATTAGATCAATAATCCGCCTTTTCCGCCCAGATTCCCTGTTTGGAGTCCACGCACAATGATCACCGCTGTCTATCCTGGCACTTTCGACCCGCTGACCCGCGGCCATGAGGACCTGGTTCGCCGGGCCGCCGGCCTGTTCGACAAGGTCGTCGTGGGCGTGGCCGACAGCCGCAACAAGAAGCCTTTCTTCTCGCTCCAGGAACGCCTGGAAATCGCCGAGGAAGTGCTCGGCCACTACCCCAACGTCATCGTGCGCAGCTTCGCCGGCCTGCTGAAGGACTTCGTGCGCGAGCAGGACGGCCGCGTCATCGTCCGCGGCCTGCGCGCCGTGTCGGACTTCGAATACGAATTCCAGATGGCCGGCATGAACCGCCACCTGCTGCCGGAAGTCGAGACGCTCTTCATGACGCCCTCGGACCAGTACCAGTTCATCTCGGGCACCATCGTGCGCGAGATCGCCGTGCTGGGCGGCGACGTCAGCAAGTTCGTATTCCCGTCGGTGGAGCGCTGGCTGCAGGTCAAGGCCAAGGAAAAGCGCGAGCAATCCTGGCCGCAGGCCCAGTAAGCCCGCCATGGCCCTGCGCATTACCGAAGAGTGCATCAACTGCGACGTCTGCGAGCCGCAGTGCCCCAATGACGCCATTTACATGGGCGAGGAGATCTACGAGATCAACCCCGGCGCCTGTACCGAATGCGTGGGGCACCATGACGAGCCGCAGTGCAAGGTGGTGTGCCCGGTGGAATGCATCGAGATCCACCCGCAATGGCGGGAAGGGCAGGACGCCCTGATGGCGAAGTACCGCCGCTTGACCGGCACCTGAACTGGCGCCTGGGCGGTATCAGCCCGCCGGCCAGGCCACGGGCGCCGCGTCGGGATGCAGCTTGACCAGCCTGCACGGCTGGCCCGCCACGTTCGAGAACCACGCGGCGGCCAGGTCGCCCTCGTCCACCACATCCACGTCCTGATCGGCCACCCGGGCCACGCGGCGCACGCTGTCGTCATCCTCGATGACGTCCAGCGGGATGTCCAGGCGCAACATGCCTGGGGCACGCAGCACCAGATACCCCAGCTTCATCGACGGCGTGACGCCTGACAGCGCGGGCGCGGCCTGCGCCGTGAGCCATGTGCCGGACGCGTCGACGACCAGCCAGCGGCGGTCGTAGGCCGCATCGGCGGCCGCGACCGGACCACAGGCGGCCACGGGTTGGAGGGAAGCAGACGTCATGGCGGGGGATCCTGTGTTGTCGTTCTTCCGCCTGCCGCCGCTCAACGGCCCAGCAAGCCCTTCAGCGCGTTGCCCAGGCTCTTGACCGTTTCCTGCTCGACCAGGCCGCCCTCGCCCGTGCCTTGCGGCTCGGTCGGCTTCACGGGCAGCTTGGAGGTGTGGCGTTCGATTTCCTCGGCCAGCTTGTCTTCCAGCGACCGGCGCAGCGCTTCGCTGCCCGCGCCACGCCATTGCAGGCTGTAGACAGGCTTGTCCATCGGTCCGGCGATCTGCAGCGGGATGGTGACGTTGCGCAGCGCGGCCAGCGCCTTGCCATCCTGCCCCGTGGACGTGTTGACCACGCGCACGTTCAGCACCAGGTTGACGAGGGAATCGACCAGGTTCAGTTCCGCGGGCTTGCCCTGGCTGACGCGCAGCAGCGGCGCGGCCATTTCCAGGCGGCGCACGGTGGCGATGCCCTTGGCCAGCGCCAGGTCGGCTTCCAGCGACGAGAAATCGGTCTGGCGCGGGCCGCTGATGTCGCCCTCGTCACGCGAGCCCGAGGCCGCGGCGCGGGCTTCGCGCAGCAGCGCGGCAATGTTGATGCCCTTGATCGCGCCGTCGCGCAGGCGCAGTTGCGCCGTGCCGCCCAGCGTACGGCGCCATTCGTCGCTGTTCACGCCCGAGGCGCGCAGGTCCAGCGTCAGGCCGCCCTTGCCGCTCAGGTGGCTCTGGCCGCGCACGTCGGTCAGGATCGGATCGATGGCGATGTCCGACAGCGACAGCTTGGCGCCCAGCTGGTTGCCGTTGGCGTCGGCGCTCAGTTGGCCAGCCAGCTTGCCTTCATAGAGCTGCGCGGCGATCTCGGAGATGTCCAGCTTGCCCTGGGCAATCTTGATCTTGGCGCCGAAGTCGCTGGCCTTCAGGTTGCGCACCACCAGCTCGCCCACCTTGATGCTGCCATCGGCGGTCACGCCGTTCAGCACCGAGAAATCCACCGGTTTGGGCTGGGGCGCCGGGGCAGGCGCGGGCGGCGGCGTGCCCGAGCCATCGCCACCGCCCGTTGCGGGCTGGGGCTTGACCGGCAGGCGGGCGGGCGCCAGCTTGTCGAGATCCAGGGTGTCGACGGCCAGGCCGAACTTCACCAGCGGATCGGCCAGGCGCGTGACGTCGGCCGAAAGATCGAACTTGCCGCCTTCCAGCACGGCATTCAGGCGCGCGCGGGCCTGGTCCTTGGACAGGTCGGCGGACAGGCTGCCGATCACCGGGATCTGCAGCGCGCCATTGGGCAGGCCGGGATCGGTGATGCGCACTTCGCCCTTCAGGGCGGAAAGCGCGAACATGCGCTGCAGCAGGCTCAGCGACAGCGGCGACACGACATTGCCCTGGATGAGGCGCTGGCCTTGCTTGACGTTGACGTCCAGCTTGGCTTCCTTGATGTCCAGCGCCTGGGCCGTGCCCGACAGGCCGGTCAGCCCCAGGCCGACGTTCATGGCTTCCTCGCCGTCCACGCGCAGCCTGCCGGTCAGCGCCTGGCCGGAAGCCTTGGTGGACTGGATATTGAGGGCGGGCGCGTCCACGGCGAATTCGAAGGGGTTCTCGCCCCAGCGGCCGGTGGCGCGGGTCACGAGCTTCTCGATCTGCAGGTGCAGGCGGCCCGGGTGCGCCGACAGGCGCGGCACGGTCATCGTGGCTTCCACGCCGGTAAGCGGCTTGGCGGCCTTGTCGGCCGGCTTCATGTCACCCGCGAACACCACTTCCAGGCCCGACACGTCCAGGGCGCTGAGCCCGGCGTCGAAAGCCAGGTTGCCGCGCGCGGTCAGCGCGTTGGCGGTCACATCGCCCAGGCGGCCGTCCATGCGCATGTCCAGGCGCTGCACGCCGTATTTCATGGCGGCCGGATCGAGCTTGAGCAGGCCCTGGGCGGTCAGCCCGGCGTCCACGCGCGGATTGCCGCCCTCGATGCGGGCGGACAGGGAGACGTCGAAAGCCTGGTCGAAGGTGACGCGGCCGGTGGCGACGTTCAGGTTGGCGATGCGCACCGCCATGCCGCTTTGCGCGTCCTGCAGCTGGATATCGCCTTCCTTCAGGTCCAGGCCGGCGATGTCGATCTGCATCTCGGTGCGGCGGATGGCCTGCGACACCTCGTTGACGGCAGCGGCGCCCGCTTCGGCGCCCAGGGCCGTGGCGCCAGCCGCGGCCTGCGCAGGCGTGAGATTGCTGGTGTCGGTGGCTGCGGCGGGCGCGGGCGTCTCGGGCTCGGCGTCCCGCTCGGGCAGCACCAGCGCGCCGTCGCCCCGATTGACCAGGTTGCTGAAGTTGAATTCGCCGTCCTTGCCGCGCACGACGCGCGCCTTGAAACCATTGATGGTCACGTGGTCGACCACCAGCTGGTTGAACAGCAGCGGCCAGACGGCCACCGCCACGCGGGCGCTTTCGATGGAGGCGAACTGTTCGGTGCTGCCGGCTTCGGACAACGAGACGTCCTGCACCGACAGGCCGATGCGGGGGAACAGGGACAACTCGATGGGACCTTCGATCGACAGGCTGCGGTCATAGCGCGCCTGGATCATTTCCTCGAGCTTGTACTTGTAGGCGTTCGGATCAAACGTGAGCAAAAAGATGGCCACGCCCACGACGACCACGAGGGCCAGCACAACCAGGCCAATCAGTATGCGTTTGATCCAATATTTCATTGCGGCCTCGAAGACCTCCAAGTCAGGCAAGAATGCGGGGCCCGCGCCCCTGCCCAGCTGGCAACAGGGCGAACGTTGAATGCTAACCCAAGACAGGCGCCCTTGCCGCCGCAGCGGGCGTGCCGGGCCTCGGCCGCGCGGGCGGGCCACGGGCGAGCGGGCGGTTGGACTGCGCAGCGGAGGGGGAGTTCACGGGCAGGCCAGAAAGGCGTGCCAAAAAGAGTGATAATGCGCCGCCTTCGGAGAGCGGGTCGCCGGGCGCGAATAAATTTGAAATATTAAATTTCATTCAGACTTGTTTCGCGACTAACCAGACGAAACAGGAATACCTATTGCTGCCCGTGCTCCCACGATAACCGGTTTCGTGAGGATCAATACGGCAGCCCGTAATAATGTTTTGCAAGAAGCTGCGCCATCCTCATATTGGAGTGCGCGATCTCACTACCGACCTTGAGTAATCCTTTGCAAGAATCAATGCCGACGGAGGATACGGCCCGCCGAAACTCGCGCAAATAAGTAACTGCGCTTTCTAGCCGGACCAGTATTTACGTGAGGCATTATGAAAAACGGCGGCAATTCAACTTCACTTCTGACACCAGCGGCATTGTCTGCTTTCAATGACAGCCCTTTAATCACCACCAGCAGAAGCCAGAGGTTCGGGGGCGACGCACTTGCCGGGTCGCCCACCATGATTCACTCCTCTCGCAGGGAGCAGGTCCTTATCTGCCTGCTGGGCCGCATGAACCTGATGACAGGCACGCGCGGCGAGAGCTTCCTGAAGCAGGCGCAGTTGCTGGCCGCGGCAAGCGCCGCCCAGGACAACTGGCACATGATCCACGTGGGTGACCGGGTCACGCTCTACAGTCCCGAGAACGACCTGGCCGAAGTCATGGCCGAATCGAGGCGCTTCCTGATGTTGCCCGGGTCCGGCCCAGATCATGCGCCGCAAGGCAGCCGGACGCTTTTCGGTGTCCTGTCGGATCATTACTGCCGGCAGATCGGGCTGGGCACGCTGACCCGCCGCATCACCTCCGGCCACTCCCCGGCCGGCTGCGCCCAACGGCTGGCGCAACATCTGGTCGACTGGGCCAAGGACACCATGCTGGGCACGCCCAGCATCTCCGAGATCGACGCATCGATAGAGAAAGCCATCGAATTCGACGTGTACGATCTGCTGGAGCACACCCGCAGCTTCGTGTCGGCGCACAACGACGCCCCACCGCTGCCAGGGGCGCGCGAATTGGCTTTCGGCGCCCCCAATCTGGTGCTCCCCCAGATGCTCGCGTGGCTGAAGAAGCACTACAGCGAGCCCGATCTCACCGCCAGCCGGATGGCCGAGGAATTCCGCATTTCGGTCCGGCAGGTGCACAAGCTCTTCGAATTGCGCCCGGACGGACAGACGTTCCTGCAGACGCTCAAATCCATCCGCATGAGCCAGGCCCAGGCCTTCCTGGAGAACCCTGACTTCTGGCACCTCTCCATCGCCGACGTGGCCGAGCGTTGCGGCTTTTCCAATTCGGTTTACTTCGGTCGCGTGTTCAGGGAGGAATTCGGCCTGGCGCCGGGTGCCTACAGGCGCCAGAAGAAAGAGGCGTTCTATCGCACGTGCGCCTTCCTGGCGGCGTCCCACACCCATGGATCCAGCGACGTCTCGGACAACGCCGCCTGATCCGCCTTCCCCCAAACTGCCGGCCGCGCATCGAGATAATGCGCGGCCTTTTTTTTGCATTATTCGCGCAGAGCACAGGAATATTGCGCCGCGCGCCAAAAATATTTTGAAAAATGCACGATTTACTCGTTGGCGTGCTTTTTTTCATTACCTTGTTGCGCGGCGACAGGGCAACATCAAGGCCGGTGACAGGCAGTAACGCTTATTACCGAGCGCGCACTTCCTGTTTCTGTTCGAGCGGGATTATCTACCCGCCCCGGATGCCTTGGTGTCCATTCAGCTTTCCATATGGGAGAAAGAGAATGATCAAGCATGCCCCCTCCTGACCGGCAGCCGCCCGGCGCCTGACCGCCCCCCCTCCTTTTTACGCGTGACACGCAAGCGCCTTTTTGCATCGCAAGAAGGGGCAGGGGCTATTTTTTTTCTGAAAAACGCACCAAGGAATCCAACATGGCTCTCATCAATCTCAACCTGCTCGGCGACCAGACCACCCGCGTCCCGCAGGATCAGCCCGTCGCCAACGGCGATACCCTGTCACTGAACCTGAGCGGCTCCAATACCCTGATCATCGACGGCGTCGACGTCGACCTGTCGGGCGCCATCAGCGCCGCGGTGGGCGGCGACACCATCATCGAGGCGACCAACGGCGCCAACGTCAACGTCACGTCCTTCGCCGGCGTGGGCGCGGGCAACAGCCTGACCTACCGCATCGGCGAGAACGCCTCGCTTGGCTACGGCGGCGGCACGCTGAACGTGGGCCTGCTGAACAACACCAGCATCGAATTCGCGTCGGGCGGAACAGGCACGCTCAGCTTCGTGGCCCCCACGGCGAACCTGGACCTCAGCGCCCGCCCCACCATCACCGGACTGACGGCGGGCGACAAGCTCAACGTATCGCAAGGCAACCTGATCGGCGACCCCACGCCCGCTTCCAGCATCAGCTACGAGAACGGCGTCCTGACGGTCTATCGTTCAGGCCTGCTCGGCGTGCAGACCCCCATCGCCAGCTTCAACGCGCCGGACCTGCCCACCGACGGCAGCTTCTCGCTGGACGCCGACGGCAACGTGGTCTATGCATGCTTCCTGCGCGGCACCCTGATCGCCACTCCCGATGGCGAAACCGCGGTCGAGGACCTGCGCGAAGGCGACCGTGTGCGCACCGCGTCGGGCGGCGTCGCCACCGTCAAGTGGGTGGGCTATCGCAAGCTGCACCGCAACCGCATCCCGGCCAAGGACGCCTTGCGCGCCTATCCGGTGCGCATCGCCAAGGACGCGCTGGCCGACGGACGGCCGGTACGCGACCTGACGGTGTCGCCGGGCCACCACCTGTATTTCGACGGCCGCCTGGTCCCCGCCATGGCGCTCATCAACGGCCTGACCATCGTGCAGGACCGCGAACGGGTGTCGTTCGAATATTTCCACGTCGAGCTCGACCGCTTCGACATCCTGCTGGCCGACGGCGTGCCGGCGGAGTCGTACGTGGACACCGGCAACCGCCAGATGTTCCAGAACGCGGACACCGTGGCGCTGCGCCCCGACTTCGGACCGGCAGCCGGCCGCCCGCAGATCGAGGGCCTGACCATCGAACGTAGCGGCCGTTACGTCGAAACCCTGCGCAACCAGTTGCTGGTGCGCGCACAGATGCTGACCGGCGTGCGGCGCGTGGCCGAACCCGACCTGCGCCTGGAGATCGCCGGTCAGCGCATCGTACCCTCGCGCGTCGACCCGGCGAGCGGCCTGTACGCCTTCGACATCCCGGCCACGGCCGCGGGGCAGGACGTCTACCTGGTGTCTCGCTCGGCGATCGTGCGCGAGACCAGCGTCCATGTGCGCATGGACCGCCGCAGGGTGGGCGTGGGCCTGGCCAGCCTGGCCTTGCTGCGTGGCGAGCAACGCCAGCCCATCGACCTCATGGATCCGCGCCTGCAGGGGTTCAACGATCCGCAGGACGCGCACGGCACGCCCATGCGCTGGACCATGGGCCGCAGCCTGATCCCGGCGGCGCTGCTGGCGGGCGAAGGCGCCGCCACGCTGGAGTTGCGTGTGCTGCGCACCTACTCGTACTGGGAGACGGCCGACGACGCGACGGTCCTGGCCGCATGACGGCCTGAGCGGCACGCGGCCAAGCGCCGTTCAAGCGCCGGCCTGCCTTATCGAGGCCGGCGCTTCCTCCCGCTCCGCCGAAACGTGTTCGGCCCAGCGCGCCACTTCGGCGGCGCGCTGGCGCCAGGTGAACGCGGCGGTCACCTCCGCGCGCGCGCGTTCGCCCAGGCTGCGCCGCAGGGCGCCATCGACGGCCAGCCGCCGCAGCGCGTCGGCCAGCGCGTGGGCATCCCCTTTCTCGAAGACCAACCCGGTTGCGCCATCGTCCACGATGTCCCGCAAGGCCTGCACGGAAGACACCAGCACGGCCTTGCCCATGGCCATGGCTTCCATCGGCTTGATGGGCGAAACCAGCTCGCAGACCTCCAGCGGCAGGCGCGGGAACGGCGCGATGTCGACCAGCGAGTAATAACGCGCCACGGCCTCGGCGGGCACGCGGCCGGCGAATATCACGTGCGCGGACAGGCCCAGGCGGATCACCTGCTGCGCCAGCTCCGCGCGCTGGCGCCCGTCGCCCACCACGATGAGGCCGAGGTCCAGCCCTTCGTCCAGCAGCTCGCGCAAGACAGACAGCAGCGGGCCCAGCCCCTCGTAATGTTCCAGCGACCCCACGAAACCCAGCATCACGCGCTCGGCAGGCACCCCAAGCGCTTGCGCCAGCGCCTCGTCGCGCCCCTGCGCGGGAAAACGCTCGGCATCCACGGCATTGGGCACCAAGCCCACCTTGCGCGGATCGACGCCGCCCTCGCAAAGCACCTGGCGCAGGCCCGTCGTGAGCGTCAGCACGGCATCGGCATGCGTGGCCACCAGCATCTCCAGCGACCGCTGCAGCCGGAAGCGCTCGGACTGGAGCAGGCTGGGGTGGCGCGCGGCGGCGGTCAGCTCCCAGAACCCGCGCACTTCATAGATGAAGGCACAGCCCAGCCGGCGCGCCGCCAGCAGCGCCGGCAGCGCGTTGACGTGATTCGAGGCCGCCACCACCACGTCGATGTCGCGCGCGGCGGCGTATTGCTCCAGCGCCGTGCTCGCATGCCCCATGTAGTCGCTGAGCGCTTCGCCGTGCCCCACTTCGCAGGGGATGCGATCGTAGGCAAGCCCGTCGACGCGCACCACGCGCTCCGGCGTGAGGGGTCCCAGCGCGTCGCGCCGGTCCCACGGATAACCCGGCCGGGTGACCACGGACACCTCCAGGTCGTCGCGCTGCCCCAGGGCGCGGGCCAGCGCGTGCGAGCGGATGGCATAGCCGGAGGTGTGCGTGGGCGTGAGCGCGCTGACCACATAGAGCACGCGCAACGGTCCCGGCCGCCGCGGCGGCGGGCAAGCGCGCCCCGGGATGGGGGGCAGTTGCGCCAGCAGCCTGGCATTGTCGCGGACCACCGACCAGGTACGGATCTCGTTGGCCCGCAACACGCTGGCGGCGATGTCGGGGCGCGCCAGCAGCGCGGCCGCGGCAGTGACGTTGCCGCTTTTGTGGTGGGCGAACGCCAACCACTTGCCCACTTGCGGCGTGGGATTCAGGCGGTAGGCGTGCTCGCCGAAACGCAAGGCCGCGCCGGGGTCGTAATCGATCAGTATCCGGGCGGTCTCGTGGGCGGTGAGCGCGGCCAGCGCCGGCGTGCCCTGGCGGGCGCCGATATGGGCAAGCGCACGCTCGACGGTCAGGGACGGCCATGCCGCGGCGATCTCCCAGGCCAACTGCTGAGCGCCACCCGACCGCCCGCCGCCCAGCCGGGCCACTCGGCGGCTGCGCGCCTCCCGGTGGATGGCCAACAGGCGTCCCGGCAAACGCCACAGGCCGGAAAGGGAATGGGTGGCGTCGAGGATGGCGTTGCCGATCTGGTACGAAATCGTTCGGTGCAACCATTCCGACTCGATCTGGAGGAACTGTTCCCGCCGGGCCAGCAAGGCATCGTCCCCGGCGCCAGCGGCGGGCAGGGAGGCCTGGACGGAAGCGGGTTTTACGCCTTGATTCAAACTGTGGGACGTAACTGCGGAATCATGCGCATTTTTTGCGATTATTTTTCGCATTTTTATCAGTAGCGTCCGCAAAAAAAGAAAGAAACTGTATATCCGCGCAAAAAGAAGAACCCGTCATGGAGAGAATTCATATTAAAAAAATGCACGAAACATGCGCAATAAGCGCAGCGGGAATTTTGTCATTTTCAATTATCTACCAACCCAAAAACTGTCCTGCTAACATCGTCCCTCCGCATCGCCCGCACACCGGCCGAATGTTTTCCAGATAACCCCGGATTACCCCCGGAATGCAGGCTTCGATCGCATGACGATTCCGCAAAGTTTATTTTCCAGACTGTCAGCCTGCATATTGTTATTGGTTTTGGGAGCGCCTGCGGCGGCCCAGAGTTACGAGCAGTATCAGGCGCGCCAGGCCGCGCAGGCAGCCCAGTCGTCCGCGCAGGACACCGCCAGCCAAGGCCAAGGCCAAGGGCAGGCAAACGCCCCGGGATTCGTCCGGGATACCTTCAAGTCGATGACCGGCACCTCGCTGGAGGACGTCGCCAACCGCGCGGCGGGCATCTCGGGGGGGCCGCAGCCCAATCCGCAGCCCATGCAGCTGCCCGCGGCCCAAGGCGCGCCGGCATCGCTGTATCCGCCCAGCCGGATGTTCGGCGCCCAGCTCTTCAACGGCCACTTCGCCATGCTCAACGGCTCGGGCTTCAACCCCGACTACCGCCTGGCGATCGGCGACAAGGTATTGCTGCGCATCTGGGGCGGGGTCAACTTCACCGATACCCTGGTGATCGACAGCCATGGCAACCTCTTCATTCCCGAGGTCGGCCCCGTGCAGGTGGCGGGCCTGCGCAACGGCGACCTGAACCAGGCGATCCGCGGCGCGGTCTCCTCGACCTTCCGGGCCGGCGCCAACAACATCTATGCCACGCTGGACCTGGCCCAGCCCGTGAAGGTGTTCGTGACGGGCTACGTGCGCAACCCCGGCCTGTACCAGGGGCTCGCCTCGGACTCCGTGCTGTCCTACCTGGATCGTGCCGGCGGCATCGACGCGGAACGCGGCAGCTACACGGTCGTCAACGTGATGCGCAACGGCAAGGTGCGCAAGACCTTCAACCTGTACGATTTCCTGCTCAGCGGCCAACTCGACCTGGTGCAGTTCTCCGACGGTGACGTCATCATGGTGCAACCCCGGGCGCACGTCTTCAGCGCCGACGGCGCGGTGCTGAACCAGAACGATTTCGAGTTCCCCACGCCCACCGTATCGCTGGCCGAGGCGCTGCGCATGGCCCGTCCGACGCCGGGCGCCACCCACGTGAGCGTGCAGCGCCGCCAGGGGCTGGAGCGCCGCACGGAGTACTTCCCGATCGGCCAGGCTGCCGAGGTGACGCTCGAAGACGGCGACACCTTCACCGTCACCGCCGACCGCTACCCTGGCACCATCCAGATCCGCGTCAGCGGCGCGCACTCCGGCCAGCATGCGATGGTGCTGCCCTACGGCGCGCAACTGCGCGACGTGCTGCCCATGATCCAGGCCAATCCGCTGTCGGTGATGGATGCGATCCAGCTGTTCCGCAAGTCGACCAAGGAACAGCAGAAGCGGATGCTGGAAGTCTCGCTGAACAAGCTCGAGGAAAGCGTGCTCACCGCCCGCTCGGCCACCAGCGAGGAAGCCTCGCTGCGCCGCGGCGAGGCGGAGCTGACCTTGAATTTCGTGGAGAAGGCCCGCCAGATCGAGCCGCTGGGGCAGGTGGTCCTGAACGGCAAGGAGATCGGCGACACCATCCTGGAAGACGGTGACGAACTGGTCATTCCCGAGCGCACCTCGCTGGTGGCGGTCAATGGCGGCGTGCTGTTCCCGAACGCCTTCAGCTGGCAACGCGGCCTGGACGCCGACGACTACGTGCAGATGGCGGGCGGCTTCACGCAATCGCCCAAGACCTCCAAGGTCATCGTGGTGCGCCAGAACGGCGAGGCCGTCAATGCCGAGCGGGCCGGGGCCATCCGTTCAGGCGACCAATTGGTGGTGCTGCCGCAAATCGAAACCAAGAGCCTGGAGATCACCCGCGCGCTGTCGACGATCGTGTACCAGATCGCGGTGGCCGCCAAGGTCGTGCTGGGCCTGTAATGAGCCCTACCGGGCCGCGCGCGAAGGAGCGCTCACGCATGGATCATCGCGTCGCGATCGTCGGCCACGCCTTTCGTTTCCCCGGCACCGACCGGGATCGCTACTGGGAAGACCTGCTGCAGGGCCGGGACCTCGTCACGGCCACCGACGAGGCGCGCTGGCGCAAGGAGACCTATCTTCATCCGTCGCGCGCGCATGCCGGCACGGCATACACGTTCGCGGCGGGATCGGTGGGCGACATCGCCGGCTTCGATGCCGACTTCTTCGGCGTCTCGCCGCGCGAGGCGGCGCAGATGGACCCGCAGCAGCGCATGCTGCTGGAACTGGCCTGGGAAACGCTGGAGGACGCCGGTGTGCGGCCCAGCACCCTGCGGGGCAGCGATTGCGGCGTGTATGTCGGCGTCTCCAGCGTCGATTACGCCTACCGGATGGCGGAAGACCTGGACGCCATCGATGCGGCCACGGCCACGGGCAATACCTCCAGCATCGTCGCCAACCGCATTTCCTACGCGTTCGACCTGCGCGGCCCCAGCATGGCGCTGGACACCGCCTGCTCGTCCTCGCTGGTGGCGCTGCACCAGGCCTGCCAGGCGATCCGTGCCGGCGAAGTCACGCAGGCGCTGGCCGGCGGCATCAGCCTGCACGCGCATCCCTACGGCTTCGTGGTGTTCTCCAAGGCAGGCATGCTCTCGCCGCGCGGCCGCAGCCGTGCCTTCGATGCCTCGGCCGACGGCTACGTGCGCGCCGAAGGCGCGGGACTGTTCCTGCTCAAGCGCCATGACCAGGCAGTGGCGGACGGCGACCGCATCCTGGCGGTGGTGGCCCACTCCGCCGTCAACACCGATGGCCGCAAGGCAGGCCTTGCCGTGCCCAGCGGACAGGCGCAGGCCGCGCTGCTGCGCCGGACCTACGCCCAGGCGGGCATCGACCCCGCGGAACTGGACTACCTGGAGGCCCACGGCACGGGCACCGCGGTGGGCGACCCCATCGAGGCGCAGGCCATCGGCGCGGCGCTGGGCAGCGCGCGTCCCGCGGGCGCGCCCCTGCCTATCGGCTCGGTCAAGAGCAACATGGGTCACCTGGAAGCCGCGTCGGGCGCGGCGGGAATGGTCAAGGCCCTGCATTGCCTGATCCACCGCCAGGTTCCAGCCACCATCGGCATCGATGCCCCCAACCCCGCCATCGACCTCGACGCCTGGAACCTGTCGCTGGTGCGCAATACCCTGCCGCTGCGCGCGCAAGGACGCCTGACGATCGGCGTGAATTCCTTCGGCTTCGGCGGCGCCAACGCCCACCTGATCCTGCAGAGCCCGGACCCCTTGCGCCAAGACGCGCCCGCGGCGCGCTCCGCCGACGTGCTCCTGCCGGTGGTCGTCAGCGGCAGGACGCCCCAGGCGCTGAACGCCGCCGCCGAGGCGATGGCGCGGTCGCTTGAAAACGCGCGCGGCGCCACGCTGTACGACAAGGCCTACCAAAGCATCTTCCAGCGCGACTGGCACACCCATCGCGCCATCGTCTGGGGCCGGCAGGCCGGGCCGATGGCCGAGAGCCTGCGGGCCTTCGCGCAGGGACGCCAGCCACCGCTGCCGGTGCACGCCGGGCAGGGCGTGGCCGAGGCGCAGGGGCCGGTATTCCTCTATTCCGGCAACGGGTCGCAATGGGCGGGCATGGGCGCGCAATTGCTGGACGACCCCGTATTCCGCGACGCCGTGCGCGCCATCGACACCGTGTTCCGGCCCCTGGCCGGCTACGCCCTGGAAGACGAACTGGCGCGGCCCCCCCAGGCCTGCCGCTACGACGACACGGCAATCGCGCAGCCCGCACTCTTCGCCGTGCAGGTGGGCATCACGGAAATGCTGGCGCAGCGTCACATCCGCCCGCTCGCGGTCGTGGGCCACAGCGTGGGCGAGGTGGCGGCCGCTTGGGCCAGCGGCGCGCTGGGCCTGGCGGACGCGGTGCGCGTCATCCATCATCGCAGCCGCCTGCAGGCCACGACGCGCGGCCAGGGCGGCATGACGGCCGTGACGCTGGGCAGCCGGCAGGCCGTCCAGGCCCTGGCGCAAGCGGGGCTGGCCGCGCAATTGCATATCGCCGCCAGCAACGGCCCCAACGGCGTGACCGTGGGCGGCCCGGTCGCCGCGCTGGCGCGATTCGAGTCGTGGCTGACGCAGCAACGCATCGCGTGCCGCCGGCTGGACCTGGACTACGCCTTCCACACACCGGCCATGGATGGCATCGAGGCCGAACTGGTCGACGCCCTGGCGGATCTGTCGCCACGCACCAGCCATACCCCCTTCCACTCCACCGTCACAGGCGGGCCGCTGGACGGCCGGCAACTGGACGCGGACTATTGGTGGCGCAACATCCGCCAGCCCGTCGCGTTCGAGGCGTCGCTGCAGCACCTGGCCGCGCAGGGCCTGAACGTCCTGGTCGAGGTCGGTCCGCACCCCGTGCTGCGCGGCTACGCCAACGACGCGCTCAAGCAGGCCGAGCGGCCAGGCGTGGTGATCCCCACCGGCACGCGCGGCGACGACGCGGCGGCCCGGATCGTGGCGGCGGCCGCGCAGGCGGTACTGGCTGGCGCCACGATCGGCTGGAGCCAGGTGTTCCCGCGACGCGGTCGCCACGCCGACCTGCCCACCTACCCCTGGCAGCGCGAGCCGCACTGGCACCCCGTGTCGTCGCGCTCGCCTCGTCTGCTGGCACGCGCACCCGTCCATCCCTTGCTGGGCTATCCCTGCGAGACGCCGGGAACCTGGCAGGCGGAACTGGACACGGCGACACAGCCGTGGCTCGCCGACCACGTGGTGGGCGGCGCCATCCTGTTCCCGGCGGCCGGCTTCGCTGAAATCGCGCTGGCCGCGGCGCGGCAACACGCGCCCGGCGCCTGGCTGGATGTGGAGGAACTGGATATCCTGGCGCCCCTCGCACTGGCCGCTGGCGCGAGCAAGGAAATCAGGGTGGCCGTGGACGCCGCGGACGGACGGCTCAGCCTGTCCGCACGCGACCTGGGCGACGTGCCGTGGCAGCCGCAGCTGCGCGCGCGGCTGTTGTCCGATGGCGCGCCCGCGGCAAGCGCGCCGCCGGTCTGGTCTCCCCCCACCCGCGCACCCGACTTCGAGGCGGCCGGGCACTACATGGCGCTGCGCCTGGCGGGGCTGGATTACGGCCCCGCCTTCCAGACGCTGGCAGCAGGCTGGTGTGAACCCGACGGGACGATCGTGGCCCGCTACACCGACGCGGCGCGCCTGGCGGCCGAGGAGACACCCTGGCTGCTGCCGCCGACGCTGCTGGACGGCGCCCTGCAGCTTGCCGTGCATGGCCAGGGCGGACCGCAGGCGCACGCGCCGGGACCGGTATACCTGCCGACCAAGATCGGCCGCCTGTCGGTACGCCGCGATGCAGGCCGGCCGGCCTATGCGCGCCTGGTGCCGTTGCGCCGTACGCGCCACTCCCTGCTGCTTTCCCTGACCCTGCACGACACGCAGGGCAGCCTCGTCGCAACGGTGGAACACCTGCGTTGCCGCGCGGCGCAACGCCTCGGGCGCGCGGCCCCCACGCCGGCGCGGCTGGAAGAAATCCTGCTGCCACGTCCGCAAGCCGGGTCGCCGGCCCCTGCGAATCCGCTGGTGCCATCGGCGCTCGCGGCGGCGCTGCGCGCAGCCAGCCCGGGCGACGCACTGGCCCGCCAGGCGCGGCGCCATGTCGAGGAAATCGATCCCTTGCTCGACAGCCTGTGCCAGCGCTATGCGCTGCACGCCTGGCACGGCCTGGCACAAGGCGACGGACTGCTGCGAAGCGAAACGCTGCAAGCGCGGCTTGCGGCGCTACCCGCGCTGTCGGCCTGGCTGGAGCACCTGCTCGACGCGAGCGTGGCCGATGGCCTGGCCGTGCCGACAGGCGCGGACTGGCGGCTCGCGCCCCTGGACGAAGACCTGGCGCCGCAACGGCTCTGGCCGAGCCTGCTGCGCGAATACCCCGATGCGCTGCCAGCCCTGCTGGCCGTGGGGCGTACAGGCCTTGCCCTGGCGGCCGCGCTGCGCGGCGACCGCGCCGAGCCACCGCGCAGCGCCCCGGCCACACTGGCCGCGCCGCACGCCGTCGATGCCGTCCGCGCGCGCGTGGCCCGCGCCCTGGAAACCCTACACGCGCGCACCGGCGCCGGCCACGCCGACGCGCCAACGCCCCGCCGCACCCGCGTGGTGGAAATTGGCGCGGCCGGCATCGGCGCGGCCGGCTTCGGCGCGTCGCTGGGCGACTGGGCCGACTATCGTGCGATCACCTTGGACGAAGCGGGGCCCGCCCAGCTTGCCGCGCTGGCGGGCGCGCCCCGGCAAGACGGCAGCGCCAAGCCCGACCCGGCGGCAGACACGCCGCCTGCCCATGACCTGGCCATCGTCCACGGCGTCTTCGCCTCGTGGCGCGAGGCCCTCGACACCCTGCAAGCGGTGGAGGCCAGCCTGGCCCCCGATGGCACCCTGCTCTTCATCGGCCATCATCCCGCGCGCTGGCTGGATTTCGTGTGCGGCACCCGGCCGGACTGGTGGGTGGAAGACACCGCGGAGGCGGACAACGCGGCGGGCGCCCCCCGATCGCTCCAGCAGTCCGCCTCGGCCTGGCAGGCCAGCCTGGCCGCGCGCGGCTGGCGCGCGCTGGAGCAGGTCGATGCCGAGGACGACAGCCTGGGAGGCTGCTTCCTGCTGCTGGCCCAGCGGGACCCGTGCGCCCAGTCGCCCGCCGTCATGGCGCCCGGCGCCACGACGCGCTGCCTGATCCTCGCCGCCGACACCGCCAGCGCATTGGCCGGCTCGCTGGCCAGCCACCTGACCGCGCTCGGCGTCTCCGTACGCGTGCAGGACTGCGACACCGCCGACACGGTGCCGACGGCCATCGAGGCGGCGCGGCAGGCGCTGGGCGGCCTGGAATCCCTCGTCTACCTGCCCGGCGTGCCGGGCGCGCACCTGCCCGCCGCCGACGTGGTGGCCTGCCGTGCCCGCCACTGCCACATCGCCGCGCACCTTGCCCGGCACGCCGGGGCGCTTGCCAGCCCGCCCGCCTGCTGGCTGTTGACGCAAGGCGTGTACGGCGCGTCCCCCCGCGGCCCGCGGACGCTGGGCGAGACAGGCAGCGCTGCACTGTGGGCCTTCGGGCGCACGCTGATGAACGAAATGCCGGGACTGCCGCTGCGCATGGCAGACCTGCCCCTGGAAGGCGAGGATGCGCCGGCCGTCCTGGCCGCGCTCGCCCTGTCGCTCGGCGCCCCCGACGCGGAAACGGAGCTGGTCTTCGGCCCGGGCGGCGAGCGCCAGGCGCCGCGCCTGCGGCCGGCCAGGCAAGTGGACCGGCCCGCAACGGCCGACACGGCCTGGCGCCTGGGTTTCGCGCAGCCCGGCCAACTGGGCAACCTGGCCTGGGAGCCGGTGAACGCAACGCCGCCCGGTAAGGGCGAGATCGAGGTGGCTGTGCACGCCACCGGGCTGAACTTCCGCGACCTGATGTATGCCTTGGGCATGCTGTCCGACGAGGCACTGGAGAATGGCTTCACCGGACCGGCGCTGGGACTGGAGTTTGCAGGCGTGGTCACGCGCGTGGGCCCGCAGGTGACGGATTTCCGGCAGGGCGACGCGGTGGCGGGTTTCGGTCCGCACAGCTTCGGCACGCGCATGCGCACCACCACCGAAGCCTGCGCCGTGATGCCCAGGGGCCTGGCCTTCGAGGCGGCCGCCACCATTCCCAGCACCTTCTTCACGGTCTACTACGCCTTGCACCACCTGGCCCGGCTGGAACCCGGCGAGGCCGTGCTGATCCACGGCGCCACCGGCGGCGTGGGCCTGGCGGCGATCCAGATCGCGCGCTGGCGCGGCGCCCGCATCCATGCCACGGCCGGCTCGCCGGAGAAGCGGGATTTCCTGCGCCTGATGGGCATCACGGATATCCATGACTCCCGCTCGCTGGCTTTCGCCGACGACATCCTGGCGGCGACCGGCGGCGAAGGCGTGGACGTGGTCCTGAACTCGCTGGCAGGCGAGGCCGTGAACCGCAACCTGCGGGTGCTCAAGCCTTTCGGCCGCCATATCGAGCTGGGCAAGCGGGACTTCTACGACAACACGCGCATCGGCCTACGCCCCTTCCGCAACAACATCAGCTACTTCGGCGTGGACGCCGACCAACTGATGCACCTGCGCCCCGCCCTGACGCGCCGGCTATACGGCGAACTGATGACCCTCTTCGATACCGGTGTGCTGCACCCGCTGCCGTATCGCGCCTTCGCCGCGGACGACGTGGTGGAAGCCTTCCGGCACATGCAGCAGGCCAGCCACATCGGCAAGATCGTCGTCCACTACCGGGACGGCATCCACGCGGCCGCCGCCCCGGCTGCGCCGCAAGGCAGCGCGTGGAAGCCGGACCCCTCGGCCACCTACCTCGTCACCGGCGGGCTGCGCGGCTTCGGCCTGCGCACGGCGCAATGGCTGGCGGAGCGTGGCGCGCGCCACCTGGCGCTGGCCAGCCGCTCGGGCACGCTCGACGACGAGGCGCACGCGATCGTCGCGGCGCTGCGCAGCCAGGGCGTGTCGGTGTGGACCACCGCCTGCGACATCGCGGCGGCGGACCAGGTATCGGCGTTGCTGGACCATATCGGCGCGCGCCTGCCGGCGCTGGCAGGCATCGTGCATGCCGCGACCCTCTACGACGACGGCCTGGCCGCGTCGCTGGACGCCTCCCGCATCGCCGCCGCCATGGCCCCCAAGGTGCTGGGCGCCTGGCACCTGCATGAACAGACCCAGGCCCGAGGCATCGCGCTCTCGCTCTTCGTCATGTATTCCTCGGCCACCACGCTGTTTGGCAACGCCGGGCAAGGCAGCTACGTGGCGGCCAACGGCTGGATGGAGGCGCTGGCCCGCCATCGCCGCGACATCGGGCTGCCCGCGGTCTGCTTGCGGTGGGGGGCCATTGCCGATGCCGGTTTCCTGGCCCGTCATCCCGCCACACGCGAAGCGCTCCTGCAGCGCATGGGCGGCGCGGCGCTCCCGGCGGCCGACGCGCTGGCCGCCATGGCGCAAGCGCTGGACGAGGGCACGCCGGACCCGGCCATCCTGGCGCTGGACGGCAAGCGCCTGGCCGGCACGCTGCCGCTGGCCGCCACGCCGCGCTTCGCACTGCTGTCGCCGCCTGGCGGCGACGCGGGCGAGGGCGCCGCGGTGCCGCGCGAGGACCTGCCCGCGCTGGCACGCACCCTGCCCGACGCGGCGCTGCAAGAGAAGCTGCTGGAACTGTTGCGCCACGAGATCGGCCAGATCCTGCACCTGCCCGCCACGCGGATCGATGCCGCACGCCCCTTGAACGACCTCGGCCTGGACTCGCTGATGGGCGTCGAGCTTACCGTGGCGCTGGAGGCGCGCACGGGCGTGCGCCTGCCGCCCGGCGCGGTCGCCGGACAGGCCAGCCCCGAAAAGTTGGCGCGCCGTATCGGCGCGGCGCTGCGCGGCGAAGGCGGGAGCGGGCCGGGCTCGGACGACACCGGCCAGGACGCGGCGCCCGGCGCCGCCCTGCCTTCGGCCGATGCCGCACAACTACCGGGCGCGGCCCAAGCCCCCCGCGTGATGCCATGAGCGACGCTTCCGATACCACGGCGCTGCCCGCCGCGCTCAAGCGCGCGCTGATCGACGGCGCACGGCAGGCGCGCCAGCGTCGCGCGCAGACGCTGGCGCCGCTGCCGCTGCAGGCCCCCATTCCGGCAGCGCACTACCGCTTCGACCTGCACCCGGGCTACCTGCAATTGCGGGCGATGCGCGACAACGCCGCGCGGCTGGGCGTCGAGAACCCCTACTTCAAGGCGCACGAGGGCATCGCCGGCGCGACTTCCCTCATCGAGGGCCGGTCCTACATCAACTTCGCCAGCTACAACTACCTGGGCATGGCGGGCGACCCCACGGTCTGCGAAGCCGCCAAGGCGGCGATCGACCGCTACGGCACGTCCACCTCGGCCAGCCGGCTCGTGTCGGGCGAACGTCCCGTCCACCAGGCATTGGAACGCGCACTGGCCGATCTCTACGGCGTGGACGACGCGGTGGCGTTCGTCAGCGGCCATGCCACCAACGTCACGACCATCGGCCACCTGTTCGGTCCGCGTGACCTGATCCTGCACGATGCGCTCATCCACAACAGCGTGCTGCAGGGCATCCAACTCTCAGGCGCGCACCGCCTGCCCTTCCCCCACAACGACGGGCAGGCGCTGGAACGGCTGCTTGCCGCCCACCGTCACGAATTCGAGCGCGTGCTGATCGTGGTGGAAGGCCTCTACAGCATGGACGGAGACTATCCAGACCTGCCGCGCTTCGTCCGCGCCAAGCAACGCCACCACGCCTTCCTGATGGTCGACGAGGCCCATGCGCTTGGCGTGCTGGGGCCGCAAGGCCAGGGCAGCCATGCCCACCACGGCCTGTCGGCGGGCGACGTCGACATCTGGATGGGCACGCTCAGCAAGACGCTGGCGGGCTGCGGCGGCTACATCGCCGGCGAGTCCGCGCTGGTCGAACAATTGCGGTTCCTGGCGCCGGGCTTCCTGTACAGCGTCGGCCTGCCGCCCGCCCTGGCCGCGGGCTCGCTGGCGGCGTTGCGGTGCATGCAGGCCGAGCCCGAGCGCGTTGCCACGCTGCGCGCGCGCGGCGAGCGCTTCCTGTCGCGTGCCCGGGCCGCGGGCGTGGACACCGGCACCAGCGCGGGGCTGGCGGTCATCCCCGCCATCGTCGGTGGCTCGATGCGCGCTGCCCGGCTCTCCGCCGCCTTGTGGCGCGAAGGCATCAACGCACAACCCATCCTCCATCCGGCTGTCCCCGAGAACGCGGCACGGCTGCGCTTTTTCCTGTCCTGCCTGCACACCGAGGCACAGATCGATGCAACCGTCGATGCGCTGGTCCGCGGACTGGCCGCGCTGGCGGATTAGGGCCCGGCCATGCCACATCCCGACGTGCGCCCCGCCCGCAGCGTGCCGCTCGTGCGCACGGGGGCAGAACATGCGGCGCCGCCAAGCCTGCGAGGCGCGCTGCGCAGCGGCGCCGCATGCCGCCGCTGGTGCCGGTACTGGCTGCGCGATCCAGCCGTCGGCCTGGCCGAACATGCCTTCTTCCACCTGTTTCGCGCCCTGCCCCTGGACCTGGTTTCGCGCATCGGCGCGCGGCTGGGCCGCTACCGCGGCGCGGAGCTGGCCAGGCTCTCGCAACGCGCTGGCATCGCGCTGGGCGACCTGGCGCCCGGCCTGTCCGAACCCGCGCGCGCGCAATTGCTTGAGCGCCTGCGGGCCAACTCGGGCCGCGCCTTCCTGGAGGCCCTGAACGCGGACCGGGTGTGCAGCGAGGCGCGCGTGCTGCTGGCGGACCCCGTCACGCTGTCGCGCGTGGTCGCTTCCGGCCGGCCGCTGATCTTCGTGTCGGTGCACACCGCCAATCTCGGCGACCTGCTGGGCGCCATCCTGCTGCGCCGCGTGCGCCACCGAGCCGCGACCACCACCCGGCCCTTCGCCAACCGCTACCGCGAGCGCCTGGCCGTGCGCATGCGCGCGGGCATGGACGTGCAGATCCTGCACCCCAGCATCTCGGCGGCCCGCCAGCTGCTGCGCCACCTGCGCGCGCCGCGCCAATCGATCCTGCTGCATCTGGACGAGGCCCGCGGCCAGCAGATCCACTTTCCCGTCTTCGGCGGCCCGCTGCCGCGAGGAGGCAACCTGACCCTGGCACTGCGCCTGGCACGCCTGAGCGGCGCCCTGCTGGTGCCGGTGCACCTGCGTCGACGTCTCGAAGGGGCGCACTTCATGCTGCACCTGGGCACGCCCATGGACCTCTCCGAGCCTGGCGCGACGCTGACCGACGATGAAGCGGCGCGCCAGCTGGACGAATACTTCAGCACAGTGGTGCGTCGCCACCTGGACGACTGGCAGCAGCTCTATTTCCTGCGGCGCTAGCGGGCGCGACGCGGGGGACTTTCCTTGTCGCCGGGTCGTCCCAAGGCAAAAAAGAGCCACCCCGAAAGGTGGCTCAAGAACCTGACCTGCCCTCTGCGATAGCCGGCCGGTATTGCCCTGCGGATGTCCGGCCAGGCCTGCAAGCGGCCCGGCGGACGTCGAGTCGATCAGAAACGGTGGCGCAAGCCCACGCCCACGGTGGTCATCTTGTTGCCGTAGACGAACGCCGCGCGGTTCGCGTACGAGGCGAACGCGTACAGGTTGGTGCGCTTGGACAGGTCGTGCAGGTAGCCCAGGCTGTAGACGTCGGTGGCCGAGAGGTTCTTGTTCGGGTCGGCGCGCTGGTAGGAACCCAGCACCTTGCCCGAGGCACCCACCGGCGCGGACAGGCCGACCAGGTAGGAATGCACCGTCAGGCCCTTCCAGGTGAAGTCCTGGTTGGTCGTCCCGGTGCCCCGGGCGGGCGTGTTCGGGTTGTTCCTGCCGGCCACGAGGTCGATGTCCTGGCCGGACAGCAGACCGTCCTTGGTGTAGCCATAGGCGGCCGAGATCTTCAGCACCTCCAGGTCATAGGCCGCGCCCAGGATGGCCTGCTTGGGCTGCGGCGCGCTGGGATGGCGGAACTGCTGGTCATAGGTCAGCGCGACCTCGAGCGGGCCCGAGGCGTAGCGCAGGCCGGCGGTGACCGCGCGGTTCTTCTCGTCGTTCTCGAAGGCGCCGGGCAAGGTGCGGTCCTGGTCGAATTCGAAGGAGTAGCCCACCGCGGCCTGGAAGCCGCCCCACACCGGCGTGTGGTAAAGGATCGCGTTGTCGTAGCGCACGCTGTTGGCGGCGCTGAACGCGGTGCCGGCCGTGGCCTGCAGGAAATCCAGTTCGAAGGGGTCGATGCCCTTCAGGAAATTGCTCGCGACGTTTTTCTGCCGGCCCAAATCGATGCGGCCATAGGCATCGTGCGCGAGTCCCAAGGTGGCCTGGCGGCCGAACAGCCGGTCACTCTGGCCCGAGCGGCCGGTCGTGGGCGAAAAGCCGCTTTCCAGCACGAAGATGGCGCGCAGGCCGTCGCCCAGGTCTTCGCTGCCACGCAGGCCCCAGCGCGAACCGCTCTGCTGGTTCGCCCCCGTCGACAGGCGCGACTGGTAATCGCCGCCATATTGGGGCCGGGCGCCGTCGGTACGGCCCACCTTCCCACGCTGATAGACCAGGCCCGCGTCGATCAACCCATACAGGGTTACCGACGTTTCGGCCTGGGCGACGGCGGAGGCACCGAGGCTGCCTGCCAACAGCGCGCCGGCCAACATTTTGCTCTTCTTGGCGTACACAGATCTTCTCCTGGTTTACCGGAAAAATAATGGTGCGGACCGTCCCCGACGGCGACGATTACACCCTATCCATTGCGGCGAGACTATCAGACCGGAAAACAGAATCTGTAAGTAAATAAGCTGTTGTTTTTCACGGAAATCCATTCGAATCAACTACATGCGAATTTTCCCTTTCAATATTGGATAACCATTCAGGCGCATTATCTGCCGGTTTTTCCCCAATCCATTTAAATAATGAAAACTCGCCACCTGGATAAATTGCGCATTATCAGCACAAAATACGCAGCCCCTCTCAGCACATTCCCATGCGCGCAAGGAAATCGCGCGCCAATGCACTGGCGCGCAGGTCGCGGGCGTCGCCCCCGCCCGGGCGCCGGGGCGACCAGGCGAGGTAGTGCGTGTGGCCAGGCGGCTCGCCCAGCAGCCGGTAGGCGGCGGGCATGATCGGCACGTGGTCACCGAAGAAGCACAGTCCGCTGTCGCGCGGTTGCGCGGCCAGGGCATCGGCGAGCATGCCCAACATGCTGTCGGCATGACGCAGGTGGCGCGCGTAGGCGACCAGTTCGTCGCAGCCTTCCGGCAGCGGGACGCCGGCGACGTCGTCGCGATCCTGCGCCGTGACACGCTCCCAATGCAGGGGGCCGTGGTTTTCCATCGTGATGACATGGACGTAAAGCGGACGGTCCCTTTCCGCTCGCAACAGGCCCGTGACGAAACTGGCCAACGCGACGTCCCCCACATAGGCGCCCTCGCGCGCGGCCCCGGCGAAGGCCGCGCCATCGATGAATTGGTCGAAGCCGAGCAGCGGCATCAGGCGGTCGCGGCCATAGAAGGTGCCATGGTAAGGATGGACGCACACCGTGCGGTACCCCGCCTCGCGCAGCCGCGACGCGATCGTGGCCACGCCGCTGGCCGCCAGGCGCTGGTACGGCTGGTAGCGGTGCACGCCCAACGCCGCCTCTTCCAGGCCCGTCAGGAAGGCGAACTCCGTGCGGATCGTGTTGGCGCCCCAGGCGGGCACGGCCAGCCGCCCATGGGCCAGCGCCTGGGCTCGCAGCGCGTCGTAGCGGGGCAGCAGGTCGGCCCGCAGGCAGGCGTAGCTTTCCCGGGCATCGAAAAACGATTCGCTCTGCACCGTCACGAGGTCCGGCAGGGCCTCGGCGCGAGCGGGCAGGTGCAGCGGCAGGCCTGCAAAGGGCGGCGCCAGCGCGGGCAGTTGCCGCGCCTGGCTGCCATAGCGCCAGAGCGAGGCGACCAGTCCCCAGGCGCGCACATCCCGCTGCGCCACCCACGACGTATCCAGGCGGGCACTTGCGGCACGGGCGGCGCACAGCGCCCCCACCCCCACCGCGAAGCAGCCCAGGACAGCCGAGGCGCGCGCGGATGCCCCGCCATCGAAATGGGGCGGCTCCAACACCAGGCCGGCCCAGAACGCCCCCGCGCAAGCCAGCAGCGCCCCCAACAGGCGCCACCATCCCAGGAACGGCAGGTACAGCCGCGGATGCCGCAAGGCATCGGTGAAATACTCGAAGTCCTGGCACACGAAGGGCTCGCGCAAGGCGTCGAACTTCGCCCGGCCCACCAGCACGACCACCAGCAATGCGGCGAGCGCCAACGCGGCGGCGAACCAGGGCCGCGCCAGCAGGGCCAGCAGCGTCGCGTACGCGGCCGTCCATACCGACAGGTGCACGGCCAGCGCGTGGACAGGCCTGCGCCAGGGCGCGCGCGGGCGCGGCAGGGCGCCCGCCTCCACGACGAAGGACAGCGCGCCGCCCGTGGCCCACGCCGCCAGCAGCGATGCGCCGGCCTCAGGCGCCATAGCCCAACCATCGCAGGATGCGCGAGGCCAGCCAGGGCGGCGCCGCGCCCAGCAGCCAGGTGCCCCAGCCCAGCCAGAACGGGAACACGATGCGCGCGCGATTGGCGCGCAGGCCGCGCCGGATGGCGCGCGCGGCACGCGGCGCATCCCAGAGGAAAGGCTTGGGCCCGGGCATCGCCGCGCACATCGGCGATACCACGTAGCCCGGCATCACCACGCTGAGCGAAACGCCCTTGGGCGCCAGCACGTCGCGCATGGCTTCGCCATAGGCCTTGAGCGCGGCCTTGCTGGCGGAATAGGCCGGCACCCGCGGCAGGCCCCGGAAAGCCGCCAGCGAACTCACCAGCGCGATCTGCCCCTGTCCGCGCGCGCACATGGCCCGGGCCGCTACCTCCACGGTGGCGATCGCCGCCAGCACGTTCACGTCCAGCAGGTGGCGCATTTTCTCCCAGCCTTCGCTGCAGGCGCCCGGCGGTACGCTGATGTTGATGCCCGCCGCGACCACCACCAGATCGGGCGCGACCGGGGTGCACAGCCCGGTCAGCGTCTGGCGCCAGCCATCGAGATCGGCCAGGTCCGCCTCGCAGGCAAGCACCTGCGCGCCGCGCGCGCGGCAGTCGGCAGCCAATGCCGCCAAACGTTCCCCGCGCCGCCCGTGCAGGACCAAGGTGACGCCGGGCGCGGCATAGGCCAGCGCAAGGGCCCCGCCGATCTCGCCGCTGGCCCCCGTGATCAGCACGCGGGTGGGGGCGCGCAACGGCAGGCGCGCAGCCTGGCGGCGGGGGTTCATGGCGTCTCCTTTGGCGGGCAGGCGTCCAGCAGCCTTTCCAGTTCGGAGGCGCGTGCCTCCAGGCGGGACACGGTGCCGGCCAGGGCCAGGCCGATACCCTCCCTGCTGTAGAAGCCGCCATTGACCTGGGTGGTATGGATCACGGTATTGCGGAACAGCCGAAACAGCTCGGCATCCGGCCGGGCGGGCCGCGCCCAGAACGTCTCGAGCCCGCCCTGGTGGCTCAGTCCCGGCATGTCATAGATGGCGCGCCCCAGCACGGCCAGCGGGCAGCGGTGGACGAGCGCGGAGCCACCCACGGTGCTGTTGACCGTCACCACGCCGCGGGCATGCGACAGCAGCGTGGGAAGGTGGCCGCTTTCGATGAAATGCAGCCGGTGGGCCACGCCGAGCGCCTCGCCGGCCTGGCGCAGGAGCGCCTCACGGTCGTGCACGCCATAGTCCAGCGGATGGTTCTTGACCAGCAGATGGGCGGCCGGCGGCGCGTGGCGCGCAAAGGAATCCAGCACCTCGCGCAGGACCTCGCCCATGTCGGCATAGCGCGAATGGAAGCGGATCTGCGCATCGGTATCGAGCTGCAGCGGCAGCAGGAAGAACGGGATGCGACGCGTCACCAGCGCATGCGCGGTCTCGGCGTCGCGCGCCTGGCGGCGCCACACGCGCTGCATGCGCCACAGGTAGCCGGCATACTCGCGCGGCGCGCTGTGCAGGGCGTGGCCCCGATAGCACGGCACGAATAAGGGATTGGCCGCGCCCGCCAAGTGGTAGCAGACGTCGTACCACGCGCGCCGCCACATCGGCGCGGCAAAGGGCGTGCCATTGCCATAGTCCGGCAGGGACGCGCCCACCTCGCGGTACCAGTCCGGCGACCGGGGCAGCAGTGAGTTCCCGTTGACGCCGCCACGCTCGAGCGTGATCCACGAGGGGCGGAAATAGCCCTCCTCGAACACATGGATACGCAGGCCGGCCTCGCGCGCGGCCCGCACCACCGGCATGTGGACCGGCCGCTGGTCGCCGAACAGCACGACATCGCTCACGCCGTACTCTGCAAGCTTCTCGCGCGCATGCCTTTTCAATCCCAGCAGGGGGCCGTCGTAGGTCCAACCCGCCCGCCCCCGCCAGGCCCAGGCATCGCCCGCGTTGAAGTTCATGCGCACGACATCGTGGCCGTGCTGCGCCAGCGCGTCGGCCAGCCTGGCGAAGAATGGCGAGCACACGCCCTGGAGGAACAGGAAGGTCTGCGTCAAGGGCGCGCTCCCAGACGGGCGGCCATCCGGCGCCACCAACCGGGGCGCACGCCGCGCTCGCCATCCTCGCGCAGCTCGTCCACGATGCGCTCTGCCTCGCAATAGTGGCGTGTGCGGGCGCTGACGTAGACGGGGTACAGCAGCAGCGTCCCCGCGACCAGTTCATCCAGCGACAACTGGCGGCCTCGCCTTTGCAGCGTGGCCGCCTCGAGCCCGAGATCCTGTGTGAGCCCCCAGCCCGCATAGAACGGCTGGCCATAGGTCACGACCTTGCGGCCGCGCAGCAACGCCTCGAAACCGGCAAGCGAGGTGAGCACGTGCACTTCGTCGACCTGTCCGAGCACGCGCGAAAACGGCACGTCGCCCAGGACCTCGTCGCAGTCGCGGTGCGCGGCGTCCTCGCCCAGGCCCGCGCGCCGAAGCCGCGCCAGCACGTCGGGATGCGGCTTGTAGACCACGTGCGCATCCGGGCAGGCTGCCCGCACGGCGCGCAGCAAGTCGATATTGCGTGTGACGCCGCTGGCGCCATGGCGAATGGAGGCATCGCTTTCCACTTGACCCGTCACCAGGACCACCCGGTCCTTGCCCGCCGGCCGGCGCCATTCGCCCGCGCCGACGTTGTATTTCGTGACCCCGTCACGGCAAAGGCGCGTGCGCAGGTCCGCCGCCCTCGCCCGCAAGGCGTCGTCGAAGTCGTGCTCGCGCAGCAGGGTTTCCAGCCGCGAAGGCGAGCGCGCATCGTAATAGATGCCCTGGTCGTCGACGACCCAGGACAGCGGCCGCACCAGGGCGGCGCCCAATCCCACCGACCGCAGGAAGCCGTCCTCCAGCCGCAGTACCGGGCCCGGGCGGGCCGGCAGCGTGATGCCGCCCTGTTCCAGCCGATGCCCCCAGACGGCCAGCGCAGCCTCCGGCGGCGCATCGCGGGGATGATCGATGAAGCGGGGCGTGCTGCCCGCCAGGAAATCGCGGACATAGGCGCGCTTGCGGCGAGGGAAGCCGCAGGCATGGACGACGGCCGGGAAGCGCTGGCGCATGCGCCGCTGCAATGCGATCCACGCCAGCGTCTCCTCGGGTCCCGTGGGCTGACCGGTGTGGGGATCCACATACCTGGGATAGCTCACCAGCGCGGCATGCACGAGCTGCGCCAGGCCAACCCGGCCGCGGCGGGACGGGGCCGCCAGCGCATCCTCGGTCAGGCCCCAGCCAGCATAGAACGGCATGCCGAACGTCCGCACGCGCTTGCCCCACAACAGCGCCTCGAAGCCCAGTTGCGAAGTCACCACGTACACGGCCTCCACCTGGGCCAGCAGGCCCACCGGATGCAGTTCGTCGGCCAGCACGCGAACCTGCGCGGGCAGGCTGTGCAGGTCGAAATGTCCCTGCTTGTGGCCGGCCACCACCTCGGGATGCAGCTTGAGCAGGACCTGCTTGCCGGGGTTCTCCTCACAGGCCGCCTGCAACATGCGCGCGAAGCTTTGCGCGTCGGCCAGGCCGCCGGCGATGGAGGCATCGCCGCGTGTCTGGTCCACCACGAGCACGGCGCCGGGCGCCAGCGTGCCGGCGAAATCCCGAGCATGGTTGTATTTGGAGACCCGTCCCGCGCACCAGGCGCGGCGCAGCAGGTGCGCGCGGCGCATCTCGTCCTCGCCCAGCGGACGGCGCACCAGGGCTTCCAGCGCCGAAGGACGGGAAGCGTCGTAATAGATCCCCGTGTCGTCGACCACCATCGAAAGCGCCATGCTGTCCCGGCCCGGGGCCAGGCCGCGCAGGAACCCATCTTCCAGCCGCAGGCAAGCCAGGCCATCCCGCCGCGCCAGGCATTGCGCCCGCTGTCCGCTGGCCTTGCTGCCCCAGCCCAGCCAGGCGCTGGCGCCGGCGGGCGCGCGCCAGGCCGGCACGATACGGGCCCGCAGGAGAACCGCCAGCTCGCGGCGGCGCCACAGTCCATGGTCACGCAGCGAGACCGCGTAGATCGGCAGCTCGCTCATCTAAGGCCGCATGCCGCCAAGAGCTGCGCCAGGCGGTGCGACCAGGTGTGCTCGCGCTGCACGTAGTCCGCCCCCTCGCGCGCCCGCGCAAGGTCGTCGGGCGCGGGGCCCAGCGCCAGCCGATCGTACAGTTCGCGCGCCTCGCCGGGCGTCTCGACCACGTGGCAATACGGCGCGAACAGCCGCTCGACGGAGCGCGCCGGCGTCGTCACGGCAATGCCCGCGCAGCCCAGTATTTCCACGAGCCGCCGCGAGAACATGGTGTCCGAATCCTCGACCGTGTTGACGTTGAGCGAGGCCACGTAGTGGCGATAGATGTCCGCCGTGCGGGAATAAGGCACGCGCGCAAGCACCTCGAGGTGGGGCTGGGGCGGCACCCGGTAGTTGGGCGAGCGCCGGGCCGAGTTGCGGTCGAACAGGGTCAGGCCGATGCCCGAGGCCGCCGCGAAGAGCATGTCCTGGCGTGCCCGCCTTGCGCCATGGAGATGCCGGCTGTAGCTGCCGACGAAGGCCGCGCGCCGATACCGGAAGTCGAAGCCCTGGAAGGCGTGGATGCGCGGCTGGACCGCGAACATCAATGCCTGCACCGTCCGGTCGTCGCCCAGCACCGCGCGATAGCGGGGAATGCTGTTTGCATCGACGGTGAACACGTGCTCGAACAACGAGGCGCTATCGATGAAACGCTCGAAATGCGTGCCATCTTCCTTGTTCCAGAAGGCAGTGGGAATGCCCTGCTCGCGCGCCAGCCGGACCAGGCCCCGCAACGCATTGTTGTTGCGCCGCGGATGGTCCGGATAGGCCGCGATGCGATAGCGCCAGGCGCCGCGCCGCCCTTCCCAGGCGGACTCCACCAGGATCAGATCCGGCTTCCAGAATCGCAGGACGTAGGGGTAATTGAAGGGTGTGAGCTGCACGACGCAGCATTCAGGCGCCAGGCACGCAGCGGTCAACGCATCCGACACCAAGCCGATACGCAACGCACCAAACTGTTTTTTTGTCACAAACAAAACCTCTGATAATGCCCCGTGCCGTAATTTCCTGTTTTTCCCATGCCGGCATCATAATCGTGCACAAAAACAGATCCGCCACCATTTCAGCAGCAGGATAACGCTCCTTTGGCGCAAATAGATAATAAACTGTGCTGCCGAAAAATACCCTCCCGCATCAGCCGCACGCGTCGTTTCGATCCGCATGAATATTCCCAGCCTCGCCCTGTCCGGTCCGCGGCCCAGGCAGGCCGCCGCCTGGGCCATGCGCGCGCCGCGCGTTCGGCTCGTGGCCACCTTGCTGCTTGCCGGCGCATGCGCCAGCGGCGGCGCCCAGGCCCAGATCACCCACAATGCCGCCCCCTACGCCCTGACGCCCGAATGGGTCGACGACCGTGGCCCCCTGCCCGGCGGGCGCTGGGCCGAAAGCCTTGCGCTTCCTGGCGCCGCGGCCTGGGAGCAGGACACCGCCGCGCGTGCCCGGCTGCTGCATGCGCTGCATAACGACGGTTTCGCCAACGTGGCCCTGGCGCCGCTTCCGGGAGGCGTCGCGCTGCACCTGTCCGACACCTGGCGCCGTTCGCCCTTGCGGGCGCTGTCGCGGGCCTCGCGCATCGTGCTGGCTTATCTGCCGCTGTCCACGCGGACGCTGGAAATACGCCTGGATATCCAGGATATGGCGGGTCCCAGCTATCGCTACGACAATCTGCCCGAATTGCGCCGGTACTTTTCCGGGGACAGCACCGATGCGGCGCTGGCGAAAACCATCCATATTGCGCACAACAATAGCCAGAAAGCGCAGGCATTGCCGGAGCCGGATTATCTCGACCGGGCCACCGGCCAATATGCCGACATGCCCGCCGCGCGCGCCCAGGCAGCCCGGCAACCACGCGAATCCATCCGTTCCGCGCGCGAGGCGGCCTGGTTCGGCGCGCACGGCGGCGGCGTCTGGCTGCAGCCCTACGCCTCGCTGTACCAGGGCGCGCCCGGCGGCGGCCGGGGCTACGACGCCGGCTTGAAGCTGGCCGGCCAACTCCGGATCGCCCCGGGGTGGTGGCTGCAGGGGGCACTGGGCCTGTCGGCCGTGCAGGACCTGCCCCGCCGCGGCGACACGGCAACGGCGGGACTGGCGCGGGTCAGGTCCGGGCTGGCCGACTACGGTTCGCCGCGCGCGCGGGTGGACAGCGCGCTGATCCACCGCTACTGGCAGGCCGGCCCGCGCTGGTACTTCCGCGCATCGGCCGGCTGGTACGAAGCCATGTATGGCGGCATCGGCGCCCAGGCGCTTTACGTCTCGCCCAGCCGCAACTGGACCTTCGACGTGGCCGCCGACCGGGTACGGCTGCGTGAACGCGCCGGCCTGGGATTCGAATCCGCGAGCCATAACACCGCGCTGCTGTCGGCCCACTACCGGCCCGCCTGGGCCGAAAGGCTGACCCTGACCGCGCGCGCCGGACGTTTCCTGGCCGGCGACCTCGGCGCACGCGCCGAAATCGCCTATACCCTGCCCGCGGGGGTGGAAGTGGGCGCCTGGTATGCCCGCAGCCAGGACCGCGATGCCTACGGCCGTGACGCCAATCACGGCTTCTTCATGCGCGTGCCGCTCTCGCTGCTGCTGGGCGGCGCCGGGTCGGTGTCGCAGGCCGCGTTCCAATTCTCGCGCTGGCCCGGCGACGCGGCCCAAATGCTCGACCAGCCCGCCGACCTCGCCCGGACGCTGCGCAGCGTGCTGCGTACGCCCGCCCGCGAGGATGACCTCGGCGAGTTCGCCGACCTGCCGCCCGGAGGACTGCCATGATGTTTCCAAGACGCGCCGCCAGGCGCCTGGCGCTGGCCGGCGCCTGCCTCTTTCCGCTTTCCTCCGCCCTTGCCGGGCAGCCGGGCTGCATCGTCCGGGAACCGGGCCTCTCCGAGCGCTATGCAGGCGCCTGCGTGGCCGGGGCCGCGCACGGCCAAGGCCTGGCCTCGGGCACCGAAGGCCGCTACCAGGGCGAGTTCCGCGACGGCCTGCGCGAAGGCCGCGGCATCCAGCACTATGGCAACGGCGACATCTACGCGGGCCAGTGGCGGGGCGGCAAGCGCGATGGCGAAGGCACGTACTGGTTCGGCAAGGCGTCCCCCTGGGCCGGCGACCGCTACCAGGGGCACTGGCGCCAGGACGAATACGCCGGTGCCGGGAAATACACATTCGCCCCGTCAGGCGATAGCTATCGCGCAGACTGGCAACCAGGCATGTCCCTGGAAACCCCTTCAGGCGCCATGGTCCAACGGGCACGCGCCGCACGCGACGGCACGAATTTCACCATCGGGCAGCAGGTCTGCTCGGTGACCACGCCGGGAGCCTGGCCAGGACAAATCGCGCGCGGAACCATAAAAAAAATGCAGGAAGACGCCGGAATCGTGCTGGTCAATATCACTGATCGTGCAATCCTGGCTGCCAGCCCATTATCCCCCCCGCAAAGATGGGAGCGCGGCGCCAATTGGAAACCGTGCGACTGAGCACGATTTTATTATCCCTGCACACCACTGCGCAGCCATTCCAGGCGTTACACAAATAATCATCTTCTCCTTCGTGTAAATAATTCTCGACCACGAAGCGGGGCAGAATCTTGTCGGCAACATAATCGTTGCCCCGTTGGATCCGGCGCTTGACAAATAGTCGCCGGTACCAGCGACGAGAGAGGCATACCAGCCCTCGCCATTCAATTCCAAGAGGTATTCAGCCCGCCAAAGAGGGTGTCCCGGCAAATCCCGCGGACACACGGAGCCGTGCGCGTTTTTGTTTCGCGCGCTGGCAGGTCAATCTGTTGCCATACGAAGAGGTTTTCATGTCTTCTCAGAGTATCAAGCGAGTTTCGGTCATCGGTCTGGGCTATATCGGGCTGCCCACGGCCGCACTGTTCGCATCGCGCCAGGTCCAGGTCATCGGGGTGGATATCAACCAGCACGCCGTCGACACCATCAACCAGGGCCGCATCCATATCGTCGAGCCCGAGCTCGACAAGGTCGTGAAGGAAGCCGTGGATGGGGGCTATCTGCGGGCCACCACCCAGCCCGAGCCGGCCGACGCCTACCTGATCGCGGTGCCGACCCCCTTCCGCGAGAACCACGAACCCGACCTGAGCTATATCGAGGCCGCCGCCAAGGCGATCGCCCCCCAGCTCGCGCGCGGCAACATCGTGATCCTCGAGTCGACCTCGCCCGTGGGCGCCACCGAGCAGATGGTCCAGTGGCTGGCAGAAGCCCGCCCTGACCTGCGCTTCCCGACCAAGGACACGGGCGACGGCGAGATCGACGTCCATGTCGCCTATTGCCCCGAGCGCGTGCTGCCCGGCCAGGTGGTCCGCGAGCTGGTCGAGAACGACCGCATCATCGGCGGCCTCACGCAGGAAAGCTCGAACCGGGCGTGCCAGGTCTACCGCATCTTCGTGCGCGGCAAGCTGCTCGTGACCGATGCCCGCACCGCCGAAATGTCCAAGCTGACCGAGAACGCGTTCCGCGACGTCAACATCGCCTTCGCCAATGAACTCTCGCTCATCTGCGACAAGCTCGACATCAACGTGTGGGAACTGATCGACCTGGCCAACCACCACCCCCGCGTCAGCATCCTGCGCCCGGGCGCAGGCGTAGGCGGCCACTGCATCGCCGTCGACCCGTGGTTCATCGTCAGCAAGACGCCGCAGCAGGCCCGCCTGGTGCAGACCGCGCGCACCGTCAACGACAGCAAGCCGCACTGGGTCGTCGAGGAGATCCAGGGCGCCAGCGCGCTGGCGCGCCTGCAGGGCAAGAAGGAAGAAGACGTCAAGATCGCGTTGCTGGGCCTGGCGTTCAAGCCCGACATCGACGACCTGCGTGAAAGCCCGGCGCTGCATATCGCGACCGAGATCGTCGCCAAGCATCGCGGCCAGTTCCTGGTGGTCGAGCCCAACGTCGAGGCGCTTCCCGCCTCGCTGTCGGGCGCACGGTTGGTATCGCTGGAAGAGGCCATCGCGCAAGCCGACGTGGTGGCGGTTCTGGTCGCCCACACCCCCTTCCAGGGTCTGCGCGCCGTGCTGCGCGACGCGCAGATCGTGGTGGACGCGGTGGGCGTGGTCGACAGCAAGGCCATCGCCATCTCCGCAGGCTTCGAAGAAGCGCAGAACGAAGCGGCGGCAACGACGGCTCGCGCTGCTTGAAGCCGCTCGGTTTCATCGCCATCAAGACTGCCGGCGTCCGCGCCGGCAGTCTTGATCCCGCCTGAGCCGGAGCGCCACCATGCGAAAACGGTCTTCGTTGCGCATCATGCGCTCGGTGATCTATGCGCTCGCGCTGCGCGAGATGCTTGGCCGCTTCGGCCGCAACCGGCTGGGCGTGGTCTGGGTGCTCGCCGAGCCCCTGGCGCATGTGCTGGGGATGATCCTGGTGATGTCGCTGCTGCGCAACCGGGCGCTGCCCGGCTTCGACTATCCCGTGTTCATGCTGGTGGGCGTCGCGCCCTTCCTGCTCATCAAGAACACAGCCCTGCGCATGATGGAAGGCGCCAGCGCCAACAAGGGACTGTTCGCCTATCGGCAGGTCACGTTGATGGACACCTTCATTGCCCGGACCATCGTGGAGACCGTGCTGTCGGCGACGGTCTTCACGCTGATCCTGGCAGGCATGCTCTGGCTGGGTTTCGACATCGAACTGGCCAGGCCGCTGGAATGGCTGGGCTTCATCGCGCTGGGCCTGGCCTTCGGTTTCTCGCTGGGCGGCCTGCTCGCGGCGCTGGCCTATGCGCTGCCCGAGGCCAAGCTGGCCATCCGGCTGGTCTTCCTGCCGCTCTATTTCCTGTCGGGCGTCATCCTGCCGCCCTGGCATTTCCCGCCCGACACGCGCGCCATCATGCTCTGGAATCCGTTCGTGCACTTGCTGGAACTGATCCGCGGCGCGTTCTTTCCCTTCTATCCCAAGATGCAGGGCATCTCCGCGAGCTACGTGGCAAGCATCACCCTCGTGTTCGCCTTCGCATCGCTAGCGCTCTACCGGGCGCTGCGCCGGCGCATGACCGCCCTATGATCGCGCTGGAAAACGTCACCAAGTCCTATCGCACCCCGCGGGGGCGCCGCTATGTCTTCCGCGACCTCAGCCTGACCGTTCCGCCCGGCAAGAGCATCGGGCTGATCGGTCCCAACGGCGCGGGCAAGAGCACGCTCATGCGGCTCATCGGCGGCATGGACCAGCCGGACTCCGGCCGCGTGCGCACCGACGGCTCCTCCATCTCATGGCCCGTCGGCCTGAGCGGCAGCTTCCAGGGCAGCATGAGCGGGCGCGACAACGTCAAGTTCGTCTGCCGGGTCTACGGACAATCCGGCGCCGAGATGCGCCGCAAGGTCGAGTTCGTCGAGGACTTCGCCGCCATCGGCACGTCCTTCGACGAGCCCGTCAACACCTATTCGTCGGGCATGCGCTCGCGCCTCTCGTTCGGCCTGAGCATGGCCTTCGACTTCGACTACTACCTGATCGACGAAGTGATGTCGGTGGGCGACGCCAGCTTCCGGCGCAAGGCCGCCGATGCCTTCGCCGAGCGCGTCGAGCGCTCGAAGGTCATCCTCGTCACCCACAACATGAACGAGGTCGAGCGGCTCTGCAACGTGGTGCTGCTGGTCCAGAAAGGCGAAGTCACGCTCTTCGACGACGTCAAGACCGGCATCGAAACCTACATGAAACTCTAGCCGTCAGCCAATGAAGACCTCAGACCGGTACCTTGACCTGCTTACGCCGCGCCGCCTGGCGCTGGCCATCGTCGGCCTCCCCATGCTGCTTGCGGCGATGTACTACACCTTCATCGCCGCGGATCGCTACGTGAGCGAGTCCACGGTCGTCGTGCGCCAGGCGCGCGAAACGACCGCCGGCGCCACCGGCCTCATGACCATGCTGGCGGGCATCAACCCGGCGTCGACGGAGGACACGCTCTACCTGCAGCGCTACATCCTGTCGATGGACATGCTGACGCATCTCCAGGAAAAACTCGACCTGCGCAAGCACTATGAGCAGCACACTCTCGACTGGCCCTATCACCTTCCCGCGCACAGCACGCAGGCCGATCTGCTGGCGTACTACCGCTCGCGGGTCTCGGCCCACTACGACGACCAGGTGGGCCTGCTCCTGATCTCGGTGCAGGGCTTCGATGCAGCGTTCGCGCAGGCCATCAATCACGAGATCCTCAAGAAGAGCGAAGCGTTCGTCAACGACATCTCGCACCAGATCGCGCGTGAGCAGCTCAAGTTCGCGCAGCAGGAGCGGGCCGCTGCCCAGCAGCACTATGAGGAAAGCAAGCAGGTGCTGGTCCGCTTCCAGAACGAGCATGGCTTTCTCGATCCGCTCAACACCGGCGCGTCCAGGTCCGCCTTGATGGCAAACCTGGAGGGCGAACTGGCGCAACGCCAGGCGGAACTCTATGCCCTGCAGCAAAGCTACGGCCCGCGCGCCGCACCGGTGCAGAACCTGAATACCCAGATCACCGCGCTGGAACGCCAGATAGAGAAAGAGCGGCAGCGGCTGGTCGCCGTCAGCGGCGACCGCGACCAGCTCAACCAGATCGCGTCCCGCTACGAAAGCCTTGCCCTGCAGGCGCGCATCGCCGAGGAAGCCTACAAGATGGCCGTGGCCGGCGCGGAAAGCGCCCGCATAGAGGGCGTGAGAAAGCTCAAGACCCTTGCCGTGATCACCCAGCCCACCCAGCCTGACGAAGCCCTGTACCCGCGCGTGGCCTATGGCCTGTTCACGCTGCTGGTGGGTTTGTCGATGCTCTACGGGATCGCCCGTTTCACCGTCGCGACGATCCGCGACCACAAGGACTGAATGTCTCCGCCTCTCCGACCCTTTTCCTGCACAGCAACATGAAGATTCTGACCATATTTGGCACCCGACCCGAAGCCATCAAGATGGCCCCCCTGGCCCAGGCGCTGCGGGATCATCCCGACTTCAATGCCAAGGTGTGCGTGACCGCGCAACACCGCCAGATGCTCGACCAGGTGCTCGAACTATTCCAGCTCCAGCCCGACTATGACCTCGACATCATGAAGCCGGGGCAGAACCTGTACGACATCACCGCCAACATACTGACCCGCATGCAGGCGGTTCTGGAGGAATTCTCTCCCGATTACGTCCTGGTCCACGGCGACACGTCCACCACGCTGACCGCCGCACTGGCGGCGTTCTATGCCAAGGTGCCCGTGGGCCACGTCGAGGCTGGCCTGCGCACGCACGACATCTGGTCGCCCTGGCCTGAAGAGGCCAACCGCCAACTGACCTCCGTACTGACTTCGCTGCACTTCGCGCCCACCCGGCAGTCGGCCGCCAACCTGCTGGAGCAGGGCATCCCCGAGTCGCGCGTGTTCGTCACCGGCAATACCGTCATCGACGCCCTGGCCAAGGTCAAGCACCAGATCGAGTCGACCCCAAGCCTGAGCCAGGAACTCGCCCAACGGTTCCCCTTCCTGGGTGAAGGCATGCGCATGGTCCTGATCACCGGCCACCGGCGCGAGAATTTCGGACGCGGCTTCGAGAACATTTGCCAGGCCATCGCGGACCTCGCGCGCCGCAATCCGGACGTGCGCTTCGTCTATCCGGTGCACCTCAACCCCAACGTGCGCGAGCCCGTGCAGCGCATCCTGACCGACATCGACAATGTGCACCTGATCGAACCGCAGGAATACCTGCCGTTCGTCTGGTTGATGATCCACAGCACCCTGATCCTGACCGACTCCGGCGGCATCCAGGAGGAAGCCCCCTCCATCGGAAAGCCGGTGCTGGTCATGCGCGACAACACCGAACGTCCCGAGGCCGTCGAGGCGGGGACGGTGCGCATGGTGGGCACAGAGACCCGGGACATCGTCCAGGGCGTCCAGACCCTGTTGGACGACGAGGTGCAATACAACAAGATGGCGTTTGCGCACAACCCCTATGGCGACGGCACGGCGAGCAAGCAGATCGTCGACATCCTGCTGGCGCAGAAGGGCGGTTGAGGGATCACTCAGACGAGCCGGCCTTCATGCCCCTTCCGTTCATCCTGGCACGCCTCGGCGGCGGCCGCGCCCCGCTGGCGCTGGTCGCGCGGCAAGGGCCGTCCGATGGCCGCGATGGCCTCGAGCGGCAGGCCACGGCCGGCCCCGCCCCGCGGATGCTGCCCGTCTCACGGTGGCCGCGTTGGCTGCGCGCGGCCGTCCAGCCGGGCTCGACCTGCCGCCTGGACGGCACCATCGACCTGGGTGACGGCGACCTGTGCGCCGTGCGCGGCAGCATCCGCTTCCTGAACGCGCGACTGGAGAGGATTCCCTCGCGCGCCGCCGCGGGCGGAGGCCGGCCAGACGAAGAAGCATTCTTCCCCGCCACCCGGCTCGGCTGCCGCCATGCCTTCCACCGTTCCTTCATCTCGCCGCCCGGCGCCTGCCATATCGAGGTGTGCCTGGTGCTGACGCGATGGGTCGGCACCACAAGCCGGCCCACGGCCTCTGCGACGATTCGCGTCGCCATCTCACCCGCCGTCGGCATGACGGACGCCTCCCGAGCCAGCCTTTCCCCGGCAGCCACCCGCCATGCGGCGCACCATTTTCTCGCTGATTGACCGATGCATATCCCCCTGTTGTCCCGGCTCCTGCGACGCTCCAAAGGCGATTCGCCCTTCGAACTCAGGCTCGTCGCCTCGGCGACGCCGCACGTTCCCAACGCGGACACGCTCGAGGTCTCGCCTTTCGTTCCGCTGAGCGAGACCTCGGCGTGGACCCGCTTCGAAGTGCCTGCCCATGCCTTTTGCCATGTCTCGGGGCGACTGGCGGGCCGCAAGCTGGCCGATGCACGCGCGGCGATGCTGCGCGTACGGTTCCTGGACGCGGAGGCGACCCCACTGCAGTACCAGGAAACGGACGATCTTTCATACAACGCCAAGCATGGCCTGCATTGCTACCCGGCGGCAGGCGCCGAGAAACTGCCGCACGGCTTCGGACGCGGGTTCCACGCGCCCGAGGCCGCCCGCTATATCGAGATCCAGCTCCACTGGCCGCAAGGCCGGGCGGGCTCCGCCTTCGTTTCCAAGCGGGTAGACGTCCAGGTATGGGCGCGTCCGGCCATGGCGGTGCGCACGACACCCGCCGCGCGCCACGCGGACCTCGCCAAGGCGCAAGAGGACCTGCGCGTGCCGCAAGGCGATGCCACGCCCATCCCCATCACGCGGCGCAGCAATTGGGCGTCGATGCCTGTGGTGGCAGGACGCCAGTACGTGATATCGCTGCGGATGGAGCACTACGCGGCGTGCCTGCCTGACAGCATCGTTGGGCGCTTCGCCTTCTTCGACGCGCAAGGCGACGCCATCCCCGGCCGCCGCACCGGGTTCTCCCATTCCGACCGCGCCGGCCTTTACCGCTATGTCAACGCAGACTCGCTCAGCGACGGCCTGGTCGCCGAATTCTTCACGGCGCCCCCAGGCGCGACCCGGTTGGACTTCACCATGCAGGCATGGCGCCACGACGCCGCGCTGCCCGTGATGTGGCCATTCGTGCTGCTCACGCCGCTGGCATCGCGTCCGGCGCAAGGCAGGGCGGCATCCGCCCCTCCTCCCGCCACGGACGAACCGCTAGCCGCAGCGCAAGCCAGCACGCCAGCGCCCCGGCAGGCCGACGCCGCCCCGGCGCACGCGCCCCTTCAGGCGCCCATGCCCGTCGCAGCGGAGCCCTTACGGATCGAGGGCGACAGCGATGAATCGCGCACGGCAAGCTACCTGCGTGCGCATGCCCTGCTGGGCAGCAAGGAAGCGATGGCAAGGCTCGAGCAAAGCGGCCTGAGCGCGGCCGACCAAGCTGTCGTCCTCACGCAGGCCGCCCGAAGCCTGGCCGAGGCATCGCCCGCCGAGGCGCTGGTGCTCGCGCGCCGTGCGCATGCCTGCTACCAGACGCCCACACGGCAGAAGTGGCTTGCCTTCCTCCTCTATGACCACGGGGACGTCGAAGAGGCCTATGCGCTGCTCAAGACTGTTCCCGCCAAGCTGCTCAGCAAAGCCTCGGAACAGACGAAGGCCAAGCGCATCGCACGCGCCGCGGCCCAAGCACGGCAGGCGCGCGCGGCCACACTCGCCGCGCCGCCAGTCGCGGCCGCGCCGTCCACGCCGCCCCCCGACGCGGCGGATGCTCCGCCACCGGGCGGCCCACTCGCGACGGGCTTTCCCCCCCTGCCCCCGGCCGACCCCGGTCCCTCCGCGCCGCCGTACCAAGGGTGCCCGGCCATCCCCGTGCCGGTGCAGGGCAAGAAGGCCGGCAACGACCGCATCGCACTGGACGACAAGGGCACGCCCCTGCACTTCCCCTGGGAGGATGGCGCCTCCTATAGCCTGAGCGGCCACATCTTCTGCGACGAGGCGGGCACCAAGGCCCCCGCGTTGCTGCGGTTCGACATGGAATCGCCACTGGACCCCGATGCCCTGAAGGTCGCCTGCGGCCTGTCGCACTCTCCCAGCATCGGCCTCTACCTGTACCTGCGGCCGGCCAAGGGCAGCACCCAATTCAGCGTCCTGTTCAAGATCCCCCGCCACAGCAAGCTGCTGGGCGTGCATATCCGGCGCTGGGACAAGAGCAATGCTGCCACGGTGGCCGGCACGCTCACGCTGCATGCCCTGGGTCGCGACCTCCTGCTCGACGATGCCGCGTCGGCCCGCATCGGTGAAGCGTTCCAGGCTGGCGGCGCGCAGGCTGCGCAACACGTCATCGATGCACAGTTCCCCCTGCCACAGGCGCGGGCGGACGCCTACGAGCATCTCGCCGCGCTGGCCCTGGCGGAGTCGTACGCCGGCAGCCAGGAAACCGTGCGGCAGGCTCATTCGCTCGACCCCAGCGTCGCCAGGACCAAGCGGCTGGCCGGCTTCGCGACCGAACACGGCATGTCCCGCCTGGTGGCCGAACTGGCAGGATCGCTCGCAAGACGCCAGTGCCTCAGCCCGCAGGAAGAGATCTGGCATCGCCGGGCCCTGTCGCAGCGCAGCCTCCTGGAAACGCTCACGTCGTTCGTCCCCGAGCGGGCGCAACCCCGACACACCGTGCATCCCGGCAAGAGCCTGTACGTGGCCTACTTCAGCCTGCCCCACCACAGCAACGGCTACGCCACGCGTACGCACGGCCTGCTGAGCGCGCTGCAGCGCAGCGACAGGGAATACATCGTCGCCACCCGCCCCGGCTATCCCTTCGACGGCAAGTCCAAGCACCCCTCACTGCCCTACGACCAGATCGACGAGGTGATCTACCGCCGTCTGTCCGGCCCCGACATCATCAAGCAGGGGGTGGAAGACTATCTGCAATCGGCCGCCGCCGCCATCGAGGCCGTCGCCCTCAGCCACGGCGTCAGTGTCATCCACTGCGCCTCGAACTGGCGCATCGGGCTGCCGTCGCTGATGGCCGCCCGGCGCCTGGGCCTGCCCTTCGTCTATGAGGTGCGCGGCCTGTGGGAACTGACCAAGGCGTCCAAGACGACGCGCTACGACTGGAAGGAAACGGACCAGTACCGGCTGGACAGCGAAGCCGAGCGCCTGCTGTTCCAGCATGCCGACCACGTCATGCCCATCACGGACCGGCTGGGCCAGGAGGTGGTCAAGAGCGGCGCGCGCGCGGACCAGATCACCGTTTGCCCAAACTCGATCGACGTGTCGCTGTTCAACGATCGTCCGGCAGACAAGGGGCTGCGGCTTCGCCTTGGCCTCAAGTATCCGATCACGATCGGCTTCGTGGGCTCATTCGCGTACTACGAAGGCCTGGACGACCTGGTGCAGGCTTGCCGGCACCTGGTGCTGCAAGGCTATCGATTCAATGTCCTGCTGGTGGGCGATGGCGACGCCTTGGCCACGGTCAGGGACATGGTGGCCGAGTACCGGCTGGAAGATTATTTCCATCTCACGGGCCGCATCCCCTTCGAAGACGTCCCTGCCTATTACTCCCTGATCGACATCTGCCCCTTCCCCCGCAAGCCTTTCGAGGTCTGCGAGATCGTCTCCCCCCTCAAGCCCTTCGAGGCCATGGCCATGAAGAAGGCGGTGGTTGCCTCCGATGTGGCGGCGCTGACCGAGATCGTCCAGCACGGCCATACCGGCCTCCTGTTCGAAAAGGGCAACCCCAAGGACCTCGCCGCCAGACTCAAGGAACTGATCAAGGATGGCCTGCTGCGCCGCAACCTGGGCGCCCAGGCGCAGGCCTGGGTGACGGCGGAACGGACCTGGACGAAAGCCGCGGAAGTGCTCAACGACGTCCATTGGAAAGTTGCCGGCCACAAAGCTGCACCGAAAGCATGAAGATTCCCCCTATCCCCCCCGTACGCCTCGCTGTCTATGGCGATCTGAACCTCAACTATGTCGATGGCTCCGCGATCTGGGCCGTCTCGCTGGTGGAGGCACTGGCCGGCCTGCCGAACGTGCAGGTATCGTTCTTCCTGAAGGCTGTCGTCACCAAGACCGAGGTGATCCGCCCGATCCTGGACCTGCCCAACGTGCAGGTCATACCGCCCGACCCCACCGGTGAAAAGGTCCTGTCGCCGCCGGCCGCGCTGGCCGCCATCCGTTCCCACGAAGGCGCCCGGCCCTACACGGCGGTGGTGCTGCGGGGGTTCGCGCTGTGCAGGCAGGCTGCGCGAGAACCCGCGCTGGCTGGCAGGCTCTGGACCTACCTGACCGACATCCCCCACCAGGCTGATGCGCTGGGCGCCTCGGACCGGCAGGAAATACGGGGCATCATCCAGGCTTCCCGCCATGTCCTGTGCCAGACGCAGCAGTTCGCCGACTACTTCACCAGCATCTTTCCCGAAAGCCGCGGGAAGCTGCACCTGCTGCCCCCCATGATCCCCACCCAGGACACGAATCCTGCCGGCGAGCCAGCCCGGCCCGACGCTGTGTTCCGGATCTGCTATGCGGGCAAGTTCGCGCCGCTGTGGGCAAGCCGCGAGATGCTGGCCACGTTCAAGGATATCCAGCAGCGGCATGGCAAGTACGTGGCGCTGCACGTGTTCGGCGACAAGATCCACAATCCGCCCGAGGATCCTCTCTTCAAGCCGGACGTCCTGGCGGGCCTGAAGAAGACGCCCGGCGTCGTCTGGCACGGCCGCAGCACGCGCGTCGAGGTGTTGCGCCAGTTGCCCGGCATGAGCCTGGGCTGGGCCTGGCGGCCCGCGGCGCTGGAAGACCACACGCTGGAGCTGTCCACCAAGTTCCTGGAATACGGCATCAGCGGCCTTCCCGTCCTGCTCAACGCCAATCCCGTGGTGCGTGGCGTCCTGGGGGACGACTACCCACTGTTCGCACGCACCGAGGCGCAGGCCCGGGCACGCCTGGCGGACGCCATGTGCGATGCGTCGCTCCTGGCGGAGGCTGGCGCCCGCTGCAAGGCGGTTGCCGGCCGCTACACCATTGCCGCGATACGGCGTGACTATCTTGCCCCGCTGCTCATGCCAACCAGCCTCGCACTTGAGGCGCCCCTCCCCAAGCCAGGCAAGCCCCGCCTGCTGGTGGCCGGCCATGACCTCAAGTTCGCCGACACGCTGCTCGGACGCCTCGCGTCACGCTACGAGATCACGCGCAACTACTGGTGGGGCCATTCCCACCACGATGTGCACCTTTCCGCCACGTCCCACGATGACGCCGATGTGGTGTTCTGCGAATGGTGCCTGCCCAATGCCGTCTGGCACACGACCCAGCCGCAGCGCCAGAAGCCCGTGGTCATCCGCTTCCACCGGCAGGAGCTGTATACCGAGCACCCCCGGAGACTGAACATGGCGCACGTGCGGCGCATGATCTTCGTCGGCGAGGAGACGCGGCGCGCGGCCATCGAAACGTTCCAATGGCAGGCGCATGCCGACAAACTGGTCGTGATTCCCAACTACGTGGACACGGCAGCTTTCGACCTTCCCAAGACGCCCGACGCAAGCTTCAACCTCGGCATCGCCGGCGTGGTTCCCAGCATGAAACGGCTGGACCTGGCGCTGGACGTGCTGGAGGCCGTCAGGCATGCCGACCCCCGCTTCCGCCTGTTCATCAAGGGACGCCGTCCCCAGGAATATCCCTGGTTCCGGCAGGGCCGGCAGGGCGAGACCGTGTACTACACCCAGTTGCTGGCGCGTATCGCGGACACGCCTGGCCTGCGCGACGCGGTCGTCTTCGACGGCTGGGGCACGGACATGGGCGCCTGGTACCAGAAGATCGGCGCCATCCTCTCGGTCAGCGACTACGAGTCCTTCCACCTGGCGGTTGCGGAAGGCGCCGCATCGGGCGCAATTCCCATCGTGCGCAATTGGGAAGGGGCGGATGAAATCTATCCCTCGCAATGGATATGCCGGGACGTACAGGAAATGGCCGGCCGGATCCTGGCGCAGGCCCGCGACCCGGATATCGCCGCGCAGAGAACCCAGGTCCGGCAGCACATCCAACGCACGTTCGATATCAGCCACGTCGAAGCACAATACGACCGCATCCTGGCCGCGCTGTAGGCCGCACCAGGCGCAGGACGGCGCAACACGCGCCCCGCCGGGAAGCAAGGAGAAGAGGCAAGCATGGAAAACGACAACCGGGAGGACACCGCGGGCTTCTTCGTGGCGTCGTCATGGAACGCCGCCCAGCGCCGCAACCGCTTCTCCGGCATGGCCTTCACGGATGAGGCCATCATCATCGGCGCCGCGGGCTACGAGGCCTACAGCGCGCAGGTCGACCACTCGCTGCGCGACATCGAAGAAGGCCGCTACAGCGCGATCCAGTACCGTGGGGACGTCATGCTGGCACGCACCGACGCGCTGGGCCAGGACGCCCTCTACTACTACCATCGCGGTGGCGACTGGGCGGTGTCCAACTCGTTCCTCCTTCTTGCGCGCCACCTGCGTGCGCACCACGTCACCCTTTCGCCCGACTACGACACGCTGCGCCTGCCCTTCATCACGCACAGCGTGGCCCGGCAGCTGGTCTCCAACCACACGGCCTTCAAGGAAATCCACGTCCTGCCCGCGGACCGGTGCTTGCAGGTAGACCTGCGTGCGCATCCCGCCCAGGTATCGCTGCTGCCCTGCGGTGACCTGTCCAACGCGGGGCGGGTCTCGCGCGAGGACTACGCCGAGACGCTTGCCGACTACGCCGCGAACGCCGCCTCGCGCGCGCGGGCGCTGCTCATGCATTTCCCGCACGAGAGCCGCTGCGACATCACCGGCGGGCTGGACTCGCGCGTCGTGCTCGCGTTGCTGGCCACGACCGGCCTGGACCTGTCCACGCTCCACTTCCAGTCCAATCCCCGCCACGCGGCGGACTACGCCGTGGCCACGCACCTGGGAGAACACCTCGGGTTCAAGATAGGCAACCAGCGCCCGGCACTGGAACGCACCACTCCGGACAACGCCTACGCGCTGTGGAAGTACGGCAACCTGGGAATCTACTATCCCCTGTATGCCGCGATCGGCCGCGCGCCGCAGCGCGCCCTGCAATTCCACGGCGCCTGCGGCGAGTGCTACCGCGACTATTACGAAGGCAGCGCCAGGTCATTGGCGCGCGACATGGCCAGGCGCTTTCCCGCCAAGGGCGCCGGCCAGCTCTTCGGGGAACGGCTGGCGCAGGCGCTGGACACGCTGGGCTTGGGCATGGACGCACCGGATGCTCTCATGGCCCATTACCGGCATTTCCGTTCCCGGTTCCATTTCGGACGCAGCACCTTCCGCAACCTGAACGCCCTGCTCGTCACCCCGCTGGCTTCCCCGGCCCTGATCCGGGCAGCCCGACACCTGTCGCCCCGGCAGCGCGCACGGTCGCAGCTGGCCCTGGATATCCTGCTGGCGACCCGGCCAGCGCTGGCCGGCCTGCCCTTCGACGCGCCAGGCAAATCCTTCGCCGCCGAAACGTTCAGCGACTCGCCGTTTCGCCGAGGGCCTCCCGACCTGGGCGCCCGGCTACGGGACTTGCGGGTGTATGGCGAGCCAGGCCACCATGCGCCCGCCGCGCCCGGGAGGCCTGCCGGCGAGCAAGGCACGTTCAAGGACCAGCTCCTGTTCGACCTCCTGGAGAAATCCGAGGCGGCCTATGCAACGGGCCTGTTCGAGCCCCTCCACGCCACGCGGGCTGCACGCGCAGTCGTCAATGGCCAGATCCCGACGCAAGATGCGATGGCCGCCGTCCACATGCTCACCGTGGGAGAGATTGTCTCGCTGGCGGCACATCCTCCGCCAACACCAGGCCCCGCCGCCCCCCCTGCCCTGCAACTGCGGGCCTGGCAGTTGGACGGACAGGTGAGCGTGCAGGCAGATACGCAGGACGCAGCCTGCCCGGGCGGCGCGGAATACGCCTTCTACCTGGAGAACGACGGCGGGCGCGAGGCGGTGCGTTGGTATGCCTCCTCCTCCCACGCCACATTTGACCTGGCGGAACCCGGCCAGCCCCGCCCGTTGCAGATACGCGGCTTCGTCCGCGACCGGGCCGCACACCAGAACCGGCAGTCGCGCAGCGTGCCGGTCAAGCGATTCACCTGAGGGAGACACCCGCCATGAACCTGAAACACGCAGCTTTGCTCCTGGGATTGCTGTCCGTGGCGCCGCCCTCCCTGGCGGCGGACACCACGCTCTATCTCAGCCCCAAAGGATCCGACCAGGCCGACGGACTGGCCCCCCGGACACCCTTGGCCACCCTGCAACGCGCGATGGACATCGCCTACCAGACCGGCAAGGCCGAGAAAGCCGCCCACGTGCGGATCCTGGTGGAGGAAGGCGAATACCGCGGCCAGGCGACGCGCGTCGGCTCGCCTCCCGCCGGCACGCACGTCGAGGTCGCAGCGGCCGAGTCCGCCCGCAACAAACCCGTCTTCGATGGCGCGGGCAAGGCGGACACCTGGTTCACGCTGGCGGGGCCGACGCAGGCCGGCGCGACATTCACCGTGCGCGGGCTGGAGATACGCAACTACCGGACCGCCATCTCGCTCGACGGCAACCGCAGCAAACGCGACGCGTACATCACCGGCGGCACCCTGCGCGATCTCACCCTGCGCGACATCGGGCAGATCGCCATGCCCGACAAGCCGCTGAGCACGGCCGCCATCCGGCTCGTCAACGCCCGCCGCATCACCATCGCGGACAACACGTTCATCCGGATCCGCAATATCCAGCAGTGCGCGCCGTTGCACGCGATCTACCTTGCCCACCACGCCAGCGACAACCGGATCACGGGCAACACCTTCGACGACCTGTGCGGCTCGCCGATCCGGATACGCGATGCCTCCAACCGCAACCAGGCCTCGGGAAACACCTTCAAGCGCGCGGAGTACCACTCTGTTTTCGACGAGTGGTACTGCGACCGCAGCGTGAATCCCAAATGCACCAAGGCCAGCGGTGAATGTCCCTCGTGGGGCAACATCTACTCGGACAACAAGGTTGAGCAGTCCAACCCCGACGCCATGGCGCGCCCGACCAGCGTGCGCGTCCAGCGTGTTCCTCCCGGCTGCGTACCGGACGCGGCCGGGAAAGGCGGCTAGGCCAGGACACCCTCGCCGGCGGCCCGCGCCACGCCGCCGGCGTCCTCGACGGCCAGCAGTTGGCGCAGGTGCAGATACACCAGCGGCGCGACCTGGTCGGCACCGCTTTCATTCAGGTGCAGGTCGTCATAGGAAAGCGGCTGGAAGTCCCTGAGCAGTTGCTCCAGGTCAAGCAGCATCGTCCCGGTCTCCTGGCAGAATCGCCGCGCGGTGCGCGCCACGTCCCATCGCAACTGCCGTGTCCGCTCATAGGTTGCCGCGGAGGGATAGCGCTTGCGCAGCCAGGCATCGTGCGCGAGGTCGGCCGAGCGATGGGGCGTGGTCATCAGCACGAACTTGATCTGCCACGCTGCGCAGCATGCCCGCGCCACGCGAAGCAGGTTGGCCAACTGGACCTGGCTGTCCAGGCGAGCCGCCTGCCGGGGTTGCCACACGGGGCTGAACGGCGACAGGTGACGGTCATCGTTCCAGTACCCCTCCCGTTGCACCACGAACCGTGAATCATTGCTGGGAACGGCGAAACAGACCACCGCCGGGTTGACCGGGATCACCCGGTTCACGAGCACATTGACCAGGTGTAGCGTGGTTGCGCCCGAATACCCGCCGTTCAGCATGCGCACACCGGGAAGGTCCGCCTGGGCACGAGACTCCAACTGCGCGACGAGGCGCCTGGACTCGCTGCAGAACGTGGACTCGACGAAAGACCCTCCCAGGAACACCCACGGCCTCGCCTGCGCCGGATCCGGCTCCCTGCCTGAGACGATGAAGCCGTTGCCATCGGTCCTGACGCGATACGGCTTGGCCTCCAGGTTATCGGAAGCTTCCAGGTAATCCGGCGCGGGCTCGATCCACCGATCCGTCAATGGCGGCCACCCTTTCAGGCGGATGCCATGCCGCGCGCCAGGCTGGGCCGCGCTGCCTGCGCGGGACGCCGTGTCGGGCACGCGCGGATGCACCAGCGTCTCGGACAGCACGGACTTCTTCTCGTGGGTCGCGCGATGTCTGGCATAGCCGATGGCCCGATACTCGGCAACCCGGCCGCCGTCGATCTCGAAGGTAAATCGGTTGCGCCGCTGATAATGCATCCGCGACACCACCTCGCCGTCACGCATCAGGTAGCAGGCGAAATCCAGTGGCGCATCCTGGCTCTGGGGCTCGATGTCCACCGTCAGGCGCTCTGGCGCCGGAAGAATCCGCACCGAAAATGCAGGAATCATCGTGGCCTCCTCACAAGGCGTCGATTCGGCGCCTGACCGTCTTGATGACGCCCAGGTTGTCCTTGGCGAACACGGTCAACAGGGCGGGGAAACGCACGTCGACCAACTCGAAGGAGGCCTTGGCGGATTTCTGGTACGGCACCTGGTGCAGCACGCCATCCGGCCCGCGCAGGTAAAAGGCGTATTCCAGCGTGCGCTTGGGATAGGGAATGCTCAGCGCCACCGCCATGCGCGATTCGCTGGCTTTCTCCGCCTGGATGAAGGCATTCCGCCTGTCGAGGGACTGGCCCAGCAGGGTCAGGAAGGGCTTGGCGGCCGCCCACTCCGATTTTTCCAGGCGTTCCTTCGCCAGGTGCGATGCGGACTCTCCCTTGACGATACCCTCCAGTATCCCCGCGAGCAGGCCCATGGGTGTCTTCGCATGCCCTTGCCCCCACTCGCCCGGGAAAAAAATCATCCGGCCATCCTCGGTCACGAAGCACTTGCCGCTGCGATCGGGAAAGGACTCATTATCGAAGTAGGGACGCGCGTGGTTCTTCACGTGCGCATGGTCGGAGATGTTCTGCAGATAGAACACCCGCTTGTTGCGCCGCAGGAGCGCCGCATCCGGCACGCGGGTGTCGAACTCGGGGCAGATGTCGTCCAGCAGCGCCTGCAACGACTCCGCGTCCTTGGGCTCGGGGATGCCCTGAGGCCGACGCACGCCAAAGCCGGTCTTCAAGAACTGGTGGCCCGCTTCCTTCATGTACCGGGAAATGCACGTCTGCGGGTTCGAGACGACGACGTCGGCCGCGCCGCGCAGGTAATGAGCGGTAGAAAGGGCGGCGTAGCCGCCTCCGCTGCCTCCGACCAGGATCGGCGTCTTGCCCGTTTGCAAGGCAAGCGCGTCGATGACATCGGCGATCCTGCCGAACAGGGGACCGGTGGCGTGATTGCCGACATACCATGCCAGCCGGATCTCGTTGTCCATGGCGAGAGTGGGATCAGAGATGGCCAGCAGGGGCAGGCCGGAGGTCGCCGCCAACTGGTCACCGGAAAAATAGGGAGGCGACCCCTGCGTGCGGGCCGTCGCGCCGAGGGCTGCGCTGAAGACCACCAGGAAGTGCGAACGCGTGTTCCCGCCGAAGCTCCTTGCCAGCACGTCGAGCGTCGGGGCATCGCCACCCGGGCCGAGGGGAAAGACATGGATGGTGTCCGTGGCGATCTCCAGCGGCGGAATCGCCGCCAGGGCATCGTCCCCATGACGCTGCAGGCCTGCCTTCCATCTCGAGTAATTCGGTTCTATCGTCATGAAGTCCATCCATCGCTGTGCAATGCACCGGGGCGTCCCGGTGCGTCATGAAATCCGCGCTGTCTCACGGCGTGTCCGCCACGGCCTTCCGGCTTGCGCCCGCCATGGCGTAAACGCGCGCCAGCGTTGCCGCGTCAGCCTCGGTGGCGGCGTCGCCAACGACAACTATCCGGTCAGCCGCCACGCCCGCCTGCCGAGCCCTGTCGCCATCCTCTGCGCGGCGCACGAGCACCGCGTCCGCCGCGCGCAGGCAGCGGCTGTCCTGTGCCTGCTGCAGTCTCGACAGGCTGCTGTCCGCGGGCCAGCACTCACCCAGGGATCCGCGCGGGCCGGCCCGCGCGGATTCATATTCGTAGACCACCGGCAGGCCTGACAGCCGTCCCAACGCCAGCGCCCGCAACATCAGGTCGTAGCCACGCCGTCCCGGATGGGCATGGATCATCGCCACTTCTTCATCGCGGCATATCCGCCAGGCCAGCAGGACGTCCAGTGTCATCACATCGGTGCGGGCGACCGCCTCGACCCCCTGGGCGGAGAGGCAATCCAGCGCGTAGCACGCCGCTGCGCGCCTGCCCGGCGGCGACTGCGCAGGAGCGCGCCCCTTGCGCCAGGGGCCGGCGGGTTGCGCGGCTGCCACGTATTCCAATGGCGTTACGGTGACCTGGCGCCACCCTCGTACGGGGGGACGCGCCTGCACCGATACCGCGTCCCCCGTGGTCCCGTCCGCCTCGCCGACCCAATGCAGCACGCCAGGCACACGCGCCTGGCGGCGCGGACCGCCAGGCACGGCGGCGGGACACGGCGGGGGCAACGGAAGCCAGTCGGTCGACAGCTCGTCCAGGCGGCTCAAGGCCACGCGGGCGCGGGCGATGGCCGGCCCGGGCGCGCTGCTCTCCAACACTGCGGTCGCGCAGGCTTGCAGCCATGCCGCGTCTCCCTGGCGCTCCGCCAGGCCCGTTGCGTAAGCCAGCAACCGCCAATCGCCAGGGGCCTGCGCCAGCGCGGCGCGGCACGCGCGCTGCGCCGCCACCGGATCGTCCACCTCGAGCCGGCTCAACTCGCCGGGGCCGGCGACCCGGGGCGCGAGCCTGGGCGGCGCGCGCAGGGTCAGCTCAGCGGAACACCACCAGGGCACGAGTGCCAGCGCCACCGCCGCCGCCCCTGCCGGAGGCTGTACGGCAATGGCGGGAAGCTTTTCGCGATCAGGTTCTCGGGACGCCGCGACATAACGGAAATGCTGCGACAGCTGGCGCGAATACAGCAGCCCCGGGTAGGGACCCGCCATCACGGCGCCCCGCTCGTCCAGGAAAGCCACGATCAGCAACGCCGCCTTGGCCTGGGACTTGGGTGCGGGGTCCCCCAGCTGCACGTGCAGCTGGTATTGCGCGTGACCGTCGATGGCGGCGTGGGTCTGCCACAACGCAGTCCTGAAGACACCGGACGTGGGAAACGCGAAGCCTGGTCCTGCGACGGGCTCGATCATGCGCCACCCACCTCAGTGTTCCGCCAGGTCCAGGCGGCCGCGCAACGCGGCGAAGAACGCCGTGCTCACCGCAAACGGCGCATGCCGCGACAGCAAGGCATCGAGGACATTTTCCTGGACGCGATGCGCCAGCGCCCGCTCCATGGCATCCACGAGCCCCTCGCCGCTGTCGGCGTCGTACAGCAGCGCATCGTCCTGCCGGAACGTCTCGGCCATGGCTCCCTGCCGCGGCGCCACCACCATGCGGCGAAAGGTGGCGGCCAAGAGGGCCACGCCGGAATTCAGCGTCGCCCGGTAAGGCGCCACCACCACATCCGAGGCGGAAAACAGTTCCTGCACGCGCGCCTCGTCGACCTTCCGCGGAAGGAAGACGATGTCCGGCCGTCCACCTACCTTGCTCGACACGGCCTCGCAATACGCCGCATCCGTGGGCGTCCCGGCGATGATGAGGCGCAGCCTGGCGCCAGGGCGCTTCCGTCGCAAGGCATCGTAGGCCTCCACGAGTTCGAGCAGGCCTTTGTATGGCTGGATGGAGCCGAAGAAGAGGAAGACGAAGTCGCCCGCGCCCAGGCCCAGTTCCCCCCTGGCGGCCGTTTTCCCGATGAGCGCGGGATACCAACCTTGATAGGAAGGGTGCGGAACATGGAAGACCTTGTCGTCGGGCAGGCGATAGTGTCCTGCCACGGCGTCCCCCGTGTTCTCGCTCATGACATGGATGAGATGCGAACGCCGTGCGACCACCTTGCGCAGCGCGATCTCGGCCGCCGCATGCTGGTGGTTGTGGGGCAGGATGTTATGGACGGTCCAGACGATCCGGTAGCCCCGCTTGCGCCAGCCCGCCAGCCGCTGGTCGATCTCGTGCACCGCTTCCATCGCCTCGGCCGCGCTTTGGCAGCCGCGCAACAGTGCGCCCAGCCAATGCAGGTGGAGAACGATGCGGCGCGCCCAGCCGACATGCTCGAGTCCATCGAGCCGCAGGGCCGGCAGCACCCGGAACCCGCAGGTCTCGGCAGCCGTGTAGAGCAGATGCTGGAAAGGGTTGAGGTGCGCGACCGGATAGCTGACGAGCCAGTGCGCGAATGCATCGCCCGGCATCCCCATATCGAGCAGATCGGTAACGAAAGCTTGCGGCCAGGAAGTGCGACCAGCGGAGAGATCGGCTATACGCAATGCGGCCATCCGTCTCTGACATCGGAATTGGAGGTGCGACGTCTCGCGCGCCGACCCATCATCAGCCCTTCCTCCTGCTGCTCGGCCCTTCGGGCCATGGCTGTCACACGCTCACGGGCGCATGCAGCGAGCTTAATACAAGGAAGCGCCCCTCACTATGGGCAAAAAAACGCACACATTTTTCCGTGTGCTACGCAACATCGCCGCTCAGCAGCCAAGTGGCCAATCCTATACGGGTTAACCGCGCCACGGCGCCGGACCCGGTGGTCGTCAAGCCGGAGGCCGACAGCAGCGTAACGCCCGCCTGCGCCTGGAACGTCACCGGCCCAGCGCCCTGCTGAGCCACTGCGATCTCGGCTCCCAGGGGGATATCGAATGCACCGGCGGGCACGCCGGGATCGGGAACCGCAGGAGCGTATCCGGCGTCAGGCACCATGCAGGACACAGCAGCATTCGAGCGGAAGGCGATCATGGTCCCGGCATCGACACGTGACAGCGTATACGTCGCGCCCACGAGGCTTTTCATCGTGCCGGCAACCTGAGCGGTCTTGCCAGCACCATACAACCTGACGGAGGCCCAATCCACTTGTGCCGTGACGCCATACTTCGTCCTCAAGGCATCACCCTGTGATGTCGAGGGAAATCCTCCGATATACAGCAGACTGTTGTTCTCACCGATGTCGTGCCCTCTCAATCCGCGGACGCTGTGCCCCGCACCACGCAGGCGCAGACCGTAACGAGGTGTCGAGGACATGCCCAATCGGATGATCTCCATATTGTCCACGACGATACCGTTCACGAAATCACCGGCAACCACGCCATAAGCGCAGTCCCGCGCGGTAAGGCCCGATAGCCGGATCTTCGCGTCCTCACTGGTAGGCTGGCTTCTTCCATAGATGGCAAGGGCATATCCGGAAGTTCCGATGATTGTCGGCTCAGTGATCACCAGATTTGTTTCTGGTGGCGCGGTATCTTCGCCAATAGCGTGGCGGACTTCGATACCGATTCCGACCTGCTGTATGTAGGGCGCCATCAACTGGACATCCAACGCGCCCCAACCGCTCAGTGTGACACCAACGGACTCCGTCTCGCCCCCTTCTCCGATCACCCGGCACCGGATCGTCGAAAACCTGGCGCGGTTATAGACACCAGTCCCACGCGGCCTGACCACCTCCGCTTCGATGAGGGCGCCGTACGCGCCGCCATGCGTCGTGCATCCCTCCTTCCTGGAATCAAAAGCGCGCAGCTTGACGCGCGGGAATAGGCACGGATGGCCACCGCCGGTATAGGACTGGTCCCATCCCTGGCAACCATACACGTCCTCGACGTCCCACTCGCAGTACCAGCCGCCGATATCCCGGTAGGAATTCAGCCTCGCCTGCTCCTGTTCGTCCAGCTCCCAATCGAAGGGCCGGGATGCGCGTGCGCGGAAAACACCCCGCAGGCATGCGCTTTCCAGGATGGCCGCCCCACGCTGATATCCCAGTTTGCATTCGACATCCTCGACGCAAGGTGCGAGACACAAGTCGAACGCAAACAGGGACACCACAGCTGCGGATTCAGATTTCAGAAAAACGCCGCCTTTTACCTTGACGCCTCGAATCCAATCTATTTTCTGGATCGTCGCACTGGGGCGTGCCTCCTCATAAGTCTCCTCGGCACGGTCAGGCCGGTAACCTGGAAAGAGAATCCCCGCTGTCACGGTGAAACGTGTCGGGGTCTCAATCGCCAGCACCTGCAACGGCTCGGCGAAAAATGGCTGCAGTGTCCGGGCGGTGACTGCGCCCAAGCGCCACGCGGGGCCGGCATCGTCGTGCAGGCAAGCCCGCTGCGATTTCAGATAGATCCAGTCGCCCGGCGCCAAGCCATGGTCTGTTTTGGTCTCCAAGGTCACGGCACCGCTGCCGACCGGCACGGCAATGTCAACTGCCGTACCAAGGCTTCCCGCCGCGAAAAATGAACTCGACGTTCCTGCGTGACGCGAACAATCCACTGTCACGCCGTGCGCAACCGACAGGCAGACGTCCGCTTTCAGGATGATCCTGCCATCGACACGCAAGACGTTGGAGCCGAAAGCCGGAATGTCGACCACGCCGCCTCCCTGCCCATTCACGTGATCGATGGCTGACTGCAGGATTGCAGTTTCATCCGTCCCATCGTAGTGGGCGCCGAAATCGAGAATACTTGCCATGCTTTTCCCCATTGCTTTCAGGCTGGTGACCCAGCGTGTTGACGCCGCATTGGCCATGGGCCACGGCATCTGCGCAAACGGCGGTCAACGATGGCTACCTCGACACCTAACCTGGCATCACTCCCCGCCGTTCTCCTGCCGGTTCGCATCCAGCACCGCCAGCGCCGCCATGTTGACGATGCGGCGCACGGTGGAGCTCGACGTCAGGATGTGCACGGGCTTGGCCGCGCCCAGCAGGAACGGCCCCACGGCCACGTTGCGGCCGGCGGCGGTCTTCAGCAGGTTGTAGGCGATGTTGCCCGCATCCACGTTCGGGCACACCAGCAGGTTGGCGGCGCCCTTCAGCGTGGAAGACGGCAGCAGCTTCAGGCGCAGGGCTTCGTCCAGCGCGCAGTCGCCGTGCATTTCGCCGTCGATTTCCAGCGCCGGCTCCTGCTCGCGCACCAGCGCCAGGGCTTCGCGCATCTTCTCGCCCGACGCCGAGCTGCCCGTGCCGAAGTTCGAGCGCGACAGCAGCGCCACCTTGGGCTCCAGGTTCAGGCGGCGCATCTGCTCGGCGGCCATGTGGGTGATCTCGGCGACCTGCTCGGCCGTCGGGTTGTCATTGACGTGCGTGTCCACCAGGGCCACCGTGCGCTCGTCCAGCAGCAGGATGTTCATGGCGGCGTAGGTCTTGGCGCCCGCCTGCTTGCCCAGCACCTGGTCGATGAAACGCAGGTGATCGTGGTAGGCGCCCACGGTGCCGCAGATGAGGCCGTCGGCGTCGCCCACGTGGACCATCATGGCGCCGATCAGGGTCAGCCGGCGGCGCATCTCCACGCGCGCCATCTCCTTCGTGATGCCCTGGCGGCACATCATCTCCCAGTACGTCGTCCAGTACTGGTGGAAGCGCTCGTCGTACTCCGGGTTCGTCACCTCCACGTCCTGCCCCAGCTTCAGCCGCAGGCCGAACTTCTCGATGCGCGACAGCAGCACCGCCGGACGCCCCACCAGGATCGGGCGCGCCAGCTTCTCGTCCACGATCACCTGCACCGCGCGCAACACCCGCTCGTCTTCCGCCTCCGTGAACACGATGCGCGCACGACCGCCCTCGCGCACCAGCTGCTTGGCCGCCGCGAACAAGGGCTTCATGAACGCGCCCGAGTGATACACGAACTGCTGCAGCTGCGCCGTGTACGCGTCCAGGTCCGCCAGCGGACGCGTCGCCACGCCCCCGTCCATCGCCGCCTTGGCCACCGCCGGCGCGATGCGCACGATCAGCCGCGGGTCGAAGGGCTTGGGAATCAGGTATTCCGGGCCGAAGGAGATGTCGTACGTGCCATAGGCCGCCGCCACCACCTCGTTCTGCTCTTCCTGCGCCAGGCCGGCGATCGCATACACCGCCGCCTTCTCCATCTCGCGCGTGATGGTGGTCGCCCCCACGTCCAGCGCCCCCCGGAAGATGTACGGGAAGCACAGCACGTTGTTGACCTGGTTCGGATAGTCCGAGCGGCCCGTCGCCATCACCACGTCGTCACGCACCGCGTGCGCCGCTTCCGGCAGGATCTCCGGCGTCGGGTTGGCCAGCGCCAGGATGAAGGGCCTGGCCGCCATGCGCGCCACCATCTCCGGTTTCAGCACCCCACCGGCAGACAGCCCCAGGAAGACGTCCGCCCCCTCGATCACCTCGCCCAGCGTGCGCAGGTCCGTCTTCTGCGCGAACTTCGCCTTGTCCGGGTCCATCAGCACCGTGCGGCCCTCGAACACCACGCCCTCGATGTCGGTCACCCACACGTTCGATGGCGGCAGACCCAGGTCCACCATCAGCTCCAGGCACGCCAGGGCGGCCGCGCCCGCGCCCGACACCACCACCTTCACCTGGCCGATGTCCTTGCCCACCACCTTCAGCCCGTTGATGAAGGCCGCCGACACCGTGATCGCCGTGCCGTGCTGGTCGTCGTGGAACACCGGGATCTTCATGCGCTCGCGCAGCTTGCGCTCGACCGTGAAGCACTCCGGCGCCTTGATGTCCTCCAGGTTGATGCCCCCGAACGTCGGCTCCAGCCCCGCGATGATCTCCACCAGCTTGTCCGGATCGGTCTCGTTGATCTCGATGTCGAACACGTCCAGACCGGCGAACTTCTTGAACAGCACCGCCTTGCCTTCCATCACCGGCTTGGAGGCCAGCGGGCCGATGTTGCCCAGCCCCAGCACCGCCGTGCCGTTGGAAATCACCCCCACCAGGTTGCCCCGCCCCGTGTAGCGGAACGCGTTCGCCGGATCGGCCACGATCTCTTCACAGGCCGCCGCCACGCCTGGCGAGTACGCCAGCGCCAGGTCGCGCTGCGTCACCAGGGGCTTGGTGGCGGCCACGGCGGTTTTGCCGGGCACGGGAAACTCGTGATAGTCGAGGGCGGCTTGCCTGTCGGCGTTGTTCATGATGATGTCCTCTTTGGAATGTGCGCCCCGCGGCGCCTGTTGTCCGGAAAAGCGTGCCCTCTCGGGGTCACGCGGCAGTTCGAAATCGGATGCGGCTGGCAAGGTCTACAGGTATCGCGCCAGCAGGTTGGGCACCGCCGACACCAGCATGGCGACGCCCGAGGCGGTGAGCAGGCCCAGCACGACACGGCGGAATGCCGCTTCGCTCAGGCCGATATACACCTTCCCGCCCAGGAAGGCCGTCAACAGCACGATGGGGCCCACGACAGCAAACAGCGGCAGCATGGGTCGGGTGACCAGACCCTGGAACAGGTAGGTCGCCATCGTGACCGACAGCATCGCCAGGTTGAAGTTCTGGATCAGGCCGCGCTGCGTGTCCTTCTCGAAGCCGCGCAGCGTGCACCACAGCGTGGGCAGCGCGCCGGCAAAGCCGCCGATACCGCTCATGATGCCGCCTGCCATGCCCGCCGTACCATCGGCCACCCGGCCACCCGCCGTCACGGCAGGCAGGCGGCGCGCCATCAGCATGGCGGGGCACCAGATCACCAGCAGCAGCCCCAGCACGGCCTTGAACCAGTCCACATCCAGGCGCGGCAACAGCGCCACGCCCAGCGGCACGCCCAGCCATCCCCCCAGCAGGAAGGGCCACAGGCGGGCCAGCGCAAAGGGGCGGCGCACCGACACGGCTGCCATGACCTGGCCGGTCAGGGCGCCGAAGACCGCCAGTACCGCCGCCAGGGCCGGATCCAGCGTCCAGGCCCACAGCGACATGGCCACCAGGCCGAATGCGAAGCCCGACAATCCCTGCACGAACCCTGCCACCACGGCGCCCAGCGCCACCACCACTATTGTCTCGACCGGCATGAACTGGCCTTGTCTCTACCCTGTTGGTTGGAACAGCACACCGGGCAATAGCCCTTCGGCGCGTGTTCCTTTTTGCAATATGGATGTCATTCTAGGCCGCAACCATCACGCGATCATTTTGAATTGATATGATTCCATCACCATTAAGTGATGATTGAGCCGTGACTCCCTCCTTCGATCCCGCCGACATCGTCCGCAAGCTGGGCGCCCGGCTCAAGATGCGCCACCTGACCCTGCTGCTGCAGATCGAGCAGCACGGCTCGCTCACGCGCGTGGCCGAGCACATGGCCAGCGGCCAGCCGGCCATCACCAACGCGCTGGCCGAGCTGGAAAGCATGTTCGGCGCAAGGCTCTTCGACCGCTCGGTGCGCGGCATGCGGCCCACGGAACTGGGCCGCGTCGTGCTGGCCCGCGCCCGGGCCATGATGCAGGACCTGGATCACCTGGCCCGCGACATGGAAGCCGTGGCCGCGGGCCGCGCGGCGCACCTGCACATCGGCGTCATTCCCTTCGTGCCCGGCCACATCCTGTCCTCGGCCATCCAGCGCACCCTGCCCGATGCCGCCCAGGGGCTCACGGTGACGCTGCACGAACAGATCAGCGGCCCCCTGCTGGCGGCCCTGCGCGACCACACCGTGGACGTGGTCGTGGGGCGGGCCTCGGCCTCGGTCGACCTGACCGGGCTGGACTTCGAAGTGCTGTACCGCCAGCCGCCGCGCCTGGTGGCCAGCCGCCGCCTGGCGGCCCGCCTGGGACGCGGCCCGCTGGACTGGCGCGACATGGCCGGCCTGGACTGGATCCTGGGCACGCCGCACACGCCGCTGCGCGAACAGGTGGCCGACGTCTTCCTGGGGCTGGGCCTGACCCCGCCCACGCCCATCGTGGAAAGCGACTCGTCGAAACTCATCGGCGACTTGCTGGTGTCCAGCGAGCGCACGGTTTCCATCCTGCCCGCCGACATCGCGGAGGAAATGGTGCACGTGGCGGGCGTGGCCATCGTGCCCTACTCCTTCGACTGGACCTTGCCGCCCATCGCCCGCTTCACCCGCAAGGAAGGCGGGCAGCGCGACGTGGACCGCCTGTTCGCCCAGGCCCTGCGCCAGGTGTGCCGCGACGCCTACGGCGCGGCGGGGCGCTGAGGCTGCCGTTGACGCAGCGCAGCATGACGGACATGCTGCACGGATACACTCGCCTGGCCCAAGGCAGCCCGCCCGCGATGGCGCGGACCGCGACCGGGCGCAACCGCAACCGCAAACCGAGCAGGAGCACGACATGCAGGCGCTGGCAGGAAAGACCGGACTGGTGGTGGGCATCGCCAACGACGACAGCATCGCCTGGGCCTGCGCCCAAGCCTTCCGCGCCCAGGGCGCACGGCTGGCGGGCACCTGGCGCGGCGAGCGCGACGCCGAGACCGTGGGTCCGCTGCTGGCATCGCTGGATGCCGACATCGCCATGGCCATGGACGTCAATGACGACGCCCAGGTCCAGGCCCTGTTCGACCGCATCCGCCAGGCGTGGGGCCGGCTGGATTTCGTGCTGCACTCGGTCGCCTTCGCGCCGCGCCAGGACCTGCACGGGCGCGTGGTCGACAGCTCGCGAGACGGCTTCCTGCTGGCCATGGACACCAGTTGCCATTCCTTCGTGCGGCTGGCCCGCCACGCCGAACCGCTGATGACCCAAGGCGGCAGCCTGCTCACCATGAGCTACCTGGGCGGCGAGGAAGTCGTGCCGAACTACGGACTGATGGGCCCGGTCAAGGCCGCGCTGCAAGCCTGCGTGCGCTACCTGGCCGCCGAGCTGGGCCCGTCGGGCATCCGCGTGAACGCGGTGTCGCCCGGCCCCATCGCCACGCGCGCGGCCGGCGGCATCGCGCACTTCGACGCGCTGGTGGCCGACAGCGAACGCCGCAGCCCCCTCCCACGCCCGCTCGCCATCGACGACGTCGGGCCCCTGTGCGCCTTCCTGGCCAGCGATGGCGCCCGCGCCATCACCGGCACCACGCAGTACGTGGACAACGGCTTCCACATCCTCAACTGAAAGGAGGCCAGCCGTCAGTACGCCAGCGTGTAGGTCAGGGCGAAGGTGCGCCCCTGCCCCTTGAAATCCAGCACCGAGGGCGAAATGGACGAGGCATAGGCCAGCTTCGCCTGCTCGCTCCAGCGCGTGGCGTAGGTCCGGTCGAACAGGTTCTGCACCCCCACGGTCAGGGTGCCCTCCACGCCCGGGCCGTGCTGGAATCGGTAGCTGCCCATCAGGTCGAACAGCGTCAGGCTGGGCAGCCGTTCGCCCTCCCCTGAACCGAAGCTGGGCAGGTCGCTGGTCAGCTTCAGGCTGTGCACCATCTGCAGCCGCGCGCCCCAGTTGCCGCGCTCGCGCGCCACGTAGGCTGTCGCCTTGGAAGGGCTGGCGTGGTAGATGCCGCGCTTGCGCCAGCGTCCATTCACTTCCTCCTCGGTTTGCAGCAGCAACAGGTTGCCGCCCACCGACCAGCCGTCGCCGTAGCGATAGTCCAACTGGCCCTCGATGCCCCGGTTGCGCACCCTGGCGTCATCCAGGCTGATGTTGAGCGTGGCGCGGTCCACCGCGATCGACTTGTCGGACTGCGACTGGAAGACCGCCACCTGCGCGCTCAGCGGCCCGCTGGCCAGGCGCCAGCCGACCTCGGCCGAGCGTGTCTTGATGGCGGCCATGCTGGTGCCGGCCACGCTCAGGTGACGGCCCAGGCGCCACACGCCGCCAGCCCCGCCCTGCAGGGAATACGAGGCATTGGCGCCGTAGTACTTGGCCGGGTCGGCCAGCTCGAAGCCCTCCGAATAATTCACCCACACCTGCTGGGCCGGCGTCAGCCGGTAGATCAGGCCCAGATTGCCCAGCGTGGCGGCGTAGTCGTTCTTGCCGCCCGGAATCGCTTCCGCCGCGCGGCCATAGCCCGCCGCCACCAGGCGCTGCTGCGCCACCTGCACGAAGTCCTCGACCTCGATGTCCACCTTCTGGTGGCGCACGCCGCCGCTCAGGCTCAGCCTGTCGGTCAGCTTCAGGTCGGCCTGGGCGAACATGCCCCAGATATCGGTGGAGAACGACGGGTAGCGCCCCAGCCCGGCCGACTCGCGGAAAGTCAGGCCGCCGCTGGCGATGGCCTGGTTCACGTCGAACAGGGTCTGGCGGGCGTCGAATTTCTCGTGGTCGTAATCGACGCCGTAGGTCAGGCGCAGGTGCGACCAGTCCTTCAGCAGCATGCCCTTCATGCCATAGGTCGTCGTCTCCTGGGTCGACGTGCTCCAGTACGGCACGCGCGCGCCGCCCAGCGGATTCGCGTCCGTGCCGGGGAAGGGATAGAACTGCAGCGACTCGGCGCGGTGATAGGCCTTCAGATAGAAATCCTGGCCGCCCAGCACGTCCGGCTTGGCGTAGTCCGCCATGAAGAGATGGCGGCGGGTGTTCGGCTCGACATCCGAGGAAAAGCCGTCGCGGGTCTCCAGCGCGGCGGGACGCAGGATGTCGTTGCCCGCGCCAGGGCGCATCCACAATGCCTTGCCCGGCTGATAGCCCGAGTCGTAATACTGCGCCAGCACGCGCAGCGTGCCCGCGTCGCGCAGGTCCACATCGAGCGTGCCCAGCACGTCCACCGCCTGGTTCCACTGCAGGTCGGTCTGCGTGATGTCGGGCAGCACGCGCGCGCCGTCGCCGTCATAGCTGCCGCCGTTGCGGCTGTAGGCCACGGCCAGCCGCCCTTGCACGCGGTCATTGCCGCCCTGCACCGATTGCGCCGCGTGCCACGCCAGGTCATCGCCGCCCTGCAGGCCGGAGCGCACGCCCGCCTCGCTGACGAAGGTGGGCGCCCCCGCTTGCGCGCGTTTGGTGACGATGTTGATGATGCCGCCGGTGGCGTTGCCGCCATACAGCGCGGTCGCGCCGGACAGCACCTCGACACGCTCGATGTTGAAGGGATCGATCGAATCGAACTGGCGGCTGAGCGAACGCGAGCCGTTCAGGGAGATGCCGTCGATCATCACCTGCGCGGGACGCCCGCGCAGGTTCTGGCCGAAGTTGGTCCGCATCTGCCCGCCCAGGTCCAGCCCAGGCACCAGTTGGCCCAGCATTTCCTTCAAGGGCACGCCGGCGCGCGCCTGCTGTTCGATCTGCGCGCGCTCGACGACCCAGACGCTGTTGGGCGTTTCCTCGATGGCGCGCGGGACCCGCGACGCCACCACGGTGACGGCGGCCAGGCTGCTGGCGTCCGGCGCGCTGGACGCGGGGGCTGCCGGCGGCGCGCCGCCCTCGACGACGGCGTAGGTGCCTTCGCCTTGCGCATGCACGCGCAAGCCGGTTCCGGCCAGCACGCGCGACAGCGCCTCATCCGGCGTGTAGTCGCCACGCAGCGCGGGCGCTTGCCGACCTTCGGTGACATCCGCCAGGAACAACACCTGCACGCCCGACTGGCTGGCGACGGCATTGAGCGCGGCGCCCAGGGATTGGGCAGGCAGGTCGTAGGACTGCTGGCGTGCCTGCGCGCCGGCCTGCCACGCCAGGGCCAGACCCAGCGCCAGCGCGGCGAGCTGGTGGCGGCGGCGCGAGCTTGAAGAAAGAGACATCATGGAGGGATCCTCGAAGGAGTCGACAGTGCGATGCACGGGTTTCGAGGAATGAGCCGCAGGAGGGCCGTCTTGACCCACCCTGCATTTACAAATTATTTCAATCAGCCCCAGCGGCCTATCGCCCGCGCGCATCCGGCGCCGGCACCAGACGCACCGCCCCATCCGGTGCGCGCTCCACCTGCAGGGGCCAGACCAGCGGCAACACATCGAACAGCTGGTCCAGCCTGGCCACCTGGAATACGCCCGACACGCGCAGGCGCGCCAGCATGGGGTCGTCGACGGAGACCGGCACAGGCAGGTACCGCTGGAGTTCGGCCAGCGCCTCCGAGAGCGGCACGCCATCGAAGACCAGTCGGCCCGATTGCCAGCCCCCCGTGAAGCCGGCGGGCTCCTGGCGCAGCAGTTGGGCATCGCGTCCATGCACCGCCACCCCCATCCCCGGGGACAGGCGGTACGCCGGCCGGGTGCCCGCACGCTCGGGCAGGGCCACGTCCACGCTGCCCTCACGCAGGTAGACCAGCGCCGAGGCGGCATCCCGGCGGGCCACGTCGAACACCGTGCCCGTGACCGTGACGCGGGCCACGCCGGCATCCACCTCGAAGGGCCGCCACAGGGCAGGCGACACGGTATAGCGGGCCCTGCCCTGCGTCAGCGCCACCTGGCGCGACCGCACATGCCAGGACACCACCATGCGCGTATCCGTGTCCATGAAAACCGTGGAACCGTCAGCCAACGCCACCAAACGTTGTTCGCCCACCCGCGTGTGCAGGGTGTCGGTGCGATAGGCCGGATCCCATCTCCACACCCCGCCCAGCCCCAGCAGCAGGAACAAGGCGGCCAGGCTGCCCCCCACCCGGCGGCGGCGGGCCGCGCGCAGGCGCGCCTGCTCGGACAAGGCATGAAGATCAGGCAAGGGAAAGTGCCGTTGCAGGGCGGACTGATGCTGCCCCAACGCATCGCCCAGCCCCTGGGGGGATGGCTTGCCGGACGGTGCGTCCGGCAGCGGACAGGCGCCGTCGGCGGCCGGGTCCTGGTCAGGCATGCGGGATGCTCCTGGGGGAGGTGTTCATTGCCGGAAGCCCGCCGCGGACAGCTGCGTGCAGCAGGCCTGCACGCCGCGGCGCAGATGCTTCTCGATGGTCTGGGTGGAGACATGCAGCAAGGCGGCCACCTCGGCCTGCGGCAGGCCATGGATCTTGTGCAACACGAACACCTCCCGGCAGCGCTCGGGCAGGGACTCGATGGCCCGCACCAGCACGGCGAATTCGCGCCGGGCATCCAGCGCGCGCGCAGGGTCGGCAGCCTCGCTCGCCACGTCGGGCAGGTCCTCCGGCGCGCAGGACAGTTCGTGCGACTGGCGGACATCCCGGCGGCGGCAATGATCCACCGCCAGGTTGTGCAGCATGCGGCGCAGCAGGCCCAGCGGCGCATAAGCCGGCTTGGCTGGCCGCGTCAGGATCTGCAGGCAGGCCTCGTGCACGACGTCCCGCGCCAGGCCCGACGCGCCGAACCGGCGCTGCACATAGCCCACCAGGTCGTCATAGTTCGCCAGCAAGGCGGCCAGCAACGTCGACGGCTCGGCGGAACCGAGGTCGGACGAGGGCCGCAGCGCGGGGTCGGGAACCATGGGCGAGAAGAAGGAAGCCTGGACAAGCGGGCGATTATACAAATGACAATCATTATTGATAGCAAATGGGCGCGGCACGCTGAAATAATTTTTTTCAATCCCCGAGTGATCCGATTGCCCGTTGCGCGCGTAGACCGCTGACACCCGCCAACCGGACACTGCCATGAGCGCCTTCCTGCAGGACTTCGCCAGACGCTTCGCCGACCTGGACGCCGACACGCTAGACCGCCTGCCCACGCTTTATACCGATGACGTGCGCTTTCGCGATCCGCTGCACGAGATCCAGGGCATCCAGGCGCTGCACGCCTATTTCGAGAAGCTTTACGCCAACGTCGAGTCGCTGCGCTTCGACTTCCAGGGCATGGATGAGGTCCGCGCGGGCGAAGGCTACCTGCGCTGGGTCATGACCTACCGGCATCCCCGCATCGCGCGCGGCGAGCCCGTGCAGGTCGAGGGCTGCTCGCACCTGCTGTGGCGCGACAAGGTCCATGCGCACCGCGACTACTTCGACGCGGGCGCCTTGCTGTATGAACACCTGCCGCTCCTGGGCGGGGCCATCTCCCTGCTCAAGGGACGGCTTGCATGAACATCGGAACACCCGCGGACGATCCCCCGGGCCCGTCCGCCACGCAGCCCCCGGACGACAAGCGCCGCATCTGGCTGACGGGCGCGAGCAGCGGCATCGGCGCGGCACTGGCCGAAACCCTGCTGCGCCAGGGCCACCACCTGGTGCTGACCGCGCGCCGCGCAGCCCCGCTGGAAGCCCTGGCTGGACGCTATCCCGCGCAGGCCATGGTCATGCCCGGCGACCTGACCGATCCGGGACAGGTGCGCGAGATCGGCAAGCGCATCGCGGCCCTCTGGGGCGTGCTGGACTGCGCGATCCTGAACGCAGGCACCTGCGAATACATGGACGTGCGTGAATTCGAAGCCGCCATGGTGGAACGCGTCATGCGCAGCAACCTGTTCTCGGCGGCCTACTGCCTGGAGGCCGCGCTGCCGCTGCTGCGCCGCGCCACGCGCCCGCAGCTGGTCGCCATGGCCAGTTCGGCCTCGCTGTTCTCGCTGCCCCGGGCCGAAGCCTATGGCAGCTCGAAAGCCGCGCTGCGGTATCTGTTCGAATCGCTGCGCATGGACCTGGCGGCCGAAGACATCGCCATCACCGTCATCAACCCGGGCTTCGTCGACACCCCGCTCACCCGGAACAACGACTTCCCCATGCCCATGCGCTGGGACGTGCAGCGGGCCGCACGCCACATCGCCGACCGCCTGGACAACCGTCCGATGGAAATCGCGTTCCCGCGCCTGTTCATTGCCGGGCTGCGCTTGCTGGGCTGCCTGCCGCGCAGCCTGCAGGTCGCCGTGGGCCGGCGCCTGTCACGCAACCGGGCGCCAGCATGAATATCGCCATCATCGGCGCCGGCATCTCCGGCCTGACCGCGGCACACCTGCTGGGCCGCAGCCACAACGTCACGGTGTTCTGCGCCGACCCGTGGCTGGGCGGCCATACCCACACCGTGGACGTCCACGCCGACGGCGTCGCGCACGCCGTGGACACGGGCTTCATCGTCTTCAACGACCGCAACTACCCGAATTTCGTCCGGTTGCTGGACCAGCTGGACGTGTCGTCGCAGCCGACCGAGATGAGTTTCTCGGTGCATGATCCGGCTACCGGTTTCGAATACAACGGCCATTCGGTCCGCACGCTGTTCGCGCAGCGCCGCAACGTGCTGTCGCCAGGCTTCTGGGGCATGCTGCGCGACATCCTGCGCTTCAACAAGGCTGCGCTGCAAGACCTGGAGGCGGGCCGGATCGATCCCCACGCCACGCTGGGGGAGTACCTGCGCAAGGCCGGCTATGGACGACGCTTCGTCGATCATTACCTGGTGCCCATGGGCGCGGCCATCTGGTCCATGCCGCTGGCCGACATGCTCGGCTTCCCGCTGGAGGCCTTCGTGCGTTTCTTCCGCCATCACGGCCTGCTGTCCCTGAGCGACAGGCCGCAATGGCGCGTCATCACCGGCGGTTCGCGCAGCTACGTGCCGGCGCTGGTGCGCCCCCTGCGCGACGGCGTGCGCGCCGCCTGCCCCGTGCAACGCGTCACGCGCGACGCGCAAGGCGTCGTCATCGACAGCGCCGCGGGCCAGGAGCGCTATGACAAGGTGGTCTTCGCCTGCCACAGCGACCAGGCGCTGGCGATGCTGGCCGACCCCAGCGTGCCCGAACGCGAGATCCTGGGCGCCCTGCCCTACGCGGACAACGACGTGGTGCTGCACACCGACACCCGGGTGCTGCCGCGCCGCCGGGCGGCCTGGGCCAGCTGGAACTATCGCCTGGGCGGCCCGGCCGACCAGCCCGCCGCCGTCAGCTACAACATGAACATCCTGCAGGGCATCGATTCGCCCACGACGTTCTGCGTCAGCCTGAACCAGGATGCCGCCATCGACCCCGCCAAGGTGCTGGGCCGCTACCGTTATGCCCACCCGCAATACAGCCTGGCGGCCGTCGCCGCGCAAGCGCGCTGGCGCGAGCTGTGCGGCGCGCGGCACAGCTATTACTGCGGCGCCTACTGGGCCAACGGCTTCCACGAAGATGGCGTGGTCAGCGCCTTGCGCGTGGCCGAGGCCTTCGAGGAGCGCCTGTGAGAAGCGCGCTTTACCAGGGGTGGGTGGCGCATGCACGCCACCAGCCCGACACCCACGCCTTCCGCTACCGCATCGGCATGCTGTACCTGGACCTGTCCGAGCAGGATGCCGTGCTGGGGCTCTCGCCCCTGGCAGGCCGTTCGCGCTGGGCGCCTTTCGGCATGCGCGAAACCGACTTCCTGCCCGCGCTGACGCGGCAAGGCATCCCGCTGATCGACGCCGTGCGCATGCGCGTGGCCCTGGCGCTGGGCGAGGCGCCGCAAGGCCATGTGTGCCTGCTGGCCCAGCCCCGCAGTTGGGGACTGGCCTTCAACCCCGCCAGCTTCTTCTATTGCCACGGCGCCGACGGCCAGCTGGCCGCCATTCTTTGCGAAGTCACGAACACGCCCTGGCGCGAGCGCTACCAATACGTGCTGCCGGCCTATGGCGATGGCGAATCGCGCCAGCGCGTGGCCAAGCAGTTCCACGTGTCGCCGTTCCTGCCGCGCGACGTGGAGTACCGCATGCGTTTCTCCCCACCGGACGAGGAACTGCGCATCCACATGGAGAACTGGCAAGGCGACACGCGCCTCTTCAACGCCAACCTGAAGCTGGCGCGCGTGCCGCTGACGCGCGCCAGCCTGCACCAGCACCTGTGGCAGTTTCCCTGGATGACGGCGAGCACGCTGGCCGGCATCTATGCACAGGCCTTCCGCCTGCTGCGCAAGCGCACGCCCCTGCACGCCCACCAGGACGCCGACGGCGGCCTGGGCACCGCCCATCTGGAGCCCCGCCATGAAAAGCCCAACGCTTGACCAGCCGCTCGCGGCGACGCCCGGCGATGCCGCCGCCCGGCAGCAGGACACGACCACCGGCTTCCTGGACCGCCTCTTGCGCCGCCACCTGCTGGGCCGGCTGGACGCCTTGCGCCACGGCCAGCTCACGCTGGTCGACATCGACGGCAGGCGCTGGGTCTTCGGTGACCTGCAAGCCACGCTGCGCGCCGAGGTGCACGTGCATGCGCCGGCGCTTTGGCGACTGCTGGCCGGACGCGGCGCCATCGGCGCGGGCGAAGCCTATGTCCTGGGCCACTGGTCCAGCCCCGACCTGACCGCCGTGATGCGCGTGTTGGTGGCCAACCTGGACGTGCTGGACGGCCTGGAACGCGGCGTTGCCCGCCTGGGCAAGCCGCTGCTGCAAGGCCTGCATTGGCTCAACCGCAACACCCGCGACGGCTCGCGCCGCAACATCGCCGCGCATTACGACCTGGGCAATGCGCTCTTCGAACGCTTCCTGGATCCCAGCATGATGTACTCCGCGGCCGTCTTCGACGCCGCGCACGACACGCTGGCGCTGGCGCAGCGGAACAAGCTGGACCGCATCTGCCACAAGCTGGCGCTCAAGCCCACCGACCATCTGCTTGAGATCGGCACCGGCTGGGGCGGCATGGCCATCCATGCCGCGCGGCACCATGGATGCCGCGTGACCACCACCACGCTGTCGAAGGAGCAGTACGACACGGCCCGCGCCCGCGTCACGGCGGCAGGCCTGGAGGACCGCGTGACGGTGCTGCGGGAAGACTATCGCGACCTGTCCGGGCAATACGACAAGCTGGTGTCGATCGAGATGATCGAGGCAGTGGGGCACCGCTACCTGCCCACCTACTTCCACCAGTGCGCCAGCCTGCTCAAGCCTGATGGCCTGATGCTGCTGCAAGCGATCACCATCCGCGACCAGCGCTATGCGCGGGCACGCCGCTCCGTCGACTTCATCCAGAAGTACATCTTCCCCGGCGGCGCCCTGCCTTCGGTCAGCCGGATGGCCGACGTCGTGGCATCCGCCACGGACATGACCATTCATCACATGGAGGACATCGGCCTGCACTACGCGCGCACGCTGCGCCTGTGGCGCGAGAACCTGCGCGACGCCCGCGAGGAGCTGGCGCCGCTGGGCTACGACGAACGCTTCTTCCGCATGTGGCAGTACTACTTCTGCTATTGCGAAGGCGGGTTCATGGAGCGCCACATCGGCACGGCGCAATTGCTGCTGGCCAAGCCTGGCGCGCGTCCGGTCTACCCCGGCGCGGTCGCCGAGGCCTGAGCCGGGTCCACGCCTCATGCGCCGCCTGCCTGTCCCCGCCTGCCTCTCCCGCCCGGTTATCGCCATCGCGGGCGGCTACACTGCTGGCCAGCCGGACGCCCTGCGTCCCTCTTCCCCGCCGACCAGGAAGCCCCGCCCGCTTGAGCCCAGCCGCGCCCGCCTCCGATCGCGCCCTCCCCTGGCAGGAACTCGTGCAGGCGGTCGCACAGCATCGCGATCGCGAGAGCTTCATGCGCCTGTACGACCACTACGCGCCGCGGCTGCAACGCTATCTGCTGGGACTGGGCGCCACGCCCGGCGCGGCAGAGGAGCTGGTGCAGGAGACGCTGCTGAAGCTCTGGCTGCACGCGCACGCCTTCGACCCGGCGCGCGCCATGCTGAGCACCTGGCTGTTTCGCATCGCCCGCAATCAATACCTGGACAGTATCCGGCGCGACCGTGTCTGGGCCGCCATGCAACTCGACCTGGATGCGCTGTCACTGCCCGAGCAGGCAGCCGAGCAGCCCTCGGCCGGCGAGGCGGTGGACGAAACGAAGTTGCGCGCCGCCATGCAGGCGCTGCCTGAGCGGCAGGCCCGGGTGATCCACATGTCCTATTTCGAGGCCAAGAGCCACCGCCAGATCGCCGAGGCGCTCGGGCTGCCGGTGGGCACGGTCAAATCCTGCATCCGCCTGGCCTTCGCCCGGCTGCGCGCCGCACTGCAGGGATGAACGCCATGATCGACCGCCATCATCTCGACGACGCCACGCTGGTCAGCTACTCGGCCGGCGCCCTGCCTGCCGCGCTGGCCCTGGTCGCGGCCACGCATCTCGCGCTGTGCCCGCAATGCCGCGCGCGGCTGGCCGGCGTCGACCGCCTGGGCGGCATGCTGATGCACGACGGCCCGGATTGGCGCCAGGCGCCCGCGCCGGCGCCCAGCCCCTTGAGGGGCCGTGATGCCATGCTGGCAAAACTGGATGCGCTGGAAGGCGTGCCGCCGGGCGAGGCGCTCGAGCCTGCCCCTGCAGCACCATCCGCCGAAGCAGGCAGCCCGGACCCCGACCTGCTGCCCGGCCTGCTGCATCCGCATTTCGGCATGCGCTACAGCGCGCTGCGCTGGCGCCTGATGGCGCCCGGCCTGCACCGGGTGCAGGCCAGCGGCATCCACGAAGGGCAACTGATGTTGCTGAAACTGGCGCCCGGCATTTCGCTGCCGCCGCACGGTCACGGCGGCAGCGAAATGACGCTGGTGCTCAAGGGCGCGTACAACGACTGCTTCGGCCGTTACGGCGCCGGCGACATCGCCGACCTGGACGAGGACATCGAGCACCAGCCCGTTGCCGAGCAGGGCGAGCCCTGCATTGCGCTGGCCGGCACCGACGCGCCGCTGCGCTTCAAGACCTGGGGCGCCCGGCTCATCCAGCGCCTGGTCGGCATCTGAAGGGCAGGCAGGCCCGCGTGACGCGCGGCCCGCAAGAGACGCCGTGGATCAGAACGTGCCCGGATAGGCGCCGCCATCCAGCAGCAGGTTCTGGCCCGTCATGTAGCCGGCGTGCACGCTGCACAGGAACGCGCAGAACGCGCCGAATTCTTCGGACGTCCCGAAACGGCCCGCGGGAATGCCCTTGCGGCGTTGCTGGGCCACTTCGTCCTGCGTCAGGCCGCTGGCCTTGGACGCCACGGCCAGGGTCTTTTCCAGGCGCTCGGTCTCGAAGGGACCGGGCAGCAGATTGTTGAACGTGACGTTGCGGCCGGCCAGGCCCGGCTGGCGCGCCAGGCCGGCGATGAAGCCGGTCAGGCCGCTGCGCGCGCCGTTGGACAGGCCCAGGATGTCGATGGGCGCCTTCACCGCGCCGGACGTGATGTTGATCACACGGCCATAGCCGCGCTCGGCCATGGCATCCGCCGTGCGCTGAATCAGCGCGATGGGCGTCAGCATGTTGGCATCCAGCGCCTTGTACCAGTCCTCCTGGCGCCAGTCGCGGAAGTCGCCGGGCGGCGGGCCGCCCGCGTTGTTCACCAGGATGTCCACTTGCGGCGCGGCGGCCAGCAGGGCCTCGCGCACGTCTTCCTGGGTCACGTCGCCCACCACCGTCTTCACTTCGATGGCGGGATTGAGCGCGCGCAGCTCGGCCGCGGTCGCCTCCAGCGCGTCCTTGCCACGCGCGTTGATCACCAGGTTCACGCCTTCGCGCGCCAGCGCGGCGGCACAGCCCTTGCCCAGACCCTTGCTGGCGGCGCACACCACCGCCCAACGTCCTGTGATACCGAGATCCATCTCCTAGCCTCTCCTTGTCGCGAACGCGGCGCGGCGCCCACCGCGGGCGCCGCGCCTTGCATCCCGTGAACCGATTGTAGGAGAGCCCGCGCCAGGCAAAGAATGACGATTGCTCATGCCGCCATCACTCGCGCACATGGCTTGTCGCCCTGGCAGCCCAGGCGCTAAGGTGGAGACATGCCGACCCCCTGGAACCGCTGCTTCATCGCCCTCGCGCCCGACGCCGAATCGCGCGAGACCCTGGCCAACCTCCCCGTGCCCGACACGGTCCGACGCGTTGCCTATGACGACCTGCACCTGACGCTCGCCTTCCTGGGCGGCATCGCGCCCCCCCAGGGCCACGCGCTGAGCGACGCCCTGCATGTCCTGGCCGAACCCTTGCCCGCGCTGGATTTCCAAGGCCTCGCCCTGTGGCCCTCGCCGCACCATCCTCGCGTGCTGGTGGCACGCTATACCTTGGCGCCCGCCTTGCAGGACATGCTGAAAGGATTGCACCGCGTGCTGCGCGAGCTGGACCTGCCTGTCGAGGCGCGTCCCTTCCAGCCGCACGTCACCCTGGCCCGCTTGCGGCCCGACCGCCCGCCGCTGGCGGCGGAATCGCTGCAATGGATGGAAGGCCTGCACGGCGTGCCGCCCCTGCACCTGGACAGCCTGGGGCTGTATGCCAGCCTGCCCGTGGAGCACGGGCCGCGCTATCGCGCGCTGCAATCCGTGCCGCTGGTGCCTGATTACGACTGAGGCCAGGCGCCGGGGCCGTGACGGCCCCGCCGCACCTAGTTCGCCTGGTCCGACACCGGATCCCACACCACGCCCGCGGGCAGGTTCGCGCGCACCAGCCGGCCCGCCACGGACTGCGCCATCGGCACCGGCGGCAGCGCATCGCCGGGGCCATACCAATTGGCCTCGGCAATCTCGCTTTCCTGCACGCGCACCTCGCCGCCCGCGTATTCCGCGGTGAAGGCTATCATCAGCGAATGCGGGAAAGGCCAGGACTGGCTCTGGAAGTAGCGCAGGTTCTTCACCTGCAGGCCCACCTCTTCCTCCACCTCGCGGTGGATGGCGTCCTCGACGCTTTCCCCCGCCTCCACGAAACCGGCCAAGGCGGTATGCCGCGCCCGGGCATAGGTGGCATGGCGCGCCAGCAGGATGTGATCGTCACGGCGGATCAGCACCATCATGGCCGGGGACACCCGCGGATAGCTGGGCAGCCCACAGGCCGGGCAACGCATGCAGTGTTCGTGCGCCACACGTTCGGTGGGGGTGGCGCAGGCGCCGCAATACCGGTGCGTGCGCGCCCACTCGCCAATCTGGAAGGCCTTGCTGGCAAGCCCCATGCGCGTGTCGTCCAGGACGCCGAAGAAACTGCGCAACTTGCGAAAGGCGTAGTCGCCCGTGTCGGGCTGCGCATCGCGGCCCAACTGCGCCACGCGCTGCTCGGGCGCGCGTCCCACCCAGAGTTCCTGCCACTGCCCGGGCGCGATGCCCAATTGCTCACAACAGGCGTCGTCCGGCAAGGCCATGTCGGCCTCGCGCACCAGCAGCTCGTCGCCGCGGAAAATGAAATTCATGGTCCGGCATCCGTGAAACCCGATGCGGGATGGTACTCCGAGCCCGGTTGCTGGCGTCGTTCCGGCAGGGTGGCGGCGCGCGCCAGCCAGCGTGCAAGAAAGCCACGCCCCGACTTTGAAAAGGTGAATTTTTGTCTGATAATGGAAACTATTCCTATTATTTATTCTTCTTAACCTTCTTGAGCTGGCCAACGGCAGGGTCGTGGTGCTAAGCAAAAGGCCCACGATCGTGAGTACTCTGGGGTGCCCCCCGCCCGCCACCATCGAAATGCTCTACAGCGACCATCACGGTTGGCTGAAAGGCTGGCTGCATCGCCGCCTGGGCAATTCGGATCACGCCGCCGACCTCGCGCACGACACCTTCATCCGGCTGCTCAGCAGCGAGCGCACGCCCACCGTCATCGACGAGCCGCGCGCCTTTCTCACCACCGTCGCCCAGAATCTCGTCTCCAACCACTGGCGCCGCCAGAAGCTGGAGCGCGCCTACCTGGAAGCCCTGGCCCAGGCGCCTGAACCCGTGGCCAGTTCGCCGGAAGCGCGCGCCATCCTGCTCGAGACCCTGTTCGAGTTGGATCGCCTGCTGGACGACCTGCCCCCGCTGGCGCGCCGCGCATTCCTGATGTCGCAACTGGACGGCCAGACGCACGCGCAAGTGGCGGACGCGCTGGGCATTTCGATTGCCACGGTCAAGCGCCACATCGTCCGCGCCCTGCAGCGTTGCTGCTTCGCCGACCTCGCCTTCACCGGCTAGGACCTGCCGGCCGTGTCCTCCCATCCCTGGTACCAGTCCACGACGGACGCCGCGACCATCCCGCCCGCCGTGGCCCAGCGCGCCCTGGATTGGCTGATGGCCCTGCAGGACGAGCCTGTCGCGCCCGACACCACGGCGGCCTGGCATCGCTGGCTGGCCGAACACCCTGATCACGAACGCGCCTGGCGCCGGATCGAGTCTGTCATGGGACAACTCCAGCCGCTGGCCTGCACGACGCACGCCGCCATCGCGCAGGCAACGCTGGCGCCCGCCTCCCGCAGCCGCCGGCGCGCCCTGAGCGCGCTGGCCGTCCTGGCCTTCGCGGGCGGCGGCGGTTGGCTGTTGCACAGGGAACTGCCCTGGCTCACCTGGCAGGCCACCCATCGCACGCAGGTCGGCGAGCGGCGCACCGTCATGCTGGCCGACGGCACCGCGCTCGTCCTGAACACCGACAGCGCCATCGATGTCTTGTACGACGCACAACAGCGCCGCGTCCGCTTGCTGGCTGGCGAGGTCCTCATCACGACCGCCCCAGACACGCAGCCCGTGGCGCGTCCCTTCCTGGTCGAAACCCAGCAGGGCATCGCGCGCGCGCTGGGCACGCGCTACACGGTCCGGCTCTGGGACAGCGCAACCGAAGTCAATGTCTACGCCGGCCAGGTGCAGCTCGAGCCTCGCCGCGCCAGCGCCCGCCGCCACGTCGTCGCAGCGGGTCACCGGGCGTGCTACACCACGGAGGCGATCACCCACGACGAGCCCGCTGACGAATTGGCCGCCGCCTGGATCGACGGTTTCCTCGTTGCGCGCGACATGCGACTGGACCGTTTCCTGGACGAGTTGCGCCGGCACACGCGTGAAACCTTGCGCTGCGATCCCGCAATCGCGAACCTGCGCGTGTCCGGCTCCTTCCCGCTGGACGACATCCGCAAGGTCCTGGAAGTCCTCAGCATCACGCTCGACCTGCGCCTGGTCATCCAGACCCGTCATTGGGGCGAGCGCGTGATCCTGGTCGAGTCCCGTGCGAAGCCACGCCCCCAAGCGTAGATACAAATATTTACAAATATAAGTGGCCAAGTTGAGCTGTTTCGCCGGCTCGCGGGTCATGGCAGATGAGAACCCGATTCCTCATCTCCTTTCCCAGAGGTCACGCAATGCATTTCGCCCCCGCCTTCCGGCGTACGGCCCTGGCTTCGTCGCTGAAGCTTGCCCTTTCCGCCATCGTCCTTGGCGCCCCCATCCTGCTCACGCCCACCGTCACGCACGCGCAGGCGCAAACCCGCGCCTATGACATTCCCGGCGGCCCCCTTGGCGATGTGCTGGGCCGCTACGGCCGTGAAGCCGGCATCATGCTGTCCTTCCGTCCCGAGCTCACGGAAGGCCGCCAAAGCAGCGGCCTGAAAGGCAGCTATAGCATCGGCGGCGGCCTGGACGCCCTGCTGGCCGGCACCGGCCTGCGCGCCGTGCTGCAAGCCAACGGCAGCTATGTGCTGAACAGCCTGCCGGGCGCCGGCGCGGGCGCCAACGTGCTGCCCACCGTGACGGTCACGGCGGCCACGGCGGCCGATCTGCCGCCCGCTTATGCAGGCGGCCAGGTCGCGCGTGGCGGCGGCCTGGGCATGCTGGGCACCTCGGATGTCATGGACATCCCCTTCAGCACCACGAACTACACGTCGCAGGCGCTGGAAGACCAGCAGGCGCGTACGCTCGCCGACGTCGTCGTCAACGAGGCATCGGTCCGCGTCCTGACCTCCTCCAGCGGCTTCAGCGACGACTTCCAGATCCGCGGCTTCTCGATGTCGAGCGATGACGTGGGCCTGAACGGCCTGTTCGGCCTGGCGTCGTCCAACCGCATGCCTGCCGCCATCATGGAACGCGTGGAGGTGCTGAAAGGCCCGGGCACGCTGATGAACGGCATCGGCCCCGCCAACAGCGTCGGCGGCGGCATCAACATCGTGACCAAGCGCGCCGGCGATGAGCCGCTCACCCGCTTGACCACCACCTATGAAAGCAAGTCGGTGCTGGGCATCCATGCGGATGTCGGCCGCCGCTTCGGTGAACAGAACCGCTGGGGCCTGCGCGTCAACAGCGTCTATCGCAATGGCCAGACCTCGCTCGACAACGGCCGCCAGGAATTCGGCCTGGGCGCCCTCGCCCTGGACTACCGCGGCGCTCGCCTGCGGTGGTCGCTGGATGCCTACACGCAGCGCGAGAACACCGACAACTTCCGTTCGCAGAACGGCTTCCAGACCGGCAGCAGGGTCATCCCCGACGCACCGTCAGGCCACCGGGCCATCTACAACGGCACGGAACTGATGTTCCGTGACTCGACCATCGCGTCACGCCTGGAATACGACTTGTCCGACAAGGTCACCGTCTATGCTGCCGGCGGCTACCGCTACGGCGCGTCCGAGCAAGACTTCCCGGCCGCCCGCGGCACCAGCGCGGTGTCGCCCACGGGCGACCTGAGCGTCACCAACGCCTGGTATGACGCCTACTCGCGGACCAAGACCGGCGAAATCGGCGCGCGGACCCGTTTCAACACCTGGGGCGTGAAGCACGCCCTCAATCTCAGCGCTTCGCGGCTCGAGCAGGAAAAAGGCAACTTCTTCCTGTCTGCCCCGCCCGCGTCCGCGCAACCCAGCAATATCTACCACCCTGTCAAGCTGACGCCGATGACCGGCGAACGCCACCGCCCGGGCAAGGCCTCGGAAGCCACGCTATCCAGCATCGCCGTGACGGATACGCTGTCTTTCCTGGATGACCGCGTGCTGCTCACGGGCGGCCTGCGCCACCAGCGCGTCGAGATGGACGCCTTCAACACCAGCACCGGCCTGCGCACCTCGTCCTACAGCGACAGCACGGTCACGCCGCTCGTCGGCTTCGTGGTCAAGCCCCTGGCCAACGTCTCTGTCTACGGCAACTACACCGCCGGCCTCACCACGGGCAGCGTCGCCCCCAACTCCGCCGCCAACGCGGGCGAATCCTTTCCGCCCGCCAAGACCAAGCAATACGAGGCTGGCGTCAAGGCCGATTGGGGTCCTGCGATGACCACCGTGTCGATCTTCCAGATCGAACGGCCCAACTCCTACACGGACACCACCACCAACATCTTCAGCTACGGCGGTGAGCAGCGCAATCGCGGCCTGGAACTGGCGGCGGTCGGCGAGGTGGTGGACGGCGTGCGCCTCATGGCCAGCGCCACGTTCTACGATGCCAAGCAGACGAAGACCAATGGCGGGCTGAACCAGGGCAACAAGGCGGTCGGCGTGCCGGATCACACCCTGAACCTGGGCGTGGGCTGGGACCTGCCCTGGGTGCCCGGCCTGAACCTGAACGCTCGCGCCATCCACACGGCCAAGGTCCAGCTGGACGCCGCCAATACGATCCAGATGCCCTCGTGGACGCGCTATGACGTCGGGGCGCGCTACGTGACGGAAGTGGCCGGCCGCTCAGTGGTCTTCCGTGCCAACGTCGAGAACGTGTTCAACAGCAACTACTGGCTGGCGAGCGGGTCGTTCGCCACCGTCGCCGCGCCGCGCACGGTGCTGCTGTCGGCGCAGATCGACTTCTGACCGATCCGCCGTTATTGCAGCAGGAAGGGGCCGCCACGCGCGGCCCCTTTTTCATTGGCGTGCGCCGCCCGCGCCTATCATTGCCCTTGCCGCCCGCAAGCCGACGTGGCGGCCGTACCACGGCAAACCACGCAACTAGACGACCGGTCTAATCTGATGCTACAGTGCGTTCCATGAGCACTTCGCACACCGTAGATACGCCACACACCCGCGAAAACATCCTTGCCCACGGCCAACGCATCATGGCCGGCAAGGGTTTCTCGGCCGTCGGTCTGAACGAGATCCTGACCGCCTCCGGCGTGCCCAAGGGCTCGTTCTATCACTACTTCGGCTCGAAGGACGCTTTCGGTGTCGCCTTGCTCGACAACTATTTCGACACCTACCTGGCCGAGATCGATGCCATCCTTGCCACCCCGGGCCTGGACATGTCGCAGCGCCTGATGAAGTACTGGGAGGCCTGGCAGGACAACCAGTCCTTCTCGGACTGCCAGGGCAAGTGCCTGGCCGTGAAACTGGGCGCCGAGGTCGCGGACCTGTCCGAGGACATGCGGCTGTCGCTCAAGCGCGGGGCCACCCGCCTTACCGCCCGCCTGACGCAGGCCATCCAGGCTGGCGTCGCGGAGGGCTCGCTGTCCATCGACGGCACGCCGCAAGACGTCGCCGACAGCCTGTATCAGTTGTGGCTGGGCGCCAGCATCATGGTGAAGATCGTCCGCAACCCCCAACCTTTCGCCACGGCCATGAGCACGACGCGCAAGATCCTGCATCTTCCCGCCTGAGCCGCGGGACCGCTTCCAGGCACCGCCGATAGCGGTGCTTTTTTAGCCCTTGCTTATAGACGACCGGTCTAATAAAAACAGACCACCACCTGGAGAAACGATATGAAAGTCCTGATGATCCTGACCTCGCATGACCAACTCGGCGACACCGGCCGCAAGACCGGTTTCTGGCTGGAAGAGCTGGCCGCGCCGTACTACGTCTTCAAGGACGCCGGCGCCGAGATCGTGCTGGCTTCGCCCAAGGGCGGCCAGCCCCCGCTGGACCCCAAGAGTAACGAGCCGGCCTTCCAGACGGCGGAGACTCGCCGCTTTGAAGCCGACGCATCGGCGACTGCGCAGTTGGCTGCCACCGTCCGCCTCGACAGCGTCTCGCAGGCCGACTACGACACCGTGTTCTACCCCGGCGGGCACGGCCCGCTGTGGGACCTGGCCGAGGACGCCACGTCGGCCGCGCTCATGGAAGCCTTCCTTGCCAACGGCAAGCCCATCGCGCTGGTCTGCCACGCCCCCGGGGTGCTTCAGCACGTGAAGACGCCCGCCGGCCGTCCCCTGGTCGAAGGCAAGCAAGTCACCGGCTTCAGCAATACCGAGGAAGACGCCGTCGCGCTGACCGACATCGTGCCCTTCCTGGTCGAAGACGTGCTCAAGGCGCAGGGCGGCATCTATACCAAGGGGCCTGACTGGGCGCCTTACATCGTGCAGGACGGCCTGTTGATCACCGGCCAGAACCCGGCGTCCTCCGCCGCGGCGGCAACCCGCCTGCTCGAGCAACTGGCCCCCGGCAAGTCGGCATGACCAAGCGCCAGATGATTCGCGCCCCGATCAATGAGGAGATTCCCATGCAGCATCCCTCGCTATTCACGCCCGTCACGCTGGGCCGCCAGGTCCTGAAGAACCGCATCGTTCTGCCCCCGCTCACCCGTCAGCGCAGCGCCCAGCCGGGCAATGTGCCGAACGCGCTGATGGCCGACTATTACCGGCAACGTGCCGGCGCGGGTTTCATGGTGAGCGAAGGCACGCAAATCGAACCACGCGGCCAGGGTTACGCCTGGACGCCTGGCATCCATCGCCAGGCCCAGATCGACGGCTGGCGCAAGTGACCCACGCGGTACATGCCGAAGGCGGCGTGATCTTCGCGCAGCTTTGGCATGTGGGCCGCGTTTCGCACACCGCCTTGCAACCGCAAGGCGACGCGCCCGTCGCCCCTTCCGCGATCCAGGCGCGAAACGTGAAAGCCTTCATCGAAACGGGCCCCGGTGTTGGCACATTGGTCGAGCCTTCACTGCCCCGCGCACTCTCCATCCCCGAGATCGAAGCGCTGGTGGACCTGTACGCGCAGGCGGCCAGGAACGCACTGGCCGCCGGCTTCGATGGCGTGGAAATCCATGCGGCCAACGGCTACCTGGTCAACCAGTTCATCTCCGCGCACGCCAACCACCGCAATGACGCCTACGGCGGCTCGCTGCACAACCGCCTGCGCTTCCTGCGCGAGATCATCGCTGCCGTCGGGGCGGTCGTCGGTCCGGACCGGCTGGGCGTGCGCTTCACCCCGCTCTTCTCCAGCACGGACCAGGATCGGGTCTATATCGGCTTCGTCGAGGACGATCCGCAACAGACCTACATCGAGGCGATCAAGTTGCTGGAAGCGGCCGGCGTCGCCTACGTCTCGATCGCCGAAGCCGATTGGGACAACGCGCCCGAGCTTCCGCTGGCCTTCCGCCTGGCGGTCCGGCAGTCCTTCAGCGGACGCATCCTGTATGCGGGCCGCTACACCGCGGAACGCGGCGCCAGGCTGGTCGACGCAGGCCTGGCGGACCTGATCGCATTCGGCCGCCCCTTCATCGCCAATCCCGACCTGCCCGCGCGCATCGCCAACGGCTGGCCGCTGAGCCCCCTCGACATGGCCACGGTCTACGGCGGCAAGGCGCAGGGCTACACCGACTACCCCACTTTCTCCCCACCCATCACCCAAGAGGCTTACGCATGAGCAACGGCATTGAAAACAAGGTCATCCTGATCACCGGCGGCAGCACTGGCCTGGGCGCCGAGACGGCCCGCTTCCTCGCGGCACGCGGCGCGAAGATCGCCATCGCGGCACGCCGCAAGGACAAGCTGGACGGCGTGGCCGCCGACATCGAAGCCGCCGGCGGCACGGTCCGCGCCTATGCGCTGGACGTCACGGACAAGGCCCAGGTCGAAGCCGTCGTCGCCGCCGTGGTGGCGGACTTCGGCAGGCTGGACGTCCTCGTCAACAACGCCGGCCTCATGCCCATCCGGCCGATGGCCGAGGTGAACACCGACGAATGGGACGCGATGATCGACGTCAACATCAAGGGCACGCTGTACGGCATCGCCGCCGCCCTGCCCCGTTTCCTGGCGCAGCAAAGCGGCCACGTCATCAACCTCAGCTCGGTGGCCGGCATCAAGGTCTTCGCGCCGGGCGGCACGGTGTACTCGGGCACCAAGTTCGCGGTGCGCGCCATCTCGGAAGGCTTGCGGCAGGAAGTGGGCGAGCACATCCGCGTGACGTCCATCGAGCCGGGCGCCGTGGACAGCGACCTGAAGTACAGCACCTCGGGCGGGGCCGCCGAGACGGTGCTGAACTTCTACAAGGATGCGATTCCGGCGAGTTCGGTGGCCAGGGCGGTGGCGTTCGCCATCGAGCAGCCCGCGGACGTGGATATCAACGAGATCGTGTTGCGGCCGACGAAGCAGGTGTTCTGAAGCCTTGAAAGAAACATGCCGGGACGGCCTTCGCCATCCCGGCATTCCTGCCTGGCGTCATGACGCGCCTCGTCAGTCCCCCGGGGCGTCCTGGTCCTTCAGCTCGGCAAACTTCGCCGCCATCGTCGGATTGCCACGCGTCAGCTTCTTGATGGTCAAGTCTTCCGCCTTGTCATTGGCGAGGCGCAGGTTGTTCGCGGACTTGTACAGCGCCTCCTTGGTCTTTTCCAGGTCCTTGATGGCCTCGTCGATGCGCTTGACGGCCTCTTCGAAACCATCGGATGCCAGGCGCCAGTTGCGCCCGAACGCAGACTTGAAGTCATCCAGTTGCGTCTCGAATTTCGTGATGTCGAGGTTCTGCGCCTTCACCTGCGCCAGCTCCGCCTTGTACATCAAGGACTTCATCGCCGCGTTGCGCAGCAGCGTGATCATGGGGATGAAGAATTGCGGCCTGACGATGTACATCTTCGGGTAGCGGTGGAACATGTCGACGATGCCCGTGTTGTACAGCTCGTTGTCGGGCTCGAGCAGGGAGACCAGCACGGCATATTCGCAGCCCTTCTCCGTGCGATCCTTGTCGAGCTCCTTCAGGAAGTCCTCGTTCTTCTTCTTGGTGGCCGTCTCATCGTTCTCGTTCTTCATCTCGAACATGATGGAGACGATTTCGGTGCCATCTTCATCCAGGTCGCGGAAGACGTAGTCGCCCTTGCTGCCGCTGCGCGCGTCGTTGTCTTTCTCGAAATAGGCGCGCGGGAAGGCGGTGGCCCGGATCCGGTTGAACTCCGTCTCGCAGTGTTGCTCCAGCGTCTCGCCGACCATCTTCGTCGACAGGCGCGCCTTCATGTCGCGCAGGCGCTCGATCGCGTCATCGCGGTCCTTGATCTGCGTCTCGTACTTTTCCTTCAGCGATTTCTCGGCAAGGTGTTTTTCCAGCTCGGCGCGCTGCAGGCTGCCCTTCAGCCCATCCCTTTCCTTCTCGACGACGCTGACCGCCTCGGTGATGGCCAGCCGTTGCGTGATGCCGCTGGCGTCGAGCTGGGCCCGCAGCGCCTGGATTTCCGCTTCTTTCTGGGCCGTGGCTTTCTGCAGCTCGCTGGCAAGCCTGGCCTCGGCCAGTTCGGACGCCGCCTGCTGCCCGCTCCTGGCTTTCTCGAGTTCGTTGGCCAGCGCGTCGCGCTGCTTCTCGACGACGCTGCGGGCCTCGGTCACGGCGAGCCTGCTTGCCACCTCTCCGGCATCGAGCCTGGCCTTGAGGTCCTGGATCTCGGCGTCCCTGGAAGACACGGCCTTCTGCAATTCGCCCGCGACCCTGGCCTGGGCGAGTTCGACCGCCGTGCGTTTCTCCTGCTCGGCCAGTTCCAGCCGCTCATGCAGCTGCTTTTCAAAATCGACGTCGCGGACCTGCTTCAGGATATCCGCGTAACCCGCCTCGTCGACCTTGAAGGCCTTCTTGCAATGGGGGCAGATGATTTCATGCATGACGCTCTCCGGTTGCGTTCAGGTGATCGTCACGCATTGCTTGGGGGTATCAGACGTTGAACAGGAAGTTCAACACGTCCCCATCCTGCACCACGTACTCCTTGCCTTCGGCGCGCATCTTGCCCGCTTCCTTGGCGCCCGACTCGCCCTTGCAGGCGATGTAGTCGGCATAGGAAATGGTCTGCGCGCGAATGAAGCCGCGCTCGAAGTCGGTGTGGATCACGCCCGCGGCTTGCGGGGCGGTGGCGCCGATCGGCACCGTCCAGGCGCGCACTTCCTTCACGCCGGCGGTGAAATAGGTCTGCAGGCCCAGCAGGCGGAAGGCGGCGCGGATCAGGCGGTTCAGGCCCGGCTCTTCCATGCCCATGTCGGACAGGAAGGCGGCGCGGTCGGCGTCGTCCAGGTCGACGATTTCCGATTCGATGGCCGCGCAGATGGCCACGACGGGCGCGTTGCGGGCGGCGGCGTATTCCGTCAGGCGGTCGAGCAGCGGGTTGTCGGTGAAGCCGTCATCGGCCACGTTGCCCACGTACATGGCGGGCTTGGCGGTGATGAAGCAGAGCTGCGCGACGTCGGCCATTTCCTCGGGCGACAGACCCAGCGAACGCACGGGCTTGGCTTCGTTCAGGTGCGTGATGCAGCGTTCCAGCACGGCGCAGATGCGCTGGGCATCCTTGTCGCCCGAACGGGCGGTCTTCTGGTGGCGCAACAGGGCCTTCTCGGCGGTCTGCAGGTCGGCCAGGGCCAGTTCGGTCTCGATGACCTCGATGTCGGCGATGGGGTCGACCTTGCCCGCCACGTGGATGACGTTCTCGTCTTCGAAGCAGCGCACGACGTTGACGATGGCGTGCGTCTCGCGAATGTGGGCCAGGAACTGGTTGCCCAGGCCTTCACCCTTGCTGGCGCCCGCCACCAGGCCGGCGATGTCCACGAACTCGACCGTGGCCGGCAGGATGCGCTCGGGCTTCACGATCTCGGCCAGGGCCTGCAGGCGCGGGTCCGGCACTTCCACCACGCCCACGTTGGGCTCGATGGTGCAGAAGGGATAGTTTTCGGCAGCGATGCCGGCGCGGGTCAGCGCGTTGAAAAGCGTCGATTTGCCAACGTTGGGCAGGCCGACGATGCCGCATTGCAGAGCCATTGTGATCCTGTGCGTACGAAAGAGGGATTCTTGCGAATCCGCCAGTTTACCGCCCCTGGCCGACTCACCGCGTGACAGCGCTCACCGCCCCCTCTTTTACGCCCCTTCAGCCGCCTGCCAAGCCTCGCATCACCAACAAAATCAACAACACCGGCCCCGCATTGAAAATCGCATGCAGCACGATGGCGTCGACGATGCCCGCCCGCGTGCGCAGCCATCCCAGCGCCAGGCCGGTCAGCCATTGCGGCAGCACCAGCACCGGCATCAGCCACCAGGGCATGGCGTTCAGGGAATAGTTCGCCAGGTGCAGGCCGGCGAACGCCAGCGTGGCCAGGTGGAAGACGACGGGATACAGGCGGATGTAGCGCCGCATGCACGGCCGCCAGTGGGCCGAGGGCGGATGCGGCCGGCGGCTGTGCCAGACCGACAGCGCCAGGCCCAGGGCCACCAGCGCGCCCGCCCACAGGCCAGGCCCCATGAGCAAGGCCGCGCCGCCCATGGGCACCATCCACAGCATGTGCACCGGGCGGCGCAGGCCGTAGCGGAACAACAGCTCTTCGACGATGGGCGCCCACAGGATGGCCTGCATCCACGGCAGGTTGTCCAGGTTGATGCGATGCTCGGCGCCCCCCGTGCCGGCCGCCAGCAGCACCAGCGGCCCCAGCGCGAAGATGTTCACGCTCCACAGGAACAGTGCCCAGGCCAGCAGCCGCGTGACGCGCGACTGCAATTGCCAATCGGCGGCCAGCCCCGTGCCGCCCCGGCGGCCGGGCCGTCGCGGCGACAGCCGCATCCAGCGCACGTCGCGCAAGAACGCGGCCAGCTCGCTGCGAAAGCGGCGGCGCGGCGGCTGGGACAGCTCAGGCGGGGTTGTCTGCATGCAGGCGGGCTGTCGCGCGAGTGAACTCGCCGTCCAGCAATTGAGGCATGACGGCGCGGCAGCGGATCAGCACGTCGTCCAGCGCCTGCTGCTCCTCCCGGCGCGCGGGATGCAGCACGAAATCCGCCACCTGCTGCTGCAGGCCCAGCGTGCGTGGATGCCCGATGCCCAGGCGCAGTCGCCAGAAGGCAGGGCTGCCCAGCACGGCCTGGATATCGCGCAAGCCGTTATGGCCGGCATGGCCGCCGCCCTGCTTCAGCTTCACCTGCCCGGGCATCAGGTCCAGCTCGTCATGCAGCACCAGGATCTGCTCGGGCGCCAGCTTGTAGAAACGCGCCAGTGCGCCCACGCACTGGCCGGAGCGGTTCATGTAGGTGATGGGCTTGGCGATCAGCAGGTTCTCGCCGCCGTGACGGGTCTTGGCGACCTGGCCGCTGAAGGCCTTTTCCAGGTTGAAGCTGGCGCGCAGGTCATCGGCCACCTGCTCGGCCAGCCAGAAGCCGGCGTTATGCCGGGTGCGCTCATAGTCCGGGCCGGGATTGCCCAGCCCGACGATCAATCGGATGGGAACGGACATGCGGGAAACGTAGGTCGATCGGGGCGCCGCCCCGGGAAGCAGGCCACACTATGCCATAGGTGACGACACAGGCCACCGCGGGCTGGCCAGAACGAAAAAAGCCGGATGGAATCCCATCCGGCTTTCCTGCCGAGCTTGCATGGGCCGCCGCGCAGGCCGGCCCGGGCGGGCGATCAGGCAGCGGGCGTTTCGCCTTCGCCTTCGGCGGCGTCAGCAGCGCCAGCGGGCACGACAGCGGTGGCCAGCAGCGGGTTGGTTTCGCCACCGTGGGCGATGTGGGTCACGCCCTTGGGCAGCTTGACGTCGGCCAGGTGAACCGATTGACCCACTTCCAGGTTGCTCAGGTCCACTTCGATGAACTGGGGCAGGTTGGCCGGCAGGCAGCTGATTTCCAGTTCGGTGGCGATGTGGCTGACGATGGCGCTGCCCAGCTTCACGGCGGGCGAGACTTCAGCGTTCACGAAGTGCAGCGGCACCTTGGTGTGCAGCGCTTGCTTGGCGTCGACGCGCTGGAAGTCCAGGTGCATGACCTGCTTCTTGTACGCGTGCCATTGCACGTCGCGCAGCAGCACTTGCTGGACCTTGCCGTCCACATCCATGTCCAGCACGGACGAGTGGAACTCTTCCTTGCGCAGGGCGTGGTAGATGTCGTTGTGGTCGACGTCGATCGACAGCGGCTGCTCGGTACCACCGTACACGACGGCGGGCACGCGGCCGGCGTGGCGCAGGCGGCGGCTCGCACTCGATCCCTGCAGGCTACGCGTAGAGGCGTTGAATTTCATGGTAATGCTCCAAACGAATGAAAAGGCGGCCTGGGCCGCCCGGTAGGGGCATGACGCGCGACATGCGCGTCACGTTTTGCAGGGGCCGCCGCGACCAGCGGCCCCTGCGAAGACGGATTTACTCGACGAACAGCGAGCTGACGGACTCGGCGTTCGAGATGCGCATGATGGTTTCGCCCAGCAGCGCGGCGCACGACAGCTGGCGGATCTTGGGCGAGCTGCGCGCTTCCTCGGAGAGCGGGATGCTGTCGGTGACGACCAGCTCGTCCAGCTCGGAATTGTTGATGCGTTCGGCGGCGCCGCCCGACAGCACGGGGTGCGTGCAATAGGCGTAGACGGCGCCGGCGCCGCGCTCTTTCAGCGCTTGCGCGGCCTTGCACAGCGTGCCGGCGGTATCGACCATGTCATCCATGATGATGCAGGTGCGGCCGTCGACTTCGCCGATGATGTTCATGACCTCCGACACGTTTGCACGCGGGCGGCGCTTGTCGATGATGGCCAGGTCCGCCTCCAGCGGCTTGGCCAGCGCCCGGGCGCGCACCACGCCGCCGATGTCGGGCGAGACCACGACCAGGTTCTTGTAGTTCTTGCGCCAGATGTCACCCAGCAGGATCGGGCCTGCATAGATGTTGTCCACCGGAATGTCGAAGAAACCCTGGATCTGGTCGGCGTGTAGGTCCATGGTCAGGACGCGGTCCACGCCCACGACCTGCAGCATGTTGGCGACGACCTTCGCCGAGATGGCCACGCGCGCCGAACGCGGGCGGCGGTCCTGGCGGGCATAGCCGAAATACGGAATTGCCGCGGTGATGCGGCCGGCCGAGGCGCGACGCAGGGCGTCGACCATGACCATGACTTCCATCAGGTTGTCGTTCGTGGGCGCACAGGTCGGCTGCAGCACGAAGACGTCCTTGCCGCGGACGTTCTCGTTGATCTCGACCATGACTTCACCGTCGGAGAAACGCCCCACGGCCATCTTGCCCAGGGACATGTCGAGGTGGTTGACGACGTCCACAGCCAGGCGCGTATTGGCTGTGCCCGTGAAGATCATGAAGCTATCGTTGGTCATGATGAGAATTGCGGCTCCGACGACCCAAATGAAAAAAGCTGCTGAACCGGCGCCACGGATTGGAAGGCAAGTTCAACAGCTTTATTTATGATGCCCTGATGGCAAGTGTCCGGGGGATTCTCGCGGCGGCGCCGCGGCATGGCCCTTGGACGGTTTGGCTGGGGAGGAAGGATTCGAACCTTCGCATGCCGGAATCAAAATCCGGTGCCTTAACCAGCTTGGCGACTCCCCAACTGTAACTACTCACGCTCACTACTCACGTTCAACCCAGTGCCGCAACGGATGCTCGTCCAATCCTTCGCAGGCATGTGCCTGGGCAAGCGGTACGCTGCTTTCCGTCCGCGACCCGGATTGCGCGAGTCGCATTTTAGCGGCGATTTCCGATTGTGCAAAAAGCGCTGAATCCAGGTCCGGGAACTGCCCGAACAGGCAGGCACCCGAGCCCGACATGCGCACCACGATGCCCTGTTGAGCCAGCCAGCTTGCGGCATTCCTGACTTCGGAATAGCGCGCCATGACGACGGGCTCCAGATCATTGCGGCCAAAATAGCGGCTTGCGAACGTTGCAGACTGCGGGATTGAACTGCCACCCTGGTCCGCATTTCCATTCGCCGGCTGCCGTTTCGTTTTCAGCAGATCGGAAAAGTCCGCTATTTTGACGAGTTTCGTATCGCGTGTCAACTCGGGGGCGGAAAATATGCCCGCGGTCGGCACCGCGGCTTTCGGCTGTGCCACCAGATAGGCAGCCGGACGCAGGTCCACGGCGGTCAGCAGCTCGCCCACGCCCTCGGCGAATGCGGACTGGCCGAAAACGAACACGGGCACGTCGGCGCCCAGGGGCAGGGCCAGGCGCATGAGTTCACGGCGCGAGAGGCCGGTGCCCCACAGGCGGTTCAGCCCGATCAGCACGCTGGCCGCATCGCTGGAGCCCCCACCCAGGCCACCGCCGGCGGGGATGCGCTTCTGCAGCGATATCTGCACGCCCTGCTTCGCGCCCGTGGCGGCCTGCAACGCGCGCGCGGCGCGAACGGTCAGGTCGTCGTCCGCGGGCACGCCAGGCAGGTCGGTCGCGCGCGTGACGAGGCCGTCGCCGCGGGTGTCCAGGTGCAGGGTGTCGTACAGGCCCACGAAGCGGAACAGCGTCTGCAGCAGGTGATAGCCGTCAGGACGGCGTCCCACCACGTGCAGGAACAGATTGATCTTCGCGGGCGCGGGGATGTCGTAGAGCGTCGTCATGGGCTTGCGGCGTGCGCCGCGGCTCAGGGCTGGATCGCGTCGACCACCAGGCGGACCACGATGCGCCGGCCCGCTTCATTGCGCTCGAGCACGAGCAGCTGCGGCCCTTGGGTGTCGTAGCGCGACAACGCGGCCTGCCAGCCGCCCTGCCGGAAGGCGGTGGGGCGGCCTGCATCGTCCTGGCGGACATCCTGCGCGGCGGGATCGGCGGCCAGGCGGCCACGCAGCCAGTCACGCAAGCCGGACACGGGGATGTCGCCGCCCAGCACCTCGGCGATCAAGGCGTCGGGGTTGGCGGCACGAAAGACCTCGCCGTTGGCGCGCGTCAGCACCGCGCCTTGCGGCGTGGCTTCCATGCGGGCCAGCGTGGAGCCGAAGGGATTGGCCAGATCGAGCACCAGCCGGCGGCCCTGGTCGCGCCAGGCAAATCCGCCCTGCACGGCCTCGGGTTGCTCGCCAGGCGCTTCCACGCGCACGGCGAAGCGGCCCGTGCGGGCAAAGGCGTCGGTGATCTCGTCCGAGCCGCCGTCCGCGACGGGAGGCGGACTGACGCAGGCGGCCACCAGGGCGGTCAGGCCCGCGGCGGCGGCCACGCGCAGGAAGGTGCGCACGCGCGCCATCATGGCTGCACGCCCAGGCGCTGCACGGTCTCCTTGAGCAGCGCGTTGTCGGCGTCCCTGGCGGACGCGTCGCGGAACAGCTTCAGCGCCTCGGCGCGGCGGTTCAGCTTCCACAGCACTTCGCCCAGGTGCACGGCGATCTCGACGTCGTCGCGCAACGCATAGGCGCGCGTGAGGTACCCCGCGGCGGCTTCGTCGTCGCCCAGCCGGTATTGCACCCAGCCCATGCTGTCCATGATGAAGGGATCGTTGGGCGCCAGTTCCAGGGCGCGCGTGACGAGCGCCAGGGCCTCGGGCAGCCGCTGGCCCCGGTCGGCCAGCGTGTAGCCCAGCGCGTTATAGGCATGCGCATGCTCGGGGTCGAGGGCGATGACCTGACGCAGCAGGCGCTCCATTTCCTCGACATTGCCCACGCGCTCCTGCAGCATCGCCAGGTCGTACTTGATCTCGACGGTGTCGGGCTGCCTGGCGTCGGCCTGGGCCAGGTACGCGATGGCCTCGTCCACGCGGTTGGACTCGCGCAGCAGTTGCGCCTCGGCCAGCGTGCCCTGCAGGGCCTCTTCCTCGTCCTGGGGCTGAGCGGACCGGATCAGGGCCAGCGCTTCATCGACATTGCCCTGCTTGGCGCGCAGGCTGGCCTGGCGCAGGCGGGCGCTGTAGCGCACGGACGGATCCTCGATGCGGCCCAGCGCCTGGACGGCGCCGTCCAGGTCTCCCTGCTCCTCGGCGATGCGCGACAGCAGCAGGTAGGCGTCGGCGGACGCGGCAACCGCGTCGGTCGTGCCGGGCGCGGTGTCTCGCTCGCGCTGGGCCTGGACCTCGACGAACTGCTCGAGCGCGCCGCGGGCTTCAGGCAGGCGGCCGGCGCGATACAGGATTTGCGCGCGGATGAACATGAGGTCGAAATCCTCGGGCGCGCGGCGCGACATGGACTCGATCTCGGACAAGGCGCCTTCGTGGTCGCCGTTATCGGAAAGCTGGGTGGCCAGGACGAGCCGCAGGCGGCGCGCGTCCGGGTTGCGCTGGGCGAACTCGCGGGCGTCGGCGATGGCGCGCACCGGGTCGTCCTTCAGCCCGTATTCCAGCACGCGCTGGGCGGCCTCTTCGGAACGCGGGGCCAGCGCCAGGGCTTCGCGCGCCTCGCTGGCGGCACGCTCGGCGTCGCCGGCTGCCTGCGCCAGGTCGGCCAGTGCCATGCGGGAGGCCGGAATCTTGCGGGCGCTGTCGCTCAGGGCTTCGTCCAGCACGGCCAGGGCCTTGCGCCGGTCGCTCATGCGGCCGATGACGGCCAGCGCCTGGGCGATGGCGGCAGGCTTGTCGGCCGCGGCGTCGATGCGGGCGCGCAGGGTCTTGCCCAGGCCCGCGGTCTGGCCGGAGGCGGCTGCCAGCGCCAACTCGGTCGAGCTGGCTTCCGGGTCGTTCGGCGCCAGGCGCGACCAGTAGCGGGCGGCGTCCAGCGCGGCGCTGAGATTGCCGCCGGCCAGGGAGAATTCGAGCGCGCGGCGCGCCAGGCGGTAGTCGCCCGTGTCGCGCGCCAGCTCCAGCATGGTGTTGCCGGCGGTGGCATAGACGCCGCGCTGGGCGGCGATCTCGGACACGAGGATGCGATAGAGGATATTGGCCGAGAGGCTGACCTCGGGCAGTTGGCCCGGGCGCAAGCGGATGACCTCGGTCTCGGGCACGCGCTTCTTTTCCTGGAGGCGCTGCGCGACGATCTGGACGCCGTCACCCGCCTTGGGCGCGGCCTGGACCGGCAGTCCGGCGCAGGCCAACGCCAGCGCCAGGACAATGGATTTGAGAGGAGTTTGCGACTTCACGCGACCCGCCTGGTTGATGGCACAATCGGACATCTCACGATTGAATAGCCGATGTTATCACTCGGCTCCCCCTGATTCATGCCCGCGGCGATCCATGCCTGAGCTGCCAGAAGTCGAAACCACGCGCCGCGGCATCGCGCCGCTGATGACGGGACGGGCGCTCAAGCGCCTCGTCATCCACGAAAGCCGCCTGCGCTGGCCCATCCCGCCCGGCCTGGATGTCCTGCTGGCGGAACGCACCGTCGTGGCCTGCGAACGGCGCGGCAAGTACCTGCTGCTGCGCTTCGAGCATGGCACGCAGATCATCCACCTGGGCATGTCGGGGTCGCTGCGGCGGGTCCCGCCAGGCGAATTCCTGCGCAAGCACGACCACGTCGAATGGATCTTCGAGGACGCGGCGTTCCGGCTGCATGACCCGCGCCGCTTCGGCGCGGTGCTCTGGCACCCCACCGATGCCGGCCCGCTGCTGGAACATCCCCTGCTGGCCCGGCTGGGCATCGAACCCTTCGACCCGCGCTTCAACGGCGAGTGGCTGCACCGCCATTTCCAAGGCCGCGCGATGGCGGTCAAGCAGGCCCTGCTGGCGGGCGACGCCGTCGTGGGCGTGGGCAACATCTATGCGTCGGAGTCGCTGTTCCGGGCGCGCATCCACCCCGCCACGCCTGCCGGCCGCCTGTCACGGGCCCGCTGCGACCGGCTGGCCCAGGCGGTGCTGCAGACATTGGGCGACGCCCTGACCTCGGGCGGCAGCACGCTGCGCGACTACGTCAACAGCGACAGCGAGCCAGGGGCCTATTTCGATATCCACGCCGCCGTCTACGAACGCGCGGGCCAGCCCTGCAAGGTCTGCGGCACGCCGATCCGCCGCATCGTGCAGGGCCAGCGCGCCACCTATTACTGCCCCCGCTGTCAGCGGGCCTGAGCGGCGGCGGGCGCCACCGGCAAGCGGTAGTTCTCCGCCTTGTAGGCCTCGCCCGGCCACAAGGCGTGGCCCAGCGCCTCGCGCGCGAATGCCTCGTCCAGCGGCTGCGGGGTATACGTGCCCGGCTTCTCGTAGCGGTACTGGTGCGCCGGCTTGCCCGGCTCCAGCACGATCAGCTGGTCTCCCTGCGGCCCCGACCTCATGTAGCCGTAGTTGTCGCCATACTGCATGATCGCGCGCCCGGCGGCCTGCCGCGTCAGGTCATGCCCGACCATGGGATTGGCGCTGTCGATGCCCGCCAGCGAGAGCAGCGTGGGCGCCAGGTCTACCTGGCTGATGAGGCGGTCATCGCGGCGCGGCGACACGTCCGCCCCCAGGATCAGGGCCGGAATCTGGAAGTGCCGCACCGGCACGAGGCTCGCGCCCCCCACCCGTGAATCGTGGTCCGCCACGACCAGGAAGACCGTGTTCTTCCAGTAGGGTTGCTTGCGTGCCTTCTCGAAGAACTGGCCCAGCGCCCAGTCGGCATAGCGCACGGTGTTCTCCACCGAGCGCGGGTCGCCTTGCGGGGTGATGCGTCCTTCCGGGTATTCCCACGGTGAATGGTTGCTGACCGTGAACGCCAAGGTGAAGGTGGGCTTGTCGCCGTCGGCAGTCAAGAGGCCATCCAGCTCCTTGAACATGTCTTCATCCGACGCGCCCCAGGAGCCGACGAAGGCCGGACGCTTGAATTTCGCCCGGTCCACGACCTCCTTGAAGCCATTGCCCAGGAAGAAGCCGCGCATGTTGTCGAAATGCGCCTCGCCGCCATACACGAAGCGGGAGTGGTAGCCCTGGCGGCCGAGCAGCTCCGCCACGGTGAAGAACCCCGTCTGCGAACGCGGCAGCTTCAACACGGCTTCCGCCGGCGTCGGCAGGAAACCGGTAGTGATCGCCTCCAGCCCACGCACCGAGCGCGTGCCGGTGGCGTAGGCGCGCGTGAAGGCCCAGCCCTCCTTGCTCAGGGCATCGTAGGCGGGCGTCAGGCCGGCGCCGCCCAGGCTGCCCACGTACTGAGCGCCCTGGCTTTCCATGAGGATCACGACGACGTTCAAGGGCCGGTCGCGCCGCACGGTGGCCTGCTGCTCGTGCAGGGTGGGGATGGCCGGGTCCAGGGGCGGCCCTTGCAGGCCTGCGGATTCACGCACGATGCGCAGCGCTTCTCCCGGCGGCAGGCTGCCGTACAACGCCGAGGGTGAACGCTCTTTCTTCATGCGATAGACGGCGTCCGCCACGTTGTAAAGCGAGTTCAGCGGCAGCGTATTGATCATGGCATCTCCCGCGAACGCCACACTGGAGGGATTGATCGGGCGATGCTCCAGCGTGCCGCGTATGCCCATGAAACCCGCGGCCAGGATCAGCAACGACAGGATCGGGCGGTGCCACCAGGCCAGCGGCGCATCGAGGCGGCCATCGCGGAACAGCCGGCGTGCCAGCCAGCCTGCCGCGACCAGCACCAGCAGCGCGACCAGCAGGGTGCCCTTGTAGCCCTCCCACAGCATGCTGCCCACTTCGCGCGGGCTGACCAGGTATTCCACATAGAGCCGGTTCGGCCGCGTGTCGTACTCGGCGATGAACTGCGGCGTGGAGATCTCCAGCAGCACCAGCAGGAAAAAGGCGAAGCGATACCACCAGGCGGTCAGGCGCGCGGGCCAGGCGCGATGGCCCAGCCAGGGTGACAGCACGGCAGGCAGCACGGCCAGCATGCAGAGCATCACGGTATCGATGCGCAGGCCGCCGATCAGGATGGGCCACAGGCCATCGGCCGCCTGCACCCGGTCCCATTGCCAGGCCATCAGGCCCAGTCGGGACAGGAGCAGCAGCGCGAAGCCGGCCAGCAGGAAACGCAGGGTGGATGCACGCACGGATGCCCTCCCCTTACGGCAAGCGCAGCAGGACCGGCACACCCACGATGTACACGACGGCGTAGCGCCAGAAATAACGATCCATTGCGGCAAGCCCTGCTAATCACGATGACGCGCAGCGTATCGGGCGGACCATTGAATAAACGTCAAAACGCGCGAGGAAAGCGGCCAGGCAGGCAAATACCTAGGCGAAGCGCAGGTGGAAACGGGTCCCGCGATCAGGGCCGGTGGTGCGCGAACTGACCGCCAGCGTCCAGCCCTGGGTGTCGCAGACACGCTTGGCAATGGCCAGGCCGAGCCCGCGCGGCATGTCGGCCGCCCCTTCGCCCTGCACGTCGCGCAAGACGCCGCTGTAGTAGCGGTCGAAGATGAAAGGCAGGTCGATGGGGTCGATGCCCGGGCCATCGTCACTGACGTCCAGCCCGTCGCCGACCGAGGTGACCGTCAACGTGGCCGGGGCCGCGTGTTCGATGGCATTGCGCACCAGGTTGCGCAGGACCATCAGCAAGGCGTAGCGGTCCAGCGGCAGGACCTGGTCAGGAGGGACCTGGTTGTCCAGCCGCAGCCCCGCCGCCAGCGCCGGCCCCTGGTGGCCGCTCCAGGCGTCGTCCACGCTGTCGGCCAGGCGCGTCGGCTCCCGCGCGCCGGCCTCTTCGCGCGCCAGGGCCCGGGCGCTTTCCAGGGCCGCCACCACGCTGTCGACCTCCTTGAGCGTGCGCTGCAGGCGCACCCGGGCATCCTCGGTCAATGCCGTATCCAGCAGCAGCTCGGCATCGGTGCGCATGACCGCCAGCGGCGTGCGCACTTCGTGGCTCAGATTGGCCGAGAACTCCCGCTCGCGGGCAATCGATTGGTCCACCCTGCCCTGCATCCGATTGAATGCCTCGATGAGCCGGCCCACTTCGTCATCCCGGTCGACGGCCATGTCAGGCGCGCCGGGCGCCCAGTTCGACAACTGGCCGGTCAGTTTCTGCATCGGGCTGACCACCAGCCTGGCCACGCGCAGGGCGATGAGATAGGCGCCCATCGAGCAGATGACGCCCAGGGCCAGCACGATGAGCCCGAACTCATGCACCCGCGCCTCGTTGTCCGTCGCGTCGTACACCACCATCACGCGTCCCGGCGGCACGTCGACCACCGCCACGTGCCAGACCGTCACGCCCTCTTCGTAGATGTGCATCCCCGGCGCCATGCGCTGCAGCGGTTCAGGCAGCTGTTCGGCGTCCTCTGGCGTGCGCGCGTGCCAGACGCGCATCGTGCCCCCCAGCTCCACCGGACCCAGCACCATGTAGTCCGGATCACCCTGCTCGACCTGGTGCATGACCCGCTGGCTCTCCGACGCCAGGATGTCATTGACCAGCGCGTCCTCCATCTCGTCGAAGGTGAGATAGGACAGCAGCGCCAGCACCCCCACGAAGACCGCGACGGTGCCCGTCAGCGCCCAGACCACGCGCTGGGTCAGCGTCAGGGGCTGCCTGCGCGCCCGGGCCCCGTTCATGCCGGACGCGAGGGCACCACCAGGCGCCAGCCCGTGCCGTGCAGGGTCTCGATGCCGTCGAAGCCGGCATCGGCCAGCGCGCGGCGCAGCAGGTGGATCTGGCTGCGCAGGGCATCGGAGGCAGGGGTCTCGTCGCCCCACAACGCCGATTCGAGGTCCGTGCGCAAGACCGCGCAACCCGGGTCACGCATCAGCATCTCGACGATCTGCGTGGACTTGCGCGCAAGATAGACCGGCAGGCCATTGACGGACACGACCCGTGTGCGCGGATCGAAGGAGAGGCCGTGGAACTCGCGCGGCGCGGCCGTGACCGCGCCCTGGGAACGGTTGACCAGGGCGCGCAGCCTGGCCTCGACCTCGGCCAGCGCGAAGGGCTTGGTGAGATAGTCGTCGGCGCCGTGGGAGAAACCGGCCAGCTTGTCCTCCAACTGGTCGCGCGCCGTCAGGATCAGCACCGGCACGCTGCGCTGCAGGTCCTGGCGCAACGACTGCAGCACCCGGTAGCCGTCCTGGCCGGGCAGGCCGATATCCAGCACCACCACGTCGAAGGGCTGCTCGGCCAGCATGCGCAGCGCGCCACGCCCTTCATAGGCCGCGTCGGGCATGAAGCCCTTGTTCTCGAGATAGCTGTAGAGATTGCCCGCGAGCGTGGTGTCGTCCTCGACGATCAGCACGCGTGGACGCAAGTCGCTCGATCCGGTCATGATTGCAGGACCTTTCCGGGATTCATGATGCCCTGGGGATCCAGGGCGGCCTTGATGCGCTTCATCAGCGCCAGTTCCACGGCGCCTTTATAGCGCGGAAGCTCGTCGCGCTTGAGCTGGCCCACGCCATGTTCGGCGCTGATCGAGCCGGCATGCGCATGCACGCTGTCGTGGACCAGGCGATAGACCTCGGGCTGCAGGGCCAGCAGTGCCGCCTCGGACTGCCCCGGCGCGCGCGCGACGTTGTAGTGCAGGTTGCCGTCGCCCAGGTGGCCGAAGACCACGTTGCGCACGCCGGGATAGCGCGCCTGCAGCAAGGCATTGGTGTCGCGAACGAAATCGGCGATGCGCGATGCGGGCAGCGAGACGTCGTGCTTGATGCTCTTGCCCAGCCGGGCTTCGGCCAGCGGGATGCTCTCGCGCAGATGCCACAGCGCCTGGCTTTGCGCGTCGCTATGCGCGATGACGACATCGAGCGCATTGCCCGCCGCCAGCGCATTGCCCAGGACGGACTCGAAACGCGCCTGCGCGTGCGCGGCGCTTTCGCTGTCCGACACTTCCAGCAGGGCATGCCAGGCGGCGCCCGCGCCTTCTCCGGCAAACGGCAGGCGCTGCTCGGGAAAAACCGTGAAGACCTGCCCCAGCACGTCGGCCGCCATGACCTCGAAACCTGTCAGCGCCGGACCGAAGCCTGCGCGGGCGCGTGCCAGCAGGGCCACCGCGGCCTCCAGGCTGGGCAGGGCGATCAACGCCGTGGACTGCGCCACGGGCAGCGGAAAGAGCTTGAAGGTGGCCGCGGTGATGATGCCCAGCGTGCCTTCGCTGCCGATATACAGGTCACGCAGCGAGTAGCCGCTGTTGTCCTTGCGCAGGCCGCGCAGCCCGTCCCAGCGCTCGCCTTGCGGTGTCACGACCTCCAGGCCCAGCGTCAGGTCGCGCGCGTTGCCATAGCGCAGCACCTGGGTGCCGCCCGCGTTGGTGGCCAGGTTGCCGCCGACGGTGCACGAGCCTTCGGCAGCCAGGCTGAGCGCGAAGAGCCGGCCCGCCGCGCGGGCGGCGTCCTGCACCGCCTGGAGCACGCAGCCCGCCTCGACCGTGATGGTGTCGTTTTCGACATCGATCTCGCGGATGGCATTCAAGCGGCGCAAGGACAGGATCAAGGCCGTGCCGCTGCCGTCGGGCGTGCCCGCCCCGCACAGACCGGTGTTGCCGCCCTGGGGCACGATGGGCACGCCCAGGCGGGCGCATTCGGCGACCACGCCGGCCACCTCGTCCACCGATCCGGGACAGGCGACGGCCAGGGCCTCGCCGCGATAGCGGCCCCGCCAATCCAGCAGGTAGGGCTCGGCATCGTCACCCGTCAGGACGTGATCGGGGCCCAGCAGGCCCTGCAGGGCGGTCAAAAGGCTCATGGCGCAAGAAATGGTGGAGAGGATGGCCGGATTGTAGAGAAGCCGCGCCCTCGCTGGATATCGATATGAGGAGAAGGTCTTTTTCAGGGGACAGTCAGCCGTCCTAGACTCGGCCCCAGGTCAGGCTTGCACGCCGACCTTCATTGGCCGCCGCGCGACGCGGCAGCCGGCATCACCGCTACACCAGGAAACACCATGCATCCCCCCCTCTTGCGCTCCCTTGCCGCCATCGGCGTCCTTACGCTGGCGGCGGTTGCCGCGCCCGCGTCCGCCGCGCCCGGCATCATTCTCTCTCCCTCCGAATTCCAGTCGCTGAGCCAGAAGGGCGGCGTGAAGGTCCTGGACGTCCGCAGCAAGGCGGAGTACGACCGCGGCCATCTTCCCGGCGCCATCCACCTGCCCTGGCAGGCGCTGAACGTCTCCGAGCGCGACGGCATCCGCAACGAATACGCCGACGATGCCGACATCGAGAAGGCGCTGCGTGCCGCCGGCATCAGCTACGACGACACGTTGCTGATCTACGGCGCCACCACCCTGGCCGGCCGCGCCTTCGTGGTGCTGGAGTACGCGGGCTTCGAGAAGCTGCACGTGCTCGATGGCGGCGCCAGCCAGTGGAAAGGCAAGCTGACCACCACTGCCGCGGCCGTCAAGCCCAGCGACTTCAAGCTGGACCGCAAGCGCGAAAACCGCGTCGAGCAGGACTACGTGGCTGGCCAGATCGATGCCGCCGGCACGGTCATCCTGGACGGACGCCAGGCCGCCGCCTCCGAGGATGGCGTGATCCCCAGCGCCAAGTTCGTGCCCACCCCGCTCTACGTCGACGCCAAGACCTCGGCGCTGCGTCCGCGCGAGGAAGTGCTGGCCGAACTGGCCGCCCAGGGCATCACGCCCGACAAGGAAGTGATCTCGTACTGCGGCAGCGGCGCGAACGCCTCGAACTCCTATCTGTTCCTGAAGGAACTGGGCTTCGACAACGTCAAGTTCTATGACAAGAGCTGGGACGAATGGAGCCGCGGCAACCGCCAGCAGGCCATCAGCCACGCCAATTTCAGCTTCGCGGGTGACGCGCTGTCGGCGCCGGGCTCGCTGGGCCCGCGCTTCCTCGACGAAACGCAGGTCAAGGCCCTGCAGAAGGATGGCAAGGCCATCGTCGTGGACGTGCGCCCGCCCGATGACTTCGTGGTCGGCCGCATCCCCGATTCGGTCAATGTCTACTGGAACGACACGCTGGACGCCGAACGCAACCTGAAGAGCGCAGAGGACCTGAAGGCGCTGTTCGCCAGGCAGGGCGTGACGCCGGACAAGCATGTCGTCATCTTCGCCCGCGGCGGCCTCCAGCTGTCGCAGGCCTACACGGTGCTGAAACTGCTGGGCTACGAGAAGGTCGACGTCTTCGCCGGCAAGTGGGAAGGCTGGGTCAATCCCGCCTATGGCCCGGTGAAGTCCTGACGCCATGACCGCCACGACCCTGCCAGCCGGCGCCGATGCGCCGCGGCGGGGCGGACAGGCCGATGCCCCGGTCGCGCTTGCCGCGACCGGGGCAATCGTTTTGTTCGCCCTTGCCTGCTTCTCCCTCATCGACCTGCGCCAGGGGCTGCTTGCCCTGGTGGGCGCGGGCTTCGGCTTCGTCCTCTACCAGGCCAGCTTCAGCTTCGCGGGCGGCTGGCGCGCGGCCGTCACGGAAGGCCGCACGGCCGGCCTGCGTGCCCAGATGCTGGCGGTGGGACTCACCACGCTGTGCGTCATGCCCCTGCTCGACGCAGGCAGCGTCGGCGGCCAGACGCTGACGGGCGCTTTCGGCCCCGTGGGCGTGTCGCTGGCCGTGGGCGCCACGCTGTTCGGCTTCGGCATGCAGCTGGGCGGCGGCTGCGCATCCGGCACGCTTTATACCGTGGGCGGCGGCAGCACGCGCATGCTGCTCACCCTGGCCAGCTTCGTTGCGGGCGCGCTGATCGGCACCGCCCACCTGCCCTGGTGGACGGCCCAATACGACATCGGCGTCGTCCAGCCCGCGCGCAGTCTCGGCCTGTGGCCGGCCATCGCGCTGCAACTGCTGGCCCTGGCCGCGGTGGCATGGCTGGCGCGGCGCTGGGAGCGCCGCAAGCGCGGCACGGTCGCGCCGCTGCATCGCCCGCCTGCCGGCGCGCCGGTCCTGCCGCTGGCCCAGCGCCTGTGGCGCGGCGCCTGGCCGCTGGCTTGGGCCAGCGTCGCCATCGCGGCACTGGGGACGGCCAACCTGCTGTTGTCAGGCCAACCGTGGTCGGTGACCTTCGCCTTCAACCTGTGGGGCGCCAAGCTGGCGGGGCTGGCAGGCCTGGACGTGAGCAGCTGGGAATACTGGACCTGGACCCTGCCGGCCCAGGCGCTGGCTGGACCTGTCCTGGCCGAGACCACTTCCGTCACCAACATCGGGCTCATCCTGGGCGCCTTGCTGGCGGCAGGGCTGGCCGGACGATACGCCCCGGTTGCGCGCGTGCCGGTGGGCAGCGCGGCGGCAGCGATCATCGGCGGCCTGCTGATGGGCTATGGCGCACGGCTGGCTTTCGGCTGCAACGTCGGCGCGCTGCTGAGCGGCATCGCCTCGGGCAGCCTGCATGGCTGGATCTGGTTCGGACTGGCGTTTCTGGGCAGCCTGGCGGGCATCCGCGCGCGCGGCCTGTTCGGACTGAAGGGGTGAGGCGATGACACGGACGACATCCTCCCCTCGCGCCCGCCTGGCGCTGGCAGGGCTGCTGGCCGCGGCGGGGCTGGCCCTGGGCGCGGACTACGCGTCCTTTCGCAGTGCGGGGCCGATCCAGGCCCTGCGCGGCGGCGATCCCGTCGCGGCCGACGACACGGCGGGCAGTGTCGCCCCGTTTTGCGGCTTCGCGCCTTGCGGCATGCCGCTACCCTGCGAACCCTGAGCCCGGCAAAGGGCAGAGGGCGCGGCCTGCCGCCCGCGCGCTACACCGACAGGTGCCGCCGCACGTCCTCGCCGCCGATCTCGTCGCGCCCGCCCCGCGCCACCACTTCCCCCCGCGACAGCACGACGAACTGGTCGGCCAGTTCGCGCGCGAAATCGAAATATTGCTCGCACAGCAGGATGCCGATGTCGCCGCGGGCACGCAGCATCTCGATCACGCGGCCGATGTCCTTGATGATGGAGGGCTGGATGCCTTCGGTGGGCTCGTCCAGGATGATGAGGCGTGGCTTGGCCACCAGCGCGCGGGCGATGGCCAGTTGCTGCTGCTGGCCGCCCGACAGGTCGCCGCCGCGGCGCTTGAGCATGCTGCGCAGCACCGGGAAGAGTTCATAGATTTCGCCGCTGATGCGGCGCGCCTCGCGGCCCGGCAGCGTCGCCATGCCCATGACGATGTTCTCCTCGACGGTCAGCCGCGCGAAAATGTCCCGTCCCTGCGGCACATAGGCCATGCCGCGCGCCGCGCGCCGGTGCGGCGACAGGCGGGTGACGTCCTCGCCGTCCAGCGTGATCGTCCCGCGCGCCACGGGCAGCACGCCCATCAGGCACTTCAGCAGCGTGGTCTTGCCCACGCCGTTGCGTCCCAGCAGCGCCAGGCACTCACCCTGGCGCAGGCCCAGCGACACGCCGCGCAGCGTGTGGCTGCCGCCGTAGTATTGGTCGATGCCCTCAACGTTCAACATGGCTAGCGCCCCAGATAGACTTCGATGACCCGCGCGTCGGCCTGCACCTGCGCCATGGTTCCCTCTGCCAGCACCGAACCCTCGTGCAGCACCGTGACCTTGCCGCCGCCGGCAATACGCGTGACGAAGTCCATGTCGTGTTCCACCACCACCAGCGAATGGCGGCCGCGCAGGGTGTTCAGCAGCTCGGCCGTGCGCTCGGTCTCGGCATCGGTCATGCCCGCCACCGGCTCGTCCAGCAGCAACAGCAGCGGCTGCTGCATCAGCAGCATGCCGATCTCCAGCCATTGCTTCTGGCCGTGCGACAACAGGCCGGCCTCGCGCCAGACGGCGTCCTCCAGGCGGATGAGCGCCAGGGTCTCGCCGATGGCGTCGGCCTGCTCGCCCGTCAGGCGAGAGAAGAGCGTGGGCCGCACCCGCTTGTCGGCCTTCATGGCCAGCTCCAGGTTCTCGAACACCGTGTGCGCCTCGAACACCGTGGGACGCTGGAACTTCCGCCCGATCCCCGAGGCGGCGATCTCGGACTCGGCCAAGCGCGTCAGGTCGATGTTCTGCCCGAAGAAGGCGGTTCCAGACGTGGGGCGGGTCTTGCCGGTGATCACGTCCATCATGGTGGTCTTGCCTGCGCCGTTGGGACCGATGATGCAGCGCAGTTCGCCCACGCCCACGTCCAGGCTGAGCCCGTTCAGGGCCTTGAAGCCATCGAAGCTGACCGTGACGTCGTCCAGGTACAGGATGGCGCCGTGCGTGGTGTCCACGCCGCGCGGGGCCACCCGCCCTGCGGTGGCCTCGCCGGCGGGACCATCGCCCACGGCGCTGCGCGCGTCCAGGTCGGTGAGAGGCGGCATGGCGCTCATGATTTCCTCCAGCCGGCACGCGTGGCCAGTTTGCGGGCCAGGCCCACGAGCCCTTGCGGCAGGAACAGGGTCGTCAGCACGAAGATCAGGCCCAGCGCATACAGCCAGAACTCCGGCAGCACGCTGGTGAACCAGGTCTTCAGCCCATTGACCACGCCCGCGCCCACGATGGGGCCGATGAGCGTGCCGCGTCCGCCCGTGGCCACCCACACCACCATCTCGATGGAGTTCGCCGGCGACATCTCGCCGGGATTGATGATGCCCACCTGCGGCACGTACAGCGCGCCGGCAATGCCGCACAGCACGGCGGACAGGGTCCAGACGAAGAGCTTGAAGCCCAAGGGCTCATAGCCCAGGAAACGCAGCCGGTTCTCGGCGTCGCGCACGCCCATCAGCACGCGGCCATACCGCGATTGCGTCAGCGCCCGCGCCAGCACCAGCCCGCCCGCCAGCGCCGTCAGCGTCACCCAGTACAGCGCGGCGCGCGTGCCCGGCGCGGTGATCTCGAAACCCAGGATGCGCTTGAAGTCCGTGAAGCCATTGTTGCCGCCGAAACCCGTGTCGTTGCGGAAGAACAGCAGCATGGCGGCGAAGGTCAGCGCCTGCGTGATGATGGAGAAATACACGCCCTTGATGCGCGAGCGGAACGCGAAATAGCCGAAGAGGAAGGCCAGCGCCCCGGGCACGAGCACCACCAGCAGCCACGCATACCAGAAGTGTTCGGTGAAGGACCAGTACCAGGGCAGCTCCTTCCAGTTCAGGAAGACCATGAAATCCGGCAGGTTGCGCTGGTAGACGCCGTCGGTGCCGATGGACCGCATCAGGTACATGCCGTGGGCATAGCCGCCCAGCGCGAAGAAGAGGCCATGGCCCAGCGACAGGATGCCGGCATAGCCCCACACCAGGTCCAGCGCCAGCGCCGCCAACGCGAAGCACATGAACTTGCCGAGCAGCGCCACGGTATAGGCCGAGACGTGCAAGGCATGTCCGGCCGGGAAGACCAGGTTCGCCAGCGGCAGCAGCGCCAGCGCCAGGGCGGCGACAGCCAGGGCCAGCCAGGCGCGCGGCGAGAAGAGCGGGCGGCGCGCGCCATGCAGCAGCGCGTGCGCGTCCAGGACCACGGGGGTTGCGGGAGTTTTCATTCGACGCTCCGGCCGCGCGGGGCAAAGAGACCTTGCGGGCGCTTCTGCACGACCAGCACGATCAGCACCAGGATGACGATCTTGGCCATGACCGCGCCGGCATACGGCTCCAGGATCTTGTTGAAGGCGCCCAGGCCCAGCGCGGCGATCACCGTGCCGGCCAGTTGCCCCACGCCACCCAGGACCACCACCATGAAGGAATCGACGATGTAGGCACGGCCGAGATCAGGCCCGACGTTGCCCAGCTGCGACAGCGCCACGCCCGCCAGCCCCGCAATGCCCGAGCCCAGCCCGAAAGCCAGCATGTCGACGCGTCCCGTCGGCACGCCCACGCAATCCGCCATGCGGCGGTTCTGCGTGATGGCGCGCACGAACAGCCCCAGCCGCGTGCGGTTGAGCAACAGCCAGACGAGGCCGACCACCAGCAGCGCGAAGATGAAGATGGCGATGCGGTTGTAGCTGAGCACCAGCCCGTCCATGACGCGCCACCCGCCGGACATCCACGAGGGGTTGCCGACTTCGACGTTCTGGGCGCCGAACAGGCTGCGCACGCCCTGCATCAGGATCAGGCTGATGCCCCAGGTGGCCAGCAGCGTTTCCAGCGGCCTGCCATACAGCCAGCGGATCACCGTGCGCTCCAGCGCCATGCCCACCAGGGCCGTGGCCACGAAGGCCACCGGCAGCGCCGCCAGCACGTACCAGTCCAGCCAGCCCGGCAGGTATTGCCGGAACAGCGTCTGCACGACGAAGGTCGCGTAGGCGCCGATCATCAGCAGTTCGCCGTGCGCCATGTTGATGACGCCCATCAGCCCGAAGGTGATGGCCAGGCCCAGCGCGGCCAGCAACAGCACGCTGCCCAGGCTGAGCCCGAAGAAGAGATGTCCCGCCCACTCCACCATCGCGGCGTGGCGGTCGATGGCCCGCAATGCGCGCTCCGCCGCGGCGCGCACGCCTTCGTCGGGCTCGGCATGGGCGCCGTTTTCCTGGGCGGTCAACGCCGTCAGCAAGGGCCGGAATGCCGGGTTGCCGGTCGTGCCCAGCTTGTCCGCGCCTTCGATGCGGCGCGCGGGATCGGCGCTTTGCAGCATCGTCGCCGCCTGGGCGATCTCCAGCGCTTCGCGCACGGCAGGATGCGACTCCTGCTGCAAGGCCTTCTCGATGAGCGGCAAGCGTGCCGGATCGCCGCCGCGCTGCATGCCGCGGGCGGCCGCCAGGCGGATGCTGGCCTGGGCGGAGAACAACCGCGACCCCGCCAGGGCGCCGTCGATGGCGCGCCGCAGGCGGTTGTTCAGCATCACGGCCTGCGCATCGGCAGGCAAGGGCGCGACATCGCCGCCGCGTGCGTCCCGCCCTGAGTCGGCGGATACGCCCACCCACACCTGGCCTGACGGCGTCACGTAGAGCATGCCGCCCGCCAGGGCTTCCAGCGCCTCGGCCGCGCGCGGGTCGGACGACGCCCCCAGCGCGGCGATGCCGGCGAGCTTGCTGTCGCTGTCATCGTCGGCCAGGCCGGTCAACGCGGCGTCGAGATCCGCCGACGCCGCCGGCTGGGCAGTGGCGGGGGCCGTGTCAGGCGCAGCCGGGGCGGCGAGCGCGCCGCCTCCCAGCAGCAGCGCCGCCCCCAGGAGGCTGGCGCCCAGCCAGCGCGTCAGGCAGATAGGCATCGCGGCGGCTCCCGGTCAGAGACCTTGCTTGCCTTCGTTGCCGGCAATGAACGGACTCCAGGGCTGCGCGCGGATCGGGCCCTTGGTCTTCCACACCACGTTGAACTGGCCGTCGGCGCGGATCTCGCCGATATAGACCGGCTTGTGCAGGTGATGGTTGGTCTTGTCCATTTCCATCGTGAAGCCGTTGGGCGACGCGAAGGTCTGCCCGCCCATGGCGTCGATCACCTTGTCCACGTCCGTGGTCTTGGCCTTCTCCACCGCCTGCTTCCACATGTGCAGGCCGACGTAGGTGGCTTCCATCGGATCGTTCGTGACGACGGTCGACGCGTTGGGCAGGCCCTTGGCCTTGGCATAGGCGCGCCACTTCTCGATGAAACCGTCGTTCACCGGATTCTTCACGGTCTGGAAGTAGTTCCAGGCGGCCAGGTGGCCCACCAGCGGCTTGGTGTCCACGCCGCGCAGCTCTTCCTCGCCGACCGAGAACGCCACCACGGGCACGTCGGTCGCCTTCAGGCCCGCATTGCCCAGCTCCTTGTAGAACGGCACGTTGGAGTCGCCGTTGATCGTGGAGATCACCGCCGTCTTGCCACCGGCCGCGAACTTCTTGATGTTGGCCACGATGGTCTGGTAATCCGAATGACCGAAGGGCGTGTACACCTCGTCGATGTCGCTGTCCTTGATGCCCTTGGAATGCAGGAAGGCGCGCAGGATCTTGTTCGTCGTGCGCGGATAGACATAGTCGGTGCCCAGCAGCACGAAACGGCGCGCGCCGCCGCCGTCCTCGCTCATCAGGTACTCGACGGCCGGGATGGCCTGCTGGTTGGGCGCCGCGCCGGTATAGAACACATTGCGCTCGAGCTCCTCGCCCTCGTACTGCACCGGATAGAAGAGCAGGCCGTTCAGCTCCTTGAAGACGGGCAGCACCGACTTGCGCGACACCGAGGTCCAGCACCCGAACACCACCGACACCTTGTCCTGCGCCAGCAGCTGGCGCGCCTTGTCGGCGAACATCGGCCAGTCCGAGGCCGGGTCCACGACGACGGCCTCCAGCTTCTTGCCCAGCACGCCGCCCTGCGCATTGATCTCGTCGATCGTCATCAACGCCACGTCCTTCAGCGACGTCTCGGAGATGGCCATCGTGCCCGACAGCGAATGCAGGATGCCCACCTTGATGGTCTCCTGCGCCCACGCGGCGGGCAGCCAGGCAGTCGACATCGCCAGCGTGGCGCTGGCCAGGGCAAAGTGTTTCAGTGCGGTTCTGCGTTTCATGAGGGACTCCGTCCTAGGGAAAGGCTGAAAAGGTCCGGCCACATGGCCGGCGCCTGTTGCTGCATGCACATCGACTGCTGACCGGGCGTTGGATACCTGGTTGTATACAAGTGCCATCAAGCAAGTCCCGTGCCAGTCCGCCGCCCTGCCTGGGCGCGGTCGCTGCGCGACTCGGTCAGGGCACCGGTTTGATGCGCCAGTCCCTCAACTGGCGCGCCCCGCACCGCACAAGTGCCAGCGATCGGAACAGCGCCCTGCCAGCCCCCGACCTAGGCGCCATCCGCAACATGGGGCAACAATCAGGCAACACATCGCAAATCGCCCCTCAAAAGCCCGAACAGCCCCCTTACGCACAGATACAAAAGCCTTAAACGAAGAGGACAGATCGGAGATAATTCCTTCCTTGAACCCTTAGATATCGAGGAATGCGCGTGAGCACGCAGACGGCTTTTCCCGCATCGGCCTTCAAGGCCTACGACATCCGGGGCATCGTGCCCGAGCAACTCAACCCAGGCTTCGCCCACGCGCTGGGCCAATCCCTGGGGCAGCGCGCGCGCGCCGCGGGCGTGACCACGCTGGTCGTCGGCCGCGATGGCCGCGACAGCAGCGAAGCGCTGTCGCTGGCGTTGCAGGATGGCCTGAATGCCGTCGGCATCCACACGCTGGACATCGGACAGGTGCCCACGCCGCTGGTCTACTACGGCGCGAACGTGCTCGAGACCGGCTCGGGCGTCGCCATCACCGGCAGCCACAATCCGCCTGAATACAACGGCTTCAAGATGATGCTGTCCGGCGCGGCGCTGTATGGCGACGGCATCACCGGCCTGCGTCCCGCCATGCTCGAGACGCCCGACTACGACGGCCCGGCCGGCACGCGCCAGCAGCGCGACCTGCTGCGCCAGTACATCGACCGCATCGCCTCCGACGTCAAGCTCGCGCGCCCGATGAAGATCGCCATCGATTGCGGCAACGGCGTGGCCGGCGCGGTTGCGCCCGCCCTCTTCCGCGCGCTGGGCTGCGACGTCACCGAGCTCTTCTGCGAGGTCGACGGCAGCTTCCCCAATCACCATCCCGACCCTGCCGACCCGCACAACCTGCAGGACCTCATCGCCTGCGTGCGCGAGACCGACTGTGAACTGGGCCTGGCCTTCGACGGCGACGGCGACCGCCTGGGCGTGGTCACGAAGACGGGCGAGATCATCTGGCCCGACCGCCAATTGATCCTGTTCGCGCGCGACGTGCTGTCGCGCTGTCCCGGCGCCCAGATCATCTATGACGTGAAGTGCAGCCGCTACGTCGCCACCTCGGTGCGCGAAGCGGGCGGCGATCCGCTCATGTGGCGCACGGGCCATTCGCTGGTCAAGGCCAAGCTCGCCGAGACCGGCGCGCCCCTGGCAGGCGAAATGAGCGGCCACATCTTCTTCAAGGAGCGCTGGTACGGCTTCGACGACGGGCTCTATACCGGCGCGCGCCTGCTCGAAATCGTTTCGCGCGAGGCCAACCCGTCGGCGCTGCTGGAAGCCCTGCCGCAGGGTGTGTCCACGCCCGAACTGAAGCTGCCCATGAAGGAAGGCGAACCCTTCGTCCTCATCGACGCGCTGCAACGCCACGGCCGCTTCGACGGCGCCGAGGTGCACACGCTCGACGGCGTGCGCGCCGAGTATCCCGATGGTTTCGGCCTTGCCCGCGCCTCGAATACCACGCCGGTCGTCGTGCTGCGTTTCGAGGCCGACACGCCCGACGCCCTGGCTCGCATCCAGGACGACTTCCGCCGCCAGATCCTGGCCCAGGCTCCCAACGCAGACCTGCCCTTCTGACCATGAGCAATCTCGCCCACAGCCCCGCCTGGATCCGCTTTTCCGCCGAATGCAAGCTCGCTGACCGCGATGCGCAGCACCTGCGCATCCTGGACGCCGCCGGCCTGCGCGTGGACCTGAGCGCACAGGCCTGGTCCCCGCGTTTCGAGCAAGCCGGGCTCACGCTGCTGGCGCAGCAAGGCTTCGAGGCAGCCCGCCGCGACCTGTTCGAAGGCGGCCTGTGCAACTGGACCGAGGGACGCGCCGCCTGGCATACGGCCCTGCGCGCGCCCGAGCCGCCCGCCGCCGTGGCAGCGGAAGTGCGTGAGGGCCGTGCCCGCCTGCGCCGTTTCGTCGAGGGCGTGAATGCACGCAATGCCTACCGCAACGTCGTCCACCTGGGCATCGGCGGCAGCGACTGGGGCCCTCGCCTGGCGGTGGAATCGCTGGCTGGCCACGACACGCGCCGCACGGTCCGCTTCGCGTCCAACATCGACGCGCATGCCATCGACGACGCGCTGGCAGGCCTTGACGCGCAGGACACGCTGGTCATCATCGCCTCGAAGTCGTTCACCACGACCGAGCCGCTGGCCAATGCCGCCCGCGTGGTCGAGTGGATGCGCCAGTGGGGCGTGTCGGACCCCTACCGCCACATCGTGGCGGTCACCGCCAACACCGCCGCCGCGGAGGCGTTCGGCATTTCACCCGACCGCATCTTCTCGCTGTGGGACTGGGTGGGCGGCCGTTATTCGGTGTGGTCGGCCATCGGCATCACCATCGCCCTCGTGCTGGGGCTGGATGCCTTCGACGCCATCCTGGCAGGCGCGGCCGCCATGGACCAGCACTTCCTGGAGGCGCCGCTCACGGCGAATGCGCCCGTGCAGATGGCGCTGGCCGCCGTGGCTAACCGCAGCGTGCTCGGTTTCGCCTCGCAGGCCATCGCGCCCTACGACGCGCGCCTGCGGCACTTCGTGCCCTGGCTGCAGCAGTTGGAAATGGAATCGCTGGGCAAGAACGCCGTGCGCAACGGCACGCCCGCCAGCGTGCCCACCGGCGCCACGGTCTGGGGCATGCCCGGCACCGACGGCCAGCACACCTTCTTCCAATGGCTGCACCAGGATGCCACGGGCGCGCCCGTCGACTTCCTGCTGTGCAAACAGCCCGACCACAACCTGACGCACCATCACCGCCTGCTGCTGGCCAACTGCCTGGCCCAGCGCTCGGCGCTGTTGCGCGGGAAATCCTACGAACAGGCGCTGGAAGAGGCCCAGCGCACCGGTGGCGACCCGGAGCAGGTCGCCTGGCTGGCCCGCCACCGCGTGCATCCGGGCCGGCGCCCGTCGACGCTGATCGTGCTGCCGCGCCTGGCGCCCTATTCGCTGGGCGCGCTGCTGGCGCTGTATGAACACAAGGTATTCACCCAGGGCGTGCTGTGGGACATCAATCCCTTCGACCAGTGGGGCGTCGAGTTCGGCAAGGAGCTGGCCAACAAGCTTGCCCACGACCTGACCGAACCCGGGCCCAGCGGGGTTTCCGACCTGGACCCGTCCACCGCCTATTGGGTGGAAGCCCTGTCGCCGTCGGTCAAGTCGCGGTAGACCTCGAGGTGCACCGCCTGCACGTGGCGGATATCGAAGGCCCGCACCGCCAGGTCGCGCCCCGCCTCGCCCAGGCGGGTGCGCAGCGGCGCATCATCCGCCAGGCGCAGCACCATGTCCGCCAGGGCCTGCGCGTTCTGCACCGGCACCAGCATCCCTGACACATTGGGCTCGATGGCGTCCCGGCAACCGGGCACGTCGGTGGTCACCACCGCGCGCCCGCAAGCCGCGGCCTCGATGAGCGAACGGGGCAGGCCCTCGCGATAGGACGGCAGCACGGCGACGTGCGCATTGGCGTAAAGCTCGGCGATGTCGTGGCGCTCGCCCAGGCATTGCACCGCGCCCTCGGCATTCCACTGCGCCACTTCGGCATCGGTCACCGAGGCCGGATTGCCCGGATCGGGACTGCCCGCCAGCAGCCAGGTCACCGGCGCGCCACGACGCTGCGACAGGCGCGCGGCCTCGACGTACTCATAGACGCCCTTGTCGCGCAACAGGCGCCCCACCATCAGCGCCACGACGGGCGGGGTGGCCGGCTGCGGTTGCACGGTGAACGCGTCCAGGTCCACCCCGGCCCCGCGCACCAGCACCACCTGGCGGCTGCGCACCACGCCGGCATTGAGCAGCATGTCGCGGTCGCTGCCGTTCTGGAAGATCACCCGGCTGTTGCGATGCCCCAATGCCAGGCGATAGAGCGTGACCACCACCGTGCGCAGCGGATCGAAGCCGCCCGGCTTGCGCATGAACACGAACCCCAGCCCGGAAATGGCCGCCACCATGCCGTGCACTTTCGCAAGGCGTGCCGCAATGCCGCCATACAGCACGGGCTTGATGGTGACCAGGTGCACCACGCGCGGCTGCACGCGCCGCAACAGCCGATACAGCGCCCAGACCGTGCCCAGCTCGCGCACGGGATTGCGGCCGCTGCGCGACATGGGAATCACGTGGTGCATCATGCCGTGGCCGCGGATGACGGGCACAGTGTCGCCATCCATGGTCGCCACGTGCACGTCGAAACCGTCGGCCTGCGCCGCCAGCGCCAGCGGCAGCCGGTGCGACAGGAAGAAGGCGGGATTGTTGACGATGAACATCAGCTTGCGGCCATGCCCGGCCTTGCGGGACTCGGCCGGCGCCAGGGACGCCCACGTCCGCTCATAGGCGCGCAGCATCACCGGCAGGCCATACTGGCTGGCCACACGATCGCGGCACGCCTCGCCCAGCGCCTGTCGGCCCTGGGCGTCCAGGTCGTCCAGCGCCCGCGCCATCGCCTTGGCGAGCGCGCTGCTGTTCTCGGGCGGCGCCACCCGCTCAGGCTCGCCGACGATGGCCGCGGCATCCCCCACATCGGTCACCACGCAGGGCGTCCCGCAGGCCATGGCCTCGGCCACGACGTTCGGGAAGCCCTCCGCGCGGCTCGACAGCACATGCAGGTCCAGCGCGTTCATGACGGCCGGCACGTCATCGGTCGGACCGGCCAGGATCACGGCATCGCGCAGGCCCAGGGCGGCCAGGCGGCCAAGCAGGTCGGTGTTCTCAGGCGCCATCCCGCGCCCGACCAGCACGCAGCGTACATTCGCCCGCGCAGGATTGCGGCGCAGGTCGGCCAACGCCGCCAGCAGGTTGTCATGATCCTTCAGCGGATCCCAGCGGGCCACGCTGCCCAGCAGGCCTTCCTCCGGCCCCACGCCCCATTCGGCGCGCTGACGCTCACGCGCCACCGCATCCGGCGCGAAACGCGAGAGGTCGTAGCCATTCTGGATGACCTCGCCCTTGCCAGGCGCATAGCCCATCTGTTCGTGGCGCTCACGCGCGGCCTGGGCGCAATAGACGATGCGCGCGGGCAGCCAGCTGGAAAGCCGCGCGCACAGGCGCAACACCATCCGCGCAGAGAAGCTGCTTTTCTCCAGGTGCGCGCCCGAGTTGCGCACGCCCCAGGACACCGCCTTCACGCCCGCCAGGCGCGCGGCCAGCCCGCCAACGAGATCCGCGTGATACATCCAGGTCTGGACGACGTCGGGCTGCTGCTTGCGTATCAGCTTGCGCAGCGACAGGAAGCCCGGCAAGGTCAGCCTGCCGCGCGGCATGCCCAGCGCATGGACATGGGCGCCCGCCTTGCGCAGCCGGGCGCCATGGACGCCCTCGTCGGTCAATGACACGACCGTGTGGCGGGCAGGCTGGGCCGCGCCCTCCACCAGCCGCAGCAACACGGCTTCCGCGCCGCCCTGCCCCAGGCCCGTGATCACGTGCACGACTCGCAGCGTTGCGGCCTGCGCCGTCTCGGTCACGTTCATTGCGGCACTCCTTCCTTGACGGCGGCGCGCGCATTGCGTGCGCCCACCTTCGCGAACAGTTCATCCCAGATGCCCAGCACCGCGGGCAGCGCGTAGCGGCCCCGCGCCGCGCGGGCGGCACGCTCGGCCAGCGCCAGGCGCAGCGCTTCGTCCTGCATCAGGCGGGTCAGCGCCTGCGCCAGCCCCTGGCGGTCGCCCGCGGCGACCAGCAGGGCATCCTGGCCTTCCCGCGTCATCTCGCGCGGCCCGCTGGGGCAGTCGAACGCCACGCAGGGCAAGCCCAGCGCCATGGCCTCCAGCAGCACATTGGGAAAGCCCTCCACCGCGGAGGTCAGCGCGAAGGCATCGCCTTGCGACAGCACCTCCCACGGCGTCTCGGTGCGGCCGGCCAGCGTGATGCGATCCGCCAGCCCCAGCCCGTCGATGCGCGCCTGCAAGGCCTCGCGCGCCGGGCCTTCGCCCCAGATGCAGAGGTCCCAACGCGGGTTCGCGTCGGCCAGCAGGCCGAACACGTCGATGAGCAGGTCGAACTGTTTCTCCGGCACCAGACGCCCCATCGCCATGATGCGGCGGCGCGCATCCACAGCAGGCAGGCGGGCCGCCACCGGCGCGCTGGCCAGTTCCGGAGGCAAGGGATTGGGCACGACTTCCAGGCGCCGCAGGCCCGGCACCATGCGCTGGAAAGGTTCGACGGTTGCCTGCGCCTGTACCGTCACCATGTCGGCAAAGGGATACGTGAGGCGGCGCGCCAGGCTCAGCAAGGGGCCGGCGCTTTTTCCGACCACGGGATTGGTGCGCTCGCAGACGATCACAGGCACCTTGAGGCCACGCGTGGCCAACACCGCCGCGACATTCACGTTGGTCAGGAACGACACCACCACGTCAGGGCGAAGCGCGCGGATGTGCTTGCGCAGGGCGCGCAGGCGCGCGATGGCCGCCAGGGGGCCGCCGCCCCGCACCCCCGCCAGGTCCGCCAGCCAGACGAAATCCACGCCGTCGGACACCGGATAGAAGCAGCTGCCCTTGGACGAATACGTCGGCAGCAGCGTGGGCGCGTCGCCGCGCTCGGCCCAGGCGTTGACCAGGGTGGCGGCAACCCGTTCGGCGCCGCCCGCGTGCATGGAGCTGACCAGCAGGAGAATCTTCATCCGGTAGGGGGTTCCTTTGCCCCCACGCTGTGTGGCGGCGTTGTCTGTGTCAGCGGGAGTTGGCGGCGGCGCCCTCAGCGCCCGGCCGTGTCCTTGCCCGCGCGATAGCGATCCAGCCAGGCCTGCGTCATCAGCACGCCCCACAGGTGCGTGCTCCAGTCGCGGTGGCGGGTCTGGTGCTCGCGCCACTTGCGCAGTATCGGTTCGGGGTGGAACAGTCCCTGCTGGCGCAGGCGCGACTCGTCCAGCAGCGCCTCGCCCCAGTCGCGCAGCGGTCCGCGCAGCCAGGCCGCCAGCGGCACGCCGAAGCCCTTCTTGGGACGATCCACCAGTTCACGCGGCACATGCCGGTACAGCAGTTCGCGCAGCGCCCACTTGCCGGTGCCGCGGCGGATCTTGTATTGCAGCGGCAGGCTCCAGGCGAATTCGTAGACACGGTGATCCAGCATGGGCACGCGCGTCTCCAGGCTGGCCGCCATGGCCGCGCGGTCCACCTTGACCAGGATGTCGTCGGGCAGGTACGTGGCCGCATCCAGCTCCATCATGGCGTCATAGGTGGTGCCCTGGAACGGCTCGGAGAACGGCGTCGTCGGCTCATCGCCCCCCACCACGGCCTCGGCCGGATTGGCCCAGTACGACACGAAATGCCGGTAAAACTCGGTCTTGCTGCGCGTCTGCAGCAGTTCGCCCATCTTGCCGACCTTGCCGCGCCAGGCGCCGCGCCCTGGCAGCCTGGCCGACGTGGCCAGCGCCCAGCCGGCGGGCCAGCGCAGCGGGCCGGGCACCTTGGCGCACTGGTCCCACCAGCGCTGCACGCGGAAATAGCGCGAATAGCCGCCGAAGAGCTCGTCGCCACCGTCGCCCGACAGGGCCACGGTGACGTCCCGGCGCGCCATGCGCGCCACCAGCGTGGTCGGGATCTGGGACGAATCCGCGAAGGGTTCGTCATACAGCTCGGCCAGCGACGGCACCACGGCCAGCGCATCCTCCGCCGTGACATACAGCTCGGTGTGCTGCGTGCCCAGGTGCCTGGCCACGGCCTTCGCATGCTCGGCCTCGTTGTAGCCCTTTTCGTGGAAGCCGATGGCGAAGGTGCGCACGGGTTGCGTGCTTTGCTTCTGCATCAAGGACACGATGGTCGACGAATCGATGCCGCCCGACAGGAACGCGCCCAGGCTCACGTCCGACAGCATCTGGCCCTTGACCGCGGTCGACAGCACGGTCTCCAGCGCATCGATGGCCTGCGCGTCGGAGGCGAAGGACAGCGGCGTCTGGCGTGCGTTGTGGGCGGCCTCGCGCACCGACCAATAGGGCTGCGCCGGCGGCATGTCACGGCGGCGCATGTCGCCCGGCGCGACCTCGATCCAGGTGCCCGGGGGCAGCTTGGCGATGCCTTGATAGATGGATTTGGGCGCCGGGATGTAGTTGTGGCGCATCAGCAGCGTCAGGGCCTGCCGGTCGATGTCCGCGCCGAAGCCGGGCACGCCGTCCAGGGCCTTCAGCTCCGAGGCGAAGACCAGCGCGGCGCCGGCATAACCGTAGTAAAGCGGCTTCTCGCCCATGCGGTCGCGCGCCAGCACGAGCTTCTGCGTGGCGCGATCCCACAGGGCAATGGCGAACATGCCCACCGTGGCCTGCAAGGTGGCAGCCACGCCCAGGCCGGCGAAGCAGGCCAGCAGCGTCTCAGTGTCGGAGTGTCCGCGCCAGTCCGGCGCCAGGTGCGCGGCGGCCAGGCGCGCGCGCAGATCCTTGTGGTTGTAGATCTCGCCATTGAAGACCAGCACATAGCGTCCACAGGCAGAGACCATGGGCTGGTGGCCGGCCGGCGACAGATCCTGGATGGCCAGGCGCACGTGGCCCAGCGCCAGTTCAGCGTCCGCGTCTTCCCAGTAGCCCGAGTCATCGGGGCCGCGATGGCGCATGCGCAGGCAGCCCGCCGCGACGAGCGCTGCCTTGTCGGCCAGAGGGCCCCAAATACCGACGATTCCGCACATGGTGTGATCTTTTTCCCTTGCGGGACTCCGTCAAGCCTTGGCAAGCGCCGGGAGCAGGCTGCTCCCCTCAGCGTCCCGCCAGGGCGTCATCAAAAACTGCCTTCCATCTTGCCAGCACGCTGGCCGTGGAGAAACGCTCGCGCACCGCGACCGCCCGCGTGGCCAGGGCTTCACGCCGCGCCGGATCACGCATCAGGCCTCCCAGCGCAGCCGCCAGCGCCTGGGGATCCTCCACCGGACGCACCAGCAAGCCGTCCTCGCCATCGCGCACGATCTCGCGCGGACCGGTCTCGCAATCGAAGGCCACCGGGGCCAGGCCGCTGGCCATCGCCTCGAGCAGCGTATTGGAAAGCCCCTCCACGCGCGAACTGAGCACATAGAGATCGGCCCGGGCATACCAGTCGCCGACGTTGCCCGCGCGGCCAGGCAGGTCGACGCGCCCGCCCAGGCCCAGCGCCTCGGCCTGGGCCGTCAGGCGCGCGCGCTCGGTCCCCTCGCCCAGCAGCACCAGCCGCCATTCTGGATGCTCCGGCGCCAATTGGGCAAATGCCTTGAGCAATACGTCGAAGCCCTTGTCGGGATGCAGGCGCCCCACCCCCAGCAGGATATGCCCGGCCTGCGCGCCAGGTGGCGCCAGTTCCGGCGATTGCCGCCGCAAGGGCCACTGCACCGGATTCGGGATGACCGCCAGCCGCGAGCCCGGCACGTGCGTCTCGATCCACGTGGCCGTGTCGCGCGTCAGGGCAACGACCTGGGCGGCGCGCGGGTAGGTCCAGCGGCGCAGGCGCAGCCACAGGCCCGACAGCGACTGCGAAGGCGGATGGGTATGCTCGGTGGCGATGACCTTGGCGGGCAGGCCGCGCGCGGCCAGGACCGCCAGCACGGACGCCGTGGTCATCATGCCCAGCACGATGTCGGGCTGGACCCTGACGATCTGCGCGCGCAAGGCGCGCACGCGGCGCACGTTGGCCAGCAGGCCCCGCAGGCCGCCGCCGCTTTCCCCGGCGGTGCCCAGCGACACGCGTGCCACCGCCGGATGCAGGGCATACACGTCGCTGGCGACGTCGGCCTGCGTGACGAGGGTCACGGCCACGCCGGCTTCGGCCCACTGCGCGGCCAGGTCGACCGCGACGCGCTCGGCGCCCCCGCCATGCAGAGAGTGGATGAAGATGAGGATGCCGCGCGGCAAGGCGCCGGCCTGGGTCGTCACGGATCCGGTCATGCGCGTTCTCCAGAAGCGCCGTCCGCGTCGGTGGCGGACGCGGCGGCAGGCTTGGCGGGCGGGCGCCGCAGGGCGGCCATCACGTAGCAGACGTAGGACAGCAGGTACATGATGCTGGTGGCCAGCATGATGCCGGCCGTCCCCATCATGGGCGCGAGCACCGGATTGAGCAGCGCCTTGACGCCGAAGTTCGCCACGGCGATGGCAGCCATGATGCGATAGCGGTTCTGGCTGGCCAGCAGTTGCACCAGGACCAGCACGCCGAAATAGAAAGGCAGTTGCAGCAGTCCCCAGCGCAACACATGGGCCACGGCCTGCGTGTCTTCGGCAGTGAAGGCGCCGCGCTCGAACAGGAAGGCCACGCCCCACGGCGCCAGCACCCACCCCAGCGCCACGGCCACGGCGCCCGCCAGGATCATCAGCATCGACCATTTCAAGGCCATGCTGCGCGCCAGCTCGCCATCGCCCCGGCTTTGCACGTCCGCCAGCACGGGCAGGGCCGCGCGTCCCACCGACACCGCGCCGATCCCAAGGATCAGCGACAGCAGGCGGGCGGCGTAGCCCAGCGTGGCGTTGGCGTTCTGCCCCAGGTTGGCGGCGGTGTACTGGTCGATGGGTCCCACGAAGCTCATGGCCACCTGGCCGATCAGCATGACGCCGGCGGCCTTGACCAGCTCGGGCCAGTGCTCGGAGCGCAGGCCCGGGCGCGGCAGGCCCCACACGCCGCCGTCGGCGCGCGCGGCCAGCCAGGCGAGCCAGGCCGCCTGGACCGCGAAGCCCACCAGGGTGCCCCACAGCAGCGGCCCGACCCCCTCGGCCGAATAGGCCAGCATGACCCAGCCCAGCACCGCCACGGCCGGCACGCTGTCGAGCAAGGTATTGACGTGGCGCTCACGGGCGCGCAGGCGCGCCGCGCTGATGCCTGCCAGCAGAGTGAACGCGGCCACCGGCGCGAAGGCCCACAGCAGTTGCCGCGACATCTCGCGCACCGTATCCGACAGGCCTGCGCCCACGATCTGCAGCACCAGCGGCCACGCCAGCCAGGTCAGCACGCCCAGGGCGCCCGCCAGCAGCAGCGAGACCATCTGCAGCTCGCCCAGGAAGCGGGCGCGCCCCTCGGCGTCGCCACGGTTCACGCGCACCAGCACGGGGATCAGGACGACCGACAGCACCCCGACCGCCGTCACCGGCAGCCAGGTGGCCATCGTCAGGGTGAACTGGTAGGCGTCGACCGCGTCGCTGACGCCGTAGCGATAGGCGACCGCCATTTCCTTGAACGCGCCGGCGGCCTTGCCCAGCAGCAGGAAAATGGCGACCCGGGCGGCGCCCGAGGCGATGCGGCGGTGGTCAGGATGCAGGCGAGCGTAGCGCTCGCGCAGGGCTTTCATGACTACTCCGCAAGGCGGCGGCCGCCGGCCGCGCGTGACGGCACGGGCAGCGCGCCCTGGCGGCGTAAGCCCTGGTCAATGGTCCGCACGGTCAGCGCAGGAACCTGATGTACCAGGGCATGGCTTCTTCCAGTCCCTGCAGGATGGTGTGCGACGGCGCATAGCCCAACAGGCGCTCCGCCTTGCCGATGTCAGCCTGCGAATGACGCACGTCGCCGGCGCGGAAGTCGCGGTACTGGGCGTCCTTCGCGTAGGTCACGCCGTTCGCGCCCAGAATGTTGACCAGATGCTTGTACAGATCATTGAGCGTCGTGCGGCCGCTGACGGCGACGTTGTAGACCTGGTTCACGCTCTCGCCTTGCGCCAGCGAGGCCAGCAGGTTGGCCTGCACGGCATTCCCCACGAAGCAGAAATCGCGGCTCGTCTCGCCGTCGCCATTGATGCCGACGTCTTCACCGCGGATCATCGCGGCGACCCACTTGGGGATGACGGCGGCGTAGGCGCCTTCCGGGTCCTGGCGCTTGCCGAAGACGTTGAAATAGCGCAGGCCCACGCTGGCAAAGCCATACGAGCGCGCGAACACGTCCGCATACAGTTCGTTGACGTACTTGGTGACGGCGTACGGCGACAAGGGCTTGCCGATGCGGTCCTCGACCTTCGGCAGGCCGGGATGGTCGCCATAGGTGGAGCTGGACGCGGCGTAGACGAAGGACTTCGCCTTGGCGTCACGCGCGGCGACCAGCATGTTCAGGAAGCCGGAGATGTTGACTTCGTTGGTCGTGATGGGGTCGTTCAGCGAACGCGGCACCGAACCCAGCGCGGCCTGGTGCAGCACGTGGTCCACGCCCTCGCAGGCAGCCTGGCAGTCGGCCAGGTTGCGGATATCGCCTTCGATGAAGCGGAATCGCGCCCACTGCTCGGGCGTCACGGTGCGCTGGACTTCATCCAGGTTGTGCTGGTGTCCGGTGGCGAAATTGTCCAGGCCCACCACGCGCTGATCCAGGCCCAGCAGCGTCTCGAGCAGGTTGGAGCCAATGAAACCGGCGCACCCCGTCACCAGCCAGGTGCGGGGCGATTGCAGCAGCGTCTTGTTGAGGTCTTGATAACGAGTCATGGATTCCCTTTCTGTTGCCGGGCCGCGCCAAGGCGAAAGGCTGCCCCTTCCTGGGGGCAGCCGGCCGCCAGCGCGGCAAGGAGCGTGCGCGCTTACAGGCGCAGGTCCGCGTCGTGCGAGGGCAGCACGTACTTCAGGTCGTACAACACGTGCTGGTCCTTGCCCAGCTTCCGGATGGCGTCCGCGCCCATTTCCACGAATTCGCGGTGCGAGACGGCCAGGATGATGCCATCGTAGTAGCCCTGCTTGGGCTCGGTGATGGGGGTGATGCCGTACTCGGCATGGGCCTCTTCGGCCTCGACCCACGGATCGTAGACGTCGACGTTGACGTTGTACTCACCCAGCTCGTTGACGATGTCCACGACACGCGTGTTGCGCAGGTCGGGGCAGTTTTCTTTGAAGGTCAGGCCCATCACCAGCACGCGCGAACCCTGCACGTGGATGCGGCGCTTGGTCATGGTCTTGACCAGTTGCGACACCACGTAGGCGCCCATGGAATCGTTCAGGCGGCGGCCCGCCAGGATGATCTCGGGGTGATAGCCGATGGATTGCGCCTTGTGGGTCAGGTAGTACGGGTCCACACCGATGCAGTGGCCGCCGACCAGGCCCGGACGGAAAGGCAGGAAGTTCCACTTCGTGCCGGCCGCCTTCAGGACGTCTTCGGTGTCGATGCCCATCTTGTTGAAGATGAGCGCCAGTTCGTTGATGAGCGCGATGTTGACGTCGCGCTGCGTGTTCTCGATCACCTTGGCGGCTTCGGCCACGCGGATGCACGAGGCCTTGTGCGTGCCGGCAACGATGATTTCGCGATAGAGCGCGTCGACCAGGTCGGCCACTTCGGGCGTGGAGCCGGACGTCACCTTCTTGATGGTGCTGACGCGGTGTTCCTTGTCGCCCGGGTTGATGCGCTCCGGGCTGTAGCCGGCGAAGAAGTCTTCATTGAACTTCAGGCCCGACACGCGCTCGAGGACCGGGACGCAGTCTTCCTCGGTCGCGCCGGGATAGACGGTGGACTCATAGATGACGATGTCACCGCGCTTGAGCACTGCGCCGATGGTTTCGCTGGCCTTCACCAGAGGGGTCAGGTCGGGCTGCTTGTATTCGTCGATCGGGGTGGGAACGGTCACGATGAAGACATTGGCCTCGCCCAGCTTCTCGCGGTCGGCGGTGAAGTTCAATTGCTTGGCTTCAGCCAATTCGGCGCCATCCACTTCCAGCGTGTGATCGTGGCCACCCTGCAATTCCTTGATGCGGCGTTCGTTGATGTCGAAGCCCAGCACCGGACGCTTCTTGCCGAACTCAACTGCCAGCGGCAGGCCGACATAACCGAGGCCGACGATCGCTAGCTTGATGTCCTGAATACGCAAAATGACTCTCCCTTGCCGTGATGTGTGCGGCATTGTAAGAACCCTATAGGGGGGTGGTGATGGTAAATCGGCGGACCTTCGCCGGCCGCCAGGCAGCCGCCGGCGAGTGTCCAGGTTTCATGATGGGGGGTTCAGTCCGAGCGCAGCACCGACGGCAGCAGCAGCCAGCCGGGCCGGCGCCACGACACGAGGCGTGAATAGAGCCAGATGTATGCCGACGCGAACACGACCAGGCTGGCGCACAACGCCCAGGCGTTGTCCCAGAAGATCGTGGCGGGCACCAGGCCGATGAGCGTCAGCACCCAGAGATAGGGTGAGGCCATGGCATTGCAGAGCGCGGGCACGGCATGACGGCTGCGGCGGCTGAAGGTGACGCGCACCAGGCGGCGGAAGACCAGTTGGTGCAGGTGCAGCGCATCGGGCTGATCCACCGGCACGCCCCGCTTGAATCGGCGGCGCCAGATGGAGAACAACGTTTCGAAGACCGGATAGAACAGCACCGCCAGCGCATAGAAAGGCGACACCGAGGGGTTGCGCACCACCAGCAGCACCGCCAGCTCGGCCAGCATGAAGCCCAGGAAATACGCGCCGCCATCGCCCAGGAAGACCCGGCCGAAGGGGAAATTCCAGACCAGGAAGCCCAGCGTGGCAGACGCCAGCGCCAGCGAGATCAGGAAGATGGGCATGTCGCCCACCTGGAGCGCGACGAGGCTGATGGACACGGCCATCAGCGTGGCGACCATGCCCGCCAGGCCGTTCATGCCATCGACGATGTTCAGCGCGTGCGTGCAGCCGCCAACCGCCACGACGGTAAAGAGCAGCGACACCGGCCAATAGGCCAGGATCCAGTCGGCCCAGGCAAAGCCCACGCGCGCCACGCCACCCAGCAGCCACCATGCGATGGCCGCGGACAGGAAGGCCGCAAGCAGGCGCTTGCCGGCGCCGATGTCCTTGGTGATGTCCTCGAGCAGACCCGCCACGAAGACAGGCAATGAGGCGACGAACAATGCAGGCCAGAGCCAGGTCAGCGTCATGTTGCTGGGCCCGAGCACCAGCAGGCCCGCCAGCGTGCCGGCCAGGACGGCCAGGCCGCCCACGCGCGGCGTGGCGCGTGCATGCGACGCCTGCGGCTTGTTGAGATCGGAGTCGCCCGTGTAACGGCCGTGCCATCGCTCGGAAGCGACGATGAGCCCGCCCACCATGAAGGCGACCACGCAGATATAAAACCAGGTCACGAAATACCCTTTGATTGGAACTGCTCACTGAAGCCGGCAGCGCCCAGACAGGCGCCGCCAACCCAGGCAGCATTATCGGCGGCAGGTGTAACGCCGCTGTATGTGAGCAATGTGCAAATGCAAAACGCACCCACAGAACGTAACCACGCTTATGGCTGGCGCGGGTTTCCGGGCCGGTAGGCGAATATGAATATTCTACGACTGCGCCGGGCGCCGCGGCGTTCAGCCCGGATGAAATCACGGAGGGGTGGGAAAGCGGGGGTAACGGCCGTCCCCCGGGGCAGAACCAGAGGCAGGAAAAAAAAGGGCCCGAGATCCAAGGATCTCGGGCCAAATCCACCAAAGGAGGAGGGTGGAGGAGACAACCGGGGCATGTCGGGGCGGGCGCCTGGACTTCAGGGCCGGGCCACTTGCAGGTCGGGGTTTTTACCGCTTGGGGTTCAACCTCGCCAACCGCGTTTCGACATCCGTGAATGAATAGTAGAAGAGTTTTTTGTGCAATGCAAGAAAATTTTTTGGCCCCGCAGACAGGGCGAAAAGATGTCGCATTTTTGCAAGCCGGAAGCTTATTCCCTATGAGCATATCGATCATGCTCATGAGGCAAGCATCCCTGCGCCAGGGTTAACCCGGTTACCGAAGCCGCGCGCCCAAAAAGAGATTGCTGCGACGCACCAATCCCGAACACATGGTTACAGACGGTAGGCCGTGCCCGTCATCACCTTGGACATCAGGCGCATGGCCCCCCGCACCGGGGCAGGCAAGGGCACCGCCCCCCCCTTTTCGGCCGTCTGGCGATGGTGGATTTCGTCTTCCTTCATCCGGGCGACGATCTTGCGCGAACGGGTGTCGCCCTGCGGCAGGGTTTTCAGATGGCCATCCAGATGCTCTTCCACCTGCCTCTCGGTCTCGGCCATGAATCCCAGGTTGCGCGGCACGCCTGCCCAGCCGGCGATCAGTCCCAACCCGAAGGAGCCGGCGTACCAGACCGGATTGAATACGCTCGGCCGGCTCTCCAGCTCGCCCAGGCGATCCGCGCACCAGACCAGGTGATCGACCTCCTCCTGCGCGGCCTCCCGCAGCAGCGTACGGGTGCCTTCGTCGCGGCACACCGCCGCCTGCCCCCGGTAAAGGGCCTGCGCGCAGACTTCCCCCACGTGATTGACGCGCATCAGGCCTGCCGCGTGGCGGCGTTCGGCGGGGCCCAGGGCGGCATCCTCCTCGCGCTGGTGGCGTCCCGCAGGATTCGCGCGTGACGCGGTGGCCACGCCGGACAGCACCTCGAGCGCCCGATTCGCCTCGGCAATGAGCGGATCGATCCAGGTCGAACGGCGGTAGAAGGCGGACGGGGTGGTCATGCGGACGACTCCTGCGAGGGAAAAGGGAAAGCGGGCTCCGTGGCGAAGCCGTGGCGCCATTGTAGAAGAGCCCCCGGCGTGGCCGTGGCCATGCCCGCCGGCCGAGGGACGGCGGGGTATGATGCTTCTCAACAAATTCGACAATTCTGGATGGATACTGGCATGGAATGCACAGTCGACTGGGGCGGCCCCTCTGGCATGCTTTTCGTGGCGCGCACCGGCAGCGGCCACGTCGCGGCGATGGACGGCGCCCCGGAGGGCGGTGGCAACAATCTCGCCCCGCGCCCCATGGAGATGCTGCTGGCGGGCACGGGCGGCTGTGCCGCCTACGACGTCGTGCTGATCCTGAAGCGTGGCCGCCACGCCGTCACCGGCTGCAGCGTCGCCCTCAAGGCCGACCGCGCCGACACCGACCCCAAGGTCTTCACCCGCATCCACTTCACCTTCACCGTGACGGGCGCGAACCTGCCCCAGGCCGCGGTCGAACGCGCCGTGGCGCTGTCGCACGACAAGTATTGCTCGGCCTCGGCCATGCTCGGCAAGACCGCCGAGATGAGCTGGTCCGTCGAGATCGTCGACACCGCCGCGGCCGCATCCGCCGCCTGATTCCACCGCCCTCCACCGTGCGGCCCTGCCGCGCCACCCAAGCAACAGGCCATGCAGCAATACGAAGACTTCATGCGCCATGTCAACGAGCATGGCACCGTCAAGACGGACCGCACCGGCACCGGCACCCGCTCGGTGTTCGGCTACCAGATGCGCTTCGACCTGTCGCGCGGCTTTCCGCTCGTCACCACCAAGAAACTGCACACCAAGAGCATCTTCATCGAGCTGCTCTGGTTCCTGCGCGGCGACAGCAATGTGCGCTGGCTGCAGGAGCAAGGCGTCACGATCTGGGACGAGTGGGCAGCCCCCGACGGCGAACTGGGACCGGTATATGGCGTGCAATGGCGCGCCTGGCCCACGCCCAGCGGCCAGCACGTGGACCAGATCGCACAGGTCATCGCGCAGATCCGCAGCAACCCCGACTCCCGCCGCCTGATCGTGTCGGCCTGGAATGTCGGCGAGATCCCGCAGATGGCGCTGCCGCCCTGCCACGCCTTCTTCCAGTTCTACGTCGCCGACGGCAAGCTGTCGTGCCAGCTCTACCAGCGCAGCGCCGACATCTTCCTGGGCGTGCCCTTCAACATCGCCAGCTATGCGCTGCTGACCCACATGGTGGCGCAGCAATGCGACCTGGAGGTGGGCGACTTCATCTGGACCGGCGGCGACTGCCATATCTACAGCAACCATGCCGAGCAGGTCGCGCTGCAGCTGTCGCGCGATCCCTATCCGTATCCGACGCTGAGGATCCAGCGCAAGCCGGCGTCGATCTTCGACTACCGCTACGAAGACTTCGTGATCGAAGGCTATCAGTGCCATCCCCACATCAAGGGCGCGGTGGCCGTATGAGCACAGCCCGGACGCCACTGCTGACCCTGGTCGTCGCCTATGCGCGCAACCGTGCCATCGGCCGCGACAATGCCCTGCCCTGGCGCCTGCCGGGCGACCTGGCCCATTTCAAGCGCACCACGCTGGGCGCGCCCATCGTCATGGGCCGCAAGACCTGGGAGTCGCTGGGCCGCCCCTTGCCGGGCCGGCGCAACATCGTCATCAGCCGTGACGCGGCCTATGCCGCGGCGGGCGCCGACGTGGCTGGCAGCATCGACGCCGCGCTCGCGCTGGCGGGTGACGTGCCGGAAGTCTTCGTCATCGGCGGCGCGCAGATCTACGCGCAGGCGCTGGACCGCGCCGACCGCATCGTCGCCACCGAGGTCCATGCCGAGGTCCAGGGCGACGCCTTCTTCCCGCCCCTGCCCGCCGAAGGCTGGCGCGAAGTCTCGCGCGCGGCCCAGCCCGCCGAGAACGGCTACACCTACGACTTCGTGGACTACGCGCGCGACCGCGTGCCGCCGCAAGCCGCCTGACCCCGCGAGCCGGCGTGTCCGGCGCGCCCTTCCCCGCTCCCGCTCCCATGCTGCTCGATCACGATCCCGCCCGCAGTTTCCTTCCCTATCCCGCCGTGCAGGTGCCGCACGCCCCACAGGGGCCGCTGGCCGGCCTGGACTTTGGCGTGAAGGATCTCTTCGACGTCGCGGGCTATCCCACCGGCGGCGGCAATCCACATGTCCTGGCGCGCTCTGGCATCAAGGCCGTCAATGCCGCGGCGGTGCAGCTTGCGCTGGACGCGGGCGCGCGCTGTGTCGGCAAGACGCATACCGACGAACTCGCCTTCTCCATCAACGGCCGCAACGCGCACTTCGGCACGCCCCGCAACGGCGCCGCGCCGGATCGCATCCCGGGAGGCTCCAGCTCGGGGTCGGCCTCGGCCGTCTCCAACGGGCTGTGCGACTTCGCGCTGGGCACCGACACCGGCGGCTCGGTGCGGGTGCCGGCCAACCACTGCGGCCTGTATGGCATCCGCCCCACCCATGGCCGCATCCCGCTGACGGGCAGCCTGGACCTGGCCCCCAGCCTCGACACCTGCGGCGTGCTGGCCCGCGATGCCGATGTCTTCGCGCGGGCTTGCGCCGCCCTGCTGGGCGAGGACGCGCAGCAACGCGGCCAGCCCCGGCTGATGCTGGCCGAGGATGTCTACGCCTTGCTGGAACCCGAGGTCCGCGCGGTGCACGCGCCCCTGCTGGAAGCGCTGGCTGCGCGCCCGCAAGGCCTGGCGCGCGCCACGGTGGCCCAGCCTTCCTTCGACGCGCTCTTCACCGCGTTCCGTCACGTGCAGGGCCACGAGGCCTGGCAGGTCGACGGCGCGCTGATCGACGGCGACGGCCTGCAGCTGGGCCCTGGCGTGAAGGAGCGCTTCGCGTTCTCGCGTGAGGTCACCGACGCGCAATACACGCAATACAGTGCGGCGCGCGCACGCTTTCGCGACACCCTGGCTGCCCTGCTGGGCGAGGACGGCGTGCTGGTGCTGCCCACGATGCCGGATGTCGCCCCGCGTCTCGACGAAGCCGAGGAAACGCTGGATGCCTACCGCAACCGGGCGCTGCGCATGCTGTGCCTGGCAGGCCTGTCCGGCTTTCCGCAGGTGTCGGTGCCTGCGCTGCGGCGCCTGGATGCGCCGCTCGGCGTCTCGTTGCTGGGACCGGCGGGCAGCGACCGCTGGCTGATCGGGCAGGCGCTGGCGCTGCTTCCTGCCGCCTGAGCCGCCCCAGGCGTGGCTCGGCCCGGCGCTGCCACGTCTTGATGCATCTTTTCCCTTGATTGTGCGCCGCAAGCAGCGTGCGGTCGATATACTGCGTCCCGGGAAAGAACCTGAGCGCCGGACATCGCGCTCGCCTGCCGCCAGGCCTGACCTGGAGAAAAAAGAAGCGCCGACACGGCGCCCCGTCCAGGACGAAGCCGGCAGCCACCTTTTCGGGAAGCCATGAAGAAGACTACTGCGGGACTGACTGGCCTGGTCGTACTGGCCGCTGCCTATACGGGCGCATCCTGGTACACGGGCAAGCGTATCGAGGCCAAGCTGGCCGACACCGTTGCGCAACTCAACATCCAGCTGCGCCAACCCGATCTCGAACCCCTGTACGCACAGATCGAGACCGTTGCCTATTCGCGCGGACTGTTCAGCAGCGAGGCACGCTACGCGCTGGTGCGCCAGGTGCCGGCGCAGGAAGGCGTGCCGGCCGAGCCGCCCGTGCGCATTGGCTTCGTGAACAAGATCGCCCACGGTCCGCTGGCGCCTGCCGCCATTGCCCGCGGCAATTTCGCGCCCGGCCTGGCCCACATCGACACCGAACTGGAAAACGACGAGACCACCGCCGAGCTCTTCGCGCTGACGAAGGGTAGGCCCTTCCTGTCGGGCAGCACCCGGGTGACCTTCTCCGGCGGCTCGGACACGCGCTGGGCGCTGGCCCCGATCGACACGGAAAAGAACGGCGCGCGCGTCGAGTTCAGCGGCGCCACGCTGAACGCCAAGATGGACGCCGACCTGATCGCCATCGACGGAACGGGCGAGATGGCCCGCGTGGCCATCACCGACGTGGAAGGCCAATCGGCCGTCATCAGCGACCTGAAGATGGCCGCCAAAACCACCCCCGGCCGCCACAAGCTGGGCGTGGGTGACAGCTCCGTCACCGTCGCCTCGATGGAAATCAAGACGCCGGAAACGCCGGCGGTCAAGCTGGAATCCCTGTCGATGAAGGCGGTCGCGGGCGAGGAAGGCGAGGCTGTGTTCGGCACGGTCGAGTACGGCGTGGGCAAGATCCTGGTGCAAGACAAGGACTTCGGTTCCGTCACCACTGCGGTTCGCGTGGCCGGCCTGCCCGGCCAGACCGCCAAGCGTCTCCAGGAGGAATACAAGGCCTTCATCGAGCTGGTCGCCAAGGGCGACGACGCCGACGCCGCGGCGCTTGACGCCGCCCAGCAGAAGCTGCTGGTCAGCGCCAACGAGATCCTGGCCGCCAAGCCTTCGTTCAGCATCGACCCGGTGCTGTGGAAGACCCCGCAAGGCGAAAGCCGCTTCGACCTGAAGCTGGCCATGCAGGCGCCCAAGCAGCCGATCACGAGCGCAGTCACCCCGCGCCAGTTGCTGGAAGCCGTGGCGTCGCTGGACGCGTCCGTGTCGATCTCCCAGGCCATGGCCACCGGCGTGACCGCAGCGGTGCTGGAAACGCAGGGCCTGGACGCCGCAAGCGCCCAGCGTGAGGCGCAGAAGCAGGTAGGCACGCTGGCCGGCATGGCCGCCATGATGCAGATGGGCGTGCTCGAGAACGGCAACCTGGTGTCGCGCATGCGCTACGCCGATGGCACCATCGACCTGAATGGCAAGCAGACCCCCATCGAAGGCTATCTGGAAATGCTGGGCCCCGAGGCCGACCAGCCGCTGAGCTTCGAACCGGCACTGGCCGACGGCGAAGACGAGCTGGGCAGCCTGGACCCCGAGCGCATCGCCGGCATCCTGGAGCAGAATGGCTACACCGTGGAAACCACCCAGGACGACGTGGGCGACCCGCTCATCGTCGTCACCGCCGGTCCCGGCGGCGCGCTGGCGGGTGACACGCTGGTGGAGTTCTACGGCTGCGAAAGCGCCGACAGTTGCCAGGACATGCTCATCAAGACCGTCTTCGACACCGAGCCGCCGGTGCCGCTGCTGGCACTGAACGACTGGAACGCGAACAACCGCTGGACGCGTGCCTACCAGACGCCCGAAGGCGAGACCATCCTGGAGATGGACGTGAACGCGCAAGGCGGGCTGGGCGCGGAAGCCCTGGAGAGCATGCTCTTCGGCTTCATGGGCCTGTCCGGGGAGTTCGCCGAGCTGATCGGCGCGACGCCCTGAGTCCTCGACTTGGCTGCGTGAGAACAAAGGCCGCTCCCCGGAGCGGCCTTTTGCATGGCTGGCAGCGCCTTGCTGTCACGGCTGCAGCGCCGCCGGCCCATGCGCCGGCAGCAGCCGGCCCGGCATTGCCGCGCGCGCCAGTGCCTCGGTGAAGAAGTAATCGCCGAACAGCGTGGCGCTGACCACGCCTTCCCGGTGCGGCCGCGAGTAGCAGCTGTTGCGCAGCAGGCCGCGGTGCGTGTCTTCGGTGGCGAACTCCTCGCGGCACAGGCCCGCCAGCGTGTCCAGGCCTCGCGCTCGCCAGGTCTCGCGGCGCGCCGGATCCGGATGGACATCTCCCAGTTCAAGGAAGGCCGACGCCACGATGGCCGAGGTTGCCGTGTCCTTGATGGCGGCGTCCTCGCCCTGCGCGTCGAAATCCCAGGGGGGCACCAGCCTGTCGCCCAGCTTCGCAAGATAATAGGTGGCGGTGCGCTCGGCCAGTTCCAGGTAGTGGCGCTTGCCGGTTTCGCGCGCCGACTCGACATAGCCATAGATGGCCCAGGCCTGGCCGCGCGCCCAGTCCGACTCGTCGCCGGAACCCTGGAACGTGAAGCCGCGGGTACGCGCCCCCGTCGCCTCGTCGTACTCCACCGCGTGATAGGTGGAATCGTTGGCACGCAGGAAACCCTGCTCGGTCATCGCGGCATGGGCGTCGGCGGCCAGGCGGAAGCTGGCGTCACCGCTATGCCTTGCGGCCCAGTACAGCAATGGCAGGTTGGCCATGGTGTCGATGGCCGAACTGCGCCGGCCGCGCGGATCGTCCAGCGGCCCCCAGGAAGACAGGTACGCCCCGCGCGGCGTGGTCACCAGGCGCGCGCGCAGGCGGCTGGCTGCCTGCAGCGCCACGTCCGCGTACCAGCGCTCGCCGGTGATGTGGAAACCTGGAATGGCGCTGCTTTCGAAGATGAAGCCGATGTCGTGGGTGTTGCCGTCGTCGGCGCGCTGGGCCACCAGCTGCATGCGCTCGCGCGCCCAGGTGCGAAAGCGCGCCTCTCCGGTGTGCAGGTAGGCCGTCCACAGCAGTCCCACCCAGAATCCGCAGAACCAGTTGCCGTGGCTCCAGGCCTCGCCGCTGTAGCCCGCCGAGCGCGAGGCCGGCATCAGCACCCACTTGCCGTCGGGCGCGGTGACGTAGGGAAATTCCACGCCCAGCGTGGGTTCGTCGGCGGCCACCTTCTCGGCCAGCCGATCCAGGGTGCGGCTGAACAATTGCTGCTGCGCCGTGGTCAAGGGGCGGCCCGTGTCATGCTGCTGCGCCATCTGTCTGTCTCCTCGTTGCGTATCGGGTCATTGGTATCGGGGGTTGGGATGCGCGAAAAAAGTGTATATATTCCTGCCTGAACGAACAATATCCTGTTCTCGTTTCTTTAATTTTGGAATATCAGGCGCCTCATCCAGGTCTTGCCTGACCTTCCCACCCCTTGCAGAAGGACCGGCCATGCTCGAAAAATCCGCCGTACCCGCCATCGACCGCGCCGACGTCATCCTGAAGCTGCTGGCGGCAAGCCACGTACCGGTACGCACGACCGAGCTTGCCCAGCAGTGCGGGCTGGCCAAGAGTACGCTGTACCTGCTGCTGGACTCGCTGGAGCAACGCCGCTGGATCGAGAAAAGCGGCGGGGGCTACATCATCGGCGTCGGCCTCTACGTCCTGGGCGCGGCCTATGTGCGCCACGATGGCCTGCAGAACGCCTTCCGCATCGCCGCCGCCGACTATGTCTCCGAGCACAACGAGGTCATCCAGCTGGCCACGCTGCAGGGCAACGAAGTCGTCTACCTGGCGCGCGAGGACGCCCGGCGGCCGGTACGGCTGGTCTCCGACATCGGCACCCGCCTGCCCGCGCATGCCTGTGCGCTCGGCAAGATCCTGCTGGCCCAGCTGAGCGACGACGAAGTCAGGCGCGTGCTGCCCGACACCCTCGTCAGCATTACCGAACGCACGCTGACCAAGCCCGCGGAACTGCTGCGCGACCTGGCCGACGTGCGCAAGAGCGGACTGGGCCGCGACCTGGAAGAGGTGGCCGCGGGGCTGAACTGCTTTGCCGTCTATGTGGGAGAGACCTCCATGGGCCGGCCCATCGCGGTCAGTTCCTCCATTCCCATCGACCGCATCGACAAGCGCCGCGAGAAGGCCATCGTGCAGAGCCTGGTGAAGGTGGCGGCCCAGATCGCCGCGCGGGTGGGCGCGCGGCGCTGAGCCGGCCGGAGCACGGTGCGCGGCCACGGGCAGGTTCAGCGCCAGGGCAGCTCCTTGAGCGCCGAACGGCCCGACATGACGGGCGTCTCGCCGTTCTTCAGCACCTGTGTCTCCATGACGAGGATGCGCTTGGCGTCCTTTTTCTCGACCACCGTCACCGTGACGGACAAGGTATCGCCGATGTGCACCGCGCCCAGGAAACGCAGTTCCTGCCCCACATAGACAAACCCCGGGCCCGTCAGCCGCGTGTGCGCGGTGGACACCAGGGCGCCGGTGAAGAGCCCGTGCACGACGCGCCGGCCAAAGACCGTCCGCGCCGCGAAGTCATCGTCGCGATGCAGCGGATTGTCGTCGCCCGACAGGGCTTCGAACACATCCACGTCCACCGCCGTCACCTGTCGCGTCAGGGTGTGGGCATGTCCCACCGCGATCTCTTCATAGGTCTTGATGCGCGCGCCGCTCACGGTGCCACCCCCGCATCGCAGGATTTCGCCACGCCTTCTTCCAGCCATGCGCCGATCTGCGCGTCGCTGTAGCCCGCCTCGCGCAGCACCTCCTCGGTGTGCTCGCCCAGCCGTGGCGGCACGCGCCGCAACGCGGGCGCCTGGCCGTCGTAGCGCACCGGATGCTGCAGCACGCGTATGGTGCCCGCGCCCGGATATTCGATGGGCAGGATCACGTCGTTGTGCAGCACCTGCGGATCAGTCTCGACCTGCTCATAGTCATTGACCGGCGCATACCAGACCCCCTCCGCGTCGAACACCGCCATCCAGTGCTCGGTGGTCCGCGTGCGCAACGCCTCGCCCACCGCGGCGTGGACGGCCTGGCGGTGCGTCATGCCGCCGCGCTCGCCGTACTGCAACAGGTCGGGCCGGTCCAGCACCTGCGCCAGCTTCGGGATGGGGCTGATGGACAGGGCGATCCAGTGGTCGGCCGTCTGGTAGACGCCGTAGGGCGCGCCGTGGAAGCGGCTGCCCATCGCAGGCGACGCACGGTCCCACAATGGCCCCTTGTTCATGTAATAGCAGAAGGGTTCGATCTGCAGGTCCATGGCCGCATTCAGCAGATTGCTCTCGACCTTCTTGCCCTTGCCCGTGGACTCGCGCTCGTACAAGGCCGCCAGCACGCCGAAAGCCGCCAGCACGGCCGCATGCTGGTCGACGATGGCGGAGCCCACCGGCACCGGCCCTGCCTTGGCATCGCCAGACAAGGTCGTCAGCCCGCTCATGGCCTGCAGCAGCAGGTCCTGTCCCGGACGCTTCAGGTAGGGGCCCGACGAGCCATAACCCGTGCAGGAGCAATAGACCAGGCGCGGGTTCAGCCGGGACAGCGCGTCATGGCCCAGGCCCAGCTTGTCCATGACGCCAGGCCGGTAGTTCTCGATCAGCACGTCCGCCTCGGCGGCCAGGCGCTGCGCGATCTCCCGGCCCTTGGGTGTCTGCAGATCAAGTGAAATGCTGCGCTGGTTGCGGTTGGCCAGCATGAAGAACACGCTGACGCCCTCCACGAAGGCGTCGAAGCCCGCCCACTGGCGCTCCCAGGCGCCGTGCGCGGGCTCGACCTTGATCACGTCGGCGCCCGTGTCGGCCAGCATCTGCACGGCCGACGGCCCCTGCAGGAAATGCGTGAAACTCAATACCTTGATGTTGTTCAACATGGTGTCATCCCCCTTTTCATTCATGCGTTGAGCAGTTCGCGCGCCAGGATCATGCGCTGGATCTCCGAGGTGCCTTCGACGATCTCCAGCACCTTGGCGTCGCCGAAAGCGCGCGCCACCGGGTATTCGCTGATGACCCCATAGCCGCCGTGGATCTGCACGGCCTGGTGCGCCGCGTCCATCGCCTTCTCGGTGGCGAAGAGCTTGGCCATGGACGCCTGCGTGGCGAACGGCTGTCCGGCATCCTTGCGCCGCGCCGCGTCATACAGCATCAGGCGGGCTGCGTGTGCGTGCGTGGCCATGTCGGCGACCTTGAACTGCAAGGCCTGGAAATCCGCCAGCGGCCGGCCGAAAGCCTTGCGTTCCTTCATGTAGGCGATGCTGCGGTCCAGCGAGCCCTGCAGGATGCCCAGGCCCAGCGCGCCGATCAGGATGCGGCCCGTGCTGATCTGCGCCAGCGTCTGGCGCAGGCCGGCGCCACGCTCGCCCAGCAGGTTGGCCGCCGGGATCGCGCAATCGGCAAAGGACAGCTCGCACGTGCTGGACGCGCGCCAACCGATCTTGGTGAGCTTGCGCCCGCAGGAGAAGCCCGGCGTGCCTGCCGGCACGATGAAGTTCGAGATCTCCTTGCGCCCGTCCGGGCGTTGCCCCGTGACCGCCGCGATGACGACGGGACCCGTGACATCGGTGCCGGAATTGCTGATGAAGGTCTTGGCGCCGTCGATGATCCAGCGTCCCTCGTGCTGGCGCGCGCGGGTGGAGATATTGGCGGCATCCGAGCCGGCGTCGGGCTCGGACAGGCCGATGGCGCCGACCTGCTCGCCGCCCAGGATGGGCGTGAGAAAAGCGTTCTTCTGCTCGGGCGTGCCGTACTGGTTGAGCAGGCTCGCCACGGTGGAGTTCGCCATCAGCGAGTTGGCGATGGCGCAATCCACCCGCGCCAGTTCTTCCAGCACGATGACGAAGGACACCCAGCTCCCGTCGCCGCCGCCCCACGCCTCCGGGTACGGCAAGCCGGTGAAGCCCAGCTCGCCCGCCGCCCGCCAGATGCCGTAGGGAAAGCCCTCTTCCTCCCAGAGCGACGCCGACACCGCCGCGACTTCCTGTTCGGCGAAACGGCGCACCGCCTCGCGGATGAGGTCATCCTCCATGACCGTGTCCAGCGTTGCCTCGTTCATGCCTGCCCTCCAGACGTTGATTTACGCGCCGCGAATTGCCTCAGGCCCGCCCGGGCATGCGGGGTGCCGACATTGGCGGCGTACGACGCCGCCTCGAAATCCATGCCTGCCGCCAGCGGCAGCTCGGCGGCCCGCTGCACGGCGCGCTTGGCCATGTGCAAGGCATAGGGATGGCGTGCCGCCAGGGTGGCGGCGAATGCCAGGGTTTCCTCCCGCAGCGCCGCCGGTTCGCACACCCGCGTCAGCAATCCCCATGCCTGGCACTGCGCGGTGTCGTGCACCTGCCCGCACAGGACCATCTCGCGGGCCCTGGCCAGCCCCAGCCATTGCACCGCCAACTGCGTGCCGCCCCAGCCCGGCAAGGTATCGAGCGTGATCTCGGGGAAGCCGAAAGCGGCCGTGCGCGCGGCCAGGATGAAGTCGCAAGCCAGCACCAGCTCGAATCCGCCCCCCAGCGCCAGGCCGTTGACCATCGCGATGACGGGCTTGGGCGATTCGTGCAGGCGGCGCAGCAAGCGCTGGCCGCGCAGCATGTCCGCATGCGCGGCCATGGCGTCCATGTCTGCCAGCCGCGCGATGTCGTTGCCGGCGGAAAAGGCGCGCTCGCCCGCGCCCGTGATGACCAGCACGTGCGTGCCATCGTGCGCCAGCGCCGCCTCGACCCCCTGCTCCAGCGCGGCAAGCAAGGCATCGGAGAACGCGTTCAACTTGCGCGGGCGATTCAGGACAAGCAGGCGCACCGCGCCCGCCTGCTCCACCCGCAAGACGTCCGTCTCTGCGTGGTCCATGGCGTCACAGGACCTTCAGGTAGGTCTTGCCCTGGGCCACGACCACCCCGTCCTGGTTGGTGACCGAGGCGTCGAAGATGCAGGTGTTGCGCTCCTCCTCCTTCTCGGCCAGCACCAGGCGCGCCGTCACCGTGTCCCCCAGGAATACCGGCGCCTTGAAGGTCACGTCGTAGCGATACGACACCGCCCCGGGCGACGGCGCCTTGGCGGCCATGTGTCCCATGACCGTGGCCAGGAAACCCACCGACAGCGCGCCCTGCGCGATGCGCTTGCCGAACTGGGTGCCCTTGGCGTACTCCTCGTCCAGGTGCACGCCGTACATGTCGCCGACGATGCCCGCGAAGCCGTACACGTCGTATTCCGAGACCGTCTTGGAGAACTGGCTGCTGTCGCCCAGGGCATAGCAATCCATGTGCGCACGCCTGGCCATCACTTCGCCTCCTGCACGGCCTGGTACAGCGCCTGCCCATCGGGAATCTGCTTGAGCAGCGCCTGCACTTCTCCCTTCGTCGCCTCGCGCAGCGTGCCCAGCTCCGGCCGCACCACGGTCACGCCAGCAGCCTGCATGCGGGCGATCGACTCGTCGTAGGACTTCTTGTAGTAGTCCCGTGCGTAGACCAGCGCCTCGTCGGCCGACTCCTTCAGGATCTTCTGCTGCTCGGGCGAAAGCTTGTCCCAACGCGCCTTCGACATGATCAGCAACGCGGGCAGATAGTGCACGCGCGTGATGTTGTAGAACTTGGAGACCTCGGAGAACTTGTCCATCACGAACTGGTCGGGCGAGGTATCGCCGCCGTCGACCACGCCCTGCTGCAGCGACAGGTACAGGTCGCCGTAGGCCATCGGCGTCGGCAGCGAACCCAGCGCCTTGTACGCGGTCACGTAGCCCGGCGACTGCATGACGCGCAGCTTCATGCCGTTCATGTCGGTCTGCGACTTGATGGGACGCGACGAGAAGACGTTGCGCTCCATGGCCGACAGGAAGCCCAGGCCCACCAGGTTGTACTTGGGCAGCATGTCGATGAACTGCTGGCCCACCGGGCCCGCCAGCACCTTGTTGGCCTGGTCCAGGTTGTCGAACAGATAGGGCACGTCGAAAAGGCTATAGGCCTTGACGGTGTTGACCATCGGCGCCTGCGCGGTGATGAACATGTCCAGCGCGCCGGTGCGGGCGGCCTGGATCATCTTCACTTCGCCGCCCAGCTGGGACTGCGGGAACAGGTTGATCTTCATCTGGCCGTTGGAACGCTCGGCCACCTTCTCGGCGAGCTTCTGGCCCGCGACCTGGTAGTGGCTGTCGGGCGCCAGGGTGTGACCCAGGTTGAACTGGACGTTCTGCGCGGCCGCCAGCGGCATCACGAGGGCCAGCAACGCACTGCCGGACGCGATCTTCAGGGTGGTCTTGAACATGGTTTGTCTCCTGTCTTGGTCTATCTTTCTGTTTTGTCGCCTGGCCGTCAGTGCATCCAGGTCGTCAGGGCCGGCACGTAGGTGATGAGGAGGATGTTGAGGATCAGCACGCCCAGGAACAACATGAGCGGGCGCATCAGCTGCTCCAGCCGCAGGTTCGCCACCTGGCAAGCGACGAAGAGGTTCACGCCCACGGGCGGCGTGACCATGCCCACGGCCAGGTTGACGATCATGATGGCGCCGAAGTGGATGGGGTCGATGCCGAAGTGCAGCGCCGCCGGCGCGAGGATGGGCGCCAGGATGATGATGGCCGCCAGCGTCTCCATGACCATGCCGATCAGGAAGAGCGCCAGATTCACCATCAACAGGAACACATAGGGGTTGTCCGACACCGAGGTCAGGAATTCGCCCAGCTTGTGCGGCACCTGGTTGACGGTCAGCAGGTAGGCGAAGATCGATGCGAAGCCCACGATGATGAGGATGATGGCCGAGGTCACCGCCGAGCGTCCGAAGATGTCCAGCAGGTCGCGCCACGCCAGCTCGCGGTAGATGCCCACGCCCACCACCAGCGCATACAACACGGCCACCACCGCGGCTTCCGTCGTGGTGAAGAAGCCGCCGTAGATCCCGCCCAGGATGATGACGGGCATGAGCAGCGCCAGCAGCGCATCCGCCAGCGCACGGCCGACGTTGCCGAGCCACTGCTGGAAGGTGATGCTATCGACCTGGTCGAAACCCACGACGCGTGCCCGGATCCACACCACCAGCATCAACGACAGGCCGATGAGGATGCCGGGCACGACGCCTGCCAGGAAAAGCGAGGCGACGGACACGTTGGCCGAGAGCGCGTACACGATCATCGGGATGGAAGGCGGCAGGATGGCGCCCAGCTCGCCCGACGAGGCCGTGATGGCGGCGGCGAAGTTGCGGGGATAGCCCTTCTTCTCCATCGACGGGATCATCGTCGAGCCGATGGCTGCGGTCGTGGCGGACGACGAACCCGACATCGTCGAGAAGAACATGGTGGAGAGCACCACCACCGATCCCAGGCCGCCGCGTACCCAGCCGACGATGGCGTTGGCCAGGTTCACCAGGCGCTGCGCGATGCCGCCGGCCTGCATGAGGTTGCCCGCCAGCACGAAGAACGGGATGGCCATGAGGCTGAAGGAATCGAGCGACTCGAAGACGCTTTGTGCCAGCAGGATCAGCGGCGTGCCCTGCACCTGCATGGCGAGCAGCGACGAGAAACCCAGCGAGACGGCGACCGGGATGCTGATGGCCAGGAAGACCGCGAAGCCGATAAGCAGGATGGAGGTCATGGCTTTGCGCCTCCCAGGGCGGGCTGCGCATCGGTCTGCGCCAACGCGGTTTCGATTTCGTCGTCGATCGAGGCGTTGCGGATGTCCCGGCCATTCACCCGCGTCTCCAGCATGAGCGCCAAGGTATTCAGGATCATCAGCACGCCCCCCACGACCATGGCTGCGTTCACGAACGCGAGCGGCAGCTCCAGCACGGGCGAGGTCTGGGACTGGCCGAACGCCAGCCATTGCCAGCCGACCCAGCACAGCACGCCATAGAAGACCACGGTCAGCCACAGCGAGAGGTACTTCAGCGTCCGGCCCAGTCCCTCGGGCAGATAGGTGATGAGCGCCTCGACGCCTATCAGCTTGCCGCGCCGGCAGGCGACGGCCGAGCCAATGAAGACGGTCCAGATCATCAAATAGCGCGAGACCTCTTCCGTCCACGACGCCGAGATGTGGATGTCCAGGTGGCTGAAGACGAAGCGCACCAGGATGCCCAGGGTGACCGAAGCCACCATGGCCACCAGCGCCAGGCCGCACAATTTCACCAGCCAGCGATTGAGCCGGTCCATGCCGCGCAGCATGCGCCGGGCCGAGGAATGTGTGGTGGCGTGCTGCGCCGGGTTGTCAGGTTTTAGGGATGTTGTCATTTTCTTTGTTGTCTCCTTCCGTGGGCATGCCTGCCTCTACTGGGGATGTATGGGTGCTGCTTTCATGAAGACCTCCCGCTCCATCAGGTTCTGATAAAGCGCGCGCACGCCGAAGGTCCAACGCGGGATCTGCGTGGACATCTCGACGCGGTTGACGAGGGCGCCCAATGAGGGCGTGGAAATCGTGACGATGTCGCCGATGTGGTGCGTGAAGCCGGCCCCCGGCGTGCCGCGATCCTCGATGGGCGAGAACATCGTGCCCAGGAACAGCATGAAACCGTCGGGGTACTGGTGGTGGTCGCCATAGACCTGGCTGACGAGGTCCAGCGGATCGCGGCTGATCTGGCTCATGGGGCTGACGCCATGCAGGCGGAAGCCGTCCTCGCCCTCGATCAGCAGCTCCACCTCCGCCTGCCGCACGGTGTCCAGCGTGAAGCGCTCGTCGAAGAGGCGGATGAAGGGCCCGATGGCGCTGGAGCCGTTGTTGTCCTTGGCGCGCGACAGCAGCAAGGCGCTGCGGCCCTCGATGTCGCGCAGGTTCACGTCGTTGCCCAGCGCGGCCCCGCGCACCTCGCCACGGCTGTTTACCGCCAGCACGATCTCGGGCTCGGGGTTGTTCCACTGCGACGTCGGATGCAGGCCGATGTGCTGGCCGAAACCCACCGACGACATCGGCAATGCCTTGGAGAACACTTCCGCATCGGGGCCGATGGCCACCTCCAGGTATTGCGACCATTCGCCACGCCGCTGCAGCTCGGCCTTCAGCCTTGCGGCCTCTTCCGAGCCGGGCCGCAAGGCGGACAGGTCGCTGCCGATGGCCTCCTGCAGGCGCACGCGGATCTCCGCCGCCCGCTGCGCATCGCCGCCGGCGCGCTCCTCGATCAGGCGCTCCAGCAGGCTGACCATGAAGGTGACGCCCGATGCCTTCACCGCCTGCAGGTCCGCCGGCGCCCGCAGCGTCGGCCGGGTGTCGTCACGCGCCAGGCTCGCGTCGATCAGCGCGCTGGCGGTTCCCAGGCTGGCGCCCTGCGCATGGCGCACGAATGCCAGGCAATCCTCGCGGTCCAGCAGGTCCGCCATCGTGGGCGCCTGCCCGGTGATGTCGTACGCCTCGCCGCCGCGCACGATCACGGTGCAGGGTCCCGCATGGGGGCCGGGGCGCCAGACCCGTCCCACGAGCAGGGCCTGGTCGAGATCCGAAGGGAGACTGTTGATCGCACGCATGTAAGGGTCGCCTAGGGTTGGGGTTGTGTGTCGGGAGAAAGTCTATTCACGAACCCCAGCTAGACCAATACTTTGTTTTAATTTCCGTTATTTTGGAATTTCAGAAACCTTACCCGCGTGTCGCGCACCCGCACAAGCCAGGGTTTTTGCCCATGCCGCAGGTCGCCAGGACGAAAAAAAGGCCAGCGTGTCGCCACGCTGGCCCCTGACGGGAAAGACGAAAAGGGGGGCTTACGCGTCCGCGTAGGCCTCCATCGGCAGGCACGCGCACACCAGGTTACGGTCGCCATAGGCGTTGTCCACGCGCGAGACGGGCGGCCAGTATTTGTTGTCGCGCAGCGTGGCCAGGGGATAGGCCGCCTGCTGGCGCGGATAGGCGTGATGCCACTCGTCGGCCAGCAGCACCTGGGCGGTGTGCGGCGCGTTCTTCAGCACGTTGTCCTCGCGGTCACGCTCACCGCGCTCGACCTGGGCGATCTCTTCACGGATCGCGATCATCGCGTCGATGAAGCGATCCAGCTCCAGCAGGCCTTCCGACTCGGTCGGCTCGACCATCAGCGTGCCCGGCACGGGGAAGCTCATGGTCGGCGCGTGGAAGCCGTAATCCACCAGGCGCTTGGCGATGTCCTCGTTGCTGATGCCGGTACGCTCCTTCAGCTCGCGCACGTCCAGGATGCACTCGTGCGCCACGCGTCCGTTGCGGCCGCTGTAGAGCACGGGGAAATGATCCTTCAGGCGCGTGGCGATGTAGTTGGCGTTCAGGATCGCCACCTCGGTCGCGCGCTTCAGGCCTTCCGCCCCCATCAGCAGGATGTAGATGTAGGGAATCGGCAGGATGCCCGCCGAGCCGAAAGGCGCGGCCGACACGGGCCCCACCGGCGTGTGCTCGGCCAGCCAGCCATCGCTGCCCACCGCGCCCGGCAGATAGGGCGCCAGGTGGCCGCGCACCGCCACGGGACCGACGCCCGGGCCGCCGCCGCCGTGCGGAATGCAGAAGGTCTTGTGCAGGTTCAGGTGCGACACGTCCGAGCCGAACTTGCCCGGCTTGGCGATGCCGACCATCGCGTTCATGTTGGCGCCGTCCAGGTAGACCTGGCCGCCCGCCTCATGCACCAGTTCGCAGATCTGCGTGACCTGCTCTTCGAACACGCCGTGCGTGGACGGATAGGTGATCATCAGCGCCGCGACGCGGTCGCCGGACTGGGCGATGCGCCGCTTCAGGTCTTCGATGTCGACGTTGCCTTGCGCGTCCGAGGCCACCACCACCACCTCCATGCCCACCAGCTGGGCCGAGGCCGGATTGGTGCCATGCGCCGAGGACGGGATCAGGCAGATGTCGCGCTGCGACTGGCCGTTGGCGCGGTGATAGGCCCGGATGGCCAGCAGGCCCGCATATTCGCCTTGAGCGCCGGAGTTGGGCTGCAGGCTGACGGCGTCATAGCCGGTGATCTCGCACAGCGCGGCCGACAGGCGCTCGATGAGCTCGGCATAGCCGCGGGTCTGCGAGGCGGGCGCGAAGGGATGGATGTGCGCGAAGCCGGGCCAGGTGATCGGAAGCATCTCGGCCGTGGCGTTGAGCTTCATGGTGCACGAGCCCAGCGGGATCATGGTGCGGTCCAGCGCCAGGTCCTTGTCGGCCAGGCGGCGCAGGTAGCGCAGCATGTCCGTTTCGGATTGCACGCTGGAGAACACGGGATGCGACAGGATGGCGCTCTGGCGCGCCACGCCGGCGGGAATGCCGGGCAGGCCGTCGGCCAGCGCCAGCTCGCCCAGCGACGCGCCGAACACTTCCGCCAGCGCGGCCAGGTCGGCCGGCGTCACGGTTTCGTCCAGCGACAGCGACACTTGCGTCGCGCCGACCTGGCGCAGGTTGATGCGCGCGCTGGCGGCGGCTTCCAGCACGCTGGCCGTGCGCGCGCCGGTCTCCACGCACAGCGTGTCGAAATAGGTGTCATTGACCACCGTGTGGCCGGCAGCCACCAGCGCGGCGCGCAAGGCGGCGGCCTGCCCATGCACGCGTCGCGCGATGCCGGCCAGGCCCGCGGGGCCGTGCCAGACGGCGTACAGGCCGGCCATGACAGCCAGCAGCACCTGCGCCGTGCAGATGTTGGACGTGGCCTTCTCGCGGCGGATGTGCTGTTCGCGCGTCTGCAGCGCAAGGCGCAGCGCGGGCCGGCCCTGCGCATCGCGCGAGACGCCGACCAGCCGGCCGGGCATGCTGCGCTTCAGGGCGTCGCGGCAGGCCATGAAGCCCGCGTGCGGACCGCCGAAACCGAAAGGCACGCCGAAGCGTTGCGCCGAGCCGATGGCGATGTCGGCGCCCCATTCGCCGGGCGCGGCAATGACGGCCAGCGCCAGCAGGTCCGTGGCGCAGGCCACGACCGCGCCTTGCGCATGCGCCTGCTCGGCCAGCGCGCGATAGTCGGCCACGCCGCCCAGGCTGTTCGGGTATTGCAGCAGCACGCCGAAGCACTCGGGCAGGCCTTGCGACTCGTCGCCTTCCACGATCTCGATGCCCAGGCCCTCGGCGCGGGTGCGCACGACCTCGATGGTCTGCGGATGGCAATGCCGCGACACGAAGAACACGGGGCTCTTGGAACGCGCGCCGCGGCGCGCCAGCGCCATGGCTTCGGCAGCGGCCGTGCCCTCGTCCAGCAAGGAAGCATTGGCGATGTCCAGGGCGGTCAGGTCGGCCACCATCGTCTGGAAGTTCAGCAAGGCCTCCAGGCGGCCTTGCGAGATCTCGGGTTGGTACGGCGTGTAGGCCGTGTACCAGGCCGGGTTCTCCAGCACGTTGCGCAGCACCACGTTGGGCGTATGCGTGCCGTAATAACCTTGCCCGATATAGCTGCGGAAGACCTCGTTGCGCTCGGCCAGCCCGCGCAGTTCGTCCAGCACGTCGGCTTCGCTGCGGCCCGCAGGCAGCGCCAGCGGCGCGTCCAGGCGGATGGCGGGCGGCACGACTTCGGCCACCAGCGCATCCAGGCTGGCGGCACCCACGGCGGCCAGCATGGCCTGCTGGTCGCCGCTGGCGGGGCCGATGTGGCGGCGGGTGAAGTCGAGGTCGGAATCGATGACGCGGGGCATGGCGGGTCTCGGGATCGGGAAAAGGGGAACGGCGGGAATGGCGGGCCGCGCGGCGCGGCCCGCAGTGACGGTCAGGCTGCGTTCAGCCGGGCTGCGCTCAGCCGGGCTGCGTTCAGCCCGCGTCGACGACGGCCTGGTAGCCGGCGGCATCCAGCAGCGCGCCGGTGTCGGCGGCGTTGTCGGGCTTGATCTTGAAGATCCACGCCGTGTAGGGCGCGCTGTTGATCTGGGCGGGGTCGTCCTGCAGCGAGTCGTTGAAGGCGACGATCTCGCCGGCAACCGGCGCATAGATGTCCGAGGCGGCCTTCACCGACTCGACGACGCCGGCGGTCTGGCCGGCAGCCAGGCGGGCGCCCACGTTGACGTCGCCCACGAAGACGAGGTCACCCAGTTGTTCCTGGGCGGGGTCGGTGATGCCGACGACCAGCAGGTCGCCTTCGGGCAGGATCCACTCGTGCGAGGCGGCGTATTTGCGATCGGTGGGCAGGGACATGGATGGCTCCAGGTAAGGCAATGCAAGGAACCGCCGGCGCACACGGCCGGCGGCATCGAAGGGAATCAGGAATGCTGGACGGGCTTGCCGTGGCGCACGAAGGGCAAGCCGCTGATGCGCGCAGGCACCCACTTGCCGCGGATGTCGACCTCGGCCAGCTCGCCGGGCTGGGCGCCGACCGGCAGGCGCGCCATGGCGATGGACACGCCCAGCGTCGGCGACATGGTGCCGCTGGTGATTTCGCCGTCGCCGTGCGCGGTGCGCACGGCCATGTGCGCGCGCATGACGCCGCGCTCCTGCAGTTGCAGGCCCAGGAAGACGCAGGGATCGGCATTGAGCTCGACCGCGTCGCGGCCGATGAATTCGCGCTCGGGGTCCTTCAGCGACACCGTCCACGACAGGCCTGCCTGGGCCGGCATGATGGACTCGTCCATGTCCTGGCCATAGAGCGCCATGCCGGCTTCCAGGCGCAGCGTGTCGCGCGCGCCAAGGCCGCAAGGGCGCACGCCCTGGGCGACCAGGTCGTTCCACAGCGTGGCCACGTCGGCGGCGGGCACCACGAGTTCGAAGCCGTCCTCGCCGGTGTAGCCCGTGCGGGCCACCAGCGTGTCGGCAGCCACCTGCGCGCCGTTGAAGGCGCCCAGGTTTTCGGTGGCGGCCTGCCATGCGGGGCGTGCTGCCCACACCCGGGCGCGGGCCTCGGGACCTTGCACGGCCAGCATGGCCAGGTCGCGGCGCGGCGTGATGGTCACGCCATAGGGATGGGTGTCGGCCACCTGGCGCATCCAGGCCACGTCCTTGTCGGCGGTGCCGGCGTTGACGACGACGCGCCAGCGGTCGGGCGCGAAGAAATAGACGATCAGGTCGTCGATGACCCCGCCCTCGGGATTCAGCATGCAGGAATACAGCGCCTTGCCCGGCACGGTCAGGCGGGCAACGTCGTTGGCCAGCAGGTGGCGCAGGAAGTCGGTGGCCTGCGGGCCCGCGACATCGATGTTCAGCATGTGGGACACATCGAACATGCCGGCCTCGCGGCGCACGGCGTGGTGCTCTTCGATCTGCGAGCCATAGGCGAGCGGCATGTTCCAGCCGCCGAAGTCGACCATGCGGGCGCCAGCGGCGACGTGGACGTCGGCCAGGGGGGTGTGTTGCAGTGTTGCGGACATGCGGAACTCCGAACGGCGACTGCCGGATGATCGGTTACCGGCGCGCCGGGAAAAATCCCGCGACCGGCCAGGTGCTCCGCCCCTCTGTCCTTTTGCCTGAGAGTTGCCCCGCGGCAATGGCGGGTTTGCACCTTCGGCGCCCGGGCCGCGCGGCGGCCGGGTCTCTCCAGAGTGCTGTCCAGCCCACCGGATTGCGGTGGACAAGGCATGTTGCCCTACTGGGCCTGAGCGATTCCGGGCGAATTGCGCCTTCGGCGGCGAGCGGCCAAGCAGGCCACGCGCGCTCTCCTGCAACATGCATCGACAGCGGGCGAAGCATACCGCGAAAGACAACGGGGCACCAAATACATTGGTGCCCCGCAGCAGAACGTCACCGCAACCCGCCAGGGCAGGTTGCGGTCAGGCCGGACAGGCCACCCGAGGGCACGCGGATGTCACGGCCAGCCTCGCCATTACTTGGCCAGGGCCTCTTCGTAGCGGCGGGACACTTCCTTCCAGTCCACCACGTTGAAGAACGCGCCGATGTACTCGGGACGTCGGTTCTGGTACTTCAGGTAGTAGGCGTGTTCCCACACGTCCAGGCCCAGCACGGGGGTGCGGCCTTCCATCAGGGGGGTGTCCTGGTTGGCGGACGATTCCACCTTCAGCTTGCCAGCCGAGTCCACGCTCAGCCAGGCCCAGCCGCTGCCGAAGCGCGTCAGGGCGGCCTTGGTGAAGGCATCCTTGAAGGCATCGAAGCCACCCAGCTCGGCTTCGATGGCCGCGGCCAGCTTGCCTTCGGGCTTGCCGCCGCCGTTGGGCGACATGACGGTCCAGAACAGCGTGTGGTTGGCGTGGCCGCCGCCGTTGTTGCGCACGGCGCCGCGGATGTTCTCGGGCAGGCTGTCCAGCTTGGCAACCAGTTGCTCGACCGACTGTTCCGGCACGCCGGCGTTTTCCAGCGCGGCGTTCAGGTTGTTGATGTAGGTCTGGTGATGCTTGGTGTAGTGGATCTCCATGGTCTCGGCGTCGACATGGGGCTCCAGGGCATCGTAGGCGTACTGCAGTTTGGGCAGGGTGTAGGCCATTTTCTTGACTCCTGTTTTCGGGTTGCGCAATGGGACGGCGGCCTGGTCGGGCGGCGTCCGGACGGACAGTGGATCGCCGCGGGCGCTGGAAGGCGCTGCCGCGGCAAGGCCACGGATACTGTCACATGCCAGCTTATCAGTTCTGTGACGGGGAATCAGTGATATGTCCCTGTTAGTGCCAGGGCTATACGGGATTCACGAAGTGGACCTTACGGCCTCAAGCCCCCTTTCCGAGCCCTATTCATCCCTTACGTTCATGTCTGTCTTACCCACCATACCTGAACGGATATAATCATGCACACGCGGAAGCGGCTTTATTGGGAGGGCTCGTCGAAGAAAGACTTCAAGGCATTTCCCATTGAGGTCCAGAAGGATATGGGTGTAGCGCTATTTGTCGTCCAGTTGGGAGGAGCGCCTCCTTCGGTCAAGCCCTGGAGAGGTCTGGGTCCGGGTGTCTACGAGTTGACGGACAACCATCGCGGCGATACGTTCCGGGCCGTCTACACGGTGAGGATAGGGAACGCCGTGCATGTGCTTCATGCGTTTCAGAAGAAATCCAAATCCGGCATCGCCACGCCACAGCCTGATGTCGTACTGATCGAACAGCGGTTGAAAGCCGTCACTGCTCGCAACAAGACAAGTGGAAACAAATAGATGACTCGCAATGATTTCTCCCCCGGCACCGACAACGTATTGATGGACCTGGGCTTCGACGATGCCAAGGCGCTGTCCGCCAAGGCAGCGCTCGCGTTCAAGTTCAATACTTTGCTTGATCAGCGAGGGCTGAACCAAACGGAAGCGGCAAGCATCACCGGGATGTCCCAGCCCAAGGTGTCACAGGTCCGCCACTACAAGCTACGCAACATCTCCCTGGAGAGGCTGATGCAAGCACTGGTGTCGCTGGACCAACATGTCGAAATCGTGGTGCAGCCGGCGCGCAGAGCGTTGGCGCCAGGTATCAGCGTGGCGGCGTAACGTCCGTCAGACCGCCTTGCCGCAGGCCACGCCCGACGCCCAGGCCCACTGGAAGTTGTAGCCCCCCAGCCAGCCGGTGACGTCCACCGTCTCGCCGATGAAGTGCAGCCCCGGCACGGCGCGGGCCTCCATGCTCTTCTGGTTCAAGCCCGCGGTGTCCACGCCGCCGCGCATCACTTCGGCTTTCTTGTAGCCCGCGGTGCCGTTGGGCGTGATCGCCCAGCCGTGGATGCCCGCCGCCAGCGCGCGCAAGGCGCGGTCGGGCGCATCCGCCAGGCGGGTGGCGCCGAAGTCCGGCGGCAGTTGCCCGGCCATCGCCGGCAGCCACGCGTCGGCCAGCCGGCGCGGCCACAGCGCGCCCAGCGCGGTGGCCACCTGCTGGCGGCCGCCCTGCTTGGCGGCCAGCAGGTCGGCCTCCAGGGACTGCCCCGGCGCCAGGTCCAGCGTGATGGGTTCGCCAGGCTGCCAATAGCTGGAGATCTGCAGGATGCCCGGTCCCGACAGGCCGCGGTGCGTGAAAAGCAGGTCTTCCAGGAAATCCCCGCCGGATTTCTTGCCGCCCGTGCGCACGCGCGCCTCCATCGCCATGCCGGACAAGCCCGCGAAGGGCGCCCACTGCGCGGCATCGAAAGTCAGCGGCACCAGCGCCGGACGTGGTTCGATGACCTTCAGGCCGAACTGCCGGGCGATCTTCAGGCCGAAATCGGTGGCGCCCAGCTGCGGGATCGCCATGCCGCCGGTGGCGATCACCAGGCGCGTGGCACGGATGGCGCCGGCCGACGTGTCCAGCGCGTAGCCTTCGGGTTCCTGCAGGATGCCGCGCACCTCGCAGGGCATGCGCCAGGCCACCTGGCCCGCGTTGCACTCCTGGCGCAGCATCTCGATGATCTGCTCGCTGCTGTCGTCGCAGAAGAGCTGGCCGCGGTGCTTTTCATGCCAGGCGATGCCGTGGCGGCGCACCAGGCCGATGAAGTCCTGGGGGGAATAGCCCGACAGCGCCGAGCGGCTGAACTGCGGGTTGGCCGACACGAAGTTGGCCGGCCCGACCTCGCGATTGGTGAAGTTGCAGCGCCCGCCGCCAGAAATGCGGATTTTCTCGGCCAGGCGTCTGGCGTGGTCGATCAGCACGACGCGGCGGCCACGCTGGCCGGCCACGGCGGCACACATCATGCCGGCGGCGCCGGCGCCGATCACGGCGACGTCGAAAGCGGCGGCCGCGCCCGCCTGCCGGCGGGGACGGCCGGGCGAGTCAGGCGCGTCCGTCAAGGCGTCAGTCTTCCCGCAGGCAATCCACGTAGTAGCGGATCGAGCCGTCAGGCATGGTCTCGCCGGCCAGCCCGTGGATATAGGTCTCGAAGCCCGGGAAGCGCGCATTGAAGGCCAGCGCGAACTGCAGGTACTGGACGATGGTGCGGTTGAAGCGCTCGCCCGGGATCAGCAGCGGGATGCCCGGCGGATAGGGCGTCAGCAGCACGCCGGTGACGCGGCCTTCCAGCTGGTCGATCTCGACGCGCTCGACCTCGCGGTGCGCCATGCGGGCGAAGGCGTCCGAAGGCTTCAGCGCCGGCACCATGTCGCTCAGGTACATCTCGGTGGTCAGGCGCGCCACGTCGTGCTCGCGATAGGCCTCGTGGATCTGCTGGCAGAGGTCGCGCAGGCCCATGCGCTCGTAGCGGCGGTTGTCGCGGCAGAACTCGGGCAGGATGCGCCACAGCGGCTGGTTGCGGTCGTAGTCGTCCTTGAACTGCTGCAGCGCGGTCAGCAGCGTGTTCCAGCGGCCCTTGGTGATGCCGATGGTGAAGAGGATGAAGAACGAGTACAGGCCGGTCTTCTCGACCACCACGCCATGCTCGGCGAGATAGCGCGACACCAGCGCCGCCGGGATCCCGGTCTCGCCGAAGGCGCCCGAGATATCCAGGCCCGGGGTGATGATGGTGGCCTTGATGGGGTCCAGCATGTTGAAGCCGGGGGCCAGGTCGCCGAAGCCGTGCCAGTGGTCGTTGGCTTCGAGCAGCCAGTCGCCCTGGCCGCCGATGCCCTCGGGCACCAGGCGGTTCGGGCCCCAGACCTTGAACCACCAGTCATTGCGGCCGTACTCGGACTCCACCTTGCGCATGGCGCGGCGGAAGTCCATGGCTTCGCGGATGCTTTCCTCGACCAGCGCGGTGCCGCCGGGCGGCTCCATCATCGCCGCGGCCACGTCGCACGAGGCGATGATGGCGTATTGCGGCGAGGTCGAGGTGTGCATCAGGTACGCCTCGTTGAAGATGTTGCGGTCGAGCTTGCGGGTCTCGGACTCCTGCACCACGATCTGCGAGGCCTGCGAGATGCCGGCCAGCAGCTTGTGCGTGGAGTGCGTGGCGAACACCATGGCCTCGGGGCTGCGCGGGCGGCCCTGGCCGATGGCGTGCATGTCCTTGTAGAAGCCGTGGAAGGACGCGTGCGGCAGCCAGGCTTCGTCGAAGTGCAGCGTGTCGATCTCGCTGCCCAGCTTTTCCTTGATCATCTCGACGTTGTAGATCACGCCGTCGTAGGTGCTCTGCGTCAGCGTCAGGATGCGCGGCTTCTTGTTGGTGGCGTTGCGCGCGAAAGGATTGGCCTCGATCTTCTTGCGGATGTTCTCGGGCTCGAACTCTTCCAGCGGGATCGGGCCGATGATGCCCAGGTGGTTGCGCGTGGGGCGCAGGAACACCGGGATCGCGCCCGTCATGGTGATCGCGTGCAGGATCGACTTGTGGCAGTTGCGGTCCACCACCACCACGTCGTCGGCCGCCACGTTGGCGTGCCACACCACCTTGTTCGAGGTGGAGGTGCCGTTGGTCACGAAGAAGCAGTGGTCGGCGTGGAAGATGCGCGCGGCATTCAGTTCCGACTCGGCCACGGGGCCGGTGTGGTCCAGCAGCTGGCCCAGCTCGTCCACGGCGTTGCAGACGTCGGCGCGCAGCATGTTCTCGCCGAAGAACTGGTGGAACATCTGGCCCACGGGGCTCTTCAGGAAGGCGACGCCGCCCGAGTGGCCGGGGCAGTGCCAGGAATACGAGCCATCCTGCGCGTACTTCACCAGTTCACGGAAGAAGGGCGGGGGCAGCCCGTCCAGGTAGCTCTTGGCTTCGCGGATGATGTGGCGCGCCACGAACTCGGGCGTGTCCTCGAACATGTGGATGAAGCCGTGCAGCTCGCGCAGGATGTCGTTCGGAATGTGCTCCGACGTGCGCGTCTCGCCGTACAGATAGATGGGGATGTCGGTGTTGCGGAACCGCAGTTCGCCGATGAAGGCGCGCAGGTTCTTGATGGCGTTGGCCACGTCCTCGGGCGAATCCACGTCGAACTCTTCATCGTCGATCGACAGGATGAAGGCGCTGGCGCGGCTTTGCTGTTGCGCGAAGGAACTGAGGTCGCCGTAGCTCGTCACGCCCAGGACTTCCACCCCCTCTTCCTCGATGGCCGCGGCCAACGCTCGGATACCCAGGCCCGAGGTGTTCTCGGAGCGATAGTCTTCGTCAATGATGACGATAGGGAAGCGGAATTTCATCGGTGGACGCTCCTTGAGGGGCGAGGGGTGGCGGGAAACGGGGCGAGTGTACAGCCGTGCGAAAAACACCGCGTGACAGGTCTGCGGGCATTGTAGGCCGCGAGCCCTTGACGCGCGTCAAGACCGCCCCGCCATAGGGGCGCAACAGCACGGGTGGCAATGCTTACATACAGCTGTAAGCGATTTTTTCCGACCTGGAGGTAACACCATGCATGCCCTGACTCGCCTCGCGTCCTGTCTGATCGGCCTCGCTGTCCTGGCCCCCGTCCACGCCGCCTCTGATGCCAATGCCCTGCGCAATACGGCCAAGGGCCTGTTCCAGCCCATTCCCGACACGCCGCCGACGGAGGTGCGCGGCCTGGCCGTCACCGAAGACCAGAAGGAGCTGGGCAAGTGGCTCTTCTTCGATCCGCGCCTGTCGCGCAGCCACATCCTGAGCTGCAACAGCTGCCACAGCGTGGGCACCGGCGGCGCGGACAACATCCCCACGTCCATCGGCCACGGCTGGCAGCGCGGCCCGCGCAACTCGCCCACCGTCTACAACTCGGTCTTCAACATCGCGCAGTTCTGGGACGGCCGCGCGGCCGACCTGAAGGAACAGGCCATGGGCCCGGTGCAGGCCAGCGTGGAGATGAACAACACGCCCGCCCAGGTCGAGAAGACGCTGGCCAGCATCCCGCAATACGTCGATGCCTTCAAGCGCGCCTTCCCCGGCGAGAAGAACCCCGTCACCTTCGAGAACATGGCGCGCGCCATCGAAGCCTTCGAAACCACGCTGATCACGCCGGGGGCGCGCTTCGACAAATTCCTCGCCGGCGAGAACACGCTGGACGCGGAAGAACTGCAAGGCCTGCGGCTGTTCGTGGACAAGGGCTGCGTGGCCTGCCACTCGGGCAAGAACTTCGGCGGCCAGGCCTACTTCCCCTTCGGCGTCATCAAGAAGCCGGGCGCGGACGTGCTGCCCGCCGAGGACAAGGGCCGCTTCACCGTCACCAACACCGCCACCGACGAATATGTGTTCCGCGCCGCGCCGCTGCGCAACGTGGCGCTGACCGCGCCCTATTTCCACAGCGGCGAAGTGTGGGAGCTGGAACAGGCCGTGGCGATCATGGGCTCCAGCCAGTTGGGCCACGAGCTCAACGACAAGGAAGTCGGCCAGATCGCCAGCTTCCTGCGCACGCTGAGCGGCAATGCGCCTGACATCGTGTATCCGATCCTGCCGCCCAGCACCGCCGCGACCCCGAAGCCGCAGCACTGAGGCCGCCGCCACGGCGCCTCTCGGGCCGCTGTGGCGCGCCCGCATCACCCTGCCAGTCCCGGCGCGCGCAATGCGCGCCGGCAGGCCGCCGGATCGTCCGCGCGCCACGCCGCGACGCTAGAATTTGCCAGCGCGGCCGCTCCGGGCCGCCTGCACCGGCCTTCTTCATCCCCGCTTTCCACGCCATCATGCCCGCCCTGTTTCATGGCGCCTCGCGCCTGGCCCTGGCCGCGCTGGCCTGCCTGGCCTTCGCCCTGCCCGCCTGGTCCGCCACCCGCGCGCCGACACTGGCCGACTGCCACGGCATCAAGGACCTGGCTTTCGTCGCCCATCTGGACGATGACCTGCTCTTCATGAATCCCGACCTGGCCTCGAACATCGAGGCGGGCGGCTGCGTGCGCGTGGTCTACCTGACCGCCAGCGACGCGGGGGAAGGCGAAGGCTATATGTCGGGCCGCGAGCGCGGCGTGCGCGCCGCCTATGCCTACATGGCCAGACAAGCCGACGAATGGATCGCCGGCACGGCCACGCTCGGGCAGCACACCATCGCCCGCTATGCCCTGCAGGGCAATCCGCGCGTGGAGCTCTGGCACCTGCGCATCAAGGACCCGTGGCTGGGCCCGGGCTGGGGCAGCCTGACGCCGCTCAGCCAGGTCGAGTCCGCGCAGGGCCTGAAGGCCGACACGCTGGGGCCCACGCCGGACAGCTACTCGCGGGCGGACCTGGTGGCCACGCTGGCCGAGCTGATCCGCCGCTATGCGCCCACCACCGTGCGCCGCCTGGACGACACGATCACCGTGCCCTATACCGCGCTGTGCTGGCGTTGCGCCGGCCACAGCCATCCGGACCATATCGCCAGCGCCCGCCTGGTGCGCGAAGCCATGCTGCAGGCGCCCGGAAACTATGCGGAAACGGGCTACATCGACTATCCCAGCCAGGAACGCGAGATCAATCTGGCCGAGGCCGAGATCGCCAGCAAGGCAGAGATCTTCCGCCGCTATGCCTGGAACGACTACCACTACTGCAAGGGCCCGGAGGGCTGCCAGGAGCCCGCCGGCCCCGCGGCGGCCTGGGTCCAGCGCGCCTACTACGTGTCGCGCCCCGACACGCCGCCTCGGCTGCAGGTGGATGCCCGGGGCGAACTGCTGCTGCTCGCCACGGGCGAAGCCAACGATGCCGTCAACCTGTGGGACGCGAACCAACGCAACTGGCTGACGCTGGGCGGCCGCACTGCCAGCCCGCTGGTGTCGTTCTCCTATCCCGACGCCAGCGCCGGTCTATTCGCGCGCGATGCGCTGGGCAATCTGTGGGTGAACCGCCAGCAGATGGATGGCGCCTGGCAAGGCTGGCAGGCGGTGCGCGGCGCACGCATCTCGCACATGCCGGCCGTGATGTCGGGCAAGGACACCGCGGCCGTCGCGATGGGCAACGACGGACAGTATTACTGGACGGCGCCGTGCCACCCGGGCAATTGCTGGAACGCCTGGCTAGCCCTGCCCGCGCTGGCGGACGCGCTGGGCGACCCGGTGCTGGCCCGCGACGCCGCGGGCCGCTATGTGGTGCTGGCGCTGGACCGTGCCGGCCAACTGCACGCCACCCGCCAGCGGCAGGCCGACCCGACCGCGGGCTGGGAAGCCTGGCGGCACGTGCCCGCCCCGCGCAGCGATGGCGGCCTGGCCGCCACGCGTGACGCCGACGGCCATGTCGTGGTGTATCTGCGCGATCGCGAGACGCGGCGACTGCAGCGCATCGACCAGGTGGCGGCCCCCAAGGATGCCCCCAATGCCGACGCGCTGCGCTGGCACGCCGCGAAGGACCTGGCCGTGCGCTACGTCGGCGCGCCCGCCGTGGATGCGGACGCCTACGGCAACCCCATCGTTGCCGTGCTGGACCGCCCCGACGGCCGCCTGTGGCTGGTGGAGCATGACGTCGCGGCCGAACTGCCCTTCGACGCCGGCTCGCCCCCGGCCCTGCGTTTCCTGCATGGCACGCTTTACCTGGCCGCGCGCCACCCCGGCACGCGGCAGCGCTATGACCTGCGCGCCCGTGAGCAGGATGTCTGGCGCACCGTGCAAAGCCTGGCGGAATTGCCCGCAGGCGGCGGCAGCGCGTTTGCCACGCCTGCGGCCCAACCGCTGGCACGGCAATGAGCGCGCGCGCCGGTGTGCACGGTCAGCGTGTCGCGCCTTCCTGCGACACGCAGTTCCTGCCGCGCTGCTTGGCCAGGTAAAGCTGCTTGTCCGCCCTGCCCAGGGCCAGGCTGGCATCCTCTTCGTGCTGGGGCGTCCACTCCGCCACGCCCAGCGAAACCGTGACCTGGCCGACGAGGGGAAAGTGCGCATCCGCCACGCGTTGCCGAAGCCGCTCGGCCACCACCGCCGCAAGCGCCAAATCCGTATCGGGCAACAGCACCAGGAACTCCTCTCCACCCGTTCGGCACAGCACGTCGCCGGCACGGGCACAGCTCCGGATGACGTCGGCCAGGGCAGTCAGCACCTGGTCCCCGACCTCATGGCCATACGTATCGTTCACCTTCTTGAAATGATCGATGTCCAGCTGGATGGCCGCGAAAGACCGGCGCTCCGCCTGCCATAACGCCAGCGTCTGCCCGAGCAGGCGGCGGTTGCTCAGCTTCGTGAGCGGGTCGGTCTGCACATCCCGCTGGAGCTTGCCGATCCGCTCATCGAGCAGCTTGATTCCCACCATCAGCGCGCGCTTGAGTTCGAAGGCTTCCACATACCACGCGCGCACGTCGCCAACGTCGTGGCTGCCCTCGGACGCGCCCATGCTTCTCGCGCCCGCGGCCAGTGATCGCAACGGCCTCACGATGACGAGCGTGAGCCACCATATCAACCCTCCCCCAAGGACCGTCAGCGGCAAGGCGATCGCCACCATGGTCAGGATGAGCTTGTCGAGGGGCGCAAGGGTCTGGTGGTAGGGACGCTGTGCCACCACGACCCAGCCGGTGCTGGGCACCGTGGCGTAACCCGCCAGCATGTCGACGCCATAACTGTTGGTCACTCTCCTCACGCCGTCCCCACCCGAGACCACCGCCTCGTCCAGAAGGGGATTGTTCCGCACCACGGTGCCGACCCGCGCGGGATCCGGGTGGTACAGCAATGTCAGTTGGCGATCGACGACATACAGATACGAGCCATCCTTGTAGTAATGCTCGCCCAACAGCTGGCTCAGGCCGCTGCGCCGCTGCAGATAGATGCTGCCTCCCACATACCCCAGGTAGCCGTTGGTGGGCGAGAAGATGGGGTGGGACAGGACCACCACCAGGTTGCCCGCCGCCGACATGTAGGGCGCGGAGACGGCGGGTTGGCGTTCACGCAGCGCCTGCGTGGCGCCCTGGGTCCGCAAGACCGTGCCGAGGGTCGTCAGGTTGGCGGGGGCGACCGCCCTGACCACGCCCGTCGCATCCACGAGAAAGGTGGAGTTGAAATAATCGACCTGCCGCCGCAGCCATTCGTTTTCCTGCGTCAGCGCGCCGCGCTCGCCGAAATGCCTGCCATAGAAATCGGCGCTGAACGCCAATTGCCGCAATGCCGAACCCAGGTAGCCCTCCGTCATCGTCGCCAGCTTCGTGGCGTAGACCCGGTTCGTCTCGAGCGTGCCGTCCACGAGCATTTTTCTTTGCACCCAATAGCTGGCAAAGATGCTGGCGCCCAGCACGAACACCGCGATGAGCGCGGACAGGAGCAGGATGAGCGCACGCAGGTCGATGCGCGCGTTTTTATTTATCTGTGGCAACGCTGGAGGCAGTCCCAAGGATTTCCGGACGACACGGTACCGGCACAGGCGGCCGGTAGCAACGCCCCATGCGGCGGCGGCGTTTTTTTCCCATACTCCGGAACAACATGGCTAAAAACAACAGGGCAAAACGACACAAAGCGAAATATGAATTTTGAACTAAATAATCCCTTAACATTTCCGCAACGCAACATCGTTTTCCGGCACCTCCTCACCGCTCCCGACTGACGCGGGTTCATTCCATTACCCTGCCCCCCGGGCCATTGCTGAGGCCATGCCACTGTCCACTCCGCTCGTGGTCCACCACGACGCGCAACGCGCCGCGCTCGAGCGCGTCATGGCGATCGCCGAGTTCACGCCGGAAGGCGTGCTGAAGCACGCCAATCCCAATTACCTTCGCCTGTTCGGCTATGACGCCGAGAATGCGGCGGGCTTGCCCCATCAACGCTTCTGCACCGATGCGTACGCGCAAAGCAGCGAGTACGCGGCATTCTGGCGGCACCTGCGTGACGGACTCTCGCACTCGGGCCCGGTCGAGCGGGTGCGGCACGACGGGGCCAGCTGCTGGCTGGAGGCGACGTACACGCCGGTCCTCGACGAGGCCGGCAAGGTCCTGCAGATTCTCAAGATCGCCACGGACATCACCGAGCGTTTCCATGCGGAACGCGCGCGCCAGCAGCATATGGAACGCCTGGCGCTGGTGGCCGACGCGAGCGACTCGGCCGTGATCATCAGCGACGCGGCGTCGGCCATCGTGTACGTCAACGCGGGATTCAGCCGCATGTTCGGCTGGCGCGTCGAAGAAGTCGTCGGCCTGCGCCCGATTCCCCTGCTGAGCCGCAGCAAGGACGAGGCCACGGAGCGCGTCTACCAGGAGGCGCTGCGCGGGGGCCACTCGCTGGAAGGAGAGGAACTCGTCCACGGCAAGGACGGCCAGCGATACTGGGCGAAGATCATCAGCAATCCGGTCTCGGACGCGCAAGGCTGCTGGCAACTGACCGTCACCATCCTCACCGACATCACGCGCGCCAAGATGTATGAGGTGCTCCAGCAGCGCGCACTGGAGGCCATGGCGCGGGAACGCCCGCTGGGCGAGGTCCTGGAAGGCATCTGCGAGGAAGTCGAGCGCATCGCGCCGGAGGTCACTGCCTCCATCCTCGAGGTGGACGCACACGGCAGGCTGCGCCCGCTGGCGGCGCCGAATCTTCCACGCGCGCTCAGCACGCAGCTCGACGGCGTCGAGATCGGGCCGTGCGTGGGCTCCTGCGGCACGGCCGCCTGGCGCAACGAGGCCGTGCGGGCCGACGACATCGCCAGCGACCCGCTCTGGCAGGACTACAGCCATCTGGTGCTGCCGCTGGGATACCGAGGCTGCTGGTCGACGCCCGTGCGCAACAGCCAGGGCCGCGTCATCGGCACCTTCGCCTTTTATTTCAGCAAGACGGGCAGTCCAAGCTCGGTCACGTTCCACCAGCAATTGGTGGAGGCGTGCACGCATCTGTGCGCCCTGGCGATGGAGCGCGAGCAGGGCAGGCAACGCATCCGCCAGCTGGCCTTCTATGACTCGCTGACGGGGCTGCCCAACCGCAGGCTGACGCAGGCCAAGGCCGAGCAGGCCATCACCGCGGCCAACCGCGACGGCACGCAGCTGGCGGTGCTGTTCATCGATCTGGATCGCTTCAAGCAGGTCAACGATTCGCTCGGCCATCCGGCCGGCGACGAGCTGCTGCAGCAAAGCGCCAAGCGGCTGGCGGGCCTGATGGGCCCCTCGGACACGCTTGGCCGCCAATCCGGGGACGAGTTCGTGGTGGTCCTGTCCGGCCGCGACGCGGTGTCCGCCAACGATGCCGTCAGGCGTATCCAGGCCGTCCTCTCGGAACCCTTCTGCGTCGCCGGCACCACCCTGTCCATCACCTGCAGCGTGGGCATCGCCATGTATCCCGCCAGCGCGCGGGACATGGACACCCTGCTTCAACAGGCGGACATCGCCATGTACCAGGCAAAGAAGCGCGGGCGCGGCAGCCTGAGCTTCTTCAGCGCCGAGATGGACCAGCTGGCGCAGGAACGCCTGATGCTGGAAGGCGCGTTGCGCCTGGCAATCCAGTCCGGCCAGTTGCATCTGCAATACCAGCCGCAGGTCGCGCTCGAGAGCGGCGAACTGTATGGCGTCGAGGCATTGGCGCGCTGGACGCATCCCGTCCTGGGCACGATCTCGCCCGCGCGCTTCATTCCCCTGGCGGAGGAATGCGGACTGATCGCCGACCTCGGCTTGTGGGCGATACGCGAAGCATGCCGCCAGCTTTCCGCATGGCGGGCGAAAGGACTCGCGGTCCCCGCCATTTCGGTGAACCTGTCACCCACCAGTTTCCACAATCTGGCCTTGCCCCAGATGGTTGCGGACACCCTGCGCCTCCATCGCCTGGATGCCAAGGACCTGACGCTGGAGCTGACGGAAAACATCCTCCTCGACACCAACCCGTACACCATGAAGACGATCTCGGCGCTGTCCGAGCAGGGCATACGCCTGTCGATGGACGATTTCGGCACGGGTTACTCCAGCCTCAGCTACCTGCGGCGCCTGCCGGTGTCGGAACTGAAGCTGGACCAGAGTTTCGTCGCGGACCTGGAGCAGGATCCGGCCGCGCGGGCGCTGAGCAACGCCATCCTGGGCATCGGCCAGAGCCTGCGCCTGACCGTGGTGGCGGAAGGCGTCGAGACCGATGGCCAGACGCGCATCCTGCGTGCGCAGGGCTACCCCGTGGCGCAAGGCTACCTGTTCTCCCGGCCCCTCTCTCCCCAGGACATGGAGACCTGGATGACCTCCGCCCTCCCGACGACCGATGGGACGGCGAACGGCGGCGCGGGGCCTCCCCCGGCCGGGACCTGAAGCACCGCCTCAGACCTGCACTCCCCTCCCCCTTTCCCCGGCACGGGCGAACACACACGCGCATCAAGACTGACGGTCATGCACGGCCGTCAGCGTCAGATAGCGTGCGTCACACGTGCCGCAACGCTGGCGCCCCCGTTCCGGGGGCCTTGCGGGAATTCCTGACCTAGCCCCTACCTTTTGAAGAAGTTGGAGTTTTCTACATGAAGAACCTGCCCATACGGATCGGCATATTGCTGGTGCTGGCATTGATGTCCCTGGCGCTGTGGTCGGCCATCGGCGCGAACTGGTTTAACGCCAGGTCGGCAGACCAGGGTTTCGAGGATTTCTACCGCATTTCCAGCGAGCGGATACAACCCGCCAAGGATCTGCAGAACGCCTTCACGGCCAACCGCCTGTGGATGGCCGTGGCCCACCGCAACTTCCTGCAGGGCGATACGGCCAGCGTCGTTGCCGCCCTGGACCGCGCCGCGGAGGCCTTGAAGGTCGTGAGCGCCGTCAACGAGAAGAACAAGGACAGCGCCGGCAACAACGCGTGGCCGGAAGTGACGCGACTGGCCGAACAGTACGGCAGCCTGCTGTCCCAATACACCGAGCTGTCTACCTCCGCCGCAGCGGGCCTGCTGCGCGGGGACGAGAGCATCTATCTGGCCAATATCGACCGGCGCGGGCAACTGAGCACGCAGGCCGACGAGGTGGTGGTGGAATTCTTCAGGCTCATGGACCAGGCGAGCCTCGAAGTGCTGGCCGAAGCACAGGACAGGCTGCAACTGGCCGGCACCATCACGGTGGCCCTGCTCGTTCTGAGCCTGCTTGTCATCCCGGCATGCTGGTTGTATCTCTCGCGCCATGTGATGCGCCCCTTGCGCGACGCCGGCCAGGCCGTGGCACGAATCGCGTCGGGAGATCTGACCCAACGCATCGAGGTCGACTCACGCAACGAGATCGGCCAGTTGCTGGCGGCGCTGCGCCAGATGCAGGACAGCCTGGGGCGCGTCGTCTCCCAGGTGCTGCATGGCGTCGACGAGATCAACACGGGAGCCGCCGAAATCGCGCAAGGCAATCATGACCTGAGCCGTCGGACGGAAGAGCAGGCCGCCTCGCTGGAGGAAACCGCCGCCAGCATGGAAGAGCTCGCTTCCACCGTCCGCCAGAACGCCGACAACGCCCGCCAGGCGGACCAGCTCGCCTCGACCAGCATGGACGTGGCCAGCCGCGGCGGCAACGTCGTGTCGGAAGTCGTGACGACGATGGACGACATCTCCGAAAGCTCCAACCGGATCGCGGAAATCGTCAGCGTCATCGACGGCATCGCGTTCCAGACGAACATCCTCGCCCTGAACGCCGCGGTGGAAGCGGCGCGCGCAGGCGAACAGGGCAAAGGCTTCGCCGTCGTGGCGGGCGAGGTCCGTTCGCTCGCCCAGCGCAGCGCCCAGGCAGCCAAGGAGATCAAGAGTCTCATCGAAGAGTCCGCCAGCCGGGTCCAGGTGGGGTCGAGCCAGGTGCAACGCGCAGGCCAGACCATGCGCGACATCGTGGATGCGGTAAAGCGCGTCACCGACATCATGGCCGAGATCGCCGCGGCGTCGCAGGAGCAGAGCACCGGCATCGAGCAGGTCAACCACGCCATCACCCAGATGGACGCCGTGACCCAGCAAAACGCGGCACTGGTCGAGGAGTCCGCGGCCGCCGCCAGCTCACTGGAAGAGCAGGCGCGCCAACTGCGCCAGGCCGTGTCGGTGTTCAAGGTCAGCGACGCGGCCGCGGTGGTGCAGGCGCCCAGCCTGCGCCACGACGCCGTCCTGCTGCCCGCTTGATGGCGGCCAGCCGCGCCACGCTCAGGTAAAGTACGGACCGATTGCATGCGTCGTCCGCAAGACCGGCCCCCCCCCGGATTTTGGTAATTTTGCGGATCGCTCCCGCGAAATACTGATTCTGGTGATGGCCGTGGCGCGCGGTCTGGCCGACAATCAGACTCCTCTCCCTGGAAGCCAGGATCGATGTCCTTGCGCGAACTCGCCGCCGACCTTGCCCTGCCCGCCCCCGTCCTGCTGGTGGAGGACGACCCCTTGGTGCGCCGCCGGCTGGAAGGCCTGCTGCTGCAACTGGGTTACGCCGGCGAAGCCCTGGTCTTCGCCGACTCGCTGGCCACGGCGCGCGCCTGCCTGGCCAACCAGCCCATCGCGCTGGCGCTGGTGGACCTGGGCCTGCCCGATGGCAGCGGCATCGATCTCATCGCCGACCTGCGCGCCACCGATCCCGGCCTGGGTATCCTGGTGATATCCGCCTGGAGCACGCAGGACGCCATCCTGGCCGCCTTGCGTGCGGGCGCTACCGGCTATGTGGTGAAGGAACGCGACGACCTGGAAGTCGCCCTGGCCCTGCGCAGCGTGCTGCGGGGCGGCGCCCCCATCGATCCCTTCATCGCCCGCCGCATCATCGAGGAACTGCACCCCGGCGCGACGGAACAGGAGGCCAGCCCGCCCGAAGGACGCCTGAGCCCGCGCGAACACCAGATCCTGCGACTGGTCGCCGAAGGGCTGGGCAACCGGGAAATCGCCGAGCAGATCTTCCTGTCGCGCTATACCGTCGAGTGCCACATCAAGCACATCTACCGCAAGCTCGCCGTCAACTCGCGCACACGGGCGGTGCACGCGGCGCGCACCCGTGGGCTGCTGGAGTGAGGGAGATCCAGTGAGGGGGCTGGGGTGGCTGGGGTGGCTATGGCTGCTGCTGTGCATGCCTGCCACCGCCGCCTGGGCCAACCCCGCCGAAGCACCGGCGCAATCGGGCTGCGTGGCACGCATCCTGGCCGTTCACACGGCCGCCGATGTTCCCGGCGGCCATCGTGCCATCACCACCTGGCAAAAGGTCACACTGCCGGATGACTGGCTCCGACGCCGCCCCGGCGAGGGCGGATCGGTGTGGTACCGCATAAGCTGGGACCGCGACTGCCCTGGCGACCGGGACAACGCCATTGCCCTGGTGCTGCAATCGATCGTGCTGGCGGGCCAGGTGTATGTCAACGACACCCTGCTGTGGCAGGACGCGCATCAGACCGAACCCCTGTCGCGCAGCTGGAACATGCCCCGCTACTGGCTGCTGCCCGAAGCCTGGCTGCTGCCCGGGGTGAATACGCTGTGGATCCGGGCAACGAGCGTGGCCGGCCAGTCGCTGGGACTCGGGCCCGTCCATCTGGGCGCCCCCCAGGCAATGCAGCAACGCTACGACACGCTGTGGTGGCAGAACCGCACGCTCATCCTCATCAACATCATCGTCTCCGGCGTGATGGCGGCCCTGTTCTTCTGCATCTGGGTCGTCAGGCGGGAACAGACGGCGTATGGCTGGTATGCGCTCATGTCCCTGTTCTGGGGACTGTTCATCGTCAATGTGCTGCTCACCGAGCCCTTGCCACTCGTGGGGACGCCCGGGATGGCCAGGCTCAACACCATTGCGCTGCTGCTGTCCGTTGCCTGCTTCTGCCTGTTCACCTGGCGTTTCAGCGACCAGCGTCTGCCTCGCACCGAACGTGGCCTCTGGCTGCTGACCGGCGGCCTGGTGGTGCTCCAACTCGCGGCGCCGGACGCGCTGGCCGGCAAGGCCCAATTACTGGGACTGGTGGTTGCCAGCACCCTCTTCGTCCTCAACGGCATGACGTTCCTGGCGCACGCGTTGCGCACCCGGTCACGTGAACACGGCTTGCTGGCTGCCTGCCTGCTGGCGCTGGTCATCACCAATATCCATGACCTGCTCGCCATTCTCTCGATCATCCCCAGCAGGCCACCCCTTTCGCCCTACACCAGCATCGTCATCACCCTTTCCCTGTCAGGCATCCTGGGCTTGCGCCACGCGCACAACGTGCAGCGCATCGCCCGCTTCAACGAGGAGCTTGCCGACAACGTCGCGCGGGCGCGCACCGAGCTGGCCGACACGCTGGCGCGGGAGCATGCACTGGAACTGAGCCACACCCGCCTGCAGGACCGCCTGCGCATCGCCCATGACCTGCACGACGGCGTGGGCGGATCGCTGGTGCACATGATGGCGTCGGTGGAGTTGGGAGAAGAGTCGCTGGCGCGCGCGCGCGTGCTGTCGATGCTGAAGCTGCTGCGCGACGACCTGCGCCAGGCCATCGACAATGACGCCAGCGCGGGCGTCGACGCGCCCGCCACGCCACAGGCGTGGATCGCGCCGGTGCGTTATCGCTATACGCAATTGTTCGATGCGCTGGACATGGCGGTGACGTGGCAGGTTGCGGCGCAATGGCAGGCGCGCCCCTCGGCGCTGCAATGCCTGGCGCTCACGCGCTTCCTGGAAGAGGCCCTGACCAACGTGATCAAGCACAGCCATGCCCGGCAGGTTCGGGTGTGGCTCGAAATGCCCGCGCACGCCGTGCTGGTGCTGGGCATCGAGGACGACGGCACCGGCTTCGATGTGGCGGCAGTGCGCCAGGCCGGCATCAGCGTGGGCATGAACAGCATGCACACGCGCATCGCGCGCGTGGGCGGGACGCTGGAAGTGGACGCGCGGCCAGGCAGGACGACCCTGGCCGCGCGCGTGTCCTTATGAACCCAGCTTCAGCGTGCCCTTCATGATGGCCCAGTGGCCGGGGAAGGAGCAGAAGTAGGCATAGGTTTCGCCTGCCTTCAGCTTGGCCACGTCGACGGTGACCGTGGCGGTTTCGCCGCCACCGATGACCTTGGTGTGCGCCAGCACACGCTCGTCGCCCTGCTTCACGTAGTCATTGTTCAGGCCGGCGGCAATGCCGGCCGTGGCGGCGCCCTGCATGTCGGACTGCTTGGTCAGCACCCAGTTGTGGCCCATCGCGTTACGCGGCAGCTTGCCAGTGTGCTTGAGGGTCACGGTGAAGGTCTTGCACGACTTGTCGACCGTGACGTCCTTGACGTTGAACTGCATCGCGTCATTGCTTTCGATCACTTGCTCGCACTGGGCGGCCCAGAGGGGGGTCGAGCAGGCGAACAGCAAGGCGGCGGCGGCGATTCTGCGCATGATGGGGTGCTCCAAGGGCATGAAAAAGTGGAAGACAGCACCATTGGAGCAGGCCCCACGCGCGCGGGCCTTGCGCAAGATCAAGCAGGATCAGGTGCGCGGCAGCGTGACGCCGGTCTGGCCCTGGTATTTGCCGCCACGGTCGCGATACGACGTTTCGCAGATCTCGTCGCTTTCCAGGAACAGCATCTGCGCGCAGCCTTCGCCCGCGTAGATCTTGGCCGGCAACGGCGTGGTGTTCGAGAACTCCAGTGTCACATGGCCTTCCCACTCGGGCTCGAGCGGCGTGACGTTCACGATGATGCCGCAACGGGCATAGGTGCTCTTGCCCAGGCAGATGGTCAGCACGCTGCGCGGAATGCGGAAATATTCCACCGTGCGGGCCAGCGCGAAGGAGTTCGGCGGAATGATGCAGACATCACCCTTGAAATCGACGAAGGATTTCTCGTCGAAACGCTTGGGATCCACGATGGTGGAATTGATGTTGGTGAAGATCTTGAACTCGTCGGCGCAACGGACGTCGTAGCCGTAGCTGCTGGTGCCGTAGCTCACGATCTTGCCGCCCGCGTTGGCGCGGACCTGGCCCGCTTCGAAGGGTTCGATCATGCCGGCTTCGGCAGCGCGGCGGATCCAGCGGTCGCTTTTGATGGACATGGGTGGGTTTCCTAGACAGAGCGGTATTGTAGCCAGCCCGCAGGGCGGGCTGGCAATCGGGGCACACCGCGGGGTGGACACCCCTCGCGCGCTTGGCGGGGCGGTCAATCCTGGAAGAACGTCCGGTACACCAGCTCCAGGCCGTTCACGGCCCCGCCCTTCAGGTCCACCGACAGGCGGCGCGACAGGCGATAACTGGCGCGCGCCACCGTGTCGGCGCCAGCCATGGCCTGCTCGATACTCACCGTGATGCCATCCGAGAAATTCTTGCTGGCCACCAGGAACTGGTTTTCCAGCTCCTGGCCGCTACCGCGCGTGACCCGCCCGGCCACCGTGGTGTCGGGCAGCAGGCTGCCCGAACTGCCGATGGCCCCCGACTTGATGCCGACGTCGTCCAGGCCGAACTTCTTGTAGAAGGGCTCGCCCTCGCCGCCCAGCAGCGCCGCGCCCACCGACAGCAGCAGCGCGGCGTCGTTGCCGCTCTGGTCGGGCCCGCGGCCCAGGATCAGCCACGACAGCTTCTCGGTTTCGCCCACGTCGGGATAGGACACCAGGTCGATGCGAGGACGCCGGGCCGTGCCGGCCACGCGCACGCCGGCCTCGACCTGCTCGCCCAGGCGCAGGGCCTCGATGTCCAGCAGCGGATTCTCCAGCACGCCCTGGAAGGTGATGGTGCCGCGCCGCAGGTGCAGGCGCTGGCCGTAGATCTCGAAACGCCCGCCGCGCGTGCGGAAGGCGCCCTCGCCGCTCAGGCGCCCGCCGGCCATGCGCACCTGCAACGCGCCCACCAGGCCGGAATCGAGGCCCATGCCCGTCAGGTAGAAGCGCGGCCCCAGGTCCACGTCCACCACCATGTTCATGTCCAGCGCGGACGACGCCGCGACGTCCTGGCCTTCGCGCACCACGATCACGTCGTCGTCGACCGTGGGCACGCTGGTCAGCATTTCCACGCTGGCCCAGCCGGCGTCGGCCGTGAGCTTGCCGGTGATGGACACCTTGGGCAGCGCCGCCACGATGTCGATGTCGCCCGTCATCATGGCGTGGCGGTCCACCCGCTGGATCACCGGATAGCGGTACAGCGACACGCGCACCTTGCCCGCGGACTGCAGCAGGTTCCACTCGCCGCTGGCGCGCAGCTCGCCATTCTTGGCGTCGGGGTTCTCGGTGATCCACTCGCGCGTGCGCCACTCCGTGGGGATGACCCGCAGGCTGGCCGGGAAGCGCAAGGAATCGATGATCAGGCGTTCGTTCTCCAGCCGCGCGGCCAAGGTGCCGTCCAGCAGCCGCACGCCATCGTCGATGCGCACCACGCGCAGCTTCTCGCCATTGATGGTGCCGCGGGCCCGCCAATCGCCATCCAGCGTGCCCTGGCCTTGCAGCGATGCCCGCACGCTGCCGCCGATGTCCAGCGCATCGCCCGTGAAAAGGCTGACCCACGACAGGTCGTCCACCTGGGCGTCCAGTTTGCCGCGCAGGGGCTGGCGGCGATCCAGGTCCAACGCGCCATCCGCGCCCACCGTCAGCACGGCGGAACCCTCGCCCTCGATGGTGCCGCGCTTTTCGGTCAACACGCGCAGGACCGCATCCAGACGGCTGGCACGGCCCGTGGTGGGCGTGGCGCGCAGGGCGACCGACAGCTCGCGCAGGCCGGCAGGCACGGGCGGCGTGCCGGGCAGCATCATGTCGCCGCCGGTGTGCGCGATACGCGCCGTGCCCGACAAGGCATTGGCGAACTGCAGGTTCCAGCTGGCCTCGAGTTCCAGGCGGCGGTTGGCGGCGCCCGGATCGTTGACCTTCACGCCGCCGCGCGGCGCGTCCTCGTCCTTGCGGACCTGTCCCAAGGCGTCCTGCAGGTTCCGCACCAGACGTGCCGTGAGCACGGCATTCTCGATGGCGCCCGCGCTTTGCCAGCGCGCGCCGCCGCCCCGCGACCCCTCATGGCGCAGCACCACCGGCGAGGCCGCGCCCGGCAGGCCGATCTCCAGCGCGCCCGCGCCTGCCTGCCACTGCCATTGCGGCGCCTGCGCCGCGGGCAGGAAAGCCACGGCCAAGGCCTGGCGCAGCCGCAAGGAGAAACCCGCATGCTCGGCGCGCAGCGAAGACACCTGCCCGCGCCATCCGGTCAGGCCGGGCTGGAAGGCATTCTGGCCGCCCGGCCCCCAGCCGCCAGCGGCGACGATAGCCAGGTCGGCCGGCGCCTCGCCCAGCCTGCCTGCGCGCACGCGCGCCGGCTTGTAGGCCGCGCGCAGGTCCAGCTGGTGCGCCCCCGGCGTGCCGCCGACCTTGCCCTGCAGGGTGGCGCCCCCCGGCAAGTCTGGCCAGAACGCCGCCAACTGGGGCGCGGTGATATCCACCGTCAACGCGCTGCCCGGCTCGCCCCAGCTGCCATCGGTGCGCACCCTGTTCGGCCCCAGCCGCAGATCGGTCTTCAGTTCCGGCACGCGCAAGGCCAGCACGTCGATGGGCTGGCCGGGCTCGCCCGGCTGGGCGCTCAGGCGCGCATTCAGGTTGCCCGACAGCGCTTGGCGATTCCAGCGGCTGCCCTCGGCCACCTTCAGGTCCAGCCTTGCGTCGGTAGGCACGGACTGGTCCTGCAGGCTGACATCGAAATCCAGCGTCGCGGTCAGCAGTGCCGGAGGGATGAGGCCGGCCAGGAACGCGCCCAGGTCCAGCGACGTGGCCGAGGCCGTGCCTTTGATGCGGTCGCGCAGCGGCGTATCGGGTCCCGCTTCCTGGCGTTCCCAGTCCAGCCTGGCCGCCAGCGCGGAACCGTCAGCCAGGCGCAGGTCCACGTCGGCCGTGCGCAGCGGGAAGGCGGCTTGCGGCGCCAGCGAGGCATCGGCCCGCAAGGCCACGCCCGCGCCTTCGCCCTTGAGCGAAACGTCCAGCCCATCCAGGGAACCCTGCGCCTGCGCATCCAGCAGCACGGTGCAGCCCGGCACGGCGGGCGTCGCCGCCTCGGGGGACTTGGCATCCTTGGCCTTGTCCGCCGGCTTGGCGGCCTGCCCGGGCTGCAAGGCCTTCAGGCACAGCGGCGATTCGGGATCCGCGCTGTGGATGCCCGCCAACAGCGTCACCCGCGCAGGCCAGGGGGCCGCCAGCTTGGCCAGCGCCACCTCGCCCTGCAGGCCGACGTCGGCCATCGGATGCAGCACCTTCAGGCTGGCGATCCGCAATTGCGCCGTCTCGCCCACCGCCACCGTGGCCAGCAGGTCGCGCAGACCCACGGGCAGCGGCTCGCCTGCCTGCGTCAGGGAAAACTCCCCGACGGCCAGGCGGTCGATGGCGATCGTGACGGGCAGGGATGGCAGGCTGAGCGGCGCATCAGGGGCCGCCTGCGCCTCGGGGGCGGGCGCGGGCAGTGCCACGGACAGGGAGTCCACCGACAGATCCTGCACGCGCAACACGCCATCGCCCAGGCGGCGCCAGTCCACCGCAAGGTTCAATGACCGCAAGGACACTTGCGCGCCTGGCGGCGACACGTCCAGCTCGGCCACCTGCAGGCCACGCCACAGCGAACCCTGCACGCCCGCGACGCGCCCGTCCAGCTGCGAGGCAACGGCCCGCAACAGCAGCGCCGAGCCCGAGGCGGAGCCCACCACCCACGCGGTCAGGCCGATCAGGCCGATCAGCACCATGACCAGGGCGGGCAGCCACCAGACCAGCAGGTGGCGGAACAGGCGGGCCAGGATCTTCAAAACGCCAACCCCAGCGAGAAGTGGATGCGCAGCTTGCTGGTGCGCTGCCCGTAGGCCAGGTCAAGGAACAGCGGGCCGGCGGGCGTGCGCACGCGCGCGCCCAGGCCATAGCCCAGGTTCATGCGCATGTCGCCGAAGGATTCGGCCGCATCGCCCGCATCCACGAACACGCCCACCCCGAACATCTCGTCGAAGTAATGCATGTACTCCGCGCTGGCCACGGCCAGGGCCTCGGCGCCGACGATGGCGCCATCGAGCTCGCGGCCGATGCTCAGGTACTTGTAGCCGCGGATGGTGCGCGCCCCGCCGGTGCGGAAACCGAAGTCATCGGGCACCAGCGCATCGGACTGCGACCAGAGCTTGCCGACCTCGCCGCGCAAGGTGAAGACGTCGCGATCCCCCACGGGCCACCACTGCTGTCCGCGCAAGGTGGCACGGGTGAAGGGTTCGCCACGATCCAGCGTCGTGCCGATGCCGCCCCCCACCGCAATCAGGTTGCCTTCGCGCGGGTTGTATTTGCTGTCCACGTCGCGCCGCAGCCATTCCGCCGTGCCGGTGATGGTAGGCAGGCTGTAGGAGTCGCCCTGGTCGATCTTGATCTGGTCGTGCGCGGCCAGCACGCCGAAGCGCGTTTCGTATTCCACGCGGCTGTCGCCCGCGCCGGGGCGGACACGCAGGCGCGTGGCGCCCAGCGCGAAACGCGTCACTTCCAGGCCCTGGATGTCGGAATGGTCGGCCAACAGGCCGATGCTGTCCTTTTCCCCCTTGGCCGTGGGCGGAAGATAGAAGTCCAGGTAGGCGCGCTGACGCTTGCGATCCACGCCCAGGCCCGCCTCCATGGTCAGGGGGTGGCCGAACACGACGTTCTGCCGGTACAGCACCTCGACCCGGCCGCCGACGTCGTCGTCCACGCCCGCGGACACCGACAAGCGCTTGGGAGGCGCTTCCGAGACGCGCACGCGCAAGGGCAGCGTCACCTCCTGCTGGTCGGCCATGGCGGTGGCCGGGGTGGCGTAGGACGCCGCCTCGGGCGTGCTGGACGCGCCCACGGCGGCGGGCACGCTGGGCGCCGCGTCGGGCACTTCGGCCTCGTTCTGCGGGTCCTTGGCGTCATCGAGCACCAGCGACACGAAGGCGCCACGGAAGAACGCCGTCGTCTGCAGCGCCTGCTGCCAGTCTTCCAGTTTCTCGCGCTCGTAGGGGTCGCCCGGGGCATAGCGCACATAGCGGCGGATCAGCTCTTCCGGCACGCGCTCCAGGCCAAGGGTGACCAGCTCTCCCATGCGCACGCGCGGACCGCTGTCGATGACGACCTCCAGGCTGACCTTGCCGGTGTCGGCATCCACCTGCGCGCGCGACGACGCAATGCGCGCCAGGTAATAGTCGCGCTCGCCCACGGCCTCCAGCAGGTCGGACTTGGCCTTGCTCCAGTCGGCATTGATGAAGAGCCGGTCGCGCGGCAGGCTCCACGCCTTCGTCAGGGCGGCGCGGCGCGCGGCCTGGTCTTCGGCCGCCAGGCGGCCTTCGAAACGCAGGTCGACCTGCCCGACCGTGGCGCGCACGCCGGGCTCGATGGCGATGTCCCAGGTTTCTCCCCCGATGTCCTCGCCGACGCTCAGCGTGACCACCGGCACGAAATAGCCCTGGGTGGCCAGCGCCGACAGCGTGGCGTCGTGCGCGCGGCGGCGCAGGCGAGCGGCCTCGCCGCCGTCCTGGTCTTCGGCCAGCCGCGCAATGCTGTCCACCGAGGACGCGATGGCGCGCAAGGCTGCCGGCGGCACGCCGCCGGGGTCGATCGTCACTTCGGGTCGTTCAGCGCGCGCCGTCGTGGCCGCGCCCAGGATCAAGCCAAGCGCGAGGAACAGGCGACGGGCCGTCTGCATCCGCGCGCGACTCAGGGCTGCTGCACGACGATGGATGGGAAGCGCGCGCTCATGTCGCGCGGCAAGGCGGCCACGCCCGCGGCCAGGCGGCGGGCGATCTGGCGATAGGCTTGCGCGGCCACGCCCTGGGGCTCTGCCGCGAAGACGGGCACGCCCGCATCGCTCTGCACGCGGATGGACAGGGCCAGCGGCAGGCTGCCCAGCACGGGCACCTCGTATTGCTCGGCCATGCGCTGTCCGCCGCCTTCACCGAAGATGTGCTCGGCGTGCCCGCATTGCGAACACACGTGCACGGCCATGTTCTCCACCACGCCCAGCACCGGCACGTCGACCTTCTGGAACATGCGCAGGCCCTTGCGAGCGTCGAGCAGCGCGATGTCCTGCGGCGTCGTGACGATGACCGCGCCCACCACCGGCACCTTCTGCGCCAGCGTCAGGGCGATGTCGCCCGTGCCCGGCGGCATGTCGATGATGAGGTAATCCAGGTCGTTCCAGTTGGTCTGGCGCAGCAGTTGCTCCAGCGCCTGCGTCACCATGGGGCCGCGCCAGATGGCGGGCGAATCGGCGTCGATCAGGAAGCCGATGGAGTTGGCCTCCAGGCCGTGGCCCACGAGCGGGCCCATCGTCTTGTTGTCGGTGCTTTCCGGCCGCCCGTCGATGCCCAGCAGCGTCGGCACGCTGGGACCATAGATGTCCGCATCCAGCAGCCCGACCTTGGCGCCCTCGGCGGCCAGGGCCAGGGCCAGATTCACGGCGGTGGTGCTCTTGCCCACGCCGCCCTTGCCCGATCCCACGGCGATGATGTTGCGCACGTTCTGCAGCGGCTTCAGGCCGCGCTGCACAGCGTGAGCGCTTACTTTCCAGGAAACAGTCACCGCAGCGCTGGTTGCGCCTGCGGCTTGCAGGGCGGCCTCGGCGGCGCGGGCCAACGCGGTCTCGCGCCCGCCCAGCGGATAGCCCAGCTCGATGGCCACCCGCACGCCCTCGGCGCCCGACTGCACGTCGCGGTCCTTGAGGCTGGATTGCAACGAAACCCCGGTTTCCGGGTCGGTCACGGCACGCAGGGCCTCGTGGATTTGTTCCAGCGTCAAACTCATGTCACTATTGTTCCGAAAAAATCGTCGCCCAAGCTTGAAAAAAGGCGGTTTGCCCTCAAGCATAGCGGATAGGCGTGTCGCGCCACGGGATTCCCCCAGTCCGAAGATGCTTCGGAACTTTTCACCGGAATGTTCCCCGGGAACTTTCCACCGCTCCCCGGAGTCGCAAGACCATGACTCAACTCATCTCCCGCATTCTCCACACCGTCCTGTTCGTCGTGCTGGCGCTGGTCGGCATGGGCATGGCGCTCATTTTCATGCTGTCCACGGCCATCGCCGTGGCGGTGCTCTACGTCACCGCGCGCCTGCGCGGCCAGCCTTTCGGCGTCCGCTCCTACTGGCAACAGCGCCAGGCTCGCCGCCCGGGCTTCACGCAGAACACGGGTTTTGGCCAGCCGCCCACCGGCCCGGCTGCCGGCGCCCGCCGCCAGGGCGGCTTTCCCGGCCCCTCGCGCCGCCCGGCCGATGTCATCGACGTCGAGGCGCGCGACGTCCCCTGAAGCCAAGGTGGCGTCCCGGCGCCATCGTGCACACAACGGCCGCCTTCGGGCGGCCGTTTTCATTTCCGGGCCAGGGTCCGCCCAGCCCGGCCAGCCTCTCCCTGGCCGTGGTCTAAAATGCCCGATCCCCTTTCCTCACGGCCACAGCGCCCAGCCTGATCCATGTCCCGAACCCTGTTCGTCACCACCGCCCTGCCCTACGCCAACGGCTCCTTCCATATCGGCCACATCATGGAGTACATCCAGGCCGACATCTGGGTCCGTTCGATGCGCATGGCGGGACACACGGTTCACTTCGTGGGCGCCGACGACGCGCATGGCGCGCCGATCATGCTGAAGGCCGAAAAGGAGGGCATCACGCCGCAGGCGCTGGTTGCGCGCTACGCCGCCGAACGCCCCCAGTACCTGAACGGCTTCCACATCCGCTTCGACCACTGGCACTCCACCGACACGCCGGAAAACGTCGCGCTGTCGCAGGACATCTATCGCAAGCTCAAGGCAGAGGGGCTCATCCACACCCGCGCCATCGAGCAGTTCTACGATCCGGTCAAGGGCATGTTCCTGGCCGACCGCTACATCAAGGGCGAATGCCCCAAGTGCCACGCCAAGGACCAGTACGGCGACTCCTGCGAGGTCTGCGGCGCGGTCTACGCGCCCACCGAGCTCATCAACCCCTATTCGGCCCTGACCGGCGCCACGCCGGTGCTGAAGTCGTCGGAACACTACTTCTTCAAGCTGTCCGACCCGCGCTGCGTGGCCTTCCTGCAGGAATGGACCACGGGCGCCAACGCCCTGGGCGGCAAGCACCTGCAGGCCGAAGTGCTGGCCAAGACGCGCGAATGGCTGGGCGCCGATGACGGCGAGGCCAAGCTGGGCGACTGGGACATCTCGCGCGACGCCCCGTATTTCGGCATCGAGATTCCCGACGCGCCGGGCAAGTTCTTCTATGTCTGGCTGGACGCGCCGGTGGGCTACCTGGCCTCGCTGAAGTCCTACTGCGACAAGCAGGGCCTGGACTTCGACGCGCTGCTCGATCCTGCCAGCACGACCGAGCAGGTGCACTTCATCGGCAAGGACATCATCTATTTCCACGCCCTCTTCTGGCCCGCCATGCTGAAGTTCGCCGGCCGCAAGACGCCGGACCAGTTGAACGTGCACGGTTTCATCACCGTGAGCGGCGAGAAGATGTCCAAAAGCCGCGGCACCGGCATCTCGCCGCTGCGCTACCTGGAACTGGGCATGAACGCCGAGTGGCTGCGCTATTACATTGCGGCCAAGCTCAATGCCCGCGTGGAAGACATCGATTTCAACCCCGAGGATTTCGTCGCGCGCGTCAACAGCGACCTGGTCGGGAAATACGTCAACATCGCCAGCCGCGCCGCCAACTTCATCGCCCGCCACTTCGACGGCAAGCTGGGCTATGTGGGTGACGAGGCCGCGCTGTCGGCGGAACTGGCCGCGGCAGCCGAGTCGGCCCGCGCCGACATCGAGGCCCGCGAATATGGCCGCGCCATCCGCGAACTGATGGGCCTGGCCGACCGCATCAACCAGGCGTTCGACGCGGCGCAGCCGTGGGTGCTGGCCAAGGGCATCGCCCAGGCCGACGCGGACACGCAGGCCAGGCTGCAGGACATCTGCTCGCGCGCGCTGGCCGGCTTCAAGGCGCTGTCGGTCATGCTCTCGCCCATCCTGCCCGAACTGGGCGCGCGCGTCTCGCGCGAACTGTTCGGCCTGGACCGTGACTTCGTCTGGACCGATGCCGCCGAACTGCCGCGCACGGTGGGCGCCTTCAAGCACCTGATGCAGCGCGTGGAACCCGCGCTGCTGGATGCCCTGCTGGAGCCGCCGGTGGAGGCCGCGCCGCCCGCCCCGACGCCCGGCGGCGAAGCCCTGGCCGACACCATCACCATCGACGACTTCGGCAAGATCGACCTGCGCATTGCGCGCATCGTGAACTGCGAGCACGTCGACGGCTCGACCAAGCTGCTGCGCCTGACGCTGGATGTGGGCGAAGGCCGCCACCGCAACGTGTTCTCGGGCATCAAGTCGGCCTATCAGCCCGAAGACCTGATCGGCAAGCTGACCGTGCTGGTGGCCAACCTGGCGCCGCGCAAGATGAAGTTCGGCGTGTCGGAAGGCATGGTGCTGGCCGCCAGCCACGCCGATGACGCGGTGAATCCCGGCATCTACGTGCTGGAGCCCTTCCCCGGCGCCGAACCGGGCATGCGCGTGCGATAACGCCACGCTTGGCGCCTGGCCCTGGAAAATGCCCGCCAGTTGCGGGCATTTCCTTTTCTTGCGCGCCAGTGTAATTTTCAGCACATAAACGCCGCCAGGCCGCGACGCCGGCCTGCGATACGGCGACAACAGGGGAAAAAACCAGCATCACGGCAAGTGAGGCGGGGGAGACCACGGCTGCTCGGCAACAACACCACCAAGAAGGGGTCGTCATGGTTCGAACATTCTCCCTGCGCGCCGCCACGGCGCTCGTCTACGCAGCGTTCCTGCTGCTGTTGGCCGCCGCGCTGGCACTGAGCTGGCTGCACGCCAGCCGCCTCGCCGCCAGCGTCAACACCCTGGACGACCTGTCCGTCCAGCAGCTCGATCCGCTCAACCAGGTCAGCAATGCGGTGCTGGAAGCCCGCGTGGCGCTGTCCTCCGGGCTCGTTGCCCTCCTGGAGAACGACGCCGCGGCGGCCGAATCGGCGGCTGACACCGCAAGCAGCCTGCGCGAGGACGCGGGCAACCAGTTCAAGACCTATATGTCGGCGCCCAAGGACGAGCAAGGCGCCGCCCTGGCCACCGCGCTGCGCCGCTCCTTCACGCTGTACACCGCGCAGGTGGACGCCATGGGCGCGGCGCTGCGCTCGGGCGCCACGCAGGACTACCTGGCTTTCGTGCCCGGCGTGGAACAGGCGGCGTCCGCGTTCAACAACCAGATCGTCACGCTGACCCAGCACATCCGCAACCAGAGCAGCGACGTGCGCCTGCAGGCCGAAGACGCCTATGCGCAGACCCGCTGGAGCGCCGCGGCGCTGATGGGCGCGGGCCTGCTGCTGGCCCTGGCCTGCGCGCTGTTCCTGCGACGGGCGCTGCTGCGCCCCTTGCGCGTGGCGGGACAGCACTTCGAACGCATCGCCAACGGTGACCTGAGCGGCCGGATCGACACCCGTTCCAGCAACGAGATCGGCGTGCTCTTCGCGGCGCTGCGCCGCATGCAGGACGGCCTGGCGCGCACCATCACGGCGGTGCGCGAAGGCGTGCAGGAGATCAACGTGGGTGCGCGCGAGATCGCGGCGGGCAACGCGGACCTGTCATCCCGCACGGAGCAGCAGGCCGCCTCGCTGGAGGAAACCTCGGCCACCCTGGCCGACCTCTCCAGCATGGTGAAGCAGAACGCCCACAGCGCGCGCGAAGCCAACGCGGTGGCCACCAAGGCCACGGCGGTGGCGCGCGATGGCGGCAAGGCGGTGGGCGACGTCGTCGCCGTGATGGACAGCATCTCGGCCAGCTCCCGGCAGATCACCGACATCGTCGCGGTCATCGACGGCATTGCCTTCCAGACCAACATCCTGGCGTTGAACGCGGCGGTGGAGGCGGCGCGCGCCGGCGAACAGGGCAAGGGTTTCGCCGTGGTGGCGGGCGAGGTGCGCACGCTGGCACAACGCAGCGCGCAGGCGGCCAAGGAGATCAAGCTCCTCATCGAGAACGCGGGCAGCCGCGTCGAGGACGGCGCCCAGCTGGTCACGCGCGCGGGGCAGACCGTGCAGCAGGTCATCACGGAGATCGGCCACGTGGCGGCGCTGATGGGCGAAATCTCGGCCGCGTCGGCGCAACAGGCCACCAGCATCGACCAGGTCAGCGACGCGGTACTGCAGATGGATCAGGTGACGCAGCAGAATGCAGCGCTGGTCGAGGAGGCCTCGGCGGCGGCATCCGCGCTGGAAACGCAGGCCGATACGCTGGAACGCGCGGCCAGCGCCTTCAGGCTGCCCATGCGCGACGTGATGGAATTGCAGCCCGAACCCACGGCGCTCAGGCGAGACACGGCGGCCATGGCCGTGCTGTAAGGCTGTCGGGACACGGCCCGGCGCTGCGCCCGGGCAGTCGCGTGCCGCCTCCCGGACTGGCGCCAGGCCTAGGCAGCCTGGGCGCCCAAGGGGCGCGGCGCCAGCGCGGCGTCGAGCGTCTCGCGCGCGTCGAACACGAAGCAGCCGCCGGTGTAGCCCACGCCGCCGGTTTCCTCGAAATACTTCAGGATGCCGCCTTCCAGCTGGTAGGTGTGCTGCAGGCCCGCGTCCTGCATGTACAGCGCGGCCTTCTCGCAGCGGATGCCGCCCGTGCAGAAGCTCACCACCGTCTTGCCCTCCAGTTCGGCGCGATGCGCGTCGAAGGCGGCCGGAAACTGGGTGAAGCGTTGCAGGCGCCAGTCGATGGCGCCGTCGAAGGTGCCCGCGTCCACTTCGAAATCGTTGCGGGTATCCAGCAGGGCGAGGGGACGGCCTTCGTCATCGGCGCCCTGCGCCAGCCAGCGCGCCAGGGTCTGGCTGTCCACGCTGGGCGCGCGGCCCTTGCCGGGACGGATGGCGGGATGATCCATGCGGATGATTTCCCGCTTGATGCGCACGCGCAGGCGGCCGAAAGGCACGGAAGCGGAATCGCTGTATTTCACCTCCAGGGGACCGATGGCCGGCAACGCCGACATCTCGGCCAGCATGGCGTCGACCGCCTCGGCCTCGCCAGCCAGGAAGACGTTGATGCCTTCTGGCGCCAGCAGGATGGTGCCCTTCAGGGACAGCGCCTCGGCACGCGTCAGCAGGTGCTCGCGCAAGGCGGGCAGCGCATCCAGGGTGACGAACTTGTAGGCGGCGATATTGACAACGCGGGACATGGCGCAGGCGGGAATGGCAAAGGCGATATGGTAACGCCCGGCGCCTTGCGCCACCCTGTCAATCGCCGCCCGGCGCCACGGATTGCGGTCAGCGCGCCACGGTCTGCTCGATCACGGCGTCCAGCACCCAGCGCAGCGACCCGCCGTCGGCCGGGGGATTCACCACCGGCACTTCCAGCACGCGCAGGCGATAGGACACGCCGGGCTCGGGCTGGAAGCCTTCGATGCCGTTGTACCAGAGCTGCCAGGGGCGGCTGGGATCGTCACGCACGCGCAGGCACTGCAGGCGCGCGGCGCCGGCATCGCAGGTGACCTGCTCGCTGTCCACGTAGATCAGCTTCTTGATGCCCACGCCGCCGGCCAGCGGGTCGCCCGCGCGCGAAAAGGTGAGCACGTCGCCGCGCTGGGTGACGAGCTTCATGTGCAGCGGCGAGCTATAGGGCTCCAGCGTGGACGACGCGATGTTGACCAGGGCTGCCAGGAAGTCCTGCTCCAGGCGCGTGTGCTCGGGCGAGCGGCAGGCCATGCGCGTGCCCGTCGGCGCCTGCACCAGCAGCAGGCCGTTGGCGTAGACATAGGTGGCGTTATAGCGGTTGCAACCCGAGAAGCCGGTGGCGCGGTATTGGCTGCCCTCGCGCGAGAAAGCGATCGTCAGCGCGCGGTCGCCCGACACGCTGGGCAGGGGACGCGAACCGCCGCCAGCCTGGGTCCAGTCGGTCAGCGTCCAGCTCGTCTGCACGAAAGGATCTTCTCCGCGCGGGTTGGCGGACCCCATGTAGGGCGCTTTCGCGGCGCAGGCCGAAAGGATGACGGCGGCGGCCAGCGCTGCCAGGGAACGCACCAGGCGGGCGAAGTTCATGCGGGCACTCCGGAAATCGATACGGCAGCCATCTTAATGAGCGGTGACACGACGCGCCAGCCAAGACATGTAAGAAGACGGCACGACGAGGAGACTGCGCAGTGCGCCTATATCGCTTTGCTGCTGCGTCGCGTCAGCTTCCAGACGTGTGCGGGCGGCACGTTCAGGATCACCGAATGCGCGCGCCGCGCGCGCAGGCCCAGGCGGTCCAGCACCGAGCGCGGCACCGGACAACGCGGCCCGTAGGTAAACAGATAGAAGGCGCCGCCGGGACGCAGGTGCGAAAAGCTGCCGCGCAGGATGCCCACCTGCTGGCGCAGCGGCATGTTCAGCAGCGGCAGGCCGCACACCACGGCGCCCACGGTGCGCCCGCCGAACAGCGGTTCGCCCGCCAGGCGCGCCGCGTCCAGGCAGCAGACCTGGGCCTCGGGGAAGTCGCGGCGCAACTGCCGCGCGAAATCCGGATCGGTTTCGATCAGCGCCATGGCGCCCTGCGCCACGCCGCGGCGCGCCAGCGCGCGCGTGAAGGCACCCGTGCCGCTGCCCAGCTCGATCACGTCGCCGCTGTGGCTGCCGACCTCGCGCGTGATGGCCGAGGCCAGCGCCGCGCTGGACGGCATGATGGCGCCGATGCCGCGCGGATCGGCGCGCCAGGCGCGGAAGAAGCGCAGGCGTTCGGCCATCCAGGCATTGCGGGACAGCAAGGCCCCCCACGCTGCGCCTACGGCTTGCTGCCCCCAAAGGGGGCCGCTTTTTGCCTTGGGGCGGCCCTGCTGCAAAAAGGACTCGACACGCCGTGCCGCCCGCAAGGACCACCACTGCAGGCGGGCCCACCATTCGGGAACGGACACCCCGCCCGGCTGGGGCAGGCGGATCTTCAAGGACATAGTTCTGGCTCCGATGCACCGCCGCCCGGGCCTTCGACGACGAAGGGCCAGCCGGGCGCGGGCGCTGGTCACTGAGAACAGCGAGCCTGGGCAAAGTTCCGCATCCGCCCTGGAAGACGTGTGTGCGGCCTGCCGGCGCCCCCGCGAACGCGGCGCGGCAAAACGCCCAGCGTAACGCCGCGGGCACGGCGGGGTTGCAACAGTGGGAAACGGCACCTCGATGGTGCCGCCGCCCCCGTGGCCAGGCTCAATAGGCCGCGGAAGGCCCCTGCTGTCCCGGCGCAGCCCCTTCGCCCAGGAATCCCGCGGCCAGGGCGCGCGCGGCGCGCGCATACACCAGCACGTCCACGCCCGTGGCGACGAAGGTGCAGCCCAGGTCCAGGTAACGGCGCGCCAGGGTGTCATCCGAGGTCAGCGTACCGGCAGCCTTGCCGCTCGCCACGATGGTGCGCATGGCCGACTCGATGGCGGCCTGCACATCGGGATGGCCGGGCTTGCCGCGATACCCCATCGACGCAGCGAGATCCGCCGGGCCGATGAAGACGCCGTCCACGCCATCGACCGCACAGATGGCTTCCAGGTTGGAGAGCGCCGTGACGGTTTCCGCCTGCACCAGCAGGCAGATTTCATCGTCCGCGATGTCCAGGTAATCGCCGCGCGCGCTCCAGCGCGAGGCGCGGGCGATGGCGCTGCCCACGCCACGCACGCCGCCGGGCGGATAGCGGGTCGCGGCCACCAATTCACGTGCCTGTTCCGCTGTGTCGACCATGGGCACGAGGATGGACCTGGCGCCGATGTCGAGCACCTGCTTGATGCGGGGCACCTCGCCCGCCACGACCCGCACGACGGGTTGCGCGCGATACGGCGCCACGGCCTGCAAGGCCGCGAGCGTGCTGCGCAGGTCGTTGGGCGCATGTTCGCCGTCGATCAGCAGCCAGTCGAAACCAGCAGTGGCGGACACTTCCGCCAGATAGGGATCGGCCATGGACAGCCAGAAACCGATCTGTTTCTGCCGCGCCGCCAGCGCGGCCTTGAAGGGATTGTGTGCAGGCATGGACTCCGTCCGGATGAGGAAAGAAGAAAAGCTGGCGCCAGCGTATCCGAGCCGGGCCGCCGGTGTCACGGGGCGAAGGGCCGCGCCCCTCGCGGCGCCTGCGCTCAGCTGACGATGCCCAGGTGCCAGGGCACGAACTCGTGCGCGCCCAGCCCCAGCGCCTCGCTCTTGGTGCGCTCGCCCGACGCGGCAGCCAGGATGCGCCCGAAGATGCGCTCCCCCATCTGCGCCACGTCGCACTCGCCGTCCAGCACCGCGCCGCAGTTGATGTCCATGTCCTCCTGCAGCCGCGTGTACATCGCCGAGTTGCTGGCAAGCTTGAGCGTGGGCGCGGGACGCGAGCCGAACATGGAACCGCGCCCCGTCGTGAAGCAGATGAGGTTGGCGCCGCTGGCGATCTGGCCGGTCACGGCCACCGGGTCATAGCCGGGCGAGTCCATGAATACCAGGCCGTGGGTCTCGACGGGTTCGGCGTATTCATAGACGGCGCGCAGCGGCGTCGTCCCGCCCTTCATGGCCGAGCCCAGCGATTTCTCGAAGATGTTGGCCAGGCCGCCCTGCTGGTTGCCATGCCCCACCACGCCATTGAACTGCGCGTTGTGCCCCGCCGTATAGCGCTCCCACCAGGCCAGGCGGTCGAGCAGCTTCTGGCCGACGGCGGGCGACACCGCTCGGCGCGTCAGCAGGTATTCCACGCCGTGGATCTCCGGCGTCTCCGACAGGATCGCCGTGCCGCCGTGCCGCACCAGGATGTCCATGGCCGCGCCCAGGGCGGGATTGGCGGTGATGGCGGAATAGCCGTCCGAGCCACCGCACTCCAGCCCGATCTTCAGGTGGCTGGCCGGCACCGGCACGCGTCGTGCCGCATCGGCCTCGGGCAGCATGGCCTGCACCGCGCGGATGCCCGCCTCGATGGTGGCGCGGGTGCCGCCGGTTTCCTGCATGACCAGCGTATGCACGCGCGGATCATCGGCCAGGCCTTGCGAGGCCACCAGGTCGGCCACCTGGTTGCGCTCGCAGCCCAGGCCCACGAACAGCACGCCGGCCAGGTTGGGATGCCGCGCATAGCCCGCCAGCGTGCGGCGCAGCACGTCGAAATGTTCGCTGGGCGAGGACATGCCACAGCCGCTGGATTGCGCGAAGGCGGCCACGCCATCCACGTTCGGATACGCCGCCAGCCGTTCGGCGCTGAAGTGTTCGGCAATGTGATGGATGACCGTGGCCGAGCAGTTCACCGACGCCAGGATGCCGATGAAGTTGCGCGTGCCCACCCGGCCATCGGCGCGCACATAGCCCAGGAAGCGCGCCCGCTGCGCCTCGGGCAGGACATCCACCGGCCGCAAGTCCTGGCAGAAGCCCGGATCCCGCGCGAAGTCCACCAGCGACAGGTTGTGCGCATGCACGTGATCGCCGGCCGCGATGTCGCGCGCGGCCACGCCGATCACCGCGTCGTACTTGCGCACGGGCGTGCCGGCGGGCAGGTCGCAGGCCGCGATCTTGTGCCCGCCCGGCACCTGCGCGCGCACGCGCAGGCCCAGCTCCGGCACCGCCTGCCCCAGGCTCAGGGCCTGGCGGGCGATCAGCACGTTGTCCCGCGGATGCAGGCGGATGAGAGGAGGCAGGTTCACGCGCGCATCAACCCTTTTGCAGCAACGCCTTCAGGTTCAGGCGTTCGATGAGGACGGTTTCCTGGGCATACACCGAGGACACGTAATCGCGGTACGCCGGCCCGTCCAGGTACATGACCGGCGCATCGATGCGCTGGGCCACCTGCCTGAAGACATCGCTTTGCACCGCCAGGCGGAAGGCGTCGCGCAAGGCCCGCTCGACCTCGGGCGGCAGGCCGGGCGGCGCGCCGATGCCATTGGGCGCCTCCACCACCACGTCGTAGCCCAGCTCCTTCAAGGTGGGCGCGTCCTGGAAGCGGGCCGGCCGGCTGGATCCCCAGGTGGCGAGCAGGCGCAGGGCGCCGGACTCCACATGCGGCGCCCACGAGCTGGAATCGGCCAGCATGTCGATCTGCCCGCCCAGCAAGTCCTGCAAGGCCGCGGCCCCGCCCTTGTAGGCGATGGCGTTGAACTGCACGCCGGCCGCCAGCGCGAACTCCTCCATGCCCACGTGCGTGGCGCCGCCCACCCCGGCATGGCCATAGGTCAGCTTGCCGGGGTTCGCCTTGGCATGCGCCACGGCTTCCTTCAGCGTCTGGAAAGGGGAATCCTTGCGCACCGCGATGCCGAAGGTCTGGCCGGAGGTGCGCGCCAGATAGGTCAGTTCCGTGCGTGGATCCAGCTGCAGCATGCCCAGTTGCGAGAAACGGGCCACCGAGATCGGGATCTGCCCGATGGTGTAGCCGTCGGGCGTGGCCGAGGCCAGCGTCTTGGTGCCGATCATGCCCGAGGCGCCGGCGCGGTTCTCCACCACGATGCTCTGCCCGAGCACGCCGGAGGCCACCTGACAGAGCGCCCGCATGGACTGGTCGGCCGTCCCGCCGACGGGCCAGGGACAGATGAAGGTGATGGGCCGCGCGGGATAGCGCGACGCGTGGGCGGCGAACGGGGCCAGCAGGCCGGCCGCGCCTGCCACGGCGGCGCCGGCCAGCAACTGCCGGCGACGCGGGTCGATGGGGGGTTGCCTCATGGTGTCTCCTCCTTGGGGCGTTCTTGTCGGTATCCGTCGGCCCGGTGCGTCTGTCGCACACCGTGTGCCGCGAGCCATTGTCAGGCCATTGCTACATAACAGACCAATCGAAAATCCGCATTGCTATTTCACGTTTTCGTTATGTACGCTGTCCGCCATGGCCCACCTCGACCGCGCGCTGCGCTCCAACCTGAAACTGCGCCACCTGCAACTGCTGGTGGCGCTGGACGAGTTCCGCCACCTGGGGCGCTGCGCGGAATTCCTGTCGGTCAGCCAGCCCGCCGTCTCGCGCATGCTGGCTGAAGTCGAAAACATGTTGGGCCTGGCGCTGTTCGACCGTTCGACGCGCGGCACCGAGCCCACAGCCGCGGGCCTGCCGGTGCTGCGCTTCGCGCGCGGCGTCCTGGCGCAATACGAACGCACCCGCGACGAGATCGCGGCGGCGGCATCCGGCGCGGTCGGCCGCGTGCGGGTGGGGGCCATGCCGGTGGCTATCCCCGTGCTGCTGCCTCGCGCCGCCGACAGCCTGAAAACCTTGTCGGCCCGCGCCACCGTCCTGGTCGAGGAAGGCGACCTGACCCGCCTGCTGCCGAAGTTGCGGCTGGGCGAGCTGGATTTCCTGGTCAGCCGCCTGGAGCCCGGCTACGCCGCCCCCGACCTGGAAACCGAAGCGCTCTACGCCGACCCCATGCGGGCGGTCGTGGCCCCGGGCCATCCGCTGGCACGCAAGCGCCGCCCGGGCTGGGCCGACCTCGCCGCCATGCCCTGCGTGGTCCCGCCGCCCTGGGCATCGCTGCGCGTGAAGCTGGAACAGCAGTGCTTCCGGCACGGCCTGCAACCCTCGGCAGACCTGGTGGAATCCTCGTCCTACCTGACCACGCTGGCCTTCCTGGGCCAGCGCGCGGCGGCGGGCTTCCTGGCCGAATCCGTGGCACGCCATTTCGCCGAGGCCGGCCTGTGCCACGTGCTGGCCCTGGACCTGGCGCTGGACGTGCCGCCCGTGGGGCTCATCGCCCTGCGCGGCGCGCGGCTGGGGCCGGCGGCCATCCAGTTGATGAGCTGCCTGCGCGAAACCGCCGCCGACCGTATGATGGCAAGCAGGCGGCCCGGCAAGAGGCCGCCGCGACAACACTGACGGAGACCGGCGCTTGCCTCCCGACACGGCCCAGCGCCGCGAACCCTTCCCCACTTTCGACTCCTCGGACTTCTCGGGCGAGGGCGCGTTCTATTTCGACCTGGTCCGGCTGCAGCACCGCCAGGACATCCCGCGCGGCTTCCTGCACCGCCACAACTATTACCACCTGCTGTGGATGTCGCGCGCGCAGGGCGAACACCTGCTGGACTTCGAACGCTACGACGTGCGCGACCACGCGGTGTTCTTCCTGACGCCCGGACAGGTGCATGCCTGGCGCTCGCGCGTGCCGCCCGACGGCTACGTCATGAACATCAGCACGGACTTCTTCGCGCAGATGTTTCCCCGTGCCGACGACATCGCGAAATTCCCGTTCTTCCATCCCACGGGCGGCGTGCCCGTCGTGTACCTGAGCCCCGGGCAGCACGGCGCCCTGCTGCCGCTCATCCAGGAAATCGAGCGGGAGATGCAGCAGCGCGAAGTGGGCCGCTTCGACGTGGTGCGTTCCTATCTGCTGATCCTGCTGACCCAGCTGCGGCGCCTCCATCCCGAGCACGACGCGGCCGCCGCCAGCCCCGCCTATGCGCTGCTGCGCCGTTACTCGCTGCTGGTGGAAGAACACTATCTGGCGTTCGGCGCCATCCGTGACTATGCCCAGGCCCTGGGCGTCAGCGAGCGCCAGCTCAATGACGCGGTGCGGCGCGCCAGCGGCGGCACGGCCAGCCAGATGGTGCAGGCGCGCAAGGTGCTGGAAGCCAAGCGCCTGCTCAGCAACACCGATATCGCCATCGCCGATGTGGCGTTCCGCCTGAACTTCGAGGACCCCGCCTATTTCACGCGCTTCTTCCGCCGCCACGCGGGCGAGGCGCCTGGCGAATTCCGGCGCCGTCACGCCCGGCTGGACTGAGCCGCGCGGAAAAGTCCAAGACAAACGCCTTTCCGTCCTAACGGGGCGGCGGGCATCCTGCGTACAGTCTGCTCAAGATCCATGACGGCCCCTCCGCGGGCCAGCAGAACAGGGCAGAGATGAACGAGACGGCGACAACAGGCAAGACGGGTGGGCAACTGATCGTGCAGGCCCTGCTGGAACAGGGCGTGGACACGGTGTTCTGCGTGCCGGGCGAAAGCTATCTGGACGTGCTGGACGCGCTGCACGGCGCCAGCCCCGCGGTGAACGTGGTGTCCTGCCGCCAGGAGGGCGGCGCCGCCTTCATGGCCGAGGCGCACGGCAAGCTGACCGGCAGGCCCGGCGTGTGCATGGTCACCCGCGGCCCGGGCGCCACCAACGCCAGCATCGGCGTGCATACCGCGTTCCAGGACTCGACCCCCATGGTGCTGCTGGTGGGCCAGGTGGGACGCGACATGATCGAGCGCGAGGCGTTCCAGGAAATCGACTATCGCCGCATGTTCGGCGAGTTCACCAAGTGGGTCGCGCAGATCGACGATCCTGCCCGCGTGCCCGAGTTCATGGCGCGCGCATTTTCGGTTGCCATGTCGGGCCGCCCCGGGCCCGTGGTGCTGGCGCTGCCCGAAGACATGCTGACCGGCACCGCCAACGTGGCAGGCGCCGGCCCGGTGGACGTGCCGCGTGCCCACCCCGATCCGAACGCGCTGGCCGCCATGCGATCGCTGCTGGCCGGCGCCCAGCGCCCGCTGATGATCGTGGGCGGCGCCTGCTGGAACGACGCCGGCCTGGCCGGCCTGGCGCGCTTTGTCCAACGCAACGGCCTGCCCGTGGCAGCCTCCTTCCGCCGCCAGGACCTCTACGACAACACCGATGACCTGTATGTGGGCGAAGTCGGCATCGGCCTGAACCCGGCGCTGGCCGACGCGATCCGCAACGCCGATGTGATTCTCGCCGTGGGCGCGCGCCTGGGCGAGATGGTGACGGGCGGCTATACGCTGCTGCGCCCGCCCGTGGCGCAACAGACACTCATCCACGTGCTGGCGGAGCCCGAGGAACTGGGCCGCGTGTACCAGCCCGCGCTGAAGATCCAGGCAGACCTGAACGCTTTCGCCATGACGGCGGCCACCTGCGCGCCGGTGGATGGCGCGCGCTGGGCCGACCACCGCGCGGCCTTGCGCGCCGGCTACCTGCGCTATACCGAGCCGCCCGGCATCGACGCCGCGCTGGACCCGGCCAAGGTGATCCTGGCCATGCGCGAGCAACTGGCGCCGGACGCCATCGTCACCAACGGCGCGGGCAACTACAGCGCCTGGGCGCACCGCTATTACCGCTTCCGCCGGCCGCGCACCCAATTGGCGCCCACCAGCGGCGCCATGGGCTACGGCGTACCCGCCGCCATCGCGGCCAAGCTGCGGCACCCCGAGCGCCAGGTGGTGTGCCTGGCCGGCGACGGCTGCTTCCTGATGACCTCGCAGGAACTGGCCACGGTGGGCCGGCACCAGCTGGGCGTGGTCTTCCTCGTGTTCAACAACGGCATGTACGGCACGATCCGCATGCACCAGGAGAACCACTACCCCGGCCGTCCGATGGCGACCGACCTGCATAACCCGGACTTCGTGATGTACGCGCAGTCCTTCGGCCTGCACGCCGAGCGGGTCAGCCGCGACGACGAGATCGCGCCTGCCCTGGCGCGCGCCCTGTCCTGCGGGCGCGCCGCGCTCATCGAACTGGTCATCGACCCCGAAACGCTGACCCCGCGCGCCACGCTGAGCGCACTGCGCGAAAAGGCATTGCTGGCCCGCCAGCAGGCCTGAGCCGCCCCGGAAGACATCGCAGTACCGCGAGGCGGGACCACCCGCCGCGCCAATACAAAAACAAACCCAACGGAGACAACCCCCATGCGCACGTCCCTTCATCGATTGCTCTGCCCCCTGCTGGCCGCGGTGCTTGCCACGGCCGGCGGCCTTGCCCACGCCGAGTTCCCCGACCGCCCCTTGCGCATCATCGTGCCCTTCGCGGCTGGCGGCGCCACTGACGTCATCGCCCGCACCGTGGCACAGGAAATGGCGGGCAAGCTGGGCCAGCCCGTGGTCGTGGAAAACAAGGCCGGCGCCAACGGCAACATCGGCGCCAGCATGGTTGCCCGCGCCGCGCCTGACGGCTACACGATGCTCATGGCCACCTCCAGCCACGCCATCAACACCACGCTGTATCGCAACCTGGACTACAGCCTGACCAAGGACCTGGCGGGCCTGTCGAACCTGGCCTCCGTGCCGCTGCTGCTGGTGGTGAACCCCAAGGTGCCCGCCACGACCGCCAAGGACCTGGCGGCCCATGTGAAGGCCAACAGCGACCGGACCACCTATGCCTCGGGCGGCACCGGCACCGCCGCGCACCTGGCCGGCGCGCAATTCAATTCGCTGGTGGGCGCGCAGATGACGCACGTGCCCTACAAGGGCGGCGCGCAGGCGATGAACGATCTCATCGGCGGACAGGTGCAACTGATGTTCGCCAACCTGCCGGAAGTGCTGTCGCAGGTGCAGGGCGGACGCCTGACCCCCATCGCCGTCACGGGCGACCAGCGCCACGCGGCCCTGCCAGACGTACCCGCCTTCTCGGAAACGGCATTCAAGGCGCTGGACGCCCGCTCGTGGTTCGGCCTCTTCGTGCCGGCGGCCACGCCACCCGAGCGCGTCGCGCGCCTGTCCGACGCCATCGTCAAGAGCGTGAAGGAACCCGCCGTGCAGGCCAAGCTAAAGGAGATGGGCGCCGACCCGATCGGTGACGGCTACCAGGCCTTCCAGCCCTACGTGGCCCAGGAGACCGAACGCTGGCGCGCGCTGGTGCAGGCCTCCGGCGCGTCGGTAGACTAAGCCACCCGCTGGCTCCGGAAATGACGATTTTTCTCACCCAAGGAACACACATGCTTTACGACGTACGGACCTACACCTGCCGCGCCGGCACCATCAAGAAGCACCTGGCGCTGTACGCCGAGCACGGCTACGCGGTGCAGAGCCGCCACCTGGGCAAACCCCTTGCCTACCTGCAGACCGAGACGGGCAACGTCAACAGCTACCTGCACATCTGGGTCTACCAGGATGCCGCCGACCGCGACGCCCGCCGCAAGGCGCTGCAGAAGGATCCGGAATGGGCGACCTACCTGTCCAAGAGCGCGGACGCCGGCTTCCTGATCAGCCAGCAGAACACGCTGATGACCGAGGTACCGTTCTTCCAGCCCTGATCGTCCGAAGGCAGCCCCGGCGCCCACGCTTCGGCCGTGCCCGAAGCATGGGCGCCGGGCGCGTGGCATAGTGGACCCCTCCGGCGCCGTCGCGGCGCCCGCCATGGAGACACCCCATGCCCAACATCGCCTCGCTGGTTGGAACCGCCGCCCTGGTGGGCGACCTGGCGCGCGCCAACATGCTGATGGCGCTGATGGACGGCATGGCCATGACCGCCTCCGAACTCGCCCGCGTGGCCAACATCACCCCGCAGACCGCCAGCGCGCATCTGGCCCGCCTGACCGAGGCTGGCCTGCTGGCCATGGAGAAACAAGGCCGGCACCGCTACCACCGGCTGGCCTCGCCCGAAGTCGCCAAGATGCTCGAAAGCATCATGACCGTTGCCGCGGGCGCGGAACCGTCAGCACCCGCCAGGCGCGTGGTGCCCGGTCCGCGCGACCAGGCCATGCGTTATGCCCGCACCTGCTACGACCACCTCGCCGGCAGCCTGGCGGTGCGCCTGTCTGACAGCATGGTTTCGCGCAAGCTCCTCACCCTGTCAGGAGATCAGGCGGAACTCTCTGGCAACGGTGCGCGCTTTCTTCTCGGCCTCGGCATCGACCTGGACACCGAAGCCTTGCAGGCGGCGCAACGCAAGGGCGGCCGCGCCTTCTGCCGCCCCTGCCTGGACTGGAGCGAGCGCCGCCCGCACCTGGCAGGCGCGGTGGGCGCCCTGCTCTGTTCACACAGCCTGTCGCAGGGCTGGCTGCGGCGCATTCCCGGCAGCCGCGCGGTGTCGCTCACGCCCACCGGCAAGGCCGCCTTCGAGAACGCCTTCGGCATCATTCCCTGAGCCTGGCAGCCCCCAGGCTCCGTTTACAGCAGGTGATCCAGCAGGTCCGGCCCGAAGACCTCCCGATGAATACGCTCGGCGGGTACCCCCTGTGCCAGCAGCGCCGCGCGCTGCGCCTGCATGAACGGCAAGGGGCCACAGAGGTGGAACTCGGCCTCGCGCAATTCCGGATCCGCCGACACCAGCGCGCCCACATCCATGCGGCCGGCTTGCGGGGGGAAGCCCGCCAGCAGCGCCGTCTCGCCCGACTCCAGGAAGAGGTGCACGTCCAGGCCTGGCAACCCATCCGCCGCCAAGGCAATATCCTGGGCATGCGCGACGTGACCACGCTCGCGCGCGGCATGGGCGAACACCACCCGACGTGGCGTACGGGCCGCCACCAGCGCGTTCAGCACCGACACCATCGGCGTCACGCCCACGCCGCCTGACAACAGGACGATCGGGCGCTCGCCGTCCAGGGCAGGCGCGAAATCGCCATAGGGCTGGCTGACGCGCAGGATGTCGCCCACCTTGGCATTCGCATGCAGCCAGTTCGACACCACGCCGGCGGGCGTGCCGGCCGTGCCGCTGTCGCGCTGCACGGAGATGCGCAGGTCGCGTCCGTTGGGCGCGTCGGACAGACTGTATTGGCGTTGCTGGAAGACACCCGGACTCAGTTCCACCACGACGGAAATGTATTGTCCCGGCAGGAAGGCCGGCGCGGCCTGGTCATCGGGCAGCACCAGCCGCAGGCTGACGATGTCCGCGGTCTGCGCCACGCGCTCGGTGATCATCATGGCGTGGCGGTGCGCCGCCGGCTTGCCCGCGCGGTCATACAGGCGCGCCTCGGCGGCGATCAACTCGCCAGCCAGCAGCCAGTAGGCCTCGTCCCACGCCGCCATCAATTCAGGCGTGGCGGCATCGCCCAGCACCGTCCGGATGGCGCCCAGCAGGTGTTTGCCCACGATGGGGTAATGCGCCGAGGTCAGCCCTACCGCGGCATGCTTGTGGGCGATGCGGCTCAGGACAGGCGTGAGCGCGCCTGCATTCCGGTGGTTGGCTGCATAGGCGAACACCGCGGACGCCAGCGATTGCTGCTGCGCGCCGCTGGCCTGGTTGCCCATGTTGAAGAGATTTTTCAATTCCGGGTGGGCCTCGAACATGCTCCGGTAGAACGTCTGGGTGATGGCCAGGCCATGTTCGCGCAACACCGGGACGCTGGCGTCAATGTAGGGCCGGGACGATTCCGAAAGCATGTCGATCTCCAAAAAAACATTTGAAATGCATCAAACAAGACGCAGCACACCCTGCGCCGGCAGGGCTGGGCCAGCAGCACGCTTGCCCTGGATCAAATTCTATTAAACATGCATTTCAAATACAACTTATATTTCTGGCAAGTGGGCACCGCGCCACATGCGATAAGATGCATTCCTCGTCCTTGTTAACTCTCCATCCCGCCCTGCCTGCGGCCCCGACGCATGAAGCTCACCGACTACACGGACTACAGCCTGCGCGTCCTGATCTACGTGGCCGTGCACCCGGACGAGCTGGTCACCATCCAGCACATCGCCGACGCCTTCGACATCCCCAAGAACCACCTGGTCAAGGTCGTGCAGCACCTGGGCCAGGTCGGTTATCTGCAGACGATCCGCGGCCGCTCGGGCGGCATCCGGCTGGGCCGCCCCGCCGCCGACATCAACATTGGCGAAGTCATCCGCGGCACCGAGCCCGACTTCGGCATGGTGGAATGCTTCCAGGCCGACAACCGCTGCGTCATCACGCGCGCCTGTGGCTTGAAAGGTGTGCTGCATGAAGCCCTGCAGGCGTATTTCGCGGTGCTGGACGGATATACGTTGGCGGATATCGTGCAGAAGCCCGCCTCACTGCATCGGATGCTCGAACAGCCGATGCGGATAGCTAAATCGGGCGGTGGCCCGGGCGCGCCTGCTCGATAAGACGATTCAGACTCGATGCTTCAGTGCTTGCCGGACCCGACTTGATGACCTGCTTGGGAGAGTCGGCATTGTTCCGGGAGCTGCGGGTATAGGCCGCCGCCTTCATGATGAGGACGACGCTCCTGGCTTGCGGTGATGCAGAGTTTGGTCATCCCTAAAGAAAGGCCAACCTTCCTCATGGAGAGCCCCTCTACCGACTCTTCTATGACCGCCCCACTGTCTGGATCAAACAGCAAGACATACTTGCTCGTGGACGCCAGATATCTTCCCTTTGCCACCAACTCCCCGTTCCGCCACAGGCCAAGACAAGGCACCACTCGGTGAGGCCCGACTTCTCTTCCTCGCAGCATCTCCGCTCTGGTTTCAATGGGTGTGCAGTACTGCGCGGCCGCTACCCAATTGAAGTAGTGCGCCTTCGCGGAGTTGAATGCAGAGGAAAAGACCAACACGACCGAAATGAAGAGAGCGTATCCAGCAAGCCAAAGCAACACAGGAGAAGCAATGATCAACAAGGAAAAAAAGAACGTTTTTTTAACCCCCCAGCGCTCGCCTGGCGTCTCATCCTCTAACCAAATCGGCAACCGAACAGGCAGACTGGATCGATCATTCTTACTGGATTTTGATTTTGCAAAAGAAACAAAAAGGGCATAGGCGGCAAAAACCGGGAACGAGACAAGGGCGAGCATCGCCAGTACCAGCGGCAACTGAAGCAACACATCCACAGTTGTCTTCTTTTCCAGCAGCATGGCAATCGGGACGCTTGAGAGATGCAAGAGACTCAAGGCAGAGTCATAGGTGTGATCTCTCGGAATACCAAAGACGTCTTCTATCGCCATCGCCGCGCTATAGCCTAGTAGCGAAAAAATCACTACAAGTAGCGGAAAAATAGCAACGACCCCAGACCCCACCCCCATTAACACGGGAAGGGCGGACGCGCCTCTTTTCCTCCGAAAACCCATCTCGCATCACCCCAAAAAAATCAGAGAATAGTACGTCTCCACGTCATGCAAGTGACCCAGACTGCGGATCTCTCCATAAATGCGAGCGGGCCACCCTTGAGGTGGCCCAACCCTTCCAGCCAGACCGGACGCCGCCCAGACCTTCGCGGAGTCAGCCGTCACGAGCGCCGTCGGAGACAGCGCAGTCCATCACGGCGCGGACGGCGCCCGTTCCGCCTAGAACCGGTGGCGGATGCCGGCAACCACGTTGCGGTTGCTGGCGTCGCGATTGAAGGCGTAGTTGTCGCCATAGGACGTGTAGGCATACAGGTTCGTGCGGCGCGACAGGTCATGCGTCATACCCACGCTGTAGACATTCATCGTGGCGTCGTCACCCGTCAGGCTGGCGTTGTTCGGGTCGGCGCGCTGCCAGGAGGCCAGCAGCGCGGTCGCGCCGAAAGGCACGGTGGCGCCCAGCATCGTGGAATTCACCCGGAAGCCCTCGCGCAGCGTAAACGTGCCGAAGTCCTGGTAGTCGCCCGCGTTGGGCGAGGTGCCCATGTTCTGGCCGATGAACCAGCCATCGCGCGTCTGGCCCCAGGCCAGGCCCAGCTTGACCACCTCGAAGTTGTACGTGCCGCCGAGCATGTACGACTCGATGCGCGCCGCCGACTGGCCGCCCACCGCGGCATTGGTGGGATTGAAGCGGTCATAGGCCGCGGCCAGATAAACCGGACCGTTGCTGTAGCGCAGCGCCGTGGTCAGCAGGCGGTTGTTGTCCGCCGTGGCGAAGCCCGTCTGCTGGCCGTTGTTGTTCGTGCGGGTGCTGTCCGCGTTGAACGAGTAGCCCAGGCCGGCCTGGAACCCGCCGAAGCTCGGGGTTTGATACAGCACCAGGTTGTCCAGGCGCATGGTGTTGGCCGCGCTGAATGTCGTGCCCATGTTCGCCGTGTGCCACGAGGTGCCGAAGGGGCTGACCGCGTCGGCAATCCAGGTCGAGGCGAGGTTCGTCTGGCGGCCCAGCTCGAGGGTGCCCCATTCATCGCTTTGCAGGCCCAGCGTGGCTCGGCGTCCGAAGAGGCGGCCGCCCTGCGCGGAGTTGCCGTTGCTGGCGGTGATGCCACCTTCCAGCGTGAAGAGGGCGCGCAAGCCACCGCCCAGCTCTTCCACGCCGCGCATCCCGAAGCGCGAACCGCTATTCACGCCATCGACCATCCCTGTGCGGCTTTGCGAAAAACCGTTAGGTCCGCGTACCGATTCATGGCTCAGGCCAAGGTCGATCAGTCCGTACAGCGTGACCGAGGCGTCGGCCGCGTGCGCGCTCGAGATCATGGCGGTGCCCAATGCAAGGCCTGCAATCTTGTACTTCATGAGGTTATCTCCGTCGGTGGGCGGCGCCGCTGATGCGGCGCGAGGGGGCTCCCGGCCAAGGCGGGGGTTCGCCTGGCGGGAGCCGGATGCCGCAAGGCGATCAGCCGCCGCGGCCTTCGCGCGAGGGCTGCGTGGCGGCAGTCTGCACGGACGGCTTGCCCGTCAGCGCCAGGTAGCGCTGGTGCTCGGCACGATAGGCCGGCGCTTCGATGTCGGGCGTCTGCTCGCCACGCCACGCATCGGCCAGACCCGATTCGTGCCAGGCCAGCAGGTCGGCGCGGACCTGGTCACGGGACTGGGTGCTGCTGGCTTGCGGCGCGGGAACCAGTTCTTGCGCATGGGCGGTGCCGAGCCCGGCTGCGAACGTCAGGGCCAGGGCGGGAACCAGGGACTTCAGGGCTTGGGTCGTCTTCATGTCACTCTCCAGATGAGTAGGAAATTCAGGACAGCCGGCCAAGCCTTGCGCTTGCGCCATCGCCATCCATGTGCGCATTCTGGAGACCTGACGCTGACCCGAGCTTGACGCGCAACCGACAGTTTCTTGACCGAAAACCGACATTTCTGTCAGATGGCCGCAATCCGCCAGCAGGCCTGCCCGGCGCCAAGAACTTTGGGCGCGCCAGCTTGTCAGTGGCTGGTCGCCCCTTGCGCGGACATGCCCTTCGTTCTTGCCTTTCCCCTGCCCGCGGGAACGCTGACAGAAATGTCAGCAAGCGGACAGGGGACCGACATGCTGGCTGCCGTACAGTCATCCACCCCTCGCGCACGCGCCACCCCGTGTGCGCGCCACCTGGAAAACCGAAACTTGCGCGTACTCATCATCGAGGACGAGGAAAAGACCTCCTCCTACCTGCTTCGCGGCCTGACCGAGCTGGGCTACACCGCGGACACCGCCAGCAACGGCACCGACGGCCTGCACTACGCCATGGAATTCGACTACGACGCCATCGTGCTGGACCTGATGTTGCCCGGCATGGACGGCTATGCGGTGCTGGAGAACCTGCGGCGCCACAAGAACACGCCCGTCATCATGCTGTCGGCGCGCGGGGCGGTGGATGATCGCGTGAAGGGCCTGCGCAAGGGCGCGGACGACTACCTGCCCAAGCCCTTCTCCTTCACCGAACTGGTTGCCCGCCTGCAGGTGCAGACGCGTCGGCGCAACGAGAACCTGGAAGCCACCGTGCTGCAGGTGGACGACCTGGTCATCGACCTGCTGGCGCGCAAGGCCACCCGCGGCGGACAGCGGCTGGACCTGACGGCCAAGGAGTTCTCGCTGCTGTGCCTGCTGGCTCGCCACCAGGGCGAGATCCTCTCGAAACTCATGATCGCCGAGCAGGTCTGGGACATGAATTTCGACAGCGACGTCAACGTGGTCGAGGTGGCCATCAAGCGCCTGCGCACCAAGGTCGACGCGCCCTACCCCGCCAAGCTGCTGCACACGGTGCGTGGCATGGGCTATGTGCTGGAAGCGCGCGACGACGCGCCGCAAGCCGAGGTCGCATGATCCGCAAGCTGTCCCTGGCATGGCGGCTGGCCATCATGTTCGCGGTGACCGCCGCGGCCGTGTTCTCGTGCGTCGCCGTGTTCCTGTACTGCGTCATGACGGACTCCGTGCGCGGCCAGATCCGCGGCGAGCTGATGTTCCAGCACGTCCTGCTCGACCCCATGCTGCGCGAGCGCCACACCGAAGAGGAATGGCAGGTCGTGCGCCAGAAGCTGTCCGGCATGACGCAGGACGGCGGCCGCATGCGTTACTGGATCATGTCCGATGATCCCCGCTACCGCTACGGCAACGCGCTGGCCACCAAGACGGGGCAGCCCCTGACCGACGAGGAGATCGCCTTCGTCAAGGACGAGGCGCAGCGGGTCTGGTGCGTCATGTCGCGCACCATCGCCGCCCTGGGCGACCGTCCCGCCGTGCGTTTCGTCGTGGCGCAGGACTCCACGTCCTACCTCGCCACCAAGGAAAGCTTCACGCGCATCCTGCGCACGACGTCCGCGCTGGGCATCCTGCTGGTGGCGGCGCTGGGCTACTGGATCGCCAAGCTGGGGCTCTGGCCGGTGCGCCAGCTGAGCCGCGAGGCCAACGCCCTGCCGCCGGGCGATCCGCGCCAGCGCCTGCGCCTGGAGAAGCTGGCGCCCGAGATCCACCAGTTGGGCGTGTCCTTCAACAACGCGCTGGCCCGGCGTGAATCCGCGTGGCTGCAACTGGAAGGCTTCAACGCCGACGTCGCGCACGAACTGCGCACGCCGCTGACCAACCTGATCGGCCAGACCCAGGTGGCCCTGTCCCAGCGCCGCGACGTGGACGAGCTCCAGGACATCCTGATGTCCAACCTGGAAGAACTGGAGCGCATGAGCAACATCGTCAACGACATGCTGTTCCTGTCCTGCGCCGAGAACGGCGTGCGCGCGGCGGAGCTGAGCCAGGTGTCGCTGCGGCACGAGGCGCAGAAGACGGCCGACTACCTGGAAGACGCCTTCCTGCTGCGCGACATGCGCGTGACCCTGGACGGCGACGCGTCGGCCTGCGTGGACCGGCGGCTGTTCCACCGCGCGCTGGCCAACCTGCTGTCGAACAGCGCCCGCTACGCCCGGCGCGGCACGCAGGTTACCGTCACCATCGCGGTCGTGGGCGCGCGCGTGCAGGTGCGCGTGGCGGATCAGGGCGAGCCCATTCCACCCGCGCAACGCGCGCGCCTGTTCGAGCGTTTCTATCGCGGCGATGCCGCCCGGGCGCAAAGCGGCGCGCACCATGGGCTGGGCCTGTCCATCGTGCGCGCCATCGCCGTCATGCATGGCGGCGAAGCCTTCGCCGACAGCCAGGACGGCATCAACACCTTCGGCTTCTCGATGATGCGCCGGCCCGAGACCTGATGCCTCGGGCCCGGGCCTCAGCGGCGCGCCGCCTTCGCCACGGCCTGCGCCTCGGGTTCGCCCAGGTGCCAGAACACCGACACCATCATGTCCAGCCCCTGGCGCACGATGGATCGCGGCAGGTGCTCGTTGGCGGCATGCTGCTTGCAGCCGGGATACGAGTGCGGCACCCACACCGTCGGCAGGCCCAGGATGTCCGAGAACGCGTCATTGGGCACCGTGCCGCCCAGGTTGGGATTCACGGCGGGCGCCTCGCCCGTCACCGCCGCGATGGCATCCTTGGCCCAGCGCACCCACGGATGCGCCGGATCCAGCCGCGTGGCCGGCGAACCGCGCACCACGCGCACCATCACCTCGGGGTAGCCCGCGGCATCCAGGTGCTGGCGTACCAGCGTCTCCACGTTCTGCCAGTCCGTGCCCACCACGAAACGCAATTGCAGATAGGCGCTGGCCTCGGGCGGTATGGCGTTGACGGGCTTGGCCGGATTGCCGGCAGCCAGGGTCAGCACCTCGATGGTGTTCCAGCCCAGCAGGCGCTCGGCGGGGCTCAGGCCCGGCTCGCCCCAGTCCATGTCGATCTTGCGGCCCAGGCGTTCGCTGTCCACCTGCAAGGCGCCCAGCGCCTCGCGCACGGAAGCCGGAATGCCTTCGGGCAACAGCCCCTTCACCTGCACGCGGCCCCGGCCATCGACCAGCGTGCCGATGGCGTTGGCCAGGATCACGGCGGGATTCTTCATGATGCCGCCCCAGTTGCCCGAGTGCAGCGCACCTTCGCGCAGCCTGCAGCTGAGCTCGAACACGACACCACCGCGCGAGCCCAGGAACAGCGTGGGTTGGGCGGCACTGACGCGCGGGCCGTCCGAGGCCAGGAACAGGTCGGCCGACAGGGCCTCGCGCTGCTCGGCGCACACGGCGCGCAGGCCCGGGGAGCTGCGCTCCTCGCCCAGCTCGAACAGGGCCTTGACGTTGTAGCCCAGCTTGCCGCCCCGCGCGTTCAGCACGGCGCGCAAGGCAGAGAGATTCACGCCATGCTGGCCCTTGTTGTCGGCCACGCCACGTCCGTACCAGGCGTCATCACGCAGCACCATCTCCCAGGGGCCCAGTCCGGCATCCCACTGGTCGTCGTAGCCCGGCACGACATCGCCGTGGCCGTAGGTCAGCACCGTCAGCGCGTCCGGCGATTCGATGCGCTCGGCCAGCAGGAAAGGCGAACCGCCCGGCGCCGGATTCTCGATGCGGCGGCAGGTGAATCCCAGCTGGGCCAGCTCCGGCTCCAGGATGTCCGTGTAGTAGGACTGCAGCACGGCCTCGTCGGCATTGGGGCCGCTGACCGAACGCACCGCCACGCGGCGCGCCAGCGTCTGCGCGAACACGCCTTCGTCGAACTCCCGCCGGACCTGCGCCAGCGCCTGTTGCATCGTCATGCTGCCTCCTGTTTGCCGGCGCACAACGCCGTCAGCGTGCGCACGGAATCCAGCCCGCGCACGTTCGTCAGGATGGCCAGCAGCGCCTGGAAATCCTGCGGCGCCAGTTGCGGCGCGCAGCACTCGGTGATCTTGTCGGCGCGCTCGGCGTCGTCGAAGGGATCCTGGATGAGGCCGCGCGCATACACGCGCTGGGCCTTCAGCACGCGCCCGTCCTTCAGGGTGATTTCCACCAGGTGCGGCGGACGCTGGTCGGGATCCTTCGGCTCGTCCTCGAAGGCGCGGGCCTGCATGGTCGTCAGCGCGAACAGTTCGCGCACCTCGGGCCGCCATACCGCCTCGGGCGTGAAGTCGGCCAGCGTCACCTTGCCGTACAGCAAGGCCAGCGCCACGTTGTAGTGCAAGGAGAAGCGCGCCTGGAACTCGTCCTGCGGATCGTCGTAGCGCAGGTTCTTCTTGTTGCTTGCCCCCACCAACACGCAGACCGATGCCACGTCGCCGGCGCCGAACCCGTGCTCGCGGCGCAGGTCCAGGATGCAGTCCAGGCTGTTGTGCGCCGAACCGCAACAGGCATGGCGCTTGGGCGCCACGCCGAATTCCTCCAGCGCCAGCGGCTTGTCCAGCTTCCGCAGCGGCGCGTCCCAGCCGCGCGGCGCAGGGCCGCCATACAGCGCGAGAAAGCCTTGCGGGTCTTCCAGCACTTCAGGGTTGCCCGTCAGGCCCGCCGCCCCCAGCCGCGCGGCGATGATGGCGTTGGCCGCGCCCATGCCGCACTGGAAGGACTTCGCCTCCGTGCCGAACTGGGCCTTGTTGCCCGACGCCATGCTGACCGCCAGGCTCATCGCGGCCACCGTCCTGCCGGTGTCCAGCTTCATGAGGCGCGCGCAGGCGCCTGCCGTGCCGATGCATCCCACCGTCGCGGTCGGATGCCAGCCGGCGAAATAGTGCGAGCGATTCACGCCGCGGCCCAGCGCGGCGTGCAATTCGATGCCGACGATGTATGCATCCAGCAGATCGGCGCCGCTGGCGTCCAGCTCCTCGCCCAGCGCGATGAGCGCGGGCACCAGGATGGCCGAGGCGTGCGTCAGCGCGGGATAGAAGTTGTCGTCGATCTCCAGCACGTGCGCGCCGGTGCCGTTGACCATCGCGGCCCAGGGCGCATCCACCCGGCGCGTGCCGCCGAACAGCGTGGCCTGGCCGCCGCTCCAGGTGGCAAGCCCCTCGGCGGTCTTGCGGGTGACGGGATCGGCACTGCCGGCCACCATGCAGGCCACGGTATCGGCGAAGGCATGCTCGGCGCGGGCAAGGACGGTGGGCGACCAGTCGGCGCGGCGCGTGGCGGCCCACTGGGCCAGGGTATGCAGGACGGACATTCAAACTGCCTTGAGAGGAAACGCCCCCACGCCGCGCCTTCGGCTTGCTGCCCCCCGAGGGGGCCGCTTTTTACCTTGGGACGGCCCGGCGGCAAAAGAAAAGGCGGCGTGCCCAGGGCCCGCCGCCCGGGAAACTCAATCGATGCTGGCGCCCGACGACTTGATGACGCCCGCCCACTTGGCGCGCTCGCGCAGCACCATGTCGGTGAAGGACTGCGACGTGCCGCCCGCCACCTCATAGCCCAGGTCGCGCATGCCCTGGATGATCCTGGGCTCCTTGAGCACGGCGTTCACGGCGCGGTTGATCGCCTCGATGCGGTCGGCCGGCACGCCCTTGGGGGCGATGACGCCGGACCAGGCCGTCACCTCGAAGCCCTTCACCCCGGCTTCCGACACCGTGGGCAGCTCGGGAATCAGTGGCGAGCGCCGCGCGCTGGTCACGGCCAGCGCCTTCAGCTTGCCCTCCTTGGCGAACGGCAGGCTGCCCGCCATGTTGTCGAACACCATGTCCACGTGGCCCGCCATCACGTCGTTCACGCCGGCCGGCGCCGAGCGGTAGGGCGCGTGGACGATCTCGATGCCGCTCATCTCGCGGAACAGTTCCGCGCCCACGTGGCCCGAGGTGCCGTTGCCCGCCGAGGCGTATACCAGCTTGCCGGGATGGGCTTTCGCGTAATCGATGAGGGACTGGACCGAATCCACGGGCAGGCCCGGGCGCACCGACAGCAGGTTGGCCGTGTAGCCCACCTGCACGATCAGGTCCACGCGCTGGGCGGCCGTGGCCGATTGCGGCGACAGGCTGGGGCTGATGCCCAGCGTCTGCGTGTTGCCGTGGCCGACGGTATAGCCGTCGGGCTCGGCATTGGCGATGGCCTGCATGGCCAGCAACCCGGCGGCGCCCGAACGGTTCTCGACCACGAAAGTGGCGCCCATGCGCTGGCCGACCTCCTGCAGCACCATGCGCATCAAGGTATCGGGCGCGGAGCCCGCGCCGGAACTCAGGACGTACTTGATCGGACGTTCCGGATAGGCGGCCCAGGCAGGCTGGGCCGCGCACAGCCCCAGGACGACGGCCGCCAGCGGGCGGGCAAACGATGTGAACGACATGTGGCAATTCCCCTTGTATGTGGCCGGCGCGGCATCGAGGCCGCAACGTGCGTCGGACGGACTGCGGGAACAGGCATGGCATCAAAATCATCGATGCCTCGCGCTCACTGCGGGGGCATCGCGGCCTGGCCATCCGTTCCAGCATTACAGGGAATTCTAGGAATCCCCTGGCGGCACGGACAAACGATATTTTTCGCCGCAGCCATTGATAAAATCGATGCCCATGACCACCCTGCCCTCGACCACGGCCCTGCGTTGCCTGGACGCCAGCGCCCGGCTGCTCAGCTTCACGCGCGCCGCGCGCGAGCTGCACCTGACGCAAAGCGCCGTCAGCCACCACATCCTGCAGCTGGAACAATTGCTGGGGGTGCCGCTGTTCGTCCGCCGCCACGGCGGCCTGGACCTGACCGCGGCAGGCCAGTCCTACTGGAAGGACATCGCCCAGGTGCTGCGCCACCTGGAGCGCGCCACGGAAAGCATTTCCGCCACGGGCGGGCGCGGCGGCATGCTCAATCTGTCGGTGTCCTCCACGCTGGCCAATCACTGGCTGATGCCAAGGCTGCATGAGTTCGTGACCGCCCATCCGGACATCACGCTGAACCTGTCGACGCGGGTGGGCCCCATCGACTTCACCACCAGCAACGAGGACGCCTCCATCGAGTTCAGCCCCGGCCCGCAACCGGGCCTGGAGGCCAGGCTGGTCATGCCGCTGGTGCTGCGCCCCTATCTCTCGCAGCATGCGCTGCGCGACTTCGACCCGGCACTGGCCAGGCGCCGCAAACCCGCACTGAGCAAGGCGCAGCTGGCCGCGCTCTTCACCACGCACCGGCTCATCAGCCGCACCACGGTGCCCGAGGCCTGGGAAAGCTGGCTGGCCGCCGCCGGGCTGGCAGGCGCCGTGCCGGAAGAACATTTCCACAAGGGCCCGCGCTATGCGCTGATGTCCATGGCGTACAACGGCGTCATCGGCTCACTGGGCATTGCGCTGCTGCCGCGCTACATCACGCACGGCGCCGTCGCCACCGGGCAACTGGTGTGCCTGAGCGACACGGGCTGGACCGCTCCGCGCGCCTATTACCTGCGCTGGCCGTCGAACCGCGCGGAGCCGCAGGTGCTGCGCACGTTTTCCGAATGGGTCACCGGCCTGCGCCAGGACAGCGATACCTGAGCGGCACGCATGGCGCGGCGGCCAGCGCGGCGGCTAGCGGGGCACCTGGCGCGGCGGCGCCGCCCGCAACACCAGCTCGGTGATCTCGTTGCGGCGCCCCAGCCGCACAGGAAAGCCCGGCCACAGGCCCGCGCCGTTGCTGACGTACAGGCGCAGATCGCCCACGTCGTACAGACCGGAAACGAAACCGCCATTCATCCATTTCGCCAGCCGATCAGGCCCCAGGATCTGGCCGCCATGCGTATGACCGGACAACTGCAGCGACACGCCCGCCTGCGCGGCTTGCGGCGCATTGCCGGGACGGTGGTCCAGCAGGATCACCGGGTCGGCGGGATCGCGCCCTGCCAGCGCCCCAGCCAGGTCCGGCATGGTTTCCGCGATCCGCTCCGCCACCCTGTCCGTCAATCCCGCCACGACAAAGCGCTGGCCCGCGTGGGTCAGCGTCACGTGCTCGTTGCGCAGCAGGCGCAGGCCGGTCTTCTGGAAGGCATCCACCCACCCCAGGTAATCGACGTAGTACTCGTGGTTGCCCGGAATCGCCAGCACGCCCAGCGGCGCAGCCAGGTCCTGCAGCGGCTTCACGTCCGCCACGCGCGCGGCGGGCGAGCCGTCCACCATGTCACCCGTGATGACGATGAGGTCGGCCTTCAACGCATTGCTGCGGGCAACGACCTGTTCCATCCAGCGCGCATCCAGCAGGCGGCTGGCGTGCAGGTCGGTCAGTTGCGCGATGCGCAGGCCGTCCAGCGCCTGCGGCCAGCCGGGGATGGCGACTTCGACTGTCTTCACCGGCGGCACGCGCACGGCTTCGCGCACGCCCAGCGCGCCCAGGCAGGCTGCCAGCACGAGCAGGCCGCAACGCCAGCCCGAGGGCGCCAGCAGCACGCGGCTGGCGCGCGGCGACACCCGCCGCGACAGGCAGCCCAGCAGGTCGGACAGGATGAGCAAGAGGCCGAACACCACCAGCGTGCCGGTGGCCCAGCCCAGGCCCATCAGCAGCCAGCCCGGCACTTCGGGCGACGCCATGGAGCCGAAGACATTGCGGGTCACGACGTGGTGTTCCGCGCCGACGACGATCAACGCCGACAACAGCACCTTGGCGGTCCTGCCCCAAGGCAGGGGCCGGACGAACCTCAGGATCACGTACAGGGCAATGATCCCGGCATAAAGATGAAACACGTGCGGCCCCATTCAACAGGAAGACATCTCGCCCCCAGGCTGCGCCGGGGACGTCGGACTGTAACGGTTTTCCGAGAATTGTGAACAGCGGCAAGAACCGCGCGAGATGACGTGCTCGCCGGGTATCGTTTGGCGCGTCGCAAGCGCCCGCTTGCCCCGCTCGCAGCCTTGGAAGGAGTCCGACGCATCATGTTCCCCCGCCACCCGCTTGCCCGTCTCTCCGGCGCACTGGCGCTGTGTATCGCCTCGAGCGCGTTCGCGCAATCCGACCGCGAGATCACCGAAGGCGCCATCGCGCTGAGCGCCGATGTCTGCCCCGGCCACAGCAAGGACCGTACCACGCCGACCGTGCGCCAGGTGCCGGTGGGCGCCCTGCGCGTGCTGCGCGAGCGTGGGTTCGTGATGTGCCCTGACCGCCGCCTGGACCCGGGCGCGCCGGCCATCTGGTACGGCGAGATCGGCGCCTATGCCTGGAATCCCGAGGTGGAAGGCGCGGACAAGGTCATCGTCAAGCAGATCGACGCCATGACGCGCAAGGAAGAATTTCCCATGGAGACGCTGGTCTGGGACGCCCAGGGCAAGGCGCTGCAGAACCAGACCGTGCCGCGCTTCGAAGCACGGCCGGGGGTCATCGTGCGGGTCCGCAAGTACTGATCACCGCGCTGCCGAAGCACCGGCACGTGCCGGTGCCTTCACTCAAGCCGCGCCCAGCGACCCGTCCGCCAGCCGGCGCGCATACACCGCCAGCACGATCCGCTCGGAATGGACGAGGTATTCGTTCAGGGTCTCCGACGCCTTGACGAATTCGCCAGCCTCGGCGAGTCCCACGATGTTCCGGTTCATGTCCACATAGGGCGCATGCAGGAACTCGGGATCACGCAGCAGGCCGAAGGCCAGCCGCAACTCGGCCTGCACCTGCGCGAACAGCAGGTTCAGCCGCTCGCTGTCGGCCAGCTCCACGATGGCCGCATGGAACGCCATGTTGGCCGTCCCCACTGCCATCCAGTCGCTGGCATCCCGCGCGCGCAGGGCCTGCTCGACCGCATTGCGCATGCGCTGCTTGGCCGGATGGCGCGGGTAGGCCTGGGCCAGCGCCTGGCACTCGATCAGGCGCCGCACCCGATAGATGTCGATGATGGCCGCGATGCTCGGAATCGCCACGAACACGCCCCGATTGGGCTCGTGCCGCAGCAGGCCGTCCTTGGTCAGCACGCGGAAGACCTCGCGCAGGGTGTTGCGCGAGATGTTCAGGTCGGTGCTGAGCGCCTGCTCGGACAGGCGCTGGCCGGGCAGGAAGCCGCCCTCGACGATGCGTTGACGGATCTGTTCGGCTACGCGCTCACTGAGCGAGGCGGGAAGATGAGGGTCGGCCATGAAAATAGGGACAGGGCGAAAGGCGCGCCACCACAGCCCTGACGGCCAGGGCCTGTCTGGCAATCCTGCCGTCGCCGCACTATATCAGCCACTCCCTGCTGGACAAAGTTCGGGTAATTACTAGGACCACCCTGCTTTGTTATAGGTCAAAATTGCCACAATTGTTGAACAATTTATTGGTTTTGTATGCTCAATGCCATCCCATTGGGCAACAGCACCACGATTGGTCAATCCGCGCAGCCGCCAGGGCGGCCAAGCACCGCCCTGCTCCCAACTCCTCAAGAAGATCACGCCCATGAGCGACTCCTCCTCCTTGGCCGCGTCCGCGACCGACGCCGTCAAGAACCGCCGCAACTCCCTGCTGGCCGCCGTCTTCCTGATGGCCACCTCGGCCATCGGCCCGGGCTTCATCACCCAGACCGCCACCTTCACCGCCACCATGGGCGCCGCCTTTGCCTTCGGCATCCTGGCGTCGATCCTGATCGACTTCGTGGTGCAGCTGAATATCTGGCGCGTCGTGACGCTGTCGCGCATGCGTGCCTCGGATGTCGCCAACGCGGCATTGCCGGGCAGCGGCTATGTGCTGGCCGTGCTGGTCATCTTCGGCGGCCTGGTCTTCAACATCGGCAACATCGCCGGCGCCGGCCTGGGCCTGAATGCCTTGATGGGCCTGGACGTGAAATGGGGCGGCGCGCTGAGCGCTGCGATCGCCATCGGCATTTTCCTGTCCCGCCGCGCGGGCGTGGCGATCGATCGCCTCATCATCGTGTTGGGCCTGCTGATGATCGGCCTGACCCTCTTCGTCGCTTTCGCCTCGAATCCCCCCCTGGGCGAGGCCCTGCGCCAGACCGTATGGCCCGACACCATCAACTTCGCCACCATCACCACCATCGTTGGCGGTACCGTGGGCGGATACATCACCTATGCCGGCGCCCACCGCCTGCTGGACAAGGGCCTCACAGGCACGGAGAACCTGGGCGCAGTGACCAAGGGCGCGCTGAACGGCATCGCCGTCACCGGCCTCATGCGCTATATCCTGTTCCTGGCAGTCCTGGGCGTGGTCGCCAGCGGCGCCGCCATCGACATCTCCGGCAAGACGGCCAATCCGGCTGCCCAGGCTTTCCAGATCGCAGCCGGTGAATTCGGCCTGCGCGCCTTCGGCCTCATCCTCTGGGCCGCCGCCATCACCAGCGTGATCGGCGCGGCCTATACCTCGATCTCCTTCATCACCGTCTTCAACCAGAAGCTGACCGAGACTGGCCGCAATCGCGCCACCGTGATCTTCATCGCCGTGTCGCTGGCTGTCTTCCTCGCCTTGGGCACAGCGCCCGCCGCGCTGCTGGTCTTCGCCGGCGGCTTCAACGGCCTGATCCTGCCGCTGGGCTTGACGATCTTCGTATATGTGGGCTGGGCTCGCCCTGACCTGATGGAAGGCCACCGCACGCCGACCTGGCTGTTGGTGCTGGGCGCGCTGACCTGCGCGCTGACCTGGTACATGGGCTACAAGTCGATCGGCCCCATCTTCGCCTTCCTGGGCCTGTAAGGAGGAAACGCGCATGCGCAGCATCGACCTGAACAGCGACCTGGGCGAGAGTTTCGGCGCCTGGGCCATGGGCGACGACGCCACCATGCTCGGCATCGTCACCAGCGCCAACGTGGCCTGCGGTTTCCACGCGGGCGACCCCGCCGGCATCCTGGCCACGCTCAAGGCCGCCGCCGCGCAGGGCGTGTCGGTGGGCGCGCACGTCGCCTATCCCGACCTGGCCGGCTTCGGCCGGCGCAACATGGATGTCGCCAGCGCCGACCTCGTCGCGGACATCGTCTACCAGATCGGCGCGCTGCAAGGCCTGGCCGCCGCGGCCGGCACGACGGTCCGCTACGTGAAGCCGCACGGCGCGCTCTACAACACCATCGCCCAGGACGCGCGCCAGGCGCGCGACGTCATCACGGCGATCCAGGCCATCGACCCCAGCCTTGCGCTGGTGGTGCTGGCCGGCTCGCCGCTGGCGGGCTGGGCCGAAGCGGCCGGCCTGCGCGTCGTGGCCGAAGCCTTCGCCGACCGAGGCTACACGCCGCAAGGCACGCTGGTCTCGCGCCGCGAGCCCGGCGCCGTGCTGCACGATCCCGAACGGGTGGCGCGCCGCATGCTCAGGCTGGTGACCGAAGGCGTGGTCGAAGCCGTGGACGGCAGCCTGGCCCGCGTGCGCGCGGATTCGATTTGCGTGCATGGCGACAGCCCTGGCGCGGTGGCCATGGCCGTCGAAGTCCGCCGCACGCTGGAACAGGCGGGCGTCACGCTGCGCGCCTTCGCCTGACACCTGAAGACCGACGTCCGAACAGGAGAAAGAAACATGACGCCCTCGCTCAACCCGCTCCAGCAGGCGCAGCAGGCGGCCATCGCCGCGGCGCGCGCCGCGCGCGCCCAATACCGTGCCGGCAAGGTCGCGCCCACGGCGGGCGTCGCCCCCGGCATGACGCAAGCCAACATGATCGCCCTGCCGCGCGACTGGGCCTACGACTTCCTGCTCTATGCGCAACGCAATCCCAAGGCCTGCCCGGTCCTCGACGTCAGCGACGCCGGCTCGCCGCGCACCGTGCTGGCCCCGGACGCCGACCTGCGCACGGACATCCCGCTCTACCGCGTCTGGCGCGACGGCAAGCTGGCCGAGGAAGTGGCCGACGCGACGGCCCTGTGGGAAGAGCACGGCGACCTCGTCACCTTCCTGATCGGCTGCAGCTTCACGTTCGAGACCCCGCTGCAGGAGGCCGGCATCGAGATCCGCCACATCGCCGACGGCAGCAACGTGCCCATGTACCGCAGCAACAAGGCCTGCCGTCCGGCCGGACGCTTCCAGGGCGAGATGGTCGTCTCGATGCGCCCGATCCCCGCGCACCGCGTGGCCGACGCCGCCACCATCAGCGGCCGCTACCCCTCGGTCCACGGCGCGCCCGTGCACGTGGGCGACCCCGCCGCGCTGGGCATCGCCGACATCGGCCGCCCTGATTTCGGCGACGCCGTGCGGATCGAACCGGGCGAGATCCCCGTGTTCTGGGCCTGCGGCGTCACCCCGCAAGCCGCCGTCATGGCTTCCGGCGTGCCCTTCGCCGTCACCCATGCGCCCGGCCACATGTTCATCACCGACGTGGCGGACTCGACCTACCACGTCTAACGGATTCCCAACGAGGCTTCAGTCTTGCGCTTCCTTCCCGTCAACACCCACTCCCTCCTGGTCGAGCTGGCCGACCTGGACCAGACGCTGGCGCTGCTCGAGTCGCTGCAACGCGATCCCGTCGCCGGCGTGCTGGAACTGGTACCCGCCGCCCGCACCCTGCTGGTGTCCTTCGATCCGCTGCGCCTGTCGGCGGAACAGGCCGTGGCCGCCATGGCCACGCGCGACGTGACGGTGCGCGTCGAGCGCGCAAGCCGTCTCATCGAGATCCCGGTCGACTATGAAGGCGAGGACCTGGCCGAAGTCGCGCAACTGCTGGGCGTGAGCCCGCGGGAGGTCGTGCAGCGCCACACCGGCAGCGAGTACACCGTGGCGTTCACGGGCTTCGCGCCCGGCTTCGCCTATCTGACGGGCGGCGACCCGCTGCTGAACGTGCCGCGCCGCAAGACACCGCGCACCCGCATTCCCGCTGGCGCGGTCGGCCTGGCCGGCACCTTCAGCGGCGTCTATCCGCAAGCCAGCCCCGGCGGCTGGCAGATCATCGGCATCACGCCGGAAGCCATGTGGGACATCGACCGCCAGCCGCCTGCGCTGCTGCAACCCGGTGACCGCGTGCGCTTCGTCGACCAGCGCGTGCGGCCCGCGAGGAAGGCGCCCGCCGCCGCGCAGGCCTCGGCCACGCCAGCAGCACCGGTCGCCACGGCATCGGCCGCCGCAGCACCGGCCGCCGCAGCGTCGGGCGTCGAGATCGAAATCGTCTCTCCCGGCCTGCAGACCCTGACGCAGGACCTGGGCCGTCCCGGCCAGGCTGGCCAGGGCGTCTCTGCCTCGGGCGCCATGGACCGCCAGTCGCTGCGGCGCGCCAACCAGCTCGTCGGCAACACCTCGGATGAGGCGTGCCTGGAGACCGTGGGCGGCGGGCTGCAACTGCGCAGCCACGGCGACGCCGTGGTCGCCATCACCGGTGCCGACGTGCCGGTGACGCTCAAGGACGACACCGGACGCACCTTCACGCTGGCCTGCAACCAGCCGCTTGCCCTGTCGGCCGGCGACCGCCTGACGCTGGGCGTGCCTCGGGCCGGCGCCCGCGCCTATGTGGCGGTACGCGGTGGCTGGCAGGTGGCGCCCGTCCTGGGCAGCCGCTCCACCGACACGCTGGCGAACGTCGGCCCGGCCGCGCTGGCTGCCGGCGACCGCCTGGCGGTCAATCCCGTCACGCGGGGCGCCATCGTGCAGGATGCCGCCTGCGGCGTCCCCACGCTGCCCGTGGCCGGCGAGACCGTCGTGCTGGACATCAGCATGGGCCCACGCACCGACTGGTTCACGGCAGACGCCGTGCAAACGCTCTGCGAACAGGACTGGCTCGTCACCCCGCAATCGAACCGCGTGGGCGTGCGCCTGTCGGGCGAGCAATCGCTGGCCCGTGCCGTCGAAGGCGAACTGCCCAGCGAAGGCACGCCGACCGGCGCGATCCAGGTGCCGCCCAGCGGGCAGCCGGTGCTGTTCCTGGCTGACCACCCCCTGACCGGCGGCTATCCGGTCATCGCCTGCGTGGCGCCGTATCACCTGGACCTGGCCGGCCAGATTCCGGTGGGTGCCCGGGTGCGTTTCAACCCCATCAAGCCGTTCGCCGAGTGGACCGCCCCCGCCCAGGCGTGACCCACCTGGCTGCCCCGCTCTCCCCGGCACGGCCGTGCCTGACAACCGAATCGACTGCAAGAAGCTGCGCAAGATGAAAAAAGTCCTGATCGCCAACCGAGGCGAAATCGCCGTCCGCGTCATCCGTGCCTGCGCCGACTACGGCGTGCAATCCGTGGCGGTCTACGCCGACCCCGACATCGACGCCCTGCACGCCCGCCTGGCCGACGAAGCCTGGGGCCTGGATGGCCACAAGCCCGCCGACACCTACCTGAACATCGAGAAGCTGCTGGACGTGGCCCGCCGCAGCGGCGCCGACGCGGTCCACCCCGGCTACGGCTTCCTGTCCGAGAACGCGGGCTTCGCGCGCGCCGTCATCGACGCCGGCCTGACCTGGATCGGACCGCCTCCTGAAGCCATCGAACAGCTGGGCGACAAGGTGCAGGCGCGCCGCATCGCCATGGAAGCCGGCGCCCCGCTGGTCGCCGGCACGCCCGGCCCGGTGCAGAACGCCGAGCAGGTCGTCGCCTTCGCCGAGCTGCACGGCCTGCCCATCGCCATCAAGGCCGCCTTCGGCGGCGGCGGACGCGGCCTGAAGGTGGCCTGGAAAATGGAAGAGGTGGCCGAGCTGTACGAATCCGCCGTGCGCGAAGCCACCGTGGCCTTCGGCCGCGGCGAGTGTTTCGTCGAGCAGTTCCTGGACCGCCCGCGCCACGTCGAAGCGCAGGTCATCGCCGACACGCATGGCAAGGTCGTCGTGCTGGGCACGCGCGACTGCTCACTGCAACGCCGCAACCAGAAGCTGGTGGAGGAAGCGCCCGCGCCCTTCCTGACCGACGCGCAACGCGAGCGCATCCACACCGCCGCCCATGACGTCTGCGCGCGTGCGGGCTACGTCGGCGCCGGCACCGTCGAATTCCTGCTCAGCAACACCGGCGCGATTTCTTTTCTGGAGGTGAACACCCGCCTGCAGGTGGAGCACCCCGTCACCGAGGAAACCGCCGGCCTGGACCTGGTCGTCGAGCAGTTGCGCGTGGCCGACGGCCTGCCGCTGTCGATCACCGAAACGCCGGCCCCGCTCGGGCACGCCATCGAATTCCGCATCAATGCCGAGGATGTCGGCCGCGGCTTCCTGCCCGCGCCCGGCCCCGTCGATGTCTTCGAAGCGCCAGGCGGCCCTGGCGTGCGCGTCGATACCGGCGTCGTGTCGGGCTCGGTCGTGCCGGGCAACTTCGACTCGCTGATGGCCAAGCTGATCGTCACGGGCGCCACCCGCGAACAGGCGGTGGCCCGTGCGCGCCGTGCCCTGGCCGAGTTCCGCATCGAAGGCGTGGCCACCGTGCTGCCCTTCCACCGCGAAGTGCTGCGCCACCCTGATTTCACCGGCGACGACTTCAAGGTCCATACCCGCTGGATCGAGACCGACTTCGCCAACACCCTGGCGGCCGCCGCACGCGCCGTGCCGGTATCCGCCGAACCGCTGCAACGCACCGCCATCGAAATCGATGGCCGCCGCGTGAGCCTGGGCCTGCCCGCGCTGCTGCTGCGCGCGCTGTCGGCAGGCGCCGGCGCGGCAACAGGCGGGGACCCCGAGGCCGGCCAGTCGGCCGACGCCGCGTCTGTCGCCGCGCCGATCGCCGGCACGCTGCAGGCCTGGAAGGTGGAGGATGGCGCGGAAGTCGCCGAGGGCGACCTCATTGCCGTGATGGAAGCCATGAAGATGGAGATGCAGGTGCTGGCCCATCGTGCCGGCCGCCTGACGCGCCAGGCCGAGACCGGCAGCACGCTGGCCGCTGGCGCCGCGCTGGCCCGCATCGGCTGAACCGGCGCCATCCCAGGGCAGCCTGGGCAAGCAGGGGGATGGACAAACGCCCGCCTACTTGCCCCCGCGCAGCGCCTTGCGCAGCGAGACCAGGCGCGCCATCGAATCCAGCGAGCTTTCGGCGGTCAGGGCCGCCACGCCCAGCATGAGCATTTCCAGGCAGGCCAGGGTGGGGCCGTGCAAAGGCGCGTCGCCCGCGCTGGCGCGCGGCACGATGATGACTTCATCGCACTGGCTGGACAGCGCGCGCCGGCGCTGGCCGGTCACCACGATCACCGGCACGTCCAGCCGCGCCGCCTCCTGCAGCGTCACCGCCACCTCGCGATGGATGTTCTGCTGCACCATCACGATCAGGGCATCGCCCGGCGACATTTCCAGCAACTGTTCGGCCAGGGCGATGCCCGTGCGGTTCAGCGCATAGGCCGGCTTGCCGTTGCGCGCGAACAGTCGCACCGCGTAATCGGCCAGCAGGCCCGACGCGCCAATGCCGAAGACCGCGATGCGCTGCGCCTGGCCCAGCACCGCCACCGCGCGCGCCACGGCGCGGCGGTTCTCCGGCAGGTCCAGATGGTCCAGCGCATGCCGATGCTCCTGGATGACGTAGTCCATGGCGTGCTCGGCATCCTGCTGCACGCCGCCCAGCGTGGCCGCCATCTTGATGGAGATGATGTCGCGCTCGCCCATCGCGCTGGCCAGCGTGGCCTTCAGTTCGACCAGGCCCTCGAAGCCCAGCGCCTGCACGGTGCGGATGACGGTGGCGTCGGAGACGCCGATCTCCTTGGCGAGCTCGATGGCCGAGAGGGAGACCGCCGAGGCTCGGTTCTGGTCGATGAAGTCCGCCACCAGCCGCATGCGCGCCGACAGGCGGGCACGCCTGGCGCGCAGGCGGTCGCCAAAACGGTCCAGCTGGCCGGGCACGGTCTCCATGCGTTTCTCCCTCATCTGTCTGGCCACAGACGATACATCCCCGCGCGGCGCACGTCAGCCCAGGCGCCGCAGCTGCGCGCGCCAATCCCGCTCGCACAGCGGCACATAGCCCTCGTCTTCATGCGTGCGCGCCGCGATGATGCGCTGGCCTTCCCGCGACAAGGCCAGCCGCCCGAACTCCCGCAGCAGCGCGGGCACGGCCTGCCCTGGTGCAAGATCCAGGAACAGCGACACCCAGGCCTTCAGCGGATAGCCCCCCGACGCGATGGTCGCCAGGTCCGGGGTCTCGAAAGGCCGGCCCGGCTCGCCCGCCAGGGCCAGCACGCGCACCTGGTCGCTGATCGATGCCGCCTGTACCCAGCCGACCGCGCCGATACCATAGGGATCCTGCGCCACGGCGCGGATCACGTCCTCGCGGCTCGGCAACGCCTCGTAGCGCGCCGCGTAAGGCAGGCCCGCGAAATGCCGGTGGCGCAGCCCGCGCGCATATTTGGTGTCCCGCATGCCATAGACATGGATGCGCCGCGCGCGCCAGGCGCCCTCCAGCCCCAACTGGCCCCAGGTGGAAAGCTCGCCGTCAGCCGCCCCGCGCGTGAAGACCCGCGCCAGTTGCGCCAACGTGGCGCCCGCCAGGGGATTGCTGGCGTGCACGTACATGGCGGGCGGCGTGCGCCCCGACGTCCGCGGGCCGTGGCCGGTGTAGCCCAGGCGCAGCGCCCAGGGGTCGTGGCCGCGCACACGGCGATAGGCCAGCGTGTCCTCGGTCCACGGGTCGCGCGACATCGGCGCGAACCAGCTCGCCCCCGCCACCAGGGCGGGCATGGCCGTGGCCGATCCCCGCAACGACAGCGTGAAGCTCAGGCCCGGATAAGCCTGGCAGAACAGGTCGCACAAAGGTCCGATGACGGTGTCCATGCCGTCGTTGCCGATGAGCGGCAACACGCCGTCGGACCAGCCGCTGGCGGCCAGTTCATGGGGCAGGTCCAGCGGCGCGGGCGCGTAGGCGGGCGGCACGAAGGCTTCGTGCCCGACGCCGTCCCTGTCTTCTTGCGGAAGCATCAGGCCTTCTCCTCGATCAATGACAGCAGCGCGGTCCGGGCGGCGTGCAGGCTGCCCGGGTCCAGCGGCAGGTAACCGGAGGCCGCCTGGGCGATGGCCTGCTGCCCTTCCTTCGACAGGACGAACTCGGCATACACGCGCGCCTGCGGCGTCAGGCCGCCGCGCTCATGCGGACGGACATACAGGGTGATGCCGCCTGCCAGCGGGTAGCTGCCGTCGGCAATCGTGGCCGCGCTGCACGCCACGGGCGGCGCGGACGGCTCCACGGACAACGCCAGCGGCCGGATGCCCGGCACGCTCCCGGCAACGCCTAGCGGCGCGAAGGCAATGCCCGACGGCTCGCCAGCCAGGGCCAGCAGCATCTCCCGCGTGGTGTCGAACTGCCCGCAACCCGCCGTCCAGCCGCGTCCACCCAGCGCATGACGGCGCAAATGCGTGCCCAGCGCGGAACCTTCTTCCCGCAACAGGGGCCGGATCACGCGGGACTGCCATGCGGCGTCGCGCACGCTCAACTGCCCCCAGGTCACGCAGTCGCCATCGGCGTGTCCCTCCGTGAACACGCGCGCGGCCTGCGCCAAGTCCAGCGACGCCAGCGGATTGTCCGCATGCACGAACAGCGCCACCGCGCCCACCTCGTCATCGGGCGCCTCAGGGCCGGCCAGCGCGACACGCACACCGCGCGGGCGATGCCCCACGCCCTTGAAATACGGCACGGATTCCTCGTCGCTGATCTCCCGGCGCTGCAGGCTGAGCGCCGCGCGGCCGTGGATCAGGCTGGCCAGGCCCTGCGCCGCGCCCGCCAGGCTCGGCGTGAACGGCCACTCGGGATGGCGCGCATGGAAGGCGCGGTTCAGGTGCTGGACCAGCGGCGCCAGCGACGCCGAGCCCGCGACGATGCCTGTCCCGCCGGCTGTCTCGATGGATGCCGTCATCTCACTTCCCCTTCGCGGCGCCGGGCAGCGGCCTGCCCGTCAGGTGCGATTGCACCAGCGACGTCATCAGGCTGAGCGCGGCATAGGAATTCGAGATCGCCTCTTCGCGCGCCACCAGGATGTAACGCCCTTCGCGGCATGCCTTCAGGAACTGGCAATAGCCGGGCATCAGCTTCTCCATCGCCGCGATCTCGTCCTGCGGCACGCCGCCCTTGTCGGAACGGTAGGTATCGAAGACAAAGTCCGCTTCGAGCTCGGGCAAGCGCTCGGCGCTGACCTCGATGCGGCCGTTTTCTGGAATGCCGTCGATCAAGGCGGGAAAACGGAAGCCCGCGTCGCGCAGCACCCGGCCCAGCGAGCGATAGGTGTGATACACGCCGATCTTGCCGTTCTGGGCCTGGAACACCGCCACCGTGACGCGGGAGGGATCGCCCACCACGTGCTTGAGTTCTTCCAGTTGCGCCTGGTAGCGGCGGTCCAGGATGGCAAGGCGGTCCTGCGTGCCCGTCAGTTCCGCCAGCCGCCGATAGATATGCGGCGCGCCACCCTGCAGGTTGTCGACCACCACGGTGGGCGCCACCTTGGCCAGCTGCTGCACCGGCAGCGTGCGGCTGGGGCCGGTGATGATGAGGTCGGGCTTGGCGGCGGCCACCGCCTCGATGTTCACGTCGGTCGCCCCCAGGAAGGTGATGGGCGAATTGTCGAAGTCGATGCCCGTCAGTCTTGCGCTGGACCGCATGAAGCGGCTGCCATCCAGGGCCTGGCGGCCATGGCTGGCCACCGGCACGACGCCCAGCTCCAGCAGGGGAATGGTGATGTCCAGGTCATGCATGGCCACGATGCGGCGAGGCTTTTCGGGCACCGCCACGACGCGGCCGGTGTCATCGGTATAGGGCCGGGTCTGCGCCAGCGCCGGGCTCAGCGCCACGCTGGCAAACAGCAGGCCCAAGGCCATCAGGCAGGATCGGTGGATCATTCGAACGGATTCCTCAAAGTTGATCGCGGCGCCGCCACAGCAACGCCAGCAGGAAGGGCACGCCCACCACGGCCATCACCACGCCGGCCGGGATCTGCAAGGGCGCGAAGACCAGGCGCCCCAGGCTGTCGGCCAGCAGCACCAGCCCCGCGCCGTACAGCACGCTGCCCGTCAGCAGGGCGGCCTGCCGGCCGCGCAGGGTCAGGCGCGCCAGGTGGGGCGCGATGAGGCCGACAAAGCCCAGGCTGCCCACCGCCGCCACGGCGGCGGCCGTCAGCACGCAGGCGCCCACGAAATACAGCGCGGATGCCCGCTTCAAGGCAACGCCCAGGCCGGCCGCGGCGGGCGCGCCCAGCACCAGGGTGCCAGCGCCGCGCGCGCCCACGGCCAGCAGGCCAGCCCCGACAACGGCCCAGCACAGCGCAGGCCAGAAGGTCTCCCAGGCAGCGGCATGCAGGCTGCCCGCCATCCAGACCAGCGCGGTCTGCACGTCCTTGATGTCGGCCAGCGTCATGAAGCAGGCGATCACGCCATGCAGCAACCATGACACGCCGATGCCCACCAGGATGAAACGCACCTTGGACAGGTCGCGTGACAAGGCGACCACCACGCTCGCCACGCACAGGCCGCCCAGCAGGCCCGCCACCGACCGCCAGGCGGCGCCGACATCGGGAAAGAAAACGGCCATGCCCACCACCGCCACCGCCGCGCCCTCCTTGATGCCCACCAGACCGGGGTCCGCCAGGCCGTTGCGCGCCAGCGTCTGCATGGCAGCGCCCGCCACTCCCAGCATGCCGCCCGCCAGCAAGGCGGTCAGCACGCGCGGCAGGCGGATATCCAGCCAGACCATGCGCTGCATGGGGTCGGTGCTGCGCCACAGGCTGGACAGCTGCGTTTCGTACAGGCCTTGGGGCAGCACCCACAACGCGCCCAGCAACAGCCCCAGCAAGGCCAAGCCGCAAGCGGCCGCCACGCGCGGACGCACCAGGCAATGCAGCGGCCCCAGCCGCAGCTGCCGCCGTCCGTGCGCGGCCATGACATCGTGCGCCGGGCTGCTCATGTGCGGCGCCTCAACACCAGCGCCAGGAAAACGGGCACCCCCACCAGCGCGGTCACGACACCGGTCGCGAGCTCGCGCGGCGCCAGGGCGACGCGCGACACGATGTCGGCGCACACCACCAGCAAGGCCCCGCAAGCGGCCGCGGCCAGCAGGCGGCTGCGGGCCCGGCGGCCATCCAGGCGGCGCGCCATGTGCGGCGCCACCAGACCGATGAAGCCCAGCGGCCCCGCGATGGACACCGCCGCCCCGCACAGCAGCGCGGCAGCCGCCAGGCCCGCCGCACGTGTGCGGGCCACGTGCGTGCCCAGGCCCGTCGCGGCGCTGTCGCCCAGGGCCAGGGTATGCAGGCGCCGCGACAGCAGCGCCGCCAGCAACGCGCCAGCCAGCGCCACCGGGAGGCTGTGGCGGATCACTGCCGCGCCGGCCTCCGCTAGGTCGCCCGCCAGCCAGATGCGCAGGTCCTGCAGGGAGTCCTCGTCAAGGATCAGCAACGCCGACGTCAACGCCGACACGAACGCCGACAGCGCGATGCCGCAGAACGTCAGCTTGATGATCGTCATGCCGCTGCGGCCGGCGCGCGCCATGCCCATCACGGCGGCGAACAGGAGCGCGCCGCCCACGGCGGCCGTCAGCGGCCGGATCGCCGGATCGGCCAGCACGGGCACCGACAAGGCCGTGGTGGCCGCCACCGCGAACGCGGCCCCGGCATTCAAGCCCAGCAATTGCGGTTCGCCCAGCGGGTTGCGCGTCACGGCCTGGATCAAGGCGCCCGCCAGCCCCAGGGATGCGCCGACGGTCAATGCGCCCGCCAGGCGCGGCATGCGCAGGTTCCAGAGCACGTGATGATCGAAATTGCCGGCCTCGGGACGCAGCAAGGCGTCGACGACCGTCGCAAGCGGAATGGTCTTGGCGCCCACGGCCAGGTGCAGCAGGCCCGCGGCCAGCAACAGCAAGGGCAGCAACAGCAGGCTGGGCGCGGGCCGCCACGCGGCCGCCCCGCGCTGCCCCGTCGGCATGCCCCCGGACGGCGGCGTCACGACGGCGTGCTCCCCAGCCCCACCGCCCGGCGTGGCATGAACAGCGGCCGCGCCATGCCAGAAGGTCCCTGCACCGCCACCACGTCCACATCGAAAACCTCCTGCACGAGGTCCGCCGTACAGGCCGCGGGGTCCTTCAGGTCGGCGCGGATGCGGCCGTCCTTCATCAGCACCAGGCGGTCGGCATAGGCCAGCGCCAGGTTCAGGTCATGCAGCACCACCACCAGGGTGCGGCCATGCTCGTGCACCAGGCTGTGCAGCAGATCCATGATCTCCACCTGGTACTTCAGGTCCAGGTAGGTGGTCGGCTCGTCCAGCAGGATGATGCCGGTCTCCTGCGCCAGCGCCATTGCGATCCAGCAGCGTTGCCGCTGCCCGCCGGACAGGCCGTCCACCGGCAGGTCCGCGAAGGCCAGCGTGCCCGTCAGGCGCATGGCGCGATCGACCGCCTGGGTGTCCGCGTCGCGCCATTGGCGCAGCACGCCCAGGTGCGGCTGCCGCCCGAAGGACACGAGATCCAGCACCGTCATGCTTTCCGGCAAGGCGGGCGCTTGCGGCAGGATGCCCAATTGGCGGGCGACCTCCCGCGTGGGCAGGCGGTGGATGGGTTGGCCATGCAGCAGGGCCGCGCCGGCCTGCGGGCGCAGCAGACGCGCCAGGGCGCCCAGCAGGGTGGACTTGCCCGAGCCGTTGGGCCCCAGCAGCACCGTCAACGTCGCAGGGTCGAAGGCCAGCGTGGCAGCCTGCACGACATTGCGGTCGCCGTAGCCCGCGGACAACGCCTGCGCGGACAGCGCAGGCGTCCTTTCTGGATGATGGCTATCGGTCACGTCCCGCCGCTGACATCAGAATCGCACGCTGGCAGACAACGTGGCATTGAAGGGCTCGCCATACGCATTGCCGTAACGGCTGGATCCCAGCGAGGACGAGAAGTAGGTCCGGTCGAACAGGTTGCGCAGGTTCAGCTGCACCGTCACCGGGTTGCGGGTGTTGAAGGTATAGGCCGCCATCGCATCCACCACGCCATAGCCAGGCAGGAAGTAGGAATTGTCGTTGATGCCCGGGCGCTTGGACACGCCGCGCACACCCGCGCCCAGCTTGAAGCCGTTGCCGTTGTCCAGCACGCCGAAGTCGTACATCGCGAAAAGCGAGGCGGTGTGGCGGGCCACGTTGGCCAGCTGCTTGCCGGAGTAGTCGGGGTCTTCCTTCACCACCGCATCGGTGAAGGCATAGCTCGCGATCACGCTCCACTGGTCCGTCAGGCGGCCCGACACGTCCATCTCGACGCCACGCGAACGCACCTTGCCGGCGGCGCGCGTCTCGATCACGCCATTGACGTTCTCGAAGTACGTGACGTTTTCCTTGTCCGCCGTGTAGACCGCCAGGTTGGCCGTCAGGCCCCGGGCCATCTCCCACTTGGCGCCCACTTCATAGGTGAGGCCCTCTTCCGGCGGCAGGTTGCCCATGTAGCTGGAGAACGAGGACTGCGGCCGGAAGCTCTTGGCCACGTTGGCATAGAAGGAGGTCGACGGCGTGGCCTTGTAGACGGCGCCCACGCGCGGCACGAACTTGCTGCCCGAGGTATCGGTGTTCAGCACGAAGGGACGGCCACGGCCGGAAATCTGCTTGTATTGCTGATAGCGCGCCCCCGCCACCACGATCCACTGGTCGTTCAGGTGGATGGCGTCCTGGAAGTACACCGATGGCGAACGCAGGCGTTCGTACTGGTCGCTGTCGGTCGCCACGACACGGTTGCAGGTCTGCACCGAGCCATACGCCGGGCGGTTGATGTTGAAGCTGACTGCCTGCGGGCAACGGATCATGTCCGAGCGCAGCGTGCGGTGATAGTCGTATTCCGCGCCCATCAGCAGGTCGTGCTTCATGCCGCCCAGCCGGGCCGTGCCAGTCAGGTCCAGCCGCGCGGCATGGCCGATCATGCTGGAGCCCCGCGTCGCATCCACGCGCCGCGTCACCGCGCCGGTGGCGGCGTTGTAGGCCATCACCCGGGCCTGGTTGTCGGTGTAGTCGTCGGTGCTGTAGCTATAGTCGAACGTCACCCGCCAATCCGGCGACAGCTCGTGCGACACATTCAGCGTCGTCAGCGCGCTGTGCCCGTCGGTGACGTTGAAGGGCTCGTCCAGGCGGATCTTGCGATCCAGCGGAATCGGGCCGCCCGCGTCGATGTCCCAGATGGTGCCGCGGTCGAAGGGAATGCTGTAGCCCTGCCGCATGTACGACGCCGTCACGACCGTGCGCTCGCCGAACCAGCTGAGCGAGGGCGAGAAGAGCCACTCCTTGTTGCGGCCGAAGTTGCGCCAGTATTCCGTGTTGTTGTGGCTGCCGATGAGGCGATACGCCAGCGACGTGCCCGCGATCGGCCCCGTCACGTCGACCATGCCGTTGCCGCCGCCGAAGCTGCTGGCACCCACGCTGGCCTCGCCGCTGAACACGCGCTCGGGCCGCTTGGTGACCACATTGATGGCGCCGCCCGGATCCTGGATGCCGAAGAGCGTCGAGGCCGGTCCCTTCATCACCTCCACGCGCTGCGTGGTGGCGTTGAAGCTGCGCGGCAGCACGGTCTTCATGCCATTGGTCAGGATGGCGTTGTCACGATTCTGGCCGAAGCCGCGGCGGATGAAGGCATCCTGCGTCCCGCCCAGGGTATTGGTTTGCGTGATGCCGCTGATGTTGCCCAGGACATCGTCCAGCGAACGTGCAGCCTGGTCGCGGATCACAGTCTCTGTGACCACGTTCACGGCCTGGGGAATGTCGAGCAGCGGCGCATCCGTGCGCATCGCCGGCGATGCCCGCAAGGGCTGGTAGCCGGACTCGGCCTGCCCCGTGACAGTGATGGTTCCCAACGAGGCCGGCTGGCTCGCCTGGGCAAATGCGCTAGCCGCGCACAGCACACCCAGGCACACAGAAGCCCCGAGCGAGGCAGCCGGGACTTTCATTCCAGGTACTTTCACCACAATCATTCCTTGCGTCGAACCGGATCATAACGGAAAACGGATTGAGAATGATTGTCAATTGGATGAATGTAGTAGTAAACCGGCACGACGGCCGTGCACCCGTCACGGCGCGGCGCGGCCCTGCAGCCTTGCCGCCGCGCGCATCCAGCCAGTCCACGTGCGCGCGCGGGGCCCGGCAGGGATCCTCGCGCACTACTACATTCCGGCGTGGCCAGTGGGGTTATTGGCAGTGGGGCGCGATGCCGCGGCCGCGCCCCGGGTTCCTCCGCCCTACAGCTCTCCCACCTTCACCACCAGCTTGCCGAAGTTCTTCCCTTCCAGCAGTCCGATGAATGCCTGCGGCGCATTCTCCAGGCCCTCCACTACGTCCTCGCGATAGCGCAGCCTACCGTCGGCCACCCATGCCGTGGCCGCTTTCAGGAATTCCTCTTCCAGGCCGAAGTCGAAGACGATGAAGCCGCGCACCGTCAGGCGTCGGCTCAGGATCTCGCGCATCGTGATGGGCAGCCTGTCCACGCCCTGGTCGGGGTCGTTGGCATCGTTGTAATGCGCGATCAGGCCGCACACCGGCACGCGCGCGAAATCGTTCAGGAGCGGGAAGACGGCATCCCATACCTTGCCGCCAACGTTCTCGAAATAGACGTCGATGCCATCGGGGCACGCGCGGGCCAGCTGTTGCGCGAAGTCCGGCGCGCGGTGATCCAGCACCACATCGAAGCCGAGTTCGTTCTTCACGAATTCGGCCTTCTCCTTGCCACCCACGATACCCACGGCGCGCGCGCCGTGGATGCGCGCGATCTGCCCGACAGCCGAGCCCACCGCCCCGCTGGCCGCGGCCACCACCACCGTCTCGCCCGCCTTGGGCTTGCCGATCTCACGCAGGCCGGAGTATGCCGTCAGCCCCGGCATGCCCAGCACGCCAAGCGCGGTGGAGGGCGGCGCGGCGGCCGGATCCAGCTTGCGCAGGCCCTGGCCATCGGACACCGCATAACGCTGCCAGCCCGCATAGGCCGACACCAGGTCGCCTTCGTGCCACAAGGCATGGCGCGACGCGACGACACGCGACACCGTGCCGCCCACGATCACGTCGCCCAGCGCCAGCGACGGCGCATAGGACTTCAGGTCGCGCATGCGGCCGCGCATGTACGGGTCCAGCGACAGGTACACCGTTTCCAGCAGCACCTCGCCTTCCTTCAGCGCCGGCACGGGCGCGGTCTCCACGCGGAAATCGCCGGGCCTGGGCGCGCCGTCGGGACGTGCGGCGAGAACGATGCGGGTATTGGTCTTGGCACTCATCCATCAGCTCCTTTCAAACGGGGGTGGCGCAGCGAGGACGACGCCGTCCGCCTGCGCATGACCCTCATGGTAGGGATCGCACAGTCATATTGGTAGACTGATATCCAATATTCCAGACTTAACATAATCATGATATCTGACGCCTTCGACCCCGCACTGCTGCGCACTTTCGTCGCCGTCTGCCAGCACGGCAGCCTCAGCCGCGCGGCGGAACAGGCGGGCCGGGCGCAGTCCGCGCTCAGCACGCAGATCCGCCGGCTGGAGGAACGGGTGGGCAAACGGCTGCTGCACCGCAACGGGCGCGGCGTCCTGCCCACGACCGACGGCGAATTGCTGCTGGGCTATGCCCAACGGATTCTTGCGCTGGGCGAAGCGGCGGCCGCCAGGCTGGGGGAGCGCGCCCTGGCAGGCAGCGTGCGCGTGGGCCTGGCCGAAGACGTCGCGATCTCCGCGCTGCCGGCGGCGCTGGGCCGGCTGCGGCGCTCGTGCCCGCAACTGCACCTGGAAATCGTCATCGACCACGGCGACGCGCTGGCGCATGCGTGGCAGGAAGGCACACTGGACATCGCCATCAGCGGGTGCTCGGCCTTCGCCGCCGAGCCCGTCGACACGTGGATGGTCGACCTTCATTGGGCCTGCGCCATCGACGAGACGCCGGACCCCGCCAGGCCGCTGGACGTCATCGTCTATGCCGAGCCCTGCGCGTGGCGGCGGATCATGTTCGAAACGCTGACGGCCGCCGGCCGCGACTTCCGCGTGGCGCTGACCAGCCACCGCGGTGGAGCACGGGCTGGGCGTGGCGCTGCTGACAGCGGAAAGCGTGCGCCCCGACACCATGCGGGTGCTGCCCATCACGAATGCGGATGGCAAGGGGCTGAGCGTGCGGTATGGGCTGTTCGCGGGCAACCGCCTGGATAACAGCGGTCGCGCCGTGCTGGCGCTCCTGCAGGACAGCCTGCGCGGCAGGGAGCCGGCCAGGACCGCCTGACACCCGCATACGCGGCAATCACTGCGGCGTGCCGCGCTCCACCAGCAGCACCGCGGCCTGTACCCGGGAATTCAGGCCCAGCTTGCGCAGGATGTGCTGGACGTGGATCTTCACCGTGGCCTCGGCAATCGACAGCGTGCGCGCGATTTCCTTGTTGCTCGCCCCCGCCGCGATCTCGCGCAGGATGTCCAGCTCCCGGCTGGAAAGCACTGCCAGCGGATCGGCGGGCGGCGGCGCGCCGGGCGCCTGCGCATGCAGGGATTGAAACGCGCTGACCAGCTTGTCCGTCATTTCCGGGCTGACGGTCGACTGTCCGCGCGCCACGCGCTCGATGGCGCCGACCAGCACGTCGCTATCCACCGTCTTCAGCAGGTAGCCGCTTGCGCCCCCCTGCAGCGCGGCGGTCATGGTGTCGGCATCCTCGCTCACGGTCAGCATCAGCACGCGCGCGGCGGGCGCCGCCTGCTTCAGGCCCTGCAGCACGTCCACGCCGGTTACGCCCGGCAGATGATGATCCAGCAGGATCACGTCGGGCTGCAACGCGGCGGCACGGCGCAAGGCCTCGCCGCCGTCGGCCGCCTCGCCCACCACCTCCAGCTGCGGACAGGTGGCCAGCAAGGCCATGATGCCTCTGCGAAAAAGGGTATGGTCATCGACCACCAGCAGGCGCACGCGCCCGGTCTGCGTCATGATCAGGTTCCTTCCGTCGATTTTCCCGCCGACGTGGGCAGGGAGGCCGGCAATACGAGCGTCACGCACGTCCCGTGCCCCGGCGCGGCCAAGATATCCAGTGAGGCGCCGATCCCGGCAGCGCGTTCGCGCATGATGCGCAGACCCACGTGCGTTTCGTCGACGCCGCGGGTGGCGTCCATGCCGCAGCCATCATCCCGCACGGTGATCACCCATTGGGGGGACTGCCGCACCGCCACCCAGACGCGGCTTGCACGGGCGTGCTTGCGCACATTGGACAGCGCCTCCTGGATCACGTGCAACACCTGGATCTGGACGTCGGGCGGCAAGGCCATGCCCTCCCCCAGGATATCCAGCTCGGTCTGCAGGCCGGTCTGGTGCTCGAACTTGGTCAGCGTCGTGCGCAGCGCGGGCGCGATGTCCTCGTTGTTGGTGCGGGTGCGGAAATGCAGCAGCAGCTCGCGCACGTCCGACAGGCTCTCCTTGATCCCGGCGTCCAGCTCCGCCAGCGTGCCCTGGACGCCGGTCGTGGCGCCGCCGGGCGCGCGCTTGACCTCTTCACGCAGCAGGGAGGCCTGGATCTTGAGGAAGGACAGGCTCTGGGCGATGGAGTCGTGCAATTCGCGCGCCAGCAACCCGCGCTCTTCGGCTACCGCGGCTTCGCGGCGCAAGGCGTCGGCCCGCAAGCCCTCCATCGCGCCGGCCAGGTGGCTGGCCAGCGTATCCAGCAACACGCGGTCCTCCTTGCCCAGCACGGTAGGCGCCAGGAAGAACAGATCGATTTCCCCCACGACGCGATCCTGCAGCTTCACCGGCGCGCTCAGGACGCTGGCGTAACCGGCACGCTGGCATTGCTTCGCATCCAGCCCCGCTGGCGACACGCCGACACGCAGCTCGTTCAGGGCGAACATGCGCGTCTGCGCCCGTTCGCGCGGCTGCCCGCAGAAGCAATCCCCCGCCGGCAGGCAATACTCGTCCTGCGTCAGTTGCGCCGGCAGCCCGTCGGATGCCAGCATCATGTAGCGGCGCGTGTGCTCATCCGCCCATCGCACGACGGACGCATCCGCATGCAGCGCGCGCCGCGTATGCGAGGCGAAGCCTTGGGCCAACGCTTCCAGCGTGCCGGCGCGCGCAGCCAGCGCGGCCCCTTCGTACAGCACAGCCAGACGGGCACGCTCGGCTTCCAGGTGCAGGGTCTTCTCCCGCACCCGGCGTTCCAGGCTGGCGTAGAGATCCTGCAGCCTCGCACTCATGCGGTTGAACCCCTTTGCCACCGCGCCGAACTCATCGTCGCTGAGCACGGCCACGCGCGCGGACAAATCTCCGCTCTCGACGCGGCCCAGCCCCTCGCGCAAGCGCGCCAAGGGCGAGAAGATCAGCAATTGCGCCGCATAGAGCACCCCCAGCGCAGCGGTGATGGCAAGCACCATCACCACGAACTGGGCAGTGTTGAGCAGCGTGGTCCAGCGGGCCAGTTGCTGCTCGATGGTGAACACCAGGTGATCGATGGTGCGCACCGCGTCGCCGGCCTGCCGGGTGATGCGTTCGGCGACGGGCGCCGCGCCGCTCCCCCATTCCTGGCGCAGGCCGCGCCACTGCCGGCCAACCTCCGCCAATGCCTCGCGCGACGCGTCGTCGCGCGGCACGGCCAGGGGCCGCGCCGGATCGCCGTCGTGCAGCAGCTGCAGGCTGGCATCGTATTGACTGAGCAGGGCATGGACCGAGGCGTGGTCGCTGGCGGCCAGCGCCGCGGCCAACTGCCAGGTTCGCATGCGCATGCGGCCGGCTTCGTTCACGGCCGCGGCGCCGCCTTCCAGCTGCCACGTGACCCAGAGGGTGACGCCGATCGAGGAAAGCGCCAGCAGCAGGATCACGCAGCCGATGGCGCCGATCTTGGCGGCCAGTTGACGCCGAGGCCGGGACGCGAGCAAGCGCCCGTCGTCAGCGGGCGGCGTCGCCATGGCGATTGGCAAGGCTTGCGGTGCCGGCGCGGATAATGATCGAACGGTTCATCTGACGGTCAGGCTGGTGACTTGCGGGCAGGATCTCCATGATAGCGTGCCGGGGCGGCGCTTCCGCTCATTGCACCAGCGGCGAAGACGTTCCATCCAGGTCCACGCCCGATACCGTGGCCTCGCCTGCCAGCACGCGGAGATATTGCGTGAGCGCGGTGGCGAAACTCTGCTGGCGCAGCGTCTGGACAACCGCCGCACGCACCACCTCGTAGGCCGGCACGTCACCGGGCTCGCGCGCCAGCACCTCGACCACATGGAACCCGAAACGGCTATGCACCAGGCGGGGCAGCACGCCGACCTCGGCATGCCCGAACAATTCGCGCGCAAACTCCGGCGCGCACTCGTTGCTGTTGAGCCAACCCAGCATGCCGCCTTCCTTGCCGGAGGGGCAATTGCTGGTCGTCGCCGCAGCCTGGGCGAAGCGGTCGCCCACGGCCAGTTCGGCCGGCGTCGCGTTGCGCACGTCGAGCAGGCACGCCTCGGCGCGCTGGCGCAGGGCATTGACGTCCACGCCCGGCGTCACGGCGAACAGCACGTGGCGCGCCCGCACGCGCTCACCCACGGCATAGCGCGCCGCATGCGCGGCATGATGGCGGCGGCAGGCCTCCTCGCTCGGCTCTGGCAGGCGCAAGACGTCGTCCAGCAGGCGCTCGATGGCGTCGGCAGCCGCCTGGCTGATCGCGCCCGCCGCAGGCGGCGGATCGTCGGCAGCCAGCAGGCCTTGCGCGATCGCGGCCTGGCGCAACAGCTCGGTACAGGCGCGCTGGCGCAGGTCGCCCTCACCGAGGATCTCCTGGGCGGTGGCCAGCGGCACGCCGTTGACCAGGGGCACGGAAGGGAATGTCGTCGGCGCGTTCATGCGCGGCCTCCTTCGCGGCGCGCCGGATCCTGGGCGCGGGGCAGGTTCAGGCGCCGCGAACGCACCAGCTGGTAGGGCCGCAACACATACGCCAGCGACGCGAAGCCGCTCCAGACATGCACCAGCCGGCTGAACGGGAACAACAGGAAGATCGTCATGCCCAGCACCATGTGCACCTTGAAAGGCCAGTCGATGGCGATCAAGGCACTGGCGTCGGGGCGGAACGTGACCAGGTGCTGGGCCCAGTCAGCCAGGATCAGCATCGCGCTGGCGTCGGCGCGGTGCGCATACGAGAACGGCAGCGTGACGAGTCCGAGCACCAGCTGGATCCACAGGATGATCAGGATGGCCAGGTCGGTCTTGTGGCTGGTGAGCCGGATGCGCGGGTCGAACATGCGGCGGTGCAGCAGCATCGTCAGTCCGACGAAGCACACCAGGCCCGCCACGCCGCCGGACACGATGGCCAGCATCTGCTTCTGCGGCGCAGTGATCAGCCACTCATAGAAGATGTGGGGCGTCAGCAGCCCGACGGTATGCCCCACGAACAGGAACAGGATGCCGATGTGGAAGAGGTTGCTGCCCCAGCGCAGCTGGCGCGCGCGCAGCATCTGCGAGGAATCGCTTTTCCAGGTGTACTGGTCGCGGTCGAAGCGCGCCAGGCTGCCCATCAGGAACACCGCGAGACAGATGTACGGATAGACGTTGAACAGGAAGTTGTGCAGGATGATCGGCATGGCAATCTCCTTGGATCAGGCCGCCGCGCCGGGCGGGCGGCGCAGGATGTGGACGGGCTGGGCCGCAGCGGGTGAACCCGGCTTGGGCGAGGCCTGCCCCTGGGTGCTGCAGCCGCCGAAAACGGGAGGCTCCTGCCAGGTGTCGTCCAGCGGCGCATCCTCCTGCACCGAGGAGGGCTGCGAGGATTCTCCGGAAAGATCCAGGACGGCGGCAATCACGCAGGCATAGTCGCTGCCGCGCTTCTGCAGCGCCCCCAGGATGGCCCGCAGGATATGCGCGAACTCGCCGATGAAGGCGCGCGCTTCGCGGGTGGGCTGCGTCGAGGCGTACTCCAGCAGGACCGTCAGGTGATCGGGCAACTCGGCCGGGTCCAGCAGCAGCCCCGCCTGTTCATAGGTTTTCACCAGGTCGATCATGGCGGGGCCGCGATCGCGCGAGTCTCCATGCACGTGCTCGAACAGGTGCAGCGCCGTGCCGCGCCCGCGGTCGAACAGGTCGACATAGGCGGCCTCGGCATCCATGCCCTCGGCCAGCAGGCGGTCCATCAACGCATCCAGCTCGCTGCGGCGTATCGTGCCGATGGCCTGCTCGGCGTTCAGCGCCGCGTGGATATCGGTCAGGTGGCCGCGCATCGCGGCATCGGGGTAGCGCAGCAGGTGGGCCAGCGCGCGCAAGGTAAAGGCAATGCGATAGGTCATGGCGTCTCTCCTACAGGTCCACCTGGATGGGAATGGTCCGCTTCTTCTCGCTGCCGAAGAGGCTGGTCTCGGTCACGCCCTCGCTGCAACCGTTGCCGAAAGAGAAACCGCAACCGCCATGCAGGTTGAAGGCGTTCTCGGCATACTCGCGGTGCGCGGTCGGGATCACGAAGCGGTCTTCATAATTGGCGATCGCCATGATGTGGTACATGTCCTCGACCTGCGCGGCCGACAGGCCGACCTGGTCGATCGCCGCCACGTTGGGCGCGCCTTCGACGTGCTTGCCGCGCTGGTAGGCGCGCATCGCCAGCATGCGCTCCAGCGCCCGGACCACGGGCACGGTATCGCCGGCCGTCAGCAGGTTGGCCAGGTACTTCACCGGGATGCGCAACTGCTTCACGTCGGGCAGTTCCCCGTTCACGCCCAGGTGCCCGGCATTGCCGGCCGAGGTGATGGGCGAAAGCGGCGGCACGTACCAGACCATCGGCATGGTGCGGTATTCGGGGTGCAGCGGCAGCGCCACGCGCCAGTCCACGGCCATCTTGTAGACCGGGCTGTTGCGGGCAGCCTCCAGCCAGCTGTCCGGCACGCCATCGCGACGCGCCTGGGCGATCACCGCGGGGTCATGCGGATCGAGGAACACGCCAAGCTGCGCCTCGTACAGGTCGCGGTCCTTTTCGACGCTGGCGGCGGCCTCGATGCGGTCGGCGTCATACAGCAGCACGCCCAGGTAGCGGATACGGCCCACGCAGGTCTCGGAGCACACGGTAGGCTGGCCGGCCTCGATGCGGGGATAGCAGAAGATGCACTTCTCGGCCTTGCCGCTCTTCCAGTTGTAGTAGATCTTCTTGTAGGGACAGCCCGACACGCACATGCGCCAGCCGCGGCACTTGTCCTGGTCGATCAGCACGATGCCGTCTTCCTCGCGCTTGTAGATCGAGCCCGAGGGGCAGCTCGCCACGCAGGCCGGGTTCAGGCAATGCTCGCACAGGCGAGGCAGGTACATCATGAAGGTGTTCTCGAACTGCCCGTAGATGTCCTTCTGCACGTCCTCGAAATTGCTGTCCTTCGAGCGCTTGCTGAATTCCCCGCCCAGGATCTCCTCCCAGTTGGGCCCCCACTCGATGCGCTCCATGCGCTGCCCGGTGATCAGGCTGCGCGGGCGCGCGGTCGGCGCGGCCTTCATCTCGCGCGCCGTGTGCAGGTGTTCGTAGTCGAAGGTGAACGGCTCGTAGTAGTCGTCGATCTCCGGCATGTTCGGGTTGGCGAAGATCTTCATCAGCAGCTGCCACTTGCCGCCCTGGCGCGGCACGATGCTGCCGTCGGGCTTGCGCGTCCAGCCGCCGTTCCACTTGTCCTGGTTCTCCCATTCCTTGGGATATCCGATGCCGGGCTTGCTTTCGACGTTGTTGAACCACGCGTACTCCACGCCCGGGCGGCTGGTCCAGACGTTCTTGCACGTCACGCTACAGGTGTGGCAACCGATGCACTTGTCCAGGTTCAGGACCATGCCGATCTGCGCTCTTACTCTCATGGTGTGCTCCTTGTGGCGCCCGCGTCAGGGGTTCTCGCCCTGTGATTGGAAGACCGGGGCCAGATGATCCCCGCGTGGCGTGTCCAGCCAATCGACCTTCGCCATCTTGCGCACCACCACGAATTCATCGCGGTTCGTGCCGATCGTGCCGTAGTAGTTGAACCCGTAGCTGTACTGCGCATACCCGCCGATCATGTGCGTCGGCTTGAGCACGATGCGCGTCACCGAGTTGTGGATGCCGCCGCGCACGCCGGTGATTTCGCTGCCCGGTGTGTTGATGATCTTTTCCTGCGCGTGATACATCATCACCATGCCGGGCTTCACCCGCTGGCTGACCACCGCGCGCACGGCGACGGCGCCGTTCAGGTTGAACATCTCCATCCAGTCGTTGTCCTCGATGCCGGCGCGCCGCGCGTCCTCCTCGCTGATCCAGGCCACCGGGCCGCCCCGGTTCAAGGTCAGCATCAGCAGGTTGTCGGTGTACGTGCTGTGGATGCCCCACTTCTGGTGCGGCGTGATGAAGTTCAGCTGGATCTCGGGATGACCGTTGGGCTTGATGCCCTGCATGCCCGCGGTCGCCTTCATGTCCACCGGCGGCCGGTAGCTGCTGAAGCCTTCGCCGAAGGCGATCATCCAGGGATGGTCCTGGTAGAACTGCTGCCGTCCGGTCAGCGTGCGCCAAGGAATCAGCTCGTGCACGTTGGTGTAGCCCGCGTTGTAGCTGACGGTCTCGCTCTCGATGCCGCTCCAGGTCGGCGAACTGATGATCTTGCGCGGCTGCGCCTGGATGTCGCGATAGCGGATCTTCTCGTCCTCGCGATACAGCGCCAGGTGCTTGTGGTCCCGCCCGGTGATCGACGACAGCGCCTCCCAGGCCTTCACCGCGACGTGACCGTTGGTCTCGGGCGCCAGCAGCAGGATCGTCTCGCAGGCGTCGATGTCGCTCACGATGCGCGGGCGTCCCTCGGACACGCCCGGCTCGCGCACCACGCCATTCAACTGGCCCAGTTGCTCGACCTCGGTGCCGGTCTTCCAGCCGATGCCCTTGCCGCCATTGCCCAGCTTGTCCATCAGCGGGCCCAGCGCGGTGAACTGCTTGTACAGGTTGGGATAGTCGCGCGTGACCACGGTGACCTGCGGCGCGGTCTTGCCCGGGACCAGTTCGCACTGGCCCTTCTTCCATTCGGACACGCCGTCGGGCTGGGCCAGTTCCTGCGGCGTGTCGTGCATCAGCGGCGTCAGCACCACGTCGCGCTCCACGCCCAGATGGCCCACGCAGACCTCGCTGAAGGCCTTGGCGAAGCCCTTGTATATCTCCCAGTCGCTGCGCGACTCCCATACCGGGTCCACCGCCGCCGACAGCGGGTGGATGAAGGGGTGCATGTCGCTGGTGTTGAGATCGTTCTTCTCGTACCAGCTGGCCGTGGGCAGGACGACGTCCGAGTAGAGGCAGGTGGTGCTCATGCGGAAATCCAGCGTCACCAGCAGGTCCAGCTTGCCTTGCGGCGCCTCGGCGTGCCAGACCACCTCGGCCGGCTTGGCATCGTCGTGCCCCAGGTCCTTGCCCTGCACGCCGTTCTCGGTGCCAAGCAGGTGCTTGCAGAAATACTCGTGCCCCTTGCCGCTGGAACCCAGCAGGTTGCTGCGCCACACGAACAGGTTGCGAGGCCAGTTCTCGGGCGCGTCCGGGTCTTCGCAGCTCATGCTCAGCCGCCCGTCCGTCAGGGCCTGGGCGACGTAGTCGCGCGGGCTCACCCCCTCGGCCTCGGCTTGCGCGGCCAGCCCGAGCGGATTGGCCTTGAGTTGCGGCGCGCTGGGCAGCCAGCCCATGCGTTCGGCCCGCACGTTGTAGTCGATCATGCTGCCGCCGAACTGCGCACGGTCGGCCAGCGGGCTCACGATCTCGGACATGTCCAGCTTTTCGTAGCGCCACTGGTCCGTGTGGGCATAGAAGAAGCTGGTGCTGTTCTGCTGGCGCGGCGGACGCGACCAGTCCAGCGCGAAGGCCAGGGCGGTCCAGCCGGTCTGGGGCCGCAGCTTCTCCTGTCCCACGTAATGCGACCAGCCACCACCGCTTTGCCCGATGCAGCCGCACAGCATCAGCAGGTTGATGACGCCGCGATAGTTCATGTCGCAGTGATACCAGTGGTTCATGGCTGCGCCGATGATCACCATGGACTTGCCGCGGGTCTTGTCCGCGTTGGCCGCGAACTCGCGGGCCACCGTCACGATCTGCTGGCGCGGCACCCCGGTGATCTGCTCGGCCCATGCCGGCGTATAGGGCGCGTTGTCGTCGTAGCTGGCCGCGCCGCTGCCCAGGCCCCGGTCGATGCCGTATTGCGCCGCCTGCAAGTCGAACACCGTGGCCACCAGCGCCGTGCCGCCATTGCCCAGCGCCAGCCGGCATGCCGGCACGCGGGCGGCATTCACGTCGCTGCCCTGCGCATTGGCCGGGAAGTTCGGCGTCTCGATGCCGCCGAAGTAGGGAAAGCCGACAGCCACGATCTCGTGGTCGCCCGCCTCGCCTTCCAGCAGGGACAGCCGCAACGTCACCGCCGCGCCCTCGCGCGCGTCCTTGCTCTCCAGGTTCCACCTGGCCGCGTCCTCGCGGCCCTCGGCGCCCCAGCGGAAACCGATGGATCCCTGCGGCAGCACCACGCGCCCCGTGGCGTCCAGCGCCAGGGTCTTCCATTCCGGGTTGTTGGCCTGGCCCAGCTTGCCGTCCAGGTCATTGGCGCGCAGATAGCGGTCGGGGACCTGCACGACGCTGCCGTCGGCCAGCGTCTTTTCCTTCAGCAGCACCAGCATCGGCAGGTCGGTATAGCGGCGCGCATAGTCGTCGAAATACGCGCTGCGGCGGTCGAAATAGAACTCCTTGAAGGCCACGTGCCCCATCGCCATGGCCAGGGCGGCGTCCGTGCCCTGCTTGGGATGCAGCCAGATGTCCGCCAGTTTGGCCACCTCGCTGTAGTCGGGCGTCACCGCCACGGTCTTCGCGCCCTTGTAGCGGACCTCGGTGAAAAAATGCGCGTCCGGCGTGCGCGTCTGCGGCACGTTCGAACCCCAGGCGATGATGTAGTGGCTGTTGTACCAGTCGGCCGACTCCGGCACGTCGGTCTGTTCGCCCCATACCTGCGGGCTGGCCGGCGGCAGGTCGCAATACCAATCGTAAAAACTCATGCAGACGCCGCCCAACAGGCTCAGGTAGCGGCTGCCCGCCGCATAGCTCACCATGCTCATCGCGGGAATCGGCGAGAAACCGATGATGCGGTCGGGGCCGTGCTGCTTGATGGTGTAGACGTTGGCGGCCGCGATCAGCTGGTTCACTTCGTCCCACGTGCTGCGCACGAAGCCGCCCATGCCGCGGACCTGCTGGTAATCGCGCCGGGCGGCGTCATCCTGGACGATCAGCGCCCACGCATCCACCGGCGACCTGGCCACCTTCAGCGCCACGCGCCAGCGCTCCAGCAGGCGGCCACGCACCATGGGGTACTTCACGCGGTTGGCGCTGTACAGATACCAGGAATAGCTGGCGCCGCGCGCGCAACCCCGGGGCTCGTGGTTGGGCATGTCCCAACGCGTACGGGGGTAATCGGTCTGTTGCGTCTCCCAGGTGACGATGCCGCCCTTCACGTAGATCTTCCACGAACAGGAACCCGTGCAGTTCACGCCATGCGTGCTGCGCACGATCTTGTCGTGGGCCCAGCGTTCACGGTAGGCGTCTTCCCAGGTGCGGTCTTCGCCGGTGGTCCGGCCATGCTTGCCCGAGAAGGACTCCTTGGGCAGGCGGAAATGGGTCAGTCGATCGAGGAAATGGCTCATGGCTCTCGTCTTTTCTCGTGGAATGTCAGCAGGGCATGCCGGCGTCGCGGCGGGCATAGCACCACCACGTCAACCCGACGCACAGGAGGTAGAAGGCCGAGAAGATCCACAGCGCCGCCTCGGGCCCGCCTGTCAGCGCAATCGCGCTGCCGTAGCTCTTGGGGATGAAGAAACCGCCGTAGGCGCCAAAGGCGCCGGCAAAGCCCACCGCGGCCGCCCCGAGCAGGTTGCCTTCCTTGACCGCGGCGGCCTGCGCGGCCTCGCCGGGTCCGGCACGGCGCCGGGCCAGCGTGTTGAAGATGACCGGAATCATCCGGAAGGTCGATCCGTTACCGATGCCCGTGGTCACGAACAACACCAGGAACATCAGGAAGAACCCCGTGAAACTGCCCGCTTCGGGTCCCAGCGGCAGCGCCCACGTGCCGACGCCCTTGGGCAGGAACACCAGCACGCCCACCACCGCGGCGGCCATCGCAAGAAAGTTCCACATCGTGACCACCCCGCCGCCCAGCTTGTCGGACAGCCAGCCGCCGAAAGGCCGCGCCAGCGCGCCCACCAGGGGTCCCAGCCAGGCGTAGGCCAGCGGGTCCACCTGCGGGAACTGGCTCTTGATCAGCAGGGGAAAGCCCGCCGCAAAACCGATGAAGGAGCCGAAGGTGCCGAGATACAACAGGCACATCAGCCAGTTGTGCGGCTGCGTGAAGATCGCGGCCTGGTCGCTCATCGACGCTTTCGCATCGGCCAGGTCATTCATGGCGAACCAGGCCACCACCGACACCAGCGCGATCCACGGCACCCAGATGAAGGCGGCGTTCTGCATCCAGACAGGGACGTTCTGTCCGGCGCGCAAGGCCATCTGGGGCTCGCCGCCGAAGAGGCCCAGGACGCCCACGGTGATCACCAGCGGGCTCAGGAACTGCACCACCGACACGCCCAGGTTGCCCAGGCCCGCATTCACGCCCAGCGCCGACCCCTTGCGCGCCTGCGGGAAAAAGTAGCTGATGTTCGCCATGCTGGAGCTGAAGTTGCCGCCGCCCAGGCCGCACAGCAACGCCAGCACCAGCATCGTCGGATACGGCGTGTCCGGGTCCTGCACGGCGAAGCCGATGCCCAGCGCCGGGATCAGCAGGGTCGCGGTCGAGATCGCGGTCCAGCGCCGGCCGCCGAAGATCGGCACCATGAAGGAATAGAAGATGCGCAACGTCGCGCCGCTCAGGGCGGGCGCGGCCGCCAGCCAGAACAGCTGGTTCGTCGAGTACCGGAAGCCCAGCGAGGGCAAGCTGACCGCGACCACGCTCCATACCTGCCAGACGGCGAAGGCGAGAAACAGGGCGGGCACCGATATCCACAGGTTGAGCTTGGCGATGGCCTCGCCCTCGCGCTCCCAGAAAGCCTTGTCCTCCGGGGTCCATATCTTGAGCGTACGGCCCGGCCGCGCGTGCGAGGAGATCATGATCGCTCCAGTTCAGAAGCCTTATGCGCCGGCGCGGCGCCCATCACGTCGGTGCGGCGCACCTCGGTCCAGTACATCCAGATCAGCGACACCCACACCACGCCGTACAGCAGCATGAAGGCGCTGGCGCGCACGCCCGTCAGGTCGAGCAGCAGGCCGAACAGGATCGGCAGCACGAAGCCCCCCAGGCCGCCGGCCAGGCCGACGATGCCGCTGATGGCGCCGATGTTCTGGGGATATTCGTCGCTGATGTACTTGAAGACGCTGGCCTTGCCGAAAGCGAAGGCCACGCCCAGCAGGCCCATCAAGGCGGTGAACACATAGACGTTCAGTCCCAGGTGGAAGGCGCGCACGCCGTCGACGGTGGCAATGCGGAATTCGGTCTGCGGATAGCTCAGCAGGAAGAGACAGATCCAGCTCACCCACATGACCCACCAGGTGACGCGGTGCGCGCCATAGCGGTCCGACAAGGCACCGCCGATCGCGCGCAGCACGCCGCCCGGCAGCGAGAAACAGGCCGCCAGCAGCGCGGCGCTCTGGATGCTCAGGCCGTATTCGCCCACGTAGTACTGCACCATCCACAATGCCAGCGCCACATAGCCGCCGAAGACGATGCTGTAGTACTGGCAATACTTGAGCACGCGCGGGTCCTTGAGCGCCTTCAGCTGGTCGCTGAAGCGCACCGTGCTGGGCACGAGGTGCCGGGGGTCATGCGCGCTGAAGAGCCAGAACAGCACGACGGTGCCCGCCATGATCGCCGCGTAGACTTGCGGCACGAGGGTCCAGCCGCCGACCACGAGCAGCGCGGGCGCCAGGAACTTGTTGACGGCCGAGCCGGCATTGCCCGCGCCGTAGACGCCCATGGCCATGCCCTGGCGCTGCTTCGGGAACCAGCGCGCGACATAGGGAGTACCGACCGAGAAAGTGCCGCCCGCCAACCCCACGAAGAGGCCGATCACCAGGAATTGCCAATACTGGGTGGCATGGGCCATCAGCCAGATGGCCGGCACCGTCGACGCCATCAGCACCGCCATCACGATGCGCCCGCCGTAGCGGTCGGTCCAGATGCCCAGCGGCACGCGCACGAGCGACCCGGTCAGGACAGGCATCGCGGTCAACAGCCCGAATTGCGTGGCGCTCAGGTCCAGCGACTGCTGCAAGGGAATGCCGATGACCCCGAACATCATCCACACCATGAAGCACACGGTGAAGGCCAACGTGCTGACGGCCAGCACTCGCCAGCTCTGGCGCGATACAGCAGGAATGTCGGACGAGGGAGTCATGGTGGCGGCCTGGGTGCAATGTCACACCAGCACTGTCGCTCACCCGCGGCATCGCGACCATCCCTCGCTTGACCCGGCCGGGCCGCGCAGAAGGACTATGCCGGGGCGCCCGGCAGCAGCCGAAAGGACTACACCCCCCCCCGCCGGGGCGGCTTACTCGTGCAGCAACGTCACCAGCACCACGGCGTTCTCGCGGGCCCGCACGGCATGCTGTTGTCCGCCCGGCAGCACGACCAGCTGGCCGGCCGCCAGGGGACACAGGCGCTCGTCCGCGGTGACGTCCACCTGGCCCGCCAGGCATTGGATGGTGATTTCGGCCGCCACGTGGTGGGCCGGCAAGCCGTGGCCGGCGGCCAGCACCAGGCGCAGCAGCTGGACGCGCGGCGTCCTGAGCAGGCTGGTGCTGACGGCCCCGGGCGGCGTCTCGCCGTCCGGGAACAATTCGATGACTTCAAGAGGATGTGCGTGCTTCAAGGCCATGGCGGTTCTCCTCGACGCCGGGGCTGCCGACCCGCCGCCCCGGTTGTGGAGGGACGGCGACGCGCCGCCCCTTTCCCTCGCTGTTTGCTACCTGAGCTGCACCTTCGCCGCATCCAGGATCGTCAGCAACGGCCGATGCAGGGCCCGCAGGCTCTGGCCCTTCTCGACGTCCAGGTATTCCTTTTCCGCCGAGTGCGCGTGATCGCCCACGCCCGCGCCGATCCCCACCGTGGGAATGTTCATGCTCATGGGGATGTTGCCGTCGGTGCTGCTGCTGTTGGGACGGCCCTTCCACCCCTGCGCGCGCGTGGCGGCCAGGGCGATCTGCGCCAGGCGATGGTCCTCGGCGGTCTGGCCCGGCGGACGGTCTCCCACCAGTTTGTAGTCCAGCGCGATGGGGCCGGTCTTGGTGGTGCGCGCCTTGTTCTCCTGCTCGGCCGCGGCCTTGATGATTTCAAGGAACTGCTGCTCCACCGAGGCCAGGTCCTTCATGGACGTCGAGCGCATGTCCACCAGCATCCACGCATCACTGGGAATGGCGTTCACCGAGGTGCCGCCGCCCACCACGCCCACGCTGTAGGTCGTGCCCTTGGGCGCCTCCACCTTGCCGAACTCGGCCATGGCGTTGCCCAGCGCATACATCGGATTCACCATGCCGAAGGCGCGATAGCTGTGGCCGCCCGGGCCCTTGAAGTGCACCTCGTAGCGTTTGCTGCCCGGGCCTTCCAGCGTCACCTGCTCGGGATTCGAACCGTCCACGATGATGGCGGACGTGATGCGGTCCTTGTACTCGCCCTTGCCGAACAGGTGCTTCACGCCCCGCAGGTCGCCCAGGCCTTCCTCGCCCACCGAGCCCACGAACAGCAGGTTCTCTTCCGTCTGGATGCCGGCCTGCTTCATGGCGCGCACATAGGCCAGCAGGGCCACCAGGCCACGCGTGTCATCGGCGATGCCCGGCGCCAGGATCCTGGTGCCCTCGCGGCGGATCTTCAGGTCCTGCTCCAGCGGGAACACCGTGTCGATGTGCGCGATCACCGCGTGCACGTCCTTGCGCTTGGCCGTGCCTTCCCACAGCGCCAGCACATTGCCCTCTTCGTCGATCTTCGCGTCGAGGCCGGCCTCCTTCATCAGCGCGGCAAAGGCCTTGGCCTTTTTCTCCTCGCCGAAAGGCGGCGCGGGAATCTGCTGGAGCTGGATGTTCTGTTCGACGATGTTGTCGTGGTCCTTGTCCAGCAGGTCGGACAAGGCCTTGTACTCGGCGGATTTCATCAACCGCGCCACTGCGGCATCGGCTTCCTGCGCCGACATCGCCAGGGCCGCCGGCGCGGCCCCCACCGACATCGCCACCAAGGCCAGCGACAGGCCCGCCCGTTGCAAACGCTTGTTCCATTGCAGCATGTGCATGATTCCCCTTGAGATCGTTGAATGGCACGGCGCGGCCATGCCAGCCCCGCACGCGGCCACGCCGCCGCAACCTTCAGGCGGGTGACACGATCTTGTAATGGGTGGGTTTGGAGACCGTCAATCCGACATGGTCCCGATGGCGCGCGGCCTCGCCCTGTGCGCCCCCCGTGGCTGCAACGTCTGGGTACAAAAATACCTCCACGCCGCGCCTTCGGCTTGCTACCCCCCGCGCCGCGCCGCCGCGCAACGCCCGCCCTTATTGAAGGCCCCACGCCCACAGGCTCACCGTCACCACGCCCAGCAGGGTCGTCAGTGTGATGGTGGAGGCAGCCAGGCTCTGGCCGGCCTTGAAGCGCTCGGCCACCAGCCAGGCATTCACGCCGGTGGGAATCGAGGCATTCAGCACCAGCGCCATGGCCCAGTCGCGCGGCAGTGCCAGCGCCCAGCTGGCCGCCAGCACGACGGCGGGCAGCAGGAGCAGCTTGAACGACGTGGACATCGCCGCCAGGTTGAGCTCGCCACGCAGGGAATACTTTTCAAGCGTCATGCCGATGGACAGCAGGGCCAGCGGCCCCGCCACCTGGGCGATGGGATCGATCACCGCCGACGCGATGCGCGGCAGGCTGAAGCCCAGCAGGTTGAACAGCAGGCCCACCACCACCGCGATCACCAACGGCGAGCGCACCAGGTTGCGCACCACCAGCCGTCCGACGGCCACCACGCCCTGGCTGGCGGTGCCGTCCTCCTTGGCCGCGGCGCGTTCCATCAGGATCAGGCCCGCCATCATCATCAGCGGCAAGTGCACCGCGATCAGCAGGGACAGCGCCACCAGGCCGTCAGGTCCGACGAAGCTGTCCACCAGCGGCAGGCCGATGAAGACGTTGTTGGCGAAGGCGCCGGACAGGCCCGCGATGACGCCCACCTTGGCGTCGCGCTTGAAGAAGCGCCGGGCGATGAAGGTGCCCGCCGTCCACGTCACGATCACGCCGATGAAATAGGCCGCCCACAGCTTCACCGCCGAAGCCTCGCCCAGGTTCGCGTGCGCGAAGGTGCGGAAGATGAGGACAGGCAGCGCGATCTTGAAGACCAGCTCGCCCAGCACGGCATCGGCGCCGGCCTTGAGTATCCGTGCCTTGGCAAGGACCCAGCCCAGCAGGATCAGGACGAAGATGGGGACGACGCTCAGCAGGACGGCGGACACGGCTTTCGGGCTTCTTGGTCAGGCGTGGCGGCCAGGCAGGGCTGGCCGGGAGGGATGATGCGAGCTTAGCGTGCTTCCCCGCGCGATGCGAGCCTACAATCTCCCCTCCGCCAACCACTTCCCCCAGACAGCCATGACCTTGCCCACGCGACACCTAGGCCCCTTCCCCGTCAGCGCCATCGGCCTGGGCTGCATGAACCTCAATCACGGCTACGCCGCCCCCACCTCGCAGGAGCAGGCCGAGCGCGTGCTGCTGACCGCGCTGGATGAGGGCGTGACCTTCTTCGACACCGCCACGCTCTATGGCTTCGGCGCCAACGAGATCCGCGTGGGCCAGATCCTGGGCAAGCACCGCCAGCGCTTCACGCTGGCCAGCAAGTGCGGCATGCAGGGCGTCGACGTGAACGGCGACGGCAAGCTCGTGCGCGTCATCGATGGCCGCGCCGCCACGCTCAAGGCCACCTGCGAAGACAGCCTGCGCCGCCTGGGCACCGACGTCATCGACCTGTATTACCTGCACCGCTGGGACAAGCAGGTGCCCATCGAGGAAAGCGTCGGCGCCCTGGCCGACCTGGTCCGCGAAGGCAAGATCCGCAGCATCGGCCTGTCGGAAGTGTCGGCCGACACGCTGCGCCGCGCGCATGCCGTGCACCCCATCACCGCCGTGCAGACCGAGTATTCGCTGTGGACGCGCAACCCCGAGATCGCCGTGCTGGACGCCTGCCGCGACCTGGGCGTGACCTTCGTGGCCTTCAGCCCCGTGGGCCGCGGCTTCCTGTGCGGCCCGCTGGACATCGGCAGCTTCGGCCCCACCGACATCCGCGCCACCATGCCGCGCTTCAGCGCCGAGAACTATGCGGCGAACGCCAGGCTGCTGGCGGGCTACACGGCCATCGCCGAGGAAGCCGGCTGCACGCCGGCCCAGTTGGCGCTGGCCTGGCTGCTGCATCGCGGCGAGGACATCATCCCGATCCCCGGCACGACCAGCGTGGAACACCTGCGCGAAGACCTGGCGGCGGCGGACGTCAAGCTGAGCGGCGCCCTCATGGCGAAGCTGGATGCGTTCTTCCACCCCAAGGCGGTCGTGGGCAGCCGGTACAACGCGCAAGGGAATCGGGAGGTGGATACGGAGCAGTGGCCGGGCGAAGCCGCCGCCTGAGCCCGGCCCAAGGGGAGGCCGGCTGCGATGCGCGTCAAACCCTGCCTTTCCAGGGCACCAGCCGCGCCTCCACCCAGCGCATCAACAGATCGAAGGCCCAGGCGAACACACCAATCACCAGGATGCCCATCACGACGAGGTCGGTGCGAAGGAAGTTCGAGGCGTTCAGCACGAGTTGGCCGACCCCCACGGATGCCGCCACCATCTCCGCGGCAACCAGGGTGGTCCAACCGAAGCCGATGGCGATCCGCAACCCCACCAGGATCTCGGGCAGCGCGGCGGGCAGGATCACATGCCGGATCAGTTGCCAACGCGTCGCCCCCATGGACAAGGCGGCGTTGACCTGCTCCAGGCTGGCGCCCCGAACACCCGCCTTGGCCGCCAGCGCAATGGGCGCGAAGCAGGCAAGGTAGATGAGCAGGATCTTGGATGTCTCGTCGATGCCGAACCAGATGACGATCAGTGGCAGGTAAGCCAAGGGCGGCAACGGCCGATAGAACTCGATGGGAGGGTCCAGCAGGCCACGTGCGATACGGCTCACGCCCATCGCGATACCCGCGGGCACGGCCGTCACCACCGCCAGGAAGAAAGCGCCGAACACCCGGATCGCGCTCCACTGGAGATGCACGGGCAGGGCTTCGCCGCCCTGGATGTTTCCGTCCCACGCATTCCGGAAAGCCTCCCACACCGCCGCTGGAGACGGCAGGAAGAGCGGCGGCAGCCACTGGAAGTGCGTGGCCAGCCACCACAGCGCCCCCAGCGCCACGATGCACAGCACGCTGATGCGGCGCGATGACCCGCGTCCCGGCAACCGGAAAGCCTCGACGGCCGGCAGGCCCCCTCGCCGCCCGGCCTTGCAATGCCTCCCCCCGGGAACCGGCGTGCCGGCTGCCTGCGTGGCAGTCTCAGGCATGCGCCTGCTCCGGCTGCTGCGCTGGGGCGATCCAACCCAGCACGCGCTCGCGCCAGGCGATGAAATCCGGGGATGACTTGACCGTCCTGACGTTCTCGCCCGCCACATGGCGCTGGTTGAAGGACAGGGGATGGTCGTGCGCAATGCGGCCCGGACCGGGCGTCATCACCAGCAGCCGAGACGCCAGGAAGAGCGCCTCTTCGACATCGTGCGTGATCAACAGCAAGGTCTTGCCCGTGTCCCGCCACAACCGCAGCAGCAACGCCTGCAAGGATTCGCGGGTGAACGCATCGAGGGCCCCCAAGGGCTCGTCCAGCAGCAGCAGGTCAGGATCGCTGGCCAGGGCGCGACCGATACCCACCCGCTGCTGCATGCCGCCGGACAATTGCCAGACCGGCGCCTGCGCAACATCCCGCAAGCCGACCTGGGCAAGCTTTTCGTCGGCCACCGCGTGGCGGCGGGCGTGGGCCACGCCTTGCAGACGAAGGCCCAGCGCGACGTTGTCGCGCACGTCCAGCCAGGGCATCAACGCGTGCTTCTGGAACACCACCCCGCGTTTGGCGCTGGGCCCGGTCACCGGCACGCCATCGTGGACGATGACGCCGGCCGAGACGGGCGTGAAGCCTGCGATGCAATTGAGCAGCGTCGTCTTGCCGCAACCCGATGCCCCCAACACCACCACGAACTCGCCGGACGCGACCTCGAGGTCGATGTCAGACAGGGCCAGCGTTGCGGCGCTGCTCGCACCGCGGCCGTCCGACACATAGCGGACGGACACATCGCGCAGGCTCAGCAAGGAACGGCCAGCCTGGGCCGCCGCCCCTCGCCCGAGATCACTTGGCACGCGCGACCCAGGTCGGGTTCACGCCCGCCGAGTAATCCGGCAATACGTGCTGGATCGTGCCTTGCGCCTTCAGGAATTCGGCGGTCGCCGCCAGGGACTTCGCCGCCTGAGACGCCTTGCCGCCGCCCAGCCACTTGGCCGAGGCTTGCTCGGCCGGCGGCACGAAGGCATAAAGCGCTAGGCTCCCGGGCACCAGGGCCGCCTCCGCGCCACTCCACTTCGCCACGGCCCTGACCTGCGCCGACTCGGGAGTCCATGCCGCCTTGTCCTGGACATAGGCACGGTCCGCATCGGCCAACACCTGCACGAACTGTGTCAAGAACGCATCGTGTTCCTTGGCGAATGCCCGGGTCACGGCCAGCGCATCGAAGGTCGCCTTACCGGTATGCGCGGCGATCTGGCCCGAGGTGATCAGCACCGTGCCACTTTGCTTCACCTTCGCCAGCACCGGATCCCAGATGAAAGTGGCATCGATGTCGCCGCGCTCCCAGGCAGCCAGGATCTCGGGCGGACGCAAGTTGAGCGTGCGCACGTCCTTGGCCGCCAATCCGGCGCCCTCCAGCGCCACCAAGGTGTGGAAATGCGTGGTCGAGACATACGGCACACCGATCTTCTTGCCTTTCAGGCCAGCGACGGACTCGACGCCCGAGCCCTTGCGCGCGACCAGTGCCTCAGCGTCGTTGATGTTGTCCAGTATCCAGAAGATCTCTACGGGAACGCCTTGCGACAGCGCGGATGCAAATGGCGAGGACCCTGCCTCCCCGATATGGATCGCGCCCGAGGCCAGTGCGCGCGCCACCTCGGCGCCGCTTCCCAGCTTGCGGTACGTGACCTTGTAGCCGGTGCGTTCCTCGACAGCCTTGGTCTCCTGCGCATGGCGCCAGGGCAGCACCATGTCCTGGTAGCCGATAACGACTTCCCTGGACTGAGCCGCCGAAGGCTGCCCCCAGGCGACGGCACTCAGGGCAACAGCCCCCAACAGGATGCGGACGTTGCGGGAGAGGACTGCGGATAGCGCCATGAAGACTCCAGACACGTAAATGACACGCCCTGGCGGACGCGGAAGTGACGAAGTATGGAACGCGGCAAGAGGCAGCCGAACGATGGATTTGATCATTGCTTATGGGATCTTGCGCTCGCAAGCCAACAGCACCGGGCATGACGACATGCCCAATCAATCGTTACCGCCGACGCTCGTCACTGGCTAGGATGCTCGGTTGGGCATCGATGACAAGCCGAAGGACAAGGACATGAGCATCCAACTGCATTGGTACCTTCCCACCAATGGCGATAGCCGCGACATCACGGGGTCGGGTGACGACTCGCATCGCATCAAGGGCGTGGCCGGGGATTTCCGGGCGCCCACGCTCGACTACCTGAAGCTGGTGGCTGGCGCGGCGGAAACACTGGGGTTCAGCTCGGTGCTTACCCCGACGGGCACATGGTGTGAAGACGCCTGGATCACCACCGCCGCGCTCTCCCAGCACACCCGCCGGCTGAAGTTCCTGGTGGCCTTCCGGCCAGGGTTCATCTCTCCCACCCTCGCCGCCCACCAGGCGGCCACCCTCCAGCGCCTGACGGGTGGGCGGCTCAACATCAATATCGTCACCGGCGGCGACCCGGTCGAGCAGAAGCGCTTCGGCGACCATGCCTCGCATGACGAACGCTATGCGCGCACGGGGGAATTCCTGCACATCTTCCGCAGCCTGGGCGCTCAGGCCGTTGCGGGCCCCGCGCTGGATTTCTCTGGCGACCACTATCGCATCGAGGGAGCGCGGCTGTCGGCGTCGCCGCATCCCGCCCCTCCCGTTTTTTTTGGCGGCGCCAGCCCGGCCGCCGAACACGTTGCGGCCCGCCATGCCGACGTCTATCTGGCCTGGGGCGAAACCCCGGCACAGATACGCGAGCGCCAGGCACGCGTGTCCGCGCTGGCACGTGAACACGGACGCTCCCTGGCGTTCGGCATTCGTCTGCACGTGATCAGCCGGGATACCGAAGCAGAGGCTTGGGCGCAAGCCGACCGTCTGCTCGCACGCGTCGACCCCGCGCGCGTCAGCGAGGCGCTCGCGCTATTCAGCCGCACGGAATCGGTGGGACAGCAGCGCATGACCGGATTCGTGAGGGAACACGGCGAGCGCATCGTCCAGGAAGGCTTGTCGGCGAGATCTCTCGAGATCGCGCCGAACCTCTGGGCCGGCTACGGCCTGGTTCGGGGCGGCGCAGGAACCGCGCTGGTTGGCAGCCACACACAGATCGCGGATCGCATCGCCGAATATCATGCCCTGGGCCTCACCCATTTCATCCTGTCGGGACAACCGCACATGGAAGAGGCCTACTGGTTCGCGGAAGGAGCGGGCAGCGTGCTGCGCGAACGCGGGCTGTGGCAGCCGGATTGACTGGCGGTCAGCAGCGGCGGACGGCCCCGGTCGTCAAGCCAGGTTACAGCGCATGCGCGCCATGCAGCTCAGCCAGCGCGCGCTCCTTCAGTTCGCCCAGGACGGCATCCCCCCGCGCGCGCGGGTGCGCCAGCGCCACGTCCAGCCTCGCGCATACGCGCCCTGGACGCGCGCCCAGCACGATGACCTCATCGCCAAGATACAAGGCCTCGTCGATGTCGTGCGTGACCAGCAGAATGGAGATGCCGTAGCGGCCGATCAGGTCCAGCACCAGCTGCTGCAAGGCCATGCGGGTGAAGGCATCCACCGCGCTGAACGGCTCATCCAGCAGCAGCACCTGCGGCCGGGAATACAGGCCCCGCGCAATCGCGGCGCGCTGCGCCATGCCGCCCGACAGCTGCTTGGGCAAGGCCTGCTCGAAACCGGTCAGGCCCACCGCGTCGATCAGGTCCTGCACCCAGGCGCGGTCCGGCTGGCGGCCGCTGTCCAGGAAGCCGATGTTCTCGGCCACCGTCAGCCACGGCATCAGGCGCGGCTCCTGGAAGACATACGAAATGGGCGCCTGCCTGCGCGCATCAATGGCATCGCCCCGGCGCACCTGGCCCCGGAAGTCGTCATCCAGGCCCGCGGCAATGCGCAGCAGCGTACTCTTGCCGCAGCCGCTCGGGCCCAGCAAGGCAAGGACCTGCCTTTCCACCAGGCTGAATTCGACGTCCTCCAGCACCTTGCTGGCGCCGAACCACTTTTCCTCGACCTTCACGTTGAGCAGAATCGACATGGCAGTCTCCGCTCAACCCGGCTTGCCAGCGTAGCTGTCGCGCCACCCCAGGCCCCGGGTCTCCAAGGCCCGTAACACCGAGTCCGTGAGCTTGCCCATCACGGCCAGCAGGATGATGGCCACCAGCACCAGGTCCGGCCGCGAGGTTTCCCGCCCATCCGTGAGCAGGTAGCCGATGCCCTTGGTCGCGGCCAGCAGCTCGGCGGCCACCACGCACAGCCAGGCCATCGACAAGGCCTGGCGCAAGCCCGTGAACAGATAAGGCAGCGCGGCCGGCACGAAGATGTGCCGCACCAGGCGATAGCTGGAGAACTGGTACAGCGCCCCCACTTCCACCAACTTGCGGTCCACGTTGCGGATGCCCGCGACCAGGTTCAGGTACACGGGAAAGAATGCGCCGATGGCGATCAGGGTGATCTTCGAGGCCTCGTCGATGCCCAGCCAGATCAGCAGCAGCGGCACCCAGGCCAATCCCGGCACCGCGCGCAATGCCTGGAAGCTGGGCTCCAGGTACGCTTCGGCGCGACGGCTGAGCCCGACCCAGGTGCCGATGAACAGCGCCAGCGCCGCACCGATGGCGAATCCGCTGAAGACCCGGAACGTGCTGATGCCGATATGCTGCCACAGCGGGCCGTGCGCCAGGTCCAGGATGGTCTCGAAGACCTGGGAGGGAGCCGGCATCAGGTAGTCGGGCATGCGGCCGGATCGAACCAGGCCTTCCAGCGCCGCGAAAACGAGTATCGGAAGCGCCAGGCCACGCAACCATCCGGGCAACCGCCAGGCACCGCCGCCAGGCCGCGCCTGGGAGCTTGAGCGAGCCAGCGGCTCGCTCAGGTAGACACTGCCCTCCGGGCCATGACTCACCTCACTTCTCCTTGGAAACGGCCGTCGCCGGCGCGGCATCGATCAGCGTATCCAGGGCCTGCTGGGCATTCGCGCTCTTGCGCAGGATGCCGCCCTCCTGCAACAGCGGCACCACGGGCTTGATGGCCTCGATCGTGTAGTCGCCCGGCACCCAGCGCGTGAAGTCGATGCGGCCGATCTGCCTGGCCGCCACTTCCTTCGGCAGCTTCGTCTCTTCCGCGACCAGGTCCACGATCTCCCGCGGATGATCGATGATCCACTGGCGGGCACGTTCATAGGTCCGGATCACCGTCTTCACCGCTTCCGGGTGTTCCTTCAGGAACGCCTCGTTGGTGTTCAAGACCGCGCCCAGCGCGAACTTGGGGTTCGCATAGATCGTGCGCGTGCCCGCCTCCTTGGCGGCCGACAGGTGCGGATCGATGCCCACCCACGCGTCGACGCGGCCTTGCTCCAGCGCGGTCTTGCCCTCCGGATGCTGCAGGTGGACGATCTCGACGTCATTGAGCGTCAGGCCGTTCTCGCCCAGTGCCCGCAGCAGGTAGAAGTAGGGATCGGTGCCCTTGGTGACGGCCACCTTCCTGCCCTTCAACTCCGCCACCGACTTGATGGGAGAGCCGGGCAATACCTCGACGCTGCTGGGCTCGGCCCAGGAATAATTGACGATGATCTTCACCGGCTGCCCGTTGGCGCGCGCCACGAAGGACGACACGCTGGAGGTCAGGGCGAAGTTGGAGGCGCCGCTGTTCAGGAACTCCAGCGAGTTGTTGCTGCCTCGCGTGAATACCCACTTCACCTCGGTGCCGCTGGCCTTGAAGGCTTCTTCCAGCCAGCCCTGCTTCTTGATCACCAGGCTGGGCGGCGAGTAATACGCATAGTCCAGCTTGATTTCCTTCAGCGGCGTGGCGCCATGCGCCGGCCCGGAAAGCACCGCGCTGGCGGCAAGAAGAGAAACAGCGACGAATCGGAATGACATGCAGCACCCGCAAGACTGGAAGAAAGGCCGGCGCAGGGCCGGATCGATCGACGCAGTCTAGGGGGCGTGCCTGGCGGGGCTAAATACTATATCGAGGGAAACTTATTTCGGCGGCTGTTGGATCGCAGGCAGTCCCGGTGCAGCGCCCCGGCCGATGCGCCGCCATCCGCTCAGCCCGCCTCGCGATCCGGCAATTGCAGGCGGAATGTCACTGGCGCCGTCCCGCCCGCCTGGACCAGGGCCACGGAGCCGCCCAGGCGCGCCGCGATCTGGCGCACCAGGTACAGGCCCAGCCCGGCGCCAGGTTTCAGCCTGGCGTTCTGGCCGCGGTAATACTTCTGGAACAGGCGATCCTGCTCGTCCTGCGCAATGGCTGGGCCGCTGTTGGAGACGTCGATCGACACCGCATGCCCCACCCGCCTGGCGACGACCCGCACGACATCATCCAGGGGCGCATGACGCTCGGCGTTCGCCAGCAGATTGCGCAAGGCGATGCGCAGCAGGCCTTCATCACTGAGCAGGGAAAGGCCTGCCGGCGCGACGTCGCACAGGATCCTGCCCGGCGCGGCCGCCTGCGCCAGGTCGGCCAGCATCGCGGAGAGGTCGCACGGCGCATCATGCAGCTCCGCGCGCGGCTCCCGGATCCGGTCTTCCGTCAGGTATTCATCCACCAGCGCCAGCAGCCGCTGCGAGGCATCGCGGATATTCACGCAGCGCGCCTGGCTTTTCTCCGCCGGCGCATCCAGGTGCCGCCCCAACTGCTGCGCCGACGTGCCGATGATGGCCAGCGGCGTACGGAATTCGTGCGACACCATCGCCACGAAGTCCCGTTGCTCCGCCAGCACCTTGCGCTCCGTCGCCAAGGCCTGGCGCAGGTCCTCCTCCACCCCTTCGCGCCGCGTGATCTCCCGGGAAAGATCCGCCGTGCGCTGGCCCACTTCCTCTTCCAGCTTCAGGCTGTGCTGGCGTGCCAGGTCGGCCGCGGCATTCGCCTGCTGCCGCTCGCGCTCACGCCGCAGGCGTTCGTGGCTGCCGATGATGATGATGCTGAGCAGCAGCATGTGCACCATGGTGCCCAGCAAGGAGGCATGCTCGGTGAAGGCATAGGTGGGCAACAGGGTCAGGTTGCGCAGGAAGCTGACCAGCACCCCGGCATAGAACACGCCGAACACGGGCAAGAAATAGCGCGCGGGCCGCCAGCCGCGCAACAGCAGATAGCTGGCGAAGCCGATCAGCACGAAGATCATGGCAAGCGCCAGCATCTGCACCGGCTGGATGCCCGCGGCATAGCGTCCCGACAGGATCAGCAGCGCCCCCACGCCCGCCACTGCCCAGCATGCCCGCAGGATCCAGCGAGCCGTCCGGGGAAAGCAGCGGTCCAGGCCCAGCTGGCGCACCGCCATCGTGACGCCGATGGGCAGGCTCAGCGCAATGCCCACGCCCAGCATGCGGTCGCTCCATGCCACGGGCAATCCGCTCAATTGCTGGATCAAGCCCAGCGAGAGCACCTCGTTCAGTACGCAACTGCCGATGTAGGCAAGGAACAATCCGCTCATCGGTGCGCGCGTCCACAGCCAGAACGCGGTGTGCAGGCCGATCAGCAGGAGATAGAAACCGGCATACATGCCGGACAGCAATCCTTCGCGGCGTGACGCATTGTCGAACGCCAGGCGCTCCCACACCGTCAGGCGGGTTGCCAGCGCGTTCTTGCTTTGCACCCGCCACAACAGCTCGTACTGTCCGGGTCCCGGCGGGGAGAACTGGAAAGCCGGACTGCGATAGTCCACCGGCCAGTCGGCCCGCGGCACGTCCTCCCCGCTATGCCCCAGCGGGGTCCAGTCTTGCCCGACCCGCAGGTACACCCTCGCATCATCCAGCAGGGGATTGCCCAGTTTCAGCACCCACCCCTCCGGCGGCGTATTCCCCACCGCCACCGTCAACCTCAGCCAGACCGCCGCCGACGTGAATCCGGCATTCAGGCTGCCCGGCATGCCGGACCAACCTGGCGCGTCGGCGGCCTGGCTCGCGCTCAGGCGCCCCGTGGGATCATCCAGACGCGACACGTAGCCGGCGGTATCATGGACCGCCACGCCATCGAGGCGCAGCACCGCCGCGGCGGCAGGCAGGCTCATGGCGGCAAGCAGCATCCATGCCATCAGCGTCAGGAAGTGTCGAAGGAGATCGGGGTTTTGGGCTTGGCGTTTCATCGTGGATTTCATCTGGCCGCATGGCAACACGCGCACCAGGCATCGCACACACGGCCGGCACAGACATGCTTGACGTGATTGTGCTTGAAGACGAGCCCGTCCTGCGGCAGGAATTGGAAGAGTTCCTGGCCGAGCTCGGCTACGCGCCCCTGTGCGTGTCCACCCTGCAGGCGTTCCACCAGCAGTTCGATCCCGGCCGCCATCGCCTCGCCGTCATCGACCTCGGCCTGCCCGACGGCTCGGGGCTGGACCTGATCCGCCACCTGCGCACCGCCGCCGACCCCGTCGGCATCATCGTCTTCAGCGCCAGGAATACCAGCGCGGACACGATACAGGGCCTGGAGATCGGCGCGGACCACTACCTTGGCAAGGGGGTGGACCTGGACATGCTGGCCGCCACGCTGGGCGCGCTGGCCAGACGCTTGCAACTGGGCACGCAGGCCGCTCCCCCCGATGCGGCGGCCTGGGTCCTGGACCTGGGCCCGCGCGTCCTGCACGCCCCGGGCGCGCCCACCGTGCCCCTGTCCCAGCAGGACGCCGTGGTGCTGGCCTGCCTGATGCGCAAGGACGGCGAGAACATCAGCCGGCGCGAAATCGTCGAAGCCCTGGGCGCGGACTATCTCGCCTATGACCAGCGCCGACTGGACAGCCAGATGCTGCGACTGCGGCGCCGCGTGGCGTCCTTCAGCGGCATTGCCCTGCCGGTGAAAACAGTGCGCAACAGCGGCTATTGCTTTTATGCCGAGGCGCGCGTCCGGGGTTGAGCGCCCAGGCATCTGGAAACAAACGGCAAACCTGGGTGCAGCCGCAGGCCAGCGCGGATACAGTTGCACAGCCCCGCCCGCCTCACAGGATGCACGCCATGACCTGGTCCGCCGCCCAGTACACCCGATTCGAAGCCGAACACAGCCGCCTGTTCCTGGTGGCGGAGAAACCATGATGCGCAAGACCTTCGGCCCGCTGCTTGCCACGTTCATCGGCCTGTTCTGGTGCCTGGCTGCCGCTGCGCAATACACCGTCGACACCCTGCCCAGCCCCAAGGCGCACGGCCAGGATCACTACGTCAGCGATCCTGACGGCAATCTCGGCGCCGGCACCGTCGCCCAGATCGATGCCCTGGGCAAGGCCATCGAAGCCGCCAACGGCAGCGAGTTCGCCGTGGTCGTCGTCAACGACTACGAAGGCGATAGCGACTTTGCCTTCGCCATGGACCTGTTCTCGCACTGGGGCATCGGCAAGCAGGGCGCCGACAATGGCCTGCTGCTGTTCCTGGCGATGGACCGGCGCGAGTACCGCTTCATCACGGGCTATGGCCTGGAGGGCATCCTTCCCGATGCGCTCCTGGGGCGGATCGGCGAGTCCTATCTGGTGCCTTATCTGAAGGACGGCAACACGGACATGGCCGTGCTGTCCGCCGCGAAGGCCGTCGAAAGCGTGTTCCTGTCTCCCGACAACGGCCTGGAGCTGGCCGGCCTGCAGGCCTACCGCCCCACGTTCTGGAACCGGCACGCCGTCCCGCTGCGGCAGACCTGCCTGGTCCTGGGCATCTTCACGCTTGCGGCGGTCTGGATGCGCCTGGCGCGCAAGCGGGTGCTGAAGAAACACGGATTCAATGACAAGCAGTACTCGAACTACACCCTCTGGTTCACCCTCTTCACCTTCCTGTTCGTCATGTTCCTGTCGGGGTTCGTGATCGTCTTCATGGAAAAAGTGGACAGCGTCTACCGCATGAGGAACCTGCCCTGGTTCGCCGGGGTGTTCGGCGTGTTCCTCGTGCTGTACCAGTATTACGGCAGCAGCGGCTTCCTGCGCAAGATCACCAGGGACGAGAAGACCAGCCTGGACATGCGCGTGTCGTTTGCCAGGCTGAGCCTGGTGCCATTGCTGCTGTCGCCGCTCGCCTACCGCGCCTACTTCGAGCTGGCCAGGCACAGCCGGCATGCACGCCAGCGCGACGTGCCGCCCGCCAAGCCGGGCACCTGGACCCGCATACACCGGGACACCCTCAAGCGCGATGGCCAGAAGAAGTATCTGTCCGAGCAGCAGATGAAGGAAGAGAATATCCGCGCCAGGTCCTTCGAGATCTGGCAGGACGAGACCGGCGGCATCGAAGTGATTGCGTTTGCCGGGGACAAGGCATCCTCCTTCGAGGAATGCCCGAAGTGCAAAGGACTCACGCTGGGCAAGCCCGAGATCAAGGTACGGGAAGCGGCAACACGCAGCAAGACCGGCACGGGCGAGAAAATACAGTCGTGCGAGTTCTGCAGCTTCAAGGTGTCGCTGGGCATGGTGGTGCTGGCCAGGCTGAGCGATCCGTCCAGCTCCTCGGGAAGCTCGGGCAGGCGTGGCGGCGGCGGAAGCTCGGGGGGGAGCTTTGGCGGCGGCTCCAGCGGCGGCGGCGGTGCGGGCGGGCGCTGGTAGACAGCGCTGGCAGGAGACGCCCAGTCCGGGCGAAAGATTGGCGCACCGAAGTGCGCCAATCTTCCCTCATCGCTGCGTCGGCAACGCAGCCTGGTTCGACTTAGAACGACCAGCGCACGTTCACCGACGCGGTCTGCGCCGTGAAGCCGCTGCGGCCTTCCAGGTCATAGCGCGCCGTGATCTCGGTGCGATCATTGGCGTGCATGGCCAGGCCCAGTCCCGCACGGCCCAGCCAGCGTCCCGGCGCCATGCCCGGCGTGCGGAATGCCGCGCCGCCGCCCACGTAGCTGGCCGTGATGCCGTTCGATTCGCCCAGCATTTCGTAACCCGCGCCCAGGTTGGCGCTGACGGCCAGGCGATCATTCAGCTGGTGCTGCAGACGGCCTTCCAGCATGGCGAACCATTGCTCGCTGGTCTGCGAGCGCACGCTCAGGTTCAGGCCATCGGCGCCCGACTCCGTGTACGACGCGTTGCGGATGCGAAAGTAGTCGCTGCGGATCGACGGCGTGAAGCGTGTCTTGTCGCTCAGTTGGAAACCACGGCTGATGCCTGCCCCGAAGTGGGCCGTCGTGCTGTCGAAGTCAGCCTTCGCGGTGCGATCCAGGCCGCCGAAGTTGATCACGCGACGTCCGTCGTTCTGGTTGAGGCCGACGTCGGCCTGCCAGTTCACTTCGACGTCGGGCAGCGAAGCGACGCTGTGGCTGCCATAGGCGATCAGCTGGTAGGCATCGATATCGGCGCGGTTGGTGCGCGCGGTCGACTTGCCGTCCACGTTGCTGCGTGCATACGAGAAGGCCAGGCCCAGGCGGCTGGCCTGCCCGACCACGGCGTCGCCGCCGAAGACGAAGCCGTAGGTGTTGGAGCGGTAACCGGCAATGCCGTCACGATCGTCCTGGTCCGCAAACGAGGCCAGCGGCTTGAACCACAGGTGCCTGTCGGCCAGGTAGCCGTCGCCCGAGGACATGCCCGAGAAACCGCCCACGCCATCCAGGCGGCCCTGGATCACGCGGTTCACGCCCTGCATGCCGCCGATCACGACCTGGTTCAGGTTGGCGCTCATCAGCGGCAAGGTTTGCGCCACGGCGCCCGCGACCTCCTCCTGGCTGCCCAGGCGGCCCAGCGCGGTCACGATGTTGGCCACGTCGCCGGTGTTGCCGGTGCCGGACACGAAGCCGTCGAGCACGCCTGCCGCGCCCATGCCCTGGCCGAAACCCTGCGCATTCACGCGCTTGGACACCGCGCCGCCGCTGGCGGCCGGCGGCGTGCCGCCGCCGGTGTCGGTGCCGCCCTGGCCGTCATCCGGGTTGGAGCCGTCGTCCAGCACCGTCAGCAGTTCGATGCTGTTGCCCTTGACCGCTGCCTGGAAGTTGAACAGCTCGCTGTTGTCCTCGACGATGAAGCCTTGGGGCGCCTCCAGGCTGCCCGCCTTGACGACATCGGCCAGCACGTCCTGGTTGGCCAGCGTGGCGCCGTCGCCCACGCTGATCAGCAGTTTCGATTTGGCGTCGAAGACCGCACTGCCGCGGATCTCCACCTTGCCGTAATTCGACGCGCTCATCGCCTCGATGGCCAACTGGCCGGTGCTGGACTGGATGTAGTCGCCGCTGATGTCCGCCACCACGCCGGCGGGCACGGTCACCACGCCGTTGTTCTGGAACACGCCTTCGCGGGTCTTGACGAAATGGTTGCCGCCGAAGCGCAGCTTGCCGCCTTGCGCCACTTCGAAGCGATCGACGGAGAAGTTGTTGTCGGTGGTGAAGCTGCCGTTCACGATCACCGCGCTGCCAGCCTTGCCATTGACCTGGCCGGTCATGCGGGCGCTGTCGCCATCGATGTGCAGGACGGCGCCGTTCAGCCCGACGCCACCCTGGATCAACCCGGCATTGCGGATGGTGTTGATCTGGCCTTCGTTGAAGATCGCATCTTCGCCGTCGGGCGCGATCAGCGAGCCCGTGTTGATGAACTCGTCGATGAATCCGGTGTTATGCAGCGCGGTGCCGCCCGAGATTTCGCCCTTGTTGACGAGTGTCAGAATGGAGCCCGTGTTGTGGATGACAACGCCGGTGCCGTTCTGGGTGATCTTGCCCGACGCCTCGTTGGTCAGTTGCTCCATCGTGCCGGTGTTGTTGATCGTACGGCCGCTACCCGCCGTCACCGAACGCTCGATGGTGCCGCTGTTCACAAGCGTCCTGATCATGCCGCCCATGTTGAACACGGTCGTGCCGTTACCCACGAGCCTGCCCTGGTTCTCGAGCCTGATGATGGTGCTGCTGTTGCTGTTGACGATCGCCGTCCCGCCGTCGATCTGTCCGGTCACGGCGTTCAGCAGCAGGACCGTCGTGCCGCCACTGGCGGCAAGCGCCGACATCATGGAATTGCTGGGGGCAATGCGGCCCTTGTTGACGATCGAATCCGTCCCGTTGGAGATCACCGAGGTATTGCCGTTCGCAATGATCGAACCGCCCTCCTCGACCGTCAACGTCGAGCCGTTGTTGTTCAGGTAGCAGGAGCTCGTGCGCTGGTCCGACACGACCACCGACGGTCCTTCGGTCGTGCACCACTGCTGCGCCATCCCCGGCGCGCCGGACAGCAGGCCCAGCGCGGCCAGCAGGGTACGCGTTAGGGCGACGCCGCGGCGCGAGGCCGGCGTAAGCGTGGGCATGAAGGACTTGGACGCCCGAAGGGCGGTACGACTTGCGGCTGCCATGAACGGCTTCTCCTGCGGAGGGTGTGAGGGAGATGTCATGCCACCCGGCAGGGTGACAATTTGTAATCTTCCGCCGCAGTATGGAGAAGGTTGTCCAGCCGAATCTGAGCAAATCTGAGCGATTGCGAGTAGTGCGGAAAAAGGCCTTTTGTTCTGCGAATTGAGCAGGTGATCTGTGGAAATTCAGGCACACACCCGGGGTGGCGGGCCTTGCGGACCGTGGCGCCGGCGCCGCAAGACGCCGGCATTCCGATGCCTACCAGCGATAGCGCAAGCTGCCCACGATCTGCCGCCCGATGCCCAGGTAGCAATAGCCGCCATTGCATACCGGCACTTCCTTGTCCGCCACGTTCTGCACGTTGAGCGTGGCCAGCCAGCCCTTCAGTGACGGATGGCGTTGGCTCGGGTCATAGCTCAGCGCCAGGTCGAACAAGGTCGACGCGTCGTTGTGCAGGGTGTTCAGCGTATCGCCGTAGCTGCTGCCGACGTAGCGCGCGCCCGCGCCGAAGCCCAGCCCCGCCAGCGGGCCTTGCGGCAGGCGATAGTCCAGCCACGCGCCCGCGGTGTGGCGCGGCAGGCGGCTGGGCGTCTTGCCGATCTCGGCCGGATCATTGCTGTGCGTCACCTGGCTGCGGTTGTAGCTGTAGTAGGCGATCAGGTCCAGGCCGCTATCCAGCGCCGCCAGCATCTCCAGCTCGACGCCCCGTGAGCGCAGCACCCCTGCCAGCTCGGAATACGGCGTGCCCGGGACGGTCCTCACCGCATCCTTCTCCTCGATCTGGTAGACGGCCAGCGTCACCTGGCTGCGCTGTCCCTGCGGCTGGAACTTCACGCCGGCCTCGATCTGCGATCCGCGCGTCGGGTCCAGCGGCTTGCCCGTGGCGTTCAAACTGGTATTGGGCACGAACGAGGTGGCGTAACTCACATAGGGTGCGAAACCGCTGTCGCTCAGGTAAAGCGCGCCTGCCTGCCAGGTGAAGGCCTCGTCCTGCTTGCGCGTGGGCGCGGCGCCGGTCAGGATGTTCTGGTTGCGTTGCCGCGCAATGTCGTAGCGGCCGCCCAGGTTCAGCCGCCACTTGCCCACGCTGGCCTGCTCTGAAAGATAGAAGCCGTATTGCTCGTCGCGCTGCTTGACCGACACCAAGTCATAGGGCGGCGTACCCAAGGACACATTGCCGTATTGCGGCCGATCCAGGTCCAGTGGCGGAACGCCCGTGGCCTGATAACCGATGCGGTTGTTCCAATCCACCCACTGATAGTCGACGCCCGCCAGCACCTTGTGCGCGACATCCCGCGTGTCGAAGCGCAGCAGGGCGTGGTTGTCCACCACCAGGCTCTCCACCTTGCTGCCCACGGACCAGGCGGAGCGGTCCAGCACGCGCGTCCCCGGCCGCAAGCCGGCGTTGTCCAGGTAGCGCACGTCCATGTCCAGGTCGGCGTAGCGCAGGCGTTGGCTGAACGTCAGCGCCTCGTTGTAGCGGTGGGTCAGTTCATAGCCCAGCTGGTATTCCTCCTGCCGCTGGCGGTCGTAATCCGGATCGCTGATGCGCAGGCTGGTGGGCCTGCCGTTGTCGACATAGGTGCCCACGCCGGCATCGGTTTCATCCTTGATGTATTGGCCGCGCAGGGTCAGCGTCGTCTTCTCGCCCAGCCGGAAGTCGAACACCGGCGCCAGCACGTCGCGGTCGTCCGCGATCATCCGGTCGTGCTCGCCGCGGCGGGTCAAGCCGGTCAGCCTGAACCGCGCCGTGCCGGCCTCGTTCAATTGATCGGCCACGTCGAAGGCCAATTGCTTGCGGTCATGGGTCGCGCCCGTCACCATCACTTCACGCAGCGGCGCATCCAGCGCCTGCTTGGACACGCGGTTCACGAGCCCGCCGGGCGTGCCCTGGCCATAGAGCACCGACATCGGCCCCTTCACGATGTCCACCCGTTCGAGCAGGTAGGGCTCGGTGCGCGGCGTGGCATAGATGCCCGGCGTCTGCCGCAGGCCGTCCAGGTAATCCCCTTTGGTATTGACCGAAAAGCCCCGTATGGAGATCTGGTCGAAGCGCGGATCGAAGCCGGCGCCGCCCGTGGTCACGCCCGCGGTGTACTGCACCGCTTCGGGCATGCTGAGCGCGCCACGCGCATCGAGTTGCGCGCGCGTCACCACGGAAATCGAACGCGGCGTCTCGTGCAGCGCCGTGTCGGTCTTGCTCGCGCTGGCGCTCATGTCGACGATGAAGGCATCCGTCGCCGCGGCGGCAGCCAGCCCGCCCGTCACGGTAACGGGCGCCAGCGTCTCGGCACCCAGCGCCTGCCGCAATGCATAACGGTCAGGACCGGTGCGCTGGGCCTCCAGGCCGGTGCCCGCCAGCAGGATTGCCAGCCCCTGTTCCACCGGATAGCGGCCGCGCAGGCCGGCGGTCTGCTTGGCCTCGGTCAGGCTGCCCGAGCCGCCCAGGAATATCCCGGCGTCCTGGGCGAACTGGTTCAGCGCCGCGCCCAGGGGGCCGGCGCCGATATTGAACTGTACGAGCTGTTGCTGGACGTCGGCGTGCTGCGCCAGCACGGGCTGCGAACCCACGGCGGCGGCGGCGATGCTGGCGGCAAGCAGGCGGAGGGAGAATCTCACGGCAAGGGGGGCCGGGGTGTGCATGAAGAAGGATCAAGGTGCGTGGCCACGACGTTGCGCCGTGCCTTCCCCATACAGATCGGACGAGAAAGGAAAAAGGGAACCGCCCTTCAGCGCGGCTCCACCGTGACCCACCACGGCACGCTGCGATGGACCCGCACTGGCAACACCTCCGACAACAGCGTCAGCGCCGCATCGGTATCCGGTACCGGATAGCTTCCCATCACGCGCAGCCCCGCCACGTCGGGATGCGCGGCCAGATGGCCGTGCCGGTAGCGCGAAAGTTGCGCCAGGAAATCGGCCAGGGGCATGTCGTCGACGGTCAGCCTGCCCGTGCGCCACGCGGCCTGCGCGGCATCCAGCGCCGCGACGTCTTCGTAATGCTCGCGCGAGAAATCCACCTGCTCGCCATGCGCGACGACCCGGCGGTCGCCCGTGCCCGCCAGCCGGACTTCGACAGCGCCTTCCAGCACGGCCAGATGCACGGACGCGGGCTGCCTGCGCACCAGGAACAGGGTGCCCAGGGCCCGCAAGCTGCCGTGCCGGGTATCGACCACGAATGGCCGCTCGGCGTCCTGGGCCGTCTGCACCATGATTTCCCCCTGGTGCAAGGTCAATCGCCGCCACGCCGCGTCGACGGCAAAGTCCGCGGCGCTCGCGGTATTCATCCACAGCCGGCTGCCATCGGACAAGCGCGTATCCCGGATTTCCCCGACGCCCGTGCGAAGCTCGGCCTGCCAGGCGAACAACTGATCCTGCACGGCAGGCTGGCGCCACCCCATCCACCCCGCCGCGCCCGCGGCGAGCAGCCCGGCCAGCGTGCGCAGGCTGCGCCGGCGGCCCGGGCGTGCGGCTTGGCGCAAGCCGGCCGCCACGGCCAAAGGCTCATCCTGCTCGCGCAGCCCCGCGAAGCGCCGCCCCACGGCGTCCACCTTGTCCCAGGCGGCGGCATGCAAGGGCCCGCTGCGCAGCCACTGGGACCACGCGTCACGCTCGGGCCCGTTGGCCGGCGCCTCATTCAGGCAGACGTACCAATCGGCCGCCTCGCGCAATGCACGATGCCACTCCGCAGGACCCGCGTTCATTCGGCGCTCAGCATCGGTGTGGGAGCCCACGCCGGCACGGCCGACTGGAAGTCGGCCTCCAGCAACGCGCAATGCACCAGCGCCTGCGCCATGTATTTCTTCACCATCCGTTCCGACACCCCCAGCCTGACGGCGATGTCGCGGTACTTCAAGCCCTCCACCTGCGCCATCACGAAGGCGTCCGCCACCTTGGCCGGCAGCCGCCGCAGCATCGCGCCCACTTCCAGCAATGTTTCGATCACGATGGCCTGATGTTCCGGCGACGGCGACACCGCCTGCGCGCTCAGCGTATCGCGCCAGGCCCGCTCCACTTCCCGCCGGCGCCACAGATCGATGCACAGGCCATTGCCCATGGTGCGCAGGTACGCACGCGCGCCTTGGGGGGAATCGAAACCGCGCGGCGCGACCAACAGCCGCACGAAGGCGTCCTGCGCCAGATCGGCGGCGTCGCTGGCGCTGCCCAGCCGCCGCATCAGCCAGGTACGCAGCCAGCCGTAGTGGGCTTGGTAGAGTTCTTCGATCTTGGGGTGGGACATGCTCGCGCCAGACGGACGGGAAGACGAGGTGAAATTATAAGATCAGTTCTCATTTGCAATTCTATTGCGACATCTAGCGGGGGGACCTGACCCCGCGCCCGCAGGCGTCGGCCTGGGCGGACTCGTCCTTCACGGGTACGCTGGCGGGTCTGTCGGCGGGCGTGGGGGCCCGGCGCTAGGCAAGCGCGGCCTTGCTGGCGGGTGGGTCGGTCGGGCCGCGGCGGCGCAACGTGACCACCTGCTGCGCAACGACGGCACGGGCGCGCAACTGCCCACAGCCGCCGTCCACGTCCTGCCCGGCACTGTTCCTCACCTTGGTCAGCACGCCACGGCCGTGCAGGGACTGGACGATCTCCCGGATGCGATCGGGCTCGGGACGCTGGTAATCGTCGCCTTCCAGGCTGTTGAAGGGAATGACATTGAGCACGCCGAACCTGCCCTTGAGCAGGCGCACGATGGCATCGAGCTCGTCATCGCCATCGTTGACGCCCTTCAACAGCGTCCACTGGTACTGGATGGGATAGCCACTGTCCCGGGCATACCGCTCACCGAGCTCGACCAGTTCTTCCGGCGTGATCCTTGCCGCGCGCGGCAGCAGGTGCTCCCGCAGCCCGGCCTTGGCCGTGTGCAGCGACAGCGCCAAGGCAGGTTTGACGCGCTGCCGCGGCAGGGCCTCGAACACGCGCCGGTCGCCCACCGTGGAGAACACCAGGTTCTTGTGCCCGATATTGCCTTCGGTGCCCAGCAGGTCGATGGCCTCGAGCACGTTGTCGAGGTTGTGCGCCGGCTCGCCCATGCCCATGAAGACCACTTTCTTCACCGGGCGCTGGCGCCGCGCCAGCACCACCTGGGCCAGGATCTCCATGCTGCTCACCTGGCGGATCAGGCCGCTCTTGCCGGTCATGCAGAAGCGGCAGCCCACCGCACAGCCGACCTGGGTAGAGACGCAAAGCCCGTCACGCGGCAGCAGCACGCTTTCCACCATCTGGCCATCGGCGAGTTCGACGAGCAGGCGCGCGCCATCGCTGCCGGCGTGTTCCGAGCGGATACAGGCCAGGCCATCCAGCGCCGCGGTGACGGCGGGCAGGGCCTCACGCACTGACAGCGGCAGGAAGTCCTTGGCCTGCCGCCGCCGCGTGCCCGTGTCGAGCGGCTGCCCGCTCAGCCAGACGCGCGCGATCCGGCCGCGATGGACAGGCAGGGCGCCGAGTGCGGCGAGGCGATGGTCGAGGTCGGAGAAGCGCATGGCGAGCGGATTTTACCCAGCGCGCGGCTGACTCCGCGCTCGACAGCTTCAGGCTACAGTGCTCGCCGGTATGGATCGAGGAGAGATCGGGTATGCCCGAGGAAAGCCCGCTGCTGCATGACGACGCCGTCTACAGGACCCTGCTGGAATCGACCAAGGCGATTCCCTGGAAGATCGATTGGGCCACGATGAAATTCGCCTATATCGGCCCGCAGATCGAGCCCTTGCTCGGTTGGCGTGCCGACAGCTGGGTGAGCGTGGAAGACTGGGCCATGCGCATGCACCCCGAGGACCGCGAATATGTGGTGAATTTCTGCGTCAGCCAATCCCAGGCCGGCGTGGACCACGAAGCGGACTACCGGGCGCTGACCAAGGACAACGGCTATGTCTGGATACGCGACGTCGTGCATGTCGTGCGCAAGGAAAACGGCGAGGTCGACGCGCTGATCGGCTTCATGTTCGACATCACCGAACGCAAGAAGACCGAGGAACAACTGCTGAGCCTGCAGAAAGAGCTGGAAGTGCTCTCTTTCAAGGATGGCCTGACCCACATTGCCAACCGGCGCCGCTTCGACACCAATGTCGAGCTGGAATGGCAGCGCGCGTGCGACGAGGGTCAGCCTCTGTCCCTGCTGTTGCTCGACGTCGATTTCTTCAAGCAATACAACGACCTGTATGGCCACACCCAGGGCGACAAATGCCTGGTGGAGATTGCCCAGACGCTGAGCCTGGCGCTGGACGGCCCGCGTGACCTGGTGGCACGCTATGGCGGCGAAGAGTTTGTCGTGTTGCTGCCGGATGCCGATGCCGGGACGGCCCGGAAAGTCGCGGAACGCTGCCAGCGGCTGATCCAGAACAAGGCCATCGTGCATGCGCTGTCGCCGCATGATCGGCGCGTCACCGCCAGCATCGGCGCGGGCACGGTGGTGCCGAACGATCGACTGACGCTTGGCGGGTTCATCACCGCCGTCGATGAGCAGTTATATCTGGCCAAGAACCATGGCAGGAACCGCATCGAGCATGTTTCCAGCTAATGCCTTTGCAGCAGCACCAGCAACTCCGGATGCCGGGCGGCCATGAAAAGGCGGATTGCCTCTGCGGCACGCTCGATGGGAAATCCCGTGGCCGTCATGGACGCAATGACCAACATCGGGGAAACCAGCCCGAAAAGGCGTTTTCGCTGTTCCGGGAACTGGTAGTCGACGTCGGCCTTGTCCCAACTGACAGGCTTGATGTGCAGCAACAGGTCGCTGCCCTCTTCGACCGGATGGAATCCGATGCCTGGCGGGCACACTTCCCCCGAGCCGGCCGCATGCAAACCCTTTGCGGTGGAAAGTTCAAGCGCCCAGTCGTGGCTGGAAAACGCCTGAATGGCTGCTTCGACGGTGACAGGCTGGCCATCGGTCGTCGTGAAATCGGCGTGCTGGATCCAGTAAGTGAAGGCTTGCACGTATCACCTCTCCCGCCTGGGTTCGACATACCGGATTATGTATCGTTTCGAGCTATGCCCCAATGGCCTGGGCCAGCCTCTGGATGGACAGCGGCGCGCAGCCCTCGGCATCGTTGCTGATCGTCACGTAGGCGGGCTGGCCCGCGCCCGTGATCCCGCGGATCGTGCGCGCCAGCACCGTGCGCGTCGGAATATCCTCGCTCAGGATGGCATTGAACGGATCGTGCTTCTTCTGCGCGTCGGCATAGCCGTAAGCGCCGAACACGCGATTCAGGTTCCAGCGGCAGACCAGCGGCCCCGGCCACAGCGCGCGCAGCATCGGCAGTTGCGCGTCGATTGGCGGCATCTTGCCGTGCAAGCCCAGGCAGAAGGTTGCGCCATGCGCCTTGAGGGTGTCCACCAGCGCCTGGCCCAGCAGTTCAGGGTCCCGCACTTCCACCGCGACAATCACGGCGTCATGCGCGGACAAGGCCTCGCGGACAGCCGCCAGCATCAGGCCCAACTTCTCGAACAGCGTGGGGAGGCGATTCAACCATCCCCAAGGCAGGGGACTCAGCTGGAATACCAGGACGCCAAGCCTGGGGCCCAGGCCTTCAAGCGCGGGCCGCACGAACTCCTGGAGGGCCAGCGCGGGATCGAGAAAAGCCGGATTCAGCTCGCGTGTCCTGCCTTCTTCGCCATGCAGCTGGGCGTCGGTGACAAGGGCGGGGCATTTGACGACGAAACGGAAGTCGTCATCGACCTGCTTCGCATAGGCCGCATACTGGCTTGCCGTCAACGGGCGCCAGAACGTGCGGTCCACACACACCGTGCGCAGAAGCGGATGCTGATGGTAGGCCTCGAGGCCATGTTTCGACAGCGTGCTCGACTCGTATTCGCCATCCCAGACCAGTCCTTCCCAGCCCGGGTACGACCACGTGGAGACGCCGAAGCGCAGTTGCGGCGCAAGCTGCTGCGCAAGTGCGCGCCACTCCTGGGCCGCAGGCGCGGGCAGCACCTTGGCCAGGCGCCGGCGCGCCGGCGCTTTCGGCTTTGCCCGAGAGGCGGTGTCGGTAGCAGGGTTGGCCGGAGGCGGGGGAAGCGCGTCTCCGAAGAGGTCGTCTTGCATGCTTGATTGGCGCGGGTGAAGGGAACGACATCGAGCACCCAACCCATTGATTGATCAAGGGCCATTTCTGTTCAGGGAACAGGAATGTACCGGATTATGTACCTGTTTCAAGGGGCATTGGAAAATGCAGGCCCTAGGCAAATGCTGGCTCAAAATCCACGAGATCAGTCCCCCTCATGCCCAATCCCTTGGCCACAACGCGCCAGCTCGCCATGGCCTGAGCCACCTCCGTCCAGATGGAGGCCGCTTGCCTTGCATCCAATCTGAAGTAAGGCGCCCCGTCCATCAGCACCTCCCGACTATCAATCGGCCCGGAATCCTCGGTCAACCATGTCTTGCTCTCGCGACGATCGCCAGGCATCGGATTGAGGTCGAACGCTGGCGACAGACGCCATCCATGGTTGCGCGCGTCATAAAGAAACCCGGTATTACGTAAGTGATCGTCGGTATTGCAGATCAAAAAGTTGAAGACCAGACGGCGCCACAATTGATGGATGTCGGCAATCGGGTTGGCGCCTTCCTGCAGCAGGACGTCCACCAATTCCGTATAGGCATGCGTCGTGTCGCGGCCATCGGACTGCAGCATCGTCGCGGCCGACACGTAGGGAATGCGGCCTCCATCATCGCTGCGGTCGAACCGCCTGATGACAGCCACCGCCGTCTCATTGATGATCTCCACACGCGCCGCAGCCACATTGATGCCTGCCTTCGCGGCAAGATGCATGGCCAGGACTTCGCCTCTAATCACGTCGCGCTTGTCCGCCTGGCTGGGAAACTTGCCCAAGGCCAAGCGACCGTCTGTATCTCTAACGGTTGACTTCGGCCGAGCCCCGCCCAGCGAGGTGCCTTGGCCAAGCAGATAGTGCAGATCCTGCGCGCTCTCCGTGCCGGCCTCCAACGCGCGGGCCGCTTGCACGACTTTGTCCAACTCCACCAAGGGCGGCACATGCCAATGCCGTCCGCCAGCGCGCAAATAGATGTTGGCTTGAGGGTCAAAAAGACGCAGCGCGCCGACCCGTGCCTCATCATCCACCCACATCAAGAAGTCCACAGGCTCCAGCGCAGGCGTCTCGCGGTCTTGCTGCCGCAACCTCGCATGCGCCCGCCGAATCACGCGTTCGCCCCATGAATCTGGCGCAGTGTCCTCCAGCGCGCAAAAAAAAACCTGCTGAGGATGTTGGACACCCAAGACCGGCAGCAAGTCGGGCGATAGCGTGAAAAACCTCGAATCTCGCAACCACCGCTCTTCGTAGCTGAACGCGCTGCGCTTGCCGCTGCCCAGATACAGCCGCCCCACGACTTGACCGCTGGAACCCAGATGCACTTCCAGATCCTGACGCTTGAATGACTGGGTAGCCATCAAAAGCCCTCCAACCCATCGGTGTCATCGGCGGCGCCTTCTTTGGCAGCTGCGGGACGACCAACCCGTGCTTTGCCGCCACGAGAAGTCCGCACCCGCTGCGGCAGCTGCTCCCGCACCAGCTCCATCCCCAGCACATCATTCTCCGTGGCCATCACCTTTACCATGTCCTCAAGGCGGCCAAGCACGTGCAGGGCACGCAGGAAGGTGTGCAAGGCAGTGCCGGGATAGCCGTCTTCCATGCGCCTGACTGTACTCAGCGACGTGCCGACACGTTGGGCCAGGTCTTCCTGGCTCAAGCGGCGCACACGGCGTGCGGTGGAGATGTCCCGGCCAAGGCGTTGCAACGCGTGCTCCACAGGTCGCGGCATGGCAACCCGTAGGCTGGTTTTTTTTTGCTCGGAAGTTGGCATGTTCGCATGCGCTCAGATAGGGTGAGGAATCGCCGTTAGACGCTCATATTTGAACGCATAAAGACGACGCGATCAACCAGTCATTTTTCGGGCGTCCATGGTTGCGGAGCGTCCGAGAGGAACACGCTCTGTTCGTGGATGTCGGGGCTGATAGGTGCCAGTGGACTGGTGCTTGATGCGCAAGCAGGCACAGGGCGGGGCAAATTCGTGTGAGGGGAAAGCCGGGCCGCTGTCCGTCACGCGGTGCGCCGGATATCGCATCGTTGGCCCGAAGTGCGATTCTCAAAATGAGCGGGTGAAGGGAATCGAACCCTCGTATGCAGCTTGGGAAGCTGCCGTTCTACCATTGAACTACACCCGCGCTGAGGGCCTGGCAAGACCTGCCTGGCTCGGCTGGGGTATGATTATAGCCACGACTTCCGCGAGACAGGCAGCAGATGCTGCGCTTTAGCCAGCCATCTCGCACCCAGGCGATCACCGCCTCAACCCGCCGGACCTTGCCGTCCGCCGACCCGACCGACAGTCCCTGCGCCCCCGCGCCCCGACCGTCGCTTCCCGAAACCCTGCCCTGGCAGGGTGGGCGTGAAAAGTCTTTTCCTCGCACGACACAGGCATGGCCACATGCCTGACCGCTGCATTGCCGCTTCCCCGCCGACCGCGCGCAATGCATCCATCCGGGAGCCGCAAGCTCGCTCCCCGCACACAAGGAGATAATTTGGCTAAGGAAGAACTGATCGAAATGCGTGGCATCGTTGACGAAGCCCTCCCCGACTCCCGTTTTCGCGTCACGCTGCAGAACGGCCACAAACTCACCGCCTACACCGGCGGCAAGATGCGCAAGCATCACATCCGCATCCTGGCAGGCGACGACGTGTCGCTCGAGATGTCGCCCTACGACCTGACCAAGGGCCGCATCACGTTCCGCCATCTCAAGGAACGCGCGCCGGGCCGCCCCGCCACGCCGCCCCGCCGCCGTTGACCGCGTAAGCAGCTGCCGGTCTCGCCGTGCGCCCTGCGCGCAGCGGGGCAGGCTGCCCCCCGCGCTGCCTCACCCGCGCCGCGCTGACATCCTCCGCAAACCACTACAATCCCGGGGATGAACGCCAGCCACAACACTCCCCCTGCCGATCCGAACGCCGCCCCCGTGCCCGCGACGGATCCTGATACCCAGGCCTGCGCTCCGCTGGACGCCGAGCTCACCGCCCCGCGCACGACGCACATCCGCAGCTTCGTGCATCGCCGGGGCCACATCACGCTGGGCCAGCGCGAAGCGCTGGAGACCCTGCTGGACAAGTGGTCGCTGGACTATGCCCCCAAGGGCCTGGACGTGGACGCCGCCTTCGGCCGCAGCGCGCCGCTGATCCTGGAGATCGGCTTCGGCATGGGCGAGACCACGGCGAAGATCGCCCTGGCCCGCCCCTCGGACAACTTCCTGGGCGTGGAAGTCTTCAACGCCGGCGTCGGCGCGCTGTTGAAGCGCATCGAAGAGCACACCATTCCGAACATCCGCATCATCCAGCACGACGCGGTGGAAGTGGTGCGCGACATGCTGGCCCCGAACAGCCTGGCCGGCGTGCACATCTATTTCCCCGACCCCTGGCCCAAGAAGCGCCACCACAAGCGCCGCCTGATCCAGCCGCCGTTCATCGCACTGCTGGCCAGCCGCCTGGCGCCCGGTGGCTATATCCACTGCGCGACCGACTGGGAACACTATGCCCAGCAGATGCTGGAAGTGCTGAGCGGCGAGCCGCTGCTGCAGAACACCGCGGCCGACTACGCGCCGCGCCCGGCCTACCGGCCGCAAACCAAGTTCGAGACGCGCGGCCTGCGCCTGGGCCACGGCGTCTGGGACCTGATCTTTACCCGCAAGGCTTGAAGGACCGCCACCATGCAGATCGTCCTGAACGGAGAATCCCGCCAACTGGCCGCCGGCCAGACCGTCGCCGCGCTGCTCGATGAACTGGGCTACGCAGGCAAGCGCCTGGCCGTCGAACGCAACGGCGACATCGTGCCGAAAAGCCAGCATGGCGTGACGGCCATCCAGGATGGCGACCAGCTGGAAATCGTGGTGGCGGTGGGCGGCGGCTGAGCGCCGCCCTGCCGTGGCGCTGGCTCAGTCCAGCGCGCGGTTCTTCGATTCGACGTCCACCATCTTCACTGCCAGGGCCGCCACCGCCAGCAACGCCGACAGCACGAACAGCGACAAGGTGAAGTGCGTCGCCATGATCGGCGCGATGATGGCGGGTGCGAACAGGCCGCCCAATCGCGCCACGGCGCCGGCCATGCCCATGCCGCTGGCGCGCAGGTCGGTCGGATAGACCTCGGGCGTGAAGGCATACAACGCCCCCCAGGTGCCCAGCAGCGCGAAGCTCATCAGCAGTGTCGAACCGACGATCAGCGCGGTGGAGGTGCCCAGGCTATACAGCAGGCAGCCCACGGCGCTGAGCAACAGGAAGCCGATCAGCGTGGGCTTGCGGCCCCAGCGCTCGACACCATAGGCCGACAGGGCGAAGCCCGGCAACTGCGCCAGCGCCAGCACGATCAGGAATTCCTGGCCCCGCATGAAGCCGAAGCCTTCGGCAGAGAGCTTCACCGGCAGGTACACGAACACGCCGTAGTAAGCCACCGAGATCAGCAGCCAGGCCACCAGCAGCGATACGCTGCGGCGCGCCAGGCCGGTGCCGAAAAGCGCGAACACCGACTTGCGTTCCAGGGCCTGCGGCGCGAGTTCGCCGATCTGGACGGTGTTGCCGTTGGCCTCGGCCACGCGCTGCAACACCTGGCGTGCTTCGGTCGATTTGCCGATGCGGTTCAGGTACAGCGGCGACTCGGGCACGTAGAACCGCAGCACCACGCCTACCAGGGCCGGAATGCCGGTCACGAAGAAGATGATGCGCCAGGCGTCCTCGCCATAAGTGCTGGCGAACAGGGCCAGGATGGCGAGCAGGATGGTGCCCACGGCCCAGAACGATTCCAGCAGCACCAGCCAGCGGCCACGGCGGTCGGCCGGCAGGAACTCGGCCATCATGGTGTAGTCCACCGGCAGCGTGCCGCCCACGCCCACGCCCGTCAGGAAACGCAGGAACAGCAGCCAGGCGAATTCCGGCGCGAAGGCGGATGCCACGCCCGCCACGGCGTCGATGATCACGGCGATCATCAGCACCGGCCGCCGCCCGATGCGGTCGGCCAGCCGGCCGAAGGCGAATGCGCCGATCAGCATGCCGACGAAGAACAGCGTTCCCGTCTGCAGTGCCTGGGGAATCGTCAGGCCGAAGGTCTTGGCGATGGAGGGCGCGCTGAAGCCGATGGACAGCACCTGCATCGCATCGGCCATCCAGACCAGCCCGAAGATGACGAAGAGACGGTACTGGAACCGTCCCACGCCTGCCGTTTTCAACCCTTGTTCAATCGTTATTGTTGCTGCCATGGCTGCTCCTACGAGGTTGCCTTTGGTTTTTTTCATGCGCTTGCGCGCGGCCAAGTACGTTGTGCTGCGATGTCTCCGGTGGCCCGCCGGAATCAGTGGGCCTGTTTGCGTATCCGGTCGATTGCCGGCTCTGTGTCCTGCCAGGGCCTGGCCTGCGGCGCGAAGCGCGCACGCAGATAGCCAAGCAAATCCTGTACCTGCCTGTCGTCCAGGCTGTCCTTGAAGCCCGGCATGTAGCCCAGCTCCTCGTTGGCGGGTTGCTGGATGCCGTGCAGGACCACCTGCAACAGGTTGTCCGGCGTCGCGGCATGGAGATTCGGATTGCTGGCCAACGATGGCTTCACCCCGAACAGCGTCGGGCCGCTGCCCGCCTCGTGACAGGCCGCGCACGCGTTCTGGTAGATGCGTTCGCCGTTGGCGTGGTTGACGAAAAGGCGCTGGGCATCCGGCTGCCGGGCCGCCGCCGCGGGCAGCGCGTCGGTCGCCGCAGACATCGCGGGCGCGGGGGCCGGCGCTTCCTTGCGCTCCGCCCCCCCTGCCGCCTTGCCGCCGGGCAGGTCCAGCAGATAGGTCGTGATGGCCCGGACGTCGCTCTCGGGCAGTTCTGCCAGGCCGTGGATCACGGGCGCCATGGGACCCGCGGCCACGCCATGGCGCGCCGAATACCCCGTGCGCAGATACTGGAACAGTTCATCGGCGGTCCAGGGCGTGGCGCCCGACGCCAACTGGTTCAGCGCCGGCGCCGTCCAGCCTTCGGCCTCGCCGCCCGCCAGGTAGCTTCCCAGGCCGCGCTTCTCCGCGCCCAGCGCATTGCGCGGCGAATGGCAGGCGGCGCAATGGCCCGCGCCTTCCACCAGATACGCCCCGCGGTTCCACGCCAGGCTTTGCGCGGGGTCGGGCTGATACACGCTGTTGTCGTGGAACAGCAGGTTCCACCCCGCCAGGGTGGGCCGCAGCTTGTACGGAAATGCCAATTCGGTCTTCGGCGGTTCGCTGCGCACCGGCGGCTGGACCATCAGGTAGGCATACAAAGCCTGCATGTCGGCATCGGTGAGCTTGGCGAACGCGGTATAGGGGAAGGCCGGATACAGCTGGCGCCCGTCGCGGTGGACACCTTCGCGCATGGCGCGGTCGAAGGCGGAGAAAGACCAGCGGCCGATGCCGGTGTCGTTGTCGGGCGTAATGTTGGTGGTGTAGATCGTGCCGAAAGGCGTTTCCAGCCCCAGGCCACCGGCGTTGGCCTCGCCCTTGGGCGCGGTATGGCAGACCACGCAGTCGCCCGCCGCGGCCACCAGGCGCCCCCGCTCGATGGCCGCATCCGAATACAGCGAGACGTCCGGCCCGTCGGTCGGCGCGATGGCCGGCTTGCCGGGCCAGGCCATCGTCACCAGGCCGGCGACGGCTCCCGCCCCCGCAGCCAGCCACAGGCCGCCGCGCTTGTACCAGGCGCGCGGCGTGGCCCGCGGGCGTGACGGCAGCAATGCCTGGCGCAGTTGCTCACTGTTGAACGGCACCTGGCGCAGACGCACGCCCGTGGCATCGAAGATGGCGTTGGCGATGGCCGCCGCGGCGGGCAAGGTCAGGACGCCGTCCGCGGCCAACCGCCCCTGCGCGACGGGCGGCTGCGCCAGGGCGGTGCGCACCTCCTGCGCATCCCTTTGCGCGTGCACCATCTCGTGCCCGGCCTCGGCAAGCGCCAAGGGCGCGGCCCCGCCCGCCGCCGTCGCGCCCCAATCGTCGAAGCGCGCCGGCACGCCAAGCAGGCGCCGGGCGCTGTCCAGCAACTGGGGAGGCTGCTCGTGGATGGCCGCGCCTTGCGCGGCCTGCAGATGCTGGCTGTCGTGGCCGACCACCAGGCGCGTCACGTCGACACGGCCCGTGTCGGGCTCGACCGCCACCTCGACCACCCAGGCGCTCCAGCTGTCCTGTGTGCCGCCTTCGATGTCGCCGGTCCGCACATGCGCCGAGGCATAGCCGCGGCCTCGCAGGGCTGGCATGCCATCCTGCGCGCTCAGGCGTTGATCGAGGGCCATGGCGCCCGCGGCGCCGCTGGGCAGGGCCTGCCATCCGGACTGCTCGGCCAGGCGCCGTGCCAGTTCACGCCCCGGCCCCGGCGGCGCCACGCTCAGGCGATGCGCCAGCGGATCGGCGCCGAGCCGCGCGGCCGCCTCGTCCAACAGGCTCTCCTGCGCGAAGACCTGCATGGCGCCCAGTTCGGTGCTGCTTGCATGCACCAGCGCCCCGCCTGTGCTGGCGGACACGATGGCAGGGTCGCCTTGCGCGGCGGACCGCGCCGACGCCGCCGCCTGCGCGGGCGTCGCCAGCAGCCTGGCCAGGCTGGGACGCACGCCCCAATGGACATTCGCGTGCAAGCAGGCCGCAGGGGGCTCCGACGCCAAGGGAGCGGCCTCGCCACTCGGCGCTTGCGGATCCTGCGCGGCCGGCATCATGGGCTGCGCGGCCAGGGAGAGCGCCCCCGCCTCGGCGGGCTGCTGCAGGAAGATGCGTACCGGCCGGCCCACGGCGCGCGACAGCAAGGCGGCATCCGCCGCGGCGTCCATCACGTCCAGGTCGTGCACGATGCAGGATCCGGCAGATGCCAGATGAATGCGGTCACCCGGCAGGTCCAGCAGGCCAGCCAGCTCGGCACGCAAGCTTGCGTGCCGCTCTCCGCCGCCGGGCAGCCAGACACCCGCAACACCCGCCACGCACCACACCGTGACCGACAGGCCCTCGACGCAGGGATGGGCAGGCAACTGCCAGGTGTAGGTTTGCGCCGCCGCCTCGGGCGCATCCTCTGGCGGCGTGGCAGGGACAGGCCCGGTTGACCGCCACTGCGGCGCCAGCATCTCGGCCGCTTGCCGCGCAAGCACCGCGGAAACCGCCACCACGCCCACGAAATGCGCGATGCGCACGACATCGACCACGCCAGGCATGGCTCGCGCCGCGGCGTCATCCAGCCGCGCCAGGCCGGGGCCGGTGTAGCGCCGGCCATCCCACGCCATGCGTGGCGGGCGCGACACGACGCCATGCAACGCCGCTGCGGGCGGCATGGCGCCATCCAGGCCGGCCGGCAGCCGCCCCTGCATCACGGCGCCGCTCACTGCCCGCTCCGCTTGGCGCAGGCCGTCTCACGCGCCTGCGCATGCAAGGCCACGGCGCGCCGCGCCGCCTGCAGGATTTCCACGTGCGTGCCACAGCGGCACAGATTGTGGCGCAGCTCCTGGCGGATCCGCGCCTCATCGGGGGCAGGCTGGCGGCGCAGCAAGGCCTCGATCATCATGATCATGCCGTTCAGGCAATAGCCGCACTGCGCGGCCTGGCACTCGATGAAGGCCTGCTGGGTCGGCCCGGGACACGCGACATCGCCCAAGCCTTCCAGGGTGGTGACCTCCCTTCCGATCACGCCGCGCACCGGCATCACGCAGGCGCGCGCCGCCACGCCGTCGACCAGGACGGTGCACGCGCCGCATTCGCCCAGGCCACAGCCATACTTGGGGCCGTTCAGCGCCAGGTCATTGCGCAGCACGAACAGCAGCGGCGCCGCCGGCTCCACCTCGACCGTATGCGACCGCCCGTTGACGGACAGCCGCACACCTGGTGGACGGGGGACATCGGAACTCGCGGAGTCGCTGCTGTGCATTGTGGTCACCTGTGTAGGTCAGCCCTCAACGCCTTCAGGTCGCCGTCGCCGCCTTGGGTTGCGGATCGACGAGCGGCACGCTGAACACGTCGTAGCCAAAGCACCAAGCGGGATCTTCGTTGGTGCGCAGCCACGTATTGTCATGCGAGATACGCTGCACCTTGCTGGCGCGTTCCGCACGGTTGGCCTCGTAAAGACCGAAGGCCAGTTCGTGGTGCTCCGCGCCCACTTCCTTGAAGCAGCGCACCAGCATGGCCGCATCCTCGATGGCCATGGCCGCGCCCTGCGCCATGTGCGGTTTCATGGGATGGCACGCGTCGCCCAGCAGCACCAGCCGCCCGCGGCTCCAGAGCGGCAAGGGGTCGCGCTCGAGCAGCGACCACTTGGTCACCTCGACGGTGGCGTCGATCAATGCCTGCACGGTGGGATGCCAGCCGCGGAAGGCGTCGCGCATCTCTTCCTTGCTGCTGGGCAGCCAGCGGTCCTTCAGGTCCCACTGCTCGACAGGCACGCCGGTCACGTAATAGAGTTCGTCGGCCTTGGCGGTCACGAAGTAGGTCATCATGTGGCGGTCATCGCTCCACCACTTCACGCAGGGGTCGAAAGGCAGCATGCCCGCCTTGGTGGGCGGCGTGGTGAACACGGCCCGGTGGGCAAGATAGCCCGCGTACTTGGGAGGCTCGGGTCCCAGCAACTCTTCACGGATGCGCGAATTCACGCCATCGGCGCCGATGACGATGTCGGCATGCGCCACCGTGCCGTCGGCAAAATGCATGCGCACCTCGTTGCCCAGGTCCTCGACCTTGGTCAGCAGCTTGCCGTAGGTCAGCGCGCCGTCGGGCAGCGCATCGATCAGCAACGCATGGAAGTCGCCGCGGTGCACGGTCAGGTAGCTGGCGCCGTATTCCTTCACCGCGTAATCCCCCAGCGGGATCTGGGCCAGGATGTCGCCCGTTTCCCAATGGCGGCTGTGCCAGGACTCGGGATGCGAGCCCTGCTCGTTCAACGCGTCCTCGATGCCGATTCGGCGCAGGATCTTCATGACGTTGGGACCGACGTGGATCCCCGCCCCCTGGCGCGAAAAAACGGGCGCCTGTTCATAGACGTGGACGTCGAACCCTTCCTGGATCAACAGGGAGGCGGCGGCTGCACCGCCCAGACCGGCGCCGATCACGGCAATTCTTGGTGTTGCGGACATAAGCAATGCTCTCCAGGCAGTCAGCCGGCCTCGGGGACCCACCCGGGGCGGAGTCGGGCGAAACCGGATAAATACAGCGTACACACTGTTTGTTCTAGCGCAATGTACCGGCAATAAAATACGATGACAAGGAAATCGATATCGGGTAACTCTAAGTATTTTCCCTAGTTTTCCTATGAAACACCCTAACGGGAAGAACATTGCGACTGGCGTTCGATTTCTATATATTGAGTGTCTACGCTATATATTGTCGGGAGAAACCATGAGCAAGACCTACCGCATCGGCCAGATCGTGCCGAGCTCGAACACCACGATGGAGACCGAAGTGCCCGCCATGCTGCAGGCCCATTCGCACGTGCGGCCCGCCGACCGCTTCACGTTCCACTCGAGCCGCATGCGCATGAAGACCGTCAAGAAGGACGAGCTTGCCGCCATGGATGCTGAAAGCGACCGCTGCGCGCTCGAGCTCTCCGATGCGCAGGTCGACGTGCTGGGCTACGCCTGCCTGGTGGCCATCATGGCCATGGGACACGGCTACCACCGCGTCTCGCAGGAACGCCTGACCGAACGCACCGCCAGCAACGGCGCCACCGCCCCGGTCATCACCAGCGCGGGCGCGCTGGTCGAGGCCCTGAAGGTCATGGGCGCCAGGAAGATCGCGCTGGTTGCGCCGTACATGGTGCCGCTCACCCAGCTGGTGATGGACTACATCGCCAACGAGGGCTTCGAGATCGTCGACTGGCGCGCCCTCGAAATCCCCGACAACCTCGACGTCGGCCGCCACGACCCGTCGAAGCTGCCCGGCATCGTCGCCGGCATGAATGTGCAGGACGCCGACGTCATCGTGCTGTCGGCCTGCGTGCAGATGCCCTCGCTGCCTGCCGTCGCCCAGGTGGAGGCCCAGACCGGCAAGCCGGTGCTGACCGCTGCCATCGCCACCACCTACGCCATCCTGAAGGAACTCAAGCTCGACCCCGTGGTGCCGGGCGCAGGCGCGCTGCTGTCGGGCGCCTATCCCTACGCCAGGTAAGGAGGCCGCCATGCAGACGACCTATCTCTATGGCGCGCACGTGCACGCCAACGGCATCCGCCAGCACTACCTGCGCTACGGCGGCAATGACGGCGCCCGCGCGGCCCGCGATCCCATCGTGCTGATCCCGGGCATCACCAGCCCGGCCGTCACCTGGGGTTTCGTCGCGGAGCGGCTGGGCAAGCACTTCGACACCTACGTGCTGGACGTGCGCGGGCGCGGCCTGTCCTCGTCCGGCCCCGGCCTGGACTATGGCCTGGACGCGCAAGCCGCCGACGTGCTGGCATTCACGCAGGCGCTGGGCCTGTCGCGATACTCCCTGCTGGGGCACTCGATGGGCGCCCGCATCGCCGTGCGCGCCGCGCGCAGCCAGCCCGAGGGCCTGGCGCGCCTGGTCGCCATCGACCCGCCCGTCTCGGGCCCTGGCCGCCGCGCCTATCCCGCCAGGCTGCCCTGGTACGTCGACTCGATCCGCCAGGCCACGCTTGGCATGGACGCCGAGGCCATGCGCGCCTTCTGCCCCACCTGGACGGACGCGCAGTTGCGCCTGCGCGCGCAGTGGCTGCACACCTGCTTCGAGCCGGCCATCGTGCAGAGCTTCGAAGACTTCGGCCGCGACGACATCCATGCCGACCTGCCCAGGATCAAGGCGCCGATGCTGCTCATGACCGCCGAGCGCGGCGACGTGGTCAACGACGCCGACGTCGCCGAGTGGCAAGGCCTGGCGCCGCAGACGCAACACGTGCGCGTGGCCGGCGCGGGCCACATGATCCCCTGGGACAACGAGGCCGGCTTCCACGCCGCCTTCGGCGAGTTCCTGGGCCAGCGCCTGGCTTGACCGCGCGCATCCTCAACGTTTCCTCGGAAACCACCGGAGTCCTGCCATGTCCGTGAGCGATATCGATCTGATCCAGGCCTGGAGACAGGTCCTGACACTGTCCAAGCTCGAAGCCGGCCAGACCGTCACCGTGCTGACCGGCGCCGACACCCATCCGCAGACGCTGCGCTGCGCGATCGCCGCCGCCAGCGACATGGGCGCGCGCGTGAACCGCCTGGACCTGCCGCCCGTGAACGCGGAGAAGTCGCTGTCGCGCGACTCGCTGGCCTACCTGGGCACTACGCCGCTGACCGGCAACCCCGCCGCCATCGCCGCGCTCAAGGCCAGCGACCTGGTGCTCGACCTGATGACGCTGCTGTTCTCGCCCGAACAGCACGAGATCCTGTCGGGCGGCACCAAGATCCTGATGGCCGTCGAGCCGCCCGAGGTGCTGTGCCGCCTGGTGCCCACCGATGGCGACCGCGCGCGCGTCACCGCCGCCTCGGCGCTGATCGAGGCGGCCAGGACCATGCACATCACCTCGCAGGCGGGCACCGACCTGCGCTGCGCGCTGGGCGAATTCCCGGCCATCCGCGAATACGGCTTCGTCGACCAGCCCGGCCGCTGGGACCACTGGCCCAGCGGCTTCGTGCTGACCTGGCCGAACGAAGGGCAAAGCCAGGGCGTGGTGGTGCTCGACCGCGGCGACATCCTGCTGCCGCTGAAGGAATACGTGGACGACCCGATACGCCTGAGCATCGCCAACGGCTATGTGCATGCCATCGAGGGCGGCCTGCAGGCCGACATCCTGCGCGAATACATGGCGTCCTATGAGGACCCGGAAGCCTATGCCGTGTCGCACATCGGCTGGGGCCTGCAGCCGCGCGCGCACTGGTCCATGCTGGCCCACTACGACAAGGAGTCGCACATCGGCATGGATGCCCGCGCCTTCGAGGGCAACTTCCTGTGGTCGATGGGCCCGAACAACGAAGCCGGCGGCTCGCGCACCACCGCCTGCCACATCGACATCCCGATGCGCCATTGCACCGTGACGCTCGACGACACGCCCACCGTGATCGACGGCGTGGTGCAGGACACCGAAGGCCTCGCCCGCGCCAGGCGGCAGGCCGGCCTCGAGGGGATCGTGGCATGAGCCAGTCTTCACCCTCATCCTCGACCCAGGCCGTGCCGCTGGACGGCGTGCAGGGCGACGTGTCGGCCTATGCCCGGCAGGGCTTCGGCACGCCCTTGCCGCTCAAGGCCCCCTTCGGCCTGCTCATCATCGACTTCGTCAATGGCTTCGCCGACCCGGCGGTGTTTGGCGGCGGCAACATTCCCCAGGCCATCGCCCGCACCCGGTCGCTGCTGGCGCATGCCCGCGAGCAGGGCTGGCCCGTGGCGCACAGCCGCATCGTGTTCTCGGACGACGATGCCGACACCAACATCTTCTGCCTGAAAGTGCCGGGCATGCTCACGCTGAAGGAGGACAGCCCCGCCAGCGCCATCGTGCCCGAACTCGCGCCCGCGCAGGGCGAGTACGTCGTGCGCAAGAGCACGCCCTCGGCGTTCTGCGGCACCATGCTGGCCCCCTGGCTGACGCAACGCGGCGTGCAGACCCTGCTGGTGGCCGGCTGCGTGACCAGCGGCTGCGTGCGGGCCAGCGTGGTCGACGCCATGCAGGCGGGTTTCCGTCCGCTGGTCGTCTCGGATTGCGTGGGCGACCGCGCAATCGGGCCGCACGAGGCCAACCTGTTCGACATGGCGCAGAAGTATGCCGCGGTCATGCCGCTCGCCCAGGCCCTCGTCGACATCGAGGCCCTGCCGCGATAAGCTCGCCACGATGAACCTGCCCCAGCCCAAGGCTCTCCACGACGACCTGCTCGATCGCGGCGGCGCACTGCTGGTGATCCGCGTACCGGTGGCGCCTCCGACGCCGGCGCCCGGCCAGCCCGGCGCCGCGTCCGACTACGTGCCCGCCACGCCGGAGATCTTCGTCGCGGTGCTCGATGCCCCCGGCACGCCGGCAGGCTGGCGCGCGCTGGCCTTCAACGGCCACGTCGACCTGGGCACCGGCATCCGGACCGCGCTGGCGCAGATCGTGGCCGAAGAGCTCGACGTCCCTTTCGAGCAGCTGGAAATGATCCTGGGCCACACCGAGGCCGCGCCCAACCAGGGCCCCACCATCGCCAGTGCAAGCATCCAGATCTCGGCCGTGCCCTTGCGCCGCGCGGCGGCCCAGGCGCGCGCGCATCTGCTGGCGCTGGCCGCGGCGCGGTGGCAGGTTCCCGCCACGGCCTTGCGCGCCCGCGCGGGCCGCATCGTGTTTGCCGATGAGGCCGATACGCGCACGCTGCATTACGGTGAACTGCTGCGCGCACGGCACGACAGGCTCACGCTCTCCGACGACGCGCCGCTCAAGCCCGCCTCCGACTACACCGTGGTCGGCCGGGCACGTCCACGCGTGGACATCCCCGCCAAGGCCACGGGCGTGCTTACGTTCGTGCATGACGTACGGGTGCCCGGCATGCGGCACGGCCGGGTCGTGCGTCCGCCCTACCCGGGCCGCGATGGCGGCGATTTCGTGGGCCATAGCCTGCTGTCGGTCGACACGGACTCGGTCGCGCACCTGCCCGGCCGCGTCCGCGTGGTCGTGCGCGGCGATTTCGTCGGCGTCGTGGCCGACCGCGAAGAGCAGGCCGTGGCCGCCATGCGCGCGCTCAAGGTGCACTGGCGCGAGATCCCGCCCGCGCCTGATCTCGGCGATCTCGAGGCCGCGTTGCGCGCCAACCGCGCCGAGCCCCGCCACCTGCGCGACGATGGCAATACCGCGCACGCCCTGGCCACGACGCCCGATACCCGGCGCTTGCGGCGCAGCTATGTCTGGCCCTACCAGATGCACGCCTCCATCGGCCCGTCCTGTGCGGTGGCGGATCATGCCAACGGACGCCTGACCGTCTGGTCCGGCACGCAGAACCCGCACATGCTGCGCGTCGACCTGGACCGCCTGCTCGACCTCGGCGAAGGCAACATCGAAGTCGTGCGCATGGAGGCCTCGGGCTGCTATGGCCGCAACTGCGCCGATGACGTCTGCGGCGACGCCGCCCTGCTGGCCATCGCCGATGGCGCACCGGTACGCGTACAGCTGACGCGCGAGCAGGAACACCAATGGGAGCCCAAGGGCACCGCCCAGCTGATCGACGCCGAAGCGGCGCTGGATGAAGACGGCAAGCTGCTGGCCTATGACTTCGGCGTGCGCTATCCCTCGAACGACGCGCCGCTGCTGGCGCTGCTGCTGACCGGCCGCGTGCCGGGCCAGCCCCGTACGCTGCAGATGGGCGACCGCACGGCCGTGCCGGCCTATCGCTATCCGCACCTGAACATCACCTGCCACGACATGCCGCCGCTGGTGCGCGCCTCGTGGCTGCGCGGCGTCTCCGCCCTGCCCAATGCCTATGCGCACGAATGCATGATCGACGAACTGGCGCACATGGCCGGCCAGGACCCGGTGGCATTCCGCCTGCGCCACCTGGATGACACCCGCGCCATCGACCTGCTGCGCGCCACGGCCGAACGCGCGCACTGGCAGGCGGGCTCGGCCGGCAGCCGCGGCGCGCCCGGCAGCGATGGCCTGTTGCACGGACGCGGCGTGGCCTATGCCCGCTACGTCCACAGCAAGTTTCCCGGCTTCGGCGCAGCCTGGGCCGCCTGGGTGGTCGACCTGCGCGTCGATCCGGCCAGCGGCCACGTCACCATCGACCGCGTCGTGGTGGGCCACGATGCCGGACTCATGGTGAATCCCGATGGCGTACGCCACCAGGTCCACGGCAACATCGTGCAGACACTCAGCCGTGCGCTGCTCGAGCAGGTCCGCTTCGACGCGCAGGGCGTGGCCAGCCGGGAATGGGGCGCCTATCCCATTCTGGACTTCACCCGCCTGCCCGAGATCGACGTGCTGCTGATGCCGCGCCAGGACGAACCGCCCATGGGCGCGGGCGAATCGGCGTCGCTACCCGGCGCGCCGGCCATTGCCAACGCGCTCTTCGACGCGACCGGGCTGCGTCTGTGCGCGCCGCCCTACACGCCCGAGACAGTGCGCAACGCCTTGCTCGCCCGCAAACAGCCTGGCATGCCGCGCGCCGACGCGCCCCTCTCCGACACGCAACCCGCGTAGACTAGCGCGCATGCCATCCGCCTTGCCGCCGTGGCCCTGAACCCTCCCACGCCCATGCAGACACCCAAGCCCGATCCGGACACCCACGGCCCCGCCGCAGCCATCGATCCCTACGTCTTTTCCTCGCAGGTCGGCCACCTGCTGCGCCGCGCCTACCAGCGCCACACGGCGCTCTTCCAGGAATTCATTCCCGATTCGAAGCTGACCGTCGCCCAGTTCGTGGTGATGTGCGCGCTCAGCGATGACGGCACCGCCTCGATCAGCGAGCTGGTGAAGGCCACCGTCATCGACCAGGCCACCATCCGCGGCGTCGTCGACCGGCTCAAGAGCCGCGAACTGATCGCCCTGCAGCCCGACCCGATCGACCGCCGCAAGGTCATCGTGAGCCTGACGGACGAGGGCACGCAACTGGTGGCCGAGATGAAACCGCATGCGCAAGCGATCTCCGAGGCCACCTTCGGCCCGCTGAACGAGGCGGAACGCGTCGCCCTGCTCTACCTGCTGCGCAAGATCACCGAGACCGAACCCGACACCCGCTATCCGGACGTCGACCACGTCTGCAAGTAGGCGCCGGGCGGGGCCGCCCGGGATTGCGTCACAATAGCGGTCTGCAGTCTTTCCGACCCGCCAATGACCCGCCCTGCTTCACCCCTCATGCGCACCCATCTTCGCCTGCTCGGCATGGCGATCCTCTGGGGTGCGTCCTGGTCCTGGGGGCGCTACGTCGCCCAGACCATGCCCCCCATCGGCGCCGCCAGCGTGCGCTTCCTGATCGCCAGCGCCGCGCTGCTGCTGTGGCTGACCCACAGTGGCCGGCTCGACACGCTCACCCGGCTCAACCGGCGCCAATGGACGGGACTTTTCTGGGCCTCGGCCGCCGGCGTCTGCGGCTATTCGGTCTTCTTCATGCTGGGCCTGCAACTGGTGCCCGCCAGCAAGGGCGCGGTCGTCATCACCATCAATCCCGCCGTCACGCTGCTGCTGGCCGCGCTCATATTCGGCGAAAAGCTGAACGGCAAGATCGTCCTGGGCATGCTCATGGCCGTGGGCGGCGCCCTCTTCGCCATCAGCAACGGCTCGCTCCTGCAGCTCCTGACGGGCCAGACCGGCATCGGCGAACTGCTGCTGCTCGGCTGCGTGGCCTGCTGGGTGGCCTACACGCTGATCGGCCGGGCGGTCCTGGGCGGCGTCGATGCGCTCACCGCCACCACGGTCACGGCCCTGATGGGCGCCCTCATGCTGCTGGCGGTCAGCCTGGTCACCGAGGGCGGCACGGGCTGGTCGGCCATGCTGAACGCCGGCGGCGACAGCTGGTTCTACCTGCTGCTGCTGGGCGTCGGCTCCACCGCCATCGCCTATGCCTGGTTCTTCGAAGGCGTGAAGACGCTGGGCGCGGGCGCCGCCGCCGGCTACATCACGCTGGTGCCCGTCTTCGGCATCCTGGTTTCCAGTGCCTGGCTGGACGAGCCCCTGACCGCGTCGCTGCTGATTGGCGGCGGGATCGCCATTGCCGGCATGACGGTGATGCAGCTCGGACGCCAGGCGCCCAAGGCCAGCAGGGGCTGACCCCCGATCACACCGCCTGCGCGATCTGTTCGCGCAGCCATTGGTGCCCGGGATCGCGGTGCACCTGCTCGTGCCACAGCATCAGCATCTCGAACCCCGGCACGGCCACCGGCGCCTCCACGATCCGTAGCGCCGGGTTCCCCTGCACCAGCCGGCGGGGAATCATGGCCACCAGATCGGTGACGGCCAGGACCGAAGCCAGCAGCAGGAAGCTCGGCACGGAGACCGCCACCCGGCGCACCAGCCCCCGCTGCGCCAGCGCCAGATCCGTCACGCCATGGAAGCCGCCCCCGTCCGGCGACACGATGGCGTGCTCGAGCTTGCGGAACTGCGCCAGGCTGGGCCGCCGACGCAGCCCAGGGTGCCCGGCCCGGCCAGCCAGCACATAACGATCCGAAAAGAGCGCACGGCTGCGCAAGCCTTGCGGCGCATCCTCGGCGATATGGAACGCAAGGTCGATGTGCCCCTGCTCCGCCAGCTTGCCGATGTGGCCGGGAACGACCTGCAGCACCGCCAGTTGCGTGCCTGGCGCACGCGCCCGCAATGCCGCCATGGCGGGCCAGAGGATGGTCGACGCGCTGTAGTCGGAAGCCGCGGCGCGCCAGACCTGCGAGGCATGGGCAGGATCGAAGGCCGGCGCCGGCGCCACGGCGCTCGCCAAGGCCTGCAAGGCCAGGCGCAAGGGCTCGCGCAGGGACTCCGCCCGCGCGGTGGGCCGCATGCCACGCGGGCCCGGCAGCAGCAGCGGGTCCTCGAAAACCTCCCGCAAGCGGGCCAGTTGCACGCTGACGGTGGGCTGGGCCAGATGCAGGCGTGCCGCCGCGCGCGTCACGTTGTGTTCGGCCAGCAGCGCATCCAGGGTGACCAGCAGGTTCAGATCGATCCGCCTCAGGTCGATCTGCGTCGTGAAATTGCGCATGGCAATACCTAGTATTTTGGAAATTCATTTCCAATATATCCCGGCGATTCCTATCGTGTAGCCATCCTGCCTCGCCTCCCCAAGGAATCGAACCATGAACATCCTGCATGTCCACGCGCATCCCGAACCCCGCTCGCTCACTGGCGCCCTGAAGGATTTCGCCGTCCAGCGCCTGGAAGCGGCCGGTCACGCCGTCCAGGTCTCCGACCTCTACGCCATGAAATGGAAAGCCGTGCTGGATGCCAGCGACAACACGGCCCTCCCTCCGGGTGCACGCTTTTCCGCGACGCAGGACTCCAGGGCGGCCTATACGCAAGGCACGCAGGCGGCCGACATCGCCCAGGAACAGGAAAAGCTGCGCTGGGCCGACCTGCTCATCCTGCAGTTCCCGCTCTGGTGGTTTTCCATGCCCGCCATCCTGAAAGGCTGGGTCGACCGGGTCTATGCCAACGGCTTCGCCTATGGCGTCGGCGAACACTCGGACACGCACTGGGGGGACCGCTACGGCGAAGGCACCCTGGCGGGAAAGCGCGCCATGCTGGTGGTCACCATCGGGGGCTGGGAGGCGCACTACGGCGCCCGCGGCGTGAACGGGCCGATCGAGGACCTGCTCTTTCCCATCCATCACGGCACCTTGTTCTATCCCGGCTTCGCGGTGCTGCCACCGCATCTCGTCTACCAGACGAGCCGGCTGACCGAGGCAGACTTTCCTTCGCTGCGCGAAGCCCTGGGCCGGCGGCTGGATGCGCTGGAGACCACCTCACCGATCCCCTATCGAAAGCAGAACGGGGGGGACTACCTGATCCCGGCGCTGACCCTGCGGCCGGAGATCGCCCCCGGGGAAACAGGCCTGGCCATCCACACCGCGACGCGCGCGGCGGAATAAAAAAAACGCCGCTGGGGAGAGCGGCGCCTTTCTCATGCGCGGAACCGGGGCCTGCCCCCGGGCGCAAGACTCAGCGGAACCCGCCCCCGCCCAGCTTGCCCAGGCCCTTCAGGCCACCCATGGCGCGCATCATCTTCGCCATGCCGCCCTTCTTCATCTGCTTCATCATGCCCTGCATCTGGTCGAACTGCGACAGCAGGCGGTTCACTTCCTGCACCGGCACGCCAGCGCCCGCGGCGATGCGGCGCTTGCGCGAGGCCTTGATGAGCTCGGGCTTGGCGCGCTCCAGCGGGGTCATGGAATTCAGGATGCCTTCGGTGCGGCGCAGCTGCTTGTCGGCCTGGCCGCTTTGCAGCTGGCCGGCGGCCGCCTGGAACTGCGCGGGCAGCTTCTCCATGAGCGAGCCCATGTCGCCCATCTTCTTGACCTGGCCCAGCTGCTCGCGGAAGTCGTTCAGGTCGAACTTGCTGCCGGACTTGATCTTGGAGGCCAGCTTCTGGGCTTCCGCGATGTCGATGTTCTTCTGTGCCTGCTCGACCAGCGACACGATGTCGCCCATGCCCAGCACGCGTTGCGCCATGCGCTCGGGGTGGAACGGCTCCAGTCCATCCAGCTTTTCCGACACCCCGACGAACTTCAACGGCTTGCCGGTGACATGGCGCACCGACAGCGCCGCGCCGCCGCGCGCGTCGCCGTCCAGCTTGGTCAGCACCACGCCCGTCAGGGGCAGCGCCTCGCCGAAGGCCTTGGCGGTGTTGACCGCGTCCTGGCCCTGCATGGCGTCAACCACGAACAGGGTTTCGACCGGTTTGACCAGGGCGTGCAGCGCCTGGATCTCGCGCATCATGGCCTCGTCGATGCCCAGGCGGCCGGCCGTGTCCAGGATCAGCACGTCATAGTGATGGCGGCGGGCGTGATCGACGGCGCCCTGGGCGATGGCCTCGGGCTTCTGGCTGGGGTCGGACGGCAGGAAATCGACGCCGACCTGGGCGGCGACGGTCTTCAACTGCTCGATGGCGGCCGGGCGATAGACGTCGGCGCTGACCACCAGCACCTTCTTCTTGCCGGTCTTGCGGCCGTTCTGGACGTGTCCGCCCTCGGACAGCCAGCGCGCCAGCTTGCCGGTGGTGGTGGTCTTACCGGCGCCCTGCAGGCCCGCCATCAGGATCACGGCGGGCGGCTGCACGGCCAGCGACAGCTCGCCGGACTCGGGACCGAGGTCCCCGCCCATGAGCGCCGTCAACTCCTTGTGCACCACGCCGACCAGGGCCTGGCCCGGATTCAGGCTGCCGGCAACCTCGGTGCCCAGCGCCTTTTCCTTCACGCGGGAGACGAATTCGCGCACCACGGGCAGTGACACGTCGGCTTCCAGTAACGCCAGGCGGACCTCCCGCAGCATTTCCTGCGTGTTGGCCTCGGTCAGCCGCGCCTCGCCGCGCAGGGTTTTCACGACCCGCGACAGGCGATTGGTCAGGTTATCAAGCATGAGTGTCGTTTCGCTTAAACTAGTCGGCCCAAAGGCGAACGCTGCGGCAGGGTGACTGGCCCCCACACGCAGGGCCCATCCACCGCAAAGGCGGCTCGCCCGAGACCGACGGATTCTATGTCTTCAGGCATTGTATTTCACCTGCTGGCGGCCCTGGCCTATGCCGTGCCCGGCCTGCTGCTATGGCGCACGCTGGGGCGCGGCGGCACGGTCTCGGCCGGCAAGGCCAGCCACGTCACGCTGCTGACGGCGCTGGTGCTCCAGGTCACGGCCCTGCACGGCAGCATCCTGGCCGGCGACACCCTGCAGCTGAACTGGGCGCTCGCCCTGTCGGCCGCCACGTGGCTGGGCATGTCCATGTACTGGCTGGAAAACCTGGTCCTGCGCGCCGACGGCCTGCAATTGCTGCTGCTGCCGCTGGCCGCCCTGACCTGCCTGCTGGCGGCCTGCTTCCCCGAGGCCCAGATCGTCGCGCACGCGGGCAACCCCTGGCTGCGCGCCCACCTGCTGATCTCGCTGGCCGCCTATGGCTTCATCACCATCGCGGCGCTGCACAGCATCCTCATGGCGATCATCGACCGCCACCTGCACCGCCCGCTGGACACCGCCGCCGCCCTGCCCGAGGACACCAGCGGCCGCCTGAGCATCTTCGAGCGCCTGATGGACTCCATGCCGCCCCTGCTGGTGCAGGAGCAGCAGCTGTTCCGCCTGATCTGGATGGGGTTCTCCATGCTGACGCTGGCCGTGGGCTCGGGCTCCATCAGCTCCTTGCAGATCACCGGCGCGGTGCTGCCGCTGGACCACAAGACCATCTTCACCCTGCTGTCGTGGCTGACCTTCGGCGGCCTGCTGCTGGGCCGCCACATCCGCGGCTGGCGCGGCCGCGTGGCCCTGCGCTGGACGCTGACCGGGTTCGCCTTCATGCTGCTGGCCTACTCCGGCAGCCGTTTCGTCATCGAAGTCATATTGCAGCGCGGCTAACCCGCGGCTGATCTCATCGCCACCATGGGCAAGATACTGTTCTGGATACTCCTGATCATCGCCGCGCTGCTGATTGCGCGCATGATTGCCAACAACAAGGCCAGGCAGGCGCAGAAGTCCGCTGCGCCCAAGCAGGCGCCGCCCCGCCGCGACGCCGCTGCGCCGAAGGCCGACCCCGCCTCGCTGCCCATGATGGTGCGCTGCGCCCACTGCGGCATCCACCTGCCGCGCGAGGAAGCGCTGCTGCTGGGCGGCCAGACCTGGTGCAGCCACGAACACGCCCAGGCGGGCCCGCGCGCGTGAATCTGGACCGCCACGGCTGGCTGCGGCCGGCACCTGGCGTGCGGCACTGCCCCTCGCCCAACGTGGACGCCCGCCCCGAGGGCGCGGAAGTCAGCCTGCTGGTGATCCACAACATCAGCCTGCCGCCCGGCGAATTCGGCGGCCCGCATGTGGAAGGCCTCTTCACCAACACGCTGGACCACGGCGCCCACCCCTGGCTGGAACGCCTGCGCGGCCTGCGCGTGTCGGCGCATTTCTTCGTGCGGCGTGATGGCGAAGTGGTGCAGTTCGCCGCCACCGAGGCGCGCGCCTGGCATGCCGGCGTGTCGCGTTTTGCCGGCCGCGAGCGCTGCAACGACTTCTCGCTGGGCATCGAACTGGAAGGCACCGACGTGCTGCCCTATACCGACGCGCAGTACGATGCGCTGGAAAGCCTTGCCGCCGCGCTGCGCGCCCGCTATCCGCTGGTCCACGCCATGGGCCACGAACACATCGCGCCGGGCCGCAAGACCGATCCGGGCCCGGCCTTCGACTGGGTCCGCTTCGGGCAGGCCTGCGACTGGCCGCGGCGCCACCTGCCGGACCTGGGCTGCTGAACCGGCCATGAATCATCGACAACACACGCACCGACCAAGGGGTAAGGGCATGCTGAAAATCTGGGGACGCCTCAGTTCCGTCAACGTACAGAAGGTCGTCTGGGCCGCCCGCGAACTGAACCTGCCCTTCGAGCGCATCGACGCCGGCGGCAAGTTCGGCCATGTCGACACCCCGGAATACGCCCGCATGAACCCCAACCGCCTGGTCCCCGTGATCGATGATGACGGTTTCATCCTGTGGGAGTCGAATGCCATCGTGCGTTATCTGGCCTCGCGCAACGGCGCCGGCAACCTCTGGCCCGGCGACCTGCGCACCCGCGCCGACGCCGACCGCTGGATGGACTGGCAGACCACCGAGTTCGGCCCCGCCATGCGCGACGCCTTCCTGCAATTGATCCGCACACCCGAAGACAAGCGCGACGACGCCCTGGTCGCCGCCTCGGTCGCCCAGAGCAACCGCAAGGCCCTGCTGCTGGAAGACGCGCTGTTCACCCGGGATTTCCTGGCCGGCAAGCGTTTCACCGTGGCCGACATCGCCGTCGGCGCGCAGGCGCACCGCTGGCTGGGCCTGCCCATCGAGCGCCCTGCCACGCCGCGCCTGCGCGCCTGGTACGAGCGTGTCAGCCAGCGCGCGGCCGCCGCCGAGGTGCTGACGCTGCCGCTGGCTTGATAACGGCGCCTGCGTCCCCATCGTGAAATCACGGCCGGCAGCGCCCCCGCGCAACCGGCCTGACATATCCCGGCACTAGCCTAGGCCCTGCTGTACGTTGCAGGGTGCCAGGCCATTTTTTCACCCTGGCGATATATAAAAGCAATTATCCACATCAAATCAATCAATTTTGATAATTGCACAAGTCTCTGTACGATACGTCTTGTGGTTACCCGCTAGCCCATCTTTTCAAGCCAATTAGGAGCTGACGCATGTCCCTGATCAACACCCAAGTCCTGCCCTTCAAAGCCACCGCCTACCACAACGGCAAGTTCGTCGACGTGTCCAACGAGTCGCTGAAAGGCAAGTGGTCTGTCGTCGTCTTCTACCCCGCTGACTTCACCTTCGTGTGCCCCACCGAACTGGAAGACCTGGCTGACCACTACGCCGAATTCCAGAAGCTGGGCGTCGAGATCTACGGCGTGTCGACCGACACCCACTTCTCGCACAAGGCCTGGCACGACACCTCGGAAGCCATCAAGAAGGTCCAGTACCCCCTGGTCGGCGACCCCACCCAACTGCTGGCCCGCAACTTCGGCGTGCTGATCGAAGAAGAAGGCCTGGCCCTGCGCGGCACCTTCGTGATCAACCCCGAAGGCCAGATCAAGGTCCTGGAAATCCACGACAACGGCATCGGCCGTGACGCCTCGGAACTGCTGCGCAAGGTCAAGGCTGCCCAATACGTGGCCTCGCACCCGGGCGAAGTCTGCCCCGCCAAGTGGACCGAAGGCGCCGAAACGCTGAAGCCCTCGCTGGACCTGGTCGGCAAGATCTAACCCACCCCCGAGACGCTTACGCGTCTCCCCCTCAAGGGGGCGCGCCTGCGGACTGGCAAAGCCAGCTCCGCGGTGCCCGGATGGGGCCCGAGCGGGCGCTCGGGCCTTTTTTCCGCCCAAAACTCTTGAAAGTACCCAGATTTAAAGGAATCTAGCCATGTTGGACGCCAGCCTGAAGACCCAGCTCAAAGCCTACCTGGAACGTCTCACCCAAGACATCGAGATCGTCGCCGACCTGGACGACAGCCCGAAGTCGCAGGAGACCCTCGGCCTGCTGCAGGACATCGACGGCCTGTCCGACAAGGTCACGCTGGTCGTGCGCCATGAAGACACCGGCGTGCGCCGCCCCTCGTTCTCCATCGGCCGCCCCGGCGCCGAAGCGGGCATCCGCTTCGCCGGCCTGCCCATGGGCCACGAATTCACCTCGCTGGTGCTGGCCCTGCTGCACACCGGCGGCCATCCTTCGAAGACCGCCCAGGACGTGATCGAACAGGTCCGCGCCCTGGACGTGCCGCTCAGTTTCGAGACCTATTTCTCGCTGTCGTGCCAGAACTGCCCGGACGTCGTGCAGGCGCTGAACCTGATGGCCGTGCTGAACCCCAACGTGAAGCACGTCGCCATCGACGGCGCGCTGTTCCAGGAAGAAGTGGACAAGCGCCAGATCATGTCGGTGCCCACCATCTACCTGAACGGTGAGCCTTTCGGCCAGGGCCGCATGGGCCTGGAAGAAATCCTGGCCAAGGTCGACACCGGCGCCGCTTCTCGTGAAGCCGCCAAGCTCAACGCCAAGGCGCCCTTCGACGTGCTGGTCGTGGGCGGTGGCCCCGCCGGCGCCGCCGCGGCCATCTATGCCGCCCGCAAGGGCATCCGCACCGGCGTCGCCGCCGAGCGCTTCGGCGGCCAGGTGCTGGACACGATGTCCATCGAGAACTTCATTTCCGTCAAGGAAACCGAAGGGCCGAAGCTGGCTGTCGCGCTTGAAGAGCACGTGCGCCAGTACGACGTGGACATCATGAACCTGCAGCGCGCCGAAAGCCTGAAGACCACGCCCGAAGGCGTCGAGATCGGCTTCGCCGGCGGCGCCACGCTGCGCGGCAAGACCGTCATCATCGCCACCGGCGCCCGCTGGCGCGAAATGAACGTGCCCGGCGAAGCCCAGTACCGCAACAAGGGCGTGGCCTATTGCCCCCACTGCGACGGCCCCCTCTTCAAGGGCAAGCGCGTGGCCGTGGTGGGCGGCGGCAACTCGGGCGTCGAAGCCGCCATCGACCTGGCCGGCGTCGTCTCGCACGTCACGCTGCTGGAGTTCGCACCGGAACTGAAGGCCGACGCCGTGCTGGTGCGCAAGCTGCGCAGCCTGCCCAACGTCGACATCATCACGCAGGCGCAGACCACCGAAGTGACCGGTGACGGCAGCCGCGTGAATGGCCTGGTCTACACCGACCGCGCATCGGGCCAGAGCAAGACCGTCGCGCTGGAAGGCGTCTTCGTCCAGATCGGCCTGGTGCCCAACAGCGCCTGGCTGAAGGACAGCGGCGTGGCCCTGACCCGCTTCGGCGAGATCGAGGTCGATGCCCGCGGCGAAACCTCGGTGCCCGGCGTGTTCGCCGCCGGTGACGTGACGACCGTGCCCTACAAGCAGATCGTCATTGCGATGGGCGAAGGTTCCAAGGCATCGCTGGCCGCCTTCGACCACCTGATCCGCCACAGCGCACCGGCGGAAGCGCCCGCCGAGGCCGCGACGGCCTAAGCAGCAAGATTGCCAGCGGGTGGCACAGCCCGGCGCCGCGAAGGATCGCGGCGCCGGGCTTTTTGTTTGGTATCGCCCAATGGCGAGTCCAGAAATCAACCTCTTGGATACTCACGGCGCGCATGCAGGACACTCACGACTTCCAGGTGAGTCACCATGACGCGATACACGAGGATGTAGTTGGCTGAGATGACTAGCTCACGGGTGCCAGCGACGCGTCCAGGCCTGAACCACTCTGGATGCCTGGCAGCAGACAGGGTTGCCTCCGACACGAGACGCTTCATCTTTCGTGCAGCGCCGGGACTGTCTTCCGTGATGAATGCCAGGATGGCCATCAGGTCAGCGCGCGCGCTGGCGCGCCATTGAACAGGCAACATCTTCCCTACTGCTCCCCATGGATTCAGTCCGTGTCGGGCACTTGGCCCTGGCGCTTGCTTACTTCTGGGAGAGGTGAGGCGAGTCGGCCTCAAGCGTGTCGATCAACACATCCACTTCAGCCATGACATCATCGTGCGATGCCAATGGGCGGGGATCGGCCAAGCTGGCCTCGACACGCGCACGGAACCAGTGATCATGACTGATCGCCTGGGCATCGGCGGAAGATGCCGACCTGCGGGAAGATTTCAATAAAGGACTCATGCCGCGCTCCGTAGAGCACTCATTCTACGATCAGGCAGCGCCACCGTCGACGGACCAAAACATCCACGGGACGTTGCGCCCATCGGAAAAAGAAAACGCGGCCCACCCGCTCGGCCGCGTTTCCTTCAAACCAATGACCTGGGATCAACGCGCCAGCAGCAGCGCATTCACCCGCTTCACGAACGCAGAGGGGTCGGCCAGTTGCGCGCCATCCGCCAGCAAGGCCTGGTCCAGCAGCAGGTTCGCCCAGTCGCCGAACTCCGCATCCTGCGCATCGCGAATCCGCGCCACCAGCGCGTGGTCCGGATTGATCTCCAGCACGGGCTTCACCTCGGGCGCTTCCTGGCCGGCGTTCTTCAGCATGCGCAGCAGGTGCGGGCTGAGCTCGTGCTCGCCCACCACCACGCAAGCCGGCGAATCGACCAGGCGCAGCGTGACGCGAACTTCCTTGACCTTGTCGGCCAGCGCGGTCTGCAGGCGCTCGACCAGCGGCTTGAACTGCTCGGCCACCTCGGTCTGGCGCTTCTTTTCCTCGTCATCGGCCAGGCTTTCCAGGTCCAGGCCGCCCTTGGCGACCGAGGACAGCGGCTTGCCATCGAACTCGCGCAGGTGCGACAGCATCCACTCGTCCACGCGGTCGGTCAGCAGCAGCACTTCCAGGCCCTTCTTGCGGAAGATCTCCAGGTGCGGGCTGGCCGACGCCGCGGCCACGGAATCAGCCGTGACGTAGTAGATCTTGTCCTGGCCTTCCTTCATGCGCGACACATAATCGGCCAGCGACACCGTCTGCGCGCCGCCTTCGGTGCTGGTCGACGCGAAGCGCAGCAGCTTGGCGATGCGCTCCTGGTTGGCGGGGTCTTCGCCCGTGCCTTCCTTCAGCACCTGGCCGAACTCGGCCCAGAAAGCCGCGTAGTCGTCCTGCCGGTTTTCCGCCAGGTCTTCCAGCAGCGACAGGATGCGCTTGGCCGAGCCCTCACGGATGGCGCGCACGTCACGGCTTTCCTGCAGGATCTCGCGCGAGACGTTCAGCGGCAGGTCGGCCGAGTCGATCACGCCGCGCACGAAACGCAGGTAAGACGGCAGCAGCTGCTCGGCGTCGTCCATGATGAACACGCGCTTCACGTACAGCTTCACGCCACGGCGGGCATCGCGGTCCCACATGTCGAAGGGGGCCTGCTTGGGGATGTACAGCAGCTGGGTATATTCGCTGCGGCCTTCGACGCGGTTGTGCGTCCACGCGGCCGGGTCCTGGAAATCGTGCGAGACGTGCTTGTAGAACTCGCGGTACTGCTCGTCTGTCACGTCCGACTTGCTGCGCGTCCACAGGGCATTGGCCTGGTTCACGCTTTCCCATTCGTCGGTCCTCACCTGCTCCGACTTCTCGGCGTCGTAATCTTCCTTGCGCATCTGGATGGGCAGGGAGATGTGGTCGGAATAGCGGCGCAGCACGCTGCGCAGGCGCCAGCCGTCCAGGAAGTCGTCCTCGTCGGCGCGCAGGTGCAAGGTCACTTCCGTGCCGCGATCGGCCTTCTCCACCTGGGCCACGCTGAACTCGCCCTGGCCGTCGGATTCCCAGCGCACCGCCTGGTCGGCGGGCAGGCCGGCGCGGCGGCTGACCACGGTGACCTTGTCGGCCACGATGAAGGACGAATAGAAGCCCACGCCGAACTGGCCGATCAGCTGCGCGTCCTTCTGCTTGTCGCCCGTCAGGCGCGAGAAGAACTCCTTGGTGCCCGAGCGCGCGATGGTGCCCAGGTTGGCCACCGCCTCGTCGCGCGACAGGCCGATCCCGTTGTCCGACAGCGTGATCGTGCGCGCGTCCTTGTCGAAATCGATACGGATGCGCAGCTCGCTGTCGCCTTCCAGCAGCGCGGGGTTGTCGATGGACTCGAAACGCAGCTTGTCGCAGGCGTCCGATGCGTTCGACACCAGCTCGCGCAGGAAGATCTCCTTGTTGCTGTAGAGCGAGTGGATCATCAGGTGCAGCAGTTGCTTCACCTCGGCCTGGAAGCCCAGGGTTTCGGCAGGCGCGGCGGTCGCGGAAGAGGCTTGTTCGGTCATGGTCTCTTTAGCTGTGTTGGGGTTGGCGAAGGGGCGGCGCGGCTAACCGTGGCGGCGCCCATTGGGGGGCCAGATGGGGGTAGTGGCGGGAATTTCAAGACCGCCTATAATGGCCGACTTCGCTACGCGCATGCAGCGCTGGCTCCCCGCCAGCACAGAGGCTCATGCGCCACTCGCCCGAGTGGTGAAATTGGTAGACGCAGGGGACTCAAAATCCCCCGCCGCAAGGCGTGCCGGTTCGATTCCGGCCTCGGGCACCATTCAAAAACTTCTAAGAAATCAACAACTTGGAAGTGTTCGCAGCACAAACCCCGTACCAGGGGATTTCTTGAGAAAGTGGTCAGGTACAGTTTCGGTACAGTGATGCGGCGCTAGCCCCACACCGGAGCACTCATGGCTACGATTGTTAAGACTTCCTCGGGGACTTGGAAAGCCCTCATCCGCAAGACAGGCTGGCCGGCCACGGCCAAGACGTTCCGCACCAAGCGGGACGCCGAAGACTGGGCGCGCCGTACCGAAGACGAGATGGTACGTGGCGTATACATCCAGCGAGCGCCCGCCGAGCGCATGACCGTCGAAGCGGCCTTGGCCCGCTACCTCAAGGAAGTCACGCCCACCAAGCGGGCCTCGACCCAAGCCGGCGAACACAAGAAAGCGCAGGTCATCATCCGGCATCTTGGCAAGTATTCGCTGGCCGCCCTGAACGCCGAGATCGTGGCGCAGTTCCGCGACACGCGGTTGGCCGGCGACCCCGACAAAAACGGCAAGCTGCGGCCGCGCAGTAACAACACGGTACGCTTGGAACTGGCGTTGCTGGGCCACCTGTTCACCGTCGCCATCAAGGAATGGGGCATTGGCCTGCCCTTCAATCCCGTATCCAACATTCGCCGCCCGGCTCCCGGCTCTGGCCGCAACCGGCGATTGACCCCGGAAGAACAGAACCGCCTGCTGCAAGCCGTGGATAAGCACTCGAACCCGATGTTCGGCTGGATTGTCCGTATTGCCGTGCAGACCGGTATGCGGCTGTCTGAGATTGCCACGCTGCGCATACGGCAAGTGGACATCGAGCGGCGCGTCGTTCGGCTGGAGCACACCAAGAACTCTTCGCCCCGTACCGTCCCTCTGACGGCCGAGGCAACGCGTGTGTTCACTGAGGCACTTGCCAATCCCGTGCGACCTGCTGAAACCGAATTGGTGTTCTTCGGCGAACCCGGCCGAGATGGCATACGTCGCCCCTACCTGTTCGACAAGGCGTGGACCGATGCCAAGCGCGCAGCGGGCCTTGAGGACTTCCGCTTTCATGACCTGCGGCATGAGGCTGTCAGCCGGTTCGTGGAAGCCGGCTTGAGCGATCAAGAGGTGTCGGCCATCAGCGGCCACAAGTCGATGCAGATGCTCAAGCGCTATACACATCTGCGGGCGGAAGACTTGGTGCAGAAGCTGGATCGTATTCCGAGCCTAAGCGCTCACGATCCAGCAACAAGGGGTACTGAATAGCTTTTCACTAATGAGTAAGGAGCTTTTTTTGTTTCACGATGACTCCAGTACCGCAATGTGGCGGGAAGGGGCAAGCCCAACCCGTGCTCTGAAGGCGAAACCAGACAGGTATGCGTTTTATGCCATGCCCATGCGCTAAATGCCCCGAGTCTGCGGCCCCCTGTCGCTACTGAGTCTCCATCGCCTGGTAGATGTTGGCGATGCGGTAGAAAGCCTCCTTGGGTTCCCACGGCGGCATCTGCTGGCCTTTGGGGTGTTCGTCGGGGTAGGTCTTGACCAGCGAGAAGCTCATCATGTCCATATCCTTGGCACCCACATCGTGGCGGTACGTCGGGAACGAGAACACATAGATGAATACGCCATCGACCCCAGCGTCGGCACCGCTCAATAACCCTAGCTGTTCCTCGACGTAATCCGCCTGTTCGCGCTCGCTGCGTGTCGGTACCACGTCATCCCTGAATATGCCCGACCCATCGGGGTTGGTGCCCAGCAGGTTCATGAAACCACCGGCCCCCAATTTTCCCGCGCCTTCGTATGCGCAAGAGCCGACTTCCATCACGATGATCGGCTTGTTCAGGCGATAGCGATCCAGTGCACCGACATATTCTTCGGCAGATTCACTTGCTCGGTAGTGGTCAAGACCAACAATATCAAACAGGCTCCAGTCCACTTGCTCCCACATGCCGGAGGAATACGTAACGCGCCCCTGGTAGGCGACGCGAACGCCCTGAACAATCTGTGCCAATGTGCCGTTGAGCAGCGCCATTTGATGCTGCGCCCGTGCCGTGCCGTCCTCGCTCTGGTCGGCGGTCGCCAGACTCACCACGCCCTGCACGCGCTCCATAATCGTGGCGCCATCAAAGATGCCTTCGTTGAACAGCGTCATTTCGCAACCGGCCACGAAAACGATATCCACGCCTTCCTGCCGCAACTGCTCGGCCGCCTTGGCCGCTTCGGCAAAGTAGGCCGGCAGCTCGCCAATGTTCACGTTCATCTTCCACGGATTGAAGAAAACGGTCAGCCCAGCCTTGTGCGCTAGGCGTGATGCGATCACCAGGCGCTCGACTTCCTCGCCTTCGATGCGGATAGCGTTGGCATGCAACTGCGTGGCAATTGCCTGGATGTCGTGGGCCACCAGTTCGGGGTTAAACGGTTCTACGGAATACGGATTGTTGGCCGTGAATCTGAGGCCAACGTCGTAGACGACGCCGCGATATTTCATGGGGTGGGCTCCTTTTGCGTGGGTGAAGCGGGATAACGGTGCAAGCGCGGCCAACGAAGCTGCGGCTGCGGTGAATTTGATGAGGGTTCTGCGTTGCATAGTGTCCAGTGCTGACATTCGACAATTGGAAGTAGATCTTTCTGTAATCAGCGCTTACTCCTTGAGAGGGTTGCGACACTCCCGAAACCCAACGCTTCTGTTCACACAAGTCTAGTCGAGATGTTGCTCACCACCGGAACGCACGTCCGACTCAGCAAGCCACGCTTCGCGCCCATATCGGTATCCGGGCCACTCATCAGCGAGTGCTACCTCATGCTTCAGCAGACGCTTGGCAAATGCCGCCAATGCGCGAATATCCGTTTCGGAGCGGACCTCAAGCGGCGCAACTAGATCAATTGTAGTTGCTGTCGAACACCAACCAATGCGAATCCAAGGGGTAACGTCGAAATCAATGCCGGCATCTTCCAGTTCGCTTTCTGTCTTTCTGACGGCATCAAAATAGGCCCGCCATTCCTCTGTCGGAACCTGTAGCGTTGTACTCACGACTTTCTTTCTTGAGCGACCAAGCTTTCGCCATTGTTTGGTGCTGGCGATCCCCTCATAAAAGCAGGCGTCAAAGACATCGAGCGTGCTCGGCTCAGGCACATCAGCCATCGCCTTTGCTTCTACCGCATCCCGGTAGACACACCGAGGATGACGCCAGAACACAAGCACACGACGGCCATTCAGAACGAACCCTACGTCATCCCACCAAGACAATGCTGCGCGTTCGCTTTCTGGCGGATAGGCATGAGGGATATACAGACCATTATCAAGCCGCCAAGGGTTATGTCTATGGAACTCTCGCATCCTGCGGCGTATGCGTTCGACATAAGGATTTTTCATAGGACCAACACACTCTGATTTCAAAAAACGGTATAGCAAACCTAATGCCCCCGTGGTGGGTACACCAAGAAACGGGGAACGGAGTGACCAGCGTCAGGCCATTCGGGGCATTCAGATTTTGTGGATGTAGCGCCAGACCGCGCAATCACTACATCGCAGAAGCCACCTTGATGCTCACTTTATCAAGTGCTTGTTATCGTACAGCGAGACGGGGTAGAGCCAGCTTCTTTCCCGAGCTGGTTAGGTTTCCACCATTCGCCTGTTTATCCTGCCGGAGTCCGGGGCGAGACCTGAGCGTCAAGGGTGCAGATATCGGTTTAATGTCGTTGAATGGTTTTAAGCTGGTAGTGACATTACTAGCCAGCCTTGCTAGGATTAGATTGCGACGTCTGGTTCCTAGCAGGTATCTGCGAGAATTAGAGTACCGAAGCCCCGTGATGATGTCACGGGGCTTTTGTACTTTTACGGTCGGCACATAATCATTCTTCAATGCCCATCACCCTCGGCCCGACCTCTGACAGCTTCCGTTGATCCATCGCACCGGCCATCCTTGCCGCTATCGGATGTGAACACGCGCACATCGTTGGAAATTTTCCACAAAATTTTTCAAGCCAAAATCTGGTTTCGATACTGAAAAAGGGCGGCTGCGAAGCCATCTTATAAGCCATTGATTTCCAGATTGATTTGGTTCAACTCGACCATTTCCAAAAATCCAATATGCCCTATCTTGGCATTTGCCGATGAATAATCTTGGCTTTTGCTGATACCCTATTTTGGTCTTTTAAATCAATGACTTAAGTTTGACATTAATGCTCTCACGGTAAAGACTGGCATTACCTACGGTGAACTTGTGAGGCATATGAATGACTACTGGAGAATACTTGTTGGGACGGTTTGGCCCGTTGATGAGCATCGTTGACGTTGCCACGTTGCTAGGCCGATCTCCCGATGGCGTCCGCGTGGCGCTTTATACCGATACCGATTTTTCGCGCAAGCTGAAACCCGCCATGCTGCGTGTTGGCCGTCGTGTCTACTTTCGGACATTACAGGTCACGGAAGCGCTGGATCTGGACCAGCCGACAGACGATGAAATCACGCCCGCTGAGGCCGCTACGCGAGGGCCGCGCGCATGAGTCGGCAACGAACCATCAACGACCAGATATGGCGCTCAAATCGCCTGTCAGGCTGCACGGTTGAAGACCGCTATGCGCTGTTCTACTTCCTGACCTCGCCATTCAGCAACGTCATCGGCGCGTATGAAATCGTCCTGCGTGTTGCAGCGTCGGAAATGGGCTGGGATGTCGAGTCTCAATTGATGAACGTCATCCGCCGTCTCGTCGATGCTGACCTCATCTATTTCGACGCTGATGCCAACCACGTTTGGGTCAAAGTCTGGTGGGACCACAACTCCGCCAAGATGGCGGTCGCATCCACGCTCAGGAAGAAAACACTCGAACAGATTGCGGCCCTGCCCGAGCGCTGGCGCAACGACTACGTGGGCGACTTCATCAATCGACTGCCCGCCGACGAACCATTGCGCGATACGGTAGCCATGGCACTGGCATATCCTAGCGATAGGGTATCGACAGCCTATGCAGACCCTAGCGATAGCCCATCACCGATTCAAAGCGGAAAAATTGACGCCGTTATAAATCAAGGTGTTAGCGAACCCGATACCCTATCCATACCCTATCGACAGGGTACGGATAGGCGGCCGGGTAACACTACTACTAACACTAACTCTATCTATAACACTACTACTACAACGGGAGCCGACCACGGCCTGCAATACCCAAGCTCGCTGGTCCCTGCTGAAAGGATGTCGATTCAGAATCTGATCGCCAACATTCCCACCGATAGCGCTCAGGCTTTGCTTGATGAACTGGAAGGCGCAATCAAGAAGCCGGGCACCATCAGAACGTCGAAGGTTGCGTACCTCAAGGGACTTGTTGACCGTCACCGCACAGGCGGATTCGTGCCGTCCGCCGGCATTCAGGTAGCAACGAGAAGGGAGCGCCACGCGGCCAGCGTGAACGTGTGCACATCGGAAGCGCCATCACTCAGCAAGGCTGAATCTCAGGCCCGGCTGCAAGACCTCAAAGCTCAACTGAGCATGCACACGAGGATGCCACGATGAAGAGCAACAAAGCCACGCTCAGCGTACGGCTCAATGGCGACCTGAAACAGCGCTGGAAAGCCTATTGCGAGCAAAGAGATACCAACCCCAGCGATGCACTGCGGCAAGTCATCCTGCGGCTGTTGAACGGCGTATCAACGCACGATTCGACCAAGGCATCAGCGTATGAGCAACCGGACACCTCGCGCCGCCGGATGGAAGTCCGCCTGACCGAAACGGAATATGCCCGTATCGAAGCGCTGGCCTTGCAGCGAGGCATGTCCGCCAATCGCTGGGTCATCCACCTGATACGCGCCAATCTCAGCGGCGAACCTCAGTTCGGCATGACTGAGCTACGGACGTTGGGTGAGTCGAATTCAAGGCTGCTTGCCATCGGCCGCAACCTGAACCAGATCGCCCGGCACATGAACGCAGGACGCGCGCTGGAGACGGTCGTCACTGCCGAGCGTATCGACACACTGACCCGTCACATCAAGACCCACACCGCGCGGGTGGCAGACATCATGCGCGCCAACATTGACCGCTGGAGGCTGGAATGAGCCGAGTCATTGATGGAATTCTGAAAGACTGGGGCGAACGCATCTACACCAAGCCGGTTACCAGCCAAAAGGCCAAGCGCACGGTGACGCGGTCACGCACTACGCCGCCATCCAAGCCCCTGCTGTTGACCGGTAGCGCTCGCGTTCGCGACAAGCTGATGCTGACCACCCGCAAAGCGCCCGAAGTCATGGTGAAGATTTCCGGCGGCGGCAAAGGCATTGCGCAGGTCAAAGCGCACCTCGACTACATATCGCGCAACGGCCTGGTCGAACTGGAGAACCAAGACGGCGAAGTCATCCTTGGGCGTGAGGCAGTGCAAGACGTGCGCGACGAATGGAAAAGCGGCCAGTACGGCTTGCCTGACAATGGCTCGCGTCGTGAGACGTTCAATATCGTGCTGTCCATGCCACCCGGCACCGACCGGCGCGCCGTCAATGATGCCATCCGTGCGTTCGCGAAAGCAGAGTTCGGCGACAACCATGAGTATGTCTTCGCCATTCATGACGATGAAGCGCATCCCCACGGGCATCTTTGCGTCAAAGCGCTGGGCCTCGACGGAAGCCGACTCAACCCGCGAAAAGCTGACCTGCAACGATGGCGGGAACGCTTTGCCGAAGCATTGCGTGAACAAGGCATCGAGGCCAATGCCACACCGCGCAGGGCACGGTCGCACACGCACCTTACGGTCAAGCAGGCAACGCGACATGCCGCCCAGCGTGGCAAGAGCACCAAAGCGACCGAGCGGGAACCGCGCAGGCGTTCCGGTGTGTCACGCGCCATCAGGAACGGCTACGGGTACATCGCAAAAGCCTTGGCCGCTGGTGACGCCAAGGACAAATCGCTTGCCCTGAAAATCGTCGGCTACCTTGACCCCACTCAGGACAGGAAGCTACAGGCTCCACAGCGCCACCAGAGCAACACCGAAGCGACCAAGGACGCCCAGCAACTGGATAAGACCAACCGCTCAGGCAAAGACGACCTGAGCCGTTAATTGATTGCGTAAGAAGGACCCCAAGATGGCTTTACGCTACGACGCCCTGCAAGACTACTGCGATGATCCAGCGCGCACAGGTGACGTGCAGGTCATTCTGTATGCGCATTACTGGAAGGGCTTTGCCTTGGCCGTGCAGGACGGCACCGCAGAGCACCCCGTCATGGACGACAAAGGCCGGCCGTATCGGTTCAGGACAATAGAAATGGCAATGGCGGAACTGGCGAACATCGCGTACCTGTCAGACCGCATCATCATTGACCGTCGCATGTGGTGGCCGTAGTCGCGAAGCTACTTTGCATTAACAGTAAGTACAATCAACTTCGGTTGTACCTTTAACCAACACGAACGTTGCACCGCCCCAAGGACGCCTACGCGTACCGGGTGCCGACCCGAAAAGAAGGGTTCCGACCGCCGAGAGCAGATCGGCCGCTTAGTCGCCCCAAGAACGCATAGCCGTACTGGGCGCGGTCCCTGAACAGACCGACAGACCGGACAGCACGGTCCTACGTTCGCCCTCAACCTCTCAGGAGTGGCGAACATGAAGAAATTATCAGCCTCTTGCATTCTGGCCGTCGGCATTGCCGCGTCGTCGGCCGCCTTCGCACAAATCCCCGTGACGGATGGTGCTTCCATCGCAAAGAGCGTGGAAAACCAGATCGAAACGATGGCGAAGTGGAAGATGCAGTACGACCAGATGGTCAGCCAGATCGACCAGATGAAGCAGCAATACGCTGCGGTCACTGGTGCGCGCGGCATGGGCGAACTGTTCAACAACCCGCAACTGCGGGACTACCTGCCGCAAGACTGGCAAGGCGTCTATGACAGCGTGAAATCAGGAGGCTATGCCGGCCTGAGCGGGCGCGCTGAATCCATCTATGACAACAACAAGGTGTATGACGCATGCACCGGCTTTGTCTCGACAGAGCAGCGCACGAACTGCGAAGCGCAAGCCGTCAAAGGCGCGCAAGACAAAGCCTTTGCGCTCGATGCCTACGACGCGGCGAAAAACCGTCTCAGCCAAATCGACCAGTTGATGCAGCAGATCAACCAGACACAGGACCCGAAAGCCATTGCCGAACTGCAAGGCCGCATCGCGGCCGAGCAGGCCATGATTCAGAATGAGCAGACCAAGCTACAGATGTACCAGATGGTCGCAGCAGCCGAAGACCGCCTACAGCAGCAACGGCAAAAGGAGATCAACGCAAAGATCGTTGATCAACGGGGTTATCCGACCCTTCAAGTCTTCAACCCGCTTGCGCGCTAAGGAGGAAATCATGGCTCCGTTCTATGCAATCACACTTGTTCCAGTGGTCTCGATATGCCTTGCTATCTATCGCTTTTGGTCTTGCGCCCGCCGTCTAAGCCCCGAGTATTACCGCGAGCTGGTACGGCGCGCTCCGCTGATGAAAGCGCTTGATGTCGTGGCTATCGGGATGGCTGCATTCACCGCCTACTACGCGGCGATGGGATGGTTTGGATTCACCCTGCCGTTCATTGATGACGAACCGCTGCCGGCTTGGATGAACGTCCTCCTGTCTGCCGTCACATCGGTAGCTTGCGTCGGCGTCGTTTGGACAAATGCGCCAAACCGTTTCACACAGCCAACGTGGGGAGGCATGCGCGAAAGCGTTGTACGAACCCTTGCAGCGCTACGCATCATTGAAGCCGCCGAGGTGGCACACGCACTCAACATCATCAACGCACGTGAGGTGCAAAAATGAAAAATATCATCTTCCCATTGTTCATCGCATTGATGCTCGCTGCTTGCGGCGACAACACCCCTGTTCAAACCGTCGATTGGTACAAAACGCATGACCCCGAACGCAAGGCAATAATCGAGAAATGTGAAGCTAATCCCGGCGAGCTTGCCGCGTCCGCAAACTGCATCAACGCCAAGACGGCGGCAAACCACTTGGCTGTCGAGAAACGAGGCTACTTCGACCTGACACCTATCAACCCGCTCAAGGGAGGGCAATGACATGGAATTTGCCTTGTTCCAATGGATAGGCGGAAGTCTCGACACGATGCTCAACACCTTCGTATCGGAAACCGCTTCAAACGTCATCTTCGGCTTTCAGATGCTGATGCTGACCGGCGTCACCCTGTACATCACCTTGACTGGCTACGCTATCGCGAGCGGTGCTGTAGAGTCACCTTTTCCGACGTTCATCAAGCATTGCTTGAAGATCATCATCATTGCGGCCTTCTGCATGACGGCAGACTCTTATACGACGACAGTTGTATCTGCCATTCATGGTCTAGAAACTGGCCTAGCGGACATCATGTCCACGTCGAACTCTCAAGCCTCCAGTATTTATGAGGTACTGGACAACTCGGCCGACAAGGGACTGAATGTTGCGTATGACATGCTGGGTAAAGTCGCCAAGCGCGACTTTTACGAGATCGGCGCGATGTTTTGGGATGCATTCAATGCACTGCTCATGGCTGTCGCCGTTTTTCTTATTCATCTGCCGGCAGCCGCCACCATCATTCTTGCCAAGCTCGGCCTAGGCGTTCTGTTGGGCCTGGGTCCTCTATTCGTAGCCGCATTAATGTTCCCTGTCACCGCAAAATGGTTCGATAAGTGGTTCCAGCAGGTTTTGGCGTACGTCCTTGAAATTGCGATCACCATGGTCGTCGTGTCTGTCGGTGTAGCACTGTTCAAGTCGCTATTCGACAAGGTGATAAAGACGAATACGGATAATCCGATCGGTTCGTTTTTCCTGATAATCGCACTCGCCGTCATCGTTTTCTTCGCACTGAGAAAAACGAGCGGATTAGGTGCGCAACTGGCGGGAGGCATCGCCTTCGAGGCAGTCACGTTCAGAAGCATGGCACAAGGCGTCGGCAATGTTGTAAATCCGCAAACAACACGTCGCGATTTGCAATCTGGGCAAATGGTCAAAGCCGGACGAACCAACCACCTTATAGCGGGCAACACAATGTGGAACCCAGCCTATCGGCAGCACGTCTTGCAGAATACGGGTAAAAACTGGGGGCCGGCATCCGGTGGTTCTGTCGACGGCAAATGACTTCCACGCTGACAACTGCATCGGCCTCGCCATCGGCGGGGCCTCTTCATTTACCGCTGCGCGTATCTCCGCGCTTCGCTTGGGCAACCTCTTCGGTTGCATCCCGCGTCCGTTCTTGCCGGACTGGCTGCGGGGGCAGGCTCAGCGGCCTTGCCTTGTCCCTACCCCTTGCCGACAGGCTGCATGGCCTCCCGATGCGTCAAGGGTGAAGGCTGCGCCCGGCATCCTCACCCGTTCCCTACGCTTTGCTCCGGGCTGCGGCCTCCGGTCCCGCCCTTGACACCTCTTCCAGCCAGAATCGCCACCTACATGCCGAATCGCGCCATAGTCAGCGCGGATGACGGGTCAAGGGGTTGGTGCGGCCCGCAGCCCTACGGGCGAGGACACGGCCCCTTGACGCGGCAGGAGTGCCCACACGCTGCGCCCGGGGGAGGTGTTCAGGGCCATCGGCCCGTAACCCCTTGCCCCCGAGGCTCCCGCCGGCGAGGGTGGAGAGTCCAGAGAGGCAAAGCCTCTTTGGGAAGTTTCCTCTCGGATGGCGACCCATACTGCCGTCAATCGGGAAAACCTATTGATAGCCACAAAAACAAGACAATTTCTGCGTGAAACCTTTTTGCCTGATTTCTCGACAAAGCACCAAAAAAATCCCACACCTTGTAAAATAGCGTTACCTAAAGCACGGGAGACAACCATGGCTGAGATGGGCTCGCACGAAACGGAACTAACTAAAACGATATCCGGTGCCGAGCGCGACCGGCGTGTAGCGGCCGTCAACTACGCACGCGCATCAGTCGGTTTGGAGGGATTCTCGCTCAGTGCAGCAGATGAAGAACATGCTCAACGGTTCATCGACGGGGACATTGACCTCGAAGAATTTGTGCAACCGCGTAGTGCCTTGGCAAGCCCAAAAGCTTAGTCATGACGAAGAAAATATAGGTGACTGAAGCTAGTGCAGGATAGGCTGTCGCCGGTTTTTGCACTACGCGGCCAAGTATCTCCGCTAGATCCCCCTGCTGTTAGACACCTCATTGAGAACAAGTGGGGAAAAGCGAGTGAAGGAGCAAACATTGAGCATCGCCGAAAAATTCAAACAGTTTTTATCCAATATTAAAGTCCAAAATGATGCTCAAATCGAACTCAGGTACGGTGAAATTACATCTGCACTAAACAAAGAATTTCGAGACACAGAAAGCAAAACATCAAATAACCTTCAAGTCGGTTCTTATGGCCGCTGGACGGCTATTAAGGGAATTTCAGATCTTGATATGCTATACATCGTCCCCGCGTCTCAATGGGAAAAATATAAAGACGGTGGACAGTCAGCACTACTAGAGCGGACGAAATCGGCGATCAAAGCTAGATATCCACGTACAGATATGTATGTTGATAGGTTGGTCGTTCGCGTGCTTTATACGAACTTTCATGTGGAGGTACAGCCTGTCTTCGAACAAGAAGATGGAAGTTTCAAGTATCCTGACACCTACAACGGAGGCAGTTGGAAGACAACCAAGCCGCGTGCAGAGATCTCGGCTATGACTGAGTTTGTCGCCAGCAAAAACAAGAATCTTCGACGCCTTTGTAAAATGGTGAGAGCATGGAAAAATAAGCACGGAGTCGGGATGGGTGGCCTTCTAATCGACACCTTGGCTCATAACTTTCTCCGTGACACTAAGGACTACGATGAAAAAAGCTATCTCTACTATGACTGGATGAGCAGGGATTTTTTCAAGTACTTATCTGAACTTCCTCGCCAGGACTACTATGCCGCCCTTGGTAGCGGCCAAAGGGTTCGAGTCAAAGCAGCTTTTCAGAAACCAGCAAAAAAAGCTTATGAACTTGCTCTTAAAGCGATAGATGCCGCTGGGAAAGACAACGAATCTGCTAAGTGGCAAAAGATATATGGCAGAGAGTTTCCAAATGCTGAAATTGTAGCTAAAGCGTCAGCATCTCTGGAGAGTTTCGATGGATATAGGTCTACAGAGCAGTTCGTTGAAGACCTTTGGCCTGTAGACATTCGATACTCACTGAGGATAGATTGCGAAGTATCGCAAAATGGATTTAGAGATTATCTACTCAGAGAGTTTTTGGGTCGCCGGCTTCCATTGAAAAGACGAAAATCCCTGCGTTTCTTTATTGAATCCTGTGACGTTCCAGGCAATTACAAGATCCTTTGGAAGGTTCTCAATCGCGGAGAAGAAGCGTTTCGTAGAAAGTGCACTAGAGGCAGTATTAATACAGGAGGCAAAGAGATTGTGGAGCGAACTGACTTCCACGGAGACCATATTGTCGAATGCTACATTGCAAAAGAAGGCGTAATTGTAGCCAAAGACCGAATTCACGTTCCGATCGAATGAAAAAAGACCAATTACTTAAGTCCATCGCCGATACCGGCTACAACGTAGGATTTGGTGGTAGGAAGCATTGGGCGACTTACGACATTGTGGACAAAATTCCCGGTCTGATAGGATTTTTATCAACGGCATTCGGTATCTTTGCTCTGATCTATGAGAATCTTTCAGAAAAACACCTCTCTGCGGCTTTCATAATATTTGGTTTGGTTGCGCTGTACATAACCTTTTACGAACCTGAGAAAGCAAAATACGCAAACGCAGCCAATCAATTAACCACTCTTTATAACTCCCTCAGAGATCTTTATAGAACGGTGCAAAGCCATGAAGGGGACGACGTCGCGTATTATGTAGATCAACTGCATGCTATAGAACGGGAATATTATGCAGCCACCATCAGCAAGCAGATTCTATTTAGCGATTGGTATGCTCACTATAAATTCTTTTGGCAGTATCAGATAGATTGGATTGACGAGCAAAAGCAATTTACATTTTTCCGTGACAAATTGCCTTTATCGTTTATGTTTTGGGCAGCAGTTTTCTTGATTGTAGCGCTATATCTCTTGGTGCGGTCTTGGGTACATCCATGCTTCTAGCCACCCGTACAGTGGCACCTACCAAGCGTTAAATACACGCAAAGAAAAGAGATAAATTCCAGAGCATTCGCTAGAAAGACGGGCTTTTCGATGGCAATTACGCATACACACAAAGGCAAAAATCTCAAACTCCATAAAGCATTCAAGAGTCCTTCATGGGGAATGGACACGGTGCTAGTGACTGACACATGGGACTACGTTTCACTGTGGCTAAAACGCAATAAAAAAGGTGATGCCCAATTTTATTGGGAACAAGCCAAGTCCTTCTATGAAGCCACAAAAATTCTGCCAAAAACATCTGCGCCGCTTACGGCATATTATTGTTTTCTCAATGCTTCAAAGTGCTTGCTGACTGTCAAAGGCATTGCTTTCGATAAGCGACACGGCGTGTCTGGTTGGAGCAAATTAGGAAGGGTAAGCTTATCAAAAGAGATCGTGAAGCTACAAAACAAAGGAGTTCTCGCTGAATTATGTCGCTACTATGGGGAAACCATAAACAAAAACACATACAGCATAAAAGACATCTTCTTTAATTTGCCATTTATCCATCGAGCCTATCACTTAACATTTACAAGTGAGCAACCGCTTTTTCTGCCGATTTCGAATCCTGAGTATGTACATGCGCCAGGATCAAAAAAATCCTGGTTTACTGCAACACTTGATCAACACTACGTTCATGGACAAACGGCAAGCCTACTGCCACCGACGTTCGAAAAGGATGCAGGAGACAACACATGCTACCGAGTACGCAGGAAGAAGAGATTCAATTGGACGAGAGGGGCTGTAAACGTAGAGTCGAATCTTGCCAATCTAACCAATTACCACCAAGACACTAGAAAGCATGTATTCTACATACACGGTCCGATGCGGCTATGGTATTTAAAGCGAAACAAAAGAAATCTGACTGGCTTTATCGAAAGACACAGCGTACCGTTAATTTTTTGCGCGATGCACAGACTTAGTGAATTAGCCAGGTACACACCAAACTATCTAGTCAAGCACTTTGATAGTCAACACAACTGGCTTTTAAGTGAGTTTATCCAGACCTCACCTCTTCAATTTATTGATGAGATATCTTCCGAAATTACTGGGCAAGAGTTTATGGTTCCTGGTCGAGCCAATAGGTAGCCTAACCTGCTATCTGAATCTCCCCATGCGTTGTAGCCTTGTTCAGACAGATGCGCTCTGTTTCGGCATGTCGGACTACATAAGTTTGCCTCCGGCGTTTGACCTCACTGTACCGAAATTTAGGTACAGTACAGGTACAGTGACCAGTTTTCACCAATTCGGTTAAAATACTCTAACCTACTGATTTAAAACTGGTTTTACCTATTTCAACCTACGCTAGAATTCGCCCCATTTCCCTGTAGAAACACTGTAAATCACCGACTCAAAATCCCCCGCCGCAAGGCGTGCCGGTTCGATTCCGGCCTCGGGCACCATTCAAAAATTTCCCAGAAATCAACAGCCTGGAAGTGTTCGCGGCACAAACCCAAGCGGGACGCCGAGGGCTGGGCGCGCCATACCTAAACGAGAGGGTATGCGGCGTGTACATCCAGCGCGCGCCGGCAGAACGCATGACGGTCGAGGCGGCTCTCCCACGGCCATTTGTGTACACTTGTACACTTATTATCCTGGGAGGCAATGTGGCCGTACCTACGCTCGTTCTAGGTGCTTTGTGCAGCACCCTGGGCACCTTGGCCCTCAAAGGCTCGGCGCGATTCCGAAAACCCGTTCCCACGGCATTGGCATTGCTGTGCTACGCCGGTTCGACCGTGCTGCTGGCGCGCGCGATGACCTTGATGCCAGTGGCGCTGGCGCATGCCGTGTGGACGGGACTGGTCGCACTCGCCTTGCTGGCCATCGACCGATGGGTGTTCCGCCTGTCTTTGTCCGGTAGCCGCGTAGCGGGCTTTCTCTGTGTCCTGGCGGGTATTTCCGTGCTGGGGGCCTGGGCATGACGCAATCGCCTACGCTGCGGACGTGGTTGCTGCTGCTGGCGACGGTGTTCGCTGAAGCAGGTGCGACCTCGTTGCTGAAATATTCGGATGGCTTCCAGCGCATCGCGCCCGGCCTGATGTCATTTGGCGTCTATGTGCTGGTGCTTTTCCTGTTCTCGCATGTGCTGGCGAGTATCCCCGCGAGCGTGGCCTATACCGTCTGGACCGGCCTGGGCACCTTGCTGCTGATCTTGTCCGGCTGGGTCTTCTTCGGCGAGGCCATGACCCTGGTCAACCTCGCTGGCATTGCCCTGATTGTTATCGGCGTGATACTGATCAACCGCAGGCAGGGCTCGTCGTCATGACCAGGGCGCAGGGCAAGCGAGGCGCGGGCGACCCCGGACGACGCGACCGCCTGGTTGATGCGGCGCTGTCCCTGATGTTGACCCAAGGCGTTCAAGGCGTCAGCCACAGGGCCGTGGCCGCCGAAGCGAACGTGCCGCTGGGATCGACCACCTACTACTTCCGCGATCTGGACGTGCTGCTGATGGCCTCTGTTGAACGCCTCACGCAGCGTCGGCAGAGGGAAATGGACGCCTGGAGCGCAGAGATTGCCTCACTGGATGCGTTGATCACCATGCTGGCCGAACTGATCATCACACGCCTGACGCGCGACCGGCAGGAAACCATGCTGTCGTACGAACTGTATTTCTTGGCCTTGCGCCGTACAGCATTCCGCTTCTACAACGAGGCGTCCATGCAAGTGCTTCGGGACACCATTCGGCGCTTTGCAGATGAGGATACGACTCGGGCCCTGACCGCGCAGGTGAATGGGCTTTTGATTGAAGGGCTGCTGTCTGCGCGCATCCCGACGCGTGAGGATTTACTCGCGGCACTACGCGCTACCTGCGGTTCCCTCTATAGCGGCCATCATTCAAAAACGTGAAAGGCGTGCCGGTTCGATTCGGATCTCGGGCACCATTCCAAAAATCCGGAAGTGTTTTCCAGCACAAACCCCGTGCCAAGGTGTGTTTTGAGAAAGTGCTCAGGTGCAATGTTGCGGCGCCAGTCCCACCCCGTAGCACTCATGGTTACGACGGCTAAAACCTTCCGGAGTCTTTGAAATCCCGCATCCGCAAGGCTGGCTGGCCCGCCGTTCCTACGCGCCAGGCAATTCTCGAATACGTTCGGGCCAACTGATGGCCGGAATGGCATTCAACGCCGGCCGGGCGAACAAATACCCCTGGAACCGCCGGACGCCCGCGGCACTCAGCCAGCAGAACTCCTCCAGCGTCTCCACCCCTTCCGCCACCGGCGTGATGCCCATGGCCGTGCACGCCTGGACGATGGCCCGCACGATCGCCTGGCGGGAGCCATCCAGATGGATGTTCTGCAGAATCTTCCGGTCTATCTTCAGCTTGTCAGGCTGGAACTCGGCCAGCAGGGAAAGCCCTGCGAACCCCGCACCGAAGTCATCGATGGCCACGCCGATGCCTGCCTTGCGCAGCTGCTTGATGGCGGCTCCGAACGCGTCCAGGCGTGAGATGGCCTCCTGTTCGGTCACCTCCACGATGACTTGGCTGGGACGCAGGCCACTGGCTGAAATCTGGCCCAGCAGACGGTCCACCGCGTTCGGCACGCCGATCAGGGACATGGGGAACAGATTCACCGATACCTTGGCATCCTCGATCTTCAATCGGGAGGCCAATTGGAATGCGAACGCCTTGGATTCCAGGTCGGCCACATAGCGTTGTTCAGGCGTCAGTGAGTCGAAGAGCTGCTCGGGCGAGCCACCCGTGCTGCTGCGAAGCAGGCACTCGAAGGACGTGACTTCACGGCGCAACGCGTCGACGATGGGCTGCAATGCGAACTGGTAGGGCTGACCCGGCAGCAGGTGTTCTCCGGTGCCTGCGGGCGCGGGCTGTGCAACGCAACGCCACTCCGACGCCAGGTCACTCTCGGCCATCAGGGCGGCCCCGCCTGGCCCTGCGTGCAGCAGCAGGATCTTCAGCACGCGGTCGTCGCTGAGGGTGGGATCCACCTGCTCCTTCAACTGATTCAGGATGGCCGCGGAGGCCTCCTCGGCGCCATGGCCCCTGAGATCGACCATGAGCATCTCGTCGCCGTCGAAGCGACGCAAGGGTGCGTAATCACGCAGCAGCTGCACCACGTGATGATGGCGACGATCCTGCCGGATGGTGTCGAACAAGCCGTCCAGCGCGCGCTCGGGCCCCTCGAGCAGTTGCACGAAATGGACGCCGTCGAACAGCAGGACGCCGGTGACCCCGATTGACTTGTTGCGCAATCGGGCGGCCCCCAGCAGTTGGTGAATACCTTCTTCGGTCAGCTGCGCGCTGGCGCGGCTGCGATATACCAACGTCGAAAGCATGGCACCTTGTCTTCCAAGAAAAAATAGGACTTCAACGCGCCAACCGTAGCACAGGCCTTGGCACCGAACCACACCGGCGAGCCTGGACCACGTCAGCCTTGCCCACGCCATGCCTGGCGCCCGCGCCCCCAACCCTGGCTTGCTACTCCAGCAATCTCACCGTTTCCGGGTTGTAGTCCGAATAGGCACTGCCGCAAGCCACATGCGGGCCGGCGCCTGGCGGCATGCCCGTGGCCCTGAGCGCGCGCCTTTCCCGGGTTTCATCGACCTGCACGAAACGCTCGCCCGCGACAGTCCCGTCCGGCAGGAAATAAAGCATCACGCGTTGCAGGGTCGACTGCCCGCGCACGGGGGTGGGGTCGCGGAAATCAGGCACCCGCAATGACGCCGTCTGCCAGGCGTCCGGGGCGTCCACGGTCTGCCAGCGCAGCGAAAGCGGCTGGTCGATGTCGACGAAGGCGCCGCCCAGGCGCCGGGGATAGTCTCGGCACGCTGCCGGGAACGGTGGCTGCGGCGGGATGGCGCGTTCGCCGAGGTCCAGGGTCTGGCCGTTGATTTCCAGCCTGGCGATGGCGCTGCCGGCATAAGCCTGTGCCACGAACAGCACCAGCCCCTGCACCCGCTTCTCCTCCAGGATCTGTTCCGTCATGCCCGACAGGTGCCGCAGCACGGGCACGGCCTCCACGCGATCCGGATAGTGGAAATACAGGTACGCCAGCCGGGGCGTTTCTTGCCGGCCCAGGATCCGGACCAGCGGCGCCAGGTCCGGGACGGGGCGGCGGGCCAGCGGCAGCGAGGCGCCGGGGGCGCCGCCCGCTGACCGATACGTGTAGCGGTCGATGCCGTCCTTCAGGCGCGCGCCGTCATAGGGAAACTCGCCCGACGCGATGAAGGCCGGATCGGGATAGCGCGTGAAGGTCGTGAACCGTCCCGGCTCTCGCGGCGACATCGGCAGGGACGGCCCGCCGCCGGAAGACGTGCTGGCATAGGGCCGCGTGTCCGGCCACAGATCGCCCCCGGCCAGATTGATGTGCGTCTCCGTGATGGGGCCGTGGGCGGCGTCGAACTGGCTATGCCGGCTGCGTTGCAGGGCGTCGGCAATCGGCACGATGGACAGCGCCGCCAGGGTGGGCAGGAACAGCAGTGCATGGATGCGGCCCGGCGTCCGGCCGCGGTCGCGCGCCAGGTAGACGACCCACGCGATGAGCAGAAGGAGGGCGAGCGGCACGCCCACCCAGATCGCGCCCGTGATCAGCGCGACGGCGCCCCAGCCAAGGTTGGGCGTGGTGACCGCGACTAGGCCCAGCAGCGCAAGCCAGGCGGCCAGCAGGCACGACAGGATGAGGCCGGCAAGATAGCGCCGATAGGAGATGGGCGTGGCAGTCATTCGGCGGTGCTGGGTAGCGTAGGCGGATAATCGATTTCGATGGGGTCCCGGGCGTAGACCGGGCCGGGCAGGCTGGGCGCGGTCAGCACGGGCCGGACGCGGTAGCGCCCGGGCGCGAGCCCTGGCGGGAAGAAGGGCACATACGCCTGGCCCTCTTCGGCGGCATGGAAAATGACATGGCGCTCGTCATGCCTTTCGATGGGGTTGTCGTCCAGCGTGCGCGTTTCCCCGGGCTTCAGGGAAAGGGTGGAGAGGTCATAGAGCTTGTGCACGGTGCTGGCGCCGTCCGCGCCGGTGAATATCAGGTGGATCTCGGCGCCGTAGATGTCGATGTCCGACTCGCCCTTGTGATCCACCAACAGCGTGAAGAGGTTGCGGTAATAGTCCGGCTCGTCGACGGCATCCCGATAGTCCATCGCCCAAAGCGTGAGGGGCGCCAAGGGCGCCGCCGACGCGTCGTAGCGGCGCGCCAGGTCGTAGGCGTCCTTCAGCGACACCCAGCGCACGATCCGGCCGGCCTTGCCTTCATAGCCGATCTGCATCCATGCCTCTCCCCGGAACGCCAGCAGGGTGGTCCTGTCTCCTTCGACCAGGTAGCCCGGCGTGACAGCCTGTTCATCGGGCGCCGAATAGAGCGCAAGGCGCGGCACCGGCACCTGCCACTGCGCCGGCGCGCCGCCGTCCCCGGATGGCAGGACGGCCTCGGTCAGCACCGTGCCTTGCCGGTCGTACATGACGCCCAGCGCGGGCTTGCCGAAATAAGGCCACTGGAACGTTTCCTCCGGCTCGCGCGTCTGGCCGGCCAGCCACATCACACCGCCGGGCTCGACCCGCAGGAGGTCGGCATGCCAGCGCGGCCCGCCCCGGCAACTGCTGCGCAGCGTCCTGCGCGCGACGAGGCGCTCCACGTGCCAGAGTCCCTTGCCGTTCTGCCGTTCCTGGATGGACTCCGGCACCTCGAATGGCACATAGGCCTTGGCGCCCGGGTCGTAGCGCCAGATGGCGTACGCAAGGTTGACCATGCCCGCGCGCAGGCTGAGCGAGACGTCCGGATGGCCGTCGAAGTCGTAATCCAGCGCATCGAAGTCCGGCCCCGCCCCTTCCTCGACGTCGTCCTCCGACAGGAGCGGCAGGCTGGCCCCGTCCGGCTGGATCAACACATAGTCCGGGCCTTGTTTCTCGATCCGCGCGGAAACGCCGGGCTCGGGCGACAGGGGCAACAGGACCTGGCCGTCGCTGGCGGACACGGGCGTACCGGCAAGGCAGGAGGCGGCAAGGACCGCCCTCAAGGCAAATGTCCGGAACAGGGCCGGCATGGAATTCTCTCTCCACATGACAGGGCGTGATTTTAAGGACAAGGGACACACGCACGGGAATGTCGTAACAGCTCACTACATTTGCCGCGCCCCGCCAGCGCCGTCGCTATGATTCCCACCGATCGACAACCAGCCGGAGAGGAAGGCATGCAGCAGCACAAGCGGTGGGCGGGATTCATCATGGGCGCCATTCTGGTCATCCTGTCCACGGGCCTGTGGGCGCCCGCCGTCCAGGCACAAGCCTGGCCCGCGTTGCGCGCCTCTTCCGATGAAAGCCAGGTGCTGGCAGCCTTCAAGAAAGGGCCCTATGGCAACATGGCCAAGGGCCGCGTCGCGCGCCAGACCGTGGTGCCCGGCATCTATGCGATCGTCGATCCGGCCGGAAAATACGCGCCCCTCTTCACCGACGCCAAGATCACGAAGATGAAGAACGGCGGCAGCGGCTGGCTTGACGTCGCCAGCGGCAATCCCTTGCCTGCCGCGCAAGTGCAGGCCTTGCGGCGCGACATGGCGTCGCGCATCGACACCGGCCGCGCCATCCCCTATCAATACGGCCAGGGCGGCAAGGGCGCCATCCTGGTCACGGCCTACGACTGCCCGTATTGCCGCAAGCTGGAGCAGGAGCTGGATGCCAGCGCGGTGAACGCCAAGGTCTACGTCTTCCCGACCTCGCTGCAGCACAACAAGCCCGGCCCCATGGCGCTGGCCCGGGATATCTGGTGCAGCGCCGATGCCGCCACGGCCTGGAAAGCGGCCATCCTGCGCAAGGAAGCGCCCGCGAAGGCCGCGTCGTCGTGCACCAAGGATGCGCGCGACACCAGCTGGTTGATGACGCTGTTCGACATCAAGGGCGTGCCTGCGCGGATTCTTCCCGACGGCAGGGTGGGGATGTTCAAGGTGGGTGAGCTGTAGGCTGCAAAACCGTGTCGCGCCCGGCTGGCGCTTGTTCGCTGAAACGGCCGCTTGTTGGGCTGCCGCCCGGCAAGCGGTTCGTCATTTGAGCGACGCCAGCATCTCCCGGCGCAAGATCGCGTTGATCCGCGTCTGATATCCCTTGCCTTGCGATCGAAGCCAGGCCAACACATCGGAATCGATCCGCACGGTAGTCGACGTCTTGGTGGGCTTGTAGAACTGGCCTCGGACCGCGTGCCGCCAGAAATCCTCTCCCAACGGCCCTTGATCGCTGTAGTCGGGATCAGCGTCGCCCCGGGTTCTCAAGGCTGCCAGTTCAGCCCGCTGCTTGGCGGTCAGAGGGGGAGGATTCCCCAAATCCAAGTCACGCGTGACGGTTTTCTTCCTCATAACGTTGCCTTTCCTTCCGGTCTGCTGGACGCGCCGAAATCAGCCGGATGATTTCGGCTTGCGCAGGTTTCGGGCCGCCTTGCCGGCATCCCATTCAAACCTTAGGACCATACAAAAACGTTACTACAAAATTGTTCATTCAGGCGGCGCCGGTTCCGGGATGCATCTCCCTCGCCCGCCACTATCGCTCGCTGTGTAGACTCCCCGCCGATGAACCGTGCTGCTTTTGTCCTGCCCCTTGCCCTCCTTTTCTCTCCCCTCTCCCACGCCGACGCCCTGGTCACCCGCGCCAAGGACGTAGGCCATCGCGATTTCCAGCGTGCCAAGCAGGTCATGCCCCGTGTCTATGGCACGTCGGGCAAGGACTTCTATTGCGGCTGCCCCTATGCGAACAAGAAAGTCGACCTGCAAGCCTGCGGCTACAAGGTCCGCAAGGACGCGAACCGCGCCGGCCGCATCGAGTGGGAACACATCGTGCCGGCCTGGGCCATCGGCCATCAACGGCAGTGCTGGCAGGACGGCGGCCGCAAGCAATGCAGCAAGCAGGACGCGCTGTTCCGCAAGGCCGAAGGCGATCTCCACAACCTGGTGCCGGCGGTGGGCGAAGTGAACAACGACCGCGGCAACTTCCGCTACACGGTGTGGGAGCGCGAGCCGGCCATGTATGGCCAGTGCCAGATGGTGGTGGATTTCAAGGGCCGCCGCGCCCAGCCGCCGCAGCATGCGCGTGGCGCCATCGCGCGCTCGACCTTCTACATGGTCGAGACCTATCGCCTGAACATGAGCGCCCAGGAGCGCAAGCTGTACTGCGTCTGGGCCAGGACCTATCCCGTCAGCGACTGGGAACGCCAGCGCGACCGTCGCATCAAGGCCGTGCAGGGCAACAGCAACCGCTATGTGAGCGACGCGTCGGCCATTGCGCGGTTCTGCCGCTGACCCACCGTCTCCGCGCAAGCACGCACACGCTGGGCAGCGTTCGCGCAACATCGTTACCGCCCCTGCGCCAAGGGACTCTCCCCTGCCCGCGCCCGCCGCCGCGGCGCAGCATTTGCTTGCACAAGTTTTCCAAATCGTCACCTCCCGTCAATAGAATCGCAGCGCTGTAAGCACTTGATTCAACGCCCGGCGGCCGGCGCCGCCTGGGCCCTACCGGGAGGATTGCCCCATGGACATGGGAAGGAAATGCATTGCCGAATGTCTTGGCACGTTCTGGCTGGTGTTGGGCGGTTGCGGCAGCGCCGTGCTGGCCGCCCACGTGGCGGATGCCGCGGGGTACCCCTTCGGCATCGGGTATGCGGGCGTGGCGCTGGCTTTCGGCCTGACGGTGCTGACGGGTGCGTATGCCCTCGGGCACATCTCGGGCGGGCACTTCAACCCGGCCGTCAGCCTGGGCCTGTGGGCCGGCGGACGCTTCCCGTCCAGTGGATTGCTGCCCTATATCGTGGCGCAGGTGCTCGGCGGCCTGCTCGCGGCACTGGTGCTGTACGGCGTGGCCAGCGGCAAGGCCGGCTTCGCCATCGATCCGGGCGCCGCGGGCGCCTTCGCGTCCAACGGCTACGGCGCATTTTCGCCGGGCGGCTACACGCTGGGCGCGGCGTTCCTGGCCGAGGTCGTGCTGACCGCGGTATTCCTGCTGGTCATCATGGGCGCCACGCACAGGAATGCCGCGGCCGGCTTCGCGCCGATCGCGATCGGCCTGGCCCTGACGCTGATCCACCTGATCAGCATCCCGGTGACCAATACGTCGGTGAACCCGGCGCGCTCGACGGCGGTGGCGGTCTTCGCGGGTGAGAACGCGCTGGGCCAGTTGTGGCTGTTCTGGGTCGCCCCCTTGTTGGGCGGCGTGCTGGGCGGCGTCGTTTACCGGCTGCTCAACCGCAACGACTAGCTGGCGAGCTTCTCCAGGCGGGCGCGCAGCCGGGCCTGCGCCCCCTCGCGCGCCGCCTCCAGCGAAAAATGCAGGCTCTGGTGCCGGCGCTCCAGGACCTGCCACGGCGCCCCTGCGCCGGGCCGGTACCAGGCCGTGCAGAGATAGACGCCGGAGTCGGACTCCGACGGCGCGGGCGTGACGTCCAGGCAGACCTGCCAGCCACGGTGCGTGAAGTCGGGAGCGCTGTCGGGACGGGGCGGCTTGGACATCTGCGTCAGGTCAAGGGGTGGGGCGGAACCCCGATGCTACACTGCGGCGCAGTGCCAAACCGTGGCCTTGCGGCCGCGCCACTCCTTCCCTTCGTCGCCATGCGCTTGAGTCTTCCGGTACGGCGCAACACGTGCTGGCTGGTCCTTCTTGCCTTTCTGTACGCGACGCTGGTGCCCTCGCTGGTGCTGGCGGGCGGCGTGTCGCCCGAAGCCCGCAAGGTCTGGGTGGAACTGTGCGGCCCCACGGGCCACGAAATGGTCCAGCTGGAACTGGACACCGGCGGCGAACAGGGCGATGGCCTGGTGTCGCTGTCCAGCACCGCGCAGTGCCTGCTGTGCCTGCACCCCGCGACGCCCCCAGACACCACCCTGCCCCGCCCGGTCGCCACACGCGCGGCCTCGGCAATGCCGCTGGCCGCCGCGCGCGAGACACCCGCGCCGCGTGGCGCCCCCGCCTGGCAACGCGCCCCCGCACGCGCGCCGCCCCTGAACGCCTGAATGCCTGCGCCTTGGCGCCGTTCGTCCTGACACAGGACGCACGCGCCTTTCCGACAGATCCCGCAGGCCTGGCCACGCCCTTTTCCTCCTGAGCTTTTCGCCGCACGAACGCGGCGCGAAGGGCATGCGCCTGGCTTTGCCATCATTCAGGACCTTCCATGTCCCTGCACGCTTGTGCGGCCCCGCGCCGCGCCCGCGTCGGGCAACGCGCCGCGATGGCGCCGCTTGCCCTCGCCCCTTTCGCCCTGGCCCTGGCGACCCTGCCCGCCCAGGCCCAGCAAGCCCCCACGCTGGCGCCCATCGTCGTGACCAGCGATGCCGTCGGCACCCTGGACGCGCCCGCCGCCGCCGGCACGAACCTGGGGCTGACGCCACGCGAAACGCCGGCCAGCCTCGACATCCTGACGCGCGACGCGCTGGAAGCGCGTGGCGACGCCAGCGTGACCGACGCCATCACGCGCACCGGCGGCATCAGCGCCTCGCCGCATCCGGGCAACGGCTTCAGCGAACTGTCCACGCGCGGCTTCATGGGCTCGGCGTCGGTCATGCGGCTGTACGACGGCACGCGCCAATACGGTGGCGTGGGCGTGACATTTCCCTTCGACACCTGGTCGGTGGAGCGCATCGAAGTGCTGCGCGGCCCCGCCTCGGTGATCTACGGCGACGGCGCCATTGGCGGCGTGGTGAACGTGGTGCCCAGGAAGCCCACGCGCGGCCCCATCCGCAATGAAGTGCAAGCCACCGTCGGCACCGATGACACCGCCCGGCTGGGCCTGGGCAGTGGCGGCGCGATCAGCGACACGCTGTCGTACCGGCTGGACCTGAGCGGCGACCGCAGCGACGGCTGGGTGGACCGCGGCGACAGCAAGAACGCGACGTTCTCGGGCGCCTTGCAGTGGGAGGCCACGCCCGACCTGAGCCTGAAGTTCAGCCACAGCACGGGCTACCAGCGGCCGATGGCTTATTTCGGGGTGCCCTTGGTGGAAGGCCGCCAGCTCGAGGCTTTGCGCGAGAAGAACTACGACGTCCGCGACACCTTCATCCGCTTTCGTGACCAGTGGACGGAACTGGCCGCGACCTGGACGCGCACCGACGCCACGACGGTGCGCGCCAAGCTGTACCGCATCGACAGCAAGCGGGACTGGCGCAACTCCGATACCTACACCTACAACCCCGCGACCGCGATGGTGGACCGTGGCCGCGACACCCAGATCCGCCACGACCAGGCGCAGACCGGCCTCACCGCGGACGCGGCATTCCAAGGCAGGCTGGCGGGCATGGCCAACCAGGTGTCCGTGGGCTTCGACATCAATCGCAGCCGCTTCAAGCACACCAACAACACCTATACGGGCAACTCCGGCCCGGTGGATCTCTACCACCCGGATCCTGGCTACTACGACAGCGACGTGCCCTTCCTGCCGCGCTACCGCAACGAGGTCGAGCAGTTCTCGCTCTTCGCCGAAGACCGCCTGGCCTTGACCGATGCCTGGTCCGTCATCGGCGGGCTGCGCTATGACCACGCGCGCCTGACGCGCCAGGACCTGATCGCGAATGCGCGCAGCGCGGATCGCAGCTATTCCGACATCGGCTGGCGGCTTGGCACGGTCTACGCGCTGAGCCCCGAGCTGTCGGTGTATGCACAGTATTCCGAGGCCGCCGATCCGGTGGGCGGACTGCTGATGATCAGCCCCGCCAACAGCGTCTTCGAGATGTCCAGGGGCAGGCAGGTGGAGGTCGGCCTGAAACAGTCGTTCTGGCGGCAGCGCGGCGAATGGACGCTGGCCGCGTATCACATCCGCAAGGACAACCTGCTGGCACGCGACCCGAACGATCCCAGCCTGCGGGTGCAGGTGGGCGAGCAGTCGTCGCGCGGCCTGGAAGCCTCGCTGGCGCTGGCGTTCGCGCCAGGCTGGAAGCTGGAAGCCAACGCCACCGTGCTGCGCGCGCAATACGACGACTTCACGGAGAGCGCCGGGGGCGTGGCGGTGTCGCGCAAGGGCAATGTGCCCACCAACGTGCCCGAACGCCTGGCCAATGTGTGGCTGAGCTGGAACTTCCAGCCCGGCTGGACGGCGATGGGCGGCGTGCGCTACGTGGGCAAGCGCTATGCCGACAACGCCAACACGCTGGAGCTGCCTGCGTATGCCACGACGGACCTGGCGCTGCGCTGGGACATGACGGCCGACACCACGCTGACCGCGCGCGGCTACAACGTGTTCGACCGGGCGTACTTCACGACCGCCTATTACTCGGGCACGCAGTGGCTGTACGGGCCGGGGCGGCGGTTCGCGTTGACGCTGAACCATCGCTTCTGAGGCCGGCATGGGTGCACGCACGAAACGGCTGGTCTTCCTGGTCCATCGCTGGACGGGGATCGCCGGCTGCCTGCTGATGGCGCTGTGGTTCGTGAGCGGCATGGTGATGCTGTTCGTGGGCTATCCCAAGCTCACGCCCGCCGAAAGGCTGGCGCCCCTGCCCGCGCTGGCGGCGGACTGTTGCCTGGCCGCGCCGCCCGCGCTGGCCGAGGCGGCCCGCGCGCCAGGCGCCGTCCTGGCCTTGACGACGCTGCGTGGCGAACCGCACTACGTGGTTCGGGGCGCGCCGGGCCTGCCCGCGCGGGCGGCCCGTACAGGCGACGCGCCGCCCGCGCTCACGCCCGCCGCCGCCGTGGCAGCGGCACGCGCTTTCGCCCCCGGCATGACGGCGCACTATGCGGGCGAGCTTCAGGAAGACCGCTGGACGCACGCACGCGGCCTGAACGCGCATCGGCCGCTGCATCGCGTGGACCTGGCGGGCGATGCGCCCACCACGCTGTACGTCTCGTCCGTCACGGGCGAGGTGGTGATGGACGCGCCGCGCTGGCAACAGCGCTGGAACTACGCGGGCGCCTGGCTGCACTGGCTGTACCTGTTCCGGATGCAGTCGGTCGACCCGGTGTGGTCGTGGCTGGTGATCGGGCTGTCGGCGCTTTGCACCGTCAGCGCGTTGGCTGGCATGCTCGTGGGCATCTGGCGCTGGCGCTTCCGGGGCCGCTACAAATCAGGCTCGCGCTCGCCTTACCGCGAGGGCTGGATGCACTGGCATCACGTCGTGGGACTCGTCTTCGGCGTGTTCGTGTGCACGTGGATATTCAGCGGGCTGATGTCGATGAACCCGCTGGGCATGTTCGGCCCCACGCATGGACGGCCTGACGTCGCCGCGTATCAGGGCGCGGGACAATCGCCCCCCGATGCGCTGGCGCCCGCGGCGGTGCTGGGCACGCTTCAGGCCTCGGGTTTCCAGGCCGTCGAACTGCAATGGCGCTGGCTGGACGGCACGCCGTATGTGCTGGCACAGGATGCACGGACGGGCACCCGCCTGGTCCGCGCATCCGCGTCCGGCCTGCGGGTCTTCCAGCATTGGGACGCGCAGACCGTGCTGGACGCCGCGCGGCGGCTGTTCGCGGAGCCAGTCACCACGCACGCCGTGCTGACGGACCACGACGCCTATTACTACGCACGCCACGCCGAAGCGATGAACGGAGGCCTGGTGCGCGGGCTGCCCGCCTTGCGCATGGACTTCGCCGACCCGGACCACACGCGCGTCTATGTCGACCTGCAAACGGGCGAGATCGCCACGAGCCTGGCCGCGTCGCAGCGCGCCAGCCGCTGGCTGTTCTACTTCCTGCACAGCTGGGACACGCCGCAACTGCTGGCCTGGTCCACCACGCGCGATGGCGTCATCCTGCTGCTCAGCCTGGGCGGCATCGTGGTGTCGGTCAGCGGCGTGGTGATTGGATGGCGGCGGCTGCGCAAGCAGGCGCATTGACCCCTGCGCGCACGGCGCGACTCAATGCAAGGCGCCGTGCAGGTCGAGGGCGGCGGCCAGTATCGGCTTGGCCCAGCGCGGTACATCCGCCAGGGCGGCATGCTGCGCGATGCGCCCCCGCACGCAATGCAGCAGCAGCACCGGCTCGGGCCGCAAGCCCGCCTTGGGATCGGCCTGCCGGCTGTTGTCATAGACACGCAGGCTGGCCAGCCACGGCAGCAGGCGGATGAGGTTGGCGCGGCTGCTTTCGTAGCGCGCACGGATCTTGTCTTCGGGAATGTCGTGGCCGCCTGACAGCACGCGTTCGCGCACCCGTTGCAGATGCAGTTCCGGCGAGGCCAGCCCCGCATACCAGACGTGGATCTGCGCCCCCTCGCGCGCGCCGGCCATCAGCATGTTGGGCAAGGTGTTGGCGCCCAGCGTGGTCTCGAAGGCGAAGTTGCCGCCTTCACGCAGCGCCCGCTCCAGGCCCTTGCGGCCCAGCTCCCAGGCGTGGGCATTGGCCGCGCCGACATCCAGGCCGGCATTGGCATCCCGCAAGTCGCGGGCGGCGAGATCGGGGTTGAAATAGGGCACGTGCTGGCTGGCCAGCGCGGCGCCGCCGATGCTGCTCTTGCCCGCGCCGTTCACGCCGGCCAGCACAAAGATGCGTGCCGGCACTTACTTCACCGCATGCACGGCGGCCTGGCCCAGTTGCGCGGGACTCAACGCGAAGGCGTCTTCCATGGCGCGGGCCGCGACGTCGCCCTGCATGGCAGCGTAGAGATCGTCGAAGCGTTGGGTCAGGGCATCCAGGTTGGGCGCCGCCGCCTGCTCCAGTTCGAGATAGCGGTCGACCGACAGCAGCACCATGCTGGGCTGGTCATGCCGCGTGACCACCACCGCGCCGTGCGTCATGACGGTGTTCGTGACCTGCTGCATGGCCCCCACCATCTTCGAGGCGGAAACACTGGGCAGGGTCTGGGTCAGGTGACGCTTGTCCTTGGGGGACGACATCAGGGGATTGGCCATGAGGGGCTCTCACACATCAGGAGTTTTGGCCATTTTACCCAAATTGGGTAAATTATGGAAAACCTGACCTGGGGGTCAGCCTCGCGCCGCCGTGACGGGCCCGGCCTGCACGCGGTCACGCAGCAGGTCCAGCACCACACCGTGGAAATCGTGCAGCGTGCGATCGGCCCAGAACTTGCCATAGCCGTTCACCCGCGTGCTGATGCGGTACGTGGTCGACAAGGACAATTCGGTGCTGCCGTCGGGCAGCGCGCGCAGGTCATAGCGGCCGCGCAGCACGTCGAAATAACGGTCGCCGATGACCACGTGCGGGTCGAGCTTCTTCAGGGTGTCGCGCGCGGGCGAAACATCCACGTCGTAGGCCAGCAGTCGGCCAGGCTCCCAGGCGGTGACGTGCTCGCGGAAGCGCACGTTGTCTTCCCAATAAAGGTCGCGCACCGCGCCCACGCCCTGCCCGGTCATGAGCGCCGCGCGCGGGCGCGGCAGGCCGATGGCATGCGAGAAGCTGGGCTGCAGTTCGCTGTCGCGGATGTCGGGCACCTGCACCAGCGTGGCCCAGACCGCGCCGGGCGCGGCGGCGATGACGATGCGGTCGGACACCGTGATGTGCTCGACCTGCGTGGGCACCACCATCGGTTCCAGCGGCCCCAACAGGATGGGCAGCACCAGCACCGACGCCAGCGTGGCGCGCTGCGCCGCGCGCTGGCGCCAGCGCGTGAGCAGCCAGCCGGCCAGGACGCCGCCCAGGGAGGCGGCGGGAAACAGCACCGGCGCCAGCATGACGAGGCAGATGAGGGTTTCGACGGCGACGATGACGAGCCCGAGGAAGACGATCAGCACCGACACCCAGGGCGCCAGGATGCGATAGCCCCAGCGGGCCTGGCGTGCGGGCGGGCTCAGGCAGACGGTGGCCGCGCCCATGAAGAAGGGCAGGCCGAACAGGCCCATGCCCGACACGAATTCGCGCTTGAGCGGCGTGAAGCCTGCGAGGACCGCGTACAGCCCCAAGGAGACGAGCGCGCCCAGCAATACACCGCCCAGGGCGGCCAGGAACGCCCGCTGCGCGGGCCGCTGCCAATAGCGGACGGGAACCTCGGCGGGGGGCGTATCTGGGGACATGGCAGGCGGCGGCTGTAGGGTGGCGCAACCTTAGCACGGCGCTTGCAGGCACGCCTCTCCTAAATCCGGTACGCTTCTGGATTGACTATCAAGGAGCCCGCCATGGCAACCGCATCCGCCCGCCACATCCTGGTTTCGACCGAAGCCAAGTGCAACGAACTGAAGGCCGCCATCGAAAACGGCGCCGACTTCGGCCAGGTTGCACGCGAAAACTCGAGCTGCCCCTCCAGCCGCGACGGCGGCAACCTGGGCACCTTCGGCCGCGGCCAGATGGTCCGCGAATTCGACGAAGTCGTCTTCAGCGCCCCCGTGAACGTCGTGCAGGGTCCGGTGAAGACCCAGTTCGGCTACCACCTGCTGGAAGTGACCAGCCGCAAGGACTGATCGCTGCCTTGCGCAGGAAAGAGAAGCCCGGCATTGCTTGCCGGGCTTTTTTTCGTCCTTGCGCGACGCCCAGCCAGCCAGGGTGCAGCCTATCGTTACTGCACGGCCACGCCCATTTGGGTAGGATGGAACGCCCGTGCACGGCACCACGCCATGCACGGCAACAGTGTCCCGCCTCTTGCGGGACACGCCCGGGAGCCGCGCGCGTTGCGGCTCGCCTCACCTGACGAAGGAGCGGAACATGGGTAGCTTTGCCAAGCAGACACAGGCGCACGTGCGCGAGGACGATGTGGTCTTCACGCTGGAAACCGGCGGCGTGCCGCGCCAATTCGAGATTTCCGGCGACGTGCTGCGCCAGCGTTATGGCGCGGCGGACGGCTCGGGCAGCGAGCTGCTCAAGGCCTTCGAGACGGCGCGCTCGGACATCGAGGATGTCGCGAAGCAGGCAAAGTGGGTGCCCACGGACGGCCCGATCGACCTGGGTGAAGGAGATTTCGCGGGCCGCTGACACCGGGCTGGCCGGTACCGCCTGATCGTACGGCGCCACGCCAATTGCGGCACTGCGCCGTGCGTGCGCGGCCGAAGCTCGTTACGATACCGTCACGGCCCCGGCCGCGGCGCTGCCTGCCGGCCGCGTCCCTCATACGGAGACAAAGAATGAGCCAAGCGAAGGCGCGCGTCGTGATACTCGACCGCGACACCCTGCCCCCGCAGATCACGGTGCGCACGCCGAACTTCCCCCACGATCTCGACAGCCACGGCCAGACGAAGCCGGACGAGGTCGCCGCCCGCATCAAGGACGCCGACGTGGTGATCCTGAACAAGGTGAAGCTGACGCGCGAAGCGATTGCCGCCGCGCCCAGGCTGCGCGTGGTGGCGGTGGCCGCCACCGGCACCGACGTGGTGGATGTTGCCGCCTGCAAGGAACGCGGCATCGTGGTGACGAACATCCGCGGCTACGCCACCCACACGGTCCCGGAGCACACCTTCGCGCTGATACTGGCCCTGCGGCGCAGCCTGCTGGCCTATCGCGACTCGGTCGCCCGCGGCCGCTGGCAGGAAAGCGGCCAGTTCTGCTATTTCGACTACCCCATCCATGATCTCGCCAACTCGACGCTGGGCATCATCGGCGACGGCGCGCTGGGCCGCTCGGTGGCCAAGCTGGGCGAGGCCTTCGGCATGAAGGTGCTGTTCGCCGCGCACAAGGGCTCGACCGGCATGGGCCCGCTGTACACGCCCTTCGAGGAAGTGCTGCGCCAGAGCGACGTGATCACGCTGCACGCCCCGCTGCTGCCCACGACCCGCAACATGATCGCCGCCCCCGAGTTCGCGCAGATGAAGCGCCATGCGCTGCTGATCAACACCGCGCGCGGCGGCCTGGTGGACGAGGCCGCGCTGGCCGACGCGCTGCGCGCAGGCACCATCGCCGGCGCGGGCTTCGACGTGACGATCGAGGAGCCGCCCGCGCAGGATCACCCCTTCATGGCGCTGCAGTCGCTGCCCAACTTCATCCTGACGCCGCACGTGGCCTGGGCCAGCCAGGAGGCCATCCAGGGCCTGGCCGACCAGCTGATCGACAACGTGGAAGCCGCCTGGCGCGGCGAACCGCGCAACGTCGTGGAGCCGCCTGCCAAGCGCTGAACGTCAATCCGCAAAAAAGAAACCGGCCATCCCTGATCGGGGATGCCCGGTTTTTTTACAGCCAGCGGCGGCGCTTACGCAGCCGTCACCGGCCGCTTGTGGAACAGCCGGATGATCGGCGGCAGCACCCAGATGGCAATGACCAGGATGCCCAATCCCGCGCTGATGGGACGCGAGAAGAACTCCATCAGGTTGCCGTCGCTGCGCATCATGGAGGTCATGAAGCTTTTCTCCAGCAGGCCGCCCAGCACCAGCCCCAGGATGATCGGCGCCACCGGGAAGCCCGCGTGCGCCAGGCCATAGGCCGCGACGCCCGCGATCAGCATCAGCACGATGTCCACCGACGAATTGTTGATGGAGTAGGCGCCGACGATGCAGAAGGCGAGCACCACCGGCATCACCACGCGCGGCGGCGTGGCCACGAACCCCTTGCCGGCGCGGATGGCGAGATAACCCACCGGCAGCAGGATGAGGTTGGCCACGAAGAACACCGTGAACAGCGCATACACCATGGCGCCGCCATCGATGAAGATGGCCGGCCCCGGATTCATGCCCTTCATGTACAGCACGCCGATCACCACCGCCGTGATGGAATCGCCCGGAATGCCGAAGACCAGCGCCGGCACCCACGAACCGCTGACGGCGGCGTTGTTGGACGACCCGGCCTCGACGATGCCTTCCATATGCCCCTTGCCGAATTTCTCGGGCGTCTTGGACGACTTCTGGCTGATGGCATAGGAGATCCAGGCCGCGATGTCCGCGCCAGCCCCTGGCAGCACGCCGATCACGCTGCCCGTACCGCTGCCGCGCAGGACGGACCGCCAGTGCTGCCGCAATGCCGGACGGACCTCGCCGAAGACCTTGCCCGAGTCCTTGACCGTGACTTTCAGGTTCGTGGCCGGTGTGGCGGTGAATTTCATCACCTCGGCAATGGCGAACATGCCGATCATGATGGGAATGAAGTTGATGCCGCCCATGAGATCCGGCACGTCGAAGGTGAAACGCGGCGAGCCAGTGATCATGTCCAGCCCGATGGTGGACAGGAACAGACCGATGCACAGCGACAGCAGCGCCTTCACGCGCGAGCCGGGGGAAATGAAAATGGCGCAGCTCAGGCCCAGCGCGGCCAGCCAGAAATACTCATAGGAACTGAAGTTCAGCGCGACCTCGGCGAGATAGGGCGCAATGAAGACGAGCACCAGCGTGCCCGCGGTGCCGCCGATCACCGAACAGACCATGGCCACCCCCAGGCACTCGCTGGCCTTGCCGCGTTGCGAGAAGGCGTAGGCCTCTTCGACGTAGGCCGCGGAGGACGGCGTGCCGGGAATGCGCAGATAGGCGCCGGGAATGTCGCCCGCGAAGATCGTGACCGCCGCGGTGGTCACCATCGCTGCGATGGCCGGGATGGGATCCATGAAGTAGGTCACCGGCACCAGCAGCGCGACAGCCATCGTGGCGGTCAGCCCCGGCACCGCGCCCACGAAGACGCCAAACAGCGCCGACACGATGATGACGACAAGGGTCTCCAGGCTGAAGACCATCATGATGCCTTCTAGAACGGCGTCCATCTCAACCTCCCAGGATGCCCAGCGGCAACGGCACTTTCAGCATGTGGACGAAGGCCACCCAGATCACCGCGGCCGTTGCGAGCGAGACCAGTGCGGCCAGCAGGAGACGCACGCCGCTGATCATCATCAGCGCGAACACGATCAGGACCAGCGTGGGGATGGCGCCCAGGCGCTCGGCGGCCAACAGATAGACGCCGACCAGCACGACGGGAATGGCCAATCGCGCGCCGTAAGTGGCGAGGATCGTGGCGGGCACGCGCGTGCGCGTGGCCCAGCCTTGCCAGAGCGGCAGGAGACTGACCAGCAGCAGCCAGGCGCCGCCCAGTGCCATGCCGGTGCCGATGAGGGAAGGGAAAAGGGAAGCGCCGTAGTCATTGCCGGGCAATGTGGGAAAGCCCTGGGCCTCTACGAGTATGTAGAGCCCCAGGGCCATGACCACGCCACCCGCCAGGAACTCGCTTAGTTTCTGTGCGAAAGGTTGGCTCATGATCTCGTCAGCATCAGCGTTTCAGGCCGAGCTTCTCCACGGTGTCGCCCATGATGGTGTCGGCCTCGGCCAGGAAGGCGTTGAAGTCGGCGGTGTTGCGCCACACGGCGCCGAAGCCCTGCTTGGCCATGAAGCTCTGGTAGATCTCGCTCTGGTAGGCCTTCTCCAGCGCGGCTTCCAGCCTGGCGACCACGGCGGGCTCCATGCCCTTGGGACCGCCGATGCCGCGCCACTCGCCCAGCGCGTACCTGGTGTCGATCACTTCGGCCAGCGTCGGCACGTCCTTGAACACCGGGTTGCGCTCGGGCGCCATGATGGCCAGCGACTTCACGCGGCCGGCGTCCATCATCGAACGCGCTTCGGGCACCGAGGTCGGGGCGATGTCGATGCCGCCGGCGACCAGGTCGGTCATCGCGGGCGCGGCGCCTTCGCTGGGAATCCAGCGCACCTTCCTGGGATCGATCTTCTGGTCGACCAGCATGCCGCCAAAGGCCACATGCCAGATGCCGCCCTGGCCCACGCCAGAGGCCTTGAACCTGCCGTCGGGCTCCTTGCGGATGGCCTCGATCAGTTCGCCCACGGTGTTGTAGGGCGAGTTGGCGGCAACCTGCACGCCGGCGTAGTCATAGTTGATCTGCGCGAGCGGCGTGAAGTCCTTGTAGGTCAGCTTGGTCAGGCCTTGCCAGTGCATCATGCTGACCTCGCCGGTCATCATGCCGATGGTGTAGCCGTCGGGCTTGGCATTCGCCAGCACGGTGTGGCCCACCACGCTGCCGCCACCGGCGCGGTTCACGACGTTCACGGGCTGGCCCAGCTCCTTTTCCATCGCGATGGCGATGGTGCGCGCGATGGCGTCGCTGCCGCCACCCGCGGCCCACGGCACGATCATCTGGATCGGGCGGGTCGGGTACTCGGCCGCGAAAGCGCCGGCCGTCAGCACCAGGGCGGCTGCGCCCATCAGGGCGCGTGCGGTCAGGGATGCGTTCATATTGTTTGTCTCCTTGTCTTGGATGCACTGCAAAAGGCGTCGCCCCGCCGTGCCACATGAGCGGCACGGCGCGTGCGGGCTAGCCTGGGTGGAACTACGTCCTGGTCAGGGACGCGATCACATCGACTGCGAGAGCAGGCGGCGATAGTCGTCCGCGCTCGCGTCGATGGGATTGGTCTTGTGGCTGTGATCGGCGAGTGCGCCCTTGATGATGCGGTCGAAGAGGTCTTCGGTGACGCCGATCTCGCTCAGGCGGGTGGGCAGGCCCAGGCGCGCGGTCAGGTCCTGGACGGCCTGCGCGACGTCTTCGCCTTCCCTGAGTCCCATGGCTTGCGCCATGCGTGCCAGCTTGTCTTCCGCGATCATGGTGGGCGCGGCCGCGTTGAAGCGGAGGGTTGCCGGCAACAGGATCGCGTTGAGCGTGCCATGGTGCAGGCCGGGGTTGATGCCGCCCAGCGCGTGGCTCAGGCTGTGCACGCAACCCAGTCCTTTCTGGAAGGCCAGCGCGCCCTGCATCGACGCGCTCATCATGTTCAGGCGCGCATCGCGGTCGCCCGGGGTCTTGGTGGCGGTCTCGATGTGCTTCCACGCACGGCGCAGGCCATCCAGCGCAATGCCGTCCGCGGGCGGGTTGAAGGCCGGCGCCATGAAGGTTTCCATGCAGTGCGCAATCGCATCCATGCCGGTGGCGGCGGTCATGCGCGCGGGCAGGCCGAGCGTGAGCGCCGGATCGCAGATGGCGACGCGCGGCACGACGAAGGGCGAGATGACGCCGACCTTGCGCCCGTCGTCCAGGATCAGGATGGCGCCGCGGCCCACTTCGCTGCCGGTGCCGGCGGTGGTGGGAATGGCGATGACCGGCGCGGTGGCGGCGGTGATGCGGGCCAGGCCGCCTTCGATGACGGCGAACTGGCGCAGCGGGCCTTCGTGCGTGGCGCACACGGCCACGCCCTTGGCCAGGTCGATCGGCGAGCCGCCGCCCAGCGCGACAATGCCGTCGCAACGTTCCGACTGATAGAGCGCGACGGCTTCGCGCACGGCGGTTTCCGTGGGGTTCGAAGGCGTGCGGTCATACACGGCGTGCGGAAGCGGCAGCGCGGCCTGCACGGTGTCGAGCAGGCCCGCGGCGCGGATACCGGCATCGGTCACGATGAGCGGGCGCTGGATGCCGAAGCGGGCGCATTCGTCCCTGAGCAGGTCCAGCGTGCCGTAGCCGAATTGAACCTGCGTGATGTAGTTGATCAGCGCCATACGCCCCGATGTCTCCTCTTTGTTGTTCCAATCATTCCGGACGCGGAAGCGTCCAGACGTCGGCACTATAATCAGCGGGCGCAATCCCGAATAATGACAAGCGCTGATAGTCCCATAACGAGTCTTCATGTCCAGCCTTCCCTCCCTCACCTCGATCGTCTCGCGACTGCGCATGCGGCACCTGCGCCTGCTGATCGCGCTGCATGAGCACAAGACCGTGCAGAAGGCCGCGGACGCCGTGGCTTTGACGCAGCCGGGGGCCACCAAGGCGCTGAACGAGATCGAGACCATGCTGGGCGCCCAGCTCTTCACGCGCACCAACCGCGGCCTGGAAACCACCGGGCTGGGCCTGTGCGTGGTGCGCTATGCGCGTCTCATCTATGCGGACCTGGCGCACTTGCGCGAGGAAATGGAAGGCATGCTGCAGGGCCATGGCGGGCGCCTGTCGGTGGGCGTCATCATGGGCGCGGTGCCGCTCATGACGGCGGCCCTGGCGCAGGTGCGCCTGCGCCAGCCGGCCATCGCCATCGAAGTGGTGGAAGACACCAGCGCCAGGCTGCTGAACATGCTGGGCAGCGGCAGGCTGGACGTCGCGGTGTGCCGCTCGCGCGTGAACCAGAGCGCGCACCTGTACCAGAGCCTGGACATCCACGCCGAGGAACTGGGCGTCATCGCGCACCCGCGTCATCGCCTGGCGCAATCGCCGACGGTCGCGCTGGACGACGTGGCCGACACGCGCTGGATCGTCTATCCGGCCAACATGCCCATGCGCCTGCTGCTGGAGCGCGAGTTCCACGAGGCCAACCTGGAGTTCCCGCGCTATCCCATCGAGACGGCGTCGGCCTTCACCACCATCACGCTGCTGCAGAACGACCCCGCGCTGGTGGCGCTGATGTCGGTGGACGCCGCGCGGCCTTTCTGCGACGCCGGCATGGTGGCGATGCTGCCGCTGCGCATGCAGTCGCGCAGCGAGCCCTATGAACTGGTAATGCGCAAGGGCGCCTCGCAATCGCCCGCCACGCAGATCTTCGTGGCGCAGATTGCGGCGGCGGGCAACCTGCACGCGGACGCGCAGACCTTCCTGGCTGCCTGACCCGATTCCCAAGAACAGACGCCGCCTCGACAGGCGGCGTCTGTTCAGTACGCGCGGGCAGCCCTGCCCGCGCACCGGCATGCCTCAATCTTCCAGGCGCGGCAGCTTCCACGGGTTGGCGCGTTGCAGCGCAGGCGGCAGCAGGGCATCGGGGATGTCCTGGTAGCTGACCGGACGCAGGAAGCGCAGCATCGCCGCCGTGCCCACCGAGGTGCTGCGGGGATCCGACGTGGCCGGGAACGGACCGCCGTGCACCATCGCATCGCACACTTCGACGCCGGTGGGGAAGCCATTGGCCAGGATGCGGCCGACCTTCAGCGCCAGGCGCGAGATCAGGCGGCGCGCCAGGTCGGCGTCCTTGTCCGCGTCCAGCCACAGCGTGGCGGTGAGCTGGCCTTCCAGGTGCTGGATCAGCGCGAACACCTGCGCCTCGTCGTCGCACTCGATGACCAGCGAGCTGGCGCCGAACACTTCCACGCCCAGCGCATGCGGGTCCTTCAGGAAATCCGCCGCGCCGGTCTTGAAGAGTGCGGCCTGGCACTGGTTGGAAGCCGAGGGGTTGCGTTGGCCGCGCGCCAGCGTCTGGATGGCCGGATGCGCGGTCAGTTGCGCCACGCCGGACTCATAGGCGCCATGGATGCCGGGCGTCAGCATGGTGGCGCTGGCGGCCTGCTCCACCGCCTGCCTGGCGCTTTCCAGGAAGGTGTCGAGCTCGGGCGAACGCAGCGCGATGATCAGGCCTGGGTTGGTGCAGAACTGGCCCGCGCCCATCGTCAGCGACTGCACGAAGCCCGCGCCCAGCGCCTGCGCGCGTTGCGTCAGCGCGCCCGGCAGCAGGAACACGGGGTTGATGCTGCTCATCTCGGCGTAGACCGGGATGGGCTCGGGACGCGCGGCGGCGGTCTTCATGAGCGCCACGCCGCCATTGCGCGAACCGGTGAAGCCCACGGCCTTGATGGCGGGGTGCTTGACCAGCGTCTGGCCCACTTCGCTGCCCGAGCCGAACAACAGCGAGAACACGCCTTCCGGCAGGCCGCATTCCTGGACGGCGGCGCGCACGGCGCGGCCCACCAGTTCCGAGGTGCCGGGATGCGCCGAGTGCGCCTTGACGATCACGGGGCAGCCGGCGGCCAGCGCCGACGCGGTGTCGCCACCCGCCACCGAGAAGGCCAGCGGGAAGTTGCTGGCGCCGAAGACCACCACGGGGCCGACGGGAATGTATTCCAGGCGCAGGTCTGCACGCGGCAGCGGCTGGCGCTCGGGCAGCGCGCCGTTGATGCGGACATCGGCCCAGCGGCCGGCGCGCAGTTCCCTGGCAAAGAGGCGCAGCTGGCCGGCGGTGCGGCCACGCTCGCCTTGCAGGCGGGCCAGCGGCAGGCCGGACTCTTCGCTGGCGCGGTTGATCAACGTGTCGCCCAGCGCCTCGATGTTGGCGGCTATGCGCTCCAGGAAGGTGGCGCGGTCTTCGGGCGAGGTCTGGCGGTAGACGTGGAAAGCCTCGTCGGCCAGCTCGCTGGCGCGCGCGACGTCGGCCGCGGTGCCGCCCGGGAAGTCGGGGGCGAGCGTCTGGTTGGTGGCAGGGTTGACGGCGCGGATGACGGCTTGCGTGCCAAGCACGTCAGCCGCCCCGATGAGCATGTGACCAGTGATTTGCATGAGGGGATCGCAGCAGAAGGAAGGGAATTGAGGAGTCGATGGCGCCTTGGCGGACGCACGCTTTGTTCTGGAGCACCCGCCTCGCGCGGGCGCGGCGGTGCAGGAAATTGTAGGCGCGGGATCCACCGGCCATGATGCCCGTTGGCTATGGCGCGATAGCGTTTTCTCATACCCCTTGCGGGACGATGCCGAGGTTGCCCCCCGGCTTACTGCATCATCAGCATGCCGACCGTTTTCTTCTGCTCGTCGTTCAGGGCGTTGCTGGTCATGAGCTTGCGCATCGACGCATAGGCATTCAGCAACGCGCTGTTCAGGCCGGCCAGTTCGATGCGCACCTTGTCCAGCTTGGCCTCGCGCTGCGCGTCGCTCAGGCTGGCGTTGGCCTGGATCTCGCGCAGTTCTGCCTGCTTCTTCTGGATCTGCGCTTTCAGGTCGCGGATCTGCTTGAGCAGGTCCTTGATCGCGCTGGGCACGTCTGCCTCGTCGATGTCCTTGTCGCGATTCGCGCGCACAGCCTCGTCGCTGCTCGTGGACAGCCGCCTTCCCACGCTGGAGACGTGGACGGCCTGCGGCGCCCGGCTGACGGGCTCGCGGGCCTGGGCAGCCTGGGTGTTCAGCGTCGCGATGGCGTCGGCCTGGGTGACGGCAACGCTGGCTGGAGTATTGGGGGACAGGGCAGAGATCGTCATGGCGGTTCCTGGCGGACGGGGCACGGAGTGCCTGTGGTTGACGGCCAGGAGGTGGCGAACTTTATACCCGGGTAACCTCCGGCGCGTTCAAGGCCGGAACGCCGCCGGATCGATCGCGGGCGCGCGTCCCGCCATCAGGCTTTCCAGCAGGGTTGCGCTGCCGCAGGCCAGCGTGAAGCCCAGCGCGCCCTGCCCCAGGTTCATCCACAGGTTGGCATGGCCTGGCGCCTGGCCGATGCGCGGACGGCCCGTGGGCGTGGCCGGCCGCAAGCCCGCCCAGGCGCGCGCGGCGGAAAGATCGAGCTGGGGAAAGGCCTCCGACACCTGCCGCTTCAGCAGCGCGATGCGGCCGGGATCGACGCTGGCGTCGCGCGCGCCCATGTCCACCATCGCGGCGATGCGCAGGCGCTGGCCGATGCGCGCGTAGACGATGCGGCGCTCGTAATCCGTGACGCTGATCGCGGGCGCGGTGTCATCGCCGGGCGCCACGTCCACCGTCAGGCTGTAGCCCTTCAGCGGATAGAGCGGCACGTCCACGCCCAAGGGCGACAGCAGCGCACGGCTGCCCATGCCAGCCGCCACCACATAGGCATCGGCAGTGACGTCGCCCTGCGCCGTCTCCACGGCTTGCACGCGCTTGCCTTGCACCCGCAGCCGATGCACGGCCGTGCGCATCAGGCGCTGCGTGCCGGGCAGCGCACCCAGCGCGTCGAACAATCCCTGCGTGTAGCGCGCGCAATCGCCCACCTCTTCGCTGGGCGTGTGGATGGCGCCCGCCAGCGTGGCACCCATGCCGCGCAACGCCGGCTCCAGCCCCACGGTCTGGCCCGCGTCCAGTACGCGCTGGTCCGAGCCCTGCTGCGCCTGGTAGGCGACCAGCTTGCGCGCCTTGTCCAGCAAGGCGGGGCTGCGATAGGCGATCAGCTTGCCGTTGCGCTGGTGATCGAAGTCGAAGGGCGCGTCGGCCTGCCAGGCATGCAGCACGTCGCGGCTGAGGTAGGCCAGGCGCAGCATTTCCGCCGTGGTGGCGTCGGCCACGCTGGCGCGGCAGGCGTGCACGAAGGCCAGGGCCCAGCGCCACTGGTGGGGGTCCAGCCGAGGCGTGAAGCGCAAGGGAGAGTCATGGCGCAACAGCCAGCCGGGCACCTGCGGCAGCACGCCGGGGCCGGCCAGCGGCGCTACATAGCTGTAGCTCAGTTGTCCGCCGTTGGCGTGGCTGGCTCCCTCGGCAGGCGCCGCGTTGCCATCCACCAGCGTGACGGCGTGGCCCGCCCGGGCCAAGGCATAGGCCGAGGCCACGCCCACGACGCCGGCACCGATGACACAGACATGCATGACCATTCCTTTATAGAATCAAGCTGCCATTTTCCTATGCCACCCCCTCTTACAACAAAGTCCAAGCCTCGCACCATCCATAACCAAAGGCTATGGACCACCCTGCACCCGCCATCATGCAACTGCGCCACGTCGAACTGATCCAGGCCATCCTGGCCACGGGCTCGCTGACCCAGGCCGCCGCAAGGCTGCACATCACGCAGCCGGCGGCCAGCAAATTGCTGGCGCATGCCGAAACCCAGCTGGGATTCAAGCTGTTCGAACGGATACGCGGCCGCCTGCGGGCCACGCGCGAGGCCGACATCCTGGCGCCCGAACTGGACCGCCTGGCGCGCAACCTGGAAGGCGTGCAACGACTGGCGCGGAACCTGCGCCGCCATCCCAGCGGCCATGTGCGTGTCGGCTGCGCGCCCAGCCTGGGGCTGGGCTTGCTGCCGCAAGCCATCCGCCTGAACCGCGAGCGCCATCCCGACATCACGTTTTCCGTGCGCACGCAGCACACGGCGGAACTGGTGGAGGCGCTCCTGGCGCGCGAACTGGATATTGCGCTGAGCTTCGAGCCGCCCACCCCGCCCGGCATTGCCGCGCAAGCGGTGGGGGAATCCCGGCTGGTGCTGGTGGAGGCGGCGGACGCGGCGGGCAATGCCGGCCCTGTCAGCCTGGCGAACCTGCCAAGCGACGCCCTGATCGGACTGGATGCACAGGACCCGCTGGGCGGGCTGTTGCACCAGGCGCTGGGCCGAGAGGCGCCCGAGGCGGGCAGCCTGCAGGTGCAGACGCACTATGTGGCCTGCGCATTGGCCGCCGCGGGCTGCGGGGCGGCGGTGGTCGATGCCTATACCGCCCACGCGATGGTCAGGCCGGGCCTGCGCATCCGGCCCCTGGCGCCGGCACTGACCTTCCGCCTGAACGCGTTGATGCTGGCCAGCGATGCGCCATCGGCGCTGTTGCGCGGCTTCCTGGTCAGCGTGCGGCAAGCCTGCGCCGAGGCGCCGGACAGCATCGCCATCGCGGCGCCGGACTGAGCAGGGTCGCGGGCACGGGTCAGTGCCCGTGCCCGCCGCTCTTGCCGTGGCCGCCCGCCGCGCCATGGCCGCCGGACGCGCCGCCGCTGGCCAGCGGACGCACGGTGGCGTCCACTTCAACCGACTCGCGCTTGCCGTCAGCCGACTCGAAGGTCAACGTCAGCGGCACCTTGTCGCCTTCCTTGGCCTGGGCTTCCAGGCCCAGCAGCATGATGTGATAGCCGCCCGGCGCCAGCTCGACGGCCTTGCCGGCGGGCAGCGCCACGGTGTCGACCTGGCGCATCTTCATGACGTCGCCCTGCATCGCCATTTCGTGGATCTCGACGACCTTGGCGGCGGGCGAGGCGGCCGACACCAGCTTGCTGTCGGTCTGCGCGGTCAGGCGCATGAAGGCGCCGGTGGCCTGCTGCTGCGGCACGGTGGCGCGCACCCAGGCTTCGTCGACCTGCACGGGCGGGCGCGCCGCATCGGCGGCCACGGCGGCGGCCGAGACCAGGAGGCCGGCCACTGCCAGCGCGGACTTGCTCAGGATGGTTTTCATGGGATATCTCCTTGCTTGATCTGGAAGAAAGCGCTCAGCCCAGGGCCAGCACCTTGCGGATGTCGTCGGCGAATTCCTGGGCGCTCTGCGTGTGGCGCAGCGCCAGGCGGATCTGGCCCTTGGCGTCATAGACGTAGCTGAGCGCGGTGTGGTCCATGGTGTAGGAATCGCCCGTGGGCACCTTGGCGTAATAGCCCTTGAAGTCGCGCATGGTCTGCTCGGTCTGCTTCAAGGTGCCGTACAGGCCGACGAAGCCCGGGTCGAACGCCGTGACGTAGGCCTGCAGCACCTCGGGCGTGTCGCGCTCGGGGTCGACGGTGATGAAGGCCACCTGCAGCCGCTCGCCGTCCTCGCCCAGCATGCGCTTGACCTCTGCCGCGCGCAAGAGCGCCGTCGGGCAGACGTCGGGACATTGGGTGAAGCCGAAGAACACCAGGAGCGGCTTGCCCTGGAAATCGGCGATGGTGCGCGTCTGGCCATGCGTGTCGGTCAGCGTGAAGGTCTCGCCCAGCTTCTGGCCGGTCAGCGGAATGCCGTTGATGCTGCCCAGCTCATCGCCGCGGCCGCAGCCGGCCAGCACCAGGGCGGCGGCCAGGCCACCGGCCGCGAGCAGGCGGCGTCGTGTCGGGATCATGAGGGTCTCCTGAGGGGCGGGAACCTGGCGGCAGGCGCTGCCATGCGTGCTGCGGCCATGCCGCAATCAGCGGTCCCCTGGATACGATCGGAACGTGCCAGCGCGCAAGGCGCCGGCACGGGAATCATCAGGCGAGGGAGACGGGCGGCGCTCGCGAACCCAGGGGCGGACCTTGGGCAGGCAGTGGCGGCAGGCTGCGACTGGCCTGTACGGCGGCGGGCGCGGCGCGCGGCAAGGCGGCGGCCACGCCAGCGGGCGTGGCGGCGGGCAGCAAGGCCTGCACGGCCACCAGGCCGAAAGGGCAATCGAGCGTGGACACGGCCTCCTGGCCGGCGCCATGGCTGGCCGCCAGCGGCAGCACGCGCGCGCCGCCAGGCTCGGAACTGCACAGCGTCAGGGTCAGGGTGCCGTGACGCAAGGCCTGCGTGTCGGGCATGAAGCCCACGGGCAGCAAGGCGCGCGCCACCAGGGCGAGCGCCGTCAGGCACACCAGCAGGTGCCAGACAGAGAAGACGCGGCGCGCGAGGTGACGACGGACAGGCATGGAGGCGATTCTACCAGCGCCCCCCCTGGCCGTCCGCGCGCCGCGCGCGGCGAAAGCGTGCGCCAGGACAAGCCTGGCGTCAGTGGCTGATCATCCAGGGCCGCGCATTCAGGAAGGCCTTGCCGCCGTCGGCGGTCTGGCGCGTCTTGCCGGACTTGGGCGACGTCTTGCAGCAGACGCAGCCCATGCCATGCCCGCTGCGCGTGCTGCGCGGCGCGTGGGCGCTGCGCTCGTTGGCGGCATGCGCCGCGCGCAGCGCGTCCGACAGCACGCCCAGCGCGGGCGCGCTGGCCACGCGCGGCGAGGCCGTGCCGCATTGCGGGCAGGCCACGTCCTCGCGGCAACGCGCCATGGGCAGGAAGGCCTCGAACACCCCGCAGGCGGGGCAGCCGTATTCATACAAAGGCATGGCGCGGGCTCCTGGCGCTGGGGTCAGAGGTCGGGCGACAGGGGCATGTCGACATCGCCCTTGATGTGCTTGATCGGACCGTCGGCGCCCGGCTGGATGTCGAAGTCGAAGATCTCGGTGGGCAGCCAGAGCGTCGCGCAGGCATTGGGAATGTCGACCACGCCGCTGATGTGCCCCTGCACCGGCGCCGTGCCCAGGATGGAATAGGCCTGCGCGCCCGAATAGCCGAACTTCTTCAGGTACTCGATGGCGTTCAGGCAGGCCTGCCGATAGGCGATGTGCACGTCCAGGTAGTGCTGCCCGCCCTGTTCGTCCACCGAGATGCCTTCGAAGATCAGGTAGTCCTTGTAATTGGGCGTGACGGGGCTGGGCTTGAAGATGGGATTGCGGATGCCGTACTTCGCCATGCCGCCCTTGATGAGCGAGACGCGCATGTGCACCCAGCCCGCCATTTCAATGGCGCCGCAGAAGGTGATTTCGCCGTCGCCCTGCGAGAAGTGCAGGTCGCCCACGGACAGGCCGCCGCCTTCGACATAGACCGGGAAGAACACGCGCGCGCCGCGCGAGAGATCCTTGATGTCGCAGTTGCCGCCGTGCTCGCGCGGCGGCACGGTGCGCGCGCCCTCGGCCGCGGCCCTGTCGCGGGCCGCCCCCTTCAACTTGCCCATGTGCGCGGTCTTGGCCATGGGCGGATTGGCCAGCGGCGGCACGCGTTGGGGGTCGGTGTCGATCAGCGCCTGTTCGCGCGTGTTCCAGGTTTCCAGCAGGGCCGGGTCGGGCAGGCAGCCGATGAGTCCGGGGTGGATGAGGCCCGCGAACCCCACGCCCGGAATGTGGCGCGAGGAGGTGAACATGCCCTTGAAGTCCCAGATGGATTTCTGCGCGTACGGGAAGTGCTCGGTCAGGAAGCCGCCGCCGTTCTTCTTGCTGAAGAAGCCGTTGAAGCCCCACAGGCTGTCGTCGCGCGCGCCGATGTCCAGCAGGTCCACCACCAGCAGGTCGCCGGGCTGCGCACCCTCCACCCCCACCGGGCCGGACAGGAAGTGCACGGTGGACAGGTCCACGTCGCGCACGTCGTCGGCGCTGTCGTCGTTCTTGATGGCGCCGCCGGTCCAGTCATAGGTCTCCAGCACGAAATCGTCGCCGGGCTTGACCCACACCGCCATGGGGATGTCCGGATGCCAGCGGTTGTGGATCATCTCGTTGTCGTAGGGCGACTGCGCCAGGTCGACTTTGATCAGGGTCTCGGGCATGGTTTATCTCCTTGGGTGGATGCGAGAGGAAGAGGACTAGACCGACAGGTAGCGGCTGACGCTGCGCTCGTCGACCTCGTCGCGATTGGCGGCCAGCACGAAGCGGCCACGGTCGATGACGATGAGACGGTCGGCGATCTGCAGCGTGAAGCTCAGCACCTGTTCGGACACGACGATGGCCAGGTTGCGCAGGCGGCGGATTTCCAGCAGGCTGCGCGCGATGTCCTTGATGACGGAAGGCTGGATGCCTTCGGTGGGCTCGTCCAGCATCAGCACCTTGGGGTTGGTGACCAGCGCGCGGGCGATCGCCAACTGCTGTTGCTGGCCGCCGGACAGGTCGCCGCCACGGCGGCGGCGCATCTCGTGCAGCACGGGAAAAAGCGCGTAGATCTCTTCCGGGATCGCATCCGACAAGGCGCGGCCACGCAGGCCGGTGCGGATGTTCTCTTCCACGGTCAGCGTGGGGAACACCATGCGGCCTTGCGGCACGTAGGCGATGCCGCTGCGCACGCGCTGGAAGCTCTCCATGCCGGACAGGTCCTTGCCGTCCACGCGGATGCTGCCTGCCATGGCGGGCAGCATGCCCACCATCGTCTTGAAGAGCGTGGTCTTGCCCATGCCGTTGCGGCCCATGACCGCGACGATCTCGCCCTCGCCGGCCGCCAGGTCCACGCCGTGGATGACGCGGCTCTGGCCGTAGCCGGACACCAATCCCTTGACTTCGAACATGCGTGCCTCCGGCAAGCAGCGGGCTCAGTGGCCCAGATAGACTTCGATGACGCGCGGGTCGTTCTGGACGTGGTCCATCGACCCTTCCGCCAGCACGCGCCCCTGGTGCAGCACCGTGACGCGGTCGGCGATGCGCTGCGCGAATTCCATGTCGTGCTCGATGACGATCATCGAACGGTCCTGGCCGATGCGGTTCAGCAGCTCGGCCGTCTTCTCGCGTTCCGAGACGCTCATGCCGGCCACGGGTTCGTCCAGCATCATCAGCTCGGGCTCCTGCATGAGCAGCATGCCGATCTCCAGCCATTGCTTCTGCCCATGCGAGAGCAATTGCGCCGCGTCGTCCAGGCGGTCGGCCAGGAAGATCTGTCCGGCCACCTCCTCCACCCGTTCGATCACGTCCGCCGTGCGGCGGAAGGCCAGCGCGCCGAACACGGTGCGGCCGCGCGGGAACGACACCTCCAGGTTCTCTCGCACGGACAGCGTCTCGTAGATGGATGGCGTCTGGAACTTGCGCCCTACTCCGGCGCGCACGATGCGGTGCTCGCTGAGCGACGTCAGCTCGATGTCCTTGAAGCGGATGGACCCGGACGTGGCCCTGGTGCGGCCGCAGATCAGGTCCAGCACGGTGGTCTTGCCCGCGCCGTTGGGGCCGATGACCACGCGGGTCTCGCCCTTCTCCACGTAGAGGTTCAGGTCGTTGACGGCGACGAAACCGTTGAAGGACACGGTGAGCCCTTCGACATACAGGGCGAATTCGGGCGTGCTCATGGCGTGACCTCCGTGCCGCCGGCGGCAGGCGTGGCGTGTGACGTGGCGGCGGGCGGGCTGGAGGCAGGCGCCTTCGCGGCGGGCGCCGGCGCATCGGCCTGGGTGCGCGCGCGCGGGCGCCAGCGCATCAGGCGGGGCCGCACGTGATCCTGGTAGATGCCGGCCAGCCCGTTGGGGAAGGCCATGACCACCAGGATGAAGAGCCCGCCCATCATGAAGAGCCAGAGCTGCGGGAAGGTTTCCGAGAAGTAGCTCTTGCCGAAGTTCACGATGAGCGCGCCGTAGACCGCGCCCAGCAAGGACAGGCGGCCGCCGACCGCGGCGAAGATGACCATCTCGATGGAGGGCACGATGCCCACGAAGGACGGCGACATGAAGCCTACCTGCAGGGTGAACATGGCGCCGCCCACGGCCGAGAACATGGCGGCCAGGCAGAACACGAAGACCTTGAAGTTGGCGACGTCGTAGCCCGAGAAGCGCACGCGCTCCTCCTTGTCGCGCATGGCGACCAGCAGCTTGCCCAGCTTGGACGACAGCACGAAGCGCGCGAAGAGGATGCAGGCGAACAGCAGGACACCGTTGACGAAGTACAGCGTGAGCCGCGCGCCATCGCTGCGGATGTCCCAGCCCAGCAGCGTCTTCAGGTCGGTGATGCCGTTCACGCCGCCGGTATAGCCCTGCTGGCCGATGATCAGCACCGACAGGATGAGCGCGATGGCCTGCGTGACGATGGCGAAGTACACGTCGCCCACGCGCCGCTTGAACATGGCCACGCCGATGACCAGCGCCAGCAGCGCGGGAATCACCGGGATCGCCACCAGCGTGAAGGCGAAGCTCTTGAAGGGTTCCCAGAGCCAGGGCAGCGCGGTGACCTGGTTCCAGTCCATGAAGTCGGGAATGCCGGGCGTGGACTGGATGGCCGTGGCCTCGGGCGTGGAGGCCTCCAGCTTCAGGAACATGGCCATGCAATAGCCGCCCAGCCCGAAGAAGACGCCCTGCCCCAGGCTCAGGATGCCGCCGTAGCCCCAGCACATGACCAGGCCGATGGCGACGAAGGCGTAGCTCAGGTACTTGCCCACCAGGTTCAGGCGGAAGACGTCCAGCGACAACGGCAGGAGCACGAAGAGGAGCGCCGCCAGGATCGCGAGGCCCAGCAGCCCCTCGCGTCCGCCGATCACGTTGTGGAAAGCTCGGTTCATGTAGGTTCCTTTTTGCCGCCGGGCCGCCCCAAGGCAAAAAGCGGCCCACTCGGGGGGCTAGCCAAGCCGAAGGCGCAGCGTGGGGGCATCATTTGCGCGTCTTGATCGAGAAGAGGCCTTGCGGACGCAGCATCAGGATGATCACGATGGCCGACAGCGTGAGCACCTTGGCCATGGAGCCGGTCATGAAGAACTCGGACACCGACTGCGTCTGGGCGATGAGGAAGGCCGAGGCCACGGTGCCGAGCAGGCTGGCCGCCCCGCCGAACACGACGGTCAGGAAGGTGTCGACGATGTAGAGCGAGCCGCTGGTGGGGCCGGTGGCGCCGATGGTGGTGAAGGCCGCGCCCGCCATGCCGGCGATGCCGCAGCCCAGCGCGAAGGTCACGCGGTCCACGCGCTTGGTGTCGATGCCCACCGCACCGCTCATGGCACGGTTCTGCACCGTGGCGCGCACATGCAGGCCCCAGCTGGAGCGGTACAGGGCCAGTATCAGTCCCGCCGTCATGAGGAAGGTCAGGGCCATCACGAAGAGGCCGTTGAGCGGAATGTCCACGCCATCCAGCGGCTGCCACGAGCCCATCAGCCAATCGGGCATCTCCGGGCTGACCTCGCGCGGTCCGAACAGCGAGCGCAGGGTCTGTTGCAGGATCAGCGACAGGCCCCAGGTGGCCAGCAGCGTATCCAGCGGCCGGCGGTACAGGTGGCGGATGAGCGCCCATTCGGTCAGCCAGCCCAGCACGAAGGCCACCAGGAAGGCCGCCGCGACCGCGAACAGGAAGTAATAGGGCAGGAACCCCGGCGCGAAGTCGCGCGCCAGGGTGGACACCAGGTAGGTGGTGTAGGCGCCGATGGCGAGGAACTCGCCGTGGGCCATGTTGATGACGCCCATCTGGCCGAAGATCAGGGCCAGGCCGAGCGCCATCAGCAGCAGCACGCTGAAGACGGACAGGCCATTGAAGCCCTGCATCAGCAGAATGGCCCCCAGGTCGGAGAAGGATTCCATGTCGTACCTCGCGCGTGCGTGCGTGCCTGCGTGCCTGATGGTCCCGGGGCCCGTGTTACTGGTAGCCCTTGGGGAAGGGATCCGGACGGATCAGCTCGGGCGTCTCGTAGACCACGTCGAACTGGCCGTCGCGGCGGATCTTGCCCACGCGCGTCTTGCTCCAGAGGTGGTGGTTGGCATCCACCTTCACGTAGCCTTCGGGCGCCTCCTTGAATTCGAGGTCGGGCGAGGCGGCGGTGACCTTGCTCACGTCGAAGCTGCCTGCCTTCTCGACGGCCATCTTCCACAGCCACGGCCCCAGGTAAGCCGCCTGCGTCACGTCGCCGATCACGGCATTGGCGCCGTACTTGGCCTTGAAGGCCTCGACGAATTTCCTGTTGTTCGGGTTGTCCAGGCTCTGGAAGTACTTCATGCACGAGAAGAAGCCTTCGCAGTTCTCGCCGCCGATGCCCAACAGTTCGTCCTCGGTCACCGAGATGGTCAGCAGCTTCTGCTTGTCGGACGTCACGCCAGCGGCGCGCAATTGCTTGTAGAAGGACACGTTGCTGCCGCCCACCACGATGGCGTAGACCACGTCGGGCTTGCGCAGCTTGATCTTGTTGATGAGCGAGCCGAACTGGGTGTGGCCCAGCGGGTAGTACTCCTCACCCACCACCTCGCCCTTGAGCACGTTCTCGATGTGCTTGCGGGCGATCTTGTTGGACGTGCGCGGCCAGATGTAGTCGGAGCCGATCAGGTAGAAGGTCTTGGCCTTGGTCTCGCGGTTCACCCAATCCAGGCCCGCCAGGATCTGCTGCGTGGCTTCCTGGCCGGTGTAGATGACGTTCTTGGATTGCTCCAGGCCTTCATAGAAGGTGGGGTAGTACAGCAGGCCGTTCTCTTTCTCGAACACCGGCAGCACCGCCTTGCGCGAAGCCGAGGTCCAGCAGCCGAAGACCGTCGCCACCTTGTCGCTGACCAGCAGCTTGCGGGCCTTCTCGGCGAAGGTCGGCCAGTCGGACGCGCCGTCCTCCTGGATGACCTTGATCTGGCGGCCCAGGATGCCGCCCATGGCGTTGATCTGCTCGATGGCCAGGCGCTCGGCCTGGATCGAGCCGGTTTCGCTGATGGCCATGGTGCCGGTGGCCGAATGCAATTGGCCGACGATCACTTCCTTGTCGGTGACGGCCAGGCCTGTCGTATTGACCGCCGAGGTGGCGGGCGCGGCGGCGCGGCTCAGCGCCGGCACCGTCATCAGCGGCAGCGAGGCCATGATCATCGCCATGCGTCGGCGGGCGGGGGAAACCAGGGTGTCGTCGGAATCAGGGTGGCGTGCCATCGGGCGCTCCTAGCGGCGGGATATCGGAACTCGCGGCCCCGGCGCGGCGCATTGCGATTCGCAGGGGGTCGGTGCCATACTAGGGAGCCACGCTGCACTGCAACATACGTCGATTGACGTAGTGGCGGCAGGCCTGCCTCACGGTAAAAAAACAGACATACGTCATTCGACGCAGGCCGGCGCCGCCGGCGCCCGACGCTGGAGCCGAACACCGTGGATACGCCCACCCCGCAGCGCATCGCCAAGGTCCGCCGCGACTACAACACCTGGGTGGCCGACGAGACCCTGGAAGACTATGCGCTGCGCTTCACGCCGCATGCCTTCCGCAAATGGTCGCTCTTCCGCGTGGCCAACACCGCCGGCGGCGCGGTCTCGTTCCTGGCGCTGGAAGCCATCGGCGGCGCGCTGGTGCTGAACTACGGCTTCATCAACGCCTTCTGGTCCATCATCGCCGTCGCCGCCGCCGTCTTCCTGACCGGCCTGCCCATCGCCTACTACGCCGCCAAGCACGGCCTGGACATGGACCTGCTGACACGTGGCGCGGGCTTCGGCTACCTCGGCTCCACCCTCACCTCGCTGATCTACGCGTCCTTCACCTTCATCTTCTTCGCGCTGGAGGCCGCCATCATGGCCCTGGCGCTGGAACTGGCCACGGGCCTGCCGCTGTCCGTGGGCTACCTGGTCAGCGCACTGGTCATCCTGCCGCTGGTCACCTACGGCATCACCGTCATCAACCGCCTGCACAACTGGACCCAGCCGGTCTGGCTGCTGATGCTCGTCACCCCGTACGCCTTCATCCTGGTGCAGGAGCCGCAGGCGCTGACCTCGCTTTTCAGCTTCGCCGGCCTCACGGGCAAGGGCGCCGAGTTCGACGTGCTGCTGTTCGGCGCGGGCGCGGCGGTGGCGGCCTCGCTCATCACGCAGATCGGCGAGCAGGTCGATTTCCTGCGCTTCCTGCCGGCACGCACGCGCGAGAATCGCTGGCGCTGGTGGGCCGCGCTGCTGTCGGCCGGCCCCGGCTGGATCGTGCCGGGGGCGCTGAAGATGCTGGGCGGCGCCTTCCTGGCCTATCTGGCGCTGGGCCACGGCGTCTCGGCCGAGAAGGCCGTGGACCCCACGCAGATGTACCTGGTGGCCTATCGCTACGTGCTGGACAACCCGGCCTGGGCGCTGGCCGCCATGGCGGTCTTCGTGGTGATCTCGCAAGTGAAGATCAACGTCACCAACGCCTATGCCGGCTCGCTCGCCTGGTCCAATTTCTTCGCCCGGCTCACGCACAGCCATCCCGGGCGGGTGGTGTGGCTGGTCTTCAATGTGATGATCGCGGTCGGCCTCATGGAGCTGGGCGTGTTCGACGCGCTGGAGCACGTGCTGGGCATCTTCTCGCACGTGGCCGTGGCCTGGATCGGCGCGCTGGTGGCAGACCTGGTGCTGAACAAGCCGCTGGGGCTCAGCCCGGCCACCATCGAGTTCCGGCGCGCGTATCTCTATGACGTGAACCCCGTCGGCGTGGGCGGCATGCTGATCGCGCTGTGCGGCTCGCTGCTGGCCTATGCGGGCGCCTTCGGCCCGCTGGCGCAGGCGCTGTCCTGTTTCATCGCGCTGGCGCTGGCCTTCATCGCCACGCCCGCCATCGCGTGGTGGACGGGCGGGCGCTATTACCTGGCGCGCAAGCCCGGGCCTGCGCTCGTCGCCGAACACGGCGCGCACGCCATGCACGCCCGCCAGTGCGTGATCTGCGCCAACACCTTCGAAGCCCCCGACATGGCGCACTGCCCGGCCTATTCCGGCCCCATCTGCTCGCTGTGCTGCACGCTGGACGCACGCTGCCATGACCGCTGCAAAAGCGGCTCGCGGCTGCAGGACCAGATTGGCGCGGCCTTGCGCCGCGTGCTGCCCGCCCACGCGCCGCCGCTCTTCCACTCTCGCCTGGCGCACTACCTGCTGGCGCTGGGCGTCATCGCCGGCCTGCTCGCCGCCATCCTGGGCTTGCTGTACTTCCAGGAAGCCGCCAGCCCGACGCACACCGGCTCGGACATCGCCACGCTGCGGGCTGCGTTCGTGAAGCTTTTCGCCGCGATGCTGCTGGTGGGCGGCGTGGCCGCGTGGTGGCTGGTGCTGACCAACGAAAGCCGCCAGGTTGCCCAGGAAGAGTCCGACCGCCAGACCCATCTGCTGCTGCGGGAAATCGCCGCGCACGAAGAGACCGATGCCCAGCTGCAGCGCGCCAAGGAAGCCGCCGAGAGCGCCAACCTGGCCAAGAGCCGCTTCATGAGCGGCATGAGCCACGAGTTGCGCGCCCCGCTGAACAGCATCCTGGGCTATGCCCAGATCCTGGAGCGCGACCCCGGCCTTCCCTCGAATCGCCGTGACGCGGTGGATGTCATCCACCGCAACGGCAAGCACCTGATCGGCCTCATCGACGGCCTGCTGGACGTGGCACGCATCGAGGCGGGCAAGCTGCGGCTGGAGAACACCGAGTTCCGCCTGCCCGCCTTCCTGGACCAGATCGCCATGATGTTCCGCCCCCAGCTCATGCTGAAGGGCCTGGCCTTCCAGTACGAACCGGCGGAAAACCTGCCGGATGTCGTCCACATGGACGAGAAGCGCCTGCGGCAGATCCTCATCAACCTGCTGGGCAACGCCGTGAAGTTCACGCAGCGCGGCCATGTGGCCTTCCGCGTGCGCTACGCCTCGGACATGGCGCAATTCGAGATCGAGGACAGCGGCGCGGGCATCCCCGCCGACGACCTGGAGCGGATCTTCCTGCCCTTCGAACGCAGCTGGGCAGGGCTGGAACAGTCCGACACCGGCAGCGGGCTGGGGCTGACCATTTGCCGCATGCTCACCGGCATCATGGGCGGCGAGCTGACCGTGCGCAGCCACGTCGGGCAAGGCAGCATCTTCACCCTGAAGCTCTTCCTGCCGGCCGTGCGCGCGCCGCGCGGCGGGCTGCTGCCACGCGGCCACATCCTGGGCTACGCCGGACGGCCCCGCCACATCCTCGTCATCGACGACCAGGCCTCGCAACGGCAGGTGGCGCGCGACATGCTGGCGCCGCTGGGCTTCACCGTGCACGAGGCCGGGAACGGCGCGGCCGGCCTGCAGGCGCAGCGTGACATCCAGCCCGACCTGATCCTGCTGGACATCTCCATGCCCGACATGTCGGGCTGGGAAGTCTGCCGCAAGCTGCGCGAACAGGGCGCAAGCTGCCGCATCGTCATGGCATCGGCCAAGGCCTATGCGCGCCACTCGCCTGACGGCGGCGAGGATGCGCACGACGACTTTCTGAGCAAGCCGCTGATCCTGGGCGAACTGCTTGCGACGCTGGGCAGGCTGCTGCGCCTGGACTGGCACGAATCCGACGCCCAGCCCGTGCAGCCCCTGTCCTCGCAGGCGCTGCACGACACGGCGCTGGACCGTGCCGATGCCGAAGCGCTGCTGGAACTGGGTGCGCTGGGCTACGTGAAGGGCATCCTCCAGCGCCTGGATGACCTGCGCACGCGGCGACCCGACGCCGCCCCCCTCATCGATCACCTGCACGCGCTGGCCGTGGGCTTCCAATTGGGCGAATACCAGGAAACCCTGAAACAGCACCTGCACCATCACGCCCCTGGCACGATCCCGACATGAACGCTGCATCCCTGCCCGGCTCCCAGCACCTGGTGCTGCTGGTGGACGACCTGCCCGACAACCTGAAGATGCTTTCCGACGCGCTGGACGCGGCGGGCTATCGCGTGCTGGTGGCCACTGACGGCCAGTCCGCCCTGGCGCGGCTGGACTACGTCACGCCGGACATCGTGCTGCTGGATGCGCTGATGCCGGGCCTGGACGGCTTTGAAACCTGCCGGCGCATGAAGGCGCATCCGCGCGCGGGCCACGTGCCGGTGGTCTTCATGACCGGCCTGGCCGAGCCGCAGCACGTGGTGCGCGGCTTCGAGGCAGGCGGCATCGACTACGTCACCAAGCCGCTGGACACCGGCGTGGTGCTGGCCCGCCTGGGCGCCCACCTGCGCAGCCACCGCGTCATGGCTGCCGCCGAGGACGCCATCGATGCCGTGGCCAGCGCGGTCATCGTGCTGGACGCGCGGGGGCACGCCATCTGGATGACGGCGCGGGCGCGCGGGTGGCTGGCGGCCTATTACGGCGCATCTGCGGATGACAACGCACTGCCGCCCCCCGTGCAGGACTGGATCAGCGGCTGCCTGCGCAAGGGACTGGACAGCGCGGCCTGCACGCTGCAGGCCGCGGGCCCCACGCATGTGCTGTCCCTGCGCCTGGCGCAACGGCCGCGCGTGGGCGGCCACGACGAGCTGATGCTGCTGCTGGAGGAACGGCCCTTGCCGGAAGACCCGCGCACCGGCCTGGCGCGCGCCTATCACCTGACGGCGCGCGAGATGGACGTGCTGCTGTGGCTGTCGCGCGGCAAGACCAACCGCGACATCAGCGAGATCCTGGGCATCAGCCCCCGCACGGCCAACAAGCACCTGGAACACATCTTCGTGAAGCTGGGCGTGGAGACCCGCGCCGCCGCCGCCTCGCTGGCCACGCGCCACCTGCACGGCGGCGGCAGGACGGACTGATGCCGCCCTGCCGCTTGCGCCCTACTTCGACGGCTGCAGGATCAGCCGGTGCAAGGGCGGTCCTGGCAGGAAGGGCTGGGTGCGGCCTTTCTCCCAGGCATCGTGTCCCGCCAGGAAGAAGGGCGACAGCGGGTGCCCCGAGGCGCCGCCGGGCATCGTCAGGAAACCCTTTTCCTCCTCACCCGGCGAGACCACGAACCGCTCGGACGCGCCGATGCCGGGCATCTGCACGCGCGGCGTATCCAGGTCCCCGGGCATGGGCACGTGCGGCGCCGACAGCCAGCCGGCCATCGGCCGCGGCACCAGGCGCGCGAACGGGTGCGTGACGTTCAGCCGGTTGTGCTGCCCCCACTTCAGCGCCGCCAGATCCTCGCCATTGCGCGTGAGCTCGGCGATGGAGGCATCGACGCGGTCCAGCATGAAGCTGCGCCAATCCGGATAGCGCGCCGGGCGCCAGGCTTCGGCGCGCGCCACCGCCTCCATGAGCGGCAGGATGCGCGAGGAGGCCAGGCGCACGGACAGGCCGGGCTCGATGTCTTCCAGCCTGTCGTCCAGCGCGCCAAACCAGCTGTCGTACAAGGCCAGGTGGAAGGTGCGCGCCATGAGATAGCCGGCGCTGTCCGCACCGGCGCGCCCCTGCCAGTCCCGCAAGGCATCGCGGAAAACCCGGCGTTGCGGATGATCGCGCAAGGCCTCGTCGTCCAGCACGGACAGGGCCAGGTCGCGCCAGCTGTCCACCCAGCTGGCGCGGTCGTCCAGCTGGATGGCCTTCAAGGATGCCTCGTCGTGCTGCTCACGGGCCAGCAGCGCATCCCGGATCTGCAGCGAGCGCACGCCGACGTTGGCCCCGCCATCGCCGATGCGCGACTGCATCGCCGCGTCGCTGAGCTGCGTGCTGTTGCCGCTCCAGAGCCGCCCCAGCGCCGGGTCCAGCAAGGACGGATAGTCGCCGGCGGGCAGGCGCGCCAACGGTGCGCCCGCCTGCGCGGCCGTCACGGGAAAGCCTTCCGGATCGAAGGTGGCCGCGGGCAGGAGCCCCGCCAACGTCCAGCCGATGCGGCCCGCGTCATCGGCCACCAGGATGTTCTGCGCGGGGATGCCGGAGGCCCGCGCGACCGCCAGGGCCGAGGGCACGTCGGTCGCGGACTCCATCCTCCGCAAGGAAAGATCCCGGGCGCTGTCCAGATGCGCCGCCCAGCGGATGGCATAGTGTTTGCCGCCGGCGGCGATCATCGGCCCCCACTCCGTGTCGCGCACGGGCAACTGCACGGTTTCGCCGCCGCGCACCGCAACGGCCTCGCCGTGCTCCACCGCCTCGCGCCATTCGCCCTTGCCGTCGCGATAGCGTCGCGGATTCCCTGGGTCCACCTCCAGCGCCACGAGGTCGATGAAATGGCCGTAGCTGTTGGTGAAGCCCCAGGCCACCTTGCCATTGCTGCCCGCGACGATCACGGGCGCGCCGGGCAGGCTCACGCCCGACACGCGGCGCGCGCTGCCCGTGCCGTCGGGTACGTTCAGGGTCAGTCGATACCAGACATTGGGCAGGCGCAGTCCCAGGTGCATGTCATTGGCCACGATGGCCTTGCCGTCCCGGCCGTGTCGCCCATCCACGGCCCAGGCGTTGCTGCCGATCACCGGCGGGGTGTCGATCGCCGCGTTGCGGATGCCGTCCTGGCGCGCCAGCGTATCGATCCAGTCGGGCCGCGTGGCCGGCACCGCGGGCAGCGCGGTCGGCGCGGGCACGCCATCCAGCGTGGCGTCCCAATGGCTGCCCGGCAGGGTCAGCGCGGTCAACAGGTCGTCGGGCACCAGGTCACGCAGCGCGCCCCGGGTCAGCACGCGGCGCAGTTCGCTGACCTGCAGGTTGATGGTCATGGCGTCGATGGCCAGCAGTGAATCCTCGGGCCGCCAGGGCTGCGGCGCCTCGCGCAGCAACAGGTATTCGAAGGGCCGCACGCGCAGGCTTGCCAGGCCGGCGTTGGCGCCGTCGGCATAGGCCTGCAGGATGTCGCGGTCGTCCTTCGGCAACGCGGCAAGCGAACGCTGGGCGCGGGCGCGGAAACGGTTCAGGCGATTGCGCAGGTCCAACGGCAGGGCCACCTCGCCGATCAGCCCGGCCAGTTCGCCCGCCGCCGTGCGGCGCTGCAGATCCATCTGGAAGTAGCGGTCCTGCGCATGGGCGTAGCCGGTGGCGTAGGCCAGGTCACGCCGGTTGCCGGCGCGGATCGTCGCGGCCCCCTGGGCATCGCGCTCGATGATGGCCGAGGCCGACAGCCCTGGCGCGGACGCTTCGCCATCGATGCCGGGCAGGCTGCCGCGCAGGGCCAGCCAGGCCGCGGCCACGAGAATCACCAACAGGGCCAACAGGGCGCACAGCGCGCGTCCGGCAACACGCAGGGCGCGGGACCGCGGTCGACGACGAAGGGGCATACAGCGTCTCCGGTGACGGGCGGCGCGGGAAGCGGCACCGCCGCGAGGCGCGGCCATTCTACCGTTGCCGGCGCGAAGCGCCTGTCACAACACCCGGGCCAGCGCGGCGTCCAGCCCCGGATGCGCGGGCGGGGCGAGCCCGAACACATCCGTCAGCAGCGCGCGCAAGGCAGCCACCTCCTTGATGGTGTGGCGCTCACTGGGCTGGCCGATCCGGTGATGGGCGTACTCCCCGTTGCGCAAGGCATGGCGTTCGCCCGGGCCCGTGCGCGCCACCAGCAACTGCCCGAGGAAGGGCGATTCAGGATGGGTGCTGACATACCAGTTGCCGACTTCGAAATCGATGGCGGGCTGGGCCAGCAGGTCGAAGGCATAGAGATGGCGCCACGCCTGCCCCACTTGCGCCTGCAGCAGGTAGCCGCCGCCGCTTTCCTCCAGCCGGTAGGGCTCCAGCGGCGTGGCCTGCGCCTGGGTCTCGTCCAGGCGCAAGGGCGTGGGAGGCACCATGCCGCCGAAACCCACGTCCACGGCGTAGCGCACCTGGTCCAGGGTCACCAGGATCAGCATGTGCGTGCGCGGCGGCGGCGTGTGCGTGTCTTCGCCCAGCAGCACGCGGCCGGTGAGCGGCCGCGCGTCGTAACCCAGCGCGCGCAGCAGCCACAGGAACATCAGGTTCAGCTCATAGCAATAGCCGCCGCGCCCCTCCCGCAGCAGCTTGTTGCGCAAGCTGGGCAGGTCCAGCCGCACGGGGACGCGCAGCAGCGCGGCCAGGGTCTCGAACGGAAACACCTGGGTGTGCCGGGCCTGCAAGCCGCCCAGCACCGAGAGCGTGGGCGCGGGCGGGGTGCCGTGGCCCAGCCGGCGCAGATAGAGGATGAGATCTTCCTCGGGAGAAGGGGTCATCATCATGCGCCCTCAAGCCACGCGCATGGCAGCCAGCCGCCCGCCGATGATCGCCTCGGCCTCGGCCACGATGCGCGAGACCAGTTCCTGCACCGTGGGAATGTCGTGGATCAGGCCTTGCACCTGCCCGGCCGTCCAGATGCCGTGGTCCAGGTCGCCGCTCTCCAGCCCCTCCCTGCCCCGCAGCCCCTTGACCAGCGGCGCCACGGCCTCGAAGGGCTGGCCCGCCCGCTCTGCCTCCAGCACCTGCTGGCTGATGGCATTGCGCGCCACCCGCGCCGTGTTGCGATAGCTGCGCAGGATGAGGTCCGTCGCCCGCTCGTCGTTGGCGACCATCGCCTGCTTGAAGGCATCGTGGATGGGCGCCTCCTGCGTCGCGCAGAACCGCGTGCCCATGTTGATGCCGTCGGCGCCCAGCGCCAACGCCGCCACCAGGCCCCGTCCGTCGCCGAAACCGCCCGAGGCGATCACGGGAATGCGCAATGCCGCCGCGGCGGCAGGAATCAGGATGAGGCCCGGGATGTCGTCCTCGCCGGGATGCCCGGCGCATTCGAAGCCGTCGATGGAGATGGCATCCACGCCCATGCGCTCGGCCGACAGCGCGTGCCGCAACGACGTGCACTTGTGGATGATGCGGATGCCGGCCTGCTGGAACCGCTCCACATAGGGCTGGGGCTTGTAGCCGGCGGTCTCGACCACCGTCACCCCCGACTCGGCGATCACGTCGCAGTAAGCCTGATAGGGGGGCGGCTTGAGCGAGGGAAGGAGGGTGAGGTTGACGCCGAAAGGCTGGTCGGTAAGCGCGCGGCAGCGCGCGATCTCCCGGGCCAGCGCCTCGGGCGTGGGCTGCGTCAGCGCGGTCAGGAACCCCAGCGCGCCGGCGTTGGCCACGGCGGCCACCAGCTCGGCGCGGCCCACCCACTGCATGCCGCCCTGGACGATGGGGTGGCGCACGCCCACCATTTCCGTGAAACGCGTCTTCAGCATCCTTGTCTCCTGGCTGGACGTCCTTCATCGGGACGCGTCATTATCTCCCGCTGCCTCGCGCCCGCAAGCCCCGGGGCGCCAGCCTTGCGAAAACGTAAGTCCGGTAAGGAAATGTGCATGTCATCAAGCGGACGGCTGGAATGCCTACAGTCCCAGGCTCGCCATCCTCAGGATTTCCCCGCCATGGCTGCATCCGCGCACGCGCACCCCTTCTCTTCCTACGATCCGGTGCAGCTCATCGGAACCGTCACGCAGATCCACCCCGGCGGCCGCTGCACGGTGCGTTGCGACACCCGCGACTGGGAAGTGCCGCGCGCCGCCAGCTGCCTGCTGGCGCCGCAGACGGGAGACACCGCGCTCATCTGCGGGCCGGACGCCAGCCAGGTCTACCTGATCGCCATCATCACGCAGGCCGCGCCGCTGGCCGCCCGTATCGACACCCCGGGCAGCCTGGTGATCGCCGCGGCCCAGGGCAGCGTCACGCTGGAGGCCGGCGAGGCCGTCGCGCTGCGCGGCGCCCGCCACACCTCGCTGGAAACGGCCGAGCTGGACATCCAGGCGGGCAAGGGCCGCGTCACCGTGCAGGACATGGACTACCTGGGCCTGGGGCTGCGCGCCTCGCTGGGCAGCCTGCGCGTGGTGGGCCGCAGCTGCGAAGTGGTCATGGACCGGATCTCGCAACTGGCCCGCCACATCTTCCGCCTGGCCGAGGACACCGAGCAGGTGCGCGCCGGCCGCATCGACCAGCAGGCCGAGCAGACCGTGCGCGTGCACGCCCGCCACACGCTCGTCACCGGCAAGGACCTGGTGAAGGTCGACGCCGACCAGATCCACATGGGTTAACCCGCAAGCCCGGCCGGGAAGCCGCCGGGCAGGCCGGGCGCGCCTTACAATCCGGCGCATGACCCAGACCCTGACGCCGCCCGACGCAACGCCCGGGACCCGCCCCAAGCGCAAGCTCTACGAGGCGGTCTTCGAGGCCATCGCGGTCGACATCCTGCAAGGCACGCTGCCCACGGGCTCGGCCCTGCCCACCGACTCCGCGCTGTGCACCCGCTTCGGGGTCAGCCGCACCGTCATCCGCGAAGCCATCCAGCATCTGTCCAGCGTGGGCCTGCTGGACGTACGCCACGGCGCCGGCACCTATATCAATGGCTCGCGCCAGTGGGACCTGCTGGACCCGCAACTGCTGACGATGATGGGCCGCACCGGCACCATCGGCTTCGTCATCGACGATCTGCTGGATATCCGGCGCATGTTCGAAGTGGAAGCCGCCACGCTGGCGGCCAAGCGCGCCACGCCCGACGATATCCGCGCGCTGGAGGCCCTGCTGGTCCGCATGCGGGACCCGGCCACCACCGAACAGGAACACGTGGCGCTGAACCTGGAGTTCCACGGCCTGCTGGTGCAGGCCTCGCACAACCGCATCCTGCAAGGCCTGCGCGAGCAATTGCGCGGCGTGCTGACCGTCATGATGAACGCACGCCACCGCCAGGCCGACGCCGAGATGCGCACGGTGTCGACCGCCATGCACCAGATGATCCTCGACAGCATCCGCGAACGCCGGCCCGATCGCGCCCAGGCGGTGATGCTGGCGCATATCCAGGGCGCGGAGCGCTCGCTGCAGCACGAGCCGCGCTGAGGACACGCCATTGCAAAGCCCCTGGCCGCGGCGCGCCAGGGGCTTTTTCATTGCGCGGCACCGCTGGCGGGCTTACTCCATCTTGATGCCCCGCGTCTGGATCAGATCGCGCAGGCGCTCCACTTCGCTCACGAACTGGCGCTTGAAATCGGCCGGTCCTTGCGGCGCCATGACGAAGCCCATCTCCTCGGCCCGGCGCACGAATGCAGGTGCCTTCGCCGTGTCCAGCACGACCTCGGCGATGCGGTCGATGACCGGCGCGGGCGTGCCCGCCGGCACCATGACACCCGTCCAGCCTTCCATCAGCAATCCCGGATAACCGCCTTCGGCCGTCGTCGGCGCCTCGGGAAAGGCCTTGACGCGTTCCGGGCTGGTCACGCTCAGGAGCTTCAGCCGGCCGCTGTCCAGGAAGGGCTTGGCCTCGCTCAAGGTCGCGATGATGAAATCCAGCTGGCCGCCGATGAGATCGTTCAGGGCCGGGGCCCCGCCCTTGTAGGGAATGTGGTTCAGCTTGATGCCGGCCACCCCTTCCATCATGGCGGTGACCAGGTGCGTGGGCGTGCCATATCCGCTCGAGCCGTAGTTCAGCATCTTGCCGCCCTTGGCCGCCTGCACGATCTCGTCCAGCGAGCGATACGGTGAATTGGCCGGCACCACGACCCCCATCGGCGTCACCGCCAGCCGAGCCACCGGCACGAGGTCCTTGCGCACGTCCAGCGACATGTTCGGCATGAGCGTCGCGTTCGCGGCCAGGGTGATCGACACCGCCAGCCATGTCTGGCCATCGGGCGCCGAGCGCGCCACCGCGTCCGCGCCGATGACGGTGTTGCCGCCCGGACGGTTCTCGACCACCACCGATTGCTTGAGGCGGTCGCCCGCGCCCTGCGCGACCATGCGCGCCATGATGTCTATCAGTCCGCCGGGCGGGGCCGGCACCATGTAGCGCACCGGTCCGTCGGGAAAGGCGGTTGCCGCCGAGGCCTGCAGGCCGCAGGCCAGCAGCAGCAGCAGCAGCAGCAGCAGGCCCAGGCCGCGTTTGATTGCCTTGTGCATGTCTTGTCTCCTTGTTGGCACAGCTCTACGAGGCTGTTGCGAAACAGGCTATCTCATATTATCTCAATGCACAAGAAATACGATGAGAGTCGGTGATTATCCCTAGATAACCCAGGTAAACCCTGATAAACAGGCGCAATTCGACCTGAAAGCTAGGATTAAATCAGGGATTCTTATAATATCTCTTAGACAATTACCGAGGAGACACCCGTCATGCGTCCCGAGCCGGCACGCGCCGCCCCTGCGGCAGATTCCCCTGCCCTGCCGACCCTGGCCGACGTGCGCCAGGCCGCCCTCACGCTGAAGGGCGTCGCGCATCGCACGGCGGTGCTCACCAGCGCCACGCTCAATGAAAGACTGGGCGCGCAGGTCTATTTCAAGTGCGAGAACTTCCAGCGCATGGGCGCCTTCAAGTTCCGCGGCGCCTACAACGCCATCGCGCAATTGACGCCCGCGCAGCGGCGCGCTGGCGTCGTGACCTACTCGTCGGGCAACCACGCGCAGGCCACCGCGCTCAGCGCCCGGCTGCTGGGCGCGCCCGCCGTCATCCTGATGCCCCACGACTCCGCACGCGCCAAGGTCGACGCCACGCGCGGCTACGGCGCGGAGATCATCATCTACAACCGCTACCAGGACGACCGCGAGACGCTGGGCCGTGAACTGGCTGCACAGCGCGGCCTGACGATGATCCCCCCCTACGATCACGCCCACATCATTGCCGGCCAGGGCACCGCCGCGCTGGAACTGCTGGAGGAGGCGCCCGGCCTGGACCTGATCGTGACCAGCCTGGGCGGCGGCGGCCTGCTGGCGGGCACCGCGCTGACCGCGAAAAGCCTCGCGCCCGGCTGCGCCGTGGCCGGCGTCGAGCCCGTCAGCGGCGACGACGGACTGCGCTCCCTGAAGGCGGGCCATGTGATCCGCATCCCGCCCCCCACCGGATTGCCGGAAGGCGCGCTGGCCACGCACGTCGGCGACCTGAACTTCGCGGTCATGCGCCGCCACGTCGACGAGATCGTCACCGTCAGCGACGAAGACATCATGCTGGCGATGCGCTTTCATGCCGAGCGCATGAAGCTCGTCGTCGAGCCCACCGGCGCCATGCCGCTCGCCGCGCTGCTGCAGGACAAGCTGGCCGTGCGCGGCAAGCGCGTGGGCATCGTCATCAGCGGCGGCAACGTCGACCTGTCGCGCTACGCCACCTTGCTTGCCGCCCCGGCCTGAGCATTCCAGGAGCCCATCATGACCTCGCTGTTCCAATCCGCCCCGTCCGCCCCGCTGGATCCCATCATGCGGCTCTTCGAGGCCTTCCACCAGGAAACCCGGCCCGACAAGATCAATCTGGTGGTCGGCGTCTATACCGATGCCCAGGGCCGCGTGCCGGTCCTGCGCGCCGTGCAGGAGGCCGAGCGCGCGTGGATCGACCAGGCACGTCCCAAGCAATACCGCCCCATCGAAGGCACTGCCGGTTTCCGCAGCGGCGTGCAACGCCTGCTGTTCGGCGAGAACACCGCCGTGCTACAGGCGAAACGCGCCGCCACGTTGCAGAGCGTGGGCGGCACCGGCGCGCTGAAGATCGGCGCGGATGTGCTGAAGCAGCTGCTGCCGGATGCCATCGTGGCGGTCAGCGACCCGAGCTGGGAAAACCATCGCGCCCTGTTCGAGGCGGCCGGCTTCACGGTGCGCAGCTATCCCTACTATGACGCCACGCGCCAGGACGTGCGTGCCGACGCCATGCTGGACGCGTTGCGCGGCCTGCCGCGCGGCAGCATCGTGGTGCTGCATGCCTGCTGCCACAACCCGACCGGCAATGATCTGGACCCCGCCCAGTGGCGCGCGGTGGTGGATGCCTGCGTGCAAGGCGGACTGGTGCCCTTCGTCGACATGGCCTATCAAGGCTTCGGCGACGGCCTGGAGGAAGACGCGCTGGCGGCGCGGCTGTTCGCCGAGGCCGGCGTGGATTTCCTGGTCGCCAGCTCGTTCTCCAAATCCTTCTCCCTGTATGGCGAGCGCATCGGCGCGCTGACGCTGGTTTCCAGCGACCCAGGCACGATCGGGCGCGCCGAGGCACTGGCCAAACGGCTGGTGCGCACGAACTATTCCAATCCGCCCACGCATGGCGCGGCCATCGTGGAGGCCGTGCTGCAGACACCCGCGCTGTACGACGCGTGGACCGAGGAACTCGCAGGCATGCGCCACCGCATCCACGACATGCGCACGCGGCTCGTGCAGGCGCTGGATGCGCAGGATCTGGGGCGCGGCTTCTCGGCAATCACGCGGCAGAAAGGCATGTTCTCGTATTCAGGCCTGACGCCCACGCAGGCCGAGGCGCTGCGCGCGCGCCACGGCATCTATGCGCTGGACACCGGCAGGATCTGCGTGGCGGCGCTCAACCCCGGCAACCTGCCCCGCGTGGTGGACGCCATCGCCGACGTGGTGCGCGGCTGAGCCGGCTTTCGTCCCGACCGCTTCCAACCCTTATCGCCCCGCCGCGCCAAGACGGCGGGCACCCTGGCAGGAGACAGCATGACATCCCCCTCAAAGACCGTGGTCCGCCTGGACTTCTGGATCGATCCGGCCTTCGACCAGCGGCTGGCCGCTGAGCCTGACATCGCCTTGCGCGTCGCGCGCCGCGAAGGCGCCGAGCAAGACGTATTCGACGCGTTGGCGGCAGCGCACCTGTATCACATCTCCCCCGCCAAGAACGAGCTGCCGCGCGCGTGGCAGGCCACCGACGCGCTGCTGGCGCGCTGTCCCGACCTGTTGTGCGTGTCCTCGGCCGGCGCGGGCCACGACACCGTGGACGTCGACGCCTGCACCCGCGCCGGCGTTGCCGTGGTCAACCAGATCGGCGGCAATGCCGCCTCGGTGGCCGAGCACGCCATCGGGCTCATGCTGGCGGTGTCACGCCGCATCGCCGAATCGGACCGCCGCCTGCGCACGTCGCGCGGCTACAGCCGCGAGTCCTTGATGGGCCACGAAGTCACCGGCAAGACGCTGGGCATCGTGGGCATCGGCCATGCAGGGCGCCGCGTGGCGGCCATTGCCCGCGCGCTGGACATGCCCGTGCTGGCCCACGACCCGCTGCTATCCGACGACGACATCCGCGCACGCGGCGCGGAGCCCGTGACGCTGGCCGCGCTGCTGGCCCGCGCCGACATCGTCTCGCTGCACTGCCCGCGCGACGCCTCCACGCTGGGCAGTTTCGACAGCCGGGCCTTTGGCGCCATGAAGCCGGGCGCGCTGTTCATCAGCACCGCCCGCGGTGGCATCCACGACGAGGCCGCGCTGCATGACGCGCTTGCCCGCGGCCACCTGGGCGGCGCCGGGCTGGATGTGTGGGAGCCGGAGCCCCCGCCCCTGTCCCACCCGCTGCTGACGCTGGACAACGTGGTCGCCACTTTCCACACGGCGGGTGTCTCGCACGAGGGACGCCGCAACGTCGCCGCCCTCGGCGCGCAGCAGGCCGTCGCGGTGCTGCGCGGCATCCGGCCGCCCCGCCTGGTGAACCCCGAGGCGTGGCCGCGCGTGATGGCGCGCTATCGCGAGCGCTTCGGCGAACCCGCCCGCAACGCAGCCTGAACCTGGAGCCACGCCCATGCAATTCATCTCTGAAGCCGAATCCGCCGCGCTGGTCAGCCACGCCCTGGCCTTCGACGCCATCCGCGATGCACTGATCGCCGCCACCCGGCCCGACAGCCACGTCTTTCCCGCCGTCATTGCCCACGGCTCGCTGCGCGAGAACCGCTATTCGGTGAAGGCCGGCACCACGCAGGCCGTGGCGGGCGTGAAGATGGGCTTCTACTGGCCCGCCAACAAGCAGCGCGGCCTGCCCAGCCACAACTCCATCATTGCCGTGTTCGACCAGGAGGTCGGAAAGGTGGCCGCGCTGATCGAAGCGGGCGTGGTCAACGCGTATCGCACGAGCGCTGCCGACGCCGTCGCCACCGACGCGCTGGCACGCCCCGATGCGCGCGTGCTGGCCATCTTCGGCGCGGGGAACCAGGCGGGCTACGAATGCCAGGCCATCGCCCGCATCCGTCCCATCGACACCGTGCTGGTGGTGAACCGCGATGCCGCCGAAACCGAGGCCTTCATCGCGCGGCTGGCCTCGCACGGCCTGCGCGCGCGCGCCGAAGCGCCGCAAGCCGCTTGCCAGCAGGCGGACATCATCGTGACCGCCACGCCCTCGCAATCCCCGCTTTTCGACGCAGGCTGGGTCCGGCCCGGCACCCATGTGTCGACCATGGGGGCGGACTCGACAGGCAAGCAGGAAGCGCCTGCCGCGCTGATGACCCGCGCGCGCCTGTTCTGCGACCTGCCCGAGCAATCGACGCGCATCGGCGAACTGCAGCACGTGGCGGCGGACATCGCGGCGGGACGGCTGTCCGTCACGCCGATCGGCGCCGTCCTCGCGGGCGAAGCACAGGGCCGCCAGGACCGGGATGACATCACCGTCTTCGACAGTTCCGGGCTGTCCCTGCAGGACCTCTACATCGGCCAGCGCATCCTGGCGGCGCACGCCGCGCGGGCGACCGCATGACGCGCACGCTGGCTGCCTGCCTGTCGCTGGACGACTTCGAGGCCGCGGCCAGACGGCACCTGCCCGCGCCGCTGTTCGGTTTCGTGGCGGGGGCGGCGGAAACCGGCACCTCCGCCGACGCCAACCGCCGCGCCTTCGCGCGGCACGCGCTGGTGCCGCGCGTCCTGCGGGACGTGTCGTCGCGGCGCACGGGCGTCACGCTCTTCGGCCACTCGCACGCCCTGCCCTTCGGCATCGCGCCGATGGGGATCAGCGCGCTGACGGCCTATCTGGGCGACGTGGTCCAGGCGCGCGCCGCGGCGGCGCTGGGCATGCCGATGATCCTCAGCGGCTCATCGCTCATCCGCATGGAAACGGTCATCGCCCATCATCCGCAAGCCTGGTTCCAGGCCTATGTGCCCGGCGACGCGGTCCGCATCGAGGCCTTGCTCGACCGGGTCGGGCAGGCAGGCTTCGGCACGCTGGTCGTGACCGCGGACGTGCCCATCAGCGGCAATCGCGAGAACAACGTGCGCTGCGGCTTCTCGACGCCTTTGCGCCCCTCCTGGCAACTGGCGTGGCAGGGCGCGATGCATCCGCACTGGCTGTGCGGCACCGCGTTGCGCACCCTGGCTCGGCATGGCATGCCGCATTTTGAGAACGCCTTGGCGACGCGTGGCGCACCTATCCTGTCGCGCCGCGCCGTGCGCGAGTTCGATGGCCGCGACAACCTGGGCTGGACGCATCTGGCGCTGATCCGCCGGCGGTGGCCGGGCAAGCTCGTGGTGAAAGGCATCCTGCATGCCGACGATGCGCGCCTGGCGCGCGAGGCCGGCGCGGACGGCGTCATCGTGTCGAACCACGGCGGCCGGCAGCTGGACCACGCGCCCGCCGCGCTGGACCGCCTGCCCGGCATCGTCCAGGCGGTGGGGGCTGACCTGGCCGTCATGGTCGATGGCGGATTCCGGCGCGGCACGGACGTGCTCAAGGCCTACGCCCTGGGCGCGCGCATGGTGTTCCTGGGACGGCCTTTCAACTATGCCGCATCCGTCGCGGGCGAAGCCGGCGTCCGGCACGCGGCCACCCTGCTGGCGCAGGAGGTGGCCCGCGACATGGCCCTGTTGGGTATCGCGCAACTGGACGAGCTGGACCCGAGCTGGCTGGCCCCTGCCTGAGCGGCGGGGCCGTCGTACCCCTATCCGCCCGACTCGTCGCGGCGCACGTTGGTCGGCCGCATGTAGCCGCTCATCTGCGTGACGTGATCAGCCGTGCTGCGCGCGTTGCGCTCACGGTCGCCGGACAGCATGTCGGCGATGGGCTGATCGCCGCGCACCGTGGCCGGTACGCCCGAGGTCATGGAGGTGGGCGTACGATCGCTGAAGATGCTGGGCGCGTGGGCCGCGTCCACTTGGTCGAAGAAGGACAGGGGATCCTCGCCCGGCATGTGGCGCACGGGCTCGCCCGGCAGCAATGACAAGGGGTCTGGCGTATTGCGCGGCGCGGCCGAGGCCATGTCGAAGGGATGGCAGGAGATGTCGGGGGCGCTGCCCACCGGCAAGGTGCCGGGGCCCATCAGGTCGGCGAAGATATCGACCGGCCCGGGTTCGGGCTGCGCAGGCGGCAGATCCGCCACGGATGCGGCGGCCGGCACGGGCGCGTCGGGCGGGGTTGCCACAGGCTGCTCCAACGCACCGGCGGCCGCCACGCCGCCCGTCCATGCCGCCACGGCCGGCGCTGCCGCCTGCGGCGGCACCACGCCGCCGGCTTCCTGGGCGTGCCCCTCCGCCACGCTGCCGGCGGCCGCATCGACCGCCAGCACATAGCCGCCCACGCCCACCCGGTCGCCCGCGGCGATGGCAGCCTCTTCGCCCTGCGCCAGCGAACGGCCGTTCACCGTGACGGGCGCCGGTCCGCCCAGGTTGACCAGCCGGCACTCCGCGCCGCGCATGCGCACGACAGCCTGCAGGCGGCCGATGGCGCCGGACGGATCAGGCAGGACGAGATGGTTGCCCGCCACGCGGCCGATGGTGCCGCCAGGGGCATCGAACCGTGCCGGGATCAGCGCATGCGCGCCGCAAGCGGGAGGATGGGCGGGACCGAGATACATGGCGGCTCCTTGTTGCAATGGGCGGGAGCGCCTCGGCGGTCCCGCCGGGAGGGATCAGCGCGTGGCTTGCGTCTGGTTCTGGTAGCGGGATTGCACCGAGGTGAAGACCGGGCCCCATTGGGGATGGCCCTTCTCGGCCGGAGACAGGTCGTAGTCGGCCTGCAGCTGCAGGATGCGCGTGAAGCTTTCCTCGCACAGCTGCTTGTAGTCCTGCACGCAGTAGCTGAAGGCCTGGAGCTTGTAGGCTTCGGTGCGCGTGGCCAGCGAGGCCTCGTCGTGCAGGCGGCCATCCAGCGCCACGCTGCGGATCACGGCGCCATAACGCCCCTGGTTGTAGTCGTCGCGCAGTTGCTGCAAGGCCTGTTGGGCTTGCGGGCTGTCTTGCGCGGGCAGGGAGGCGCCAGGGCTGTTCGCGTTCGTTGCGCAACCAGCCAGCACCATAAGGCTCAGAAGCAATGCGGCGTGATGTCTCATGCTCATGGCGAGGTGATCCAAAAGGGGTGGGTTGTGGGGATGCCTGCGGGGCGCCAGGACGCATGCCTGCCTTGCCCGTCGGCTTGCTACGAGAGTAGGGGGCGATTATGACACTTCGGTAGCAAACCGCCACGGTAAAGACTCTCCGACTGTTTCGGATGTATCGACACCGTAAAAAAAGTAACGTCACACGGGTTTAACAAGACTGTCTTGTTTCTATTTTGTGATACGGCCTTCATGAGGAGAACATCCCAAGGGAGGCCCGGTCGGCATGAGGTCGAAGACAGAGAGGATCACGCAGGGCGCCACGTGGCGCACGTTTGCCCTGGCACGCGCGGGCCTGGCCCTGCTTGCGGGCGTATTGCTGGCATCGGGCTGTGCCTCGACGGCCGGCAAGATGGCCTCACCCTATGAAATCGCACTCACCGCCGACAAGGATGTGAACCCCGACGTCCACGGCCGGCCCTCGCCCGTGCAGATCACCGTCTATGAAATGAAGACCTCGCGCACCTTCGAGGAAAGCGACTTCTTCACGCTGCACGGCGACGCGCGCCAGGCCCTGGGCGAGGAACTGATCCAGGCCGAGCAGGTGATCCTGCGGCCCGGCGAATCCCACACCATCCGCCGCCAAGGCGACGTCAACGCCCGCGTCGTCGGCATCGTCGCGGCCTTCCGCGACCTCGAGCGCAGCCAATGGCGCCTCGTCGCGCCGCTGCCCGTGCCCCAGAACACGAACATCTACAAGATCTGGCAGTTCTCTCCCAACCCCGAAACGATCCACATCGGCGTGGGAAAGCAGGATATCCGGGTGACGGACCGCGAGCGGTCCTGGTGGCCTTTTTAAGTTCCCTCTGACTGCCGGCAGGACCCGCCTCGCGGGCCCTGCCGTCGTCATTAATCGAGCAGGATCGGCATGGCATCGAACCTCAAGGTGATCTGGTCGGAGGGCATGTTCCTCCGGCCCCAGCATTTTCAGCAGCAGGAGCGCTACCTGGACCGCAACCTGCAATTGCGCACCCTGCCCCTGCAGGCCTTTTTCTGGGGCTGCACGGAACTGGCGATCGACCGCGACGCGCTGGCGCTGGGCAAGCTGGCACTGACGGGCGGGCAGGGGCTCTTCCCCGACGGCACGCCGTTTGAAATCGGCCACGCGGATCTCGCGCCCCTGGCGCTGGAGGTCCCGGACGACGCGCGCGACGAGCTGGTCGTGCTGGCCACGCCACGCCGCCGCAACGGCGTGGAGGAAGCCGTCTTCGAGAACGTCGAGGAAACGCTGGCGCGCCACGCCGTCACCGAAACCGAGGTGGACGACAGCACCGAAGGCGGCCTGGAACCCGCATTGCTGCAGGTGGGCCGCCCTCATCTGCGCCTGATGCTCGCGCGCGACGCCGGCGACGAATGGCTGACGCTGGGCGTGGCGCACGTGCTGGAGCGCCGCAACGACAAGCGCGTGATGCTGGACGAGTCCTACATTCCGCCCTGGCTCAGCAGCGGCCATCACCCGGTATTGGCCGGCTACGCCAACGAACTGGCGGGGCTGCTGGAAGCGCGCGGCCAGACGCTGGCGGCCCGCCTGGCCCAGCCCGGGCGCGGCGGCGTCGCCGAGGTGGCCGACTTCATGCTGCTGACGCTGGTGAACCGCTACGCCGGCGCGCTGTGGCACACGGGCCAGATCCAGGGTCTGCATCCGGAACGGCTGTTCCACGACTGGCTCATGCTGGCCTGCGACCTGGCCACCTATACCGAAACCGCAAGGCGCCCCGAGGGCCTGCCGCGCTATCAGCACGACGACCTGCGCGCCACCTTCCAGCCGCTGATGCAGATGCTGCGCCGCTCGCTGTCGGCGGTGCTGGAACAGAACGCCTTCCAGATCCCGCTGCAAGACCGCGGCCGCGGCGTCAGCGTGGCCCAGATCAACGACCGCGAACTGCTGCGCCAGGCCGGCTTCGTGCTGGCGGTGCACGCCGAGATGGCCAGCGAGGCGCTGCGCGCGCACTTCCCCGCGCAGGTCAAGATCGGCCCCGTCGAACGCATCCGCGACCTCGTGCACCTGCAACTGCCCGGCATTCCGGTGCGCGCCCTGCCCGTGGTGCCGCGCCAGATCCCCTACAGCGCCGGCCACGTGTACTTCGAGCTGGACAAGGGCAGCGAATTCTGGCGCCAGTTGGAGCAGAGCGGCGCGCTGGCGCTGCACATCGCGGGCGAATTCCCCGGCCTGGACATGGCCTTCTGGGCGATCCGCGACTGACGCGCGGCCCAAGGCAGATTCCGAGGAGTAGGCATGTACGGTTCAGACCCTTCCGCGACCGGCCCCGCCGGCCTGTATCCGGCCCAGTTCCCCGGGGCGGGCGCCGACACGGCGCGCCCCCGTCCCGATGAGTACGTCATCAGCGGCAGCAATCCGCTGGTGGCGGCCGCCAACCCGGTGCTGGACCTGATTCCCCAGATCCGCGCCACGCAAAGCCATCCCTCGCCGGCCATGCTGCGCGAGCATCTGGTCGACGAGATCCGCCAGTTCGAGCTGCGCGCGCAGCAGGCAGGCCTGCCCAACGAGACCATCCTGGGCGCGCGCTACTGCCTGTGCACGGCGCTGGACGAGGCTGCCGCGCTGACGCCCTGGGGCGCGGGCGTGTGGTCCAGCCACAGCCTGCTGGTGACCTTCCACAACGAGACCTGGGGCGGCGAGAAGTTCTTCCAGCTGCTGGCCCGCCTATCGCAGAATCCCTCGCAACACCTGGACCTGCTGGAGCTGCTGTACTTCTGCCTGGTGCTGGGCTTCGAAGGCCGCTACCGCGTCGTGGACAACGGCCGCACGCAGCTGGAGACGCTGCGCCAGCGCCTGCTGCACATCCTGCGCAGCGCGCGCGGCGAATATCCGCGCGACCTGTCGCCCCATTGGCAGGACGCGCCCACGCTGGCGGAAGTGCGCCGCCCGCCCGTGCCCCTGTGGGCCTTCGCGGCCATCGGCGTGCTGCTGGCGCTCATCGCCTACTCCTTCCTGAACTGGCGCCTGGGCGGCGATTCCGATGCGGCCTTTGCCGCGGTCAATGGACTGGAACCGCCCGTGCTGCGCGCGGCGCCCCCGCCGCCGCCCAAGCCCGCGCCCATGCCGCGACTGGCAGGCTTCCTGGCCCCCGAGATCCGCGAAGACCTGGTGACCGTGCGCGACGAAGCCGACCGCAGCGTCGTCGTGCTGCGCGGCGATGGCCTCTTCGACTCGGGTTCGTCCACGGTGAAGGAACGCTACTACCCGGTGCTGGCGCGCATCGCCGACGCCCTGAACGGCACCGAGGGCAACATCCTGGTCAGCGGCTATTCCGACAACGTGCCCATCCGCACGCCGCGCTTCCCCTCCAACTGGCACCTGTCGCAGGAACGCGCCGACGCGGTCAAGACGATGCTGGAGCAGCGCCTGAAGGTGCCCAACCGGGTGCGCGCCGAAGGCCGCGGCGACGCCGACCCCGTCGCGCCCAATGACAGTCCCGCCAATCGAGCGCGCAATCGCCGCGTCGAGATCACGTTGCTCATCACCGCGCAGGACGCCGCGACCACGCGTCGCAATCCCGCCCAACAAGGGGTTCGCCAACCATGATTCACGACCTGTTCCGGCTGCTGCTGAGCCGTGGCCTGTGGAATTTCCTGGGCCTGGTCGCGCTGGCGCTGCTCATCTGGATCGCCGGGCCGCTGATGGCCTTCGGCGCCTACCGTCCGCTGGAAAGCGAACTGTCGCGCATCGCGCTCATCGGCCTCATCTTCGGCATCTGGCTGCTGCGCCTCATCTGGCGCAAGTGGCGCGAAGGCCGCCTGAATGCCCAGTTGCTGGGGCAGCTGCGGCGCTCCACCGAGAAGAAGAAAACCGAAGCCGAGCCGCAGAGCGACGAGGTGCGCGAACTGACCGAGCGCTTCGACGAGGCCATCGGCCGCCTGCGCGAGATGCGCTTTGGCGGCGGCCAGCAAGGCCGCTGGCCCTGGTCGCGTTTCTCCCGCCAGCACCTGTACCAGTTGCCCTGGTACGTCTTCATCGGCGCGCCGGGCTCGGGCAAGACCACGGCCCTGGTGAACTCGGGCCTGAACTTCCCGCTGGCCGACCGCTACGGCAAGACCGCGCTGCGCGGCGTGGGCGGCACGCGCAACTGCGACTGGTGGTTCACCGACGAAGCCGTGCTGCTGGACACCGCGGGCCGCTACACCACCCATGAAAGCGACCCCACCGGCGACGAAAAGGAATGGCAGGGCTTCCTGGGATTGTTGAGCCGTTTCCGCGGCCGCCAGCCCATCAACGGCGCCATCCTCACCATCAGCCTGGCCGACCTGCTGTCGGCCTCGGACAGCGAACGCGTGCAGCACGCCGCCGTGCTGCGCCAGCGGCTGCAGGAACTGCGCACCCAGCTGGGCATCCAGTTCCCCATCTATGTGCTGGTCACCAAGATCGACCTGCTTTCCGGCTTCGAGGAATACTTCGCCTCGTTCAGCCGCGAAGACCTGTCCCAGGTCTGGGGCTTCACGCTGCCCTACGCGCGCTCGCAGGACCCGGACTTCGACCTGTACACCGCCTTCCACGCGGAATACCGCTTGCTGCAACGCCGCCTGGACGAGGCGCTGCCCGACGTGCTGGCAGCGGAACCCGACGCCGCGCAGCGCGCGCTGGCCTACATGCTGCCGCAGCAGTTCGCCGGCCTGCAGGGCGTGCTGTCGCACTTCCTGAGCGACGTCTTCGCGGCCTCCCGCTTCGAGGCGCGCCTGCTGCCGCGCGGCGTCTACTTCACCAGCGGCACGCAGGGCGGCGAGACCTTCGACCAGGTCACGGGCCGCCTCAAGCGCTACCTGCGCCTGGACAGCGGGCCCAGCGCCTACTCGGTGCCGGGCGAGCAGCCGGGCCGCAGCTTCTTCCTGAAGAACCTGCTGCAGCAGGTCATCTTCAAGGAGGCCGCGCTGGCGGGACGCAACCTGCGCTGGGAGCGCCGCTACCGCCGCCTGCACTGGGCGGGCTACACGGTGCTGGGGCTGGCCGTGGTGGGGCTGATCGCCGCCTGGACCATCAGCTATCGCAACAACGATGCCTATGTCGCGCAAGTGCAGGAGCGCGTGCCCGCCGTGCAGGCGCTGGGCGCCGACGTGAAAATGGACGACAACGGCCAGGTGCGCGGCCTGATGCCCTACCTGGACGGCCTGCGCCAGTTGCCCCAAGGCGACGGCTTCGCGCTGGACTCGCCCCCGCTGTCGTATCGCTACGGCCTGTACCAGGGCGAGAAACTGGGCGCGGCCGCCGACGGCGTGTACCGCCGCACGCTGGACCAGGCCCTGCTGCCGCTGGCCGCGCGCCGGGTGGAATCCGCCCTGCGCAGCGCCGACCCCAAGGACCTGGAATTCTCGTACGAGGCCTTGCGCGCCTATCTGATGCTGTACGAATCGGATCACTACGACGCCGAGTTCATGCACGCCTGGCTGCTGTCCGACATGCAGAAGACGCTGCCTGCCGACTACACCCGGGCGCAGTACGACAACATGTCCGCGCACCTGCGCGCGCTGGCGACGGGCAAGGTGCTGGTCTCGCCCTTCCCGCGCGACGAGGCGCTGATCCGCGAGGCCCGCGAGCGCCTGGCCAGCCTGCCGCTGGCGCAACGCGCCTACAGCCGGGTGCGCCGCATCCTGGCCGACAACGCAGGCCTGGACGAGATCACCGTCGCCACGCTGGGCGGCACGCAGGCCGCATCGGTCTTCACGCGCGCCAGCGGCAAGCCGCTCACGCAAGGCATCCCGGGGCTCTTCAGCTACAAGGGCTACTGGGACGTCTTCAACAAGCGCGTGGACGGCGTGGCCGACAACCTGAGCCGCGACGACGCCTGGGTGCTGGGCCTGCCCGCGCCCCAGTTGCTGGACACGCGCGCCCGCGCCCAGCTGCTGTCGGAAATCAGGCAGCTGTACCTGAACGACTACGTGACCCAGTGGGAGGGCTACCTGGACGACCTGCGCCTGGTGAAGGGGTCTTCGCTGCTGCACAGCATCCAGGTGGCGCGCACCTTGTCCGCACCGGAATCCCCGCTGGTGCGCCTGGTGCAGAACGTGGCGCGTGAAACCACGCTGCTGCGCGACGCCAACAGCGAGGCGTATTCGCTGGCCGACCAGGCGCGCGATCGCGTCAGCAACACGCGCGACACGCTGGAGCAGATGTTCGGCTCCACCCGGCCCGGCGCGGCGATGCGCGAGGATGCCGCACGCGAGAAGCCCGAGTTGATCGTCGACCGGCACTTCGAACCCTATCGCAGGCTGGTCTCCGCCGAAGGCGGCGGCCCCGCCGCCATCACGGCCACCACGGGCCTCATCAACGAGCTCTACACCTACCTGACCGCCGCCGATGCCGCGCTGCGCAGCGCCAGCCCCCCGCCCAATCCCGAAGTCGTCACCAAGCTGCGTGCCGAAGCCGGCCGCATGCCGCGTGCGCTGGGCACCATGCTGGACACGCTGTCGGTGGATGCCACCGATGAGGTCTCGGGCGTGGTGCGCGAACGCCTGGGCGAGAATGTGTCGGCCACCATCGGCCTCTTCTGCCGGCAATCCATCGCCGGGCGCTATCCCTTCGCCCCCGGCTCGGCGCGCGATGCCGCGCCCAATGACGTGGCGCGGCTTTTCTCGCCCAACGGCATGATGGACGAGTTCCTGCAGAAGCACCTGATCAACCAGATCGACGTGTCGCAGCCGCGCTGGCGCTTCAAGCCCGGCATCGACGGCAGCCAGCTGCAGGCCTCGGGCTATCTCGATGCCTTCCAGCGCGCCGGCGTCATCCGCGACGTCTACTTCTCGGCCGGCAATCCGCTGCCCTCGTACCGGGTGTCGATCCGCCCCATCGAGATGGACGCCGAGATCACGCAGTTCGTGATGGACGTCGATGGACAGGCCGTGCGCTATGCCCACGGCCCGCAGGTCGCCACCACGGTGCAATGGCCAGGCCCGCGCGGCACCAGCCAGGTCCGCATGGAGCTCACGCCCTCGGCGGGCGTCTCGGGCATCGCCACCAGCGGCCCCTGGGCCCTGAACCGCATGCTGGACAAGGCCACGCTGAAGCACGGCGCCTCGCCGGAAACCGTGCAGGCCACCTTCGATTTCAATGGCCGCAAGGTCGTGCTGGAGATCGTGGCGGGCAGCGTGAAGAGCCCCTTCGGCTTGCCTGAAATGCAAGGATTCTCGTGCCCGGGGCGCTCATGATCGGCGCCGACGCAGCCACGCCCCCCGCCGGCGCCCGCCTGGGCTGGTACGGCAAGATTCCGGCCGCCGGCGATTTCGTGCACCGCGGCGTGCCCCGCGAACTGATCGCCTGGTGGGACAAGTGGGCGCAGCATGGCCTGTCGGCGTTGAAGCAGATGCCGCTGGACGCGCAACGCGAATTCACCGCTGCACCGCTCTGGAATTTCGCCATCCCCGCCGGCCCCGGCGCGGGCGCGGTGCAACTGGGCACCGTCGCACCCAGCCGTGACCGCGTCGGCCGGCTCTATCCGCTGTGGGCGGTCTGGAGCGTGCCGCTGGCCGCCTACGAATCCAGCGTGCTGGACGGCGCCGGCCCGTATTACCGCGAAGCGAGCACCGCCTTGCTGTCGGCCGTGCGCCACGGCAGCGGCGCGGAACAGCTGGACCGGGCCCTCAACCACGCCGCGAATGCGCTGCGCCCGGGTCCGCCCCAGCCGCCGCCTTCATCGGCCGGCCAGGACATCTTGGACATTCTCAATTCAGGCCCCGGGCAGACGCGCCCGCTGGTGCGATCCGGGCCGGAAGGCTGGCCCGACCTGCCCGCCTGCTTCAACCCTGGCTCGCACACCAGCTATTGGTGGACCAGCCAGGTCGACGGCGCTGCCTTGCAGACCTATCTGCACGGCGGCGCGCTCAACGCCACGCTGTTCGCGCGACTCTTCGTCGCGTCGGGCCGCGCCCGCTTCTGACCGCCGGAGACTCCGTCATGCCCTCCTCCGCCACACCCCACGCCGCCGCCCCGCAACCCACCGCCCAGGTCCTGGCCTGGCTGCGCGGCATCCTGCCGCAGCTCGAATCGCTGCATCGCGCGGGCCATCATCACGGCGCGCTGTCCGCCCATGTGCTGGCCGAGGACGCGCAGGGCCAGCCGCTGCTGGCGCCGCCCCCTGCCGCCGAACACGACGAGGACCTGCACGGCGCGCGCGCCCCCGGCTATGCCGCATTGGAGCAATATGCGGGCGGCCCGGCAGGCAACGTGGGACCGTGGACGGATGTCTATGCCCTGAGCGCCGAGCTGTGCCGGCGCGTGACTGGCGCCCTGCCGCCCGATGCCGTCACGCGCGTCATCGAAGACACGCACGTGCCGCTGGCCGCGCGCGACCTGCCTGGCTATCCGGTGATCCTGCTGAAGACGATCGATGCGGGCCTGGTGCTGTCACCCGAAGGCCGCTCGCCCTCGCTGGCGGGGTATACGGCGTTGCTGGCCGCGGCAGGGCAGGTGGGGACGGTGCCGATGGCGCCCGCGGGACTGGGCACGGGCGCCGCAGTGGCGCCGCCCATTGCGGCGCCCGCGCCGGTGGTTGCAGCGCCTGCCGTGGCACCCGCCCCCATTCCCGCGTTGAAGGACGAGTGGATGCCCGCTCCCGTGGCCCCGGAACCGCCACCGGAAACATCGCCGGATGCGCAGGCTGTCCCTCCGCAGGCGGCTACGCCCATCGTACCGAGAGCGGAGATTCCGCCCGCCGTGCCCGCCGCCCCGCAAGCCGCTCCCAGCACCGCGGAGCCCGCGCCGCCGCCCCCTTCGTCTCGACAAGACCCCGCGCCCCAGGCCTCGCCCGCGGCGGCTGCCGCTGTCGCCGCCGCCACGCGTCCCGTGCGCCAGGACGAAGGCCGCGTGCCGCTGGGCATGGTTGCCGCCGTGCTGGCCTTGATCATTGCCGCCGGCCTGCTCTTCTGGTGGCAGCAGGGCGATACGCCCGACACCGCAACCGCCGATGCCTCGGGCAATCCCACGCCGAGCGCACCTGCCGCAACGCCAGAGGCGCCGCCCCCACCGGCCATCGCCGACGCGCCGTCCGCGCCACCTCCGGTAGCCCTGGCAAGTCCGTCCGAAGCGCCGCCCGCCCCGCCGGCCATGCCATCCGAAGCGCCTTCCGCCACGTCAGCGGCACCCGCGACGCCTCCGTCCAACGAGACAGGCGCCCTGCCCGGCCTCCCGGGTCTCTCCGCGGCGGCGTCGGCGGCAGGCACCACCGACCCGCAGCACTCGCCAAGCACCGCGGACACCAACGCCGCGACGGGCACGCCCCCCTCGGGCGCGGTGGACGCCTTGCCGACACTCGGTTCCCCCCTGCCTGGGCTGACGCCCACGCCGACCGCGAGCAACGGCGCGGGCGCCACGACAGACGGCCCGACCTCCTCCGACACAGCGGGAGCGCCTGCTGCCGGCACGGACGCGCCGCCGGAGGAACCCGTCGCCAGCGTGGCCGTCACCGTGAACGTCCAGCCCTGGGGCGAGATCGTGGTCAACGGCAGCCGCCGCGGCGTCAGCCCGCCGCTGCGCCAGATCCAGCTCGCGCCGGGCACCTACTCGGTCACCGTGCGCAACGGCGACCTGCCGCCGTACAACACCAGGCTGACCGTGCAGCCCGGCAAACCCGCCAGCATCACGCACAAGTTCTAAGACGCGACAGGCGGGCAAAGCAGAAGGCGGCCCGTCCGGGCCGCCTTTTTCAGATCGGGAACACGCCGTCCAGGCGGCGTCCTTACTCGTCCGCCAGGCCGCGATCCTGCAGGATCTGCAGCATGTCGGCGCCTTCCTCTTCATCGCCATCGAAGATCTCGACGCTGTCGAGCATGTAGGCGCGCAGCAGCTCGTCGGCCGCCCGCTCCAGGTCGCCCTCGTGGAACAGCGACTTGCCCAGCATGTAGTGGACAAAGGGATTGTCGACGCCGCCCGGCCCGTTCAGCGCGTCGAAGAACATGGCCTTCGCGTCGGCATGCCGGCCTTGCAGATAGCAGGCCTCGCCGATGGACGCGCACAGCCAGGTGTGCGCCTCCCATTCCGTGCGCGGCTCGGGCAACAGGTCCAGGGCCTGGCGCCACACGGCTTCCGCACCCGCGTCATCGCCGTCGTCGGACAGCGAATTGCCTTCCTCTGCCAGCGCCTCGACCTCTTCATAGATATCGTCGGGCAATTCGGGCGGCAAGGGCTCCTCGTCGTCCGGCAGGTCGTCGTCGGACAGCTCGGGCGACGGGGGATCCACTGGTTGGCGGCCCTCCCGCAGCGCCTCGGCGCGGGCGTGATAGAACGCCAGGTAGCCAGGATGCTCACCCTGGAACGGACGCTGGCGGTAAGCCTTGAACAGTTCGTCGAACACGGCATAGGCCGCGTCGTACTCGGCCGCCGCGTAATGCACGGAACCGGCCAGGAAGCGCACGCCGGGCTCGTCCTCGCCATAGGCTTCGGCCGCGCGGGCCAGCCAGGGCAAGGCGTCGGCCGGACGGCCCATGTCGCGATAGAACTCGGTCAGGCCCACCGACAGGCTGTCGGCGTACTCATGATCCAGCTTGGGCTCGGGAATGGCGTCCCAGGCGGCCAGGAAATGGCGCTCGGCCTCGGCCGTGTCGCCCTGGATCCGGGCCTGGCGGCCTTGCGCGCAATGCGCGTCCAGCCATTGCTCTGCCTCGGGCGGTAGGGGACGGGGGTCAGACATGCGGGATCCTTTGCGTTGGCGTCATCAAGACCGCCATCTTATCGGTCCCGCCATTCCTCGTCTTCCTCGTCCTCGTCATCATCGTCGTCTTCGTCATCCTCGAGCAGCGGCGAATCGGGATCGGCCATTTCCCGCAGGATCGCCAGGTACACGTCCAGGCGCACCTTGTTCAGGCTCTCGACCAACACGTCGCCGCCCAGGGCAATGGCGGGCTCGAAGGCATAGACCTGGTCTGCCGCCAGCGGCCCCAGCGTCTCCAGCGCGCGCTCGAACATGGGCTCGTCGTTCTCGTCCTCCAGGTCGAAGCGGTCGTAGTCCGCCGACGCGAAGAACGCGGCCATCGTTTCCTCGCGCGCTTCCGGCGACTTCTCGTCCAGGTCGTCCACGTCGGCCAGCAGGTCATGCGTGGAGCAGGCGATGGTCAGGTTCACGCCGGTGCGCTCGCCATATACATACAGATCGCCGAAAGCCGAGCGCGCGAAGGCGTGGTAACGGTCGATCTCCTCGAAACCCGACTCGGCCACCCAGTCCGTCACGATGTCCTCGAACTCGCGCGGATCGACGGTCCAGACCAGGCCGTCGGCATAGGCGCACCAGCCTTCCTCGCGCCAGACGTCCAGCAGGAAGTCGGGCAGGATGCCCTGGTACTGCTCGATCACGTCTTCCGGCACCGGCGCGCGGGAGGTGGCGTCGCCGAAGGTATCGATGAACTGGGCGAAATCTGGGTGGGGCATGGTCGGGCTCCGGTGACAGGCTACCCCATCAAACGATCAAGCTCAGGATCGTCGAAGGGCATCGCAGGGGGAGAAAGCTCTCGCAGGATCATCAGATGGGGATGGTCGGCCACGCGCCGCAGGTTTTCCAGGCGCAGATTGCCCCCCGCCACAATCGCAGGCTCGAACCCATAGATTTCTTCGTGCGTCAGGGGCCCAAGCGCCTTCAGCGCACGCTTGAACAACGGCGCGCCGCGCTCGTCCGTCAAGTCGAAGTGCTCAGGCTCGGCCGCGCCAAAGAACGACAGCACCGAACTCTCCACCTGTTCAGCCGATTTGGGCTTCAGTTCCCGCTTCAGGGCGTCTATCGCATGGATCGAACACAGCAAGCTGACGCTTGCCCCTGTCTTGCCGCCGCACAGGTACAGACTGCCAAAGGCCGATCGCGCAAAAACATGGAAATCATCCAATTCCGCGAAGGGCGTGCCCGCCAACCATTCCTCCAGGACATCCTCGTAATCCGCCGGGTCGACCGTCCAGATCAGACCGTCCGCATACGCGCACCAGCCCTCTTCCCGCCAAAGCGCCAGCAGCGCATCCGGCAGCTTCCCCCGGTAGGCGGCAAGCGACTCGGCGGGCACGGGCCGGCGGCTGGTCGCCTCCCCGAACGCTTCGATGAACAGTTCGAAATCTTCGCTACGCATCACTTCTTCCCTGGGGGACATATCTTGAGTTGGACATTCATCTTAGCCTCTCCATTCTTGAGTCCCTGCTCCGCCAACCTGTCCATTGCCTTGACGCGCCCTTTGCCGTTCCAGCTTCCGCCGATGGCGCTGTTGACGCTTGCCTTGCCCAGGCCTTTCGGCTTCGGGTCCATCCAGCCGCCCGCGATCATGTCCGGCTCGTGCAGTGCCGCCAACTTTCCCATGATGTCCTGGGTGCGGCGTTTTGCTTCCGCCTTGGCAGCCTTCGCCCCCATCTTGCCCTTCAAGCTGTCGAAGATGCTCGACTGGATGCCGCGTGCCCGCTCGGTCCGGTAGTTCTGCTGCGCCGCCTCGGCCGCGGGATTCCTGCCGACATCCTTGAACTTGTCTCGCGCGGCCTTGAACTGGCCCGGCGACATCTTGTTGATTTCGTCCTGCTGGCGCCGCAACTGCTTGGCGTAATCCTTCAGGTACGCCTTCTGCTGCGCGGGGTTCATTTTGGCGAATTTCTTGTTCCGCGGATTGAAGCACGGCACGTCGCGCTTTTTCCCCTTGCCTTTGGCCCGCTTCGCGTTGCGCCCGCCCCGCGCATTCCTGCCATTCTTCGCGCCGCGCCCGGCCTTGCTGGCGCCATTGGCCGCCTTGGAAGACGCCTTGCCCGCGCCGCCGCCCTTGCCGCCGCCCGCGCCCAGCAGCACCACCTTGATCTGGCTGGGCACGATGCGGATGCCAACCGTGTTGGCGCGGTTCTGCACCGTCATGCTGGTCAGCCGCGTGGCCGGAATGCACTTGAACAGCACGTTCGGCACGCAGGTGATGTGGCGCGACATGCCCATGACCGAGGGCGAGAACAGGCCCAGCGCGATGCCGGGGTTGTCTCCGTTCGTCAGCGGAATCGTGGTCAGGAGGTTGTGCGCCGGCATCCCCATCAGCAGGATGTTCCAGGCGTTCGGAATGGCCATCGGTCCCAACGCGAAATTGGGATAGGGGATCGGGATGAACGCCGGCGGCGTCTTGCACAGATCCGGGAAGGCCAGGTCCAGGCCAAACAGCTGGCAATTCGCGAACATGGGGGCTGGGCTCCTGGTGGCTCGGGATTGTCAGGGGCTGGCGCGGCCAGCGGTGGGACGCGCCGCCGACCAGCGCTCGGCATCCATCAGCGGGGCGTCGTTGTCCAGGATGCCCGCGCGGCTCGTCCAGCGCGCATCATCCAGCAGGGCGCGATGGAACTGCGTACGCGAGAACCGGGCGTCGCGCAGGTCGGCGCGGGTCAGGTCGGCGTACGAGAAATCGGCGTAGGTCAGTTCGGCCTGCGCGAACGCCGCTTGCGCACAGCGCGAGCGCTGCAGGATGGCTTGCGTCAGGTCCGCGCCGGACAGGTCGGCGCCATCCAGGTTGGCGCCGGCCCACAGGCTTTGCGGGGCCTTCAGGCCCAGGCAGGCGGACTCGGCCAGGTCGGCCTCGACGAACATGCCGCGCGGCGCCTGGGCGCCGGTCAACGTGGCGCCGCGCAGCAACGCGCCCTTGAAGCTGCTTTGTCCGAGGCGCGCACCAGCAAGGTCCACGCCATCCAGTTTGCAGTCGTTGAACTGGCAACGTTCCAGCCGCAGGTCGTTCAGCACCTGTCCGCTCAGGTCGGTCTCGACACAGACCACGCCTTCCCAGTCGATGCCGTCCAGCCTTGCGGCACGCAGGTCGGCGCGGAACACCAGCGTGCCCTTCTGCCGCGTGCCGCGCCAGTCGACGCCAGCCAGACGGCACTCCGAAAAGCCGCCCTGGGACAGCGCACACTCCGCAAACGAGGTCTCTTCCAGGATGCAGCGCAGGAAATGGCAGTTCTCCAAGGCCGTGCCCGCCAGCGTGGCGCCCGTGGCATTGCAGTCCGACCAGGACATGGCCTCGGCCGCGCCCACGCGCACACTGGCGCGCGAGAGGTCGCAGCCTTCGAACAAGGACAGGTCCAGCTGCGCGCCATCCCAGCGCGTGCCCGCCAGCGCGCACTGGATGTAGCGGCTGTCGCGCAGGTCCAGGCCCGACAGATCCATGCCCGACAGATTGCAGCGCATGAAGATGCCGCCTGCGTAATCGCCCGGCGGCAGGCGCAACGCGCGCAGATCCAGTTCCACCAGCGGCTCGCCACCCTTGATGCGGGCGCGCAGGGTCTCGGGCGTCATGCGGGCTCTCCGGCAGGCGCCACCGGCAGCGTCTTGGCGAATTTCACATAGGCACCGTCGGTGCGCGTGCTGTGGTCCAGGCGGCCTTGCGAGATATCCGCGCGGAACAGGTTCGCGCCGCTGAGATCGGCATGGCGGAAATCGCTTTTCTGCATCAAGGCATCGATCAGGTCGGTGTCGCGCAGGACGGCGCCCTGCAGGTCCGCTTCCATGAAGATCGACTCGCGCGCGTCGGCCCGCGTGAAAATGGCCTCGCGCAGCGTCGACTCCGAAAAATCGCAACGCTGCAGGCGCGCGCCGGTGAAGTCGGCGCCGTCCAGCGCGATATCGCGCAGGTTGCATTCCTTCAGGTGCGCGTGATCGAAGCGCGCGGCGTCCAGGTCCGTCTCCACTGCGCAGCAGGTGGTGAGCCGCGCATGGCTGAACACGGGTGGCGTGTCGAAGCTGCTCTGCACCCAGGCGCAGGCGGTCAGCGTGGCATGGGAATAATCCGCGTCCTCCAGGTCGCTATCCAGCCAGACCACGCGATGCAGCACGGCCTCGGCGTGCGCGCCACGGATGAGGTAGGCGTCCTGCCAGAACGTCACGGCCTCCAGCCTGGCCTTGGAGAAATCGCAGTCCCGGAAGCCCACGCCCGAGGGCGCGCAATCCTGGATGCGCGTGCCGGTGAAGTCGCAATACTCGAACTCGGCCTCGTCCAGCGTGGTTTCCTGGAAACGCGCCTGCGCGAAACAGGCATCGAAGGCATCCAGGCGGCCCAGGTTGGCGCGGGTGAAGTCCGCGCCTCGGCAATCGGTTTCCATCATGACCGCACGGGTCAGCACAGCTTCGCGCAAATCCGCGCCGGCGAGCGAGGCGCCGCGCAGGTCGGCGCCCTCCATCCAGACGCCGCGGCAACGCGCGCCCGACATGTCCAGCCCCGACAGGTCCACGCCCGTCAGGTCCAGGCCCGACAGGTCGCGGCTGCCCGCCAGCAGGCTCTCCACCCGGCCGCGCATGCGCACGACGCGGCTGTGCGGCGTGGCCAGCGGGGCATTCTGGATATGGGCGCCGCGCAGATACACCTGTCCCAGGCGTTCGCGTGCTTCCTGCATCATGGCCTGCACTTTCTCGGGCGTCATGCCGCTGTCGGCGCCAGCGGCCTGCGCGCGCTGCGCCATTGCCATGAAACCTTCCGCCGCGGACTCGTCCGCGATGCGGGGCGGCCCACCGGGTTGCGGCGTGGTGACGACCTGGCTGGCCGAGGCCGCGCCGCCCGGCGCTGTCGGAAAGTGCTGGGCAAAGCGCGCATCGGCCTCGCGGCGTTGGCGCAAGGCCCGCGCCTTCGCCTCGCGGGTGCGGCGGCGCATCTGGCGCGAGAAATCGGGCAGGTCATCCAGGCTGCGCATCGACGGCACGGGGTCTTCCTGGACATCGAACTGCGCGGGATCCTGGCCGGCTTCCTTCACCCTGTCCATCATGTCGCGCCGCAGGTTGTCGGCGCGCTGGCGCTGGTTCACCACGAGCGGCGTGGAGAAGTTCTCGTCCATGTCGACCAGTTCGCGCATGGCGGATTCCGGCACGAGATCCTTGTCCCGCAGGGCATAGAGCGCGCCTTCTTCGCGCGGCAGGCGCCGCGCCAGCGTGTGCTGGTAATGCGCCAGCTCGCGAGGGCAATCCAGCGTCTCCAGCGCAGGCATGATCACCTCGAGGTCCGAGGCGTCATCGGTGGCAATCGGCGCCGCGCCCTGGAAAATCAGCAGCACGCGCTCGCGGTCAGGGAAGAACCAGGCCGTGGTGTGGCGCAGCGCAATCTCTTCCAGCGCATCCTCGCCATGCCGGCGGACGAAGCAGCGGCCACGCCAGGCGGGCAGTTCGCCTTCCAGCACGACGCGCCGGGGGTGCATGTTGCCGATTCGGTAAGGCGCGCGCGGCGGCAGCGCGGGCTGTCCCGCGAACCATTGGTCGGGCGAGGCCGCATTGAAGAAGTGCGGGTCCAGCGTGTCGGGGAAGCCCGGAAAGCCCTTTTCGGGCCAGCCCGGATCGAACTCGCCGGAGAGCTTGAAGCGGCGCGGCCGGATGGGCGAGATCGCGCCCAGCCCGACAGGACGGCAGGCGCCGTGCTCATGCGTCATGCGATCGTCGAAGGCTTCCACCTGCGGCGCCCAGCGCAATTCGCCTTCGCCCACCGCGGCGCCCAGGCCCACCGGGTTCTCCGCGAAGTCGGGGCCGCCATAGGCATGGCGCCAGTTCACCGGCACGCCCTCGACGGCGGCGGGCTCGGTCATGCGGCCCTGCACCCAGGCGCGCTTGCCCGTCACCAGCAGGTGTTTCTCCTTGCCCGCCACGCTGACCAGCACCGCGCAGCGCTCGGGTTGCCGGGCATCGTGCGACCAGGCCTTGCCGCTGACCAGGAACTCGGCGCAAGGCTTGGGCACGGCCATGTCCAGCGCCTCGTCCTCGTCCAGCACCTCGCCGGCAGTGGTCCACAGGTCGGCTTCGGGCAGCAGCACCGGTTGCGGATCCAGCGTGGCGAACGCGAACACGGAGACGCCCAGTTGCTGGCGGCCGCGATACTGGTAGGGGCGCGTCAACATGCCCAGACGCAGGGGCTTCAGGATTCTCATGCTCTCGGTTCCGCGTCAGCGCACTTCCGTGGGCGAATGCTCGCGGTCGATCGCGATCCGGCGCGTATCGGCGGGGTCCACCAGCACGTGCACGGTCTGGCCGGTGGCGAAATCGGGCAGCAGCGGGTTTTCCACACGCGTGCGCAGCCGCGTGGCGTGCGGCTTGCCGTGGCGGTCCTGCCACCGCAGGTCCAGCGTCAGGAGGGTGCGCTGCTCGCCCGATGTCTCGACGACACCGCCGCGCGACAGGGCCGTCACCGTCGCCAGCGCGCGCAGCGTGTCGGGCGAGCTCGCCAGCTGCTCGGCCAGCCGTTCTTCCTGGCTGGGCAGGAAAGCCTGCGCGATCAGCAGGCAGGCCAACGCCACGCCCACCACGCAGGCCCAGATCGGCGGGTAGTAGCTGAGGTGCGTGCCGCGCGGATCGGACAGCAGCGAGGCCGTCCACCAGACCGCGACCACGACCGCGGCCAGCGTCAGCACGATGGCGATGACACCCACCGGACCCGGCAGGAAGGCGCGCTTGACCGGCATGCCGAAGAACAGCGCGATCACCCACACGGCCACGTAAGGCAGGACGCCGGATTCCCCCTGGCGAACCAGCACCGCCGTCATCGCCACGCCCGCCAGCAGGCTGGCGGCCAGTGCGATCCAGGTGGCAACGCGGGGCGGCAGGGAGGCGTCTTGCATCGGTTCGGCGAGGTTCATGGGGCAGCGCTGTCCGGATCTAGGTGAAAAGGGAGATGACCTTGTTGATGATGTTCGCGCCGCCGGTATGCACGGCCGCCGCGGTATTGGTGATCAGCGCGCCGATGTTCTGCATGCGCGCCTTGGCGTTGCTGTTGGTGATGTAGAAGAAGTCCAGCTTGGCCACGCCGCCTTGCAGGTTCAGGCCGTAGCCCTGGGCGCGGGCGCCCCAGAGGTCCGCCGACACGCCGACGATGTTCAGGCGGGCGGGCGTGCCCGCCATGAAGCTGGCGCGCCAGAACTCGGTCGTGCCCGTGTTCACCACCTTCCAGGCGGGCGTGGTGACGGTCATGCCGGTGTTGGCGTGGATGTCGTACTGGCCGGTCACGGTGTGCGTGATCGTGCCGGTATTGGTGGCCGTGGTGTCGCCGGTGACGGTGGTTTCCACGGCGCCGGTAATGGTGTCGACCACGGGTCCGGTGATGGTGCGGGTCACGTCGCCTGTCGTCGTCTGCGTCAGGTTGCCGGTGATGGTCTCGTCCACGTTGCCCGTGGTCTTGTCCAGGACAGGTCCGGTGATGGTGCGCGTGACATCGCCTGTCGTCGTCTGCGTCAGGTTGCCGGTGATCGTTTCCTCGACGTTGCCCGTGATCGTCTCGACCACGTCGCCGGTGAACTTGCGGTTCTCGTTGCCGGTGACGGTTTCGTTGACCTCGCCCGTCACCGTGCGGTCGGCGCCCGCCTCGAAGAATTCGGACTCGTGGCCCACCACCGTGGTGGTGCGCAGGCCCTCGACGCGCAGCGTGTCGGAACCGCCGATGAGCGTGTTGCGCCAGCCATCCGTGGTGTGGTTTTCATTGGCCTCGACCTCGGTGACCATGTCGCGCTCGGCGTGCAGCCAGATGCGCTCGCTGCCCTCCAGGTCTTCGAACATCAGCGCGTTGGCCGTGGCCGGATTGCCCTGCTTGGTGCGGCTCAGGAAGCCGCTTTGCGTGGCGTTGCCCGGCAGCTCCCAGGGCGGCATGTTGCCGGCGTTGTAGACCCGGCCCACCACGATGGGGCGGTCGGGCTGGCCGCCGATGAAGTCCACGATGACCTCGTCGCCCACGCGCGGCAGCTGGATGCCGCCGAAGCCGCTGCCGGCCCAGGGACTGGAGACCCGCACCCAGCACGAGCTGTTCTCGTTGCGCTGGCCGTAGCGATCCCAGTGGAAATGCACCTTGATGCGGCCGTATTCGTCGGTCCAGATTTCCTCGCCCGGCTTGCCCACCACGCGCGCGGTCTGCGGGCCGTGGGTGTAGGGCAGCGGCGTCTGGCGCGGCGCACGGAATTGCGTGGAAGAAGGCAGCGCGGAAAGCTGCACGTCGAAGAGGCCTTGCCTGGCATCCGAGGCGTAGCCGCTTTCCTGGATGCGGTAGCGCACACCAACGATCAGGTATTCCCGGTTCTCGGCCTGGCGCGGATGGTTACGCAGCGTGAAGAGATAGCCGGGCGCCAGCCCGCGCACGTTGCCGTGGCCATAGACCTGGGCCTGCCGGGCCTGCAGGGCCTCCAGCCTCACGCGCGAATACTGCTCGCCCTGGTCGGCCTCGGTATAGCCGCCCATCCACTCATAGACTTCCAGGTTCCCGCCTTCGTAAGGACCCGGATTCTCGCGCCGCGCATCCAGGCTGGCGGCGGGCTTGCGGAAGTCATAGTCCACCGTGGCGAAGCCGCCCGGCGTGATTTCCTCCACCGGCTCCCAGCCGGCCAGGAACTCTTCCAGCGGCGAACCGAAATTGTCCGGGGCGTAATACGCGATGGTCTCGCTGCCCGGCAGCGGATCGTGCTGCATGGTGTCGTCGGTGATGACAAGCGTGTGCTTGTCACCTTCGTGCTTGAACCAGTAATAGATGCCTTCGTGCTCCATCAGCCGGCTGACGAAGGCGAAGTCGCTTTCTTGGTACTGCACGCAGTATTCCCAGTTGCGGTACGACGCCGTCAGCTTGTACTCGACCGGATAGGGGTACTCCGCCAGCACCTCGCGCAGCACGTCGGGCACGGATTTCTGCTGGAATATCTTGCTGTCCGAGGTCTGGGTCAGGTACCACAGCCAGGGGCGCACGGTCAGGCGATACACGTAATGGCGTTCGGTGGAGCCGTCGCGGCCGGCCATCGTGGCGCGGGTGACCTGGCCGTTCAGGTGGCGCTTGGCGCCGCCGCTTTGCTCGATGTCCAGCGTCAACCACTGGCCGAGCATGCCGCGCATGTCCAGCGACACCGATTTCGAGAGCAACTCCACATCGAACTCGAACAGGCTCGAGAGCGACTCGTGACCCTGCATGGCGCGAAACAGCAGGTCTTCCCCCGAAGCCAGCCTGGCACTCACGACGCGATTCATCCCCGAACTCCTTCCGTGTACGAGGCCTCATGGACCTCTCGTTCGACATGCCTCTTTCCGACCGGGACAGGCGCGTGCGCGGCGCCCGTCGCGGTCCCGTCCATGCATTCTGTTCAGGCTGTGGGAAGGGAATATGACGGAAATAGTTTGATTACCTTTTTGTGGATCTTGTTTCGTCGAAGTAACCAAACCTGGAATGAGGGACGGGCATAACGGCGGTGCGTCAGCCTGGCGCCTGCATGTAGGCTCGGATGAAACCCATGAAGGTATCCGCCAGCCGCGCGACGTGTCGGTTCGTGGGGTCGATCTCCACGATGCTGGCGTCGCGCGTGTCGTAGGCGATGCAGAATCCCTGCATGTCATCGCCCAGCAGAAGCAAGGGCTCGACGCCACGGGCGTCGCCATAGATTTCCTGCGGCGCGATCAGACCGTTGTAGAGCACCAGGCGGTCATCGGCCACGCTGCCTGCGCCGTATTCGGCGAGGAAAAGGAGATAGTCGTCGGGAACATCTGGCCAAGCCTGCAGGATGCGGGCGAGCTTATGTGAGGCTGAAATCTTTCCCGCTCAATCTTCGCGCGGAACCAGGACTTGCAGTAGTGAAGCGTCTTCCTCACGGTCGCCAATTACTGAGGCATGTCGTATTCACGACGGCTGTAAACCACACCATCCATGAAATCGAGTTTTCCTACTGGCAGATCGGAAAACTCGCACTCAAGTTCCACGTGCGCAATCTTGTCCGTGCCGATCTGGGCGGAAAGATTCGTAGCGACCACCTCCAGGCTTTCCCAGTCGAAATCGGTGGGTTCGCGATCCAGGTAGTACCGGATCGTCAATTGACGCTCTTCCGACAGCGACACCGCAACGGCCCGGATGTCGGAATACACCTCGCCGATCATTGAGCGCCAAAGCGCCAACAACAGCCAATCAGGAATCTTCATGCTCAATTTCCATAAACGGTGGGATTTGCCGGAACGATATGCGCACCGAGTGTGCCCGAGTGGATTGTCCCATAGCGCGTCGCCAGGCCGGAGGTACCATCGACGCCAATGTCGCGGCCGAAATCCAGGACAGGCTGTCCGCGCGAGCCCGTACCCACGACGGGGAACTCGCCAGCTCGTGTACCCCGTAGCAGGTCCTGCGGGTCGACCCCCTCGTTCAGGAAGCTCCGGCCTGGCGTGAAATTGTTGTGCCCCTGGATGTGCTTGCCTTGCTGGCCGGAATGGATGTTTTCCGGCAACTGATCCAAGGCATGCGGCACCGTCTGGGTACGCGGCGTCGCCGGGGCCGCGCTCTGGGTCGACTGACTCGGTGTCTGGCTAGTCGATTGGCTGGCACCAGACTGCTGCCCCCCTCCCCCATTCCCACCCCGACTCATCAACCGCCCCGCCCCGCGCGTCAGCAGCGCGACCAGCGCCCCGACCCCGATCGTGGTCACGCAACGCGCCAGCGACTGCGCGGCCTTGTCCAGGTCTTCCGTGCTCTGCGCATTCAAGGTGTGATGAAAGAAATCCGCCAAGGCGCCGATGGCATCGAAGATGGCCCAGCCCACCAGCGCGAAGCCGATGCCCAGCAAGGCCGCGTCGGCGATGAAGCCCACGCCCACGGCGTGCGAACCCGCCCACACCACCAGCACCGCCACGGTCGTGGCCAGCGCGGCGGGCTCGAGCAGCTGGGCAAATGCCTGCCGCGCCTCGCCGCTCAAGTAGGCGGGCATGTGCGTCAGCACATAGCGGAAACGCGCCTCCAGCGACCACGACGACACGGGGCCGGCGGGCATGCCGGTGTCCGCCGCCGGCGGCGGCGTCGGGGCATCGCCCTGTGCCAGCGGCACGATCATGCCCGCGATGGCCCCGGATTGCGCCATCGCGGCCACCCGCGGACCCGCCTGGTCGGCGCCGTAGCGCCAGTTGTCGAACAGGCCGCCGCCCTCGACGGTGCCGACCCAGCTGGCCAGCCGCGCGTGGGCGTGGCTGTCGCGCAGGAAGCCGCCCAACGCCATGCGCATGGCGGCTTCGTCCTGGATCAGCAGTTGCGGCGCCACCGCATCGAAGCAGGCGCGCGGCCCCAGCAGCAGGCGCTCGCCGCCTGACTCCAGCGCCAGCACCCTGCCCTCGCGCGCGAAACATTGGGCTTGCATGGCGTGGCTCCCGTGTCAGGCGAAGTCGAAGGTGAAACCGCCCTCGCCCGCGCCGACGCACACGCGGCGCAGGGGCGCGTCGCCCATCGCCGCGCCCAGCAGCGCCTGGCTGATGGGGGGCAGGACCGTACCGGTAAGAATCGCATCGACCATGCGGCCGCCCGACTCCACCTCGGTGCAGCGCGCCACGATGAGCGCCAGCGCCTCGTCCGTGAGCGACAGCGACGCCCCGTGATGCGCCTCCAGGCGCTTGGCGATGCGGCCGACCTGCAGCGACACCACGTTCGCCAGCATCGCGTCGGTCAGCGGGTAATAGGGCACGACCGTCAGGCGGCCCAGCAGCGCGGCGGGGAACACCTGGCGCAGCGGCTCGCGCAGGGCCTGGGCCAGGCCTTGCGGCTCGGGCATCAGCTCGGGGTCTGCGCACATCGCCATGACGCGGTCGGTCCCGGTGTTGGACGTGAGCAGGATGACGGTGTTGCGGAAATCGATGTGGCGGCCTTCGCCGTCCTCCATCCAGCCCTTGTCGAAGACCTGGAAGAAGATCTCGTGCACGTCGGGGTGTGCTTTCTCCACCTCGTCCAGCAGCACGACGCTGTAGGGACGGCGGCGCACGGCCTCGGTCAGCACGCCCCCCTGGCCGTAGCCCACGTAGCCCGGCGGGGCGCCCTTGAGCGTGGAGACGGTGTGCGACTCCTGAAACTCGCTCATGTTGATGGTGATGAGATTCTGTTCGCCGCCGTAAAGCGCCTCGGCCAGCGCCAGCGCGGTTTCGGTCTTGCCCACGCCGCTGGGGCCGCACAGCAGGAACACGCCCACGGGCCTGCCCGGATCGGTCAGGCGCGCGCGGGATGTCTGGATGCGCTCGCTGATGGCCTTCAAGCCATGCGGCTGGCCGATCACGCGACGTTCCAGCGTGTTGGCCAGCTGCAGCACCGCCTCGGCCTCGTCGCGCACCATGCGGCCCACGGGGATGCCGGTCCAGTCGGCCACCACGGCCGCCACCGCCTGCTCGTCCACGGCGGGATGGATCAGCGGCGCCTCGCCTTGCAGGTGCTGCAAGGCCGCGTGGGCGGCTTCCAGCTGGGCGCGCAGCTCGGCGCGGATCTGCTCGGGCGCGCGTGCATCCGGACGGCGCGGCGCAAGCGCCACGCCGGTCGTGCCATCCGCCAGCGCGGGCTCGGCATCGTCGTCCTGCCCGGCCAAGGCACTCGTCTCTTCTGCCTGCGCCTCACGCGCCAGCGCAAGCAGCTGCTCACGCAGGTCGAAGATGCGCAGGGCCTGCTCCTGCTCCAGGCCCCATCGCGCGGACAACGCATCCGACTCGGCCTGCGCCGTCTGGCGTTCCTGCGCGATGGCCGCCAGGCGGGCCTCGCCCTGCGCACCCAGGCCCAGCTCGGCCTCGCGGCGCAGCACCGCCTCTTCCAGGCGCAGCGCTTCCAGCCGGCGCGTCACGTCTTCCAGCGCGGGCGGCTGCGCATGCTGGCTGGCGGCCACGCGGGCGCAAGCGGTGTCCAGCAGCGCCACGCCCTTGTCCGGCAACTGGCGCGAAGGGATATAGCGATGCGACAGGCGCACCGCCGCCTGCACCGCCTCGTCCAGCAGCAGCACGCGGTGATGGGTGGCCAATTTTTCGGCCACGCCGCGCAGCATGACCTGCGCGGTCGCCTCATCCGGCTCGTGCACCTGCACGACCTGGAAACGGCGCGCCAGCGCGGGATCCTTCTCGATGTATTGCTTGTATTCCGACCAGGTGGTGGCGCCGATGGTGCGCAGCTGGCCGCGCGCCAGCGCGGGCTTCAGCAGGTTGGCGGCATCGCCCGTGCCCGCCGCGCCGCCCGCGCCGACCAGGGTGTGGATCTCGTCGACGAACAGCACGATGGGCGTAGCGCTGGCCTGCACCGCGTCGATCACGGCCCGCAGGCGCGACTCGAACTCGCCCTTGACCCCGGCGCCTGCCTGCAGCAGGCCGATGTCCAGCAGATACAGCGTGACGTCCTTCAGCGGCGCGGGCACGTCGCCCGACGCGATGCGCAGGGCCAGGCCTTCGACGATGGCGGTCTTGCCCACGCCGGCTTCTCCTGCCAGCAGCGGATTGTTCTGGCGGCGGCGCATGAGGATGTCGATGACCTGGCGGATTTCGGCATCGCGGCCGCTGACCGGGTCGATGCCGCCCTGGCGCGCCTGCGCGGTCAGGTCCACGGCGTAGCGCGCCAGCGGCGACTCGCCCTGTGCGCCCGCGCCCGCCGTGGGCGCGTGGTCCGCAACACCCTGTGCAGGTGCCTGCGCGTCCTCGGGCGAACCCGCCACGATGCTGGCCAGTTCCGACACCAGCTGGTCCGGCACGATGCGCGAGAACTGGGTCGACATGCCCAACAGCACGCCACGCAGCGCCGCGTCCTTCAGCAGGCCAGCCAGCAGGTGGCCGCCGCGGATCGCCGTGGCGCCGAAGCGCAGCGAGCCCAGCACCCAGGCGCGCTCCACGGCGTGGTCGATGTGCGCCGACAGGTCGGACACCGAGCCCGCGCCGCGCGGCAGCTGGTCCAGCGCCGCGTTCAGGTCGGCGGCCAGGCGCGATTCTTCCACGCCATAGTGGCGCAGCACACGGTGCAGGTCGCTGTCCTGCCATTGCAGGATCTGGTGCAGCCAGTGCACCAGCTCCACATACGGATTGCCGCGCAGCTTGCAGAAGGTGGTCGCGCCCTGCAGGGTCTGGTACAGCAGCGGATCGAGCTTGCCGAAGAGATCGAGACGGTCTATGGACATGGCGCTGGGCTCTGTGAAGGATCAGTGGGAATCTTGGGCAGCGGCGCGGCCGGCCTGGGCCTGGGCCGCCGCGGCCCTGCCCGCGCGGGCGTTCTGGCGCGCGGCGCGGGCCTCGACATCGAGCAACACGTCACCGGCGGGGCCACGCTCGGACGGGCGCTTGCCCAGCCAGCTGGCCAGCCCCAGGGGCCGGTCCTGCCCCAGCGACACGCCCTGCGCGTCGCTGGCCTGCAGCAAGGGCCGCAAGGTCCAGGAAAATTCGATGCCGACGTATTCGCGCACCCACTGCAGCAGTTGCCGCGCGGGCTTGCCTCCAGGCAGGAACGCCCGGTAGCGCGCCAGGGGCATGGGGCCCACTTCGATGCCGAAGCGGTGCTGGGCATCGCGCACGGCCTTGCCCAGCACGGTGCCCGCGCCCAGGCCCTGCCCGCCGCCCAGGGTCAGTTGCTGCGACGGATCCAGCCGGATCCACTGCGGCACGAACTCCTGGATGCGCACCGGCACGCCGAAGAAGGACTGCAGGATGTGCTTGAGCCCTTCCGGGTTGCGGGTCTGCCGCACCAGGTGGCCGCTCATGAAATAGCGCGCGGAATCCGGCACCTCGTCGCGGTCGCGCAAGGCGGTCTCGCCCAGGTTCAGCAGGCTGGCGACATAGCGGGCGAAGGGCGCGTCCTGGCGGTCCATGCCGACCGTGCTCTGCGCATCGGCCCAGGCGCGATAGAACAGCAGCGCCATCCGGTGATGGAACATGTCGGCGAAGGCCGACAGGGTGGTGTCGCCGTGATGATGGACACGCTCGCGGGCATGTTCGGTCAGGTGCAGCGGCAGCGGACCATTCGGTCCGAACAGGCCGAAGCTGTAGACGGACACTTCACCGGGACGGCCCGCTTCCGGCGCCCGCGCCCACGCCAGCGTCGCCGGCGCGAACGCCATCGACGGTTCCTGGCGCACGCGCACCGGCTCGTAGGCGGGCTGGCTTTCCCGGCCGAGCGGCGCCCGGGCGCCGCCACGGGCATCGATCCAGCGCAGCGTGCGGAACAGATCGTGCGCGTGCGGCGCGCTGGCCAGCGCGCGCCAGAAGTCCTCGGGCAGCGCGGCGCCGTCAGGCTTGGGCGGAGGATCGACCAGCGCGTGCATCGCGCCTCCTAGACCGCGGGCCGCCGGCCCATGCGCGGACGCCAGCGTGACTGCTCGCCGCGTTGCAGGGTCGACAGCACGAGCTCGGACATCATGTTGATGGAAACGTGGCGGGCGAAGAACTGTTCCAGCACCGCACCGAACAGATAGGGTGTGATGCCCGAGAACGCGGTGTCGTCCACCCGCAGGTCGATGCGCACGCCGCGGCCATAGACCAGCGGTCCCGGCACGGGCAGGCGATGGTGCACCGGGGTCAAGGTCGTATGGCGCACGCCGCTGATCTGGCGCGCCACGGCGGGCTCCGCCAGGTCTGCATACAGGTTCAGCATCTCGCGCAGCGCCTGCGCGCCGCGTTCGCCGTCCACGTCGGTCAGGCTCAGGTAGTTCAGTCCCAGGTGGCTGATGAGCCGCCAGGCTTGTGCGTGCTCGCCCAGCGGCGCGCGCGGGCGCGACGGCCCCGCCAGCACCTTCACGGCGGCCACGGGCGCCGACACGCGCAGCGAGAAATCGCTGGCGCCGCCCAGCGGCAGCAACAGGCTCAGGTCGCGATTGGTGCACAGCGTCTCGGCGCTCAGGTGCCGCAACTGGTCGGAGTACGGCGCTTCCGCGCGGTCCACCAGCGACAGGAAGACCTCGCTGCCGGTGTAGCCCGTGCGTCCGCCGTGGCGCACGGCCGCGTCCGACAGCAGGCGGGGTTCGCGTCGCAGCGAGAAATACGCGCCATCGTCCACGCCGTCGCTGCCCAGCGAACCGAAGAAAGGCTGGAAATCGCGCTGTGCGCCGGCCGACAGGTGTCCGGTCAGCTGGGTGACGTTGTAGACCTCGTAGTCCATCGGACGCGTGCGGTCCACGACGAGGTGGTATTCATGCCGGCCCGGCGTCACCGCCACGCGGTCGGCGCGCTTGGGGAACAGGTTGATCGCGGGCGTGCAGTGCAGCGCCAGGTTCGAGGCATTGATCGCGCCTTCCAGCTCGGGCGCGGCGGTGTCGAAGAGCAGCGTGATCTCGAATTCACGCGTGGCATCGCCGGACTGCGCGCCCATCAGGGCAGCCGGCGTGCGATCGCTGCGGGGCCGGCGCAAGGCACGGCGCAGGTTGTTCACGCTGAAGAACAGGAAGCGCGACGGGAAGGCAAAGTATTCCTGCAGCAGCCGATAACCCTGGAAGACACGGGCATCCACGGGCAGCAGGCTCTGCGCGTCGTCGAAGCCCTCGTGCCGCAACGAATCCGCCGGCAGGCGATGCAGCCAGCCGGTGGGACGCGTGGTGTCGTGGCACAGCACCGCCATCGTGTGCGAGCACGCCAGCTCCAGCAGGCGCTGCATGGCCACGTCCTGGCCATTCAGGTAGAAGCTCAGGCTGTCCAGTTCCAGGTCTTCCAGGCGCACCCCGCCGCCCAGGGCCAGCCGGATGCGCAAGGCGCCGCGCACGGGGCGGCGACGGTCGTTCAGGCCCAGGCGCGACAGCGGCAGGTCGGCCGGCACGCCGGTCATCTCGGCCTGCGTCACGGTCAACGGCCACAGTTTCAGCGGGTGGCCGGTGGAAAACTCGCAGGGCGTCTGTTCGCCCTTGGCCAGCCGCCCGCGCAGCACGGTGCCGCGCGGCAGCTCGAAGCCGCGGCCCAGCGCGCCTTCGTTCATGCTGGGCGTGAACTGCACGACGGTCATGGCAGGCACGGGCGCCAGGTAGCCGGGATAGACCACCTCCAGCAGGCGTTGCGAGAAACGCGGGAACTCCGCGTCCATCTTCAGGTGGATGCGGGCAGCCAGGAAACTGAAGCCTTCCAGCAGGCGCTCGACGTACGGGTCCGCGACCTCGATGCCGTGCATGCCCAGGCGGCCCGCCACCTTGGGATATTGGCGCGCGAATTCGGCGCCCATCTCGCGCATGTAGCCGAGTTCGCGGTTGTAGTAATCCAGCAGGCGAGGCTGCATCAGGCGCCTCCCAGGTCGGAGAGATCCATGTGGCCGCTCTCCAGGTCGATGTCCGTGCGGAACAGGAACTCGCGCGGGAACGGCACCGCCCACAACATGCCCCGTATCTGCAGGCTGAGGATGTTGTGGTGGGCCAGCGTGCCGGCATCCGTCACGCAGACCACGTGGATGGAGTCACGCAGGATGCGGGGCTCGAAATGCACCAGCGCGTCGCGCAGGGACGACTCCACGTCGGCCCAGTCGATTTCCGACATGCGCTTGCCCGCCAGCGGCGGCAAGCCGAAATTCAGGGTGGAGCTGCGCACGGCCGGATAGGCCGCCAGCGACGACTCGCTTTCCAGGTTGATGGTGTTCAGCAGCCAGCGCAGGTCGCGCAGCACCGCATGCCGCAAGGCCTGGTGCGTGAGCGTGGCGGCCTCGGGGGCTTCGCTGCGGCGCTGCGGCGCGTCGTCGATGAGACGGTCCAGCAAGGCGGGCTGCAGGCGGTCGCGCGCGCCCTGCCGTTCCCTTGCCCCGCGTCGCGGACTTGCGGCGATCCCGTCGTTGTCTTGCATGCCGTCCCGTCCCTACGCGGCGAGACCGGCGACACCTGCGCCGCAAGAGACTTCGCGCACATCCAGCAGGGCGTACTCGCCGGCGTCGGTCATCCACATCTTCTGACCGTCACCCAGGAAGACGCCATCACCCAGGTCACGCCAGGTCGTGCGGCGTGACATCAGCGCGGCCTCGTCCAGCGCGCCGTAGCCCGCTTCGCCCGCCGGCGCGGGATAGCGCGCGGGGATCAGGCAGGCCTGCTCGCGGCCGTCGGTCAGGGTGACGCGCGCCTGCGCCCAGATCAGGTCGCACACGCCCTGCGGCGCGGACAGGCGCAATTCACGAATGGCCGAAAACGGCAGCCAGCCATAGCGGCCGCCGGCAATGACTTCACAGACCGGCGCCAGACGGCTGTCGCCATCGCCGATCCAGGTGAAGGACTGGGGCGCGGCCGCGTCCGCGGCACCCGTGGCCGCCAGCACCAGCGTGCCAGGCGTGGCATCGGCGGTGTCGCGCGCACGCGCGCAGGCGGCTGCCTGGTCGGCGCCAGGCTGCAAGGCCAGCGCCAGGTCTTCGATCCATGCCGGCGTGTCCACCCAGAAGACTTCCGGCGCTTTCGTGCCGGCAAACACCGCCTGGCGTTCGCTTTCACCGTCGATGGCGCTGCGATACAGCGCCAGCATGGCCACGGCATCGGGCACCAGGCGCGCGCACAGGTCCAGCTGCGCGCGGGCGCGCGCCCAATCGCCGGCCACGGCCAGCCACTGGAACAGGTGGGCGCGGCTGTCGGCATGATCCGGGCGGCTGCGCACCTGCGCCTGGGCGGCTTCGATCTTGTCCTTCAGGGCTGCGGGCATGCGCCCGGCTTCGGCTATCGGCATGGAGAGGGAATCCGGAGAAAAGGGCCGGGCGACGCACGCCCGGCCCGAGAAGACCGCTGGCGCGATCAGGCTTCCTTGTTCTGCTTGACGTCCCAGGCGACCAGGCTTTCAGCGCCCTTGCCACCCTTGTCCGACTGCTCCCAGTACTGCTGCTTCACGCGAGCGGCCTGGAAGGCGTAGTTCACCAGGACGGCTTCGGAATCCTCGGCGCCGGTCAGCTGCACCGACGTCACCAGGACTTCCTCGAGCGTGATCTTGGAATACTCGATCTGCGAGCCACCGGCCTTGCACACCGACAGTTCGATCTTGCTCAGGTGCTTGCCGCTGGCGCAATGCTTCATGACGGCAGGCGCCGCCTTGTCGATGCGTGCCACGACGTGCAGATCGTTGAAGCTGGCCTTGCCCGAACCACCGCCGCCGCCCACGGACATGTTGCCCGGTTGCGTCGCGCCCCACGAGAAGGACAGGATGTCGGTCCAGTCCTTGTGATTGGCATCCTTCGATTCGCCGCTGGCGCCATCGATCTTCATGTACATGTCTACTGCCACGGTACTCTCCCTAAAGTATTGGCCGCATGGTCAAGCGGACCGAGTGAAAAGTTGTCCTTGTCAGCCTTCGTTCTGCTTGAGCGAAGGCAGCTTGGACACCAAACGCAAGGAGACGGTCAGCCCTTCGAGCTGGTAGTGCGGACGCAAGAAGAACTTGGCCGCGTAGTAGCCCGGGTTGTCCTCAACGTCCTCGACCTGCACTTCGGCGGCAGCCAGCGGCTTGCGCGCCTTGGTGTCCTGCGAGGAGTTGGCGGGATCGCCGTCCACGTAATTCATGATCCAGTCGTTCAGCCAGCGCTCCATGTCATCGCGCTCGCGGAACGAGCCGATCTTGTCGCGCACGATGCACTTCAGGTAATGCGCGAAGCGGCAGCAGGCGAACAGGTAGGGCAGGCGCGCCGACAGCTTGGCGTTGGCCGAGGCATCGGCGTCGTAGTACTCGTGCGGCTTCTGCAGCGACTGGGCGCCGATGAAGGCAGCGAAGTCCGAGTTCTTGCGATGCACCAGCGGCATGAAGCCGTTCTTCGCCAATTCGGCCTCGCGGCGGTCGCTGATCGCGATCTCGGTCGGGCACTTCATGTCCACGCCGCCGTCATCGGTCGGGAAGGTGTGGCAGGGCAGGTTCTCGACCGCGCCGCCGGACTCCACGCCGCGGATCGAGGTGCACCAGCCGTACATCTTGAACGAGCGGTTGATGTTCGCGGCCATGGCATAGGCCGAGTTGGCCCAGGTATAGCGCTCGTGGTTGGCCGAATCCGTCTCTTCCTCGAAATCGAACTCGTCCACCGGATTGGTGCGCGCGCCATAGGGCAGGCGCGCCAGGAAGCGCGGCATGGCCAGGCCCAGGTAGCGCGAGTCTTCCGATTCGCGCAGGCTGCGCCAGGCGGCGTATTCGGTGTTCGTGAAGATCTTGGTCAGGTCACGCGGATTGGCCAGCTCCTGCCAGGAGTCCATCTGCATGACCGAGGGCGCGGCGCCGGTGATGAAGGGGCAGTGCGCGGCAGCCGAGATCTTGGCGATCTCGCCCAGCAGCTCGACATCGGGCGGGCTGTGGTCGAAGTGGTAGTCGCCCACCAGGCAACCGATGGGCTCGCCGCCGAACTGGCCGTATTCTTCCTCGTAGATGCGCTTGAAGAGCGGGCTCTGGTCCCAGCCCACGCCCTTGTGGCGCTTGAGCGTGCGGCCCAGTTCCTTCTTCGACAGGCACATGACGCGGATCTTCAGCAGTTCGTCGGTCTCGGTGTTGTTGATGAGGTAGTGCAGGCCGCGCCAGGCGCCTTCCATTTGCTGGAATTCGGCATGGTGCAGCACGTGGTTGATCTGCTCGGACAGCTTGCGGTCGATCTCGGCGATGATGGCCTGGATCGTGCGGTAGGCGTCCGAGGACAAGGCCACCGACGAGTTTTCCAGCGCCTGGTGCGCCAGGGTCTTCACGGCGTGTTCGACAGCCTCGCGCGCCTGGACGGTCTTGGGCTTGAACTCTTTCTGCAACAGGGACGACAGGTCGTCCGCGGCCAGCGCGGTGGCGGCGCCACCGGAAGTCTGCTGCTTGGCAAGTGCGCTCATGGGTTCATCCTCTTGTCGTGGGAGTGCGGCCGGCTCAGCGGGCCTGTCCAGCTTGGGTTTCTTCTTGATCGGCGCCGCCGTCCGTGCCTTCCGGCTTGGGCGCGGCGGCCAGCGCGCCCAGCAGCGCCGGGTTCTGCAGCACCTGCCCGATCAGCTCTTCGGCGCCCGTCTTGCCGTCCATGTAGGTCAGCAGGTTGGCCAGCTGGGTGCGCGACTGCAGCAGCTGCGCCAGCGCGTCGACCTTGCCGGCCACGGCGGCGGGCGAGAAGTCGTCCAGGCTTTCGAAGGTGATGTCGATGTTCAGGTTGCCTTCGCCCGTCAGCGTGTTGGGCACCTGGTAGGCCACGCGCGGCTGGATCGACTTCATGCGCTCATCGAAGTTGTCGATGTCGATCTCGAGGAACTTGCGCTCGGCGATGTCCGGCTGGGGCTGGTTCGACTTGCCAGCCAGGTCCGCCAGCACGCCCATGACGAAGGGCAGCTGGATCTTGCGCTCGGCGCCGTAGATCTCCACGTCGTATTCGATCTGCACACGCGGGGCACGGTTGCGTGCGACGAACTTCTGGCCACTGCTCTGGATGCGGGTCGACATCTTGTTTTCTCCCTTTCAATCAATATCGGTAGGCAAGGCCAAGGTTGCTCAGGACTCGCCCTGGGAGCCGCGCTCCCGGGGCAACCACGCTTCGAACTGCTCCAGGCCTTGGGGCGCAAGGTTGCGAAGGATTTCGTGGAAATTCAGGGACATCGTCTGCTGCGCCCGGCGCAGCAGGAAAGGCGCCGGATGGCTGGGCTCGTGCACCTCGAAGTAGCGGCAAACCTTCGAGAGCATGGCCATGGCTTCCTCGCGCGACGTGATCTGCGCGCTTTGCCAGGTCTGGGCAGACACGCCGGCCGCCGGCTGCGCCTCGCCCGCGCAAGCCGCTGGCGCGGCAGCCGCGCCGATGGGATCGGCGCGGCTGGCGGCGGTCGCCGGCGCGTTGTCATCGCCTTGCGCAATCGACACCAGCATGTCCAGCGTGCGTTCGAAGGCGGCATAGTTGGGCGCCCACTCGCCGCCCAGGTGGCTTGCCACCGTCTCACGGATCTGGCGCAGCGCGTCGCGCGCGCCCGCCAAGGCCAGCAGTTCGGGTTCGCCCTGCAGCCATGCCTGGCGCAGGTCGCCCAGCAGGCGGGCGCGTCCACCCGGATAGGAGGGCAGGTCGTCGCGCGAACCATCCAGGATGGCTTCCGCATCACGCAGGGACAATTGGCCGCCATGCACGCCGTTCAAGAGCCGCGCCGAACGCGCCTCGCGGGCGCACTCCAGCGGATCGGCCAAGGCCAGCAAGGCGTTGATACGGGGCATGGGATCGGGCTGCTCGTCGATGTCGAGCCGCGGATGCACGCCTTCCCAATACTGCTGCAGCTGGGCCACGACCCGCGCGGCGCCCTCGGCATAGCCAGGCAGCCCTCGCAAGCCGGTCCAGGCACGCGTCAGGTACACGCTGACGCGCAGGTCCTGCGTGCGCGCGGCCAGGGCCTGCGCCAGGCGCTCGACCTCGGGCCAGTCCGGGCTTTCCGCGGGAATGATGGTGGCGCCGAACTGCTGCTCGGCCTTGCCGACGGCAGCCTGCTGCAGCGCAAGGAAATCGGCGTCATATTCGAGATCGTCGCCGCAATCGGCGACGGGCTCGGCGGAGAAGGCAAGTACGGAAGCATTCATGGGCAGAGTGCGTGTGAAAAACAACCGACGACGAGTCTTGGCGCGGCACGGGCCCCACCGGGAGACTGCATCCTAGAAATGGCAAATGTCAGTTCCTTTACGGGTTAGGAAGTCTTATGCACGCTTACTTTTGCTCATATTTTGCGCAGCGCAGCAACGGCGCCCTGCCGTGTTTGCACCTTGTTCCGGGATACCCTTTGTTTCTGCGCCATCGCGCGCAACGCGCTTGAATACGGCACACGGGAAAACCGGCGCGGCGCGCTTCGAATCGCGTTACACAGGTTCATCGTTCGTTGCATCCCGCGATATCCGGCGCGGCCCACCGTCGACATCGAGAGTCCGCCATCATGAGCATCATTGCGAAGATCGGTCTGGTACGCCTCATCAACGTCATGACCGCCCTGCTGGCGATGGGCGTGCTGGCGATCTCCGCCGCCACGCTGTGGGCGGACCGGGAAAGCAGTTGGAGCCGCGCGACCGTCGCGGCCGACAACCTGCTGGCGGCGCTCGAAGGCGACATCACGCGCACCATCCATGTCTACGACCTGTCGCTGCAGGGCGTGATCGAAGGCCTGCGCATGCCGGGCCTGGAAGCGTTCACGCCCGAGGTCCAGCACAAGCTGCTGTTCGACCGCGCCGCCTGGGCCGACTACCTGGGCGTGCTGCTGGTGCTGGATGAGGCGGGCGACATCGTCTACGACTCCCAGGCGCCCACGCCACGCCAGGGCAATTTCTCCTTGCGCGCCTATTTCCAGCAGCACCAGGCCAATCCGGAAGCGGACCTGCACATCAGCGCGCCCTTCCACAGCAAGTTCAGCGACGCCGAAAGCATCGCGCTCAGCCGCCGCCTGTCGCATCCCGACGGCGCGTTTGCCGGCGTCGTCGTGGGGACCCTGCGGCTGGCCTATTTCCGCGACGCCTTCGAGCGCCTGCAGGTGGGCGAACAGGACTCGGTGGAGTTGCTGCGCACCGACGGCGCCCTGCTGATGCGCCGCCCCTACCCTTTCAAGGGCGTCATCGACCAGTCGGGCAGCGTCCTGCCCATGCCCATGCCGCAAGTGGGCCAGGGCAGCATCCAGCGCATCGTCGTGCGCGACGGCGTGCGCCGGTATGTCAGCATGCGCCGCGTCGACCACCTGCCCCTCATCGTCGCGGCCGGTCTCTCCACGCAGGACATCCTGGCGCCCTGGCGGCGCAAGACCCTGGTGATGGCGCCCATCACCCTGCTGCTGTGCGCCGGCATCGTCAGCCTCACCTTTCTCTTCCAGCGCGAGCTGAGCCGACGCAAACGCGTGGAAGCCCGCCTGGAGCAGCTCGCCGAGACCGACAGCCTGACGGGGCTGACCAACCGGCGCTATTTCGACCGGGAACTGGCGCGTGCCTGGCAGGCCGCGCGCCGCAGCGGGTTCCCCCTGTCATTGCTGTTCGTGGACGTGGACCGGTTCAAGACCTACAACGACCGCTACGGCCACCAGGAAGGCGACGAATTCCTGCGCAAGCTGGGCACGTCGCTGCGACAGGCCGCGCGCCGGCCGGAAGATGTGGCGGCACGCTATGGCGGGGAAGAGTTCGTGATCCTGCTGCCCGACACGGGCTTGGCGGGGGCCCAGCAGGTGGCCGAGGCCTTGCGGGCGGCCGTGGGCGCGCTGGCCGTGCCGCACCAGGACAGCCCTACCGGTTTCGGCACCATCAGCATCGGCGTGGCCAGCGCCCGCCCGAACCGGGAGGCCGAGCCCGATGCGCTGTTGCGCCGGGCCGACGACGCGCTGTACCGCGCCAAGCGCAATGGCAGGGACAGGATCGAGGTGGCCCCGCTGCCGCCAGGGGTGTCGTCGGCGCAGACATGAAAAACCCGGCGCCAGGCCGGGTTCGAATCAGGCTTGCGGGGGCTTCCCCCTGTCTCAGCCGCGCCGACGCCAGGCCCACGGCGCACGCAGCACCCACTCGTGGCGCGGATCCAGCACACGGGGCGCCAGCCAGCGCGCGGCCAGGATGGCCACCGTCGCCGCCACCAGCACATCGCTCAGGTAGTGGTCCAGGTTGACCAGCCGGCTCAGGCCGATCAATGCCGCCATGGCGAAGAGCGGCCAGCGCCAGCGCGGGGCCGCCTGGGCCAGCGCCGCCGCGACGGCAAAGGCCGTCAGCGTGTGGCTGGACGGGAAGGAGTTGAAGGGATCGCCCGAGAAGGGCTCGCCCAGGCCGTAGAAGCCATTGGCGAAGAACACGTCGGGACGCGCGCGCGCCACGATCTGCTTGAGCAGGCCGGTGATGATGCCGCCGGCCGCCATGGTCAGGATGACCAGCAGGCTGCCGCGTGCCAGGCGGTCATAGCCGATGAGACGGGCAGGCAGGCCGCGGCGCAAGGCCCACAGCGAGAAGCCGTAGACCGCCAGGGCGGAAAAGACGAAGAAATTGGTGGCCGCCAGATCGCCGATGTCCTCGAAGGCGTCGTCCACTTCGGGCGAGGTCTCGCTTTGCAGCAGGCGGGTCAGGGGCAGGTCCACCCAGATCACCAGGGCCACCAGCACCAGCAGGGCGGACAGCATGGCAAGGTAGGGCGGACGGGCACGCGCGGGCGCGGCTTGCAGCGAAGGCGTGGGATCGATCGGCGACATCGGGATACATGACGAGCCCGCGCAGGACGCGCGGGCGGACATTAAAAAGGGACAGACTAGTGCGACGTTCCTCTTATGCTAACCCGTAAATGCCTCTCAATTGTGATCTCTTCGTGACGCAGGGGGACGGCCTTGCCGCCCCCCTTCCCTCAGCGCACGCGATGCAGGTAATGGCGATGGCGTTCGTACTGGTCGAGGATGTCGCCGATCACGTCGCCCCGGCTCCAGCCCATGATGTCGTAGTCCTGCCCGCCTTCGCGCAAATGCACCTCGGCGCGGAAATATTTGCGGGCCTCGGAATCGTCCTCGGTATCCCGCAAGGTCAAGGCTGGACGCACGTAGGCATGCGCCCGGACGGAATACAGGAAATCGAGCTGCTCACCGTGCGAGACCGTCAGGATGACGCCCTCTTCCTCGGACTCGCTGACCTGCACACCGTAGCCCTGCTTGCGCATTTCCTCGGCCACCTCCTCGCAGGCCGGCTTCACCGTATCCGTGATGAAGCGCATCACGTGTGCCCGCCGCGGCATCATGATCATGTTGCGCAGCCGGCCCTGCCAGGCATTTTCCCCACGTGGCGCGGGACGCGACAGGCTCAACGCCTGGAAGCGGATGTCCCGCTTGGCCGCATCCAGCTTCAACGCCTTGAAGAGACCCCATGTCGACACCAGCAACACGATGGCGAAAGGCAGCGCGCTGGCGATGGTGGCGGTCTGCAGGGCGGTCAGCCCATCCGCCAGCAGCAATGCGATGGCGATGGCCCCCATCAGCAGCGACCAGAACACGCGTTGCCACAGCGGCGTGCCCTCCTTGCCGCCCGAGGCCAGCATGTCCACCACGAGCGCCCCCGAGTCCGCCGACGTCACGAAGAAGACCACGACCATGATGACGGCGAGCATCGAGGTCAGCGTCGACCAGGGCAATTGCTCGAGGAACGCGAACAAGGCCAACGACGAGTCCGCGCTGACGGTCTTGCCCAGCGAGTCTATGCCGTCGAACAGCACCATGTGGATGGCCGAATCGCCAAAGACCGTCATCCAGAACAGGGTGAAACCCGCAGGCACCAGCAGCACGCCCCCGACGAACTCACGAATGGTACGACCGCGCGAGATGCGGGCAATGAACATGCCGACGAACGGCGACCACGCGATCCACCATCCCCAGTAGAACAACGTCCAGCCGCCGATCCAGTCGGTGGGCTCGTAGGCATAGAGATTGAAGGTCTTGCTGACGATGTCGGAAAGATACGCGCCGGTGTTCTGCACATAGGCCTGCAGCAGGAACACGGTGGGACCGAGCACCAGCACGAAGACCAGCAGCAGCACGGCCAGGCCCAGGTTCAATTCGGACAGGATGCGGATGCCACGGTCCAGGCCGCTGGCCACCGACAGCGTGGCCAGGCCGCAGGTGATGACGATGAGACCGATCTGGACCGGAATGCTGACGCTGAGCCCGAACAGGTGATTCAGACCGCTGTTGATCTGCGACACCCCGAGGCCCAGCGACGTTGCCACGCCCAGCACAGTTCCCAGGATGGCGAAGATGTCCACGCTATGGCCGATGGGCCCGTGGATACGGTCACCGATAAGCGGATACAGGGCCGAGCGCAGCGTGAGCGGCAGGCCGTGCCGATAGCTGAAATAGGCCAGGATCAGCGCCACGATGGCGTAGAGCGACCACGCATGCAGTCCCCAATGGAAGAACGTGATGTTCATGGCCTCGCGGGCCGCGGCCACTGTCCCTCCCTCGCCCACGGGCGGCTCGAGGAAATGCATGATGGGCTCGGCCACCCCGAAGAACATGATGCCGATCCCCATGCCGGCGGAGAACAGCATCGCGAACCACGTAATGTTGCGGTAGTCAGGCTCGCTGTGGTCGGGCCCCAGCTTTATCTGCCCGTAGCGGCTGATCGCCAGCAGGATCACCGACACCAGGATGATGGCCACGGTCAGGATGTAGAACCAGCTGACATTGGCAAGTATCCATCCCTGCACGGCGTTGATGGCCGCCTGCATGGTGGCGGGCGCGGCCACGGCCAGGACGACGACGAACAGGGAAAGCCCCGCCGAGGTAAGGAAGACGGGGGCATTGACGGTATCGGGTATCTTGACTGCCATTCGGGCTCCTGCTTTGGGTCGGGCGCAAGGCGCAGACACGATTGCCGCGCTGGCCTTCCCGCGAGACGGGGCATCAGGGTAAGACGCCGATCACGTTCGATTCTGCCAGCAAACGTTGCGAGCGGTAAATGCCCGGCCCCGCGCGGCGCCAGGACGGCTACCATGCGCGGATGCCCGCCCCCATGCTTTCTCTTTTCCGCCTGCGCCTGCAGGAACACGATTCGCCCGTGGGCACCATCATGACCCTGCGCGACGACGAAGGCGTGCTGCGCGGCCTGGAGTTCACCGAGCACGGCGAACGGCTGCGCAGGCTGCTGCGGCGCCAGTATCCGCGCCGCCAGATCGACATCCAGCCCGGCCCGGCCGACCTGGACATGGATGCCCGGCTGCAAGCCTATTTCGACGGCGATTTGCAAGCCCTGGATTCGGTCCCGCTGGCGCTGGGCGGCACCGAATTCCAGCGCCAGGTGTGGGCCGCGCTGCGCGCCATCGCCCCGGGCGCCACGCGCAGCTATGGCGAACTGGCGGCCTTGCTGGGCCGCCCCGGCGCCAGCCGCGCGGTCGGCTTGGCCAACGGCGCCAACCCCATCGCCATCATCATTCCCTGTCATCGCGTCATCGGCGCGGATGGCTCGATGACCGGTTTCGGCGGCGGCATTCCCCGCAAGCGCTGGCTGCTCGGCCACGAAGCACGCGCAAGCCGCGGCGACGCGCCCTTCTCGCTCACGATGCAGTGATCCGCCAGGCCGCGCCGGATGTTGCGGCGCAGCGCAGCTTGTGCTCGCGCCTGGCGCCGGATTTCTGTATTCTGAATACAGAAACGGAGGCCGCCATGCTCAAGCCCGTCCGCAGCACCCCCGACCTGTCGCACAGCGTCCACGCCCGGCTGCGTGAGGCCATCGTGTCCGGCGCCATCGCGCCGGGCGAACGGCTGGCCCAGGAAGACCTGGCCACGCAGTTCGGCGTGTCGCGCCAGCCCGTGCTCCAGGCGCTGGCCCAACTGGAACGTGACGGCCTGGCCGTGCGCGCGGATGGCCGCGGCACCCTGCAGGCCGCCCCCCTGGATCCCTCCCTGGTCAGCCAGTTCTATGAATTGCGCGCCGAGGTCGATGCCCTGGCCGCCCGCCGCGCGGCGGAGCGCATCGCCGCCGGCGAAACCGCCCCGCTGCCCGATACGCTGGTCGAGCGCGGCCAGGCCGCCATCCGGCGCGGCCAGGTGCCCGCGCTGGTCGCCGCGGACACGCTTTTGCATCACGCCATCTACGACGCCAGCGGCAACACGCTGCTCGATACCGTCATGGCCTCGCAGTGGCACCACCTCGAACGTGTCATGGGCGCTGTCCTGCAGACCCATGCCATCCGCGCCGGCCTCTGGGACGAACACCAGGCCATCGTGCAAGCCATCAACGCCGGGCGCGCGCATGACGCCGCCACCCTGTCGCGCGAGCATGCCGAACGCGCGGCCGAAGGACTCTTGCCAAGGCTGGCGCAAGCGCTCGCCTCGGCCTGACTCGCGCGCGGCCTCCTGCCGCGCGCTCCTGCCCAGACCGGCGCCAGCCGGCGGACAACGTTCCTAGGAGACTCGCCATGCAACTCACCCCGCAACAGCTGGAGGAATTCGAGGAGAGGGGGTATCTGTTCTTCCCCGGCCTCTTCAGCCGCGAAGAGATCAAGACGCTGACCGACGAAGTGCCGCGCCTGTATGCGCAGCACCGCCCGGAGAACATCCGCGAGAAGCACAGCGGCGCCGTGCGCACCAACTTCGCCGCCCACATGTACAGCGATCCCTTCGCCCGCCTGGCCCGGCATCCGCGCATGATCAAGCCCGTCGAGCAGCTGTTCGGCGAAGAGCTGTACATGCACCAGTTCAAGATCAACGGCAAGAACGCCTTCGACGGCGACGTCTGGCAGTGGCACCAGGACTACGGCACCTGGTTCAACGACGACCTGATGCCCACGCCGCGCGCCATGAACGTCGCCATCTTCCTGGATGACGTCGACACCACCAACGGCCCGCTCATGTTCATTCCCGGCAGCCACAAGCTGGGCGTGCTGGATGCCGGCCACGACACCACGACCACCAGCTATCCGCTGTGGACCATCAACAATGAAAACATCCGCGTGCTGGTGGAGAAGGCCGGCGGGCGCAATGGCGGCATCGTCACCCCCACCGGCCCGGCCGGCTCGATGATGCTGTTCCACTCGTGTCTGGTGCACGCCTCGGGCAGCAACCTGAGCCCCTGGAACCGCGTCAGCGTCTACCTGAGCCTGTGCGCGATCTCGAACCACATCCGCCGCCACAAGCGCGTGGAATGGATCGCCCATCGCGACTTCACGCCCATCACCTGCCTGCCCGACGACTGCCTGACCCGCAGCTATCCGGTGGACCTGCCGTGGGCCAAGGGCACGCCGGCCTCGGCCGCCGTCACGTCCGAAGACCGCCTGGCGGAGGCTGCCTGATGAACCTGCATCGCAAGCTGCAACAGCGCGAGGCCGAGGGCAAGCCCCTGCGCGTGGGCCTGATCGGCGCCGGCAAGTTCGGCTCCATGTACCTGAGCCAGGTCCGCCGCACACCGGGCGTGCGCCTGGTGGCGGTGGCCGACCTGGCCCCGCCGCGCGCCCGCGCCGCGCTGGAGAAGGTGGGCTGGGAGGCCGGCGAACTGAACGCGAAGTCCTTCGAGGACGGCGCGCGCGGCGGCGGCGTGCACCTGACCGACGACGCGATGGCCATGATCGCCTCGCCGCACCTGGACATCGTGATCGACGCGACGGGCAGCCCCGCCGCCGGCATCGCTCACGTGCTGGCCTGCTGCGAACACGGCAAGCACATCGTGATGGTCAACGTCGAGGCCGACGCGCTGGCGGGTCCCCTGCTGGCGCGCCGCGCCGAACAGGCGGGCATCGTCTACTCGCTGGCCTACGGCGACCAGCCTGCGCTCATCTGCGAGATGGTCGACTGGGCCCGCGCGGCGGGCTTCGAGGTCGTGGCCGCCGGCAAGGGCACGAAATACCTGCCCGAGTACCACGCCTCCACGCCCGATACCGTCTGGCCCTATTACGGTTTCTCGCCCGAAATGGTGGCCGCGGGCGACTTCAACGCCCAGATGTTCAACAGCTTCCTGGACGGCACCAAGAGCGCCATCGAAATGGCGGCGGTGTCGAACGCCACGGGCCTGCTGCCCGCGCCGCAAGGGCTGGCGTTCCCGCCCTGCGGCGTGGACGACCTGGCCCGCGTGCTGCGTCCGCGCGAGGAGGGCGGCATGCTGCACCATCGCGGCCAGGTCGAGGTCATCTCCTCGGTGGAGCGCGACGGCCGCCCGGTCTTCCGCGACCTACGCTGGGGGGTGTACGTGACGTTCGCGGCCGACAGCGATTACGTGCGGCGCTGCTTCAAGGAATACGGCCTGGTCACCGATCCCATCGGCAACACCTCGGCGCTCTACAAGCCCTATCACCTGATCGGGCTGGAATTGGGCATCAGCGTGGCGAGCGTGGGCGTACGCGGCGAACCCACGGGCGCGCCCATCGACTGGCACGGCGACGTGGTGGCCACCAGCAAGCGGGCGCTGCGCGCCGGCGAGGTGCTGGACGGTGAAGGCGGCTTCACCGTCTATGGCCGCTTGATGGCCGCAAGGGAATCGGTGGCCGGCGGCTACCTGCCGCTGGGGCTGGCCCACAAGGTCAAGCTCAAGGCCGACGTGCCCGCCGGCCAGCCCGTACGCTGGCGCGACGTGGAGTTCGACGACGCCAGCCAGGCCGTGCGATTCCGGCGCGAGATGGAAGCCGCCTGGGCCGGGCAGGCACAGCCCCGGGCAGCCTGAACGACCTGCCACGCCGCGCCTTCGGCTGCGTGCCGCCGCCACCGGCCGGCCACCCCGCGTGACCGGCCCGTGGCGGCCTCACATATTTGTTATCCTTCCCGGGCATCATGCCCACGACAGCCGCCCTCCGGCGGCTTCGTTTTTGGAATCGCCAGGCCTTGCGCATGCCGCGCAGCGCCGGCTCTTGTTGACGCCTCAAGCACCGTGACCTCCCCTACGCAGACCCCACCTGAATTGGCCGCCCTGATGGCGCAGGCCTCGCGCGTGCTGTCGCAGCTGGAAGCTTGGCTGCCGCCCGCCCCGCCGGACATCGACTGGAATGCCCACGCCTACCGCTGGCGCCGCCGCGGCTCGCGCGGCTGGCTGGACGCGGTCCGCCACGTCGCCCGCATCGAGATGGACGACCTGCAGCACATCGAGCGCCAGAAAGAGATCATCGAGCGCAACACGGTCAACTTCCTGAAGGGCCTGCCCGCCAACAACGTGCTGATGACCGGCGCGCGCGGTACCGGCAAGAGCTCGCTGGTGAAGGCGATGCTGGCCGCCCACGGCGACGCCGGGCTGCGCCTCATCGAGGTCGACAAGTCGGACCTGGGCGACCTGGCCGACATCGTCGAGCTGGTGGCCCACCGCCCCGAGCGCTTCCTGGTGTTCTGCGACGACCTGTCCTTCGAGGAAGGCGAGGCGGGCTACAAGGCGCTGAAATCGGTGCTGGATGGCTCGGTGGCCTCGGCCGGCGACAACGTGCTGATCTATGCCACCTCCAACCGGCGCCACCTGATGCCGGAATACATGAGCGAGAACCTGCAGGCCCGTCACCAGCCCGATGGCGAAATCCATCCCGGCGAGACGGTCGAGGAAAAGATCTCGCTGTCGGAGCGCTTCGGCCTCTGGCTGTCCTTCTATCCCTTCAAGCAGGACGATTACCTGGACATCGTGCGCCACTGGCTGAAGGAACTCGGTTGCCCGCCCCAGGCCATCGAGGACAGCCGCGCCAGCGCGCTCCAATGGGCGCTGGAACGCGGTTCGCGCTCGGGCCGCGTGGCCCTGCAATTCGCACGTGACTGGGCAGCTCAGCATGGTTGAAAAGATTGTCGACGTGGCCGTTGGCCTCATCCTGCGCGAAGACGGCGCGCTGCTGCTGGGCGACCGCCCCACGGGCAAGGCATGGCCGGGCTGGTGGGAACTGCCGGGCGGCAAGATCGAGCCGGGCGAGTCCGTCATGCAGGCGCTGGCCCGCGAACTGGACGAGGAACTGGGCATCGCGGTCACGCAAGCCCGTCCGTGGGTGACCTACATCCACGTCTATCCGCACACGACCGTGCGCCTGGCCTTCTGCATCGTCACGGGCTGGACGAACGAACCCACCGGCCGCGAGGGCCAGCAACTGATGTGGATCCCGCCCGCCAAGGCGCTGGAAATGGACCACCTGCTGCCCGCCGCCTATCCGCCGCTGCGCTGGCTGCTGCAGCCCGACCGCTACGGCATCAGCGACATCGGCACGCCCGAAGGGCTGCCCGCGTTCCTGCAGCGGCTGGACGCCGCGCTGGCCAACGGCCTGAAACTCGTGCAATTGCGCGAGCCCCACTGGCCGGGCGGCCCCGCCGCCGTCTCGCTGCACACCGCCTTCGAACGCGTCCTGCAACGTTGCCATGATGCGGGCGCACGCCTGCTGGTCAACAGCGTGCATCCCAAGGAGTGGTGGCAGCAGGCCGACGGCGTCCACCTGCGCGCCGCCGACGCGCTGGCCCAGACCGACAGGCCGGCGCTGCCCGAGGGCGCGCTGGTGGGCGTCTCGGCCCACAACGAGACCGAGCTGGCCCAGGCCCGCGCGGTCGCGGCCGACTTCGCGGTGCTGGGCCCGGTGCTGGACACGCCCACGCACCCCGGCGCCACGCCGCTGGGCTGGGATACCTTCGCCGAGCTGAACCGCCAGGCCGGCATGCCGGTCCTGGCGCTGGGCGGCCAGTCCGACACCACCTTCGAGACCGCGCGCGCCCTGGGTGCGCATGGCATCGCGGGCATCCGCGGCCTGATCTGAGGCCAAGGCCCAGGAACTTCCCTCGTCGATCGTCACACCAAGATGCAACAGGCTGAAATCGCTAATTTCCGGTTTTGTCTTTCGGACACGCCGGCGGACGCGATAATGCACGGCGCACGCCCCTGCAACGGGGCGCCGCCGCCCGCTTCGCCCTGTAGCAGGACCACGCGGCAACGCCGCTTTGTGCGACATCGACCCCTATGCAGCAGCCTTCACGCTTCCTCACCAGGCGCCGCCTCTTCCTGACGGCCGCCCTCCTGATCGCCCTCCTGGCGGTCTGGTTCTTCTTTTTCCGCGCGCCCGCCTCCAAGGCGCCCACCGTCGGCCCGTCGGCCTGGGCCGGTCCCGTGCCCGTGCGGGTCGTGCCCGCCGTGGTCGAACCGCTGACGATGCGCGTGCGCGCCATCGGCACGGTCACCCCGCTGAACACCGTCACGGTGCGCAGCCGCGTGGAAGGCGAACTCACGAAGCTGCTGTTTCAGGAAGGCCAGCAGGTCGAGGCCGGCCAGTTGCTCGCGCAGATCGACCCGCGCCCCTATCAGGTCCAGCTGGACCAGGCGCTGGGCCAGCAGCAGCAGAACCAGGCCCTGCTGCGCAACGCGGAGCTGGACCTGAAGCGCTACCAGACGCTTTTCAAGCAGGACTCCATCGCCCGCCAGCAGCTCGACAGCCAGCAATCGCTGGTGCGCCAGTACCAGGGCGCCCAGAAGACGGACCAGGCGCAGGTCGACAACGCCAAGCTGCAACTCTCCTTCACGCGCATCACCGCCCCCATCGCCGGCCGCATCGGCCTGCGCGTGGTCGACCAGGGCAACCTGGTCAGCACCGGCGACACCGCCGGCCTGGCCGTCATCACGCAGACCCGCCCGATCTCGGTGATCTTCTCGGTCCCCGAGGTGCAACTGGCCGAACTGATGCCGCAAGTGCGCGCCGGCCGCAAGCTGGTGGTCGAGGCCTGGAACAGCGATGACCGCACCCAGCTGGCTTCCGGCACCCTGACCACGGTGGACAACCGCATCGACACCAGCACCGGCAGCCTGCGCCTGCGCGCGGAGTTCGCCAACCAGGACGACGCCCTCTTCCCCAACCAGTTCGTCAACGTGCGCCTGCAGGTCCGCACCCTGGACGACGCGCTGACCGTGCCCGCCGACGCCGTGCAGTACGGCAACCGCGGCCCCTATGTCTATGCCATTTCCGCCGACAACAAGGCTGCCGTGCGGCTGTTGAAGCTGGGCCCGTCGGACAGCGGCCGCGTGGCCGTGCTGGAAGGCCTGCAGGCGGGCGAGAACGTCGTGCTCGAGGGCATCGACCGCCTGAGCGAAGGCCGCGTGGTCCGCATCGTGACGGAGACGCCCGCCGCGGGCCCCGCCACCGGCGCGCCCGGTGAAGGCGACGCCGCCACGCCGGCCCAGCAACAGCAGCAGCGCCGCCCGCGCCGCGGCTGACCCCAAGGCGGCCCCCCATGGACCTGTCCGGCATCTTCATCCGCCGTCCGGTCGCCACCGTCCTGCTGATGGTGGCGCTCCTCATCTCCGGCCTCATGGCCTGGCGCCTGCTGCCTGTCGCGGCCCTGCCGCAGGTGGACTACCCCACCATCCAGGTCTTCACCTATTACCCCGGCGCCAGCCCCGACGTCACCACCAGCGCCATCACGGCGCCGCTGGAGCGCCGCTTCGGCCAGATCCCCGGCCTGAAGCAGATGTCGTCCAGCAGTTCCAGCGGCGCGTCGGTCATCACGCTGCAGTTCGCGCTGGAACTGGACATGGGCGTGGCCGAACAGGAAGTGCAGGCCGCCATCGCCGCGGCGGGCAGCCTGCTGCCGTCGGACCTGCCCGCGCCACCGGTCTACCGCAAGGTGAACCCCGCCGACACGCCCATACTCACGCTGGCCGTCACCTCGGCCACCCTGCCGCTGCCGCAGGTCTACGACCTGATCGACACGCGCATGGCCCAGCGCCTGGCCCAGGTGTCCGGCGTCGGCCTGGTCAGCCTGGCCGGCGGCCAGCGCCCGGCCTTCCGCATCCAGGTGAACCCCGGCGCGCTGGCCACCTACGGCCTCAGCATGGAAGACGTGCGCACCGCCATCAACGCGGCCAACGTCAACCAGCCCAAGGGCAGCTTCGACGGCGAGCTGCGCACCATCATGATGACGGCCAACGACCAGTTGCGTTCGTCCGAGGAATACCGCCAGCTCATCCTGCGCTGGCAGGATGGCGCGCCGCTGCGGCTGGGCGACGTCGCCACCATCGAGAACGGCGCCGAGGACGCGCGCCTGGCCGCGTGGTCGGGCGCGCTGCCCGCCGTGCTGGTCAACATCCAGCGCCAGCCCGGCGCCAACGTCATCGAGGTGGTCGATCGCGTGCAGGCGCTGCTGCCGCAGATCACCGCCGGCCTGCCCGCCGCCGTGCAGGTCGACGTGCTGACCGACCGCACGCAGAGCATCCGCGCCTCGGTGCGCGACGTGCAGCTCGAACTCGTCTTCGCCGTCTTCCTGGTGGTGCTGGTCACTTTCGCGTTCCTGCGCAACCCCGCCGCCACCATCATCCCCAGCATCGCCGTGCCCTTGTCGCTGATAGGCACCTTCGGCGTCATGTACCTGGCCGGCTATTCGATCAACAACCTGACGCTCATGGCGCTCACCATCGCCACGGGCTTCGTGGTGGACGACGCCATCGTCATGCTGGAGAACATCGCCCGGCACCGCGAAATGGGCAAGAGCCGCATGCAGGCAGCGCTGAAGGGCGCCTCGCAGATCGGCTTCACGCTGATCTCCCTGACGCTGTCGCTGATCGCGGTGCTGATCCCGCTGCTCTTCATGGGCGACGTGGTGGGACGCCTGTTCCACGAATTCGCGATCACGCTGGCCGTGGCCATCATGATCTCGCTGGTGGTGTCGCTCACGCTCACGCCCATGATGTGCTCGCGCATGCTGCCCGACCTCACCCACGGCCAGGGCAGCAAGGGCTTCCTCGACCACGTCATCGACCGCTACGACCACGCGCTGGCCTGGGTGCTGGCGCGCCAGCGCCTGACGCTCCTTGCCACGGTCGTCACCCTGGCGCTTACCGGCGTGCTTTACGTGCTGGTGCCCAAGGGCTTCTTTCCCGTGCAGGACAGCGGCGTGATCCAGGGCATCACCGAAGCGCCGCAGGCCTCGTCCTTCGCCGCCATGTCCCAGCGCCAGCAGGCGCTGGCCGCGGAAATCCTGAAGGACCCCGACGTCCAGAGCCTGTCGTCCTTCATCGGCGTGGACGGCACCAACGCCAGCATCAACACCGGCCGCATGCTGATCAACCTGGTGCCGCACGGCGCGCGCAGCGCGCCCATCCACGATATCCTGGCGCGGCTCACCGAACGCACCCTGGACGTGCCCGGCATCACGCTGTACACCCAGCCGGTACAGGAGCTTTCCATCGAGGACCGCGTCAGCCGCACGCAGTTCCAATTCACGCTGACCACGCCCGATGCCACGCTGCTGGCCGAATGGTCGGACAAACTGGTGGCGGCCCTGCGCGAACTGCCCGAGCTGGGCGACGTGGCCAGCGACCTGCAGCAACAGGGCCTGCAGGCCTACGTCGACGTGAACCGCGATGCCGCCAGCCGGCTGGGCATCAGCATGGCCGACATCGACAACACGCTCTATAGCGCCTACGGCCAACGCCAGATCGCCACGATCTTCACCCAGGCCAACCAATACCGCGTGGTGCTGCAGGTGGCGCCCGAATACGCCAATGCGCCGGTGGACCTGGACCGCCTGTACATCCGTTCCTCGGCAGGCACGCAGGTGCCGCTGTCGGCCATCGCGCAGGTGCAGGAACGCCCGGCGCCGCTGGTCATCAGCCACGTCGGCCAGTTCCCCGCCGCCACGCTGTCCTTCAACCTGGCGCCCGGCGCCTCGCTGGGCCAGGCCGTCGATGCCATCGAGCGCACGCAGGCCGAACTCGGCATGCCCGCCGCCATCGAGAGCCGGTTCCAGGGCGCGGCCGAGGCCTTCCGCGCCTCGCTGTCCAACACGCTGTGGCTGATCCTGGCCGCCGTGGTCACGATGTACATCGTGCTGGGCATCCTGTACGAAAGCGCCATCCACCCCATCACCATCCTGTCCACGCTGCCGTCGGCCGCCGTGGGCGCATTGCTGGCACTGCTCATCAGCGGCGGCGAGCTGGACCTGATCGCCATCATCGGCATCATCCTGCTGATCGGCCTGGTGAAGAAGAACGGCATCATGATGATCGACTTCGCGCTCGAGGCCGAACGCCGCGAGGGCATGTCACCGCGGGAAGCCATCCACCGCGCCGCGCTGCAGCGGTTCCGGCCCATCCTGATGACCACGCTGGCCGCGCTCTTCGGCGCCCTGCCGCTCATGTTCGCCTCGGGCTCGGGCGCGGAACTGCGCCAGCCGCTGGGCCTGGTGATGGTGGGCGGACTGCTCGTCAGCCAGGTGCTCACGCTTTTCACCACGCCGGTGGTCTACCTGTTCTTCGACCGCCTGGGCAAGCGCGCCGGCCGCGGCCGGCGTGACCAAGACCGCCCGGCAGAGGCGCGGCCGTGAACCTGTCGCGTCCCTTCGTGCGGCGTCCCGTCGCCAGCCTGCTGCTGGCGATCGCGGTCCTGCTGCTGGGCCTGCTGTCCTGGCGGCTGATGCCGGTCGCGCCGTTGCCCCAGGTCGACTTTCCGGCCATCGTGGTCAACGCCAACCTGCCCGGCGCCGATCCCGAGACCATGGCGTCCACGGTGGCTGCGCCGCTCGAACGCGCCATGGGGTCCATCGCAGGCGTGACGGCGCTGCGTTCGTCCAGCAACACCGGATCCACCACGGTCATGCTGCAATTCGAGCTGGACCGCAACATCAACGATGCCGCCCGCGACGTGCAGGCGGCGATCAACGCCGCGCAGGCCACGCTGCCCTCGGGCATGCCTTCGCGGCCGTCGTACCGCAAGATCAATCCCTCGCAGGCCCCCGTCCTGACGCTGGCGCTGTCCTCGCGCGACCTGTCGCGCGGCAAGCTCTACGACGTCGCCTCGACGATCCTGGCGCAGAAGATCGCGCAGGTTCCCGGCGTGGGCGACGTCACCGTCAGCGGCGCTTCGCTGCCCGCCGTGCGGGTGCAGTTGAACCCCAACGCGCTGGCTGCCTATGGCATCGCGCTGGACGATGTCCGGCGCGCCCTGACCGACGCCAATCCGCTGCGCCCGCGGGGCGACCTGGTCGGCAACGACCTGCAATGGCAGATCCAGACCTCCGACCAGCTGCGCCGCGCCGAGGAATACCGGCCGCTCATCATCCGCTACATCGACGGCCGCGCGGTGCGCCTGGGCGACATCGCCACGGTGACGGATTCGGTGGAAAACCGCTACTCCAGCGGTTTCCACAACAATGAACCCGCCGTCAGCATCGAGGTCAGCCGCCAACCGGGCGCCAACATCGTCGAGACCATCGACGCCATCAATGCCCAACTGCCCGCCTTGCATGCGCTGGTGCCCGCCTCGGCCGAACTGAAGGTCGTGCTGGACCGCTCGCCCGTCATCCGCGCCACGCTGCACGAGGCGCAGATCACGCTGCTGCTGGCGGCGGGCCTGGTGGTGCTGGTGGTCCTGGGATTCCTGGGCAGCCTGCGCGCCGCGCTGATCCCCAGCGTGGCGATCCCGGTGTCCCTGATCGGCACCTTCACCATCATGTACCTGTACGGGTTCTCGCTGAACAACCTGTCGCTGATGGCGCTCATCGTGGCAGCGGGCCTGGTCGTGGACGATGCCATCGTGGTCATGGAAAACATCCAGCGCCACATCGAACGCGGCATGACGCCTTTCCGCGCCGCCATGCGCGGGGCGGGCGAAGTGGGCTTCACGCTGCTGGCCATGAACGTCGCGCTGATCGTGGTGTTCGTCTCCATTCTCTTCATGGGCGGACTCGTCGAGCGCCTGTTCCGGGAATTCTCCATCACGCTGGCTGCCGCGATGGTCGTCTCGCTGGCGGTCTCGCTCACGCTCACCCCCAGCCTCTGCGCACGCCTGCTGCCCAGGCATGACAGCACCGAGCGCCGCAACCGGCTGCAGGAAACCAGCGAGCGCCTGTTCGGACGGCTGCTGGACGGCTACTCCCGCAGCTTGCGCTGGAGCCTGCGGCGCGCGCCATGGGTGCTGCTGATCCTGGTCGGCGTGGTGGCGCTGAACGTCACGCTGTACATCGCGATACCCAAGGGTTTCCTGCCCGAGCAGGACACCGGCCAGCTGCGCGCCTTCGTGCGCGGTGACGATGGCGCCTCCTATCAATCGATGCTGCCGAAGATGGAGATCTATCGCCAGCTGCTGCTGGCCGATCCCGCCGTGGAAGACGTGGTCGGCAGCAGCGGGGGGGATCGCGGCATCAGCAACGCCCGCATCGACGTGCGCCTGAAGCCTCGGGCCGAACGCGTGTCGGCCGACGAAGTGGTCGCCCGCCTGCGCACCTCGCAGCCCGCGCTGCCTGCCGGGATCCTGTTCCTCAACGTGAACCAGGACCTGCGCATGCCCAACCTGTCGGACAATTCGGGCAGCTACGAGCTCACCCTGCTCTCCGGCGACCTGGACCTGTTGCGCCAATGGGAAACGCGCGTCCTGGAAGCCATGCGCAACGTGCCGGAGATCACGGACGTGGACGGCGGCCCTGGCGAAGGGACCCAGCAGATCACGCTCGACATCGACCGCGAAGCCGCGCGCCGGCTGGGCGTGGACATGAACACCATCACGCAGGTGCTGAACAACTCCTTCAGCCAACGCCAGGTCGCCACGCTCTACAGCACGCTGAACCAGTACCGGATCGTGATGGAGGTCGAGCCGCAATACACGCAGTCGCCCACGGTCCTGAACCAGTTGCTCATCCTGACCGCGGACGGCACGCGCATCCCGCTGTCCGCGGTCGCAAGCTACCGGTACAGCCAGGTGAACGACCGCGTCAGCCACACGGACCAGTTCGCTTCCGCCGACATCAGCTTCTCCGCGGCGGAAGGCGTCGCCCTGGAACAGGCGATCGAAGGCGTGCAGCGCGCGCTGGCGGAGGTCATGCTGCCCACCGCCGTGCAGGCGCGCATGGGCGGCACGGCCTCCAGTTTCGTGCAAAGCGCCGAGACCCAGCCGCTGCTGATCCTGGGCGTGCTGATCGCGGTCTACCTGGTGCTGGGCGTGCTCTATGAAAGCCTGCTGCATCCCATCACCATCCTGTCCACGCTGCCGTCCGCCGGCATCGGCGCCTTGCTCGCGCTGCGGCTCACCAATACGCCATTTACCCTCATCGCGTTGCTGGGACTGTTCCTGCTGATCGGCGTCGTCATGAAGAACGCCATCCTCATGATCGACTTCGCGCTGGTCGCCCAGCGCCGCGAAGGCCTGTCGCCCCTGCGCGCCATCTACAAGGCGGCGCGCATGCGCCTGCGGCCCATCCTGATGACCAACCTGGCCGGCCTGCTGGGCGCGCTGCCGCTGGTGCTGGGCTCGGGCGACGGCGCCGAGATGCGCCAGCCGCTGGGCATCGCCATCGTCGGCGGCCTGGCCGTCAGCCAACTGCTCACGCTCTACACCACCCCCGTGGTCTACCTTTACCTGGACCGCCTGCGGGCGCGCCGCGAACCCGCCGCGCCCGCGCCGGCTGCCCTGCCGCAAGGCGAACAATGATGCGACTGCCCCGACTCTCCCTGCGCCTTCATCCGGCCGCGCTGGCCCTGCCCCTGCTGCTGGCCGGCTGCGCCATCGGCCCCGACTACGAGCGCCCCGCCACCCCGATGTCCGCCCAGTTCAAGCAGCTGGACGGCTGGCGCCTGGCCGAGCCGGCCGAGGTCATGCGGGACGATCAGTGGTGGGCGCGCTACCAGGACGGCACGCTGTCCGCGCTGGTGCGCGACATCGACGTGTCCAACCAGAACCTGGCCCAGGCCGAGGCCCGCTACCGGCAGGCGCTGGCGCTTTCCGACGGCGCGCGCGCAGGCTTCTTCCCGACACTGGGCGCCTCGGCATCCGCCAGCCGCAGCGGCAGCAGCGGCAATGGCGGCGGGCAAGGGTCCGGCAGCAACGCCGGCACGCGCTATGAGGCCGGCCTGACCGCCTCCTGGCTGCCCGACATCTGGGGCAGGGTACGCCGCGAAGTGGAAGCCGGCCGCGCCACGGCGCAAGCCAGCGCGGCGGACCTTGCCGCCGCGCGCCTGTCCGCGCAATCCTCCCTGGCATTGGCCTATTTCCAGCTGCGCGTGCTGGACCAGCAAGCCGTGCTGCTCAGCCAGACGGTGCAGGCCTATGAGCGCTCGTTCACGCTGACCCGCAACCAGTACGAGGCAGGCCTGACCGCACGCGCCGACGTCGTCCAGGCGGAAACCCAGTTGGAACAGGTGCGCGTGCAACTGCGCGACCTGGACTGGCAGCGCGCCCAGCAGGAAAACGCCATCGCCGTGCTGGTGGGCCGCGTGCCGTCCGATTTCTCGCTGCCCCGCGTCGACGGCCTGCCGCGCCTGCCTGCCATTCCGCAGGCGCTGCCCTCGACGCTGCTGCAACGCCGGCCCGACATTTCCTCGGCCGAGCGCACCGTGGCCGCCGCCAACGCGCGCATCGGCGTGGCCGAAGCCGCCTGGTTCCCGGACCTGACGCTCAGCGCCTCGGGCAGCCTGCAACACAACAACTTCGCCGACTGGATCTCGGCCCCCTATCGGGTGTGGTCATTGGGCCCGGCGCTGGCGCTCTCGCTCTTCGACGGCGGCGCGCGCTCGGCCGCCCTGGCACAGGCCACGGCCAGCTACGACGAACAGGTGGCGCGCTATCGCCAGACGGTGCTGGACGGCCTGCGCGAAACCGAAGACGCGCTGGCGCTGTTGCGCACCATGGAAGCCGAGATCGTGCAGCAACGCCGCGTGGTGGCGCTGGCGGAAGAGAACGAGACGCTGGTCACCAATCGCTATCGCGAAGGCATCGTGACCTTCCTGGAAGTGGCGGTGGCGCAGAACACCACGCTGACCGCGCGCCGCACGCTGTTGCAGCTGCAGGGCACGCAATTGCAGGCCAGCGTGCAGTTGATGACGGCGCTTGGGGGCGGCTGGGATGGGGACCTGGCGCCGGAAACGGGGCCGCTCAGCCCCCGCCGCACAACGCCAGACTGAAGGGCACCGTCCGCGAGACCTGCTGGGGTTTCAACTCCCCATCCTGGGTGGAGAAGCGGATCCACACCATGTACTTGTTGGCGCTGATCTCGGGAAACACGCCCAGGCTGTCGTCGACCCAGACGCGCAGGAGCTGGTGGATCTTGCCGCCCAGCATTTCCTGGTAGGCCCCCTGCTCGGCGGCAATGTCCTTGCGCCGGCCAGCGCCGCGCAGCAGCTGCAGCACCATGTTGAGCGCCTCGGACAGCGGCTGCATGGGCGTGATCCAGCGCTGCAGGTCGCCGTGGCGCACGGACTCCGGCTTGCTTTGCCAGGCGAAATAGGAAGGCATGTCGACCTGCGTGGCGCCGCCGGGCACGGCCAGGCGGCCGCGCAGGCTGACCAGCCATTCGTTTTCGCGCAGCGCCTGCCCCACCTTGCCTTGCGCGGCCAGCGCCGCACTCACGCGCTCGACCTCGCCCAGGGTGGAAAGCAGGGCATCCTGGTTCACGTCGGGATGGTCACGCAGCGCGGACAGCGACGTGCGCTGGCGCTCGAGGTCCTGAAGGATGGCGCTTTTCAGGTCCGCGCGCTCGCAGGCGTCGAGCAGATCGAACAGGGCGATGACGGCCGCCTGGTGCAGGCGCGCGTCTCCGGGTTGGGCGAAAAAGAAAAGCCGATCGAACAGGTACTCCAGGCGCAGGAAGGCCCGGATGCGTTCATTGAAAGGGTATTCGTAAAGGATCACGCTCGATGATGGCCCGTCGGAGTCCGGCCTTGCCGGAGGGGGGTTCGCAAGGTTGCCGCGCGCTAGGAGGCGCTGCGGCGCGTAGATCTTGCCAGCTCGCGCCAGCACTCGTGCAGTTCGAAAGTCCGCGACGCCAGTTCCTGGGGCGTGGTGGCCGCAACGTTGACGATGACATCATCGGCGGCCGCCAGCCGCGCCTCACGCGTCGCTTGCGCTGCCATGATACGCCGGATGGTGTCGATCGTCAGCCCGCTGCGCGTCCGCACGCGGGCCACCTGCGTCTCGGGTTCGCAGTCCACGACGCAGATGCGCGCCACGCGCTCGCGCCAACGGCCAGACTCGACCAGCAGGGGCACCACGTAGACCACGTAGTCGCCTTGGGCCTGGGCGCCTTCGGCGGCCGCGCGCGCGCCGATGAGCGGGTGCAGCACGGCCTCCAGGCGTTGGCGTGCGCCCGGGTCGGCGAAGACCCGTTCACGCATCGCCGCACGATCCATTGCGCCGTCGGCAGCGACGATGTCCGGACCGAAAGCGTCGCGCAGCGCCGGCATGGCCTCGCCGCCGGGACCGGTCAATGCATGCGCGATCAGGTCGGTATCGATGACCGAGGCGCCCCATTGCGCCAGCAGGTCGGCCACCCGCGTCTTGCCCGAGCCGATGCCGCCAGTCAGGCCGATGGCCAGCTTGCCCTGTGCGCTTGCGGGGTCGTTGGCATCCATGGCGTCAGCCCAAGCCGAACAGGGGAGCGCCCGCGTAGCCACCACCCAGCAGGGTGATCGCGCCCGCCACGGCCAGGTACGGACCGAAAGGCAGCGCCTGGCCACGCGCCGCCCGGCCCAGGCGCACCAAGGTCAGCCCGATGATGACGCCGGAGATCGACGACACCAGCAGCAGCATGGGCAGCGCCGACAGCCCCAGCCAGGCGCCCAGCGCCGCCAGCAACTTGAAGTCGCCATGACCCATGCCTTCGCGGCCGGTGCAGAACTTGAACGCATGGAACAGCAGCCACAGGCACAGATACCCCACCACCGCCCCCAGGACCGCCTGCGGCAGCGACGTCAAGCCGCCCTGCAGGTTGACGAGCAAGCCCGCCCACAGCAACGGCAGCGTGATGGAATCGGGCAGCAGCGAGGTCCCGAGATCGATCAGGCCCAGCAGCAGCAAGGCGCCCAGCAGCACCATGCCTGCCAAGGCCAATGGCGTGCCGCCGAAGCGCCAGGCACACAAGACGAAGAGCAGCGCGCAGACCAGCGCGGTGGCCAGCATGGCCGGCCATGAGGGAGGCACCGAAAGTTCGGGGGACGGCGCCAGGGCGGCATGCGCCGTGGGAATGTCATCGGCGGTGTCGGGCGACGGCGCCTCGCCCGGGAGGGTCGCTTCGCGCGACGCCAGGTACTCGCGGCATTGCTCGGCCCAACGGGCTTCCATGCTGCGCGGCAGGTAATGCGCAAGCGCGCAGAGGCCGCCGCCGGCGATGGCCCCCAGGAAGGCCGCCAGCGACACGGCGAACGCCGGGGAGAGGTACACCGTCTGCCACATGGCTTGCGATGATACCAGTGCGATACCCCGGCCATATGCGTAAAATCTGGCACATTCCACCCTCCCATACCTCTATCGCGTCGGCCCAGCGCCGACGGAACCGGACGCTTTCCATGCCCAGCCAGCAAGCCTCCCACCCTGTCCTGTCGCGCCGCCCGCTCGGGCGCGTCTTCGTCCGTTGCGCCGGCGCCGCTGCCGTGACCCTGCTGGCCGGCGCCTGCGCGCAGCAGGCGCAGCCGGGCTACTACAACCCGCCCGCCGAAAGCACGATCACCGACGCGCAGACCCAATACCAGGACTCGCGTGGCCGCGGCGCGGTGCGCCCGCCTTCGCAGATCCAGCTCGAACTCAAGCCTGACCAGCCCGGCCAGCCGGGCCAGCCCGCGCGCACCACGCAGATCGCCGAGGACACGCCGATCACCGGCCGCACGGGGGGCGCCACCTCGCTGCCCAACGAAACGCCGAGCCCGGTGAATCCCATGGCCGCACGCGTCATTCCCGAGCCGCTGACCTTCCTCGGCACCGTGCCGTGTTTCACGCCCGCCCTGAACTGTACGGCCCAGCGCGTGAGCCTGACGCTCTCGCCCAACGGCCGCTGGCGCGCGCGCAGCACGAGCCTGGGCGCCCAGGCCAAGCCGGCGGTCGAGCAAGGTTGCTGGCGCGGCATTCCCGAGCGTCCCGCGCGCGTGATCGTGCAGGAAGCCAACGGCAACACCCGCGCCGAACTGCTCATGGTGGCGAACAACGTCCTGCAGGTGCGTTCGGTGGGTGGCCAGTCGCCCAACCTGGAGTACCGCCTGACGCGCCAGCCCGACCTGGACGCCATCGACGAACTGGCCAAGGCCGCCCCGCCCGCCTGCGACTGAGCGAAGCCCGGCGGCAGCGCAAGGCGGGACCTTCCCGCCCGCGCCTGCCCCGCTTCCTTACGGCTCGCGGCGCGGCCAGGGACACCACGGTCCCTCGCAGAAGCCATAGGCCTCCCGGCCATAGGGCAAGGCCGCCTCGTTCAAGAGCCACGCCGGGCCGCTGGCCCCGCCGTACAGCCGGCGCGCCAGCTCGGCCGCGTTGCGCACGCAGAATTTCCGGAAGATGCGCGCACGATGGATTTCCACCGTGCGCATCGAAATGCCCAGCTCGATCGCAATGACCTTGTTGGCCCTGCCAGCCGCCACGTACGCGAAGACCTCCCGTTCGCGTGGCGTCAATGCGGGCTCGGCGACCGGCCCCGGGACCGGACCCGAGACCGGACCCGGCCTGTGCGGAATCCCCATGCTTGCCCTCCCTCGCGGAAAAGGCGCCAGTCTGGCACTGGCCGGGGGTGTCACCAACTGTCACACCTCGCATTGCGCAAGGCGAGCGCAGGGGCAATATCAGCCCTGCGTCAGCCAGGAATCGTCTTTACATCAGGCTTTGGACGCAGGCACGGGCGCCTGTTCACGCAGATAGGCCGCGATCTTGCCCAGCAAACCCGAGAGATCACGCTGCACCGTCGCGAAATCGGCGCTGCGCTCGCGGCTGGCTTCATCCATGTACACGGGACGGCGGATCTCGATCTGCAGGCTGTTGCGCTTGCGCGCGGGCTGGCCGATCTTGGCGATCAGCTGCACGCCCTTGTAGGGATCATTGCGCGCCACCGAATAGCCGCAAGCCTTGAGTTCACGCTCGATCAGGTCGACGAAGGCCGGCTCGCAGGTCGTGCCGTCACGGTCGCCCAGCACGAAATCGGCCAGCGGATGCGCGCTCTGGATCTGCAGGCGTTCATAGGCATTGTTCGGCATGGAGTGCAGGTTCAAATGCCACACGCCGCCGAAGCGCGCCGCCGTGTCCTCGATGGCGTTCGCCAGCGCCGCGTGGTAGGGCCGATAGCAGCGTGCGATGCGGCCTTGCACCTCGTCCAGCGACAGCAGGCGGTCATAGATCGGCGTGGCGGCATTGACCCGCCGCCAGATCAGGCCATAGCCCAGGCGCGTCTTCTCGCTGGGCGACAAGGGCTGGGGCCAGGGTTCGGCCAGCAGCGCCGCGTCGATATCGTCCTCGCTGCGGTTCGCATCGACATAGCTGCGCGGGAAATGCGCGGCCAGCAGGGTGCCGCCTACCGCGGGCACGTCCTGCCACAGGGCCTCGACGTGGGTATCCTCGGCCGCGCGCAGCACCTGGCGGTCCACCGCATGGCCGAAATCAGCCGGATAGTCCACGCCACTGTGCGGCGAGTCGCAGACCAGCGCGATGGGCGCGGCCTCGGGACCACGCAAGGTATAGGCCGGATTGCGTTCGGTCATGCTCACTCCACCTGGAACTTGGCGATCTTGGCGGCGCGCTGGTAGCGCTGGATGGCCTCGCCGATCTGCTCGCCAAAACGCTCGGGCGTGCCGGGAATCAGCGTGGCGCCGGCCTCTTCCATCTTGGTGATGAACTCGGGCTGCTTCATGGCGGCGTGGATGGCGCTGTTGAGCCTGGCCACGACGTCCTTGGGCGTGCCGGCGGGCGCGACGATGCCGAACCAGCCGCCACCGCCCATCTGCGGGTAGCCCAGTTCCACATAGGTGGGCACGTCGGGCAGCATGGGCGAACGCTGCTCGCCCAGCACGGCGAGCGCGCGCAGGCGGCCGGCGCGGATATGGGCCAGCGCCGACGGCAGGTTGTCGGTGATGGCGTTGACCTGCCCGGCGATGGCATCGTTCATGGCGGGGCCACCGCCCTTGTACGGGATGTGCAACAGCTGGATGCCGGCCAGCGCGGCGAAGTGCTCGACGTTGGCATTGCCCAGCGACCCCGTGCCCGGGCTCGCATAGGTGTATTTCCCCGGCTCGGCCTTGGCCAACGCGATGAATTCCTGCATGGTCTTGGCGGGCACGCTGGGGTGCACGGCGAAGACGCTGGGCACCGTCGCCACGTTGCTGACGGGCGCGAAGTCCTTGATGGGGTCGTAGCGCAGGCGGCCCGCGTACACCACGGGGTTGGTGCCGTGCGTGCTCATGGTCGCCATGCCCAGGGTATAGCCGTCAGCCGCGGCGCGCGCCACCTGCTCCATGCCCAGCGAGCCGCCGGCGCCGGCGCGGTTCTCCACCACGATGGTCTGGCCCAGTTCGCGGCCGGCGAACTCGGCCACCAGGCGCGCGGCCAGGTCGGTCGTGCCGCTGGCGGCGAAGGGAACGATCAGGCGGATGGAATGATCGGGGAATTCGGCTTGCGCCGCCCCGGCAAGGGCCAGCACGCCGGCGGCCAGGGTGGCGCGGGCGAACATCGACAGGCGCTGGGAAGTCTTCATGAGGGCATCCTTGGGGACGGATCGGCAGTCGAAATGACGGGAAGCGGCGTAGTCTGCGCCCGTCGCGCCCCCCCGGACAAACGACATTCCGGCACAGTATCATTACCAAAGATCATTCTTAGAAGAACGGGAAAACCGCCATGCGCATCGCCTCGCCATCCATGTCGGAACTGCACGCCTTCGTGGCCGCCGCGCGCACGGGCAGCTTCACGCGCGCCGCGGAGGAACTGTGCGTGACCCAGGGCGCGATCAGCCGGGCCGTGGCGCGGCTGGAAGCGCACTTCGGCAAGCCGCTGATGAAGCGCGACGCGCATCGCCTGGAATTGACCGAGACCGGCCGCGACCTGCTGGCGGCGGTGGGCGAACCGCTGTCCGCCATCGAACTTGCCAGCGCGGGGCTCCTGCGTGGCCGCGGCCACAACGAACTGGTGCTCTCCAGCGTGCCCACGCTGGCCAGTGTCTGGCTGGTGCCGCGCATGCGCGACTTCGCCGCGCGCCATCCCGAGGTGCAGGTGCGCTTCGTGCCCTACCGCAAGGACGAGGATTTCTCGGGCGCCACCCCCGACGCCGCCATCCTGACCGGCATCGGCCAACGGCAATGGCCAGGACTGGATTGCACGTATCTCATCGGCCGCGAAGTCGTGCCTGTCTGCCATCCCGACCGCGCCGCCCGCGCCCAGTGGCAAGCGCCTGGCGACCTGGGGCGCGAGCCCCTGCTGTATCACACCACCGCGCCGGGCAACTGGACGCAGTGGTTGCGCGCCGCGGGCGCACAGCCGCCTGCGCTCAACCTGGTCAGCGGCTTCGACCAGGTCTCCATCCTCATCCAGGCCGCCATCGCCGACATGGGCGTGGCGCTGGTGCAGCGCTGCCTGGTTCGGGAAGTCGTCGAGCAGGGCCGCCTGGTCGTGCCCTTCGACCTTCCCATCGAACTCGAGCGCGGCTATTTCCTGTGCTGCCCGCCGGGCCGCAGCCGCCAGCCCGCGCTGGAGAAATTCCGGCAATGGCTGCTGGAGATGGCTGAGACGGAGCGTGCGTCAGGTCGCTGAGGCCTAGAACGCCCGCACCGCATATCCCGCCGCGTCGATGGCCTCGCGCACGGCGGTGGCGATGTCCAGCGCGCCCGCGGTATCGCTGTGCACCAGGATGGAATCCACCGGCATCTTGCGCACCGACCCATCCACGGTCTCGATCTCGCCATCGCTCAGCAGCCGCGCCACGCGCGCGCGGATCCGCGCCGTGTCGGTCACCATCGCGCCGGGCTGCTTGCGGCTCGCCAGCAGGCCCTCGGGGGTATAGGCCCGGTCGGCCAGGAAGGAGTTCACCGTCTGCAGGCCCAGCGATTCCGCGACGCGCGCCGCGGCCGTGAACGGCAGCGTCACGTACTTCAGCGTCGGGTCGTAGTCCTTCACCGCCTGCAGCACCGCGCGCGCCACGTCCTCGTCGGCGAAACTCAGGTTGCCCAGCGCGCCGTGGAAGTTCACGTGGCCCAGCGTCCCGCCCGCGGCGTCGGCCATGGCCCGCATCGCGCCCAGTTGATAGAGCGTCAACGCCGACAGTTCCTTGGCATCGAAGCTCACCGCGCGCCGGCCGAAGCCCTGCACGTCGGGATAGCCGATGTGCGCGCCGATGCGCACGCCGTTGGCCACGGCCAGTTCGGCCGTGCGGCGCATGATGACCGGATCACCCGCATGGAAGCCGCAGGCGATGTTGGCGGACGTGATGCGCGGCATCAGCGCTTCGTCGTCGGCAACCCGGTAGCGGCCATAGCCTTCGCCCAGGTCCGAATTGATGTCGATGGTCTTCATGCGGCTGCTCCAGGCAGGCCGGCGCGCGCCCGTGCGGCGCCGGCAATGGATTCGATTTCCGCCAGGCGCGCCTGCTGCGACGCCTGCGCGGCCAGCGCGCCCGCCATGTCGGTCTGGCGCAGGCGCAGGCGCGCACCGGGCGCGAGCTGCGCGAACAGGTGCAGTTGCGGCTGGATGATGGTGGCGATGACGGGATAACCGCCGCAGGTGTTGCCATCGCACAGCTGCACGATGGGCTGGCCGGACGGCGGCACCTGGACGACGCCGGGCAGGATGCCATGCGAGTGCAGCTCACGCACGCGCCGCGGCACGAGTTCGGGCCCTTCCAGGCGGCTGCCGATGCGGTTGCTCTGCGGCGACACCTGCCAGGTTTCTCCCGTCAGGCGCCCATGCGCCTCATCCGTGAAGTCGGCCCAGGCCGTGGCCGGCAGGATGTCGATGACCGGCACGCCATCGGCCAATTCGGGATAGGGATCGAGCCTGCGCACCGACAGTCCGAAGCCGGGCGACTGGCTGGCCGGCGCCGCGCCGCGTGCGGACAACACATCGCCCTTGGCCAGCAGGCGCCCCTCGAAGCCGCCGAAAGCGCCCTTGGTATCGGTGGCGCGCGACCCCATCACCGCCGGCACGTCGATGCCGCCCTGCACCGTCAGGTAAGTGCGCACGCCGCTGCGCGGCGCGCCGAAGCGCAGCACCTGGCCCGCCCGCGCGGTGCGCACCCACCAGTTCGGCAAGGCGGTGCCGTCCAGCATGGCCGCGCCGTCGGCGCCGCCTATCGCGAAGACCGTATCGGCCTGGAAGCGAAAGGCGCTGCGGCCCAGCGTGATCTCGATGGCCGCGGCATCGGCCGCGTTGCCGATGAGCGCATTGACCAGGCGCAGCGCCCAGCCGTCCATCGCGCCGCTCTGGCCGATGCCGCTGCTGCGCAGGCCATGGCGGCCCGGGTCCTGCACCGACGTATGAAAGCCGGCCTGCACGATCTCGATCATGCCCGGATCTCCTTGATCTGGAAGCGGACGCGGTCCCCCGGCGCCAGCAGCACGGGCGGCTCGGCGCGCGCGTCGAAGCACTGCAGCGTGCTCATGCCGATGACGTGCCAACCCGACGGCGTGGTGCGCGACTGGATGCCCGCCTGCCCGCCGCCGATCATGATGGCGCCCGACGGCACGCTGGGCCGCGGCACGCGCCGGCGTGGCACGGCCAGCTCGGGCGGCAGGCCGCCCAGGTAGCCGAAACCGGGCTGGCTGCCCAGGGCATAGACCACGTAGTCGCCCGCCGCATGCCGCTCGGCATAGTCACGCGGCGACAGGCCCGCGTGTTCGGCGGCATGCGCCAGGTCCTCGGCCTCCGGGCCACCATAGGACACCGGCACCTCCACGACCCGCCCCGCGCCCTCGCGCGGCGTGCTGTCGCGCCACAGCGCATCCAGCCTTTCGGCTTCAGGCCCCAATGCCGCCACGGGCTCGCGCCACACGACCAGCACGTTGTTCATGCCCAGCACCACTTCGCGCACGGCCGCATCGGCCTTCAGCGTGTCGGCCAGGGACCACAGGCGCTGCTGCAGGACCAGGTCCAGCGCGCCGTCGGGGTTGGGGTCGAACAGCAGCGCGCACTCTCCCTGCCGGGTGTAGCCCGGCGGCGCGGTGTCCGAATCAGTTTCGCTTGCGTGAGCGGCAGCCACAGATCATCCTCTTTCACCACGGCGGCGCGGCCTGCGCCCCATGGACGGGTTCACCAGCATCAGGCCTGGAAAGGCCTCGAAAAGTCACACACACTCTTGGCCAGGTCCGCCACTTCCTCGATGAAGGACGTCGGCCGGTCCAGCATGTACATCGCCGTGTAGGGCACCGGCGGCAACGACGGCGACACACGCAGCTCTTCCAGCTTGCCGCTGTCCACCAGCGACCGGAAGCACGCCGCGGGCACGTAGCTCACGCCCAGGCCCGCCACGGTCATCCCCAGCATGGCGTTCAGGCTGTCGCTGGCGATCATGCGGGGGATCTCCACCCCCTGCGACTTCAGCCAGCGGCTGAAATGCATGCCCGACCCCGAGCGCTTGCCCTGCGTCAGCACCGGATAGCCTGCCAGCTGCTGCAGGGTCAGCGGCCGGGAAGGCCGCACGACGCCGGGCTTGGCCATCCACGCGTTCTCGACCTCGGCCAGCATCACCGCCATCACGTCCGGATTCCGGAAGGTGTCGGGGATGATGATCATGTCGACCTGCCCGTCCCGCAGTCGTTCATACAGCACCCGCGCCAGCTCCACCTCCGGCTCCAGCACCAGCGCCGGATAGCGGGCCTGCAGGGCGCTGACCAGCTTGGGCAGCCACGTCCAGGCCGTCAGTTCGGTCACGCCCAGGCGCAAGGTCCGCAAGGGCATCGAGCCGCCGGCCTGCAGGTCCAGGATCTGCTCCGACAGGGCGAGGATCTGGCGCCCCATCAGCAGCAGCGCCTCGCCTTTGGGCGTGAGCCGCGCGCCGCGTTGGGAACGGTCGAACACTTCCAGGCCCGTGGCCTGCTCCAGGTCCTGTATCCGTTTCGAGACCGTGGACTGCGTCGTGCTGAGCCGCTGCGCGGCACGCTCGAAGGTCCCCAGCTCGACGATCCAGTGCAAGGCTTCCAGCTGTTTGAGCGAGAGCATTCTATGGCCTATTTTTTCAAGACATTCTTTTTCACGATCAAATCGGATCGAAATTTATCGCTTTTTAGAATTTTTCATCATACCTAGAATTCCTTGGTACTTGAACCAATCTCGTCGACCCACAGAGAGCCAAAAGAATGACGGTCAGACTGTCCCGCCGCGTCACCCGCATGCAACCATCGGCCAGCATCGCGGCCAAGCAACGCGTCACCGAGCTGCAGGCGCAGGGAAAGGAAATCATCGACTTCACCATCGGTGAACCCGATATGGACACCCCCGCGCACATCGTGCAGGGCGCCATCGACGCCATGCGTGGCGGCGACACCCACTACACCCCCACCGCGGGCGTCGCGCCGCTGCGCCAGGCCATCGCCGACAAGCTGCGCCGCGACGCCGGCCACGACTACACGGCCGCGCAGGTCATCGTCGGCTCGGGCGCCAAGCAACTCATCAACGAATCCTTCGCCGCCACGCTGGACGACGGCGACGAGGTGATCGTCCCGGCGCCCTACTGGGTCTCTTACCCGGACATCGTCACGCTCTATGACGGCGTGCCCGTCGTCGTGCCCACCACTGCTGCCAATGACTTCAAGCTCACGCCGCAGGCGCTGGCCGCGGCCCTGACGCCGCGCACCCGCTGGGTCGTGCTGAACGCGCCCGGCAATCCGGGCGGCGCCATCTATACCCGCGACGAACTGCGCGCGCTGGCCGACGTGCTGGCCGGGCACCCCGAGGTCATGGTCATGACCGACGACATCTATGAATACCTGGCCTACGACCAGCACCGGCATGTGAACCTGGTCGCGGCCGCGCCCGAACTGGCCGCACGCACGCTGCTCATCAATGGCTTCTCCAAGAGCTATGCCATGACCGGCTGGCGCATCGGCTACGCGGCCGGTCCGCAAGCGCTCATCAACGCCATGGGCAAGCTGATCGGCCAGAGCACCACTTGCGTAAGCTCGATCGCCCAGGCCGGCGCGCTGACGGCGCTCAAGGGCGACCAGGAATTCATCGAGGAAACCCGGCAGGTCTACGAGCACCGCCGCGACGTCATGCACAAGGCCGTCAGCGCCATTCCCGGCGTGGACTGCCGCCTGCCGCAAGGCGCGTTCTATCTCTTCCCCTCGGTGCAGGCGCTGCTGGGCAAGCGCACGCCCGGCGGGCAGGTCGTGGCCGATGACCGCGACCTGGTCATGTACCTGCTGGACGAAGCCGGCGTCGCGGTGATGGATGGCAGCGCCTATGGCATGCCGGGCCACCTGCGGCTGTCCTTCGCCACCTCGCTGCAGACCATCGAGCGCGGCTGCGCGCGCATGGCGCAGGCCTGCGCCCGTCTCGCCTGAACGCCTCTTTCAACCAGACCCACCAGGAACGCCACCATGTCCGATACCCGTCCTGCCGTCTCCGGCGCCCTGCTCGACCGCTACCGCAAGGTGGCCACTTCGCTCATCAGCGACAACCTGCAGCGCCTGCCAGGCGGCGTGGGCATCCGCCCCTTCCACGCCGTCACCGGCATCATGGTCGGCCGCGCGCTGACCGTGAAGACCCGGCCCGGCGACAACGCCACCATCCACCAGGCGCTGGACCAGATCCAGCCTGGCGACGTGATCGTGGTCGACGGCGGCGGCGACACCAGCCGCGCGCTGATCGGCGAGATCATGAGCAGCATCGCCCAGCACCGCGGTGCCGCCGGCATGATCATCGACGGCGCGATCCGCGACAGCGGCGCCATCGCTGCGGGCAGCTTCCCTGTCTTCGCGCGCGCGGCCATCCACGTGGGGCCCTACAAGAGCGGCCCCGGCCACATCGGCGTGCCGGTCAGCATCGGCGGCATGGTCGTGCAACCCGGCGACATCATCGTCGGCGATGAAGACGGCGTGGTCGTCGTCAGCCCGGCCGAAGCCGAGACGCTGATCGAGGCCGTCGAGGCCCAGGCGCGCAAGGAAGACGAGATCCTGCTCAGCATTCGCGAAGGGCGCTATGTCAGCGCCTACAGCAAGGCGGAATAAGGGCTGGCGGGAGACAAACACCAATCAGACGGGCAGGCCGGCGCAAGCCGGCCCAGTCCGCCCCAGCCACGCGACCGCGCGCGACCAAGGCGCGATAAAAGATCCAGCGCGACACAAAACAAGGGAAGAAACACATGAACCGCATTTCCGCACTGCTTGCCTCCGCCTGCCTGGGCCTTGCCGCCCAGGGCGCCGCTCACGCCGCCACCCAGTGGGACCTGCCGCTGGCCTGGCCCGCCGACAACTACATCGTCAAGAGCGTCGAACAGTACGCGGCCCAGGTCAAGGAACAGACCCAGGGCCAGGTGGTGATCACCACCCACCCCGCGGGCGCGCTGGGCTTCAAGGGCCCCGAGATGCTGTCGGCCATCCGCGACGGCCTGGTGCCCATCGGCGACATGCTGCTCAACCAGCAGGTGGGCGAGAACCTGACGCTGGGTCTGGAATCGCAGCCCTACCTGATCAAGGACTTCGAGGGCCTGCAGGACTTCAGCAAGCGCTATCGTCCGCTGCTCGACGAGATCTTCGCGAAGAACAACCAGAAGATCCTGTTCTCCATCCCCTGGCCGCAACAGCAGATCTTCACCAAGAAACCCATCGAGACCATCGCGGACATGCGCGGCCTGCGCATCCGCTCGTCGGACAAGCAGTCCACCGAGATCTTCCACGCCGCGGGCATGGTGCCGGTGCAGCTGCCCTGGGGTGAAGTCGTGCCCTCGCTGGCGGCGGGCGCCATCGAAGCGGTGGGCACGTCCTCGCCCTCGGCGGTGGACGGCTCGTTCTGGGAACTGCTGAAGTATGCCTACCCCATCCGCCAGACCTGGAACACCAACCTGGTCAGCGTGAACCTGGACGCCTGGCGCAGCCTGAGCGCCGAGCAGCAGGCCACGCTCGAGCGCCTGGGCAGGGAAATGGAGCCCAGGTTCTGGGACACCGCCCGCCAGGTCGACGAAGCGATGATCGCCAAGCTGACCGCCAACGGCATGATCATGGGCACGGTCAGCGACGCTCTGCGCGAGGAACTGAGCACCCGCACGGTGCCCATCCGCGAAGCCGCCATCAAGCGCATGGACCCCAAGGCCCGGGCCATCGTCGACGCCTTCGAGAAGCGTTGACCCTCCTTCCGGCGCAAGCCGCCTGACGGCGGCTTTTCGCGCTGGCACGCCACCTCTTCGCAAACGGGTAGAACCATGCTGCGCAAGATCAGCCATGCCATCGACACGTTCTCGATGCTGCTGGGGTACCTGGCTGGTGCCCTGCTCTTCAGCATCGCCATCATGCAGATCGCGGAAATCATCGCGCGCAACTTCCTGGGAACCAGCCTTCCCTTCGTCTGGGAAGTCGGCGCCTATTTCCACATCTGCGCCATCTTCCTGGCGGCGTCCTTCACGCTGCGCACCGGCGGGCACATCCGCGTCACGCTGATCCAGCAACTCTCGCCGCGCGCCTTCGAGATCCTGTCGACGATCGTCGGCCTGGCGATCTCGGGCTACCTCTCGCTGGCGCTCGTGCGTTTCGCCATGAACTTCGCCGCCACCGGCCGCACCAGCGGCACGGTCAACGACATTCCGCTGGTCTATCCCGCCAGCGCCGTGGCCTTCGGTGCCTGCCTGCTGACGCTGCAGCTCGTGCTGCGCCTCGTGCAGACGCTGTGCAGGCAGCCAGAGGAAATCGACTGGTCGCACCAGTCGGTCTCCGCCGAATAAGCTGAAAGGGATTCCATCATGCCTATCGCCATCATCACCACCATCGGCCTGCTGTTCGTCCTGCTGGGCACGGGCGCCTGGGTCAGCCTGAGCCTCATGGGCGTGGGCATCGGCAGCCTGACGTTGTTCCGCAGCATCCCCGTCGACAAGCTGCTGGCGCAGTCCATCTGGAACGGCCTGTCCTCGCCCGAGCTGGTGGCCCTGCCGCTCTTCATCCTGATGGCGGAGTTGCTGTACCGCTCACGCTTCACCAACAACCTGTTCGCCTCGCTGGAGCCGTGGGTGCGCAACCTGCCCGGCGGCCTGCTGCACACCAACGTGCTGGGCTGCACCTTCTTCGCGCTGATCTCGGGCTCCTCCGCCGCCACCACCTCGGCCATCGGACGCCTGACGCTGCCCGAGCTGGAGAAGCGTGGCTACAACCGCGCGATGTCCATGGGCTCGCTGGCCGGCGCCGGCACGCTGGGTTTCCTGATCCCGCCCAGCATCATCATGATCATCTACGGCGTGCTGTCGCAGACCTCCGTGATCAAGCTCTTCGCCGCCGGCATCATCCCCGGCCTCGTGCTGGCGCTGATGTTCATGGGCTACCTGGCCATCGCCTCCTTCTTCGTGCCGCGCACGCAGCCGCAGGCAGAGAAACGCAGCCAGGGCATCTGGGGCGAGCGCCTGCGCGGCATTCCCTCGCTGCTGCCTTTCGTGGGCCTCATGGCCGCCGTGCTGGGCTCGATGTATGCCGGCCTGGCCAGCCCGTCCGAGGCGGCCGCGCTGGCCGTCGGCCTCACCTGCCTGGTGATGCTGATCGAGCGCTCCCTGAGCTGGAAGGTCATCAAGGAATCGTGCATCGGCGCCGCGCGCACCGCCAGCATGCTGGGCCTGATCATCGCGGCGGCCAGCTTCCTGTCCGTGGCAATGGGCTTCCTGGGCCTGCCGCAGGCCGTCTCGGCCTACATCAGGAGCATGGAGCTGGGCCCGATCGCGCTCATCACCCTGCTGCTGCTCATCTACGTCCTGCTGGGCTGCTTCCTGGAGGGCATGTCGCTGATGGTCATGACGCTGCCCATCGTGATCCCGCTCATCACCGGCGCGGGCTACGACAAGATCTGGTTCGGCGTCTTTCTCATCATCGTGATCGAGATGGCGCAGATCACGCCACCCGTGGGCATCAACCTGTTCGTGATACAGGGGCTGACGAAGGAAAAGATGGTCCGCATCGCGCTCGCGGCCCTGCCCTTCTTCCTGATCATGGTGTGCTTCGTCTACCTGATCACCTTCTTCCCGCAGATCGTCACGTATCTGCCGGGCCTCGTCTGAACGTGAGTGCCGAGCCATGACCATTGCTGCTTCCGACGTCGACCTGCCGCTGCTGCGCGAACTCGCCCTGCTGCTGCGCGACACCCAGCTGGGTGAGCTGGAGATTGCCCGCGCGGATTGCCGGCTGCGGCTGGCCCGCCAGCCTGCCTCCAGTGCGCCGAGCTCGTCCTCCCTGCCCGCCGCGATTGCCACGCCCGCCGGGCCTGTCGCAGACACGCCGCCAGCGGCCAGCCCCTCCCTCCCTGCCCCGGCGAAGACCTGCCAGGTCACCGCTCCCCTCGTCGGCGTCGCCTATCTGGCCCCCGCCCCCGGCGAAGGCCCTTTCGTAAAGGTGGGCGACACGGTCAAGGAAGGCCAGACGCTGCTGGTGGTGGAGGCCATGAAGACGCTGAACCACATCACCGCGCCGCAGGACGGCCGCGTGGCCGAGGTGCTGGTGGCCGATGGCCAGGGTGTCGAGTTCGACCAGCCGCTGGTCGTCCTGGACTGAGGCCGCCATGTTCAAGAAGGTCCTCATCGCCAATCGCGGCGAGATCGCGCTGCGGGTCATGGCCGCCTGCCGCGAACTCGGCATCCGTACCGTGGCGGTGCACTCCACCGCCGACACCCAGGCGCTGCACGTGCGCCTGGCCGACGAGCGCGTCTGCATCGGCAAGCCCAGCTCACGCGACAGCTACCTGAACATCGCCAACGTCGTCAGCGCCTGCGAGATCTCCGGCGCCGAGGCCGTCCATCCCGGCTACGGCTTCCTCTCCGAGAACGCCGCCTTCGCCCGGGAACTGGAGACGCGCGGCATCGCTTTCATCGGCCCCACCGCCGAGCACATCCGGCTGATGGGCGACAAGGTCCAGGCCAAGCGCACGGCGCGCGAGCTGGGCATCCCCGTGGTGCCGGGTTCGGCTGGCGCGGTGGACAGCGATGACGAGGCCGCGCGCCTGGCCGGTGAGATCGGCTACCCCGTCATCGTGAAGGCGTCGGCGGGCGGCGGCGGACGCGGCATGAAGGTGGTCCGCCAGGCCGGCGAGCTGCGCCAGGCCTTGGCCGCCGCGCGTGCCGAGGCGCAATCCGCCTTTGGCGACGGCACGGTCTACATCGAGAAATACCTGGCCCAGCCAAGGCACATCGAAGTGCAGGTGCTGGGTGACGGCCAGGGCGGCGCCATCCATCTGGGCGAGCGCGACTGCTCGCTGCAACGGCGCCACCAGAAAGTCTGGGAAGAGGCGCATGCGCCCACCCTGACGCCGGAAAGCCGCGGACGCATCGGGCGCATCGTGGCCCAGGCCATGTCGGCCATGCGCTATCGCGGCGCGGGCACCATCGAATTCCTGTACGAGAACGGCGAGTTCTACTTCATCGAGATGAACACGCGCCTGCAGGTCGAGCATCCGGTCACGGAAGCCGTCACGGGCGTGGACCTGGTGATCGAACAGCTGCGCATCGCGGCAGGGCTGGGCCTGTCGGTCACGCAGCAGGAGATCCGCTCGCAGGGGCATGCCATCGAATGCCGCATCACCGCGGAAGATCCCGACACCTTCCTGCCCTCGCCGGGCCGGGTCACGCAGTTCCGCGCGCCCGGCGGCCTGGGCGTGCGCGTGGACTCGGCCATCTATACCGGCTATGAGATTCCGCCCTACTACGACAGCCTGATCGCCAAGCTGATCGTGCACGGCAGGGATCGCACGGAATGCCTGGCGCGGCTGCGGCGGGCGCTGGACGAATGCCTCATCGAAGGCGTGAAGACCACGCTGCCCTTGCTGCGCAGGCTGGCGGCCGACCCCGACATTGCCGCGGGACAGTACGACATCCACTGGCTGGAGCAGACCTTCCTGGCTCCGCCCGCGCGCGCGGCGGCCTGAAGGCGCCCGCACGCCGCCCGCGTGCCGGCGCTCAGTCGCCGCGGGGCTCGTCCTGGCGCGGGGCTTCGCCGATGGCGGCCTTGCGCTTGCGCTTGACCTCGTACATGAGTTCGTCGGCCTCGCGGATCGCGGTCTGCGCCGACATGCCTGCCGGCCCCACGGCCACCACGCCCACGCTGGCGCCGTCGTAGCGGACGACGTCATCGTCCAGCTTGAACTCGCCGACCGTTGCCTCGGTCAGGCGTTCCTGCCAGCGCGCCGCGGCCTCCGCGGGCTCGCCCTGCGTGATGCGGCCTCCCGCTTTCGCCCCCACGATGCCGCGCATGGCGGGACCGGCCCCCACCACCAGGAACTCATCGCCCCCGATGCGCGCGACCATTTCCGACACGCGTGCCGCGGCCTGCAGGCGGCGGGAGATTTCCTGCAGGAAGATGTCGCCGCAACGGTGCCCATGGCGATCATTGATCTGCTTGAAACCGTCCAGGTCCACCACGGCCAGCAGGACGCTGCCATGCTCGCGCGAGGCGGCCGCCAACAGGCGGTCGGTCTGGTCGAACACCGCCCGGCGGTTGGGCAGTCCGGTCAGGCTGTCCGTCAGCGCGAAGGTCACCAGCTGCTCATTGGCCTGCTGCAGCGACTTCACAAGCTTCTCGCGCTCGATGAATCCCGCCACAAGATTGGAAAACAGGCGCAACAGCGTCTGGGATTCGTCGTTGATGGGGCGGCGCTCGGCACTGGCCGCGCACAACGTGCCCAGCAGCTCGCCATCGTTGCCACGCACCGGCGCGCTCATGTAGGTCTGGATGCCCAACTGGCGGGCGGCCTCGGCGTCGCCCCAGCAATCAGCCACCTCGTTGGTGGCCATGCGCGCATCGTCCAGCGCGCGCTTGCACAGCGTGTCCGACCACGGCACGGTCAAGCCTTCGGGGATGTTCATCCTGCCTGCGTTGCGGGCGTAGCGGACCTGCTGCACGTCGCGCGCCAGATCAATGGCGGTGAGGTAGGTGGATTCGAGACCCGTCACGGAGCCCAGCATATCCAGCAGTGGGCGGGTCAACTGCTCGATCGACTTCGCGGCGGGCAGCGAGGTCGAGAGTTGGGCAAGTATCGGATCCAAGGAAACTCCTACACGATGAAGCACGGGCAGCGGCCGGGCTGCGCACCGGCGTCCCGACCTTGGGTCCCTTGGATTTTCACATCGGCGTGCCGATCCGTGGTGGTTTCAAGCGATACGAAGTGTTGATATCGCGCCGTCACGCCCTCGCCGCAGCGGCGTCAAAGCTCGAGATTGTCGATCAGACGCGTGGCGCCCAGCTTCGCGGCGACCAGCACCACCAGCGGCTCTCCAGCCCGCACCTGCTCGGGGGACGCCTTGCGCAGATCGTGCTGGCGACGAACCGATACATAGTCCACCCCCCAACCGCGCGACGCCAGGCGTTCTCGCGCGCGCGCCTCCAGCACGTCGGTGTCCAGCTCGCCGGCACGCAGGCCCGCCTGCACGTCCTGCAGCGTGGCGTACAGCTGCGGGGCTTCCGCGCGCTCCTCGGGCGTCAGGTAGACGTTGCGCGAGGAAAGCGCCAGGCCGTCGGCGTCGCGCACGGTCTCGTGGGCCAGGATTTCCACCGGCAACTGGAACTGGCGGCACATGTGGCGCACGATCATGAGCTGCTGGTAGTCCTTCTTGCCGAAGACGGCCACGCGCGGCTGGACACAGGAGAAGAGCTTCAGCACCACCGTGCACACGCCGTGGAAGAAGCCGGGACGGAATTCGCCTTCCAGGATGTCGGCCAGGTCGCCCGGCGGCTGCACGCGGTAGTTCTGCGGCTCGGGGTACATCTCCTTGTCATCGGGCGCGAACACCACGTAGACGGCGCGCTGTTCTTCCAGCTTTTCCACGTCGTCCTGCAAAGCGCGCGGGTACCGGTCGAAATCCTCGTTCGGACCGAATTGCAGGCGATTGACGAAGATGCTGGCCACCACGGGGTCGCCGTGCTGGCGTGCCATCTTCATCAACGCCAGGTGGCCGGCGTGCAGCTTGCCCATCGTGGGGACCAGGGCGACGCGGTTCTGCCCGCGCAACTGGTCGCGCAATTCGTCGATGGCGTGGATGACTTTCAATGCATGTCTCCTGTGCGGGCCTTGCTGGCGCCGGCTTGGTCTCGGTTATTCGGTGTCGGCCGCGGTATAGGCCAGGCGCACGTAGATGGGCGCATAGGGCTCGGCCTGCGTGATCTCGAGCAGCGACTCGCGCGCCAGCTCCAGCATGGCCAGGAAGTGCACCACGACCACGGCGGCGGGCGCGCCTTCGTTGATGCGCTCCAGGAACAGGTCGCTGAATTCCATGAAGCGCACGCCGCCCAGGCGGCGCAGGATGTGCGTCATGTGGTCGCGCACGGAAAGCTGTTCGCGCGTGATGTGGTGATGGGCGTTCAGCTTGGCGCGCCGCATGATGTCGGCCCAGGCCGCGCGCAGGTCGTCGGCGTTCACCTCGGGCAGCACGCGCTCGGTCGTCAGGTCGGCCCAGGCCTGCGCGCGCATGAAGTCGCGCCCGGCCTGCGGCAGCGCATCGAGCTTGCGCGCCGCCAGTTTCATCTGCTCGTATTCCAGCAGGCGGCGCACCAGCTCGGCGCGCGGGTCTTCGGGCTCTTCGCCGGTGTCGGTCTTGCGCACCGGCAGCAGCATGCGCGACTTGATCTCGATGAGCATCGCCGCCATCAGCAGGTATTCGGCGGCGAGTTCGAGGTTGTGCTCGCGGATCTGTTCGACGTAGGACAGGTATTGCCGGGTCACCTCCGACATGGGGATGTCCAGCACGTTGAAGTTCTGCTTGCGGATCAGGTACAGCAGCAGGTCCAGCGGACCTTCGAAAGTCTCGAGGAAGACCTCGAGCGCATCGGGGGGAATGTAGAGATCCTGCGGCAGCGCGAACAGCGGCTCGCCATACAGGCGCGCCAACGCCACGCTGTCGACGACGTCAGGCGTGCTGTCCTCGGACGGCTGAACCAGCGCGTCCAGGCCGTTGCCCGGCAGGGCGGCGGACGTCATCCCCCGGAACCCTGGATCAGTCGTTCTGGTAGACGTAGGGGCGCTGCGGCACGCGGGCGATGCGGAAGCCTTCCTGCTGCTCGGCGTCGATGGACTTGTCCCACAGGCGCGCGCGGCCATCGCGCTGGGCCTGCTCGGTGCCGGGATGTTCCTTCTTATAGTCCTTGAGGAAGCGGGTGACTTCGGATTCGTAGTTGGCCATGATGCCGGAAATCTCTATACGTGGCGGGATGCAAGGAAGTTTACTTCAGTCCGCGCAACAGCCCGCGCGGTTACAATCCCGGCCATGAGCGACGCCCCAGCACCCCGTGCCGTCGACCCGCAACGGGCCGCGCGCATCCTGCCTTTCATCGTCGGCTGCGCCCTGTTCATGCAGATGCTGGACGCCACCGTCGTTGCCACCGCCCTGCCCGCCATGGCGCAGGCGCTGAACACCACGCCGGTCAGGCTGAACATCGCCATCACGTCCTACCTGCTGGCCGTGGCGGTCTTCGTGCCGATCAGCGGCTGGGCGGCCGACCGCTATGGCGCCCGCCGCGTCTTCCTGGCCGCCATCGGCCTGTTCGCCCTCAGCTCGGCCGCCTGCGCGCTGTCGCAGGACATCTCGCAACTCGTGGCCGCGCGCGTGGTGCAGGGCCTGGCCGGGGCCATGATGGTGCCCGTGGGCCGCGTCATCATGCTGCGCACCGTGCCCAAGCACGAGCTGCTGCGCGCCATGTCCTTCCTGTCCGTGCCCGCCCTGCTCGGGCCCATCGTCGGCCCGCCGCTGGGCGGCTTCCTGGTCACCTACGCGTCCTGGCACTGGATCTTCCTCATCAACATTCCCATCGGCATCCTGGGCATCCTGCTGGTGCTGCGCCACGTCCCGGAAATCCGCGACGAGGCCGCGCCGCCCCTGGATCTGGTCGGCTTCATCCTGAGCGCGGCCTGCCTCGCCCTGCTGGTCACCGCCTTCGAAGGCATCGGCCATGGTTCCTTCGCACCCCCGGTGCTGGCGGCCATCGTGGCAGGCGGCCTGGCCTGCGGTTTCCTGTACGGCTGGCATGCACGGCGCGCGGCCGCGCCCATCCTCGACCTGACGCTGATGCGCCTGCCGACCTTCGCCATTTCCACGCTGGGCGGCAACCTGTGCCGCTTCGCCGTGGGCGCCACGCCCTTTTTGCTGGCCATGCTGCTGCAGGTCGGCTTCGGCATGACGCCGTTCGCCGCGGGCATGATCACCTTCGCGGGCGCCACCGGGGCGCTGCTCATGAAGTTCGTGGCCGCGCCCATCCTGCGCCGCTTCGGCTTCCGCCAGGTCCTGATCGTCAATGCCGTCCTGACCGGCGTCTTCGTCATCGCCTGCGCGCTGTTCTCGCCCAGCACGCCCGCGTGGGTGATGATCTCGGTGCTGCTCGTGGGAGGTTTCTTCCGCTCGCTGCAGTTCACGGCGGTCAACACGCTGACCTATGCCGAAATCGACAGCGGACGCATGAGCCAGGCCAGCACCTTCTCGGCCATGGCGCAGCAGCTGGGCATCAGCCTGGGCGTGGGCGTGGCGGCGGTCACGCTGAACCTGTCCATGAACGCGCGCGGCGCCAGCCAGCTGGCTGCCTCGGACGTCATCGTGGGCTTCATCGTGATCGGGGCGCTGTGCTGCGCCTCGGCCCTGTCCTTCATGCGCCTGCCCCGCCAGGCCGGAGAACAGCTGCAGTGACGTAGTGCCCATGCAGTCCCCGCTGGACAGGTCCGCCCAAGGACAAGAACAGGAGACAACCGACGATGGCGAACGGCACCTTCATTCTCGCGCTGGACCAGGGCACCACCAGTTCGCGCGCGATGGTCTTCGACCGTGACGGCAACGTGCGCGGCACGGCGCAGCAGGAATTTCGGCAGCACTATCCCCAACCGGGCTGGGTCGAACACGACCCCATGGACATCTGGCGCACCCAGCTCGATACCGCCCGCGAGGCGCTGCGCAACGCGGGCGCCGCCGCCTCGGACGTGGCGGGCCTGGGCATCACCAACCAGCGCGAGACCACCGTGCTGTGGGAGCGCGCCACGGGCCGCCCCATCGCGCCAGCCATCGTCTGGCAGGACCGCCGCGGCGCGCCGCTGTGCGACACGCTGCGCGAAGCCGGCCACGCCGAGCGCATCCGGGACATCACCGGCCTGGAACTCGATGCCTATTTCTCGGGCACCAAACTGGCCTGGCTGCTGCGGGAAGTGCCTGGCGCACGCCAGGCCGCCGAGCGCGGCGAACTGGCCTTCGGCACCATCGACACCTGGCTGGTCTGGCAACTGACGGGCGGCGACGTGCACAGCACCGACGCCAGCAACGCGTCGCGCACCCTGCTCTATGACCTGGCAACCGGCGACTGGAGCGACGAGATGCTGGCCTTGCTGGACGTCCCGCGCAGCCTCCTGCCCGGGATCGCGCCCAGCAGCGGCATCATCGGCAAGACCCTGCCCGAGCACTTCGGCGGGGCCTTGCCCATCGCGGGCGTGGCGGGCGACCAGCAGGCCGCCACCTTCGGCCAGGCCTGCTTCGAACCGGGCATGGCCAAGAACACCTATGGCACCGGCTGCTTCATGCTCATGAACGTCGGCACCACGCCCGCCGTGTCGCAACACCGCCTGCTGTCCACGGTGGGCTGGCGCATCGGCGAGCGCAGCGACTACATGCTGGAGGGCAGCGTCTTCGTCGCGGGCGCGGCCATCCAGTGGCTGCGCGATGGCCTGGGACTGATCCGCCGCGCCGATGAAGTCGAGGCGCTGGCGACCAGCGTGGCCGACACCGACGACGTCTTTCTGGTGCCCGCCTTCACCGGCCTGGGCGCGCCGCACTGGGACCCCTATGCGCGCGGCGCGCTGGTGGGCGTCACGCGTGGCACCACGCGCGCGCACGTGGCGCGCGCGGCGCTGGAGTCGATTGCCTTGCAAAGCGCCGACCTGCTGCGCGCCATGCGCGCCGACAGCCCCACGGACCTCAGCGAACTGCGCGTGGACGGCGGCGCGGCGCGCAACGACCTGCTCATGCAGATGCAGGCCGACCTGCTGGGCGTGCCGGTGGTGCGCCCCCGCGTGGCCGAATCCACCGCGCGCGGCGCGGCGGGGCTGGCGGGCCTGGCGCTGCAATATTGGTCCGGCCAGGACGAGCTGGCCGCGCAATGGAAAGTGGAGCGCCGCTTCGAACCCGAATGGAATGCCAGCCAGCGGGACGCCAGGCTCGCGCGCTGGCACCAGGCCGTGGCGCTGTCCCGGGGCTGGGCAGCAGGCAAGCCAGGCTGAAAAACGCAAGGCCCCGGCGCGCTGTCGCACCGGGGCCTTGGGCTCAAGGCATCACGCGCGGGCGTATCAGTTGATGCTGGCGCCAGACAGCTTCACCACCTCGCGGTACTTCTCCATTTCGCCGGCCACGAAGGCCTTGAAGTCATCGGCGCTGCCGGGACGCGTGTCCGAGCCCATGATCAGCAGGCGCTCGCGCACGTCGGGCAGGTTCAGGGCCTTCACGTAGGCCTGGTTCAGGCGCTCGACGACAGGCAGGGGCGTGCCGCCGGGCGCGAAGACGCCGAACCACGTGCCCAGGTCGAAACCCTTGACGCCCGACTCGTCGATCGTCGGCACATCCTTCAGCAGGGACGAGCGCGCCAGCGTGGTCACGGCCAGCGCCTTGACCTTGCCGTCGCGGATCAGCGGCGCAGCCGCAGCCAGGTTGTCGAACATGATGTCGGCCTGGCCCGAGAGCAGGGCCAGCTGGGCGGGCGCCGCGCCCTGGTAAGGCACGTGCACCGCATCCAGGCCGCCACGCGCGCGCAGCAGTTCGCCGGCCAGGTGGCCCGCGCTGCCATTGCCGCCCGAGGCGTAGTTCAGGCGGCCGGGATGCGATTTGCCGTAGGCAAGCAGGTCACCCACGGTGGCGATCCCGTTGGCGTCGGCGAACTCGCGGTTGATGACCAGCACGTTCGGCACGGCGGCCACCAGCGTGATGGGCGAGAAGTCGCGGATCGGGTCGTAGGGCAGGCTGGCGTACAGCCAGGGGTTGATGGCATGGGTGGCCACGGCGCCCATGACGAGCGTGTAGCCATCGGCCGGCGACTTGGCGACGACGCCGGCACCGATGTTGCCGCCCGCGCCTGCACGGTTCTCCACCACGACGGTCTGGCCGAACTCGGCGCCGACCTTCTCTGCCAGGACGCGCGCCATCAGGTCGAGCGGGCCGCCGGGGGGATAAGGCACGACGAATCGCAGGGGCTTGTTGGGGAAGTCGCCAGCAGCGTGGCCAAGGGCAGGCGCGAACGCCAGGGCGACCGCCACCGCGCAGGCCGACAGGGCCCGCAGGCAACGGGAAAGCAGGGGGGTCATCATGGTGGTCTCCGAACGGCGCCTCTGGCGGGCAGCCTTCAATGCGCGGCGGCAAGCATAACCCGACGAGGGTTGCGACGCCCGGGATGCACCCGGCAAGGGTGGTCCCCGCGCAACACTGGCCAGCCGCCCTCCCCGACGGTCCGGCCCGTGGGCGCGGGCACCAGCGCCGCGCCCGGTGTAGCGGTCAATGCAGGATCTGGCTCAGGAACAGCTTGGTGCGCTCGTTCTGCGGACTGTCGAAGAACGCGTCGGGCGTGTTCTGTTCGATGATCTCGCCGCGGTCCATGAAGATGACGCGGTCGGCCACCTTGCGCGCGAAGCCCATTTCGTGGGTCACGCACAGCATGGTCATGCCGCTTTCCTCGGCCAGCGTCACCATCACGTCCAGCACTTCCTTGACCATTTCCGGATCGAGCGCCGAGGTCGGCTCATCGAACAGCATGATCTTCGGATGCATGCACAGCGAGCGGGCAATCGCCACGCGCTGCTGCTGGCCGCCGGACAGCTGGCCCGGGAACTTGTTGGCCTGGTCGGGGATGCGCACGCGCTCCAGGTATTTCATGGCCGTGGCTTCTGCTTCGGCGCGCGACTTCTTCAGTACCCACATGGGGCCCAGCGTCAGGTTCTGCAGCACCGTCAGGTGGGGGAACAGGTTGAAGTGCTGGAAGACCATGCCCACGTCCTTGCGGATGGTCTCGATCTGCTTCAGGTCGTTGGTGAGCTCGGTGCCATCGACGATGATCTGGCCCTGCTGGTGTTCTTCCAGCCGGTTGATGCAGCGGATCATCGTCGACTTGCCGGAACCCGACGGGCCGCAGATGACGATGCGCTCGCCGGGGGCGACCTCGAGATTGACATGGCGCAGGACGTGGAACTGGCCGTACCACTTGTTGACGTCCTGCAGGCGAATGATGGCATCGGACATGCCTGTACTCCCGTTGATTCAAGCAAGGCCGGGCGCGCGCGGCGCCCTGCCGGTCATCGTTTGTGGCCCGTCGCCAGCCTGTTTTCCAAGGCCTGGCTATAGCGGGACATCGAGAAGCAAAAGACGAAATAGACCAGCGAAATGAAGACGTAGGCCTCCACGCCGAACCCTCGCCATGCCGCGTCGGACAGTGCGGCCTTGGCCGCCAGCGTCAGGTCGAAGATGCCGATCACCACCACCAGCGAGGTGTCCTTGAAGAGCGCGATGAAGATGCCGACGAGCGGCGGGATCACGATCTTCAGGGCCTGAGGCAGGATGATCAGGCGCATCTGCTGCCAATACGACAGGCCCAGGGAATCGGCGCCTTCGTACTGCCCCTTGGGAATGGCCTGCAAGCCGCCGCGCACGGTCTCGGCGATGTAGGCGCCCGCGAACAGGATGATGGCGATCTGCGCGCGCAGCAGCTTGTCGAAGGTGACGCCGACCGGCAGGAAGAGCGGCAGCATGACCGAGGACATGAACAGCAGGCTGATGAGCGGCACGCCGCGGATCAGTTCGATGTAGACCACGCACAGGGCCTTGATGGCCGGCATGCGCGAACGGCGCCCCAGGGCCAGCAGCACGCCGAAGGGAAAGGCGAATGCGATGCCGAAGGTCGACAGGATCAGGGTGACCGGCAGGCCGCCCCAGCGCGCGGTCTCGACGTATTCCAGGCCGAGCACGCCGCCCCACATGAGCAGCGCGGCCGCGCCCATGCCGCCGATCCAGATGCCCAGCAGCGACAGGTTCCAGAAGCGGCGCATGCCGCTGCACACCACCACCGCGACCAGCAGGACGCAGGCGATGAGCGGACGCCACTGCTCGTCATAGGGATAGGTGCCGAACAGGATCAGCCGGTGCTTCTCGATGATGAAGGCCCAGCAGGCGCCCGAACTGGCACGGCATTCCTGGGCGTTCTGCGCCGTGTAGTTGGCGCTCAGGAAGGCCCAGTCGAGCAGCGCAGGCACCGAGGCCAGCACGAACCACACGCACAGGATGGTCACCAGCGCATTGAGCGGCGAGGCGAACAGCTGGCTGCGGATCCAGGCCCAGGCGCCCACCTGGTTGCTGGGCGGCGGTTCGCCGGTCGTCACGGCGGGAGAGGTGGGAGTCGTGGCTGCCATGTCAACGCTCCACCAGCGCGATGCGCTTGTTGTACCAGTTCATGAAGATCGAGATGGACAGGCTGACCGTGAGATAGGCCGCCATGATGATGAGGATGCCCTCGATGGCCTGGCCGGTCTGGTTCAGCGTGGTGTTGACCACCGACACGATGTCCGGATAACCGATGGCCACGGCCAGCGAGCTGTTCTTGGTCAGGTTCAGGTATTGGCTGGTCATCGGCGGGATGATGACGCGCAGCGCCTGCGGCAGCACCACCAGGCGCAGCACCTGGCCACGCTTCAGGCCTAGCGAGCCAGCGGCTTCCCATTGGCCCTGGTTGACGGCCTGGATGCCCGAGCGGACCACTTCGGCGATGAAGGCCGAGGTGTAGATGACCAGGCCTGCCAGCAGGGCGGCGAACTCGGGCGACAGCGTGACGCCGCCGACGAAGTTGAAGCCCTTGAGCTCGGGCACGTTGAGTGCCAGCGAGGCGCCCGACAGCAACCACCCGATGAGCGGCAGGCCAATGAAGAGGCCCAGCGCTGCGCGGCCCAGCGGGAACACGCGACCGGTCTTTTCCTGGTGCTTGCGCCCCCAGTGTCCCAGCAGGATGGTGCAGAGGATGGCCAGGATCAGGCCGCCCAGCATCCAGTCCAGCGCCTGCCCCTCCAGGGAAGGCATGGTCAGGCCGCGATTGGAGATGAAGACGCCCGGCAAGGGATTGGCCGCCTGGCGCGGGCCGGCGGCGTTCTCGGTGAGCAGGGCATACCAGAAGAAGAGTTGCAGCAGCAGCGGCACGTTGCGCATCACTTCCACGTAGATGCGTGCCAGCTTGTGCACCAGCCAGTTCTTGGACAGGCGCGCGATGCCGATCAGGGTACCGAGGATCGTGGCCAGCACGATGCCCAGCGCGGCGATCTTCAGCGTGTTCACCAGGCCCACCATCACGGCACGGCCGTAGGTGTCGGCAGGCGTATAGGCAATGGCCGATTCGCCGATGGCGAAACCTGCCTCGCGGCTCAGGAAGCCGAAACCGGTGGAGATGTTGCGCGCCGACAGGTTGGTCAGCGTGTTGGAAACGAGATACCAGACCGCGAACCCGACGGCAGCCAGCGCCAGCACCTGGTAGACCACCGATCGGACGGAAGGATCGTTCCAGGACAGGCGGCGCTTCGGGGCGCTCACGGGGGGTCTTGCGGGAGGAGTTTGAGTCATACGTGGCTAGCCAGGTAACGATGGCGCGGCAAGGGGAGCGGCGCGAATGGGAGCCAGGGACGGCAGGCCGGCACGAGGCGGGCTACCCGCGCACCAAAGGCCGCGAAGGCGGCCTTTGGTGCGCCGGGCGCCGCATGCGCCCGGCAAGCTGCCGTCTTAGCGTACCGGCCAGCCGTACATCAGGCCGCCATCCTTCCACGGACGGTTCAGGCCACGCTCGAGCTTCATGGCGCTGGCGGAACCCAGGTTGCGCTCGAAGCTCTCGCCATAGTTACCCACGGACTTGAGGATGTTGTAGGCCCACTTGTCGTCCACGCCCAGGTTCTTGCCCATGCCGGGCGTGGTGCCCAGGATGCGCTGCACGTTGGGATTGGGGCTCTTGACCTGCTCGTCCACGTTCTTGGACGTGATGCCGTATTCCTCGGCTTCCAGCATGGCGTTCAGCGTCCAGCGGACGATGTTGAACCATTGCTCGTCGCCCTGGCGGACCATGGGGCCCAGCGGCTCCTTGGAGAAATCTTCCGGCAGGATCACGAAGCTGTCGGGGTTCTCGAGCGTGGTGCGGGTGGACGCCAGCTGCGACTTGTCGGTCGTGAAGGCATCGCAGCGGCCGGCCGAGAACGCACGCACGATTTCGTCGTACTTGTCGATCACGACGGGCTTGAATTCGAGCTTGTTGCCGCGGAACCAGTCAGCCAGGTTCAGTTCGGTGGTGGTGCCGGGCTGCACGCAGACCGTGGCGCCGCCCAGTTCCTTTGCGCTTTTCACGCCCAGGTCCTTCTTCACCATGACGCCTTGGCTGTCGTAGTAGTTCACGCCAGCGCCGACCAGGCCCAGCGTGGTGTCGCGCGTCAACGTGACGGTGGTGTTGCGGGTCAGCACGTCGATCTCGCCGGACTGCAGCGCGGTGAAGCGTTGCTGCGTGTTCAGCGGCGTGACCTTGAATTTGGTGGCGTCATTGAAGACCGTGGCGGCGATGGCGCGGCACAGGTCCACGTCCAGGCCTTGCCACTGGCCTTTGCTGTCTGCGAGGGAGAAACCGGGGATGCCGGTGGACACGCCGCACTGCACGAAGCCCTTCTTCTTGACGGCATCGAAGGTGGCGCCAGCATGGGCCGCGGACGTGGCTGCAAACAGCGCAACGCCGGCTACGGCGAGTTTCATTGCTTTCATCGCATATCTCCAGGAACAGAAAGCGCCAGGGTTGGCACAGAGGGTGGTGGAGCCCCGCGGATCGTCGGTTCTTGGCCGTGAGTCCGCGCTGCAAGTCTGGGGATGGTATCGCTTTGATACGTCTCACACATGGGGGGTTTCCCTTGTTGCTGCAGCGCAATCGAACCGTGTATTCCGCGCACCCGCATCTTGTCTGAAAGCCGCGCCAATAGCCAGTCTTCAGCGATATTGCAGTGCGATCGATCAAGGAAAAAACCCTCTGCTTCCACGCACCGGAGCAGGGCGATCGCGCGCCACGTTGGTGCCGATCCTGCAAATGAAACAGAGCTTTCCATCAGCTGTCACGGGCGATCGAGAATCCGTGGCCCGGGCCCCTCCTCGCCCAGCACGTCATCGGGATTGCGCAGCGGGCAATCGCTCAGCGAAAGGCAACCGCAACCGATGCAGCTGTCCAGCTCATCGCGCAGGCGCGTGAGCTTGCGGATGCGCGCATCGAGATCCTCGCGCCAGCGCGACGACAGCGCGCGCCACTCCGCGGCCGAGAGCTTCGCGCCCTGGTAGCGGCTCATCGCCTCGTGGATCTCCTGCAGCGGAATGCCCGTGCGCTGCGCTACCTTGATGATGGCGATCGCGCGCAGGACCACGGGCGCATAGCGGCGCTGGTTGCCGCCGCTGCGCGTCGACTGGATCAATCCTTTCGTCTCATAGAAATGCAGCGTCGACACTGGCACGCCCGCGCGGCGGGCGACCTCGCCCACGGTGAGGGTGCGCATGGCCTCGGGCGGCAAATCATCGTGGGGGTGCTCGGTCGCCATGGCCGCCTTTTTTACCTCAAGATTGGTTGAGGTTTTATAGTCCACCGCGCCAGCGCTTGCCCAGCAAGACCTTTCATCCTGCGCAGATTCACAGGCAGGCCCGCCCCCCCTGCTGGATGAACGCACCGGGATGGTGCGCACCGGCAACCGCGCCCTGCTGGCAGTCTGCCCAGCGCCTGTCGCGCTGGCGCAACAAACGCACACAATCCGGTGCGCCTGCGGCGAGGCCGCCCAGCGTTACTATTGGCGGCTCGCCCCTTTTCACGCCTCGGCTCCCGGCCCCCGCCAGCCCATGATCGAGTTCCAGCACGTCTTCAAATCCTATGGCCGTGGCCGCAACATCCTGGCCGACATCACGTTCAAGGTCTCGCCCGGCGAGTTCATCTTCGTGTCCGGCCCGTCGGGCGCAGGCAAATCGACATTGCTGAAGCTGGTGGGCGGCCTCGAGCCGCCAAGCCGTGGCGCCATCCAGGTCCACGGCCAACGCCTGGAAAAACTGTCGGCGCGCGCCCGGCCCTACCTGCGCCGCGCGGTCGGCGTGATCCTGCAGGACACCCACCTGCTGTACGACCGCAGCGCCTTCGAGAACGTGATGCTGCCGCTGGCCGTCACCGGCCTGGCGCCCGAGCTCGCCTCGGCGCGCGCCCGCGCCGCCATGGAAAAGGTCGGCCTGTCAGGCAAGGAAGCGCTCAACCCCATCGAACTGTCGGGCGGTGAACAGCAACGCCTGGCCATCGCCCGCGCCATCGTCAACCGCCCCGCCATCCTGATCGCCGACGAACCCACCGCCAACCTGGACCGCGACAACGCGCGCCGCATCCTGAATGTCTTCCGGGATTTCAACCGCGTCGGCGTCACCATGCTGATCGCTTCGCACGACGAAGCGCTGATGGCCGAACACGCCACGCGCACGCTGCGCGTGGAACCCGGCCGCTTCACCGACGTGCGCACGCGCCCGGCCGCCGAGGAGCAGGCATGAAAAGCTGGCTGCGCCAACATCGCTACGCCTTGTCGATCACGGTTCGCCGGCTGCTGGCCCAACCGTTCTCGTCCTTCGCCAACCTGCTTGTGATCGCCCTCGCGCTGTCGCTGCCGCTGCTGGGCACGACCGTGCTGCTGTCGGCCGAGCCGGTCGCGCGCCAGGTCTCGGTCACGCCCGAATTGACGCTCTTCATGAAGGTGGACGCGCCCGCCAACAGCGCCCGCGACACCGCCGACCGGATCGCGCGCGAACACGACGCGCAGATCTCGGGCGTGCGCGTCATCGGCCGCGACGAAGCCCTGCGCACGCTGCGCAACACGCCGGGCTGGGAAGCCTCGCTCGCCGTGCTGCCCGAGAACCCCCTGCCTGACGCGGTGGTGGTCACGCTGGAACAAGGCGAAGATCTTGCCGCGCGCGCGGACACGCTTGCCGCCGCCTGGCGCGGCTGGGATTACGTGGATGTCGTGCAACTCGACAGTGCCTGGGTGCAGCGGCTGGAGGCGCTGCTGCGCTTCGCACGCATCGGCCTGGGCCTGCTTGCGGTCAGCGTGGCGCTGGTCGTGCTGGCCACCGTCTTCAATACCGTGCGCATGCAGGCCCTGTCGCAACGCGAGGAAATCGCCGTGGCGCGGCTGGTGGGCGCCACCGAATCCTTCGTGCGCAGGCCCTTCCTGTATGTGGGCGCACTGAGTTGCACGCTGGCCTCCCTGCTTGCCATCGGCATTGCCGCGCTGGCCCTGCAACCCTTGAACCAGGCCTTGGCCACGCTGGCTCGCAGCTATGGCGCGGACATCGCGCTGCACCTGCCCGGTCCGGGCGTCCTGGTGCCGGCCATCGTGGCCACCGCGCTGCTCGGCGCGGTATCAGCACGGTGGTCCGTCACGCGCAATACACGTTTCTAGGGGGTTTTCATCCCCTTTGTCCACGACTAGGATGCGCCCCGGAAGCTCTACAGTCGCAGGATGGAATCACTCCGGATGAAATATTCCGGAATATTCCGACATATGCGACCCTCCGGGCCTCTCATCGGCCCACCTTTGTCCTAGCCACTTCATGCCGTTCCAGGAATTCCGGGCCACCCGCCAGTACTTCGACAGCGCATTCGGCATGCAGGCCGTGAAGGTACTGCCGACGGAGTATTACGTCTCGAAAGAGAACATCATGATCTCGACCGTGCTGGGGTCGTGCGTCGCGGCCTGTATCCGCGACCCGCAGGCCGGCGTGGCGGGCATGAACCACTTCATGCTGCCCGAGGGCGACCCGGCCTCGCCGGCATCGGCCACGATGCGCTATGGCGCCTATGCCATGGAAGTGCTGATCAACGAACTGCTGAAAGCTGGCGCCACCCGCTCGCGCCTGGAAGCCAAGGTGTTCGGCGGCGGCGCGGTGCTGGACGCCATGCAGCAGACCAACATCGGCGAACGCAATGCGGCCTTCGTGCTGCACTACCTGAAACTGGAAGGCATCCCGGTCCTGGCCAAGGACCTGGGCGACGTCCACGCGCGCCGCATCAACTACTTCACGGGCACCGGCCAGGTGCTGGTGCGCCGGCTGATCACGCAACGCAAGGCGGAAGCCGTCATCGCGCACCGTGAGCTGGCCGTCGCAAGGTCGGTGCAGCAGGACGCCGACGCGAACAAGCCCGGGCCGCGGCCGGCTGCGTCGTTGGTTCGGCCTTTGCGGGCGCGTTAGCGTTTCGTTTTCATTTCAGTGGGGCTTGGACCGCCAAGTTGCCGCACCCCGCGGCAGGCGACCGACGGCACGACCATCCTCGGCGGCCGTCAACCCAGCGGTCCCGACACCACACAAACACAACAACTACGCAGCCCTCTCCCCAGCCCGAGGCGTAGCCACCCGCACCCCCTGCAGCAGCGCAGTCCGCCGAGCAGCCACCCGCTCGATACTCGCAGCCTTCACATGCCCATATCCGCGAATGTCCTCAGGCAGCGACGCCACCGCCACCGCCCGGTCCAGGTTCGCCGGCGACAGTCCTTTCAGCAGGCTCTCCACCGTCCCGCGATACTCATCGATCAGCGCGCGCTCCATGCGGCGATCGGCCTGGTAGCCAAACGGGTCGAACATCGTGCCGCGCACGAAGCGCAACTTCGCCAGCACGCCGAACACCTTCATCATGCCCGGTCCATAGCGGCGCTTGGCCGGCGGCTTGCCGTCCTTGCCGTGCGCCAGCGCGGGCGGGGCCAGGTGGAAAGCCAGCTTCCAGTCGCCTTCGAATTGCGCCGCCACCTTGCGCAGGAACTCGCCGTCGCTGTATAGCCGCGCCACTTCGTACTCGTCCTTGTAGGCCATCAGCTTGTAGTAGTAGCGCGCCACCGCCAGCGCCAGCCGGCTCGTGCCGCAAGCGGATTCCTCGGCCACCGCCACCTGGTCCACCAGATCCGCATAGCGCCGTGCATAGGCCGCGTTCTGGTACTGCGTCAACAGCGCCACGCGATGCGCACGCAGGCGTTCCAGTTCGCTGCCGGGGCGCTTCAATTCCACGACATCGGCCATCGCTTCGCCCGCGCTGCCCAGCTCGCCGCTGGCGCGCTGGTGCACCGCCACCGGATCACGCGCCGCGCGGCGCCCCCAGTCGAAGGCCAGCAGGTTCTTTTCGATCTGCTGGCCGTTCAAGGCAATCGCCCGGCGCAGCGACTCGTGATGCAGGGGCAGCCAACCCTTCTGATAGGCATAGCCCAGCATCAGCGGGTTGGCATAGATCGCATCCCCCAGCAGCGTCACGGCCAGTCCGGCGGCATCCAGGTGGTCGACGCGGCCCGCGCCACAGGCGCGCGACAGGTCGCGCTTCAAATCCGCACCCGGCAAGGTCCAGTTGGGATTCGTGATGAACGCCGCGGTCGGCGCCACATCGGTGTTCACCAGTGCGTGCGTGCGGCCCGGCCGCATCCGGGCAATGGACTCGGCGCTGGTGCCCACCACCAGGTCACCGCACAGCACGAGGTCCGCCTCGCCCATCGCCACGCGGGTGTTCATCATGTCATCCGCGCTGGCGCCCAGCACCACGTGCGAATAGACCGCGCCGCCCTTCTGGGCGAGCCCGGCCATGTCCAGCACCGAACAGCCCTTGCCCTCCAGGTGCGCGGCCATGCCCAACAACTGGCCGATGGTCACCACGCCCGTGCCGCCCACGCCTGCGACGAAGACGCCGTATGCGCCTTGCAGGGCAGGCGATTCGGGCAACGGCAAGGCCTCGGCATCGGGGCCCGGGCCATCGCTGGCGCGCGGCTTGCGCAGCGCGCCGCCCTCCACCGACACCAGGCTCGGACAAAAGCCATTCAGGCAGGAGTAGTCCTTGTTGCAGCTTGACTGGTTGATGGTGCGCTTGCGGCCCAGCGCGGTTTCCAGCGGTTCCACCGACAGGCAATTGGATTGCGTGGAGCAATCGCCACACCCTTCGCAGACCCGCTCGTTGATGACGACGCGGCGCGCGGGATCGGGATAGTCGCCGCGCTTGCGGCGGCGGCGCTTCTCGGTCGCGCAGGTCTGGTCATAGATCAGGATGGACACGCCCGCATACTCGCGCAGCGCGCGCTGCACGTCATCGAGCGCGTCGCGATGATGCACCGGCACGCCCGGCGGCATGCCGGCCATCCCGCCGTACTTCTCGGGCTCGTCCGTCACCACCACGATCTTCCCGATCCCTTCCGCGCGCAATTGCTGCGCGATCATGGGCACGCTGATGGGCCCGTCGACGGGCTGCCCGCCCGTCATCGCCACGGCGTCGTTGAAGAGGATCTTGTAGGTGATGGGCGCCTTGGCCGCGACCGCCGCGCGAATGGCCAGCAGGCCCGAATGGAAGTACGTGCCATCGCCCAGGTTGGCGAAGACGTGCTTCTCTTCGGTGAAGGGCGCCTGGCCCAGCCAGGGCACGCCTTCGCCGCCCATCTGCGTGAAAACCTGCGTGCCGCGATCCATCCAGGTCACCATGTAGTGACAGCCGATGCCCGCCAATCCCCGCGAGCCCTCGGGCAGCCGCGTCGACGTGTTGTGCGGACAGCCCGAGCAATACCAGGGCTTGCGGTCGGTCACCACGCGCGGGCGCGACAGCTCGCGCTCGCGGCCTTCGATGAAAGCCAGCCGGACCTCGATGCCGCGCCGGACATCCTCGGGCAGTTCCATGCGCAACAGGCGCGCGCCCACGGCCTTGGCCACCATCGCGGGCGAAAACTCGTAATGCGCGGGCAGCAGCCAGTTGCCTTGCGGCACGGCCCATTCCCCGCCGTCCTTGTCGTCGAACTTGCCGACCACGCGCGGAATCTTGCGGCCCGTGCCGATCCAGCCGAACAGCTCTTCCTTGACCTGGTACTCCAGCACCTGGCGCTTTTCCTCGATGACGAGGATCTCGTCCAAGCCTTCGGCGAAGGCTTGCAGCCCGGTGGCCTCCAGCGGCCAGACCATCCCCACCTTGAAGAGGCGCAAACCGATGCGGCGACAGGCCGCCTCGTCCAGCCCCAGGTCGGACAAGGCCTGGCGCGTATCCAGATAGGCCTTGCCCGAACTGATCAGCCCCAGGCGCGCCCGGTCGGCGGGCACGTCCCACAGCTGCCGGTTCAGGCCATTGGCGCGCGCATAGGCCAGCGCGGCGTATAGCTTGTAGTCCAGCAGCCGGGCTTCCTGGCTCAGCGGCGTGTCGGGCAGGCGGATGTTCAGGCCATCGGGCGGCAGCAGGAAGTCCTCGGGCAGCGTCACCGCCACGCGGAAAGGGTCGACCTCGACCGAGGCGGAGACCTCGACGATGTCGGTGATGGTCTTCAAGCCCACCCACACGCCCGCGTAGCGGCTCATGGCCCAGCCGTGGATGCCGAAATCCAGCACCTCCTGCACGCTGGACGGGAACAGCACCGGGATCATGCAGGCTTTCAGGATGTGATCGCTCTGGTGCGGCAGCGTGGAGGACTTCGCCGGATGGTCGTCGCCCGCCACCACCAGCACGCCGCCGTGGGGCGACGTGCCCGCGGCATTGGCATGCTTGAAGACGTCGCCGCAACGGTCCACGCCCGGCCCCTTGCCGTACCACATGCCGAAGACGCCGTCGTAGCGCGCGCCAGGAAAGAGATTGAGCTGCTGCGAGCCCCACACCGCCGTGGCGGCCAGGTCTTCGTTGATGCCCGGCTGGAACTCGACGTGGTGGGCCTTCAGGTGGCTGGCCGCCTTCCACATGTTCTGGTCGACGCCGCCCAGCGGCGAGCCCCGATAGCCCGAGATGAATCCCGCGGTGTTCAGGCCCGCGCGCTCATCGCGCAGCCGCTGGTTCATGGGCAGGCGGACCAGGGCGTGGATGCCGCTCATCCAGGCGCGGCCCTGGGCCAGGGTGTAGCGGTCGTCCAACTGGACGGACGCCAGCGCCGCGCGTTGCGCGGCCGTGAGGGGGGCGTTCATTGTGCTTGTCTCCGTGGGTACTGGATGCCCGAACCCTCGCCACCGTCGCGGCCCTTGTGAGGCCCTGGGTGCGCGGGTGCGGGCGTTTGCGCCGGCTGCTCGCTTCTTTTCCTGCTTGTACCGCCGCGCCTGCCGTGCCGCAAGATGGGATTGCCCCTAGCGGCGCGCCTGCCCCCGCGGCGGCATTGACCCTTGCTTACAGCTGTTTCCCTTCCGGATCATCCGGCCCGCGCGGGGCGGCCGCGCGAATCGGCAATAATCCGCCCCATGGATTTCGCCCACACGATCATCGACTGGCAGCGCCTGCATGGCCGCCACGGCCTGCCCTGGCAGGGCACGCGCGACCCCTACCGCGTCTGGCTTTCGGAAATCATGCTGCAGCAGACCCAGGTCGCCACCGTGATTCCGTATTACCACCGCTTCCTGGAACGCTTCCCCGACGTCGCCACGCTGGCCGCCGCCGCGCAGGAAGACGTCATGCCGTATTGGGCCGGGCTGGGCTACTACGCCCGCGCGCGCAACCTGCATCGCTGCGCGCAGAGCGTCGTGTCGGACTGGGGCGGCCAGTTCCCGCGCAAGCCGGAAGACATCGCCACGCTCACCGGCATCGGCCGCTCCACCGCGGCGGCCATCGCCGCGTTCTCGTTCGATACGCGCGCGGCCATCCTGGACGGCAACGTCAAGCGCGTGTTCGCGCGGCATTTCGGCATCGAAGGCGACCCGATGCGCCGCGAGATCGAGAAAGCCATGTGGTCCCTGGCCGACAGCCTGCTGCCCGGCACCGGCCACACCCATCCCGGCATGCCCGCCTATACGCAAGGCCTGATGGACATGGGCGCCACCGTCTGCACGCGCGGCACGCCGGCCTGCGGCGCCTGTCCGCTGGCCGGCACCTGTGTCGCGCGGCGCGAGGGCCGCCAGCAGGAATTGCCCACGCCACGCGCACGCAAGGCCGTGCCGGAACGGGAAACCGCCATGCTGATGCTGGAATGCGAAGGCCGGCTGCTGCTGCAGCGCAGGCCGGAGACGGGAATATGGGGCGGGCTGTGGAGCCTGCCGGAGTTTCCGGTGCACGAAAGCGCAGCGCGGATCGCGCTGCAATGGGTGCCTGCCGCGGACAGTCCACAAGCCCTGGCGCACTTCCAGCACGTCTTTACGCACTTCAAGCTGCGCATCCACCCTTGGCACGTACAAGGCAAAGGGCAATGCACCGAAAGCGCCGATCAGGAATGGATTGCCCTGGATCGCCTGGCTGACGTCGCGCTCCCCGCACCGGTGCGGAAACTGGTGGATGGCTATTTCACGAGGGACCTTCTGCAGCCGGCGTCGACCTGATGTGTCCACCTAAAGGCCGTAGTCATCCCGCAGACGATCGATGCAATGCATCTTCTCGCGCAGAGGGCATCACCCGCCAAACGCTTTCCCGCAGGGACCCAGCTTCAAGCCCTTCGGCAGCTTCGTCCACGGCAGCGCGGCCGCGTCCATCGGCATCGAGCCCGGCGCAGCGCCGACGATGATCTCTTCGGCGATGGGCGTGAAATCGGCGCGGAAGTGCACGGCGCTCTTCACCACCAGCACGTTCTGCTCGGTGGGTTCGACCCCGGCATAGCGGAACATGGCCTGGTCGGCCATCTGCACCTTGTAGGACGCCAGCACGATGCGCACGCCGCCCAGCCGCAGGCATGCCGTCGGGCCGATATCCAGCCGGAAGCCGCGGTAGTACGGCCCTGTCGCATCGAAGCGGCCGTCCCCCACGCGCTCGACCAGGAAGTCGGCCTCGAAGGGATCGTCGCCCGCCACCCCCGCCTTGCCGCCGATGGCCAGGCGCACCGTGGCGCCCTCGCCCGCGGCATGCGCAGCCTGCACCGATTCCGGATCGACGATGAGGCCGATGGCGGCGTCCTGCGCATCCTGGCGCACCAGCGCGCGCAGGAGACCGGTGGTGTCGGAATTGCTGCCCGCGCCGGGATTGTCCTGCGCGTCGGCAATGATGATGGGCAGCTTGGCCGACACCGACTTGTCCAGCGCATAACGCACCGCCTCGTCGGGCGAATAGAGCTTGCCGGCAAACGCCGGCTCGGCGGCGTTGGCCAGGTCCGTCAGCGCCTGCGCGGCAGCCTGGGCGCTGGCCGCGTCATCGCCATAGGCCCAGATCACCGGCGAACATTCGGGGAAATCGGCCGCCGGGAAGCCCGTGGCGAAGGAGATGTGCAAGGCCTGCTTCTCCAGCTCGGCCAGCTTTTCATACAGGCCCTTGGCAGGCTGGATGTCCGTGCATTGCCAACAGATGGGGATCAGGAAATCCAGGCGATGCGAAGCCATGACCGGACGGCGGCCCGATGCCAGCCGCCGCGTCAGCAGCGCGTGCGTGCGCTTGCCGGTCTCGGCCATGTCCACGTGCGGATAGGTGCGATACGCCACCAGGGCGTCGGCCGACTCGAGCATCAGGCGCGTGACGTTGGCGTGCAGGTCCAGCGAGGCGAACACCGGCAGGTCGGGCCCCACCTGTTCCCGCACGCGGCGCAGCAGTTCGCCCTCGCCATCGTCGGCATGCTCGGCGACCATCGCGCCGTGCAGGTCCAGATACACCGCGTCCACGGGTTGCGCGGCGCGGATGCCGTCCAGGATCAGCGCCACGATGCGCTCATAGGCATCCCGCGTCACATGCGCCGAGGGGCTGGCCGCGCACCACACCGTGGGCACCACCGTGTCGCCCGCGTCCAGCGCGGCCTGCACGAAGCCCGCGGCAGGAATGTTGGCGCCCTGGATGGCAGGCCAGATCTTGTCGCCCGTCACCAGACCGGGCCAGCCGCCGCCGATCTCGAACGCGCGCCAGTCAGCCTTGTCGGGCGCGAAGGTATTGGTCTCGTGTTGAAAACCGCCGTACAGAATGCGTGCCATGTCTTTTGCCTGCAAGTAAAGGAATGAGGGGGAGGATCGGCCGGTTGCCTCAGGCAACCATGCCCTCCACTGGCTTGAAGCGCTGAAAATCCCAATGACGTCCCGGGGCCGCATCGATGAGGCCGCGGGTATAGGCCTCGGCGGGCCGCGCCAGCACCTGCTCGGCAGGTCCGGCCTCGACCACGCGGCCCTTCTGCATGACGATGATGGTGTCGCAGATCTGCGCGGCCACGCGCAGGTCGTGCGTAATGAAGAGCACGCCGATGCCCACGCGCTGGCGCACCTCTTCCAGCAGCGCCAGCACCTGCGCCTGCACCGACACGTCCAGCGCCGATACGGCCTCGTCGGCAACCAGCACGTCAGGCTCCATGACCAGCGCGCGCGCGATGCAGATGCGCTGGCGCTGCCCGCCCGAGAACTGGTGGGGATAGCGGTCGATCGCATCGGCGGGCAGGCCCACCAGCGCCAGCGCGCGTGCGGCTTCCTTCAAGGCCTGCTGGCGCGGCGTGCCGTAGTTCAGCAGGCCTTCGATGATGGAGTCGCCCACGCGGCGGCGCGGGTTCAAGCTGCGATACGGATCCTGGAACACGATCTGGATGCGTTTGCGCAGCGGCGTCAGCTGCGTGCGGCTGAGCGTGGCGATGTCATCGCGCTGCAGGCGCACGCGCCCGCTGCTGGGATCGATGAGCCGCAACACGCAGCGCGCCACGGTGGACTTGCCGGACCCCGATTCGCCGACGATGCCCAGCACTTCGCCGCGCCGGAGGGTGAAGGACACGTCCTGCGCGGCGGCCACCGAGGGCGCGCGCCGCAACAGCCCGCCCCCGCCATAGGTCTTGTTGAGCCCGGCCACGTCCAGCACGATGTCACCGTCTGGCGCGTGCCGGCGGCGCGGCACCAGGCTGGGCACCGACGACACCAGCATGCGCGTGTAGTCGCGTTGGGGCCGCGCCAGGATGTCGTCGCGCGTGCCCGCCTCGACCACCTCACCCTGGTTCATCACCACGATGCGGTCGGCGATCTCCGCCACCACGCCGAAGTCGTGCGTGATGAACACGACCGCCGTGTCATGCGCGGCCTGCAGCTCGCGCATCAGCAGCAGGATCTGCTTCTGCGTGCTCACGTCCAGCGCCGTGGTGGGCTCGTCCGCGATCAGCAGGCGCGGCTTCAGGATCAGCGCCATGGCAATCACGATGCGCTGGCGCTGCCCGCCCGACAACTGGTGAGGATAGGACTCATGGATGCGGGCCACGTCCGGCAGGTGCACCGATTCCAGCATCGCCAGCACCTGGCGCTTGCGCTCAGCGGCCGACAGCGAGGTGTGCAGGCGCAGCACCTCGTCCACCTGCTTGCCGACCTTCTGCACCGGATTCAGCGCGGTCATGGGCTCCTGGAAGACCATGGCCATCTTGGAAGCGCGCAGTTCGCGCAGGCGGGCCTGGCTGGCGCGCAGCACGTCCTCGCCATCGACCTTGATGCTGCCGCCATCGGCGCGCAGCGCACCCGGCGGCAGCAGGCCCATGGTGGCCAGCGAGGTCACCGACTTGCCCGAACCGGACTCGCCGACGATGCAGACGGTTTCGCCGGCGCGCACCGAGAAGGACAGGTCGCGCACCACGGCGCGGCCTTCCGCGCGGGTGCCGACACGCACCGTCAGGCCGTCGATGGCCAGGACGGGCGCGTCCGATGCGCGGGCATTGTCACTTGCGGATTGATTCATGATGTTCTCTCCGGTGCTCACAGGCGGCGCGACATGCGGGGGTCCAGCGCGTCGCGCAGGGCGTCGCCCAGTACGTTGACGCTCAACACCACCATCGACAGCACGAGCCCCGCGTACAGCACGAGACCAGGGATGAGTTGGAAGAAGGCGCGTCCCTCGGCCATGATGTTCCCCCACGAGGAGGTCTCGGGCGGCACGCCCGCGCCCAGGAAGCTGAGGATGGCCTCGGTCAGGATCGCCGACGCGAAGATGTAGGTGCCCTGCACGATGAGCGGCGCCACGGTGTTCGGCACCAGGTGGCGGATCGTCAGTGCCAGCGTGGGCGTGCCCAGCGACACGGCCGCCTCGACATAGGGCTCGTTCTTCACGCCCAGGATGACGCTGCGCACCAGGCGCACCACGCGCGGCACCTCCGGAATGGTGATGGCCACCATCACGGTCGTCAGGCTGGCGCCCGACAGCGACACCAGCGCGATGGCCAGCAGCACGCCCGGAATGGCCATGATGCCGTCCATGATGCGCATGACGATGGCGTCGACCCAGCGGAAATACCCCGCCGCCACGCCGATGACCAGGCCCGCCGCGATGCTGAAGATCGCCACGCCGATACCCACCACCAGCGACACCCGCGCGCCGTAGATCACGCGGGAATAGACGTCGCGCCCATAGGCGTCCGTGCCCAGCCAGTGCGCCGCGGACATGGGTTTCAGGCGCTGGGTGGGGTCGATCTGGGTGGGATCGATGGTGCCCAGCCACGGCGCCAGCACCGCCATGATCACGGCCACCGCGAGGATGGCCAGCGCGATCATCACCGGACCGGTGCGCAGCGCCTGCGCCAGGGGGGAAGCCGGCTTGGCGGCTGCCGCGGCAGGGGCCGCGGAATTCAGGATTGCCGTCATGTCTGCCTCAATATCGGATGCGGGGGTCAAAGACGGTATAGAGCGCGTCGACGACCAGGTTGATGAGCACGTACAGGAAGGCGAAGAGCAATATCAGCGCCTGGATCACCGGATAGTCCCGGCCCAGCACCGCCTCCACCACCAGCCGTCCCAGCCCGGGCAGGTTGAACACCGACTCGGTCACCACCACGCCGCTGATGAGCAGCGCGATGCCCACGCCGATGATCGTGACGATGGGCACCGCGGCGTTGCCCAGCGCGTGGCCCAGCAGCACTGCCCGCTCGCGCAGGCCCTTGGCCCGCGCGGTGCGGATGAAGTCCTCGCCCATCACCTCGATGATGCTGGTGCGGGTGATCCGCGCGATCAGCGCAACATAGACCGTGGACAGCGCGATCGTGGGCAGCACCAGCGACTGCACGAATGGCAGGAAGCCATCGGACAGCGGCTTGTAGCCCTGCACGGGGAACCAGCCCAGCTTGATGGAGAAGATCAGGATCAGCACATAGGCCGTGACGAAGACCGGCACCGAGAAACCCATGACCGAGAAGGCCATGACCGCGCGGTCCAGCAGCCGGCCTTGCCGCCAGGCGGCGAGCACGCCCAGCGGCACCGCAAGCAGCACCGAGAGCGTGATCGTGCTCAGACAGAGCGCCAGCGACGGCCCCATGCGCTGCAGGATCATGTCGGACACCTGCGTGCCCGACAGCAGCGACACGCCAAGGTCTCCGCGCAGCAGCTGGCCCACCCACATGACGAACTGCGTGGGGATGGGTTGATCCAGGCCCATGGTCTGGCGGATCTGTTCCAGCTGCTCGGGCGTGGCCGAGTCACCGGCGATGATGGCGGCGGGATCCCCGGGCGTGAGCCTGAGGATGGCGAAGACGATGACCGCGACCATCGCCATGACCGGTACGACGGCCAGCGTCCTGCGCAGGAGAAAAGCCAGCATCAGTGCCTCACTTGCCCGTCTTGGTCATGCCCCAGAACACGGGGATCGGCGCTTCGATGGGCGTGGAGATCGTCTTGCGGATCGCGGCGGGCACGGTGTACTGGCCCATGGGCAGCAGCACGCCTTCCTCGATCACCAGCGCCTGGATGTCGTTGGCCAGCTGCTTCTGGCGCGCCAGGTCGGTCGTCATCGCGAACTCCTTGCGCAGTTCCTCGATCTTCGGCACGTCGGGCCAGCCGAACCAGGCCTGCTTGCCGTTGGCGGCCACGCCGAAGGCGCGCAGCGGATCCAGGGCCTCGGCCATGACGTTGTTGGTCGCGAAGATGTTCCAGCCGCCTTCCGCCAGCGAGGCCTGCGAGGCGCGGCGCGTCACCAGCGTCTGCCAGTCCATCGCCTGCATCTGCACGTTGAAGCCGGCCGCGCGCAGCGCCTGGCCGATCACCACCGGCTGGGGGCTGACCGAGGGTGCGTCGGTCGGCTGCAGGATCACCACCGGCTCGTTCTTGTAGCCGGCTTCCTTCAGCAGCGCCTTGGCCTTCTCGACGTTGCCCCTGACGGACACGTCCGCGCCCGCCTGGCTGTCATAGGTCAGGCCGCAACCGAACAGGGCCGCGCAGTTGCGGTAGTACTCGGGGTTGCCCACCAGCGCCTGCAGCACGTTGGTCTGGTCCACGGCATACATGGCGGCCTGGCGCACCAGCTTGTTGTCGAACGGAGGGTTCAGGTGGTTCATGCGCATGACGGTCTGGTAGCCCTGCGGGTCGAACACCGTCAGCGAGATGTCGGACTGGCTCTTGACCAGCGGCAGCAGGTCATAGGGCATCTGCTCCAGGTAGTCGATCTCGCCGCTGATGAGCGCATTCACCGAGGTCATGGCGTCAGGCATCGACACCCAGCGCACGCGGTCCACCTTCACGACCTTGCCGCCGGACAGCGCGCTGGCCGGTTCCTGGCGCGGCTTGTAGTCGGCGTTCTTTTCGTAGACGACCTGCAGGCCGGGCTTGAATTCGGGCACGACCATCTTGAACGGGCCCGACCCCACGAACTCCTTGATCGGCTGGTTCGACGGCGTCTCGGCGACGCGCTTGGGCATCATGAAAGGCGCCACGCCGCTGGGTTTGGCCAGGGCGCGCAGCGCGAAGTCGGTGGGCTCCTTGAAGGTCATGACGAAGCTGTGCTCGTCCACCACCTTCATCTCGGCCATCATGGCGGACATCATCTGGCCCATCTTGTCCTGCTCGGCCCAGCGCTTGATGGAGGCCACGCAGTCCTCGGCGGTGACAGGCTTGCCGTCATGCCAGGTCAGTCCCTCGCGCAGCGTGAAGGTGTAGGACTTGCCGTCGGCGGACACTTCCCACTTGTCGGCCATCTGCGGCTGGACGCGGTTCTGCGCGTCGGTCGCCAGCAGCGTGTCGTAGATCATGTAGCCGTGGTTGCGGGTGATGTGCGCCGTGGTCATGATCGGATCCAGCACGCGCAGGCTGGAGTGCATGACGGCGGTCACCGTCTGCGCCTGGGCGAACGAGGCAGCGCCCAGCAGCATGCCCGCCACGGAAGCGGCGAGCAGCGGACGGTGCAATGCAAAACGGCGGTATGGCTTGGACATGTTTTCCCCTTGTTAAGACATACTGACGGGCGCCGGCCGGATGATGTCCCCAGCCTTGGGCGCCCACGCTCATGAAGGCCGCTGCCAGGCGGCCAGATAGTCGCGCCCCCGTTCCAGGAACGCTTCATACTCGGGCGCCGGCACGAACGCGCCGCCGGTGCACCAGATGATGTGGTTGGCTTGCGGCATCGCCGCCAGCAGGCCGTGCTCGCGCAGATAGGCCTGCCCTTCGGCCGTGCCCACCAGGGCGCGCGGGCCGCTGAAGCCCGCCGCCGCGGAAGGCTCGACCTTCAGCCCGTCGCTGGCCTGCACACGCGCCAGGTCCGCGAACAACACGGCGTCCTGCACCGTGACGACGCCGGAAATCAGGTGCCGCGTCTGCGCATAGGCCAGCTCGGACGCCACCGGCACGGCCAGCCCGTCGGCTTCGGTACGGTTGTCCATGCCGGCGTCATAGATCGAGATACCTTCACGCTCGGGGTTCTGCAGGCGTGTCATGAAGCAGGCCGATGCCGCGGGCTCGACGAACACGCAGTGCGCCGCCTCGCCGAACACCAGCTTCACCCCGGCGGTGATGCCGGCGGGCGCGCCGCCCACGCCGCAAGGCAGGTAGACGAAGAGCGGATGCGCGGCATCCACCGTGACGCCGGCTTCGGCCAGCTGGTCGCGCAGGCGCAGCCCTGCCACGCTGTAGCCCAGGAACAGATCCATGGAGTGTTCGTCGTCGACGAAATAGCCCTGGGGGTCGGCCTGCGAACGCGCCCGGCCGGCGGCCACCGCGCGGGCATAGTCGCCCTCGTGTTCGACCACGGTCACGCCGTGCGCGCGCAGCTTGTCCTTCTTCCATTGGCGCGCTTCGGCGGACATGTGCACCGTGACGCGAAAACCCATGGCTGAGGCCATGATGCCGATGCTCAGGCCCAGGTTGCCCGTGGAGCCGACCGAAATTTCATGACGGCCAAAGCATGCTCGCGCCGCGGCACCCGCCAGCACGCCGTAGTCGGCTGCGCCGGCCAGCAGTCCGTGCCGCTCGGCAAGGGTTTCGGCGAAGGCCAGCACTTCATAGATGCCGCCACGCGCCTTGATGGAGCCCGCCACCGGCAGGTCGTTGTCGGTCTTGACCCAGTAGCGGCCGTGCGAGGCTGATTCGGCCAATGCCGGATATGCACCCTTCAGGGGCACCAGGCCAGACTCGATCAGGCCGCCACTGGCCTGCAGCTCGGGGAATAGTTTCGTCAGCAGCGGCGCGAAACGCACCAACCTGGACGCCGCCGCACCAACATCTTCCATACTAATGATGGATGACTCAGCGCCGACGGCTTGCGTTTCCAGCGCCGGATTGCACCAGAGTTGGGCGCAGGGTTCCCTATTATAGGGCAAACCCTTAATTTCACTGTTATTTTTGCAATCTTGCGCCATGGCAATGAAAGAAAAGAATGGAAGACCGGACTCCATTCAACGCCAATCACATCCCTGGCACAATGCATTTATATTGCGCAGATAATTAGTGAAACTAATGAAAATCACCCTTTCCGCCTCGCTGCTGACCTGGTTGCGCGCCTTCGACGCCGCCGCGCGGCACACCAGCTTCACCCTTGCCGCCGCCGAATTGCACGTCAGCCAGGGCGCCATCAGCCAGCAGGTGAAATGCCTGGAGGAATGGCTGGGCCTCACGCTCTTCCACCGCGCACAGCGCAAGCTCTCGCTGTCCGAAGACGGTCGCCGGCTGAAGACCGCCGTGCGCGAATCGCTGGAGATCCTGGAGAACACCCTGGGCCGCATGCGGGTGGACCCGCGCCAGGAAGCCTTCCAGCTCAGCTGTTCGCCCTCGTTTGCCGCGCGCTGGCTGACGCCGCGGCTGTCCGCGCTGCTGCGCGAATACCCGCAGCTGCCCTTGCGGGTCTATGGCGAATTCCACGAACTGGATCGCATCCGCATGGAGCAGGACGGCGTGCAGGCCGCCATCCGCTTCGACCCGGGCGAATACTCCGACCTGCGCGCCGTGGAGTTCCTGGATGAATGGCTGGTGCCGGTGGCCACCCCCGCTTTCCTGGACGCCCACCCCGGGCTGGCCGACTTGCCGGTACCACCGCCCGAGATGATGCTGCACGACGCTTCGCCCTGGCAGCACGCGGCGGAATGCGAAGAGTGGAACAACTGGCTGCAGGCGCAGGGCCTGCCCATCCCGACGCAGCACCCGGGCCAGCGCTTCAACATGTCCCAGCTGGCACTCAGCGCCGCCTTCAGCGGCCAGGGCATTGCCATGGGCAGGCTGTCGCTCGTGCTGGAAGACCTGATGGCGGGCAGGCTCGTCCCCTTGCGCCGGCAAGCCGTGAAGTCGCGCGCGGCCTATCACTACGTGGCCGGGCGCGCGAACGACGAACGTGTGGCGCTGGTCGAGGGATGGCTGCTGCGGGAAGGCCGGCGGTTCCGGCGCGAACGCGATGTCTGGTGCCAGCGCAACGGGCTGGGCTTCGCGCGCTGAGCGGGGCCCGGCGCGCCCGGACGGCGCTCAGGCGTTCAGGTCTTGCCCGCGCGGTGCCGGCTGACGCTCATCAGCATCCCGCAGGCAATGCCGATGGTCAGCAGCGCCGTGCCGCCATAGCTCATGAACGGCAAGGGCACGCCCACCACGGGCAGGATGCCCGCGACCATGCCGATGTTCACGAACACATAGACGAACACCACCATCGTCAACGCGCCGCCCAGGAGACGCCCGAACTGCGTGGCCGAGCGCGACGAGATGAAGAGGCCGCGCGCCAGCAGCAGCCCGTACAGCACCAGCATCATGATGCCGCCGTACAGGCCGAACTCCTCGGCATACACCGCGAAGACGAAATCGGTGGTGCGCTCGGGGATGAAGTCCAGGTGCGTCTGCGTGCCCTGCATGTAGCCCTTGCCATACATGCCGCCCGAGCCGATGGCGATGGTGGACTGGATGGTATGGAAGCCTTTGCCCAAGGGGTCGGCGTTGGGGTCCAGCAAGGTGCAGACGCGATGCTTCTGGTAATCGTGCAGGACGACCCAGTCGACGCCGGGCTGGCATAAGGGCTCTTCGTAGTAGATCAACGTGCCGACGCTCACCACCCCGACGATCATCACGGGCGCCAGCAGCTTGAACGACAAGCCCGCGAAATAGATGACGAAGAAGCCCGCCGCGAACACCAGCAAGGCCGTGCCCAGGTCCGGCTGCTTCACGATCAGCAGGAAGGGCAGCGCAAGCATCAACACCGCCGCCAGGTAGTCACGGATGCGCACTTCGCCTTCGTGCCGCTGGAAGTACCAGGCCAGCATCATGGGCACCGCGATCTTCATCATCTCGGACGGCTGGATGCGCGCAAAACCCAGGTTCAGCCAGCGCGTGGCGCCCTTGCTCGTCTCGCCCATGAACTCCACGCCCAGCAGCAGCACCACGCCCACCAGGTAGAACGGCAAGGCCAGCTTCATCAGCATGGGCGGCGGAATGAGCGCCACCGCCCACATCACGGCGAAGGCAATCGCGAAGTTGCGCGCCTGGTCGGCGAAACGCCAATCCGTCCCGCCGACGGCGGAATGCATGACGGTCAGGCCCAGCGCGGTGAACAGCACCAGCATGGCCAGCAAGGGCCAGTCGAAGGCGGTCAGCACGCGCACGACGGCGTTCAGAAGACTTTTCACGGCGCGATATTTCCTGCCGCGCTGCCTGCTGCCTTCACGACCGGCGGCACGCGCGGCTTGGTGGCGGGCGCGGGCGGCGCACGATCGGTATCGGTGGTGGGCGGCGGCGTATTGCCCATGGCGGGCGCCGGCGCGATCTCGGGCGGCGCGTCGGCGTCCTCCTCGATCACCGCGTGGTCGGAGGCATCCTCGTCGGGTCCTGGCTCGCCCTGCATGTCGCCCGGCGGCGCCGCGCCCGGCACGTCATTGGCGCCGCCCTTGCCGTCGCGCGCCAGCCAGTAGTCGAACACCTTGCGCGCGAGCGGCGCCGCCACGCTGGCGCCCCAGCCGCCATTCTCGACGATGAGCGCGATGGCGATGGTGGGCTTGTCGGCAGGCGCGAAGGACATGAAGAGCGCATGGTCGCGCAGCCGTTCGTCGATCTGGCTGGCGCGATACTGCCCGCCCCGCAGGCTGTAGACCTGTGCCGTGCCGGTCTTGCCGGCGGCTTGATACGGCGCGCCCGCGAAGGCACGGCGCGCCGTGCCTGAGTTCACGACCTCCACCAGCGCCTTCTTGATGATGTCGACGTTGGCCTGCTTCAGCGGCACCTTGTAGGAAGGCTCGGACACCGTGGGCTCGACCTGTACCGACCCCGAGGCCAGCACGCCCCGCACCAGGTGCGGCTTCATGTAGACGCCGTCATTGGCCAGCACGGAGGTGGCCTGCGCCAGCTGCAGCAAGGTGAACGAGTTGTAGCCCTGGCCCACGGCCACGGAAATCGTCTCGCCCGCGTACCAGCGCTGCTGCTCGCGGCTCTTGTAGGCGGCGCGCTTCCAGTCGGTGGAGGGCAGGATGCCGCGGCGCTCGCCTTCCAGGTCGATGCCCGTCAGCTGGCCGAAGCCGAAAGGCTTCATGAAATCGTGCAAGGCGTTCACGCCGATCTCGGGGCCCAGCGAATAGAAGTAGGTATCGGACGACACCACCAGCGCGCGCGTCATGTCCGTCATGCCATACACGGCGGACCCGGCATTGCGGAAGCGCTGCCCCCCGAACTCGTAGAAGCCCGGGTCATAGAAGCGATCCCCCGCGCGGCGCTTGCCCAGCTCCAGCGCAGCCAGCGCGACGAAGGGCTTGTACGTGGACCCGATGGGATAGGTGCCGTACAGCGGCCGGTTGATCAGCGGATGGTCCGGCGACTCGTTCAGCAGCTTCCAGTTGTCGACGTCGATGCCGTCGACGAACAGGTTCGGATCGAACGAGGGCTGCGACACGAAGGCCAGCACATCGCCCGTGGCGGGCTCGATGGCGACCAGCGCCCCGCGGCGATTGCCGAACGCTTCCTCGGCCACCCGCTGCAAGCCCATGTCCAGCGACAGCACCAGCTTGGATCCCGGCACGGGGTCGATGCGCCGCAGCGTGCGCATGGGCCTGCCAGTGGCCGTGACCTCGACCTCTTCCAGGCCCGTGCGGCCGTGCAGAACGCTCTCCCAGGTCTTCTCCAGGCCCTTCTTGCCGATGACCTCGGTGCCGCGGTAATTGCCCAGCCTGTCTTCTTCCTCGAGCATCTCGACGTCGGTTTCGGAGATGCGGCCGATATATCCCACGACGTGCCCCGCGGAGGCGCCTTGCGGATACTCGCGCACCCAGCGGGCCTTCAGCGACACGCCCGGGTACAGGAAGGAATGGGCGGCGAAGCCCGAGGCCTCGGCCTCGGTGAGGTTGTTGCGCAGCATGACGCTGGCATAGCGGCTGGACTCGGATACGCGGCGGCGAAAGCGCCGCTCATCCGCCGGGGTCACCGGCACCAGACCCTGCAAGGACTTGAAGAGCTCGTCCAGGGGCCCCGCCATGGCGGGCACCACCTCAAGCGTATAGGCGCGATAGTTGCGCGCCAGCACCTCGCCATTGCGGTCGACGATCTCGCCGCGACGCGGCGGAATCGGCACCACGGCGATGCGATTGCGGTCGGCGCGGGCCGCCAGGCCTTCGTAGCGGTCGACCTGCAGATGCCACAGGCGCGCCACCAGCACGCCGAAGCAGGCCAGCGCGAACACGGCAGCGACCCAGGCGCGCAGCCTGAATCGCTGTTTCTGCTGCTGGCCGGTCTGCTTGAATTCGAACATGGGGCGGATCTGCGGGCCTCAGCCCTTCGATGCTTCGGTGTCTTCGGAGTGCCGCTGCGGCAACTGCAGCAGCCAACCCACCACGGGCCACAGCGCCGCGGTGACGGCAGGGCCCAGCGTCCAGTGCCAGCCCGGCCAGGCGCCGGTCAGCCAGGCATGCAGCGCCAGCCCGAAAAGCTGGGCGACGACGAACACCGGCATCATGTGCAGCGCCTGCGCGAACAGGTCGAAGCGCTGCAGGCGCCGGTGCAGGACGATGGTGCCATAGGCCACCAAGGTGTAGATCAGCGCGTGCTCGCCCAGCAGGCGCGCATCGTGCACATCCATCAGCAGGCCGAACACGAATGCGGCCATCATGCCGACGCGGCGCGGCTCATGGGCGCACCAGAATGCCAGCACCAGCAGCAGCAGGTCGGGCGCGGCCGGCCACAGGCGCCACGGCAACAGGGAAATCAGCCAGACGAACAGCACCGTGCCCCAGACGAACATGCCGCGTGCGGGGCGCACAAGCGTGTCCGGCTCCACCGACTTGGGCCGGGGAACGGGCGGGCTGCTCGCGCGCGAACGCGTGGCGGAGGGGTCAATCGGCTTTCGGACTTGCACCGTCTGCGTCGTTGGTGGTGGGCGCGGGATCGGCTTGGACAGCCGGCGCCGCGCTCGGTTCAGGAATGGCGCTGTTGACCTGCAGCACCAGGAAATGCCGGTAACGCTCGGGGTGCGCCAGTGGCTCGGCAACCGCCCGGGCGAAACCCGATGCGGAATCGCGCTCGACCAGATCGACACGGGCCACGGGCAGGCCTGCCGGGAAGAGACCGCCCACGCCGCTGGTGACGAGGGTATCGCCCTCGCGGATATCGGCGTCGGCCGTCAGGTAGCGCACCTCGACCTTGCCCTGCGCCGCGCCGCCAAAGGCGATGAGCCGCAGGCCATTGCGCAGCAGCTGCACCGGGATGGACACCTGGTCATCGGTGAGCAGCGCGGCCTCGGCCGTCATCGGGGTGACGCGCACGATCTGGCCCACCACGCCGCCCTCGTCGATCACGGGCATGCCGGGCGCAATGCCCGAGGAACTGCCCTTGTTGAAGACCAGGCGCTGATTGAAGGCGCTGGCGGGCTCGTACAGCACCTCGACCACCACGGCGGATTGCTGGGTCGTGTCGGACACCCCCAGCAGCCGGCGCAACTGCGCGTTTTCGGCGGCCAGCTGCGCCGCGTGCGTGGACACCTGCGCGAGCTCGATGCGCTGGCGCTGCAAGGCTTCGTTCTCGGTGCGCACCAGCGTGGCGGCGTTGGTCCAGTCGTTGACCTGGCGCACCAGGTCGCGCGGCAGCAGCACCGCGCGCTGGAAGGGATACAGCGCGATGGAGACAGTCTGGCGCACGGGCTCGAAAACCCGCCACTGCGCGTCAGCCACCAGCATGGCGAGCGACAGCAAGGCCAGGACCAGCAGTTTGACCTCTGCTGGCGGGCCGCGCCGGAACATCCGGGGCAATGCAGTTTGTCGCATCGAAAATCAGGGCAGCGGGCCGCCTGGGGCCTACCCGCCAGCCACCGCCAGCGATGAACCGGCGGCCAGCCGACCTCAGTCGTTGAGGAAAATGGCGCCCAGCTTTTCCAGGTGCTCAAGGGCGTCGCCGCAACCACGCACCACGCAGGTGAGCGGATCTTCGGCCACGACCACGGGCAGACCGGTTTCTTCCTGCAGCAGGCGATCCAGGTCGCGCAGCAGCGCGCCACCGCCGGTCAGGGCGATGCCCTTGTCGGTGATGTCCGCGCCCAGTTCGGGCGGGGTGTTTTCCAGCGCGATCTTCACGGCCGACACGATCTGGTTCAGCGGATCGGTCAGCGACTCGAGGATTTCGTTGGAGGAAACGGTGAAGCTGCGCGGCACGCCTTCGGCCAGGTTGCGGCCCTTGACCTCGATCTCGCGGACTTCGGAACCCGGGAAGGCCGAGCCGATTTCCTTCTTGATGAGTTCGGCGGTGGGCTCGCCGATCAGCATGCCGTAGTTGCGGCGGATGTAGTTGACGATGGCCTCGTCGAACTTGTCGCCGCCGACGCGCACGGAACCCTTGTAGACCATGCCACCCAGCGAGATCACGGCGACCTCGGTGGTGCCGCCGCCGATGTCGACGACCATCGAGCCGCTGGCGTCCGACACATTCAGGCCGGCGCCGATCGCAGCCGCCATCGGCTCCTCGATGAGGAACACCTGGCTGGCGCCTGCGCCCAACGCGGACTCGCGGATGGCGCGGCGTTCCACCTGGGTGGAACCGCAAGGCACGCAGACGATGATGCGCGGGCTGGGCGCCAGCATGTTGCGCGGGTGGACCATGCGGATGAACTGCTTGAGCATCTGCTCGGTCACGGTGAAGTCGGCGATGACGCCGTCCTTCATGGGGCGGATGGCTTCGATGTTGCCGGGCACGCGGCCCAGCATCTGCTTGGCTTCGTGGCCGACGGCCTGGATGATCTTCTTGCCGTGAGGACCGCCTTCGTGGCGGATGGCGACGACCGACGGCTCGTCGAGGACGATGCCTTTACCACGGACGTAGATCAGCGTGTTGGCCGTACCGAGGTCGATGGCCATGTCGCTGGAGAAATAACTGCGCAGAAATCCGAACATGGGGCTCAGCTATCTAGGAATTGGGGACAAAAGGAGGACGAAATGGAACTGCAAACGACAAAACCGCGGGCGACCGGGCGAGACGCTGTCACAGCGTCGTCAAGCAGCGGCGCAACCGCGATTAAACAATGAATGATAACTTATAATTTCTTTGAAACAGCGCGAAAATACTGGCTATTCTTGGTTTCCGGGCCTCCCGGACCGCGTATCGTCCAGCGCGCTCCTCCGCCCTCCGCCCCTCCGTTTTTGACATTTCCCCATGGCGCTGAACGAACAAGACGTCGCACGCATTGCCCGGCTGGCCCGCATCGCCCTCCCCCCCGAAAAGCTGCAGCATGCCCAGGCAGAGCTCAATGGCCTGCTCGGCCTGATAGAACGGCTGCAATCCGTGGACACCAGCGGCGTCGAGCCCCTGGCGCACCCGCTGTCCGCCTATGAAGACGTGGTGCTGCGCCTGCGCGACGACGTCGCCACCGAGCCGCCCGGCTCCGAAGACCGCCGCGCCAGCCTCATGGCCAATGCGCCGGCCTGCGCCGACGGTCTCTTCCTGGTTCCCAAGGTCATCGAATAATGTCTTCCCCCCTGCACACCCAATTCGACGGCGTGGCCGGCGTGCGCGCCGCGCTGGAGCGCCGCGACGTCAGCGCCGTTGATCTCGCGCAAAGCGCGCTGGACGCCATCGCGGCCCGCGCCAGCCTCAATGCCTTCCTGCACGTCGACGCCGAACTCACGCTGGCCCAGGCCCGCGCCGCCGACGCCCGCATTGCCGCCGGCCAGGCCGGCCCGTTGACCGGCGTGCCCATCGCCCACAAGGACGTCTTCGTCACGCGCGGCTGGCGCACCACCGCCGCCAGCAAGATGCTGGGCCAGTACGTCAGCCCCTTCGACGCCGCCGTGGTCGAGCGCCTGGAAGCCGCGGGCGCCGTGTCGCTGGGCAAGCTGAACTGCGATGAATTCGCCATGGGCTCGGGCAACGAGAACTCCGCCTTCGGTCCCGTGCTCAACCCCTGGGACAACACCGCCGTACCCGGCGGCTCCTCGGGCGGCTCGGCCGCCGCCGTGGCCGCCGGCCTGGCCGTCGCCACCACCGGCACCGACACCGGCGGCTCCGTGCGCCAGCCCGCCGCCCTGTGCGGCGTCAGCGGCATCAAGCCCACCTACGGTTCCGTCTCGCGCTTCGGCATGGTCGCCTTCGGCTCCAGCCTCGACCAGGCCGGTCCGCTGGCCGCCAGCGCGGCCGACCTGCTGCCCGTCCTGGACGCGATGGCCGGCTTCGACGCGCGCGACGCCACCAGCCACCAGAGCCACGCCACCGTGCAGGCGCAATACGACGCCGCCCGTGCAGGCATGCAGGAGGGCGCCCAGCCCCTGGCCGGCCTGCGCATCGGCGTGCCGGCCGAATATTTCGGCGAGGGCCTGGCGGCCGACGTCGCCCAGGCCGTCGAGGCCGCGCTGCAGGAATTCGAGAAGCTGGGCGCGCAGCGCGTGGCCATCTCGCTGCCGCGCACCGATCTCGCCATCCCGGCGTATTACGTCATCGCCCCCGCCGAAGCCTCCAGCAACCTCAGCCGCTACGACGGCGTGCGCTACGGCCACCGCACGGCCAGCTACGGCAACCTGGAAGACATGACCAGCCGCTCGCGCGCCGAAGGCTTCGGCCCCGAGGTGCAGCGCCGCATCCTGATCGGCGCCTACGTGCTGTCGCACGGCTATTACGACGCCTACTACCTGCAGGCCCAGCGCCTGCGCCGCATGATCGCGGACGACTTCCAGCGCGCCCTGGGGCAATGCGACGTCATCATGGGCCCGGTCACCCCCACGGTGGCCAAGGACTTGGGCGAGAATCGCGACGACCCGACCGCCGACTGGCTGGCCGACATCTACACGCTGGGCGTCAGCCTGGCGGGCCTGCCGGCCATGTCCGTGCCCTGCGGCTTCGGCCAGGGCGCGCATGCCCGCCGCCCCGTCGGCCTGCAGATCATCGGCAACTACTTCCAGGAAGGCCGCCTGCTGGCAATCGCCGAGCGATTCCAGCACGCCACCGACTGGCACCAACGCAAACCGGAACAGCAATAAATGGCTTGGGAAATCGTCATCGGCCTGGAAACGCACGTACAGCTTTCCACCGCGTCCAAGATCTTTTCGGGCAGCAGCACGCGTTTCGGCGCCGCGCCCAACACGCAGGCCAACCTGGTCGACCTGGCGCTGCCCGGCAGCCTGCCGGTCATGAACCGGGGCGCGGTCGAGCGCGCCATCCGCTTCGGCCTGGCCGTGGGCGCCACCGTGGCGCCGCGCTCGGTCTTCGCGCGCAAGAACTACTTCTATCCCGACCTGCCCAAGAACTACCAGATCAGCCAGTACGAGATCCCGGTGGTGCAGGGCGGCTCGCTCAGCTTCTTCGTGGGCGAGGAAGAGCGCACCATCAACCTGACCCGCGCGCACCTCGAAGAGGACGCGGGCAAGTCGGTGCACGATGGCGACCTGACCGGCCCCCACGGCGAGGCCGCCAGCGGCATCGACCTGAACCGCGCCGGCACGCCGCTGCTGGAAATCGTGTCCGAACCCGAAATGCGCTCGGCCGCCGAGGCCGTGGCCTACGCCCGCACGCTGCACAGCCTGGTCGTGTGGCTGGGCATCTGCGACGGCAACATGCAGGAAGGCTCGTTCCGCGTGGACGCCAACGTGTCCGTGCGCCCCGTGGGCCAGAAGGAATTCGGCACGCGCGCCGAAGTGAAGAACGTCAACTCCTTCCGCTTCCTCGAGCGCGCCATCCTGTTCGAGGCACGCCGCCAGATCGAGCTGATCGAGGACGGCGGCACCGTCGTGCAGGAAACGCGCCTGTACGACGCCGACCGCGACGAGACCCGCAGCATGCGCAGCAAGGAAGACGCGCATGACTACCGCTATTTCCCCGATCCCGACCTGCCTCCGCTGGTCATCGCGCCCGACTGGATCGACGAGGTGCGCCAGGACATGCCGGAACTGCCGGCCGCCCTGCGCGCGCGCTTCCAGGCCGACTTCGGCCTGCCTGCCTACGACGCCGCGCAACTGACCGTCAGCCGCGGCCTGGCCGCCTATTTCGAGGCGACCGTGCAGGCCGTGGGCGCTGCCCAGGCCAAGCAGGCCGCCAACTGGGTCATGGGTGAACTGGCCGCCACGCTCAACCGCGAGGAACGCGACATCGCCGACTCGCCGGTCTCGCCCGCCGCCCTGGCCGCGCTCATCACGCGCATCGTCGACGGCACCATCTCGACCAAGATCGCCCGCGAAGTCTTCGCGGCGATGTGGGCAGGTGAAAACGGCGGCAGCGCCGATGCCATCATCGAGGCGCGCGGGCTGCGCCAGATCAGCGACACGGGCGCCATCGGCGCCATGATCGACGAGGTGCTCGCGGCCAACCCGACCGCGGTCGAGGAGTACCGCGCCGGCAAGCAGAAGGCGTTCAACTCGCTGGTCGGCCAGATCATGAAGGCTGCCCGCGGCAAGGCCAACCCGCAACAAGTCAACGACCTGCTCAAGGCCAAGCTCGAGGGGTAATCCCCCTCCTGCCACGGGCTCGGGCTGGAGGCTGTCATCGCCCTCTCCCATCTGTACACCAACCGCCGCGTCGCGCCCCTGCTCTTCCTGGGGTTCGCGAGCGGCCTGCCGCTGGCCCTCACCAGCGGCACCCTGCAGGCCTGGGCCACCGTCGAGGGCGTGCCCCTGCAGGAAATCGGCTTTCTCACGCTGGTCGGCACCGCCTATACCCTGAAGTTCCTGTGGGCGCCGCTGGTCGACCGCTATGCCCCGCCCCTGCTGGGCCGGCGCCGCAGCTGGATGTTCATGACCCAGCTGCTGCTGGCGCTTGCCATCATGGGCATGGGCCTGCTCTCGCCGTCCACCGCGCTGTTGCCGCTGGCCCTGCTGGCGGTGGCCGTCGCCTTCTTTTCCGCCACCCAGGACATCGCCTTCGACGCCTATCGCAGCGACGTGCTGCGCACCGAGGAGCGCGGCGCCGGCGCCGCGCTCTCTGTCATGGGCTATCGCCTGGCCATGCTGGTATCCGCCGGCCTCGCCTTCATCGTGGCCGACAAGTGGCTGGGCTGGGGCAACACCTACATCGTGCTGGGCGCGCTGATGGGCCTGCTCTCGATTGCCACCTTGCTGGCGCCCGAACCCGACGCCCCCGCGGCCGTGCCCCGCACGCTGGCGCGCGCGGTCACCGAGCCGCTGCGTGAATTCTTCCAGCGCCCGGAAGCCTGGGTGCTGCTGCTGCTGATCGTGCTCTACAAGCTGGGCGACGCCTTTGCCGGCGCGCTGTCCACCACCTTCCTGATCCGGGGCGCGGGGTTCACCGCCACCGAAGTCGGCTCGGTCAACAAGGTGCTGGGCCTGGCCGCCACCATCATCGGCGCGCTGGCGGGCGGCGCGCTCATGGCGCGCATGGGGCTGTATCGCTCGCTGATGCTGTTCGGCCTGCTGCAGGCCGTCTCCAACCTGGGCTACTGGCTGATTGCCATCAGCCCCAAGAGCATCTGGCTGATGGCCATGGCCATCGGCGTCGAGAACCTGTGCGGCGGCCTGGGCACGGCCGCGTTCGTGGCGCTGCTGATGGGGCTGTGCGACCGGCGCTTCTCGGCCACGCAGTTCGCGTTGCTGTCGGCGCTGTCGGCCGTGGGCCGCACCTATCTGGCGGGGCCGCTGACCCCGCCGCTGGTGGAGTCCTTGGGCTGGCCGACATTCTTCATGCTGACCGTGTTCATCGCCCTGCCGGGCCTGGCGCTGCTGCGCTGGCGGCGCGCCGACATCGAGCGGCTGGATCGGGAAGGTTGATCAGTCCTGGCGGACTCAAGCGAGCAAGGGGCGAAGCGCCTTCTTGAAATCGGCTCGCAACTGGTGACTGGCTTTCGCCAGGTTGATCTGCATGGCGGTGCGCGCCACCTCCAGCACCGGCGGCTCGATCCGGTAGGCCCCTCGCGCTTCCAACCAGGACAGCACGTCGGCCAGATGCCAGAGCGATGTGCTGCCCTCATGGAGGGGGGCGGGAAATGCCGCGGCATGCCCCAGCATCAGCTTGCGCATGTTCTGGCGTGACACACCCACGACATCGGCCACGTCGGTCAAACCCACGAAATCTGGCGCAGCTTCGATGAGCCTGGCCGTCGGGATCGCGCGCCTGACGTCCGACAAGGCACTCATCAACGCCGCCTGTGCGCTGTCCGCGACGCATAAAAAAACGGACCCGAAGGTCCGTTTTTCATTGCAGGCAACGCGCCCGGGAATCAATAGATCCCCTGCGCCAACATCGCGTCCGCCACCCGCACGAAACCGGCGATGTTCGCGCCGTCCAGGTAGTTGACGAACTTGCCGCGCGAGGCCTCGCCGTGGCGCACGCAGTTGGCATGGATGTCGCGCATGATGGCGTGCAGGCGCGCATCGACTTCCTCGCGCGACCACGACAGGCGAATGGCGTTCTGGCTCATCTCCAGGCCCGACACCGCCACGCCGCCAGCGTTGCTGGCCTTGCCCGGGGCATAGGCCACCTTGGCCGCGATGAAGGCATGCGCTGCCTCCAGCGTGGCAGGCATGTTGGCGCCTTCGGCCACGCACTGCACGCCGTTGGCGATCAGCGTCTGGGCGTCCTGCAGTTCCAGCTCGTTCTGGGTGGCGCAAGGCAATGCCACGTCCACCGGCACGTGCCAGGGGCGCTTGCCCGCCTCGTACTTCAGCTTGAACTGCCGGGCGTAATCCTCGACCGTGCCGCGCGCTTCGTTCCTGAGCGACATGAGGGCGGCCAGCTTCTCGTGGGTGAAGCCGGCCTCGTCCACCGCCACGCCCCGGGAATCGGACACGGTCACGACCTTGGCGCCCAGCGCCATGGCCTTCTCGATGGCGTACTGGGCAACGTTGCCCGAGCCCGAGACCGACACGCGCATGCCGTCCAGCGACTTGTCCTGGCGCGCCAGGATTTCCTGCACGAAATAGACCGTGCCGTAGCCCGTGGCTTCCGGGCGGATCAGGCTGCCGCCGAAGGCCGGGCCCTTGCCGGTGAAGACGCTGGCGGCCGAATTCGACAGGCGCTTCATCATGCCGGTCATGAAGGCCACTTCACGGCCGCCCACGCCGATGTCGCCAGCGGGCACGTCGGTATCCGGGCCCAGGTGCCGATGCAGCTCCAGCATCAGCGCCTGGCAGAAACGCATGACTTCCGCGTCGGAACGTCCCTTGGGGTCGAAGTCCGAACCGCCCTTGCCGCCGCCCATGGGCAGGCCGGTCAGGGCATTCTTGAAGGTCTGTTCGAAGGCCAGGAACTTCAGGATCGACAGGTTCACCGAGGGGTGGAAACGCATGCCGCCCTTGTAGGGACCGATGGCCTGGCTGTGCTGGATCCGGAAACCGCGATTGACCTGCACGCGGCCATGGTCATCGACCCACGACACGCGGAACTGGATGGCGCGCTCGGGCTCGACCAGGCGCTCGAGCAGGCCGTGCTCCGCGTAATGGGGATGCTTTTGGAGAAAGGGCCAGAGGCTGGCGGTGACTTCCTTGACGGCTTGCATGAATTCCGGCTGATGCGGATCGCGCGCCGCGACCTGGGCCAGGAAAGCGTCCAGACTCTGTAGTTTCAAAAGCGTCTCCCAAGATGAATGTGTTTGCGACATGAAAGTGCATCGCGTTCCGCGATGGTGCGAAATTCTACGGGCAAACGCTTTTTTGGTGCAAAAATGCCGGGAAACACCCAAAAACAGTGCGCGGCGGCGGAAAATCACACCGCCGCGGCAGAGGGTCAGGCAGCGGCTGCGCCCAGGTGTTCGTACAGGATCAGGGCGCCGATGGCGATCAGGATGACGCCGCCCAGGATCTCCGCGCGCTTGCCCACCCAGGCACCCAGCACGCGGCCGAGCATCACGCCCAACGTCACCATCAGCATGGTGGCCAGGCCGATCGCGGCGGCGGTCGACACGATGTTCACGTCGATGAAGGCCAGGCCCACGCCCACCGCCATGGCATCGATGCTGGTGGCAAAACCGGTGGCGGCCAACACCCAGAACGAGTGACGGCCCGGCCTTCCCTCGGGGGCGTCTTCAGCGTCGCCCTTGAAGCCCATGTAGACCATGCGGGCGCCCAGGCCCGCGAGCAGACAGAAGGCGATCCAGTGGTCCCAGCGGGAGACGTATTGGGAGGCGGCAAGGCCGAAGGCCCAGCCGATGACAGGCGTGATCGCCTCGATGACGCCGAAGATGAGGCCGGTGCGCAGCGCCTCGCCCCAGCGGGGCTTGTGCAGCGCGGCGCCCTTGCCGATGGCGGCCGCGAACGCATCCGTGGACATGGCGAAGGCCAGCAGCACGACGGAGAAGAAATTCATGGGAGAGGAGTCCAGCCGGGTACGAGAACCACGGCACACCGCACACGCCCGACAAAACCCGCGTGGATGCACCGTTGGTCTCGCCAAGCTGTTACGCCGCCCGAGCCACGGTATCCAATACCGAGTGTGTTGACTCGCGCTCTTCCGCAATGCACGGAAGCAGGCTACTCCCCAAGAGGAGACCGGATCGTAGCATGGATACGCATGCCGGCACCCATGCCGCTATCAGGGTGATAGCAAAAACCGATGCCCCTCACGGGGGACGTGGCGCCTCGGCCACGCCCCGGCTTTCCTGACGTCAGCCGCGGTTCACAGCTTGAAGTCGTAATCGATGGTCAGCGGCGCGTGGTCGCTGAAGCGCTCACCCTTGTAGATGGCGGCCGAGCGGGCCAGGGCCGCGATGCCCGGCGTGGCGATCTGGTAATCGATGCGCCACCCCACGTTCTTCGCCCAGGCCTGGCCACGGTTGCTCCACCAGGTGTAGGCCTCGCCCGTCGTCTCGGGGTGCAGGGCGCGATACACGTCCACGAAGCCGCGCTGGTCGAACACGTCCGTCAGCCAGGCACGCTCTTCCGGCAGGAAACCCGAGTTCTTCAGGTTGCCCTTCCAGTTCTTCAGGTCGATTTCCTTGTGGGCGATGTTCCAGTCGCCGCAGATCACCACCTCGCGGCCCGTGGCGCGATGCTCGGCCATCAGGCTGTCCAGCAGCGGCTCGAACTTGGCCAGGAAGCGGTACTTGGCCTGCTGCCGCTCGTCGCCGCTGGAGCCCGAAGGCAGATAGGCGCTGACCACGGTAAGCGTGTCCCAATCGGCGCGGATGATGCGGCCTTCGGGGTCGAACTCCTCGCAGCCCAGGCCATTGGCCACTTTCAGCGCGGGCTTGCTCAGGTAGAGACCGACGCCGCTGTAGCCCTTCTTCTGCGCTGCGCAGAAAAACCCCTGGTAGCCCGGCGGATTGCGCAGGTCGTCGGTCAGGTCGGCGTCCTGCGCCTTGATTTCCTGCAGGCAGAGGATGTCCGCGGCGTGGCTGGCCATCCAGGGCTGCAGGCCCTTGCGAAAGGCCGAGCGGATGCCGTTCAGGTTGAGCGAGGTAATGCGCAGCACGGTGGGAACTCCTGGGGGAAAGCGTCAACGGGCAACTTTAACCGACGCAACGCCCGCTCCCAGGAAAGCGGAAGGGCCGCCCCAGGGCGGCCCTTCCTTGCCTTGGCGGCAATCGCCTCAGCCGCGCTGGCGCACCACCAGCACGTCGGTCGGCAACGATGCCAGCAGCCCTTCGGCCACGCTGCCCAGCGCGGTGCGCAGGATGCCGGTGGCGCCGTGCGTGCCCGCCACCACCAGGTCCACCGGGTGCTTCAGCACATAGGCGGGCAGCTTCACGTCGGGCTGGCCCAGCTCATAGATGACCTCGGGCTTGGCATTGGCCAGTTCGGGCGTGCCGGCGATGAACTCGGCGGCCTTGGCCTCGGCGCGCTCCTGCAGGATCTCGCTGTTGACCCCTTCGCTGCCCGCGCCACGCGTCGGAATGTCGAAGGCGTGGAACAGCGACAGGGAGGCCTCGGGCGCCAGGGCGCGGCCAATGCGCACCGACTGGCGCGAGCCTTCCGAGAAATCCGTGGCAGCCAGCACCGTGGCATAGGGACGGTGCGAACGCGACTTCACCACCAGCACCGGAATGTCGGACTGGCGCACGAGCTTTTCCACGGTGGTGCCCAGCACGATGCGGCCCAGCGTCTCGTCGCGCGCGATGCCGCTCACGATGAGGCCCACGCCATGCGCCTGGGCCACTTTCTCGATGACGTCCACGGGCTTGCCCGTTTCCACGACGACCTCGACCTGCACGTCCACATCCTGCAGGTCGCGCGTGAGGCGTTCCTGCGCCAGCTTCTGCTGGTCTTTCACATTGCGCCGCCAGGTGGGCAGCGTCAGGCTGTCGACCAGTCCCGACTCCAGGACGTGCAGCACCACCAGCTTGGCCTGGTGCTGCCTGGCCAGCAGCACGGCGCGGTCCAGCGCACGGTCGCAGCGGGCGCTCAGGTCGGTGGCGAAAAGAATGGCGCGCGGAGGAGTTTGTACAGAGGATCCCATGTGTATCTCCAGTCAGGTGTTCAACGTGGCCGCCTGGCCCGGCATTGCGGGGTGGCTGGCCGCTTCTTTTTCTGCTTCGTTGCCGCGAGGCTTGCCGCGCATGCACTGGCGCGGCACCTCCATGATGCACGTGGCGTCCCTGATTTCCCAAGACGTTTTGCATCCGGGGAAACCAGGTAAAACGCCGTTGCATGGTGCGGTTGGGCCCATTGTGGGGGACGCGGCAGGCCAGATCCTTGACCTGCATCAAGCATGCACCCCCCTCGTCCTGGACATTTCCCGGCCCGAAAACAAAACGCCCCGGAAGGGCTTCCTTCCGGGGCGCGTCTTGCATCAGGACGGAAAGATCAGTCCGGCAAGGCGAAGGCCATGATGTAGTCGCCACGCGCCGGCGCGGTGCGGCCACCGCCGGCGGTCACCACCACGTACTGCTTGCCCGTGTCGGGCGACACGAACACCAGCGGGGTCGACTGGCCGCCCACGGGCAGCGGCGACTTCCACACTTCCTCGCCCGTCTTCACGTCGAAGGCACGCAGGTAGTAGTCGGCCGTGCCGGTGTAGAACACCAGGCCCGAGGCCGTGGCCACCGGACCGCCCAGCGAGGGCATGCCCAGGGGAATCGGCATGCCGGTGCGGATGCCTGCCGGTCCCAGTTCCTTGACCGTGCCCAGCGAACGCTGCCAGGCGATCTGCCGCGTCTTCAGGTCGATGGCGGTCAGCGCGCCGAAGGGCGGGTTGGTGCAAGGCACGCCCAGCGACGAGGTCACCATGGCGCGCACCAGGCCGTAAGGCGTGCCTTCCATCGGCACGACACCGCCTACGCCAGGGCCGGTCTTGCCGGACTTGGCCGTGAGTTCGTTCACGGATTCGCGCGGCAGGATCTTGCCCTTCATCATGATGCGCATGTCGTTCACGATCAGGGTGTCGTTCACCTTGTCGATCGAGACGCCGCCCCAGTTCATCGTGCCGAAGGGCGAGGGATGCGGGATGTACCAGTTCAGGCTGGGCGGCGTGAAGTCGCCCGTGTACTCCAGCTGGCGGAAGGCGATGCGGCATTGCAGCTGATCCAGCGGCGTGATGCCCCACATGCCCTGCTCCGTCAGGTCGCCCTGGCGGATCTGCGGCATGCCGACCGAATAGGGCTGCGTGGGCGACAGCTTCTCGCCGGGCAGACCTTCCGTGGGCACGGGCTTTTCCACGACTTCCGTCACGGGCTTGCCGTTGCGGCGGTCCACCACGAAGATCTCGCCACGCTTGGTGGTCTGGATGATCGCGGGCACGCGGCCGCCCTTGCCGTCCGGGAAGTCGTACATGACCGGCTTGGACGGCAGGTCGTAGTCCCACACGTCGTGGTGCGCGGTCTGGAACACCCAGCGCTCGGCGCCGGTGCGCGCGTCCAGCGCCACGATGGACGAGCTCACGCGGTCGGTCTCGGGCGTGCGATGGCCGCCATACATATCGGGCGTGCCGTTGCCGGTGGGCAGGTAGACCTGGCCCAGCTCGGCGTCATAGGTCGGCACGGCCCAGGTGTTGGGCGTGCCGCGCGTGTAGTGCTCGCCCGGCGCAGGCGCGGTATGCACGCCGGGACGGCCCACGTCCCACGCCCATGCCAGCTTGCCGGTCACGGCGTCGAACGCGCGCACGACGCCCGAAGGCTCGTCCACGGACTGGTTGTCCATGACCCAGCCGCCCACGATCAGGCGGTCGCCCGCCAGCACCGGGCCCGAGGTCGGGTTGTAGAAACCGGGAATCACCTGGCCCATGCCGTCGGCCAGGAACACCTGGCCGTTCTCGCCAAAGCCTTCGGCGAAATTGCCGGTGGCGGCGTCCAGCGCGATCAGGCGCATGTCGGCGGTGGTCACGTACAGGCGCGGCGACACCGGCGCGGCGGGGGCGCTTTCAGCGCCTTCGGCGGCGGGGGCGGCGGCGGGCGCCTTGGCCGGATCGAAGTACGCCAGCGAGCGGCAACGCTGCCACGACGGGCTGTAGCCCGCGTTCACCTTCGGGTCGAACTTCCAGATCTGCTCGCCGGTGTCGGCCTTCAGCGCGAACACCTGGTTGGTCGGTGTGCACGCATAGACCACGTTGCCGATCTGCAGCGGCGTGTTCTGGTTCTCGGCGCCGCCATAGGCGAAATCACCGGTGCGGAAGGTCCAGGCCACCTGCAGCTTGGAGACGTTCTCGGGGGTGATCTGGTCGAAGGGGGCGAACTGCGTGCCGTCGGGCGTGCGGCCGTAGCCGGTCCAGTCGGCGCGGTCCTCCGAGGCCTTGTAGGCATTCGGCGTCGTGTCGGCGGCAGCCTGCTCCCCCTTGCCCGGCTTCACCATCCAGATCGGCTGGAAGGCATAGGCGAAGGCGCCCAACAGACCCACCAGCAACACGCCGGCCAGTGCGCGCGCGCCCAGGCGAATGCCGTCGGTACTCGACGCGCCACGCAGGCCGGGCAACGCCAGCGCCACCAGCATGGCCAACAGGGCCAGCAGGCCCAGGCGCGCCGCCAGCGGCCAGAAATTCAGGCCCGCTTCCCACACCGCCCAGGGGATGGTGACCAGGAACACGAATCCATAGACCCACGCGCCACGCGCATCCGCGCGCAACAGCAGCAGGCCGCTGATGAGCATCAACACGCCCACGGGCAGGTAATACAGCGAACCGCCAAGCTGCAGCAGTTGCCAGCCGCCATGGGCCAGGTAGGCGCCTGTCAGGGCGACGAGTATCCCGACGATCGCGGCATAGATGCGCGCGAAGCGTGACGGGCTTGCGGGGGGGTTTGCCATTGCGGCTTCTCCAACTGTTGAACGACTCGGGGCGTCGCCGGGACAGCGGAGATGCCAGGCGATGAGCCTGGGCCACGCCAGGACGGCGTGGCGGCGCGGGCAGCGGGCTCGCGCGAAAGACCTGCGGTGTCTCCGGGACATGCCCTCGGCCCGGATTGTAGGCATATCCACAACAAAAATAAGGGTTTACCCCTTATTTGATTGAGGTTTTAAGCTTTTTGAAACCTTGCCCCGGCCATCACGGCCCAGCAGCGCCCTCAGGGGCAGGCGAAGCGATAGACCGCCAGGGTGCTGCGCCAGCCGGGCAGGAAGCGGACCTCGCGGTCGCCATTGAACGTGGCGCGCCCGGTCAGGCGCAGATCCAGCTGGCCCGCCAGGTCTTCGAAGTCACGCAGCGTGCACAGGTGGATGTTGGGCGTGTTGTGCCACTGGTAGGGCATCTGTCCCGTCACCGGCATGCGCCCGCGCAGGATCGACCAGCCGTGCGGCCAATAGCCGAAGTTCGGGAAGGACACCACGCCGAAGCGCGCCACGCGCGCCATCTCGCGCAGGATGTGTTCGGTGCGGTGCATGGACTGCAGCGTCTGCGACAGCACCACCGTATCGAAGGCGCGGTCGTCGAACAGGGCCAGGCCCTCCTCCAGGTTCTGCTGGATGACCTCGACGCCGCGCTGCACGCAGCGGATCACGCAGGGATCGGCGATCTCGATGCCCGCGCCGCGCACCTGACGCGCGTCGCGCAGGTACGCCAGCAGTGTGCCATCGCCGCAACCCAGGTCCAGCACGCGGCTGCCCGGTTCGATCCAGTCGGCGATGCGCGCCAGGTCGGGGCGCAGGGCGGGCAGCAGGGCGCTGTGCGGCGCGGCATTCATGCGGAAACCTCCGCCGCGGCGGGCGCGGGCGTGGATGCGGTCGTCGCCCGCGCTGCCACCGCGGCGGCAGCCGCGTCGCGCTCGGGCAGCCCCTGCGCACGGGCGATGCGGTCGAAATAGCCGGACACCACCGCGTGATAACGGCTGTCTTCCAGCAGGAAGGCGTCATGGCCGTGCGGCGCGTCGATCTCGGCATAGGTCGTGGACGTGCCGTTCTTCAGCAGCGCGCGCACCAGCTCGCGCGAACGCTCGGGCGGGAAGCGCCAGTCGGTCGAGAACGACACCAGCAGGAAATCGGCCGTGGCCGAGGCCAGCGCGGCGGACAGATCGCCGCCATGCGTGCGGGCCGGGTCGAAATAATCCAGCGCGCGCGTGATCAGCAGATAGGTGTTCGCGTCGAAATAGCGCGAGAACTTCTCGCCCTGGTAGCGCAGGTAGGACTCGACCTCGAACTCCACGTCGTAGCCATAGCGGTATGCCCCGCTTTCGGCGGGCTCGCGCTGCGCGCGGCCGAACTTCTCGGCCATGTCGTCATCCGACAGGTACGTGATGTGGCCGATCATGCGCGCCACCGACAGGCCGCGGCGCGGCACCGTGTTGTGCGCGTAGTAATCGCCGCCGTGGAAGTCGGGATCGGTGATGATGGCGCGGCGTGCCACCTCGTTGAAACCGATGTTCTGCGCCGACAGGCGCGCCGTGCTGGCGATCACCACGCAGTGCGCCACCCGCTCGGGCAGCGTCACCGCCCAGCCCAGCGCCTGCATGCCGCCCAGCGAACCGCCCATCACCGCCGCGAAGCGCGCGATGCCGAAGTGGTCGGCCACGCGGGCCTGCGCGCGCACCCAGTCCTCCACCGTCAGCACCGGGAAGGCGGCGCCCCAGGGCTTGGCCGTGGCCGGATTGATGCTGGCCGGCCCCGTCGAGCCGAAGCACGAGCCCAGGTTGTTCACGCCGATGACGAAATAGCGATTGGTGTCCACGGGCTTGCCCGGGCCCACCATGTTGTCCCACCAGCCAATGTCCTTCGGGTCGGACGCCGAGATGCCCGCGACGTGGTGCGAGGCGTTCAGCGCATGGCAGATCAGCACCGCATTGCTGCGCTCGGCGTTCAGCGTGCCATAGGTTTCCACCGCCAGTTCGTAGGCCGCCAGCGTCTGGCCGCTGGACAGTTGCAGCGGCTCGTCGAAGGCGATGAACTGGGGCGAGACCCGGCCGACCGAACCGGGAGCCGGCGGCGCATCAGCGGAAACGGGGGAGTGGACAGCGGGCGCGCCAGAGGTGGCGCAAGCGGGTTCCCCGGCGGGAACGGAAACGGATACAGGAGTCACGACGGACCTCTTTAGCGGGATTTATCAGGCGCCCGCAAGCAGATCAAGCAAATCGGCGCCAAAAACGTGGAAGAGATTCTAGCACTCGCCGCGAAAAGCTTCCCGCGCCGTGCCAGACAGCCAGGCCGAGAACGCCGCAATGGCAGGGGCATGCTGGTGCTGGCGCGGGCACACGAACATGTAGCCGCCCGCAATCGCAAACGGCTCGGGATCCAGCAGGCGCAAACTGCCGCGCGCCACCGCATCGGCCACCACGTAATCCGGCAACAACGCCACGCCCAGGCCAGCGGTGGCTGCCTCCAGGCCCATGCTCAGCAAGGCATAGCGCGGACCTGCGCGCGCCGTCAGCCGCCCCTTGCCGCGCGCAGCCACATAGGTCTCCCACGCGTCCGGCGTCGAGGCCTGGTGCAGCAGCGGCTGCTCGCGCAGCAACCCGGCCGGCGACGCGCGCGGCCCGCCCAGGCCCGGGTGGCAGACCGGATGCACCTTCAGCGGCAGGATGGGCTGGTACCACAGCCCCGGGTCGCGCTGGCCGGGCACGTACATGATGGCCGCGTCCAGCGTCGGCGACGGCAGCGGCACCGGCCCGATCTTGGTCGAGAGGTTCACCACGATCTGCGGATGCTGGCGCGCGAAACCCGACAGGCGCGGCAACAGCCACATCGCGCCGAACGTGGCGGGAACCGACAGCGTCAGGTGGCCCCGCGGCTCGCCCGCCTCGCGCGTGGCCTGCGCCTGCAGCGTGGCCTCCTCCAGTTCGGCCAGCGCCGGCCGGATGCGATGCAGATAGCGTTCGCCCGCGTGCGTCGGCACCAACCTGCCTTCGAGTCGCACCAGCAGCGGCACGCCCAGGAAGGCCTGCAACTCGGCCACCTGCTTGCTGACGGCGCTCTGGGTCAGCGACAGCGCACGGGCGGCGGCCGTCATCGTTCCGGCACGCGCCACCGCATCGAAAGCCGACAGGTGGGTCACCGAGGGAATGGACTTGCCGTTGGGTCGCTTCATGGCCACGGACAGGAAACGCGAAGAAGGCCATCTTATGACGAAATGGAATGCTTTCTGGTCGAAAATATCGCTCCCCGCCCCCGCAAGCAGCGCCGCATAATGCATCGAAGAGGCCCGTCACGTTCGATGACGCGCCCAGCAAAAACAAGGGGAATCCGATGACCATGCCACGCCGTGCGCTACTGGGCGTCTTGCTCTGCTCAACCCTGGCACTGGGCACCGCTGCCAGTCCATCGCTACATGCACAGGCCACCTGGCCCGACAAGCCCGTACGCCTCATCGTGCCGTCGGCCGCGGGAGGCTCGCCCGACATCCTCTGCCGCTACCTGGCCTCCGAACTCGCGAAGCGCCTGGGCCAGCCCGTGGTGGTGGAAAACCGGCCGGGCGCCGGCGGCAACATCGGCATCCAGGCCGTGGCGCGCAGCGAGCCCGACGGCTATACCCTGGGCTATGGCAACATCGCCACGCTGGCCATCAACCGCAGCCTGTTCAGCTCGCTGCCCTACGACCCCGAACGCGACCTTGCGCCCGTCATCGCCGCCGTCACCACCGCCAACCTGCTGGTGGTCAATGCCGCCCTGCCGGTCAAGAGCGTGGCGGACCTGGTGGCCTATGCACGCGAGCGGCCGGGCCAGGTCACCATGGCCTCGGCCGGCAACGGCACCACCAGCCACCTGGGCGGCGAGCTGTTCAAGGACATCGAGAAGCTGGAAGTGCTGCACGTGCCTTATCGAGGCAGCCCGCAAGCCATCCAGGACCTCATGGGCGGCAATGTGCAGTTCATGTTCGACAACCTGCCGTCCATCCTGCCTTCGGTCACGGGCGGCAAGGTGCGCGCGCTGGCGGTCACGTCCACGACACGCAGCGCCCTGGTGCCCGACGTGCCCACCATGCAGGAAGCCGGCGTGAAGGACTACGACATGCAGGCCTGGGGCGGCTTCGTGCTGCCTGCGGGCACGCCCGGCCCCATCATCCAGCGCCTGAACACCACCTTCAACGAGATGCTGGCCGACCCCGCCGTGAAGGCCAAGCTGGCGGACCTGGCCTTCGACACGCTGGGCGGCACGCCCGACGACCTGCGCGCGCTGATGGACCGCGAAACCCGCAAATGGGGCGAAGTCGTGCGCGCCAGCGGCGCGCGGGTGGATTGACCGCTTGCCGCGCTTTCCGGAAACACGCCTCATGCCTCACCCTGACTACGACCTCGTCATCCACGGCGGCACGCTCATCGATGGCACCGGCGCGCCCCGCCGGCGCGCCGACCTTGCCGTGCAAGACGGCCGCATTGCCGCGCTGGGCGAACTGGGCGACGCACACGCGCGGCGGCACCTGGACGCCGACGGGCTGGTCGTGGCGCCCGGCTTCATCGACAGCCACGCCCACGACGACCATGCCCTGGTGGAAACACCGGACATGCCCTTCAAGATCCTGCAGGGCGTCACCACGGTCGTGAACGGCAACTGCGGCCTGAGCCTTGCGCCGCTGGTCACGGGCGACAGGCCTCCCGCACCGCTGGACCTGTTGGGCGACGCCTACCGCTACCCGGACTTCGCCGCCTATCGCGCCGCGCTGGACGCCGCCGACCCCGCCGTGCACAGCGTCTCGATGGTCGGCCATGCCACGCTGCGCGTGCGCCACATGGGCGACCTTGCGCGCGAAGCCAATGACAACGAAATCGCGGCCATGCGCGCCGACCTGGACCTGGCGCTGCGCCAAGGCGCCATCGGCCTGTCCAGCGGCACGTTCTATCCGCCCGCCGCCGCCGCCACCGAAGCCGAACTCATCGCCATCGGCCAACCCTTGCTCACGCACGGGGGCGTCTATGCCACCCATCTGCGCGACGAGGGCGACCACATCGTGCCCGCCATCGAAGAGGCCCTGCGCGTGGGCGCCGCCCTGCGCGCGCCCATCGTGTTCTCGCACCACAAGCTCGTGGGCCAGGCCAACCACGGGCGCTCGGCAGAGACCCTGGCGCGGCTGGCGCAGGCCTCGGCCAGCCAGCCGCTGTGTGTCGACTGCTATCCCTATGCGGCATCCAGCACCATGCTGCGGCCCGAACGCGTGGCCCTGTGCGAGCGCATCCTCGTCACCTGGTCGACGCCGCACCCTGAGGCCAGCGGCCGCGACCTGCGCGACATCGCCCGCGATTGGCAGTGCGCGCCGCGCGAAGCCGCGCAGCGCCTGCTGCCAGCCGGGGCCGTCTACTTCATCATGGATGAGCAGGACGTGCGGCGCATCCTGGCCTGGCCCGACACGCTGGTGGGCTCGGACGGCCTGCCGCGCGATGCGCGTCCGCACCCGCGCCTGTGGGGCACCTTCCCGCGCGTGCTCGGGCACTATGCCCGCGACCAGCAGTTGTTCAGCCTGGAAACCGCCGTGCAGAAGATGACCGGCCTGACCGCCGCCCGCTTCGGCCTGGCCGATCGCGGCACGCTGGCCGTCGGGCAGGCGGCGGACATCGCCGTGTTCGATGCCGCCCGGATCGCAGGCCCCGCGTCCTTCGACACGCCCGAGGCGCGGCCCGTCGGCGTCGAACACGTCTTCCTGGCAGGCGTGGCCACCGTGCGCCATGGACAGCCCACCGGCGCGCGCGGCGGACGCTATCTGACGCCCCGGCGTTAGCCGCGGCCCATCCGTGCCGCACCTGACATCCCCTCACAACTGCCACGCCTTGCTTCCCCCGGCAGGCTCTATCATCGCTGGCAAGCGCGCGGGTGCCCGCCCGCGCCACGCAGCGTGAAGGAGCCAGCATGACCGCCATCACCCTCATCGGCGCCCCCAGCGACGCGGGCGCAGCCCGCCTGGGCGCCGCCATGGGACCGGACGCCCTGCGCGTGGCCGGCCTGGGGCCGGCCCTGGCCAGGCTGGGCATCGAGGTCAAGGACCTGGGCAACCTGGCCGGCCCGCCCAATCCGCAGGCCGTGCCCACGCACGGGTTGCGCCACCTGGACGAATGCGTGACGTGGAACCGCGCCGTCTTCCAGGCGGTCAGTGACGCCCTGGACGACGCCCGCCTGCCCATCATGCTGGGCGGCGACCATCAACTGGCCGTGGGCTCCATCGGCGCCGTCGCGCACCACTGCCATGCGCAAGGCAAGCGCCTGCACGTGCTGTGGCTGGACGCCCATTCCGACTGCAACACACCCGAGCTGTCGCCCAGCGGCAACCTGCACGGCATGCCCGTGGCGGCCCTGTACGGCCTGGGCCCCGCGCCGCTGGCCACGCTGTCTGGCGAGACGCCCGCCCTGCGGCCCGGCGACATCTGCCAGATCGGCCTGCGCAGCGTCGACGACGACGAGAAACGCATGATCCAGAAGCTGGGCCTGGAGGTCTATGACATGCGCGCCATCGACGAGCTGGGCATGCGTGAGATCATGCAGCGCGCCCTGCGCGGTCTGGATGACGGCGTACATTTGCACGTGAGCTTCGACGTGGATTTCCTGGACCCCGAGATTGCGCCCGGCACCGGCACCGCCGTGCGCGGCGGCGTGAACTATCGCGAAGCACAGCTGTGCATGGAGATGATCGCCGACACCGGGCGCATGGCCTCGCTGGACATCGTCGAAGTGAATCCCGCGCTGGATCTGCGCAACCAGACGGCGGAACTGGTGGTGGACCTGGTGCAAAGCCTGTTCGGCAAAAGCACCCTGGCGCGCGACCTGCGGCGCTAGCGCGAGGCCCGCGTCAGGTCCTCGGTGACCGCGTTCAGCGCCTGCGACTGCGCCAGCGACGACGCCACCACCGCGCCCACGATCTCCGTCACGCGGCGCGACGACTCCGTCACCTCCCGCATCGTGGCGCCCGCCTCCTGCGCGCGCTGCGCGCCGTCCTGGATCTGCCCCACCGAGTCCTGGATCAACGCCCGGATCTCGCGCGCGGCCGCCGCGCTGTGCTGGGCCAGTTCGCGCACCTGCGACGCCACCACCGCGAAGCCGCGCCCTTCCTGGCCGGCGCGCGCCGCTTCCACCGCCGCGTTCAAGGCCAGGATGTTCGTCTGGAACGCCACGCCATCCATCACACCGATGATGTCGGCAATGCGGCGTGAACTGTCCGACAACGTATTCATCGTTTGCACCACGCCTGCCACCGACACGCCACCGCGCTCGGCCACGCCGCTGGCTTCCTGGGCGAGCGCATGCACGCGGCGCGCTTCCTCGGCGTTCTGGTTCAGGTCCCGGACCGTCGTGCGCAAGGTATCGGCCGCCATCACGCGCCGGGTGATGTCGGTCGCGAACTTCACCACCTTGAAGGGCTGGCCATCCGGGTCCAGGATCGCGTTGTAGCTCGCCTCGATCCACACTTCGCTGCCGTTCTTGCCCACGCGCAGGTACTGCCCGGTTTCGTGCGAGCCCGCGCCCAGGCGGCGCCAGAACTCCCGATATGCCGAAGACTGGCTGTCCTCGGGGCGCACGAACATGCTGTGGTGCCGCCCCACGATCTCTTCTTCGCGATACCCCATCGCGGACAGGAACAGGTCATTGGCGCGCAGGATGGTGCCGTCCAGCGTGAACTCGATGATGGCCTGCACCTTGGAGATCGCCGCCACCTGGCCTTCCACGTCGGCGCTGCGGCGCTGCTGCTGCGTGATGTCGGTGGCGTACTTCACGACCTTCACCGGATGCCCATGGCGGTCCAGCACCGGGTTGTAGCTGGCCTGCAGCCAGACTTCGCGGCCTTCACGCGTGATGCGCTTGTAGCGGCCGCTGTCGTATTCGCCCGCCCCCAGCTTTTCCCAGAAGGCTTGGTATTCCGCGGACTCGCGGGTAATGGGGTCGACGAACAGGTGATGGTGCTGGCCCTGGATCTCGTCAAGGCCATACCCCATGAGCGCCAGGAAATTGTCGTTGGCCATCAGCACATGGCCTTGCAGGTCGAACTCGATGACCGCTTGCGCCCGGTGCAAGGCCGCGAGTTCGCCTTCCATGTCTTCACGGCTGGGGCGGTGGTGATGGCGCAGCAGCGTTGCCAGGTGGAAGGCGGTCATGGCTGGGTTCTCCCCTTGGGGGCTTGTCGCCCCCGCTATCCGGCGAGTCCGGAGCATTTCAGAGTTTTACAGACAATGGAGGGGGGTTATCAAGGTTTTTTTGGCGATGCGCTCCTTTGCATCATGTAGCTCAAAAATAACCAAGATTGTCGACGAAGACAGAATCATATCTCGCATCACCATATGAAGAGGCCACATTACCCCTCTCCAAAAACTTACATTCCATCACTCTCACTTTCGTGCAATTTTAAATAGCGTTGCTTTATATCCAGTCGAAAAGTACACATCCGAAACCTTGCTATCCGGGTAGATCCAGTGTTGCCAATTTAGGCACGTTCACTCGGTACTTAGTCCCATGCCATCGTCAGCTAAGCTCTCAATCGGAAGGTGCACTAGCGTCAGGCCAGCCTTATAACCAGACGACACAATTAGCCCGTACGGTCGGGCCGAGTCATAAGTTTCAATCACCATGAAATCCACAACATCCTCATAAGGCCACTTAGCCTTTGTGCGGAATATCGAACCTCGGCGTATTCTCTTATCAATCAGACTTATTAATTTTATGAATCTACTCATTTCACGACTTATCCCGGAGTTTTCCACTGCATTCCGAAATTCCTCAATTTAATGTGATCATGTCCAGTTCGTTAATGCCACTGTCGACCTACACAGCCTGCAGCAGGATACCGCCATCGGCCTTGCGCATCGCCTAAGAGATAGGTACTCTGGATCGAAGAAATTTCGTATCAGCAATTCTTTAGAAGAATGCGAGATCAGCAACCATAGCAGCCTAAGAGACTTTTTGAATTTTTTTCATTCAACTCCCACAGTGTCTATGTGACGAGCTTCTCATTATCAAATTATTGAAACGCCGATCAAGGATGGCCTCGACACGAACTGGCGGCACAACCAGTTCAGTCAACCATGAACGATCGATGCAGAGAAATCCTTCCACATAGCTATCCTTTGAACCTCACTCAAGTCCGATAAATTTTCAACACCTCCAACAAATAGAACGAAAATATTTCTAACAGCAGGGACCTCCTGTTTTTTATCAAAACATCACCGAAATTATCATCAGACCCAGCAACTTCCCGAAGCTAGACCTCAGTAGGTGTTTGCTTCACAAAATTCTTTATTTTTTTCATCACCGACTTGACCTCATCCCTCTCGGCGCCGATCCTGGTTTGGAACTCGAAAATCTCTATCCCATTGCAGACCTCATTGAGAGATGAACAAACAATTAACAAATCATCTCGCGTAAGTTGCAGAGAAGCACCTTTCAAATCATTTCCAGTCAACTCAAACATCAATCCAAATCCTCGAAATTTTTTTTACCAACAATGGGTCTAAAAGCTGTACCACCATCAATGACCTTAGATTATTAATCACCACGGTATCTGTTACATCATCCCAATAAGCAACCCTACCTCTCCTTAATCACGTCGCGGATCTCGATCACCCCTTCGCTGATGCCGCTGCGCGTGGTCGAGCTGGCGCTGCCGCTGGCCGATAGCGCCACCGGCAAGCCCATCGACAGGCCCGACTTGTCCGACGGCACGCTGCTGGCGGGCTTGGCATTGCCGCCTGCAGCAAAATTCCCGTGCTTGTCTTGACCGACCCCGCCCTGGCCTGCGGTCTCGCCGCCACCGCCGCCAAACGAGAAGCCACCGCCCACACTCACCTGGCTGGCCGAGTACTCCGCATGGTTGCGGATGTCCTCGACACGCAGCGTGCCCGTGCTCAGATGGTTCAAGCCATCCGCCACCGCCTGTTGGCTGCTGGAGATCACGCTGCCGATCAGCGTGGTGTTGCCGCCCACGTCGATCAGGAAGCCGCCGTCACCCGCCTTCAGGCCCGTCTGCTGCGTGACCGACGCGTAGTCGCTGTTCATCTTGCCGCGACCCACGTTGCCTGCGATCGATCCCGGCACCGCGCAGGTCACGCAGACGCTGCCGCTGAAGCCAGAGTCTCCGCCGCGCTCTTGCCCGTCAGCGCCTGCTGGCCCGCTTCGTCGCGGATCTCGATCACCCCTTCGCTGATGCCGCTGCGCGTGGTCGAGCTGGCATTGCCGCTGGCCGATAGCGCCACCGGCAGACCCATCGCCAAGCCCGACTTGTCAGACGGTACGCTACTGCCCGGCACAGACTGGCCGCCACTGGCCACGTTGCCGTCCTTGTCACGGCCCACCGCGTTCTGGCTGCTCTGGTCGCCGCCACCAAACGAATATCCACCGCCCACACTCACCTGGCTGGCCGAGTACTCCGCATGGTTGCGGATGTCCTCCACCCGCAGCGTGCCCGTGCTCAGATGGTTCAAGCCATCGACCACCGCCTGTTGGCTGCTGGAAATCACACTGCCGATCAGCGTGGTGTTGCCGCCCACGTCGATCAGGAAGCCGCCGTCACCCGCCTTCAGGCCCGTCTGCTGCGTGACCGAAGCGTAGTCGCTGTTCATCTTGCCGCGACCGATATTGAAAGCCACCGAGCTGGCGCAGCCATAGCAGAGCGATCCGCTCACACCCGCGCTGCTTTGCTTGGACTTATACGTGCTGGTGTCTTGCTGGCTCTCCAGCAGCAGGTTGCCGCCCACCGACGCAAGAATCTGGTCCGCCTGGCCCACCGCACCTCGCAGCGTGGTGTCGCCGCCCGATTGCAGCGCCAGCACGTTGCCTGCCGTGACGTTCGTTTGCGTCCAGGTGCTGTCGCACCCATCCGAATTGCCTCGGCCGCTGGACACGCCGGCGTTGACCGACACGCCGCCGGTTTCCAGGCGGCCACGATTGTCAGGCCATCGCCTGGCACCACGTTCGAGTCCAGCACGCTGGAAGACAAACGATCGATAGCGGTCTGGCTTTTGTTGGCCCCCAGACTGGTGTTGACCGAGCCCCCTCCGTTTTTGATGGCAGAATCACCATACCGACATCCTCTCGTTACGGCGTTTCTGTCCCGTCATCATTCCAATGAACCTCGTAATCCTCTAAGTTCACCTTCAGTACATGTAAATTCTCAAACCAGTTATCAAACGCCCCCCCCCCTGGCTCCTCGATGAAAACGTAATACCCCCCCGTATCTCCAGCCGAATCATCAAAGATGGAAATTTTTGCACCCTCATGCCCCCCACCAACGATAATTCCAGACCTGACAATACTCATTACTTATTCCTTGTAAGGCACATGATTATTTGAAATGACTTTATTGGATAAGGGATCACGCACTTCGAAATGAACATGTGGCACACCTGGTGCATGCGCCCCATCGAGAGAGCCTTTATCTATCCGGAACACCCTTTTCCCATCCTCGCTTATAAAAACGCCAGACCCAGATTGGCCGATCTCTTTATAGTTCGGTCCTAAATATCGATTCCCGGCGTCCAGAACCTCGTCTGGCGAGAGAACGACTCCGGAAGTGAAGTTTCTCTTTCCACTCAAAGCCTCCTCGATCACTTGGGTCACTTTCGGTGAGGGAGCACTATTTATTGGAAGAGGTGTCTGATTAAAAATCAACCACAGTCCGGCTACTGGCTCCATCGGATTAACAATAACGCTGCCGCCGCGCTCACCGGGGTCCTCTTGGCCCGGAATTCCTCCCTCGTCCCAGGTATCGCTTGGACGCCCAGGCAAAGACTCACCGGACCCTGGCTGATCCACTGGGGTCACCAACGGATCCGGCACGCCGCCCGGCTCAGCGGGGTACCCGGGAACAAGCTCCTTAATCCCCTTGACCTTCAGTTCAATAGCCAAAGCGAGGGCTTGCTCAGGTGTTAGCGACTGCTCTCCGCGCCCCAGCAACTGATCTTCTATCGTTGGCCCTGCCCCTCCAATCCCCCCGCGATTGCCACCCGGCACAGGCAGGATGTTGCGTAGCAGCCCCACCATCCCGAAGTTGTTGTTCTCCCCCTCGATCCGCGCAGCATTCGCCACAGCCGCTGTCGCCGACGGGTCCAGCATCGACGTGATACCCGCCAACAACCCCGTCACCGCGTTCAGCCGCGCCTCTTGATCTTCCGCCCCCAGTTCATCGGTCTTCTTACCAGAGACGTTCGCCAAGAGCGTGTGCAACACCACGCTGGCCGATGCCCCGACCGCACCCGCACCGCAACTGGCACCCTGCCCCGCAGCGCCTGCGCAAGCCAGCACCGCATGCAACGCGATATGCCCAGCAGAACCCTCCCCGCCCAGATCATCCGCGATCATCTTGATCTGCGCGGCTCCCAAGCTATGCAGATAGTTCACCGCAGCCGCCTGCACGAACTCTCCGGCGCCGCCCGTGACGTTGCCGCCGGCCGAGGCCGCGATCACTGTCATGACCTGGCGGTATTCACCGCCAGGTCCCCACTTCTTGGCGTCGTCGAACTGCGCTTGGAGCTGTGCCTGGCGGATGGGGTCGGTCTCGGCCTCCACCGCCTTCTTCAACGCATCGGCCTCCTTCGCCCGATTCGTCAGAAACTGACCCATCTCCCCCGCAAACGCCGTCCCGATCTCGAACCCCGCCTCGATCTTCTCCTTGTCAAAGATCGGCTTGAGCGCGCCCAAGGTATCCGTCGTGTCCCGGTTCAACGACGCAATCGTCTCCGCAGCGCTCTTGCCCGTCAGCGCCTGCTGGCCCGCTTCGTCGCGGATCTCGATCACCCCTTCGCTGATGCCACTGCGCGTGGTCGAGCTGGCATTGCCGCTGGCCGATGGCGCCACCGGCAGGCCCATCGCCAAGCCCGACTTGTCAGACGGTACGCTACTGCCCGGCACAGACTGGCCGCCACTGGCCACGTTGCCGTCCTTGTCACGGCCCACCGCGTTCTGGCTGCTCTGGTCGCCGCCACCAAACGAATATCCACCGCCCACACTCACCTGGCTGGCCGAGTATGTCGCACGGTTCTTGATGTCTTCGACGCTCAACGTGCCCGTGCTCAGGTGGTTCAAGCCATCGGCCACCGCCTGCTGGCTGCTGGAAATCACACTGCCGATCAGCGTGGTGTTGCCGCCCACGTCGATCAGGAAGCCGCCGTCACCCGCCTTCAGGCCCGTCTGCTGCGTGACCGAAGCGTAGTCGCTGTTCATCTTGCCGCGACCGATATTGAAAGCCACCGAGCTGGCGCAGCCATAGCAGAGCGATCCGCTCACACCCGCGCTGCTTTGCTTTGACTTATACGTGCTGGTGTCTTGCTGGCTCTCCAGCAGCAGGTTGCCGCCCACCGACGCCAGGATCTGGTCCGCCTGGCCCACCGCACCTCGCAGCGTGGTGTCGCCGCCCGATTGCAGCGCCAGCACGTTGCCCGCCGTGACGGTGCTTTGTGTCCAGGTGCTGTCGTGACCGTCGGCGTTGCCCCGCGCTTGCGAAACAGCAGCGCTCACATAGAAGCCCATGCCTTCGCCGCCAGCCTTGACGCCCACGCCCACGCTGGCGCTGCTGCTCTTGTTCTTCGTCTGTTGCGAAGCCAGGTTCTGCGCGGCCTGCAGCAGGATGTCGCCATCGGCCTTGAGCACCGCGTTGTTGCCCGCGGACAGGTTCGACCCCGTGACGGTGATATCGGAACCCGCGCCGCCGCCCCGTGCAACGAGGGTCAGGTCGTTGCCTGCCGCCACGTTCGAGCCCAGCACGCTGGACGAGGAACGATCGATGGTGGTCTGGCTTTTGCTGGAACCGAGGCTGATGTTGATGGACACGCCGCCGACACCGCCGTTCTGCGCAACGGCATCCACGGCATTGACCGCCGCCAGCGCGGTGGTCCCCAAGGCCAGCGCCTGCATGACCGGGTCGCCGCTGCGCGAGGCTGCATCCGCCATCTTGGCCCCTGTCTGCGCCGCGCTGACCACCGGATTGCTTGCGCTGACGGTAAGGCCGCTCTGCTTGACCTCGTGGAACTCGCGCTCCTGCGCCGTGTCGGTCACCGCCTCGATGCGGATGTCACGGCCCACCAATGAGACATCGCCCTGGCGGGCCAGGATGTTGCTGCCGGCGATCAGCATCGACTCGCCCGCGTTGATGAGCAGGTCGCCGGAGACGCTGCCCACCGTGCTGCCGGTGTGGAAGACTTTCTCGCCGTCCAGTGTATCGGTCGTCTGGCGCGAGCCGTAGCTGATGCCACCCAGGGCGCCAAAGCCGGACTTCTTGACGCGCTTGTAGTTGTATTCCTCGGAGGTATTTTCCGCCGCGACGATATTGACGTCGCGTTCGGCCGAGATCACGACATCGCCCATGCCGCCGATGTTCGAGCCTTGCGCGGTCAGGTCCCGGCCCGCCATCATGACGACGGAATCGCCCGTGAAGGTGGCGCCGATGGCCAGTGTCCGATCGGATTCTTTGATGGTGTGCGTGGTCTTGGACGAGAAGGTGCCTCGCGTCTTGAAGCGCAGTTCGTCACGGGCATAGGCGCTTTCCTCTCCCGCCAGCAGGTTGATGTCCCTACCTGCGCCCACGGCCAGTTGCTGGTCGGCGGTCACATGCGCAGCCCGCGCATTGACGTCCTGCCCGGCGATGAGGGTCAGGTCGCCCCCAGCGGCAAGCACCGAGCCGATGTCGCTGGCGCGCGACACCTCCGCGCTATTGCGGCTGTTCCAACGGACCGCCTCTTGGTGAGAGGTTTGCACTGTGCCCAGGTTGATGTCGCGGCCCGCCTGCAGACGCGCATCGTCGGTGGCGCTTACGGCGGCGGCAGTCAAATTCACATCTTGCCCAGCCCGGATATCCAGGCTGCCGGCATCGACGCGCGAAACACCGCTGATGTGCGTGCCTCGCGAATTGCCGTAGGCGTATGTGTCAGTGGTGGTGGTCAGGTTGACGTCACGCCCCGCCTCCAGGGCCACGGCCTCACCCTTGATGCGCGCGGCGATGTTGTCGATGTCCTGGCGCGCGTTCAGGTCCACGCGCCCGCCCTGGATCAGGCCGCCGGCCTGGTTGCGGATGTTGTCCGCGGTCATGACAGTGGCGTCGCGCGCACCGATGGCGCCGCTGTTGAGGATATCGCCGCCAATGTCGAGCGTGACATCGCGGCCTGCGATGAGCGTGCCGTCGCCCTTCAGGTCGCCCTCGCGCACGACCAGGTACACCTGCGGTACCAGGACGGTCTGCGTGCTGCCATCCGGCAGCGTGACAGTCTGTGCCACCATCCAGACCAGGTCGGTGGTCAGGTGGCGCATCTGCTCGTCGGTCAGCGCCGTGCCCAGCGTCAGGCCGTACTGGCCGGCGAACTCGGCGCCCGCCGTCAGCAAGGCCTTGTATTGCGCCTCGTTGTCGGAGTAATCGCCCACATAGCGCTGGCCCGTGCCGGCCATGATCTGGTCGGCCACCAATCGCTGTTCATAGAAGCCGTCGCCCAACCGCTTGAGCGTAGCCGCGCCGTCGAAGGGATCGGGCGCCTCCGGCTGGCCTGCGCCGGGCGCCGGCGCGTTGGCGGCGGCGCCTTGCGTGCGCAACTGCTGCAACAGGAAGTCGCTGGACAACACGTCGCGCCCTCCCAGGAATCGGCTGTCGGTGGCCACCAGATAGGGGGCATCGGGCGCGGTCAGCGTCTGGTACAGGCTGCTGCGCGGGATCGTGGCGGGCGGCGTAACGGTGCGCACCAGGCCCGAGCCGGGCAGTGAAATGGAAACGATGGGCGGCGGAGCCGTCGGCGCGGAGATACCCGAGGCGCCGGGACCAGCGTTGCCGGTAATGGGAATGGCCGCGCCACCACCGGCGCCTGCCACGGCGAGATTGATAGGCGTGACTTCAGCGACGTCCGCATAGGCGACAGGCGCGCGATATCCCCGATCGTGATGATCCTTCACCCAGGTGTAGGTATAGGACCCTACGTGTTCGACACGGCGTTCGCCCACCGCCCCGATGTTCTGGATCTCCGGCCCCGACACGGACAGCGCGCCGCCGGCCAGGATCTGGCTCTTGTCGTTGACGACGGTGCCAGCCAGCGACATGTTGCCGCCCGACAGGATGCGGCCGGGGTCGGACGCCAGCGTACGGCTTTCGCTGATGGTTTCATCCACCTGGTAGTAGGTGAAGTTGTCGACCATGCGGCCACGGAAATCGCTGTTGAAGGCGCGCAGCTTGGCTTCCAGGGCCTTGTAGCTACTCAACTTGCTGTCCAGTTCAGCTTCGTAGGCTTGCAACGATGCTCGATGGGCGACGTAGCACTCTTGAGTGGAAATGAAGAGGGAACAATCCTGTGGAGCAGGCGCCGCGGGCGTGGTGTTCTCGGGTTGAGGGACTTGGAATACCTCCCATATCTGCGGACTGCCGTCATAGTCGAACTTGGCTGGAACGACGGAGCAGCGTCCCGCGTCATCGCAGTCTTCGCGGGGAGTCGCATACCCGAAAGGGATCGGCGCACTCACCCACTCCTGCCCGCTACGAACCGGGCCGGTAAAGTAGTAGAAAGGTGGCCCATAGACCTCGAACGGATATGTCTCCGATGGCAAAACGAGCTTCATCCGCTCGCGCCCTTCCGTGTCGGGGTTGGTGCCTGGATTGCAGTAAGGCATCAACGAATCGCAGACCCACACCGTATCGCCGTCGATCATCTCCGCGCTGCCTTCCAGCCGGTAGTACACCTTCGGACGCTTCGCGGTTTCCACCACCTCACTGTCAAACCGCAGATTCTCATTGCGCAGCGACACCGCCCCGATGCTGGCATGCCGTCCCGCCTCGATCGTGGCCGACGCATTCGTCACCGACTGCGCCTGCCCTGTTGCGCGCCCTCCCGCATCCAGCGCTCCCCCAATCCGCAAATCCTGATCCGCATAGATCAGCGCGTGCTCGCGGTTGACCAGCGTGCCCACACCAAGATCCATGTCGCCGCGCGAGGCGATCACGCCCGCCACGCCGCCCGCCACGTCATTCACCAGGCTGCCCGCCTGGATGGCGATGGCGTCGCCATAGATGCGGCCCACGTTGGTAACGCTGCCCGCGGTGATGCGCGTGAGCCCGCCGTCGATCAAGCCCGCGTTGTGCAGCTGCTGCGAGACATTCAGCGTGGTGGTGCCATTGGCGACAATCTCGGCGCCTGCGCGGTTGGTCAGGCTCTGACTCCCGACGGTCAGGTCACGGCCCGCCGAAATGATGCCGGTGTTGTCCAGCCCCGCCCCCACGCTCAGCGTCAGGTCGCGGTTGGCAACCAGGCTACCCACATGCGTGTAGCCACCAGTCAGCGTCAATGCCAGGTCACCCTGGGATTGCAGCCGGCCGGCGCCCGTCAAGGCGTCGGACACCACGGCCAGGCGTTCCCCGGCTGCCAGCGTGCCCTGGGCGTTGCCCAGTTGGCCAGCGCGCAGTTCGGCCTGCGCCTGCGAGGACACGAGCCCTGCGGCGTTGTCCAGCGCGGCGGTGCGCAGATCCAGCGAGGCATCTGCGGCCAGTTGGCCGCTGGCGTTGTCGACACGGTCGGCCCGCACCGTCAGCGCACCGGCCAGCACGCCCAGCGGCTGCGTGGCGCCGCTCACACGCGTGTTGCGGTTGTCCAGCGCAGCGGCGCTCAGATCCAGCGCGGCGTCGGCCTGCAGCAGGCCGCCCAGGTTGGTGACCGTGCCCAGGGCCGTCACCGAAAGGTTCTTGGCGGCGATGACGCCGCCCTGGTTGTCCAGGGTGTTCGCTGACAAGGTGGCGGACTCGCCCGCCGCGATCGTGCCTAGTCGGGTGTCGAGCTTGCCTTGCAGCGTGGCGTCCAGCGTGGTCGCGGCGGTAAGCTTGCCGCCACCCAAGGCCAGGTCACGCGCGGCGATCTCGGCGGCATTGCCGTGCAACACGGCGTTGCCCGCATCGATGTCACCCGTGGCGGTCAATGCCAGGCGTTGGCCGGCAGATACGGTGCCCGAGGACAGGTTCAGCGTCCCGCCCGTCAGCGTGACATCCTTCCCTGCAGCGGCCAGGCCGCTGTGGCGCAACTGTGAGGCACCCAAGGTCAGGCTGCCCTCGCCGTCCAGTTCGCCCGCCACGCCCACGCCAGCCAGGATGCGGCCCGTGTTCGTCAGTTGGCCGTTGACGGCCTTGGCGTCCACGTTGCCGGTGGCAAGGACAGTGCCGGTGTTGTCCAGGCTGCTGCCTGCATTCAGCGTGGCAGTGCTGCCTGCCGACAGGATGCCCTCGTTCTTCAACGTGGTGCCGGCATCGGCCGTCACCTTGCCTCCAGCCTGTGCCCTGGCGGTGTTGGCCAGCGTCAAGCCCCGGTCCCCCTGCAGGAAGAGGTCACCGCTCAATGCGGCGGTGGTGCCCGCCAGCATGAGGTCGCGTTGCGCGCGCAGCGCCACGCTGCCATCGGCGGACAGGATGCCGTCGGCCGACAAGGTGCCGCCCGCCGTGGCACGCAGCGTGCCTGCAGCCTGGGTACGGGACGCCTGCGTGGTGCTGATGTCGCCTTGCGCGTTGGCGGTCAGGTCACCGCCCAGCGCCACCGTGCGGCCCGCCAATTGCATGCCGCTGCCGGCCTGCAGTGCCGCATGGCGCCCGGCCAACGCCTGCCCCGCACTGCTCAGGCCGGCGCCCGCCGTGGCGGACAGGTCCCGGCCCGCCTCAAGCTCCGCGGTCGAGGCGAGGTTCAAGACGCCGTCACGCGCAGTCAGCGACACGTCGTTGGCCGCGCTGACCGCGCCTTGCACGGTCAATCCGCCCGTGCCCGACAGCGTCAGGCTGTTGCCCGCGGACAGCGTGCCGCCGAAGACCGCGTCGCCCCCCTGGGCGCGGGCCAGCAGGTTGCCTGCCGCCTGCGTGCGCGTGCCCGCCGCCGTGACAAGACCGCCTTGCGCGGTGATGGACAGGTCGCCGCCCAGCGCGACGGTTGCCCCGGTGAGCTGCAGCGGCGCGCCGGCCACCAGCGTCACGTGGCGGTCGCCCTGCGCCTGGCCCGCCAACGTCAGCCTCTGCCCCGACTGCAAAGCCAGGTCGCGCGATGCCCACAGGCCTCCCGCCTGCGCCACCGCCAACGCCCCGCCCGCGGTCAACGTCAGGTCCTGGCCTGCTTGCAGCGCACCCCGCACGCTGGCGTCGCGGCCGGCTTGCAAGGCCAGCGTGCCGCCTGCGGTCAGGCGGCCTTCGGCTGCCAGGTCTCGCGCGGCATTCACGCTGGCCGTGGTGCCCGCCTGCAGCGCAGCGGTGGGCGCAAAGCGCACGTCGCCGTTGGCGCTGACTTCCAGCGCGCCCGTCAGTGCGGCCAGGTTGCCGCCCACGTTCACGCCCACGCCGGCTTCGGTGCCCACCAGCCGGATGCTGTTGGCGTACATGCCGCCCAGGGCCGCCAAGTCGATGGCGACGCCGGGCGCGGCGCCTTGCGCGGCCTGCGCCTGCACGGCGCCGGTGTTGTAGTCGACGATGTTGGCGCCCGCCACGGCATCCACGCGCTCGGCCCAGATGGACGCGTTGATCGCCAGCGCGCGCGCCAGCAGGTCCACCTGCGACAGGCCCGCGCCATACAGGCCCAGGCCGTCCACGCTGATGCTGCCCTGGCCGATATCGAAGCCCTGCACCGAGCCATCGGCGTTCAGGATCGGTCGGCCCGTGGTCAGCGTGCCGCGATGGGTGTTGAGGAAGCCGCAGCCGTCGCAGGTGATGCCCGCCGGGTTGGCCACGATGACGTTGGCCCGATGGCCCGCCACTTCCAGCATGCCGCGCAATTGCGAGGGGTTGTTGGCCGTGACCTGGTTCAGGATGGTGGTGGCGCGCTGGTTGCCCAGCATGGGGTTGCCGGCAATGCCGCCCGCCAGCTGCGACTGGCTGCCCGCGCCGCTGTTGTTCAGCACCACGCCCGACGGGCCCACGTTGAACTGCGTGTAGCGGTTGTTCGACACCCCGCCCGCGCTGGGCGGCGCGATGTTCACGACCGGCACGCCGTTGGGGCCCACGCCCACCACGGGCCGTTGTCCGGCGACGTTGCGGTCGACGGTGATGGGCAACGTCTGCGCCCAGGCGAGGGAAGGCACGACCTGGGTCAGCAGGACAAGGCTGGCGATGGCACGGCGCAGGAGGGTCATGGTGATGGGCAGGTCAGAAATCAAAGGTCAACGAGAACGCCACCGTGGTGCTGGCGGTTTCGAGCAGGTCGGGTTTCTTCAGGGGCCAGCCCAGCGACAGGTCGTAGTTGGCGTTCACCGGCCCCACTGCGGCGCGTCCGCGCAGGCCCAGCACCGCGCCGATCAAGGTGCGGCTGGGCAGATAGGCCGCCGCCTGGCCGCCCACGCGGCCCGCGTCGACGCCGCCGTACAGCTGATGGCCGGTGTCGCCCAGGTTCATGGAGAGGTCGTTGCGCAGCGTCCAGCCGCGCTCGCCGGCCAGGGTCATCTCGCCATCGAAGCCGCGCACGGCATAGCGGTTGCCGATGGTGAAGTAGTCCGCGGGCAGGATTGCCGTGTCGGCATGCTGGATCTGCCAGTTGGCCTGGTAGCCCCAGCGCTGGCCCGCCAGCGCGAAGGGCAGGAAGACGCCCGCGCTGCCCAGCAGCACGCGGCTGCGGCCGTTCCAGTTCTCTTCGCCCAGGACGAAGCCCGGCGCGTCGGACCAGCGCGGAATGGAGGCGCGCCACGACACGCCGGCATCCAGCACGGCCTGCCCCAGGTATTGGCGATGGGAATAGCCCAGCTCCAGGCCCACGACGTCTCGCCGTTGCACCTCGATCTCGATGTCGTCCAGCGTGCTGGTGGCGCGCTTGCGATACAGCTTCGCGCTGAGGTTGCCCTTGTGGTCGGTGCCGCGATACGGCACCACCGACAGCCCGGCCTCGACCTGCTTGCTGGTGCCGCCATAGACGATGGGCGCGTCGAAGCCCGGCACGGTCTGGCGATAGCGTGAACGGCTGGCGCCCGCGAAGGCCGTCCAGTAGCCGAAGGGAATGCTGTAGTGCAGCGACGCGGCGCGCGAACCCGCCGCCGAATTGCCACGGTCGGCATTGCTGTTCCACGAGGCCGAGAGCTGGTCGTACAGGAACAGCGGCGAATCCACCGTCAGGCCGGCGTTCATCTGCCAGTCACCGGTGGAGGACATGCCGCCGTTGTCCAGGCCCGCGTAGCCATGCAGGCGCTTGCCGGTGCCCGGTTTCAGGACGATGTCGGTGTCGCCGGGCTGCGCGCCGGGCACGAGGTCGATGGCGGCATCGGACTGCCCGCCCAGGCGGCGCACGTTTTCCAGGGCCTGGTCGAGGTCGCGCTGGTCCACGTCGCCGTCTTCCCACGCGGGCAGCGCCATGCGCCACCAGCCCGGCGCGCCATCGGCGCGCACCGCCGCGATGCGGCCGCGCACATAGCGCAGCGTCAGCACGCCCTGGGCCAGGGATTGCTCGGGCACCAGCACGCGGGCGGTGACCTTGCCGCGCGCGATCATCATGGCCATGAGGTGCTGCTGGAGGGCCTGCAACCCGAGCGCGCCGACGCAGCGCGACAGCACGGCATCAGCCTCGCTTGTCGCCCAGGCGGGCGGTGCCTGGCCTTCCCAACGGATGTCAGTGATGACGAAGCAGGGACTTTCCTGGGGAAGCGTCAGGACGCCCTCGGCTGGCGCCTGGGCGGGAGCGGAGAAGACATCGGGCCGTTCAGCGGCGCGGGCGCGCTGGGCTTCCAGTTCCTGTTCCTGGCGGCGCTGGATGTCCAGGCCAGGATCGGCCGGCGCCGTTTGGGCGCGGAGTGCCGGCGCAGCAAGGCTGACGAGCAGAATGAGGGGGAAAAGACGCCAGGTTCTACGAGTTTTCCGTTGCAATACCGCCACTTCGCCCACGCTTCCCGTGTTTCAGAACTGCCAAAAGTAACAAGAAACCTTTGGAAAAACTATGACACGAAAGGCGAACACTGCAGACCCGGGGCCGAAAAATTCCCCAGGAAAACCCAAGCGTTTGATTACATGGAACTATTTGTTTTTTGCGATCATCGGGAATAGTGCTGTGTCTGAACAACACCTGAACGTCGTCAGAGCCCGGCGCCAGCCAACCACAACAACAGGGGCGCCACCAGCAGGAACACCGCCGTCGACACCAGTACCGCCCCCGCCGACGTGTCGCCGCTGTCGGTGAAGCGGCGCGCATACATATAGCTGACGACCGCGCAGGGCATGGACATCTGCAGGGCCAGCGCGCCGCCCACGGTGGGCGACATGTCCAGCAGCCAGACGGTGAGCATGCCCGCCAGCACGCCGGCCACCAGGCGCAACGCGGCCAGGCCGCTGCCCACCTTCAGGCCCGACGAGGGGATCAGCGCCAGCGCGTGGCCCAGGCTGAGCAACATGAGCGGCACCGTGAGCGTGCCCAGCAACTGGGCCGACTCGAGCACCGGCTGCGGTACCGGCACGCCGACCACACGCACGAGAACCGCCAGCACGCAGGCGATCAGCACCGGATTGCGCAGCGCGGCCATATTGCTGCCGCCCGACAGCAGGCGCACACCGGCCGTGTGCTGGAAGAAGGACGACACCGCGAAGAACGCCACGGCCACGGGCAGCCCTTCGTCGCCGAAGGCCAGTTGCGAGATCGGCAGGCCGATGTTGCCCGCGTTGGGAAACCAGGCCGTGGGCAGCAGCGTCTTGACCGGCTTGCCCCAGAGCTTCAATGCCACCGCGCACAGGCCGCCGCAGATGAGCAGGGCCAGCACCGAGGCGCCGAAGATGTCGGCCAGCGCGCGGGTATCCAGCTCGGTGGTGACCAGCGTGTGGAACACCAGCGCGGGCGTGGTGACCGAGGTGACGAGGATGGTGAGGAACGGACCGGAATACGGCAGGTCCCGCTTGGCCCAGACCGCGCCGACCAGGGCGCAGGCCATGAGGGGCGCCATCATCAGGGCGGTGGTGAGGTAGAACTGGATGACCGAGCCCATGGGCGGGAGTCTCTTCTTCTTTTATTGGGCGGGCGTGGCTGCGGCGCCCAGCAGACGCGGCGAGGCCATGAAGGTTTTCGTGGGTTCCTCGGGGAATTCACCGGCGGGGCCCGTCACCATCCATTCGACGATGGCCCCCTGATGCACGACGGCCTTGCCGACGAAACGCATGGCCACGCCACGCGCGCTGGAGGAAATGTCCACGGTCTCGCCCAGTGGCGGCAGCGGATCGGGCACGGGCACGCCGACGTTGGTGTACCAGGATGCCAGCAGGGCCTTCACCACCTCTCGCTGGGCCTTGGGATCCGGCGGCGTGCCGTCGCCGGGCGGCAGCACGATATGGCCCACGGCAAAGACCGTGTTGCCGCGGCGCGCGGCCTCCAACGTGAAGGGAATTTCATGGCCGGCAAGCGTGACGCGGCGCGTGTCGTCGATGACCTTGGCGGGGAACGCCGCGCGCACGCGACCGCCCGCCGCATCCAGTTCGCGCCAGTCGTATTCCGGCGAGCAGCCCGCCAGCGCCAGCAGCACCAACAGACCCGCCACGCCCGCGCCCAGCCGGCGCGTCATCCATCCCTGGTTCACTTCCCACCACCCTACGAGATCATTCGGTTTCCTGACAGGCTGGGCCAGATATGCGATGTGGGAGCACAATGCACCTGACGCCCGCGTCACGCCGGCACCGCCGGCGCGACACGCCCAAGGAGAGTGGATTGTCGCCGATTTCCATGACCGACACCCCGGACGGCATGCAGCTGGCCTGCTACCGCTGGGAACCCGACCCCGCCGTCGCGCACGGGCGAGGCATCTACATGCTGCACGGATTGGGCGAACACGCCGGCCGGCACGACAGGCTGGCGCGCTGGCTGGCAGACCGTGGCTGGCAGGTGGCCGCGCACGACCATCGCGGCCACGGCCGCTCCACCGGCCACCGGGCCACGCTGCGCCGCCCCGATGACCTGGTCGAGGACGCGTTGCGCCAACTGCGCGCCTGGTCGGCGGAACTGGCCCGGCCGCCCGTGCTGCTGGGCCACAGCCTGGGCGGCCTGCTGGCCGCGCGCATCGGCCTGCGCGGCGACCTGCCGCTGGATGGCCTGGTGCTGGCCAGCCCACCGTTCCAGGTCACCCTGCCCGCCTGGAAGACCGAAGCGCTGAAGCTGCTGGCGAACTGGGCGCCGGACCTGCGGGTGGGCCACGGGCTGCGCACGCTGCAGATCTCGCATGACCCGATCGCCGTGCGTGCCTATTACGACGATCCGCTGGTGCATGACCGCATGACCGGCAAGCTGGCGCGCTTCATCCATGATGCGGGCGCCCAGGCCCTGGCGGATGCGCCCACGCTGCGCTGGCGCACCCTGCTGCTGGTGGCGGGGGCGGACGCCATCGTGGACCCTGCCGGCAGCCGGGCCTTCGCCGACCGCGCCCCGCCGGGCATGCTGGCCCTGCGCTGGTATGACCGCGCCTGGCACGAGCTTTTCAATGAAACGCCCGAGCTGGCGGCCCCGGTTTACGCTGATCTGGATCATTGGTTGGCGCAATTCCCCCAGGCCGCGCCCGTCATCCCGGCAGCACCCGCCGCCAACCCGTAAAATCCCGGCACATTCGATTTTCTCCAAGAGCCCCGCCTTGTCCGACGTCCTCTACCACCGCCTTACACAACTCGAAGCCCTCCGGCCCCAGTTGGCCCGCACCCGCCGCGGCATCGAGAAGGAAGGCTTGCGGGTGGACCCGCAAGGCCGGCTGCGCCTGACCCCGCATCCGGCCAGCCTGGGCTCGGCGCTGACCCATGCGCGCGTGACCACGGACTATTCGGAATCGCTGCTGGAACTCATCACCGATGCGCACACCGACACGCATGCGCTGCTGGGCGAACTCGCCGACACGCATCGCTTCGTGGCGCAGGCCGCCCCCGAAGAGGTCCTGTGGAACCACTCGATGCCGGCCCTGCTGCCCGACGAGGCCGACATCCCCATCGCCTGGTACGGCACGTCGAACACCGGCATGCTCAAGCACGTGTACCGCCGTGGCCTGGCCGAGCGTTACGGCAAGACCATGCAGTGCATCGCCGGCCTGCACTACAACTTCTCGCTGGACGAATCGCTGTGGGAAGCCATCGGCGTGCCGGGCGACACGCCCGCCGCCCGGGCATCGGCCGGCTACATCGCGCTGATCCGCAACTTCAACCGCACGAGCTGGCTGCTGATGTATTTGTTCGGCGCCTCGCCCGCGCTCAGCAGCAGTTTCCTGCGCGGCCAGCAGCACAGCCTGCAGTCGCTGGATGACGAAACGCTGTACCTGCCCCATGCCACCAGCCTGCGCATGAGCGACCTGGGCTACCAGAACAAGGCCCAGTCCAAGCTGAAGCTGGGCTACAACGACCTGGAAAGCTTCCTGGCCCGGCTCTATGAAGCCGTGACCGAGCCCTGGCCCGAATACGCCGCCATGGGCACCCATCGCGACGGCCAGTGGATCCAGCTCAACACCAACCTGTTGCAGATCGAGAACGAGTACTACTCGAGCATCCGCCCCAAGCGCAGCACGGCGCGCTGCGAGCGTCCCATCACCGCGCTGGCACAGCGCGGCATCCAATACGTGGAAGTGCGCTGCCTGGACATCGATCCCTTCGAGCCCATCGGCATCTCGCACGACACGGTGCGTTTCATGGACGCCTACCTGCTGCACTGCGCGCTGCAGGACAGCCCCTGTATCGATCCGCCCGGCCACTGCCAGGACAGCCAGAACAACTTCGACAAGGTCGTGCGCGAAGGCCGCGATCCCGCGCTGCGCCTGTCGCGCCTGGGTGCGCCGGTCAGCGTGGCCGATTGGGGCCACGACCTGCTCGACCAGATCGGCGCCTGCGCCGCGCTGCTGGACTCGGCCTATGGCGGCGACGGCTACGCCCGCGCCGTAGCGGCCCAGCGCGGCAAGCTGGACGACCCGGCGCTCACGCCGTCGGCCCGCGTGCTGGCCCAATTGCGCCAGGACCACCAGTCCTTCCACGAATTTGCCCTGCAACGCAGCCTGGCTCATACTCAGTCCTTGCGCGAGCAGGTCCTGCCGGATGACACCCGCGCCGCCTATGACGCAATGACGCGCGACTCCGTGGCCGAGCAGGCCGCGCTGGAGGCGGCCGACACCGAGACCTTCGAGGAATACGTCGCCCGCTACCACGCCGCGCTCAAGCCGCCTGCCGCCGTCACCGCCACGCAGGCCTGACCGCCGCGCAACGCGCGGCTTCACCCCTTCGAGGCCCGCCATGCTCCGCCGTCTTCTTCCCCTCCTCTTCCTTGCCTGCGTGGGCTGCGCGTCCACGCAGGACAGCACCGTCGCCACGGTGCCGCAGGTCGATCTCGACCGCTACACCGGCAAGTGGTACGAGATCGCCAGCTACCCCATGTATTTCCAGCGCAAGTGCCTGGGCGACACCACCGCCCAGTACACCGCGCGGGAAGACGGCCGCATCGACGTGCTGAACCGTTGCCGCACCGCCAAGGGTTTCGACGAGGCCGACGGCATCGCCACGGTGGTGCCCGACAGCGGCAATGCCCGCCTGCGGGTGTCCTTCTTCTGGCCCTTCAAGGGCGACTACTGGATCATCGGCCTGGACCCGCTCTATCGCTGGGCGGTGGTGGGGTCGCCTGACCGCAAATACCTGTGGATCCTGGCGCGCTCGCCGGAAATGTCCGCCATGCGCCTGGAAGAGGCCCTGGCCGCGGCGCGCGCGCAGGGTTACGACCTGAAGGAACTGCGCTACACGGAACAGAACGGCAAGACGTCGGCGCCCGGCGCGGCCAAGCGCTGACCCTTCCTCGCGTCGGCGGCATTCGCCTGCCGGCGCCATTTCTCCCCCCGCCGTTCGTGCGGACATTCCTCCTTCACTAAACCCCAGGGAAAACCCTGGGTTGCAGCGGTTTGCTGCAGCGCACACAATTTGCCAAATGCAACATTGGATACACGCATCCATGTATCCATAAGTGCGAATACCAAGGCGGCCCACCGCCAGACCCAAGGGATAGCCACAACCTGTTCGGTCAGAGGAGACCTGCCGTGCCCATGAAAAACGCCTACCCCCCGCCCCTCGCGGCAACGGCCGAAGCCGACGCCTACCTCCATATCCAGACCGCGATCCGGATGGGCACCTACGCGCCCGGCATGCGGCTGATCGCCGAGGACATCGCCACCGAGATCGGCAGCAGCCGCATGCCGGTGCGCGAAGCCTTCCGGCGGCTGGCCACCGAAGGCCTGGTCGTGATCCGCCCCAACCGTGGCGCCACCGTCAGCGGGCTGGGTTTGGAGGACATGCGCGAAGTCTTCGAGACGCGCGCCGTGCTGGAAGGCCTGGCCATCCGCACCGCGTTGCCGCGCATGACGCCGGCCACGATCGACACGCTGGAACGCATGCTGGACCGCATGGACGAGCGCATGGAGAACAGCGCCGACTGGACCAGCGCGCATCGCGATTTCCATGAATACCTGTGCAGCCTGAGCGGACGCCCCCGGCTGATGAAACTGATTGCCGACCTGCACTCGCAGATCGAGTCGACCATGCGGTTGTGGTTCAAGCACCTCGACCGCCCCCTGAGTGCCCGCGACGACCACATGGACCTGATCGCCGCGCTGCGCACGCGCGACCTCGACATCGCCGAAGCCGCCATGCGCGAACACGTGCAGGCCACCGTGCCTGAGCTCATGCAGTTCCTGGAAACACGCTCCCCTCCCTCATCCGCCCTGCCCTAGAGGACACATGCCATGACCATCGATCACAAGGCCCGTCTGGCCAGCACCCTGGCCGCCGACTTCGGCCGGCGTTCCTTCCTGAAGACTGCCGCGGCCGGCGCCGGCCTGCTGGCGGCCTCCACGGTCGGCATGCCGGCCTTCGCGCAGGGCGCGCCCAAGCGCGGCGGCACCCTCAAGCTCGCCTGGGTGGAAGCCATCGACACGCTGGACCCGCACTTCACCGCGTCGGCCGGGTCGATCAAGGTCATCAACAATGTGTTCAACGGCCTGCTGAAGGTCGCCTATGACGGCAAGCGCGTGAGCTTCCTGCCCGACCTGGCCGCCAGCTGGGACATGCCCGACGACAAGACCCACGTCTTCAAGCTGCGTCCCGGCGTGAAGTTCCACAACGGCGATCCCTGCGACGCAGCGGCCGTGAAGTGGAGCCTGGAACGCGTGAAGGACCCGGCGGTGAAGTCACCGCACGGCTGGAAGTTCGCGCTGCTGGACGGCGTGGATATCGTCGATGACCTGACGGTCCGCATGCGCTTCTCCAAGCCCTACGCCTTCCTGCCCGTGTCGCTGACGGGCAGCACCGGCCGCGCCGGCACCATCGTCTGCAAGCGCGCGGTGGAACAGGACCCCAAGGCCTATGGCCGCATGCCGGTCGGCACCGGCCCCTTCCGGCTCGTCAGCTGGAAGGAGAACAACGCCATCGAGCTGGCCCGCAATCCCGACTACTTCGAAGCGGGCAAGCCCTATCTGGACAGCGTGCAGATCCTGCTCATCAAGGAGCCCAGCGCTGCCGTGGCCGCGATGATGTCGGGCCAGGTGGACGGCATGTCGGTCTGCCCCTTCCAGTTCATTCCGCAACTGCGCAAGAATCCCAACGTCGTCGTGCATGGCCAGGTGGAGGGCAACTATGCCTTCGTGGGCATGAACAATCGCCGCGCCCCCTTCGACGACCCGAACATGCGCCGCGCCGTGGCCTTCGCGATCGACCGCCAGGCCATCGTGCAGCAAAGCTATTTCGGCGAGGCCATCCCGGCCTACACCTGCATCTCGCCGCCCATGTCGGACTTCTATGATCCCGAGATCGCGAAGTCGGGCCGCGGCCAGTTCTTCGACCTGGCGCGCGCCAAGGAATACCGCGCCAAGGCCAAGGTGCAGGGCGAGGTGAATCCGGTGTTCATCGTGACCGACGGCTTCACCGGCTCGGGCGGCATGGGCACGCGCAACGCACAGCTCATCGCTCCCATGCTGGCGCAGATCGGCATCAAGCCCAAGATCGAACTGGTCGACCGCGCCGTGTGGACCAGCCGCCGCAACGCCGGCGACTTCGACATGTACGACGAAGCGTGGGTGGCCGACCTGGACCCGGACGAGACCATCTACCCGGAGTGGGCCACCGGCAAGCCCTGGAATTTCGTGGGCTACAGCAACCCCGCCTTCGACGAGGCCTGCGTGGCGGCCCAGACCATCCTGGATCCGGCCAAGCGCCGCGACCTGTACGTGAAGGCCGAGGACGTGCTGATGAACGATGCGCCGCTGGCCGTGCTGGCGCACATGAAGGTCTTCAAGATCCTCGCCAAGAAGGTCCAGGGCTTCGAATACGTGCCCGCCGACCTGCTGGACCTGCACGGCGTCTGGCTGGCCTGACATGGGCAAGCAATTGCTGGCGGGCCTGGCGCAGACCGCGCTGGTGCTCCTGGTGGTCTCGGTGGTGAGCTTCGCGTTCCTGAAGCTCGCCCCGGGCGATCCGGTGGCGCTGATGCTGGGCTCGGACTTCTCGCGCGACGCCTACGACAAGCTGTATGCCGACCTCGGCCTGAACCAGCCGCTGCCTGCGCAGTACCTGGACTGGCTGTGGCGCTTCGTGCGCGGCGACTGGGGCATGTCGTATGTCAGCCACCAGGACATCTTCGAGCAGGCCGTGCTGCAGGCCCTGCCCGTGACGCTGGCGCTGGCCGGACTCTCCCTGTTGCTGGCCCTGGCGGTCGGCATTCCGCTGGGCGTGGTGGCGGCCGTGCGCCGCAACACCTGGGTCGACATGCTGGCCAGCACGCTGGCCATCGGCGGCAACGCATTTCCCAGCTTCTACCTGGGTGTCGTGCTGATCTGGATCTTCGGCGTCTCGCTGGGCTGGTTCCCCCCCATGGGTTTCGTCGCGCCCTGGGATGACCTGGGCGCCGGGCTGTGGCACCTGGCCTTGCCGGCCGTGACCCTGGGCGCCTGGTATGTCGGGCTGATCGCCACCGTCACGCGCTCCAGCCTGCTGGAAGTCCTGGAGCAGCCCTACATGGCGGCGGCGCGTGCGCGCGGCGAGCCGGCATGGCGGGTGATCTGGGTGCACGGCATGCGCAACGTGATGATGCCGCTCGTCACCGTGATCGGCCTGCAGCTGGGCGGCATGCTGCGCGGCGCCGTCATGACCGAAGTCGTCTTCACGCTGCCCGGGCTGGGCATGATGATCACCTCCGCCGTGCAAGGCCGCGAATACATCGTGGTGCAGGCCGGCATCATGATCACGGCCCTGCTCTTCATCGTCGTCAATTTCGCGGTCGACCAGACCTACGCGATCCTGGACCCGAGGCTCAGAAAACATGGCCGCTGACCTTGCCCCCGCCAAGGCGGCATCTGCCCCGCCGCCCAGCCGGCTACGCCGCGCCTGTCGGCAGTTGCGCCGTCAGAACAAGGCGATGATCGGCCTGGTCATCGTGTCGGTCTTCGTGCTGGCCGCGCTCTTCGCGCCCTGGCTCGCCACGCACGCCCCCACCGACCAGGACTTCATGGCCGCCATGCAGCCGCCATCCGCCGCGCACTGGCTGGGCACCGACTCCTTCGGCCAGGACATGTACAGCCGGCTGCTGTATGGCGCGCGCTCGGCCCTGTGGATCGGCTTCGCCTCGGTGGCCCTGGGCCTGGTGGGCGGCGTCGCGCTGGGCCTGCTGGCCGGCCTGCGCGGCGGGCGCACCGAATGGTTCGTGATGCGCGTGGTCGACGGCCTGCTGGCGTTTCCCGAACTCATCATGGCCATGGCCTTCATGGCGATCTTCGGCCTGGGCCTGTCCAACGTGGTCTACGCGCTGGGGCTGTCCTTCGTCGGGCCGTTCGCCCGCATGGTGCGCGCCGACGTGCTGCAGGTGAAGGGCCGGCCCTATGTGGAGGCCGCCAGGCTGATGGGCGTGCCCGGTCGCGACATCGTGCTGCGCCACGTGTTGCCCAACATCGCCTCGCCCATCCTCATCCAGGCCGGCATGCGCGTGTCCATCGCCATCTTGCTGGGCTCGGGCCTGTCGTTCCTGGGCCTGGGGGTGGTGCCGCCCACGCCCGACTGGGGCCTGATGATCTCGGAAGGCCGGGGGTTCATCACCCTGGCGCCATGGATCTCGGGCATCCCCGGCCTGGCGCTGGCCATCCTGCTGGTCGGCCTGAACCTTTTCGCCGAGGGCCTGCGCGACGCGCTGGACCCGCGCACCCGACAGGACTGAGGCGATGATGCTTGCTCCCTCCCCACTGGCATTCGGCCTCGATGACGACATGCCGGCCCCATCCGCCAATGCCACGCCCGGCGCATCTTTGTTGTCGGTGGAACGCTTCACCCTGCGCCGCCGCGGCGTGGCCGTGCTGGACGACGTGACGCTGGACTTGCCGCGCGGACAATCGCTCGCGCTCATCGGCGAATCGGGCGCCGGCAAGTCCACGCTGGCATTCGCCGCCATGGGCCTGTTGCGCCCGCCCGAAGTCGAACTGGAAGGCGCGCTGCATGTCGGCGGCACCGACATCGCCACCGCGCCCGAGAAACACCTGCGCACGCTGCGTGGCTCGCGCATGGGCCTGATCTTCCAGGATGCCACCGCCGCGCTGAATCCCTGCTTCACCGTGCTGCAGCACCTTGCCGAACCGCTGCGGCGCCATCGCGGCCTGTCGCGCGCGGCCTGTCGCGAGCGCGCCCGGGCCTTGCTGGAAAGCGTCGGCATCGCGGACCCGGCCCGACGCCTGGATGCCTATCCCCACGAGCTATCGGGTGGCATGCAGCAACGCGTGATGATCGCGATCGCGCTGGCCTGCGAGCCCGAACTGCTGATCGCCGACGAACCCACCAGTGCACTGGACGTCACCATCCAGGCGCAGATCATGACGCTGATCCTGGAGCGCGTGCGCGCGCTGGGCGCCTCGGTGATCTTCGTGCTGCACGACCTGGCGCTGGCAACGCAGGTCGCGGATCGGGTGGCGGTGATGTATGCCGGCCAGATCGTCGAAACCGGCCCTGCGCGCGATGTCCTGCAGTCGCCGCGCCATCCCTATACCCAGGGCCTGCGCGCCAGCGCCATCGAGTTCGGCGCGCAACGCCTGCGCCCCATCGCCGGCGTGGTGCCGCCGCTGTCGGCCATGCCGCAAGGCTGCCGCTACGCGCCACGCTGCCCGCAAGCCACCGCGCAGTGCAGCCAGCGCCCGGCCTTGTCGCCCCGCGGCGAGCGCCTCGTGGCCTGCTGGCACGCCTGAGTGACACGCCACCATGACGACGACCATGCATGCATCTTCCGCCCCCGACCTGCCGCTCTTTTCCCTCCAGGATGTGGAGAAGGCCTATCCCATCGACCAGGGCCGGCGCGCCCTGAAGGCGCTGGATGGCGTGCGGCTGACCCTGCGCGCGGGCGAGTCGCTGGCCCTGGTGGGCGAAAGCGGCTCGGGCAAGTCCACGCTGGTCCGCGTGATGCTGGGCCTGGAGACCGCCACCAATGGCCGCGTGCGGGTGCGGGGCCACGAACTGGACCAGATGGACAGCGCCGCCCGCCGCCGCCACGCCCGCGAAGTGGCCTACATCTACCAGGATGCGCGTGGCTCGCTGGACCCGCGCATGACGGTCGCGGCCTTGCTGGCCGAACCCATCCGCCTGCACCGGCTGCGCGATGAGCGCGAGATCCCCGGCCGCGTCGCCGAGCTGCTGGCCCAGGTCGGCCTGCCCGACGAAGTCGCGCGCCGCTATCCCTCCGAGTTGTCAGGCGGCCAGGTGCGCCGCGTTGCCGTGGCGCGCGCGCTGGCCTGCGAACCGCAGGTGATCGTGGCCGACGAGTCCGTGGCAGGCCTGGACGTGTCGGTGCAGGCGCAATTGCTGAACCTGCTGCGCGACCTGCAACGCGACAGCGGCATCGCGCTGGTTTTCGTCACCCACGACCTGGGCGTGGCCGCCTACCTGTGCGAGCGCGTGGCGGTCATGTACCTGGGCCGCATCGTCGAGTCCGGGCCCACCGCCAGCATCCTCGGCGCGCCCCGCCATCCGTACACCCAGGGCCTGATGGACGCCTTTCCACGCTTCGACGCACCGCTGTCCTCGCCCTTGCGCGGCGAGATCCCCAGCCCCGCCGACCTGCCGCCCGGCTGCCGCTTCCAGTCACGCTGCCCGCAAGCCCGCGCCGACTGCCTGGCCACGGATCCGCCGCTGACCAGCCACGCGGGCCGCGAGGCCGCCTGTCTGTTTCCCCTGCAACCCGCGGCCAGCGGCATCGCGGCCACCGCGCAAACCCGTTAGCATCCCCACTCGCCTTTCTGCCACACAGGAATCTCGCCGTGCAGTCACCCAACAATCCCGCCCGCGGCACGCGCGGCATGGTCACCACCCCGAATGCCCTGGCCTCGCAAAGCGGCCTGGCCGTCTTGCGCGAAGGCGGCAGCGCCGTCGAGGCCATGATCGCCGCCGCTGCCACCATCGCGGTCGTCTATCCGCACATGAACAGCCTGGGTGGCGACGGCTTCTGGCTCATCAGCCGGCCGGGCCACGATCCGGTCGGCCTGGAGGCCTGCGGCGCCGCCGCGGCCGGCGCCTCGCTGGAAGGCTATCGCGCGCAAGGGCTGGAGCGCATTCCCTTTCGCGGCGGCCTCGCGGCCAACACCGTGGCCGGCACGGTCTCGGGCTGGCACGCCGCACACGAATGGGCACGCGCCAACCTGGGCTCGGCGCTGCCCATCTCGCGGCTGCTGGAGGACGCCATCCACTACGCCCGCCACGGCATTCCCGTCACCCGCAGCCTGGCGGCCTGCGTGGCCGCCAAGCGCGATGAACTGATCGACGTCCCCGGCTTCGCGCGTGCATTCCTGCCCGACGGCAAGGCGCCCGTCGAGGGCGGCCGCCACCTGCAGCCAGCCATGGCCGATACGCTTGCCCACCTGGCCCGCCACGGCCTGGACGATTTCTATCGCGGCGACCTGGCGCAACGCATCGCCGAGGATCTGCATGCCGCGGGCAGCCCCATCGGCCTGGAAGACCTGCGGGCCCACCAGGCGGTCTGGAAAACGCCGCTGGCCATGCCGCACACGCTGGGCACGCTCTACAACATGCCGCCGCCCACCCAAGGCTTGGTGTCGCTGCTCATCCTGGGCCAGCTGGACCGCATCCTGCCCGAACGCTTCGACCACCTGGGCGCGGACTACGTGCACGCCTGCGTGGAGGCCACCAAGCAGGCCTTCGCCATCCGTGACCAGCACATCACCGACCCGGCATTCATGACCGAGACGCCCGACGCCTTCCTGACGCCCGCGGCGCTGGACGCCATGGCCGAGCGCCTGCGGCCGTCGCAGGCCGCCAGCTGGGGCGGCGGGCAAGGCCCCGGCGACACGGTGTGGATGGGCGCCATCGACGCCAATGGCGTCGCGGTCAGCTTCATCCAGAGCATCTATCACGAGTTCGGCAGCGGCGTCGTCCTGCCACAATCCGGCTTGAACTGGCAGAACCGCGGCTGCAGCTTCTCGCTGGACCCGGCTTCGCGCAATCCGCTCGCCCCCCGCCGCAAGCCCTTCCACACCCTGAATCCGGCAATGGCCAGGCTCTCGGATGGCCGCAGCATCGTCTACGGCAACATGGGCGGCGATGGCCAGCCGCAATCGCAAAGCGCCGTCTTCACCCGCATCACCCAGCTGGGCATGAACCCGCAGGCCGCCATCGACGCGCCGCGCTGGCTGCTGGGCCGAACCTGGGGCAATGCCAATGAATCACTGAAGCTGGAGGCGCGCTTCCCGCCTGCCACCGTGGACACGCTGCGCGCACGCGGGCATGCGGTGGAAGTGCTGTCGGCCTATGACGAAATCATGGGTCATGCCGGCGCGATCGTGCGCACTGCTGACGGCGTGCTGGAGGGAGGCTCGGATCCGCGCAGCGACGGGGCCGCGGTGGGCTGGTAGTCCGCGGGGCAGGCGCCGCAAGAAGGGTCGGACGGACATGGCCGCGCCCACCTTCTTGCAACGCCGCCTATACTCTTGCCCCGATTGCCCCAACCCTATCTACGGGATGTTTCCATGAGCACGCTGCCCCCCTGCCCGACCTGCCAGTCCGCACTGACCTACCAGGACGGCGCTTTGTTGATCTGTCCGGAATGCGCGCATGAGTGGTCGGAGGCCGAGTCGACCGCCCCGCCAGCGGAAGGCCGGGTATACCGGGACTCGGCCGGCAATCTTCTGCAGGACGGGGACACCGTCACCGTCATCAAGGACCTGAAGCTCAAGGGCTCGGGCGGCGTGATCAAGATCGGCACCAAGGTCCGGAACATCCGGCTGGTGGATGGCGATCACGATATCGATTGCAAGATCGATGGCTTCGGTGCGATGAGCCTGAAAACGGAATTCGTGCGCAAGGCGTGATCGCGCGGGCCTGTGCCGCGGGCGCGTCAGTCGTCTTCCCGCAAGGTGTGCGCCCTTCCCGGCGCCAGCATGGACAGGATCGCATGCAGCGACGCCGCTTCGATCGACACACGATCGATGACAAGGTCGTCACCCTGCGGAAAGTACGCTTCCTCGCCCGGTTCGTATTTCGGCTGCACGCCAAGCGGCAGGAAGGCACGCATGCCGGACAGCCGGAGGAGATGGTCTTCGGTGTCCGCGTCCGGCATATCAGGCGCTGCATCCTGCACGATCAGCCGCCGCACGTGCCGCAACGCTCCGGGCGCCCCGCCAAGATGGAAGGGATCGAAAACGCCTGAAGATGTCACGCCCGCCACCGACAGCGACACCTCGGCCACCTCTTCCTCGAAGTTCGTCCCGCCATAGGCTTCCAGCGCAGCTTTCATGTCGCCGTCCAGCGCATTGAGCAGCATCTGGAAATCCGCCGGGTCGTTGTCGTTGGCGCTGATCACGAGCCGCAAGGCAATCACGAGCAGGTCATGCGGCAGCGACTCCGCGGCAAGCCTGACCTCCAGCAGGTCGCCCGCAGGCGCCGCGACGGTGGCAACAAGGCCTTGCATGCCAAGCAAGCCCCTGCCGGCCAGCGCGACCAGGCTGTCGAAGGTGTCCTGCAGATCTTCCACCCCTTCCCGCGCGTGCCCCTTGGCCGCCCTGCCCGCGCTGTAGCGCAGGACGATCCTTGCCTCACCCTGCCTGGCGGGCGTGGACGTCCAGGACAGCTTGTCGATGTACTTCTGCAGGGTCATCCGAGTGCTCCGTCCGCCAGAAACGGCAACGTCGTTCATGCCGCATGGTAACGGCACGGCGGGCGCGACGACAGGAGGGCTATGGGAGGGCTATGGGAGGGCTTTCAGGGACGTCGGGGGAGCGCCAGCGCCAGCGAAGGATCGAGGACCTGGGGAACCGCCGAGTTTTTTCTGGAAATGACCGTCATGCGACGGTGGCGCGCCCGACAGGAATCGAACCTGTATCAAGAGCTTCGGAAACTCTCATTCTATCCATTGAACTACGGGCACCGCAGGGCAACATTGTACATTGCCTCCAGGAAAGCTGCTCGTCAAGCTCCCCGCGCCCCGCCCCGGGGCCGCCGGTTCACGCGCGGCCACCCTAGGGGAAACGCGCCCCTCCGACAGGGGTCGGCCAGGGCGGTTCTCGTTATAATCTGGCGTTTGCACGCCAAGCTGGCCCCATTTGCGTGACGCTTGGTAGAAGTAGATCAATAAAAGTCGTCGAGGCAGACAGCAAGCATCGCTGCCACCCAGCAAAATAACCGGGCATCCCCTAGACCCGACTTGCATGGATTTGGTCATGAGCAACGAGCAACAACACGCAGAAGAACACGGTTCTCTCATCAAGACCCCAAAGCAGTTGGTCGTCACGGTAGTCCTCGCATTCATCATCCCCATCGCCATCATCATCCTGCTGGTCCACTTCGTGACCTCGGGCGTGAAGGTCGGCGCCGGCTCCGACACCCTGGGCGAGGAAGCCACCAGCAAGCGCATCGCCCCCGTGGCCAAGCTCGAACTGGTCGATGCCAGCGCGCCGCGTGAATTGAAGACGGGCGAACAGGTCTACACCTCCACCTGTGCGGCCTGTCATAACGCCGGCACCGCCGGCGCGCCCAAGCTGGGCGACAACTCGGCCTGGGCCAAGTACATCAAGGAAGGCTACGAGACCATGCTGAAGGTCGCCATCACCGGCAAGGGTGCCATGCCCGCCAAGGGTGGCAATCCGACGCTGGACGACGTCGAGGTCGCCCGCGCCGTGGTCTACATGGCGAACAAATCGGGGGCCTCTTTCGAGGAACCGGCAGCGCCCGAACCTGCCGCGGAAGGCGAAAAGAAGCCCGACGCGCCCGCCGCAGCGGCGGCTCCTGCTCCTGCCCCCGCCGCGGCCGCGGCCGCTCCCGCCGAAGCGCCCCAGCCTGCCGCGCAGGCCGAGGCCAAGCCCGCCGCTGACGCGCAGGCCGTCAACCCCGCCGGCGAAAAGCTCTACAAGAGCACCTGTTTCGCCTGTCACGGCGCGGGTGTCGCCGGTGCACCCAAGTTCGGCGACAAGGCCGCCTGGGCCAAGTACATCGCCACCGGCGAGGACGCCATGATGGAAGTGGTCATCAAGGGCAAGGGCGCCATGCCGCCCAAGGGTGGCGCCGCCAACGCCAGCAACGAAGACCTGCTGGCCGCCGTGCGCTACATGGTGAACGCCGCCAAGTAAGCTTCGTTCCCCTGGCATTTCCCGAACCCCGGCCTCGTGCCGGGGTTTGTACTTTGGGCCGTCAAAATGGCCTTTTTTTTGTTTTCACCCGGCTTAAATACCATTCAAAAGGACGTTTTTTGCGTTCTCGCCACACATCCTAGGGTTTTCCCTAGAATTCTCCTTGCCCACCCCTAGGGATTACCCTATACTCGTTTTCACTTAGTCGTAAAACGCAGTTCTCAAGCAAGGAAACCACCATGGCACACGCACTCAACTCGAACGTTCGGCTGACCGACACGCTGGAACGCGACATGCTGCGTAACGCCCTCTCCGATCGCCCGCTGATTCTGTCCGCGATCGCTGCTGGCGCCGCGCGTCGCACCTGGAAGGCCATCACCGCTACCGCTGACTTCTTCGCCGAAGTGAACGACAGCATGGTCCGCGCCCGCCAGCAAAGCGCCCGCTACTCCGGTTCCGACTGGTAATGTGAAGCAGGCTCCCTCGGGAGCCTTTTTTATTGGGCCAGGATGCCAGGCGTCCTGGTTCGATGGCCGGCATCCGCCCGACTTCCCCCCGGGTGTTTTCCCATCGCCGGCACAAGGCTGAAGCGCCCGTCTCGTACCGGCAGGCCTTGCCATCGTGTACTGTCCGCGACACTGCGGAAAGGCCCACTATCACCGTGGGCCGGAGTACGCTATAAAACACATTACAAAATGTACAAGCGGCGGCCAATGAGGGCATGACCGCAACGCCTGGGGGAAGGGCATGGAGGTCCGGAATGGATCCCTTGCCGGCAGTCTGACGCATGAAGCGCAATGTCTTTTTCCGGCTGCTCGCGCGGCTGAGGGTCGGCCGCAAGCTGCTGCTGATCTATCTGCTTGACCTCACCGCCGTCGTCTACATCAGCGGCATCCTCATCCACGAAAAAACCCTGTCCATCGATTTCTCCGACAAGGAGATCCTGGGCAGCGCCTACATCACTGCCGTGCGCGACACGCTGGTCGACGTCGCGCTGGCCGGTGCCGGGCAACCCGCCACGCCCGACGCCCTGGGCAAGGCCCACACGGCGCTGGCCACTGCCGAAACCCAGTACGGCGCCAACATGCAAAGCGCCGAATTGAACGCGCGCCTGCGCGCACAGCTGGAACGGCTGTCGCTCTCGCCTGCCCCCAACTACGACGCGCTGGCCGAAGCCCTGGATGCCTGCCGGGCGCTGATCACACGCGTGGGCAACCAGTCCAACCTGATCCTGGATCCGGACCTGGACAGCTACTACGCCATGTCGCTGTCCATCCTGCGCTACCCCGCGTTGCTGCACGCGGTCAACAGCATCGGCCACCTGCTGAACGACACCAATCCCGCCTTGCAATCGGACGAAGCCGTGCGGGTCCGCTATCTGCTGCTGGAAGGCCAGCTGGATGCGGTCCTGCAGGGCCTGCGCTCGGACTACGCCGAAGCCGGCGCGGTCAATCGCCAGCTGGGCGCTGCGCTGACGCCCTCCATCCAGCACCTGCTCGCCACGGTCGATACCTATCGCCGCACGGTGCATGACGTGCTGAACCACGAAGCGGGCGTGCGCAACGAAGCGGCACTGCGGGCGGCGGGCGCCGCGCAGCAGGCCGTGGTCCATGCCGCGGATGCGGCATGGATCGTCACGGCCGACCGGCTGGACGAACTGCTCTACACCCGCGTCAGCGGTTTGTACTCAAGGATGTGGCTGCATCTGGGCACCGCCCTGTTCCTGCTGATCAGCATTCTCTTCATGGTGTATTTCGTCGCCCAGCAGATCTCCTGGCCGTTGCGGCAACTGGCGCGTGTCATGGACACGGTGCGCCGAACCGGCGACCACACGCAACGGGCGTCGTGGAACAGCCAGGACGAGATCGGCCAGCTGGTGCGCGGTTTCAACGACATGCTGGAGCAGCTGGACCGCGAACGCGACGCCCAGAAGGAACTGGCCGCCACGGCCCGCGCGTCGGCCGCGCAGCATTCGCTGGTGGAAGCCACGCCCGTGCCCATGATGGTGACCTCGGTGCCTGGCCATGAAGTGCTGCACGCCAACCAGCCCGCCTTGTCGTGGCTGGGCGGACGCACGACGGACCCGTGGATGCACGGGCTGGACTCATCGGTGCGCGCACGGTTCTTCCAGCAACTGTCCGACCACGATGCCGTCGATGAATTCGAGGTGCTGTGGCGCGCCGGCGCCGAACCCACCTGGGCCATGCTGTCCGCGCGGCGCCTGCATTTCCAGGGACGCGATGCGATCCTGACGGCGTTCACGCCCATCAACCAGATCAAGCTGATGGAGCAACGGCTGGAACTCTGGGCCAAGGTCTTCGAGGCCTCGTCCGAGGCCATCCTGATCCTCGACCACGAGCGCAAGCTGCTGAGCGCCAACGCGTCCTTCTACCGGTCCACGGGTTTCAGCACCGCGGACGTGCTGGGCAAGGTGCCGGGCTTCATCGCCGCGGAGTCGCGCAATGGCTCCGTCATGGAAAACCTCGTCGCGTATGTCGAGCCTTCCAGCACGTGGAGCGGCGAGGCCCAGATCCGCCGGCGCCAGGGCGGCGACTATCCGGCCTGGCTGATGATCAGCGCCGTGCGCGACAAGCAGGCCGACGTGTCGCACTACATCTGCACCGTCATCGACATCACCGACCGCAAGAAGAGCGAGGCGCGCATCCGCTTCCTGGCCGAGCACGACGTGCTGACGCAACTGCCCAACCGGGCGCTGTTCACCAAACAGCTGGCCGCGTCGCTGGAAAGCGGCGAGCGGACAGGCCGGCGCTGCGCCGTGCTGTTCATCGACCTGGATCGCTTCAAGGACATCAACGACTCCCTCGGCCACCATGTCGGCGACGGCTTGCTGAAGTCCATCTCGCGCCGGCTGCTGCAGGCCGTGCGCAGCGGCGACACCGTCAGCCGGCTGGGTGGCGACGAGTTCACCATCATCCTCAATGGTGTCACCAACCAGGCCGACGTCGAGCACCTGATCGGCGAGCGCCTGATCCCGCTCGTGCGGGAGCCGCACGAGATCGGCGGCGTCACGCTGCAGGTCTCGTGCAGCGTCGGCGTGGCGATGTATCCGGACGATGGCCTGGACATCGATACGCTGATGCAGAACGCCGATGCCGCCATGTACCAGGCCAAGGCGGCGGGCCGCAATCTCGTGAAGTTCTTCTCGGCCGAGATGGCCGAGCGCGCCCGGCTGCGGCTGGCGATGGAGGCCGGCCTCAGGACCTGCGTGGCCCAGCGCGAACTGGCACTGGCATTCCAGCCCTGCGTCGATGCCGCCCACGGCGCAATCGTCGGCGTGGAGGGCCTGCTGCGCTGGACCTCGCCCACGCTGGGCGCCATCCCGCCAGGCCAGTTCATCCCCATCGCGGAAGATACCCGCCTCATCATTCCCATCGGCGCCTGGGTCATCGACGAGGCCTGCCGGCAGATGGCCGCGTGGCGCGACCAGGGCTTGCCTGCCCTGCGCACCTCGATCAACCTTTCCGCCATCCAGCTGCGCGACCCGGGCCTCATCGACACGTTGCGCGCCTGCCTGAACGCGCATGGCATCGCGCCCGAGCTGCTGGAGCTGGAGATCACCGAGACCGTGCTGATGAGCAATGCGGAGAATTACCTGGACGTGATCCGGGACATCCGCAAGCTGGGCGTGAAGCTGTCGCTGGACGACTTCGGCACGGGGTATTCCAGCCTGAGCTACCTGAACCGCTTCCCGCTTGACCGCCTGAAGATCGACCAGGCGTTCGTGCGCGGCATGCTGGATTCCGCCACCGACCTGGCCGTGGTGAAGGCCATCATCGAACTGGGCCACGAGCTGGGCCTGCGCGTGGTGGCCGAAGGCGTCGAACGCGAGGAAGAGGCGCAGGCGCTGTGCAGCATCGGCTGCGACGAACTGCAAGGCTATCTGTTTGGGCGCCCGATGCCCGGCGCGCAACTGCCGCAATGGTGCGAGGACGCGGGACGCCTGGCGGCGGAAACCTGAGCGCGGCTTCGAACGGCGAGGCCGCCGGCGTTCAGCCGCGCTTGTTCAGCAAGGCCTTGAGCATGCCCAGCCGTTCTTTCGGGCTGAGATGGCTGGCCGGGTCCGCCCCTTGCGGCGCGGTGCCCAGGCCCATTTCCTCGATGAAGCGGGAAGGCTCGCGCACCACGTCCTCGCGGGCGCGCCGGCGCTTCTTGCACCAGCTGAGGTTCAGGCTGCGCTGCGCGCGGGTGATGCCCACGTACATCAGCCGGCGCTCTTCCTCGATGCGCGCGGCCAGCGATTCCGCGGCCCGCGCCGGATCACCCTCTTCGTCGTCCTTTCCCATGTGCGGCAGGAGCCCTTCTTCCACGCCCGCCAGATAGACGTGCGGATACTCCAGGCCCTTGGACGCATGCAGCGTCGACATCTTCACCGCGTCGGGCTCTTCCTCGTCATGCTGGCGCTCCAGCATCGTGATGAGCGCCACGTGCTGCACGAGCTCGAAGAGCGTATGGCCGTCTTCCTCGGCCTTGCGCTTGAGCCAGCCCACCAGTTCCAGCACGTTGTGCCAGCGTGACTGCGCCGGCCGCTCTTCCATGGTGTCGTACAGGAAGCGCTCGTAGTCGATGGCGCCCAGGAGATCGTCCAGCAGCGGTCCGGCAGGCTCCGCCTTGGGGGGCGGGCGCCCTTCGACGCCGCGGCCCGCGCGCCATTGCATGCGCTGGATGAACTCCGTGAACACGCGCAACGGCTCGATCTGGCGCGGCTGCAGGCGGGTTTCCAGGCCTTGCTCGAAGACGGCCTCGAAGAGCGACACCTCACGCTCGGCAGCATAGGTGCCCAGGGCCTGCAAGGTGGCCTGCCCGATCCCGCGGCGTGGGGTCGTGGCGGCCCGGATGAAGGCGGGGTCGTCCGCATCGTTGGCGATCAGGCGCAGATAGGACAACACGTCGCGCACCTCGGCCTTGTCGAAGAAGCTCTGGCCGCCCGCGATCGTGTACGGGATCTTCAGGTCGCGCAGCGCCTGCTCGATGATGCGGGCCTGGTGGTTGCCGCGGTACAGGATGGCGAAATCCTTCCAGCTGGCCTGGCGCTCGAAGCGCGAGGCCGAAATCTTCATGGCGATGCTCTGGGCTTCGGTTTCCTCGTCGTTCATCGGCGAGATCACGATGGGCTCGCCCACGCCCAGGTCCGACCACAGCTTCTTCTCGAAGAGCTTGGGATTGCGCTCGATGACGCTGTTGGCCGCGGCCAGGATGCGCTGCACCGAACGGTAGTTCTGCTCCAGCTTGATGACCTTCAGCTGCGGATAGTCCGTCGTGAGCTTGGCCAGGTTCTCGATGGTGGCGCCGCGCCAGGCGTAGATGGCCTGGTCGTCGTCGCCCACCGCGGTGAACATGGCGCGCGGGCCGGTCAGCAGCCGCACCAGCTGGTACTGGCACACGTTGGTGTCCTGGTATTCGTCCACCAGCAGGTAGCGCACGCGGTTCTGCCAGCGCTCGCGCACCGTGTCGTTGCTGGCAAGCAGTTGCGCGGGAATGCGGATCAGGTCGTCGAAATCCACGGACTGGTAAGCCGCCAGCGTCGCGTTGTAGCTGCGATAGACCCGGGCGGCTTCGGCCTCGCCGGCGGTGGCGGCCGTGCGCTCGGCCTCGTCCGGATCCACCAGGCCGTTCTTCCACAACGAGATGGCCGACTGCACGGCACGCAGCCGGCCCTTGTCCGTGGTGGCCAGCATCTCCTGGATGATGGCCATGGCGTCATCCGCGTCCAGGATGGAGAACTGCGGCTTCAGCCCGGCATTGCGGGCTTCTTCCCGCAACAGGCGCACGCCCAGCGAGTGGAAGGTGCTGATGATGAGGCCCTTGGCCATCTTCGGGTCGACCAGGGTCTTCACGCGCTCGTCCATCTCGCGCGCGGCCTTGTTCGTGAATGTCAGCGCCACGATGTTGCGAGCCATGTAGCCGCAATCGCGCAGCAGGTAGGCCATCTTCTGCGTGATGACGCGCGTCTTGCCGGAACCCGCGCCCGCCAGCACGAGGCTGGGGCCATCCAGGTAAAGCACGGCTTCGCGCTGCGCCGGGTTGAGCCCGGCGGGCACGGAATTGGGGGTGGTCATTCTTTCAGATCTCCAGCGGATCCACTTCAAGCAGCCAGCGTGCGCGGCCGTCAGCAGCCAGCGCGGGCAACACGCCCACCCAGCGGCGCAGGAACGCCAGCAGGGCGGGGCGGCTTGCGCTTTCCAGCAGCAATTGGGCCCGCTCGACATTGGCCACGCGGACGACGCGCAGCGGCACTGGATCATATAGCGTCACGCCGCCCGGCAGGCCCGCCTCGGCAAGGACATTTTCAGCCTCGTCGCGCGCACGCTGCAGGAAATCGATTGCCTGCGCCAGCTCGCGGGCTTCCGCGGACAGCAGCGCCTGGAAGGCATAGGGCGGCAGGCCGACACTTTCGCGCTCGGCCAGCGCATGCCGGGCGAAGCCTTCGTAATCGTGACGCAGCAAGGATTGATAGACGGATTGTTCCGGATAGCCCGTCTGGATCAGGACTTCACCCTGGCCACCGTGGCGCCCAGCGCGCCCCGACACCTGCATGAGCTGGGCGAACAGGCGTTCCGGAGCCCGGAAGTCCTGCGAGAACAACATGGAATCGGCGTTCAGCACGCCCACCAGCGTCAGGTTGGCGAAGTCATGGCCCTTGGCCACCATCTGCGTGCCGACCAGGATGTCGACCTCACCGGCATGCACCTGGGCGAACAAGGCCTGCGCGCTGCCCTTGCGGCGGGTGCTGTCGGCATCGATGCGGGAAATGCGGGCAGCGGGGAATTTCTCTGCCAGGTATTCCTCGACCCGTTGCGTGCCCCGCCCCATGGGCTTCAAGTCCTGGTCGCCGCAGTCGGGGCAGGCGCGCGGCACGCGCGCCTGGTAGCCGCAATGGTGGCATTGCAGGCGGTGCATGCCGTGCGAGCCGCGATGCAGCACCGTGAATGCCGTACAGCGCGTGCATTGGCTGACCCAGCCGCAGGAGGCGCAATGCAGGGCGGGCGAATAGCCGCGCCGGTTCAGGAACACCAGCGATTGCTCGCCGCGCGCCAGGCGGTCGGCAATGCCATCCAGCAGTTGCGGCGACATGCCGTTTTCCATCGGCAGCCGGCGCGTATCCACCAGCCTGACCGCCGGCAGGCTGGCCGCGCGCGCGCGCGTCGGCAGGCCGAGCCGCGTGTAGTGGCCGCGCGTGGCGTGATACCAGGTCTCCAGCGCGGGCGTGGCCGAGCCCAGCACGACGGCGGCAGCCGCATCGCGGCCGCGCCAGACGGCCAGGTCGCGCGCGGAATAGCGCAGGCCGTCCTGCTGCTTGTACGAGGTGTCGTGCTCTTCGTCCACGACGATGAGGCCCAGGTCTTCCAGCGGCGCAAACACAGCCAGGCGCGTGCCCAGCACGATGCGCGCACGCCCATCGACCGCCCGCGTCCACGCCTGCAAGCGCTCGCCCTCCGACAGGCCGCTGTGCAGCACGGCCAGTCCGTCCGCGCCTGCGACCCGTTCGAGGCGCGCCCGCAAGGCAGCCTCGAACTGCGGCGTCAGGTTGATTTCCGGCACCAGCATCAGCACCTGGCGGCCGCGCGCCAGCACCTGTTCGGCGGCGCGCAGGTAGACCTCGGTCTTGCCGCTGCCGGTGACGCCGTGCAGCAGGAAGGCGTGGAAGGCCGGCGCGCCGACGATGGCATCCACCGCCGCCTGCTGCGCCTCGTTCAGCGTGGGCGGCTGGTCAGCCGCGGCATCGTCGCGCGCCGTGCGCTTGCGCCTGGCCTGGCGCGCCACCGGCCCGCCCGAGGCCCGCTTGCCCTGGTAGGCCGAGACCTTGCGCAGCGGTCCCGGCAAGGCCGGCAGCATGACCTCGCCCAGCGGGCGCTGGTAATAATCCGCCGCGAACCGCGCCAGGCGCATCCAGCGCTCGGACAGCGGCGGCAGGTCGTCCAGCACCTGCTCCACATCCTTGATCTGGCTGGGCTCGTATCCCGGTTCAGCCGGATTGTCCACCACCACGCCGATCAGTTTGCGCCGCCCGAAAGGCACGATCACCCGCGTCCCCGGCTCGACCGGCGCCACATGGCGGTAATCGAACGGCCCCGGCAAGGGCACATCCAGCACCACGCGCACCCACGCCGCGGGCGGCACCATGGCGGTGCCTGCAGCGTCGATCAGGGGAGCGGTCTGGGACATCGGCGAGACGAAAACGGGAACGATCCGAGTCGCAACTTAAAGTGGATTCTCGGAGTTCGCCCTAAGAGATTGTTAGATCGGGGCTAGCAAAACCTTTTCCCGCCAGCCTGTGGATAACTTTGGGGAAAAGGCATTGAACAAGTGCTGAAGGGAAATAACACAGCTTATGCGGCAGGTCAAAAACACTTTCTGAATATAGACTTAATCATTTCACATCAATGACTTACGACTGCATTCAGATCTCCGCTCTCTTCTGTGTGGGGTATTCCCTGAATTGCAATTTCCTGTGCACAAGTGCTCAGGGGTGCAGCCCGCCTGGGCAGCATTTCCGACGGGAGCGACCACTTACCTCAGGCATGCAGCCCCGCGCTGTAGTGGTGGACCTCGTCCACCAGCGCGGCAACCGCCTCCGGCGGCGTGTACTGGGAAATGCCATGGCCCAGGTTGAAGACGTGACCGCCCTGACCCACCGGACCGAAAGCGTCCAGCACGCGGCGGGCTTCGGCGCGCACAGCGGCTTCGCCGCCGAACAGTGCCATGGGGTCCAGGTTGCCCTGCAGCGCCACCCGGTCCTGTACCCGGCGGCGCGCGGCGCCCAGGTCCACCGTCCAATCCAGGCCGACGGCATCGCAGCCGATGGCGGCGATCTGTTCCAGCCAGATGCCCCCGCCCTTCGTGAACACGATGACGGGCACGCGGCGCCCTTCGCGCTCGCGGATCAGCTTGTCTACCACGCGCTGGGTGTAGGCCAGCGAGAACTGCTGGAACAGGCCATCGGCCAGCACGCCCCCCCAGCTGTCGAAGATCATGGCAGCCTGGGCGCCGGCTTCGATCTGCGCGTTCAGGTAGCGCGCCGTGGTTTCGGCGTTGATTTCCAACATGCGGTGCAGCAGGTCGGGCCTGGCGTACAGCATGGTCTTGATCTGGCGATAATCGTCGCTGCCCTTGCCTTCGACCATGTAGCAGGCGATGGTCCAGGGACTGCCGGCAAAACCGATCAGGGGCACCTTGCCGCCGAGTTCACGGCGGATGAGGCTGACGGCGTCGAAGACGTACTGCAGGCTGTCCAGCTCGGGCACGGCCAGCTTGGCCACGTCGGCTTCATTGCGCACGGGATGGGCGAAACGGGGGCCCTCGCCTGCCACGAAATCCAGGCCGAGGCCCATGGCATCAGGCACCGTTAGGATGTCCGAGAACAGGATGGCGGCGTCGAGGTCGTAGCGCGCCAGGGGCTGCAGCGTGACCTCACAGGCGTAGTCCGGGTTCTTGGCCAGGCGCAGGAAAGAGCCGGCGCGCGCACGCGTGGCGTTGTATTCGGGGAGATAGCGTCCTGCCTGGCGCATGAGCCAGAGCGGGGTATAGGGCACCGGCGCGCGCGACAGCGCGCGCAGGAAGACGTCATTCTTCAGGTCGGGAGCGGACACGGGCATCCTTCTGCGGGCGAAACGTCGATTTTACCCGCCGCGGCCCTTCCTGCCCTGACGCAACGCAAGCCCTCAGCCAAGCTCGTCGTCTTCCACCGTTGCGCCCTCGGTCCTGAAGGCCGCGGCGTCGATCCGATGCTTGCGCATCAACCCCCAGAATGCCCGCCGGTGCTTGCTGGCCTGGCGCGCCGCCATCGCGATGTTGCCACCCGAGCGGCGCAAGGCCCGGCTCAGGTAATCGTGCTCGAAAGCAGCCACCACGCGACTTTTGGCGGCACGAAACGACAGGGTTTCTTCGGTGGACGGCAGGCTTGCCCTGGATGCCAGCGCGTAGGGCATGTCGGGTTCCGCCAGCCCCGGCGCCCAGCCCGGGGAAGACTTCCCCGCCGCGTCGTTGCCGAGCGATGACCGGGCAGTTGCGGGGCGCACGGCCCCGTCACATCCGGCAAGAGCGCCTGCAGCCAATGCATCCTTGCGCCGCGCCACACAGGCCAGCCGCAAGCCGAGGTCGTCTCCCTCCAGCTCGACCCTGACGAAATCGCTCAGCCCCAGGCCCAGCAGGTCCTGGATGGCCGCGGCACGCAAGCCGTGGGCCAACCCCAGCAAGGGCACCGGAAGCATGCCTTCCGCCGCCGAAAGCGCCATGCGGCTCCAGGCGAGCTGTTCGGGCGCCACCGGCAGGATGGCCAGGTCATACCTGCGCAACACCTGCTGCAGCCGCCAGAGGGCGTCCGGCGCCGGTCCATCGGGCGCCTGGGCAGCCAGCGGCAGGGACAGCAGCCTTGCCCTGGGCAAGGCGTGCTCGCGGCGCGCCATCCAGTCCTTCACCCAGCCTTCCTGCCCGGGCGCCCATAGCACCGCGCAATCGATCACCTGCCGCATCTTCGCTCCCTTGATGTTGCGTGCCCATGCAGGCTACCGCCACCCCAGGGGCTCGGCCATGCGGGAAAGACGCGACACGGGAAACACGGATGGCTGCCCGCAGGGCAAGGACACAGGCAGGAAACGGAAAACGGAAAACAGAAAACGGAAAACCCACCGCGAAGGGTGGGTTTCCTGTGTCCTGCGCCGGCGCGCGAACGCGCCGGTACCGCACGGCAATACTCAGTGGTGCGAGCGGCCGGATTCGGAGGCCTTGCGGGCCGCCAAGGTCTGCGCGGCCAGCATGGCCAGCTCGGCCTCGACAGCGGCGATGGTCGCCTTGTCGGTGGCCTTGCTCAAGGCTTCCTGGGCGCGCTCGCGCGCGGCCACGGCCTTGGCTTCGTCCAGGTCAGCCGCGCGGATGGCGGTGTCGGACAACACCGTCACGCTGCCCGGCTGCACTTCCAGGATGCCGCCGGCGACGAAGACGCTTTCTTCCTGGCCGTTGTCGGCCCGGACAATCTTCACCGTGCCAGGACGGATCCGCGAGATCAGCGGCGTGTGGCCGGGCAGGATGCCCAGTTCACCCGCTTCACCCGGCAGTGCCACGAACGTGGCTTCGCCAGCGAAGATGGACTCTTCGGCGCTGACGACATCGACATGCAGGGTAGCCATGATGGGAAATCCTTATTGCAGTTTCTTGGCCTTTTCGAAGGCTTCGTCGATCGAACCGACCATGTAGAAGGCCTGTTCCGGCAGCGCATCGCACTCGCCTTCCACGATCATCTTGAAGCCACGAATGGTTTCGGCCAGCGGCACGTACTTGCCGGGGGCGCCGGTGAACACTTCGGCGACGTGGAAGGGCTGCGACAGGAAGCGCTGGATCTTGCGCGCGCGGGCCACGGCCTGCTTGTCTTCCGGCGACAGTTCGTCCATGCCCAGAATCGCGATGATGTCGCGCAGTTCCTTGTAGCGCTGCAGCGTCTGCTGCACGCCACGGGCGACGGCGTAGTGCTCTTCACCCACGACTTGCGGGTCGAGCTGGCGGCTGGTGGAATCCAGCGGATCCACGGCGGGGTAGATACCCAGCGCGGCGATGTCACGCGACAGCACGACGGTCGAGTCCAAATGCTGGAAGGTCGTGGCAGGCGACGGGTCGGTCAAGTCATCCGCGGGGACGTACACGGCCTGGATCGAGGTGATCGAGCCGGTCTTGGTCGACGTGATGCGCTCTTGCAGGCGGCCCATTTCCTCGGCCAGGGTGGGCTGGTAGCCCACGGCGGAAGGCATGCGGCCCAGCAGGGCCGACACTTCGGTACCGGCCAGCGTGTAGCGGTAGATGTTGTCGACGAAGAACAGGATGTCACGGCCTTCGTCACGGAACTTCTCGGCCATCGTCAGGCCCGACAGCGCGACGCGCAGGCGGTTGCCCGGGGGCTCGTTCATCTGGCCGAAGACCATCGCCACCTTCGACTCGGACAGGTTGTCCAGCTTGATGACGCCGGCTTCCGACATTTCGTGATAGAAGTCGTTGCCTTCGCGGGTACGCTCACCCACGCCAGCGAACACGGACAGACCGCTGTGTTCCTTGGCGATGTTGTTGATCAGTTCCAGCATGTTCACGGTCTTGCCCACGCCGGCGCCGCCGAACAGGCCAACCTTGCCGCCCTTCGCGAAGGGGCAGACCAGGTCGATCACCTTGATGCCGGTTTCGAGCAGTTCGACCGAGGGCGACAGCTCGTCGAAGGCGGGGGCGTCCTGGTGGATCGCGCGGCGCTCTTCGGTGGCGATGGGGCCGGCTTCGTCGATCGGGCGACCCAGCACGTCCATGATGCGGCCCAGGGTGGCCGTACCGACGGGCACCGAGATCGGCGCGCCGGTGTTGGTGACAGCCATGCCGCGGCGCAGGCCGTCGGACGAGCCCATGGCGATGGTACGCACCACGCCATCGCCCAGCTGTTGCTGCACTTCAAACGTCAGGCCCTTCTCGGCCACGGCCGAGGTGTCATCTGCCAGCGTCAGCGCGGCGTAGATCTTGGGCATCTGATCGCGGGGAAACTGAATGTCCACCACGGCGCCGATGCACTGAACGATGGTTCCCTTGCTCATGTCGATTCCTTGCTTGATAACTGTCTGACGGAATGCTGCGGCTGCTGATGTCCAGGGACATCAAACGGCTGCGGCGCCCCCCACGATTTCGGAGATTTCTTTCGTAATGGCTGCCTGGCGGGTCTTGTTGTAGACCAGCTGGAGGTCGCCGATGACTTTCTTGGCATTGTCGGAAGCGGCCTTCATGGCCACCATCCGCGCGGACTGTTCGGACGCCATGTTCTCGGCGACCGCCTGGAACACCAGGCCCTCGACGTAGCGCTGCAGCAGCTCGTCGATGACGGTCTTGGCATCGGGCTCGTAGATGTAGTCCCAGCTGTAGCTGGCCTTCACTTCCTCGCCTTCAGCCTCTGCCTTCTTCAGGCCGCTCTGGAACGGATCTTCCAGGCCGTCCGGCAGGGGCAGCAGGCGCAGGAACACGGGCTCCTGGCGCATGGTGTTCACGAAGCGCGTCGTCGCGATGTACAGCGCGTCGATACGGCCTTCCAGGAAAGCGTCGAGCTGCACCTTCAGCGCGCCCAGCAGGCGCTCGAGGTTGGGCTTGTCGCCCAGGCCCACTTCCTGCGAGACCAGGTTGCTGCCCAGGCGCGTCAGCAGGCTCAAGCCCTTGTTGCCAAAGGCCGTGGTCTGGACCTCGATGCCGCGCTCTTGGAATTCCTTCAGCTTGTTCAGCAGCACGCGCGAGACGTTGGTGTTCAGGCCGCCGCACAGACCCTTGTCGGTCGTGACCACGACCACACCCACCGCCTTGGGCTGTTCGGCATGCGCCGCCAGGTAGGGATGGCTGTACTCGGGATTGGCCTGCATCAGGTGAGCTGCGATCTCGCGCACCTTGGTGGCGTACGGACGGCTGGCCCGCATCCGATCCTGCGCCTTGCGCATTTTGGATGCAGCCACCATTTCCATCGCCTTGGTGATCTTGCGCGTGTTTTGCACGCTCTTGATCTTGGTTCGGATTTCCTTGATTCCGGGCATTGCGCTTCCTGTTGAGACGGCCGGGCGGGCCAGGGCCGAGGCGGGCCCGCTAGGCGGGACGGCGCGTCAAGCGCCCCACCCCGCCAGACCAGTCAAAATGCCTTAAAAAGCACCGTGCTTCTTGAATTCCTGGATCGTGCTCGCCAGCTCGACGTCGTCATCCTTGGACAGTTCCTTCGTGTCCTCGATGCGCTGGATCAGAGCAGCGTGCTTGGCCTTCAGGTGATCCTTCAGCGCCTTCTCGAAGCCCAGGATCTGCGAAACCTCGATGTCGTCCAGGTAGCCGTTGTTGACGGCATACAGGGTGACAGCCAGTTCCCAGACTTGCAGCGGCTGGTACTGGGGCTGCTTCAGCAGCTCCACCACGCGCTTGCCGCGCTCGAGCTGGCGACGGGTCGATTCGTCGAGGTCCGAGGCGAACTGGGCGAAAGCCGCCAGTTCACGGTACTGGGCCAGGTCGGTACGGATACCGCCGGACAGCTTCTTGACGACCTTGGTCTGGGCGGCGCCACCGACGCGCGACACCGAGATACCGGCGTTGATGGCGGGACGCACACCCGCGTTGAACAGGTCCGATTCCAGGAAGATCTGACCGTCGGTGATCGAGATCACGTTGGTGGCCACGAAGGCCGACACGTCACCGGCTTGCGTTTCGATGATCGGCAGGGCCGTCAGCGAACCGGTCTTGCCCTTGACGGCGCCGTTCGTGAACTTCTCGACGTACTCTTCGTTGACGCGCGCGGCACGCTCGAGCAGACGCGAATGCAGGTAGAACACGTCGCCGGGGTAGGCTTCGCGGCCGGGCGGGCGGCGCAGCAGCAGCGACACCTGGCGATAGGCCCAGGCTTGCTTGGTCAGATCGTCATAGATGATCAGGGCGTCTTCGCCGCGATCGCGGAAGTATTCGCCCATCGTGCAGCCGGAGTAGGCCGACAGGTACTGCATGGCGGCGGGATCCGACGCCGAGGCAGCCACGATGATGGTGTATTCCATGGCGCCGTGCTCTTCGAGCTTGCGCACCACGTTGTTGATCGTCGACGCCTTCTGGCCGATGGCGACGTACACGCAGGTGACGTTCTTGCCCTTCTGGCTGATGATGGTGTCGACGGCAACGGCGGTCTTGCCGGTCTGGCGGTCGCCAATGATCAGCTCGCGCTGGCCACGGCCGATAGGCACCATGGCGTCGATGGCCTTGATACCGGTCTGCAGGGGCTGCGACACCGATTGACGGGCGATCACGCCCGGGGCGACCTTCTCGATCACGTCGGTCTGGGTCGCGTTCAGCGGGCCCTTGCCGTCGATGGGAGTGCCCAGCGCGTTCAGCACGCGGCCGCGCAGTTCGGGACCCACGGGCACTTCCAGGATGCGGCCGGTCGTCTTGACGGCGTCGCCTTCCGAAATGCCGGTGTAGTCACCCAGGATCACGGCGCCGACAGAGTCGCGCTCGAGGTTCAGGGCCAGGCCGAAGATGTTGTTGGGGAATTCAAGCATTTCGCCCTGCATCACGTCGGACAGGCCGTGGATGCGGGTGATGCCGTCGGTCACGGAGACGACCGTGCCTTGGGTACGGATATCGGTCGAAGCGCCGATGCCTTCGATGCGGCTTTTCAGCAGTTCGCTGATCTCGGACGGATTGAGTTGCATGTTCAGACTCCTGGAATCCTGTTATCTGGCCTTACGCCGCCAGCGTGTCGCGCATGCGCGCCAATTGGGCCTGCACGGAAGTATCGAGCACCTGATCACCCACGGTGACCCGCACGCCGCCGATGAGCGACGCGTCGAGACTGACCTCGGGCTTCAACTTGCGGCCGAACTTCTTCTCGAGCCCGGCCACCAATTCAGCGACCTGCTCGTCCGACAGCGCGAACGCGCTGGCGATCTCGGCCACGGCGACGCCTTCGTGCCGGTTCTTCAGCACGTCGAACTGGCTGGCGATCTCGGGCAGGAGCAGCAGGCGGTCGTTCTGCACCAGCAGTTCGACGAAGTTACGGGCAGCCTGGGGCAACGTCGCCTTGATCAGGCTGAGGAAGAGGTCGACCCGCTGGGCCTGGTTCAGGCGCGGGTCGGACAGGACGGCGCCCACCTCGGGATTGGCCGCGACCTGGGCCAGATCGGCCAGCAGGGAGCTCCAGCCGGCCAGGCTGGTGGCCTGGTCGTTGCGCGCGGCGCCGAACAGCGCTTCGGCGTACGGGCGGGCAACAGTCGAAAGTTCAGCCATGACGTTTCCGATTAGAGCTGGGCCTTGAGCTGGCTGAGCAGCTCGGCGTGGGCGCGGGCGTCGACCTCGCGCTTGAGGATCTGCTCGGCGCCCTTGACGGCCAGTGCAGCCACGTCTTCGCGCAGTTGATCGCGCACGCGTTGCACTTCCTGTTCGGCGTCCTGGCGCGCCTGCGCCTGGATACGAGCACGCTCGGCTTCGGCTTCGCGGCGGGCGGCATCGATCAGTTGAGCGGCCTGCTTTTCAGCGTCGGCGATACGCGTGTGCGTCTCGGACTTGGCGGATGCCTCAATCAGGCTGATGCGCGCCTGCGCCTGAGCCAGGTCGGCCTTGCCCTTTTCGGAGGCGGCCAGCCCGTCGGCGATTTTCTGGCGGCGCTCATCCATCGCCTTCGTCAGCGGCGGCCACACGAATTTCATCGTGAACCAACCCAGGACGAAGAACACGAGCATCTGAAAGAAGATTGTCGCGTTCAGATTCACGGTCGTATTCCTTTAAACCCTGCAGCCCGCGGCGCGTTACACACCGCGTGGCACCAATATTTTTCCGGATGGCGCGGACCCGCCGGGGGTCCGCCATCCGGCTTCAAGTCCCGCCACGAACTGGCGGGCAACGCGCAATCAGACGAAAGGATTGGCGAAGGCGAACAGCATGGCGATACCCACGCCGATCAGGAAGGCGGCGTCGATCAGGCCAGCCAGCAGGAACATCTTGGTTTGCAGCGCGTTCATCAGCTCAGGCTGGCGGGCCGAAGCCTCCAGGTACTTGCCGCCCATGATGGCGATACCGATGCAAGCGCCGATGGCGCCCAGGCCGATGATGAAAGCGCAAGCGAGAGCAACGAAAGCAACGTTGGTCATGACAACTCCTTGGTTAAGAATCTGAATGTCAGAAAAGAAAGTGAAGAGGGGTGCGCCGGGGGAACGGCGCGGGTATTCAGTGTCCTTCGTGCGCTTGGCCGATGTACACCAGCGTCAGCATCATGAAGATGAACGCTTGCAGCAGGACGATCATGATGTGGAAGATCGCCCAAATGGAGCCGGCCAGGATATGGCCGATACCAAGACCCACGCTCATGCCGTTCATGCCCGTCCATGCGCCACCCAGCAGGGCGATCAGCATGAAGACGAGTTCGCCCGCGAACATGTTGCCGAACAGCCGCATGCCGAGGGAGACGGATTTGGCCGCGTATTCGACCAGGTTGAGCATGAAGTTCGCGGGAGCCAGCAGGACGGCGGTGAAGCCATGCGCATGGAACGGCGCGGTAAAGAGTTCCTTGACAAAGCCGCCCGGGCTCTTGATCTTGATGCCGTAATAGAACATCAGGAGCAGCACGCCCAGCGACATGCCCATCGGCACGTTCAGGTCGGCGGTCGGAAGAATGCGGTGGTAATAGAAGGGGTCGCCGTGCTCGGCGCCCAGGCCGGTCCAGGAGAAGATGCGCGGCATCAGGTCGACGGGGACCAGGTCAAGGGCGTTCATCAGAACGATCCACAGGAACACGGTCAGCGCCAGGGGCGCGACGAAGCGACGGGTCGCCTCGCTGGGAACAATACTGCGGGCTTGCGTGTCTACCATCTCGACGAGGGTTTCGACGAAAGCCTGGAAACGGCCCGGCACGCCGGCGGTTGCGCTGCGAGCAGCACGCCAGAGCACGAACACGACGATGAAACCCATCGCCAACGACCAGAAGATGGAGTCGTAGTTGATGACCTCGAACTGGGCGATGGAGCCTTGCTTCTCGCCGATATTGTTCAAGTGCACCAAGTGGTGCTGAATGTAATAGGACTGAGGCGATACGTCGCTTGCAGCAGCCATTGATTCCCTACCCCGAGACTTTGCTGGTCACCGGGGCGCGCGGCGCGTCCCGGTCATGTTGCTTGGATATTCTGCCGCCCGCCTATGACAGCTTGCGGAACATCAGTAATAGTACGTAGCCCTTCAGTGCGCAGAGCAGCCCCACGAGCAGGGCTGGCCACACGATGTGGTCGCCGCCCACGCGGACTATCGCCCAGAGCAGCAACACTGTCAGACCGAGTTTGAGAACTTCGCCGAACAAGAACGTAAAAGGATTTGCACCACCCGGCCGGTAGATATCCAGCAACAGGCGCAGCCCGAAACAGGCATTGGGGATGAAATACGCCCCCGCGCCCGCCAGTGCCGACACACCTGCCGCCGGTCCCGCCACCCCCCAGGCCACCAGCGCCGCAACGAGCGCCATGAGACCCTGGGCGAAGATGGTGCGAAGCAGATCCCGCTTAGCCCTGGCTGCCACGGCAGCGCGCTCGCCCGCGCTCAGGACCACGCCTGGCTTGCCATGACCGTTACCGGCACCGGCTGCCTGACCCGAGGTCCCGACCACATTGACTTGATTGGCGCGCATGCCGCCCAGCCCTGCTTCCGGCATCGCGCCAGGACTTTGTCCAGGCATTGCCACGTTCTTTTCCCGCAAGCGACAAACCAAATAAGTATAGCGTGAATGTTTTTTGACAGGCAAATCGCGGAATCCCAACAGGGGCGCGCCCTGGCGCGACACCGCACCCTGCCTGGGTCCGCCGCGGCACAGCCAAAAAGGGACGGGTCTATGCGGGCTTACCCTGACGCATTTTCCGGGTGCCGAACGCAAAAAACGGCGCCCGAAGGCGCCGTTGTAAAGCCCAGGCCCGCGAACGCGGGGCCGGGCAGTCTCTGCTCGGAGATCAGTCGCGGCGCACCACGGGCGGCACCCACTTGCCATCCACGGCCTCGGCGCGCGGCCAGTACAGGCGCAGGTTCAGCGAGAACGCACCTTCCTTGGGCGAAGGCAGCCAGTTGGCACGGCGCTCGCCACGCGGCGCGTCATGGCTGATGTAGATCGTCAGCGAGCCATCCGGGTTGTAGCGCAGCGCATCACGGCTGCCGATGGAGTGGCGGTTGGCCTCGTTGCGGGTGTAGCCGTTTTCCGCGTTGTACAGGTTCAGCGACCAGAAGGCGTTGACGGGCGGGAGCTCGTCCTTCTTGAAATGCAGGACGTAGTCCTCGTCGCCACGCAGCATCTCGCCGTCGGAATCGACGTGCGCGACGGGATAGAGCGCGTCGTCGACCGTGTTGGCGCCCAGGCCGGCATAGGCAATGGCCGCGCGCTGGGTGTAGTCGGTGCCATAGGTGCCGATGCCATGCAGCACGGTGCGCCAGCCGTTCGCGTTCACGCCGGCACGGCTCACGGCCGTATGGATGCGCTCACCCGCCAGCGGCGCGGACAGCGCCAGCGACTCCTGCACCTGGGGATTCAGGTTCGCGAACGGCACGGTGCCATGAGGATCCAGGCCGATGCGGCGCAGGCGCTCCAGCATCGGATAGTCATTGGCGTGCGGCGGATTGATGCGCGCCGCTTCGGCGAAGATGGTGAAGAAGGTGTTGGCATCCATGCGCGCAACCTGCTCGGCGGCGGGCGTCTTGGTATCCCAGACGGGTTGCGGCTGCTGCGCGGGCGGCAAGGGCTGGGGCGTCCAGGCCGCGCCACCGTGGCCCTGCATGGCATTGGGCGGCAGGCGGCGGCCCTGCGCATCGAAGCCCGGCGCGGGCTGCGGCTGCGCGCCTGCCCATTGGCTGTAGGGCGTGGCGGTCAGCGAGGACTGCAGCTGGTTGACCGCGGCGATGTCGTCACGGGCGTTGGCCTGGATGCGCACGCTCAACCAGCCCACGTTGGTGGGGCTGCGCAAGACGGTCACGTTGGCGGGCGCCTGGCCTTGCCATTGCGGCCCAACGATCAGCACCTGCTGCTCGCCGCCACCCGTGGTGCGCGGGCCCAGCGAGGCGAACTGGTCAGTCCACGCGTCGAAGATGGGCGCGAAGTAATAGCGTCCGCCGGTGTCGGGAATGCGAACGAAGATAGGCTCGCGCGACACGTCGAACCACAGGTTCGAGTACAACAGGTCGAAGTTGGGCCAGGCGGCATGCGGCGTGTCGGCCGACGGGAACGCGATCTTGTGGCCGAACTGGTTGACCGGCGCGCGGCCGTCACCGGTGGCGCTGCCGCTGGTGGCAATGCGGCGCGTCACTTCCTGCAGGACCAGCGGATAGGCGTAGACGTAGGCGTCGATCGAGATTTCACGCAGTTCCTGCGCGGACATCGGAGCCACGGGCGCGATCTGCGGCTGGGCGCTGGGAGCCGGGGTCTCGGACACCAGGCGCAAGCTCGGGGTCGGTTGCTGGCCGTGCACGGCTGTGATGGCGCTCAGGCTGAAGGCACCGGCAAGTACCGCTGCGGCCCAGGTCCGCGAAAAGATGGATTCACGCATGTAAGGCTCCTAGTGTTTGTCATTGCGCGGACATATGACGTTCTCCTGCCATGCTCAAGACATGGCGCCCTGTCATCGCCCTCGGATTGCCAAGCCAGAATATTCAAAGAGCCTGCAACAAGGTATAGCGCAAACGTATCAAGCTGAAAGCCCCGTGCAGCCTGCCGCACGGGGCTTTCAGCGCCATGTTGCGGATAGGTTCAGCGGTGCTTGAAGTCGGGCTTGCGCTTCTCGACGAAGGCGGTCGTGCCCTCGGTCTTGTCCTCGGTGGCGAAGAGCGAATGGAACACGCGGCGCTCGAACAGCACGCCCTCGGCAAGCGACGACTCATAGGCGCGGTTGACGCTTTCCTTGGCCATCAACACCGACGGCAAGGACATGCCGGCAATGATCGTGGCGGCTTCCAGCGCTTCGTCCAGCAACTTGTCGGCCGCCACCACGCGCGATACCAGGCCCGAGCGCTCGGCCTCGGCGGCGTCCATCGTGCGCGCCGTCAGGACCAGGTCCATGGCCTTCGCCTTGCCCACCGCCCGCGGCAGGCGCTGCGTGCCGCCCGAGCCGGGGATGAGGCCCAGCTTGATCTCCGGCTGACCGAACTTGGCGGTGTCGGCGGCGATCACGATGTCACACATCATCGCCAATTCGCAACCGCCGCCCAGGGCATAGCCGGCCACGGCGGCAATGACGGGCTTGCGCACGCGCCGCAGGGTTTCCCAGTTGCGGGTGATGAAATCGCTGCGATAGACGTCCATATAGGACCAGTCTTTCATCGCGGTGATGTCCGCGCCCGCCGCGAAGGCCTTCTCGCTGCCGGTGATGACGATGACGCCCACCGAGTCATCGGCGTCGTACTTCAGCAGGGCTTCCCCCAGCTCGTTCATCAAGGCATCGTTGAGCGCGTTGAGCGCCTTGGGGCGGTTCAGGGTCAGCAGGGCGACGCGGCCGCGGGTTTCGGCCAGCACCAGGGACTCGGACATGGATGTCTCCTCTTGGGGGGAATGGTCGGGATGGAGCGAGTGCGGAACAGGAAGGACTTGGCTTAAGGCTTAAGATTAGGCCATGAAACCGACACCCGCACTACTGTATCGCCTGCAGCCCGCCGATCCGGCGGGCCACCGCTATCGCATCACCCTGACGGTCGACGCGCCCGACCCGGCCGGGCAGCGCTTCACGCTGCCGGCATGGATACCCGGCAGCTACCTGATCCGCGACTTCTCCCGCCAGGTCGAGACGATCTCGGCGCGCGCCGGCACCCGCGCCGTGGCGCTGACGAAGCACGGCGACCACGGCTGGACGGCGGCGCCCTGCCGCGGACCGCTCACCTTGGCCTACACCGTCTATGCCTGGGACCTGTCGGTGCGCGGCGCGCACCTGGACGACACCCACGGCTTCTTCAACGGCACCAGCGTCTTCCTGCGCGTGGAAGGCCAGGAAGACCAGCCCTGCCTGCTGGACATCGCCGAGCCCGTCGGCATCCAGGGCTGGAAGGTCTACACCAGCCTGCCCGAGGCCCGGGGGATGGCCGGCGCGGCGCGGCGGCACGGCTTCGGCCTGTACGCCGCGCCCGACTACGATGCGCTCATCGACCACCCCGTGGAAATGGGCACGCCGCAAGTCGTGCGCTTCACCGCGCACGGCGCCGAACATGAGATGGTCTTCACCGGCGAGATCCCCAACCTGGACCTGGCCCGCATCGCCGAAGACACCAGGCGCATCTGCGAAGCGCAGATCGCCTTCTTCGAACCTCGCACGAAGCGCGCGCCCTTCCTGGACAGCGCCACGCGCTACGTGTTCATGACGCAGGTCACGGGCGACGCCTATGGCGGACTGGAGCACCGCGCCTCGACCGCGCTGATGGCCTCGCGCAAGGACCTGCCGGCACGCGGCCAGGCCGGGCAGAGCGAGGGGTATCGCACCTTCCTGGGACTGGTCAGCCACGAATACTTCCACACCTGGCACGTCAAGCGCATCAAGCCCGCCGCGTTCGCGCCCTACGACCTGTCCGCCCCCGCCCACACGCGCCTGCTGTGGGTGTTCGAAGGCTTCACCTCGTATTACGACGACCTCATGCTGCTGCGCGCGGGCGTCATCGACCGCGCGGACTACCTGGGCCTCGTCGGCAAGACGATCGGCGGCGTGGCACGCGCGCCGGGCCGCCACAAGCAGTCGGTGGCGCAGAGCTCGCACGACGCCTGGACGCGCTATTACAAGCAGGACGAGAATTCGCCCAATGCGCTGGTGAGCTACTACACCAAGGGCTCGCTGGTGGCGCTGGGCCTGGACCTGACGATCCGACAGGCCACCGGCAACCGGCAGTCGCTTGATGACGTGATGCGCCTGATGTGGCGCAGGCATGGGCGGGACTTCTATCGCACCGCGGACGGCCGCGGCGGCGCGCAGCTGGGCGTGCCCGAGGATGGCATGGCTGCATTGGTGCACGACGCCACCGGCGTGGACGTGTCGGACTTCCTGCGCCGCTACGTCGAAGGCGTGGCGGATGTGCCGCTGGATACGCTGCTGCCGGCGCAGGGCGTGCCGGTCAGATGGAAGGCCGGCTCGGCGCTGCCTGGACTGGACGCGCGCACCCGCAAGCAGGGCGATACGCTGGCGCTGGCAACCGTCCATGAGAACGGCGCGGCGCATCGCGCCGGGCTGTCGGCCGGCGACGTGCTGGTGGCCATCGATGGCCTGAAGGTCGACGCCGGCAACCTGGACACCGTGCTGCAGCGCTACCAGCCGGGCCAGGCGGTGACCCTCCACGCCTTCCGCCGCGATGAGCTGCGCACCTTTACGCTGCGGCTGGCCGCGCCCGGGAAGCTGGACTGCGTGCTGGGCTGACGCCAGGCACGCTCCGCCCTGGCGGACCGCGGGATCAATCGATCTTGTAGTCCATCCAGGTCGCCACCATGTCACGCAGGCCCGAGCCTTCCGCGAAGGCCTGGCGGTCACCCTCGGCCTTGTTGCGGCCCAGCTCCAGGATGTAGAGATAGTCCGAGACCTCGGCGCAGCGGCGCACGTTCTGGTCCACCAGCACCACCGTCATGCCTTCGTCGGCCAGGCCCCGCACAAAGGTGTAGATCTCCTTCGATATCTTGGGCGCCAGCATGGCGGTGGGCTCGTCCAGCAGGATGACCGAGGGCTCGATGAGCAGCGCGCGGCCGAACTCCACGAAACGCTGCTGGCCGCCGCTCATGCTGGAGACCGGATCGCGGCGTTTTTCCGCCAGGATGGGGAAGCGCGCATAGACCGAGTCGATCTGGCGGCGCACGCGCGCGCGGTCGCCGCGGAACGGCCAGCAGCCCAGCAGCAGGTTGTCCTCCACCGACAGGTCGGCGAAGAGGCTGCGGCTTTGCGGCACATAGGCCACGCCCTGCCCCGCCCGGCGGTTGGCGGGATCGCGGCTGATGTCCTGGCCGTTCAGCACGATGTTGCCGTGGCGCAGCGGCAGGAAGCCGAACATGGTCTTCAGCACGGTGGACTTCCCCGCGCCATTGGGGCCGATGATGCCGGTCACGCAGCCCTTGCGCGCCGACACGTTGACGCGGTTCAGGATGGTGATGTCGCCGTGGTAGGCCACGGTCACTTCGTTCAGGGTCAGGACGGCGTCCATGTGACTACGCTCCGAGATAGGCTTCGATGACCGCCGGATCGGACCGCACCGTGTCGGCGTTGCCCTGGGTCAGGATGGCCCCTTCGTTCATGACGATGATGTGGTGCGAGAGCTGGTAGATCGAGGTCAGGTCGTGCGAGACCAGCACGACCGAGCAGCCATGCTCGACGGGGATCTCGGCGATGAGACCGATCAGCATCCTGGCCAGCTCGGGGTTCACGCCCGCGAAGGGCTCGTCCAGCAGGATGAGCCTGGGCTTGGCCACCATGATGCGGGCCAGCTCCACCAGCTTCTGCTGGCCGCCCGACAACTCCTCCGCGTAGTTGTGGCGCAGCCGCAGCAGGCCGACCTTGTCCAGCCAATAGGCGGACAGGTCGTCGCGTTCGGCTTCGCTGGCCCTGGCGCCCACCTGCGCGACATCCATGTTCTCCATCAGCGTCATGCGCTGGAAGACTCTTGGCACCTGGAAGGTGCGTCCTATTCCCAGCGCCGCCACCTGGTGCACCTCGCGCCCGATGAGCGGTTCCCCCGCCAGTTGGATGGAGCCTGAATCGGCGCGGTAGATGCCGTTGATGCAATTGAGCATCGTGGTCTTGCCCGAACCGTTCATGCCTATCACGCCCAGGATCGTGCGGTCGGGCACGTCCAGGTCTATGCCTCGCAGGGCCTGCAGCCCGCCGAAGCGTTTCTTGAGATCACGTACCGCCAGCATGTCGCTCTCCTTTTCAGCTCAGCTGACGCTGGCCCAGCAGTCCCGAGGGACGAATGAAGATCATGGCGACCATCAGCAGGAAACCCAGCGCCGTGGCCATGGACGGATTCATGTAGACCACCGCCACCTGCTCGGTGATGCCGTAGAGCAGCGCGCCGACCAGGGCGCCGATGGGGTGCCCCAGGCCGCCCAGCACGATCACCACGAAGCCGATCAGCGTGTAGTCATTGCCCATGAAGGGGCTGAACGAGGGGAAGACCATGCCGATGATGACGCCGGTGGCCGCGGCCAGGCCGATGCCCAGGCCGAAGGCCACCGCCGACAGGCGCTTGGCGTTGATGCCGACGATGCTCACCGCGTCGCGGTTCATGATGATGGCGCGCAGCGCCTTGCCCACCTGGGTGCGGTACAGGAAGAAGGTGAGCGCGGCCACCAGCAGCAGCGCGATGCCCAGCGCGATCAGGCGGATGGTCGGCAGGATGATCTCGCCGAAGGACAGGAAGACCGGCTCGACGGCCACGTCCAGCGTGCGGGCGTCCGCCTCGAAGCACAGCAGCATGGCCGCGCCCAGCGAGATCGACACGCCGAACATCAGCAGCAGGGAACTGGTCTCGGGATCGTCCGACTTGGCCATGCGCGGCACCAGCAGGAAATACAAGCCGTAGCCCAGGATGAAAAAGCTGATGAAGGCCAAGGGCAGCGCAACGAAGGGATTGATGCCGAAGACCGACAGCAGCACCCACGCGAAGTAGGCGCCCAGCACCAGGAACTCCCCATGCGCGAAGTTCACGACGCGCAACACGCCGTAGATGATGTTCAGGCCCAGGCCGACCAGGCCATAGAGCGCGCCCAGGATGAGGCCGTTGAGCAGCCCCTGTATCAACAATGCATTCATGGCGTTTCCCCTCAGGCGATGTAGCGGCGCAGTTGCGGCTTGTGCTTGAGCAGGCTGCCCACCACGCCGCGCGGCAGGAAGAGCATCAGGCCGATGATGACCAGGCCCAGCAGCAGCAGGTTCAGGAGAGGGAAGCGCTCCCAGATGAAGTGGTCGACGCCGTAAAGCGCGATGGTGCCCACGACCGGCCCGAGGATCGTGCCGAAGCCGCCCGCCATGCCGTAGATGATGCTCTTGGCCGTGACCAGCACATGGAAGGAGTATTCCGGGTCGACCACGTTGGTGTACCAGGCCTCCACGCCGCCCACCAGCGCGGGAATGAGCGCGGCCAGCAGCCAGGCCTTCAGGCGCACACGCGGCACGTCGATGCCCACGCAGGCCGCCGCCCCAGCGTCGTCCTTGATGGCGCGCAGCTGCCGCCCCAAGCGCGAGCGTGACAGCCACAGCACGAGCGCCAGCGCGCCCGCCATGATGGCCAGCATGGCGTAGAAGCTGTGCAGGGGGTTGTTGGCGCTGGCCAGGATGAGGCCCATGCTGCCGCCCGTGTAGTGATCGGGCAGGTTGGCGATGAGCAGGCGCACGATGGTGGCCAGGCCCAGGCTGACAATGCCGAAGTACACCCCCTTCAAGCGCAGCGTGGGCGCCATCAGCAGTGCGATCAGCACCCCGGCCGCGCCCGCCGCCAGCAGCGACGGGAAGATGGGCAGTTCCAGCACCCGGTAACAAATGCCGGTCGCATAGGCGCCGACGCCGTAGAACACCACGTAGCCGAAGGGCAGGTAGCCCGTGAAGCCCACGCAGATGTTCATGCCCGTGGCCATGGCGATCCACAGCATCAGGTAGAACGCGAAACTGGCGTTGCTCGAGACCATGGGCACCAGGGCCATGGCGACGACCAGCACCACGAACAGACCTGCCGCGATGCGATATCGCAGCCGGTCCACCCCTTGGTCTTGCTGACGCTGGCTGGCGTACGCCGCCGCGTCCAAGGCTTGCCTTTGCATCTGTCTCACTCCAGGTCGGACCGTTGGCGGTCACTTGTATGGGTAGCGGCAGTATGCGCCCGGCAAACCTATAAATTCAAGTTAACGATTACTGGTAAAAACCCTGGAAACCTGAAATTTCACTCGTTGCGGTACAGGCCACGCAACACCTGCGCGAAGCGCTTGGCGACCTCGGAGAGCGGCCGGTCTGCCGCATGCACCAGCAGCATGCGCAGAGGCAGCGGCTCGTCGATGGGCACGACCCTCAGTTGCGGCCAGATGTTTTCCGCCACGGAAAACTCGTCGACGATGGCATAGCCCATGCCGGTGTTCGCCAGGGCGCAGGCCAGGTGCGAGGTAGGCACATCGGCCATCACCTTCGGCGCCAGGCCCGCGCGCGCAAAGGCGTTGGCCGCCACCATGCCGAAATGCAGACGCTCGCCCACCACGATCTGCGGGAAATCCACCAGGTCGGCCAGCGAAACGTGGCGCTTGCGCGACACTTCATAGGCCGTGGGAATGACCGCCACCAGCCGCCCCTCGCACAGGGTCTGGCTGGTCAGGAAAGGATGCTCCGCCGGGATCGTGAGCACCGCCGTATCGACCTCTCCGCTCAGCAGCTTCTCGGCGACCTCCTGGATGGTCGTCTCGGTCTGGAAGCGCAGGAAGGTGCCCGGATAGCGCTCCCGGAACGCCGCCAGCGCCCGGGGCATCACGTGCGTGCTGAGGCTGGGATTGGACGCCACCTTGAGCACGCCACCCCGGGAGTCGACCAGCGCGCGGGTCATGTCGTTGACGCGCTGCAGCGCCTTCTGGGCGCGGTCGATCTCGGGCAGCAGGTCATTCAACGCCTTGGCCGGGCGCAGCCGTCCCCGTATCCGCTCGAAAAGCGCGACCCCCACCTGGGCCTCGGTCTGCGCCAGCATCCGGCTGACGGCCGGCTGGGTCACGTCGAGCTGCTTGGCGGCGGCGCTGATCGAACCGGAGGTCACGACCGTCCATAGCATCTCGATCTGCTTGAAATTCAGTTTTGGCGTCATGCTCAACCTATAAATATTTGGTATATGCTATTCGACAGGCGGACCCAGATCACGCCGTAATAGTAGCGGCACCCCGCCTTGCCAATACCAACCACCACCCATCGATGGGGGAGACAACCATGCTTTTGCACGGACTGACATTCAAGAAACTTGGCATCACCCTGGCAACGCTCGCACTGGGCGCCGGCGCCCTGGCGCCCGCCACCGCGCAGGAGGCCCCGCCCCTGCGCATCGGCATGACCGTATCGTCCACCGGCACCTTCGCCCTGGCGTCGCAATCCGGCGTGCGCGGCGTCGAAGTCTGGGTGGATGACGTGAACAGCCGCGGCGGCATCGAGATCGACGGCAAGAAGCGCCGCGTCGAACTGGTCAAGCGCGATGACCGCAGCGACAAGCAGATGGTCACCCGGGTCTATGAAGGCCTGGTCAGCAACGAAAAGGTGGACATGGTCTTCGCCCCCTTCGGCTCGACCCTGACGGCCGCTGCCGCCACGGTCACCGAGCGCCTGGGCAAGTTCCTGATGATCTGGTCCGCCTCCAGCGACCCGCTGTACGACCAAGGCTTCAAGTACGTGGTGTCCGGCACGCAGATGCCGGCCTCGCTGCAACTGCGCCTGCCCATGCAGCATGCCAGGCAGGTGGGCGGCAAGAAGGTCGCCATCATCTATTCGGACGAGCCCTTCCCCACCGCGCTCGCCACCGGCGGCAGGGACCAGGCCGAGAAGAGCGGCCTGGAGGTCGTGCTGTTCGAGCGCTATCCCAAGGGCCAGAAGGACTTCAGTACGCTGCTGCAGAAGGTGCGCGCGGCCGGGGCGGACGTGTTCTTCCCCACCTCGTATGAAGGCGACCTGATCAGCATCGCCCGCCAGATGAAGCAGTTGAACATCAACTTCCCGTACACCTTCATGTTCTACGCCTCGACGCCGCAATTCCAGGCCATCGGCAAGGACGGGGACTACATCTTCAGCAACACCAACTACGACCCGGCCATCAACTGGAAGGTCAATGCCGGGCTGGACCGCGCGCAGTTCGCCAAGGCCTACGAGCGCCTCTTCCCCAAGGCCGAATTCGCGCCCGACTTCCAGACGGCGCTGGCCTACGGCGCGGGCGTGGTCACCGAAGCCATCATCCAGAAGGCCCAATCCACCGACCCGGCCAGGATGAAGCAGGCCGCGCTGGACCTGTCCGGCAAGCTGACGGTGATGGCAGGCCCCTACGAGATCGACGCGCACGGCAAGCAATTGCAGATGCCTTTCCCGGTCGTGCAGCTGCAACCCGGCAAGGGCATGGTGCCGCTGTACCCGGCGGACGTGGCCACCGGCAAGCCGATTTATCCGATCCCGGCCTGGAACCAACGTTGAAGCGAGCCACGAGAACAGCATGAACGACGCCGTATTCCACCCCATCGAGCAACTCTCCGGCCTGCTCGCGCAGGGCAAGCTGAGCGCGCGGGCGCTGACCCGCGCCTACCTGGACCGTATCGAGCGTTACAACGACACGTTGAACGCCTACGTCGCGGTCTATTCCGAGGACGCCCTGCGCCAGGCCGAGGCCGCCGACACCCGTCGCGGCATGGGCCTGGCCCTGGGCCCGCTGGACGGCATCCCGCTGGCGGTGAAGGACCTGTGCGGGCTGGCCGGCAGGCCGCTGACCGCCGGGTCCCGCACCCTGGCGGGCCAGACCGCGGCCACCACGGCCACGGCCATGGAGAAACTGCTCGGGGCGGGCGCCGTGATCCTGGGGCACGCCCAGATGGTGGAATACGCGTTCGGCGCCTGGGGTGTGAACCCCTTGCTGGGCACCCCCCGCAACCCCTGGGACGCCGCCGTGCACCGCGTGCCCGGCGGTTCGTCCAGCGGGTCGGGGGTGGCCGTGGCCGCGGGACTGGCCGCCGCGGCCATCGGCTCCGACACGGGCGGGTCCATCCGCACGCCGTCCATGCTCAACGGCATCACCGGCCTGAAGCTCAGCGCCGGCCGCGTCAGCCTGGCCGGCTGCGTGGACCTGTGCCACACGCTGGACACGCTGGGTCCCATGGCCCGATCAGCCTGGGACGCGGCGCTGCTGGCAGGCGTCATGGCGGGCGCCGACCCGAAGGACCCCCGCACGCTGCACACGCCCCAGCCGCCCATCGTGGCACGCCGCGCGCCGGGACTGCCGCGCCCGCTGTCGGGCAAGGTCATCACCACGATTGCGCTGGGCAGCCTGCCCCACGCCCTGGCGCCCGCCTTCGCGCAGGCCTATGCGGAAACGGCCGCGCACCTGCGCGGGCTGGGCGCGACCGTGCATGAACGCCCCCTGCCCTTCGACCTGCGCCACATGATGGACTGCGTCGGGCAGATCATTTCCTGCGAAGGCTATTCGCTGTACGACGCCGTGGTGCGCGATGCGTCCACGCCCATGGGCAACGCCGTGCGGCAACGCATGCTGGCCGCGGAATCGGCCAGCGCGCGCGACTACCTGCGCCTGCAGATCGCGCACCGCCATGCGTGCGACACCTGGCTGGACTGGATGCGCGACACCGATGCGCTGCTGATGCCGGGCCTGCCCATCACGGCGGCGCCGCTGGAAGGCCTGGATGAATCTTCCACGGCGCTGTCCATCTATACGCGGCCCGCCAACTTCCTGGGCGCCTGCGCCCTGGCCCTGCCCGCCGGCTTCGCGGACGGCCTGCCGCTTGCCGTGCAGCTCTACGGCAAGCCCGCCGACGAATCGGCCGTGCTGGAGATCGGCGTGGCCCTGCAGGACGTGACGGACTGGCACCTGCGCCATCCGGCGCTGTAGCCGCCGCACCAAGACCTGGGCCGGATTGCCTCCGGTTCAGGCACTCACCCGGGCCACCGCCACCCGCATCTGCTCCGCGATCTGCCGCTGGCGGCTGGCGGGGATGCGGTCGATCATCGTGCACGTGCTGATGGCCAGCACCGGATAACCCCGCTCATCCAGCACCGGCACGCCCACGCCCAGCGCGCCCGGCACCGCCGAATTCCCCACCACCGACCAGCCGCGGTCACGCGTGTTGTCCACCAGGCGATGCATCTGCGCGGCGGTCATGCCGCCGTAGGCGCGCAAGGCCTTGTCGTTCTGCGCGATCAGTTCGCTGGCCTCGTTCGGCGGCAAGGCTGCCAGCAGGGCCAGGCCCGCCGCGCCCACGCCCAGCGGCTGCCTGTGGCCGATGGTGACCGACAGCACCTGCAGGGCATAGTTGCCCACCTCGCGGTGCAGGCACAGCGAATCGCTGCCCGCACGGCAGATCAGGAAGGCGGAGTCGCCGGTGATGTCGCTGATGTGCCGCAGCACCGGCTGCAGGCGCCTCACCGCATGCCCGTGCGCATCGGGCTGCGGCGCCCAGTCCATGGCGATGCCGAAGCGCTTCGTGCGCGGATCGCGCTGCGCATACCCCTCTTCGACCAGGACGTCCAGGTAGCGATACACCGTGGGCCGTTGCAGGCCCGTGGCGTGCGCGACCTCGACCACGTGCAGGCCTTCCGGCCCGGCTTGGCGCAGGGCGCCCAGCACCTGCAGGCCGCGCCGCAGCGTGCGGGGCAGGCTGCCGGCGGTCTCGCCGGCGGACGGATCTCTTGTCGGCATGGCTGTCTCCCGGCTCTCCCGCCGCTTGTCCAAATGATGGACAACGGTGATTGGAGGCCTTGTCAGTGTTGTCCGATGATGTTCGCACAAGCAAAAACTTTGTCCAAGCAATGGACAAATACAAGGAGACAAACCATGAATGGACAGCCCCTGCGCCGGATGCGCATATTGGCCGCAGTCACCTGCCTTGCCCTGGCGCCCACCTGGGCGGCCCAGGCCGCCTATCCCGACCGGCCCATCACCTTCGTCGTGGGCTATGCCGCCGGCGGCGCCACCGACATCCTGGCCCGGCTCGTCGCCAAGGGCGTCAGCGAAGAGTTGCGCCAACCCGTGGTGGTGGAGAACCGCACCGGCGCCAACAGCAATATCGGCGCCGAGGTCGTGGCGCGCGCCCAGCCCGACGGCTACACGATCTACGTGGGCTCGATCGCCAACACGATCAACCGCACGCTCTACAGCAAGCTGAACTACGACCTGCGCGAGTTCGCGCCGGTGGCGCTGCTGGCCACGGTGCCGAACATCCTGGTGGTGAACCCGAAGGTGCCGGTCAAGACCGTGCAGGAATACATCGCGCACGCCAAGGCCAACCCGGGCAAGTTCAACTGCGCCTCGTCGGGCACGGGCTCGTCCATCAACATGTCCTGCGAACTCTTCAAGATGGAGACCAAGACCAACATCCTGCACGTGCCCTATCGCGGCAGCGGCCCCGCCGTGGTCGACCTGCTGGGCGGACAGGTGGATTCGATGTTCGACAACCTGCCCTCTTCCATCGGCCACGTGCAGGCCGGCAAGCTGCGCGCGCTGGCCGTCACGGGCGCCAAGCGCGCGCCGCAGGCGCCCGACGTGCCGACCATGCTGGAAACCGGCATCCCCGAGCTGAAGGACTTCAACGTGGTTTCTTGGTTCGGCCTGACCGCGCCGCCGGGCACGCCGCCCGAGGTGGTGAAGACGCTGCACGACGCCACGCTGCGCGCACTGAAGCGGCCCGAGATCGTGCAGGCCTATGAAAAGAACGGCTTCGACGCGCCCCCGCCACCCAATACGCCCCAGACCTTCGCCAAGTGGATCAATGACGAGACCGAGCGCTGGGGCGCCGTGGTCCGCGCCGCGGGCCTGAAGGCGGAATAAGCCCTGCCGGCTGCACAGGAAGTCCGCCTGCCGCGCGCCACGTGCGCGGCAGGCGGCAGCCGCCCCTCGATCCGCCCGGCCAAGCGCGGATTGCAACAGGAGTCACCGTGTTTCCCATCGATTTCTTCTACCGCGCCGCGCAGCGCCATCCGGCGCGCATCGCGCTGGACAGCCCGCGCGAGCAGGACACCTATACCTATGCACGGTTGCTGCATGACGTGCAGGCCCTGGCCCACGCCCTGCAGGCGCTGGACCCCACGCCACAGACGCGGGTGGGCATTTGCGCCGGCAACAGCGCCGCGCACATCCTGGGCCTGCTGGCGGTGCTGGCCGCCGGCAAGGTGTGGGTGCCGCTGAACGCGCGCAGCACGGCCAGCGAAATCGCGCGCATCATCGACACCACCGAGCCCAGCATCGTCATGGTGGACAGCCATGGCGGCCCGCTGGTGGCCGCGCCGCAAGCGCGACGCATCGTGCTGGACGATGCCGCCGTGCCGCTGTCGCTGGCCACCCTGGTGCAAGGCCACGCGGGCAAGACGCCGTTGCGGCATCCGTTGTCGCGCGACGACACCCAGGCCATCAAGTTCACCGGCGGCACCACCGGGCTGCCCAAGGGCGTGATGCAGCCCTATCGCGCCTGGAACACCGGCATCATCAACCAGATCCAGAGCTGGGGCCTGACCGAGGGCGACCGCTACGTCGTGGCCGCGCCGATCACGCACGGCACCAGCACCTATCTGCTGCCCGTGCTGGCGCAGGGCGGCGCCCACGTGCTGCTGGACGCGGTCAGTCCCGCGACCATCACCGAGGCTTTCCGCACACGCGGCGGCACGCTGAGCTTCATGCCGCCCACGCTCATCTACATGATCATGGCGCAGCAGGGTGTCTCGGGCGCCGACTTCCCCGCCCTGCGCAACCTGATCTATGGCGGCGCCCCCATGCCCATGGACAAGGTCGACCAGGTGCGCGCCTTCTTCGGCCCGGTGCTGGGCACGACCTATGGCCAGACCGAAGCCCCGCAGATCGTGACCGCCATGCGGCCCGCCGACTTCGAGGACGCCGCCAACCGCGGCGCCGTGGGCCGCGTGACGTGGCTGTCGGACCTGGCCATCCTGTCGCCCGACGGCACGCCCCTGCCCGCCGGCGAGACCGGCGAAGTGGCCGTGGCCGGCGACCTGCTGATGACCGGCTATTGGCGCCTGCCCGAGAAAAGCGCCGAGACGCTGGTGGACGGCTGGCTGCGCACCGGCGACGTCGGCATGGTCGATGCACGCGGCTACCTGTACCTGAAGGACCGCCTGCGCGACGTGGTGATCACCGGCGGCTTCAACGTGTATCCCGTCGATGTCGAGAACGCCCTGTCGCGCCATCCCGCCGTCTATGAAAGCTGCGTCTTCGGCGTGCCCGACGACAAGTGGGGCGAGGCGGTGCATGCCGCCGTGCAGCTGCACCCAGGCGCCGCGACGACGCCGGAGGCGCTGATGGCGCACGTGCGCGAACTGCTGGGCCCCGTGCAGACGCCCAAACGCATCCACCTGGACACCGAACTGGTCCGCTCGCCGGTCGGCAAGGTCCTGAAGAACGCCGTGCGCGACGCGGCCCTGAAGCAGATGAAGGAGACGACATGAGCCAGCAAGCCCCCAAGAACGCCCCCACCACCCGCCTGTGCGCGCACAGCCTGACCGGCATGCATTACCGCGACGCCGACCTGGTGGAAGACCTGCTGGGCAAGAAGACCTTCACCGAAGTGATGTTCGCGCAGATCATGGGACGCGAGGCCCGGCCCGTGGACCTGCGCATCGTCGACGCGGTGCTGATCACGCTGATGGAGCACGGCCTGACGCCCAGCGCCATCGCCACGCGCCTGATCTACATGAGCGCGCCCGAGAACCTGCAAGGCGCCGTGGCCTCGGGACTGATGGCGGTGGGCAGCCAGTTCGTCGGCACGATGGAGAATTGCGCAGGCCTGCTGGCACGCATCATCGAGGCCAGCGACCCGGCAGCCGAAGCCCGCGCCATTGCGCAGGCCCACCGGGCCGAACGCCGCAGCCTGCCGGGTTTCGGCCATCACCTGCACAAGCCGGACGATCCCCGCTCCATCAAGCTGCTGGCCCTGGCCGATGCCGAGAAGGACCTGGCGGGCAAATGGACGGGCGCATTGCGCCTGTTCGGCCAGGCCATCGACGACACCTACGGCAAGCACATCACCATCAACGCCACGGGCGCCACGGCGGCGCTGCTGGGCGAGATCGGCGTTCCCACGCGGCTGATGCGCGGCTTCGCGGTGATCTCTCGGGCCGCGGGCCTGGTGTCGCACGTGGCCGAGGAACAGCAGGAACCCTCCGGCCGCTACATCTGGGAAACCATCGACCACGCCATCCCCTATGTGGGCGCCGGCAAGCCGGCCGCGCACGGCGAGGACTGAGCCATGCAGCCTCGTGTTCTCGTCACCGGCGCCAGCAGCGGCATCGGACTCGCGGTGGCCGAGCGGCTGGTTGCCGATGGCTATGCGGTCACCAGCTTCGACGTCCAGGCGCCCGCGCGCGACGTGGCGGGCGTGGCGCATGTGCAGGTGGACCTGCGCGATGCCGCGCAGACCCGCGAGGCCGTGGCCGAGCTGGTCCGCGCCGGCGAGGTGCTGCGCCTGGTCAACAACGCCGGCATCGTCCAGCCCGCCTCCGTGGCGGACACCACCCCCGAATCCCTGCAGGCCGTGGCCGCGCTCAATGTGCAGGCGCCGCTGCTGCTCCTGCAGGGGCTGCTGCCCGACATGCAGGCGCGCGGCTTCGGACGCGTGGTGAACGTCTCCAGCCGTGCCGCGCTGGGCAAGCCCCTGCGCACGGCCTACGCGGCCAGCAAGGCGGGCCTGCTGGGCATGACGCGCAGCTGGGCGCTGGAGCTGGCCGCGCACGGCATCACGGTGAATGCCATCGGCCCGGGTCCCATCGCGACGGAGCTGTTCCAGCGCGTGAATCCGCCCGGCGCACCGCAGACGCAACGCATCCTGGACACGATTCCACTCGCTCGCATGGGCGAGCCGGCGGAGGTCGCCCACGCCATTGCCTCGTTGCTGGACGACCGTGCGGGCTTCATCACGGGACAGGTGCTGTACGTGTGCGGCGGAATGACGGTGGGATTGGGGAATGCGGCATGAGTGACACGACAGGCATGGCAAGCACCGGCCGCCTGGCCGGCAAGGTGGTGATAGTGGCGGGCGCGGGCGCCAGCGCGGCGGGCTGGAGCATCGGCAAGGCGAGCTGCGTAACGCTGGCCCGCCAGGGCGCGCGGATCGTGGCGCTGGATTTCCAGGCCGACGCCGCCGCGGATGCGGTCCGCGCGGTGGAAGAGGCTGGCGGCGAGGCGTGGGCCGTGCAGGCCGACGTGGCGGACGCGGATGCAATGCAGGCGGCCATCGAGGCGGCGGAGGCCCGTTTCGGGCGCATCGACGCGCTGCAGGCCAACGCCGGCATCGGCAAGGTGGGCGGCCCGGAAGACATCGACCTGGCCGACTGGCGGCGCATCCAGGCGGTGAACGTGGAAAGCCTGCTGATCGCGAGCCGGCTGCTGGCGCCGCGCTTTCGCGCGCAGGGCGGCGGCAGCATCGTGGCGGTGTCGTCGATCGCGGGCATCCGCTACACCGGCTATCCGCACCTGGCCTACAGCGTGACGAAGGCGGCGGTGATCCACTTCGCGCGCATGCTGGCGCAGCAGTACGCGGCCGACGGCATCCGCGTGAACACGGTGATCCCGGGGCTGATCGATACGCCGCGCGTGCAGGCGAACGTGGCGAAGATGTATGCCAGGGAGGGGGACCTGGCCGCGGCGAAGGCGGCTCGGGATAAGCAGGTGCCGCTGGGGCGCATGGGGACGCCTTGGGAGGTGGCCAACGCGGTGGCGTTCCTGGCCAGCGACGAGGCGTCGTACATTACCGGGACCGAGTTGGTGGTGGATGGGGGACTGACCGGAAAATATGCCTAGGCGTGACGGCCTCAGAAGTCGCAGTGCACCGACTGCGCCGGCATCACGCCATAAAAGCCGGCGAACACCTTCAGGGCCTCGCGGGTCAATGCCCGACAGGGGCCGTCGTCGAACGGCCGGTGGTCGGCGGCGGTAATCGAGAATTTTGAGTAGGTATACGCCTGTCCGCCTCCGGCTGCGGGCCGGATGGTTTCCACCACGCGGACGTAGTACAGCACGTCGTACAGGCCGAACAGGAAATACAGGCGGGTGTTGTCGTCGCGGTCGCGGCCCGCGTAGATCAGGAAGGCGTGGGCGTCCTGGTTGGCGGTCCACATGGACAGGTCCAGGGCCTGGTGCCACAGCGGGCTCTTGTGGCCCGCCAGCTTGGCCTTGTACAAAGCCGGCACTTCCTCGTTGACGAAACCCATCTGCTTCTCCCCGGTCGCGGCTGTCCGTGGCGGGCAGCGGCACACATTATGCCGATACTTGCCCGTTCATGGCGACGTATCGCGGGAAGATGGGTGACTATTCCGAGACGCCCGCCTGCCTGGCCGCCGCCGCCTCGACCTGGGCCTGGATCGCCTTCGCGGCCACCACGCCATCGGCCAGGGCCGTCACCACGCAGGGATGCATGCGCTGGGCGGCCTCGCCGATCGCATAGACCCCCGGCAGGCTGGCTTCGGCGGTGGCGGGATCGGTGCGGATGAAGCCGCGGGCGTCACGCGCCAGCGCCAGGCCGTCGGCGAAATCGGCCTGCGGCGCCCAGCCGTGGAAGACCAGGATGAGGTCGTAGGCCTGGCCATTCACCGTGCGCCCCGCGGGGTCGACCGTGTAGTCGCCGATACGCACGTCGCGCGCGTCGGCCCGCGCCACCCATTGGCGTTGCGCCCGCACGCTGCGGGCATACAGGTGTACCGTGCGAGCGCCCTGCGCGCGCACGTAGTCGTAGTTCTCGAAACCGTTGTCGCCGCCGCCCAGCACGGCCACCGACAGGCCCTGGTAGTCCTGGGCGACGATGTGGCCGCCCGGCCCGACCAACACGCCAGGCGAAGGCTGGAGCGGCCGGTCATCCAGGCCCCGGGCGCGCACGCCGGTGGCGATGACCAGGCGCGGCGCGCGCAACGTCCAGGCGCCTTGCGGGCCATCGCCTTCCAGCAGCAGGCCGGCGGGAGCGGGACGGGCCGTGCGCACGCGCTGGCCCAGCCTGGGCACGACCCCGGCCTGCGCCAGGCTGCGGGCGATGTTGTCCGCCACCTGGGCGCCCGTGACGTCGGGCAGCACGGCGATCCAGTTGTCGGGATGGGGGTTGTCGCGCTCGAGGCCGCCGGGCGCGTTGCCAGCCTCGAGCAACAGCGGCGTGAGGCCCAGGCGCGCCAGCCAGAGCGCACACGAGGCGCCTGCCGGGCCGGCGCCCACGATCACGGCATCAACCCCGGCATCGCCCCCGGGCCCGCGCCCGCCTTGCACTGCCTCGCTGTGCTGCAACATGTGACCGATATCCCCGATTTCCTCAATGACTGGATTGTAGACAGGCAAGCAGGACTACAATTCCCGGCACTTCATTCCGGCTTTTCCCATGTCCACTCGTCGCATTTTCTTTTCCCGGCTGGCGCTCGACGCCCGCATCGGCATCCTCGAACACGAACGGCGCGCGATGCAGCCGCTGCACGTCGATGCCGAGATCGACCTGAGCATCCCCGGCCCGGTCGACGACCACGACATCCACAGCGTGCTGGACTACCGGCACCTGCGCGAGGCCATCGTGCAGGAATGCACCCAGGCCCACGTGAACCTCATCGAGACCCTGTGCGAGCAGGTGGCGGCCCGCCTGCTCGCAGACTTCGCGGACATCCAGGCAGTGCGACTGCGCATCAGCAAGCCGATGGCTTTCTCGGATTGCGCGGCGGTCGGCGTGGAGGTCCATATCTGCCGCTAGCGGGCACGATGCGCGCGCGGCGCCGACCGGCCACAGAGTCCGGCGGAAAACGACGGGAGACACCCCATGCGCGACCCGCAACTCGCGCTGCTTGCCTTCAAGGAGTCCCCTGCCCCGCAGGTGGTCTGCAGCGCGCGCCGTATCTCAGAGTGCAACCACGCCTTCGCCCATCTCTTCGGCTACACGCGCGAAGAACTGGTGGGCGAGTCCATCCTGAAGCTCTATCCGTCGCTCTCGGATTACCACGAGATCGGCGAGCGCTGCCTGGCGCACCTCGAGCGCAATTGCTACTACGAGGATGAGCGCTTCATGCAGCACCGCAGCCGCGAGATCTTCTGGGCACGGGCGCGCGGCATCACGCTCACGGTGCACAACCCCTTCGACCTGATGATCTGGAGCTTCGAGCGGATCGCCGACACGCCGCTGAAGACGGCCCACCTCACCCGCCGCGAACGGGAGATCTCCAGCTATGTGGTGAACGGCCTGAGCTGCAAGGAAATCGCCGCGCGGCTGAACATCTCGCATCGCACGGTGGAGGTGCACCGCGGGCGCATCATGCGCAAGCTGGAAGCCAAGAACACCGCGGAACTCGTCTCGCGCATCGTCATGGTCCAGCACGGCTGAGCGTGGCGGGGCATGCCAGCCCCGCCTTTCGCTCTCAACGCGAGACCGTCCCCGTTCGCGCCACGCCGCCCGCCAGGTAGCCGCCATCCACCGCCAGCGTCTGGCCGTTGACGTAGGCCGCGCCTTCCGAGGCCAGGAAGGCGATGGCCTCGGCGATCTCCTCGGGCGTGCCCAGCCTGCCCGCGGGAATCATCGCCTCGAAGGCCGCACGGGTCTCGGGCGTGTAGGAGGACTCGGTCATGGCCGTCACGACCGGCCCGGGCGCGATGGCATTGGCCGTGATGCCGTGGGGGCCCAGCTCCATTGCCAGCTGGCGCGTCAGGCCCATGACGGCGGCCTTCGAGGTGCCGTAGGCGACCCGGCCAATGCCGGCACGCACGCCGCTGATGGAGGCCAGGTTGACGATGCGGCCATAGCCGCGCTCGGCCATGCCGCGTCCGGCACGCTGCGCGCAGCGGAAGGTGCCCGTGACGTTGATGGCCATGACGCGCTCCCAGGTGTCCAGCGGATAGTCCAGCAAAGGCGCCACGTTCAGGATGCCCGCGCTGTTGACCAGCACGTCCACCGGGCCCAGCTCGGCCTCCACGCGCCGGAACGCCGCGTCCACCGACGCATCGTCGGTCACGTCGATGGCCACGCCCAGCGCCTGGCCGCCCGCAAGCACCACCTCGTCGGCGCAGGCCCTTGCGGCATCCTCGCGCAGATCCGCCACGGCCACGCGCATGCCGCGCCGCGAAAGTTCCAGCGCCGCCGCGCGGCCCAGTCCGGATGCGCCGCCCGTGATCAATGCAATGGATTGCCGTGCTGCTTGCATGCTTGCTCCTTTTTCCGTGGCGCGGCGTGGGGGAATGTCCACGCCGCAACGCCGCTACTTGCCCAGCATCGTCTCCGGCAGGATGGTGACGATGACAGGGAACGCGAACAGGATAACGGTTGCGACCACCTCCATGATGACGAACCACCAGGCGCCATGGAAAATCCGCGTGAGCGGCGTGGTCCGGTCTATGCCCGCGATGACGAAGACGTTCAGCCCCACCGGCGGCGTGATGAGCCCGATCTCGCACATCTTCACGGCCAGGATGCCGAACCAGATGGGGTCGAAGCCCAGCGACACCACCGTCGGGAACATGATGGGCAGGGTGATGACCAGCATCGAGAAGGCATCGAGGAACATGCCCAGCGGAAAATAGGCCAGCAGGAAAAGCCCCACCACCAGCAGCGGCGACACATCCGAGGCCACGATGGCTTCGGCGATCTGCTGCGGGATCTGCACCAGGCTCAGGAAGAAACTGAAGATGCCCGCGCCCAGCATCGTGAAGAGCACCATCACGGTGGTGGTGATCGCGTTGCGGCAGCTTTCGTACAGCCGTCCCTTCAGGTTGCCGCGCGCGGCCCGGGTGCACAGCAGCATGATCAGCGCCGCGAAGGCGCCGACGGCGGCGGCTTCGGTGGCGGTCACCACGCCCAGATAGATGCCGCCCAGCACGATGAGGAACAGCACCAGCACCTGCCAGCCGTCCTTCAGCGAGGACAGCCGCACGCCCCAGCCCTGGCGCGGCAAGGCGGGCGCCTCGACCCGGCCCGAGGCCGTGATGGCCCAGATACCGGCGATGAACACCAGCGTGGACAGGAGGCCGGGCAGCACGCCCGCCACCAGCATGGCGCCCGCGGACACCTCCGTGAGCGCGGCATAGAAGATGAGCAGCACGCTGGGCGGGATCAGCACGCCCAGCACCCCGCCCGCCGCGATGGCGCCGGCCGACAGGCGGTCGTCGTAGCCGTTCTTCTTCATCTCGGGAATGGCGACCGAGCCGACCGTGGCGGCGGTGGCCACGCTGGAACCCGAGGTGGCGGCGAAGCCCGCGCAGGTCAGCACGCTGGCCATCGCCAGCCCGCCGCGATGGTGGCCCACCCATTTGCGCGCCACGTCGAAGAGCCGCGTGCCGATGCCCGCGTGGTGCGCGAAGGCGCCCATCAGGATGAAGAGCGGAATCACCGTCAGCAGATAGGACGCCGACTGCGCATAGGAGAACGAGCGCAGGCGGTTCAGGACGAAGAAGATGTCCTCGACCATGACGATGCCGATGATGCCCGCCAGGCCCAGCGCGGCGAAGACCGGCGTGCCCAGCAGCATGAAGACGAAGATGAGGCAGGTGGCGACCAGGGTCGCGACGATGGGATCCATGATCGTCTCCTCAGTGCGCCAGCGTCGGCGGCACGGGACTGTCCGGCGGCACGGGCCGGTAAAGCGCCCAGGCGGCGCCGACCAGCATCTGCAGGGCGCCGAACCACAGGCCCACCGCCACCGCGACCTTGGTCCACCAGATCGGCACTTCGACATAGCCCCAGCGGAATTCGCGGATGGCCACCGACTCGACGGCATCGCCCGTGGCCGGATAGGCCAGCAGCGCCAGCACCACCGCGCCCAGCAGCCACGACAGCGACTCCAGCACGCGTGAGACGCGCGGCGGCACGCGTCCCTTCAGCAGCGTCACGCGGATGTGGGCGTCATCCAGCTGGGTCCAGCCCAGCCCCATGAAGACGAGCATCACCATGCTGAGCTCGGATAGCTCGAAGACGCCGGGCAGCGGCTGGCCGGCAACGGTGCGCACCAGCGCATCCACCGTGGTGCCAAGCATCATGAACAACAGGAAGAGCAAGGCGATGGCGCCCATCGCGTCGGCGACGCGGCGAAGCAGCCTGGCAAGCAGGGTATCGGGGGTCATGGTTCTTCGGCGCGTAGCCGTCCACGGATAGGCGGCCGATGCCGCGATGCAGGCCGGCGCATGCGCCGGCCCGGTTCGGCGTGCGACCTCAGGCTTGCGCGGCCAGCTCGTCGAAGCGTTTCAGCGTGCCCTTGGGGTCGTGCTTGGCGATGGCCGTGTCGATCAGCGACTGCATGGCGGCGCCATCCACGCGCGCGGGCTTGGCCACGCGGTCCACCCAGGACTGCACCTGGGCCGGCTGCACCAGCGCTTTCGCGCGCGCCTTCTGCTCATCGGGCAGCGAACTGAATTTCGCGCCTTCGGCCAGCGCGGTCTTCAGGTACTGGCGCGCCGCGGCGTCGAAGATCTCGGTGTACTTGCCGCCATAGATCTCCGCGACGATCTCGTCGGCGATCTGCTTCACCGGGTCGGGGAAGGACTCCCAGGTGCGCATGTTGATGATGGTGGCGGACGGACCGTGCGGACCATCGCCGATGTCGGTGAAATGCGGCGCGATCTCGTGCAGCTTGTAGGCCACCGCCGTGATGAAATCGAAACCATAGACGCCGTCCAGCACGCCACGCTCCAGCGCGGTATAGACCTCGGGCGCGGCCATCGGCACGGCCGTGCCGCCCAGGCGCTGGATCACGTCGTTGGCGACGCCGTAGCCGCGGATGCGCTTGCCGCGGATGTCCTCGATGGACCGGATGGGCTCACGCGTGACCAGCGGCGCGTAGTACCAGTTGGTCCAGTACATGACCTTGGAGCGATAGCGCTGCTCCCACTCGGCGCGCAGCGGATCGAACTGCGCGTAGAGATCGCGGCAGACCAGTTGCAGGGCATCCGCGCGCTGCATGCGGTAGTACCAGTCCAGGCCGCGCGTGACCGGCAACTGGGCCTGGTAGTAGCCCGGGGAAATCAAGGACATCTCGGAGGTGCCATCGCGCACGGCCGACAGGTGTTCGCCCACCTTGTTGAGCGACTGCGCCCAATAGCGGCGCACCTGTACCGCGCCGTTGCTGCGGCGCTCCAGCTCCCTCAGGAACCAGTCGTCCAGCCGCGAGGGGCCCGCGGTCTCGGAAATGTAGCTGTCGAACTTGATGCGCACGGGCTTGCTGGCGGCCCAGGCGCTGGCCGACCAGACCGTGGGCGCGGCGACGCCTGCCAGCAATCCTGCCGTCTTGATGAAATCACGTCTTTTCATTGTTGTGTCTCCTCGATGGGTGGGACCGGTGTTCCCCCGCCCGGCGCCAAGCGCCGGACTACCCTGCCTTGCCGGCCTGCAGGGCTTCGCGCAGCAAGGTCTTGGGGACCTTGCCGTAGCTGTTCTTGGGCAGCTCGTCGCGCAGGCAATAGCGCTTGGGCCGCTTGAAGGCCGCGATCTCGCCGCGGCACCATTGATCCAGGTCCGCGGGGTCCAGCGTGGCGCCCTCGCGCGCCACGACGAAGGCCACCACCTCCTCGCCCCAGGCCTCGCTGGGCGCCCCCACCACGGCAACCTCGCGCACGCCGGGGTGGCGCGCCAGCACCTCCTCGACCTCGCGGGGGTAGATGTTCGAGCCGCCCGAAATGATCACGTCCTTGCTGCGATCGGTCAGCGTCAGGAAACCCTCTTCATCGAGGCGGCCGATGTCGCCGGTGCGCAACCAGCCTTCCACCAGCGTGGCGCGCGTGGCGGCCTCGTTGCCCCAATAGCCCGCCATGACGGCATCGCCGCGCGCGGCAACCTCGCCCTCCATGCCCACGGGCAGGGTATTCATGTCGGCATCCACGATGCGAACCGCCATGCAGCTTTGCGCAGGCCCCACCGACGCCATGCGCGCGCGCCAACGCGGATGCGAGGTGTCGGCGATGCACTCGCGCGTGAGCGCGGTGATGGTCATGGGGCTCTCGCCCTGGCCATAGATCTGCGCGAACCGAGGCCCCAGCACCTGCAGCGCCTCGTCGATGTCGGCGAAATACATGGGCGCGCCGCCATAGATCACTGTATGCAGCCCCGTGCCGTCGCGGCCCGCCGCGCGCGCCGCCTCGACCAGGCGCTTGACCATCGTGGGCGCGGCGAACAGCGACAGCGAGCCGCCCTCACGCGCATGATCAAGGATCTCGAGGGGATCGAAGCCGCGACTGGCCGGCACCACGTGCCGCGCCGCGCGGCGCACGTACATGAAGTGATAGAGGCCCGCGCCGTGCGAGATCGGCGCGGCATAGAGCATGCTGTCGGTGGCCGACACCGTCTCGATGTCGGCCGCGTAGCACAGCGCCATCGCCACCAGGTTGCGATGCGACAGCATCACGCCCTTGGGCCTGCCCGTGGTGCCGGAGGTATAGAACAGCCATGCCAATGCATCGGGCGGCAACACCCGGGGCGGCGGCAGCGGCGCGTCCAGGCCCGCCTGCGCAGCCCGCGGGAACGCATCGCCATCGACCGCCAGGTGCAGGCAGCCGTCAGGCACGGCTTCAGGCGGCAGGTCTTCGTGCGTGTCGGTCAGCACGGCATGTGCGCCCGCGTCGCGCAGGATCCAGTCCACCTCCTTGGGATGCAGCTTCGGGTTGACCGGCACGACGACCGCGCCCAGCCACCAGCAGGCGTAGAAAAGCTCCAGGTATTCGACGCGATTCTTCATGAAGAGCGCGACACGCGCGCCCTCGGCCACGCCCTGCGCATCGCGCAACCACCGCGCCAGCCCGGCCGCGCGGCGAGCGAAGGCGTCATAGTCCGCATGCAGCTGCGTGCCGCGATACAGCGCCGGGTTGCGAGGGTGCGACAGCGCGGCCGCATGCAGCCAGTTGGCGACATTCATGGCGCGCCCTTATGCCCGGGCTGCTTCGAGCACCGAGGCATAACTGGCCACCGCCGCGCCGCCCATGTTGAAGACCAGGCCCAGGCTGGCGTCCTTGCGCTGCATGGCGCCCGCCTGGCCGGTCAGCTGGCGATAGGCCAGCGCGTGCATCGACACGCCCGTCGCGCCCACCGGATGGCCCTTGGCCTTCAACCCGCCGGAAAGGTTCACCGGCAGGCGGCCATCGCGCAGCACGATGCCGTCGTCCAGCGCCTGGCGGCCACGCCCGGCAGGCGCCAGCCCCATGGCCTCATAGATGAGCAGCTCGGCGATGGTGAAGCAATCGTGCACCTCGGCGAAATCCAGGTCGTTCACGTGGATGCCCGCTGCGGCATACGCCTGGCGCAGCGCGCGCGCCGGCCCCTCGAATGCCAGCAGGTCGCGCCCGCCCAGCGGCAGGAAATCGCTGACGTGCTCGGCGGCGCGCACGGTGACCGCGCGCGGAAAGCGCGTGGCCGTGTCGCTGCGCGTCATGACGACGGCCGCCGCGCCATCGGTGATGAGCGAGCAATCGGTCAGCCGCAAGGGCGGCGCAATCAGCGGATTCTTGTCGGAGACGGTATTGCAGAAGGCCACGTCCACCTCGCGGTGCATCTGCGCCAGCGGGTTGTGCATGGCATTGCCGTGGTTCTTGGCGGCGATGGCCGCCATGGCGGGCAGCGGATCCTCGTAGCGCGCGGCGTACTCGCGCGCCGCCAAGGCAAAAAGCTGCGGAAAGCTCAGCGCGGCTTCTTCAGGATCGTTCTTGTAGCCCGCCCCCGCCAGCGCCTCGGTGACTTCCGGCGTGCTGCGCGAGGTCATTTTTTCCGCGCCGACGACCAGCACGGTCCGGGCAGCGCCCGCCTGCAGGGCGCGCAGGCCGGCATGGATGGCCGCCCCGCCGGACGCACAGGCGTTCTCGCAGCGCACCGCGGGCTTGAAGCGCAAGGCGGGCGAGGCCTGCAGGATCAACGAGGCCGCGAAGGCATCCGGGACCAGTCCGGCATTGAAGTTGCCCAGGAACACCGCATCGATTTCAGCGGGGTCCACCCCCGCGTCCTCGATGGCTTCTGTCGCGGCCATGACGATGAGTTGTTCCAGGTTCAAGGCGTCCAGGCGCCCGAAAGGGGTGTGCCCGCTGCCGACGATGGATACCGAGGTGCCTGACATGTCTTGTCTCTCCGCACTGGGTTGTCGTTCTTTTTTCCAGTGTGTGACTTGGCATGCCCGTACATCAATACGTGCAGCTACGTATAAAACTACGTATTAGGTGAGGTTGCGTGATCTTCTATGTAGACCGCTGGGTTGACGGCCGCCGAGGGTGGTCGTGCCGTCGGTCGCCTGCCGCGGGGTGCGGCGCCCACAGCGCCCTCCGGTCAGCATTCGGAAAAGCAATAGGGGCAGCTGTTGAGAGAGTGGGGGCGGGAGGTGGAGGGAGGAAGCAGCGCGCTTCGAGCTACGGGCGCCGCTTGGCCCTGTTGCCTGCTTGGGGAGGCTGCTCCACCACCGACACGGCGCGACCGAAGCCGCCAGGCTCATCAATTTCTCGGTGTCTCTGCCCGCGCAAGACACCCGCCATTCAGTCACGACAGTGGAACAACGCCTCCAAACAGACAACGCAGCCTGACGGGAGCCCCTGCCCGGAGTGCGATGCCCCCCACCTCCACTCCCCTTCCCCCCTCTCTCACTAGCTGCCTCTTTTGCTTTTCCAAATGCTCAGCAATGGGCGCTGTGGGCGCCCATTGCTGAGCGGCAAGCCGAGATCTTCGGGCGGGCAGCGAGCGCGGGGCAAGAATGCGAGCAGGACTCCGGCGGCCGACTCCGATCCAGAACCCCCAAGCGCAGGACGTCGAGGGTGGGCGGGACGGCGGGCGCCTTCTGCGGGGAGCGCGGCGCTGTGGGCGCCGCACCCCGCGGCAGGCGGCCGACGGCACGACCACCCTCGGCGGCCGTCAACCCAGCGGTCTACACAGAAGACTACGCTACGGCAGCAGACCACGCAGCGATCTACGCAACCCCACCCACCCGACCAACCGGCCGCACAAAAGAAATCGCAGTCTCGCCAGCATGCGAAAACACCAGCGCATCCTGCTCATAAGCCGCCCGCCCGAACAGCGACGCCTCATCGATCGTCGCGAGATTCGACGCCAGTCCCTTGAAGTCGAACAGCGAGGTATCCGCCAAATGCGACGGCACCACCTGCGTCAGCGCGCGGAACACGCTGTCGACGCGGCCCGGGGTTTCGCGTTCCCATGCGACCAGCATTTCCTTCACCTTCTGGCGCTGCAGGTTCTCCTGCGAGCCGCACAGGTTGCACGGGATGATGGGATACGCCATGTCGGCCGCGTAGCGGGCAATGTCGGACTCGCTGCAATACGCCAGCGGGCGGATCACCACATGCGCGCCGTCATCGGTGGCGAGCTTGGGCGGCATGCCCTTCAGCTTGCCGCCGAAGAACATGTTCAGGAAGAAGGTTTCGACGATGTCGTCGCGATGGTGGCCCAGCGCGATCTTGTTCGCGCCCAGCTCCTTGGCCGTGCGATAGATGATGCCGCGGCGCAGGCGCGAGCACAGCGAACAGGTCGTCTTGCCCTCGGGCACCTTCTCTTTCACGATGGAATAGGTGTCGGCCGTGACGATGCGATAGGCCACGCCGGTGCTTTCCAGGTAGGCCGGCAGCACCTCTTCAGGGAAACCCGGCTGCTTCTGGTCCAGGTTCATCGCGATCAGCTCGAAATTCACCGGCGCGCGCTTCTGCAGGGCGCTCAGGACCGACAGCATGGTGTACGAGTCCTTGCCGCCGCTCATGCACACCAGGATGCGGTCGCCGTCCTCGATCATCTTGAAATCGGCGATGGCCTTGCCGGCCTGTGATTCCAGGCGGTTCTGCAGCCGGAAGAAATTGTTCGAGTCTTTCATCAGCTCGGTTCCGCGGATGGCGACAGCCCTGCCCAACGCGGGCCGCCGACATCGATATCGAAAAGATCCAGCACCCGCGCCACGCTGTGGTCGACCATCTCTTCGATGGACTGGGGCCGGTGATAGAAGGCCGGCAAGGGCGGGAAGACGATGCCGCCCATTTCCGTGACGGCCGTCATGTTGCGCAGGTGCGCAAGATTGAAGGGCGTCTCGCGCACCATCAGCACCAGCCGGCGGCGTTCCTTCAGCACCACGTCGGCCGCGCGCGTGATCAGGTTGTCCGCCAGGCCGTGGGCGATGGCGCCCAGCGTGCGCATGGAGCACGGCGCCACCACCATGCCGGCCGAGCGGAAGCTGCCGCTGGCCAGCGTGGCGCCGATGTCGCGCACGCTGTGGACCACGTCCGCCATGGCGTGGACCTCGTTGCGGGACAGGTCCAGCTCGTGCTGCAGGTTGAGCGCGCCTGCCGCCGAGACGACCAGGTGCGTCTCGACGTCAGGCACGCGCCGGGCGGCCTGGAGCAGGCGCACGCCGTAGAGCGCGCCGGTGGCGCCGGTGATGCCGACGATCAGCCGCCGGCGGCCGGGTGTCACTCGGTGGCCCCGGCGGCGTCGAGCAGCTTCTTCAGCTCGCCGCTTTCGTTCATCTCGGACATGATGTCCGAACCGCCCACGAACTCGCCCGAGACGTAGAGCTGGGGAATGGTCGGCCAGTTCGAGTAGCTCTTGATGCCGCTGCGCACTTCCTCGTCCTCAAGCACGTTGATCGTGATGAGCTTGCGCACGCCACAGCCTTTCAGGATCTGGATGGCGCGGCCGGAGAAGCCGCATTGCGGGAACTGGGCGGTACCCTTCATGAACAGCACCACGGGGTGCTGCGTGACGGTATCGCGGATGAAGGTTTGCACGTCGTCGCTCATGGTTGACTCGCAGATGCGCCGGCGCGTGGCCGGCATAGGATTTTGCCTGGGGTAAATGGCCGGTATCGGGCAGGCAACGCCGACGTCCGGACCCGGGACTCCCCGGAATTATAGGTTTGCGCCGGAAATCCTCTCGATGCCGGCCAGATCGCGGCGGCTGGCCGCGTTCCGGAAGCCCGCGTCGGCCAGCAACTGCCGCACGGCGGCGGCCTGGTCCCAGCCATGCTCCAGCCAGAGACGGGCGCCTGGGGCCATCCAGGCGCGGGCGCCGGACACGATACGCGCCAGCGCCGACAGCCCATCGGCTTCGTCGGTCAGCGCGCCGCGCGGCTCGTGCCGCAGGTCGCCCTGATCAAGGTGGACATCGCCGGCGGCGATATAGGGCGGGTTCGACACGATCAGGTCGAACGGCGCGTCGCCGCCGGGCAGCGCCGCATACCAGTCGCCTGCCAGACAGCGCACCCGGGGCGCCCCCAGGCGCTGGGCGTTGGCGTGCGCCTGCGCCAGCGCCTCGGGGCTGGCGTCGGTGCCCGTCACATGGGCATCGGGCCGGGCCAGGGCAATGGCCACGGCGATCGCGCCGCTGCCGGTGCCCAGGTCCAGCACGCGCGGCGCCTGCCGCCCTGACAGGCATTCGAGCGCCGTCTCGACCAGCAGTTCCGTTTCCGGCCGCGGGATCAGCACGCCCGGCGCCACGGCATAGACATGGCCCATGAATTCGCGCTCGCCCAGCAGGTAGGCCATCGGCTCGCCGGCCAGGCGGCGGGCGCACAGGGTCTGGAATGCCGCCACCGCGGCAGGCGCCAGCGGGTCGGTGTCATGCGCCAGCAGCCAGGCGCGCGGCTTGTCCAGCACGCGCTCCAGCAGCATGCGGGCCTCCAGGCGCGGCAGGCCGCAATCGGCCATCAGCCCGCGCACGGTGGTTGCGGCGCCGCCCACGATGCGCCTTATGCCTCTTCGCCCAGGGCGGCCAGTTGCGCGGCCTGGTGCTCGGCCAGCAGGGTGCCGGTCAGTTCCTGCAGATCGCCTTCCAGGATGGCCTGCAGCTTGTAGAGCGTCAGGTTGATGCGGTGATCGGTCAGGCGGCCTTGCGGGTAGTTATAGGTGCGAATGCGCTCGGAACGGTCGCCCGAGCCCACCAGGCTCTTGCGTTGCGCGGCTTCCTTGCTCTGGCGCTCGCGCTGCTGCTGGTCCTTCAGGCGCGCCGCCAGCACCTGCATGGCCTTCTCGCGGTTGCGATGCTGCGAACGGTCGTCCTGGCATTCCACCACCAGCCCCGTGGGCAAGTGGGTCAGGCGCACCGCCGAATCGGTCTTGTTGATGTGCTGGCCACCCGCGCCGCTGGCGCGGAAGGTGTCCACGCGCAGGTCGGACGGATTGATGACGATGTCGGTCGCGGCATCGGCCTCCGGCAGCACGGCCACCGTGCAGGCCGAGGTGTGGATGCGGCCTTGCGCCTCGGTGGCGGGCACGCGCTGCACGCGGTGCGCCCCGGACTCGAACTTCAGGCGGCCATAGACGCCGTCGCCCTCGATGCGCGCCACCACTTCCTTGTAGCCGCCCAGCTCCGACGGGCTTTCGGACATCAGCTCCACGCGCCAGCCCTGCTGCTCGGCATAGCGGGAATACATGCGCAGCAGGTCGCCCGAGAACAGCGCGCTTTCATCGCCGCCCGTGCCCGCGCGGATTTCCAGGAACACGCTGCGGTTGTCATCGGGGTCGCGCGGCAGCAGCAGGATCTGCAGGTCGGCGCCCAATTGCTCGATGGCGGCCTTGGCCGTCTCGATCTCTTCCTGCGCCATCGCCTTCATTTCCGGATCCGACAACATCTGCTGCGCGGTGGCCAGGTCATCCTCCGCGCGGGTATAGGCGGAAAACGCGTTGGCCACGGGCTCGACGTCGGCGCGCTCGCGCGACAGTTTGCGGAAACGCTCCATGTCCTGCGCGGCCTCGGGGTCGGCAAGCAGGGCATCGAGTTCGACAAGGCGGCGGGACAACTGCTCCAGCCGGGCACGCATGGTCGGTTTCATAGGGACGGGCTTGGGGAATTCAGGAAGGAACGCGGACGGCGCGCGGCAAGCACGACGGCGCCCGCGTGGGCGGCAGGACGGGGAGCGCCGCTACCGGCGCATGTCGCGCGAGGGGAAGAGGCGGGGCAGCATCTCGATGAGTTGCTCGCGGTCCGCGTCCTGGCTTTGATGCAGCGCGGACAAGGGGCCGTGCAGGTATTTCTGCGTGAGCCCGTGGGCCAGTTGCTCCAGCACGGCCTCGGGCGACTCGCCGCGCGCCAGCAGGCGTCTGGCGCGTTCGAGTTCGGCGCCCTGTACGTCGGCCGCGGCCTGGTGCAGATCGCGGATGACGGGCACCACGGCACGGGTGGCCATCCAGCGCATGAAGTTGTCCACGCGCGTGTCGATGATGGCCTCGGCCTGCACCACGGCGGCACGGCGCGCGTCGGCGCCGCTTTGCACGAGCTTGCCCAGGTCATCGACCGAATACAGATAGACGTCGCCCAGGCGGGCAACCTCGGGTTCGATGTCGCGCGGCACGGCCAGGTCGACCATCACCATGGGGCGGTGACGGCGCTTGCGCGTGGCGCGCTCGACCAGGCCCAGGCCCAATATGGGCAGGGAACTGGCCGTACAGGACACCACCACGTCGAACTCGGCCAGCCGCTCGGGCAGGTCGGTCAGGCGCATGGTGGTGGCGGAGAACTTGCCCGCGAGCGTTTCAGCGCGCTCGAGCGTGCGGTTGGCCACCACCATGCCGGCGGGCTTGCGCGCGGCGAAGTGGGTGGCACAGAGATCGATCATTTCACCCGCGCCGATGAAGAGCGTGCGGGCCTGGCTCAGGTCGCCGAACACGCGCTCGGCCAGCCGCACGGCGGCGGCGGCCATGGACACCGAATTGGCGCCGATGGCGGTCTGCGAGCGGACTTCCTTCGCCACCGAGAAGGTGCGCTGGAACAGTTGGTGCAGCAGGGTGCCCAGCGAACCGGCCTCGCCGGCGGTGCGCACGGCGTCCTTCATCTGGCCCAGGATCTGCGGCTCGCCCAGCACCATGGAGTCCAGGCCGCTGGCCACGCGGAAGGCGTGACGCACGGCGCCGTCGCGGTCATGGCGATAAAGGTGGGGGTTCAGGTCGCCGGCGGCCAGGCTGTGGAAATCGGCCAGCCACTGCGGCAGCTGTTCCGAGACCGAGGGATCGGCCGCACAGTAGACCTCGGTGCGATTACAGGTGGACAGGATGGCCGCCTCGCTGACGCGCCCACCAAAGGCCGAACGCAAGCCGGCCAGCGCGGGCTTGAGCAATTCGATCGGCATGGCCACGCGCTCGCGCACCGAGACCGGGGCGGAGGTGTGGTTCAGACCGAAGGTGAGAACATCGACGGACATCGTGGCAGGTGCGCGCGCGGCTTGTGGGCGCGATTTGTAACCGCTGACAACGGAGGATTATAGCGCCTGGGGGTGGTATCGCCCGCTTCGTCGTACCGGTACGTTGCAGGAACGCTGCATGCGTTCAGAATATGGTGTATAGTTTCGCCTCTCAGCGGCCTGGTAGCTCAGTTGGTAGAGCAGCGGATTGAAAATCCGCGTGTCGGTGGTTCGATTCCGCCCCAGGCCACCAAGATTCAAGTCGAGAAACCCAGCCTTTGCGCTGGGTTTTTTGCATTGCAGCCAATCATCAACGTGATGCGTTGCCACAAAACAGCGGCCGTGAAACAGCGATGGCGCAAACAGCGGCGCCAGGATCAATCACCCCGCGGGGTGCGCGCGAGTTTCTCCGCTGACGCCAGCATCCCCTGAGAGATCGTGCTGAACAGATCCTCAGGAAAGTCTTTGGGCAAACGCCCTGCAACCTCATCCAGCACTGGTCGTACCCGCGCCACCGTCGCGTCGATCACCGTTTCCCTGTCACCGCCAAGACCGCAGCGCCGAGCCGTCTCGCCGAAATGCCTGCGCTGGATGTCCTTCAACCTGTAGTGCACGTTCTTCCCATGCAGCGCCATGGCCAACTTCAATTTGTGAGGGTCTATCAGGTTTGGCCCTTTGCCTGCCACCGGCCACGCCGACAGCACATCGTAGAGGGGTGTTAACCGGTAGCGCCCTCCCGGCAACAGGAAGATCGAGAAATTCTTGGCGTGACCATCCGTGGCAGCCAGCATCCAAAAGAGCAACTGTGCCTGCATCAGTTGATGCAGATCATGCTCGGGCGTTTCCGACTGCTGAAGGATGCTGCCTATCTTCAGCACGCCCGGCCCACCCTCCGCTTCATACTTTCGGCTGGACGGCAGTCCCGTGACCTGGCAGAAGTCTTCTTGAGGCAAGCGCAACCAATGTCCCGCCGCTGCTCGCTTGCGGTCGAAACGCGTCACCACCAGCGCTTTCTGGTCTTCGAAACGGGCGATCTGGCACTCTGCCATTGACAGACCAAATGCTGAAAGCAAAGTCGCACACAACCACTCGTTCTCGACGGACGTGCGCATGTCTGCACGGCGATTGCCCACGAGCCCCAGCGGCAATTTGAAAATATGCGTGGTGGGTGTTGCGCCCAAAGGCTTGCACCACTGCCCGTCATGCCACAACAAGGCTGTTTTTTCCTGCGCGCCAGCGATGGAAATCCGGAAATCATCATCGTCACGTTGCCCCAGTATCCCTCCGCCACCAGCAGTGCCACGCAACAGCTGCGCAACCTCCTGTTCACTCAGGGGTTTTGCCTGAATATCATGGATACTGGATGGCACCTCTCCAGCCGGCAGCAATTGCACTGCCCCCACGCACTCTCGTCCGATCGCCTGCAACAGGTCGAAAGTACCTGCGCTATCGGTCCGGAACCTTGCCTGCAAGCGCTCACGGATCACATCACTGTCGGGCAGCAAGTTGTCGAAGAAATGCCGGACGACGTCGCCCTGTATGGGCGTATCGTCGAAAGGAATTGGCAGAGACAGCGACAACGGCCGCCCGGCAGGGCTCTCCGCCCAGTTCCTGTCATAGAAAAAGGCATCAGGCTTGTGCGGCGCGACAACCCAGCGCCCGACCTGCACGCCATTCGCCCAAACCCCCAGAGACTGATGCCGCGGTAAACGTCCCATGCTGCCTTACCACTCGGAGCGCGCGGCAGGCGCAGAAGTTTTTTCTTGCAGGCATACCTCCAGGCCTAGCAGGCTGGCCAAGGCCAGGAAGCGCGCCAGCGTCAATTTGCCTGGCTCCAACTCCAATTCGGATAGGCGATTCTGGCTGATACCCAGCCGGGCAGCCACTTCGGCCTGCGACAGCTTGGCAGCTTTGCGGCGGGCGGCCAGGAGTCGGCCCGCGTGGTCAGGGGAGGAAAGCTTGGCCATGAGAGCATCGGGAATGTCGATAAAAACAATTTATCGTCAATTCCGATAAAAAGCAATTATCGCTATTTCCGATATCCTAGCGCTGCAGCACCTTCACGCCTCGCCCCGCCAGCCGCTCGATCTCCGCCCACAGCTCGGCCACCGTCACATGCCCGGGCAGCGCCCGCTTGGGCAGCATCACCCCTTCCCTGCCCGACAGCACGAAGACGATCATGTGGCGTGTCTCGACGATGCGCTGCACGGCCGCCCAGCTGACGTTCACGTTCACGTCACGGGTGCCGCCCCACAGCCCTTCCTGGCTCAGGACCAGGTTGACGTCCTTGCGCGCCAGGGCGTTGCGGGAAAAGATCGGCGCGCAAATGAGCCAACCGAAGAGTTCCGTGCTGAACCAGAACGCCACCGCGCAGCCCAGGAAGGCGGCATAGACCCACCCGTTCAACGCGCCGGAGAACAGCAGGCCCAGCGCCGCGCCGCGCGGCCGGCCCGGGTCGGCCCAGTGCACCAGCCCCAGCACGAGCGCGATCCAGGCGGCTTGCAGCAGGATGCGCCGCGCAAGCGGCGGGCGCATGAGGGCGATGCAGCCGTGCACGAAGTCGGCGCGCTCGTAGCGGTAGGAGAATTGCATGTGTGGCATCCGTGGCAAGTCGCCTGGATGGTACGCAGCCGGGCGGGGGCTTGTCCATCTTGCGGCCTGGCGGGTTCATGCCATGCCCATCGCCTTCATCGCCCGGCCGATCGCCTGCGGCGCGTAGTCCGACCAGGGCGCATTACCCACCTCGAGACGCGCCGCGATGTCAGCGATCGTCCACTGCGCGCTGCTTTCCAGGCTGTCGAGCTCATCCCAGCCGATGGGGACCGACACCCCCAGCCCCGGCCGCGCCCGCGCGGACCATGCGGCGACAGTGGTGGCGCCGAAGCCGTTGCGCAGGTAGTCGACGAAGATCTTTCCCTCTCGGTTGCGGGGGCCGCTCTTGGCGACGAAGCGTTGGGGAATGGTCCGGGCCAGGTGGCGCACGATCTCCGCCGAGAAATCCTTGACCGTGCCCCACTCGTATTGCCGCCGCAGCGGCACGACCACATGCAGTCCCTTGCCGCCGCTCGTCTTCAGCCAGGCCCGCAGGCCGATCTCCTCGAGCAGGGATCGCAGCAGGGCCGCGCCTTCCTTCACCGCAAGCCACGCCACGCCCTTGCCCGGGTCCAGGTCGAACAGCAGGCGGTCCGGCTTGCCGATGACCGTCTTGCTGGCGTTCCAGGTGTGGAACTCGACGACGTTCATCTGCACGGCAGACAACAAGGCCTGGGGCGTGGACACTTCCATCAGCGGCGCGTGGTCCGGATCCAGGCTGCGCGGCAGGTCCCGCACACCGGGGATCCGGGCTTCCTTGTGCTTCTGGAAGAACTGTTCCTCGTGGATGCCCTGCGGCGCCCGCAGGAAAGACACGGGGCGGTTCTTCAGTTGCGGCAGGATCAGCGTTGCGACCTGCCCATAGTAGCGAGCCAGGTCGAGCTTCGTCAGCCCGGTGGACGGATCGATGACGCGCTCGGGATGGGTCAGCTTGCCCAACTTCGCCTCGCCTTCCGGCGCCGCGCCGCGGATGCGGCGCCTGGCAGGCACGGTCTTCTTCGCGACCGCTTTCGCACGCTTGGCTGCCATGGGCGCCTCCTTCGTGATCGACTGCGCGGGCTTGTCTTCGCGCACGCCGCGGAATACCGCCTGGCGCACGTGCCCGGAGGACGTCCACTCGCCAAACGACACCTCGACAACGAGTTGCGGCGCCACCCAGGTGATTCCGCCGCCCGCCCCTGTCGGCCCCTGGAGCGGCGGCGCCGTGGCACGCAAGGCATCCAACTGCTGCTTCATGCGGGCAAGACCGGCGGCGTCGAAGCCCGAGCCGACCCGGCCCGCGTAGCGCAAGCCGCCCTGCGCATCATGCACCGCCAGCAACAGCGCGCCGAAGCCGCTGCGTCCTCCCTTGGGGGCGGTGTACCCCACCACGACGAACTCCTGCCGCCTGGCGCACTTGATCTTCAGCCAGTCAGGACTGCGGCGCGAGACGTAGCGCGACGACTGGCGCTTGGCGATGATCCCCTCCAGGCCCATCTTGCAGGCCGTGGCGGCAAGCTGCGATGGCGCCGCGTCGAATGCCTCGCTGAAGCGCAGATGGTCATCGCGGGACCGCGCCATCAGCTTTTCCAGCCAATGCCTGCGCACCGACAGCGGCTCGCCGCGCAGGTCGCGCCCGCCCAGGTAAGGCAGGTCGAACGCATAGAAGACGATATCGGCAGTGCGCTCGCTGTCGAAGGCATTCTGCAAGACCTGGAAGCTGGGTGCGCCGTTCTCGGCCAGGACCACGACTTCGCCATCGATCCACGCGGACCGCGCATCCAGCCGCGCCAAGGTCTTGGCCAGCCGCGGCATGCGCGCCGTCCAGTCGTGCCCGTTGCGGGTGTAGAGCCGGACGTCCTCTCCTTCCACCCTTGCCAGGATGCGGTAGCCGTCGAACTTGATCTCGTACAGCCACTCGCTCCGCGAGCCCGGCACGGCGTCGGCGAGGGTGGCGAGTTGCGGCGACAGCGCGCCGGGCAGGTCCGCCGCAACGCCGGGAAGCGCACCCGAGCCCGCGGCCTGGCGCAATGGCACCACGCTGTCCGGGAATGCCTCCACCACGCTGAAGTCGTCCTCGGCACGCGCCAGCGCGTCCTTCTCCTTGATGAGCAGCCACGGCGGCTGCTTCTCGCCCTTGCCCTTCATGCGCACCAGTGCCCAGCCGCCCTGCATCTTCCTGCCGTGCAGCGCGAACTTCAGGTGCCCCTTGCGATAACCGGCACGGGGATCGCCCACGGGTGCCCACGTGCCTTCGTCCCAGATGATGACCTTGCCCGCGCCGTACTGGCCCTTGGGGATGTCGCCTTCGAACTGGTTATAGGCAATGGGATGGTCCTCGACCTGCACGGCCATGCGCTTGACCGACGGGTCGTAGCTGGGGCCCTTGGGCACCGCCCAGCTCTTCATGGCGCCATCCAGTTCCAGGCGCAGGTCATAGTGCAGCCGGCTGGCCCAGTGTTTCTGGATGACGAAAGCCCGCGCATCGGGGTTCGCCTGGCCGCCGTCGGCGGGCTCGGCGGTCAACGTGAAATCACGTTTGGCGCGATAGGCCTTGAGCGTATCGGCCATGGCTTACGCCGCCTTGCGCGTCTTCTTCGCGGTGGGCTTCGTCGCGGTGGTCGTGGTCGCCTTCCTGCCGGCCCGTTTCGCGGTCTTCGCCGGCGCCTTCGCCGCTTTCCTGGCCGCAGCTGGCTTGCGCGTGCCCCCACGCCCCTTCAGGCTGCGTTGCAGCAGCTCGGTCAGGTCGATGACGTTGTCCGCATAGGCAGGCGCCTCTTCCTCGGGCTCGAACACGGTCTTGGCCTTGCCCGCCTTGGCCTTTTTCTCGACCAGCGACATCACCGCGTGCTTGAACTCGTCCCGGAACGCCTCGGGCTGCCACTCGCCCGTCATGTCCTCGACCAGCATCTTCGCCATCTTCAATTCATTGGCGCTTGGGGCATAACGCTTGGCATCCTGCGCGGGCAGGTCCAGGTCGTCCATCGACTTGACCTCGTCGCCCCAGCGCAGAAGGTTCAACACCAGGGCGTCGCCCGCCGGGATCAGCGCGGCCAGGTGCTGCTTGGTATTGATCACCACGCGTGCAATGCCGATCTTGCCGGACTTGGCGAGGGTGTCGCGCAACAGCGCATAGACCTTGTGGCCCTTGTTCAGCGGCGCCAGGTAATAGGGCCGCTCCAGGAACACGAACGGCACCGCGGCAGCGTCGACGAAACGGTCGATCTCGATGGTCTGTGTGGTGCGCGGATAGGCCTGCTCGATCTCGTCGGCCGACAGCACGACATACTTGCCGTCCTGGTATTCGACGCCCTTGACGATGTTGTCGCGATCGATTTCCTTGCCAGTGCGCTTGTTGATGCGCTTGTAGCCCACCGGGTCCATGGTGCGCTTGTCCAGCCAGTCGAAATCCACGCCGGATTCGGTCGTGGCCGTGTGCAGCCCCACGGGCACGTGCACCAGTCCGAAGGAAATCGCGCCTTTCCAGATGGTTCGTGTCGCCATCTTGCGCTCCCGTTGTTCCGCATGCAGACACGGTAAGCGCAGGCCTCCAATCTTTGCAGTAAAGGAAGGATACCCACGCAACGGCGTGCTACCCGGCGGGCGCTCGGCTCGCTACGGGCGGACCGGCGCCGAAACGGCTGGACACACGAAAGCTCGACGAGCGCCGGGGACTGGTTCAGCCACGATGACGGCTCCAAATCCCCAGCCCCACCCGGCGGCCTCAATCCGCGTACACCCCCGCGGCCTTGATGACCGGGGTCCACTTGGCGATCTCGGACTGGACGAACTTCTTGTGCTCCGCCGGCTCGACGCGCGCATCGCTGATGAGCCGCGCGCCCAGGTCCTCGGTCTTCTTGATGAAGGCGGGATCCTTCAGCGCGGTCTTCAGGGCCTCGTTCAGTTTCTTCGTGACAGCGGGCGGCGTGCCCTTGGGCGCATACAAGCCGTGCCAGATGGTGATCTCGAAGTCCTTCAATCCCAGTTCCTGAAGCGTCGGCAGGTCCTTCAACGCGGGCGCGTCCAGGCGCTTGGCGGTGGTGACGGCGAAGCCCTTCACCTTCTTGCCCTGGATCTGCGGCAAGGTGTTGATGCTCTGGTCGCACAACAGGTCGATCTGGCCGCCGATGAGGTCCGAGATGGCGGGCGCCGTGCCCTTGTAGGGCACCGAGACCATTTCCGTCTTGGTGGCCGACTGGTACAACAGGCCGCACAGGTGCGAGGCCGAGCCCACGCCTGCATTGCCGATGTTGACCTTGCCTTGCGCCTTGCCGATCCATTCGGACAGTTGCGCGTAATCATTGGCCTCCAGCGTCGGGCGGGAGATCAGCGTCATGGGAATGTCGTTGACCAGGCCCAGGTACTCGAAGTCGTCCGTCACGCTGAACGGCAGGTTGCGCAGCAACGCGGGCATGGTGGACATGCTGATGTGGTTGAGCAGCAGCGTGTAGCCATCGGGCGCGGCACGCGCCACCTTGGCCGAGCCGACCGAGCTGCCCGCACCCGAGGAGTTCTCGACGACGACCGTGGCGCCCAGGGGGCCGCGCAATGCCTCGGCCAGGTCGCGCGCGGTGCGGTCGGTGGGACCGCCCGCCGCGAAGGGGACGATCATGGTGATGGTTTTCCTGGGGAAGTCCTGCGCGTGCGCGGTGAAGGTCGTGGCGGCGGACAGGGCAAGCATGAGGGAAATGGCGCGTTTCACCGGTGTCTCCAGCTTTATTTTGGTTGGACTGCGTGGCCAGAGTCTTGTCCATCCACGCGAGCGGTGGAAAGCTGGATGTTCCTGATGCTTGCTCAGGGTTGCCCTGAGCCAGGCATCAGGTGGCCTGGCGATCTCACCGCCCGGGCATCACCCCCGCTGCGCCGTGACCGCCAGCGCCTCGTCCAGCGCCCCCACCAGCCAATCGATATCGCCCGCCTGGAATGCCAACGGCGGACGCAGCTTCAGCACATTGCCGTGCGGCCCTGCCACCGAGGTCAACACGCGGCGGGCGCGCAGCGCCTCGACCACATCCAGCGCCCGTTCGCGGTCCGGGGCGCGCGTCTGCCTGTCGGCCACCAGCTCGAACCCGATGAACAGGCCCGCGCCGCGGACATCCCCCACCGCTTCGTGCCGCGTGCCGAGCGCCTGCAAGGCCGCCAACAACTGTCCCCCCACGCTCAGGCTGTGCTGCTGCAGGCCTTCTTCCTGGATGACGCGCAGCACGGCCTGCGCCGCCGCGATCGAGACGGGGTTGCCGCCGAAGGTATTGAAGTAAGGCAGCCTGTCGCTGAATGCGGCCAGCACCGGCGCCCGGGCGAACAGGCCGGCCACCGGCACGCCGTTGCCCATGGGCTTGCCGGTGGTGACCACGTCGGGCGTCACGCCGTGGCGGGCAAACCCCCAGAATGCCTCGCCGCTGCGGCCAAAACCAGGCTGGACCTCGTCGGCGATGAAGACGCCGCCATGCCGGTGCACGACGTCCACCGCCTCGCGCAGGTAGCCGGCGGGGCCGGGCAGGACGCCGTCGGAAGAGAAGAGCGAGTCCACCAGCAGGCCCGCGAACTTGATGCCGTGCGCCGCCATGTCGTCGATCTGCGCCTGGACCTGGGCGGCGAACCAGAGCCCGAGATCCGGCGCGTCGACGCGATAGCGGTCGGGCGCGGGGACCAGACGCGTGGACGGCGCCAGGGGCTGGCCGCTGCCCAGCGCGGGCGACACGCCCGAGGTCAGCGCGCTGGTGCCGTGGTAGGCCTCGCGCGTGACGATGATGCCGGTGCCGCCGCTGCAGGCCTGCGCCACGCGGATGGCGAGATCGTTCGCTTCCGATCCCGTGCACACATACATGGCCTTGTCGATGGCGGGGGGCAGCGTGGCCAGCAACGCCTCGCTGTAGTCGACGATGCGGCCATGCAGATAACGGGTGTGCGTATTGAGCTCGGCCATCTGCGCGGCCACGGCCTGGATCACCGCGGGGTGGCAGTGGCCGATGCTGGCGACGTTGTTATAGACATCCAGGTACTGGACGCCATCCGCATCCCAGAGATATTGGCCCTGCCCCCGCACCAGGTGCACGGGCTCCCGGTAGAAAAGGCGATAGGCGTCACCCAGCAGGCGCCCGCGCCTCGCGGCGAGTTCGCGGTCGCGCGCGCCGAGGCGGTCGGCGTGTTCGGCGCGGAAGCTGTTGGTGTCCATGATGCTGGAGGGGGTAGGCATGCGGTATCTGTCCAAGGGAAAAAGCCGGCGCGCGGACACAAATGAGAACTTTGCGTGACGCGGGCCGAAGGTCACAGGTCTGTCACAACCATAAGGCATATTGAGCATATGTGTGATTTCTTGCATTTGCATGAATCAGCCCAAATGCATGGCGTTGCACGCTGCCGGCCGCCCCTGATCGTGGCCTGATGTCCACGAACCGGCCCCCCCTCATTCGACCTGCCTCATTGATTGGAAGCACTATGACCCGCCGCCTGTTCTCCCAACTCCTGCCGCTGGGCGCCCTCGCCCTGGCCGCCGCCCACGCCGCCCACGCCGGCACGATCACCGTCTATACCTCGCTGGAAGAAGACGAGATCAAGGAATACGTCAGCGCCGCCAAGAAGGACATGCCCGACCTCGACATCAAGGTCCTGCGCCTGTCCACCGGCGACCTCGGCCCGCGCATGCTGGCCGAATCGGCCAACCCGCAGCACGACGTGATCTGGGGCTGGGCCGTGACCAACATGCTCGATCCGCGCATCGGTGCGCTGCTCGAACCCTATGCGGCGAAGGGCGCCGACACGCTGGCGTCGCGCTATCGCTCGGCCGACGGCAAGTGGTTCGCCACCACCGGCTACATGGCCGCGTTCTGCGTGAACACGGAAGTGCTGAAGGCCAAGAACCTGCCCGTGCCCACGAGCTGGAAGGACCTGGCCGATCCGCGCTACAAGGGCGAGGTGGTCATGCCCAACCCCGTTTCCTCGGGCACCGGCTATCTCCAGATCGCGGCGCTGCTGCAATCCCGGGGCGAGCAGGACGGCTGGGCATTCCTGAAGACGCTGGACGGCAACGTCGCGCAATACATCAAGTCGGGGTCGCGTCCGTGCAAGGCCGCCCGCGCGGGCGAGTTCGGCATCGGCACCTCGCTGGCCTTCGCCGCCATGCAATCGGTCGAGGAAGGCTATCCCGTCAAGATGGTGATCCCCTCCGACGGCGCGGGCTACGAGCTCGAAGCGTCGGGCCTGATGGCCGCGTCGCGCAACAAGGCCGACGCCAAGCGCTTCCTGGACTGGACGCTGTCGCCCAGCGCCGCCGCGCTCTACACCAAGTACAAGGAAATCGTGACCATCCCGGGCGTGCCGCAATCGAAGGCCGCGCAAGCCGCCGGCCTGCCCGCGGACCTGTCGAAGGTGCTGTACCCCATGGATTTCGCCAAGTCCGCCAAGGACCGCGAAGCCATCCTGTCCACCTGGCAGAAGACCATCGGCCGCTGAACCGGCGGCCCTGGGAACACACGCTCCCGCGCGCCCGAGCGCTTCGCGTCGCAAGCGGCCCCACCGGCGCCGCTTGCGCGGGGCGCAGGCCCGACGCCTCTTTTCGAGTTTTCGACACATGAATCCGACCTCCCGTTATCCGGGCGTGTTGGGCGGCGGCCTGCTGGCCGCTTGTCTTGCGCTGTCCGGCTGTGGCGGCGGCGACGACGGCCCCGACGCCGTCGCGACGCCCGCGCCCACCCCCACTCCGCCGATTTCCGATGCGGCCGGCCGCAAGGCCCTGGTCATCGACCTGGACGGCCCCTCCTATGCCGCGCTGCAGGACGCCCTGGCCCAGGGCCGCGCCACCGGCCTGGATGGCTTGCAGATCGCCCCCGCCTGGACGGGCGGACGCAGCGGCACCCTGACCGAACAACCCACCACCGGCCGCCCGAGCTGGGCCAGCCTGCTGACCGGACAGTGGTCCTGGCGCCATGGCGTGAACTGGGAGCAAGGCAGCGCCACGCTGCAGGCGCCCACGGTGTTTTCCGCCCTGCGCCAGGCCGCCACGGAAAGCCGCAGCGGCGCGGCCAGCACGCAAGCGCTGTATGTGGACCTGCTGCGTCCCGACGTGGACGCCGGCGCCCTGGACACCCTGGCCGACTGCTCGGCCGAGGCGCAGGCCATCGATTGCGTGACCCGCCAGGCGGGCGACATGGTGGCCCAGGGCTACGACCTGACGGTCGCGCAACTGAGCGCGCCCGGCGCGCCCGCCCAGGCCATTGCCACGCTGGCCACGGCCGTCACGCGCCTGCGCACGCAGCTCGATGACCGCCTGGCCACGCACCCGAAGGAATCGTGGCTGGTGCTGGTGACCACCGGCTATGGCGCCGACCGCTACGGCTCGGCCACCGGCACGCAAGCGGTGGACAGCAAGACCACCTTCATTGCCAGCAACGCGACGCTGGGCGCGCTGGGCACGGATCCGGCCGCCCCGCAGACCCCGGACGCGCTGTACGCCCGAGCCGCGATCACCGACATCGCCCCGACCGTCCTGCGGCACCTGGCGGTGCCGGTGGACAGCAGCGCCTATGCCTTCGAAGGCCAGGCGCTGCAGGCATCCTTGGCGCTGCGCGCGGCGACGGCCCAGGCCGGCGCCGACAAGGCCAGCCTGGCGCTGTCCTGGCAGATCGAGGGCACGCCCGCCGAGGCCTTGCGCCTGCTGCGCGATGGCCAGGAGATCGCCGTGCTGCCGCCCGAGACGCGCAGCTACCTGGACGACGCCCTGCCCGCCGCACAGGATGGCCGCCACGCCTACCGCTACACCCTGGTGTCGGGCGACGCCGTCATGTCCTGGCCCGCCCGCATCGATTTCGTGACGCCGATGCCGCTGGCCACCACGCTGACCAATGGCCTGCGCAGCTACTACAGCTTCGACGGCGCAACGCCAGTCGACGCCACCGGCCTGTCGACCCTCGTCCCCTGGGATGCCTCGGCGGACGGCGGCAGCGCCCTGCCCGCCGACAATTTCCTGGGCCGCTGGACCAGCCCCGCCTGGCGCCTCGACACCACCGTCGTGGGCGCTGATGGCGTGGCCGGCTACCGCCTGCGCCAGAACGCGGGCGACATCACCGACAACACGCAGTTCACGGTGGGCTTCTGGTTCCGCAGCAACGGACTGTGCGCGCGCAGCCTGAGCAACGGCGTGCCGATCTTCTCGAACAAGAACTGGCACAGCGGCGGCAACCCGGGCATCACCATCGGCCTGTGGAACGGTTGCGAACTGCGCTTCAACCTGGGCGGCTCGGGCCGCATCGACAACAGCGGCCATGCACTGACCGACAACCAGTGGGCCTACCTGGCGCTGGTGGTCGACCGCAGCGCGCGCACGTTCACCAGCTATGTGTTCGACCCGGTGAAGGGCCAGCAGATCAAGAGCCTCGCTTTCTCGGCCGCCCTGGGCAACTTCGTGCCGGGACTGGGCACCGGTTTCTCGCTGGCCGAGGACGGCACCGGCTCCTACATCACCAAGGAAAACAACGCGGGCTCGCCGCGCGGCCAGATGGACTTCAACGAACTGGCGCTGTGGAACCGCGTGCTGACCGAGCAGGAACTGGTCTCGATCTATCGCGCCGGCCGCCCCCTGCACACGCTGCAGCCCTGAACCGTTCAAAGGAACCCCACGCCATGACGCTTCTTTCTTCCTCCCGCCTGGCGGCCGCCTTGGCGCTGGCCTGCCTGCTGTCGGCCTGCGGCGGCAGCGACCACGACGAACCGCCCGCCACCGACACGCCGACCCAGCCGGGCGAGCCCGGCACGCCGCCGCCCGCGCCGCAACTGCGCTGCGCCCCGTGACCCCCGGCCCCAACTCATCCTGGCAGAAGCATCGACATGATTGACGCATCCAAACGCAAATTCCTGCGCACGACCGCGGGCACCGCGGCCTCGGCTGCCGCGCTCAACCTCTTTCCGCCCAGCATCCGGCGCGCGCTGGCCATTCCGGCCAACAACCGGACCGGCACCATCCGCGACGTGGAACACGTGGTGATCCTGATGCAGGAAAACCGCTCGTTCGACAACTACTTCGGCACGCTGGCCGGCGTGCGCGGCTTCGGCGACCGCCACACCATTCCGGTGCCCAACGGCCTGAACGTGCTGCAGCAGCTCAATGGCAACGGCAAGCCCATCCTGCCCTATCACCTGGACCAGTCCAGCGGCAACGCCCAGCGCGTGTCCGGCACGCCGCACGCCTGGATCGATGCGCGCGACGCGTGGAACCAGGGCCGCATGTTCGAGTGGCCGCGCTACAAGCAGCAGCAATCGATGGGCTATTTCACCGAGCAGGAACTGCCCTTCCAAACCGCGCTGGCCAACGCCTTCACGCTGTGCGACGGCTATTTCTGCTCGCTGCACGGCGGCACGAACTCCAACCGCCTGTTCCACTGGACCGGCACCAACGGCGCGACCGTCAACGACGGCCGCGTGGTGGTGAACAACGTCTGGGACACCCTGAACAGCACCACCAACCTGGCGACCACGGGCTTCTCGTGGACGACCTATCCCGAGCGCCTGGAAGCCGCCGGCGTGAGCTGGATGGTCTACCAGAACATGCCCGACAACTTCACGGACAACCCGCTGCTGGGCTTCAAGCAGTACCGCCAGGCCAACCTGGATTCGGGCAAGCCGGTCTATCACGACCGCAGCAACGCCAACAATCCGGCCTACGACCCGGCCAGCGACAACACCGGCAACCCGCTGTACAAGGGCATCGCCAACACGATGCCGGACAACGGCTTCCTGGGCACCTTCAAGGACGACATCCTGGCCGGCAAGCTGGCCCAGGTCACCTGGGTGATCGCGCCGTCGGCCTATTCCGAACACCCCAGCAATTCCAGCCCGGTGCAGGGCGGCTGGTACATCCAGGAAGTGCTGGATGCGCTCACGGCGAACCCCGATGTCTGGAGCAAGACCGTGCTGCTCATCAACTTCGACGAGAACGACGGCTACTTCGACCACTATCCGCCCCCCTGCGCCCCCTCGCTCAAGGCCTTCGACCCGGCCGACGCGCACGGCAAGACGACGCTGCCCGCCGAACAGATGACGTCCGAGTACTACATCGCGCAGCCCATCGCCGGCACCTCGATGCCCACGCCCGACGCCGACTGCTACGGTCCGGGACCGCGCGTGCCGATGTATGTGGTGTCGCCGTGGAGCCGCGGCGGCTGGGTGAACTCGCAGCACTTCGACCACACCTCGGTGCTGCGCTTCCTGGAGGCCCGCTTCGGCGTGCAGGAGACCAACATCAGCCCGTACCGGCGCGCGGTGTTCGGCGACCTGACCACGGCCTTCAACTTCGCCACGCCCAACGACGCGCCGCTGGAGACGCTGGGCGGGCGCAAGTCCAAGGCCGATGCCGACGGCCTGCGGACCGCGCAGCAGGCGCTGGCCCAGGTCACGCTGCCCTCGCCCCAGGCGCTGCCGCGCCAGGCCCCCGGCACGCGGCCCTCGCGCGCCCTGCCCTATGAGCTGCACACCAGCGCGCGGACCGATCTCGTCAACGGCACGGTGCGCCTCATCTTCTCGAACACGGGCACGCAGGCGGCGGTCTTCCATGTGTACGACAAGCTGAACCTGGACCGCGCGCCGCGCCGCTACATGGTGGAAGCCGGCAAGCAGCTGGACGACAGCTGGGCCGCCAGCGCCGACAACGGCGGGCGCTACGACCTGTGGGTGCTGGGCCCCAACGGCTTTCACCGCGGCTTCACCGGCGACCTGTCCCTGCAGCGCAATACGCAGGCGCCGGACCCCGAGGTGCGCGTGTGCTACGAGATCAGCCAGGGCAACCTGGCCGTCACGCTGATGAATGCCGCCTCGGTCGACGCCCGCCTGCACGTGCAGGCCAAGGCCTACCGCTACGACGGCCCGTGGAACGCCACGGTCGGCGCGGGCGGCAGCGAGACGCTGGCCTGGGACCTGTCCGGCAGCGACCGCTGGTACGACTTCGTCGTCACCTGCCCCGACCTGCCCGGTTACTCGCGCCGCTACGCCGGCCGCGTGGAAACGGGCAAGGACGGCATCAGCGATCCGGCGATGGGCCAGGACGGCTTCTAGGCCCTGGCGCTGATCGCGCCCGCGCCGGGGACGGGCATGGCCCGTCCCCTTCCCGTTTGTTCCCATTTCTTCCCAGGCCAACCGCCAGACCAGAACCCGAATGTCCCTTTCCATCCAGAATCTCAACAAGCGCTTCGGCACCCAGCACGCCCTGGCGGATATCTCCCTCACGCTGGGCGCATCGGAGTTCGTCTGCCTGCTGGGGCCCAGCGGCTGCGGCAAGACCACGCTGCTGCGCATCATCGCCGGCCTGATGCAGGCTGACAGCGGCACGGTCGGCCTGGACGGCCGCGACCTGGCCGCGCTGCCCGCGCGCGACCGCGGCTTCGGCATCGTGTTCCAGTCCTATTCGCTGTTCCCGCACATGACCGCCGCGCAGAACATCGCCTACGGCCTGAAGATCCGCAAGACCGCCCCCGCCGCCCAGGCCGAGGCCGTGGCCCGGCTGCTGGCGCTGGTCCGCCTGGAGGGCCTGGGCGACCGCTATCCCGCGCAACTCTCGGGCGGCCAGCAGCAGCGCGTGGCGATTGCCCGCGCGCTGGCCGTCGAGCCTTCCCTGCTGCTGCTGGACGAACCGCTCTCCGCGCTGGATGCGCGCGTGCGCGCCGGCCTGCGCCACGAGCTGCGCGAGATGCAGCAGCGCCTGGGCATCCCCACGCTGATGGTCACGCACGACCAGGAAGAAGCCATGGAACTGGCCGACACCATCGTGTGCATGAACAATGGCCGCATCGAGCAGGCCGGCCCGCCGCGGGAGCTCTATCTGCGGCCCCGCACCCGCTTCGTGGCGGAATTCATGGGCCACGGCAACCTGCTGCCCGCCATCGAGGCCGCACTGCTGCTCGCCACGGCGCCGGACGCGGCCGACGCCCAGCCAGCCCTGCCGCGCGACGGCCTGCTGTGCGTGCGGCCCGAGCACCTGCGGCTGCTGCCGCGGCAAGGCGGGGCCGGGCGCATCCGCGCCGTGGTGTTCCTGGGCGCGCGCCAGCACGTGCGCCTCGCCTGGCGCGGCCGGGAGCTGCTGGCCGAGACCGATGGCAGCATCGCGTGGGAGGCCGGCCAGACGGTGGACGTCGCGCTGGCCCAGGCCGAGCACGCCTGGGTGCCCGAGACGCGAGGCCACGCATGAGCGCGCCGGGCCGCCCCAAGGGCGAATATCGACGTGCGCAGCAAGAAGGTGCTCCAGTGAGCGCGCCGCTTCCCGCCGCCGTTCCCGAGCGCGGCCTGGCACGCTGGCTGCCGCGCCTGTGCCTGTGGGTGCCCCTGCTCGTGCTGGCGATCTTCTTCGCGCTGCCCATGCTGGGCATCGCCTGGCGCAGCCTCATCGAGGACGGCAGCGGCCAGCCCGGCCTGGGCAACTATCTGGCGCTGGCCGACATGCCCGGCATCTGGCGCGCGGCGCGCAACAGCATGCTGCTGGGCGCCGCCGTCACCGCGATCACCGTCACGCTGGGCTTCATCGTGGCCTACGGCCTGGAGCGCTGCGCGATGCCGGGCAAGCGCATCATCGCCACCCTGCTGCAACTGCCGGTCATCGCGCCCTCGCTGGTGCTGGGCCTGGGCCTCATTTTCCTGCTGGGCCGCAACGGGCTGGTGGGCAAGATGCTGGGCATCCGACCCGACATCTATGGCTTCTGGGGGCTGATGCTGGCCGACATCCTCTATGCCTTGCCACAGGCCATCCTGATCATCCGGGTCGCGTTGCGCCAAAGCGATGCGCGGCAGTACGAAGCCGCCGAGGTGCTGGGCGCGGGCGGCTGGCGCCAATTCCTGGATATCACGCTGCCCGGCGCGCGCTACGGACTGCTCAGCGCGGCATTCGTCGTGTTCACCGTCACCATCACGGATTTCGGCAACGCCGTGGTCATCGGCGGCGACTTTTCCGTGCTGGCCACCGAGATCTACAACCAGGTCAGCGGCCAGATGAAGTTCGGCATGGGCGCGGTGGTGGGCATCCTGCTCTTGCTGCCCGCCGCGCTGGCCGTGTGGATCGAGCGCGGCACGGCCAGGCGCCAGGCCCGCATGGGCGGCGAGTCGGCGATTCCGCCATCGGCAGCCTGGCTGCCCGCGCGCGACGTGCCGGTCTTCGCGATCAGCGCGCTGGCCGCGGCCTGCGTGGCCCTGGTGGTGGGCATCGTGGTGTTCTCCAGTTTCATGCGCCTGTGGCCCTATCGCATGACCTTCACGTTGCGCCACTACGCGCTGGACATGACGGGTGCCTATGAATCGCTGTGGACCTCGGTGTGGATCTCGGCGGCCGCGGCCGGGTTGGGCGTGGCGCTGCTGTTCATGCTGACCTTCGCGATCCGCCGCCGGCCGGGTCCGCTGGCCAGCCTGGCGGCGCTGCTGTCGGCGATGCCGGTGGCAGTGCCGGGCCTGGTGCTGGGCCTGTCCTACGCGCTGGCGTTCAACTCGGCGACCATGCCCTGGGGCGCGCTCTATGGCACGGCCGTGCCCATCATCCTGTGCAACCTCATCCACTTCCACACGCAGGGCTATGCCGCCATGATGACCGGCATGCGCAAGGTGCCCGGATCGCTGGAAGACGCCGTGGCGGTGCTGGGCGGCGGCACGCTGCGCGTCCTGCGCGACGTCTACCTGCCTTGGCTGCGCGCCACGCTGGTGTCGGTGGGCCTCTTCCTGTTCATGAGCGCCATGGTGACCCTGTCGGCCGTCATCTTTCTTGTCACACCGTCGCTGCCGCTGGCCGCCGTCACGGTCATGCGCCTCGATGAGGCCGGCTTGACCTCACAGGCCGCCGCGTTTTCCACCTGCATCATGGCCATCGTTGCTACCATCGCCCTGCTGACCCGGATGCTCGCGCGGCCGGACAGCCGGATGGCCTGATAATCACCAACAAGAATCGACCATGCTTCAAGAAACCCGACTGCACCGCATTCGCAGCCTGCTTTCCTCGTTCAACCAGGTCAGCACCGATCGCATCGTCCAGGACCTCGGCGTCTCGCGCGAGACCGTGCGCCGCGACATCCTGGAACTGGAAGCGGAAGGCGTGCTGCGCCGCGTGCACGGTGGCATCATCGCCACCAACGACGAACCCGAGCCGCCGCTGGCCGTGCGCCAGACCGTGCGCGCCAAGGAAAAGCGCGCCATCGCGCGTGCCGCGGCAAGGCTGGTGCAACCCGGCCAGACGCTCTTCGTGGACGCGGGCAGCACCACGGCGCTGCTGGCGGAAGAACTGTCCGCCATGACCGGCATCACGTTGATCACCAATGGCCTGCTGGTTGCCCAGCAGATGGCGGCAGGCCAGGCCGCCCGGCCGGCCAACCACGTGATCCTGCTGGGCGGCCAGGTCAACACCTCGCTGGCCGCGACCTGCGGCGACGTGACGGTGTCGGAAATCCACCGCTATCGCGCGGACATCGCCTTGCTGTCACCCGTGGGCGTCAGCGCCGAGCATGGCGCGACCAGCTTCGAGCATGCGGAAGCCGCCATCGCGCGGGCCATGGTGGTCCAGGCCAAGCGCCTGGTGATCCTGGCCGACCACAGCAAGGTCGGCCACGCCAGCCGCGTGGCGTATGCCCATGCACAGGACATCGACGCGTTGGTCACCAACCGGCACAAGGACAATGCCGAGGGCTGGGACGCGCTGCGCCGCGCGCACGTGGAAGTCGTGCTGGCCTGACCCGCAGGCCTGACCCCCGCCGCGGCGCCTGGCCGGCGTCAGGGCGCCAGGCCGGGGGCGGCGCCTTCCGTGCCGGCCCCGCCCGTCAGGTGCTGCACGAACATCTTCGACAAGGTCCGCTGCGGCCGCAGCGTGCTCCAGAGCAGGTGGCTCTGCACCTGGATGTCCGGCACCAGAGGCCGGCGCACCAGTCCCGGAATCGGCAGCGCGCCCAACAGGCTGGACTCCACCAGCGCCACGCCCGCGCCGTGGAAGGCCAGCACGATGCCCGTCATGGAGGTCGAGACCTCCAGCTGGATGTTCAACGGACGCTGCAGGAACTCGCCCAAGCGGTGCCGCAGCAGCGCCTGCGGCACGTAGGTGATGACCGGATAGGGCAGCAGGTCGTCGATGGTGATGGCGGGCAGAGCCGCCAGCGGATGGGTGCCGGGCAGGATACAGCCCAGCACCGCGTCGGCGATGCGCAGCGACGCGATGCCCTGGTGCTCGCCGGGCGCGAACGCCACGCCCAGGTCGACCTGCTCATTCAGCAGCCGCTCCGCGATCAGGTTGGAATCCATCGATTGCAGCGAGACCCGTACGTTGGGACGGGTCTTCACGAACTCGGCGACCGACTTCGCCAGCCAGGCATTGGCAATGGGCGAGCTGGCGGCAATCGACAGCGAGCCCTGGATGCCCTCGGCGAGATCCTGGCTGAAACGCTCCAGTCCGGAAATGCGCCCGAAGATGTCCTGCACCTCGGGCAGCAGGGCCCGCGCCTCGGGCGAAGGCTCCAGGCGGCCGCCCTGGCGGCGGAACAGCGTGAAACCCAGGCGTTGCTCGAAATGCTTGATCGTGGCGCTGACCGCGGGTTGCGTGACGTTCAGCAGTCCCGCCGCCCCCGTGATCGACCCGGACAGCATCACGGCATGGAAGGCTTCCAGGTGGCGCAGCTGTATGCGGGAATGCATGGCGATGTCTCCATAAGCGGGCTTTATGACCGCCGTGTTTTTTGTGATTGGCAGCCATGTTAGGCCACTCCCTAGAATCCCTGCTCGTGTCGCCCCGGCGCAGCCGCCGGGAGCCTTACTACAGGAGTGATCCATGCAGGCTACGCAGGAAACCGTCTACCGGCCCAAGCAGGAGAACCTTTATTTCCCTGCCTATCCCAAGTTCGACTCCATCGAGGCCGAACGCTGGCACCGCCGCCAGCGCCTGGCCGCCGTCTGTCGCGTGTTCGCCAAGTTCCGCTATGAATATGGCTTCGCGGGCCACGTGACGGTGCGCGATCCCGAGCATCCGAACCTGTACTGGACGAATCCCTTCGCGATGGATTTCGGCCGCGTCCGCGCCAGCGACATGCTGCTGGTCGACCACGCCGGCACCGTGCTGGAAGGCAGCTGGGCCGTGAATCGCGCCGGTTTCGTGCTGCACTCGGCCATCCATGAGGCCAACCCCGACGTGATGGCCTCCTGCCACGCGCACACCACCAACGGCATGGCCTGGGCCGCGCTGGGCCGCCCGCTCGACCCGATCACGCAGACGGCTTGCGGGTTCTACGAGGACCAGGCCCTGATCACGGAAGAGGCCGGCGCGGTGGTGGTCGATGACAAGAAGGGCCACGCGGTGGCCCAGGCTTTCGGCCGGGCCAAGATCGCCATCCACCAGAACCACGGCCTGTTCTCGGCCGGCCGCGAATCGATCGAGGAGGCCGCGTGGTGGTTCATCGCCGCCGAACGCGCCTGCGAGATCCAGCTGAAGGCGGAAGCCACGGGTTCGCCGCTGAAGATGATCGACCCCGCCGCCGCGCTGCATTCGAAGAAGCACCTGGCCACGCCATTCATGGCCTGGCTGCATTTCCAACCCATCTACGACGCCATCGTGCGCGAGCAGCCCGACTGCCTGCTGTAGATTCCGGCCCCCCGCGGCCACCGTCCTACCAAAACAAAACAAGTCCGAGGAGACACCATGATCCGCCCTCTTCACCGCGGCGCTGCATCCGCCGCCCTCCTGCTCAGCCTCTGTTCGCCGGCGCTGGCCGCCTGGCCCGATGACAAGCCCATCGAACTGGTCGTCGGCTTCGCGGCCGGCGGCGAAACCGACATCCTGGCCCGCGTGCTGGCGCCCTATCTGCAGAAGCACCTGTCGCCCAAGGCCAACATCATCGTGGTGAACAAGCCCGGCGCGTCCGGCGCCATCGCCAACACCTATGTCCAGCGTGCCGCGAAGGATGGCTACACGGTGGCCATGGTCAACACGCCGCCCATGAACTTCATGCCGCTGGTGCAGGCCACGCCCTATGACCCCGACCAGTTCGCGCTGATCGGCCGCGTGGTCAGCGACCCGACCCTGCTGGTGGCACGCGACGACAGCCCCCATGCCTCGCTGAAGGACCTGGTGGCGGCGGTCAAGTCGGGCAAGACAACTGCCACCATCGGCCAGAACGGCCTGGGCAGCAACGGCGGCGTGGCGCTGAACCTGCTGATCCAGGAAAGCGGCGCCGCGCTCACGGAAGTACCCTTCACCGGCACGGGCCAATCGAAGATCGCGCTGATCGGCGGCCACGTCGACATGATCTTCGCCAGCCACACGGCGGTGCCCAAGCCTGAGTCGGAATCGGTGAAATTGCGCATCCTGGCGCAGTTCATGGACAAGCGCGCACCCATGCTGCCGAATGTGCCCACGGCCAAGGAAGAAGGCTTCGACGTCGTCGTGCCATCGGATCGCGGCCTGGCCATCCACAAGGACGTGCAGGCGGACATCCGCGGGAAGCTGCAGGCGGCGCTGGAGGCCTCGCTGAAGGACCCCGAGTTCCTGAAGGCGGCCAACGCGTTCGCGGATATCCTGGCCTACAAGTCGGGCACCGAGTGGCAGGAGGACATCGAAGCCGCCAAGGCGCCGCTGGAACAACTGGCTGCCAGCCTGAAGCAACGCGGCGCCGCGCGCTGAGCATGTGCGTGCGTGTCCCTCGCGGGGCACGCGCCGCCTGGCCGCTTCATTCCGGATAGGCCAGCAGGTGCAGTTTGTCCGGCACGCCGCGCCAGGCGGCGTGATCGGGCAGCGGTTCCTTCACCTTGCTGATCCGCGTCCAGCGCGGGTCCTGAGACAGCGCCGCGTTCAAGGCCACGATGGGCTGCTGCGCATCGGTGGCCTCGGCCACGTTGATGATCGCGCCCACCGGGCACTCCGGCACACAGACCGAGCAGTCGATGCATTCAACAGGATTGATGACGAGGAAGTTCGGTCCCTCGAAGAAGCAGTCCATGGGGCAGACGGCGACGCAATCGGTGTACTTGCACTGGATGCAGGCTTCGGTAACGGCAAAAGGCATGGCGGAAAGCAAAGGCGAGAACGGGCAATGCCGTCACCTTAGCCCGCGCGCCGTGACAGCGGCATGGCTATCGGCCCTTTTTTTGCCGCCGGGCCGTCCCAAGGCAAAAGCGGCCCCCTCGGGGGGCAGCAAGCCGAAGGCGCGGCGTGGGGGCCCTTTTTTGCCGCAATGCACCGTTCCAGTTTCGGCAACAACCGCAGGCCCTTGCCGTCTTTTCAACCCTTTTCAACCTTGAGTCATTTGCATAGGCGCACAAGCATATGCGTATTTGATCGCACCGGCGCGGCGCGATTTCCGTAGACTTCCCATCAGTGCAGCACGCATGCCCCGGCGGGCCCATGCGGGTTGCGCTTCCCCTTGAAACGCGGCGGCTAGCCGCGCTTCAGCGCGGCGCACCGTCCCGGAAATCCGGGTGGGCGCCGCGTTTTTTTTAGAACTTCCCGCGCAACGTCAGCATGACGTTCGCCGGTTCACCGAAGTAGGTCTGGCGATTCGAGCCGCCCGCATACCGTTCGAAATAGCGCTTGTCGAAAACGTTGTTCACGGTGAGCGCGGCCGAGACGTCCGGCCCCCAGGCATAGCCCGCCTGCAAGGACACCACCGAGAAGCCGCCCTGCTGGTAGCGCTCGCCGCTGTACTCGGCGTAGGTGGCGCTGGAGGTGCGCACGCCGCCGCCCACGAAGACGCCGCGCCCGGCTTCCTGACCCAGGCGATAGCGCGTCCACAGCGAGAACTGGTGGCGCGGGAACGTCGAATCGAAAGGCTGGCCCAGCATGTCCGGCAGGCCGTCGCGATGGCGTGTGGACGTATAGGCATAGCCCGCGGTCATGTCCCAGCGCGGCGTCAGCCGCCCGCTGAGCTCGGCTTCGACGCCCTGGCTGCGCACGTGGCCGGCCGCCAGCGAGTAATCCTCGTTCTGCGGATCGTCCACCGCGCGGCCCTTGTCGTCGATGCGGAACACGGCGACATGGCCGGTCAGCTGGCCGTCCAGGAACTCACCCTTCACCCCCAGCTCGACCTGCTCGCCCGTGCGCGGCGACAGGAAGCCGCCCGCCACGAAGCGCTCGGTCTGCGGGCTGAAGATCCGGTTGTAGCTGGCATACACCGAGAACCTGTCGTCCAGGTCGACGATCAGCCCCAGGTTGGGCACGAAGCGGCCATCGATGCGCTGGCGGTTCTCCGGCGCATCGGGATCCTTGTTGTCCCACCAGGCCATGCGCGCGCCCGCCAGGAACGTGACGCCGCTCACCGGGCGCAGGCGCAGATTGGCATAGGCGCCGTATTCGATGGTCTTGGGTTCGGGAGGGTCGCCAATCGCGCCTTCGGGCATGCGCAGGTCCTGCGGCGGCGCATCCACCGGCACGCGCCACGTGGCGAAGCGCTGCTGGATCTGGCCGCCCTTGAACACCTGGTAGTTCGCGCCGACCGTCACCGTGTGCGACTGGCCCCAGGCCTGGAAAGGCAGGCTGAGGTAGCTGTCCACCGCGCGGTTGATCTGCACGGATTTCTGGCGCGCGCCTTCGATGGTGACCAGGCGCGTGACCGGATCGATCATGCTGTTGGAGATGTAGCGCGCCATGTCGTTGCGCGTGACGGTCTGGTTGAGCTGCGTGCGCCACGTGCCGCCGTTCTCCAGGCGGCGCTCCAGGTCGAGGAAGGCGCTGTGCGCGCGGTCTTCCTTCACGCCATGGCGCGAACCGAGGAAGGTACTGCGGCTCACGTCGGGCGAACCGCCGCCCGCCATCAGCGGCAGGCCGGCGAAGGCCACCGAGTCGCCGCGCTGCACGGTCATGCCGGCACTCAGCGTGGTGCTGGCATCGACGTCATAGGACAGCGTGCCATAGACCGTGCGGCTTTCCTGGTTGATGGTGTCGACGAAGCTGCGGCGCTTGTCGTATACCGCCACGAACCGGCCGCGCAAGGTGCCCTGCTCGTTCAGGCTGCCGGTGGTGTCCAGCTCGGCCCGATAACGGTCCCACGACCCGGCCATCGCCGTGGCGCGCATCGCCGCATCGGCCTGTGCGCGCTTGCGCGCCAGGTTGATCGTGCCGCTGGGTTCGCCTGCGCCTTCCAGCAGGCCCGCCGGGCCTCGCCAGACCTCGACCCGGTCATACAGCGCCATGTCCATCAGCGCGCTGCCCCACATGCCCTGGCCACCGCGCAAGGGCATGCCGTCGATCAGGTAGTTGTTCAGGCGAAAGCCGCGCGAGCGCAGGTTCACCACGCCCGTCGAGGTGGACAGCACGCGGATGCCGGTGACGTAGCGCATGGCGTCACCCAACGACACGACGTTCTGGTCATCCATCTGCGTGCGTGTCACGACCGAGATGGACTGCGGCATTTCGCGCAGCGACACCACCTCCTTGCCTACCGACACGGCGCGCACGGTATAGGACTGGGTGCCTTCCGACGTGGCGTCCAGCCGGGGCGCCTCGACAGAAACCGGCGCCAGATGCGTGACGCCGCCCGCCGCGGGAACGGGCGCCGGCTGCACGCTGAGCGCGCCGCTGGGGGTCGCCACCAGCACCAGGCCCGTGCCACGCAAGGCGGTGCGCAAGGCATCGACCGGCGCCAACGTGGCAGCCACCCCCGCGCTCATGCGTCCCTCGACCAGCGCAGGCGGCACCGACAGGGCCAGGCCGGTGCCGGTCACGATCTGGTTCAGCACCGGCCCCAGGGGGCCGGCGGCCACGGCGTAACTGCGCGGCGCGCCGCCATCGGGCAGTGCCGCCTGGGCAAGCGCTTGGGGAGAGGCCAGCGCGGCCCCCAGGGCCACGGCGGCCCACATCCGGTCATGCATGAAAGAACTCCTGCGTAGATTGCGTTCAGACAGGAGTGCGGTTTTCACGCCCCGACATGACACGGGCTTTCAAATTGATACAAATGCGCAGGCATGCCGGGCAGCATGTCCGCGCTGGCGAGGGTCGCTACGCGCCCCGCTGGGTGTCGAGGGTGATCCACCAGGGACTGTAGCGGCGGACCGTGATGGGCTGGGTATCCACCAGCGCGCGCAGGGCGCGGTCGACGTCATCCAGCGGCAAGCTGGCCTGTACCGGCAGCGCGGCGGCCTCGGGCGACACGCGCAGGACCGCCGGGGTGTAGCGCCGCAGCGCCGCCACGACCTCGCCCAGCGGCAAGGGCGAGGCGGACAGATAGCCCTGCTCCCACTCCGCGCCGGTGGCCGAGCCCGTCACGGGCTGCCAGCGGCCCAGGGCATCGACGGTGACGCCGCGGCCCGGCAGCAGCTCACGCTCGCCGCCCGCTGCCGCGCGCAGTTGCAAGGTTTCCGCCAGCGCGAAGACGCGCGTGCGCGCCTCCCCCTGGCTGACCAGGAAGCGTCCCTGCCGCGCGACCACGCTGACATGGCGCGCCATCAGCAGGAACGGCCGCTCGGCGGCGGGCGACACACGTGCGACGACATCCCCTTCGCGCAACACTGCCTGGCGCGTGGCGGCGGCCACGTCCACGTCCACCGCCGATCTCGCGTTCAGCGCCAGCTGGCTGCCATCCGCCAACGCGAAGGCGCGGCGCTGTCCGGTGCGGGTCTGCAGATCCGCCGTCAGGGTGCCCAGCGGCACCACGCGATCGGCCAGCCAGGCGCCCGTGCCGACGCCCACCGCGGCCAGGAGGGCCTTGAGCGCGGAGCGGCGCATGGGTTGGCGCAACAGGTTGCCAATGCGCGCGTCTTGTCCCGGCAGGCGCGAATCGAGCTGTTCGATGGCGCGCAGCGACTGCCCCAGTCGTTCCTGCAGGCGCGTCCAGGCGGCATCATGCGCGGGCGACGACTCGCGCCAGCGTGCGAAGGCGGCATGGTCGCGCGCCTGGGCGCGGCCCGAGTTCAGCCGCACCATCCAATCCATGGCCTGGTCCAACGCACGCGCCTGTTCGTCCTGCGCCATGGCGCTCAGAACAGCCCGTTGCGCAGGCAGCATTGCAGCGCCTGCTTCATGTAGCGCGCCACGGTGCGCGGGGTGACATCCAGGCGCCGGGCGATCTCGTCGTAGCCCAGGCCGTCGACCTGGCTGTAGAAGAACGCGGCACGCGCGGCGGCCGGCAGGCCATACAGCGCGGCGTCCAGTTGCGCCACGGCCTCGACCAGCAAGGCCAGCTCTTCCGGGGATGGGGCGGTTTCGGGCGCGCCCTGCGCCAGCGCCTCCATGCACACACGTTCCAGCTCACGCTCGCGATAGCGCCGGTAGACCAGCCGCTGGCCGATGCGCATCAGGAAGCCGCGCGGGTGCTCGATGGCCGACAGGTCGGTGCGATGGAACAGCAGCTGGAAGAACGTCTCCGCGCACAGGTCCTCGGCATCGTGCCGGTCCTGCACATGGCGCAGCAACCTGGCGGTCAGCCAGCGGTGATGCTCGCTGAACAGGGTGTGCAGCAGCGGGTGCGCGATATCGGAAGCCATGATGGCGAGCGGGGAGTAACGAGGGGAGATGCGGCGCTGACGGCGCACCGCAGCATGGGAATGGTTCTTATTATAGATTACCCTTGCCGTCTTCCTGCCCCGCGCCAGCCGCTTGCCCCGGGAAGACCTTACGGTTTTCTTATATCGCCAGGCCTCATATAAGAAAAACAGTCATATAGATATGACCATTCAATTGCGCGGCTGGGCCTGCCCGGTGATAACCTGCCCGTCTAAGAAATGCAGTCTTTAGTTCCTATTGATTATTTTAGATTTGGAACATTCCATGCGCTCCTTCAAGCTTCTCACGCACGTCGCCCTGGCCGCCACGCTGGCGCTGCCCTTCGCCTCGCCGGCCGCCGCCCAGTCGGGTGATCCGCTCAAGATCGGCCTTTTCGCCCCGCTGACCGGCAACGTCGCGGCCAACGGCACGCGCTTCCGCGACGGCGTGCAACTGGCCGTGGAACAGGCCAACGCCGCAGGCGGCGTGAGCGGCCGCAAGTTGGAACTGCTGGTCGAAGACGACCGCAACCTGCCCAAGGAAGCCGCCACCATCGGCCAGAAATACGCGTCCACGCCGGGCGTCGTGCTGGCCATCGGCACCTTCTCGACCACCGCCTCGGTGGCCGCGGCCCCGGCCCTGTCGGAAGCCCACATCCCGCAGATCAGCCCCAGCTCCTCGCACCCCGACTACACCAAGGCCAGCGAGTACACCTTCCGCAACGTGTACCGCATGGACCAGGTCGCCAAGGTGCATGCCGACATCATCCTGAAGGAACTCAAGGCCAAGACGGTCGTGATCCCCTACTTCCAGGACGACTGGGGCCAGTTCGTCGCCAAAACCACCAAGGAAGCGGTCGAACAGGCCGGCGGCAAGGTCCTGCTGCTCGAACCCGTGGCGCCCAACGCGCGCGATTTCCGTCCGCTGGTCAGCAAGATCAAGTCGCTGAACCCCGATGCCGTGTTCCTGGCCGTGCACTACCAGGAAGGCGGCGTGCTGACGCAGCAGCTGCGCCAGGCCGGCCTGAAGACGCCCATCGGCTCGCCCGACACGCTGAGCAATCCGCGCTACCTGGAACTGGCGGGTGAGTCGGCCGAAGGCCTGATCCTGTACACCGAGTTCTTCGCCGGCGACCCCAAGAACAAGGCATTCGTGGACGCCTACACCGCCAAGTTCGGCTCGGCGCCCGACCAGTGGTCGGCCCGCGCCTACGACGCCGCCAACGTCGGCATCGCCGCCATCCGCCGCGTGGCCGAGTCGGGCAAGCCCGTCACGCCGCAAGCGGTGCGCGACGCGCTGCTGAACGGCCCCGCCTATCAAGGCGTGACCGGCGAGACGAAGTACGATGCCCAGCGCGAAATCAACAAGATTCCGACGCTGCTGCAGGTGCGCAACGGCAAGTACGAACTCTACAAGCCGAACTGATCGCCTCACCCTGATTGCTGCAGTCCCCAGCGGGCCCTTCGCACTGAAGGGCCCGCGCCATTGCCGGGAACACACGGATGGAACTCTTCTTCAGCCAGGTCCTGAACGGCCTGGCCATCGGCCAGGTCTACGCCCTGATCGCGATCGGCTTTTCGCTGGTGTTCGGCGTCGCCAACATCATCAACTTCGCGCAGGGCGCGCTGTTCATGCTGGGCGCCTTCATCGCCTATTCGGCGCTTGCCTGGTTCCAGTTGCCGCTGATCGCCGCTGCCGCCGTGTCGGTCGCCATCGTGGCGTTGCTGGGCGTGCTGCTGGAACGCCTGGCGCTGCGCCCGCTGGCCAACGCCGCCTATATCGCGCCCTTCCTGTCGACGCTGGCCATCAGCACCATCATCGACCAGTTGGCCGAGATCATCTGGTCGCCCGATGCCCTGCCCTTTCCGGCGCAGTTGGGCGACACCACCTATTTCATCGGCCGCGCCTACGTCACCAGCACAGACCTGACGATCTTCTTCGTCGGCCTGGCCGTCACCGTGCTGCTCACGGTGTTCCTGGCGCGCAGCTGGCTGGGCCGCGCCTTGCGCGCCACCGCCCAGGACCGCGACGCCGCGGCCCAGATGGGCATCCGCACCACCACCATGGGCCAGTTCGCGTTCGGCCTGGCCGGCGCGCTGGGCGCGCTCAGCGGCATCCTGGTGGCGCTGTACTTCCAAAGTGTCTTCCCGCAGATGGGCCTGCCCTTCGGGCTGAAGGGCTTCGCCGCCGCGTTGATCGGCGGCCTGGCCAGCATCCCCGGCGCCGTCGTGGGCGGCCTGACGCTGGGCATCGCCGAGACGCTGGCCAGCGCCTATGTCGGCGACAGCTACCGCGACGCCATCGCCTTCAGCCTGCTGCTGCTGATCCTGCTGGTCCGCCCGCAAGGCCTGCTGGGCAAGCGCACGCTGGCCGGGCTGGGCGGCGCGGGCGCGGCCTCGGGCGCCATGCCTTCCACCAGCCTGCTCGCCTCGGCCTCCAGCCAGCGCGGCGCCAATCGCGTCTGGTCGCTGCCGCCCTGGGGCCTGGTGGCCGCCGCGGCGGTCATGGCATTGCTGCCGGTGATCGTGCCGCAGGCCTACGTCATCCAGGCGTCGCTGTACGGCCTTGTCTTTGCGCTGTTGGCCGCCAGCGTCACCATCGCGTCGGGGACCGCTGGCGTGCTGTCCATCGGACACGCCGCCTTCTTCGGCGTGGGTGCCTACGCGGTGGGCCTGATCGCCCGCCCGCTGGGCTGGCCCATGGAGGCCACGCTGCTGGCCTCGGCCGCATCCGCCAGCCTGGTCGCCACCGTGGCCGCCATTCCGCTGCTGCGCCTGTCGGGCCACACCGTGGCGCTGGGCACGCTGGCCATCGGCCAGATCGGCGGCCTCATCTTCCTCAACTGGATCTCGGTCACGCGCGGCCCCATGGGGATCTTCAACATTCCCCGCCCCGAGGTCTGGCTGCTGGGCGGCTGGGCGCCCGCCGATGCCAGCCAGCGCTACTGGCTGACGCTGGCCATCGTCACGGGCTGCCTGGTGCTGGCCGAACGCGTGGTGTCCTCGCCCATCGGCCGCGCCTGGCGCGCCATCCGCGAAGACCGCCTGGCCGCGCACACCGCCGGCCTGCCGGTGAAGCGCTATCTGCTGCTGGCCTTCGCGCTGAGCGGCGCGCTGGCCGGCATCGCGGGTGGCCTGCTGGCCTATGCGCAGACCGTGGTGAGCCCCGAGAGCTTCTACGTCGATACCTCGATCCTGGCCCTGACCATGGCGGTGCTGGGCGGACTGGGGAACATCACGGGCGCGGTGCTGGCCGGCTTCGTGCTGGCGATCCTGCCTGAACTGCTGCGCGGTTTCAGTGAATACCGCCTGATTGCCTATGGCATTGTCCTGCTGCTGGTCCTGCGCCTGCGGCCGCAAGGCCTGCTGGGAGCACGATGATGGAAAAAGGCCTGATACTGGACAAGGTGGTGCGCGACTTCGGTGGCGTGCGCGCCGTCGATAACGTCAGCCTGAGCCTGCGACCCGGCGAAACCCTGGCCGTGGTCGGTCCCAATGGCGCGGGCAAGTCCACGCTGGTGCAGCTGATCAGCGGCGTGGACCGCCCGAGCAGCGGCAGCATCACGCTGGACGGCCGCCGCATCGACCGCCTGCCGCCCGAGCGCATCGCGCGCCTGGGCCTGGGCCGCAGCTTCCAGACCTCGCGCGTGTTCCCCGCCATGACGGTGTGGGACAGCGTGCTGGTCGGCACGCACATGCAATTGCTGTCGAATGGCAAGAGCGGCCTGCTCGATCCGGTGCGCGAAGCAGCCGGCGCGGTGCTGTCATTGCCCTTCTGGCGCCGCCGCCGCGCGGCGCAGGAAGCGGCGGCGGCGGACGTACTCAAGCTCTTCGGCGACCGCCTGTGGCCGCGCCGCGACCAGCCCGCCTTCAGCCTCTCGTACGCCAACCGGCGCCGGCTGGAGATCGCGCGGGTGCTGGCCTCGCGTCCGGCCTACCTGCTGCTGGACGAGCCCACGGCGGGCATGAACCCCACCGAGACGGGCGAAATGACGGAACTGCTGGAGCAACTGCCCAAGCTGTTCCCGCAGATCGGCCTCTTGGTCATCGAACACAAGCTCTCGCTGGTGCGGCGCATCGCCGACCGTGTGATCGTGCTCAACCAGGGCAAGGTGCTGGTGGAAGACACCCCCGATCACGCCCTGGATCACCCCGAGGTGGTCGAAGCCTACATCGGCCACCCTCGCGAAGGAAGGAAGCGCTCCAATGCCCACCTTGGATGATGTCGTGAACCCCGCCGCCGGCGCGCCGGTGCGCGTGTCGGTGGACCGCATCGATTGCCACTATGGCGCGGTGCAGGCCCTGTTCGAAGTCAGCGTCGACGTGCGCCAGGGCGAGACCGTGGCCGTGCTGGGCGGCAACGCCTCGGGCAAGTCGACCACCGTGAAGTCGGTGCTGGGACTGGTCAAGCCCACGCGCGGCACCGTCACGCTGGACGGCCAGCGCATCGATGGCCTGTCGCCCGCCGACATCATCGAGCGCGGCGTGGCCAGCGTGCCCGAAGGCCGCCGGGTCTTCCCGGAAATGTCGGTCTATGAAAACCTGCTGCTGGGCGCCTGGCCGCGACGCAAGGAAAAGGCGGCCATCCAGGCCTCGCTGGCGCGCGCGTACGAAGCCTTCCCCAGGCTGGCCGAGCGCCGCAACCAGGCCGCCGGCACGCTCTCCGGCGGCGAGCAGCAGATGCTGGCGCTGGCGCGCGCCTGGGTGCGCAACCCCACGCTGGTCTGCATCGACGAACCGTCCATGGGCCTGTCGCCCAAGTTCGTGGACCTCGTCTACGACGTGCTGTTCGGCTGGAAGGACCAGGGCATCACCATCCTGATCGTGGAGCAGAACGCGCGCCTGGCGCTGGAGCTGGCGGATCGCGCCTATGTGCTGCAGCACGGCAAGGTGGTGCTGTCGGGCAAGGCCGACGACCTGGCCGCCGATCCGTCGGTGCAGAAGGCCTATCTGGGCGCGGCCTGAAGCCGCACCCGGCATTCGACGGCCAGGTGCTCGCTCAGCCCTTTCCGCCCAGATACGCCTCCGCCAGGCTTTCGTCGGCGGCGATCTGGGCGGCCGTCCCCTCCGCGACGACGCTGCCGTTCTCCAGCACATAGGCGCGATCGGCCAGGGCCAGCGCCAGTCCGGCCATCTGGTCCACCAGCAGGATCGTGATCGCTTCGGTCCGCAAGGCATCGAGCGACGCGAACAGCTCGGCGATGATCTTCGGCGCCAGGCCCAGCGAGGGTTCGTCCAGCAGCAGCACGCGCGGCTTGGCCATCAGGCCGCGCGCCACCGCCAGCATCTGCTGCTCCCCGCCTGACAACAGCCCCGCGCGCTGATGCTGCCGCTCACGCAGGCGCGGGTAGCGGTCCAGCATCTGCTGCACCCGCGCCTCGCGATCCTCGGGGTGCAGGAATCCGCCCAGGCGGATGTTGTCCAGGACCGACAGTTCGGGAAACACCTGCCTCCCCTCCGGCACCAGCACCAGCCCCAGGCCCACCACCTCTTCGGCGGGGCGCCGCTCCAGCACATGGCCGTCCAGGTGCATGCTGCCCGACTGGCTGGCATGCAGGCCCGCCAGGCATCGCATCAAGGTCGACTTGCCCGCGCCATTCGCGCCCAGCAACGCCACCATTTCGCCGCTGCGCACCTGCAGGTTCACGCCGTGCAGGACCGGGTCGGCGCCGTAGCCCGCCACCAGGTCGGCCACCGCCAGCAATTCGCGCGCGGGCTGTGCGCCTGCCGGCCGGGGCGGGCGCGGGGCAGGCGCCATGGCGTCGCCCAGGTAGGCCTGGCGCACCGCGGGATCAGCCTGCACGGCCTGCGGCGTGCCCCAGGCAATGCGGCGGCCGGCGTCCAGCACCAGCACATGGTCAGACACGCCCATGACCAGCGCCATGTCATGCTCGACGAGGGCCACGCCCACGCCGGCGTCACGGATACGGGACAGCAAGCCCGACAGCACTTCCTTGTCTTCCCGCGACAGGCCCGCGGCCGGCTCATCCAGCAGCAGCACGTCGGGATCGGTGGCCAGCGCGCGCGCGATCTCGACCAGCCGCCGGTCCACGTGCGCCAGCCCCGCGGCCTGCGCGCTCGCGACGCCACGGTAGCCGCAGAATGCCAGCAGTGCGCGGGCCCGAGCCCGCGCCGCCGGATCGGCGTGGCGGGCGGCGCTGAACAAACCGCCAAGCTTGCCGCGGCCCATGGCCAGCACGACGTTGTCTTCCACGCTCAGGCTGCCGAACAGCTGCGAGGTCTGGTAGGTGCGCGCCACGCCCGCGCGGGCAATGCGGAACGCCGGCAGGCCCGCCAGCGGCTGGCTGCCGCTGGCGCCAAGCAGGTCGAAGCCGCCGGTGCTGGGCCGGTAGAAGCCGCTGAGCATGTTCAGGGCGGTGGTCTTGCCCGCGCCGTTGGGACCGATGAGGGCAGTCACCGCGCCGCTTGCAACCTGCATGTCCAGTTCCGCGACCGCGCGCACGCCGCCGAACGCCATGCCCAGGCCCTTCGCCACGAGTCGCGCGCGCGGGCGCCGGGCCAGCGCGGCGCCTTCCGGGACGGTCTCGGGCGCCATGGCCACAACCTGCCCCCGCCGGCGCCACACCTGGCGCACCATGCCGACGATCCCTTCCGGCGCCACCCACAACACCACGAGCAGCATCGCGCCAAAGAACAGCAGCCGATAGGCTTCCAGCGAGGCAAGCAGCTCCGGCAACGCACCGACCACCAGCGCGCCCACGATAGGGCCCGCCACCGAACCCGCGCCGCCCAGCACGACCACCAGCACGAACAGGATGGATTGCATGAAGCTGAAGGTCTCGGGCACGACGAAGCCCGACAACGGCGCGAAGAGGCCGCCGGCCAGGCCCGCGGCCGCGGCCGACAGCGTGAAGGCCACGGTCTTGATCACCAGGGGGTTCAGACCGATGGAGGCCGACGCGCTTTCGCTGTCCTTGACCGCGCGCATTGCCGCGCCCCAGGCGCCGCGTGACAGGCGGGCATACGCCAATGTCAGCAGCGCGGCCAGCAGGATGCCCAGCACCGCGATGGTCTGCTCCGGCCCCAGCCCCGGCCACAGGACGGGCGGCTGCAGCCCCATGATGCCGCTCTGCCCGCCGGTCAGGCCGCTGAGCTCGACGGCGGCATGCTGGACGATGAAACTGAAGGCGATGGTGATCATCGCCAGATAGGGCCCCTTGACCCGCAACGCCGGCAGCGCCAGCAGCGTCCCCAACCCGCCGGCCAGCACCATGCCGGCCAGCCAGGCGGGCCAGAAGCCCCAGCCCGCCTTGGTCGTCAGGATCGCCACGGTATAGGCGCCTATCGCATAGAAACCCACGTGCCCGAAGGACACCTGGCCGGTAAGCCCCTGCAGGACGTTCAAGCCGATCCCGACCACCGCGATCAGCGCGATGTTGGCCAGGACGAAGGCATAGTAGGTGTTGAGCGTGAGGCTCAGCGCGATGCCCACGGCGGCGATCACGCCCGTCGCGACCAGCAGCCGGACCTGGCCGGCGGACTTGCTCCGATGCAATGCGGTCGTCATACCTTCTTTACCTCGGCACGTCCGAAGAGGCCATTTGGCTTGCAGGCCAGGGCCACGATCACCAGCGAAAAGGTGATGATCTGCGTGTGGCTCGATCCCAGCGTGACGGTCACCAGGCCCTCTGCCACGCCGAACAGCAGGCCGGCCAGCATCACGCCCCAGGCGCTGCCGATGCCGCCCAGGATGGCGACCGCGAAAGCCTTCAGGCCGAACAGCGTTCCCATGTCCGCGTTGACGTTGAACAACGGGGCAATCAGGACGCCCGCCACCCCGGCCAGCAGCGTGGACAGGGCGAAGGCGGCCGCGATGGCGCGCTTGATGGGAATGCCCATCAGGCGCGCCGCGTCCCGGTTCTGCACGACCGCGAGCAGCGCCGTGCCCCAGCGGGTGCGGCGCGCCACCGCGTGCAGCGCGGCGGCCAGCGCCAGTCCCAGCACGGGAATCAGCAACTGCAAGGGATAGATGCCCAGGCCCAGCCCGCCCAGCGCCACCGGCGCGTCGGCCAGCGGCGACGGCAGGCTGCGCGGCTCCCTGCCGAAGGTGTGCATGACGACGTTGTCCAGCACGATGCCCAGGGCCACCGTGGACATCAGCCAGGCATTCGAATCACGGCTGGCGAAGGGCCGCACCGCGATGACTTCCACCAGCACGCCATAGGCGGCGCACAACAGCAGGGCCAGCAGGATGGCCAGGGGCATGGGCCAGCCCAGGGTCTGGGCAAAGGTGAAGCACAGCACCGCGCCCAGCATCATCGAACTGCCCTGCGCGAAGTTGACGGTCCCCGACACCGAGTAGGTGATGTGAAAGCCCAGCGCCATGAGACCGTACATGCTGCCCAGTCCCAGCCCGCTGATGAGCGCAGCCAGCAGTTCCATCGAAGCCCTCCCCTTTTCTTCGCCGGCTTACTGCGCCATGCCCACGGGCAGGATGCGGTTGTCGATGAACTGCGCCCAGACGTAGTCGTCCTTGTTCAGGGCGTCATGGACCGTCGCCGTGAAGGGTTGCTTGTAGGTCTTGATCAGGCCGTCGTAGGTGCCGATCTTGTAGAACCCCTGGCGGATCGCGTCGCCGTCGGTGGAGCCGGCCTGTTCGATGGCCAGCGCCGTCAATTGCATGGCGTCATAGGCATTGGCCACGCCCACGGCGGGCGTGATGTTCTCGGGGCCCTTGATGTCCGGATACTTGGCCTTGAGCGCCGCCACGACCTTCTCGCCCACGGGCGACTGCTTGCCGAAGAAGCTGTAGGTCTGCACGAAATGCACGTCCCGGGCGCCCGGCCCCGCCAGTTCGGTGAAGCGTCCGCCGGCCGGCCCCCAATGCGACACCACGGGCACCTTCCAGCCCATGCGCGCCAGCGACTTGACCACCTGCGCCGACGGGCCCACGTTGCCGACCAGGAACAGGGTATCGGCGCCGGCCGAGCGCAGGCGGCTGAGCTGGGGCACCACGTCGACGTCGCTGCCCTCGAACTTCTCGCTGCCCACGGGCTGCATGCCCTTTTCCGACAGCGCCGCCACCAAGCCACGCTGGTTGGACTCGCCCCAGGGATTGTTGACCATGATCAGGCCGAACTTGCTGGTGCCGAAGGTCTTCTGGGCGTAATCGACCATGGCCTGGTCGACGATCTCGTCGACCGCGGAGACGCGGAACACATAGTTGGGCTCCGCGCCGTTCTTGGTGATCGGCGTGCCCGCCGCCCAGGCGCCCATGAACGGCATCTTCGCCTGGTTGACCAGCGGCACGACGGCCATGGACACCGGGGTATCCAGGCCGCCGAATATGACGGCCACCTTTTCCTTGTAGATCAGCTCGCGGGCCGCCACCACGCCCTTGGCGGGATTGGCCTCGTCGTCGCGGCGCACCAGTTGCACGGGGCGGCCGCCCAGCAGGCCGCCTTTCGCATTGATCTCGTCTATCGCCACCTGGATGCCACGCGTCAGGGACTCTCCGGCCAGGGCCGACTGGCCTGACAAGGCCGTGATCAGGCCGATCTTGATGGGCTCGGCGGCTTGGGCGCCCGCGGTCAGGCTCGGGCCCAGCACGGCGAAGGCAAGCGACAGGAAAGTGCGGCGGGTGAAGCTGGACATGGAGTTCTCCCCAGGAGATCGATGGACGAGCAGGCGGATGCGCCGCCAGGCCCCCGAACCCAAGCAAATGGCGTGCCAATTTTTTTCGCACGCGCATTGCACACATGAATCTTGTTTTTTTGAACCCAATCAATCACTATTATTGTCGACAATAAATAGTATTTTTTGTCGACGAAAATTTTTCATCCAAGCGCGCCGCCATTCGCAAGCCCAGCCGCGAACCGCCCGCAGCGACGCACCACAACAAGGCAAACAAGGGAAGAAATGATGCATGACGCACCAATATCGAGCGACGCTGCCGATGCCGCGGATGCGGCGCGCAAGATCGTCGACACCTACCTGACCGTCCTCATGAAACCCGACCCCGAAGGCGCGCGGCGCTACGTGGCGGCCGACCTGCGCATCCGCTTCACCGGCGGCCGGGCCATGGACGACCCAGCACAGTGCACCGCCTTCAATGCTTCGCGCTACCGCTGGGTGAAAAAGCGCTTCGAATCCACCGATGTCGTGGTCGGCGCCACGCCGCAATCCGCCGTGGTCTACAACCGCGGCACGCTGTATGGGGAATGGCTGGACGGCACGCCCTTCGAAGGCAACCGCTACGTCGACCGGTACGTGCTGCGCGGGGGGCTGATCGTCGAAATGGATGTGTGGAACGACAGCGCGGAATGGATGCTGTCGCGCGCGCAAGGGGCGCAGCCATGAGCCCCTCCGACCCGGCGGGCCGCAACCACGGCCCGCTGCGCCACCATGACCGCTACGACTACACGCCCATCACCCGCAGGCCGCACTACGCCTGGCCGCAAGACTGCAAGCTGGCGGTCTACCTGGGTTTCAACATCGAGCACTTCGCCTGGGGCGAAGGCATGGGCGCCAAGCTGGGCGCCAGCATCGGCGAACCCGACGTGCTGAACTACAGCTGGCGCGAGTATGGCAACCGGGTGGGCGCGTGGCGCTGCCTGGAACTGTTCGACGCGCTTGCGCTGCCTGCCGGCATCATCGCAAACACCGCCATCCTGGACCACTGCCCCGAACTGCTGGAAGCGTGCGTTGCCCGTGGCGACGAACTGATCGGCCACGGACACACCAACGCCGAGCACCAGGGCAGCATGGCGGAGGACGACGAACGCGCACTGCTGCGCCACTGCCAAGCCCGCCTGTACCAGGCTGGCGGCCAGCCGGTGCGGGGCTGGCTGTCGCCCTGGATCGCCGAGTCGCCGCGCACCTCGGACCTGCTGGCCGAGACCGGCTATGGCTATACCCTGAACTGGTGCCACGACGACCAGCCCGTGCGCGTGCGGACACGCCAGGGCACGCTGTGGTCGCTGCCCTATCCGCAGGAGGTCAACGACATTCCGATGATCGTGGCCCGCCAGATGGATGGCAAGGATTTCGCCCAGCTCATCATCGACAACTTCGATGAAATGCTGATGCAGGCGCAGCGCCAGCCCCTGGTCATGGGCATTGCGCTGCACCCCTATCTGGTCGGCCAGCCCTATCGCCTGCGCCACCTGCGGCGAGCGCTCTCCCACATCGCCGCCCACCGCGCGCCCGGACAAGTGTGGTTCACCACGCCGGGAGAGATCCACCGCCACGTCGACACCCTTTTTCCGTTGTAAGGACTGCCCCATCATGAGCGCCACGCCCCCCCTGCCGCCCGAAGACGCCGTCGGCGCCTGGGTTCCACACGGCCGCTTCCAGCTCGATCCGTCCGCCAGCGGCGTCCTGGACGGCCTGCGCTTTGCCGCGAAGGACCTCTTCGACGTGGCCGGCCACGTCACCGGCGCGGGCAACCCCGCCTGGCTGGCCTCCCACGCGCCCGCCCGGGCGCACAGCCCTGCCGTGGCGGCCATGCTGGACGCGGGCGCCACGCTGGTGGGCAAGACGGTGACCGACGAACTGGCCTACAGCATCCACGGCGACAACCTGCACTACGGCGCCCCGCACAACACGCGCGCGCCAGACCGCGTCACGGGCGGCTCCTCCAGCGGATCCGCGGCGGCGGTCGCTGCCGGCCTGTGCGACCTCGCGCTGGGGACCGACACCGGCGGCTCCACGCGCGTGCCGGCCAGCTATTGCGGGCTCTGGGGCCTGCGCACCACGCACGGCCGGATTCCGGCGCAGGGGCTGGTGCCGCTGTCGCCGATGTTCGACACCACCACCTGGCTGGCGCGGGACGCGGACGTGTTCGCGCGCGTGGCGCCCGTCCTGCTGGACGCGGAGCCCGACCGCGACTGGAAGGGCGCGCTGCTCCTGGCCGACACGCAGGAGGAGGCCGATGCCGCGTTCCTTCCCCTGATCGACGGCGTTGCCGCGGCGGTTGCGGCCTTGGGCATTCCCGTGCAAGGCGCGCGAGCGCCCGAGTCATCGCTGGAAACCTGGCGCCAGACCTACATCACCGTGTCCGGTTGGGATGCCTGGCGCACGCACGGCGACTGGATCACCCGTCAGCGGCCGGCATTCGCGCCCGCCGTCGACAGCCGCTGGCGCGCGGCGGCGGCCATCGGCGCCGACGCGGCCGCGCAGGCGGATGCCTTGCGAGAACGCCTGCGGGCGGCGCTGCGTGCCCAGCTCGGCGAGACGCGCTTTGCCATCCTGCCGTCGGCCTCGAGCGCCGCGCTGCGCCGCGACGCGCAGCCCGACACGGTGGACCAGGCCCGCATGCGCACGTTCCGCATGACCTCGCTGGCGGGAATCGCCGGCCTGCCCCAGGTCAGCATCCCCTTTCTCGGCGCGGACGGCCTGCCCTATGGCGTGTCGATCATGGGCCCGGCGGGCAGCGACCAGGCGCTGATCCGCCTGGCCTGCGAACTGGGCCGGCGCCTTGGCGCCCTGGGCACAGCCGCGTCCACGAACCGCGACGAAGCGATGGCACAATAGCGAGCCTGCCCACCCCTCATGGTTTCATGAAGAAAGCCTCCTCGTCGTCGCCAGCGTCAGCGCCTGCCAGCAAGCGCAAGGCCGTCGCCGCGCCAACGCCGCCAGCGGCGCAAGCCAAGGCTGGCCGCGCGCAGCCAGCCGCGCCACGCGGCCGGCCGAAGCTGCGGCCCGTGGCATTGACTGGCGACGCGGCGGCAACGGCGGCCTCGGGTGACGAGATCGAACGCCGCATCTATGACGCCGTGGTCAGCAGCGTCATGAGCCAGCGGCTCAAGCCCGGCACCAAGCTGCCGGAAGCGGCGCTCTCCGAGCTGTTCGGCGTGGGGCGCTCGGTGGTGCAGAAAGTGCTGCAACGGCTGGCGCACGACCATGTCATCACGCTTCGGCCCAACCGCGGCGCCATGGTGGCCATGCCCAGCCAGGAAGAGGTGGGACAGCTTTTCGAGGCGCGCCGCCAGCTCGAGGCGGCCATCCTGCCGCTGGTGGCCCAATACGCCACGCGCGCCGACTTCGCGTCGCTGCGGCGCCAGTTGCGTGCGGAACATCGCGCCATGCACGACTCCCCCCAGACGGAATGGGCGCGGCTGGCCAGCGCCTTCCATCAGCGCCTGGGAGAGCTGTCACGCAATCCCATCCTGCAGCGCTACCTGAACGAAGTCATCTCGCGCTGCTCGCTGGTGGTGGCCATTTTCCAGCCGCCCGGCAACGCCACCTGCGAGCACGACGAGCACGCCCGGGTCGTCAGCTATCTGGAGCAAGGCAAGGTGGCGCAGGCCGTGGCCGAGATGGACGCCCACCTGCGCGCGCTGGAGCAGCACATCCGGCTCGTCCGTCCGCCCGCGTCGATCGGGCTGGCCGACATGCTGGGCCTGGAACCGCGTCCCTGACCAGCCCCATCAGTTGGCGACGATGCCCGCCGACGTGATCACCTTCGACCAGTACGCCGTATCGGTCTCGACCGTCCTGCCCAGTTCCTCGGGCGACTGGTAGCGCACCTGCACGCCCGCGCCCGCGGCCTTCTGCACGGTGGCGGGCTTGTCCAGGCCTGCCTTCAGGGCCGCGCTCAGCTTGCGGATCGCGGCATCCGGCGTGCCGGCGGGCGCAAAGAGCGAGACCCAGGCATCCAGCTCGAATCCCTCGAACCCCTGTTCCGCCGAGGTCGGCACGTCCGGGATCATGGGATGGCGCTCGCGCCCCGCGACCGCGATGGCACGCAGCTTGCCTTGCTGCACATGGCCCATGACCGACGGCGGCGTGGTGATGAAGAGCTGCACGCGGCCGGACAGCACATCCTGGATGGCCGGCCCCGAGCCCTTGTAGGGCACGTGGGTCATCTCGGTCTTGGTGAGCTGCTTGAAGAGTTCGGTGCCCACGTGCGGCACCGAACCACTGCCCTGCGAGGCATAGTTCAATTCGCCTGGATTGGCCCGCGCGTACTCGGCCAGCTCCTTCAGGTTGTGCACCGGCAGCGACGGGTGCACGACGACGACGTGCGGCGCCACCGCCACCATGCCGACCGGCGTGAAGGATTCCTTCTTCCAGCGCAGCGCCGAGAACATGGACGGATTGCCCACGTGATACATCGAATACGAAGCCAGCAGCGTATAGCCATCGGGCTGTGCATGGGCCACCATGCCGTAGGCGATGTTGCCGCTGGCGCCCGTGCGATTGTCGATGACCACCGGCTGCCCCAGCGCCGTGGTCAGCGGCTCGCTGGCCAGCCGCGCGGCCATGTCGACGATGCCGCCCGGCGGCACCGGCACGACGATGGTGATCGGATGCGTGGGATAGCTGTCCTGGGCCGGCGCGGCCACGGAGAAAGCCAAGCCGGCCAGGGCGCCGGCTGCAAGCGTTGCGAAGCTGCGCATCATTGTCTCCTCGGTCTCCTCAGGCCTGCGCGCCAAGCTCGGCGCGCACCAGCCTCGCCCCGTCGACCATCGCCTTCATCTTGCCGAAGGCCACCTCGCGCGGCAGGTACTTGAAGCCGCAGTCGGGCGCGATGATGAGATTCTCGGCCGGCACGTGCGGCAGCGCGCGGCGGATGCGCGCGGCCACCTCGTCGGGCGTCTCGATCTCGTTGGTCGAGAGGTCCAGCACACCCAGCATGATCTGCTTGTTGGGCAGTTTTTCCAAGACCGAGCAATCCAGCCTGGACTGCGCGGTTTCGAGGGAAATCTGGCAGGCCTTGCACTCGCACAGCTCAGGCAGGAAGGAATAGCCCGAGGGACGTGCGTGGATGACCGCCGCATAGCCGAAGCAGATATGCACGGCGGTGGTGCCGGTGACACCCTCCAGCGCGCGATTGAGCACGCGGATGCCGTACTCGCGGGCGGCGTCGGGGCGCGCCTGCATATAGGGCTCGTCGATCTGCACGACATCCGCGCCCGCGGCGAACATGTCCTGGATCTCGGCATTGACGGCCACCGCATAGTCCATCGCCATCTCTTCCAGCGAGCCGTAGAAGTCGTTCTGCGCCTGCTGCGCCATGGTGAACGGACCCGGCACGGTGATCTTGATCTGGCGGTCGGTGTGGGCGCGCAGGAACTGCACGTCGCGCACCTGCACCGCATGCTTGCGGCGGATCTTGCCCACCACGCGCGGCACCGGGTTGGGATGGCCGCTGCGGTCCAGGGCCGTGCCGGGGTTGTCCAGGTCCACGCCTTCCAGCGCGGTGGCGAAACGATTGGAGTAGCTCTCGCGGCGCACCTCGCCGTCGGTCACGATGTCCAGGCCGGCCGCCTCCTGGTCGCGGATGGCCAGCAGCGTGGCGTCATCCTGGGCCTGCTCCAGCCACTCCGGCGCCACGCGCCACAATTCCTGCGCCCGCACGCGCGGCGGGAAGCGCTCGCCGAGGCGCTTGCGGTCGATCAGCCAATCGGGCTGGGCATAGGAACCGACGATGGTGGTGGGAAGCAGCAGGGACATCGGGGACTCCACGAGGGAAAGATGAGAACCCGTCTTTATAGGAAAAATAGCCGGAAAATAATTTGAAGTTTCATTGAATTTTTTTTGTATTGGCCGCGGAGGCGCGCCGCACAATGCCGTGCCTCACAAGCTTATCGCGGAAAAATCGTTTGCCCTGCAGGCCCCAGGGCATAGCGTAGGGGTTCATTCCTTGCATTGGATTTTCGCATGTCCGCAGCCATTTCCGTCGTGCCCGCCGTGGGCCTCCTCGACACCCCCCGCCACATCGTCCTGTCCGGCTTCGCGCCGGGCGAACACGTCAGCCTGACCGCGCGCTCGCGCCAGGCCGACGGCAGCGCATGGCGCAGCGTCAACACCTATGTGGCCGACGCGCGCGGCGCGATCGACCTGGATCGGCAGGCGCCCGTGTCGGGCAGCTATGCAGGCGTGGACGGCCAGGGCCCGATATGGTCGCAGGCCTGGCTGCCCCAGCCGGGCGAGGACTCGCTGGCCGTGCCCGCGCCCGAGGGCCTGGCCGGCGCCATCACCGTCGTGTTGCAGGCGCAGGGCGAACACGGCGCGCGCGCCACCGCGAACCTGGTGCAGCGCCACGCCGCGGAAGGCGTCGTGCGCACGCCGCTGTCGCAGGACGGCCTGGTGGGCGCGCTGTTCACGCCAGCCACGCCCGGCCCGCATCCGGCCATCGTCTTCCTGAACGGCTCGGGCGGCGGCGTGAACGAGGCGCGCGCGGCGCTGTTCGCCTCGCACGGCTATGCCGCGCTGGCGCTGGGCTACTTCGGCGCGCCGGGCCTGCCGGACCACCTGTCGGGCATCCCGCTGGAATATTTCGAACGCGCGCTGGCCTGGCTGCGCGCCACCGTGCGCCCCGCCTGGGATTTCGTCGCGGTCAGCGGCATCTCGCGCGGCGGCGAACTGTCGCTGCTGCTGGGCAGCGAATATCCGCAAGCCGTGTCGGCCGTGGTGGCCTATGTGCCCAGCTCCGTGGTGCATGGCGTGCTGAACGCCGGCAAACCCGAGGAAGGACGTTTCGCCACCGCCTGGACACGTGGCGGCGATGCCGTGGCGCATGTGTGGGAAGGGAACGCCGCACAGGATTGGTCGGCCATCGACAGCCTGCCCGAGCCGCGCCGCCAGGCCCAGGCCTTCGTCGATGCGCAACGCGATGTCGCGGCGGTCGCACGCGCGCGCATCCCGGTCGAGCGTATCGCCGGACCGGTGCTGCTGCTGTCGGCGGGCGACGATGGCTATTGGCCGTCCTCCCGCTACGCGGAAGACGTCGCGCGCACGCTGACCCGCGCCCAGCATCCGCATGCCGTCACGCACCTGGACTACCCCGAGGCCGGCCACGCGCTGCAGGCGCCGGGCGTGCCCACCACGCGCATCGCCAAGCCGCACCCGGTGTCGGGCATCGTGCTGACCGGCGGCGGCACGCCGCTGGCCAACCATCGCGCGAATCAGGCGTCGTGGGCGGGCGTGCTGGACTTCCTGAAGGACGCCGTGGCGGCGCGGGCGCGCCAGGCGGCCTGACTTACGACAAAGCTTCGCGCTGCGGTTCTCCCACCTGGCGCGTGAAGGCCGATCGGCATGTCGATCGGCCTTTTTTTTCTCTGCACAAGGACAAAAGAATCTCGAATCATCCTGCAATGACAAGGCGCCCGCGCTATGTTGCCTCATCGTTTCACGGCAAGGCCGAGACATGGCAAAGCAGAAATCTCCTGCCCAGCGATCCATCGCGAACGTTGGACTGCTGGTGGACATCCGAGCGTTGATCGATGCGGCGCAGCACCGTGCCGCTTCCGCTGTCAACGCGGAGCTGACACTTTTATTCTGGCGGATTGGTCATCGGATCCACACGGATGTTCTGGAGGGCAAGCGGGCGGGATATGGCGCGGAGACACTATCGATGCTGTCCGGGCAACTCACGCGAGACTATGGCCGAAGCTTCGGGGAAAAGAACCTGCGACGAATGGTCAAATTCGCCGTCACGTTCCCGGACGAATCAATTGTCGCGACACTGTCGCGACAATTGAGCTGGTCACACTTCGTGCTGCTTCTGCCAATCCAGGATCCGATGCAGCGGAATTACTACACGCAAATCGCAGGGGACGAACGCTGGAGTGTCCGCACATTGCGCGACCGTGTCGACTCAATGATGTATGAACGCACCGCTCTCTCCGGCAAACCGGAAGAGGCGATTGCAGAAGAGCTGCAATCCTTGCGCCATACTCAGCCAATGTCGCCTTCGTTGATCATGCGCGACCCCTACATACTCGACTTCCTGGGCTTGCAGGACAGCTGGCGGGAAAGCGACCTGGAAGCCGCGATCATTCGGGAAATGGAATCCTTCCTGCTGGAGCTGGGTGCGGGATTCTCCTTCCTGGCCAGGCAGAAGCGCATCCAGGTCGATGATGAGGATTTCCACCTTGACCTATTGTTCTACAACCGCAAGCTTCGTCGGCTGGTTGCCGTTGAGCTCAAGGTTGGTCCATTCAAGCCCGCATACAAAGGCCAGATGGAACTCTATCTACGGTGGCTCGACAAGCACGAACGTGAACCAGGCGAGGCTGCGCCGCTCGGCATCATCCTCTGTACCGGGAAAAAGCGCGAACAAATCGAATTGTTGGAGTTGGATAGATCAGGCATCCACGTCGCCGAATACCTGACGACACTGCCACCACGCGCGTTGCTGGGCGAACGGCTGCAACAGGCTGCTGAACGGGCGCGATTGCAAATCAAACGACGACCTTGTGCCTAGAGGCGAAAGGAGGCGCGCAGCGCCTCTTCCTAAGGGGGGCGGGCCGACTCCGGGTTTACTTCACCTGAAGCGCCTTCTCATACGGCACCGGATCCAGCGCCCCGGCCGGCAGGTCACCCTTCAGCGTGCCATTGGCCTTGAAGATCTCGAACTCGCGCAGCAGCGTCTTCTGGTCGGGCTCGGCCAGCGACACGCGGTAGTTCTCGTCCCACAGGTCGGCAAAGACCTTGGCATCGGCTTGCGGCAGGTTGGCGGCCTTCTGCACGGTCTTCACGACCTCTGCCGGATTGGCACGGCCATACTCCAGGCCCTTGCGCAACGCGACGATGGCGCGCACGACGGCGTCCGGGTTCTTCTGCAGGTATTCGCTGCGCACCACGCCCACGGCGTTGTATGGCGCGGCGTCGCTCTTGGTCAACGTGCGCCACTCATCGGCGAAGGTCGACAGCGTGCGCACCTTCAGGTCCTTGATCTGCGCCACGGTCACGTTGCGCAGCGCGGCTGCGTCCACTTCCTTCTGGGCCAGGAACTGCACCAGGCGCGCCTCGTTGCCGGGCACCAGCGAGAAATCCTTTTCCTGGATGCCGTGATTGCCCGCCAGCACGGCGCTGGCGATGGTGGCGGTGGAGCTGCCTGCCGGCGACATGCCGACCTTCTTGCCCTTCAGGTCGGCCAGCGACTTGATGGGCGAATCTTCCGGCACCACGAAGGCGACGTTGGCCGGCTGCGTGGCCAGGATGATCTTCACCGGCACGCCATCGGTTGCCAGGGCGAAGGCGCCCGCGGCGGGCGAACCGAAAGCCAGGTCGATGGCATTGGCGGCGATGGCACGGGTGGGGCCGTTCACGTCCGAGAAATGCACATACTCGACATCCAGGCCCTGGTCCTTGAAGAAGCTGCCGGCTTCCAGCACCGAACCGTAGCCGAGCGTGAGGCCGCTGGGCCAATAGCCGACACGGATCTTCTGGGCGTGCGCGGGCACGGCGGCAGCCGCCAGGCCCAGCACCAGCGCGGCGGCAGCCGCGCGCTTGAGAGAGGAAAGGAAACTCATGATGACTCCACGGGGGAAAGGGAAGGAATGGGCTTGGCGGACCGGTTGAAGGAAGAGGCCGCCGCGGCGCGGCCCCGATAGGAAGGATCGTGACGGTCCAGGTCGCGCAGCAGCGCGGCCCAGGCGAGCTTGCCGGCGCGGCCGTCCGGACGCTCGAACACCGCCGCGGCGCGCTCCAGCGCATCGGGGTCGGGTGCCGCGACAGGTTGCCCGGTGGCCTGGATGCGCAACTGCGCCTGGCAGGCGAATTCCAGGAAGTACATGCGCTCGAACGCCTGTCCCACCGACTGCCCGCAAGTCAGCAAGCCGTGGTTGCGCAGCACCAGCGCGTGATGCGGTCCCAGGTCGCGCACCAGCCGCGCACGCTCGTCCAGGTCGACGGCCACGCCTTCATAGTCGTGATAGCCCAGGCGGCGGTGAAAGCGCGCGGCATGCTGCGTGTAGGGCTGCAAGCCGTCGCGCAGCGACGACACCGCCACGCCGGCCAGCGTATGCGTATGCATGACGCAGGCGATGTCCTCACGCGCCTGGTGCAGGGCCGAATGGATGACGAAACCGGCACGGTTGATGCCCAGGCCGGTGGGATCGTCCAGCACGGTGCCGTCCGGCGCCACGGTGACCAGGGTGTCCGCATCGACCTCCTCGAACAGCAGGCCGAAGGGATTGATGTAGAACTGCTCCGGCTCGCCCGGCACGCGCACCGAGATGTGCGTGTAGATGAGATCGGTCATGCCATGCCGCGCGGCCAGGCGATGGCAGGCGGCCAGGTCGCGGCGCGCCTGGGCGCGGGCATCGGCCAAGGACGGCTCAGGTGTCAGCGCGAGTGTCGGCGGCACGGCCTGCCTCCCAGAAGACGACGCGCCGGTGCAGCCAGCGCACCAGTTGCGAGCCGGTGATGCCGAAGGCCGCCAGCAGGATGACGCCGGCGAACATGGTGCTCACGTTGAGATTCACCGCGGCCGAGCCGATGAGATAGCCCAGGCCCGCCTCGGAGGACACCAGTTCGCCCACCACGGTGCCGATGAGCGACAGCGCCACGCCGATCTGCAGGCCGGCGAAGATGTCGCTGGCCGCGCCCGGCAGCTTCACGTGGCGGAACACATACCAGCGCGAGGCCTTGAAGGCGCGGCAGGCATCGATGAGATCGGGGTCCACGCGGCGGATGCCGACGATGGTGTTGATGAAGAGCGGGAAGAAGCAGATCAGCACCACCAGCACCACCTTGGAGGCGATGCCGAAGCCGAACCAGACCAGGATGAGCGGCGCGAGCGCGACCTTGGGCGTGGCCTGGATGGCGATCAGCAGCGGATAGACGAATTTCTCGAAGGTGCGGGACTCGGCCAGCAGCGCGCCCAGCACCAGCGCCAGCGTGCTGCCGATGACATAGCCGATCAGCGTGGCGCTGACGGTATAGCCGATGTGGCGCCAGATGCTGCCGTCCACGAAATAGGACCACAGCGTGCGCAGCACCGCGCCCGGCGTGGTCAGGATGTAGTCGGGCACCTGCAGCAGCACGACGCTGAAGTGCCAGACGAGCAGCACGACGGCCAGGGTGATGAGCGGATAAAGAATGGAGGTCAGGCGTTGCATGGCGGTCTCACAGCGTGGCGCGTGCCGGTTCATCGGACGGCACCTGCGCGGCGGGCGCGGAGAAATGCCGGCGCAGGTGCTGCGTGGCAGCGACGAAAGCCGGGTCCGAGAGCGTGTCCAGCGTGCGCGGGCGCGGCAGGTCGACGCGATAGTCCTCCACCACGCTGCCCGGCCGCGTGGACATGACCAGCACGCGGTCCGACAGCAGCACGGCTTCGGGAATGCTGTGCGTGATGAAGAGCACCGACTTGCGGTCGCGCATCCAGATGCGCTGCAGCTCCAGCGTCAGCGTCTCGCGCGTCATGGCGTCCAGGGCGGCGAAGGGCTCGTCCATCAGCAGCAGGCGCGGGTCGCGCTGCAGCATGCGGGCCAGGCCCACGCGCTGCTGCATGCCGCCCGACAATTCGTTGGGATAGTTGTCGGTGAAATCGCGCAGCCCCACCAGCGCCAGCAGGTCCAGCGCGCGTGCCCGGCTGGCGGGGGTCTTGTCGCCCACCGTGTGCGTGGGCAGCAGCACGTTGTCCAGCACCGTGCGCCAGGGCAGCAGCGTGGGCTTCTGGAAGGCCACGCCGATGTCGGCGCCCGGTCCGCGCACCGGCGCGCCGGCCACCTCGATGCTGCCCGAGGTGGGCGCAATGAGGCCCGCCGCCAGCTTCAGCAGCGTGGACTTGCCGCAACCGGACGGCCCCAGGATGGTGACGAACTCGCCGTCCGCCACCGCCAGGTTCACGTCGCGCAAGGCCTCGATGGCACCGCGGCGCGTGCGGTAGCTGAGCGACAGCGACCGGGTGCGCAGCATCGGCGCGCCTGTCGCGGGAACGGACGCACTCATTGCACCGCCTGGGCCTGGGCCTGCTTGCGCACGGCCTGGGCATCGAAGCGCGAGTACTGCTGCACCAGCGAATTGTCGAAGATGCGCTCGACCGGGATGTCCGCGGTGTTGAACTCGCCGGCGGCATGCATGGCCTTCACGAACTCGCGGATCACCGGCAGGTCGAACTCGCCCGCCACGCGGTCGCGGCCGTCAGGCGTGCGCAGCGTGCTGTTCATGCGCTTCTTGACCAGCACCACGGCCTCTTCCAGCGCCTTCTTCGGGTCGGTGTCCTTGGGGCGTGCCTCGGGCTGGTATTTCCAGAAGGTCTCGGCGCACAGGGCCGGGTTGGCGTCGCAGGCGATCACGGCCTTGGTATAGGCGCGGCCGAAACGGGCCAACAGCTCGGGGTTGTCGCGCAGCGTGTCTTCGTGCGTGACGAAGCCATTGCTGTTGATCTTCTGGAAGATGGGCGGATACGGCAGGCGGTGCACCTTGGTGCCCGTCAGTTCCAGCAGCGCGGTCCACGTGCTGTTGTAGTTCAGCGCATCGACGCGGCCTTCCTTCAGGGCCAGGAAGCCCGACCCCAGCACGCCCACGGCGACGATGTCCACGTCCTTGCCGGGCGTCAGGCCTTCCTGGCGCAGCAGCGCGCGCGTCGAGGGGATGGTGCCCCAGGTCAGCGCGCCCACGCCGATCTTCTTGCCCTTCAGGTCGGCGATGGTCTTGATCGGGCCGTCCGCCAGCACCGCCAGCTCCAGCTCGTTCGATGGAATGGTGTTGTAGAAGTAGCGCACGGGCAAGGGCGTCTTGCCGGTCTCGTGGCTGGCCAGCACCGGCTCGGGCAGCGGCAGGCCGATGGTCACCTTCTTGGACGCCACTTGCGGCAGCAATGCGCCCGCGCCCTGGAAGACGATGGTCTTGACCTCGATGTTCTCTTCGTCGAAATAGCCGAGGTCCTTGCCCAGGCCATAGACGCCGCCGCTGGCCACGGTCAGCGGAATGCCCAGTGCGATGGTGACGGTGTCCTTGGCGTGCGCCGCGGCGGCGCAGGACAGGGCCAGCGCGGCCACGCCGGCGCGCGCAAGAGGATGAAGGAACGGGTTCTGCATGATGGGGCTAGGTCCTGGGAAGAATGCGGCGGGCGCGACACCCGCCGCCGCGCTATTTCGCCGCCCGGGCTCGGGCGACCAGCGCGTCGCGATCGAAATCGCTGAAGGCGGGCACGAAATCGTTGGTGAAGATCTGGTCCAGCGGCACGTTGGCGTGCGGATACTCGCCCGCGTCGGCCATGGCCTGGATGCCGCGCTGGATGGCGTCGAGCTTGTATTCGCCGGGCACGCGGCGCTGGCCGTCAGGCGTGTACAGCACCCGCTTCAAGCGGCGGCTGAGCAGTTCCACGGCATCGGCCAGGGCCTTGGCCTCGTCCCCATCCGGCCTGGTGGAAGGGTTCTGCTGCCAGAAGGCCCGCACGCAGAAGGCAGGATTGGTTTCGCAGACCACCTGCGCCTGGGTATAGGCGCGGCCGAAGCGGCGGATCAGGTCGGGCTGTTCCTTCAGCGTGTCGACGTGCGCGATGAAGCCGTTGCCTGCCGTTTCCTGGAAGACCTGCGGATAGGCGATGCGGCGGATCTTGGTGCCGCTGAATTCCAGCTGGTCATGCCAGCTGCTGTTGAAGTTCAACGCGTCCACGGTGCCATTGCGCAGGGCCTGGAAACCCGCGCCCAGCGCGCCCACGGCCACGAAGCTCACGTCCTGTCCCGGCGTGAGGCCTGCCGTGCGCAGGGCGGCGCGGCCGCCCGGGATCGTGCCCCAGGTCAGCGCGCCCACGCCGATCTTCTTGCCTTTCAGGTCGGCCAGCGTCTTGATGGGCGAATCCGCCAGCACCGCGAATTCCATCGTGGTGGCCGGCACGCCGTTGTAGACGTACTTCAAGGGCAGCGCATCCTTGCCCTGGATATAGGTGGAAATGACCGGCTCGGAGGTGGGATAGCCGAAGGTCACGCGCTTGCCCGCCACTTGCGGCAGCAGCGGGCCGGCGCCCTGGAAGACCACGGTCTTCACGCTCAGGCCCGCTTCCTTGAAGAGGCCCAGCGCCTCGGCCGCCGCATAAGGGGCGCCGTCGTGCACGGCGGCTGGAATGGCCAGGGCCACGGTGACGTCGTCCAGCGCATGGCTGGGTGCGGCGGCCAGGGCGCCGGCGGAGAACAGTAGCGCGGACAGGGTATTGCGCAGACGCAGGGGAAGCATGAGGAGTCCTTGGATCGATCGGAAATTCGGAAGCCGCGTGGCGTCAGGCGTGCGCCGCCTGCCCCACCGCCTCGGTCGCCTGGCGCAGCAGCAGCTTGCGATCGACCTTGTTGGTGGTGGCCAGGGGCAGCGCATCCAGCACCCACACGCGGCGCGGGTGCTGGAAGGCCGGCATGTGCGCCAGGGCATAACGCTTGATGGCCGCTTCCTCGAGCTGCACGCCGGGCGCGGCCACGACGTAGGCCACCGGCTTGTGGCCCTTGATGTCGTCGGGCACGGGCACCACGCAGGCCTGCTGGATGCCGGGATGGGTCTCCAGCACCTTCTCGACCTCGCCGGGGAAGATGTTCTCGCCGCCGCAGACGAACATGTCGTCGTCACGGCCCACGAAGTAATAGAAGCCCTCGGCATCGCGCCGCAGCACGTCGCCCGTGACGTAGTAGCCGTCCGAAGTGATCGCGCCACGGATGTCGGGCCGGTTGTGGTAGCCGTTCATGATGGCCGGGCTCTTCAGCTGCAGCACGCCCTGCTCGGCCTCGCGGCCTTCGGCATCGACCAGGCGCACGCCCACCTGGGGATGCGCATAGCCCACCGACATGCGTGGCTGCGGCAGGCCATCGGGATGCGGACCGAAAGTGACCGGGCCACCCTCGCTGGTGCCATAGGAATTGATGATGCGCGCCTGCGGCAAGGCACGCTGGATGGCGGCGAACAAGGCCTCGCTGACCGGCGCCGAGCCCATGCGCACCACCTGCACCGAAGACAGGTCGGCTTGCGCCAGGGCATCCGTCTCGCGCAGGGCCATGGCCATCATCGGCGGCACCGAGGTCAGCCAGGTCGGGCGATAGCGATGGATGGCCTCGATGTAGGGACGCGCCTTGAACTGCGACATCAGCACGATGCTGGACTCGCCGGCCAGCGCCAGTTGCGACAGGGCCAGCGCGTTCATGTGATACATCGGCGCGGCGATCAGGTAGCGCTGTTCACGGTGGCGCTGGCCGCCCAGGCGCGTCTTCACGACCCACAGGTGGCTCTGGTGCGACAGCACCACCCCCTTGGGCTTGCCGGTCGAGCCCGAGGTGTACATGAAGAAAGCCGGTTCGCCGGGTTCGGGCTCGACGGGCGTGAACGGGCCCGGATCCAGGAAGGCATCGAAGGACTCGTCGCCCGTGCCGTCGAACACCACGGCGGGCAGGCCCGCGGGCGCCTGGCCGCGCCGCGCCGCATCGGTGAACACCAGCACGGCGCCGCTGTCGGCGATGACGAAATCGGAAAGCGCCTGCGGGAAGCGGTAGTTCACCGGCACCAGCACGAGGCCCGCACGCTGCGTGCCCAGCAGGGTCGCCAGGAATTCGGCATTGTTGGCCGACAGCACGGCCACGCGGTCGCCGCGCCGCAGGCCGCGGCGCAACAGGCCGCGCGCCACGGCGTTGGCCAGGTCGTCCAGCTGGCCGAAGGTGAATTCACGGGCAGCCAGCGCATCGTCCAGCGCGATCAGCGCCACCGCGTCACGATCGGCGCCGGGCGGAATCAGGTCGCCCTGGTTGCGGGGAAAGACATCAGGCTGGCTGCTCATACTCGAAATCCAAGAGGGTGTTGTAGGCCGTGAGACTCACGGCCAGGCCGCCATCGCGCGCCACGCTGCGCACCTGCGTGCCCAGCGCCGCCACGTGCGCCCGCAGCGCGGCCGGGTCGCCCGCGCGCAGGGTGATGGCGCCGAAGAAGCTGCCTCGGCCATAGCCCTGGCAGGCCAGCTCGCCGTAACGGGCCAGATAGGCGGCCGGTGTCACGATGTCCAGGGAGAACGCCGGACCCTGCACGCGCCAGGCGTCATCGCCCAGCGGCCGGGCTTCGCCAAAGGACGCTTCCGCATGGCGTTGCGCATCCCAGGCGGGCTGGCCGGACACGACGGTCAGGCGCGAGAGACCGCGCACGCCGTTGGCGTGGCCTTGCCACTCGGGCCGCCACACCAGTTCCGGCGTCAGGTGCTGGCAGTAATAGACACGTCCCGCGGCGAAGGTCTCGGCCGCGAAACGCACGGTGCGGAACGACGCCTCGTAGCGCTTGCCATCGAGTTCGAGGGGCCGCGTGAAGGCATGCAGGGGCAGCACCGGAAAGCCCCGCTGGACCAGGCCCGCGTGGACGGCATCGGCGGACTCGGGCTTGTAGACCAGGCCGTCGATGCCGCCCGGCTGCGCCAGGATCTCCTGGCGCAATGCGCCGCCATCGGTGGGCAGGCCGATCAGCTCCAGGTAGTCATGGTCGAAGACGATCAGGTGATTGACCGACCCCATCGCATGACGGCCCTGGGGCGTCAGCGTGAAACCCAGCCGCGCGAACAGCGCGGCGGCCGCATCCGTCTCGAAGCGGGTGTTGACGACCAGGTGGTCCAGCGGCAGCGCTTGCGTCATGGCATCAGGCCTTGGCGGGGGCCGGCGCCGTGGCATACACGCCGCGGCCGCTGGCCAGCAGGCGGCCCTCGGCGTCGTGCACGCGCGCCTCGGACACCGAAAACTGCTTGCCAGCCTTGATGACCTTGCCGTGCACCGTCAGGTCGCCCGGCATGGCCGGACGGTGATAGTCCACGCGCAGGTCGATGGTGGGCACGCCGCGGCCGGTGGTCGACACCAGCGCCCAATCGGCGGTCAGGTCGATCAGGGTGGCCAGGATGCCGCCGTGGGTGTAGGGATGGTCGGGATTCACCACCCACTCGTCGCGCCAGGTGGCGCGCAGGGTGATTTCCCCGTCGCCCACGGACAGGACCTTCAGGCCCAGCCACTGGTGATACGGGGCGCGCAACAGGCGCGCCTCGACGTCCTGGGCGGTGGGCAATGCGTTGTTCTGTTCAGACATGATGCTTCTCCGGCGTTCAGGGCGTGACGACGATCTTGCCGATCACCTTGCGGTCGCGGATGGCGGCGAGGCCTTCGGCCGCGCCTTCCAGCGGCACCACGCGGTCGATCAAGGGCTTGATGCGACCTTCGCTGACCAGGCCCAGCAGGGCACGCAGGTCTTCGTCATAGAAGCTGTTGGAGCCCTTCACGTTGATCTCGAAGCTCCAGACGTAGCGCAGGTCTTCCTTGGGATCGTGGCCCGCCGTGGCGCCGCACACCAGCAAGGTGCCGCCGCGCTTGATGCACTTGAGCGAGGGCACCCAGGTGTCGCCGCCGGTGAAGTTGACGACGACGTCCACGCCGCCCTCGTTGTTGCGGCGCTGGGGCTTGCCGTACTGGCCGATGGCCCACTTCGAGAAATCGGTCTCGCGGTAATCCACCACGTGGTCCGCGCCCAGCGCCTTCAGGCGCGCCAGCTTCTCGGCGCCGCTGGCGCAGGCGATCACCTCGGCGCCAAGCAGCTTGGCCAGCACGACCGAAGCCGTGCCCACGCCGCCGCTCGCGCCCAGGATCAGCACCTTGTCGCCGGCCTTGACCGTCTTGTGCGTGATGAGCATGCGATGCGCGGTGCCATAGGCCACGGGCAGCGCGGCGGCGTCCTCGAAGCTGACGTTGTCGGGCAGCGGGATCAACTGTTCGGCGCTGGCCAGCGTGTACTCGGCCATGCCGCCGTCCAGCATTTCGCCCATCAGGCCTTTCTGGCGATTGAGCGGATTGACGAGCACGCGGTCGCCGGCCTTCCAGCCGGTCACGCCCTCACCCACCTCGGTGACCGTGCCGGCCAGGTCCAGGCCGATGACCACGGGCAGCGGCACCTTGATGCCGGGCATGCCCTGCACGGTGAAGACGTCGTGATAGTTGAAGGAAGAGGCGCCCACGCGCACGACGACCTGCCCCGGTGCAATGGCGGGCACGGGCTTGTCGCTGACGACGTGAAGCTGGTCGAGGCCGCCGTGTGCATTGAGCACCAGGGCCTTCATGGTTTTGGACATGGCTAGGATTCCAGACGTTGGGGGAAATGAACGGCCTCAGGCCTGCGCTGGCCGGCGCCAGCGGAACAGGTGGTTTTCCAGCGGCTTGAGACAGCCGAACTCGATCAGCACCATCAGCACGACGAGCGTGATGGTCCAGGCGAAGACCTGGTCGGTCTGCACCAGGTCCGCCGCCTGGCGCAGGCGGTAGCCCACGCCGTTGGACGCGCCGATGGTCTCGGCCACCAGCGACACGCGCCAGCCGAAGCCGAAAGCCAGGCGCGCGCCGGAAAAGAAATCAGGCAGGATGGTGGGCAGGTAGATCTTGCGCAGCACCTGCAGGCGCGACATGCGGAAGCTGTGGGCCAGTTCCACGAAGTCGGCCCGCACCGAGCGCGTGCCCTGCCAGACGTTGGTCAGGATGAGCGGCAGCGCCGTCATGAACACCACGAAGATCGTCGTGGCGTTGGAGATGCCGAACCAGATGATGGCGAAGATGGCCCAGATGGCCGAGGAGATCGTGTTGGTCACGGCCAGCACGGGCTCGAAGAACTCGCCCAGCTTGCGGCGGCTGCCCAGCAGCAGGCCCAGGGCCGTGCCCACGATGGCAGCCAGGACGAAGCCCGCCATCACGCGATAGAAGGTCGTGCCCAGGTCGCGCCAGAACGTGTCGCTGGCCAGCAGGCGCTGCAAGGCGTCGCCCACGCGCGCCGGGCCAGGCAACACATAGGCCGGCACGCCGCGCGCCACCAGCCACCACACGCCCAGTAGCAGCACGGCCAGCAGCAGGCGCCGGCCGGCGGCCACGCCCACGGCGCGCCAGTTCCAGCCCGAGGCACCTGCCTGCGTGACGGTCGTCATGGCTAGACCCTCACCCGCAACTGGCGCACGCGCTCGGCCACCTCGGCCTGCTCGGGCAGGCGCGGGCGCGGCAGGTCCAGCGCCACGCGCTCGCGCACGCGGCCGGGACGCGGCTGCAGGATGACCAATTGGTCGGCCAGCACCACCGCCTCCTCGACGTCGTGCGTGACGAAGACCACGGTGATGCCCTGCTCGGCCTGCACGGCCAGCAGTTCCGCGTGCATCTGCGCGCGCATGGCGGGATCGAGTTTCGAGAACGGCTCATCCAGCAGCAGGATGCGCGGCTGGTTCACCAGGCTGCGCGCCAGCGCGGCGCGTGCGCGCATGCCGCCCGACAATTCGTGCGGATAGGCCTCGGTGAAATCCTTCAGGCCAACGGATTCCAGCGCGCGATGCGCACGCGCCAGGCGTTCGGCACGCGGCAGCCGGGCGGCTTCCAGGCCGAAGCTCACGTTCTCCAGCGTGGTGCGCCAGGGCAGCAGGCGGTCATCCTGGAACAGGTAGCCCACCGAGCGCCAATCCGTGAACGCAGCCGTATCCTGCCCCGCGATGCGGATGCTGCCGCTATCGGGGTGGGCCAGGCCTGCGATGAGATTGAGCAGCGTGCTCTTGCCGCAACCCGACGCGCCCAGGATGGCCAGCACCTCGCCCTGCCGCACGTCGAGATCGATGTCGCGCAGCACCTGCAGCGGCGCGCCGCCGCGGCGGGCGAAGGTCTTGTTGACGCCGCGCAGCGAAATCACCGCCTCGCCGGAATGGGCAGGCGACGCAGCAGGATGAAGGCGGCTGAGGTCGGATAGGTCGGTCATGGCACGCGGTGGAGGCTATAAGCGGCGAAGTTGCATTCAATGGACCTGAACACAACGCCGGCTTATTTAGACTAGCCCCGTACCGGTATGCACCTGAACGATTTATTCCCTATCTGTTCATAGCTGAACTTTTTAAGATTAAAAAGCTTTCAGCTTATGCCCACTGGGCAATGCCCTCACGCGCGCGCGACGCGCGGCGCCAGATGGCGCACGGCATCCAGCTGCGAGACGTCCGTGACGCCCAGCATCGCCATGTCGCGCGAGACTTCGGCCGACAACAGCCCGATGGCGTGCCGCAACCCCGCCATGCCACCGACCGCCGCGGCATAACCGAAGGGCCTGCCGACGAAGGCGCACTTCGCGCCCAGTGCCAGCGCCTTCAACACGTCGGTGCCGCGCCGCACGCCGCTGTCGATCATCACCGGAATGTCCGGGCAGGCGCGCACGATCTCCGGCAGGGCGCGCAAGGGGGCGATGGCGTCGTCCAGCTGCCTGCCGCCATGGTTCGACACGATGATGCCATCGGCGCCCAGGTCGCGCGCTTGGCGCGCATCGTCGTCCCGCAGCACGCCCTTGACCACCAGGCGGCCGCGCCATTGCGCGCGGATCGCGCGCAGCGTGTCCCAGTTCAGGTTGCCACGCTCGGCGAAATCGCGCATCACGCTGGGCGACAGGATGGGCGCGCCGCGCGTGGCATAGTTGTTCTCGAAGTGCGGCATGCCGTGCCGCCACAGCGTGCGCAGGAAGGTGCCGAACAGCCAGCGCGGATGCGTGATGCCCTGCCACGCCAGGCTGACGCTGGGGCGCATGGGCGCCGAGAAACCGCTGCGCGTCATGTTCTCGCTATTGGGCTTGACCTGCGTATCGACGGTCACGACCAGCGTCTGGAAGGCGGTCTTCGCCACCCGGTCGATCAAGGCCTCGATGGCCGCGCGGTCACCGGGAAGGTAGGCCTGGAACCAGGCCTGCGGATGCGCCTCGGCCACCGCTTCCAGGGGAATCAGCGACGAACCGCTCATGATCATCGGCACGCGCGCCTCGGCCGCGGCCTGCGCCATGACGAGGTCGCCGCGATAGGCCGACAGCGCCGACAGCCCCAGCGGGCAGAGGCCGAAAGGCGCGGCGTACGCCTGCCCGAACAGGGTCATGGCGGTGCTGCGGCGCGAGACGTCCACCATCACCGCGGGCCGGAACACGTAGTCGCGGTAGGCGTTGCGGTTCTCGTCATAGGCCGCGCCCGTCTCGGCCACGGCCCGCAGATAGCCGAAGACCGGCCGCGGCAGGTGCCTGCGCGCGGCGGCTTCGAAGTCATCCAGCGAGAGCACCCCGCGCAGGCGGCGCGGCAAGGAGACCGATGACGGGTTGCCCATGCGCGTCTTACTCCGGCTTGATGCCCGACTTGCGGACGAGATCACCCCACTTCACGCTCTCGGCCTGCATGTAGTCACGGAAGGCGGCGCTGTCGCGGCCCTCGATCTTCATGCCCTGGTCGGCCATCTTCGAGCGCATCGCGGGGTCGGCCAGCGCGGTCTTCACGCCGGACTCCAGCCTGGCCACCACGCTGCCGGGCGTGCCCTTGGGCGCATACAGGCCAAACCAGGTCAGCGCCTCGAAGCCCTTCAGGCCCGACTCGTCCACCGTGGGAATCTCCGGCGCGGTGGGCGAGCGCTCCAGGCTCGACACCGCGATGGCGCGCAGCTTGCCGCTCTTGATGTGCGGCAGCAGCGTGGGCAGGTTGCTGAACATCAGCGGCACCTGGTTGCCCAGCAGGTCGGTGATGGCATTGGCCTCGCCGCGATAGGGCACGTGCACCATCTTCACGCCGGCCATGGAAGCGAAGAGCTCCATGGACACGTGCTGCGGACCGCCCAGGCCGGACGAGGCATAGGTCAGCTCGCCCTGCTTTTCCTTGGCGTAGTCGATGACGTCCTGCACCGTCTTCAAGGGCAGGGAGGGCTGCACGACCAGCACCAGCGGCACCGAGGCCACCAGCGAGACCGGCACGAAGTCCTTGATCGGGTCGAAGCGCAGCGTCGGATACATGCCCGGCGCGACCACCATGGTCGACTGCGTGCCCAGCAGCAGCGTGTAGCCGTCGGGCTGGGCGCGCGAGGCCGCCTCGGCGGCGATGGTGCCGGTGGCGCCCGCGCGGTTCTCGATCACGTAGGACTGGCCGAAGGCCGTGCCCAGGCCCTGGCCGATCTGGCGTGCGACGTTGTCCACGGCGCCGCCGGCGGAGAAGCCCACCAGGATCGTGGTCGGCTTGCTGGGATAGTTGTCGGCGGCCTGGGCGGTGACGCCCGGCATGAAGGGGGTGGCGAGTGCGCCGGCCAGGGCTGCGCCCAGCAGGCGGCGGCGCGAGCGCGCGGCCAGGGTTTGCTGCATGGTTTGTCTCCGTGTTGCCGCCAGGGCGGCTTGGTATGGCTTTTCTTTTATGGGGGACTGCGGGTCTGACAGGCACTGCGGGCGCTGCGCATTCCGCCAGCCGCGTCGGCGGCGGGCAGGACGCTGCGTGCATCCGCCGCTGGCGGATGCACGTGATCACTCATCTTGCGGCGGTGTGCCGGTTTACTTCTGCGTGTCGCGCCAGGCCTTGTAGCGGGCGGCGGCGGCTTCGTTGGGCGGATAGAGGCCGGGCAGCGGCACGCCGGCATCCACTTCCTGCATGATCCAGCCTTCCAGGCGTTCCTGCTCGACGGCGACATCGACCACGTCGTTGATGAGGTCGGCGGGAATCAGCACGGCGCCGTCACGGTCCAGGACGATGTAGTCGTTCGGGAACACCGCCACGCCGCCGCAGCCGATGGGCTCCTGCCAGTTCACGAAGGTGAGGCTGGCCACCGAAGGAGGCGCGGCGGCGCCGCTGGCCCACACGGGCAGGTCGGTGCCCAGCACGCCTTCCAGGTCGCGCACCGCGCCGTCGGTCACCAGCGCAGCCACGCCACGCTTCTTCATGCGGGCGCACAGGATGTCGCCGAAGATGCCGGCATCGGTCGCGCCCATGGCGTCGACCACGGCGATGGCGCCCTCGGGCATGGCTTCGATGGCCGCGCGCGTCGAGATGGGCGAGGACCAAGAGGCCGGCGTCGCCAGGTCTTCGCGGGCCGGCACGAAGCGCAGCGTGAAGGCGCGGCCAACGATGCGCTTGCCCTGTGGCACGAGCGGGAAGGCGCCGCGCAGCCAGACGTTGCGCAGGCCCTTCTTCAGCAGGACCGTGGTGAGCGTGGCGGTGGTGACGCCTTCCAGCGCTTTCTGAATCTTGGGATCGATGGGCAAAGCTTCGACGGACATGACAAGGAACTCCTGGCGGCAAGAAAGGAATGGCATCGGCCGCTTCTGGGACGACCTGTGCCCGGGCCCGTCGGGCGGGCCCCGTTGCAGTCCATTGTGGTACAGCCAGTAACTGAAGCACAATTTGCTTTTAGAACTTTGAGAATGAAGGATTTGTGGATTCATGGATACCCGCTACGTCGACACCTTCGTGCTCGTGGCCGAGTGCGGCTCCATGGCGGAGGCCGCCCGCCGCATGAACATCACGCCCACGGCGCTGGCCCAGCGCCTGCATGCGCTGGAGCGCGAGTTCGGCGTGCCGCTCTTCAGCCGCTCGGGCCGCTTCGTGCGCATCACGGAGGGCGGCGCCCGGCTGCTGGAGCGCGCGCGCCGCTTCCAGCGCGAGGTGCGGGCGCTGAAGGCCGCCGTGTCGACCGAGGGTTTTCCCGGGGGACTGCGCGTGGGCTCCATCCGCACCGCGCTGGGCAACGTGATCCCGCTGGCGCTCAAGCACATTGCCGATCACCATCCCGGCCTGGACGCCACGGTGGAAATCGGCGCCTCGCATGAGCTGTACCACCAGGTCACGGGCGGCAAGGTCGACGCGGCATTCCTGGTGGAACCGCCCTTTCGCACGCCGAAATCCTTCTCGTGGCACACCTTGCGCGTGGAGCCCCTGGTGCTGCTCGCGCCCACGGCGCTGACCGGTATCGACCCCGACACGCTGCTGGCACAGGAGCCGCTGCTGCGCTATGACCGCCGCACCTGGGGCGGTTCGCTGGCCGACCAGTACCTGCAGGCCCGCAACCTGCGCCCGCGCGAGCGCTTCGAGCTCGACTCGCCCGACGGGTTGGTGACGCTGGTGGAAATGGGCCTGGGGATCTCGCTGGTGCCGGACTGTTTCCGGCCCGGCACCCTGCCCCCCGGCGTGGCCGTGATTCCGCTGCCGCGCAACACGCTGGCGCGGCGACTGGGCGTGCTGTGGCCCCATCACTCGACCTACGGCCGGCTGTTCGAGACGCTGGTGGCGGCCATGGACACCGACGCCAGCGCGGCGACCTAGGGCCTCTGTTAATCCGCCAGGTCCGCCAGCAGCCGCTGCTTGCCGGCCAGCACGTGCTGCTCGGCAAGCTCACCGGCCAGCACCACGTTGCCCGCCTTGATCGCATCGACCATCGCGCGGTGCTCCTGGTTGGAGCGGTGCATCTTCGCCGTGTAGTTGAAGAACTTGCGCCGGAAGAGGTGCAGTTCGTTGACGTATTCCGTGTACGCGCGCGCCGCGTGCCGGTTGTTGCTGTAGGCCAGGATCGTGTCGTGGAACCGCAGGTTCAGCTCGTAGTACGCGCTGCCGTCCGAGATCGCCGTGGCGGCCTCCATCGCGGCCAGCTGCGAGTCCAGGTCGGCCTCCCGCTCGGGTGACAGGTGCTCCGTGGCGCGCCGCGCCGCGAAGCCGAAGATCAAGGCCCGCAGGTCGTAGCTTTCCAGCATGTCGCGCATGGACATCTGCCGCACGAACATGCCGCGATGGGGCACCGCCGTGACCAGCCCGCTGCCGGCCAGGATGCGGATGGCCTCGCGGATGGGACCGCGGCTGATGCCCATCTGCTGCGCCAGCGCGGCCTCGTTCAGGCGCGCGCCGGGCGCGATGTCGCCCGCATAGATGAGGCGCTTGATCTCCTCGGCGGCGGTCGCGGCCAGGAGCGGTGTCTTCGCCTCGGCCACGGCGGCGGCGGCGCCGTCGGCGGGCTGGGCATTGGCGCTGGCCTTGGACGCGCGCGCGGCACCGCGCGGCGTGGCCTTTTTCTCGATGTGCTCGGTCATGGGCTGGCGCTTGTAGAGAGTGGGCGCTGACGCGAAACCTCGCCAGCGGACGGCGCGATTGTACCTTCACTTCACCAAAATCGATGACGAACGATGAATTATCGTATTCGATTCAAATGAAAGTGTTGACACTTTTTGATCGACTCCATACCATCGTCCTCACAAAATCAAAACCGGCCTTGCCTGTCGCAAGCGTCCGGACGGATGGCAGCCCGGCGTGCGGCGCCCTGTCATCAGACACGTGAGGAGCACACCCGCCATGACGAACACCCCCGCCAGCCCCCCCGCCCTGCCCCTGAGCCCGTACCGGGTCATCGACCTGACCCGCGTGCGCGCCGGCCCCACGGCCGTGCGCCAGCTGGCCGACTGGGGCGCCGAGGTCATCAAGATCGAGGAGCCGGTCAAGGCCAGCACCGAGACGGAAATGGGCGGCATGCGCCTGGGACCTGACTACCAGAACCTGCAACGCAACAAGAAGAGCGTCACGCTCAACCTGAAGGATCCCGAGGGCCGCGCCGTGCTGGAAAAGCTGGTGCGCGAGGCCGACGTCATCGTCGAGAACTACCGTCCCGACGTGAAGCACCGCCTGGGCATCGACTATGAAACGCTGAAGGCCATCAACCCGCGCCTGATCTATGCCAGCATCTCGGGCTTCGGCCAGGACGGCCCCTACGCCAAGCGCCCCGGCTACGACCAGATCGTGCAGGGCATGGGCGGCATGATGTCGGTGACCGGCCTGCCCGAGTCCGGCCCGGTGCGCGCCGGCATTGCGGTGGCCGACACCACCGCCGGCCTCTATTGCGCCATCGGCATCCTGATTGCCCTGCTGGACCGCGAGCGCACCGGCAACGGCCAATGGGTGCAGACCTCGCTGCTGGAAGCCCAGCTCGCCATCCTCGACCTCCAGGCCGCGCGCTGGCTGGTGGCCGGCGAAGTGCCGATCCAGGCGGGCAACAACCATCCCACCATCATCCCGACCGGCCTCTTCACCACGCAGAACGGCCCGATGACCCTGCAGGTTCCCGGCCAGCTGATGTGGGAACGTTTGTGCAAGGCGATGGACAGGCCCCAGTGGCTGGAAGACCCACGCTATCGCACCAACCGCGACCGCTCCGACAACCGGGTCGCCCTGAACCAGGAAATCAACGACATCCTGATGCAGCAGCCGCGCGAATACTGGATCGAGAAACTGAACGCCGCCGGCCTGGCCTGCGGCGCGGTCAACACGGTGGACCAGGCCTTCGCCGATCCGCAGGTACAGCACCTGGGCATTGCCTGGCCCGTGACCCATCCGCAACTGGGCGACATCCAGCTGGTCGGCCAGCCCATCCGCAGCAACCGCCACCAGGCAGCCCTGCGCAGCGTCGCGCCCATGCCCGGCGAGCACAACGCCGAGATCCTGGGCCAGTTGGGCCTGCAACAGAACGAGCTTCAATCCCTGAGGAACCGGCATGTCATCTGACGTCATCACCGCCGAGCACACGCCCGTCATCCACTATGCCGTGGACGGCGGCGTCGCGACGCTCACCATCGACCATCCCACGCGGCACAACGCCATGACCTTCGACATGTGGGTGCTGCTGCCGCAACTGATCGAACAGGCGGACGAGGACCCCGCCGTGCGCGTGGTCGTGCTGCGCGGCGCGGGCGGGAAGGCCTTTTCATCGGGCTCCGATATCTCGCAGTTCGGCGAACGCCGCAGCACCGAGGAAGGCATCACGCTGTGGAACAACACGGTGGTCAAGGCCGTGGCGCGCCTGGCCGCCCTGCGCAAGCCTTCCATCGCCATGGTCGACGGCCTGTGCTTCGGCGGTGGCATGGGCCTGGCCCTGCATTGCGACATGCGTTTCGCGACGCCGGCCTCCAGCTTCGCGATTCCCGCGGCCAAGCTCGGCGTGGCCTACTACCCCGACTGGCTGCGCCGCCTGTCCGCGCTGGTGGGACCGGCAGTGGCCAAGGAACTGATGTACACGGCGCGCCGCTACGACGCGCAGCAGGCCCTCGCCGTGGGACTCATCAACGACGTGCGCGCGCTGGCCGACACGGAAGCGATGGCCGCGAAGATGGCAGGGCTGTCGCCGCTCAGCCACATCGCCAGCAAGATGGCCATCGACGAAGCGGTGAACCCGGGCCTGCACGGCCTGGAGGCCTGCCAGCAGGCCTTGCGCGCCTGCTTTGCCAGCGAGGACTACAAGGAGGGCCAGGCGGCATTCCGCGACAAGCGCCCGCCCGCGTTCACCGGACATTGAACCCGCCGCGCCGCCGGCTGCGGCGCGCCACCGACCACCCGGCCGACAGATGCCGGGGGAGGAGACAACAGCATGAAGATCGAGAAAATCGACGCCACGCTGCATCGCCACGAAATCGACCTGCCGGGTATCGGCAAGTCGATCGAGAGCCGCATGTTCGTGTTCGTCGAAGTCACCACCGATGAAGGGCAGACGGGCTTCGGCCTGACCGGCTCCATCCTGCCCTGGGCCGTCATCGCCTGCATCCAGAACCACCTGGCGCCGGCGCTGAAGGGCCGCGACATCCTGCACACCGAAGCCATCCACGCGCACGTGTGGAAGCAGTTGAACAGCCGCGCCTATACCGGCGTGATCTCGAACGCACTGTCGGCCATCGACGTGGCGCTGTGGGACCTGCGCGGCAAGGCCGAGAACCGCTCGGTGCACGAGCTGCTGGGCGGCTACCGCAACTGGGCGCCCACCTATGCCACCTTCGGCTATCCCTTCTTCGACGAAGCGCAACTGGCGGACTATGGCCGCAAGTTCCGCGACGACGGCCACACCATGCTGAAGATGGTGGTGGGCGGCGAACCCACGCGCACCTGGCGCGACGACGTGCGCCGCGTGCAGGCGGCGCGCGAGGCCATCGGCCCCGACGTGGGCCTGATGATCGACGCCAACTGCTGGTTCAATCCCTATGACGCGCGGCTGCTGTGCCACGCCATCGAGGACTGCAACGTGATGTGGTTCGAGGAACCCATCCAGCAGAACGACGCGCGCGCGCTGGCCGACCTGCGCCAGCACACCTCGGTGCCCATCGCCGCGGGCCAGATGGAAGGCCATCGCTGGCGCTACCGCGAGCTGGTGTCCCATCACGCCGTGGACGTGCTGCAACCCAACGTGCTCTACAACGGCGGCTTCACCGAGTCGCTGAAGGTGGCGCACCTGGCGCAGGCCTACAACCTGCCGCTCGCCAACGGCGGCGGCTGGCCGATCTTCAACATGCACCTGCTGTGCGGCGTGATGAACGGCGGCCCGGTGGAGTTCCACTACGGCATGTGGCAGACCGGCAAGCACTTCTTCGATGGCACGCCCGACCCGGTGAACGGCCGCATGACCCTGTCGGGCAAGCCGGGCCTGGGCTTCACGCCCAAGCGCGACGCCCTGCGCGAGGCACGCATCACCGATCCGTCTCAAAGCCGGCTGGAAGGCCGCGACAGCCACGGCTATCTGCTGCGCGAGGCCATTCCCGCGACCTGACCCTGGCGGCCCGCGCCGCCCCCCCTCACACAGAACCAGAACGCCGGGCGGCACGCACCGGCGACACCAGGAGGAAGACACCATGCAAGCACGCACGCACACCGGAAGGCGCCGCCTTCTTTTCGCCGCCTGCGGCACGCTGCTGGCGCTTGCCGCGCCCTTGGCCGCCGCGCAGGACAACTATCCCAGCAAGAACATGCGCATGATCATCCCCTTCGGCGCGGGCGGCGGCAGCGACGTGCTGGCCCGTACCATCGGCTCGGTGATCAAGGACCTGAAGCTGGTGCCGGTGGACATCCTGTACGAGAACCTGCCCGGCAGCAGCGGCGCGCGCGGCTACAAGGAAGCCTCGCGGCGCAAGAACGACCCCTACGTCATGGCAACCGTCAGCGTGAGCTTCTTCACCACGCCGCTGATCGGCCGCGCGCCCTTCAAGCAGGAAGACTTCACGCCGGTGGCCGCCATCTCCATGTCGCCCTACGTGCTGGCGGTGAAAGCGGACTCGAAGCTGAAGACGCTGGAGGATTTCGGCGCGGCCAAGCGCCTGACCACCGGCACAGTGGGCGTGGTGTCCGACGCCCGGCTGCTGGCCGACATGGTCAGCAAGCAGTTGAAGGTGCGCGTGGACGTGGTGCCCTTCGACGGCGAAGGCGAGATCACCACCGGGGTGCTGGGCGAGCACATCGACTTCATGTTCGGCAACCCCAGCGAGATCATGCCGCAGATCGAGGCGGGCACCATGCGGGCGATTGCCGTCAGCGCGGGCAATCGCCTGAGTTCCATGCCGGACGTGCCCACCTTCAAGGAACAGGGCTACGACATCGAGCACACCATGCTGCGCAGCGTGGTGATGCCCGCGGGCGTCAAGCCCGAGGTCATCGCCTATTGGGAAGGCGTGATGCGCAAGGTGGCCGAGAGCAAGGAATGGAAGGAGCGCTACCTGGATCGCTTCAAGGAAGAGGCGCGCTACGAGAACGCCAGGGACGCCGCCGCGCTCATCAAGCAGACCAATGACCGCTACGTGGCGGTCATGAAGGAACTGGACATCATCAAGTGAGTCCCGCCGCGCGCGTTGCCCTCGGGCGCGCGCGGCGCTTTCGCCAACCCTGAAGCGGGGCGCCGTGCCCCGCCTGGAAAACCATCATGAGAATCGAGATCCTCGACCGGCTGTTCGCCATGGGACTCTTCTTCCTTGGCTTGTACATCTCCGTCTCCGCCCCGTCCTATGGCTACCTGTCCGAGGGCAATCCCGGCCCCGGCTTCTTCCCGCTGTGGGTCGGCATCCTGATCGCGGGCCTGTCCATCGTCAACTTCGTGCGCAGCGTGGCGGGCAAGGAAACGCTCACGAACGAGATCAGCGTGCCGGGCCTGCTCAAGCCCGCCCTGGTCACGCTGGTGCTGGTGGCCTTCGTCTTCCTGGCCGACGTGCTGGGCATGATCCTGGCCTGCGCCGCGCTGGTGCTGGCCATCGGCCGCATCATCCATCCCCGCTGGGACCGCGTCTTCACGATGAAGATCCTGGCCACCGCCGTGCTGTTCCCGGTGGCCGCCAGCCTGGCCTTCGGCACCTACCTGGGCGTGCCGCTGCCAGTGGGCGTGCTCGGCTTCTGAACCCACAAGACCCGAAGAGAAAAGAGGGGGAGACATCATGGATTCACTGATTCTGTTGGCCCAGGGCATCGGCCAGGCCATGACCTGGTCGGTGCTGGTGGCCACGCTGGTGGGCGTGCTGATCGGATTGATGGTCGGCGTGCTGCCCGGGCTCGGACCCGCGGCGGGCGTCGCCATCATGCTGCCGGTGGCGGTGGGTTTCGGCGGCGTCGAGGCGATCGCCGGCCTGGGCGGCATCTATTACGGCGCCATGTTCGGCGGCGCGGTCACGTCCATCCTGCTGGGCATACCGGGCGAGTCGGCCTCGGTCATGACCGTGCTGGACGGCTACGCCATGGCCAAGCAGGGCCGGGCGGGCGAAGCGCTGGGCATCAGCGTGTTCTCGTCCTTCATCGGCGGGCTGGTGGGCCTGCTGTTGATGGCCCTGCTGGCGCTGGTCATCGCGCGCGCGGCCATCAAGTTCGGGCCCACCGAGATGACGGCGGTGATGGTACTGGCGTTCTCGCTGGTCAGCGTGCTGGGCGGGCGCAACATCGTCAAGGGCTTCACCGCGCTGGGACTGGGCATCTGGATCGGCATGATCGGCATGGACCCGATCTCCGGCCCGCCGCGCTACACCTTCGAACTGATGGACCTGCTGGACGGCGTGGACTTCACCATCATCGCGGTCGGCATCTTCGGGCTGGCGGAAATCTTCTACAACCTGTCCGAGAAGAGCGAAGGCAAGCGCGTGGCCGCCCGCTATTCGCTGCGCTCGCTGCTGCCGCGCGCCACGCACATGATCCAGTGCAAGGGCGCGGTCGCGCTGGGCTCGATCATGGGCTTCCTGGTGGGGGTGCTGCCGGGCGTGGGCGCCACGGCCGCCACCATGCTGGCCTATGCCGCCACCAAGAAGGTGTCGCGCACCCCCGAGGCGTTCGGCAAGGGCGCCATGCAGGGCGTGGCCGCGCCCGAAGCCGCCAACAACAGCGCCGCCTACGTGTCGATGGTGCCGATGTTCACGCTGGGCATTCCCGGCTCGGCCACCACCGCCATCATGCTGGGCGGCCTGCTGATGCTGGGCCTGCAGCCCGGGCCGCTGCTCTTCGCGAACAACCCCGACTTCGTCTGGACGGTGTTCGGCAGCTTCTGGATCGGCAACCTGATGCTGCTCTTCCTGACGCTGCTGATGATCCCGCTGCTGGCAAGCGTGGTGTTCGTCTCGACCGCCCTACTCTATCCGGTGGTGATCGGCATGATCCTGTTCGGCGTCTATTCCATCAACTACGCCATGACCGACGTGCTGCTGGCGCTGATCGCAGGCGGCCTGGGCTACCTCATGCTGAAGCTGGAGTATTCGGCGGTGCCGCTGGTGCTGGGCGTGGTGCTGGGTCCCATGCTGGAGAACAACATCCGCCGCACCCTGATCCTGTCGGAAGGCGGTCTGGGCGTGTTCTTCGCGCGGCCGATCTCGCTGGCCTTCTTCATCATGGCAGCCGTCGTGATCCTGTTCCCCCTGGTGTCACGCACGCTGCGGCGCAAGACCCGGGAGGTCAGCACCGCCTGAGGAATGCAGGCGCCTTGGATGACGGACGCCGCGGCAAGCCCGCGGCGTCCGTCATTCCACCCGGTCGGGCGCCTGGCTGGACCAGGCGTCATAGCCGCCCGACAGCGCCCAGATGCCGGCGTGCCCCGCGCGGCGCAGGCGCACGGCGAGCGCCGCGGCCGACACCTCATCCGGGCAGGCGCAATACACCACGATATCGCCTGTCCAGGCGCCGATTTCCAGCGCCTTGATGGGCGCACGCGCATCCACCGCCCGGGCGCCACGGATGCGGGGCCCCTCCGGCGCCTCCGCGCGCACGTCCAGGATCAGGGTATCGCGCCCTTCGTTCTGCCAGAGCAGCAGTTCATCGACGCTCAGGCGCGGCACGTGCTTCATGGCCTGGCGCAGGGTGTAGCGGCGCACGGTGCGCACCAGCACATAGATCGCCAGCAAGGTGAGTACCAGCGCGATGCCCATCGGACCGTAATCTCCCAGCCACTGCACCACCTGGGCCACGGCATCCTTGAACAGCGCGCCCAGCAGCAAGGCCGAGCCTACCCAGATCACCGCGCCAAGCATGTCGTACAGCAGGAAGCTGCGCAGCGGCGTGCGGGTCAGGCCTGCCATGACGGTGGAGAGCCCGCTGGCGCCCGGCAGGAACTTGGCCACCAGCAGGATGCGCACGCCCACGCGCAGGTACAGCGACTGCGTCTGGCGGATACAGGAATCCTTGGAAAGCGACACGCGGCACACCGTCGACAGCAGTCCAGAACCATAGCGCCTACCCGCGAAATACCAGGCCAGATCCGCCAGCAGGCAGCCCAGCACTCCCAGCACCAGGCTCAGCCAGACGCTGCCCGAGGGCAGCGCCCCCGCGGCCACCAGCAGCGGATAGGCGGGAATGGGCGCACCGGCCTGTTCGAGCAGGACGTTGACGAAGACCAGGCCGGGGCCCCAGGCCTGCAGCAGGGTTTGGATGTCGTTCATGGTGGTGGCGGGCGGGACGCTGTGAATGCAAGCGCAACGATAAACGCGGAAGGCCCCGAACGGGGCCTTCGCGATGCTGTTGCCAGGGTTGCCGTCAGGCAGCCAGGTCGAACAGCAGCACTTCGGCGTCGCGGCCGTCGCGCAGGGCGATGGCGCTTTCCGCGCTGACCTTCAGTCCATCGCCGGCCTTCAGCGCCTGGCCGTTGACCGTCACTGCCCCGCGGGCCACTTGCACATAGCCCTGGCGGCCCTCGGCCAGCGGCAGCGTCACCTGTTCATCGCCGTCCACCAGCGTGGCGTACACGCCCACGTCCTGCCCCACCGTCAGCGAGCCGTCACGGCCATCGGGCGACGCCAGCAGGCGCAGTTGGCCGCGCTTGTCGGCGTCCTCGTAACGGGTTTCCTGGTAGTTGGGACGGGTGCCGGTGAACTTGGGCACGATCCATATCTGCAGGAAATGCACGCGCTCGGACTGCGAGTGGTTGAACTCGCTGTGCTCCACCCCGGTGCCCGCGCTCATCAGTTGCACGTCGCCCCGGCGCAGCACCGAGCCGCTTCCCATCGAGTCCTTGTGTTCCAGCGCGCCATCCAGCACATAGGACAGGATTTCCATGTTGCGGTGGCCGTGCGTGCCGAAACCCTTGCCCGGCTCGACGATGTCGTCATTGATGACGCGCAGCGCGCCGAAACCCATTTGCGCCGGGTCGTGGTAGTGGCCGAAGGAGAAGGTGTGATGACTGTCGAGCCAGCCCAGTTGGACATGGCCGCGGTCTTCAGCGTGGCGAATCGTGTTCATCGTGAGGCTCCCTGGCATGCCGCGCATGCCGCAGTGGTGTCGATGAAAGAATTCTAGGCTTGGTAAATTCGATAAAAAAGCGCAAAATTTGGCACCTATTTATCTAATAATCAGATATGTCCATCCCCCGCACGACGCTGGAGCAATGGCGGGTCCTGCAGGCCATCGTCGAGCACGGCGGCTTCGCCCAGGCCGCCGAGGCCCTGCACCGCAGCCAGTCCTCGGTCAGCTACATGGTGGCCCGGCTGCGCGAGCAGGTGGGCGTGGAACTGCTGGTGCTCGAGGGCCGCAAGGCGCGGCTCACCGACGCCGGCCAGGCGCTGCTGGCGGCGGCCAATGAACTGCTGCGCGACGCGGGCCGGCTGGAGCGCCTGGCAGCCAGCCTGGGCCAGGGCTGGGAACCCGAGGTGCGCATGGCCGTTGACGTGGCCTTTCCCACCGGGCTGCTGGTGCAGGCGCTGGCGCGCTACACCGACCTGGCCGCGCAGACCCGGGTGCAATTGAAGGAAGTGGTGCTGTCAGGCGCGGAAGAGGCCCTGCTCACGCACACCGCCGACCTCGTCATCGGCACCCGGGTGCCGGTGGGCCACCTGGGCGACCTGCTGCTGGACGTGGAGTTCGTGGCGCTGGCGCACCCCGCCCACGCGCTGCATCGACTGGGCCGAGAACTCACCACGGAAGACCTGGCGCGCGAGCTGCAGGTGGTGTTGCGCGACTCCGGCACGCAGCACCCGCGCGACGAAGGCTGGCTGGGCGCGCGCCAGCGCTGGACGGTCACCGCCATGCAGACATCGCTGTCGATGGTGGCCAGCGGATTGGGCTTCGCCTGGCTGCCGCGCCACCTGGCGCAGCGGCATATCGATGAAGGCACGGTGCTGCCCCTGCCGCTGCGCGAGGGAGGCCGCCGGCGCGTGCCGCTGTACCTGATGTACGGCGCCACCGAACCCGGTCCCGCCACGCGCCGGCTGGCCGAGGTGATCACCGAGGAAGTGGCCGCGGACACGCACCGCTATCGCTGAAACGCGGCAATCCCGCTCAATAGCGATAGGCCACCGTGCCGATCACGCTGCGCTCGATCCCGTAACGGCAATTGGCAAGATTGTTGCGGCAGACCACGGTTTCCCGGTCGAACAGGTTGTTCACGTTCAGGCCGATGCGCCAACTGCCGCGCTCGTAGTTCATGGCGGCATCGACATAGGTCGCGCTGCCATTGCGCAGGGTATTGCGCACATCGGCATAGCTCGGCCCGACATAGCGCACGCCCAACCCCGCGCCCAGCCCGGCCAGCGGTCCCCCCTGCACCACGTGGTTGAGCCATAGCGACGCCATCCGGCGCGGCGTGACGATGGGCGTCTTGCCCAGGTCCACATCGTTGCTGCGCGTGACCTTGACCTGGTTGTAGGTGGCCGAGGCCGTCGCATCCCAGCCTCGCGCCAGCTCGGCCTTGGCTTCCAGCTCCACGCCACGTGAACGGATTTCGCCCGTCTGCACACTGAAGGTGGGCAGGCTGGGATCGGGAGTCAGTGCGTTGCGCTGGGTCAGCTCGAAGACCGACAACGTGTACAGGCTGCCTCCGCCCGGGGGTTCATACTTGATGCCCGCCTCGTACTGCTTGCCGCGTGTGGGCACGAAGGCCTCCCCAGCCGCATTCACGCCCGCCTGCGGCAGGAACGAGGTGGCATAGCTGACATAGGGCACGACGCCCGAAGCGAATGCATAGGCCAGGCCCGCCCTGCCGGTGAAGACGTCATCGCGCTGACGCGTGCGGCTGCCGTTCAGGCGATTGTCCAGCGTGCTTTCCGCCCAATCATGGCGTCCACCCAGGGTCAGGATCCATTGCTTCCACTTGACCTGGTCCTGCAGGTAGACGCCAAGTTGCCGGCTGGTCTCGTATTGGTCGATGATGCGTGCGGCCGCAGCAGGATAAGGAATATCGCGCCCATACACCGGATTCAGCAGATCCAGCGAGGGCGCCATGGCCTGGCGATACTCCGACTCGCCGTTCAGGCGTCGCGCGTCCAGTCCCGCCAGGACCTGGTGCTTCACCGCCCCCGTTTCCAGGCGGATCTCCGCCTGGTTGTCGATCACCGCACTCTCGGCCCGCTCGTCCGCCACCAGCGCATAACGCGACAGGGTGCGCCGGTCGGCCGCCAGCGACAGCTGGTACAGGTTGCGCAGCCTCATGTCACCGCGTTGCAGGCGCGCGTTCTGGCGCAGCGTCACGCTGTCGCTGTAGCGATGTTCGAACTGCCAGCCCAGGCTGTAGAGCTCACGGTCATTCAAGTCGAAGCTGTAGTCCCCCACCAGCGTGCGGGTGGGATACACCGGCCGTGACTCGCCATCGTTGCGGTCGCGCTGGTAATGGGCCAGCACCGTCAGCGACGTCGCCGCGCTTGGCTGCCAGGTATAGGCGGGCGCCACGTACAAGGCGTCGTCCTTGTAGCGATGGCCACTGTCGTATTTCTCCTGGGTCCCCGCGTCGCGCCCCACCACGGTCAGGCGATAGCGATGCGCCCCCGCCTCATCCACCGCGCCGCCCAGGTCGGCGGCCGCCTGGTAATAATCGAAACTGCCTGCCTGCAGCTCGACTTCGCGCAGCGTTTCCGCGGTAGGCCGCTTGGTGATGCGATTGACGATGCCGCCCGGCGCCACCTGCCCGAACAGTACGGACGAGGGCCCTCGCAAGGTCTCGATGCGCTCCAGCGCGTAGGCCGGCATCCGTGCGCGGATCTGGTCGTAGGGCATCTGGCTGAGCCCGTCGCGATAATCGCCCGTGAGTTTGGCATCGAAGCCGCGCAGCACGATCCAGTCATTGCGGATCTCGTTGCCGCCGAAATTGTTCACCTGCACGCCAGGCGTGTACTGGATGGCCTGCACCACGCTCTGCGCGCCACGGTCGCGGATCTCCTTTGCCGTCACCACCGAGATGGACTGCGGAATCTCGGCCAGGCGCGTCGCGGTCTTGCTGCCCGTGGCCGTGCGGGTTGCGGCATACCCGATGTCGGGCCCCAGCGGACCGCCCAGGCCGGCCTCCACCCGTACCGGCGACAAGGTGGAGACGCCAGGCGGGGGATTGGGCCGCTCGCGCAGCTGGTAGCCGCCCACGCCCGTGTCGACGGCCTCCAGCCCGCTCCCTGCCAGCAACGCGGCAAAGGCTTCCTGGACCGTGTAGACACCTTGCAGGCCTGGGCTCTGGCGGCCTTCGGCCAGCCGCGGCGCGAAGCTCAACATGACCTGCCCTCGGCTGGCTGCGGCCTGCAAGGAGGCCGCCAGAGAACCCGGCGCAATGGAATACGACTGCCTGGCCGGCGAGGACGCGGTCTGCGCGCCGGCAGGCGCCGCGGGCAGGGCCGCCAGCAACGGCGCCATGGCCAGCAGCGCTGCCAGCACGCCACCGCGCATCCGTTCCCCTCCCTGTTTTACCTTCGATCCGGTCTCTGGCTGGACGACCTGCTGCGTGCACGTTTGCATGGATTCCCTTTCTTGTTGGACTGGTTCGAAAGGGAGGTCACGCGAAAACGGAAAACCGGAAAATCCTTTTGCCAGGACGGTCAACGGGAAACCACCGTGACCCAATAGGGGGTGCGCATGCGCAGCCGCACCGGCAGCAGGCGCACGACGGCTTGCAATACCCTGTCGGTGTCGTCCAGCGGAAACAAGCCCGACAGCCGCAAGTCCGCCACGTCCGGATCACAGCCAAGCACGCCGCGGCGATAACGGCCCAGTTCCGCCAGGAAGTCGCCCAACGCCATATCGTCGGCGGCCAGCTCGCCACGCGCCCATGCCGGTTGCGACGTGCCCACCGCACTGCCATCCTCCACCCAGTCGTCTCCGAACGTGGCGGACTCTCCCGCATGCAGGACCCGGCCCGCCTCCGCATTCCGGCGCGGCGCCAGGGCCACCGCGCCCTCGAACACCGACACGCGCGCCTGCCCTGGCAGGCGCCTGACGGCCAGCCGGGTGCCCAGCGCACGCGCGTGCCCGACGGGTGTCAGCACCCGCAACGGCCGATCGGCACCGGGGCCGTCATGCCCCGTGGTGACGAGGATTTCCCCACGATACAGCACCAGCGTCCGCCACGCGGGCTCCAGCCTCACGTCGAAGGCACTGTCGGTATCGGCAAGTACCGTGGTGCCATCCGGCAAGTGCCAGGCCCTGCGCTCGCCGACCGCCGTGGCGTGGTCCGCCGACCAGGCGCGCCAATCACCTCGCGTTGCCACCACTGCCGATCCCCCACCCACCATGGCGAGGATCGCCATCGACTTGAAGAAACGGCGCCGGCCCGCCTGGCTGCCTGCCTGCAACGCGGTCATTGCCGCGCTTGCGGGCAAGCCCGTGAGTCTCGCGGTCACCGCCTCGATATGCAGCCAGGCGCGCTCATGATCAGGATGCGCGGCGCGCCAGCGTTGCCAGGCCTCGCGCTGGATGTCGGTCATGCATTCCGAGCGCCAGAGCGAAAACCAGTGCGCGGCCTCGCGCGCCACCCCTTCGGCCAGGGGTTCTCCCCCCGCCCGCGGCCCCATCCTAGTCATGCGCGCGGCACCTGCAATGAGCGGCCATCTCAGGCTTCCAGTGCGAAGAAGCACTGCGCCGCGGCGCGCGCCATGTAGTTGCCGACGGTTCGCGTCGTGACACCCAGCTGGCAGGCGATCTCCGCATAGCCCAGGCCTTCGAGCTGCGCCAGCAGGAACGCGCGACGCACGGGGGCGGGAAGCCCGTCCAGCGCCTGGTCGATCTGGCACAGCGCCTCCAGCACCAAGGCACGGGTCTCCGGGCTGGGGGCATGCAGATCGGGCTGGGAGGCGAGGCTGTCGAGGTAGGCCTCTTCGATGGCCTGGCGGCGATAGTGGTTGGCCAGCACGCGCCGCGCGATGGTGGCCAGGAACGCCCGGGGTTCGCGCAAGGTGGGCGTCTCGCGCGCGTCCAGGAGCTTCAGGAAGGTATCCTGCGCCAGGTCGGCGGCCTGGTCATCGCCGTGCATGCGGCGCCGCAACCAGTTCGCCAGCCAGCGATGATGCTGGACGTAAAGCGTCTCGGTCGCCTCGTGGCGGGATAGGTCGGGAGCGGGGGCATGCATCGCGGCGCGCGGACTGGCTGTTGGCCCTGAGGATCAGCGCCAGAATCCGGCAATGATAACAATTATCATTGCCGGAAATAAGCCCCCTGGGGCGCCCCTTGCGGCGCCTAGCGCCTGTCCTCGTTGCGAGGTCCGCCCTCGACGAGGGACACCTGCCCGTCGCCTTCCGCCGATTCCAGACGGTGCGCATCGGAATTGGTCTTCACGTCCAACAGCCATTCGCGCCAGACGGCGACCAGCAGGGCCATCAGCACCGGCCCCACGAACAGGCCGACGATGCCCATGGTCTTCACTCCGCCCACCAGGCCGAAGAACGTCGGCAGGAACGGCAGCTTGACGGGTCCGCCCACCAGCTTGGGCCGCAGGGTCTTGTCGACGATGAAGAGTTCTACCGTGCCCCACACGAAGAGCGCCACGCCCGCCACCAGTTGCTCGGACCCCACCAGGTACAGCGAGACCAGCGTGAAGGACAGGGGCGCGCCGCCGGGGATGAGCGCCATGAAACCGGTGATGACGCCCAGCAGCACGGGCGACGGCACGCCGGCGATCCAGTAGGCCAGGCCCAGCACCACGCCTTCGCCGATGGCGATGAGGCCCATGCCGGTGACGGTGGAGCTGACGGTGGCCGGCACCATGCGCGAGAAACGCTGCCAGCGCTTGGGCAGGATGCGCTCGCCCAGGAGATCCAGCTGCGCCACGATACGGTCGCCGTCCTTGTAGACGAAGAAGAGCGTGATGAGCAGGAACAGCACGTTCAGCGCCAGGCTGAAGGCATTGCCCGTCAGGGACAGCACCACCCGGTAGATGTTGCCCAGGTGCTGGCCGCTGACGGCCTGCACCCAGTCGCCCAGCGCGTGGGGATGGCCCAGGTACTCGTTCCAGTAAGGCGCGATGCGCTCGCCCACCATCGGCAGCGCCAGGATCCAGTTCGGCACGGCCACGCCGTCGCGGTTGGCGGCCAGCAGCCAGGCGATGGCGTTGCTGGCCTCCTTGATGGCATAGGACAGGGCCATCGACAGCGGCACCACGGCCACCACGATGACCACCGTGATGGCGACGCTGGCGGCCAGGATGTTGCGGCCACCGCAGGCCCGCAGCCAGCGCTGGTAGAGCGGCCAGCTGGCCAGGCCCACGATGAGCGCGGCCAGCACGGGGACCAGGAAGCCGCCAAAGAAATACACGCCCGCCAGCAGGATCAGCAGCAACAACCAGCGGGCGACGAGGAAGGCGGGAAGCACGGGAGGCATGGCGATCTCTGGGTCTTCTTTAAGCAGGGTGTCAGCGGGACTATACCGGGCGAACGCGATCCGCCGCTGCCACTGCCGGTCAACGGCGGCAGCGCGGGCATCGCGCATGGGGGTTTACGCGGCGTTCAGCACATGGATGGGCTCGCCCCGGCGCCAGGCGGCGATGGCGGCGACGGCATTGCCATAGAAGGCCACGAAGTTGGAAGGCGTGACATAGCCCAGGTGCGGCGTCAGCACCACGTTGTCCAGGCGGCGCAGCGGGTCATCGGCGGCCAGCGGCTCCTGCGGATACACATCCAGCCCGGCGCCCGCGATGAGCCTGCCGGTAAGCGCGCGCACCAGCGCGTCGTGGTCGGCCAGTCCCGCGCGCGCGGTGTTGACGAGATACGCAGAGGGCTTCATGGCCGCCAGCGCCTCGGCATCGACGACGCCGGCCGTGCGCTCGCTCAGCACCAGGTGCAGGGAGACCACGTCGGAGGAGGTGAAGAGCGCCTGCTTGTCCACGCGCTGCACGCCCGCCTGCGCGGCACGCGCGTCCGTCAGGTTGGGGCTCCAGGCCACCACGTCCATGCCGAAGGCCTGCCCCACGCGGGCCACGCGCTGGCCCAGGTTGCCCAGCCCGACCAGGCCAAGCCGCTTGCCCGCCACGCTGGCGGGAATGGCCGTCTGCCAGAGGCCGGCGCGCATGTTCGCCGCTTCGGCCGGCACGTTCTTGAACAGGGCCAGGATCAATGCCCAGGTCAGCTCGGCCGTGGCGCCCACGCTGTCGGGATGGCCGGGCGCGCCCGAGACCACGACGTCCTGCGCACGGCAGGCCGCCATGTCGATGGCATTGTTGCGCAGGCCCGTGGTCACCAGCAGGCGCAGCGCGGGCAGCCGGGACAGCAGGCCCGCGTCGAAGGGCGTGCGCTCGCGCATCGCGACGATCACGTCGAAGCCCGCCAGCGCCTTGGCGCGCGCCGCGTCATCCGCGGGCAGCGGCGCATCGAAAAAGACGACCTCGGCCTCGGCCAGGCCGCCCCAATCGGCCAGGCCGCGGGCAACGTTCAGGTAATCATCCAGGACGGCAATCTTCATGGCGGCTCCTCGATCTGGCGGTCTGCGCCGCCCTGCATGCGGGCACGGGCACCTGCCCCGGCTCGCATGGGCTTGCTGGCGTTCACACGCCGACGGCCACCTACTGGCGGCCGGACATCGCGCGCTCGATCTTCTGGTCGGTCTTGTATTGGCTCAGCGCGTACACGGACCAGATCGCGGCGGGGATCCAGCCGATCAGCGTGATCTGCAGGATCAGGCAGATGATGCCCGCGAACGGCCGCCCGATGGTGAAGAACTGGAACCAGGGCAACAGGATGGCAAGGATGAGACGCATGGCAGGACTCTTTGAGGTCAGGGAGGGGGCGCCGGATCGACGCCCCAGGAAAGGGGAAGTGCCTTCAGGCGGAAATGGGATTATTTATTTGCGGGCGTCGGCCTTGGGCGCGGCCTGCGCGGCGGCGTCCAGGCGCGTCTTGAAGGCGTCCAGCGACAACGCGCCATTGGCGCGCGAGCCGTCGTCGAAGAAGATCGCGGGCGTACCGCGCACCATCAGTTTCTGCGCCAGGGCCACCACCTCGCCACCCACGTCGTCGCAGGTGGCGGCGGGCGGCACCTTGCCGCGCAGCATCCAGTCGTCCCAGGTCTTCTCGCGCGACTTGCTGCACCAGACGTCACGCACCTTCACGTGCGAATCGGGCGACAGGATGGGCAGCAGGAAGGTGTGCACGGTCAGGTTGTCGACCTCTTCCAGCGTGCGGCGGAACTGCTTGCAATAGCCGCAGTTGGGATCCTCGAAGATGGCGATGCGGCGCTCGCCCTTGCCCTTGACCTGCTTGAGCGCAAGCGCCAGCGGCAGGTCGTCGAAGGCGATGCGGCTCAGTTCCTCCTTGCGCGCGCGGGTCACGTCACGGCGCGTTTCCGCGTCGATGAGCGTGCCGTCCAGCACGAAGCGCACGGCCTCGTCGGTGTAGACCAGGTCGCCGCCCAGGTTCACTTCATAAAGGCCGTAGGGCGTGGCGCGCACGTCGGTAACCGGCGCGCCGGGAAAGCGCGACACGAAGCGCTCGTGGACGTTGGCGGCGATGGCCGCGTCGGCCGCGTCATCGGCAGCCTTGCTGATGACGTCATCGACGGCCGCCTGCCCGGCCGCGGACAGCGGCGCGGTGGACTGCGCCTGCGCGGCGCCGATGGCCAGGCCGACGGACAACAGCGCCAGCGCGGCGACACGGCGGAAGGTGGCCAGTGAAAAGACTTGCATCATGACTCCGAAGCGCGGGCAATCAATTGCCGTTTGACGAAAGGCAGCCGCTCGATGACCTGCATGCCCGTATTGCGCAACCACGCCACCGGCGCGGCGGGCGTATCGAACAGACGGTGCAGGCCGTCGGTGGCGAACTTCATGGCGAACACGGGCTCGGCCCGCGCACGCCGGTAGCGCCGCAGCACTTGCGGATCGCCAGCGGAACGATAGGACTCGCGGTCCGCCACGGCCCGCACCAGCGCCTCGACGTCGGACAGGCCAAGGTTCAGTCCCTGCCCCGCCAGGGGATGCAGCCGGTGGGCGGCGTCGCCGACCAGCGCGAAGCGCTCCCCGATCATATCCGTGGTGGCCAGCGTCAGGTCGAAACCGTGCATGGGCTGGCGCGGGCGCAAGGCGCCCAGCACCCCGCCCGTGGCCGCGCCCAGCTTCTCGATGAGCGCCTGCGTCTGCGCCTCGGCCGGCAGGCCCTGCAGCGCGCGCGCCAACGGCGTCTTCATGGACCAGACCATGGACACCTGCGGCCCCTGCTCGGTGTCGGGCATGGGCAGCAGGGCAAGCACACCGTCCTCGCGGAACCATTGGTAGGCCGTGCCGCCATGCGGGCGCTGGGCGTCCAGGTGGGTGACCAGGCCCACGGCCTCATACGAACGCGAACGCACTGCCACGCCCGCGGCGGCGCGCAGGCGGGATTGCGCGCCATCGGCCGCCACGGTCAGGGCCGGGCGCAGGCGCACGCCGGACTCGGTCAGCAGCTCGCCATTTTCAACTCCCACGCAACGCTCGTCGCGCCAGGGAATGCCATAGATCTGCACGGCCTGCGCCAGGACGCGCTCGATCTCGCCCGACTCCATGATCCAGGCCAGCTGCGCGCGCGTGCCCTGCCAGGCATGCAGCACGACCTGGCCGCCCGCGTCGCCGCGGACGTCCATGGCCTGCACCTCGGCCATGCGCGCGGCGGGCAGGCTGTCCCAGACGCCCAAGCCCGCCAGGAAACGCTGGCTGGCCGCCGAGATGGCGTAGACGCGCGGGTGATACAGCGCGCCGGCAGGGGGCACCGGCACGCGCGGGCCCAGCAGGCTGACCGACTGGCCGCGTCGCGCCAGCGCCAGGGCGCAAGCCAGGCCGACGATGCCCGAGCCGCAGACGACGATGTCGGATTGGCTCATCGCGCTTTCGGCTGGCCCGCCGCCTTGGGCCACAACACCCACATCTGGCCGCGCTGCTTCATGCGACCGGCCTGTTCCCCGGCCGCGTCGCCATAGCCCCAGTAGAAGTCCGTGCGCGCCGCGCCCTTGATGGCCGCGCCCGTGTCCTGTGCGAACACCAGGCGGTTCATGGCGGTTTGCGAAGCAGGGCGGGTGGTGGCCAGGAACACCGGCGTGCCCAGCGGCACGAAGGACGCGTCGACGGCCACCGAGCGCGCCTCGGTCAACGGCACGCCATAGGCGCCGCGCGGGCCCGCGCTGGGGTCGGTAATGGCTTCCTCGCTGAAGAACACCATCGCGGGGTTCACGTTCAGCATTTCATTCACGCGGCCCGGATTGCGCTGGGCCCACAGGCGGATGTTCTGCATGGAGGTCTGGGCCAGGGGCAGCTCGCCCTTGTCGGCCAGCCACTTGCCCACCGAGCCATACGGATGGCCGTTGTGATCGGCGTACGCCAGGCGGATCGTGTCGCCCGCGCCCGGCCCGCCCGTCAACGCCACGCGGCCCGAGCCCTGGATCTGCAGGAAGAAGGCGTCTACCGGATCGTCGATCCAGGCCAGGACGGCGGGCTTCTCGGCCCCCGCGTTGATCTGTTCCCGCGTGTCGTAGGGCACGACACGGCGGCCTTGCAGCTTGCCGCGCACCCGCTTGCCGGCCAGTTCCGGATACAGCCCGCCCAGGTCGATGACCAGCAGGTCCTTGGGCACGGCATACAAAGGCCATTGGTATTTGCCGCCCTGCTCGCGGGAACCGCGCACCAGGGGTTCGTAGTAGCCCGTGACGGTGTTGGCGGCCGGCTTGCCATCGGCGCCCAGCACGCGCCAGGGCTGCAGATAGGTCTGCAGGAACTGGCGCACGGCGGCGGTGTCGCCGGCCGCCGGCGCGCGCGCCGGATCGGCGGCAATGGCGCAGACGGGCTGCCAGTCGCGCGGCGCGGCGCGCGCGGGCGCCGTCAGCGAGCCGCCCGTGGGCCGCATCAGGCCGCGGCAGTTGCGCAGGAAGCCCTCCCAGACCTGTTCCAGGTTGTCGGCGTCCCAGCCCGGCAGATCACGCCAGGTGGCCTGGGTGAAACCGCCGGCCAGCTTGCGCGGCGTGGTGTCGGGCAGGCGCGACAGGGGCGGCACGGTCAAGGGACCCTCCGCCGGCAGCGGCTTGGCGCCCGGCATGCCCGGCACGCTGGGCGCCGTGTCGTCCGGCGCCGGCGGCGAGGCGCAACCCGCCAATACGACACCTGCCAGGACACAGAACGCGCGGCGCACGCTTGCGCCGCCGAGGATTGGATTACGAGACCCGCCAGATTTCATAGACACTCAATGCAGCGTGCGAGGCATGGCCAGCACGAATTCGGAGATCGGTACGTCGAACGGAATGCCGTTCTCGCCCACGCAGTGATAGGCGCCGCGCATCGTGCCCACCGGGGTGGGGAGCGGACAGCCGCTGGTGTATTCGAAGGTTTCGCCGGGCGCGAGCAGCGGCTGCTGCCCCACCACGCCCAGGCCGCGCACTTCCTGCTGGCGCTGTTCGCCATCGGTGATGATCCAGTGCCGCGCGATGACCTGCGCCGGCCGTTCGCCCGTGTTGGTGATGCGCACCGTATAGGCGAACACATACTGCCGCTGGGCCGGGTCCGATTGGTCGGAGACATAGCGGGGCGTCACGGTAACGGTGAGGTCGTAGGATTTCACTGGCCTTGGATCCGGTAATCACGCCCGGGGCCGGGCGCAGGCCCGGCGCCGAACTGCAATAATGGCACATTATGCCTTCGCCCCTGCCCGCCCACATGTCCGACATTTCCTCCCTCCCGCCTGCCGTCATCGCCCCCAGCATCCTCTCGGCCGACTTCGCCCGCCTGGGCGAGGAAGTCCGCGCCGTCGTCGACGCTGGCGCCGACTGGATTCATTTTGACGTCATGGACAACCATTACGTTCCCAATCTGACCATCGGCCCCATGGTCTGTGCGGCCATCCGCCCGCACGTGCAGGTGCCCATCGACGTGCACCTCATGGTCGAGCCGGTGGACGCGCTGATTCCCGAGTTCGCCAAGGCGGGCGCCAACATGATCACGTTCCACCCGGATGCATCCCGTCACGTGGACCGTACGCTGGCCCTCATCCGCGATCACGGCTGCAAGGCAGGCCTGGTGTTCAACCCGGCCATGCCGCTGGACTGGATGGACCACGTGATGGACAAGCTGGACATGATTCTGTTGATGTCAGTCAATCCCGGCTTCGGCGGACAGGGCTTCCTGCCCTCGGCGCTGCCCAAGCTGCGCGCCGCCCGCGCGCGCATCGACGCCTGGACGGCCGAGGGCGGCCAGCCCATCCGCCTGGAAGTCGATGGCGGCGTGAAGGTGGACAACATCGCCGAGATCCGCGCCGCCGGCGCCGATGCCTTCGTGGCGGGCTCGGCCATCTTCGGCAAGCCCGACTATCGCGGCGTCATCGACGCCATGCGCCAACAGATCGCCCAAGGAGAAGCCAGCCGTGGCTGAGGTTCAACACACCGCCGGACGCGCCTTCGACGCCGCCCTGATCGACCTGGACGGCACCCTGCTCGACACCATCCCCGACCTGGCTTTCGCCGCCAACGCCATGCGCGTGGACCTGGGCGAAGCGCCGCTGCGGGAAGACGTGCTGGCCACCTTCGTCGGCAAGGGCATCGAGAACCTCGTGCGCCGCACGCTGGCCGCCAACCTGGACGGCGGCGAGGTCGACGAGGACCTGATGCAGCGCGGCCTGGCCTCGTTCCGCCATCACTACCACCTGGTCAACGGCGACAAGGCCCAGGTCTACGACGGCGTGCTGGACGGCCTGAAGGCGCTGCGCGACCAGGGCATCGCCCTGGCCGTGGTCACCAACAAGCCCACCGAATTCACCGAGCCGCTGCTGGCGCGCACCGGGCTGGCGGGCTTCTTCCAGGTGGTCGTCTGCGGCGACACCTGCGCGAAAAAGAAACCCGACCCCATGCCGCTGCTGCACGCGTGCGAACGGCTGGGCGTCACGCCCGGGCGCAGCCTGGCCATCGGCGACTCCATCAACGATGCCGTGGCCGCCCGCGCGGCGGGCTGCCGCGTGCTGGCCGTGCCGTATGGCTACAACGAAGGCCGCGACGTCCGGACGCTGGACGTCGATGGTATAGTTGCCTCGCTCCTGGACGCCGCGCGCTGGGCCGCTGATCCCAGCGCCGTGCCGGCATCCTGACACCCATAACCCTCGTATCCATGACCGCCACCCGACTCCAGACCGTCATCAGCGCCCGTTGGCGCTGGTGGCGTTCGTCGTCCGGGTGGTGATCACGCACCGGCCGCGCGCCTTACCGCGCACAGGCCGCCAGCAGTAACCCGCAAGTCGCCCGCCCGGACCCAGAAATGGCCGGGCTTTTTTATGCCGCCTCGGCCAGCCCGGGGGCAGCATGGATCGGGTAGCGGCGGGGCGGCACTTTCAAGAACATCAGGCAGAACCGAGAGACGCTTCCCATGACCGAAATCGAATTCAAGGCCCTTGCCGCCCAAGGCTACAACCGCATCCCGCTGGTGGCGGAAACCTACGCCGACCTCGACACCCCGCTGGCCATCTACCTGAAGCTGGCCCACGCCGGCCCGCAAGGCGGCCGCATGAGCTGCCTGATGGAATCGGTGGTGGGCGGCGAACGCTTCGGCCGCTACTCCTTCATCGGCCTGCCCGCGCGCACCGTCATCCGCGCCCATGGCACCAAGACGGAACTGCTGCGCGACGGCAAGGTCGCCGAAACCCACGAGGGCGATCCGCTTGCCTTCATCGAGCAATACCAGCAACGCTTCAAGGTGGCGCTGCGCCCCGGCATGCCGCGCTTCGCGGGCGGCCTGGCCGGCTACTTCGGCTATGACACCGTGCGCCACATCGAGCCGCGCCTGGGACCGGCGGTCAAGCCCTTCCCCGCCGGCATGGACGAGGGCACGCCCGACATCATGCTGATGCACGTCGACGAACTCGTCATCGTCGACAACCTGGCGGGCCGCACCTACCTGATGGTGTATGCCGATCCCAGCCAGCCCGAGGCCTATGCCCAGGCCCAGCAACGCCTGAAGGCGCTGCGCGCGCAACTGCGCAAGCCGGTGGACATCCCCTACAGCCACGCCAGCGTGCAGACCGAGGCACGCCGCGACTTCAAGAAGGACGACTACCTGGCCGCCGTGCGCCGCGCCAAGGAATACATCGCCGCGGGCGACCTGATGCAGGTGCAGGTGGGACAGGTCATCGCCAAGCCCTTCAGCGATGCGCCGCTGTCGCTGTATCGCGCGCTGCGCTCGCTGAACCCCTCGCCCTACATGTACTTCTGGAACTTCGGCGACTTCCAGGTGGTGGGCGCCTCGCCCGAGATCCTGGTGCGCCAGGAAGCCGTCTCCACCGTCGAGGGCGAGGCGGCCAGCCGGGTCACCATCCGCCCGCTGGCCGGCACCCGCAAGCGCGGCGGCACACCCGAGGAAGACGCGGCGCTGGCGGAAGAACTGCTGGCCGATCCCAAGGAACGCGCCGAACACGTGATGCTGATCGACCTGGCCCGCAACGACGTCGGCCGCGTGGCGCGCACCGGCACGGTGGAAGTCACCGACACCATGGTCATCGAGCGCTACTCGCACGTGATGCATCTCGTGTCCAACGTGAACGGCACGCTGCTGCCGGGCATGAGCAGCATGGACGTGCTGCGCGCCACCTTCCCGGCGGGCACGCTGACGGGCGCGCCCAAGGTCCGCGCCATGGAACTCATCGACGAACTGGAACCCGTGCGCCGCGGCATCTATGGCGGCGCGGCGGGCTATCTCAGCTACGGCGGCGAAATGGACGTGGCCATCGCCATCCGCACGGGCGTCATCAAGAACGGCATGCTGTATGTGCAGGCGGCCGCCGGCATCGTGGCCGATTCGGATCCCGAAAAGGAATGGCTGGAAACCGAAGCCAAGGCGCGCGCCGTGCTGCGCGCGGCCGAGCAGGTGCAGGCAGGGCTGGACGAGCCGTTCTGACGGTCCCTTTGCCGCCGGGCCGTCCCAAGGCAAAAGGCGCCCCCTCGGGGGGCAGCAAGCCGAAGGCGCGGCGTGGGGGTCTGTTGCCCTGCCCTAGCGCTGGGCGTACCAGCGCGCGGTGGCGGGTGAGATCTCGTCCATGCGCCAGCCGCGCTGGTGCACGGACCCGTCCTTGCCCTCCACCGTCAGCCAGACCTCGGTCTCGGGCCCGCCGCGCGAGGGCAGCTGGATCTCGACGCTGCGATCCCAACGCGCGCCGCCGAACGTGATGCCCGCGCCGCGCAAGGAGCGCGGCTTGTGCACCTTCAGGTAAGCGGCACGGATCTGCGCATCGCAGGCCTCGCAGAAGCGCAACTGGTACTTCTTGAACGGCGTTTCGCCCAGGATCATCTGCGGCGCGTCCAGGTCTGCTTCGGCCAGGCTGAACGTCCAGGGCCCGATCTCGCCATGCAAGGCGTCGTCGCGCAACACCGGCTTGACCGGCGCCTGCGCCAGCGCGATGCCGAACAATACCGGCACCGCGCACAACACGACCACGGCCACCCAGCGACGCCTTGCGGAAAGCGGCGCCGATGCCTCGATGGGAAGTGGCCGCGCAGGTTTCTCGGTCCAGCGCGGCAACGCGAACACCAGCAAGGCGGAGACGACGCCAATCCAGGCCACCCAGGCAACGCCGCCGATCGTGTCACCCCATCCTTCCAGGCAGATGAGCAGGGCGGCTCCCAGCAAGAGCCAGCCCGCCGTGCGGCACCCCCGCCTGAACGCGGGCAGCGGCACCCGGCCCAGCAGCTGCTCACCTTGGCGCTCGGCGGCCAGGGCCAGGCAGACGAATCCGGCCAGCGCGATCAGCGCCACCGACAGGTTGAGCATCATGGCGCGCTCCCCGACAACAGCCAGCACAGCAGGGACAACACGGCGGTGACGCCCAGGATGCCGATCCAGGCGCGCAGCACGCTGCGCACGCTGAACACCCAGATCACCGCCACGGCATACCAGACAAAGCTGAGCAGGGTGGACGCCATGACGGCTTCGGCACGCGGCAAGGGCCACGCCAGCGCCAGCAACACCGCCATGGCCGAGGCCAGCGCGTAACCACCGAGCGCCGCCACGACGATGCGCGAGAGCACCAGGAGGCGATAGCGAGCCGTCACGGCGCTCATGTCGTCGACTCCCGGGCGGTGACAGGGACGGCGCCGGCTGCCGGGCGAGCCTGCGCCACCGCACCCAGCCAGCGCCGGCGCAATTTGTGGGCGATGTACGCGAAGATGGCCGCCAGGCCCAGCATGGACAGGTCGAAGCCTGCCAGGCCCCAGTCGCCATGGGGCAGCGTCACGCCCAGGTGGCGTTGGGTCGTCAGCGCATTGAGCACCGGCAGCAAGGCATACGCCGCCACGGTGAGCCACAGCAGTTCCAGCCAGGCGCGCTTGAGCGGCCGCAACGAGGCATACAGGAAGCTCCAGCCCCACGCCAGGAACATGCAATGCGCCTCCCAGTCGGGCCGGCTGCCCAGCGAGACCGGCAACAGCCGGTTCGCCCAGAAATAGGCGGCCACGGCCAGGGGCAGGCCCACCAGCGTCCCGGCGTTCAGCACTTCCACGACGCGCAGGCCCGCCGCATCCAGGCGCGAAGGCCCGTGCTTCTTCTGGTGCTGCGTGCGGCGCTTGACGGTCCACATAACCAGCCCGGTGCCGATGACGGCGCAGCCCATCAGGCCCATGACGACATAGAGCCAGCGCAACCACCAGTTGGCGAAAAGGCCCTCGTGCAGGCTGAACATCACGTCGCGGACGTTCTGGGTGTTCGACCGCCTGTCGTCGTGGGCCAGCGGACGGCCGTCCTCGGCGCTGTAGCGCAGGCGGTCCGCCACGTAGACCAGGAGCCGGCCGTCGACCACGCGCGTGACATCCACATAGGCAGGCTCGCCCTGCGGGCGCGCCATTCTCACTCCCGCCACCTTGCCCACGCCCCATTCGGCCTCTGCACGCGCCACGAGCTCGGCCACGTTGGCAGCGGGACGGACCATCGGATCGTGCGGACCCGTGTCGCGCGGAAATGCCTCGCGGAAATACGCCTGGCGATCCGCCTGCGTGCTGCCATAGACCACGTCGCGCGCGGCGGGCATGTAGTCGAAGGCGAAGAACATCAGGCCTGTATAGGTGATCATCAGGAAGAACGGCAGGGACATCACGCTGACCACGTTGTGCGCGTCGAGCCACGAGCGCTGGCCCTTGCCGGGCCTGAAGGTGAAGAAGTCGGTGAATATCTTCTTGTGCGTGATGACGCCCGACAGGATCGCCAGGAACATCAGCATCGTGCATGCGCCGACCAGCGCGATGCCGGTCTGGTAAGGCATGTAGTGCAGGATGTAGTGCATGCGGTAGAGCAGGCCGCCCCCGCCCGTCGCGCGGCCTTCCGCCTCGAAGCTGAACTCGCCGGTCACCGGATCCAGGATCTCGCTGCCGCGTCGGCCCGCTTCATGGTTGCGGCTGGGCAGGTCTTCCCAGGAAATCAGGAAAGGATGCTCGCCGCGCGGATTCAGGCTCTGGTGCGGAAAGGTCACCGTCCAGTTCCTGGCACCCGGCGCCACGGTTTCCAGCCGGTCCAGCGCCAGCCTGATCTGCGTGTCGCGCTCGCCCTTCTGCGCCTGGCCGGCCAGCGGCAGCTCGGGCTTCATCCAGCGCGTGATCTCGTTGTCGACGTAGCCGGCAGTGCCCGTGACGAACACGAAGAACAGCACCCAGCCGACCACGACACCCGTCCAGGTGTGCAACCAGGCCATCGATTGCCTGAAACCCTCTTTCACCTTCTCCGCCCTCGTCGCGCGATTTTCCTGCGTGGCAGCCGGACGATCTCCTACGCGCCTTGCCGTCCGTTCCCCGGCGTCGGGGCCCACCTGCCAACAATAATAAAGACTCGCATTATCATTCGCGGGGATGTCGCCGCGCAAGCCTCCCGCCCGGCCAGGTTCAGCATCGACGCCAGCGGGGCACGCCCGTCACGGCGCCGTCTCTTCCAGGATCCAGCCCGCCGCCTTCTCCGCGATCATCAAGGTCGGGCTGTTGGTATTGCCGCTGGTGATCGTCGGCATCACCCCCGCGTCCACCACGCGCAGGCCCGACACGCCACGCACGCGCAGGCGCGCATCCACCACCGCCATCGGGTCGTCGGCCGCCCCCATCTTCGTCGTGCCCACGGGGTGGAAGATCGTCGTGGCGATGTCGCCCGCCAGCCGGGCCAGTTCCTCGTCGGTCTGGTATTGCACGCCCGGTTTCCACTCCTCGGGCCGGTAGCGCGCCAGCGCCGGCTGCGACACGATGCGGCGCGTCACGCGCAGGGAGTCCGCCGCCACCTGGCGGTCCTCGTCCGTGCCGAGGTAGTTCGGCGCGATGGCCGGCGCATCCTCGGCGCGGGCGCTGCGGATGCGCACCGAGCCGCGGCTCGTCGGGTTCAGGTTGCAGACGCTGGCGGTGAAGGCCGCGAAGGGATGCAGGGGCTCGCCGAAGGCATCCAGCGACAGCGGCTGCACGTGATACTCCAGGTTGGGCCACGGGCGGCCCGGATCGCTGCGGGTGAAGGCGCCCAGCTGCGAGGGCGCCATGCTCATGGGGCCGCTGCGCCGCAAGGCGTATTCCATGCCGATACGCGCCTTGCCCCACAGCGTGGCGGCCAGCATGTTGAGCGTGGGCGCGCCATGGATGCGATAGACGGCGCGGATCTGCAGGTGATCCTGCAGGTTCTCGCCCACGCCGGGCAGGTCCGCCACCACCGCAATGCCATGCTCGCGCAGAAGCGCCGCCGGGCCGATGCCGGACAACTGCAGCAACTGCGGCGAGCCGATGCTGCCCGCGCACAGCACCACCTCGCGCGCCGCGCGCACGACGTGCGCCTGGCCATCCTTGCGCACGGTGGCGCCCACGCAGCGCGGCTGGCCATCGGCGCCAGCCTCGAAACGCAGACCCGTGACCTGCGCGCCCGTCCACAGGGTGAAATTGGGCCGCCGCATGCAGGCCGGCCGCAGGAAGGCCTTGGCCGTGTTCCAGCGCCAGCCGTTCTTCTGGTTCACCTGGAAATAGCCCACGCCCTCGTTGTCGCCCCGGTTGAAGTCCGGCGAAGCCGGAATGCCGGCCTCCTGCGCGGCCTCGGCGAAGGCGTCCAGGATGTCCCAGCGCAGCCGCTGTTTTTCCACGCGCCACTCGCCGCCCGCACCGTGCAGCGCATCGGCGCCAAGGTAGTGGTCTTCGTGGCGCTTGAACGCGGGCACGACGTTGTCCCAGCGCCAGGCGTCCTCGCCCGTCAGCCGCGCCCAGTGGTCGTAGTCGCGCGCCTGCCCGCGCATGTAGATCATGCCGTTGATGCTGGAGCAGCCGCCCAGCGTCTTGCCACGCGGATAGCGCAGCACGCGCCCGTTCAGGCCCGGGTCGGGCTCGGTGCGGTACAGCCAGTCGGTGCGCGGATTGCCGATGCAATACAGATAACCGACCGGGATGTGGATCCAGTGATAGCTGTCCTTTCCACCGGCTTCGACCAGCAGCACACGCCGCTTGCCGTCGGCGCTCAGGCGGTTGGCCATGAGCGCGCCGGCCGTGCCGGCGCCGATGACCACCGTATCGAAGGTGAGGTCGTCCATGCGTATCGTCTCGCTCCGCTTATATGTCGAACGGCCAGCCTGTCGTGCCGTTCATTCTTTTGAGGAATATCATAGAGGGCTTGCGGCGGGCCGGCACGGCCACGTCCGCGCACATCAGGAGACATCATGCACCGCCCGCGCTGGCAACAGGAAGGAAAAGAACCGGACTACCGGTTTTCACTGGCCAACGAACGCACCTTCCTGGCCTGGATCCGCACGGCGCTGTCGCTGCTGGCAGCCGGCGTCCTGCTGGAACAGTTCGCCGTCACGCTGCAGCCACGCGGCGTGCTGGTGGCGCTGGCGCTGCTGCTGGCGGTACTGGCCTGCCTGCTCTCGGCGGGCGCCTATCAGCGCTGGAAATCCAATGAAATCGCCATGCGGCGCGGCGAGTCCCTGCCGCACGGCTTGTTGATCCCCGTCACGGCCGCGGCGCTGCTCATGGTGGCGGCCGTGCTGGCCGGCATGCTGCTGCTGTGACCACGGCCGCGACGCCCAGGGACCCGGGGCTGCAGCCGCAACGCACGGCGCTGGCCTGGAGCCGCACGGCCATGGCCGTGGGCGTGAACGCAGCGCTGGTGCTGCGCGTGGGCGTGCACGGCGAAGAGCCCCTGCTGACCGTGTTTGGCATCCTCCTGCTGGTGGCCGCCGCGGGCCTGGTGCTGGTGGCGGCCTGGCGCAAGCAGGCACTGATGCGGGCCGATGCGCCCGGCGCGCCGCCCGCCGTCATGCTGCAAGCCGTGGTGGTGGTGTGCGTGCTCGCCTGCGTGGGCGGCGCATTGACCCTGGGACGCCTGGCCGGACTGGGTTGAAAGACCGGACGCGCTGCCCGGCCCCGCATTGAGGACTCCCGCATGAAAGCCTTCGAATTCCGCACGACGCCCGACATCCTGGTCGAACTGGGCGCCGCCAGGCGCCTGGGGGCGCTGCTGCGCGAGCGCCATGAAGCGTTGACCCGACTGTGCCTGGTCACCGACGGCTTCCTGCACCGCAGCGGCCTGCTGGCCGACGCGCTGGCGGACCTGGCCGCGCACGGCTGGCAGGTGCAGGTCATCGACGACGTCGTGGCCGACCCGCCCGACCACGTCGTGCTGGCCGCCGCCGACCGCGCCCGGGCAGGCGGCGCGCAGCTCGTGATGGGCCTGGGCGGCGGCTCGTCGATGGACGTGGCCAAGCTCATCGCCATCCTGGCCGCCTCGGACCAGCCGCTGGCCGAGATGTACGGCATCGGCAACGTGCGCGGCACGCGCCTGCCGCTGGTGCAGATTCCCACCACGGCCGGCACCGGCTCGGAAGTCACGCCCATCTCCATCGTGACCACCGGCGAAACCACCAAGTCCGGCGTGGTGTCGCCCACGCTCTATGCCGACCTGGCCATCCTGGACGCGGACCTGACGCTGGGCCTGCCCGCCGCGGCCACGGCCGCCACCGGCATCGACGCGATGGTGCACGCCATCGAGGCCTATACCAGCAGGCACCTGAAGAATCCGCTGTCCGACATGCTGGCCGAGAAGGCCCTGGGCCTGCTGTCGCGCAGCCTGGTCAAGGCCTGCCGCAACGGCCAGGACCGCGAGGCGCGCCAGGACATGCTGCTGGGCGCCATGCTGGCGGGCCAGGCATTCGCCAACGCCCCCGTGGCGGCGGTGCACGCGCTGGCCTATCCCATCGGCGGCATCTTCCACGTGCCGCATGGCCTGTCCAACTCCCTGGTGCTGCCGCACGTGCTGCGCTTCAACGCTCCGGCGGCGTCCGCGCTGTATGCCGAGCTGGCGGCCATCGTGGCCCCCACGGTGACAGGCAGCGACGAGGCCCGCACGCAGGCCTTCATCGCCTATCACGTATCGGTCGCGGCCCAGACCGGCATCGCGCGCACGCTGCGCGAAGTGGGGGTGCAGGAAGGCGATCTGCGCCGCATGGCACGGGACGCCATGAAGCAGACGCGCCTGCTCGGCAACAACCCGCGCGAGGTCACCGAGGACGACGCGTTCGCGATCTACTCGGCGGCGTACTGACGCGCCGCGCCGGAAAGGCCCTGCACCTTTCCGGCCTCTTCCTTGCCCAGGTTCCTGCGCAAGTCCTTGCGCAGGAATACGCAGACCGGATCGGGCAGGTAATTGCCGAAAGGTTCGCACGCCTCATAGCCGCGTGAGCGGTACAGCGCCAGCGCTTCGGGCTGGTCGATGCCCGTTTCCAGCAGCACGACATCCAGCCCCTGGCCGCGCGCGCCGGTTTCCAGCGCATCCATCAGCCGTGCCCCCACGCGCTGCCCGCGCGCCGCGGACTCGACCCACAGCCGCTTGATCTCCCCTTCCCCGCCGCCCAGCGCCACCAGCGCGCAGCAGCCCACGGCCTGGCCCTGCAGCCTTGCCACCCAGAACGTGACGTGCGGCGCGGACAGGTCGCGGCTGTCGAGGAAGTGGCAGCTTTCCGGCGGATACAGCGCCAGGTGGTAATCATTGGAACGTTGCAGCAGGGCCTCGACCTCGGGCTGCGCGGGGGATTCGATACTGACGGTCAGGGTCATCGGTCAATAACGCCAGGCGGGGTGGAAAACACCTTGCCAGTATGCCAGCGGCACCCCGGGCAAGCGGCGGGAGTATGCTTGCGCCCATGTCTTTCGTGCCCCCCGATATCTCCACGGCCTTCGCCGCCGTCCTCATCATCACCAGCTTCGTGACTTCCGCCCTGACCGCGGCCCTGGGCCTGGGCGGCGGCGTGGCCATGCTGGCCGTCATGGGCCTTGGCATGCCCGTCACCACCGTGCTGCCCGTGCATGGCGTCGTGCAGACGGGCTCGAACGCCGGGCGCGTCATCATCCAGTGGAAACACCTGGTGCGGCCGCTGCTGCTGTGGTTCACCGTGGGCAGCGTCATCGGCATCGCGGTGGGCGCCTCGGTCGTCGTCTCCATTCCCGATGCGCTGGCCAAATGGGCACTGGCCCTCTTCATCCTGTGGTCGGTGTACCGCAAGAAACCCCAGGCCGGCGCGAGCAGGCACGGCAAGCGCTATTTCGTGGCGGGCGGCGCCGTCTCCAGCTTCTGCACCATGCTGGTGGGCGCCACCGGCCCGCTGGTGGCCGCGCTGATCGCGGGCACGGGCCTGGTGAAGCAGCCGCTGGTGGCCACGCATGCCGCCTGCATGGTGATCCAGCATGGCCTGAAGATCCTGGCTTTCGGTACGCTGGGCTTCGCCTATGCGGCCTGGGCGCCCATGCTGGTCGCCATGATCGCCAGCGGCGTGCTGGGCACCTGGGTGGGCACGCGCACGCTGGACAACCTGCCCGAGAAGCACTTCAAGCTGGGTTTCAAGATCGTCATGACGCTGGTCAGCCTGCACATGATCTGGCAGACCTTCTGACGGCAGGCGATCAGGCCGGCGTACGCGCGGTCAGCACCCACGACGGCCGCGACTGCGTCGTGCCGGGCCTGGCCTTGCTGGGCACCTGTTCCTCGATGCGCCGGGCTTCGCCCGGCAGGAACCCTGCCTCCGCCAATGCGTCGCGAACGGCCTCCATGGCGTACAGGCGGAAGCCATGCTCGGTGAAAGGTAGCGCACGCATGAATTCCGCGTCGGCAAATGCCAGGCCCAGCGTGCCGCCGGGCCGCAGCACGCGCCGCAGTTCCGCCAGGAAAGCCGGCGGGTCGGGCAGGAAATACAAGGTGTTCACCGACATGGCGTGCGTGAAGCACGCATCGGGAAAAGGAAAGGCTTGGCCGTCGTAGTGGGCGAAGCCCGCGGCCTCGCCCAGCGCGGCATTGCGCCGCGCGGCATCCTCATGCATCAGGGCCGACAGTTCCAGCCCCTGGTAACGCAGGCCAGGCGCGGCTGCCAGGCATTCGGCCACATGGGCGCCATTGCCGTGCCCCACTTCCAGCAGGACGTCATCCGCCTGCAACGCCAGCGCCGCCAGGCAGGCGCGGGTCATGCCGATGTTGCTCTCGTGCATGGTCTCGCCCACGCGCAGGCCGTCCTCGCCTTGCGGGTGACCGAGCTGCGCCGCCAGGGCGCGCATGCGCGCCGCGTCTTCTTGCGTGACCGACATGGATGAAGCCTCCCGTGGCGTTGCGGAAAGCCTGGATGATAGCGGCCGGACCGCCCAGCCACCCTGCCACGTGGCAAGGCTGGCGCGGGTTCCCGGCGCGTGGCCTCAGTCCAGCTGGCCCTGGCAGACGTACTTCACGTGCATGTATTCGGCCAGCCCCAGGCGCGAGCCTTCGCGGCCATAGCCCGAATCCTTCACGCCGCCGAAAGGGGCGGCCTCGGACGAGATCGCGCCTTCGTTCACGCCGACGATGCCGGTTTCCAATGCGTCCACGACGCGCCAGATGCGGCGCACGTCCTGCGAATAGAAATAGGCCGCCAGCCCGAAGGGCGTGGCATTGGCCGCGGCGATCACGTCTTCCTCGGTGGTGAAGCGCGTGACCGGCGCCACGGGGCCGAAGGTCTCCTCGCAAGAGCAATCCATGCTGCCGTCGACGCCGGTCAACACCGTGGGCGCGTAGTAGGTCGGGCCATCGCAGCGCGCATCCCGCACGCGCTTGCCGCCCACCACGATCTTCGCGCCGCGCTTGACCGCGTCCTCCACGTGGCGCTCGATCTTCTCCACCGCGCGCGCATTGATCATCGGGCCGATCTGCGAATCCGGATCGCTGGCCGGCCCCACCACCAGCGCGCCCACCCGGCGCGCCAGCTTCTCGACGAAGGCGTCGTGCACGCCCGTCTGCACATAGATGCGGTTCGGGCACACGCAGGTCTGGCCGCCATTGCGGAACTTCGAGGCCATCAGGCCTTCCACCGCGGCGTCCAGGTCGGCGTCGTCGAACACGATGAAGGGCGCGTTGCCGCCCAGCTCCAGCGACAGTTTCTTCAGCGTATCGGCCGACCGCCGCGCCAGGTGCTTGCCCACCGGCGTGGAGCCGGTGAACGTGAACTTGCGCACGCGCGGGTCATCCAGCCACACGTCCACCACCTCCGGCGTGCGCTCGCGCGAGGCCGTGACGATGTTCAGCACGCCCGGCGGCACGCCGGCCTCTTCGGCCAACTTGACCAGCGCCAGCGAGGTCAGGGGCGTGTCCTCGGCCGGCTTGCACACCACCGTGCAGCCCGCGGCCAGCGCGGGCGCGATCTTGCGGGCGATCATGGCGGCCGGGAAGTTCCACGGCGTCACCGCCGCGATCACGCCCACGGGTTCACGCAAGGCGAACATGCGACGCCCCGCCACGGGCGCCTCGATCAGCTCGCCCTCGATGCGGGTGGCCTCTTCGGCGAACCACTCGACATAGCTCGCCGCATAGGCCACCTCGCCCTTGCCCTCGGCCAGCGGCTTGCCCTGCTCGCGCGAGATCAGCCGCCCCAGGTCCTCCTGCTGCGCCAGTATCAGGTCGTTCCAGCGCTTGAGGATCCGCGCGCGCTCCTTGGCAGGCACCTTGCGCCAGGCCGGGAACGCCGCATGCGCCGCCTCCAGCGCACGGCGCGCATCGGCCGCGCCGCTGTCCGGCACCTCGGCAAATGCCTTGCCGGTGGCGGGGTCGGACACCGCCAGGGTTCGGCCGTCATCGGCCGCGCACCAGGCGTCGCCGATATGGTTGCGGCCCGGCTGAAAAAGGGACCCATTCTGGATGGACAGCGGCATTGCGTGCAACTCCTTGGATGACGATGACGAGAAGAACCCGGGCTCAGCCCTGGGCAACACGCTCGGCGATGGCCTTGCCCATCTCCGTGGTCGAGGCCTGCCCGCCCAGGTCGCGCGTGCGCGGCCCTTGGACGATGGCGGCCTCGATGGCCTGCACGATGGCGTCATGCGCCGCGCGGCCCGCGCCCTGGCTTTCGGTCAGGAAGTCCAGCATCAGCGCGGCCGACCAGATCATGGCGACCGGATTGGCGATGTTCTGGCCGTGGATGTCGGGGGCAGACCCGTGCACCGGCTCGAACAGCGAGGGAAACTTGCGGTCGGGGTTCAGGTTGGCGGAAGGCGCCAGGCCGATGGTGCCGGTCGTGGCGGGTCCCAGGTCGGACAGGATGTCGCCGAACAGGTTGGAAGCCACCACCACGTCGAAGCGATCGGGCTGCAGCACGAAGCGCGCGCTCAGGATGTCGATGTGCTGCTTGTCCACCGACACGTCCGGATAGTCCTGGCCCACGGCCTCGGCGCGCTTGTCCCACCACGGCATGCTGATGGCGATGCCGTTGGACTTCGTGGCCACCGTCAGGCGCTTGCGGCGGCTGCGATTGGCCAGCTCATAGGCATACTTCAGCACGCGGTCGGCGCCATGGCGCGAATAGACCGACTCCTGGATCACGATCTCGCGGTCCGTGCCTTCATACATGATGCCGCCCAGCGAGGTGTACTCGCCCTCGGTGTTCTCGCGCACCACCAGGTAGTCGATGTCGCCAGGCTTGCGGCCGGCAAGCGGGCACGGCACGCCGTCGAAGAGGCGCACGGGGCGCAGGTTGATGTACTGGTCGAACTCGCGGCGGAACTTCAGGAGCGAGCCCCACAGCGACACATGGTCGGGCACCGTGGCGGGCCAGCCCACCGCGCCGAAGAAGATCGCGTCCACGCCCTGCAGCTGCTGCTTCCAGTCGTCGGGCATCATCTGGCCGTGGGCGGCGTAGTAATCGCAGCTGGCCCACTCGATCTCGACGATGTCCAGGCCGATGCCGTAGCGGCGCGCGGCGGCGTCCAGCACGCGCAGCCCTTCCGGCATGACCTCCTTGCCGATACCGTCACCTGCGATGGCTGCAATGCGGAATGTCTTCTTGCTCATGGCGTCCTGGGGAAGTAGAAAAAGGGGCCGCGGCACGGGGCCAGGTTGGCGGGCAGCGCGCGCGGGTCTTCGATTCTAGTGCCGCACCCCCTGCCCCGCGCCCCCCAACCAAGGGTATTCCCCGAGCAAATTGGTGGCTGACGGCCGCCTTGGCGCGCTTGCGCACGGGTGCCAAATCCAGCCCCGCGCCGGGCGGACAAGCGCGCGGTCCGCGTTTGCGCTAACCTTTTGCCCTTCGTGGCCCGCCCGGCCTGCCCCGGCACGGGCCGCGGTGCGTTTTCCGCCGGCGGTTCTGCCCCGGCCCATTGCCCGCCCTGCATTGGGCGCGGCCACGCAACCGTCCGACTTCCTTCACTTCCCTCTTTCGACACCATGAAGACTTTGACCGCCGTCCTGGCCCTGTCCGCCTCCGTCCTGCTCGCCGCCTGCGGCAAGGGCGAGGACGCGCCGCAAGCCGCCGCACCCGCGCCGGCCGTGCCTGCCAAGATCGTCGTCGGCCTGGACGACAACTTCCCGCCCATGGGCTTTCGCGACGAGAAGAACGAGCTGGTCGGTTTCGACATCGACATGGCCCGTGAAGCCGCCAAGCGCCTGGGCATCGAAGTCGAGTTCAAGCCCATCGACTGGAGCGCCAAGGAAGCCGAGCTCAACAGCAAGCGCGTCGACGCGCTGTGGAACGGCCTGACCATCACCGAAGAGCGCAAGAAGAACATCGCCTTCACCGCGCCCTACATGGAAAACCACCAGATCATCGTGGTGGCCGCCGCCTCCAGCATCCAGACCAAGGCCGAACTGGCCGGCCACGTCGTGGGCGCCCAGGAAGGCAGCAGCGCCGTGGACGCCATCAAGAAGGAAGCCGAGGTCGCCGCCAGCCTGAAGTCGCTCAAGACCTTCGGCGACAACGTGACCGCCCTGGTCGACCTGTCGGCCGGCCGCCTGGACGCCGTGGTGGTGGACGAAGTGGTGGGCCGCTACCTGGTGGCCAAGCGCGCCAATGACTACCGCGTGCTGACCGACAACTTCGGCACCGAGGACTACGGCGTGGGCACCCGCAAGGAAGACACCGCGCTGAACGCCAAGCTGGATGAAGTGCTGGCCGCGATGAAGCAGGACGGCACCGCCGGCCGCATCGCCATGCAGTGGTTCGGCGCCGATATCGTGAAGTAGGTCCCCCCCCGAGGGGCTTCGCCCCTCCCCCCCCAGGGGGGCGGCGCTGGCGGACTGGCGGAGCCAGCTCCGCGGCGCCCCGGCTTCCTGAGGTTCTTTTGTATTACCGCTTTGCCTTGTTCCGCCGGCGTGGCGTTGCTTGCGCTGGCAGGAAGCCCTGAATGGAATACGCCCTTTCTCTCGTTGGACCGCTTGCGCAAGGCGCGCAGGTCACGCTAACGCTGTTCTTCATCACGCTGGGCCTGGCCGTGCCGCTGGGCCTGGTGCTGGCGTTGGCGCGGGTGTCGCGCTGGCGCGCGCTCAGCAACGCGGTCAATGGCTATATCTGGCTCATGCGCGGCACGCCGCTCATGCTGCAGATGCTGTTCATCTATTTCGCGCTGCCCTTCGTGCCGGTCATCGGCGTGCGGCTGCCCGACTTCCCCGCCGCCGTGGTGGCCTTCGCGCTGAACTACGCGGCCTATTTCGCCGAGATCTTCCGCGCCGGCATCCTGTCCATCGACCGCGGCCAGTACGAAGGCAGCAAGGTGCTGGGCATGACGCCGCTGCAGACGCTGCGCCGCATCGTGCTGCCGCAGATGGTGCCGCGCATCCTGCCGCCGCTCAGCAACGAAACCATCACGCTGGTCAAGGACACCTCGCTCATCTACGTGCTGGCCCTGAACGACATCCTGCGCGTGGCGCGTGGCATCGTGCAGCGCGACTTCACGACGACGCCGTTCCTGGTGGCCGCCCTCTTCTATCTCCTGATGACCCTGGTGCTGACCTGGGGCTTCCAGCGCTTGGAGAAGCACTATGCCAAGTACGACCAATAGCGCCGCGGCCGCCACGCGCCCCGCCATGATCGAGGCGCGCGGCATCGTGAAATCCTTCGGTGCGCTGCGCGTGCTCGACGGCGTGTCGCTCACGCTGGGCAAGGGCGAGGTCGTGGCCGTCATCGGTCCGTCGGGCTCGGGCAAGAGCACCTTCCTGCGCTGCCTGAACCACCTGGAAACCATCGATGCGGGCACCGTCCTGATCGAAGGCGAAACACTGGCCACCGACGAGGGCAGCGGCCACAGCCGCTACGGCAGCGACGCCGAGGTGCGCCGCATCTGCAGCAAGATGGGCATGGTCTTCCAGTCCTTCAACCTGTTCCCGCACATGACCGTGCTGCAGAACATCATCGAAGCGCCCATCACCGTCAAGGGCATGGCGCGCGACGAGATCCTCCCCAAGGCCGAGGAACTGCTGCGCAAGGTGGGGCTGCTGGAGAAGCGCGACAACTATCCCAGCCGGCTGTCGGGCGGCCAGAAGCAGCGCGTGGCGATCGCGCGCGCGCTGGCCATGGAACCGGACATCATGCTGTTCGACGAGCCGACCTCGGCGCTGGACCCGGAACTGACCGGCGAAGTGCTGCGCACCATGCGCCAGCTGGCCGACGAACACATGACCATGCTGGTGGTCACGCACGAGATGGGCTTCGCGCGCGAAGTGGCGCACCGCGTCATCTTCATGGACCAGGGCAGCATCGTCGAGGAAGGCCCCGCCCCGGCCTTCTTCCTGGCGCCCGCGCATCCGCGCACCAAGGCGTTCCTGGGACAGATGCTGTAGTGCGAGGCGGGCGGCAGCCCGCCGCGGTCACTCGCTGCCCAGGGAGGCCGCGGCGGCGTCCAGTTCCTCCTGCGAGGGCGGTTCGGATCCGCCGACGGGAGGAGCCGCCCCCACACGCCTGGCCGTGAACGAGGCGGAATCCTCCGGGCCCGTCACCGTGCCACGGAGACGGTCTGCCGTGACCACGCCCGTGAATTCACGCAGATGCCCTTGGGGATCGGTGAAGGCAAAGGCGATGCGATCACCCGTCAGCCGCGGCTGGCGCAAGGTGGTCTGGAGCTCGCCCATGGCAACCGTGCCCTTGAGCTTCTGGAAGGTCTGCGACAGATCGAGGGTCGCCTGGCCACGGCCGGCGCCCAGTGGATAGCTCAAGGCCCACTGGCCCCCGGCATTGGCCGGCACGATCCACAAATACCCCGGACGATGCGCGATCAGCGTGGTCTCGTCAGGCTCCCAGCGTCCCATGTGGAACTGATGCGTGATGAGGCGCGTGCCCGGCGCCATGGCCATCAGCGTGGGCCGCAAGCGCAGGTTGAGTTGCGGCAGCAGGTACATAAAGACGATGTTGGCCTGGGAGAAATCGGCCTTGAAGATATCGCCTTCGATGAACCGCGCGCGGTCGGCCACGCCCGCTTCCCGCGCATTGCGCTGCGACACCGCGACCATCTGCGGATCGAACTCCACCCCCAGGGCCTGCGCCTGGAAGTCGCGCGCGGCGGCGATGGAGACACGGCCATCCCCGGCGCCCAGATCCACGAAGATGTCCTGCGGTCCCAGGCCGGCCATGCGCATCAGGCGTTCAGCCAGCGCGTCGGGGGTCGGCAGCCACATCACGTCCTTGCCATGACGGCCCAGCTGCGGCGCGAACGTTTCTTCCTGCGCGCTGGCCTGGGTCGCCTGGGCCGACGCGTGCAGGGGGGCGGATAGCCAGGCAAGGCCCAGGCTCAGGATGGCCAGCAGACGAGACAGGGGAAGACGGGAGGCAGGACAGGACAGGCGGCGGGAAGAAAGCGTCACGGTGGAGTCAGGCAGGGGGAATACGGCAGGCACAGGCCGATTGCGGCCGAATGCAGGGAACGGGAAGCAATGCAGCGGAAAGGATAGCACCGCGCATTTTGGGTGCCTGGCACGCGTGGAAAGAACGCGCCCCGCCCGCCCCCGGTCCCTTCTTGATAAAACTTAACAATCCGGGCAAGGGGAAGTCACCGGGATGTCATACCGGCTCAATAGGATGCGCGGCTTCGGGTTGATCCGCATTCCCCGCAGCGCTGTGCACGGCGCGCCCACCTTGAGCCTCTGTTCCATTGCCATGAAGAATCCCTTCTGCTGCGTCCTGCTCGCCTGCGCGCTGACCGCGTGCGGCGGCAGCGACGACGACGCGCCGGTCTCCGACCTGCCCACCACCCAACCCGGCGACCCGGCCGCCCCGCCCACCGAAGAGGAAACGCCCGCCGAGCCGGAAGTGCCGGTCGACGTGCCCAAGACCTATTCCTCGTTCGTGCTGCCGGTGCTGCCCGACACCCAGTTCTACTCGCGCTACAACCGCAACATCTTCTTCTCGCAGACCCAGTGGATCGCCGACCACGCCACGCAGTTGCAAGTGCCGATGGTGCTGCACCTGGGCGACATCGTCGACCAGGCCGGCCAGAACGCCGAATGGGTCGGCGCCGACGCAGCCCTGAAGGTGCTGGAAGACGCCAGGATCTCGTATTCGATCCTGCCGGGCAACCATGACACCAGCAACTGGAACCAGTGGGACGACCAGCGCACGCCGGGCAACGAGCCCTACCTGACCTGGTTCCCGCGCAGCCGCCAGGCATCCAGCGCCACCTTCGGCGGCATGGACGGCACCGGCTACAACACGTGGCACACGTTCACGGCGCAAGGCCAGAAGTTCCTGGTGCTGGCGCTGGGCTGGAAGCCGTCGGCGCAGACGCGCGCCTGGGCGAACCAGGTCCTGGCCGACAATCCGACACTGCCGGCCATCCTGACGACCCACCAATTGATCACCATCCAGGATGGCAACGCGATCGACCCCGCGGACGACGCCGGCTCTGGCGCCGCGCTGTGGAACGACGTGATCGCGCCCAATCCCCAGGTCTTCCTGACCATCAACGGCCACTATCACGGCGCCGCGCACCGCGTGCAGCAGAACAACGCAGGGCTGGACGTCATCCAGGTGCTGGCCGACTACCAGATGGACACCGACGGCGGCAACGGCTACCTGCGCCTGATGGAGTTCGACCTGGCGCGCAACACCATCGAGACCTACACGTTCTCGTCCTGGCTGCGCAGCAAGCCCGAAGCCGAGCGCAGCTATATCGACGCGCTGGAACTGGCCGACGCGCCCGACAGCTTCACGGTCAACATGGACTTCAAGGCACGCTTCTCGGGCTTCAACCCGGACTTCACCGTGCCCGAGACCGCTGGCAACGCCTCGTTCATCGCCGACGCCAAGACCTTCGTCGATGCGGCGAATTACGTGATGCCCGCCGACCCGCGCAAGCCGGCCGCCGATGACCAGGACTACGTCAAGGTGCCCGAGACCAGCGCGCACTGGCGCTTCGTGCGTCCCTCGGGCGTCGCTGCCGGCGACCCCGTGCAACCCGACGCCGCGGGCGAAATCCCGGACGCGTCCGGCAAGGGCAACCCGCTGCAACGCCAGATCGTCCCGACGACCAACGGCATCACCAACGACGCCCGGCTTGAACAGATGGTGTGGTCCGATTCGCACCATCCCTTCTCGGCCGCCAAGGGCTCGATCTGCATGGTCGGCACGCGCGAGATCAACGGCCAGCCGCGCATCGTGAACTTCCTGCAGACGCTGGCCGGCGCGCCGGTGAACGATGAAACGTTCGTCAGCGGCTACACGGTCGAGGCCATCGTGCGCGTGGACGATTTCACCGAAGCAGAGCACCGCTGGGCCAAGATCCTGGCCCAGACCTCGCGACGCAACCAGGTCCCGGGATGGCGTCACAACTCGGAGCCGGACAGTTCGTCCGCGATCCTGGGCATCTCCAGCCTGAAGGAAGCGCAATGGGAGGTCGTGCCGACCAACACGGCGGACGTCAACCAGGCCCACTTCACCAACTGGTCGCATGAACTGCCCGGCGGGACCTGGCAGCACATCGCGATCGTGAACGACGGCCTGAACACCGACATGTATGTCGAAGGCGTCAAGGTCCTGCGCAACGCCAGCGGCGGCATCGGCATGGGCGTGCGCGCAGGCGGCGCGCCGTGGCGCGTCGGCGCCGGCACGTCGGGCGGCACCTTGCACTACGGCTTCAACGGCTGCGTCAACGAAATCCGCATGGTGGCCAAGGCGCTGCCGCCGGCGCAATGGCTGACGGCGCGTCCGGCCCAGCCTTGATGGCTTGCCAGGCGCCCCGGCCGGGGCGCCTGGCGGCAACGGCCCGTGGCGACACGCTGGCTCACCAAGACAAAACATAACAAGAAACGTTATCATTCCGTTTTGTCCCGCACCGCGTCCCGGCGCGCGTACGCGGCCAGCCATCCCCGGCAGTCAGCCATCATGGGTCCGAAACCATGGCCTCCCAGAACGGAATGCTTTCCTCGGGCCGGCATGAGCCCGCACCCACCCGGCAGCACCGCATGCTGCGCCCCGGCCTTTCCCTGCATTTCGGCAACGAACTGGCCTGCGAGGCGTCCACCGGACTCGCCCTGGTCGAGGACCACGTCCGGATCGTGCTGGTCCTGGAGGGCACGATCGACGTCAGTTACGGGCGCAGCCGCGTGCAATTGAAGGCAGGCAAGCCCGCGGCAGGCGGAATGAATGCCGCCATGGTCACGATGCTGGAACCCGAGGAGTGCCGCCGGGTGGTGCACCAGGGGGAAACTTCCCGGCGCATCAGCATAGGGCTGGCGCGCGCATGGCTGGAGGCATCGTTATACGAAGGCGCCTGCGCCGCCGCGACCCCCACGTCGCGCCATCTGGAGACACGCATCTGGCATGCCTCGACACGCGCGCGCATGATCGCCGAACAGATGCTCAACCCGCCGTCCATGCCCGCCTACGTGACTGGCATGTACCTGGAGAGCCGCGCGATCGAACTGGTCGTCGAGGCGCTCTCGCAGGCCGCGCCGCACACGGGACGCGCTACGGATCCCGGCACGCTGCGGCCCGCTGCCTATCAGCGCATGCAGGAGCTCAAGGCCTGGCTGCGCGATCGGGCCTCGGCGCCGCCCTGCCTCGAACAGATCGCGCGCCACCTCAATACCACTTCCACCACGCTGCAGCGCCATTTCAGGCGCGTCCACGGCATCACCATCTCCGACTACCTGCAGCAGGAAAGGCTGAGGCAGGCGCGCCAGGCGCTGGAGCGCGAAGGCATCAGCGTGGGCGAGGCGGCGGCGCTCGCCGGCTACGCCAGCCAGAACAGCTTCGCGACGGCATTCAAGCGGCGCTTCGGCGTCTCGCCGAAACAGGTACGGCCCCGGCTGTAAAACGCGCGCGGACCGGCCCGCCGCGACAGATTGCCGTGCGCACGAAGATTTCCGCCGCGCGTGCGAAGGACGACAGCCGCATGAACGATCACAATCACAAATGCGAACAACTCCCATTTGCAATGAAGGATCATTCGTGCAGATATCCCCTCTCACGCCGTCCCCCGCCGCCCTGGCACCGTCCCGGCTCCGTTCCGCCCCCACGCCGCGACGCGGCGGACAGGTCCGTCGCCTGCTGCCCCTGCTGCTGGCGGTCACCTGGGGCAGCGCAGCCGGACAATCCTCCGCATCGGCAGACGCCAACGCTCCCCAGATGCTGGAGTCCATCACGGTCAACGCCTATCGCACGGCGGAAACCATCGGCGGCTCGACCAAGACGGATACTCCCCTGCTGGAAGTCCCCCAGTCGGTCTCGGTCATCGAGCGCGAGGAAATGGACGCGCGTGGCGTGAGCAATCTCAACGAGGCCACCCGATATACCGCCGGCGTGCTGCCCGAAAGCCAGGGCATCGACAATCGCGTCGACGACCTGTACATCCGCGGTTTCGACGCCGGCAGCTTCGGCACCAACGTGATGCTCGATGGCCTGCGCGCCCCCTCGGACAGTAATCTGAGCTGGAACCGCAGCTCGTTCAACACCTGGAACCTGGAACGGGTGGAGGTCCTGAAAGGACCTTCCAGCGTGCTCTACGGCCAGCTCGCCCCCGGCGGCATGGTCAACCAGGTGAGCAAGACGCCCGAGGCGGGCCAGCTACAGACCCTGCGGTTCCAACTCGACGCGCATGGCCGGCATCAGACCGCGTTCGACCTGGGCGGTGACAGCGAGAATGAAAAGCTGCTGTGGCGGCTGGTCGGACTGTATGGCGACGGCGACACGCAGATCAAGCACACCGACCATCAGCAATGGTTCATCGCTCCCAGCGCGACCCTGCGCTTCAACGACAATCGCTCGCGCCTGACGCTGCTGGGCATGCTCCAGCGGGACCGGGGCGGCAGCACCTTCCAGTTCCTGCCTTACGAGGGAACGGTCATCCCGGCGGCCGACGGCTACCTCGACCATGACACGTTCCTGGGCGAGCCCGACTGGAACGTCTACAACCGTGATATCTGGACGGCTGGCTGGCAGTTCGAACACCAGTTCAACGACAACTGGAAATTCAACCAGAATGCCCGCCACACGCACGTCGATTCGCTCTACCGCGCCACCGTCGGCAACGGGGTGCGCGGCGCGCCGCTCACCCAGCTCAGGACGCTGGTCAACGGCCGCACCCTGAACCGGCGCGCCGTGCAGGGCGAAGGCGACTCGGATGCGCAGACCCTCGACAACCGGATCGAAGGAAAATTCGCAACCGGCGCGGTGTCCCACACCCTCTTGACCGGCTTCGATTGGCAGAAGACCAACTGGACATTCCTGCGCAAGGCAGCACAGGTCTCGCCCACGGCCATTGCCATCGACATCTACAACCCCGTCTATACCCACTACGACTTCGCGCCGACGCTCGCGCCACAGATGTCCACGCGGGAAACCGACGAACAGGTGGGACTGTACCTGCAGGACCAGATGGCCCTCGGCAAGTGGCGTTTCACGCTGGGAGGACGCCAGGACTGGACCCGCATCGACACCCTCGACCGCCTGACCCAACGGCGCACGCTGACCAAGAACGACGCCTTCACGGGCCGGGCGGGCGCCACCTATCTGTTCGACAACGGCCTGGCCCCCTATCTCAGCTACGCGGAATCGTTCCAGCCCACGGGCGGGCTCAAGCGCGATGGCAGCACCTTCAAGCCCGTGACCGGGACGCAGTGGGAGGCTGGCCTGAAGTATGAACCGCTGGGCAGCGACGGGATGATTACGCTCTCGACCTACGAACTGAACCAGCAGAACGTACTGACCGCCGATCCCGAGAACCAGGGCGACGAAGCCTATCAGGTGCAGACCGGCAAGGTCCGGGTGCGCGGCGTCGAACTCGAAGGACGCATCACGCCGATGCGCGGCTTGAGCGTCATTGGCGCCGTCACGCGCATGAGTTCCAAGGTGGTGCGCAACAACGACGGCTACACCGGCAATCGCATGACGCGCGTGCCGGAATGGATGGGCGCGCTGTGGCTGGACTACACCGTCCAGGGCGGCCCGCTGGCCGGCCTGGGCATGGGCGGTGGCGTGCGCTATGTGGACGAGACCTATGGCGACCTGGCCAACCACCTGCGCATCCCCTCCTACACACTGTTCGACGCCGCCCTGCGCTACGACGCGGGCAAGGTGGGCAACATGCGCCTGAACCTGGCGCTGAACGCCAGCAACCTGGCGGACAAGCGCTACGTGGCCACCTGCACGGCGGCGACCTCGTGCTATTACGGCACGGGCCGCAGCGTGATGGCCACCGCCCGCCTGAGCTGGTAGGAACGCATGCAGCCTGGCTTCCATCGCGCAAGGCGCCGCTTCCTGCTGTCGCTGGCGGCGCTGGGCGCAAGCCCCGTGCTGGCGCCCAGCCGTGTCCTCGGCGCCAGCCAACCCGAGGGGGGCTGGCCGCGCCGCTTCCAGAACGCCGACGGCACGGTGACCGAGCTGCCCGCCGCGCCTGCGCGCATCCTCTCCACCTCGGTCACGGCCACGGGAACGCTGCTGGCCATCGATGCGCCGGTGACCGCCAGCGCATCGGCAGCCAATGGCAAATTCTTCTCCCAATGGGAAGCGACGGCCCGGGAACGCGGCGTGGAGAACATCTGGCCTGCCGGCCGCGTGGACCTGGAGGCGGTCTACGCCGTCTCGCCCGACCTGATCGTCGTCTCCGCCACGGGGGCGGACTCCGCGCGCGACCATCTCGCGCGGTTACGCGCAGTGGCGCCCACCGTCGTGGTGGACTACGGCCGGCAGAGCTGGCAGGAGCTGGCACACGAACTGGGGCAGGCCACGGGGCTTGCGGCGCACGCCCAGCGCCGCATCACGGCATTCGACCGCCATGTCGCGGACATCAAGGGAAATCTGATCCTCCCGCGCGGCCAGGTGAACCTCATCAGTTACAACGGCCCAGGCGCCAGCAACCCCATCGCCACGCGCGGCGGCGTGCATGGGCAGCTCCTGCGCGCGCTGGGCTTCGACGTGGAGGCGCCGGACCCCCGCTGGCACGGCACGGCCGACCCATCGAGCGACTTCATCTGGGCGGCCTACGAGTTCCTGCCCGAGCTGCGTGCCGGTACCACTTTCCTGCTGCGCACGGACGACGCGGGCGTCGCCGAGATGCTGCGCGATCCCATGCTCGCCAACATGCCGTCGGTGCGCGCCGGGCAGGTCTACGCGCTGGGCCCGAACGCCTTCCGGATCGATTACTACAGCGCGACCGAGGTGGTGGACCGGATCCAGCGCCTGTTCGGGCGCTGAGCGGCCCACGCCCCGATTTCATCGAGACATGCAACACGCGACCCGACACGCCTCGTCTCCGTCTGGCATCAGCGGGAACCGAAACCGGGCACGCCGCCACCGCCTGCTCGCGCTGTCGATCGGCCTGACGGCGATCATGCCGCTGGCCATCGTGAGCCTCCTGGCAGGCGCGCGCGAACTGGAACTGTCTACCGCATGGCGCGCCATCACCGCCTTCGATCCGTCCAACAACGATCATCTCTTGCTGTGGCACCTGAGAATGCCGCGCACCCTGCTCGCCATCGTCGCGGGTGCCGCCCTGGGGGCCGCAGGCATCCTGATGCAGGCGCTCACGCGCAACGTGCTGGCCGACCCCGGGCTGCTGGGCGTCAACGCCGGCGCGGCGCTCGCCATCGCTGGCGCCATCGCCGCCTTCGGCGTGACGCATCCCGCCGGACAGCTGGGCTTCGGCCTTGCCGGCGCGGCACTCGCCGCGACGATGGTTTACCTGCTCGGCGGCATCCGCCAGGCAGCCGAACCACTGCGCATGGTGCTCGCAGGCGCGGCCCTGTCCGCAGTCCTGCTCGCCGCCACGCAGATCATCACCGTCAACAGCGACAACGCCGTGTTCGACCAGTTTCGCCATTGGGCCGTGGGATCGTTGCAGGGGCGTGGACATGCAGTGCTGTGGCCAGCCGCGGCAGCGACGGCGCTTGGCCTGCTGATCGCGTTCGCCATGGCGCGGCGGCTGGACGCCGTCGCGCTGGGAACGGAACTGGGAACGGCCCTGGGTGCGCGTCCCGCACTGGTCTGGCAGGGATGCGCGACCGCAATCGTCCTGCTCGCCGGCGCGGCCACGGCCGCCGCGGGACCGATCGCATTCATCGGATTGGCCGCCCCCCATCTCGCCCGCCATGCGGGGGGCGCGGACCACCGCTGGACGCTGCCGTTCGCCATGCTGGCCGCCGCACTGCTGGTTCTGGCCGCCGACATACTGGGACGCGTCATCGCGCGTCCTGGTGAAATTCCGGTGGGCATTCTGTCGGCGCTGATCGGCGGCCCCGTCTTCGTGGCGCTAGCCAGGCGGCAACGGCTGGGCCCGCGATGACGGCATTCGGCTCCCTGCGGCGCACGCGCCAGCCCGGACGACGCATCTGGCGGCTGGGCGCCCTCACCCTGTCCATCCAGCCCCGGGCGGTCATCGTCTGCATGGCGATTGCTGCCGCCCTGCTGGTCCTGGCCGCGGCCTCTCTGAGCACCGGACGCACGGGCGTGGGCTTGGCCACCCTGCTGCAGGCGCTGGTCGATCCGCAGTCGGCCAGTCCAGGCACGAGGCTGGTCCTGGGCATTCGCCTTCCCCGTGTGCTGACAGCCTGTTTCGTGGGCGCGGCGCTGGGCGTTTCCGGGGCTGTGTTCCAGTCCATCACCCGCAACCCGCTGGGATCGCCCGACGTCATTGGCTTCACCACCGGCGCGGCCACGGGCGCCCTGCTGCAGATCGTGGTCCACGGCCAGACGATGGCGGGCATCGCGCTGGGCGCGGGACTGGGCGGGCTGGCCACTTCGTTGCTCGTCTACCTCCTCTCTCTCAGGCGCGGGGCGGCCGCGGGCCAGCGCCTGGTGCTCGTGGGGATCGGGGTCGGCGCCATCCTCCACGCCTTCAACGGACTGATGCTGGTCAAGAGCGAACTGGACGACGCGGTAATGGGCAACCTGTGGCTGGCGGGGACGCTCAACGCGCGCAACTGGATGCACGCCGGGCTGGCGATGGCGGGCCTCGCGCTTTTCCTGCCCCCCATCCTTCTGGGGGCCCGCCGCCTCGGCATCATGGAGATGGGCGACGACACCGCCCGCCAGCTCGGGATTCCCGTGGAGCGCACGCGCCTGGCGATGGTGCTGTGCGCGGTCATACTGGCTGCCCTCGCCACCGGCGCGGCCGGTCCCATCGCCTTCATCGCGCTGGCCGCGCCGCAGCTCGCCCGGCGCCTTTGCGGCCCGGACGGCGTGCCGATCGTGGGCGCGGCGGTGACGGGCGCCTGCCTGCTGGTGGCCGCGGACCTCGTCAGCCAGCTGCACCTCATGGGCTTGAATCTGCCCGTGGGCAAGGTGACGGGCGTGCTTGGCGGGCTCTATCTCATCTGGCTGCTGACGGCCGCTCCCAGGCGCGGCGCGGGAGCCGCGCCATGACGCGGCAGCCGACCTGCGTGGAGAATACGATGATTGCCGGCCTGGCGCTGGATCTTGCCTATGACGGCCGGTGCATCGCGAGCGGCCTGGACGTCGACATTCCGCGCGGTTGCATCACCGCGATCGTGGGGCCCAATGCCTGCGGCAAGTCGACGCTTCTGCGCGCCCTGTCACGGCTGCTCGCGCCGCACGCGGGACAGGTGATCCTGGATGGAAAGGATATCCGCCGCTATCGCGCGCGGGAACTGGCCCGCAAGCTCGGCCTGCTGCCGCAGTCCTGCCTGGCGCCTCCCGGCATCCGGGTCGCCGACCTCGTCGCGCGCGGCCGTTATCCGCACCTGAGCCCCGCCAGGCAATGGTCCGATGCGGACGAGGCCGCGCTCTGCCAAGCCATGGCGGACACCGGCGTCACTGATCTCGCGGAGCGAGCCGTGGATGATCTGTCTGGCGGCCAGCGCCAACGCGTCTGGCTCGCCATGGCGCTGGCCCAGCAAACCCCCGTCCTGCTGCTGGACGAGCCCACCACTTTCCTCGACATCGCCCACCAGCTGGACCTGCTGGCACTGTGCAGGAAACTCAACCGCGAGAACGGGCAAACCCTGGTGATGGTGCTGCACGACCTGAACCAGGCTGCCCGCTACGCGGATCGCCTCATTGCGATGCGCGCGGGCACGATCCTGGCCTCCGGCCCGCCTCGCGAGGTACTCACGCCAGCCCTCGTCGAACGCCTCTTTGGCATCCGCTGCATCGTGATGCCCGATCCGGTGGACGGCTCGCCCTTGGTGATCCCCCTGCACACGACCCCGGCCTGAGGCTTGCAGGCCAGCGCGCGTCCCTTTTCCTCATGTCTGATAGGAGCTCTCCATGTCCCAACGGCCCCCGCTGTGCATCGGCCTGTCCCTCGCCATCACCTGGCTCACCGGCAACGGCTGGCGCCGGCCCGACAGCTGTGTGGAGGCCATCCACGCATCCAGCTTCTACACCGCCATCGCCCGGCGGGCGGAAGCAGCCTGCCTGGACTTCCTGTTCCGTCCCGACACGCTGTATCTCGACACGCGCGTGCTGGCGCGCTCCCCCGGCTTCAGCAGCCTGGATCCCACCGTCCTGCTTTCCGCCATCGCCGCCAGCACCACGCGCATCGGCCTGGTCACGACAGCCGCGACCACCTTCAACCCGCCCTATGTCGTGGCCCGCCAGCTTCAGTCATTGGACTGGATCAGCCAGGGCCGCGCGGGCTGGAATGTCGTCACGGCCCTGGATGGCAACGGCAACTTCGGCGACGCGCCCATGCCTCCTTCCAAGGCGCGTTATGACAAGGCGCTCGAGTTCACCGATGTCGTGCAGCGCCTGTGGCGCAGCTACCCCCGGGACGCCCTCGTGGTCGACCGCGCGACGGGAAGGTATGCCGACACCGCGCGCGTCCGCCCCATCGACCATCGGGGCCCCTACTTCAGCGTGCAGGGTCCCTTGAACCTTCCCGCGCATGGCGCCGGCCGAATCCCGTTGTTCCAGGCTGGTGCGTCAGCCTGGGGGCGCGACTTCGCGGCACGCGTGGCCGACGCCGTTTTCGCGGCCGCGCCGGACCTGGACGCGTGCGCAGAACTGCGCCAGGACCTGCGCAGCCGCGCGGCGGCCCACGGCCGCCGGCCCGACGACATACGGGTCCTGCCCGGTTTGAGCCTGTACCTGGGTCGCACGGCAAGCGAAGCCCGCGACCTGTACGAAGCGACGCACGCCGATACGGACCAGGCATGCCGGCTCGACTACCTAGCGCGCATGCTCGGCATCGACGTGCGCCAATTCGCGCCCGACCAACCGCTGACCCGCGCGATGCTGGGCGAACCCGTCACGACGCTGCGCAGCCAGACTCATGCGGATCTGCTGCGCCGGCTGGTCGAACGCGAGCAGCCAACGGTGCAGGAACTGCTGCGCCGCCCGGAGACCGGGGGCTCCGCGCATTGGCGCGTAGTGGGAACCGCCGACGATGCCCTGCGCGAGATCCTGGCGTGGGCGGATGCCGGGGCGGCCGACGGCTTCATTGCCTTGCCGGGGGGATCGGCGGGGTCGCTGGACCTGTTCCTGGACGAACTCATGCCGAGGCTCGTCGCGCGCGGACGGTTCCGGCGGGAATATGCCGGTGCAACCCTGGCCGCGCACCTGGGGATTCCACCGGAGAACTAGGCGGCAGTCGGTGGCGCGGCCTTGCCCCCAAGGAGCTCTGCGCGCCGCACCTTGCCCTCCCCGGGCGGGCCGCCCGCTGGCCCACCGGCATGGCTGCATCGCCCAGAAAGTGCGTGTAAACTACCGACGCCCGCAACGTATCCGCCGCCCTTTCCTGGCGCGCGCCGCTTGGCAGGCACCTGTTTCCCGCAAAGCAAATGACCTTCAAGACCGTAACCCTCGCAGCCCAGTGGTGGCGCTTCCAATAGGAAGCGGCATGTTGCTGCGGTCTCGGATCGCACCTTGTCGCCGTACCGGTAGACAAGGTCAGGTCAGACGGTTCACCGGCACGGCGGCTCCCCAAAACGGAGAATGGCCGATGTCCCTCACTCGATTCCCTTCCGACAGTCGTTCGCGCCGCCAGCCCGGCAGCGCAGGCACGCACGCGTCCTCCCTCGCCCGCGAACAAATCCGCTAAATCAACAGGCCAGACTCATGAAACTCCTGATGATCGACAACTACGATTCGTTCACCTACAACCTGGTGCAGTATTTCGGCGAGCTGGGCGTGGACGTGCTGGTGCACCGCAACGACCAGATCACGCTGGACGAGGTCGAGGCCCTGGCGCCGGACCGCATCTGCGTCTCGCCCGGCCCCTGCTCGCCGGCCGAGGCCGGCATCTCGGTGCCCATCATCCAGCGCTACGCCGGCCGGCTGCCCATCCTGGGCGTGTGCCTGGGCCACCAGGCCATCGGCGCGGCCTACGGCGGCAAGATCGTGCGGGCACGCGAGATCATGCACGGCAAGACCTCGCCCATCACGCACACCGACAGCGACGTTTTCAAGGGCCTGCCCTCGCCCTACACTGTCATCCGTTATCACTCGCTGGCGATCGAACGCGCCAGCCTGCCCGATTGCCTGGAAGTCACGGCGCAGACCGAAGACGGCGAAATCATGGGCGTGCGCCACAAGACCCTGCCGGTCTATGGCGTGCAGTTCCATCCCGAGTCGATCCTGAGCGAGCACGGCCACGCCCTGCTCAAGAACTTCCTGGCCCTGAACTGAGTCCGCCATGACGATCACGTTTTCCGAAGCCCTGACCCGCTGCATCGAACACCGCGAGATCTTCCACGACGAAATGCTGACCCTCATGCGCAGCCTGATGCGCGGCGAGGTCTCGCCCCAGCTGGCCAGCGCCCTGCTGATGGGCCTGCGGGTCAAGAAGGAAACCATCGGCGAGATCGCCGCGGCCGCCCAGGTCATGCGCGAGTTCGCCACGCCCGTGAACGTGCCCGATCCCGGCTCGCTGCTGGACATGTGCGGCACGGGCGGCGACGGCAGCAACACCTTCAACATCTCCACCACCGCCATGTTCGTGGCCGCCGCCGCGGGCGTGCGCATCGCCAAGCACGGCGGCCGCAGTGCGTCCTCGTCCTCGGGCAGCGCCGACGTGCTGGAAGCCCTGGGCGCCAACCTGTCGCTCACGCCCGAGCAGGTGGCCGAATGCGTCCAGGAACTGGGCATCGGCTTCATGTTCGCGCCGGCCCACCACAGCGCCATGAAGAACGTCGCCGCGGTGCGCAAGGAACTGGGCGTGCGCACCCTCTTCAATATCCTGGGCCCGCTGACCAACCCCGCCGGCGCCGCCAACCAGCTGATGGGCGTGTTCCATCCCGACCTCGTCGGCATCCAGGTGCGCGTGCTGCAACGCCTGGGCGCCAAGCACGTGCTCATCGTGCACGGCAAGGACGGCATGGACGAAGCCTCGCTGGGCGCCGCCACGCTGGTGGGCGAACTGAAGGACGGCGACGTGCGCGAATATGAAATACACCCGGAGGATTTCGGCCTGACCATGGTGTCGAACCGTTCCATCCGCGTGGAAAACCGTGAACAATCCCGCGATCTGGTACTCGAAGCCCTGGAGAACGTGCCGGGCACCGCCCGCGACATCGTGACCTTCAACGCTGGCCTGGCCATCTATGCCGGCAACGCCGCCGACTCGATCGAGGACGGCCTGGCGCTGGCCCGCGAGACGCTGGCCAGCGGTGCCGCCCGCGCGAAACTCGAGGCATTCTGTGCCCACACCCGGACCTACCTCTAAAGCCGATATGAACGACATTCTTGCCAAAATCCTCGCCGTCAAGGAAGACGAGGTCGTCACCGCCCGCCAGATCCGCAGCGAAGCCGACCTGCTGCGCGAAGCCACGGCGCGCAAGGACGTGCGCGGCTTCGCCCAGGCCATCGAGGACAAGATCGCCGCCGGCAAGCCCGGCGTCATCGCCGAAGTGAAGAAGGCCTCGCCCTCGCGCGGCGTGCTGCGCGAACACTTCGTGCCCGCCGAGATCGCCGCCTCGTATGCCGCGCACGGCGCCGCCTGCCTGTCCGTGCTGACCGACGTGCAGTTCTTCCAGGGCTCGCACGACCACCTGCGCCAGGCGCGCGCGGCGTGCCCGCTGCCCGTGCTGCGCAAGGACTTCGTCATCGATCCCTACCAGGTCATCTCGGCGCGCGCGCTGGGCGCGGACTGCGTGCTGCTGATCGTGGCCGCGCTGGAAGCGCAGCAGCTGCGCGACCTGGAAGCCGTGGCGCTGGAGCTGGGCATGGACGTGCTGGTGGAAGTGCATGACGCCGAAGAGCTGGACATCGCGCTGACCCTGCGCACGCCGCTGCTGGGCATCAACAACCGCAACCTGCGCACCTTCGAGACCTCGCTGCAGAACACGCTGGACCTGCTGCCGCGCATCCCCGCGGGCAAGCGCGTGGTGACCGAGAGTGGCATCCTCGCGCCCGAGCACGTGCGCCTGATGCGCGACCATGGCGTGGAAGCGTTCCTGGTCGGTGAAGCCTTCATGCGCGCGGAAGAGCCCGGCGCCGAGCTCGCCCGCCTGATTCACTGATCTCCCTCTCCCTTCCCGCCCATGTTCGAAGAAGCCGAATCCGACCCGACACTGACCGCCGCCGAGGCGGACCGGCACGAGGCGCGCCTGCGCACCGCGCTGCTGAAGGCGCAGTACGCGCGCCTGCAGGACCCGAAGCGTTCGCTGCTGATCGTGGCGGCGGGCATCGACGGCGCGGGCAAGGGCGCCACCATCAACCTGCTCAACGAGTGGATGGATCCGCGCCACATCCGCACGCTGGCCTTCGGCTTGCCCACGGTGACGGAAGCAGCCCGCCCCGACCTGTGGCGCTACTGGAACGCGCTGCCCGCCAACGGCCGCACCGGCATCGTCTTCGGCTCGTGGTACATGCCCTTGGTGATGGAAGGCGCGCAGAAGCATCCCAACGCGGAAAAGATGGCCGAGCTGGCCGAGGAAGTGCTGCGCTTCGAGGCCACGCTGGCGGCCAACGGCGTGCAGATCCTGAAGCTGTGGTTCCACCTGTCCAAGGACGCGCAACACCAGCGCGTGGACCGCTTGCTGAAAGACCCTGACACCGCCTGGCAGGTCACCACGCAGGACCGCAAGGTGCGCAAGCACTATGACCAGATCCGCGCGGCGGGCATGGACATCATCAACCAGACGCACACGCGCCACGCGCCCTGGGTCATCATTCCCAGCGCCGATGAACGCATGCGCACGGTGCGCACCGGCGAGGCCGTGCTGTCGGCCATTTCTCGCGCCAGCGCGCCGCGCGTGGACCGGCCGCTGCGCATCGTCTCGCGCCGCGCCAAGCCTTCCGACCGGCTGGCGGGGCTGGACTACGCCGCGCACATCGAGAAGGACGAATACGACACCGAACTGCGCCAATGGCAGGCCCGCCTGGCGCGCGCGGTGCGGCACAAGCGCTTCAAGGATCTCTCGCTGGTGCTGGCTTTCGAAGGCCAGGACGCCGCGGGCAAGGGCGGCGCCATCCGCCGCGTCACGCACGCGCTGGATGCCCGCCGCTACGTCATCACGCCGGTGTCCGCGCCCACCGCCGAGGAACTGTCCTATCCGTACCTGTGGCGCTTCTGGCGCAAGGTGCCGGCCCTGGGCGACATCGCCATCTTCGACCGCAGCTGGTACGGCCGCGTGCTGGCCGAACGGGTGGAAGGCTATGCCGCCCCCGCCGACTGGAAACGCGCCTATGACGAGATCAACGATTTCGAGCGCCAGCTCACCGACCAGGGCGTGGTGCTGCTGAAGTTCTGGCTGGCCGTCACCAAGGACGAGCAGCTGCGCCGCTTCCGCGACCGCGAGCAGTCGCCCTTCAAGCAGTTCAAGATCACGCCGGACGACTGGCGCAACCGCCGCAAGTGGAATGCCTACGCCGACGCGGCCAACGAGATGTTCGCCCGCACCGACACGCCCAACGCCCCGTGGCACGTGCTGTCGGCCAACGACAAGCGCCATGCGCGGGTAAGCGTGCTGGCGCAGACGGTGCTGGCGCTGGAAGCCGCGCTGAAGAAAAAGAAGGACTGACAACAGGAGCCCCGCGCATGGACTGCCCCCTTTGCCGTGAAGATGGCGGCACGGTGCTCTGGCGCGATGCCGAGTGGCGTGCCATCGAGGTCGACGACCCCGCCTATCCCGGTTTCACCCGCATCATCTGGAACGCCCATGCGGCGGAGATGAGCGACATCACCGAAGCCGGACGCACACGGCTGCTGCGCGCGGTCCACGCGGTGGAAGTGGCGCAGCGGCAGTTCCTGATGCCCGACAAGGTCAACCTGGCCTCGCTGGGCAACATGGTGGCGCACGTGCACTGGCACGTGATCCCGCGCTGGCGCGACGACCGCGCCTTCCCCGATCCGGTCTGGGTCGCGCCGCGCCGCGAGGCGATCGGCGCGGGCGCCGAGGCGGCCCGCGCACGCTTGCCGGCCTATCGCGACGCCCTGGTGGCGGCGCTGCGCGCGTTGACCTGACTCACTTCCCCCAGCGCAACACCAGTGGATCCAGCCGGCGCGCCGTCTCCAGCAGCCCCTCTCGCACTTCCTGGCGCAGGGCCGGGAAAGGATGGCGCGAGGCATCGCTTTGGATGATGCCCCCTGCCTGCATCAAGGCCTTGGCGCTCAGGATGCCGCCCTGGCGGTTCTCGTAGTTGATGAGCGGCAGCCAGCGCTCGTACCGCTGCGCCGCTTCCTCGCGGCGCCCTTCGCGATGCGCCACGATGATCGGCCGCAGGCCGTCGGCATAGGCGCCACCCGTCATCGCGCCGGTGGCCCCGGCGTCCAGGTCGGGCATCAGCGTGATGGCTTCCTCGCCATCCCACGGCCCCTCCACGGCATCGCCGCCCAATGCGATCAGGTCGCGCAGCTTGGTGGCCGCGCCCGGTGTCTCGATCTTGAAATAGGACACCTGCTCGATCTCGCGCGCCATGCGCGCCAGCAGGGGCGCGGACAGCGGCGTGCCGCTCATGAGCGCATCCTGGATCATGATGGGGATGTCCACCGCATCGGACACCCGCTGGAAGAACTCGACGACGCCGGCCTCGGGCACGCGCAGCGTGGCGCCGTGGTAGGGCGGCATGATCATCAGCATGGCCGCGCCCCAATCCTGGGCCTGGCGGCTGCGCGCGGCACACACCTGGCTTCCGTAATGCGTGGTGGTCACGATGACCGGCACGCGCTGCGCCACGTGCTCCAGGATGCGGCGGGTCAGCAGTTCGCGCTCGGCGTCCGACAGCGAGAACTGCTCCGAGAAGTTGGCCAGGATGCACAGGCCGTCGGCGCCCGAGTCGATCATGAAATCGACGGCGCGCAGCTGGCCGGGCAGGTCCAGCTCGCCGCTGCCGGTGAAGATGGTGGGCACCACCGGGAAGATGCCGCGGTAACGCGGCGCGCGGGCAGTCGTCATGGCAGGCCTCATTCGATGATGTTGAAGTCGTTCAGGTAGTCGGTCTTGAGCGTCAGGCCCAGCCCCGGCACGTCATCCGACAGGTCCAGGAACCCGTCCTTGGCCACGGGCTCGCCATCGAAGATGTAGTAGAAGAGCTCGTTGCCCACTTCGACGTCGAACATCGGGAAGTACTCGCTCATGGGCGAGGCCAGCGTGCTCATCGTCAGGTGGTAGTTGTGCATCTGCCCGGCATGCGGAACCACCGGCACGCTGAAGGCCTCGCACAGGGCGTTGATCTTGTGCGCGGCCGTGATGCCGCCCACGCGGTTGGTGTCGTACTGCACCACCGACACCGCCTTGCGGTCCAGCAGATGCTTGAAGCCATATAGCGAGAACTCGTGCTCGCCGCCAGAGATCGGAATGGATGTCAGGCCGTTCAGCTCGGCATAGCCGTCGATGTCGTCGGCAATGACAGGCTCCTCCAGCCAGCGCGGCTGGTACTTCTCCAGCTTGGGCAGGATACGCTTGGCGTACTCGACGTTCCAGCCCATGTAGCACTCCAGCATCAGGTCGTTGTCGTAGCCGATGACCTCGCGCACGGCCTCGACCGACTTCAGGTTCTCGACCACGCCCTTCTGCAGGTCTGCCGGACCATAGCCGAAGCGCATCTTGAAGGCCGTGAAGCCCTGGTCCAGGTAGGTCTGCGCCTCGCGCTGCATGGCGTCCAGGTCGCCGCGGTAGAGCTTGGAGTAATAGCAGGGAATCTTCTCCTTGGTGCGGCCGCCCAGCAGCTTGAAGACGGGCTTGCCCACCGATTTGCCCAGGATGTCCCAGATCGCCAGGTCCACCGCCGAGATCGCGGCCATGGTCACGCCCTTGCGGCCCCAGGCGTGGGTGGCGCGGTACATGCGCTGCCACAGGTATTCATAGTCCCAGGGGTCGTGGCCGATGACCAGCGGCGCCAGGTACTGGTCGATGATGGCCTTGGCGATGCGCGGCGCCAGCGCCACGTTGCCCAGGCCCACGATGCCGTCGTCCGTTTCGATTTCCACCACGGTCCAGCCGTGGAAACGGAAGGTGCTCATGGTCTCGGCGGGGGAATACAGCATGTCCATCGCGTTGGAGCAGAAGTGCCCTTGCGGCGGCACGGTCTTGCCCTTCCATTCATAGACGCGTGCGCGGACGGATTTGATCTTCATGGAGAGTCCTGCCTGGTGATGACGTGGTCGTGGAGTCGGGATTCAGTTGCGGGAGATCAGCGTGCCAGCGCGCTGGCACGCTGCGCCGCGCCCATGCGGCAGGCGATCTGGAACGCCTGCCAGGTGGCGTCGACGTTGGCGCGCCCCTGGCCTGCGATGTCATAGGCCGTGCCATGCGCGGGCGTCGTGATCGGGATGGGCAGGCCGCCCTGCACCGTCACGCCGCGCGAGAAACCCAGCAGCTTCAGCGCGATCTGGCCCTGGTCGTGATACATGGTGACGATGGCCTGGAACTCGCCCGCCTGCGCCTTCAGGAAGATGGTATCGGCCGGATACGGGCCCACCACCGGCAGGCCCTCGGCCTGCAGGGCGCGCACGGCCGGCGCGATGATGTCGACTTCCTCGCGCCCGCAGGTGCCGCCGTCGCCGCCATGCGGATTGAAGGCCGCCACCGCCACCCTGGCGTCGGGCAAGCCGTTCGCCACGAGCGAGCGATGGATGAGCCGGGTGGCCGCCTGGATGCCCGCGACGCTGAGCGCCGCTGCCGCGTCCTTCAGCGGGATGTGCGAGGACACGCGCGAGGTCCACAGGTCGCCCAGCGTGTTGAACTCACAGAAGTAGCCCTCGACGCCCAGGTACTTCGCGAAGTGGTGCAGCTCGTCGTCATGCCCCAGGCCGCCCAGCTTCATGGCGTACTTGTTCAGCGGCGCGAAGCAGATCGCGTCGATCTCGCCGCGCTGCGCAGCGTCCATGCAGGCGTTCAGCACCGTCAGCACCGAGGCGCCGCCCGTCGCGCGCGCCTCGCCCAACGGCGAGTCGGCTTGCGTCACGGTGTCCATGCGCAGGAAGGCCGGCCGCGCCGCGCTGGCGCGCTCACGCACCGAGGCGAAATCATCGATGGCGTCGGTGGCGACCCGCAACCCCGCCACCGCCTGCCCGGCCTCCCACAGCCAGGGGTCGCCCACCAGCACGATATTGGCGCGGGCACCGGTTTCCGGCTTGGCCAGCAAGCGCGCGATCAATTCGGGGCCGATGCCGGCGGGGTCGCCCAGCGTCAGGGCGATCACGGGTCGGGACGTTGCGGTCATGGCTTCACCGGTCATGGCTTCACTCCAGGGAAATGCGGTTCTTCTTGATGATGGCGGCGTAACGCTGGTTCTCGGCCTGGTGGAACTGCGCGAACGCGGACTGGCTCATGGGCTTCAATTGCGCACCGATGGCCTGCAGGCGCTTCTGCGTGTCGGGCTGCGACAGCGCGGCGTTGACCTCGTCGTGGATGCGTGTCTGGTACGCCGCCGGCACGCTGCTGGGCATGTAGATGCCATACCAGGCGCTCATCTCCACGCCCGGCAGGCCGGCTTCGGCCAACGTGGGCACGTCCGGAATCTGCGGGTTGCGCTGCTCGCTCAGCACGGCCAGCGCGCGCACCTTGCCCGACTGGATGTGCGGGATGACGGACGACGCCGTCTCGAAGGCGATCTGCACCTGCCCGCCCATCAGGTCCACCAGCGCGGGGCCGCTGCCGCGGTAAGGCACGTGGATCATCTGCACGCCCGCCGCATCCTTGAAGAGCTCGGCCGCGATGTGCTGCGTGCTGCCCGCGCCGCTGCTGGCGAAGTTGTACGCGCCCGGCCTGGCCTTCAGCAGGGCGATCAATTCCTGGGCGGTCTTGGCCGGCATGTCGTTGTTGACCACCAGCACGTTGGGCACGGCGCCCACGAACACCACCGGCACGAGGTCGCGGTCGTTGTCGTAGCCGAGCTTCAGCAGGTGCGGCGCAATCGCATGGGCGGTGGAGACGCCCATCACCATCGAATGGTTGTCGGTGGACCGCAAGGCCTGCACGGCAGCCAGCGTGTTGGACGCGCCGGGCTTGTTCTCGACCACCACGGTCTGGCCCAGCGCGGGCCCCAGCTTGTCGGCCACGGCACGCGCCATGGCGTCGGTGCCACCGCCGGGCGCGGAGCCCACGTACAGGCGCAGGGGTTGGGTCGGCCAAGGGGTCTGGGCGGTGGCCGGGGCGGCTGCCGCCAGACCCAGCGCGCAGGCGGATATCAAGGCGATGAGCGAACGCTTCACTTTTTGTCTCCTGTGATCTTCTTGTATGCGCCCCGTCGTGACGCGGGGTCGATGGCGCCATCTTAGGGAGCGCCTTTGTTTCCGTAAAATGAAACTTTCTACTCAACCGTTCACCTCAGGTGAACGATCCAGGGTTTCACATCATGGCCACCTCGCTGAACGTCCCCGCGCTGCTCAGCCGCCTGCGCATGCGGCAGATCGTGCTGCTGCTGGAGATCGAGGAGCGCGGCACGCTGCGCGCCGCCGCCGCGCGCCTGAACATGACGCAGTCGGCAGCCAGCAAGATGCTGCAGGAGCTGGAACTGGCCGTGGGCCAGCCGCTCTTCGAGCGCATCGGCCGAGGCCTGACGCTGACCGCCGCGGGCGACTGCGTGATGGGCTATTTCCGCGGCTTGCGCGGTACGGTCTCGTCGCTGGCGCGTGAGCTGGAAGAGCTGCGCCTGGGCAGCGCGGGCAAGCTCTTCATCGGCAGCATCATGGCCGCCTCGCCCGGGCCGCTGACCGATGCGCTGCTGGCGCTGAAGAAGACCTATCCCCTGCTGGCCGTGGAGATATCCACCGGCACCAGCGACCTGCTCGCGCGCCAGTTGAACGAAGGCAAGCTGGACGTCGTCATCGGCCGCATGCTGTCGCTCTCCAACCAGGACTACGTCTTCCGCGACATCGACAAGGAGGCGCTGTCGGTGATCGCGGCCGTGGACCACCCCCTGGCCAGCCTGGCGCATGTCGACTTCGCGGCCATGCAGGCCTATCCCTGGGTCCTGCAGCCGCAAGGCAGCCCGATGCGCGAAGTCATGGAGCAGGAGTTCCGTGCGCACGGCCACCCGCTGCCGCGCGGGCTCATCGAATCGGCCTCCATCCTCACCACCACCAACCTGGCGATGAAGTCCGACATGCTGGGCGTGATTCCGGAATCCGTCGCCAGCCGCTACGCGCAGCACGGCCTGCTGGCCATCCTGGGCTACCGGATCCAGCGCCGCCTGACCACCTACGGCAGCATCGTGCCGCGCGACCGTCCGCTGAGCGCGCCCGCCCGGCATTTCCTGGACCTGCTGCACCGACCCGCCGGCGACGCCGCCGCGTCGGGCACGACTGGCATGCCACAATCGCGCCCATGACTGCCTCCAACCTGCTCAGCACCTCCCTGGCCGACGAGGCCGCGCAACTGTCGCCGGCCTGGCGCGACGCCCTCGCCCAGCCCGCCGCGGCGCAAGCGCTGGCGCGCCTGCAGGCCTTCCTGGACGAGCGGCGGCAGGCCGGCGCCATCATCTATCCGGCCCGGCCCTTCCGCGCCCTGGAACTGGTGGCGCCCGAAGATACCCGCGTGGTGATCCTGGGGCAGGATCCCTATCACGGACCCGGCCAGGCGCAGGGCCTGGCGTTTTCGGTGCCGGACGCCATGCGCCGCCCGCCCAGCCTGCGCAACATGTTCCTCGAGATCGCAAGCGAAGCCGGCGTGACGCCGGCCGACGCCAAGGCCCGCGCCGACACCATGCCCAACGACCTGACCCGCTGGGCGCGCCAGGGCGTGCTGCTGCTCAACACCTCGCTGACCGTGGAAGACGGCCAGGCGGGCGCACACGCCAAGCGCGGCTGGGAGGCGGTCACCGACGCGCTGATCCAGCGCGTGGCTGCGCTGCCCACACCCAAGGTCTTCCTGCTGTGGGGCGCCCACGCGCAGGCCAAGGCCGCGCTCCTGCCCGCCGATGGCCGCCACCGTGTGCTGATGGCCAACCATCCCTCGCCGCTGTCCGCGCGCCGCCCGCCCGTGCCCTTCCTGGGCTGCGACCATTTCCGGCAGGCCAATGCGTGGCTGGTGGAACAGGGTGCGGCGCCGATTGATTGGGAAGCCCCCGCGGCCTGACCCTGCGGGGTCCGTCGCGCTTGCCAAAAAATGACGAAAACATGACGCCTTCCCGCCCTTTCGTCTGATCCACGCGACGATTTCCCAAGATTTCAGCAATGTTTCCCGAGACTTGCGTGCTTGACCTAGGGTTTTCGAGTATGATGCTCGCACTGCACACTCGTTGCGGTATCGACGCGCGCCACACACATCTCCTCGGCGCATTAGCAGTCCGCCCGGCAATGCCGGCATCGATACCGACAGCCATCGCTTCCTGACCTCCTTTCCATTCGCTGGCTCCTTCTGTTCTGGATGCCGCTCGCGCACGGTTGATTCGGTCGGCACGATGTTCGATCAACCGTAGGTCCCCGCGTACCGCGCATTTGCCCGGTCGCGTCCTGTTGCGCGGCGCATGCCGCAATGGAACCCGCATGTCCTTCGATACCCTGGGCCTCGCGCCCGAACTGCTGTCCGCCCTGAACGCAGCCGGCTTCACCACGCCCACGCCCGTCCAGAGCGCCGCCATCCCCAAGGCCCTGAGCGGCCAGGACCTGATGGTCTCCTCGCAGACCGGCAGCGGCAAGACCGCCGCCTTCATGCTGCCCTCGCTGCACCGCATCGTGCAGGAAGCCTCCAACAAATCCAAGGGCGTGCAGGTGCTCGTCCTGACGCCCACGCGCGAACTGGCCCTGCAGGTCAACGACGCCACGCTGCAATACGGCAAGGGCCTGAAGGACCTGCGCACCGCCACGGTCGTCGGCGGCATGCCCTACGGCGCCCAGTTGCGCGCCCTGTCGCGCCGCGTCGACGTCCTGGTCGCCACGCCCGGCCGCCTGATCGACCACCTGAACGCCCGCCGCGTCGACCTGTCCGGCGTGCACACGCTGGTGCTGGACGAAGCCGACCGCATGCTGGACATGGGCTTCATCGAAGACATCGAAACCATCGTGGCCGCCACGCCCGCTACGCGCCAGACGCTGCTGTTCTCGGCCACGCTGGATGGCACGATCGCCCGCCTGGCCCAGCGCATGATGCGCGAGCCCGAGCGCCTCGAACTCGCCGGCCAGCGTGACAAGCACGCCAACATCACGCAGAACCTGCTGTACGCCGACGACTCGGAGCACAAGCTGCGCCTGCTGGATCACCTGCTGCGTGACGCCAGCCTGGACCAGGCCATCGTCTTCACGTCCACCAAGCGTGGCGCCGATGACCTGGCCGACCGCCTGGCCGACCAGGGCTTCCCCGCCGCCGCGCTGCATGGCGACATGAACCAGCGCCAGCGCACCCGCACCCTGTCCCAGCTGCAACGCGGCCAGGTCCGCATCCTGGTCGCCACCGACGTGGCTGCCCGCGGCATCGACGTGCAGGGCATCAGCCACGCCTTCAACTTCGACCTGCCCATGCAGGCTGAGGACTACGTGCACCGTATCGGCCGCACGGGCCGCGCCGGCCGCAGCGGCCAGGCCTATACCCTGGTCACGCACACCGAGCGCCACAAGATCCGCCGTATCGAGCAATACATCGGCCAGCCGATCCCGGCCCAGGTCATCGAAGGCCTGGAACCCAAGCGCATCGTGCGTTCGGGCCCGCCCACCGGCCGCCGTCCCGGCTTCAAGCCCAGCGGCGCCCCCAAGCGCCGTCCCGGCGAAGGCAAGCCTGAGTTCGGCGGCAACGCCGGCAAGCCGTCCTACGGCAAGTCGCGCCGCCCCGAAGGCAGCGCCCCGCAAGGCTACGGCCAGGGCGGCTATCAAGGCCACCCGCAGGCGCGCCCGCAGGGCCGTCCCCAAGGCGCCCGCCCGGAAGGCCGCCCCCAGGGCGCGCGTCCCGCCGGCAAGCCCGCCCGCCGCGACTACGCCTGATCGCCAACGGCGCGTACCGCAAGGTGCGCGCCGAACACGCTGTCTCCATTCCGCCGACCCTCGTGGTCGGCGGTTTGCTTTCCGGGCCGCGCCTGCGGCTTGGGGCCCTCCCCTTTCGCTTCCTTTATCATGCCGGGTGCATCAATCAGGACCCACGCATGAGTGCCTCCGCCACCCCTCCCCCCCGCGGCCTGCCCCCGCTGCATCCCGACGCGCTTGCCCATGGCGCACGCGTCGCGGCGCACCTGGCCGAATGCGTGCAGGCAGCCGGCGGCTGGCTGCCGTTCGACACCTATATGCGCGAGGCGCTGTATGCGCCGGGCCTGGGCTATTACGCCGCCGGCAGCGCCAAGCTCGATGCAGGCGATGTCCGCGCCCCTGCGGGCGACTTCACCACCGCGCCTGAACTCACCCCGCTCTTCGGCCACACGCTGGCCCGCCAGATCGCCGAGGTGCTGGATCGCAGCGAATCGAACCGCGTGCTGGAATTCGGCGCGGGCTCGGGCGCGCTGGCGCGCAGCGTGCTCGATGCCCTGCGGGCAGAGGGCCGCAGCATCCGCTACGACATCCTGGAGGTGTCGGCCGACCTGCGCGCACGCCAGCAGACGGCACTGGCAGCCCATGGCGACGCGGTGCAGTGGCTGGATGCATTGCCGTCGGGCTTCCAGGGCTGTGTCATCGCCAACGAAGTGCTGGACGCCATGCCGGCGCGGCGCGCGGGCTGGAACGGCGAAGGCGCCGTGCTCGAATACGGCGTGGTGCTGGATGCAGCCGCCGCTGCAGGTGCCCCGGCCTTTGCCTGGGACGCGCGTCCTGCCGACGCCACGCTGCGCGCGGCATTGGCCGAGCGCATGCCAGCGTTGCCTGGCTACGTCACCGAGATCAACCTGCAGGCCGAGGCCTGGGTCCGCGACCTGGGCACATGGCTCACGCGCGGCGCCGCGATCCTGATCGACTACGGCTTCCCGCGCCATGAGTTCTATCACCCGCAGCGCGCCGAAGGCACGCTGATGTGCCACCTGCGCCACCACGCGCACGCCGACCCCTTCGTCGCGCCCGGCCTGCAGGACATCACGGCGCACGTGGACTTCACCGCCATGGCCGACGCGGCGCTGGCCGGCGGCCTGGACGTGCTGGGCTACACCTCGCAGGCGCGCTTCCTGGGCAATGCCGGTTTGCTGACGCTGCTGTCGCAGGCGGACGCCACCGACGTGCGCGCCCATGCCGCGCGCCTGGCGCCCGTGCAACGGCTGCTCTCCGAAGCGGAAATGGGTGAGCTCTTCAAGGTGCTGGCAGTGGGCCGGGACATCGACCCGCCGCTGCTGGGCTTCCTGCGCGGCGACCGGCGCGGCGCGCTGTAGAACCCTCGACGCCCGGCGGGCTCAGGGCGTGCCGGCGTCCTGGCCGAGCAAGGCCTGCAAGCGCGCCTCGCGCACCCGCGACTTGATCTCGGCGGGATTGGCCGCGCAGGCGCGCGCCACCGCGCCCGCATCCACGCCGCGCACTTGCGCCAAGGCCAGCGTCAAGCGCTCACGGTCCGTGTCCGCGACGACTGCCGCGGTATCCAGCAGGGACAGGAAGCGCTCGGGCTTGCGCAGGCCGTCGCAGCTTTCGATCAGGTCCAGCATCGCGAGCGCATCGCGGGCATCCGACGCCGCGTAATCCAGCACACGGCGCAGCAGGCGCGCATGATCGGCGCACTCCGACGGCACGCGCCATCGCTTGGCCAGGGCATCCGGATCCTGGGCGCCACGCGCGAGCAGGGCGTAACGCCCAGGCAAGGCCAGGCCCTGGTCCGCGGCACGGTCCAGGTCGGACAGCAGCGTGTCGGTCAACCGCAGTTCGGGCGCGATGCGCGGCAAGGCGTCCGCGTCCTGCAACACCCGCAGCATGCGTGAGGGCTGCGCCGCCATGAGGCCGCGCGACACCTCGCGCCACACGCGCTCGGGCACCAGGGCATCCACCTCGCCCTCGGCCGCCATGCGGCGGCACAGCGCCAGGGTTTCCGGCGCGATGGTGAAATCGGCAAAACGCGCCGCGAAGCGCGCCAGCCGCAGCACGCGCACCGGATCTTCCTGGAAAGCCTCGCCCACGTGGCGCAACACGCGTGCGCGCACATCCTCGACACCTCCCATCGGATCGACGAGCGTGCCATCGGCGTGGCGGGCAATGGCGTTGACGGTCAGGTCGCGCCGCGCCAGATCCTCTTCCAGCGTGACCTCGGGCCCCGCATGGAAGACGAAGCCCTTGTAGCCGCGCCCCGACTTGCGCTCGGTGCGCGCCAGCGCGTATTCCTCTTTGGTGTCCGGATGCAGGAAGACGGGAAAATCGCCGCCCACCGGGATGAAGCCGCGCGCGGCCATGTCCTCGGGGCTGGCGCCCACCACGACCCAATCCTGGTCGCCGGCGGGACGCCCCAGCAGGTCGTCCCGCACGGCCCCGCCCACGACATAGACCTGCAGGCCGTCGAGGGCGGGATCGGCAGCGGCCGCCGTCACGGCAAGGCCGTGCGTTCGTTGCGTTGCGGCGCGATGTGGCCCAGGCGCGCCTTCAGCGACTGCGGCTCGCCGGTGAAGAGCGCCGCGTAGTACGTGGCGTTCGACAGGACGTTCTTCACATACAGGCGCGTCTCGGTGAAAGGAATCGTCTCGGCGAAGATCGCGCCTTCCACCGGATGCGACAGGCGCGAGCGCCACAGGCGCGGACGGCCCGGACCGGCGTTGTAGCCGGCGCTGGCCAGCACCTGCGAACCGTTGAGGTCGCCCAGCACCATGTTCAGGTAGTTCGTGCCCAGGATCGTATTGACCTCGAACTCGTTCACGCGCGAAGGCTGGAAGTCGGTCATGCCGATCCGCTTCGCCACCCACTTGGCCGTGGCGGGCATCAGCTGCATCAGCCCCGATGCGCCCACGACGGAACGTGCGTCGGTGATGAAACGCGACTCCTGGCGGATGAGGCCATAGACCCAGGCCGGATCCAGCGAAATCTGGCGCGCCTGCGCGCTGACCCGGCCTTCGAACGGCGCGATGAAGCGCTGGGTGAAGTCGAACTCGCTCTCGGTGCGCTCGGACGTGTTGACCACGCGGTCGTAGATGCCTTCCTGGCGCGCCAGCTCGGCCGCGGCCATGAGCTGCCGGTCATTCATGCCGCGCAGCGAGTAGTTCCACTCGGGCACGGCCTCCGGGCGCCAGCCCAGCTTGAAGAGCGCCACGGCACGCTGCAGGCCGGCATGGCCACGCGCCTCGGCGATCTCGGCGTCGGTCAGCGGCGAAGGACGGGCCGGCACGGTGATGACGCGGCCCAGCTCCTCGGCCGCCAGCTGGCCATAGAAGTTGAAACCGGGGGCGATGCTTTCGTACTGCTTGCGCGCCTGCTCGGGATGGCCGGTGGCCTGCAGGCCACGCGCATGCCAGTACACCCAGACGGGCTCGGCCTGCTGCGAGGCCGGCATCTGGCTGATGGACTTCATGACCCACGCCCAGTCGATCTTCGGCTGGCGCAAGGCGGCACGCACGCGCCAGGCGTGGTTGTATTCGCTCATGCGCACGTCACCCGCGTGCTTGTACCACTCGTGGGCACGATCATCGAGATTGAGCACCGCCACCAGGGCGAACTGGCTGTAGACCCACTGCTTCAGTTCGCGCGGCAGGCCCTCCCACTCGCGGCGCAGATAGGCCTCGCCGGGCGTCATGTCGCTGCGCGCCAGGCGCGACAGCGCCACGGCCACCAGCTCGCGCTCCATGTCGCCCTTGACCGGACGCGGCTGGCGCACCAGCCACTTCATGGGATCCTTCATCAGCGCGTCGTAATCGCGCAGTTGCGCGGGCTCGAACACATACACCGCATAGCGGCGCGCATCGTCGCGCTTGTTGGCTTCCAGCGCGTCGCGCAGCGCCGGGATCAACTGCTGCGGGCCCAGCACCCGGTCGGCGACCAGTTGGTCATAGAGGTCCCAACAGGCAGAGCCCGGCGTGAAGACAGCCTGGGCTTGCGCGGGCGTGGCGCGTTGGCCGCCCAGGTGCGCGGCCTCCAGTTGCGCGCACTTCACCTGGTCGGTGGCGGCCACGACCTCGCCCAGGCGGCGCGCGGTGGCGAAATCGCCCGAGCGCGTGGCGGCCAGCACCCAGTCGCCACGCAGGCGGTCGGCCAGGTAGGCGCCCTGGTTACGCCGCATGAAATCCTCGAGATCCGCGGCGGGCGTCGGCACCGAAGACGCGTTCAGGCGATAGCGCAGCAGCCAGTATTCGGCATACATGGCCAGGGGATCGCCCTTGGCGCGCGACACCAGCGGCGGCAATTGCGCCCACTGGCGCTTGTTGACCGCATCGCGGGCGGCCGCCACGGCCTCCTGCGGCGTCTGGGGCTGTGCAGGCTGCACCGCCTGCCGCACGGTCTGGGCGGCAGCGGGCGCGGCCCCAACAGCCGCCCCGAGGGCGGCGGAAATCACGGCCAGCGTCAACGCACCGGCCCCGCGGCCGCGCGCCAGGACGCCCCGGCCGGATTTCTGATACTTTCGTAGCTCTGAAACCAGGAACATCGTGTCAGCCCGCATGAACACTCAAAACAGCGCACAGGATAACGCAGTCGCGCTGCGCAAGCGATTGCGCGAGGCACGCGCGAATGTGCCCGCCGACGAGCGCCGCCGCGGCGCGCTGCTGATGCGCGGACGGCTCTTCACCTGGCTGGGCGTGAACCGCGATACCGCCGTCTCGGAAGGCCGCCAGGCGCCCCGCTCGGTCGCCGCGTTCTGGCCCATGGAAGACGAGCCCGACCTGCGCCCCTTGCTGAGCCAGTGGGCCGACGCCGGCATGACCGTGCTGCTGCCCGTCATCGAAGAAACGCGCGCGCCGCTGCGCTTCCATCGCTGGACGCCCGACACGCCGATGCGCCCGGGCGCCTATGGCATCCCGGTGCCGCCGCTGGGCACGCCGGAGCGCCCCGATGTCGTGCTGGTGCCCACGCTGGGCTACACCCGCCAGGCCGACCGCCTGGGCTACGGCGGCGGCTATTACGACCGCACGCTGGCCGCCCTGCGCGAGTCCGGCCCCTCGCCCGTCACCATCGGCATCGCCTGGACCGAAGGACGCATCGACGATCCCGACTATCAGGCCGCGCCGCACGATGTCCGGCTCGACGCCATCCTGACGCCCGCCGGCTGGCTCCCGGCCGCCCCGGCGCCACGCTGAGTCCCATGACGACGCCGCGCGAAGGCGCTTTCCATGCGTTGTGGCGCGCCCACGGGCCCGACGTTCCCGAGGTGCTCCTCGACGCCGTGGCACGCGGCGCCTTCGACCGGCTGGCCGCCTCGTCCGACACGCCGCCCGCCGCCGCATTCGCGCTGGAGTGCGGCCTGACCCCCGGCCTGCGCGCGCACCTGTACCTGGCCCTGCGCGGCGAGACCGAAATGGCGGCCGCGGGCCTGCCCGGCGGACTGAGCCACGCCTATCTGCGTTACACCCGCAACGACGCCGGCGATGCCAGCGTGCCCCTGCCGCTGGTGCCGCCCGGCGTGCATGCCGCCGACACCCCGCGCGTGGCCGAGGCCCTGCATGCGCTGGGCGTGCCGCCGGACACCGTGGCGCGCGCGCAGGCCTGCCTGGTGGCTTTCCCGCCCGAGGCCACGCTGGACAACATCGGCTGGCTGGACCGCCGCCCCGGCCAGCCGATACGCTGCTACGTCTCGCACCTGCCACTGGGATGCCCTCCCCACCAGCGGCTGGGCGACACGGCCCACGCGCTGGCCAGCCTCGCCGACCGCTGCGTCGCCACCTTCGATATCGATGCGCAAGGCCCTCGTCCCCGCTGGGGCCTGGAGCTGCTGGTCAGCCGCGGCAATCCCGATCCCGCCGCACGCTGGCGCCTGATGCTGGACGCCTTGCGCGAGCGCGGCCTGGCCACCGAGGCAGCCGCCCTGGCGGCGCTCGCCTGGCCCGCCCGGCTGGACGGGCACGCCAACGGCGGCCCGGCCAAGCGCGGCATCAGCCACCTGTGCCTGACCCTGCAGGATGGCCAGGTCCGGGACGCCCGGGTTTTCCTGCTTGCCGCCCGGCAGGCCAGCTGACCGCGTGGCCGAGTGTGACAACACCCGGGTAATTTGCGTGCGGATGCTACGACGGGTGGCGCAAACGCTCCGTTTTTTGCGCATCGCGTCACGCACCACGGCAAGGCACGCCGGCAGTCCGAGGGCACCAGCGCGGTGCCGCCCGCCGTGGCATGCACCGTGCCATGCTGCACCTCACCCTTTACGCGCCGACAGACCCCGCCACACAATAGGGCACGCGGTTACGCCGCCGTGACAATTGCGCGCCGGATTCGCGCATAGGCTGGCAAGCCGCCTTCAGCATGGCACGCTGCTTGCTTGCATATGCCGAGCCAAGTGGGCCCCTTCAGCACCGCGGCCGCCCCCAGTGGCGGCCCGCCACAGGAATCGCCGCATGACCTTGAAACCGCCGGCTTTCGACGAGATGTTCGACAGCGACAGCGATATCCGCCCGCATTACGCGGACTTCGCGCGCTGGCTGTCCGCCCAGCCCTCTTCGGTCATGACCGCCAAGCGGGTCGAGGCCGACCTGAGCTTTCGCCGGGTGGGCATCACCTTCTCCGTGGCGGGCGATGAAGCCGGCACGGAAAGGCTGATCCCCTTCGACCTGATTCCCCGCATCATCCCCGCCGACGACTGGGAGCGCCTGGACGCGGGCCTGCGCCAGCGGGTGCGCGCGCTCAACATGTTCCTGCGCGACATCTACCACGACCATGAGATCGTGCGCGCGGGCAAGATCCCCGCCGAGCAGGTCTTCATGAACGCGCAGTACCGTCCCGAGATGCAGGACGTGGACGTGCCCGAAGACATCTATTGCCATATCGCCGGCATCGACGTCGTGCGCGCTGGCGCGGGCGAGTTCTACGTGCTGGAGGACAACCTGCGGGTGCCGTCGGGCGTGTCCTACATGCTGGAGAACCGCAAGGTTTCCATGCGCCTGATGCCCGAGGCCTTCGGCAGCAACAAGATCGCGCCGGTCGCCCACTATCCCGACCTGCTGCTGGAAAACCTGCGCGACGTCTCGCCCAGCGGCGACGAACCCACGGTGGTCGTGCTGACGCCTGGCATGTACAACTCGGCCTATTTCGAACACGCCTTCCTTGCCCAGCAGATGGGCGTGGAACTGGTGGAAGGACGCGACCTCTTCGTGGACGGCGACACCGTCTACATGCGCACCACGCAAGGTCCCAAGCGCGTCGACGTGATCTACCGACGCGTCGACGACGACTACCTGGACCCGCTCTCCTTCCGCGCCGACTCGGCGCTGGGCGTGCCCGGCCTGCTGTCGGTCTATCGCGCCGGCCGCATCACGCTGGCCAACGCCATCGGCACCGGCATCGCCGACGACAAGTCGACGTATCTCTACGTGCCCGACATGATCCGCTTCTATCTCGGCGAGGAGCCCCTCCTGTCCAACGTGCCCACCTGGCGCTGCGGCCTGCAGCAGGAACTGTCCTACGTGCTGGAGAACATGGCCGAGCTGGTCGTGAAGGAAGTCCATGGCGCCGGCGGCTACGGCATGCTGGTGGGCCCCGGCGCAAGCCGCGCCGAGATCGACGCCTTCCGCGAGCGCGTGCGCGCCAACCCGGCCAACTACATCGCGCAGCCCACGCTCGCGCTCTCGACCGTGCCCACCTATGTGGAGTCCGGCATCGCGCCGCGCCACGTCGACCTGCGTCCCTACGTGGTCTGCGGATCGCGGCAGATCACCACCGTGCCCGGCGGCCTGTGCCGCGTCGCGCTGCGCGAAGGCTCGCTGGTCGTCAACAGCAGCCAGGGCGGCGGGACCAAGGACACCTGGGTGCTGGAACGCTGAGGACGAGGAGAGACACGATGCTGAGCCGCACCGCCGACAATCTGTTCTGGATGTGCCGATACATGGAGCGCGCGGAAAACACCGCGCGCATGCTGGACGTGAACCTGCACATGTCCCTGCTGCCGCAGGACCCCGCCACGCGCGCCGCGTCGTGGCGCGCGGTGCTGGGCATCAGCGAACTGCAGAACCGCTTCGACGCAGCGTATCCCTCGGGCACCACGCAGGAAATCCTGCACTTCATGGTGCACGATCCGAACAATCCTTCCTCCATCTATGCCTGCCTGCACGCCGCGCGCGAGAATGCCCGCGCCGTGCGCGGCAGCCTGACCACCGAAGTCTGGGAAACCTACAACGGCATCTGGCTGGAAATGCAGCGCCACCTGCGCGGCGGCCTGCTGGAGCACAACGCGGGCGAGTTCTTCGAATGGGTGAAGCTGCGCTCGCACCTGGCGCGCGGCGTGACCATCGGCACCATGCTGGAGGACGACGCGCTGTACTTCCTGCGGCTGGGCATGCACCTGGAACGCGCCGACAACACGGCGCGCCTGCTGGACGTGAAGTTCCACGAACGCACGACCCAGTCGCAATTGCAGTTCCACTCGCACTCGCCGTCTCCGGAGCGCGCGCGCAACGACGATGCCGACCCTGCCGTGGGCGAGTTCTATCGCTGGTCGGCCATCCTGGGCGCGGTCTCGGGTTTCGAGATCTACCGCAAGGTCTACCGCGACGTCATCACGCCGGCGCGCGTGGCCGAGCTGTTGATCCTGCGCGGCGACATGCCGCGCTCGCTGCTGGCCTCGGTGCGCTCCGTGTCCAAGGACCTCGGCAAGATCTCCAACGAACGTTCCAGTGAAACAGAGCGCCTGGCGGGCATGCTACGCGCCGAATTGGAGTACGGCAGGATCGAGGACATCCTGGAGGCAGGCCTGCACACCTACCTGGAACGTTTCCTGAAGCGCATCAACGACCTCGGCAACCGAATCGCCCAGGATTTCCTGGTGCCGCTCTCCACCTGATGGCGACGGCAAGGAGCCACGACATGAAGCACCTGATCCGCCATGTGACCCGCTACCGCTACACGCAGCCGGCCACCTACAGCATCCAGACCCTGCGGCTGACGCCGCGCACCGAGGATCACCAGCACGCCTTGCGCTGGCACATCGACGCGCCCGGGCCGCTGCAATCCAGCATCGACGCCTACGGCAACATCACGCACACCCTGACGCTGAACCAGCCGCACACCGAGATCGAATTGCGGGTGACCGGCCAGGTCGAGGTCGAGTCGCTGCCCGGCGGCGTGTTGCGCCGCGACGATGATCGCCTGCCGGTGCAGGCCTATTGCGTCAGCACGCCGCTCACGCGGCCCGACGAGACCGTCATGGCCTTCTGCCGCGAGGTCCTGCCGCAAGGCATCCGGGCGCCCGAAGACGCCCTGGCGCTGGCCACCGCCATCAGCGACCGGGTGCACTACGAGCCCGGCATGACCGACGTCACGACCGCCGCCCCGGAAGTGTTGCGCCTGGGCCACGGCGTGTGCCAGGACCACGCCCACCTGTTCCTGGCCTGCGCACGCGGGCTCGGCCTGCCCGTCCGCTACGTCAGCGGCTACCTGTACACCACGGCCGAGCACGCCGCCAGCCACGCCTGGATCGATGTCTGGCTGGCCGATACCGGCTGGGTCAGCATCGACGTCACCAATCGCCAGTACGCCTCGGAATGCCACTGCCGGCTGGCCGTGGCGCGCGACTATGACTCGGCCTCGCCCGTGCGGGGCGTGCGCCATGGCGGCGGCGTCGAATCCATGATGGTGAACGTGCAGGTCATGCAGGGCGCAACCCAGGCTTGATCAGGCTGGCAGGCGCTATACAATCGGCGGGGCGCGCTGGATGCGCGCTTGTCGGCGGCACCTGACATCCGCCTGAAGCCTGCTCGTTACGGACCCTGCCTTACCATGACCTACTGTGTTGCGGCCCGGCTCAATGCCGGACTGGTTTTCCTGGCCGATTCACGCACCAACGCCGGTGTCGACCAGATCAGCACCTATCGCAAGCTCAGTGTCTTCGAACGGCCGGGTGACAGGGTCATGGTCCTGATGACCGCAGGCAACCTGGCCATCAGCCAGGCCGTGCTCAATCTGCTGGCCGCGCACGAGCGCGAAGGCGCCGAGTCCATCTGGAACGCCGCCAGCATGTTCGATGCGGCGCGCCACGTCGGCGAGGCCATCCGCGCCATCCACCTGCGCGAAGGGCCGGCCCTGAAGGAACAGGGCATCGACTTCAACGTCTCCATCATCTTCGGCGGCCAGATCGGCCAGGAAAGCTGCCGCCTGTTCCAGGTGTACTCGGCCGGCAACTTCATCGAGGCCCACGCCGAATCGCCCTACTTCCAGATCGGCGAAGCCAAGTATGGCAAGCCCATCCTGGACCGCGCGCTGAGCCCGGACTCCACGCTGGACGAGGCCGCCAAGTGCGCGCTCATCTCCATGGACTCCACGCTGCGCTCGAACATCTCGGTCGGCCTGCCGCTGGACCTGCTGGTCTACGAAGCGGACAAGCTGCGCGTGACGCACTTCGCCAACATCGACGAGCACAACGAATACTTCCACATGATCCGCAGCTCCTGGGGCGAGCGCCTGCGCCAGGTCTTCGCGGAGATCCCCGATCCGGTCTGGAGCTCGGCCCACGACCCGCAATCGCTGGTGCCGGCCGGCCGCGTGCATCAACCGGTACGCATGATTCCCGATCACGCCGAACCCACCGACTTCACCGACATCCAGGTGCTGGCCGACGGCGAGCCGAGCGCTCAGGCGGAATAAGGCCTCGGTGGGAAAACCGGGGCGGACATTTCCGGCGCGCCCGGTGCGCACAGTCCGGCAAAGGGCAATACGGTGCAGGTTTCACGCCTCACCGATGCCATGCCTCATCACGACACCCACTACAAGCAGCTGTTTTCCCATCCCCGGATGGTGATGGCCCTGCTGCGCGGGTTCGTCCCGCAAGCATGGGTCGCGCACATCGATGCCACCGCGCTGACGCAGCTTCCCGCCTCCTATCTCTCGGACCGCGGCGAGCAACGGCACAGCGACCGCGTCTGGCGCATTCCGTTGCGCCGGCACCCGCAAAACGCAACGGCCAACATCCATCTGCTGCTGGAATTCCAATCCCGGCCCGACCCCCACATGGCGCTGCGCATGATGAGTTATGTCTCGCTGCTGCTGCAGGCGCATGCGAGAACCTCGACACAGAACGGCCGGCTGCCGCCCGTGCTGGCCGTGGTCTTGTACAACGGCCAGCGCGCATGGCGAGCGCGGACGGAATACCGGGACCTTGCCGATGCCTGCCCCCCGGACCTGCAAGCCTATCAGCCTCAACTCCGGTATCTCCTTCTGGACCCGTTGCAGCTGGCATGCACTGGCGCCGCGTACATCGACAACCCCGTCGCATTGTTGTTCCAGCTGGAGCAAAGCCGTCATCCCAACGAAATGACGAACATCCTGGCGGACCTGGCCCGCTGCACCCGTTCTCCTGGCGATGCCAGCCTGCGCCGCGCCTTCGTCGAATGGCTCAGGAACGCTTTGCTGCCCGGACGCTTTCCCAGCCTTAAGCTCTCCACCATCGACGACCTCGAGGAGTTCCGGGACATGCTGGCAGACACGGTCAAGGATTGGACCCGCCAATGGAAGCGGGAGGGCATGCAGGAAGGAAGGCGTGAAGGGAAGCGCCTGGGCATGCTAGAAGGAAGACGTGAAGGAAGAAAAGAAGGCAGACAGGCAGGCCGCCAAGAAGGCAAACACGACGCCACCCGCACACTGCTCACTCGCCAACTGACCTGCCGCTTTGGTCCCGTTCCCGCTGCAATCGGCCAACGCATCGCACGGGCATCGCTGCAAGACCTCGAGCAGTGGTCGCTCGCGCTGCTCGACGCGCCCGATATCGGCAGCGTCTTTGCACACACCCGATTCGCGCTGGAAAAAGAAAAAGCGGCCGAAGCCGCTCTCCCTGCCGGCACACCCGCAAGCTGATCAGGCCGCGGCACGCTCCAGCCCCAGTTGCCGCCAGATCGCCAGCGGCGCGTCGGCACTGTTCAGGGTATAGAAATGCAGGCCCGGCGCGCCGTTGTCCAGCAAGGTCTGGCACAGCTCGCTGACCACGTCCACACCGAAGGCGCGCAGGGACGCCTTGTCGTCGCCGAACTCGGCCAGGCGCAGCCGGATCCAGCGCGGGATTTCCGCGCCGCACATCTGCGAGAAGCGCGTGAGCTGCGTATTGTTCGTGATCGGCATGATGCCGGGCACGATCGGCACGGACACGCCCAGGGCCTGTGTACGGTCGAGGAAATCGAAGTACGCGTCGGCATTGAAGAAATACTGCGTGATGGCGCTGTCGGCGCCTGCGGCCACCTTGTCGGCGAAATGACGCAGGTCGGCGGAAGGGCTCTCGGCTTGCGGATGCATTTCCGGGTAGGCCGCCACTTCGACGTGGAAGGCATCGCCGAACTCCGCGCGGATGAACGCCACCAGGTCGGCCGCATACCGCAATTCGCCGGCGTCGCCCCCCATGCCGGAAGGCAAGTCGCCACGCAGGGCCACGACCCGGCGCACGCCCTCGTCGCGATAGCCTTGCAGGATCTGACGCAATTCGTCGCGCGATGCGCCAATGCAGGACAGATGAGGCGCGGCGTCGCAACCCAGGTTGCGCAAGGTGCGCACCGTGCCCGACGTCCCGTCGCGGGTGGAACCACCCGCGCCAAAGGTCACGCTGACATACCGGGGCTGCACGGCCAGCAGCTGCTTGGCCGTGCGCACCAGGCGCTCCTGCGCGGCGAGGTCGCGCGGAGGAAAGAACTCGAGGCTGATGGCAGCCTTTTCCGTGTCCAGGGACATTAAACGATCAACCTCGAGAGGAGCCCCGAAATCAGGCTGTAGAGCACCGCGCCGGCCAACGCCCACCAGAAACCCGCGACCTGGAAGCCCTTGAGGATCGAGCCCGCGAACCAGAACAGCAGCGCGTTGAGCACGATCAGGAAGAGCCCGAGCGTAACGATGGTGATGGGCAGCGTCAGGAAGACCAGCACCGGCTTGACCAGCATGTTCAGCAGGCCAAGCACCAGGGCGGCAATCAGCGCGGAACCAAAGCTTGCCACGGTGATGCCGGGCAGCAGATAGGCAACGGCCAGCAAGGCCACGGCGTTCAAGAGCCAGACGAGTATGAGCGACATGTCGAAAGTCCTGTTCCTGTTGATGAAGGAACCGTCCCCAAAACTGGGGACGGCTTAGAAGGAGCTTACACGCGCGCCCGCCTGGCGGGCGTAACGCGATCAGTAACGATAGTGATCGGGTTTGTACGGACCCTGTGCCGAGACACCAATATAGGCCGCCTGGGCAGGCGTGAGTTCGGTCAGCTGGACGCCCAGCTTCTTCAGGTGCAGGCGCGCAACCTTCTCATCCAGATGCTTGGGCAGGATGAAGACCTTGCCCGACTCATAGGCGTCGCCGCGCGTGAAGAGCTCGATCTGGGCAATCGTCTGGTTGGTGAACGACGCCGACATCACGAACGAGGGGTGGCCGGTGGCGCAGCCCAGGTTCACCAGGCGCCCCTTGGCCAGCAGGATGATGCGCTTGCCGTCGGGGAAGATCACATGGTCGACCTGGGGCTTGATTTCCTCCCACTGGCAGTCTTCGATCCCCGCCACGTCGATTTCGTTGTCGAAGTGACCGATGTTGCAGACGATGGCCTGGTCCTTCATGCGATCCATGTGCTCACGGCGGATCACGTTGAAGTTGCCGGTCGTGGTGACGAAGATGTCGGCCTTGTCGGCAGCCTCTTCCATCGTCACGACCTTGAAGCCTTCCATCGAGGCCTGCAGCGCGCAGATCGGGTCGATCTCGGTCACCCACACTTGCGCGCGCAGCGCGACCAGCGCCTGGGCGCAGCCCTTGCCCACGTCGCCGTAGCCGGCCACGACGGCGATCTTGCCGGCCACCATCACGTCGGTGGCGCGCTTGATGCCGTCAACCAGCGACTCGCGGCAACCGTAGAGGTTGTCGAACTTGGACTTGGTGACGGAGTCGTTCACGTTGATGGCGGCGAAGGCCAGCTCGCCCTTCTTCGACATCTGGTACAGGCGGTGCACGCCGGTGGTGGTTTCCTCGGTCACGCCGCGCACTTGCGCCAGACGGGTCGAGTACCACTTGGGATCCTGCTTCAGGCGCTCGCGGATCGACGCGAACAGGATGCGCTCTTCTTCGCTGCCCGGCTTGTCCAGCACCGACAGGTCCGACTCGGCGCGGGTGCCCAGGTGCAGCAGCAGCGTGGCGTCGCCGCCGTCGTCCAGGATCATGTTGGCCTGTTCTTCACCGGGCCAGTCGAAGATGTTGTGGGTGTACTGCCAGTACTCCTCCAGCGTCTCGCCCTTGACGGCGAACACGGGCGTGCCCGTGGCGGCGATGGCGGCGGCGGCATGGTCCTGGGTCGAGAAGATGTTGCACGAGGCCCAGCGCACTTCGGCGCCCAGCGCCTGCAGCGTCTCGATCAGCACGCCGGTCTGGATGGTCATGTGCAGGCTGCCGGCGATGCGCGCGCCCTTCAAGGGCTGCGACGCGGCGTATTCCTCGCGGGTCGCCATCAGGCCGGGCATTTCGGTTTCGGCGATCGCGAGCTCGCGGCGGCCCCAGTCAGCCAACGCGATGTCGGCGATGATGTAGTCGGTGAAGGTCTTGTCGGTCACGGTATTCATGCATGGCTCCGGAAGAACCTGCACGCGCGTCGGGGCGCTGCCGTGGAAATGGCCTCGCCCTCCCTGCGCGGACAGGGTTGGCGAGCGCCGTTCTAGCCGCTTGCACGGGCAAGCGGCTGGAAAGAGGAAGTTCCTGAGCCTGGCGGGTGGGGTCCGGCTGGAGGGATGCGCCCCCTAGCGGACAACGCGCGACCCGTCGCAACGCTCCTCAGGAAGCCCGCATTGTATACCTGCGCCCGCCTCTTGCGGCAAGGCCTGCGCCTGCGCGGCGCGCAGCGGCGTCAACGCCCCCAGCAGCGCCAGCGCGATGGTCTCCCAGGTGCGGCCCAGCGTGCGTTCGCGCACCGTGACACGGTCCAGGGACAGCGCGGCATGGCAGGCGCGCGCCAGGTCTGCATCCAGGCAACCCGTGACGCCCTCTTCCACCACCGCCTGCGGCGCCTCGCCCGGCAAGGCCGCGACCGGCGTGCCGCAAGCCATGGCCTCCAGCATCACCAGCCCGAAGGTGTCGGTCAGGCTCGGGAAGACGAACACATCGGCCGCCGAATAGAGCGGCGCCAGGCGGTCATGCGGGACCATGCCCAGGAACACGGCGTCGGGATGGCGGCGGCGCAGCCGCGCCTCGTCGGGACCGCTGCCCACCACGACCTTGCTGCCCGGCAGGTCCAGGGACAGGAAGGCGTCGAGATTCTTTTCACGGGCCAGGCGCCCCACGCTCAGGTGGATGGGGCGCGGCAGGCCGGCCAGGGCCATGCCGTCATCGGGCGCGAAGGCCCGGGCGTCGACGCCGCGCGCCCAGACCTGCATGTTGCACAGGCCGTGCGAGGCCAGCAGCGTGCGCATGGCGTGCGTCGGCACCAGCACGCGCTGGGAGTGCTTGTGGAACCAGCGCATGTAGCGCCAGGTCCAGCCGGCCGGAATGCCCATGCGCATGCGCAGGTATTCGGGGAAGACCGTGTGGAAGGAGGTGGTGTAGCGCCAGCCGCGCTTCATGGCCAGGCTGCGGGCGGCAACGCCCAGCGGGCCTTCGGTGGCGATGTGCATGGCATCGGGCACGAAATCGCCCAGTTGGCGGCGCAGGTGCGAGGCCGGATCGATGGCCAGCCGCAGGCCCTTTTCGGACGGCGCCCTGACGGTGCGTGCGCCTTGCGGGCTGATGACGACAAGTTCATGGCCCCAGGAGACCAGGAGCTTCTGCATAATGGTCCAGGTACGGACCACACCGCTGACTTGGGGATGCCAAGCATCAGTAACGAGCAGGATACGCATGAGGCGGTCTGTCGGGTGACGTTGCGGCTATTAGGCACCGACCACATGACATGACCAAGACAAGGGGCTAGGGGTTGTTGCGGCGCGGATAACCCTGGGCGCGGATGCGCACCCAGACCTCATGCTTTTCCGCTTCGTTCATGAAGACCCAATTGGCGACTTCCATGGCCGTGCGGCCGCAGCCCCGGCAGATGTCGTCATAGAGGGTGGAGCAGACCGCCACGCAGGGGGAATCCGTCGCGACGAACGTGCCGCGCGCGGTCTTGATCTCGATACGGTGGAGCGGGACGCCGCTGGCGGCAGCGGTGTCCCTGTCATCGGACGGGGCCGCCGCAGGGGGCGGCAAGAGGGAGTCGGGTGTTGCACACATCGCGTCAAGCTTAGCACCAGACCTTGCGGCCCCATTTTCTGTCCCTACGGCGGGTGCGTGAATGCCTGACCGGGCCATTGGCCGCCCGCCTCAGCTCCCGCCCAGGGCGTAGGCCTCCTCGAAGAAGTAGTCCTTCCAGGACGCAGGCAGGTGCTTGATCGCGCCCACCTGGTGCATGAACCGCGCAAAGGGGAAGGTGTTCTCGGGCACCAGCGTATAGCGGGTCTCGGGATTCTGGATCAGGGCCAGCACCTGCTCGCGCGGCAGGCTGGAGTCGCCCTGGCGCAGGAAGACATCGGCCGCCGCCTGCGGGTCGGCCTGAACGAATGTCTGCGCCTCGGCCAGCGCCGCCAGCACCGCGCGATAGGCCTTGGGCTCGCGCTCGCGGAAGCGGCTGGTCGCCCAGATCAGGTTGACCGTATGCGGGCCGCCCAGGATCTCGTAGGAACTGATGACCTTGTGCACCGACGGGTTGCGCAAGGCCAGCGTCGTGAAGGGCTCGCCCGCAAAGCTGCCCACGACGGCGTTGCCGCCCGCCAGCAGCACGCTGGTCGCGTCGGCATGCGGCAGCGCCACGGTCAGGGCGTCATAGCGATTGAACTGGGCCTGTCCATGCTGCTTGGCGGCCGCCATCTGCAACAGGCGGGCCTGGATGGAGACGTTCACCGCCGGCACCGCGATGCGATCGGCATCGGAGAAATCATCCAGGCTGCGGATGCGCGGCTGATTGGTGACCAGGTAGTGCGGCGTAGAGACGATGGCCGAGATCGCCTTCACCTCCTGCCGCCCGCGGGTCCGGTCCCACAAGGTCAGCAAGGGCGGCACGCCTCCCGTGCCCACGTCGATCGAGCCGGACAGCACGGCCTCGTTCATCGCCGCGCCGCCCGACAGGCGCTTCCACTCCACGGCGATATCGACGCCGGCAGCCTTGCCGTGCTTCTCGATCAACTTCTGGTCCTTGACCACGTTCCACAACAAGGAGCCCAGGCCGAACTGGTCTGCCACGGCGATGCGGGACGTGTCGGCCATCGCGGACGCGGCGCCCAGCATCAGGCTCGCACCGAGCAGTGCGACGCCCCATGCACGGACAAAGGAAAAACGAACCATGGAACCCATCACCTGAAAGAAAGGAAAGGAAAAGGCATGCACGCGCCCGCAAGGCACGCCTGTACAGGTGGCCATGGCGGGTACGTCACGACATGGAACCGACGGGCCTGGCGAGGACGCGCCCCGCCGTGTCAGGCTGCGACCGGCACCGCGGCAGGCGCCTGGCTGGGCGCGTCCACGCCAGGCCCGCGGCGCGCGACGCTGCGGCGGCCATCGATGCCCACGGCGGGTTCGCCCTCGACCGTCACCCGGCGAACCAGGCGCGGCTGGTCGCCATAGTCGTTGATGGCGAAATGCTGGGTGGCCCGGTTGTCCCAGATGGCGACGTCGTCCTTCTGCCAGGACCAGCGCACGGTGTTCTCGGGACGGATCACGCGCTGTTGGAAGATCTCGAACAGGCGGCTGGATTCGGTGGTGGGCAGGCCCACGATGCGACGCACGAAGTGCCCCAGCAGCAAGGCCCTCTCGCCGCTTTCCGGATGCACGTGCACCAGCGGATGCTCGGTTTCATAGACGGTGGCCTTGAACACCTCGTTGTGATGCTTCAAGCGGACGTCGCTGATGCCCGTGCGGCTCGCGCCATAGTCATAGTCGTTGCTGTGCACCGCCCACAGGCCGTCGGCCAGGCGTTGCAGGGACTCGGGCAGGTGGGCATACGCGGCGGCAGTGTTGGCCCAGATGGTGTCACCGCCATAGGCAGGCACGGTCACCGCACGCAGGATGCCGTACTTCGGGAAGGCCTCGGCGAACGTCACGTCGGTATGCCAGGAGTCGGCCCGGCCGCCGCCGCGCGATGCATCCAGCTCGAAGATGCGCGTGCCCGCGGGCGCCGGCACCGTGGGATGCGCCACGGTCCTGCCGAAGCGGTCGCCCACGCGCTGGTGCGCGGCATCGTCCAGATGCGACTGGCCGCGGAAGAACAGCACCTTGTAATGCAGCAAGGCCTGCCGGACCCGGCCGAAGACCTCGTCGGTCAATTCGTCGGACAGCCGCAGGCCACGCACCTCGCCGCCGATGCGGCCGGCTAGCGGGCGGATGTCCAGGCCAAAGGTGGGCAGGTCGGCGTGGGCGCTCATGGTGACTGTCTCCAGGCTATCGGGGAATGAAGGCCATCGCCAGGACGGCCGCACTGTCATCCTAGCGATGCCGCCATGCGCTCCCAACGAACGATTGGATATGTCGACATGCGGGAGATCGCGCCACGCACGGCCTTGCCCGCCGCGCGCATGAAAAAGGCGCCCCGCGGGGCGCCTCTGGCGATCAGGGCAGGCCGGAGCGACGGCCCGCCTCGACGATCACACTCAGACCGACTTCTTCAGCGCTTCGGCCTTGTCCGTGTGTTCCCACGTGAACTCGGGCTCGGCGCGGCCGAAGTGGCCATAGGCCGCCGTCTTGGTGTAGATGGGGCGCAGCAGGTCGAGCATGTTGACGATGCCCTTGGGGCGCAGATCGAAGTGCTCGCGCACGAGATTGGCGATCTGGTCATCGGGAATGATGCCCGTGCCTTCGGTATAGACCGTGATGTTGATGGGCTCGGCCACGCCGATGGCGTAGCTCACCTGCACCTGGCACTGGCGCGCCAGGCCGGCTGCCACCACGTTCTTGGCGACATAGCGCGCGGCATAGGCAGCCGAACGGTCGACCTTCGAGGGATCCTTGCCCGAGAACGCGCCACCACCGTGCGGGCATGCGCCGCCGTAGGTGTCGACGATGATCTTGCGGCCGGTCAAGCCGGCATCGCCTTGCGGGCCGCCGATGACGAAACGGCCGGTCGGATTGACCAGGAAGCGCGTCTTGTCGGTGATCAGGCCTTCGGGGAAGCTGGGGCGGATGATGTGCTCGATGACCGCGTCATGGATGTCGGACTGCGAGATCTCCGGCGCGTGCTGCGTCGACAGCACCACGGTGTCCACCTCGACGGGCTTGCCGTCGACGTAGCGGAAGGTGACCTGCGACTTCGCGTCGGGACGCAGCCACGGCAGGCGGCCGTCCTTGCGCAGTTCGCTCTGGCGCTGCACCAGGCGGTGCGAGTACCAGATGGGAGCGGGCATCAGGTCAGGGGTTTCGTCGCAGGCATAGCCGAACATCAGGCCCTGGTCGCCAGCGCCCTGGTTCAGGTAGTCCTCGGCGCTGCGGTCCACGCCCTGGGCGATATCGGGCGACTGCTTGTCGTAGGCGACCAGCACCGCGCAACCCTTGTAGTCGATGCCGAAATCGGTGTTGTCATAGCCGATGCGGCGGATCGTGTCGCGCGCGACCTGGATGTAGTCGACGTTGGCAGTGGTGGTGATCTCGCCTGCCAGCACGACGAGACCGGTATTGCACAGCGTCTCGGCGGCTACGCGAGCGTTCGGGTCTTGCGTGAAGATGGCGTCGAGCACGGCGTCCGAGATCTGGTCGGCGACCTTGTCGGGATGACCTTCGGAAACGGACTCGGAAGTGAAGAGGAAATCGTTCTGGGCCACGAGATGACGTCCTGTAAATGTGTCCGATAAACGGCACGGGTTGACTGAGGCGCGAAGCCCCAAATGCAACCGTAGTACGAACGCTTGGATCTGGGCGCGACGCTTTAGCGGTAGGAATGGACTGGCGGCCACCCCAGCTGGTTCAATGCCGGTGCCAGCATCTGGCAAGACAGGGAACCGCGGCCGCCCCGCAAGTTGTCGTTAACTCGGCGGCCAAAGTGATTTTAAGCGAAAATAGCACATGTTCTCGCGGATGGCGTCAGCAACCCCATGGCGCCCCGGCCCGGCGACGCCCTCCCCAGGCCTGCCGGCAAGCCTGTCCGCCCTCCCCATTCCCGACGCCCGCCGATGCTGCTGTTCCTGTTTCGCCTGCTGTCCCACCTGCCGCTCTCCCTCCTCCAGGGCCTGGGCCGACTGGTCGGACGTCTGGTCTATGCACTGCCCACCAAGTACCGCCAACGCCTGCGCGCCAATGCCGCCCAGGCGGGCTACGACTCGCCGGCCTTCGCGCGCCGGGCGGCGGGCGAGACCGGCGCGATGATCCTGGAACTGGCACGGGTCTGGTTCCGCAGCGATGACAGCCTGGCGCGCGTGCGCAGCAGCCCCGAGGACGAGGCGATGATCGCCGCGCTGCACGCGCAGGGCCGCGGCGTGCTGTACCTGACCCCCCACCTGGGCTGTTTCGAGATCACCGCCCGCTACAGGGTGCGCCGGCATCCGCTCACCGTCATGTTCCGGCCGCCGCGCAAGGCCGCGCTTGCCCCCGTCATGCAACTGGCGCGCGAATCCGCCGGCATGAAGGTCGTGCCGGCCAACCAGTCTGGCGTGCGGGCGTTCGTGCGCGCACTGCGCCAGGGGGAGGACATCGGCATGCTGCCCGACCAGGCGCCCGGCGAAGGCGAAGGCGTCTGGGCGCCCTTCTTCGGCCGCCAAGCCTATTCTGTCACCCTGCCGGCCCGGCTGGCCAGGCAGACGAACGCGCCCGTCGTGCTGGTCGCCGGTGAGCGTCTGCCCAAGGGCGCTGGCTGGCAGATGCATTACGTGCCCGTGCCCGAGCCTTTGCCCGAATCCCCCGAGGCGCAGGCGACGCTGATCAACCAGACCATGGAAAGCCTCATCCGCCGTTGCCCCGAGCAGTACCTCTGGGGGTACAACCGCTACAAGACGCCGAAAGGCGCACCCGCGGCCCCCGGCGCCCTGCCCTCGGAAGACGCGGCATGACGGACGACCGGCACCCATCCCTCGCGCCACCCGCCATCCCGCGCGGATGGAAATACCGCGCACTCAAAGCGCTGTTCACGTGGTTCGGAAACCGTTCCAACACGACTCGCCTGCGGCTCGGCAAACTGCTGGGGGGACTGTCCTACCGGCTGGTGCGGCCACGCGCCCGGGTTGCCCGCCGCAACCTGGAGATCTGTTTTCCCGAGCTGGACGCAGCCGCGCGCGAGCGCCTGCTGCGCGATCACTTCCATGCCCTGGCACAATCGGTCGTGGATCGCGGCGTACTGTGGTTTGCCCCCCCCGAACGCGTGCGCGAACTGGTTTCCCTGTCGGGCTACGAGGAAAACCTGAAGCCACTGGTCGCCGCCCGCCAGTCCTGCATCCTCCTCGCCCCGCACTTCATCGCGCTGGATGCCGCAGCCTCTCGCCTGACCATGGAAACGCCGAGCGGCGCCACCATGTACTCACCACAAAGCGACCCCGACGTCGATGCGCTGGTACGTGAAGGCCGGGCCCGCTTCAACGACGTCCACCTGGTCAACCGCCGGGACGGCGTGCGGCCCCTGCTGCGCCACGTGAAAGCGGGCCGCCCCCTGTACTACCTGCCCGACATGGATTTCGGCCGCAAGGGTTCCCTCTTCGTTCCTTTCTTCGGAACGCCGGCGGCCACCATCCCCGCCACCGCGCAACTTGCCAGCACGTGGAAGCTGCCCGTGCTGCCTATCCGCGGCAGTTGGAATCCTGCCACCGGCCGCTATCACATCGAGGTTCTGCCCGCCCTGGCGGACTTCCCGGGCGAGGACGGCCTGGAGGCGGCCACCGCCCGGATCAACCGGATGGTCGAGGACTGGACGCGCGACATGCCCAGCCAATACTACTGGGTGCACCGCCGCTTCAAGACCCGCCCCCCTGGCGAACCCGGCCTCTATTGAGGCGGTTGCAACATCCGCGCCGGGCACGCCATCGCCCGCCAACTAGGCGATAATGGCGGGATGACTTGGCCATTCACCAAAATGCACGGCGCGGGCAACGACTTCATCGTGCTCGACGGCGTACGTTCGCCCATCCAGATGACGGCGGCGCGTGCCCGCGCGCTCGCCGACCGGCACCTCGGCATCGGCGCCGACCAGATCCTGCTGGTCGAGCCCGCCACGCGCCCCGATGCCGACTTCCGCTATCGCATCTTCAACGCGGACGGCAGCGAGGTCGAGCACTGCGGCAACGGCGCCCGCTGCTTCGTGCGCTTCGTGCACGAGCAGGGCTTGTCCAGCAAGAACCCGCTGCGCGCCGAGATCGCCACGGGCGTCATCGTGCTGGACGCAACGGCGGACGGCCGCGTGACGGTCGACATGGGCCTCACCTGCTACGAGCCCGCCGCGCTGCCCTTCGACACCACCGGCCTGGCCTCGCGGCCCGAGCACGCCGACACGCTGTGGGAACTGCCGCTGGACGAGGCCGCCACGCCGGGCGGCCCCGCGTCGGTGCTGCTGTCCCTGGTCGCCATCTCGAATCCCCATGCGGTGCAGGTGGTCGACGACGTCGACACGGCACCTGTCGGCCGCGTCGGCCCCTACATCGAATCGCATCCGCGCTTTGCCAAGCGCGTGAACGCGGGCTTCATGCAGGTCGTCGACCGTCACACCATCCGCCTGCGCGTCCATGAACGCGGCGCGGGCGAAACCCTGGCCTGTGGCACGGGCGCCTGCGCGGCAGTGGCCGCCGGCATCCGCCGTGGCCTGCTCGATTCGCCCGTGGCCGTGCACACGCGCGGTGGCGTGCTCGATATCGCCCTGCTGGGCGACAGCCTGCGCATGACCGGCCCCGCCACGACCGTTTTCTCGGGCACCGTGGACGTCGACGCCCTGGTGGCATCGCTGCCCGCCCAACCCTGACACCCTGGCCGCGCGGCCGGCATGCGCCGCGCGGTTCCGTCCGGACACCCCTGGGGCCGACACGCCCCTGGCAATGCCCGATACTGAAAGAAGGACGCCCCAGCAATGAGCACTGCCGCGACGCACGCCGACGAACTCTCCGCCGAGACCGTTGCCCGTTTCCTCCAGGACCACCCCGCTTTCCTCCAGGAGCACGCCGAGGTCTTCGCGACCCTCGAAGTGCCGCACCCGCACCAGAGCCGCGCCATCTCGCTGGGCGAGCGCCAGATCCTCACGCTGCGCGAGCGCCAGCGCGAACTGGAATGGCGCCTGAACGAACTCGTGCACAACGCCTCCACCAACGAAGGCATCGGCGCCCAGGTACAGCAGTGGTGCGAGCGCCTGCTGGCGGAACAGCACGCCGAGCGCCTGCCCGCGCTGGTCACGCTGGGCCTGGCCGAGGTCTTCGACCTGAAGGACGTCGGCCTGCGCCTGTGGGCCCCGCTGGCCATCGAAGGCGGCACCGCCGGCGAACCCGTCTCGGACACGCTGCGCGCCTATGCCGATGCCTTGAAGGCGCCTTATTGCGGTCCTGCCGTGCCCGCCCAGGCGGGCAAGGAACCCGCCACGCCGGGTGAAGCCGAGGCCTGCGCGGAAGCCGCCGCCTGGCTGGCGACGCCGCCTGGCTCGATGGCGCTGGTGCCGCTGCGTCCCACGCCCGACTCGCCCGCTTTCGGCCTGCTGGTGCTGGGTTCGCCCGACGCCGAGCGCTTCGCGGCCGGCATGGGCACCTCCTTCCTCGCCCGCATCGGCCGCCTGGGCAGCGCCGCGCTGGCACGCCTCACGCCGCAGGCCTGAGCGCATCGTGGGCGCCGCTTCCGCAACCAGCGCGGCAGCGCCCGCGGGCACGCCGCCCACTGCCTCGCAAGGCCTGCCCGACAGCATGGCGCGCTGGTTGTCCCACCTGGAGACCGCGCGCCGCTATTCCCCGCACACGCTTGCCGGCTACCGTCACGATCTCGCCCGTCTCGTCTCCCTCGCCGGCGACACGCCGCCCGAGGCCCTGCGTCACGCCCATATCCGCCAATACCTGGCACGCCTGCATGCGCAAGGCCTGAGTCCGCGCAGCCTGGCGCGCACGCTTGCTGCCTGGCGCGGCTATTTCGCCTGGTGGGCCCCGCAGGCCGGACTGCCTGAAAACCCCGCCGCGGGCGTGCGCGCCCCCAAGCTGGCCCGTGGTTTGCCCAAAGCCCTGTCGGTCGAGCAGGCCCAAGGCGTGCTGGACCACGCCTCGCGCGGCGCCGGCCACGATGCCATCGCCCGCCGCGACCACGCGATGTTCGAACTGCTGTATTCCAGCGGCCTGCGGCTCTCGGAGCTCATCGGCCTGGACACGGCCTATGTGCGCACGGGCGAGTATGAATCCCGCAGCTGGCTGAACCTGGCCGAACAGGAAGTGCTGGTCTGGGGCAAGGGCGGCAAGCGGCGCACCGTGCCCGTGGGCGGCGCGGCGATGACGGCCTTGTCGCACTGGCTGCGCGAGCGCCCCGCCCTGCTGGCGCCGGATGCAACGCCCGATGATGCCGCGGCGCTCTTCCTGGGCGCACGCGGCAAGCGCGTCACGCCACGGGTGGTGCAGCTGCAGCTGGAAAAACTGGCGATTGCCGCGGGCCTGCCCACGCGACTGCATCCGCACGTCATGCGCCACAGCTTCGCCAGCCACGTGCTGCAATCGGCGCAAGATTTGCGCGCCGTGCAGGAAATGCTGGGCCACGCCAACATTTCCACCACGCAGGTCTACACGCGGCTGGATTTCCAGCACCTCGCGCGCGCCTACGACCAGGCCCATCCCAGGGCAGGCCGCAAGAAGGACACCCCGCGGGGATAAGGCCAGGCCTGATCCCCGCGGCGCCGCTCAGAACGTCGTGCGCAGGCCCAGCATCACGCTGCGGCCAGGCAGGGGCGCCAGGCGCGAGATGAACGAGGTGTGGTTGTAGGCCAGCTCGTTCAGCAGGTTGTTGCCACGCAGATAGACCTGCGCGCGCGCATTGCCGATGTCGGTGTCATAGGTCACCAGGGCGTCCAGCAGGTTGTAGCCCGGCGTCTCCGACTCATAGCTCGTCACGCGCGACTGGCGGAAGACGCGTGTGAACGTCAGTTCGCTGCCCCACTGCTGCCAATCGGCGTTCAAGCGCACGCCCGCGCGCCCGGCGGGAATGCGGGGCAGATTGCCATCGTCGTTCGCGAACTTGCCGCGCACGTAGTCCCCGAAGACGCCCGCCGAAAAGACCGGCGTGAAGCGATGGCGAACCTGGGCCTCGATCCCCGTGAACTCGGCATCGCGCTGCGAGTACTGGATCAGGCGGAAGTCCTCGAACTGGTCCAAGGTGTCGGCATAGATGTAGTTGCGCACGCGGTTGTGGAAGGCGCTGACGCTGAAGGTGGTATCGCCCGCTTTCTTGCGCAGGGTCAGGTCGATGTTGCGCGAGGTTTCCTTGCCCAGGTTCGCGTCGCCCATTTCATAGGTGTTGGTGGCCAGGTGGATGCCGTCGGCGTAGCGCTCCTGCGCGCTGGGCAGGCGCTGCGAGCGCGACAGCGACAGGGCCACCGAATACTGAGGCGCGAAGTCCCAGATGGCCGCGGCCGAGAACGAATTGCCCGTGTCACGGCGGCTGTCGCCGCCGTCGGTCAGGCGGATGCGCTGCCAGTCCTGGCGCGCGCCCAGTTCGAAGCGCCAGTCCGCCAGGCGGTATTCCTCCAGCACGAAGAGACCCGCCGTACGCGTGCGGCTCTCGGGCAGGAAGCCCTCTTCGCCATCCGCGCCGAACGTGCTGCTCGCCCCCTGCAGGCCCACCACGCCGCGCCAGCCCATGATGGGCTTGTGCGTCAGCTCCAGGCGGCCATCGTAGCCACGGTTGGTGAAGCGCGTGCCGACCTCTCCGCCTTCGATTTCGTCATGGCGGTATTGCGTGACGCCCGCCCGGAAGCGGATCTTCTCGAAGCCCGCGAAAGGATCGCGGTATTCGCCGCGCAAGTCGCCGCGCTCGCTGCGCAGCTTCACGTAGGGCACGCCGCCGCCGTGGTCATGATCGTGATCGTGGCCTTCATGGCCTTCTTCCTCATGATCACCGTGGTCATGGTCGTGCCCCCCGCAATGCAGGTGGTCGCCGTGCGGATGGCAGCCTTCGTATTCGTGGCTGTGGCCCGGCAGGCCGTAGCGCGACTCCATGAAGGAATAGGACGCGCCCACATAGCCACGCGAGGTGATCCACGACGCGCCCACGCTGCCCGAGCCCGAGCGCTGGTACGAGCCCGGCACGCTGCGGCTGGACCAGTCGGGCACGCGATAGTCGTCCGACTCGCGCTTCATGCCTTCGACGCGCACGGCCAGGTTGCCGCTGCCGCCGGTGATGCCCACTGCGCCCGCGCGCTCCTTGGTGCCGGTCGCGCCCCGCAGTTCCGCCTCGCCCTCGATGCCGTTCCCGGGCACCGCCGTGGGGATGCGGTTGTCCAGCACGTTCACCACGCCGCCGATGGCGCCGCCGCCGTACAGCAGCGCCGACGGGCCGCGCAGCACCTCGATGCGGCGCGACAGCATGGGCTCGACCGCGATCGCGTGATCCGGCGAGACGGTGGACGCATCCATGAGTTCAGCGCTGTCGCTCAGCACGCGCACGCGCGGCGCGGTCTGGCCGCGGATGACCGGCCGGCTTGCGCCACCGCCAAAGGTATCGGCATGGATGCCCGGCTCGCCATCGAGGGTGTCGCCCAGCGTGCCCTTCCTGCGCAAGGTCAGCGCATCCCCTTCCAGCACGGCGCTGGGCGTGGCCATGTCGTCCGCGCCGGTGGCCAGGGGCGAGGCCGACACGGTAACGGGCGCCAGTTGGCCCACGGACACAGCCGGGTTGTCCTGGGCCATCGCGGGCGCGGCAAAGGCGACGGCAATGGCGGCCGCGAGGGGAGGGGTCGAGCGAAACATGGAAGCGTCCTTCTGGAACCGGGAGAAACACCGAAGGATGCAAATGATATAACATTACATATACATTTGGTACAAAGTATCATCGCAACATCGCGCTTCAGTTCCGCTTGCCGGCGAAGCGCAACGCCCGGCGTTTCGCCTGCCAGATGAAGACACCCGTCAGCACCAGCACGACAAGCAGGCCGCCCAGCAAGGCCAACGCCAGCTGGACGGGTCCGCCTCCCCAGGCCGCGCGGTGCAGGCTGGTCAGGACATGCCGCAGGGTGTCGCCCGCAGCCCTGCCCGTGGGAACGAAGCTGCCGCGCACGCTGCCGTCAGCGGCATCGAGGAAGACCGATGTTGCGCCCCCCCGATCAAGCAGATCCCGGCTGCTGCGGACCGTGTAGCGATACACGCCGCGGCGCGCGTCGAGCGCCAGCCAATGCTCCGAGCGCACGGCAAAGCCTTCCTCCCGGGCCAGGCCGGCCATGATCTCGCGGCCACGCTCGCGCGCCTGCGCAAAGGACAAGGCGGGAACCTGGCTGGCGCCTTGGGTGCCGGCGGGCCGCCGCCCATCCGACTGATGCGCGAACAGCCCACGCATCACGGGCTCATAGACAGCCGGGAGATTGAACGCCACGCTGCTCCAGGCCATGGCGAGCAGCAGCGCCCATGCCCAGAGTCCGCCAGCCCGGTGCAGGTCGACGTTGCGTTTATGCCTGCCCGCGGTCCAACGCACCCGCCACGCCGGCCACCAGCGCGACCACCACGACGAGGCAAGGGCCGCAGGACGGTCTGCGCGCACCCGGCGCCTGGTCGGCCACGTCAGCACCAGGCCGACGAAGCAATCCAGCGTCCACAGCAGGGCCACGATCCCGAGCAGCCATTCGCCTGGCCCGCCCAGCAGCAGCGACGCGTGCAGGCGATACAGGAACGGCACCAGGTTGACCCAGCCGGCGCGGATGTCGCCCCATTCCCGGCTGCCCTGGATCGCGCCCGTGCAGGGATGGACGAATACCTCGTGCAGCACGGGCGCGGCATCCGCGCGGGAAACGAACCAGACGGGCACCGCCAGTGCCCTGCCCGCCTCCCCGCCCAGCGGGGCTGCGGGCAGATGGCCTTGCGGAAAAGCATCCCGGACGATGTCGCGCAGGACAAGGGCATCCAGACGCCCTTCGGCGCCGCAATCCGGCGCGCGCCACAATGCCGGCGCGGCCCAGGCATCCAGCGCGTGGTGCCAGGCCAGTGGAATGCCGGATACCGCCGTCACGAGCAGGAATCCCCCGATGGCGAGGCCTACCCAACGGTGCACCCGGACGAGCAGGGCGCGCATGCGCTACCAGCGATAACTGACCGTTCCGATGATGCGACGCGGCTCGCCGTAGTCGCACAGCCCGTTGTAGCAAATCGAGGGAATGTAGGTCTTGTCGGCCAGGTTGGTGACGTTCAGCGCATAGGCCCACGGTCCGGTTTCATAGCCCAGGCGGACATCGACCAGCGTATAGCCCGGCCCGCCCAGCGATCCGCTGGACGGGCGATCCGGCCGCGCCGACACATGCCGCAAGCCCGCGCCGACCTTCACCCCGGGCGCCACCCATTGCGCCAGGTGCGCGTCGGCCCACAACGATGCCACGTGCCGCGGCGTGTTGAAGCGCTCGCCTTTTTCGCCCGGCAGATTGCTGGCAGTGACCTTGGCATTGGTATAGGTGTACGCCGCGATGAGGTCGACGGCGGGCGTGACACGCGCCCGCGCCTCCAGTTCGATGCCGCGCGACCGCACCTCGCCGGTCTGCACCAGGAAGGCCGGGTCCTGCGGATCCGGCGTGAAGACGTTCTTGCGCACCAGGTCGAACACGCCTGCGCTCAGCGTCATGTCCTGCCCTGCGGGCTGGTAGCGCACCCCCACTTCCACCTGCCTGCCGCGACTGGGAATGTAGCGGTTGTCATTGCGATCCCGCCCGGAGGTCGGCTCGAAGGATTGCGAGAAGCTGACGTACGGCGCCAGTCCGTTGTCCGCCAGATAGACCATCCCCGCCCGGCCCGTGAAGGCCGAATCCCGATCCGACGAGTCGCTGCCCGGCGCATGCAGCAAGCGGTTCTCCGCCCGCGCCTGGTCACGCCGTCCGCCCAGCAGCACCACGACCTTGTCATGGATCTTCAACTGGTCCTGCACGTAGATGCCCAGGCGATGCTCCTTGTTGCGCCGCTGCTGCCACGGCAGGGCCACGACCTCCCCCGCCTGGTAGACGGGGTTGTAGGCATCGATGGCCGGCAGGTTGCCGCGCAATCTATCGCTGTTGTAGGTGGAGCGGGTGTAGTCGAACCCGGCAAGAACGGTGTGCGCCACCGGCCCGGTCGCAAAGCGCTTCTCGACATTGGTATCGCTGGTGAACACCGTGGTGTGGTCATCGAACCCCCGGGCCGAACGGGCCACCCTGCGCTGCGTGCGCGCATCCACGTCGCCTTGCAGCAGCACGTAGCGCATGCGCAGATCGGCGTCGTACTGCCGCAGCGACTGCCGGATCTTCAGCGTGTCGTCGAAGGCGTGCTCGAACAGCAACGCCACGGACGTGGACGCCAGGTCGAACGTGTTGTGATTGGGTTCGCCCAGGAAGCGGCGGCGCGGAATCTCGCCATTGGGGTTGTCGCGCAGGGAGCCGGTCACCGGCACAGCGGGCGGATAGATGGTCTTGCTGCGCTGATAGTTGGCCAGCAGCGTGAGCGAGGTCGCATCGCTTGGCCGCCACGTCAACGCGGGCGCCAGATAGGTCCGGTCATCACGGCTGTAATCGACGAACTGCTTGCTTTCGCGGAAAAGTCCGGTCAGCCGGTAGGACCACTTCCCTGCGTCATCCAGCGGGCCGCCCACGTCGCCCGAGATCTGGCGGCGGTCGAAGCTGCCGGCATCCAGGTTCAGTTCTCCGATGCGTTCGCTGGGCGGACGCTTGCTGACCGAGTTGACGATGCCGCCCGGTGCCGCCGCGCCGTACAGCACCGACGACGGGCCGCGCAGGACTTCGATGCGCTCCAGCCCATAGGGCTCCTGCTTGCCGTTGTACTGGTTGATCATGTACCGCATGCCGTCCCGGTAGTAGCTGCCGGTCTGGGGGTTGGCTTCGAAGCCGCGGATGCTCATCGTGTCCTCGAACATCCCGCTCTTGGCGACGATGCCCGGCATCAGGCCCGGCGTGTAGCCCAGCGCCTCCTGCAGGCTTTGTGCCTTCTGGTCGCGGATCTGCTGCGCCCCCACCACCGAAATGGACTGGGGCGTCTCGATGATGGGCGTATCCGTCTTGGTCCCCGTCGCGCTGTGGGTGGCGCCCACGCCCAATACCGGCCCCGTGGCGCTTTCCGGTCTTGCCGTCACCGTCACGGGCGCAAGCTGGGTTGCGCCACCCGCGGCGTCCTCATGCAGGACATAACCGCCGTCAGACAGTTGCCTGGCACGCAAGCCCGTCCCTGCCAACAGTGCCGCGAACCCCTCATCCACCGTAAAGCTGCCTTGCACGCCTGGGCTGCGCCGCCCGCCAGTCAGCGTGCCGGGGCTGCTGACGAATACACCGGCTTCGGCCGAATACTGGTTGAGCACCTGGGCCAAGGGGCCCGGCCCGATGGCATAGGCACGCGCCGATGCCTGCGCCCAGGCCGGCGCCACGGGCAGCGCTGCCAGCCCCGTGGGCAAGGCCAGCGCGGCCGTGCGCAAGGCCCGGGACAACAGCCGGGTCCGGGCGCGCTGGCGTGGGGAAGAAGAAAGGAAGGACATGCCGCGATTCCGCTATAGGTGGGTTGATTTCCCCCTATGCCGAACGAGCGGGATGAAACCGGCAGATTATTTTGTAACGGCAAGGGCCGCCGACCGTGGCGTCACCGGGCGCCTACGCGCGTCCACCAAGGCAAGGGCTGGCTGACCTGCAGGGGCAGGGTCTGCGCCAGGAGGGACAAGGCGCGATCCGTGTCCCGCAACGGAAAGGTGCCACTGACGCGGATATCCGCCACCGCGTCGGCCCAGTCCAGCCGGCCTGGCCGATAACGGCCGAGCTCCGCCAGCACCTCCGCCAGGCGTGCTTCCTCGACCTGCAGGATGCCGCGGGTCCATGCCCCGGCGCCGGGCTGCAGGGGCGCTGGGGCCGCAGGCACGATGGCCGGGCCGCCGCGCATCTGCATGCCGGCATCGACCCGATACCCTTCTGGAGCGCCGCCCTTGAAATGCGCCTGGACGGCGCCTTCGAATACCGCCAGCGTGGTCACGCGATCGGCGCTATGCACATTGAAACGCGTTCCCAACGCCTGCAAGCGGCCTTCATCGGTCTCCACCACGAAAGGACGCGACGCATCACTGGCAGTCACGATGGCGATCTCTCCGCGCAGCAGCACCAGCCGACGCAGTGCAGGGCCGTAATCGACACGGACGGCGGTATCGGTGTTCAGCCAGAGGGTCGTGCCATCCGCCAGCACCTGTTGCGTCATGCCGCCCACGGGGGTGACATGATCGGCACGCCAGGCCGCCAGCCAGCGGCGGGCTGGCGGAGATTGCCAGACCCCCAGGCCCAGCAGGCTGGCCGAGCCGCCCACGACCGCCAGCTTCAGCATGTTGCGGCGGCTGCGGCGGCCTTGCGCCGCCGCTTCCAGGCTGGCAGCGCCCAGCTGCCTTGCGGCCGGATCGGGCAGGGCCTCGTCGAAATGCGCGTTCACCGCCTCGACCCGCTGCCAGGCCTGCCGGTGCGCCGCGCTGTCTTCCAGCCATGCCTGCCAGCCCGAACGATCCCGCGGTGTCGCGGCGCCGGAGCTCAGCACGGCATACCAGCGCGCCGCATCGGCCAGCGCCCGGTGCTCATCCGGCAGGAGGCTGGCGCCCTCGCCCATCAGCACGCCCCGGCGGCCAGGGGGGCAAGCGTGTCGTCCATCAGGAAGCTGAGCATGGCCTGGGCGATGTACTTGCGCACGGTTCTTTCGGACAGGCCGAGCGATGCCGCGATATCGGGATGCGTCATGCCCTGGATGCGATGCATGAGGAAGGCGGCCCGGGGACGCTCACCCAGGCGGAACAGCTTGCGATCGATCTCCACCAGGGCCTGCAGCATCTGCGCCTGGGCCTCGGGCGAGGGTTGCAGCGCTTCGGGCCGATCCGCCAAGGCGGCCAGCCAGGCATGCTCGATATCACGGCGGCGCCAGAAGTCCACCAGCAAGCCATGCGCAATGCTGCTCAGGAAGGCGCGCGGTTCGCGCAGCGGAGGAAGGTTGCGGCGGGTCAGCAGGTTCAGGAAGGTGTCCTGCGCCAGGTCGGCCGCCACGTGCCGGTCCTGCAAACGGAAATCCAGGCGCCGCTGCAACCAGCCGTGATGTTCGGCATACAGCGCTGCCACCGACTCATTGATTGCGCGCTGCGTTTCCTGCACGGCTGGCACCGAGAAAATGTAAATGATATTTATTATTGTACAGATCGGGACAAGACTCAATGCGGTGCGACCCCGGCTCGACCCGCGCCGGAAAACGAAAACGGCGCCGAAGCGCCGTTTCCAGAGCGTGCTGCCGCACAGGGTTCAACTTGCCAGCGCGCCGCCCAGCAATGCCACGCCGAACAGCAGCACCGCGAGCGCCGCCAGGCCCTGCAGGATCACCCGCAACCGTTCGGCCCAGACCGAGCCGGGCCCCGCCAGGCGGGCCGCCAGGTCGCCAGCCACCAGCGTCAGGCAGGCCAGCGCGGCCACGGTCAGCCCGGTGCCCACGCCCATCGCCAGTGCGGACGCAATGCCCGCCCAGTAGAAATCCTGCGACAGCGCGAACACCAGCACCAGCACGGCGCCGGTGCAGGGACGCAAACCCACGGACAGGATCGCCGCGCTGGCGCGCCGCCAGTCGAGCTTGCCCGAGACGGCCTCGGCATCCGGGATGTGGGCATGGCCACAGCCGCAATCGTCATGGTGGGCATGGCCGTGGTCATGATGATGGTGATGGCCGTGGTGATCGTGGTGATCGTGGTGATCGTGGTGATCGTGGTGATCGTGGCCATGATGATGCGCGTATCCGGCGGCCGCGGGGTGGGATCCGCGTGCGCGCCACGCCCGCCAGGCGGGCTGCGCCACCCGGCGGATGACCAGCCAGATGCCCAGCAGCACCACCAGCGCGTAGGAGCCGACCTCCAGCCACCAGGTGGCCCGATTCATGACCGCGCCCGTCACGTTCAGCAGCATGGCCGCCACCGTGACCAGCGCAATGGCAGTGAGCGCCTGCACCAAGGCCGAGGCCAGCGCCAGCACGGCGCCATTGCGCACCGTCTGGCGATTGGCCAGCACATAGGACGCGATCACCGCCTTGCCGTGCCCCGGCCCTAGCGCGTGGAACACGCCATAGGCGAACGACAGGCCCATCAGCGCCCAGCCCGCGTGGCCGTCCTGCTGCCAGGCCCGCACCGCGCCCGTCAGCTGCCGGTAGAAATGCGACTGCCAGATGGACATCTGCGTGAAGAAGGCGCCCAGCCAGCCATCACCGCCGCCACCCACCGAGGTTTCGGGCACGCCGAAAGGATGCGAGGACTGCGCCACGGCGACGCAGGAAAACAGCGCCAGCAAAAAGAAAGCACTCAAGCGCTTCACGAACAACGGACCTCGATGCGATGCGTCAGCGACTGCGTGATGGCGAAAAGCTCTTCGGGCAGGTGTTCCTGCTCGGCGGGAATCGCCGCCAGCCGCTGCAGGGTCTTCCAATCGAGCTCGCGCGGCGGACGGTATTGCGACGTGCATGCCGCGGGCGCGCCGTCGAGCGTGACGGCGTCCTTGTCCTCGAAGGCATAGGCCACGAAGAATGTCGGATCGTAGATGTCGATGTCCGCCACCTTGGCCTGCACGGGCTGCGTCAACGGCAACTCGAAGGACAGCGCCAGCCGGCCGGCAGCCTTGTCCCACTTCACGCTTGCCTTCCTGGGCTTGCCGAACGCAAGGGACTTGCCGCCCACCGCGACACGGGTGAAATAGTGCGACTGCGGCTCGCCCAACGCGGCCACCCAGTCATCGGCCATGGACTGGAGATCCTTCGGCCGGTATTGGCCCTGCTTGTCCTTGGCCAGGCCCTGCAGGGAATACACGGACGACATCTCGTCGAACCGCCAGGTCTGGTGGATGGCGGCCAGGCGGCCCTGGGCATCGAAACCCAGGGAGGCTTTCGCGTCGATCCACATGTGCGGGTGGGCGTGCGCCACGCTGGCCATCCAGAACAAGGCGAGAAAGACGATCAGGGACGCAAGGCGTCCAGGAATTGCTTGGCGTTCCATTCGAACAGATCCAGATACGTGGCGGCGGGTTGCCCCGGCTCGGACAAGGCGTCCGAATAAAGCGTACCACCCACTTTCGCGCCGGTTTCACGCGCGATCTGTTCGACCAGCCTGGGGCTGGAAACGTTCTCGACAAAGAGCGCCGGCACCTTTTCCTTGCGGACCTGGGCGATGATGCGCGCCACGTCGGCGGCCGAGGGCTCGGCGGCGGTGGACAGCCCGGCCACCGGCACGAAGGTCAAGCCATAGGCCTGGCCGAAGTAGCCGAAAGCCTCGTGCGAAATCACGGCCTTGCGGCGCTCGGCGGGCAAGGCCGCGAAGTCGCGCTTGAGGCGGGCGTCCACGGCCTCGAGCTTCTGCGCATAGGCTTGCGCCCGCTGGCGATAGGCCTGCGCATTCGCCGGGTCCATGCTGGCCAGGGCCTCGGCGATGTTGCGGGCATAGCGCGCGCCGTTGGCCAGGCTCTGCCAGGCATGGGGGTCCCACTCGCCATGATCGTGATGCGCGTGGGCATCGGCGGCGGGCTTGGCCTTCGCCTTGCCATGATCATGCCCGTGGTCATGGTCATGGTCATGGTCATGGTCATGGTCATGGTCATGATCGTGGTCGTGGTCGTGGTCGTGCTTGTGGTCGTGGCCGTGGTCGTGCTTCTCGTGGTCGTGGCCATGCGCTTCCTCGCCATGCGAGAAGCGCAGCGGCGTGATCCCGTCGCTTGCCACCACGGTCTTGCCCTTGAAACCCGAGGCACGCTGCAGCCGGTCCAGCCAGGTCTCGAACTGCAGGCCGTTCACCACCAGCAGTTGCGCGCCGGCCAGCTTGCGGGCATCGCCCGGCGTGGGTTCATAGGCGTGCGCGTCGGCATTGCGGCCCACCAGCGTCGCCACCTCCACCTGCTCACCGCCCACCTGGCGCGTGATGTCCTCCAGCAGCGAGAAACTCGTCACCACCTTCAGCGGCGCGGCCGCGGCGGCGGTGCCCGCCAGGCAAAGCGCGAGCGCCAGCGCATAGCGGCGCAGGCCGCCGCGCGCGCGGGAAGACGAATTCGATTGCTCGGACAGGCTCATGGCTAGACTCCTTTTTCGGCCAGGCGCTCCCGCGACAGCAAGCCGCCGCAAGGACCGCAGAGAACCGACACGACATAGGCCGCGCCGGAGGACAGGATGATGGCCGGCGACGCCGGCACGTTCAGGTGATAGGACAGCAGCAGGCCCACCGTGCCACCGGCCACGCCGATGGCCGTGGCCAGCAGGATCTGGCCGTCGACGGTGGTGGACCAGAAGCGGGCGGACGCCGCGGGCAGCATCATCTGCCCCACCGCCATCAGGGTTCCCAGCACCTGGAAACCCGCGACAAGGTTCAGCACCACCAGCGCCAGGAAGACCAAATGCGCGATGCCTCCCCGCGCGCGCAGGGCCTGCACGAAACCGGGATCCAGGCATTCGGCCACCAGCAGGCGGTAGCCCACGGCCAGCACGCACAAGGTCAGCGTCGTGCTGACACCCACCAGCAGCAGCGCATCGTCGTCCAGGCCCAGCACCGTGCCGAACAGCACGTGCAGGAGGTCCATGCTGGAGCCGCGCAGCGACACCAGCAGCACGCCCAGCCCCAGCGAGATCAGGTAGAAGGCCGCCAGGCTCGCGTCCTCGCGCAGGGGCGTCCAGCGTGCGACGACGCCCGCCAGCAAGGCCACCAGCAGGCCGGACAGCAGGCCACCGGCCAGCATCGCCCCCAGCGACAGGCCCGACAGCAGGAAACCCGCCGCCACGCCCGGCAGGATGGCGTGCGACATGGCGTCGCCCATCAGGCTCATGCGCCGCAGCACCAGGAAGACGCCGAGCGGCGCGCAAGCCACCGACAGCGTCCAGGTGCCGGCCAGCGCGCGGCGCATGAAGCCGAAGTCCAGGAACGGCGCCAGGATCAGGTCGTGCAGGCTCATGACGGCGTCCTCACAACCATTCCTGGGCCGCGCCACCGCGCGCAGCCGCCAGGTTGTCCGGCGACAGCACTTCGGCCGTCTTGCCCCAGGCCACGACGCGCCCCGCCAGCAGCAGGGCCTGCGGGAATCCGCGCCGCACAAGGGAAAGATCATGCGACACCGCCACGACCGTGCGTCCCTGGGCATGCCAGTCCTGCATCAGGCGCAGCAGCACGCCGGTGGTCTCGCCATCCATCGCGGCGAAAGGTTCGTCCAGCAGCATCACGCTCGCGTCCTGCATCAGCAGGCGCGCGAACAGCACGCGCTGCATCTGCCCGCCGGACAACGCAAACAGGCTGCGCGCCGCGCAATCCGCCAGGCCGACCTGCTCCAGCGCCGCCTGTGCACGCGCCCACTCCGATCCGGGCAGGCGGCCCCAGGCGCCCACGCGCCGCCACGCGCCCATGGCGACGAGATCGATGACCCGCAAGGGAAAGCTGCGGTCCAGGCTGGCGGCCTGGGGCAGCCAGGCGATATCGCGCGCGTCGCCTTCCACATGCAGCACGCCCGACAGCGGCGCGATGAGCCCTGCCATGGCCTTCAGCAATGTCGACTTGCCTGCCCCGTTGGCGCCCACGACGGCCGTCATGGAGCCGGGCGGGAATACGCCGGAGACCTCGCGCAGCACGGTCCGCGTGCGCCATCCCAGGCTCACGTCCAGCAGCGAAATGGCGGGCACGCTCACAGGCCTGCCCCGCCCATCGCCCAGGCGATCAGGCCCCACAGCACCGCGGACACGCTAACGGCGGCCAACAGGCGGGACCAGGCGGAATCGGCAAGGCGGGAGCGCAAAGGCGGACGCGGCGCGGCGGGCGTGCCCTGGAAAAGACGGGGGAACATGGTGGATGGCAATGGGGTTTTAGAAACGTTATAACATAACCAATAGACGCTCATCGGCGCGCCCCACGCGCCCTTCCATTAGAATCGCTCCAACGCCACGCGCGGGCCCACGCCGCGCCCGGCCTTCATTCAGAGCACGCCATGCCTCCCTCCGCGACCTCCGGCTCCCGTTCCGTCTCTGCCCGCCTCGACGTGGCGGAGACGCTCTGCGCCGAACGCGGACGCCGGTTGACCCCCATCCGCCGCAAGGTGCTGGAACTGCTGCTGCGCCATGGCCGCAGCCTGAAGGCCTATGAACTGCTGGAGGAAATGCGCGGCGTGCATCCCGGCGCGGCGCCCCCCACGGTCTACCGCGCGCTGGATTTTCTGGTCGAGGAAGGCCTCATCCACCGGCTGGATGCCGTCAACGCCTGGAGCGCCTGCCATGACGCCGAAGGCGCGCCGCACGACCTGCTGGTGGTCTGCACCTGTTGCGGCAAGGTCGCGGAAATCAGCGACCCCGCGCTCAGCCGCCAGCTGGCCGAAAGGGTGAAGAAGACCGGCTACGTGCTGGCCACGCACGAAACGGAATTGCGCGCCCTCTGCCCCCAGTGCCAGCAGGAACCCCACGAGCACCATTTCCATACGCACGCGCACTGACCGCTCGCCACCCGGCGTACACCGTTGGGGAATTTGTAAGCAAAACCCCGGATACGCTGTCCGGCGCGCAGGCGTTTCCCCTTCCCCCGCACTTGCAATGTGCCGGATCGCCCCTATATATAAGCGTCCGCGACGGACGCCAGCCTGTCGCCCAGGCGCATCAAGGGGTTTCCCGCAGTGCACAAATCAAGGTTTGCCCACAGCGACTGCCTGTGATGTAATCCGGCGTTCGCCTTTTCAGACAAGGCCTTAGGGCTTGCTTGGCGCCATGCCGGCGGCGCACTTCGCGCCCGTCCCCGGACAAGCCGAAGACAAGCCCGGCAAGCCCCCGAATCCAGCACGAGTACCAGGCATGAACACCCCCCGCAGTCTCGACCAGATGGTCCCCGTCACGATCCTGACCGGCTTCCTCGGCGCGGGCAAGACGACGCTCCTCAAACGCATCCTCACCGAATACCACGGTCGCCGCATCGCGGTCATCGAAAACGAATTCGGGCCGGAAAGCATCGACAACGATCTGCTGGTGCAGGACAGCGAAGAGCAGATCATCGAGCTCAGCAACGGCTGCGTCTGCTGCACCGTGCGCGGCGACCTGATGAACACGCTGAACGACCTGCGCAAGAAGCGCGAGGCCGGCGAGGTCACGTTCGAGCGCATCATCATCGAAACCACCGGCATGGCCAACCCCGGCCCGGTGTGCCAGACCTTCTTCATGGACGACGACATCGCCGAGTACTACCGCCTGGATGCGGTGGTGACGGTGGTCGACGCCAAGCACGGCATGGCCACGCTGGATGCGCAGGAAGAAGCGCAGAAGCAGGTGGGCTTCGCCGACCGCATCCTGGTCTCCAAGAAAGACCTGGTCAACGAGGCCGACTACCAGGCCCTGCGCCATCGCCTGGTGCGCATCAACCCGCGCGCCTCGATCGAATCCGTCCATTTCGGCGAAACCGAACTGGGCAAGATCATCGACATCAGCGGCTTCAACCTCAATACCATCCTCGACATCGACCCGCAGTTCCTGGCCGATGAGCACCCTGACGCCGCGCACGACCACGCGCATGGCCACGACCACCATGACCACGGCCATCATGGCCATGATCACGACCACGAAGGCCACGACTGCAGCCCGGGCTGCAACCACGGCCATCACCATCACCCGGCGCACAACGACGACATCGGCGCGTTCGTGTTCCGCTCGAACAAGCCGTTCAACCCGGAGCGCCTGGAAGAGTTCCTGGGCGGCCTGGTGCAGGTCTATGGTCCCGATCTGTTGCGCTACAAGGGCATTCTTTACATCAAGGGCGTGAATCGCCGTATGCTTTTCCAGGGTGTGCACATGATGATGGGCGCCGAGCCCGGCAAGCCCTGGACCTCGCAGGAAAAGAAGGCCACCAAGATGGTATTCATCGGCCGCAAGCTGCCCCAGGAGATTTTTACCCGGGGATTGGAGCAGTGCCTGGCCAGTTGAGGGACGGTGCGTCACGCTGACGCGCCTCCTTGTCAGGCCGGAACATAATCTAGACGGAGTGCTTTCATGGCTACCAAGGCAGCAAGCAAGAAAACGGGCAAGCAGGCGAACGCCGACGCGGCGGTCATCGACCTGCCCACAGAGCAAGAACTCCTGGCCATGTCCGACGCGGACTACATGAACGAGCGTCAGCTCAATTTCTTCCGCGAGCGTCTGCGCCAGCTGGAGCAGGAAATCCTCAACAACGCAGGCGCCACCACCGAGCACCTGCGCGAAACGCAATTCGTCCCCGATCCGGCCGACCGCGCCACGATCGAGGAAGAACATGCGCTGGAACTGCGCACGCGCGACCGCGAACGCAAGCTGCTGAAGAAAGTGCAGCAGTCCATCGCCCGCATCGACAGCGGCGAGTACGGCTGGTGCGAGGAAACGGGCGAGCCCATCGGCGTGCCCCGCCTGCTCGCACGTCCCACGGCCACCCTGTCGCTGGAAGCGCAGGAACGCCGTGAGATGCGCCAGAAGATGTTCGGCGACTGACGCCGCGCCAGGCGCGCGCCCACGGGCGCGCCCCGGCACTTGAACGGACCTGCCCGCGCCTTGCGCGGCCAGGTCCGTTTTACTTTGCGTCAAGCGCGTCTCGTCACGCCGGGACGGCACGCTTGAACTTTGCCCGCCCATCCCCATCTACTTTCCCAGTACGACGAGACGAGACACATGGAACAATTTCACGCCACCACCATCCTCTGCGTGCGCCGCGGCAACCGGGTCGCCCTGGGCGGCGACGGTCAGGTCACGCTGGGCAATATCGTCATCAAGGGCACCGCCCGCAAGATCCGCCGCCTGTACCAGGACAAGATCCTGGCCGGCTTCGCGGGCGCGACGGCCGACGCCTTCACCCTGCAGGAGCGCTTCGAGGCCAAGCTGGAGAAGCACCAGGGCAACCTGCTGCGCGCGGCCGTCGAACTGACCCGCGACTGGCGCACCGACCGCGTGCTGCGCCGCCTGGAGGCCATGCTGATCGTGGCCGACCGTGAGCACACGCTGGTGCTCACGGGCAATGGCGACGTGCTGGAACCCGAACACGGCATCGCCGCCATCGGCTCTGGCGGCGCCTACGCCCAGTCGGCCGCGCTGGCCTTGCTGCAGAACACCGACATGGCGCCGGAAGACGTCGTGAAGAAATCGCTGGAGATCGCGGGCGATCTCTGCATCTACACCAACCAGAATCACGTCGTGGAAGTGCTGGGCGAGTGACCCTCGCGCCGACACCGACCTCGACACAGCCAAGCAGAGCCGCCATGTCCGCCACCACCATGACGCCCCGGGAAATCGTCTCGGAACTCGACAAGTTCATCGTCGGCCAGCAGCGCGCCAAGCGCGCGGTCGCCGTCGCGCTGCGCAACCGCTGGCGCCGCCAGCAGGTCGCCGAGCCGCTGCGCCACGAGATCCATCCCAAGAACATCCTCATGATCGGCCCCACCGGCGTGGGCAAGACCGAGATCGCGCGCCGCCTGGCCAAGCTGGCCGACGCCCCGTTCATCAAGATCGAAGCCACCAAGTTCACCGAAGTGGGCTACGTCGGCCGCGACGTCGACACCATCATCCGCGACCTGGCCGAGTTCTCCATCAAGCAGACGCGCGAGCTGGAAATGCGCCGCGTGCGCAGCCAGGCCGAAGACGCCGCCGAAGACCGCATCCTCGACGTGCTGGTGCCGCCGCCGCGCGGCGCCGACGGCTCGCTGCAACGCGAGGACAACGCCGCACGCCAGACCTTCCGCAAGCGCCTGCGCGAAGGCCAGCTCGACGACCGCGAGATCGAGATCGAACTGGCCCAGGCCCCGCAACAGCTCGACCTCATGGGCCCGCCCGGCATGGAGGAAATGACCGAGCAGTTGCGTGGCATGTTCGCCGGCCTGGCGAAAGAGAAAACCAAGCCGCGCAAGATCACCATCAAGGAAGCCTTCAAGCAGCTGGTCGACGAGGAAGCCGCCAAGCGCGTCAATGAAGACGAACTGCGCGCCGAGGCGCTGCGCAATGTCGAGCAGAACGGCATCGTGTTCCTGGACGAGATCGACAAGATCGCCGCGCGCCAGGAATCGGGTGGCGCCGACGTGTCGCGCCAGGGCGTACAGCGCGACCTGCTGCCGCTGGTGGAAGGCACCACGGTCAACACGCGCTACGGCATGGTCCGCACCGACCACATCCTCTTCATCGCGTCGGGCGCGTTCCACCTGTCTCGCCCCTCCGACCTGATCCCCGAGCTGCAGGGCCGCTTCCCGATCCGCGTAGAACTGGAATCGCTGACGGCCGCCGATTTCGTGCGCATCCTGTCCGACACCGACGCCTCGCTCACCAAGCAATACACTGCGCTGCTGGCCACGGAAGGTGTAGAACTGACGTTCACCGACGAAGGCGTGCAGCGCCTGGCCGAACTGGCCTTCGACGTGAACGAGCGCACCGAGAACATCGGCGCGCGCCGCCTGTACACGGTCATGGAGAAGCTGCTGGAGGAGCTGTCTTTCGATGCCTCCACCCGCAGCGGCAATCGCGTCGTGGTCGACGCCGCGTTCGTCAACGCGCAACTGGCCGAGGTCGCAGGCAGCCAGGACCTGGCCCGCTACGTGCTGTAAGCCGCCACGCCAGGGCGCGCCTTGCCGGACGCAGGGCGTACCCTGGTTTTCGATCTGCTACAAAGCGTCAGCAGGTGCGTCCCCGCACCCGCTTGTCATGCCGAAGTCATCCCGCCCAAACAGACTTCACGCCGCCACCAACCAAGGAGGAGACGGCTGTGAAAGTTGCTGGACGGGTGTTCGCGCCCACGCTCATCATTTCCACGCTGCTGCTCGCGCTGAGCGCCTGCGGCACCAACCAGGATGACGACGACGCGCCCGCGCCGCCGCCCGAAGCGGGCGTGCCCTCGGGCACGACGCTGAAGCTGGCGTTGCTGGAAACCTCCGACCTGCACGCCAACGTGCTGGGCTACGACTATTACCGCCTGGCGGAAGACCCGAGCATCGGCACCGACCGCGCGGCCACCCTCATCAAGCAGGCGCGCGGCGAATTCCCCAATACGCTGCTGTTCGACAACGGCGACACCATCCAGGGCACCGTGCTCTCGGACTACCAGGCGCTGGTCAAGCCGGTGCAGTGCGGCACGCTGCCGGTGATCTACCAGCAGCTCGAGGCGCTGAAGGTGGATGCCGCAGCCATCGGCAACCATGAATTCAACTACGGCCTGCCCTATCTCTCGCAGGTCACCAACGTCGACTTCAGGATCGACGGCATCGCCAAGGGCACGCCCGGCACCAACCCGCAGGCGCAGGCCGACTGCGCGGCGCCCAGCTTCCCCTTCCTGTCGTCGAACGTGCTGAATGCCAAGACGCAGGAGCCGATCTTCCAGCCGTGGACGATCCTGCCGCGCACCTTCACCGCTACCGCAGCAGATGGCAGCAGTATCTCGGTCAACGTGAACGTGGGGGTCATCGCCTTCACGCCCCCTCCATCATGACGGCCGACAAGCGCTTCCTGGATGGCCACGTCACCACGACGGAGTACGTGGCCGCCGCCCGGAAGTACGTGCCGCAGATGCTGGCCCAGGGCGCGGACGTGATCGTGGCGCTGGCGCACAGCGGCATCACCACCGCGCAGACCGGCGACAACGCGGGCCTCGCGCTGAGCTCGGCGGCGGGCTTCGATGCCATGCTTTTCGGCCATCAGCACCAGAAATTCCCCGATCCCGGCAACAGCCGCTCGCCGTTCGCCGGCCTGCCGGGCGTGGATCCCGACGCCGGCACGCTCAATGGCGTGCCTGCCGCCATGCCCGGTTTCTTCGGCAGCTATCTGGGCGTGATCGAGCTGACGCTGGCACACGACGGCACCCGCTGGTCGGTGCGCAAGGAAGACACCCGCAGCAGCCTGCGTCCGACGCTGACCAAGGCCGCGGCGAATGGCGCACCAGCCGAGTACGTCGCCTCGGACAGCGAGATCGCCGCGCTGGCCCAGGGCGTGCACGAGGAAACCATCCAGTACGTGCAGCAGCCCATCGGCGAGACGGCCTTCCCGCTCTCCTCGGACTTCGCCGCCGCGGGCGACGTGTCGTCGCTGCAGATCGTGAACATGGCCCAGATCGACTACGTCGAGCGCTACATCCAGGACAACAACCCCGAGTGGGGCAACCTGCCCGTGCTGTCGGCCGCCGCGCCGTTCCGCAACGGCTTCTACGGCGTGGACGACTACATCGGCGTCGAGACCGGCCAGGTGTCGCTGCGCAGCGCCGCGGACCTCTACACCTACAGCAATACGGTGAACGCCGTGCGCATCGACGGCAAGACGCTGCGGCTGTGGCTGGAGAACGCGGCGGGCTGGTTCAACCAGATCGATGCGTCGGAGACAGCCGAGCAGACGCTCATCAACGAGAGCTTCCCCTCGTACAACTTCGACGTCATGCAGGCCAGGGACGGCAAGCTGCGCTACACCATCGACATCAGCGTGCCGGCCTATCATTTCCGGGACAATCCCACGGGCCGGCGCATCACCACCCTGGAATACGACGGCGTGGCGGTCCAGGACGATGACCGCTTCATCGTGGCCACCAACAGCTTCCGCGCTGGCGCGCCTTACCTGGCGGGCGTGTCCGAGGTGGTGCTGGAGGCACCGGACACCAACCGCGATGCGCTCATCAAGTATGTCGAGACGCAGCCCACCCTGACCCTGGCGGGATACGGGGCGGACCGCAGCTGGTCCTTCGCGCCGATGTCACCCGCCGGCGACGTCGTCTTCATGAGCTCGGCCAACGCCACGGACGCCAGGGCGCAAGGCTACGGCATCACCAACGTGAGCCGGGTGGGCACCGGCGAACAGTTCGGCCGGGCCGGCTACAGCAAGTTCTCGCTGGACCTGCGTTGACGGGATCGGCACGGCTGGCGCGCCGCGAGGGCGCCAGCCGGGATCAGGCACCGCGGCAAGCGGGGCCTGGAGGCGGACGGCGTCAGTTGATCGCCGTGACCACGTACTGCGAACCGCGGCGCGTGGCGGTGAACCTCACCGTATCACCCGGCTTGACCTTGGCAAGCAGCGCCGGGTCGATTTGATAGACCAGGGTCATGGCAGGCAACTCCAGCGCCTTGATCTCGCCATGCTTGATGGTGATCTTGCCGCCTGCGGCGTCGATGCGGCGCACCTCGCCGGATGCCGATGCGGTCACACCTTCCTGCGACGCGGCCGGCGCGGCTTCGACGCGCTGGGGCCAGAAGCCCGACAGCAGTACCCCTGCCAGGCTCAAGCTGGTCAGGGCGATCAGGGTTTTACGCTTTACCATTGCAAATCTTCCTCCGGAACCTCACGCGCACAGGCCCAGCAGGCCAGCCGCGCACGTGTCCTTTCCGGCAAGGATACCTGCAAACCCTGATACGGAATTTTTCCATGGGCAACCGCCTTTCGGTCATCAGCACGCGCACGGGCGATGACGGCACCACCGGCCTGGGCGACGGCAGCCGCAAGCCCAAGCACACCCTGCGCATCGTCGCACTGGGCGAGGTCGACGAGCTCAACAGCGTGCTGGGTTTGCTATGCGCGGAAGCAGGTTTGCCGGAGGCGGTCGCGCACGACCTGAACACCATCCAGCACGACCTCTTCGACATGGGCGCCGAGCTGTGCATTCCAGGGCACACCGCCTTGCAGGCCGCCCAGGTGGCCTTCCTGGACGCGCGCCTGGCGCACTACAACAGCGACCTGGGACCGTTGCAGGAATTCATCCTGCCCGGCGGCTGCCGCGCGGCGGCCCAGGCCCACGTCGCGCGCACGGTGTGCCGGCGCGCCGAGCGCACGCTGGTCGCGCTGCATGAACAGGAGCCGCAAGGCGATGCGCCGCGCCAATACCTGAACCGCCTGTCGGACCTGCTGTTCGTGCTCGCGCGATTCATCAACCGCGCGCACGGCGTGCCCGATGTCGCGTGGCAACGGCACGAGGCGCGCAAGGCCTAGACGTCATCGCTGCGCGCCGCGGCCGCCTCCAGGAATGCGCGCGCCATGGATGCATGCGGCGCCTGCGCCGCCCACAGCAAGCCCATGCGGCGCACCGGCGCCACGCCAGGCAGCGGCACGCGCGCCAACGGCATGCCCGCCACGCCCACGGGCGCCCAGTCCGGAATGAGCGACACGCCCAGGCCCTCGGCCACCATGGCCGCGATCGAGGGCAAGGCATCGATCTCCAGCCGCTCCTGCGGCCGGATGCCGTGCTGCCGCAGATAGCGGTCGGCCATCCGTCCACCCCAGGTGGCGCGGTCATAGCGGATGAAGGACTCGCTGGCCATCAGCGCATGCGCATCGCGCCCCGCCTGGTTGGCCGGCGCCAGCACCACCAGCGGCTCTGCTGCCAGCAGATGCCAGTCATAGCCCTTGGGAATGGCGAACTGCGGCTGCACGATGATGGCCGCGTCCAGCTCGCCCTCCGTCACCTGCTGATAGAGATGGCTGGACGTGCCCGGTTCGACATACACGGCCAGGCGGGGATAGCGCTGGTAATGGCGCCGCAGCACCGGCGGCAGCAGGCCGGTGAGCGCGGAGGTGGAGACACCCAGCCGGAACTCGCCCAGCGGCTCGTCGGCGCTGGCACTGGCGCGCAGGTCGCGCACATCGCGCATGACCACGCGTGCGCGTTCCAGGATCTTCACCCCGGCCTCGGTCGGCTTGACGCTGCGGCCCGCGCGCTTGACCAGCGCCACGCCCAGTTCTTCCTCCAGCGAACGCACGCGCGCCGCGATGGCGGCGGGTGTCAGGTCCAGGCGGCGCGCGGCCTCGGCCAACGACCCGCAATCCACCACCGTGACGAAGCTCTGCACATAGCGGGTGTCCATGTCTCTGGTTTCCTTGTTGTGATGGGCGGGGCGGCCCCAGCCTGGACAACAAGGATTCTAGGGCCTGGCCGGGCCCGGGCCGCGCCCTCGCCTGCCGGGCCGCAACAGGGGGCAGCCGTCGCAGTACGCCACCGGCGCCGATGCCGCGTAGTACAGGCAGCAGGTCTTGCGGAAACGCTGCGGCGCGTCGCCCGGCACGGGTGTCGGCGCATGGAAGTATCTTGCCAGGGGGTTATGGTCCAGGCCGAACACGTCAGGAGACGCGTCGGCGACGAGATAGGCGAAGTCCTCGGCGATGCGGCGGCGCACGGCCGGCGAGACATGGCTGTGCAGCAGGCGCTTCTCGTACAGGGAATAGACCCGCACCGCGGTGTTCTCCCACAGGATGCGCGGCGCGATGCCCGAGACCTGGGCCAACACACGCCACAGCTTCGTCAAGTGGCCGGCGAACAGGTCCGTCACCAGCGCTTCGCGCCAGGCCACGCGCCCCGTCCGCGGCGCATGGCTGGCCGCCAGCTGCCGCAGCACCAGCCGCGAGCGCCACACGCCATCGTGCGTCGTCTCGATCACGCAGTTCCCCAATCGAAGATCCAGGCCACGATCCAGGACGCTCATCGCCGCCAAAGGCGCGGCGGTTGCCACGAATGCCCAGCGCTTGGCGAGCAGGGAAGCGGTGATCGCCCGGCGGTCCGACAACAGGCGTGGCCCCAGTCCGTCGAGCAGGGCCAGGCACCGGTCCGGCAACAAGGCGTCCTCGCCATCCAGGCTGGCCGCGGGGTCGCGTGCCGGCCAGGCGGCCAGCGGGAATGGCGCCAGGACCTGCATGTCGGCCGGCGACAGCGCCTCGCGTGGCTGATCGGTGTCGCGCATCACCCCAGCCCGCTTGCCGGGACGCGTCCGATCGGCACGCATAACGGCGTGCCTGTCACGGGGTCCTCGATGATGCGCGAGCGCAGGCCGAAGACGGCCTCGACCGTGGTGGCGGTCATCACGTCGGCTGGCCGGCCCTGGGCATGCACCCGCCCCTGCCGCATGGCGATCATGTGATGCGCGTAGCGCGCGGCAAGGTTCAGATCATGCAGGACCATGACGATGGTCTTGCCATGGCGCTGGTTCAGTTCGCGCAGCAAGTCCAGCACCTCGATCTGGTAGGCCAGGTCCAGGTAGGTGGTGGGCTCGTCCAGCAGCAGGATGCCGGTGTCCTGCGCCAGGGTCATTGCAATCCACGCACGCTGCCGCTGGCCACCCGACAGGGCATCGACCGGCAGGTGCGCGCACGCCTCCAGGCCCGTGTCGTGCAGCACCCGCGCCAAGGTCTCCTGGTCCTGGCGGCTCCATTGCTGCCGCCAGCTTTGGTGCGGGTACCGTCCCAGCCTGACCAGCTCGAACACCGTGATGCCCTCCGGGGACAGCGGCGTTTGCGGCAGGATGGCCAATTCGCGGGCCACCTGCGCGGTGGACAGCCGCTGGATCGCGCGTCCATCGAGCAGCACCGACCCCTCGACGGGCCGCAGCAGCCGCGCACAGGCCTTCAGCAACGTGCTCTTGCCACAGCCGTTGCCCCCCACCAGCACGGTGACGCCGCCACGCGCAATGTCCAGGCTCACGTGATGGACGACGTTGTTGGCGCCGTAGGACAGCGTCAGGTCGCGCACGGCAAGCGGCAGGGTCTCCACGGGCTTTTCCATGTGTCAGCGTAGCCGCCGAAGCAGCAGGTAAATGAAGAACGCGCCGCCCAGCACGGCCACGAAGATGCCGGCGGGAATATCCTTGGGCAGGAACAGCGTGCGTCCCACCAGGTCCGCCAGCGCGACCAGCATGGCGCCGATAAGCGCGGTGGCGACGCAAGCGCCACCAAAGCCCTGCCCCACCCAGCGCCGCGCCACATGCGGCGAGATCAGGCCCACGAATGCCACGGCGCCGGCATGCGCCACGGCCGCGCCGGCAAACAGCACACCGAGCACAAGCAATTGCAGGCGCAGGCTGCCGGTTGCCACGCCCACGCCACGCGCCGCCAGTTCGTCCAGTTGGTAAGCGGGAACGGCGCGTCCCACCCACGCCAGGCCGGGCAGCAGCACGAGAAACCAGAGCACCATCGAGACCACCTCGGGCCAGGTCGCGCCGAACACGCTTCCCACCAGCCACACATAGGCGCTGAGCGTGGATGTGCTGGGACTGCTTGCCAGCATGGCGGTCGTACAGGCGCCCATGAGCGCCGAAACGGCAATGCCCGTCAGCACCAGCCGGGTGGGAGAGGCGCCCGCGGCGGGCCCGCGGCGGGTGATGGCCAGGACCTGGACCGCCAGCGTGGCGGCCGCCGCGCCGCCGATGGCGAAAAGGGGCAGCCAGTGCTGGCCCAGGTACGGTGTCAGGTAGCTCAGGAAGAATACGGCGGCGGCGCTGGCGCCACTGCTCATACCCAGCACGTCCGGCGAGGCCAGCGGGTTGCGCACCAGGGTTTGCAGCAGCAGGCCCGAGAGGCCCAGCGCGGCGCCCGCCAGCAGTGCCAGCAGGGCGCGCGGCAGGCGCAGGTATTCAATGATGAAGCCCTGGCGCGGGTCGCCGCGGCCCGCCAGCGCATCCAGCACGCCACCGGCGCCGATAGGGTATTTCCCCAGCATCATGGACACCAGCAACAGGCCCACGCAGGCCACCGCCAACAGCAGCCCCACCCACACCGCACGCGGGTGGACCAGCCGTGAGCCCAGGCGGCCGCGCCAGATCCAGCCCCTACTCATGCCGCCACCCCCTGCGTATCAACAGGATGAAGCAAGGCGTGCCCAGCAGCGCCGTCAACACCCCCACCGGGATCTCCTGGGACGAGGCCGCTACCCGCGCGGCGATATCGGCGGCCAGCAACAGGCAGGCGCCATAGACCGCGCAAGCCGGCAGCAGCCAGCGATGGCCGGCGCCCACCATGCGGCGTGCCGCGTGCGGCACCAACAGGCCGATGAAACCGATGGCGCCCGCCAGCGCGACGGCACTGCCAGCCAGCAACACCACGCAGGCGGCCAGCAAAGCCTTGATCCAGCCCGTGCGCTGTCCCAGTCCCACCGCGATCTCTTCGCCTGCCGCCAGGACATCCACGTGTCGCGCCATGAAGATCGCCAGCAGGCCTGCCGCCACCGGATAGGGCAGCACGGTGCCGACGATGGCCAGCTCACGCCCGGCCACCGAACCGGCCAGCCAGAACAGCACGCTTTCCAGGCCTTCCTGGTTGACGACCAGCATGGCCTGGGTCAGCGCCACGAAGAGCGCGGAGACCGCCGCGCCCGCCAGCACCATGCGCAGGGAAGACATCCGTGCCAGGCCCGTCGCGCCCAGCACATAAATGGATGCCCCCGCCAGCGCCGCGCCCGCGAAGGCCGCCCAGATGAACTCGGCGAGGCCGCCAAGCCAGCCGGCAGCCGTCAGCGCGACGGCGCAGAACATGGCGCCGGCGTTCACGCCGAAGAGGCCCGGCGACGCCAGCGGGTTGCGCGTCAACGCCTGCATCAGGGCCCCCGCCAGCGCCAGGCTGGCGCCCACGACCGCGGCCACCACCGTGCGGGACAAGCGGGTAGTGGTCACGATGAGGTGCTCGGTATTGCCTGGGTCGTAAGCCCGGAACGCCTCCAGGACCGTGCGCGGCGTGATGGCCATCTGCCCGACGGCCAGGCTTGTCACGCACAGCGCGGCAAGCAGGATCAGTCCCGTCGCCAGCCAGGCCGGGCCGGACCAGGATGCAGCACGCCAGCCCGGCATGGTGGAAGACGCCGCAGTCATGATGACTCGGCGCTCGCCAACAGTCGGCGCACGTCGCGGCAGACACCCTGCGCGGCCAGGATGCCGCCCGACAGGTTCCAGACCACGTTGTCCACCGGGAACACACGTCCGGCCCGCACAGCGGCCAGCCGCTGCCACAAGGGATGCCGCTGCCAGGCGTCGAGATTGCGCTGGACGGCATCGGTGCGCGTGCGCATCAGCACGAAGATCACGTCGGCGTCCAGGAAAGGAATGTTCTCGTGGCTGCCCAGCTTGCGCAGCGGCCCGCGCTCGCCGGCCTGCACGCGCGTGCGTCCGAAACCCACCGTGCCCAGCACGCCGCCAGAGAAACTGTCGGGCAGGTAAGCACGAACATGGTCCTCCCGGAACTCGATCACGCTGGCGCGCATCGGCCACTGGGCGCCATGGCGCGCCGCCAGGGTGGCGCCCAGCGCGCGGGCCTCCTGCTCGAAGGCCGCCAGCAAGGCATCCGCCTGGGCCTCGCGGCCCAGGGCAGCCCCCACCAGCGCGGTGGTGGCACGAAAGTCGTAGACGTCTTCGGCCGCGACGGTGGGTGCGATCCGCGACAGCAGGCCGTAGATCCGCTCGTTGCGAAACCGCGATGCAACGATGAGATCGGGCGCCAGGTAAACCACGTCTTCCAGGCTGGGCTGGGTTTCCAGGCCAACCAGCGCAGGCGCGGGCAGGCGTTCGCGCAGATACCGATATACCGGCTTTTCGGTCCATGACTCCACCACACCCACCGGCCGCAAGCCCAGCGCCAGCGCCGCGTCCGTGGCACCCTGGAAAAGCGTGATGACGCGGGAAGGCTGCCCCGTCAGCGTGGTGTCGCCCAGCGCATGAGCGACCGTGCGGGCTTGCACCGCCCGTGCCGGCCAGGGCGCGGCCAGGCACAGGCCCGCCGCGCCCAGCAGCAGGCGGCGGCGGTCAGTTCTGGGCAAGCCGTCCATGACCGATGGCCCGCGCGTCACTGCGTCGCCCGGCACTAGAAGCTGAGCGAATAGCCAAGCGTCACCGTGCGGCCGCGGCCCGCGAAATAGCGGGCGGGCTCGACCAATGCGCTCTGCGAGTAGTAGGTGATGTACTGCTTGTCGAACAGGTTCGACACCGCCAGGCGCATCGTGCCGCGCGGCAGCTTGTACTGCATGGCCGCATCCACCAGCGTGTAGCCCTCGAAGCGCTTGGCGGGATCGTCGAACCCTCGGTCGAATGCATGCTGCACTTGCAGGAAGGATCCCAGCTTGTCGGTCCAGTCGGCCGACCACGTCGCGATCAGCCGGTTCGGGGCGACATTCAAGCCATCCAGATGCGCATCCAGCCTGCCGTCGTCGTTGCTGTCGTAACGGCCCCGCGTATAGGCGTAGGACAGCTTCACGCGATGTGCCTGATTGATGCGATGGCCCACGGCCGCCTCGATGCCCTGGATGCGCGTCTTTTCGCGCGACATCATGAAGGCGCCGTTGACGGGCACGATACGCGTGCCGAAGTCGGAGTCGGACTGGAAGACGCTCAGCTCGCCGTCCCAGTCGCCATGGTTCACGCGGGCGCCGACCTCGACGCTCTGCGTCACGATGGGTTCCAGGCTGCGCAGGCTGTCGATCGTCGTTCCCGGTGTGTTGATGGCGCGCAGCACCCGGCCCACGTCCGGCATGCCGAAGCCTTCGGAGTAGCTGCCGAACAGCGTGACGGCCTTGGTGGGGGAATAGACCAGGCCCGCGTTGAACAGCGTGTCATCGAACTTCAGCTTTCCGCCCTGCACGTCGACACGGTTGTAGCGGGCCAGCGTCTGGTAGCTGTCGATTTCAAGATCCGCCCGTTCGTGCCGCACGCCCGCATGCAGCGTCAGATCGTCGAGCAGACGGAACTCGCCCTGGGCAAACAGCGACAGGTTGCGGTATTCGGATTCCGGCACGTAGGTGCGGCCGGTACCGTAGAGGTCCTGCTTGCCCTTGTCGATCAAGGTGTCGATACCCGCCGTGAGCTTGAACCGGCCGTCCAGCATGCCGTCCTTGCTCAGGCTGATCTTGCTCCCCCATTTGGATGCCGTGGAGCGTGACTGGTCGTACAGCGTTCCCACGGGCGCGATCAGGGGGTCCTGGAACGTCGACGAGTTGTCCGCGCCGAACAGGCCCTCGAACTCCTGGTTGAACAGCATGGCGTTCAGTTCCATGCCCGCCAGATCGTGGTGCACGTATGACAGACTGGACGTCCATACGTCGTTCCAGGCCGGCGTACCGGGCGGGTCGCCGCGCTCGGACGTGGTCGGAATGCCTTGTTGGCGGTCGCCGGGAATGCCCACGTAGTTGCCTTGGGACTTGATGCGGTAGCGGTTCACGCTGAACTGCAGGCGCTGCTCGTCCGTCAGCCACCACCCCAGCTTGCCCATGAAATCGTAGGCCTGCGAATCCATCAGATCGCCTTGCGTGACATCCGCGCCGATCGGGCGCCCCTTGCCGTCACGGTACAGGCCCTGGTCATCCCAGCTGATCGCGAAGAGATAGTCCAGGTCGTCCGAACGACCGTCTGCGCGATAGCTGGTCTTGTAGCTGAAGCCCTCGCCGTCCAGCTTGCTGGTCGGCACGGTGGCCTGCACGTCGATGTGCTGGTTGAAGCTGCCGTTCTCGGGACGCCGGGTGACGATGTTGATGGTGCCGCCGGTCGCCCCCAGGCCATTGATGGCGTTGGCCCCCTGCACGACTTCGATGCGCTCGACCATGCCGAAATCGATGGTGTGCACTTCGCGGCCGGTTGGGCGCAAGGGGTTCGACTGCGGCACGCCGTCTATGAGGATCAGCGGCGTGCGGCCCCGCAGGGTTTCACCGCTGCCGTTCATCTTGCCCCGGCTGGGGGTGTAGGACGGCAGCAGGTTGGCCAGCACATCCGAGGAGTTGCCCGAGATCGCCAGCTGTTGCTGGATCTCTTCCTTCTCGATGATGGTCACGCTTTGGGGCGCCTTGTCCGCCGCCATGTTGGACCGGGACGCCGACACGACCACGGAATCCATGACCTGGACGTCGGTGCCCGACACTTGCGCCTGCGCGGCGCAGATAAAAGCGAAAGGGGCCCAAGCGGCCCCCAGATAGTAGTACGTCGTCCTCAATTGCCTCGCTCCACGACTGCTTGTATCAAACCTCCCCGTAATGTAATCAATAATCGTTATCGATGATGTTTGTATTGGTAAATACGCTTTCCCGGCACCAGGAACGTCCGGGAAAGCGCGCCACGCCAGTCTCCCGGGCGGCTCAGCTCACCACGCCGATGTTCCAGGGCACGAACTCATGGTCGCCCAGCCCCAGGTCTTCGCTCTTGGTGTGTTCGCCCGAGGCTACCTTCAGGATCCGCGCGAAGATGCGCTCGCCCACTTCCTGCAGGCTGGCCGTGCCGTCCAGGATCTCGCCGCAGTTCAGGTCCATGTCTTCGGTCAGGCGCTGGTACATCGGCGTGTTGGTCGCCAGCTTGATGGACGGCACGGGCTTGGCGCCGAACATCGAGCCACGGCCGGTGGTGAAGCAGATGATGTTCGCGCCGCCCGCGATCTGCCCCGTGGCCGAGACGGGATCGAAGCCCGGCGTGTCCATGAAGACCAGCCCCGGCTGCGTGACCGGCTCGGCATAGCGGTAGACCTCCATCAGGCCGGTCGTGCCGCCTTTCATCGAAGAACCCAGCGACTTCTCGAAGATGTTGGCCAGCCCGCCCATCTGGTTGCCCGGACTGACCTTGCCGTTGATCTGCACGTCGCGGCCAGGCGAGTACTCCTCCTTCCACCAGCGGATGCGTTGCACCAGCTTCTCGCCCACTTCGCGGCTGCGCGCGCGCGAGGTCAGCGTATGCTCCACGCCATAGATCTCCGGCGTCTCCGACAGGATCGCCGTGCCGCCATGCCGCACCAGGATGTCCATGGCCGCGCCCAGCGCCGGGTTGGCGGTGATGGACGAGAAGCCATCCGAGCCGCCGCACTGCAGGCCGATCTTCAGGTGGCTGGCCGGCACGCTGCTGCGCCGCGCGGCGTTCGCCTCGGGCAGCAGGGCCTCGATGGCCGCGATGCCGCCTTCGATGGTCTTGCGCGTGCCGCCCGTCTCCTGCATCACGAAGGCATGCAGGCGCGCGCCCGCCGACAGCCCCTGGTCTTCCAGCAGCTGGTGCAGCTGGTTGCGTTCACAGCCCAGCCCCACCACCAGCACCGCCGCGAAGTTGGGATGCCTGGCATAGCCGCCCAGGGTGCGGCGCAGCAGGTCCATGGGCTCGCCCGACATCTCCATGCCGCAGCCCATGCCATGCGTCATCGCGACCACCCCGTCGACATTGGGCCAGGCCGCCAGGCGCGTCTCGTCGAACGCGTCGGCGATGCGATGCGCCACCGTGGCCGAACAGTTCACCGTCGACAGCACTCCGATGTAGTTGCGCGTACCGACCTCGCCATTGGCGCGCACATAGCCCTGGAAGGTGGCCTGCCTTTCCGCCGGCAACAGGGCCGTGGGCACGTAGTCCCGGCCATGCGCGTAGTCGCGGTCGAACTCGCGGAAATCGGTGTTGTGCGAGTGCAGGTAGGTGCCCGCGGCGATGTCGGTCGCCGCGAAGCCGATACAGACGTTGTACTTCAGGATGGGCTCGCCGGCCTTCAGGTCGCGGGCGGCCAGCTTGTGGCCGGCGGGCACCTGGCTGCGCGCCGTGAAGCCTTCGCTGGGCACGTCGGTGCCCAGGCCCACGGGTACGCGGGCAACCACCACGTTGTCGGAAGGATGCAGGCGGATCACCGGACCGGTAACGCGCTTTTCAGAGAATTCGATCATGGCTGGACTCTTGGGAAGAACTTGCGGGAGCGATCACGGCCGGCCGGGCCAGGCCGGCCGGCGGGGCACTTACTCGGGACGCAGGCCCATTTCCTTGATGGCCTTGTCCCAGCGGGGCGTCTCGGTGTCGAGCATGCGCTTGAAGTCCTGGGGCGTGCTGCCGATGAGGGTCAGCCCCTGTTCGTCCAGGTTGCGGCGCAGGCCGGGGTCCTTCAGCGCGGTCAGGATCGCATCGCTCAGCCTGGCCAGCACGGGCTCGGGCAGCTTGGCGGGCGCGAAGATGCCGTACCAGGTCAGCACGTCGAAGTCCTTGAAACCCGACTCGGCCATCGTGGGCACGTCGGCCATCTTGGGATGGCGCTCGAGGCTGCTGACGGCCAGGGCGCGCAGCTTGCCGTTCTGCACGTGCGACTGCGCGACCGGCAGGTTCGCGAACATGAAGGGCACGTGGCCGCCCAGCACGTCGGCCAGCGCGGCGGATTCGCCCTTGTAGGGCACGTGGGTCACGTCCACGCCGATCATCTTCTTGTAGAGCTCGCCCGCGATGTGCTGCGGTCCGCCCTGGCCCGACGAGGCATAGGTGACGTTGCCCGCGCCCTTGGCCTTCAGCTCCGCCGTCAGTTCGGCCACCGTGGTGGCCTTCACCATGTCGGGGTTGACCACCAGCAGGAGCGGCATCGACACCATCTGCGAGACGGGCGTGAAGTCGGCCAGCGGATTGAACGGCAACTTCGGGTACATGGCGGGCGCGACGATCAGGGTCGACTGCGAGCCCAGGAACAGGGAATAGCCGTCAGCCGGCGAGCGCGCGACGTTGTCGGCGGCAATCGTGCCCGTCGCGCCGGGGCGGTTCTCGACCACCACCTGCTGCCCCAATTGCTCGGACATCTTCGCGCCCACCAGCCGCGCCACGACGTCGGCGCCGCCACCGGGCGCAAAGCCCACGACCACGCGCAAGGGCTTGGTGGGAAAGTCAGCCGCCACGGCCAGGGGCGCCGCGCCCATCGCCAGCGCGGCCGCCGCCGCGCCGGTACAGGCGCGCACCAGCCCCGGCAGACGTGCAAAGGGAAACGCGCCCACGGCGCGCAAAGTCGTCTTCATGCCTTGTCTCCTTGTGGTTGTCCTGACGCGCCGATCTCCGCCGGCGCGTGGGTACTACGAAGAGACGATTCTGAAGAGCGCCGGAAGCGGGAACAAGCTTCTTCCGGTATGTTCAATCGATAAGGATTTTATGGATTGAAGACAAGCGCCCAAAACAAAGGCCGGGCAAAAACCCGGCCAAAAAAACAAAACCCACAAGGCAAGCCCCCTGGGGGGGGGAGCCGCGCCAGCGCCTCGGGGGGGTTACTGCACCCCGGCGGCGTGCGCCTGTTCGTCGGCGTGATACGACGAACGCACCATTGCCCCCACCGCCGCATGCGAGAAGCCCATCGCATACGCCTCCCGCTCGAACATGGCGAAGGTGTCGGGGTGGACGTAGCGCAGCACCGGCAGGTGGTGCTCGGACGGCTGCAGGTACTGGCCGATGGTGAGCATGTCGACGTTGTGGGCGCGCATGTCGCGCATGACCTGGAGGATTTCCTCGTCGGTCTCGCCCAGGCCCAGCATCAGGCCCGACTTGGTGGGCACCTCGGGATGCAGCGCCTTGAAGTCGGCCAGCAGGCGCAGCGAATGCGCGTAGTCCGAACCGGGGCGCGCCTGCTTGTAGAGACGCGGCACGGTCTCCAGGTTGTGGTTCATGACATCGGGCGGGCCGGCGTTCAGGATGTCCAGCGCACGGTCCAGGCGGCCGCGGAAGTCGGGCACCAGCACCTCGATGCGGGTGTTGGGCGACAGCTCCCGCACGTGGCGGATGCACTCGACGAAGTGGGCGGCGCCGCCGTCACGCAGGTCGTCGCGGTCCACCGACGTGATGACGACGTACGACAGCTTCAGGGCGGCGATGGTGCGCGCCAGGTTCAGCGGCTCTTGCGTATCCAGCGGATCGGGGCGGCCATGGCCCACATCACAGAAGGGGCAGCGGCGCGTGCACTTGTCCCCCATGATCATGAAGGTGGCCGTGCCCTTGCCGAAGCACTCGCCGATGTTGGGGCAGGAGGCTTCCTCACAGACCGTGTGCAGGTTGTGCTCGCGCAGGATGCGCTTGATGTCGTAGAAGCGCGACCCCGGCGCGGCGGCCTTCACGCGGATCCATTCGGGCTTCTTCAGGCGTTCGACCGGAATGACCTTGATGGGAATGCGCGCGGTCTTGGCTTGGGCTTTCTGCTTCTGGGTCGCGTCGTAGGCGGGCGCGGGGGCCGGCGTGTCCGTGACGGCAGGAGTCGAGGACGGCTGGACGGGCGTGGACATAGGCTTACCTGGCACAGGGGGCGGACCGCCAGGCGGGCCGACCACAACGAAGGGAAACAACCAGTGTACCGCCCCGGGCGGCCGCCCCCAAACCGTCGGGCGAGCGCAACAGCGCTTGACTGACGCTGGCGGCGGCTTCAGGCCGGGCTTGCAGCCTTGCGGCAGATCCGCGCCACGCGCGGCGCCAGCAGCGCGGCCGCCTCTTCCAGCCCGAGGCGCGGACCGCAGGCGGCCAGGTCGACGGTCTGCAACCCTTCATAACCACAGGGATTGATGCCGGCGAACGGCGCGAGGTCCATGTCCACGTTCAGCGCCAGTCCGTGGTAGGCCCGGCCGTTGGAGACCTTGATCCCCAGGGCCGAGATCTTGGCCAGCCCGGGCGCATGGCCGGCGGGCGCCGCGACATAGACGCCGGGCGCGCCCGGCTTGCGACAGGCCGCGACATCCAGCGCGGCCAGCATGTCGATGACGGCCTGTTCCAGCGAGAAGACGAACTCCTTCACCAGCAGGCCCGCGCGGCGCAGGTCCACCAGCGTGTAGACCATGAGCTGGCCCGGCCCGTGATAAGTGACCTGCCCACCCCGGTCGGTACGCACGACCGGGATGCCGGCAGGGTTCAGGACGTGTTCGGACCGGCCGGCCTGGCCTTGCGTGTAGACGGGAGCGTGTTCCGCCAGCCACAGCGCGTCGGGCGTGGCGGCGTCGCGCGCCAGTGTGAAGTCGCGCATGGCCTGCCAGACCGGCAGGTAGTCCGCCGGCCGGGCCAGCCACTGGGCGGCAGGCGGATCCATGAGCAGGGACACGGCGGCGCTTGCTAGAGGACCACGGACACCATGGGGTGGCCGTGCAGCGCGCGATACAGCGCGTCGAGCTGCTCGCGCGAGGTGGCGCGCACCGTGAAGGTCAGGCCGATGTAGTTGCCCCCCTTGCTGGGTCGCATCTCGACCGTGGCCGGGTCGAAGCCGGGGTCGTGCTGCAGCACGACTTCGGTGAGGACCTGGGCCAGCTCGGGATGCTGGCGGCCCATGACCTTGATCGGGAAGTCGGAGGGATACTCGATCAGGGACTGTTCGGGCGGGATGTTCTGCATGGCGGCAGCCCTATTGGAACCAGCGCTTGACGGTGTCGGCGAGACGGCCGAAGAAGCCGGCGCGCTCGACGGTTTCCTTGACCACCAGCGGTTCGACGCGCAGGGTCTTGCCATCCAGGGTCAGCGCCACGGTGCCGATGGCCTGGCCCTGCTCCAGCGGGGCGACCAGCGGATCAGGGCGCTGGGCCACGGGCTTGACCTCGCCCGAACGGCCGCGCGGCACGGTGACCCAGACGGGTTCGGCGGTGCCGAGCTTCACGGTTTCGGCCTTGCCTTCCCAGATGCGTGCCTCGATGGCGGGCTGGCTGGCGTCGAAGAGCTTGAGCGTGTCGAAGTTCTGGAAGCTCCAGTTCATGAGCTTCAGGCTTTCCTCGGCGCGGGTGGCTTCGCTGTCGGTGCCCACCACGACGGTCAGGATGCGGCGGTCGCCGCGCATGGCCGTGGCCACCAGGCAGTAACCGGCGGACTCCGTGTGGCCGGTCTTCATGCCGTCCACCGAGGGGTCGGCCCATAGCAGGCGGTTGCGGTTGGACTGCGTGATGCCGTTATAGGTGAAGTCGCGCTGCTTGTAATAGTGGAAATGCTTGGGGTGGTTCACGATCAGGTGCGTGGCCAAGGTGGCCAGGTCGCGCACCGAAGTGACGTGCTGCGGGTCGGGCAGGCCCGTGGCGTTCATGAAGTGCGTGCGGCTCATGCCCAGCCGCTTCGCTTCCTGGTTCATCAGCGTGGCGAAGGCCGACTCGCTGCCGGCGACGGCCTCGGCCACCGCGACGGAGGCGTCATTGCCGGATTGCACGATCACGCCCTGCAGCAGCTGCTCGACCGTCACGGGCTTGCGCGGCTCGATGAACATGCGCGAGCCGCCCGTCTTCCAGGCGGCTTCCGAGACGTTGACCTGCTGCTCGAGCGAGAGACGGTTCTCGTCGACGGCGGTGAACGCCACGAAGGCGGTCATGATCTTGGTGAGCGAGGCCGGCTCGACCTGCTGGTCGGGGTTGGACGCGGCCAGCACCTGTCCGCTGGTGACGTCGATGGAGATCCAGGCGCGGGCGGCGATGGCCGGCGCGGGAATGGTCGAGAGTTCGGAAACCGGCACGACGGTCGAGCCCGCGCCTGTGTCACGGCCAGTCTGCGCCACCTGCGGATTCTGGCTCTGGGCAGGCGCAAGCGCCGGCGCCATCGCCAGGAGCAGGCCGGCCAGCGCAAGGCGGGCGGCGGAGAACGGGAGTCGCGCGGCGGCAGGGAAATTCGTCATGAGCATCGCAATAAAGGGTAGGAAGTGTCGGCGCAGGCACGCGGGAACGCTTTCCGCGGCGCCGAGGCTCGTCATTATAGGCAGGCTGTCCGACCCGCTCATGGCCAAAGGGTTCCGCGCAGTGCACCCGGGCGTCACGGATATGCAACCCGATGCAACAGCAACCCTGGGATTCTTTGGCCACGGCCCGTCCGCCGCAGCGGACTGCCTACGCTATGATTAGCCGCCCTTTTCCCCCTGGCCAGCCTTGTTCACGCACGCCCCGCATGCCCCCGTATGACTGGAACCTACGATTTACGGATCGTCCTGATCTCCCTGCTGATTGCAGGTCTGGCCTCGTATACCGCCCTTAGCCTCACCAGCCGCCTTGCCCTGCTGGCGGACCGCCGGCAACGCCTGCTCTGGCTGACGGGTGGCGCCATCGCCCTCGGCACCGGCATCTGGTGCATGCATTTCGTGGGCATGCTGGCCTTCTCCCTTCCCATCGAAATCGGCTACGACCTGCTGATGACGGCCGCCTCGCTGCTGATCGCCATTGCAGCCTCGGGCATCGCGCTGCATGTCGCCAGCAACAGCGTGCTGGGCATGCGCCGGCTGGTCGCCAGCGGCGTCGTCATGGGCGCGGGCATCGCCACCATGCATTACCTGGGCATGGACGCCATGCGCATGTTCCCGCCCATCCGTTTCAATCCCTGGCTGTTCCTGCTGTCGGCCTTCATCGCGGTGGCGGCCTCCATCGCCGCCATGTGGATCGCGCACGCCCTGCGCGCGGCGGGCACGCATGGCCTGCAGCGCAAGCGCCTGGCAGCCTCGATCATCATGGCCTTGGCCGTCACCGGCATGCACTACACCGGCATGGCCGCCGCCAGCTTCGCGCCCGATACCGTCTGCCTGGCGGCCAACGGCCTGGACAACGCCGGCCTGGGCATGGCGGCGGCGGCCATCACGCTGACCCTGCTCACCATCACGCTGGTCCTGAGCATGCTGGACCAGCGCTACGACAGTTCCACCCGCGAACTCAAGGGCTCGCTGCTGCGCATCAGCAGCGCGCTGCGCCGGCTCGAAACGGTCGATCCGCTCACCGAGCTGCCCAACCGTTCCACGCTGCTGAACCACGTCGCGCTGTGCCTGGCACGTGCGCGGCCACGCGGCCGTCAGTTGGCGGTCCTCTTCATGGACCTGGATGGCTTCAAGACCATCAACGACTCGCTGGGCCACTCCGTCGGCGACGGCATGCTCAAGGCCTTCGCCCAGCGCCTGCGCCAGTGCGTGCGCCCGAACGACATGGTGGCCCGACTGGGCGGCGACGAATTCGTCATCGTGCTGGAAAACCTGGATGGCGCCGAGTTCCCCGGCCAGATGGCCACCCAGATCCTGGAGGCCATGCGCCAGGACCTGCTGATCGACGGCACCGCGCTGCGCGTGACGCCCTCCATCGGCATCGCAATGTTCCCGGGCGACGCCGACACCGTCGACGGCCTGATCAAGAACGCCGACATCGCCATGTATTCGGCCAAGCAGAATGGCCGCAACACCTACCGTCACTACGAGCCCGCGATGGGCGAGCAGGCCATGCGCCTGTTGCTGCTGCAGCAAGGCCTGCAGGAAGCATTGACCCATGACACGCTGACGCTGCACTTCCAGCCCAAGTTCGACGGCGCCACGCAGCGCCTGACCGGCGCCGAAGCCCTGATCCGCTGGAACCACCCCACGCTGGGCATCGTCCCGCCCAGCGAATTCATCCCCATCTCAGAGCGCTCCGGCCAGATCATCGAGATCGGCTATTGGGTGGTGCGGCACGTCTGCCGCCAGTTGCGCGAATGGGAGCGCCAAGGCATGCCGGATCTCGTCATCGCGGTGAACCTGTCGCCCAAGCAACTGGCCCATCCCGATATCGTCGAAGGCATGCACGCCATCACGCGCGAGGCCGGCATCTCGCCCAGGCGCATCATCTTCGAGATCACCGAAAGCGTGGCCATGGACAACGCCCGCATGACGGGCGAGGTGATCCGGGCCTTCCACCGCGTCGGCTTCGAAGTGGCCATCGATGACTTCGGCACCGGCTATTCCAGCCTGGCCTACCTGCAGCAGTTCCGCGTGCAGCAACTGAAGATCGACCGCTTCTTCACCAACGGGCTGGATACGCACGGCGAGGAAGGCGAAGCCATCGTCTCGGCCATCGTGGCGTTGGCGCACTCGTTGAAGATGCAGGTGGTGGCCGAAGGCGTGGAAACCGAAAGCCAGATGCGCAAACTGCGCGACCTGTCCTGCGACCAGGTGCAGGGCTACCTGCTGGCGCGCCCGCTGCCTTCGGATGAGTTCGAACGCTTCGTGCGGGCCCAGCAACAGCAACCCGACGCACCCGGCCTGTCCTAGCCAGGCACGACCCAGGATGCCGCGGCGCCGGTCCGCCGGCCTCCCCCTCTTGAGGGGGAGGCGCGCCAGCGCTTCGGGGTGGACTGACTTACAGCGCCTGCAGGCGGGTCTGCACCAGCTGGCGCAGGACCAGCAGCTTGCCGTGGAAGAAGTGGCCGGCGCCGGGCACCACCGTCACCGGCAGGGACTGCGGCCGCGCCCATTCCATGACCTCGGCCAGCGGCACGACGTCGTCTTCCTCGCCATGCACCAGCAGCGCATCGGCCGGCACCTGGGCAACGCCCGTGTCGAAGCGCTTGACGGCCGTCCCGGCCAGGATCAGCGCATCGGGCAGGCGCGCGCCTGCCTGCGCCTGGCTGCCCTGCACGCACGCCGCCACGGCGCTGCCGAAGGAAAATCCCGCCAGCAGCCAACGCCCTTGCGCGACCTCGGGATAGCGCGACACGAACTCGGCGACCAGGGCATTCATGTCGTCCGTCTCGCCACGCCCCTGGTCGAACTCGCCCGCCGACGCGCCCACGCCACGGAAGTTCGGGCGCACCGCCACCAGGCCATGCTGCACGCAGGCGCGCGCGATGGTGGTCACCACCTTGTTCTCGCGCGCACCGCCCTGCAGGGGATGCGGATGCAGCACCAGCGCCCAGCCGCGCGGGGTGTCCTCGGGCCAATCCAGCGCACAGTCGATGCGGCCGGCGGGTCCGGGGAAGGTTTCGGTGTCGGTACGTGCTGCCATGGCGGATCATCCTGCGTGGGTCATGTGCGGCCGCCGCCAAAGGCGGCCGCTCCGCGTGCAACTGTAGCAAAGCCCCGCGCCGGACTGCCCACCGTGGGGGTGCGCGGCGAAAACGCGCCTAAAATCGCGGCCATGCAGACTCCCTCCCCCTCCGCCCCCTTGCTGGACGCCCCCGAGATGGCGGCCCGGATCGCCAGCCGCCTGCCCGCCTTCACGCGCGCGGAATGGCTGGACGTGACCGGCTCGACCAACGCCGACATGCTGGCACGCGTCCGGGAAGGCCAGGACGCCTCGCAGCCCTGGCTGCGCGGCACCTATCGCCAGGACAGCGGCCGAGGCCGCGCCGGACGGGTCTGGACCAATCACGCGGGCGACGCCCTGATGTTTTCCTGCGCCTTCGACGTGCCGCTGCCGCTGGCGAAGCTGCCGGCGCTCTCGCCCATCAGCGGCATCGCGGCATGCGAAGCCCTGCGCGCGCAGGCTGGCGCCGCCGCGCCGGCGCTGCGCATGAAATGGCCCAACGACCTGCAATTCGGCGACGGCAAGCTGGCGGGCATCCTCGTGGAAACCGCGCGCGCGCCCGGCGAAGCCACGCCCGTCGTGGTCATGGGCATCGGCATCAACCTGCGCGAGGCCGGCCGCCTGTCCGCCGAGCTCGGCCGCGAGATCGCGGACTGGACGCAGGTGCGCGGCGGCTTGCCGGCAGCAGGCGACACGCTGGCGACCCTGGTCGCGGACGTGGCGCGCGCCTGGCTGGAAGCGGTGGTGCAGTATGCCCGCCAGGGCTACGCGCCCTTCATTTCCCGCCACGCCCAGGTGGATGCGCTGGCGGGCCGGGAGGTCAATGTGATCGAGGATGGCCGCGTGCTGTTCTCGGGCCTGGCCCAAGGCACCGACGGCGACGGCCGCCTGCTGGTCGATGCCGGGCAAGGACGCGTGCCCATCTCGGTCGGCGAAATCTCGGTGCGCGCGCGATGATGCTGCTCGTCGACGCCGGCAACAGCCGCATCAAGCTGGGCTGGCGCGTGGCCGGCCAGGCGCGCGCGGCCGACGTGATTACCTTGCCGCACGCAGAGCTGGAACAGTTGCCCGCCCGCATGGCCGCCTGGCCTTCCGCCCAGGCCGGCCAGCGGCGCCGCGCGCTGGGCGTGAACGTGGCCGGCGATGCCTTGGGCGGCAGGCTGCAGGCATTGCTGGATCAGGCAGGCTACATGCTGGAATGGATACGGCCGGCACCCGCGCTGCTGGGGCTGCGCAATGGCTATGACACCCCCACGCAACTGGGGCCCGACCGCTGGATGGGCATGCTGGGCATCTGGGCCGCCATGCCCGCGCCGCGCCCGCCCCTGCTGCTGGCGACGTTCGGCACGGCCACCACGCTGGATTTGACCAGCCCGGACGATGTCTTCCGCGGCGGCCTCATCCTGCCCGGCCCCTCGCTCATGCGCGCGTCGCTGACCCAGGGCACGGCCAACCTGCCGCTGGCCGACGGCACACTGCACGACTTCCCCACCAACACCCATGACGCCATCAGCACCGGCGTGGCGGCTGCCCAGGCAGGCGCCGTCCTGCGACAATGGCTGCGGGCTTGGGAAACCTTCGGCCAGGCGCCCGTACTGCACGTGAGCGGCGGCGGCTGGCCCGATGTCGAGGCCCAGACGCAAACGCTGCTGGATCAACTGACCCGCCATCTCGGCCTGCCGGCCGTTGTGCCGCGCTGGGTGCCGAATCCCGTCCTGGACGGCCTGGCCGCGCTGGCGGCGGCCACCGAAACGGCCGAGGGCGCATGACCCGGACCCTGCCACGCCCCCCATCCGCCGTGCGCGCATGCGCCGGCCTGCACGAGACCTGAATCCATGCGCGGGCTTTTCATTCTTATCTTGTTGGTGAACCTGGCGTTCTTCGCGCTGGGCCGCGGCTGGCTGGGCGTTCCGCCCGCGGAAACAGGCCGCAAGCCGGGCCAGGCGGCCCGGCAGATGCAGCCGGACGCCATCATCGTCCTGCCGCCCAGCGCGCGCTGAGCCGACTCAGTCCAGCGGCAGCGCGTCCATGATGCGCGCCGTCGCCCCCACATGGCTGACCTGCCAGGCGCGCGCGGCCTCGGCCATGGCGGCACGCCGCGGCCCGTCGTTCAGCAGGGCGCTGACAAAGTCGATCGCCGCATCGGCATCCAGCACCTGCAGGGCGGCTCCCGCCGCCACGGCATCGTCGACGGCCTGCGCGAAATTCTTGGTGTGCGGCCCCACGACCACCGGCACGCCCGCGGCGCAGGCCTCGATGAGGTTGTGCCCCCCAAGCGGCGCAAAACTGCCCGCCACGATGGCCACGTCCGCCCCCGCGTAATAGAAAGGCATCTCGCCCAGGCTGTCGCCCAGCAGCACCGCCTTGTCAGCCAGCGCGGCCACGTCCGCGCCCTCGCTGCGGCGTGCGAAGGAAACCCCTTGCGCGCGCAACAGGTCCGCCACGTCGCCAAAACGCTGGGGATGGCGAGGAATCAGCACGACCAGCGGGGCCTGGTCGTTCACCTTGGGCAGAGGATGCGCCCGCAGCGCGGCAAGCAGCATGGCCTCTTCGCCTTCACGCGTGCTGGCAACCGCCAGCACCGGACGTCCCAGTGCCTGGCGCCAGGCCTTGCCCGACGAGACCTGGTCTGGCGGCAGCGTGAGATCGAATTTGAGATTCCCCACGACCTGGATGTCCCGCGCGCCCGCCAGCGCGAGACGCCCGCCATCTTCGGCGGTCTGGGCCAGCACGATATCCAGCCCGGCCAACGCCTCGCGCAGCGCCTCCCCCAGCCAGCGCGCCTGCGCCAGCGACGACGGGGAAAAGCGCGCACTGGCCAGCGCCATGGGCACGCCCTGCTTGCGCGCCTGCGCAAGCAGGTTCGGCCACACCTCTCGTTCGATCAGCACCCCGCAGCGCGGCCTGGCCCGCGCCAGGAAGCGCCGGGTGGCGCCAGGGAAATCGTAGGGCAGCCAGGCTTGGCGCAACTGGCCTTGCGCGATCGCATCAGGGAACAGGCGCGCCCCTTCGGCGCGGCCTGTCGCCGTCATGTGGGTCAGCAATACAGGCAGGCCGCGCGCCAGCAGCGCGCGCAGCAAGGGTTCGGCGGCCCGCGTCTCGCCCAGACTGACCGCATGCACCCAGACCGGCCGGTTGTCGGGGGCGGATGGCGTGACCCAGCCGAGGCGCTCGACGCCCAGGATGTGCCAGTGCCCGCCAGCCTTGCGGGCACGGCGCCACATCCATAGCCAAAGCACCGGCGCCAGCAGACGCAGGGCCCAGGTATAGAGGGTACGTCCCGGCATGTCAGGCGTCCGGCGCTTCGCCCAGCGCCTGTTCGACGGCGCGTTGCACCGCGTCCCGCGAAGGCGGCGCCCCCCGATCGCCCAGGCTGGCGGTGTAGGCGCTCCCCACCAGCGGCGTGCGGACAGGCGTGGAAGCCTTGTAGATGCCCACGGTGGGGCGGCCCAGGCCGGCCGACAGGTGGGTCAGCCCGCTATCGAGCCCCACCATGAGACGTGCGCCCGCCAGCTCGCGGGCGATCTCGGTGAGGCCCATGCGGGGCAGCACCACGGCATTCTCGCGCGCCACGATCAAGGATTGCGCCCGCGCGGTTTCGGCGGCATTGCCCGCCAGCAGGCGCAGGCCGAGGCCCGCTTCCTGCAGCTGGTCGAACACCGCCTGCCAGTCTTCCACCGGCCAGAGTTTGTCGTCGCGGCTGGCCGACGGCATGATGATCGCGTAAGGCGATCCGGTGGCCTGTCCCTCGGCGGGCGCCTGGCCCGGCACGCGGGCAAAGGCCTGCAGGCCGAAATCCGGTGCGCCCTGGGGCGTGTAGCCGAACACCGACGCCGCCAGCTTGCGCTGGCGGATGACGGCAGGCTGCCAGAATTCCACCCGATGCCGCACGTCGTAGAACAGCGACGCCAGGGGCTCGCGCGCCGAGCGCCAATCCAGGCCATGTTTCACGCCGCGCGCCTGGCGCACCAGCCAGGCGGACTTCATGAGCGCCTGCATATCCAGCACGATGTCATAGCGCACGTCGCGCAAACGCTGGCGCAGCGCCGCGCGTTCGGCCCGCACCGGCGCCGACCACCAGGCCTTGCGCCAGCGGCGATGCGCCACGCGGATGACCTCGTTGACGGCGGGATGCCAGCCGGGAATCTCGGCAAAGGACTCCTCGGCCAGCCAGTCGATCTGGGCCCCGGGCACATGCGCGGCGATGTCGGAGATCGCGGGCAGCATGTGCACCAGGTCGCCGAGCGAGGAGGTGCGTACGATTAGGATGCGGGTGGGCATGGAGGAATGCGATAGGCGATGCGGCGCCTGTCCGTTGGGCAGCTTGGAATGTACAACACCGTGCGCTAGCCACAAGCACTCGATGCATTAGACGACTGCCGCGGGCGAGGAACTGAATTATTATCGCGCAAGTCTGGAATGCAGCGCCTCCCGGCGGCAGTCCGCCCCTTGCCCACATCATGCCGCCTCCCATCACCCATCCCGAATCCCGGCTGGTCCTCTTGCCATATGCCGCGCTAGCCCTGGTCACGGTGTTGACGCTCGGCTGGATGCTGCACTACGCCAGCTATGGCCTGGACTTCACGGACGAAGGCTTTTACCTGAATTGGCTCAGGAGTCCTGGGGAATACGCGGTTTCGCCCACCCAGTTCGGGTTCGTTTATCACCTCTTGTATGTCCTGCTGGACGGGGACATTGCCGCCCTGCGCCGGGCCAATATCCTCCTGACCTTCGGCCTGGCTTGGGGACTGTCCCATGGCGTACTGCGCTACAGCCTGACAGCCGCTGGTGCAGGCGCGCTCTGGCGGCCCATTCAGGGGCTCTGTACGTCAGGCGCGCTCGCCTGCGGTGCGTTGGCTGCATTCAACAACAACCTGCTCACCCCGAACTACAACACTCTCAATCTGCAAGCGCTGACGCTGACACTCTGGGGCGTGGTACTCGCCCTGCATCCACAGCGCCGGGCATGGCTATGCGGCCTGGTCATTGGCGTTGGTGGCGCCTTGTGTTTCCTTGCCAAGCCCACCTCCGCGATCATCCTGGGTTTGCTCGCGTTCCTGTGCCTGGCAGGTCGCCCTCGACGCAATCTGCCCGTGCTCGTGATCGCCGTTGCTGTGGCTGCGTGCAGTCTGCTCCTCGCAGCCATAGGGATAGACGGCACGCCCACGGCATTCCTTGAACGCCTGCAGCGCACACAGCACAGCGACTATCAGTTGGGCGGCGGGCACGACTGGCTCAGCTTGCTGAAGATAGATACGTTCGTGCTGGAGCCCGCGCTTTTCAATCACTTGGTTCAGTTGGCGCTGCTTACCGCGGCGCTGACAGCGCTCGCTTGCTTCGACAAAAAACTGATCCGCTCTCTTGCGATTGCAGGCAGCCTTGCCCTGGGCGTCACGGCGGTGGCTCTCAGCCTCGGCAACATTCCAATCACGCTGCCGGGCTCCCTCTTTCACGGCATGCTCGGCTGGGGAATCGTGCTGGGTCTGTTGCCAGCCACGCTCTACTACCTGGCAAAGGTCGGCAACCAGACGCCGCAACTGGATCCGGTCGTAGCCGCTTTGCTCATCACGCTGCTTTGTCTTCCGCACGCATACGCCTTCGGCACGAACAACCAGTATTGGAATCTGGGGGGCTTCGCCCTGTATTTCTGGATACTGGGCGGCGTGCTGCTCTTCGTGAGTGCACGCGCCCTGCATGGCAAGCCCCCCGCACTGCTGCCTGCCGCGGCAGCCACCCAGCTTCTCACGGTCGTTATGGTGGGGACGGGCCTCACCCAGCCTTACCGCCAACCCGCACTCATCTGGACCAACACCCACCCCGTTGCCGTGGGCAACACGGATTCGCGCCTGACCATCACGGCGGACGCTGCACGCTATCTCGAAGCGCTGACGCGGGACGCCACGCAAGCTGGGTTCCTGCCCGACACGCCGCTGATAGACTTGACAGGACAATCGCCGACCGTCCTGTATGCCCTGCAGGCAAAACCGACTGGATCTGCCTGGCTGATCGGCGGCTATAGCCTCAGCGGACCGTTCGCCATCAACATGCTGCGCCTGGAGTCCTGCGACGACTTGGCACAAGCCTGGTTGTTGCGCGAACCCGAAGGCCCGCGTAGCCTGCCCGACACGCTGACGCAGACATTGGGGCTCGGCCAGATTGAGCAAGACTTTGCAGTCGTCGCCAAGCTCGATACCCCGCCAGGCGCGGGAGGCTACCCAGAGTCCCGACGCCAGCAGCTCCTCAAGCCTGTACGCCCGGCGCAGACAGCTGAAGCCAGCTGCCTCCGTTCTCGATCTGTCCCTTCTGAACATTGACGCCGGGCATCTCGCCCCTGGAGCAACATACCCAATGAGAAAAGGCATCATCCTCGCCGGCGGCCAAGGCACGCGGCTCTACCCGATGACCCGTTGCATCAGCAAGCAGTTGCTGCCCATCTTCGACAAGCCCATGGTCTATTACCCCTTGTCGGTACTGATGCTCGCGGGGATCCAGGAAATTCTGATCATTTCCACACCGACGGATCTCCCCCGTTTCAAGGAACTCCTCGGTGATGGCGCCCCCTTGGGGCTGAAGCTGTCCTACGCCGCGCAAGAGACGCCCCGCGGACTGGCTGACGCCTTCGTGGTTGGAGAGTCATTCATTGGTGACAGCGACGTCGCGCTCATCCTCGGGGACAACATTTTCTATGGCGTCGGCCTCTCCACGTCGCTGGAGCGCGCCATGAGCAGACGTCAGGGCGCCACGGTGTTCAGCTACGAGGTCATGGATGCCCGTGCGTTCGGCGTCGTCGAGTTCGACGCCGAGGGCAAGGCCATCAGCCTGGAGGAAAAACCTGCAAAGCCTCGTTCCAATCATGCTGTCACCGGTCTGTACTTCTACGACAACACCGTGGTCGCGCACGCGAAACGCCTCGCGCCTTCCCCGCGGGGAGAGATCGAGATCACGGACCTGAACAGGATCTACCTGGAGCAGGATGCGTTGCATGTCGAGCGGCTGGGACGCGGATTCGCCTGGCTGGACACGGGTACGGCCGATGGGCTCCTCGACGCCGCGAACCTGGTCGCCACCGTCGAGCGCCGCCAGGGCATGAAGATCGCGTGCCTGGAAGAAATTGCCTGGCGCAACCACTGGATCGACAATGCAGCGTTACTGCGCCAGGCCGACCAGATCGGCAAGAATGCCTATGCTGACTATCTTCGCCGGCTGACGCAGGACGTCCGCTGATCACCGCCCCCTCATCGCAAAGCCATGGACACCATCCCCTTCAATCGTCCGCCGATCACCGGCCGTGAAATCGACTACCTGAAACACGTCATCGACAGCGGCAACCTGGCGGGAGATGGCCCCTACACACAGAAATGCCACGCATGGCTGGCGTCCCAGCTGGGCTCCCCCCATGCCCTGCTGACGCACTCCTGCACGGGCGCGCTCGAGATCGCCGCCTTGCTCTGCGACATCCAGCCCGGCGACGAGGTCATCATGCCCTCGTTCACATTCGTCAGCACCGCCAACGCCTTCGTGCTGCGCGGCGCGACCTGCGTGTTCGTGGACATCCGGGCGGACACGCTGAACCTTGACGAAACGCTCATCGAAGCCGCCATCACGGACAAGACGCGCGCCATCGTACCCGTGCACTATGCCGGCGTCGGCTGCGACATGGACACCATCAATGCCATCGCGGCGCGCCACGGACTCAAGGTATTGGAAGATGCCGCCCAGGGACTCGGCGCGACGTGGCGAGGCCAGGCGCTGGGCACGTTGGGAGATTTCGGCGCGCTCAGCTTCCACGGGACGAAGAACATCGTCGCCGGCGAAGGCGGCGCACTGCTCGTGCGTGACGATGCGCATGCGGAACACGCCGAGATCCTGAGGGAGAAAGGCACCGACCGCTCGCGCTTCCTGCGTGGCGACGTCGACAAATACACGTGGCAGGACGTTGGTTCGTCATACCTGCCCAGCGAGTTGACCGCGGCCTTCCTGCTTGCGCAGCTCGAGGACAGCCAAGCCATCACGGCACGACGGCTGGCCGCCTGGCAGCGCTATCGGGATGCCCTGCTGCCTCTGGAGGCTGCGGGCAAACTGCGGTTGCAGGCCATCCCTGAAGAAGCGCGGCACAATGGCCACATCTTCTCGCTCGTGCTGGACAGCGAAGCGCAACGTACGCGCGTCCTGCAGGCGCTGCGGGAACAGAGCATCCAGGCGACCAGCCACTATGTATCGCTGCATGCGTCGCCCGCCGGCCTGCGCCACGGCCGTGCATCCGGCGCACTGAGCGTGACCGAACACGTCTCCAGCGCGCAAGTGCGCCTTCCCGTGTACGCGGACATCACGGAGTCGGACCAAGCGCGCGTCATTGCGACGCTTTGCTCAGCCCTCTGAGTTTTTGGGCATTGAGGCCGCGGGGCGAAAGACAAAGAGCCGCATCGCCACGAAGAGAAAGGCCGCGACGACGAAAATGGCAATGGCCTGAACCCATTGATGCGGGTAGCCCAGCCGGTCGACAAAGCCCCACAGCAGCGCGAAATTGATCGAGTACCCCACGAGGTGGGCCAGCACGTAACGGCCCGCAGCGCCCAGCAGGCTGCCCTCGTGGGAAAACGTGAGCTTCCGGTTAGCCAGGAAGCTCAACGTGGCGCCCACCGCATAAAGCACGGTCATCGTCATCTTGGGTGTCGTACCCAGCGTCGTCAGGCCCAGGTAGACCAGATAGCCCGCCAGATTGCTGAGTACCCCTATCGTGCCATAGGAGATCAGCTGCTTCAGCAGGCGCAAACGCCCGGCCCTGTCACTCATCTTCGTATTCACCGCCACAGATGCGTCCGGGCTCACTCGGCCAGACATTCAGGGTTCTCCAGCCTGGCCAGGCCGAATCCGCTACGACCATAGCCATTGCCGTTGTAGAGCATGTAATACGTGCCTTGTAGCGCAAAGACGCAGGGATAGGTCCTTTCGGTGTCCTCCCAGGCCTCGGGCTGCCCCAGGAACCGCAACTGGTCATCTTGCCGTACCCAATCGCCGCCGGTCCGCCGCGACGCGAAACCGAGCTGGTAGTCAGGATTGCGCCGGGCGTACCACATGAACTGCCGCTCACCGCGCGCCACCACGCAAGGCCGGGACACTGCGTACTCCTGCGGGTCCGCCGCACCGGCCAGGCCCACCACGGTCCGGGAGTCAGCCTGCCACTGCAAGCCATCCGGCGAGGTCGCGGACTTCACGACATGCTGCATCTCCAGCCCCTGCGCCCCCCAGGCCAGGTGGGAACCGAACCACATCGTCCACGCATCACCATCGCGCAACACCCATGGATAGCCCAGCGTGAACGGATTGGCCTCGCTGCGGCCCACGATGGGCGCAACGGCATGGCGCACGAAGGTCGAACCCGCATCGTGCGAGACCGCAAGCCCGATGAAGTTAGTGAATGGCACGCCCTTGCCCAGGGACCAACCCAGGTAGTACGCCAGCAGGGTGTCGCTGACACTCACCACGCACGACACCGTCACGCCATCCGCGTCGAAGGCGCCACGAGCGCCCGGCGCAAGCAACGGACCGCGCACCGCGCCGATCCGTGCATGCCTGTCCCGGTCGATTTCGATATCGAGACTCGCCAACTGGGATCGGCCTTGAGAATCACGGGGAGAGAAATACACCCGCACACGGCGGTCATCGAGCGGCAATGCCGTCGGGTAACTGGCGTGACTGGCGGCCCAATCCAGCCCAGCCAGGCCATCCTGCACCTGACCCAAGGGGCGCCATAGCTGAATTGCGGCACTGTCCTGCATCAGATCTCCAGGAGGAAGGGGTGGAATCCACGCTCCCGCAGTCTGGCTACGACAGTAGCAGCGCCTGCGCGATGCACAGCGACGAACACTATCCGCCGCAGGTCCGGCGCGTCGAGCGCGCGTACTGGCTTGCCAAGGCCGGCATAGGCGCTAAACGCCGTCACGCCATAGCTGGGGACCTCAGACATGAGGGACACTCCGGGACGAATCAAATGCGCTTGAGGCGCGAACTGGGCACTCTCGAACGTTCGGCTGCTGCCGCGGCATAGACGCCCTCGGGCTCGGCGTCTGCCAGCAGCGTGACGCCTGCGCCGATGACACAACGCGGGCCGATGACGAGATGGTCACGCAAGGTGGCATTCACACCGATGAAGCAGGCTTCGCCAATGCGCACGCCACCCGATACCACGACGTGAGACGCAATGAAGACGTCGTCTTCAATCGTGCTGTGATGGCCGATGTGATTACCGCTCCAGAGCGTCACGTTCTCGCCGATCGAGACGAAAGGCTGGACGGTGTTGTCCTCCAGGATGAAGCCGTTCTCCCCAGGCGGGTTCGGTGCGAGATAGGTGCATCGCGAACTGACATAGCTGGCCAGGCGATATCCCGCCGCCCTTGCCGCGTCGAATTTCTCGCGGCGCAACCGATTCAGTTTCGTGTAGCTGAGCGCGATGAACATATCGTGGGTATCGGGTGGGAAGCGCTGCGCCACCTCTTCGAACGCCACCACGGGCAAGCCTTGGAAATCACCGTCGGGCAGGTACGCCCTGTCGACCGTAAACGCCGCCACCTCGCGCCCGGCATCTGTGGTGAAGTAATAATGCGCAAGCTCGGCAATATCGCCAGCGCCGAAGATGACGAGAGGCTTCATCTATTTCCTTACCAGGATAGTGAACTCGTAGAGATCATAATCGTGCAGCAACGCCACATTGCGGGCGTATTTACGTTTGCACAGGTCGAACCAGAATCCCGGATCCGCGTAGTACAGGTCGGGACGCTTCCGGTCCTCGTCCGAATAGGACGTCAGGCAGTTGAATGCAAACCCCTTGGTGCTGGCGCGATCCATGACATCCAGCGTGGAGGTCATATAGGCCAGCCACTCTTCGTCGCCACGGCTGAGGCGAACGTTGAAGATGCCGCTGGCCACGCAGTAATCTGCCTGGGCGTCAGGCGAGGCACCGATGTGAAAGCTCGCCCCATCATGCACGCCCGCGGCCGCGCGGGCTGCGAGGATCATTTCCTCGCTGATGTCCCAGCCCTGGTACGTCACCCCCGGATGGCTGGCCGCCAGGAACCGCAGCAATGCGCCGTAGCCACAGCCGATGTCATGCAGCGAGCACGGCACCTCGCCAGGCGGCAGCAGCCTGCGCAGTTGCGCGAACCGCAGGTTCTGGCCTTCCTCGGTGCTCCAGTCCACGCCACGAGATGTCGTGCCATACGTGCGCAGCTTGCCGGTGTAGTAATCGGCGACCTCACGCAGGAGATTATCGGTGTTCGGCATGGACGTGCACTTTCCTGACAATGGTGTTGGGGCGCTGCTTGGTTTCGGAGAAGACCTTGGACAGATAGATGCCGATCACGCCCAGGAAGGAAATCACCAGTCCGCCCAGCAACCAGACGGACACCATGACGGATGTCCAGCCGTCGGGCGGCCGGGAGGCAATCAGCCAATTGAATACAAGATAGGCGGTGTAGAGCAAGGCGGCGGCGAAAATGCTCATGCCCGTATAGAAAATAAGGATCAACGGACGATTGCTGACGGAAACGACCGAGTTGACCAGCAGATAGGCCTTTTGCCGGAAACCGTAAGTCGTTTCACTGTGACTGAGCTTGGTCACCTGCTGCGCCACCTGGCGAAAACCGGTGAGATACCACAGCCCCGCAAGAAACACCTCGCGCTCGCGGAACTGCAACAGCGCGTCCACGTAACGCCGGGTCATCAATCGGGCCGTGACCAGATTGCGCGGCAGCGAAATGCCCGCCAGCCCGCGCATGAGTATGTAGAACAGCTCGCCAGACCAGCGCTCCATCCAGCCCCCCTTTCGGCGCGCCTGCACGCCGTACACGACGTCGGCGGCATCGTCGAGCCGTTGCCGGGCGAAGTCGGGCAGCCATTCCGGCAGCTCTTCCAGGTCACTGTCCAACAGGAACACTTCCTCCCCCGCACTGTGGACCAACCCTTCCATGATGGCTTTGTGATGTCCGAAGTTACGCGAAAGATCGACGACCTTCAGATGTGGATCGCCTTGCATCAGCGCCAGGGCGATCTGCAGGGAATCATCCGGCGAACCGTCATTGACCATGACGATCTCGTAATCCTGTCCGGCATGCGCCCGGGCCACTTCGCTGGCCCGGCGATGAAACTCCTCCAGATGAGGCGAGGAGCGATAGAGAGTGGTGACGATCGAGAGCTTCATGCCAGGGAGGACGCCAGGAGGCCGTCGGTCGATTGGTTCAGATAGGCTCGGGCATCGGGCCCGGTCATGAGCAGCAGGTCCAGCAGCGACACATCATGGCGGAACGGCCCATGCAACTGAGGGTATTCCGGGTAGCCGTCGTAACGCATCCACTCGACACTCATTCCACGCGAGCTGAAGATGGATACGTCCATGTACGCCTGTGCCGACGGACCGGAAAGATAATGGGTGCCGCCCGCGCGCTGGCACAACACGGCAAGGCGGGTCGTAGGGTCCAGCGCATCCAATTCGTCCAGCGGCACGAGATCATAAGATGCGTGGTACGTCGTGGAAATACCCAGGTACTGCGCCCAGGCCTCAATGAAAAATCGGTTGACGTCGGTCAAACGCTGCAGCTCGCCAGCCTGCTCATACAGGCCAGCCAGCCAGGAGCGCAACTCGGCCATGAAGGGCGCGCGCGCATAGGCCTGCTCGATGGAGCGCCAGTGCTTCGCAGCCCACTTGGGATCAGAGACGTGGACATCGCAGATTCGCGTCTGGCGATCCTGGTGCACCGGCACGCTCAGCCACTGCTCGCCATTGGCGGTCTTGATGCGATTGCGCGTGCGCCAGTCCCGGCGCGTGGCCTGGACATCGTCCAGGAAAATGAATGCATCCGCGCGCCGGATCATGTCGAAGTATCCCTTCCAAGGGATATAGCTGGACTGGATGATGGCGACGGTCTTGGGAGTGGACATGGATGAGAGAGACATGAGCAGGGAAGGAAGGCGATGCGGACTTTCGCCCGGCTACAGCCTCAAGTCCTCGCGGCGCTGATAGGCGCCGCTGATGACGCCATCGACCCATTCAGCATGTTCAAGATACCAGTCGACGGTCAGGGCAAGTCCATCCGCGAACGTCTGAGCCGGGCGCCAGCCCAGCTCGCTGGCAATCTTGCGCGCATCGATGGCATAACGACGGTCATGGCCGGGCCTGTCCGTGACAAATGCGATCTGCCGGGCGTAGGGAAGACCGTCGGCACGCGGCGCCCGGGCATCCAGCAAACCGCAGATCTGCGCCACGACTGACAGATTAGTCTGCTCGTTCAGGCCGCCGATGTTGTAGGTTTCACCTGGCTGCCCTGCGTCGAGCACCCGGCGAATGGCCGCGCAGTGATCGCCGACATACAGCCAGTCACGCACTTGCTGGCCATCGCCATAGACTGGCAACGACTCGCCCGTCAGTGCCCGGCGGATGACCAGGGGAATGAGCTTCTCCGGAAACTGGTAGGGGCCATAGTTGTTGGAGCAATTAGTGATGAGCGTGGGCAGCCCATAGGTGTGATGCCAGGCTCGCACGAGATGGTCGCTGGCTGCCTTGGTCGCCGAATAAGGGCTGTTCGGTTGATAAGGCGTGGTTTCGCTGAAAGCGGGATCCTCGGGCGCCAAGGTTCCGTAGACCTCGTCGGTGGAGACGTGCAGGAAACGAAATGCCTCGCGCTCGCCGGCCGGTAGCCCGGACCAATAGGAGCGCGCGGCCTCCAGCAACTCGAAAGTGCCCTGCACATTGGTCCGCACGAAGGCGCGCGGACCGGCAATGGAGTTGTCCACGTGCGACTCTGCCGCGAAGTGCACGATCGCCCTTGGTCGGTGCCGGGCCAGCAGAGCGGCCACACAGGCGCCATCCGCGATGTCGCCATGCACGAAGACGTGCCTGGGATCTCCCTGGCAGGAAGCAAGCGTCTGCAGATTCCCCGCATAGGTGAGCGCATCCAGGTTGACGAGGGGCTCATCGCCCTGCGCCAACCAATCGAGCACGAAATTCCCGCCGATGAAGCCGGCCCCACCTGTCACGAGGATCACTTTGCCCGTGCTCCGCTAGTTATTGTCATGTTCTGGCCAGCATATCAGCGGCCGTAAGTCGGGGGATGATACTACTGCTGCGCCGCAGCATGCCTGCCAGGGTTCTTCCCCTGTTCAAGCCCGTGCGACAGGTCCAGAATGGAATCACAAGAATCACAAACACCAGGCTGGAGACTGTCATGCGCATCGCCGACGCCCAATGGATACCCGCCGCCCAGCACCAGGTCTGGGACGCCTTGAATGACCCGGCCATCCTGCAGCGCTGCATCCCGGGCTGCGTGCTGGTCGAGAAGCTCGCCGACACCGAATTCGCCTTGACCGTGCAGACGCAGGTGGGCGGCATGGAGGCGGCGTATCAAGGCGAATTGCTGCTGGCCGATGTCGACGCCCCCAACAGCTGCACGCTTGCCTTCGAAGGCAAGGGCCGCGCCGCCGGCCTGGTCATCGGCACCGCGCAGATCAACCTGAGCACCAAGGACCGCGGCACGCGGCTGGCCTATACGGTGGCGTCCCAGGTGGGCGGCAAGGTGGCGGCCCTGGGCGACATCGCCGTGCGGCGCGCGGCCGAGCGCATCATCGAGAAATTCTTCACCGCCTTCATCGACTACGCCAGCGGCCTGCCGCGCACCGAACCGCCGCCCGCGCCGGAGGAGCCGCAACGCGGCCTGTGCGCCTCGCGCTGGTCCTGGCTGGCGGTCCTCGCGGTCGTCGTGGTGCTGGCGCTTTATCACTTCTTCGTGAAGAAATGATCGGGCTGGCACACGCCACGTCATAGCAAACTGACACCATTGCGCCGGAGTGGCGGTGATATCCTAGGCTGCATGAACGCGCCCAGCCCGGAACCAGAAGCGCCGCAGACGCCTCCCCCCTGTCCCAAGACCGAAAGATCCCGCCGCGAACTCTTCCTCGCCATGGCGGGCGTGGCCGCCACCGTCGTGCTGGTGGCCTTCGACTCCACCATCGTCAGCACCTCCCTGCCCCGCGTGGCCCAGGCCCTGGACGGCATGGCGCTGTATGCCTGGGCAGGCACGGGCTACCTGCTCGCCACCGCGGCCTCCATCATGATCTTCGGCCGGCTGGGCGATCTCTTCGGCCGCAAGCCGCTGATGCTGCTGTCGGTGTCCATCGTGGCCCTGGGGTCGCTGCTGTGCGGGCTGGCCCAGAACATGCCGCAACTCATCGCCTTTCGCACCGTGCAGGGCATCGGGGCGGGCATGATGATCGCCACGGCCTTCGCCGCGCCGGCGGATCTCTTTCCCGACGCCCGCGAGCGGGTCAGGTGGATGGCCATGATCTCGGCCACCTTCGCCGTGTCCAGCGGCATCGGACCGGTGCTGGGCGGCGCCGTCACGCAGGCGCTGGGCTGGCGTGCGGCCTTCTTCATCGCGCCGGTGGCAGCGGCCGTTGCCCTGCTGCTGCTGGTGCGCCACTTCCCCAACATGAAGCCGCAACACGCCAGCCGCCCCCGCATCGACTGGCTGGGCGCCGCCTTGCTGGTGGTGGGCGTGGCCGCGCCGCTGGCCGCGCTGGAACTGGCCTTCGCGCCGGGCGACCGGGCGCATCCCTGGTGGGGCCTGGCGCTGGCCGCCACGGGCGTGCTGGCGTGGTGGGTGCTGGTGCCGCTGGAGCGCCGCGTGGACGCCCCCATCTTTCCGCTGCGCATCCTGGCCAGCCGCGAATCGCAGTTGCTGAACGTCGCCGCGGTGGCCACCGGCGCCATCATGTTCATCCTGATCTTCTACGGTCCGCTGCTGCTGCAGCATGAGCTGGGCTACACGCCCAGCCACGCGGGCCTGCTCATGACGCCACTGGTGGTGGGCATTCCCATCGGCAGCCTCGTCAATGGCCGGCTGTTCCCCAGGCAGGGCGAACCGCAACGCCTGATGGTGTTCGGCTCCGCCTTGCTCGCCATCGGCTCGGGCCTGATGCTGACGGTGGGCGCGGGCAGCGCCGACCTGTGGATCCTGCTGGTGTTCCTGATCAATGGCGTGGGCCTGGGCTTCATGCTGCCCAACCTGACGCTGTTCATGCAGATGCTGGCCGCGCGCGCCGACGTCGGCGCCGCATCGGCCCTGGTGCAGATGACACGCGCGGTGGGCAGCGCCACGGGCACGGCCGCGGTGGGCATCGCCATCACGCACGCCTCGGTGCTGACGGGCGTGCGCATCGGCCTGGTGCTGTGCCTGGCGCTGGGGTTGCTGTGCGCCTTGGTGACGCACAACATCCAGATGAAGAACGCGATGTCCGTACGCTGATTTCCCCGCTGCTCCAGCACAATCCACAGCTCATCGTGAATCTTGCATTCACGGTTCTACCCGTTAAAATCCGGCCCGATTACTACCCCATCACTAGGCTCGGAGCCACTCATGCAGGACGTTTCCCTATCGGCTGCCAAGGTGCCACAGCATGTCGCACGTTTCGGGAAGTCTATTGCAGCTTGGTCTGCCGCACTGATCGCCCTTTTTGTCTTCTCTTTTCCCATCCTGCCCTACCTCGAAGCAGGGAGCGACTATCCCGCGCACATCCACTACGCGAAGTCCATTCATCAACTATCGGACATCACCTCGCCCCATTTTCTCTTTCAACTGCTGTTGATTGGGGGCACATCGCTGACGGGTTTTTCCTACGAACACATCACCATCGCCGTGCTAGCGCTGTGCTATGCAGCAATGGCGGGCGTCATTGCGCTACGGATACGCGACACACCAGGGAGGCATGGCATTGTCATGACGGTGACGCTGGCAGTCATGGTTCTCATTGCCTCCCACGTCTTCCTGCAAACGCTACTCAAGACAAATTTTTATCTGGGCTACATCGCTCCGACGGTCTATCACAATCCTACGCAAATTATTTTGAAGGTCTTTTCGGTCACGATCATGCTTGCATATTTCATGATCGGATTCCGTAGCAAGGGCACTCTGTTTTGGTATGTACTTTTACCTGCCAGCATCCTTCTCTCCGCCATATCAAAACCTTCATTTCTGATTGCGTTCCTCCCCTGCGCAATGGCAGTTGAACTGTATCGATATTTTTTGGGACAGCGCGGTGCCGCACTTCGGAACATGGCACTGATTGCTATGCCCGCCACTATTGTGCTGGCTTTCCAATTCACAATGACTTATGGCAGCGCATCGGAAACAGGAATCGGATTTGCCCCATTCCTCGTATATGGCGGAGCCGCCGAAGTTCTTAGCAAACTGCCTGGATCTCTTCTGTTCCCCGTTATCACGGCGTACATCATCTGGCGGCAAGGGGTGGCGCCTTCAGAATTGAAGTTCGCTTGGTTTCTTTACGCTTTCGGGATGATCGTCAGCATCTGCCTGGTAGAAACTGGACATCAGCAACCGGCAGGTAACTTCGCGTGGACGGGGCAAGCCGTAACGTTCATGCTCTACGTAGAAAGCATGATTGCGTTGCTCGCAGTGCCTACTCGGCGCGCCTGGCCCGCCTGGGCCGCTTTCGCCCTGCATGTGGCATTTGGCGTAATCCTGTACAGCGCAGGATTCGTGTTTGCCCCTCGCAGTTTTTGGTAATGCTGGCTGCACGATGCAGCCTCTCTACCGCTCTTCGAGAGCCAGGCTCCGCCTTAAGGCGACAATCTGGCCTTCAAACGCGCTGAAAGATTCCCGCGGCGCCCATGCCGGTGCCCACGCACATGGTGACCATGGCGTAGTCCAGCTTGCGGCGGTGCAGGGCGTGGATGGCGGTGGCCGAACGCATGGCGCCGGTGGCGCCCAGCGGATGACCCAGCGCAATGGCCCCGCCCAGCGGATTCACCACGGCCGGATCCAGCCCCAGGTCACGGATGACGGCCAGGGATTGCGCGGCAAAGGCCTCGTTCAGTTCGATCCAGCCCATCTTGTCCAGGCCCAGCCCCGCGTGCTTCAAGGCCAGCGGAATGGCTTCCTTCGGCCCGATCCCCATGATGGCGGGCGGCACGCCGCGCACGGCGAAGCTGACGAAACGCGCCAGGGGCGTGAGCTTGTGGGTCTTCAGCGCGCGCTCGGACACCACCAGCAAGGCGCCGGCGCCATCCGAGGTCTGCGAGCTGTTGCCGGCAGTGACGCTGCCGCGTGCGGCGAACACCGGACGCAGCTTGGCCAGGGCCTCGAGGCTGGTGTCGGCACGCGGGCCCTCGTCGGCCTTGAAGGGTTCCTGGCGCACGTGCACCTCGCCGGTCACGGCGTCAGGCTGGCGCCGCGTCAGCGCCAGCGGGAAGATCTCGTCATCGAACTCGCCTGCCGCCTGCGCAGCCAGCGCACGCTGGTGCGAGGCCAGGGCGAAGGCATCCTGGTCTTCGCGCGACACCTTCCATTGCTGGGCCACTTTCTCGGCGGTCAGGCCCATGCCGAACGCGATGCCCAGGTTCTCGTCGCGCGCGAAGATGTCCGGGCTGAACGAGGGGTTCGCGCCCATGGGCGGGTTCTGGCTCATGGACTCGGTGCCGGCGGCGATCAGCACATCGGCCTCGCCCACGCGGATGCGGTCGGCCGCCATGGCCACGGCGGTCAGGCCCGAGGCGCAGAAACGGTTGACGGTCACGCCGCCCGTGGTCACGGGCAGGCCGGCCAGCAGCGCGCCGATGCGCGCCACGTTCAGGCCTTGCGAACCTTCCGGCATGGCGCAGCCGGCAATCACGTCCTCGACGGCGGCTGGATCCAGGTTGGGCGCGCGCGCCATCAGCGCGCGCAAGGTCATGCCCAGCAGGTCGTCCGGACGGACATGGCGCAAGGCGCCGCGCGGCGCTCGGCCAATCGGCGAACGAACGGCGGCAACGATGTAGGCGTCCTGTAGCGTGCGGGGCATGGCGTCTCCAATCTTCAGGCCAGGCACGGCGAGCCGCGCGCGTGGCGGTATCCGGGATATCAGTTGCGCAGCGGCTTGCCGGTGGTCATCAGCGACGCGATGCGTGCCTGCGTGGCCTCGACGGCAGGCAGCGCCAGGAAGGCCTTGCGCTCCAGCGCCAGGATCCAGGCCTCGTCGACCAGCGTGCCCGGGTCGACGTCGCCCCCGCACAGGATCTCCGCCACATGACGGCCCAGCAGGAAGTCGTGGTCCGAGATGTAGCCGCCTTCGCGCATGTTCACCAGTTGTGCCGTCAGCGTGGCGATGCCGTCACGGCCCGCGACGGGGAACGGCGCGGGCACCGGCGCGCGCCAGCCCGCTTCGGCCAGCATGTGCGCCTGGCGCACGGCCACGTACAGCAATTCGTGTTCGTTCATGACGATCGGATCGTCGTCGCGCAGATAGCCCAGCGTGACGGCTTCGCGTGCCGAGCCAGCCACCTTGGCGCCGGCAATGGCTTCGGCGAACTTCTGCAGGAACAGCAGCAGGGGCGCGCCGGGCGCGCACAGCGCCTGCTGCTCGGCCGCGCGCCGTGCGCTGTAGGCCATGCCGCCCGCGCCGGGCACCAGGCCCGCGCCCACTTCGACCAGGCCAATGTACGTTTCCAGGTGCGCGACGCGGCTGGCGCAATGGATGGCCAGCTCGCAGCCGCCGCCCAGCGCCAGCCCGGCCAGCGCGGCCACGGTGGGCACGCGCGCATAGCGCAGCCGCTGCGTCAGCTCCTGCAGGCGACGCTCTTCGGGCTCGATGGCATCAGGCCCCCCTTCCTTGTAGGCCGCCACCATCGACTTCAGGTCGGCGCCCGCCGAGAAAGGATGGCTGTCCTGCCAGATCACCAGCCCGCGGAAATTGGACTCCGCCAGGTCCAGCGCCTGCAGCAGCGAGCGAGTGACCTCCGGACTGATCGTGTGCATCTTGGTCTTGAACGACACGACCAGGACGTCCGTGGGATGCGGCGCGGGCAGCGTCCACAGCCGGATGGCGTCGTTCTCGAGCACCACGCGCCCGCCCGCGGCCGACACCATGGTGGAGGAGCGGTTCAGTTCGCCAGCCAGGCGCACCGGCACGATCTGGCGGGTGTAGACCGGCAGCGTCGAGCGCGGCTCGAAGCGGCCCAGGCGCGGGTTCCACGAGCCCTTGGGTGTGTGCACGCCGCCGGTCTCGGGCACCGGACCCTTGGTGACCCATTCGGGCAGCGGCTGCGAGGACAGCGCCTCGCCCGCCTCGATATCGTCGGCAATCCAGCCCGCCACCTGGCGCCAGCCGGCAGCCTGCCAGATCTCGAAGGGGCCTTGCTCGTGGCCGAAGCCCCAGCGCATGGCCAGGTCCACGTCGCGCGCGCTGTTGGCGATCTGCGCGAGGTGCACGGCGGCATAGTGGAAGGTGTCGCGCAACAGCGCCCAGACATAACGGGCCTGCGGCTTGTCGGACTCGCGCAGCGCCTTCAGGCGCGCGCCCGGGTCGCGCTGCGCCAGGATCTCGGCCACGTCAGGGTCGATCTGGCCGTCGGCCGGCACGTACTTGCCCGCGCCATTGTCCCAGCGCAGGATGGCCTTGCCTTCCTTGCGATAGAAGCCCGCGCCCGCCTTCTGGCCCAATGCTTCCTTTTCCAGCAGCTTCTTCAGCGCGGCGGGCATGGCGAAGGACGACTTGAAGGGATCGTCGGGCAGGCCCGTCTGCAGGGTCTCGATGACGTGCGCCAGCGTGTCCAGGCCCACCACGTCGGCCGTGCGGTAGGTGCCGGACTTGGCGCGGCCCAGCCGCTTGCCGGTCAGCTCGTCCACCACTTCGTAGCTCAGGCCGTGCTTGCGCGCCTCGATGTCGGCGGCCAGGATGCCGAAGACGCCGATGCGGTTGCCCACGAAATTGGGCGTGTCACGCGCGCGCACCACGCCCTTGCCCAGGGCCGAGACCAGGAAGGTTTCCAACTGGTCGAGCAGGCCGGATTCGGTCTCGGCGGTGGGGATGAGTTCCACCAGGTGCATGTAGCGCGGCGGATTGAAGAAATGCACGCCGCAGAAACGCGGCCGCAGGCCGGCAGGCAGCACCTTGGACAGCTCGGTGATGGACAAGCCGGACGTGTTGGATGCCAGGATGACGTGCGAGCCCAGGGCCGGCACGATCTTTTCATAGAGGTCGCGCTTCCAGTCCAGGCGCTCGGCGATGGCCTCGATGACGAGGTCGCAGTCCGCCAGCAGGTCCAGGTGTTCGTCGTAGTTGGCCGGCGTAATGCGCACGGCCAGATCGGGCGCGGCCAACGGCGCGGGCTTGAGCTTCTGCAGCCGGGCGATGGCCTGCCGGGCAATGCCGCTCTTGTCGCCGTCCTTGGCCGGCAGGTCGTAAAGCAGCACCGGCACGCCCGCGTTCACGCAGTGCGCGGCGATCTGCGCCCCCATGACACCCGCCCCCAGGACCGCCACCTTACGCACGGAAACCGACATGGCGGGCTGGTCGCTCGACGACGGGTGGGTGGACATGCGGGGTCTCCTTCTAGGCGGGCTGGACTGGAATTCGGGCGGCCAGAGGGGTCGCCGGACCGCCAGTGTAGTGCCCCCCAACCAAGGGGCACGCCCACAAGCCGTGTCCAGGCATTACCGGACGTTAGTACTCCGTCCCCTTGCCGGTCAACGCGACGCCGATACGCAGCATGACGTGCGAAGCGGCGTCCACCAGCCGGTGCAACCACCCCCGCTTGCCGTAGGCGCGCAATTCAACCAGCCGGCCACCGGAAGCCATGGTTTTCTCGAGCGATTCCAGCAAGTTGCGTGCAAATGCCGGATCATCGACCAATATATTGGCCTCGCGCGCAAGCAACAGGCTGAAGGGGTCCAGGTTGGACGATCCCACCGTGGCCCAGTCGTCGATGACCGCGACCTTGGCGTGCAGGTGGCTGGGCATGTATTCGTATATCTCCATGCCTGCCCTCAATAATTCGTCGTAGAGGGCGCGAGTGGCGTGGTACTGCATGCGGTACTCGACCTTGCCCTGCAGCAGCAGCCGCACCCTGACCCCGCGCGCCACCGCCCGGGACAGGGCCTGCCTGAATTCCAGGCCCGGAAAGAAATAGGCATTGGCGATGACGATGTCATGCTTGGCCGAGGCGATGGCGCGCAGGTAGGCCGCCTCGATGGTCTTGCGATGCCGCACGTTGTCGCGCAGCATCAGCGCCGCGCGCGTGGCGCCGCAAGGCTCGCCCTGTGGCGTGGCGGGCGGCGTCAGGCGCAGCGTGCGCCACTCGGCCGGATGGCGGCGCAGGCGCGCCAGGTTCATCCGCACCCACAGCAGGTCCTGCGCATGGACGGCATGCGCCACCAGGCTGCCGCACACCCGCAAGCTGTAGTCATAGCGCGGCTTGCCGCGCGGCGCGTCGGGCTGGGGCGGCTCGCCGGTATTGAAGTCGTCGATGATGTTGATGCCGCCAACGAAAGCGATCTTGCCATCAACGGTGGTGATCTTGCGATGCAACCGGCGCAAGCGGCGCCGGCTGGGCACCAGCCAGGCCAGGTGCCGGGGTTCGGGACGATAGACACGGAACTGCCCGCCCATCGCCGCCACGCGGGCCTCGATGGCGGCTGCGCTCTGCGCGCAGCCGAAGCCGTCCAGCACCACGCGCACGCGCACGCCACGCTGGGTGGCGCGCGCCAGTGCGGCCAGGACGGTCTCGCCCACCTCGTCCAGCTCGAACATATAGGTTTCGAGGTGCACGCTTTCCTGGGCGGCATCGATGGCCGCGCACAGCGCGGGGAAGAATGCCACGCCGTTGCACAGAAGCTGGATGTCGTTATCGTCGGTCCACTTCAGCCGACGGGCAGCCGCCCGCGCGCTGACGGTCAAGGCAGCTCCAGCTCGGCCAGGATCGGAGAATGGTCCGACAGCGCTGTCCAGGGCGCGCCCTTCAGCACGCGGGCGCTGCGCACGGCAAAGCCGCGCTGGTAGATGCGGTCCAGCCGCAGCCAGGGAAAGGCGGCGGGGAAGGTGCGCGGGGGCGGCAGCAGGCTGAACCCGCCCTCCATGCCCAGCTGATTGGTGCGCAGGACCGGGCCTTTCTGGCGCAAGCCCTGCCCGCGCAGCACGCTGCTCAGGTTGCGGACCGAGTCCAGCAGCTTGGGCGCGCCGGGATTGTGCGCGCGCTGGGCGTGCGCAAAGACCTCGTAGACACCCAATCGCTGCACGAAGAGCGGCGATAGCATGTCTTTCCAGTCATTGAAGTCGCCCGCGATCAGCAGTGGCGCGTCGTCGGGCACCAGACGGTCGATACGCTCGACCAGCGCGTTGATCTGGCGCACCCGGCTGGCGGCGAACAGACCAAGATGCACGACGAAGCAGTGCACTTCACGGTCGTTGACGTTGATCGTGCCATGCAGCAGGCCACGCTGTTCCATGCGGTGATCCGAGATGTCCTGGTTCTCGTGGCCAATAATGGGGAAACGCGACAGCAGGGCGTTGCCATGGTCGCTGGCCGCGCGCACGGCATTGCGGCCATAGGCCACCTCCATGCGCAGGCCGGCCGCCAGCGACTCGTGCTGGGCATTCAGGACATTCGACACATCGTTGCGCCCCTGCACTTCCTGCAGGAACACCACGTCCGGGCGCAGGCCGTGCAGCCCCAGCCGCAATTCATACAGCGAATCCCGCCGACCCAGGGCCGACCGGCCCTTGTGGATGTTGTAGCTGACGACGCGAATGACCGACACCAAGTCTCTCCAACGCTGGACACCCCAAAAGAATAACCCCGCCAGCCTGTCACCCGCGAGTCAGTCCCTCTCACAAGGTGACAAGCGGAAAAAACAAACCCCAGGAGAAACCTCCTGGGGTTTATGGGGCAGCAGCACGGCACAGAAGCGGCTTCAATGCCCTTGACCCGGGGCATCGCGGAGCCGGCTCTGCCGGTCCGCAGGTGCCGCCCCCCTGGGGGGGAGGCGCGCAGCGCCTCGGGGGGGGGGATTACTTCACTTCAGTCTGGCGCAAGCGGATGTGCAGTTCACGCAGCTGCTTCTCGTCGACGGCCGACGGCGCCTGGGTCAGCAGGCATTGCGCGCGTTGCGTCTTCGGGAAGGCGATCACGTCACGGATGGATTCCGCGCCCGTCATCATCGTGACGATGCGGTCCAGGCCGAAGGCGATGCCGCCATGGGGCGGCGCGCCGTATTGCAGCGCGTCCAGCAGGAAGCCGAACTTCTCGCGGGCTTCCTCGGCGTCGATCTTCAGCGCGCGGAACACCTTGCTCTGGATTTCCTCGCGGTGGATACGCACCGAGCCGCCACCGATTTCCCAGCCGTTCAGCACCATGTCGTAGGCCTTGGCCAGCGCCTTGCCCGGATCGTTGGTCAGCAGGTCCTCGTGGCCATCCTTGGGGCTGGTGAAGGGGTGATGGGCGGCGGTGTAGCGGCCGGCTTCCTCGTCGTACTCGAACATGGGGAAGTCGACGACCCACAGCGGGCGCCAGGCGTTCTCGAACAGGCCCGTCTTGCGGCCGAATTCGCTGTGGCCGATCTTGACGCGCAGCGCACCGATGGCGTCGTTCACCACCTTGGCACGGTCGGCGCCAAAGAAGAGGATGTCGCCATCTTGCGCGCCCGTGCGCTTGAGCAGCTCGGCCAGCGCGGCGTCATGGATGTTCTTGACGATGGGCGACTGCAGGCCCTCGCGGCCCTTGGCCACCTCGTTGACCTTGATCCAGGCCAGGCCCTTGGCGCCATAAATCGCGACGAACTGGGTGTAGGCGTCGATTTCGCTGCGCGACAGGGCGCCGCCGCCCGGCACGCGCAGGGCGACCACGCGGCTGCCCGGGGTGATGGCGGCCTGCGAGAACACCTTGAAGTCCACGTCCTGCATGACGTCGTTCAGGTCGGTGAACTCGAGCTTGACGCGCAGGTCGGGCTTGTCCGAACCGTAGAGGCGCATGGCTTCGCCATAGGTCATCTGCGGGAAATCTTCGGGCAGGTCGACGTTCTGGACCACCTTGAAGACGTGGCGGATCATCGACTCGAAGATCGCGCGGATCTCGGTTTCCGACAGGAACGAGGTTTCGCAATCGATCTGGGTGAATTCGGGCTGGCGGTCAGCGCGCAGGTCTTCGTCGCGGAAGCACTTGGTGATCTGGTAGTAGCGGTCGAAACCCGAGACCATCAGCATCTGCTTGAAGAGCTGGGGCGACTGCGGCAGCGCGAAGAAGTGGCCGGCGTTCACGCGCGAGGGCACGAGGTAGTCGCGCGCGCCTTCGGGCGTGCTCTTGGTCAGCATGGGCGTTTCGATGTCGATGAAGCCCAGGTCGTCCAGGAACTTGCGGACTTCGATGGACACGCGATAGCGCAGCATGAGGTTGCGCTGCATCTGCGGACGGCGCAGGTCCAGCACGCGGTGCGTCAGGCGGGTGGTTTCCGACAGGTTGTCGTCGTCCAGCTGGAAGGGCGGCGTGACCGAGGCGTTCAGGATCTCGATGTCGCGGCACAGGATCTCGATTTCGCCCGAGGCCAGGTCCTTGTTGACGGTGCCTTCCGGACGCTCGCGCACCAGGCCGGTCACGCGCACGCAGAACTCGTTGCGCAGGCGCTCGGCGGTGGCGAAGGACTCGGCGTGGTCCGGATCGAACACGATCTGGGCCAGGCCGGCGCGGTCACGCAGGTCGATGAAGATGACGCCGCCATGGTCGCGGCGGCGATGCACCCAGCCGAACAGGGTAACGGTCTGGCCGAGATGTTCGCGGCAAACCTGGCCGGTGTAGCACGTACGCATGCGGGATGACTCCGTAATGGTTGGAACCTGCCGGCGCGGGCCGCGCGACGGTGGGCCATGATGATTCGATTGTAGGGGCGCCGTGTTTCAGGACACGGCGCGGAAAGTCAGCGATCCGCGCTCACGACGCGCTGGGCGCCGCGGGCGTGGCGGCCGCGGCAGGGGCCGCGGCGGGCGCCGGGGCTGCGGCGCTCTCGGCTGCCGGCTTGGCGTCAGCCGCGCCGGCAGTGTCACCACCGGCCTTGGCCGGGCCGGCGGCATTGCCGCCGCCGCTGCCGTTATTGCGGAAATCGGTCACATACCAGCCCGAGCCTTTCAGCTGGAAGCCGGCGGCCGTCACCTGCTTGGCATAGGCAGCCTGGCCGCAGGACGGGCACACCGTCAGCGGGGCATCGGACATTTTCTGCAGCGTATCCTCGGCATGGCCGCAGGCGCTGCAACGATAGGCATAGATAGGCACGGTCTTGGCTCCCCGGCGCGCGGCGCCGGTGCGCGCCCGCGATGGGCGGGGCGTTCGCAAAAAAATCGGGAAAACGGGGGATTTTAGCGGGTTTTGCCCTTTGCGACGGCAGCCGTCGAGGCGCCGACGGGCATCCGCGCCGCCGCCCTGGCGGTCAGACCGGCAAGAGGAACATCAAGGCGGCCACCCCGGTCGGTCCCAGGGCCGCCAGGAACAGCCTGCCGGCGGAGATCGAGCCGCCCGGGAACGCGTTCTTCAGGATGGCGAAACCGGCAGGATTCGGCGCGTTGGCGATGACGGTCAAGCCGCCGCCCGTGACGGCCCCCGACACCAGCATGATCCGCCAGGCTTCCGAGGTGCCCTCCACGAGCGACCCCAGATAGGTCAACGCAGCATTGTCGGTGACGGCCGTGAGCGCGGTGGCCCCCCAGAACAGCACCGTGGGCGACAGGCCGCCCAGGAGATCCTGCAACCACCACTTCTGCAAACCACCCAACACCACCAGCCCTGCCAGGAAGAAGCCCACCATCAGGCCCTCCTTGATCATGAGCCGCGACTGGTAGCGCTTGTAGGCTTCGCAGAAGCCGATGAAAAGCATGAGCAAGCCGAGAAACAAGGCAGGGTGATGGGCCGACAGCACGATGCCGACCAGAAAGGCCAGGTGCACGGCGATGACGGCGAACGGCACGGGCATCTGCTTCGGGTCGGCGCCGTGGCGCGGCGAGGCATGCCGGTCTTGGCCCACGTCGCCATCGAGCAGCGCGCGCCGGGCGATGAGGGTCAGCGCCATCGCATTGATGATCACCGCGACGGCCGCGCGCCAGCCGAAATGCGTGGCCATGTACGCCGAGTCCCAGCCGAAGGTGCCCGCCACCATCAGCACGGGCGGCGCGGCGTAGGCCGTGAGCACGCCACCGATGGACACGTTCACGAACAACACGCCGAGCGCCAGATATTTGAAGCCTGCCTGCCCCGGCCGCTGGAAATACGCCCCGCGCAGCAGCAGGGCCGCCAGCGTCATGGCGGCAGGCTCGGTGACGAAAGACCCTGCCAGCGGCACGACCGACAGGATCACGAAGAAAGTGGCCAGCTCGCGCTGCACTGGCAGCACGCGCGCGATGGCATGCACCACGCGGCCCACCAGGTCGATGATGGGACGACTGGCCGCCACCACCATGATGGCGAAAACGAAGAGCGGTTCGGTGAAGTTGCGCGTATCCAGGTACTCGACCATGGAGGGCAGGCCCGTGAGCGCCACCATGCCGACCAGCAGCGCGAAGGCCCAGATGCCGAAGACGGCCTCGACCTCGGACATGAAATGCCAGGCACCGGCATGCGGACCGTTGCGATGCGCGAGGTTCGCGAAAAATGGGACCGAGAACGTGTGCAGAACCGCCAGCGCAAACAGGGCAGTGGCGAAATAGGCGAGGGAAGAGGCTGCGGGCATGGCGAACGGCTACGCATTTCCGACGCCTGGACGGCGCGGGTTGTATTGCGGTCATTGAGCGGATTGGGCTCGCCGCACTATACACGCAGCCCCAAGGCGTCCCGCCAGGGGTAAACCCGAGTCTGCCTCGCAGCCTCGCTCAGGCTGCGGGCGCCAGGCTGTCCAGGTAGACCTGGCACAGGGCTTCCATGCCCTGCCGGTCTTCCTCGTCGAAACGGCCGGGCACGGGGCTGTCGACATCCCACACGCCCAGCAAGGCGCCGCCGCGCAGCAAGGGCACCACGATCTCGGAACGCGACGCCGCATCGCAGGCGATGTGGCCCGGGAAGGCATGCACGTCGGGCACCACTTGCGTGACGCCCTGGCTGGCAGCCGCGCCGCAGACACCCCGGGACAAGGGAATGCGCACGCAGGCGGGTTTGCCGTGGAAGGGGCCGAGCACCAGCTCGGTGCCGTCGAAGAAATAGAAGCCTGCCCAGTTGAGATCAGGCAAGGCGCCGTAGACCAGCGACGCCAGGTTGGCGGCGTTGGCGATGCAGTCATGCTCGCCGTCGAAGAGCGCGCGGGCCTGCTGGATCAGCTCGGCATACTGGCCCGGCTTGTCGGGCGAGGAGAAGGAAAAGGGTTCGAACATGAGGAGCAGGAACACCCAGAAGAGACCGGACGCCGTTGTGCGCGCCATTACCGGCGATGGCGGCGCAACTTTTCGCCAAAGGCGTATTCTCTTGGGTTTTCGGGCTGGCGGCTACCCGGTTGCGGCCCGGCCCGCCCCCATCGAGATCCGCCTTGGACCAGCCCTACGACCCCGCCTGCACCTATTCCGAACGCGCCCGCCTGCTGACCAGCTCGGCCATCCGGGAAATCCTGAAGATCACCGAAAGACCCGACATCATTTCCTTCGCGGGCGGCCTGCCCTCGCCTGACGGGTTCCCGGTGGACGTGGTGCGCGCGGCCTACGACAAGGTGCTGTCCACCCAAGGCCGCAGCGCCCTGCAATACGGCCCCACCGAGGGCTACGGGCCCTTGCGCGCCTGGGTGGCCGAGGACCTGAGCCGCCAGGGCGCGCGGGTCGGCCCCGACAACATCCTGATCCTGTCAGGCTCGCAGCAGGGCCTGGACCTGCTGGGCAAGGTGCTGATCGATCCGGGCAGCAAGGTGCTGGTCGAAACCCCCAGCTATCTTGGCGCGCTGCAATCGTTCAGCCTGTACCAGCCCCGCTATGTGTCAGTGCCCTCCGACGCAGGCGGCCTGCAGCCCGAGTCGCTGACGCCCGCGCTGGCCCAAGGCGGACGCTTCCTGTACGCCCTGCCCAACTTCCAGAATCCCACCGGCCGCACGCTGGACCGCCAACGCCGCAACGCGCTGGTGGAGGCCACGGCCCGCCTGAACCTGCCGCTGGTGGAAGACGATCCCTACGGCGAACTGCGCTATGCCGGCGAGCCCCAGCCCGGGCTCCTGGCGCTGGGACAGGAAGCCGGCGCGAACGTGATCCGCATGGGCTCGTTCTCGAAGGTGCTGGCGCCAGGGCTGCGGCTTGGCTACCTGGCCGCCGCGCCCTCGCTCATCAACAAGCTGGTGCAGGCCAAGCAGGCCACCGACCTGCACACCGCCACGCTCACGCAGATGGCCGTGCACGAGATCGTGAAGGATGGTTTCCTGGCGGGCCACCTGCCCGCCGTGCGTGAGCTGTATCGCCAGCAGTGCACGCACATGCTGGATGCGATGTCGCAGCATTTCCCCCAGACCGTGCGCTGGGACACGCCCGAGGGCGGCATGTTCATCTGGGTGACGCTGCCCGCGCACATCGACAGCACGCGCCTGCTGGAGCAGGCCGTGGCGCGTGGCGTGGCCTTCGTGCCGGGCGCGCCGTTCTATGCGGGCGACCCGCAGCACAACACCCTGCGCCTGAGCTTCGTGACGGTGTCGGAGGCGCGCATCCGCGAAGGGGTGCGCATCCTGGGCGAGCTGATCTCGGCCTATCCGCAGGCCTAGCGCCCGCGCGCGTCATGCGCGCCCGCTCGGCCGGCAGGCCACAGGGCAGCGGCACGCGGCGCCACCCCGGGCAGGCCGGCCGAGCGGCGCAGCGTCTGCGACGGCAGTTCGCCGAACATGCGCTGGTAGTCCACCGAGAACTGGCTGGGATGCAGGAACCCCCAGCGGGCCGCGATCTCGCCGACGGTGGGCAACGGCAGGCCGGGATTGCACAACTCCTGGCGCGCGCGGTTCAGCCGCACCATGCGCAGGTAGGCCACCGGGTTCATGTCCAGGACGCGATGGAAGACGTCCTGCAGGGTGCGCCGGCTGACGCCCAGCTCCAGGCAAACGTCCATCACGGTCAGGCGCCGGTGCACCGACGCCTCGATGAAGTCCCGCGCCCGGCTGGCCATGCGCCACGCATGCAGGTGCCCCAGGAAAGCGCGTCCGCCAGGCTCCTGCGCATCAGCGGCCGCGCCGAGTTCCTGCAGCAGCGCGCTCAGGGTCGCGCGTGCAAGGCTGTCCTGCCAATCGGCGTTCTGGTCGGTCGACAACCACTGCGGCGCGGCCTGCAGCGCCTGCGACACCACCTGGCGCAGGAAATCCTGGTTGCGTAGATGCAGCAGGCCGCCCTGCGCCAGGCGGGACGCCCACAAGGCCTCGTCCATGCCCAGCGCCGCACGCTGGAAGCGCTGTGCATCGACCAGCAGGAACGCGACCTCGGATTCGCCGCGCGTGTAGACGTCGAATTGAGAGCCGCCGGGCTGGAAGGCGACGGTGCCCGGTCCCAGTTCGCGCACGCCGACCCGCATCGCGGAGCGGTCGCTGGGCAGGAACAGCGTGACGAGATCATCTGGCATGGCAACCAGCCGCATGATCGAACGGCATTGCGATTCGCGACAGAAGGAAAGGCCCGAGACCGCGAAGCGTTCGAACCTGCCGTGGTAGCTGCCGGACGCGGTCTGGTAATAGCGGCGCTCGACGCAATCGAGCATGGCCGCCTGCTGGCTGGCCTCGCCGATGTCGGTGCGGGTCAGGCTGGCAAGGCGATCCTGCGAGGCAAGCTCGGCCAGGGGTGAAGCGAGCGGCATGGCATCACCTTCTTCATGGGCGCGACCCGGCGGGCGTCGCTTCGGCGGCAGGAAAGGGGGGTGAATGGACCATCATAGGATGGAACTCCACTCAGGGGAACACCCCTTAGACCAAGCGACTACGCCGCGACATGAAGGCGTCGCGCCCCCGACGCCTGCCCGGAGGACCGGATCGCAGTGCCAAGCGGGCCCTGGGGCTTGCGCCGTCAGTCCCCGCCGCGCAACCAGGCGGCCGCGCCACGCCCCGCCGCCACGCCCTGCGCAAGGCAGGCAGTGAGCAGGTAGCCTCCCGTGGGCGCCTCCCAATCCGTCATCTCGCCCGCGCAGAAAACGCCAGGCAAGGCCCGCAACATGCCGGCCTCGTCCATGTCCGCGAAGCGGACGCCGCCCGCGGTGCTGATGGCTTCGTCCAACGGCCGGCAGGCCACGAGACGCAGCGGCAGGCGCTTGGCGGCGGCGGCCAGCGTGGCCGGATCGGCATAGCCCTCGGCGCCCAGGCATTCGCGCAACAGGCCCGCCTTGACCCCATGCAGGTTCAGGCGCGTGCGCAGGTGGCTGGACCAGGAGCGCGCGCCGCGACCGTGCGCGGCCTGGTCCTGCACCCAGGCGGCATCGCGGCCAGGCAGCAGGTCCAGGTAAAGCGTGGCGTCGCCGCGCGCCGCGATCTCGTCGCGCAGCGGCGCCGACAGGGCATAGACCGCACCGCCTTCGATTCCCTGCGCCGTGACGAGCGCCTCGCCCACGCGCCACGCCAGCGGCGCGTCCGCGGGCTCCCCGCCCACGGCGAAGGCCACTGACTTCAGCGGTTCGCCTGCGTAGCGCGAGATGAAGTGTTCGCTCCAGGGCGTCTCGAAGCCGCAATTGGCCGGCACCAGCGGCGCCACGGACACGCCGCGTTCAACCAGCCAGGGCGCCCACGCGCCATCGGAGCCCAGCCGTGACCAGCTTGCGCCGCCCAGGGCCAGCACCACGGCCTGCGCCGCCACCGGCACGGTGTCGGCGCCGTGGCGGAACACCAAGACGCCGTCGCCGTTCCAGCCAGTCCAGCGGTGCCGCATGTGGAAACGCACGCCTTGCACGCGCAGGCGGTGCAGCCAGGCGCGCAGCAAGGGCGCGGCCTTCATGCCCTCCGGAAAGACGCGGCCCGAGGAGCCCACGAAAGTGTCGATGCCCAAGCCCGCCGCCCATGCCTGGACGTCGCGCGCGCCAAACGCGGCAAGCGCGGGCGACAGGGCCTGCTGCGCCGCGCCATAGCGCGACAGGAAAGCTGGCTCGGGCTCGCTGTGCGTCAGGTTCAATCCGCCACGCCCGGCCAGCAGGAACTTGCGGCCCACCGAAGGCATCGCGTCGAAGAGCTGCACGGGCACGCCGGCTGCGGACAGGACATCGGCCGCCATGAGGCCGGCGGGGCCGCCGCCGACGATGGCGACGGGAATCTGGGAATCTGGCATGGGAACGGGAACGGACCGGCACGCGCGGCAGGCCGGCGGGAAAGACGGAAAGCGGATGTACCGGCATTAGACACGAATTCGGCTGGCCGCCCGAGGCGTCATTCGAACAGGCTTTCCTGCAGCAGCCATCGCGCGGCAAGCGCGCCAGCTGATACAGTGCCCGGCAGCACATTTCCTTTCCGCCTCAGCCTGCTGCCCTCCCATGAAACCCATTCTCTTCATCCGCACGCTCGTGTCCGAGGCGCATCGCGCCCGCATCGCCGAACATTTCGACGTCCTGTATGCCACCTCGGCCGAGGACATCGCCCGCACGCTGGCGGAGTCCGGCCCGCGCATCCGCGCGGTGCTGACGACCGGCCTGATGGGCCTGACCGCCGCGCAGATCGACGCCATGCCGAACCTGGAGGTCGTCTGCGCGCTGGGCGTGGGCTACGAGAACATCGATGTCGCGCACGCCCGCCAGCGCGGCATCGTGCTGGCCAACGGGGCCGGCACCAATGACGCCTGCGTCGCCGACCACGCCTTCGCGCTGTTGCTGGCCACGGTGCGCAAGGTGCTGCCCCTGGACCGTCACACGCGCGAGGGCGGCTGGCGCGCCACCGTCGACATGCCGCCCGGCCTCACGGGCAAGCGCCTGGGCATCCTGGGCCTGGGCGCCATCGGCCGCCAGATCGCGCGCCGCGCCACGGCCTTCGACATGGAAGTGGGCTACCACAGCCGCCGCGCACGCGACGACGCCGCGTATCCCTACTTCTCCGACATCCTGTCGCTGGCGCAATGGAGCGACATCCTGGTGCTGGCCGCGCCCGGCGGCCCCGCCACGCATCACATGGTGAACGCCCAGGTGCTGGATGCCCTGGGCCCGCAAGGTTATGTGATCAACGTGGCGCGCGGCAGCGTCATCGACACCGAGGCCCTGGCCAGCGCGCTGCGCGAGCGCCGCATCGCCGGCGCGGGCCTGGACGTCTACGAGAGCGAGCCCGACGCGCCGGAAACGCTGCTGGGCTTCGACACGCTGGTGCTCACGCCGCACGTGGGAGGCTGGTCGCCCGAAGCCGTCAACAACTCGGTGCAGCGTTTCCTGGACAACACGCTGGGCCATTTCGCCGGCCGCGGCGTGGTGTCCGCCATCCCGGCATGAACCCTGCCCGCGTGGGCGCCGTTCAGGCGCCCACGTAGTCCCGGATATCCACGTCGTCGATCTGCGAGGGCGCCAGGTAGCGCTCGGCATAACGGCGGTAGACCCCGGAGGTCAGGAAGAGATCGAACAGGTCGCCGTCGATGTGGCGCCTGCGCTTGAACGACGCCAGGATGCGCACGGCCTCGGACAGGCGCCTGGCCTTCTTGTAGGGCCGGTCCGAGGCGGTCAGGGCTTCGAAGATGTCGGCAATCGCCATGATGCGCGCGGGCACGGACAATTGCCGTTCGTCCAGCCGGCGCGGATAGCCGGTGCCCATCAGCGTCTCGTGGTGCGTGCCGGCGTATTCGCCCACCCGGCTGAGGTTCGGCGGGAACGGCAACTGGTCCAGCATCACGATGGTCTGCACGATGTGCTCGTTGATCTTGTAGCGCTCCTCCGCCGTCAGCGTGCCCCGCTCGATGCTCAGGTTATAGAGTTCGCCGAAGTTGTACAGGTGATCCGGCACGTCCATCTTGAAGCCATAGCGCGGGTCATAGCGCTGGGCTGCGGTACGCGGGATGATGTGGTTGGGCTTGTCCTGCAGCAGCGTCTCCCGGGTCGGCAGCGCCGGCGCCGGCACGCCTTCCAGGCGGCGTTCCTCGTCGTGCGACAGGCCCAGGCGGTCATCGAAGTGCCGCATCCAGGTCTGTGCGCCGATTTCCTTCAAGCGCGCGACCTGTTCCACGGGCATGGACTCGCTGCCGATATTGCACTCGGCCACCAGCGCGAAGTCCGCCATGAGCTGCGCACGCCGGGCCTCGTAGGCCGCCTGCAGGGCCGCCGGATCGCCCCCCTGCTGAACGCCTTCCAGTTGCGCGATGCGCGCATCGCGCAACAGCACCTCGAAACGCGTCCGGATTTCGTGGATGCGATTGTTGAGCGTCTCCAGCTTGGTGGCCTTGTCCACCACGTGCTCCGGCGTGGTCACCTTGCCGCAGTCGTGCAGCCAGGTACCGATCCGGAACTCGGTCCACTCGTCCTCGGTCTGGAAACTGAAGCTGGCCAAAGGCCCCTCCTGCACGTGACAAGCCTCTTGCGCCAGCATCCGCGCCAGTTCCGGCACGCGCGCGCAATGCGCGCCGGTGTGTGCGCTCTTGGTATCGATGGCGCCTGCGATCAGGCGGATCAGTGACTCCATCAGTTCGCGCTGCTGGCGCAGCAGGTCCAGGTTCTCCAGCGCAATGCCGGACTGCGACACCAGCGTCTGCACGTAGCGCAGGCCGCTGGGCGCGAAACCGCGGGCGGCCTCGCCCGCGGCATCCCGCGCATTGGCCAACGCCAGCACGCCCAGCAACTTGTTGCCGCGCGCCAGCACCGGCACGGCCATGAAACCGCGCGGCAACTCGCCCAGAAGCCGCTGCTGCGCGGACAGGTCGAAGCCCTCTTCGCTGCCGATCAGCAGCAGGGGTTCGTGGCTGACGGCCACCCAGGCGCAAGGGTCCGCCACGACACCCGGTTGCCAGCCGCGCGGCATGGCCAGTCCTGCATGCGGCACGGCCACGCGCGTGTCCGGTGCTTCGGCCATGCCGGCCACGGCCGCCAGCGTCAGGCTGCCCGCGACGTCGGCCAGCCAGAACTGCGCGGCCTGCGCGCCCACCAATTGCCGCGCGCTCTCTGCTGTTTGGCGCAACACTTCATCATGCGTGCGCCGCGCGGACAGCTGCACGCCATTTTCCACCAGGCGTGCCAGCCGGCCCATGGCTTCGTCCAGCGCCTTGCTGCGTTCCCGTATGGCGGTCTTCATCGTGTGATGCGCGCTGCCCAGCAGGTCGATCTCATAGAAGACCGAGCGCACCGGCTCGTCGCCACTGAAGTCCATGCGCTGGATGCGCTTGGACTCCCGCGTCAGCGTATCCAGCGTGCCGGCGATGCGGCGGGCCATCAGGAAGACCAGCGGCATGCAGATGAGCAGCGTGATGGCGGCGAAGACCATGATGTCATCGCGCGCCTGCCGGATCTGGCCCGAATACAGGCTCATCGGCGAGAAGGCCACGACGTGCAGCGCATCGGCAGGCGTGATCGGCACCGCGCGATTGGCATAGGCAAAGTGCTCGCCCTGGACCTTGACGATGCGGCTGCCGTCGGCCTCGCTCAGCAAAGGGCCTGCCGCCGCAAAATAGGGATTGCCCAGTCCATCGACGGACGCCAGGGTCGGCACGAGCTGGCCCACGAAGCGCTGCTCGGCATGCGCGGCCAGCACCTGACCGTCCGGGCCGGTGACGATGAGCCCGCCGTCCAGGCCCCGCAACGACGCCGCGGCGAATCCTTCCAGGCCGCGCAGGGCCACGTCCGCCCCGAAGACACCCGCCCCGCCCTCCAGCGCCTGGGACAGGGTCAGGCCAAGATCCCGCAGGGAGTCGTAGACATAGGGCTCGCTGACCTGCAGGCCAGGCCGCACACGCGCGGTCGTATACCACTGGCGCGTTCGCGGCACGTAGGCGGCGCGCTGCTCATACTCCGCCAGCACGGCCTCGTCCTCATCGACGAAGGTCCAGGTTTCCCGGCGCCGGAAGTCCGGCGTATCCGGCGTGATGTGGCGGATGGCGAAGGCGGTGCCCGACGGCGCCTGCAGCACGGCGATCACGGCCGGATCGGCGCGCACGCCGATCACCTGCAGGAACTCGTCGTTCTCCATGCCATAGAAGAAGCTGTAGGCCTGCGGCGTGGCGCGCAGCGTGGCAATCAGCATGGGGACGAGCGAGGCGCGGTCCAGCCTGTCATGCAGCAAGAGCTGTCGGGCGTTGCGGCGGGCCTGCTGCGCGACGGTGCGTCGCACCGTCTCCAGCGTCGCCTGCAGGGGATCGGCATTGCGCTGCGCCACCTGCGAGAACAGGGTCTGGGCGCTGTCGCGCGCCATCGTGTCGAACTTCGACGCGAGGATGCTCAGGGTGATCAGCGCGAGCAGGATGACGAACGCTGCCAGCAGGAGGGTGGGCAGGAGATAGAAACGAACCTTCCACTTCGGCGGCGTGTGCATGTCGTGCCCCTGTGCGCGGCCCAAGCGAAAGGCTGCAGGTAGACCATCGTCTTGTTTTTTAGTGTTTCCGCAATACTAAGTTACTTTTCTGCCGGGTTCATGACCTTTGTCTTGCAGACCCGCAATGAGACGGCATGGCGGTGCAATGCATGCGCCGACACGGTGTGCACTACGTCTTGAAACAGCTGGGGCGCATCTGCCGAAACATCTGAAAAGCCTGCGGCTTGGGGTATCGGATAGGCTTCAAACAATGTCTGACCGCCCGTTATCCAAGCCGACATGCCGCAGAACAAGATCACCTCAGAGACACAAGCCTTATCCCTCGACACGGATGTCACCGCAGCGGTCAGCGAGGACATTGCGCAATTGACCTCCCAGGGCGTTGCCCAATCCCGCGAGCTCCAGGCCAAGGAAAGCCTGCTGGCGCGCCAGCAGCAAGCCATCCGGCTGCGCACGGACGACATCGCCCGCGGCACCCAGGCGCTGCACGACCAGCAGGCCACGCTGCTGCTGCAGAACGCCGAGCTCGAAGCGCTGGTGCACGAGCATTTCGCCCTGCGCGAAGAAACGCACGAAGGCGCCCGCCATTTGCTGGCCATTGCCGACGCGGTGCGGCTGCGCCGCGACAGCCTGCTGGGACGGGACTGCGACCTGCTGGCCCCCGTGGCAGCCCGCCTGGATAACGCGCTGGAAGAGGCGGCAGTCCAGGACGCCCAGCTGGAGTCCTCCGTGCAGGCCGAGGCGCGCGCGCTGGCGCTGCAGCAGACCGACGCGGCGGCAGATCTGCTGGCCACGAGCCGCCACTGGGAAAAACCCGTCAACAACGCGCCGCCCGACGCCAACACGCTGGCACGCCAGGGGCTGGCCCAGGTGCTGGCCGACATGCGCCAGGTGGGCCTGGCGGTGGCAGTGACCCGTCAGGCGGGCCGTGCCCGGATCGCCCGGGTGCAGGTGGGGCTGGGCTTTTTCCTGCTTGGCTTGCTGGGCGTCGCCGGGATGATCGGCCTGGATCGCTGAGGCGGTTCCGGCACGCACAGCGGTCTCCGGCCCCTCTGAAAAGACTAGGGATTTCCCTGAGACCTGGGCGCGACAGGCGGTCGGCGTAGCGAGGTTTTCCCTGGGAAAACGCCGCAACAAGAAAAAAATTCGTGATCCCTGGCGAATTTATATCGTTTTGCGCGTGAAAGACGCGGACTTTTAATACGTCCATCGTCCACTCAACAAGCCGCGCCCATCATGTCCCCCGTCGGTCTACGCATCCTCGCTCGACCCGCCTCGCCTTTCCCCGCGACCCTTCCCAACCAGTTTGCCGAAGTGGGCTCCGCCCAGATCAGCGACTGCATGAATCGCCTGTATGGCGTGGTGGGCCTGTCGCCCCGCCACGCGCCGACGGCCGCCCGCATGGCCGGCGTCGCGATCACGGTCAAGACCCGTCCGGGCGACAACCTGCTGATCCACAAGGCCATCTCGCTCGCCCAGCCCGGCGACGTGATCGTGGTCGACGGCGCCGGTGAGCTGACCCAAGCGCTGGTCGGCGAACTGATGGCCATGGATGCCCAAGGCCGCGGCGTGGCCGGCTTCGTCATCGACGGCGCCATCCGCGATGCCGATGTCTTCGCCCGCGAGGCGTTCCCCTGCTTCGCACGCGGCGTCTCGCACAAGGGCCCGTACAAGAGCGGCCCTGGTGAAATCAACGTGCCCGTGAGCGTCGGCGGCCAGGTGGTCAACCCCGGCGACGTGGTCGTCGGCGACGCCGACGGCGTGGTCGTGATTCCGGCCGACGTGGCCGAGGCCGTGCTGGTCCTGGCCCTGAAGAAGGAAGCCAACGAGGCCTCCATCAAGGAGAAGATCCGCGCCGGCACCTATGCCAAGCCGTGGATGGACAGCGCCCTGGCCGCGCTGCAGGGAGGCAAGTGATGAGCACCGCCAGCATCGTCTCGGACCGCATCCGCCGCATCAAGCTCTCGCCCAGCGTCGCCGCCCGCGCCATCATCGCCGACCTGCGTGAGCAAGGCCGCGAGATCATCGACCTGACCATCGGCGAACCGGACTTCTCGACCCCGGCACACATCATCGACGCCGCCAAGCGCGCGATGGACGCCGGCCAGACCAAGTACCCGACGTCCCAGGGCACCACGGCGCTGCGCCGTGCCGCGCAGGCCCGCATCAAGGAAGACGTCGGGCAGGACTACCCGATCGCCCAGATCATCGTCAGCACCGGCGCCAAGCAGGTGATCTTCAACGCCCTGGGCGCCACGCTCAACGACGGCGACGAGGTCATCATCCCCGCGCCGTTCTGGGTGTCCTACCCCGACATGGTCGTGGTCAACGGCGGCGTGCCCGTCGCGGTGGCCACCACGCCCGAGCAGCAGTACAAGCTCACCCCCGAGGCGCTGGAAGCCGCCATCACGCCGCGCACCAAGTGGCTGATGATGAACTCGCCCAGCAACCCCACGGGCGCGCTCTACACGCGCGAAGACCTGGAAGGCCTGGCCGAGGTGCTCAAGCGCCATCCGCAAGTCTGGCTGATGACCGATGACATCTATGCGCGCCTGAACTTCACCGGCGAGCCCACCGTGCACCCGGTGCAGGTGGCGCCCGAACTGGCCGCGCGCACGCTCATCATCAACGGCGTGTCGAAGGCCTATGCCATGACCGGCTGGCGGATCGGCTACGGCGCCGGTCCCGCCGACCTCATCAAGGCCATGGCCGTGCTGCAGTCGCAAAGCACCTCGGGCGCCTGCTCGATCAGCCAGGCAGCCGCCGTGGAAGCCCTGTCGGGCCCGCAGGACTGCGTGCGCGAATTCGCCGGGATCTTCCGCCAGCGCCGCGACGCCGCCGTCGAGCGCCTGTCGCAAGTGCCCGGCCTGAAGGTGGTGGTGCCCGATGGCGCGTTCTACGTCTTCCCGGACTGCAACGGCCTGCTGGGCAAGACCACGCCGGACGGCAAGGTGCTGGAAAACGACACCGACGTCACCCATTACCTGCTGCGCGAAGCCGGCGTGGCCGTCATCGACGGGCATGCCTATGGCGCCCCGGGCACGTTCCGCCTGTCGTTCGCGGCCTCCCTGGACGACATCGAGAAAGGATGCGAAGGTATACGCGCCGCGTGCGCCCGCCTGAGCTGATCCACAATCAACCGGCGGCCGATGGCTGCCCATATCAAGGGGAAACACCATGACTTCGAAGTTCCTGACCGCCACCGTCCTGGCGGGCGCTGCCCTCCTGGGCAGCGCCGCCGCCCACGCCGACCAGCTGGCCGACGTGAAGCAGCGCGGCACGCTGCTTTGCGGCACGCTGGGCACCTCGCAACCTTTCAGCTTCCAGGACAACGCCACGCGCCAGCTGATCGGCTATGACGTCGACATCTGCAAGCTGGTCGCCGACAAGCTGGGCGTGAAGGTCGAGTACAAGCTGCTGTCGGTTGCGGCCCGCGTGCCGGAACTGAACGAAAGCCGCGTCGACATCCTGGCCGCCAACCTGGGCTACTCGCCCGAGCGCGCCGAGCAGATCGCCTACTCGCACCGCTACTACACCAGCCCGCAGAAGCTGCTGGTGCGCGCCGACTCTAAGATCACCGACGTCGAAGGCCTGAAGGGCAAGCGCATCGGCGCGACCAAGGGTTCCAGCTCGGAGCGCGAGATCAAGGCCCGCCTGCCGGAATCGCGGGTGATCGGCTACACCGACAGCTCGGCCGCCTACCTGGCGCTGCAGCAGAAGAAGACCGAAGCCCAGTTCGCCTCGGAACTCGTGCTGGCCCGCCTGGTGCTGCAAAGCCCCCCCACCTCGCCCGTGAAGGTGCTGGACAAGGCGGTGTTCGACGAGGACTGGGGCCTGGGCGTGCGCAAGAGCGAGCCCACGTTCCTGAACGCCGTGAACAAGATCCTGGAAGACGCCGAGCAGTCGGGCGAAGCGACCAAGCTCTTCGACAAGTGGTTCGGCCCGGAATCGCCCTACAAGCTGGAGCGTTCGTTCAAGTTCGGCCCCATCGGCGGCTAAGCCAGGGCTGATCCCGTCCCACCCGGTCGCGCCGCCTGATCGCGGCGCGACCGCTGCCTCTGTTCCATCATGTTCCTGACTTCCGCCCAACTCCTGCAGCTCTGGGACGGCATGCTCACGACGGTGCAATTGTTTGCCGTGTCGTGGGTCATGGCGTTCGCGATTGCCGTCACGCTGGTCGTGGTGCGCTCGACCAATGTCGCGGCGGCCCGCTGGTTCGTCGACGCCTACGTCGAATACCACCGCAACGTGCCGCTCCTGGTGCAAGTGCTGTTCTGGTACTTCGGCATGCCTGAACTGCTGCCCGAGAGCTTCCGCAGCTGGCTCTACCAGCACAACGCCGAACTGTCGCTGGCGGCCATCGCGCTGTCGCTGGGCTCGGCCGCCTACATCGCCGAAGACATCCGCAGCGGCCTGCGCGCCATCCCGTTCACGCAATTCGAGGCCACCCGCGCGCTGGGCGCCAGCTATCTGCAATGCATGCGCCACGTCATCGTGCCGCAGGCCCTGCGCATCTCGATCCCGCCGCTGGTCAGCCGCGCGCTGCTGCTTTTCAAGAACACCAGCGTGGCCATGGCCATCGGTGTCGTCGAGCTGACCTACCAGGCCCGCGAGATCGAGAACGAGACCTACCGCACCTTCGCCACCTTCGGCGCGGCCACCATCATGTACCTGCTCGGCTCCTTCCTCATCATGTTCATCGGCTCGCGCGTCTATGCCCGCTACAACCTGGGCAGGAGGACCGACCGTGCTTGATATCGTCTCGCAATACTGGCCCATGCTGCTGGTGGGCCAGTATCCCAACGGCCCGCTGGGCGGCCTGGCCATGACGCTGCTGCTGGCCATCTGCGGCCTGCTGCTGTCGCTGCCGCTGGCGCTGCTGATCGCCATCGCGCGCACCTGCCCCTTCCGCATCCTGCGCGTGCTCAGCGCGGGCCTGGTCCACACGGTGCGCGGCATGCCGCTGCTGATGCTGATCTTCTGGGCCTACTTCGCCGTGCCCAAGCTCACGGGCGAGGCAGTCAGCGGCTTCACCACCCTGGTGGCGGCGCTGGTCATCTATGAAAGCGCCTACCTGTCGGAAGTGATCCGCTCGGGCATCGAAGCCATCCCGAGAGGCCAGATCGAAGCCTCGCGCTCGCTGGGCGTGGGCTACTGGACGACGCTACGCAAGGTCATCCTGCCGCAGGCGCTCTTCAACGTGCTGCCCAGCATGACCAGCCAGTTCGTCTCCACCGTCAAGGAAACGTCGCTGGGCTATGTCATCAGCGTCAACGAGCTCACCTTCGCGGCCAACCAGGTCAACAACATGGTGCTCACCCAGCCGCTGCAGGTCTTCGGCGTGCTGGCCATCATGTACTTCCTGGTCTGCTTCACGCTCAGCCGCGGCCTGTATGCATTGGATGTCCGGGTGCGCCGCGCGCGCGCCATGGCCTAGATAGAGAACCCGTCATGATCAAGCTCGAGAAAATCAACAAGTGGTACGGCGAGAACCATGTCCTGAAGGACGTGGATTTCGAGGTCGCGCGCGGTGAAGTCGTGGTCGTCTGCGGCCCGTCCGGCTCCGGCAAGTCCACGCTCATCCGCACCATCAACCGCCTGGAGCCGATCCAGGGCGGCAGCATCCATGTGAACGGCCAGGACGTCTACCAGAAAGGCCTGAACATCAACAAGCTGCGCGAAGGCATCGGCTTCGTGTTCCAGCAGTTCAACCTGTTCCCGCACATGACCGTGCTGGACAACGTGCTGTTCGCGCCGGTCAGCATCCAGAAGAAGTCGCGCAAGGAAGCCACCGCCACCGCGCACGCGCTGCTCGAGCGCGTGGGCCTGGCGCACAAGGTCGACGCCTATCCGGGCAACCTGTCCGGCGGCCAGCAGCAACGCGTGGCCATCGCGCGCGCGCTCGCCCTGCAACCGCCCGTCATGCTGTTCGACGAGCCGACCAGCGCGCTGGACCCGGAAATGGTGGGCGAAGTGCTTCAGGTCATGAAATCGCTGGCCAAGGACGGCATGACCATGGTCTGCGTGACCCACGAAATGGGCTTCGCGCGCGACGTGTCGGACCGCGTGGTGTTCATGGACGGCGGCGCCATCATCGAAAGCAATACGCCCGAGCGCTTCTTCACGGCGCCCGAGCATCCGCGCGCGCAGCGCTTCCTGCAGGACATCCTGTCCCCCCGCGGATAGGCCCCATGCGCCGCGCGGCCGGGCGCGCGGACGTTGGTGGTAAGGTTGGCGCTTTCCAACCGCCCGCCCCCACGTCCGCGATGTACACGCTCAAGCAGATGGAAGCGTTCTATTGGAGCGCCGTGCTGGGCAGCTTCAGCGCCTCGTCGCAGAAGCTGCACACCACCCAGTCGGCCATCGCCAAGCGCGTGGCCGAGCTGGAGTCCTTCGCCGGCGGCCCGCTGCTCAACCGCCAGACCCGCGCGCTGACGCTGACCGCCCAGGGCCGCAAGCTCTTCGACCTGGCGGGCGAGATGCTGGAGCTCAACACCCGCATCGCGCTGCGCATGGGCGACGCCCACACGCTGGCGGGCACCGTCAGGCTGGGCGCCACCGAGCTCATCGGACTCACGTGGCTGGCCACCCTCATCGACCAGAGCACCCGCCGCTATCCACGCCTGCAACTGCTGCCCGAGATCGACGGCGGCATGACGCTCTACAAGCGCCTGGCCGAAGACTCGCTGGACGTGGCGCTGATGCCCGGCCCGTTCTGGAGCTATGAATACGACTGCGTGCCGCTGGCCTCCATCCGCAACGTCTGGATGGCCAGCCCGCGCCTGGGCATCGACACCAGCCAGGTGCTGTCGCCCTTCGACCTGGTGCAGCACCCCGTCATTACCCAGCCCACCAACTCGGCCCTGACGCACCTGTACGACGCCTGGTTTGCCGAGCAGGGCATGGGCGTGAAGCGCGTGCTGACCTGCAACAGCCTGGGGCTGGTGGCGCAACTGACCATGCTGGGGCTGGGCATCAGCTACCTGCCGCCCTCGTATTTCGCGCCGCTCACGAGCCGGGGCGACCTGGTGCAGCTGAATGTCGCCCCCGACCTGCCGCGGGTGCATTACTACGCCGTCTACAAGAAGACCGTCATGAGCCCCCTGGTGGCGAAAGTGATCGAGATGGCGCAGGAAGTCTGCAATTTCGAAGGCGGTGGCAGCTTCATCGGGCCTGCGCACGCGCACGCCGGCTGAAAGGCCGCTCTCCACGCGCTTACCGCAAGACCCGCGCCAGACCCGCGTCGGCGGCGCCAGGGAGCGCCCGTCACGCAACGCCTGCCTTATACAGGCAGGCCTTTGGCGCGCAATATCGCGTCGAATCGTTCCGGGTCCGTCGTACCCGCCCGATTGCCCGCGCGGATCTGCGCTTCCTTTTCCAGGTGCAGCCGGGTGCGGCGCAACACATCCTGTGCCTGGGCGGCCGGCACCGCGATGACGCCATCCGCGTCGCCCACGATCACGTCACCGGGCGAGACGGCCAGTCCCGCGCAGGCGATGGCGACATTGATTTCTCCAGGCCCGTCCTTGCTGGGTCCACGGTGCGTGTGGCCCTTGGCAAAGATGGGCATCCCCGGCTCGGCCCACTCCACCCGGTCACGGATGGCGCCATCGATGACCAGGCCCGCCAGGCCCCGGGCGATGCAGGTGGTGCGCATCAGGCCGCCCACCAGCGCCTGCGTGAGATCGCCGCCCCCGTCGATCACCAGCACGTCTCCCGGGCGCGCCATCTCGAGCGCCTTGTGGATCATCAGGTTGTCGCCCGGCCGCACGCGGACGGTAAAAGCGTTCCCACACAACACGGTTTCCAGCCCCGCGTGGTATTGGCGCAAGCCCAGGGTGCCCACGTTCCGGCTCATGGCGTCGCCAATCGCGGCCACGGGCAACGCGCGATAGGCGGCCAGCGTCTCGGCGTCGGCCCCCGCCGCGCGAGGATGGATGCGGTAACCCGCGGGCCACTGGATGGAAGAAGTATCGGCAATCACGTCACTGGTCTCCGTGGCGGCCGCGGGTGATCGACCCGCGGCCTGGTGCTTACAACTGGATGTCGGCCTTCTTGACGAGATCGCCCCACTTCTTGCGATCGGCCTCGAGGAATGCAGCGAACTGCGCCGGGGTGCTGCCCACGGGTTCGATGCCGTCGCGCTCGAAGCGCTGCCGGATCTCCGGATCCGCCAGCACACGCGCCATCGCCTGCTGCAAGGTTTTCACCGCGGCGGCAGGCACGCCGGGGCCCGTGCACAGGCCGGTCCAGGGCGAGGGATTGAAGCCGGGCAGGCCGGACTCTTCGGTGGTCGGCAGGTCCGGCAGGCCGGGCAGGCGACGATCGCTGGCCACCGCCAGCGCTTTCAAGGTACCCGATGAAATATAGGGTGCGGAGCTGACAGCCTGGTCGAACATGAGCGACACGAGGCCGCTGGTCAGATCGACCATCGCCTGGCCGGCGCCCTTGTAGGGAACGTGGACGATGTCGATGCCCGCCTGCGTGCGCAGCATCTCCCCTGCCAGGTGCGCCGTCGTGCCGTTACCCGATGAGGCGAAGTTGACCTTGCCCGGGTTGGCCCTGGCGTATTGCAGGAATTCACCCACGTTGGACACAGGCAGTTGCTTGCTGACCAGCATGAGATAGGGCGTGTTGCCAATCTGCGTGACCGGCGTGATGTCCTTCACGTCGAAAGGCATGCGAACGGGCAGGAACGGCTGGATCGACAGCGTGCCGGTGGTGCACATGAACACCATGTGGCCATCCGGGGCGGCCTTGACGACGGCGTCAGCCGCGATATTGCCGCCCGCGCCAGGACGGTTCTCGACCACCACCGACTGCTTCAGCTCGGCCTCGAGCTTGGGCGCGAGCAGGCGGGCGATGATGTCATTGGAGCCGCCCGGCGCGAATCCCACGATCAGCCTGACGGGCTTGCTTGGAAAGTCGGCGGCACGCGCGAACGGCGTTGCCACCGTGAACATCGCCGCGATGGCCGCTGCGCCGGAAATGCGTTTGAAGATTGCCTTGGCTGGCATGTTTTTCCCCTTGTCATTGAGATGGTTTTGTTGAATCAACCCAGCTGTGCTCGAGCCTGGGCAATGCGCCGACACCCCTCTTCCAACACCGCTACGCTGGCGGCGAATGAAATGCGGAAATGCGTGTCCACGCCATAGGCAGAGCCTTGCAGCACCGCCAGATTCTGGGCATTGAGCAAATGAAGCACCCATTGCTCGCTGTTTTCCAGCCGGGAGCCATCCGGCAAGGTGGCGCCATACAAGGCATCGCACGCCGGAAACACATAGAAGGCGCCTTCCGGACTGGCGCAGCGGATGCCATCGATGGCATTGAGCGCCTCGACCACGCGATCCCGCCGCTCCTGGAAACGTTCGCGGCTTTGCGCGATGAAATCCTGGGGGCCTGTCAACGCGGCCAACGCCGCGGCCTGGCTGACGGAGCTGGGATTGGAGGTGCTCTGCGACTGCAGCTTCGTCATGGCCTTGATGAGCGCGACGGGCGCGCCCGCGTAGCCGATGCGCCAACCCGTCATGGCATACGCCTTCGACACGCCATTGAGCGTCAGGGTGCGCGCCCTGAGCGCGGGCGCGACCTGCGCCAGGGTGTGGAAGACACGACCGTCATACAGCAGATGCTCATAGATATCGTCGGTCAGTATCCAGACCTGGGGGTGCCTGAGCAGCACCTCGGCCAGCGCCAGCAGGTCCGCCTTCGTGTAATTGGCGCCGCTGGGATTGTTCGGCCCGTTCAGGATCAGCCAACGGGTATTCGGCGTGATGGCGCGCTCGAGCGCCTCGGGCTGCAGCCGGAAGCCGTCCTCCGCCCGCGTGTCGACGATCACCGGCGTGCCATTTGCCAGCAGGGTGATGTCTGGATACGAGACCCAGTAGGGCGCCGGCACGATGACTTCATCACCGGTATCCACGGTGGCCATGATCGCGTTGAAGATGATCTGCTTGGCCCCTGTACTGACGATGATTTCATCGATGCCGTAATCCAGCCCGTTCTCACGCGCGAACTTGGCCTGGATGGCCTCGCGCAACGCAACGGTGCCCGCCACGTCGGTGTAGCGCGTCTGCCCCGCGTTCATCGCGCGGAAGGCCGCTGCGCGGATGTGCTCGGGCGTATCGAAGTCGGGCTCGCCCGACGTCAGGCTGACGATATCCCGCCCCTGGGCACGCAACTGCCGAGCGTGTTGGCCAGCCATGGAGCTGGGGGAGGGTTTGATTCGCTGAAGCCTTTCCGCAAGACGCATTGCCGATCCTGAATCCGTTGAACAGTGTCAGGATTATCGATACGATCAGCCTCGTCGGGTTAGCGAGTAATCGGCATACCCGGCCATGCCAAATTGGCAGGATGCCCGGTACGCACCCGCGTACAACCGACTCTGCAGCAATGAATCCCACCTTCAAACAGCTCGAGGCCTTCTACCTCAGTGCGAAACTGGGCAGCCTGAGCGCCGCCGCCGCCACGCTGCACACCACGCAATCCGCCATCTCCAAGCGTGTCGGCGACCTGGAAGCCGAACTCGGCGAGCGCGTGCTCCACCGCAGCAACGCAGGCATCAGCATCACACCGGTAGGGGAACGCCTGCTGCCCATGGCGGAAGAGGCCTTGCGCCTGCGCAAGCGCATGGCGGAGGCCTCGGGCGGGTCCTCCCCACTTGCCGGCCGGGTCCGCATCGGTGTCACCGAACTGACAGCCTTGACCTGGCTTGGCGCACTCATCAGCGCACTGAGCCGCGAACATCCCGGGCTCACGCTGGAACCGCGCGTGGCGCCCGGCCTGCAACTGATCGAACAGTTGCGTCAGCACGAACTCGACATGGCCATCGTGCCCGGCAACTATTGGGGCGACGAGTTCCGCCTGATCAGCGTCGGAGTCGTGGAGAACGTGTGGATGGCAAGTCCGGCCCTGGGGGTGCCCGACACGCCGATGCGGCCGCGGGACTTCGCGCTCTACCCATTCCTGGAGCAGTCGCATGACTCCAGCAAGAGCCGGTACTACCGTCCATGGCTGGAAGAACATGGATTCCAGTTCAATCGGGTCTTCTCGACCAACAGCCTGGCGGTGCTTGGCGAGTTGACCATCGACGGCTTTGGCATCAGCCAGCTGTGCCCGGCCTATTTCCGCCCTGAACTGGATGCCGGGCTGCTGAAGATCGTCTACAGCCATCCCATGCCTCCGCCCATGACCTACAGCGCCGTCTTCCACCAGGACACGCTGGACGAAAGGAAGGAGATCATTGCCCGGCGCGCATCCGAGCTGTGCGATTTTTCCCGGCGCCGGCGCCTGGCCGGCTGATCGCGGGCGTCGGGCAGGGCGGCCTCGCCGGGCTCGTCGCCACTCGCGTTACGCGACGATACTGACTTTTCAACGCTGTAAGCGGTTGAATCAATCCGCCCCATCGTGCGCCCGCCCTCCTAAGATGCTGGGCATGATTGCACCTGCCTCTCCCCCCGCCCGCCCTTTTCTCCCACCCCGTTCGATGCGTTCCCGCTGGCAGCCACGCCTGCTTGCCGCCGCGCTGGCGGCCGCCTGCGCCGGCCCCGGACTCGTGCTGGCCGATACCGTCTGGCTGCAGAACGGCGACCGCCTGACCGGCAAGATCCGCCTGCTGGACGCCGGCAAGCTGAGCCTGGAGACCGATTACGGCGGCACCATCACGCTGGACTGGAACAAGGTCAAGACGCTGGAGAGCAGCGAAGAGATCCTGGTGCGCGACGAAGCCCTGAAGGATGAATACCTGGCCAAGCTGCAACGCGGCGAACCGGGGCATGTGATCGTGGCCACCAGCGAGACGCGGCAGACCAGGCCGCTGCCCGAGCTCGACCAGGTCATGCGCCCGCGCCCCTTCATCAACGACGCCATCTGGAAAGGCACCATCAACATGGGGCTGAATTACAAGACGGCCTCCACCAAGACCGAGGACTACAGGCTCGATGCCGACACCGAGTTGCGCCACGGCCGCTGGCGCCACCAGGGCTCGGTCGACTACGAGCGCAAGAAGGACAACGACCAGCTCACCGGCGACAAGTACGCCCTGTCGGCATCCAGCGACCACTTCATCAGCGACAAGTTCTTCTGGCAGGGGCGCGGGCTGTACCGCCGCAACAAGATTGAGGACCTGTCGCGCCAGGCGGGCGTGGGCACCGGCCCGGGCTACCAGTTCTGGGACAACGAGCTGGGCGCGTTCTCATTGACCGGCCTGCTGGGGCGCATGAACTACCGCTACCGCGATGGCGCCTCGGACGAGTTCTACGCCGCCAGCGTGCGCTGGGACTACAAGCGCTATCTGTACAGCCAGCGCCTGGAGCTCTTCACCGCGGGCGAAGTGATGCGTCCGCTGGACAACGCGGCCGACATCAGCCTGGATGCCGCCGCCGGCGTGCGCTACCGCATGACCGACTGGGTGTCGTGGTTCCTGACGTACTCGCGCAACCAGGTAAGCGGCGGGCGCCAGAGCCTGAACGAGAAACGCATCACGACCGGACTGGGCCTGACCTGGTAGATCCAGGCCGGCACATGGTTATTCGAATTATTTATTTTGCGCATTATTTTTTGAATCTATCATGCAAAAAATGATTCGAACCCCGTGCTGGCGCCCGTCGTGGGACCAGCCGTCGCATGACGGAGTCCCCCATGTCCAGCCTGCCAGGCGCCCTGCGCGGCGACGCGCCGCCCGCCACCGTTACGGCACCAGCGCCCATTGCACGGCGGCGCCTGTCGCCACCCAACCTCGGTGAGCGCGCGCTGGCCCTGATCTCCTGGGCCGTCCCTTGCCTGTTGCTGCTGGTGTGGGAAGGGCTGGCCCGCGCGGGGTTTCTGTCTCCACAAGTCCTGCCGGCCCCCAGCCGCGTGCTCGACTCCGCGTTGGCGCTGATCCGTGAAGGCCGGCTGCTGACAGACCTGGGGGTCAGCCTGTTGCGGGCCTTCGTGGGCTTCGCCATCGGCGGCGCCATCGGGTTCTCGCTGGGCACCGCGGTGGGCTTCTCCCGCCTGGCCGAAGCCTTCCTTGACCGCAGCATCCAGATGGTCCGCGCCATTCCCTTCCTCGCGCTGCTGCCGCTGGTGATCGTCTGGTTCGGCGTGGACGAAGGAGGCAAGATCTTCCTGGTGGCGCTGGGCGTGGCGTTCCCCATCTACATCAACACCGTGCTGGGTATCCGGCAGGTCGATCCCAAGCTGGTGGAACTGGGCCGCGTCATCGGGCTTGGCACCGGCCAGCTCATCCGCCGCATCATCCTGCCCGGCGCGCTGCCCTCGATCCTGACAGGCGTGCGCTACGCGATCGCCACCGCCTGGCTGGCGCTGGTGGTGGCCGAGACCGTCGCCACCACCTCCGGCATCGGCTTTCTGGCCATGGACGCGCGGGAGTTCCTGCGCACCGACATCATCGTGCTGGCCATCTTGATCTACGCCCTCATCGGCGTGCTGGCCGACGCCATTGCCCGCCAACTGGAACGGCGTCTCCTGTCGTGGCACGCCAACTACGCCCGCAGGAGCTGAGCATGGGACAGACACACGCAGGCACGCAACGCGCGGACCGCGCGGTCCAGGTACGGGGACTGGTTCGGCGCTACGGCGAGCGCGCAGTCATCCAGCACCTGGACCTGGATATCGACCGCGGCGAGTTCGTCGCGCTGCTGGGTGAAAGCGGCTGCGGCAAGACCACGCTGCTGCGCGCGCTGGCGGGCCTGGACCCGGTGGACGGCGGACGCATCGCCGGCCCGCGCCAGCCCGCAGTGGTATTCCAGGAGCACCGCCTGCTGCCATGGGACAGCCTGTGGCGCAACGTCTCGCTGGGCCTGGCGGACGCAGAGGGACGAAGCCGCGCGCAAGCCGCGCTTGCCGAGGTCGGCCTGGGAGAGCGGCTCGAGGACTGGCCGCGCAATCTGTCGGGTGGCCAGGCGCAACGCGTGGCGCTGGCCCGCGCGCTGGTGCGCGAACCGCAACTGCTGCTGTTGGACGAACCGTTCGCGGCGCTGGACGCGCTGACCCGCATCAAGATGCATGGACTCATCCGGCAGCTGGTCGCGCGCCACCAGCCCGGCGTGCTGCTCGTCACGCACGACGTGGACGAGGCCATCGCGCTGGCCAGCCGGGCGCTCATCATGCGCGACGGGATGATCGCTGCCTCGTACACGATATCGCCGCAGGCCAACCTGCGCCGGAGCCATCCCGACGCCGTGGCGCTGCGCGATGCCCTGCTGGCCGAACTGGGCGTACAAGCCCCCGCCCCCCAGGCGGCCTGAGCCCCCCGACCGCTCTTCCTGCTTGCCGCGCGCCTGCGCGGCGGGCCTCGTTCACCCTGGAGATACCCGCGACATGGCTGCACACCCCCTGGACCCCAACCGCTTGCGGCGCACCCTGCTCAAAGGCGCCGCCTCGGCGGCGCTGGCAGCGCCCGCCTGGCCCCTGCTCGCGCAGCAGAAACGACCGGGCCGCAAGACCGACACCGTGCGTGTCGGCTACGGGCGTGGCGGCCTGCCGCTCATCGCCAAGCAGCGCGGCGAATTCGAAAAGACCCTGGCCGCGCAGGGCATCAAGGTGCAATGGGTGGGCCCCTTCCCCAACCACGCCCCGTCGTTGCAAGCGGTCACCGGCGGCAGCGCCGATTTCGGTTTCTGGGGCAGCTCCACGCCCGCACTGGCCGCCATCATCGCGGGGTCGCCGCTCGTCTTCACGCAATTCGCCACCTATGAACCGCGCAGCACGGCCATCATCGTGAAACCCGACGCGGGCATCCACCGGATCGAGGACCTGGTCGGCAAATCCGTGGCGGTCAATCGTTCAGGCCTGGGAGAGTTCCTGCTGGTGGCGGCCCTGGAGAAGCACGGCATCGCGCGCGACAAGGTGCGCTTCGTCTACCTGAACCCGCCCGACGCGGCGCCCGCCTTCACGCAAGGCAAGGTGGACGCATGGTCGATGTGGTCGCCGCAGGTCGACATCGCCCGCGAGGCCACCCAGGCGCGCGACATCTTCCTGGAAGGACGGGACCTGAGCTTCCTGATCGACTTCAGCTCGCTCCTCACCACGCGTCAGTTCGCCCAGGACAACCCGGCGCTCGTGCGCGCAGTCATCGATGCCTATGCCCAGGATGCCGCGTGGATCAACGGCAACACCCTGGCCGCGCAGACACTGGCGCAAAAGGAGGGCGGCTATGCCGATACTGTGCGCGACAAGCTGGTGGACTACCGCCAGCAGTGGGACTTCCACGAGGTGGACGATGCCGCCTTCCTGGACAAGTTCCAATTCGCCGCGGACTGGCTGTCCGAGCGCAAGATCCTGACCCAGGCCATCAAGGTGCGCGATCACCTGGTGCGCGTCTGACGCGGCTTGGCGGCGGCATGGGCAGTCATTTCACCGCCACGCACTGGGGCGTCTACCTGCCCCGGGTCGAGGACGGCCGGGTCGTCGCGCTGGCGCCCGCGCCCTGGGACGCCTCGCCCTCCCCCATCGGCGACTCCGTGCCCGGCGCCATCGATGGCCCCACCCGCGTGCGCAGGCCCGCCGTGCGAGCGGGCTTCCTGGACCCTCGCACCCGCCGCGCCAGCGCGGCCTTGCGGGGCCGGGACGCCTATGTGGAAGTGCCCTGGGACGAGGCGCTCGATCTCGCCGCGGGTGAGCTGGCGCGCGTGCGCAGCGCGCATGGCAATGGCGCCATCTTTGGCGGCAGCTACGGCTGGTCGAGCGCGGGACGCTTCCACCACGCGCAAGGACAGCTGCACCGCTTCCTGAATGCCTTCGGCGGCTACGTCGCCAGCCGCGACAGCTACAGCCTGGGTGCCGGCCGCGTGCTGATGCCGCACATCGTGGCCGACATGGACACGCTGCTGCGCGAGCACACATCCTGGGACGTGCTGGCAGAGCATTGCGAACTGTTCGTCTGCCTGGGCGGCCTGCCGCTCAAGAATGCGCAGGTCAGCCCGGGCGGCGCCAGCGACCACCTGCTGCCCACCGCCCTGCGCCGGCTGTCCGAACGCGGCGTGCGTTTCATCAACGTCAGCCCCGTGCGCGACGACCTGCAGGGTGTCGCGCAGGTGCAATGGCTGCCCATCCGTCCCGGCAGCGACACGGCCTTCCTGCTTGCGATCGCCCATGTGCTGTTCCACGAAGGGCTGGCGGACGAGACCTTCCTCGCCAGCCACACCACCGGCTGGACGACGCTGCGCGACTACGTGCTGGGCCACGGCGATGGCCAGCCCAAAACGCCCGCCTGGGCCGCGTCCCGCACCGGGCTGGCCGCGCACGACATCGCCGCGCTCGCGCGGGAAATGGCCTCGCGCCGCACCCTGATCAACACCGCCTATTCCCTGCAGCGCGCCTGGCGCGGCGAGCAGCCATTCTGGATGACGGTGGCCGTGGCCGCCTTGCTGGGCCAGGTCGGCCTGCCCGGCGGCGGCTTCGGACTGGGCTACGGCTGCATGAACAACACAGGCAGCGGACGCGCGCCGTTCTCCGGTCCGCGCCTGCCGCAAGGACACAACCCGGTCCAGGACTTCATTCCCGTCGCGCGCGTGGCCGACATGCTGCTGCGGCCCGGCCAGGCCTATGACTACAACGGCCAGGCCTTGCGCTATCCCGACATCCGCCTGATCTATTGGGCGGGCGGCAACGCCTTTCACCATCATCAGGACCTGTACCGACTGGCGCGGGCATGGCATCGCCCCGAGACCATCATCGTCCACGAGCAGTACTGGACCGCCCAGGCTCGCCACGCGGACATCGTGCTGCCGGCGACGACCTTCCTGGAACGCGACGACATCGGCAGCAGCGCCTCGGATCGCTACCTGATCGCCATGAAGGCCGCGATCCCGCCCATTGCCGAGGCGCGGGATGACTACGCCATCCTGTCGGCGCTGGCGCGACGCCTGGATTGCGAGGAGGTATACACGGAGGGCCGCGATGCGGGCACGTGGCTGCGCCTGCTGTACGACGCCTCCCGGGCGCGCGCGCAGTCGCATGGCATCGCGCTGCCCGCCTTCGACGCATTCTGGCAGGCCGGGCGGTTCGAAGTGCCCTTGCCCGCGCGCCCGATGGTGCTGCTGGAGGACTTCCGCCGCGACCCGGCGGCCTCCCCGCTGCCCACCCCTTCCGGACGCATCGAGCTGTATTCGATGCGCATCGCCAGCTTCGGCTACGACGATTGCCCGGGCCATCCGGCCTGGTTCGACCCGCCCGGGACGCCCTATCCCCTGCACCTGTTGTCCAACCAGCCTGCCACCCGCCTGCACAGCCAGTACGACCAAGGCGCGCTCAGCCGCGCCTCGAAGATCCAGGAACGCGAGCCGCTCACCATGAATCCGGAGGACGCCCGGCCGCGCGGCATCGCCGATGGCGACATCGTGCGCGTGCACAACGGGCAAGGCGCTTTCCTGGCGGCGGCACGCCTGAGTGCAGGCATCCGCCAGGGCGTCGTCCAGATCGCCACCGGCGCCTGGTACGACCCGCTGACACCTGGCACCGCGCGTGGCTTGGACAAGCACGGCAATCCGAACGTCGTGACGCAGGACATCGGCGCCTCTCGCTTGAGCCAGGGCTGCGCCGCGCAAAGCACCTCGGTCGAGATCACCCGCTGGGACGGGCCCTTGCCGCCGGTGACGGCCTTCGTGCCGCCAGCGGGCATCGCCATGCCGCCGTCACGACGTTGAGCATGCAAGCCTGGCCAAGGCCAGCCACAGGCAGGTCACATCACGCGAAAGCCATGCGTGCCGTCGCGGCGCAACTGTTCGACCAGGCCGAACTCCCAGTCCAGGTAGCCCTGCATCGCCTCGCGCGGCGCGTCCGTCCCCTCGTAGGGACGACGGTAGCGGTCCGTGCGCGGCGAGGCCAGCCACGCCTCGCCCTGCCGCAAGGCATGGCCCGCCGCGACCCAGGCAGCAGTGCCGCCTTCCAGCACGAACACCGGCACATCGGTCAGGGCCCGGGCGTCGCGCGCGGCAAAGCGCGCCAGCAGGCTCGAACCGCAGGTGAAGACGTAGCGATGCACGGCAGGCGAAGCCGCGAGCGCGGCGGCCAGCTGTGCACGCAATGCAAAGCCCGCGCCGGGGATATGTCCTTTCACATAATTGGCGCTGGTGGTGAAATCCAGCACCGCGGTGCCCCCTTCTTCCAGCCACGCGGCAAGCTGCCCGGCATCGATGGTGTCGGCCTCGGGCGGCGGGAGGGAGGGGCGGCGCCAGGGCCCGCCCTGGCGGGGTGCATCCTCGGGCACGGCATCGAGCACATGGACCTCCCAGCCCATCTGCGCCAGCCACGACGCGCTCATGTTGGCGCGCACGCCATCGTCATCGGCCAACACCACGCGCGCGCCGCGCACCGGCAAGACATGATCGGTCTCCTGCACCAATTGCCCGCCCGGGGCACTGGCGAAGCCCGGCAGATGGCCGGCCTCGTATTCTTCCGGGGTACGCACATCCAGCCAATACACGTTGCGGTCCGGCGCCTCCAGCGTGGCCAGCGACGACCAGTCGACGCGCCGCACCCCCGCCTTGTCGGCCACGCGCCGCGCATCGGCGCGCGCCTGCACGCGCGTGGCGTCACTGGGCTCGGGGTGGCGGCGGGTCGCGCCACGGTCCAGCGCCTGCCCGGCCAATGTCCAACCGATGGTGCCGTTGCGCAACGCGCAGACCGGATTCGGGATGCCCGCGTTCACCAGCGACTGCGTGCCGATGATGCTGCGCGTACGTCCCGCGCAGTTCACGATGACGCGCGTGGCGGGGTCCGGCGCCAGTTCGCGAACGCGCAACACGAGCTCCGCGCCGGGCACGCTGGTCGCGCCGGGGATGCTCATCGTGTGGTATTCGTCATAGCGGCGCGCATCCACCACCACCAGATCCGACTTCCCGTCGATCAGCGCCTTGACCTCCTCGGCGCCAAGCGAAGGCGTGTGACGCTCGGCCTCGACCAGCTCACCGAAAGCCTTGCTGGGCACGTTCACATCCCGAAAGACCTCCCCGCCGGCGTCGATCCAGCCTTGAAGGCCGTCTGCAAGCACATGCACGTTCTCGTAGCCCAGCGCTTTCAAGACAGCTGCCGCGCGCGGTGCAAGATCGCCGCTGACGTCGTCATGACCGTAGACCACGATCAGGGTGTCGCGCCGGGGGATGCGCGACCATGCCTCCAGTTCCAGACGCGACAAGGGAAAGTTTGCCGCCCACAACGGGTGCGCCTGGGCGTAGGGGTCTTCCTCTCGCACATCGATCAACGCGATCTCCGTGCCTTGCAGCAAGGCTTGACGGACATCCTGGCAGGACAGGGCGGGCAGGGAATCGGCAGCTTGGCTCATGGGGTCACGATGTCTTGGAAAGGTCCCAGATATTGGGCAGGAAGTCGTTGGAATAACCGGAGATGAACGGCTTGCGCGTACCGTCGGCCTCATACACCGCGCGGCGCACCGCGCCAATGTTCGCGCCATAGACGTGGATGCTAATGGACACCCTGTCCTCGTAGGCATTGCGAACCTGATGGATGTCGCCCACGCGCGGCGATACCGCCTCGACCTGGCCTGGCGACAGGCGCACCGCCGGCCCCGCCTGCGCCAGCGTACCGTCGGGCGCCCGGTGAAAGGGTTGGGAGTACTCGGCGCCACGCAACATGCCGATGAGCCCCCACACCGTATGGTCATGCACGGGCGTGCGCTGGCCCGGCCCCCAGACGAAGCTGACGACGGAGAAACGCTGCGCCGAATCGGCATGCAGCAGGTACTGGCTGTAGCGCTGAGGATGAGGCTGCGCACACGACTCGGGCAACCAGTCGTCACGCGCCACCAGCCGCCCCAGCAACGCCCCGCCGTCCCGCAGGATGGCGGCTTCTTCCGGCTTGCGGGCAAGCAGCCCGGCCAGGTCCTTGACGAATTCGCGCAGCGGCGCGGCGGAACGTAGCGGTTCGATGTCGGGCATGGGCAGCGCCTGTCGTTTGGGATATGATTATTTTGGAAATTTTCAGAAGAAAATCATTCTTTTCACGCATGAAAATAGACGACATCGAGGCTTTCGTAGCGGTGGTGCGCTGCCACTCCCTCAGCCAGGCCGCGCAAGAGCTCGGCCTCACCCAACCCGCCATCACCCGCCGTATCCAGAGCCTCGAGGAAGTCCTCGGCGTGGAACTCCTGGATCGGAACACCAAGCCGCCCAAACCCACCGAAATCGGCCTGCGCGTGCGAGAACAATGCCGCGCCGTCCTTCAGGAGATCGACACGCTGCGCGAACTGGTCGCTGCCGACCTGCCGCCTTCCGGCGGCTTGCGACTGGGCCTGACGCAGGGCATCGGCGAAGTAGCCCTGCTCGACGTGCTGCAAGACCTGCGCAGCACGTGGGAAGGGTTGTCGCCCCAGGTTGCCACGGGCCTGAGCGGGCGCGCGCTGCTCGAACGCGTCGAACGGGAGGAACTCGATGCCGCCATCGTCTTCCTGGCGCGCGGCATGCAGATCCCCAAATCGCTGGAGGGCCGCCGCCTGGGCTCGACCCGGCTCGTCGTGGTGGGGCGCCGCGCGGACTGGACCCGCAAGCAATACACGCTGGCGGACTGCAGCGCCCACGGCTGGGCGCTGAACCCCGATGGCTGCGGTTTCCGCGCCAGCCTGAAGCGCGCGCTCGCCGCGCAGAACCTGCCTTTCCACGTGAAGCTGGACACCTATGGCCGCGACCTGCAGTTGCAGAGCGTTGCGCAAGGCCAGGGGCTGGGCCTGGTTCCCCTGCCCCTGCTGGCCCACAGCGCCTACCGCGACGCGCTGGCCGTGGTGCCGGTGAAGGACTTCAAGCTGTCCATCGACCTGTGGCTGGCCCATGGACCGGCGCTGGGCCGGCGCCAGGACCCGGTGGCGCGCTTCGGCGCCTGCGTCGCGGACATCTTCGAACACCTGGATGCTCATGCGCCGGGCCTGGCCGCCTGATGCGCCACGAACGCCGCCTGCCCGGCGGCGGCCAGGATCGTGTCGTCCTGCGGCGTATGCACCCGCCCGCACAGCACGTCGCGATAGTGGCGCTCCAAGGGATTTCCCCGGCTCAGCCCCGGGTTGCCGGAAAGACGCAACGCACGCTCCACTGCCTCGATCGCCCGTGACGTCACGTTGAACTTCAGCAGGCCGCTGTCGGCCGCGGAGGGCGGCTCGCCCGCGTCCACGCGCAGTGCCGCCAGGTCCAGCATGGCCGCGTTCGCCGCGAGCAAGGCCTCGATCTCGCCCACCTGCTCCTGCACCCGCGGCAGGGTGCTCAACGGCCTGCCCAGATTGGCCGGAGACCGCCCGGCCAGGAAACCCAGCAGCCAATCCCGCCCGGCCCTGGCCACGGCGTCATACAAGGTACCCAGCAACACGCTCATCCAGGCCTGCTGGATGGCGTGGCCCTCACGGTCAGCGCTGCTGGCCCGTTCCGGCGCCCAGTCCTCTGGCACACGCAGATCCACCGCATGCTCGAACGGCAGCAACACGTCATCGAAGATCACCTCGTGGCTACCCGAGGCGCGCAAGCCCAGGTGGTTCCAACTCTCCACCACACGCAAGCCCGCCTGCCCCGCCCGTCGCTCCAGCAGAAAAACACCCGTGCGCGGCTGCGCCTCGTCGGTGCGAGCCCAGACGGCCAGCCAGCGCAAGGCCGGTATGCCCGTGGCGTAAAGCTTGTGGCCGGAGAGCCGCCAGCCCTGGCGGTCGCGGCGGGCCACCGTCGCGGGCAACCCGCCGCGCGCGGGCGTGCCCAGCTCGGGTTCCACGCGCAAGGCATTGATGAGCGCGCCGTCGCGGGCCGCCGATACCAGCACGCGATCCTGCACGTCGCGCGGCCATCGGCTACCCGGGCAAGACAACTGACGATGTTGCAGGTAAGTCATGACGAGCACCAGCGCCGTGGCGGGTTCGGCCTGCGCCACGGCCTGGATCACAGCGCGGCAGGCCGCCAGGCCGGCGCCCTTGCCGTGCGGCGCGGGCGCCGCGTAGGCGATCAGTCCCGCCTCGTGCAGCAGGGGGAAATTGTCATGGGGAAAGGCGCCCTCTCGGTCCAGCGCGTCGGCGCCGGCCGCAAGGCGGGGCCCCAAGGCATGTGCCGCAATGCGACCCGCAACGATCGCCCGATCGCAGGCATGAGGAGGGTCAGCGGGAGAAGACAGGGACATGGCGGGCAGGCGGGCAGCAGGGCATGGGGAAAGCGCCCTAGGTTAGCCCTCCATCCGCCTCGCCATAACGATGCATTTCGCATATGCAGCGCAGGATTAATTATTTAATTCATGCATAACCATCACCTACGATTATTCAATCAATGACGCGAGGCGGAGGGCCGGCGCGTCTTCATTCCAGCCAGACCGCAAAGGCGTTTCCATGACCCTAGACATCATCGGCATGATCCAGAGCCAGCATCAGTCCGAGATCCACCCCAAGCAGGGCCCCGTCGTCGACCGCGACTACGTGCGGGCTTTCGCGCAAGCGCACGAGGCCGCGGGCTTCGACCGCATTCTCGTGCCTCACCATTCCACCGGCCCGTCGGCGCCGCTCACCATCTCGTATGCCGCCACGGTGACCGAGCGCATCCACTTCATGCTGGCCCACCGCCCCGGTTTCGTGGCACCGACGCTTGCCGCGCGCGAGATCGCCACCCTGGACCAGTTCACAGGGGGACGGCTGGGCGTGCACTTCATCTCGGGGGGATCGGACACAGAACAGCGGCGCGACGGGGATTACCTGGACCACGATGAGCGCTATGCACGCACCGACGAATACCTGGGCCTGCTGCGCCGCCTGTGGACCGCCGACAAGCCTTTCGACCACGATGGCCGCTATTACCGTTTCGAGGGCGCCTATTCCGAAGTCAAGCCCGCTCAACAGCCGCACGTGCCCATCTTCTTCGGCGGCGCATCGGAAGCCGCGCTGCCGGTGGCTGGCAAGCACGCCGATATCTATGCGTTGTGGGGTGAGTCGCGCGAGCAGGTGCGCGAACTGACCACGCGCGTACAGGCCGAGGCGGCGCGCCATCAGCGCCGGGTGCGCTTCTCGATATCGTTCCGCCCCATCCTGGCCGATACCGAGGAAAAGGCCTGGGCGCGGGCCGACAGCATCCTGTCCCGGGCGCGCGCGCTGCGCGAAAAAGCGGGACTCGTCTCGGAAGGGCCGCAACAGAGCGAAGGCGCGCGACGCCTGCTGGCGGCTGCCGACAAGGGCTCGCGCGTGGACGACCGCCTGTGGACGGAAATCGCGAAACTGACAGGTGCGCGATCGAATTCCACCGCACTGGTAGGCACGCCCGAGCAGGTGGCCGACGCCTTGCTCGCCTACTACGACCTTGGCGTCAGCACCTTCCTCATCCGCGGCTTCGATCCGCTGGAAGACGTGACGGACTACGGCCGCGAACTGATACCGCGCTTGCGCGAGGGCGTGAAGGCTCGCGGCAACGCGCAAGGACGCAAGGTGGCATGATGAAAACGAATCGCCTCTTGCAGAATCGCCTCTTGCACCGCCTGGCCCTGGGCGCCTCGATTCTCACCCTCTTCGCCGGCATGCCTGCGGCGGCGCAGGACCACGGCGCCTGGCCCCAGCGCCCACTCAAGCTCATCATTCCCTTCCCGCCCGGTGGCGCCGCCGACACGATCGGCCGCACCATCGCCACCGAACTGGGTGCGCAATTGGGCCAACCCGTCGTGGCGGAAAATCGCCCCGGTGCGGGCACCGCCATCGCGGCGGAAGCCGCTTCACGCGCCGCCCCGGACGGCTACACGCTCTCGCTGGCCACGACCGGGCAGCTCACCATCCTGCCCGCCTTGCGCAGCGACCTGCCCTTCGACCCGGTGCGCAGCTTCACGCCCATCGGACTCGTCGCGGAAGTGCCGTATATCGTGTCCGTGGCCGCCAGTGCGCCCGACCAGGACCTTGCATCGCTCGTCGCGCGCGCGGGGCGGCAGGGCGAGGTCGTCAGCTACTCCTCCTGCGGGACCGGAACCGTCTGCCACCTGGCCGGCGAGCTGCTGGGCACGGTCAGCGACACGAAGCTGCTGCATGTGCCGTTTGCCGGCAGCGCCCCCGCCATCCAGGCAGTGCTGGGCGGCCACGTGCAGGTCGCCGTGGACACCGCCGCCGTGCAGGCGCCGCATATCCGCGCAGGCACCTTGCGGCCGCTGGCACTGAGCAGCACCACGCGCAGCGCGGCGCTGCCCGACGTGCCCACCGCGGCGGAAGCCGGCCTGCCGGGCTTCATCGCCACATCCTGGTTCGGCGTGGTGGTTCCGTCCGGCACGCCCGAACCCGTGGCCGGCCGGCTGAGCGCGGCGCTGCAGCAGGCGCTATCGCAAGCACGGGTACGGCAGACTTTCGACGGGCTGGGCTTGACCGCCCTGGATGGCAAGCCGGCGACATTCTCCACCCAGATCCAACAGGACCTGAAGAAGTGGAATCAGGTCGTCAAGACGGCAAGCGTCACCATCGAATAGCGGATCCGTGGCGACGCCCGTCCTGCACGGGCCGCGAAAGTCGGCTGGCGCCGGGGGCTGGAGCGCCGGCGCCCAGGACTGGTGGCGCGCGGCGCGCGGCCTCAGAGGACCCGGAAACCGTGCGTGCCGTCGCGGCCCAATTGGGCGACGAGCCCGAACTCCCAGTCCAGGTAGCCCTGCATGGCCTCGCGCGGCGCATCGGTGCCTTCATAGGGCCGGCGATAGCGGTCGATACGCGGCGAGGCCAGCCATTCCTCGCCCTGCCGCGTGGGCAGGCCCGCCGCCAGCCACGCCGCCGTGCCGCCTTCCAGCACGAAGACGGGCGCATCGGTCAGCGCTTGCGCATCGTGGGCGGCGAAGCGCGCCAGCAGGCTCGAACCGCAGGTGAAGACGTAGCGGCGTGCCTGGGGCGTCGCCCCCAGCACGGCGGGTAGTTGCGCGCGCACCGCGAAGCCGGCGCCGGGAATATGCGCCTTGACGTAGTTGGCGCTGGTCGTGACGTCCAGCAACACGGTGTCCCCTTCCTGCTGCCAGCGTTGCAGTTGCTCGGCGGTGACGGTCTCGACGCGCGGCACCTCGGGATGCGCGCGCAGCCAGGGGCCGACCTCGAGTTCGGCGGTGGCGGGGACATCGTCCACCACGTACGTTTCCCAACCCATCTGCGCCAGCCACGAGGCGCTCATGTTGGCGCGCACGCCATCGTCATCGACCAGCACCAGGCGCGCGCCGCGCACCGGCGCGATATGGTCCGTTTCCTGCACCAGCTGGCCGCCCGGCGCACTGGCAAAGCCCGCCAGGTGGCCGATCTCGTATTCCTCGGGCGTGCGCACATCCAGGCGATAGACGGTGCGCCCGGGCACATCCAGCGACGCCAGGTCGTCCCAGCGCACCCGCCGCACGCCTGCGCGATCCGCCACGCGGCGCGCATCCGCCCGCGCCACGGCATGCGTGCCCACGCTGACCTCGGGATGCTGGCGCGTGGCGCCGTGATCCAGCGCCTGGCCCGCCAGCGTCCAGCCGATGGTGCCGTTGCGCAAGGCCGCCACCGGATTGGGAATGCCCGCGTTCACCAGCGATTGCGTGCCGATGATGCTGCGCGTGCGGCCCGCGCAGTTCACGATGACCTGCGTGGCCGGGTCCGGCGCCAGTTCGCGGATGCGCAGCACCAGCTCCGCGCCCGGCACGCTGGTCGCGCTGGGGATGCTCATGGTGTGGTATTCGTCGTAGCGGCGCGCATCCACCACCACCACGTCCGCGCGCGCATCGATCATGGCCTTCACTTCCTGCGCGCTGAACGACGGCGTGTGGCGCTCGGCCTCGACCAGTTCGCCGAAGGACTTGCTGGGCACGTTCACGTCGCGAAAGAGCTCTCCGCCCGCGTCGCGCCACCCTTGCAGGCCGCCCGCCAGCGCGTGCACGTCGGTGTAGCCCATCGCATGCAGGGTCCGCACCGCACGCGGCGCAAGGTCGCCCGTGACATCGTCATGGCCATACACCACGATGCGCGTGTCGCGGCGCGGGATGCGGGGCCACGCGTCCAACTCCAGCCGCGACAGCGGAAAATTCGCCGCCCACAAGGGGTGCTCCTGCGCAAAGGGGTCTTCCTCGCGCACGTCGATCAATGCGATTTCCTCGCCTTGCAGCAAGGCTTGGCGGACGTCCTGGAAGGACAGGGTGGACAGCTTGGCGGCAGTTTGGCTCATAAGGGTGTCACGACGCTTTGGAAAGGTCCCAGATGTTGGGCAGGGTCTCGTTGGAATAGCCGGAGATGAAAGGCTTGCGGGTGCCATCGGGCGCATAGACCGATCGGCGCACCGCGCCGATGTTGGCGCCATAGACATGGATGCTGATGGACACCTTGTCTTCGTGGGCGTTGCGCACCTGATGGATGTCGCCCACGCGGGGCGAGACGGGTTCGACCTGGCCGGGCGCGAGCAGCACCGCCGGCCCGTCTTCGGCCAGTTGCCCGGCGCCGTCGAGGCGGTAGGGCTGGGAATATTCCCCGCCGCGCAGCATGCCGATGAGCCCCCACACGGTGTGGTCATGCACGGGCGTGTGCTGGCCGGGGCCCCATACGAAGCTCACCACCGAGAAGCGCTCGGCGGAATCGGCATGCAGCAGGTACTGGGTGTAGCGCTCGGGGTGAGGCTGCGCACAGGCGTCGGGCAGCCAGTCGTCACGGGCCACCAGGCGGCCCAGCAGGTGGCCGCCTTCGCGCAGCAGCGCGGGTTCGTCCGGCTGGCGTGCGAGCAGCGCGGCCATGTCCATGACGAAGGCCCGCAGGGGCGCGAGGGAACAGGACGTATCTGGCATGGGCGGCACCGGTGGACCAGGATCCCCGATTATGGAGCTTTCGCCGGATGCGTGCATCCGGCGTCGTGCCCGGGACCATGCCCGCCCGGCGAGCCGCGCTGAGAACCGATAGGAGAACCCGGCCGCCAGACCGTGTCCTGCGGGCATGGGTAAAAATGGCCCGCGTCATACATCCTCACAATCGCGTTACAGGCACTCGCTACACTGCGAACCTCCGAAGCATTGAAAGAGTTCACCATGGCAGGCAGCAGTTTCTTTGCGCTCTTCGACGACATTGCGTTGCTGCTGGACGACGTGGCGGCCATGAGCAAGGTCGCGCTCAAGAAATCGGCGGGTGTATTGGGCGATGACCTGGCCCTGAACGCGCAGCAGGTCACCGGCGTTCCGGTCAACCGCGAACTGCCCGTCGTCTGGGCGGTGGCCAAGGGCTCGCTCATCAACAAGGCCATCCTGGTGCCCGCCGCGCTGCTGATCAGCGCCTTTTCGCCGTGGCTGGTGACACCGCTGTTGATGCTGGGCGGCGCCTTTCTTTGCTATGAAGGCTTCGAGAAGGTCATGCACAGGTTCCTGCACGCCAAGGACAGTGACCACGCCGCGCGCGTGAAGGCCTTGCAGGACCCCGACGTGGATATCGTTGCCTTCGAGAAGACCAAGATCAAGGGCGCGATCAGAACAGACTTCATCCTGTCGGCGGAAATCATCGCCATCGCCTTGGGCGCCGTCGCCGGCGCAAGCCTGCTGACGCAGGCGCTGGTGCTCTCCAGCATTGCGCTGCTGGTAACGGTGGGCGTCTACGCCCTGGTGGCCGGCATCGTCCGGCTGGACGACTGGGGCATTGCCCTGAGCCAGCGCGGCTCGGCATTCAGCCAGCGTCTGGGCCGCGGCATCGTCGCCGCAGCGCCTTATCTGATGAAGACGCTGTCCATCGTGGGCACGGCCGCGATGTTCATGGTGGGTGGCGCGATCCTGGTGCACGGCGTGCCCGTCATTGCTCATGCCGTTGAAGCGGTGGTTGCGGCGGTCGGGACTAGCGGCCTGGTGCAAGGCGCCGTCGGCATCCTGCTGGAAGCCGGAGTGGGGGTCGTGGCCGGCGGGATCATCGTCGGCGTGGTGGTGATCGCGAAGAAAATGCTGGGACGGGGCGACTGAGACATGCCCATAAAGAAAACAGCCCGCTTGCCGTCGGCAAGCGGGCTGTTTTCAGAGGCTGAAACTGTCGGGCCTGGGCGCGATCAGAACGGAATATCGTCGTCCATATCGGCCAGATTCGTCGCCGCGGGCGAGCTGGGCTGCGCCGCCGGGCGGGGCGCCGGTGCCGACTGCTGCGGACGCTGGCGCGGCGCCGACGATTCGCCACCGCCGTAACCACCGCCCTCACCGCCGCCGCCGCCTTCGCGGCCACCCAGCATCTGCATCTGGTCAGCCACGATTTCGGTGGTGTAGCGCTCGATGTTTTCCTTGTCGGTCCACTTGCGCGTCTTCAGGCGGCCTTCGACGTAGACCGAGCGGCCCTTCTTCAGGTATTCGCCGGCGATTTCGGCCAGGCGGTTATAGAAGACGACACGGTGCCATTCCGTCTCTTCGCGCTTTTCGCCGCTGTTCTTGTCCTTCCACTGGCTGGTGGTGGCCAGCGACACGTTGCAGATCGCTGCGCCGTCGGGGCTGTAGCGCACTTCGGGGTCGCGCCCCAGGTTGCCCACGATGATGACCTTGTTGACCGATGCCATGGCGATCTCCTGTTGCGGTGGAAAGCCGGCGGGCCGCTGGGGCCGGCGCCAGGCCATTCGTCACCTGAATTTTCAGAAACGACGCCGGCTGTGGGCCAGGGTGCCGGGGACGCTTGCAATTGGCAACGCATCGCTGGTCCGGACCCGGCTGTGCCGGCGTGAAGGGACGTATTATCGGGCATAACCGTCCCGGCGAGCAAAGCCAGGGAGGACGAGCATGTCCACCCCCGCCAGGACAGCGGAAACGGGCGCCCGAGCCCAAAGGAAGGGATCGTGCGAAACCCCCTGTGCCTGCCCTGGGCCAGAATGGCCAGATGCCTGGCCGTCCCGCTGGTGGTGATCCTGGCGCTGGCCGGCTGCTCGGGCACCCAGGTGCTGAACGCCCTCGCCTCTTCCAATACCTACACGCTGCAGGCCGACGTGCCCTACGGCCCCGAGCCCAGGCACCGGCTGGACATCTACCTGCCCACCCGGCCCGCGGCCACGCCCGCGCCGGTGGTGGTGTTCTTCTACGGCGGCACCTGGCGCGAGGGTTCGCGCAAGGATTACCTCTTCGTGGGCGAAGCGCTGGCCTCACGCGGGATCATGGCGGTGGTCGCCGATTACCAGCTCTATCCCGCCGTCACGTATCCCAGCTTCCTGCACGATTCGGCCAAGGCGGTGGCCTGGACGGCGCGCCACATCGCCGGCCTGGGCGGCGACCCCAACAAGCTGTTCGTGATGGGCCACAGCGCGGGCGGCTACAACGCGGCCATGGTGGCGCTGGACCCGCGCTGGCTGGGCGCCGAGGGCCTGAGCCCGGGCATCCTGGCCGGCTGGCTGGGACTGGCCGGCCCCTATGATTTCCTGCCCATCGAAAACCCGGACGTCATGCCCGTGTTTTCCTTCCCGGGCACGCCGACCGACTCGCAACCCATCAACCACGCCAGCGCCCAGGCGCCGCGCACCTTCCTGCGCGCGGGCACCGGCGACACGGCGGTGGAACCGCAACGCAACACCATGCAGCTGGCAAGGCTGCTGGGCGAGGCAGGCGTGAAGGTGGATTTCCGGCTGTATTCGGGCGTGGGGCACGTGATGATGGCCGGCTCGCTGGCCTGGCCCTTGCGCGCCTGGGCGCCAGTGCTGGACGACGTGTCAGCCTTCGTGCTGGCGCCGCCTTGAACCTGGCACGCGCAGGCGGCGGGAAGGCCGGGCGGATGCCCGGCCTTTTTTCCTATTTCAGGCCCGCCGCGCCATCCCGCATCTCGTGCAGCAGGAACTGGCGGTCGCAGTCCAGGTAGTCCTCGACGTGGATCAGCAACTGTTCCGCATCCACCTGCACGACGGCATACTGAGGCTGCTCATGGCTGCCGATGATGCATTGCGCCGACCCGTGCAGGTCCAGTGCAACCTGGTGGTTCGTGCCGCGCAGCGTGGAATAGCCCATGCCGCGATACTGCCCGCAGATCGGCCGGTGGATATGGCCGAAGAACACGTGGCGGATACGCGCCTCGTGGCCGGCGATGGCCGCGAGCAGCGGCGCAGGATCGCGCAGCGACAGGAAATCCATGCTGGGAATGCCGATCGGGAAGAACGGGTGGTGCATGAAGAGCAGCACCGGCCTGTCCGTTTCCGCCAGACGCGCCCGCAGCCACGCCGCGCGCGTCTCGCAGTACACGCCCCAGTGGACGCCGGGCTCGTTGGTATCCAGGAACAGCGCGAGGTGGCTGCCGAAATCCACCGAATACTGGATGAACCCGTGTTCGTCCTGCGCCACCCCGGGAAAATATTCCTTGAAGACGACGCGGCTGTCGTGGTTGCCCAGGATCGGATAGACCGGCAGTGTCAGGGCAGACAGGCATTCGCGCAGATGCGCATAGGCTTGCGCGTGGCCGTGGTGGGTCAGGTCGCCCGTCACCACGACCGCCTCGGCGTCGGGCTGGCGCGCAAGCAGATGCGCGATGGCCTGCCGCAGGCGCTGCTTGGGGTTGGTGCCGTACAGCTCGCCGCCGTCGGCGACCAGATGGGTGTCAGTCAAGTGGATGAACTTCATCGCGGGTCTCCTACTTGCCCAGCAGCGCCTGGACGTCGCGCGTCATGGCGTCGAGCGCGGCTTGCGGCGCCACCGACTTGTCGAACACGGTCTGCAGGTGATCGTTGATGACGTCGGTGATCTTCAGGCCGTTCTCGCCCGGGAAGGCGTACCAGCCCGTCAGCCACGGCAACTGGCGCACGGCGGTGTACTGGTTGGGATTGGTATCGTAATAGCCCTTGAGCATCGCAGGGTCGTCGACCGGCAGCGTATTGGCGGGGAAATAGCCCGTGCCCTTCGTCATCAGGGTCGCGCCTTCCGGCCCCGTGACGAACTTGATGTACTCCCAGGCGGCCTTCTGGCGCGCCGGGTCCTTGGCGAACATCATGGCGACGTTGCCGCCGGCGGGCACGCGCGCCTCCTTGCCATAGGTGGGGAAGTAGCCCGTCACCATCTTGAACCTGCCGCCGATCTGTTTCTCGATGACGCCCAGGCGCGAGGTCGACGACGAGAGCACGGCGAGCTTGCCTGCCGCGAAGAGCTGGCTGGCTTCCTTGTAGGTCAGGTTCTGCATGGTGCCGTGTTCGACCATCCGGCCCATCTGCGCGATGGAGGATTTACCGGCTTCGCCGTCGAAGGCGACTTTCGTTTCGGTGGCATCCAGCATGGTGCCGCCCTTGGAAAACACGATGGACTGCCACAGCCAGTTGCCGGTGATCTCCCAGTCGAAGTGGAGCCCGTTGGTGCCGGGATTGGCCTCGCGTGACTTGTCGGCCAGCGCGATGATGTCGTCCCAGGTCCTGGGCAGCGCATCGGCGCTGGCGCCGGCCTTGGCCAGCAGATCCATGTTGTAGTAGACGATGGGCGTGGAAAGCGAGAAGCCGATGCCGGCCTGCATGCCGTTGATCTGCCCCAGCGACATCAGCGCGGGGCTGTAGCCGCTGGCGTCCCAGCCTTTTTCAGCCTGGATGAAAGGCGTCAGGTCGACCGCGATGCCGCGATCCACGAACACACGCTGGCGATTCAGTCCCTGGAAGGACACGTCGGCCAGTTGGCGGGTCACGGCCTGGCGCAGGGCCTGTTGCGCCGCGACCTCGTAGTCCGGCGTGGGCGCGCGGAACTTCACCGTGTAGTCAGGGAACTTCTCGGTGAAGCGCTGGGCGATCTGCGCATGCACGGCATTGAACATGTCCGGATACGGGTAGTCCACGACGAGCTCGATCTTGGCCGCCTGGGCCGTGCCGCACAGCAGCGAGAGGCCTGCCAGGAGGCCGGACAGAAACTTGGATTGCATGGTGGTTCCTTTCAACCTTTGACACCCGAAAGGGTGACGCCTTCGATGAAGCGCTTCTGCGCCGACAGAAAGAACAACAGCAACGGCAGGGTGATGATGACCGTGCCTGCCATGAGAGGGCCATAGTCCGTGCCGGCTTCCTCGTTCCTGAAGAACATGGTGCCCAGCGGCGGCGTGGCGAGATCCGTGGTGTTGATGACCAGCAAGGGCCAGAAATAATCATTCCAGTGCCAGACCACGGAGAAGATCGAGAACGCGATCAGCGCGGGCATGGCGGCCGGCATCATGACGCGCCAGACCAGCTCGAACTCGCCCATGCCGTCCAGCCGCGCGGCATGGATCAGGTCGTCGGGCACGCCCAGGAAGAACTGGCGCATGAGGAAGATGCCGAAGCCCGAGGCGATGAAGGGGAGGATCAGCGCGGCGGTGGTGTCCAGCAACCCGACCTGGTAGAGCAGGATGTAGAGCGGGATCGCGGTCGCCTGGAACGGAATCATCAGCGACAGCATCACCAGGCCCCAGGCCAGCCGCTTGCCGCGAAACCTCAGCTTGGCGAAGCAATAGGCCGCGGGCAGCGACACGAGGATCTGCAGGACGAGGATGCCGGCGCAGACCACCACGCCGTTGAACAGATAGCGCAGCAGCGGCACCTGGGTCAGCGCGCGGGTGTAGTTCTCCACGGCGGCCCATTGCTGCGGCAGCAGGTGAAAGCCATCGCGGAAGATCTCGTCGGCGGGCTTGAGCGAGGTGGACAGCATCCACACGAAGGGCAGCACGAAGACAGCGCTGCCGGCAAGCAGCACCACGTGACGGAAGAGCCGCCAGGCCAATGAAGGGTGCAGGGGAGATGCCATCAGTCTTGCGTCCTTGTCGTCGCCATGCCGGCCTGCTGGAGCAGCGTCAGCACCGCGATGCAAGCCACGAACACCACCACCATGGCGGCGGCGTAGCCCATGCGGAAGAAACCGAAGCCCTCGGCGTAGATCGTGTGCAGCAGCACTTCGGTGGATTTGTTCGGGCCGCCCTGGGTCAGGGCATGCACGGTGTCGAAAACCTGCAGCGAACGGATGCCGCACACGGTCACGACGAAAAGCAAGGTCGGCCCGAGCATGGGCAGCGTCACCCGCAGGAAGCGGTCCACCGGATGGCGCATGCCATCGAGCAGGCTGGCGTGGCGCAGCTCGGCGGGAATGTTCTTCAGGCCGGCCAGGAACATCACCAGCGCCAGGCCGGACATCTGCCAGATGCCGATGGCTGCCAGCGAAGGCAGCGCCAGGCTGTAATCCTTCAGCCAGTTGCGCGGGGCCGCGCCGAACCAGCCCAGCGCATGGTTCAGGAAGCCGGCGGCCGGGTGCATCAGGAACTGCCACACGACAGCCATCGCGATGAGCGTCGAGGCCACCGGCATGAAGAAGGCCGTGCGATAGAACCCTCGCCAGGTGTGATGCGATTCGATCAACAAGGCCGCGCCCAGGCCCACCACGATCGCGCCCACGGACACCACCACGAGGTAGTACACGGTGTTGGCGAAGCTCTTGCGGAACGTGTCGTCATTCCACAGGTCCACATAGTTGCCCAGTCCCACCCAGTTCCAGTTGGCGGCGCCGAACTGCCAGTCGGTCAGCGACATCAGCGCAACGACGGCCAGCGGCAGCACGAGCAGCAACAGCGTCAGCACCAGGCTGGGGCCCAGCAGCAGGGAGACTTGCAAGGGCTTGATGCGCATCCGCCCTCTCCCTACGCGGCCAGCGGCAGCGCCGCGGCGCCGGCCGCCAGGCTGTTGCCCTGCGCGTCGAAGGCATGCCAGGCTGCCAACGGCACATGCAGGCTCAACGCATCCCCAGGCCTTGCCGTGGCCTGCGCGTCCAGCACCGCCACCACTTTCGTGCCGCAAGCCATCGTCAGCGTCACCATGCATTCGGCGCCCGTGAACTCCACCAGCGCAACGGTGCCCCGCACCGCGAGACTGTGCGGCGCGGGCGCCAGGGACGCGGCGTGCGGCCGGAACGCCAGCCGCGCCGCCTGGGCGGGAAATCGTTCATCCAGCGGCTGGCCTTGCAGGCAGGGACGGCCTGCCGCATCGGGCGTCACCGCCAGGAAGTTGATGCGCGGGGCGCCCACGAACGCCGCGACCTCGGCGTGCCGGGGCGTGTGGTAGATCTCCTGCGGTGTGCCCAGTTGCAGGATGCGGCCGCCTTTCATCACCGCCACGCGGTCCGACATGGACATGGCTTCGTGCTGGTCGTGCGTCACGTAGACGAAGGTGACGCCCAGCTTGTCATGCAGCTGGCGGATCTCGCTGCGCAGCGATTGGCGCAGGTTCGCATCCAGGTTCGAGAGCGGTTCGTCGAACAGGAAGAGCGACGGCCGCCGCACCATGGCGCGCGCCAGGGCGACGCGCTGGCGCTGCCCCCCCGAGAGTTGCGCGGGCTTGCGCGACCACAGGTGCTCGATGCCCAGCGTGGCCGCGACCTGGCGGCCTTGTTCGCGCGCCTCGCGCAAGGCACGCCGCGTGGCCGGGCTGAGCCAGCGCGCGCCCGGCAAGCGCTGCGCGAAACCCAGGCTGCGCATATGGAGCGGCGTGCAGATGTTGTCGCCCACGGTCATGTGCGGGTAGAGCGCATAGGATTGGAAGACCATGGCGCAATCGCGTTCGCCCGGCGACTGCGCAAGCACGTCGACGTTCCCCTTGCGCAGCGTGCCCGCGTCCGGCTGCTCCAGGCCCGCCAGGAGCTTGAGCAGCGTCGACTTGCCGCAGCCCGATGCGCCCAGCAGGGTCAGGAATTCGCCATCACGGATGGTCAGCGAAAGCGCATCGAGCACGGTCGTGCCGTCGTAGGCCTTGCTGATCCGGTCCAGGACGATGTCACTCATGTTCCGTCTCCATCGCGGCGGCAGGCTGGCGGGCCAGCCACTGCGTCAGGTCGTGCGCGTCGTCGTAGCGGAAGACGGCAGGGTCGAGGTCTTCCGGCACGGCGTGATAGCCGCCCAGGTGCGCGGCGAACGAGATGCCCGCACGATCCGCGCATTGCGCGTCGACGTGCGAGTCCCCCACGAAAAGCGCCTGTGCCGGCGCGCAGGCAAGGCGCGCCAGCAAGGCAGTCGGCGCCGCCGGGTCGGGTTTGGGCGGCAGGCCATCGTCCAGGCAATGGACCAGCGCGAAGCGCGCCAGCCAGTCTTGCCGGGCCAGCAAGGCCAGCGTCGAGGCACGGTCGCGGTTGGTGCAAAGCGCCAGGCGGTAACCAGCATCCGCCAAGGCGTGCAGCAGACGGCTCGTCCCTGGATAGGGCAGGGCCTCCAGCAAGGTGTGCGCGCCGTAATGCCGTGCCATGTCCGCCTGGGCCTGGCGAGCCTGTGCGCCACCTTGCGTCGATTGGCGCGCCGCCAGGGCGAACATGGCGTCGATGCCCTGGCTGAGCATGTGGCGCAGCGCCGCGGGATCGAGCGTGGCGCCCGGCGCCGTCACGTGATGGACGGCACGCAGGAGGCTGGGCCAGGTGTCCAGCAAGGTGCCGTCCAGATCGAAAATGATCGTGTCGTAAGCATGTAGCGGTGTCATGCCTCGCACTTTAATGATCGATTATGACGACAAAATGAACGATTCAGCGCAAATACACCACAAACGATCATTCATGACAGAAAGGAAAATCGTCTTTCCGCCGTGATATGGTGTGCGGCTCGCCCCCCCATTTCGATCAAAGATGCTCAAAATCGAACGCCAGCAGCGCATTCTCGCGCTCATGCAGGAAACCAATGCGGTCACGGTGCGCGATCTGGCGCAGGCCTTCTCGATTTCGCCCATCACGGTCCGCCGCGATCTGCTGGAACTGGGAGAGAAAGGTTTGCTGGCACGCACGCATGGCGGCGCGGTCGCCTCCACCGAGGTGCTGGCCGAAGGCAATGCCCGCTATGAGATGTACAACTATGCCGAGCGGCATCATCAGCAGTCGGCTGAAAAAGCCGCCATCGCGGAATGCGCGGCCCAATACATCTCGGACGGCGACAGCATCCTCATCAATGCCGGCACCACCGCGCATGCCCTGGCGCAGGCGCTGCGCGGCCACCAGGACCTGCACGTGATCACCAACGGCCTGACCGTCGCCGCGGCGGCGGGCCAGAGCCGCCTTGCGCATGTCTACGTGCTGGCCGGCCGGCTCGACACGCGCAAGCAGGCCACGATAGAGCGGGCAGACAACGACACGCTGTCGGGCATCCAGATCCGGGAAGCTTTCCTTGGCGTGCACGCGGTATCGGCGGCCGGGATTTTCATGCGCGACAGCGAGGATGCCGCCATGAACCGCGCCTTCATCTCGGCCGCCAGCCGCGCCACGGTCCTTGCGGACCACACGAAGCTCAAGGCCTATGCCAGCTTCCGCATCTGCGCGTGGGACAACGTGCAGCGCCTGGTCACCGACCCGGGGGCGGACCCGGACGTGGTCGCGGCGATCCGCGCCCAGGGCGTGGACGTGGTGATCAGCGGATAGCCACGGGGGCGGGCGCGGCCTGCCCGAGACATCAACCCGGCTTGCGCAGCGCCCAGGTCACGGCCAGCCACGCCGCGGCCACGCCCGCTGCCGCCAGGAAGACGGCGTCCGGGCCGCCGCGCGAGGCCAGCCAGCCGCCGGTGACGCCGCCCGTGAACAGGCCCGCGGCCTGGGCGGTGTTGTAGAAGCCCAGGGCCAGGCCCTTGAACTCGGGCGGCGCGGTGCGCGACACCAGCGAAGGCTGCAGGGCCTCCAGCACGTTGAACATGACGAAGAAGCCCGTGAGCGCCAGCGCCAGCGCCGTGAAACCGCCGCTGGCCCAGGGCAGCAGCGCGCAGACCACGACCAGCCCCGCCACGGCGCCCAGCAGGGCCTGCTTGTGCGCGCGGCGCTTCTCGGCGGCGAAGATGATGGGCACCATCAAGACGAAGGACCCCAGGATGACGGGCAGGTAGACCTGCCACAGCGCCTGCGGCGCCAGGCTGCCCACGCGCGCCAGCAGGGCCGGCATGACGACGAAGAGCGCGATCTGGATGAAGTGCAGGCAGAAGACGCCGAAGTTCAGGCGCAGCAGGTCGCCATGCAGCAGCACTTCGCGCATGCGCGCGGGCTCGCCCACCGGCGCGGCGCGCGGCACGACGGGCACCAGCGTCAGCACGACGACCACGCTGGCCACCCCCAGGCAGGCGATCACCCAGAAGAGACCGCCCAGGCCGCCCCAGCCGACCAGCACGGGCGCCAGCACCAGCGACACCGCGAAGGACAGGCCAATGGAGCCGCCCACCATCGCCATGGCGCGGGTGCGCACCTCGGGGCGGGTGGCGTCGGCCAGCCAGGCGGTGATGGCCGCCGAGATGGCGCCGGCGCCCTGGATGGCGCGGCCGATGGTGATCCAGAAGACATCATCGGCCAGCGCACAGACGACGCTGCCGCCGATGAAGAGCGCCAGCCCGGCCAGGATGACGGGGCGCCGCCCCCAGCGGTCGGAGGCCAGGCCGAAAGGGATCTGCATGAAGGCCTGGGTCAGGCCGTACATGCCCAGGGCCAGGCCCACGCGTTTGGGATCGTCCCCGCCGGGCAGGCCCTGCGCCGCCACGGCGAAGACCGGCAGCAGCAGGAAGAGGCCCAGCATCCGGCAGGCGAACAGGCCCGCCAGCGCCACGCTGGCGCGGCGCTCGTCGGATGTCATCTTGATGGTGGGTGGAGCCGACATCGGGAAAGGGACTCTTCGGAACGGCCGGCGGGCATCGTCACACCGGCAGGTTGGGCGCGCTATAGTACCAAGTTGGCCTTCGCGCCACCTTGCGCCAGATCGTCCCGGTCTGGCGTTTCATGCATTCCAACGCGGGGCCCGGGTCCGATGACTCGAGTCCGGCGTGTCAACGAGCGCCAGAACCGCCTGATGGACGAGATACGTATCCGGGGTGCCCGCACCCACAATCTCAAGAACGTCTCCCTGGACCTGCCGCGCCAGAAGCTCGTGGTGGTGACCGGCCTGTCCGGCTCCGGCAAGTCGTCGCTCGCGTTCGACACGCTGTATGCCGAGGGCCAGCGCCGCTACGTGGAAAGCCTGTCGGCCTACGCGCGCCAGTTCCTGCAACTGATGGACAAGCCCGACGTGGACCTGATCGAAGGGTTGTCGCCCGCGATCTCCATCGAGCAGAAGGCCGCCGGCCACAACCCGCGCTCCACCGTCGGCACCATCACCGAGATCCATGACTACCTGCGCCTGCTGTATGCGCGGGTGGGCACGCCCTATTGCCCCGAGCACGGCCTGCCGCTGGAAGCGCAGAGCGTGAGCCAGATGGTGGACGCCGTGCTGGCCTGGCCGGCCGAGACGCGCCTGGCCATCCTGGCGCCGCTGGCCCGCGCCCGCAAGGGCAGCTTCGAGGACGAAAGCGCGTCGCTGCAGGCGCAGGGCTTCGTGCGCCTGCGCGTGAACGGCGAGATGGTGGAGCTGGACAGCCTGCCGCCGCTGAAGAAGAACGAGAAGCACGACATCGACGTGGTGGTGGACCGCCTGCGCGTGCGCCCCGAAAGCCAGCAACGCCTGGCAGAGAGCTTCGAGACCGCGCTGGGCCTGGCCGAAGGCCGCATCATCGCGCTGGACATGGATTCCGGCCGCGAGCAGATGTTCTCCAGCCGCTACGCCTGTCCGGTGTGCAGCCACGGCCTGCCGGAACTGGAACCACGCCTCTTCAGCTTCAACAACCCGGTGGGCGCCTGCCCCAGTTGCGACGGCATCGGCCAGCTGGGTTTCTTCGACCCCAAGCGTGTCGTGGCCTTCCCGGAACTGAGCCTGGCCTCCGGCGCCATCCGCGGCTGGGACCGCCGCAACGCCTTCACGCACTCGCTGCTGACCAGCCTGGCCACGCACTACGACTTCGACATCGAATCCCCGTTCGAAAGCCTGCCCGAGGACACGCGCCACATCGTGCTGTATGGGTCGGGCCAGGAGGAGATCTCCTTCTTCTACCTGAACGAGAAAGGCAAGAGCTCGGTCAAGCGCCACGCCTTCGAAGGCGTCATCCCCAACCTGGAGCGGCGCTGGCGCGAAACCGATTCGCCGGCCGTGCGCGAGGAACTGGGCAAGTACCGCGCCATCCGCACCTGCCCGGACTGCGGCGGCTCGCGTCTGCGGCCCGAGGCGCGCCACGTGCGCATCGGCGACGATGAGCCGGGCAGCTATCTGCCGCGCGCCACGCTCGCCTCGCCGGGCAGCCGCATCGAGAAGGAAGCGCGCGGCCGCGAGTCGGGCCTGGCCATCTATGAAGTGGAGGCGATGCCGCTGTCGGACTGCCTGGCGTGGTTCCGCAAGCTGGCGCTGACCGGCGCGCGCCAGGAGATCGCCGAACGCATCGTGCGCGAGATCGAGGCGCGCCTGGCCTTCCTGAACAACGTGGGCCTGAATTATCTGTCGCTGGACCGCAGCGCCGACACGATCTCGGGCGGCGAAGCCCAGCGCATCCGCCTGGCCAGCCAGATCGGCTCGGGCCTGACGGGCGTCATGTACGTGCTGGACGAGCCGTCCATCGGCCTGCACCAGCGCGACAACGACCGGCTGATCGGCACGCTGAAACACCTGCGCGACCTGGGCAACAGCGTCATCGTGGTCGAACACGACGAGGACATGATCCGCGAGGCCGACTGGGTCGTGGACATGGGCCCGGGCGCTGGCGAACACGGCGGCCAGGTGGTGGCCGACGGCACGCCCGAACAGGTGCAGCAGTCGCCGGCATCGCTGACCGGCCAGTTCCTGAGCGGCGCGCGCGCAATCGCCGTGCCCAGGCGCCGTGCCTTCGACGACGAGCAGGTGTGGCTGGAGCTGACGGGCGCCACGGGCAACAACCTGAAGTCGGTGGACCTGCGCATTCCGGCCGCAAGGCTGGTGTGCATCAGCGGCGTCTCGGGCTCGGGCAAGTCCACGCTGGTGAACGACACGCTGGCGACCGCCGTGTCGCGCGCGCTGCACAACGCCCAGACCGAACCCGCGCCCTATGTGGCGCTGAACGGCCTGGAGCATTTCGACAAGATCATCAGCGTCGACCAGAGCCCCATCGGCCGCACGCCGCGCAGCAATCCGGCCACCTACACGGGCCTCTTCACGCCCATCCGCGAACTCTTCGCGGGCGTGCCGGAAGCCCGCAGCCGCGGCTACGACCCCGGCCGCTTCAGCTTCAACGTGAAGGGCGGCCGTTGCGAGGCCTGCCAGGGCGACGGCGTGGTGAAGGTGGAAATGCACTTCCTGCCCGACATGTACGTGCCCTGCGACACCTGCCACGGCAAGCGCTACAACCGCGAGACGCTGGAAATCCGCTATCGCGGGCGCAACATCAGCGAGGTGCTGGACCTGACGGTCGAGCAGGCGCTGGAGTATTTCGATTCCGTGCCCGCCATCTCGCGCAAGCTGCACACGCTGGTGGACGTGGGCCTGTCGTATGTGCGCCTGGGCCAGAGCGCCACGACGCTGTCGGGCGGCGAGGCGCAGCGCGTGAAGCTGTCGCTGGAACTGTCGCGCCGCAGCACCGGGCGCACGCTGTACATCCTGGACGAGCCCACCACCGGCCTGCACTTCGCCGACATCGAACTGCTGCTGCAGGTGCTGAACCAGCTGGTGGAGGCCGGCAACACGGTGGTGGTCATCGAGCACAACCTGGACGTCATCAAGACCGCCGACTGGGTGGTCGACATGGGCCCCGAGGGCGGTGGCGGCGGCGGCCGCATCGTGGCGCAAGGCACGCCCGAAGACGTGGCGGCCTCCGCCGAAAGCCACACCGGCAAATACCTGGCGCGCGTGCTGAAGCGCTGAGCCCGCCGCTCAGTCGCCCAGCGCCCGCCCTTCGCGCCTGGGATCGGCGCCGCCCTCAAGCAGGCCATCGCGCTGGATCACGATGCCATGCACGCCGCTGGGAAACGGCAGCACCTGCACGGCATGGCCCATGCGCTGCAGCGCGGGCGCCAGCGTCGCCACGGCCGTGCCTTCCTCCAGTTCCGTCGCCTTGTTGCGGCTGCCGAAGTTCGGCAGGTCGATGGCCGCCTGGATATCCAGGTTCCAGTCCAGCACGCCCACCAGCGTCTTGGCGACGTAGTTGATGATGGCGCTGCCGCCCGGCGACCCCACCGCCATGTAGGGCTGGCCGCTGCGGAACACCAGCGTGGGCGCCATGGAACTGCGTGGACGCTTGCCCGGCTCGACCCGGTTGGCCACGGCGCGTCCGGCGTCATCGGTGCCCGACAGCGAGAAGTCCGTCAGCTCGTTGTTGAGCAGGAAGCCGCGCACGAAGATCTTGCTGCCGAACTCCGATTCGATGGTGGTGGTCATGGACAAGGCATTGCCGTCGTCGTCCACCGCCACCAGATGGCTGGTGCTGGGCAGCTCGGGCGTGGCGTCCACGCCGCGCTGCGCCAGCAGGCCGGCGGGGTCGCCCGGCGCAGCCTCGCCCATGCTGCGGTCCGGGCGTATCAACGCGCCACGCGCCTGCACATAGGCGGGATCCAGCATGGCCTTGACCGGTACGTCCACGAAATCCGGATCGGCCACATACCGGTCGCGGTCGGCATAGGCCAGGCGGCCTGCCTCCGAAAAGAAGTGCACGGCCGCCAGCGACGCGGGCTGCTGCTCCCGCAAGGCATGCTGCTCCAGCATGCCCAGCATCTGCAGCACCGCGATGCCGCCGCTGCTGGGCGGCGCCATGCCGCACACCTGATACATGCGATAGCGCCCGCACACCGGGTCGCGCTCGCGCGCCTGGTAGCCGCGCAGGTCCGCCTCCGACAGATCGCCCGGCACCGCATGGCCGCGCACGGCCGCCACGATGTCGCGCGCGATCGGGCCGGTATGGAACGCGTCCGCGCCGCCCGCGGCCACCGCGCGCAGCACCTCGGCAAAGGCAGGGTTCTTCAGCCGATGACCCACCGGCCAGGCGCTGCCATCGGCTTGCAGGAAATACGCCGCCGCAGCCGGCTGGCGCGCCAGCGCACGGTTGCCGGCGGTCAGCGTGTGCAGGCGCGGCGACACGGGAAAGCCCTGTTCGGCCAGATCGATGGCTGGCTGGAACAGCGTGGCCCAGGGCAATTTGCCATGCTGCCGATGTGCCAGCTCCAGCATGCGCAGCAGCCCGGGCGTGCCGACCGACAAGCCGCTGTTGACGGCGTCGTCGAAGGGAATCGCCTTGCCGCCCTTCAGGAACCGGTCCGCGCCTGCCGAGGCCGGCGCGGTCTCGCGGCCATCGTAGCCACGCAGCGTCTGGTCTGCGGCGGTGTAAAGCATCAGGAAGGCGCCCCCGCCGATGCCCGAGGACTGCGGCTCGACCAGGTTCAACACCAGTTGCGCGGCAATGGCCGCATCCATCACGCTGCCGCCCTTGCGCAGCATGCGCTGCCCGGCTTCCGACGCCAGCGGGTTCGCCGTTGCCACCATGTGCTTGCTTGCGTGCGCCAGGGAATGCGCGCCGCGTCCGCTGGCGGCCTCGGGGTTACGGTCTTCCTGCGCGACAGCGGGCGCGGCCGGCTGCGGTCCGCGCGTCCAGCCCGCTTGCGGCGCCGCCACCAACAGCCAGGCCAGCGCGGCCGATGCCAAGGTTCTGCAAGGTGCCATGTCACGTTCTCCTCATTGACGTATTTGGTCTCGTAAGGCACGTGCGATGCCGCGCGCCGCGTCCCGCAACCAGTAGAATTTCCTCACCCTCAAGCCCATCGACCGGGAAGCCCGCATGTATACCCTGCTCATCGCCAACAAGAACTACTCATCGTGGTCCATGCGGGCCTGGCTTGCGCTGCGCGCGACGGGCGTGCCCTTCCAGGAGCGCAAGCTCACGCTCTTCTCGGCGGAGTTCAGCCGCGAGATTGCCGGCGCCAGCCCTGCCGGGCTTGTCCCGGTCCTGCTCGATGAAGGCTTCGCCGTGTGGGACTCGCTGGCGATCTGCGAATACGTGGCCGAGCGGCACCCGCAAGCCGGTCTGTGGCCCGCCGAGGCGCGTGCCCGCGCCCGCGCGCGCTCGCTGGCCTCGCAGATGCACAGCGGCTTCATTCAGCTGCGCAGCGCGCTGCCCATGAACATCGAAGCCAACCTGCCCGGCATCGACTTCCCGCAAGCCGCGCGCGAAGACATCGCGCGGCTGCAATCGCTGTGGCTGGACACGCGTCGCGAATTCGGCCGCAGCGGCCCGTTCCTCTTCGGCAACTTCTCGGCCGCCGATGCGTTCTATGCCCCGGTGGTCAGCCGCTTCCAGACCTACGGCATCACGACATCGGCGCCGGTGCAGGAATACATGGACGCCGTCTGCGGCCTGCCCGCCTTCCAGCAATGGTGCCAGGAAGCGCGCGAGGAAGGCGTCTTCGTGCCGGAAGACGAACCCTACCGCAAGCAGCGCTGAGCCCCCCAGCAAGCGGCTTTACAGCACGCCCGCCTTGCGCAGGATCTCCTGCGTGGCGGGCTCGCAGGCAAGTGGCTTGCCCGCGTCCAGCTCGCAACGCTGCGCGCCATCGCCCGTCCACACGTCATAGAGCTTGCCCGGCGCCTCATCGCGCCCTGGCAGGTTGCGGCCATCCCAGCGGCCCCAGCTCACGCGCAGTGGCGAACCGGCGCCGCACTTGCGGCCGCCCTGCTTTTCACACGCGCTGAAGGCCGCCTGCAGCGCGGCCAGCTCGGTGGGGTAGCCGCACACCAGGCCTTGCGACAGTTCGTTGCCCGAGCCCGCGTGCACCGCCGCCACCCAATTGCCGGCGCACAGCGCCTGCACCGTCACCGAGGGATCGGTGCCAGGCCGGCCCTGGCCGCGCTGGCGCAGCACCAGCGCGGGCACGTCATCCTGCTTGAGCGTATCGACGAAGAACAGGCGGCAGGCGGCTTGCGGTTCGCACACCTGCACGATCACCAGCCGGTTGGGGCCTTCGACGTTGCCATGCACCGTCAGCGGCGTGCCAGTGGGCGCGGGCGGCAGGGATTGCTGGTCCTGCGCCTGGGCGCCGCCGGCCAGGCCGGCGAGCAAGGCGGCAACCGCCAGGGCGGCAGGCAGGGAAGAATGGGGCTTGCGTCGTGATGACATGCGGGTCTCCTCTGTCGTCCTGCGGACGCGGTGGAACGCGTGGGCCAACGTGACCTGGTCGGGATCGACCCGGTCAGATCGATTCGTCCATGTGGAACAACCGCCGGTGCTCGCGGATGGCGTAGCGGTCGGTCATGCCGGCAATGTAATCAGAAATGGCGCGGGCCTGCGCGGTGCCGCCCCTGCGCCGGTAATCCGGGGGCAGCAGTCGCGGTTCGTCCAGGAAGGCGTTGAACAGCTCTCGCACGATGCGCCGCGCCTTCGTGGTCATGCGCATGACCTTGAAATGGCGGTACAGATTGGCGAACAGGAAACGCTTGAGTTCCTCGGCTTCGCGGCGCACGGGTTCGGAGAACCCCGCCAGCGCCGGGCTGCCGCGCACGTCGTCGACGCTGCGCGGATCGGCGTCGGCAATGCGCCCGGCCGTGGACGCGGTCAGGTCGGTGATGAACGCGTTGATCATGCGGCGGATCGTCTCGGTCGTCAGGCGCTTGGCCGGCAGCCCGGGATACTGGGCTTCGACGCCGCGATAGTGACGCGCAAACCCCTCCAGCTCCAGCAAGCCGTCCAGCGTGATCAGGCCCGATCGCAGGCCGTCGTCGATGTCGTGGTTGTTGTAGGCGATCTCATCGGCCAGGTTGGCCAGTTGCGCCTCGACCGAAGGCTGGCTGCGGTCCAGGAAACGCTGGCCCACTTCGCCCAGCAGCCGCGCATGGGCCACCGAGCAATGCTTCAGGATGCCCTCGCGCGTCTCGAAGCACAGGTTCAGGCCGTTGAAGGCCGCATAGCGCTCTTCGAGTTCGTCGACCACGCGCAGGCTTTGCAGGTTGTGCTCGAAGCCGCCCGCCTCGGGCGCGCGCTCGCGCATGCAGGCGTTCAGCTCATCTTGCCCGGCATGGCCGAAAGGGGTGTGCCCCAGATCGTGCGCCAGCGCGATGGCCTCGATCAGGTCTTCGTTCAGGCGCAGGCTGCGCGCCAGCGTGCGGGCGATCTGCGCCACTTCCAGGCTGTGCGTGAGCCGCGTGCGGAAGAGATCGCCCTCGTGGTTCACGAAGACCTGGGTCTTGTATTCCAGGCGGCGGAAGGCGTTGGCGTGGATGATGCGGTCGCGGTCGCGCTGGAACTCGCTGCGGTTGGCGGGCGCGGCCTCGGGATGCTGGCGGCCGCGGGTGCGCGCGGGGTCGCAGGCGTAGGGCGCCAGGCCCGCTGGCGGAGGCGCGCCAGCCGCGGGGGTGGCCGCAGGGACGGCCTTCGTTGCAATCACGTCGGCCGTCCCGGTCATGCTGGGCTCGCTTGCTGGGGATCCAGGTTGATGGCCTGTTCGACAGGCAGGCAGGAGGTCAGCGCCAGCACCTCGCGCACCGCCGCCTCCGGCGCGCGCTGCGTCACCGCGCGGCCGATTTCAGGCAAGAGCACGAAGCGGATCTCGCCGCCCTCGGCCTTCTTGTCCACGCGCATGAGGTCCAGCGCGCGGTCCGCGCCCAGGTCGGGCGACACCACCGGGCAGCCGATGGCATCGACCAGCGCGCGCACGCGCGCCACGTCCGCCGCGGGAAAGCCGGTGACGCGCGCCGACAGCTCGGCGGCCTGCACCATGCCACAGCCCACGGCCTCGCCATGCAGCCACTCGCCATAGCCCAGGCCCGCCTCGATGGCGTGGCCAAAGGTGTGGCCCAGGTTCAGGATGGCCCGCAGGCCCGACTCACGCTCGTCCTGCGAGACCACATGGGCCTTCAGTTCGCAGGAACGCTGGATGGCGTAGGTGAGCGCCTGCGGGTCCAGCGCGCGCAGCGCGGCCGCGTTGGCTTCGCACCATTCGAAGAACGGCGCGTCGAGGATCAGGCCGTACTTGATGACCTCGGCCAGGCCGGCCGAGATCTCGCGCGCCGGCAAGGTGCGCAGCACGTCGGTATCGATTTCCACCGCCACCGGCTGGTGGAAGGCGCCGACCATGTTCTTGCCCAGCGGATGGTTGATGCCGGTCTTGCCGCCCACCGAGGAATCGACCTGGGCCAGCAGCGTGGTGGGCACCTGCACGAAGCGCACGCCACGCATATAGGACGCGGCGGCGAAGCCGCACATGTCGCCGATCACGCCGCCGCCCAGCGCCACCAGCACGCCCTTGCGGTCGTAGCGGTGGCTGAGCAGGCCGTCGAAGATCAGGTTCAGGGTCTGCCAATCCTTGTGCGCCTCGCCATCGGGCAGCTCGATGCGCACCACCCGCTTGCCCGTCCTGGCCAGCGCGGCCTCGGCCCGCTCGGCATACAGCGCCGCAATGGTGGGATTGGTGACCAGCGCCACCGCGGTGGCGTCGGCCGGAATGCTCTGCGCCAGGGCGTCCAGCCTGCCCGGGGCGATATGGATGGGGTATTGGCCGCCCGGCGTGTCCACGGCAACGGTCGTCATAGTCGTTTCTCGCAATCTTGCAGCAGGGGGAGGATGGTCTTGACCACGGTGGGCACGGGCATGGCGCCGGTTTCCACGATCAGGTCCGCCACCTCTTGGTAGAGCGGCTCGCGCTGGGTCAGCAGGCTGGCCAGCGTGGCGCGGGGATTCGGGGTGGCCAGCAGCGGCCGGTTCCGGTCACGGCAGGTCCGGCGATACAGTTCATCGACGTTGGCCCGTAGATAGACGATGATGCCGGACGTCTTGAGGGCCTGGCGGTTGGCCTCGGCCAGGACGGCGCCGCCGCCCGTGGCCAGCACGATGCCGCGGCGCGCGACGCAGGCGGCCAGCGCGGCGGACTCGCGCTTGCGAAAGCCCGTTTCGCCCTCGATCTCGAAGATGGTGGGGATCCGGACGCCGCAGCGCGCTTCCAGTTCGTGGTCCAGGTCCAGGAATTCGCGGCCCAGCGCACGGGCCAGGCCCCGGCCGATGGTGGTCTTGCCCGCGCCCATCATGCCCACCAGGATGATGGGCAGGTCATGAGGCAGCGACACGGTCTCGGCCGGCGGCTGGGGGACGGGGTCGGGGGCCGGTGCCGCGTCAGGGCAGGGACTCGAAAGCGCGTTCATCCCGGCATTATCACACTGCGCGGAGTTGCCGGGGCGCTACACTGAACGATTCGGTTACAGAAACCTCTGGCCTACCCGGGTGTCTATGTAAGCTACCCCGTAAAATCGCTGGCGATGAGCAAAACCCCCTCCCCCCGTACCAACAAGCGCGACGAGGCCCCGGCGGCCTCCTCCGGCTCGTGGATCACCCGCTTCCTGGTCAAAAGCGCCATTTTCTTCGCCGGCCTGGGCCTGTGCGGTGCATTGCTGGTCGGGATGGCGCTTGCGCTGGCCTGGCCCAACCTGCCCGACCTGAACGCCATGACGGACTACCGCCCGCGGGTGCCGCTGCGCGTCTTCACGGCGGACAACGTCCTGATCGGGGAATTCGGCGAGGAACGCCGCAACGTCCTGCGCTTCAACGAGATTCCCGACGTGATGAAGTCGGCGGTGCTCGCGGCCGAGGACGACCGTTTCTACCAGCACGGCGGCATCGACTGGATGGGGGTCGCCCGCGCCGGCCTGACCAACATCATCAACATGTCCAAGAGCCAGGGGGCCAGCACGATCACCATGCAGGTGGCGCGCAATTTCTACCTGTCCTCGGAAAAGACCTATTCGCGCAAGTTCTACGAACTGCTGCTCACGTTCAAGATCGAATCGCAGCTCACCAAGGACCAGATCCTCGAGCTGTACATGAACCAGATCTACCTGGGCCATCGCGCCTACGGCTTCGCGGCGGCCTCGCGCACCTATTTCGGCAAGCCGCTGGCGGAAGTCACCGCCGCCGAGGCCGCCATGCTGGCCGGCATCCCGAAGGCGCCCTCGCGCTTCAACCCCATCGCCAACTTCCCGCGCGCCGAGCTGCGCCAGCGCTATGTGCTGGGCCGCATGCAATCGCTGGGCTACCTGACGTCCGACGAATACAAGACCGCGATGGCCGAGAAGATCGAGCTGCGCTCGGCCCAGGGCACGCCCGCCGGCGGCTACGCCATCCACGGCGAATACGTCGCCGAACTGGCGCGCCAGCTGCTCTACGGCGTGTACCAGGACAACGTCTATTCGCGCGGCCTGAACATCTACACCACCGTCACCTCCAAGGACCAGGAGGCCGCCTATCGCGCCGTGCGCGAAGGCATCATGGACTACACCCGCCGCGCGCCCTACCCCGGCCCCGAAGAACAGCTGGAGATGCCCGCCGGCATCGAGAACAACGCGGCGGCGCTGGACGAATTCCTGGACCCGGTCTTCGACAAGTACCCCGACAGCCAGGACATGCTGACCGGCGTCGTGCTGGCGGCCAGCCCCACGGAAGTCCGCGTGGCGCGAAGCTCGCGCGAAACCGTGGTGATCAACGACAAGAAGTCCATCGCCATCGTGGCGCGCGCGCTGAATGACCGCGCCAAGCCCGAGGCGCGCCTGCGCCGCGGCTCGGTGGTCTACCTGCACAAGAACGGCGACGACTGGGAAATCCTGAACATGCCTTCGGTGCAGGCGGCCTTCGTGTCGGTCGTGCCGCAGGACGGCGCCATCCGCGCCATGATCGGCGGCTTCGACTACAACCGTGGCAACTTCAACCGCGTGACGCAGGCCTGGCGCCAGCCGGGCTCCAGCTTCAAGCCCTTCATCTATGCGGCCTCGCTGGAGCGCGGCCTGACGCCCGCCACGCAGATCTCGGACATGCCCTTCGAGATGACGGCCGCGCAGACCGGCTCGCGGGCCTGGTCGCCGAAGAACTACGGCGGCGCCTACGAACCCATGCTGACGATGCGCAACGCGCTGTACAAGTCGAAGAACATGGTGTCCATCCGGATCCTGCAGGCCATCACGCCGCAGTATGCGCAGGACTACGTGACCCGCTTCGGCTTCGACAAGTCGCGCCAGCCCGCCGTGCTGCCGATGGCGCTGGGCGCGGGCCAGGTCACCCCGCTGCAACTGGCGGGCGGCTACTCGGTCTTCGCCAATGGCGGCTACCGCATCACGCCCTACCTGATCGACCGCGTCACCGACGCGACCGGCCGCACCATCATGCAATCGCGTCCCACGGTGGCCGGCGACGCCGCGGCACGCGCCATCGACCCGCGCACCGCCTACGTCATGGACGACATGCTGCGTGGCGTGGCCACCTCGGGCACGGCGGCGCGCGCCCGCGCCATCCTGAAGCGCGGCGACATCGCCGGCAAGACGGGCACCACCAACGACTCGGTCGACGCCTGGTTCGCCGGCTACACGCCGTCGCTGGTGGGCATCGCCTGGATGGGCCACGACCAGCCGCGTTCGCTCGGCTCGCGCGAGACGGGCGGCGGCGCCTCGATGCCGATCTGGGTGAACTACATGCAGACGGCCCTGAAGGGCGTGCCGGAGCAGCAGCGCACACGTCCCGACGGCCTGATCGTGGACGGCGGCGAGTTCTACTTCTCCGAATTCCCGCCCGGCCAGGCCGTGGCCCGCCTGGGCCTGCCCGAGCCGGACTCGCTGGGCGACTTCCTGAACAACCTGATCGGCGGTGGCGGCCCCACCCCGCCCGAGTTGTCGCAGGACGGCAACCCGCCCTGGCGCGAAGGACAGCACGTCACGCCATGACGAATGAAAGAGGGCGGCCAGCAAGGCCGCCCTCTTTCATTGCGCGGCACGGCTTGCGCCTGTCAGACCGCCCCGCGCGTCTCCACGTACAAGGCATACAGCGAATGGCTGCTCGCCATGAACAGCCGGTTGCGCTTCGCGCCGCCGAAGCACAGGTTGGCGCAGCGCTCGGGCAGGCGGATGTGGCCGATGGGCTTGCCCGCGGGATTGAAGACCATCACGCCGTCCAGCTCCTCGGGCTTGGCCTCGGGCGCGCCGCTGCTGCCCCAGCCGCACCACAGGTTGCCCGCCTCGTCGCACTTGATGCCGTCGATGGCGCCGGGGCCGTTGGCGTCGATGTGCAGGCGTTTGTTCGAGAGCGTGCCGTCGGCGCCCACGTCATAGGCCCAGATGCCGCGCGACGGCTGGCGCCGTCCTTCCACCACGTACAGCACCTTCTCGTCCGGCGAGAAGCACAGGCCGTTGATGCCGGCCAAATCGTCCAGCAGGCGCGTGACCTGCTTGCCGTCGGGGGCGATGCGATAGAGCCCGTGCGGCAGTTCGGGCGTGGCCTTCTCGCCTTCCCAGTGCCCGCCGATGCCGAAGGGCGGATCCGTGAACCAGATGGAGCCATCGCTGCGGCACACGATGTCGTTGGGTGAGTTGAAACGCTTGCCTTCATAACGGTCGGCCAGCACGGTGATGCTGCCGTCGTATTCCGTGCGGGTCACGCGGCGCGTCAGGTGCTCGCACACCAGCAGGCGGCCTTGCCTGTCACGCGCCAGGCCGTTGCTGAAATTGGCCGGATGACGGAAGACGCTGGCCTCGCCCGTCGTCTCGTCCCAACGGATGATGCGGTCGTTGGGAATGTCCGAGAACAGCAGGTAGCGGCCATCGCCCACCCACACCGGCCCTTCGGCCCAGCGAAAGCCCGTGGCCAGCTGCTCCACGCTGCTGCTGTAGATGCGGTACTTGGCGAACTCAGGGTCCAGGATGCGCACCGCCGGGTCGGGATAGCGCTGGTTGGGCGTGAAGGAAAACGCCTGCGCCTGAACCATGCCCACGGGTGCGGCGGCCAGGGCCGCCCCCATCAGCCGGCGCCGGCCGGGTTGCGTCAGATCGGTGCTGTCCATCGATGTCTCCTCTTTTTCGATGTTGCGATGGCAGGAAGAAAAACGGCCTGTCGCAAGACAGGCCGCCTGGAAAATCGTGCGCGGCCCAACCAGACCAAGCCCGGACCGCAACGCGCAGTCAGGTCACCGGTCCCGGGTTGAAAAGCGCCAGCGCATTGTGCAGCTTCAGCTTCTCGGCACAGGTCTGCTTGCGGCCGCTGGCCACGTCCAGCATCAGGTGAAAAAGCTCCCAACCCACATCCTCGATGGTGGCCTCGCCGGTGGCGATACGCCCGGCGTTCACGTCCATCAGGTCATGCCAGCGGCGCGCCAGGTCCGAGCGCGTGGCCACCTTCACGACCGGCACCTGCGCCAGGCCATAGGGTGTGCCGCGGCCGGTGGTGAACACATGCAGCGTCATGCCCGCGGCCAGTTGCAGGGTGCCGCAGATGAAGTCGCTGGCGGGCGTCGCGGCGAAGATCAGGCCCTTCTGCGCCAGCCGGTCTCCGGGTGACAGCACGCCGGTGATGGGCGTGGTGCCCGACTTCACGATGGAGCCCATCGCCTTCTCGACGATGTTCGACAGCCCGCCCTTCTTGTTGCCGGGCGTGGTGTTGGCGCTGCGGTCCGCGCGGCCGCGTTCCAGGTAGGCGTCGTACCAGGCCATCTCGCGCACCAGCGCCTCGGCCACCTCGGGGGTGGCTGCGCGTGCGGTGAGCTGGTCGATGCCATCACGCACCTCGGTGTTCTCCGAGAACATCACGGCCGCGCCGCCGCGCACCAGCAGGTCCACCGCGAAACCCAGCGCCGGGTTGGCGGTCACGCCCGAGAAGGCGTCGCTGCCGCCGCACTGCACGCCCACCACCAGGTCGGAGATGGGGCAGGTTTCGCGCTTGCGCGCATTCAGCTTCTGCAGGTGGCGCTCGGCCGTCTGCATGATGGAATCGATCATCGACTGGAAGCCGACGTTGGCCTCGTCCTGCAGCACGATGGTCTCGACCGCATCGGCGCCCGGCATGCCTTCGCCGGCGCGGATGGGAATGGCGCGCGGCGCCAGCAGGCGATCGGGCTGCAGCTTCTCACAGCCCAGGCTCACCACCATGGTGGTGCCGCCGAAGTTCGGATTGCGGCTGATGTTGTGCAGCGTGCGGATGGGCACGGCCGCGCCGGGTGCGTCGATGGCCACGCCACAGCCGTAGGTGTGCTCGATGCCGACCACGTCGTCCACGTTCGGATAGCGCGGCAGCATTTCCTCGCGGATGCGGCGCACCGCGTGCTCGACCACGCCCTGCACGCATTGCACGGTGGTGCTGATGGCCAGGATGTTGCGCGTGCCGACGGTGCCGTCGGCGTTGCGGTAGCCCTCGAAGGTATAGCCTTCCAGCGGCGGCAGCGCTTCCCCCTTGCGCGTGGCGATGGGCAGCTTGTCATCCAGTTCGGGCGCAGTGGGCATGGTGGTGACGCGCTCGTTCACCCAGCTGCCGCGCGGCAGGGCCTGCGCGGCATAGCCCACCACCACGTTGTAGCGCATGACCGCGTCGCCGGGCGCGAAGTCGACCAGCGCGACCTTGTGGCCCTGCGGCACGGCCTCGACGAGCGCGAGGCCGCCAGGCAGCGTGGTGCCCGCGGGCAGGCCTCCGTCGTTGGCGACGATGGCAACGTTGTCCAGAGGATGGACCTTGATGAGCAAAGGGGCTTGCCCGACTACGACCGACATGGAGATTCCTTTATTGGCTTGAGCGCGACAGCTCGCCAGCACGCCGCCTCGTTATCGTACAACCAAACCACTATTCTGAGGTTATCCAGACGTCCAACCATGGGATTTCCCTATGTGTGGCAGTTTTCCCACGACCTGCAGGCTTGAGGCCTCAGGATTCCTGTTGTACGATGACATACCTTTTGGCGGCCGGTGCAAGGCGCCGCCCTACCCGGGCCGACTCGACCATTCGATTCGGCCCCATACGGACGCTTCAGTCATGACCACTCCTCAGGAACTCAAGGCAATCGTTTCGGAAGGCCTGCTCTCCTTCCCGATTACCGACTTCGACAAGAACGGCGACTTCAACGCCAAGACCTATGCCGCCCGCCTGGAATGGCTGGCCCCCTACGGTGCCACCGCGCTGTTCGCCGCCGGCGGCACGGGTGAGTTCTTCTCGCTGGCTCCCCAGGAATACTCCGACGTCGTGCGCACCGCCGTCCAGCACTCCAAGGGCGTGCCCATCCTCGCCGGCGCAGGCGGCCCCACCCGCACCGCCATCGCCTACGCCCAGGAAGCCGAGCGCCAGGGCGCCAAGGGCGTGCTGCTCATGCCCCACTACCTGACCGAAGCCGCCCAGGATGGCATCGCCGCACACGTCGAACAGGTCTGCAAGGCCGTGCCCAACATGGGCATCATCGTCTACAACCGCGCCCAGTCCCGCCTGAACGCCGACAGCCTCGTGCGCCTGGCCGACAAGTGCCCCAACCTCGTCGGCTTCAAGGATGGCATCGGCGAGATCGAAGCCATGGTCAGCATCCGCCGCAAGCTTGGCGACCGCTTCTCCTACCTCGGCGGCCTGCCCACCGCCGAAGTCTACGCCGCCGCCTACCGCGCACTCGGCGTGCCCGTCTACTCCTCGGCCGTCTTCAACTTCATCCCCAAGACCGCCATGGCGTTCTACCGCGCCATCGCCGCCGGTGACAGCGAGACCACCAACCGCCTCATCGACGACTTCTTCCTGCCCTACCTCGACATCCGCAACCGCAAGGCCGGCTACGCCGTGTCGATCGTCAAGGCGGGCGCCAAGCTCGTCGGCCATGATGCCGGCCCCGTCCGCGCGCCCCTGACCGACCTCACCGAAGAGGAAGTCGCCATGCTCGACGTCCTCATCCGCAAGCTCGGTCCGCAGTAAGGCTCTCCCGCCTGCCTCACGCCCCCGCCTCGGGGGCTTTTTCGTTTTCGCCACGTTCCGCGCGGCGCCGGCCCTCGGGCCTGGCGCGCCTGGAACGCCCAACCAGGAGATCGACCATGTCTTTGACCGGCAACATGCTCATCGGCGCGCAAACCGTGCGCGGTGAAGGCCGCCCCCTGCATGCCATCAACCCCGCCACCGGCGAGAAGCTGGAGCCGGGCTTTCCCGCCGGCACCGCCGCCGACGTGAACCGCGCCGCCGAGCTGGCCCAGGCCGCCTTCGACGTCTATCGCAACGTGCCGCTGGAGACCCGCGCGCAGTTCCTGGAAACCATCGCCCAGAACATCCTGGACCTGGGTGATGCGCTGCCCGAACGCGCCCACCTGGAAACCGGCCTGCCGCTGGCCCGCCTGCAGGGCGAGCGCGGCCGCACCGTCGGCCAGCTGCGCCTGTTCGCGCGCGTGATCCGCGACGGCTACTTCCTGGACGCCACCATCGACCCCGCCCTGCCCGAGCGCCAGCCGCTGCCGCGCGCCGACCTGCGCCTGGCCAACGTGCCGATGGGTCCGGTCGTCGTCTTCGGCGCCAGCAACTTCCCGCTGGCCTTCTCCGTCGCCGGCGGCGACACCGCCTCGGCCCTGGCCGCCGGCTGCCCCGTCATCGTGAAGGCGCACAACGCCCACCCCGGCACCTCGGAACTGGTGGGCCGCGCCATCCAGGCCGCCGTCGCCAAGCACGGCCTGCCCGAAGGCACGTTCTCGCTGATGTTCGGCTCGGGCAACGAGATCGGCACCGCCCTGGTCGCCCATCCCGCCATCCAGGCCGTGGGCTTCACCGGCTCGCGCCGTGGCGGCCTGGCCCTGCTGGCCACCGCCAATGCCCGCGACGTGCCGATCCCCGTCTACGCCGAGATGTCCAGCATCAACCCCGTGTTCCTGCTGCCCGCCGCGCTGGAAGCGCGTGGCGACGCCATCGCACGCGGCTTCGTCGACTCGCTGACGATGGGCGTGGGCCAGTTCTGCACCAACCCCGGCCTGGTCATCGGCATCGAAGGTCCGGCGCTGGACCGTTTCCGCGACGCCGCCGCCAAGGCCGTCGCCGACAAGGGCGCCGCCACCATGCTGACCCCGGGCATCTTCAGCGCCTATGAAGAAGGCTCGCAAGCCCTGGCCAAGCACGGCGACGTGAAGGAAATCGGCCGCGGCGCTGCCTCCAACCCCGCCTGCAACGCCGCCGGCCCGGTCGTGTTCTCGGCCCAGGCCGACCGCTTCCTGGCCTCGCGCGAACTGGAAGCCGAAGTCTTCGGCCCCGCCTCGCTGGTCGTCGCGTGCAAGGACCTCGCGCAGGTCAAGGCCGTCGCCGAGCACCTGGAAGGCCAGCTGACCGCGACGCTCTTCGTGGACGACGCCGACATCGCCCAGGCCCGCGAGCTGCTGCCCGTGCTGGAACGCAAGGCCGGCCGCATCCTGGCCAATGGCTACCCCACCGGCGTGGAAGTCAGCCACGCCATGGTGCACGGCGGCCCCTTCCCCGCCACGTCCAACGGCGCCACGACCTCGGTCGGCGCCACGGCCATCCGCCGCTTCCTGCGCCCGGTCTGCTACCAGGACCTGCCCGACGCGCTGCTGCCCGAAGGCCTGAAGCGCGAAAACCCGCTGGGCCTGCCGCGATTGGTGGACGGCACGCTGCAAGCCGGCAAGTAAGCACGCGGCGGGATACGCAGACACACAAGCCCCTTGTCCCGCGCATCGCGCGGACTTGCAGCCCCCTTCCGCTCGAAGGGGGCTTTTTTTCATCCGGTGCATGCCATGCGCGCGGCGCGCAGCCTTGCCGCAGCACGCTTGCAAGGGATGCGCGATAATGCCGCGTTTGCCCAGAGTACGGCTCAAGAGGTTGTTCGCACGGGCGCGAGCGGGGCCTTCATTCCCTTGGCCTCCACCCCTCCGTTTCCTGTCGGCCGCCACGCGGCCGCGACACCGCCCCAGACAACAAGATGCCCACTTACCGTTCCAAGACCTCCACCGCCGGCCGTAACATGGCGGGCGCGCGCTCCCTGTGGCGCGCCACCGGCATGAAAGACGAAGACTTCTCCAAGCCCATCATCGCCGTCGTCAACTCGTTCACCCAGTTCGTGCCCGGCCACGTGCACCTGAAGGACCTCGGCCAGCTCGTCGCGCGCGAAATCGAAGCCGCGGGCGGCGTCGCCAAGGAATTCAACACCATCGCGGTCGATGACGGCATCGCCATGGGCCACGACGGCATGCTGTATTCGCTGCCCAGCCGCGACATCATTGCCGACTCGGTCGAGTACATGGTCAATGCCCACTGCGCAGACGCGATGGTGTGCATCTCGAACTGCGACAAGATCACCCCGGGCATGCTCATGGCCGCCATGCGCCTGAACATCCCCGTCATCTTCGTGTCGGGCGGCCCGATGGAAGCCGGCAAGACGAAGCTGGCCAACCCGGCCACCAAGACCATCGAATTCAAGAAGCTGGACCTGGTGGACGCCATGGTGATCGCGGCCGACCAACGCTACTCGGACGCCGACGTGGCCGAGGTCGAGCGCTCGGCCTGTCCCACTTGCGGCTCGTGCTCGGGCATGTTCACCGCCAACTCGATGAACTGCCTGACCGAAGCGCTGGGCCTGTCGCTGCCCGGCAACGGCACCGTGGTGGCCACGCACGCCGACCGCGAACAACTCTTCAAGCGCGCCGGCCATCGCATCGTCGAGCTGGCCCGCCAGTATTACGAACAGGACGACGTGCGCGTGCTGCCGCGCTCGGTGGGCTTCAAGGCCTTCGAGAACGCGATGACGCTGGACATCGCGATGGGGGGCTCCACCAACACCATCCTGCACCTGCTGGCCATCGCGCGCGAAGCCGAGATCGACTTCGGCATGACCGACATCGACCGCATCTCGCGCATCGTGCCGCAGCTGTGCAAGGTCGCGCCCAACACCAACAAGTACCACATCGAGGACGTGCACCGCGCAGGCGGCATCATGGCCATCCTGGGCGAGCTGGACCGCGCGGGCAAGCTGCACACCGACGTGCCCACCGTGCACGCCCCCACGCTGAAGGACGCGCTGGCGCGGTGGGACGTCACGCTGACGCAGGACGAGGCGGTGAAGACCTTCTACCTGGCCGGCCCCGCCGGCGTGCCCACGCAGCAGGCCTTCAGCCAGGCCACGCGCTGGCCCAGCCTGGACCTGGACCGCGCCGAGGGCTGCATCCGCTCCCATGAGCACGCCTTCTCGAAGGAAGGCGGCCTGGCCGTGCTGACGGGCAACATCGCGCTGGACGGCTGCGTGGTGAAGACCGCCGGCGTGGACGAGAGCATCCTCGTCTTCGAGGGCAGCGCCCATGTCACCGAGTCGCAGGACGAAGCCGTCGAGAACATCCTCAACGACCAGGTCAAGGCCGGCGACATCGTCATCGTGCGCTACGAAGGCCCCAAGGGCGGTCCGGGCATGCAGGAAATGCTCTACCCCACCAGCTACATCAAGTCCAAGGGCCTGGGCAAGGAATGCGCCCTGCTGACCGATGGCCGCTTCTCGGGCGGCACCTCGGGCCTGTCCATCGGCCATTGCTCGCCCGAAGCCGCGGCCGGCGGCGCCATCGGCCTGGTGCGCAACGGCGACAAGATCCGCATCGACATCCCCAACCGCAAGATCGACGTGCTGCTCTCCGACGAAGAGCTGGCGCGCCGCCGCGCGGAACAGGACGCGCTGGGCTGGAAGCCCGCCAAGCCGCGCCCCCGCAAGGTGTCGGCGGCGCTGAAGGCCTATGCCAAGCTGGTGATGTCGGCCGACAAGGGCGCCGTGCGCGACCTGTCGCTGCTGGAAGACTGATGCGAGGCGGGCTCGCGCCCGCCCGGCACACGAAGACCGCGCGCTCGTACCCGCCCTCCGGCAAGCGGAGGGCGGCGCGGCAACCCTGCCTGTCCTGAACAGCCCCTCCCACACGGTTGCCATACCGGTTTCCACCTATGGAACCGCAATGGGTCCCCTGTTACGTTTCTCGTCGGCCGATACGGTCGCCCAGCAGGCGCCGGGATAACAGTTCCTGTCTTCCGCACCCCGGAACCGGGCCCACCGGCATGACGCAACCCGTTCCTTTTGCCGCCGGGCCGCCCCAAGGCAAAAGCGGCCCCCTCGGGGGGCAGCAAGCCGAAGGCGCGGCGTGGGGGTCCACCCGGTGGGTTGTCCGGCGCATCCCTGGATCAAAAATCTATACACCCGGAGAAGCCCCCATGACACGCACCGCCCTATCCTTCACGCTTGCCGGCCTCGGCTTGGCCGCCGGCGCCGCCTCGGCCGAAACCAGCGTGACCCTCTATGGCATTGCCGACGTCAGCATCCGCTACGTCAACACCAGCGACGGCGCCACCGGCGCGGACGGCAGCCGCGTCGGCCTGGCCAACGGCGCCATCTCCAACAGCCGCTGGGGCTTGCGCGGCTCGGAAGACCTGGGCGGCGGCAACCGCGCCTTCTTCCGGCTGGAGCAGGGCTTCAACATCCAGGACGGCCGCGCGTCCGACAGCGGCAGGACCTTCAACCGCCTGGCCTACCTGGGCCTGGACGGCCGCGAACTCGGCATCCTGACCCTGGGCCGGCAGAACACCGTCATCCAGGACCTGATGGCCGATCACTTCGATCCGCTGACCGTCGGCAACTACAACGAGAACTCCTGGTTGCCCGCCGCCATGGGGCGCGTGCGCAACGACAACACGCTGCGCTACGCGAACACCCTGGGCGGCCTGGCCATGGTGGCGTCGTGGGCCAATGGCGACAATTGGGATGACCGCAAGGCCGGCGAGCAGATGGGCGCCAGCCTGCGCTACACCGTGGGCCAGCTGGGCCTGGGCGCCGCCTACCAGCACACCCGCGCGGGCACGGACTCCAGCGCGCGCCAGCGCGTCTGGAACCTGAGCGCGTCCTACCAGTTCGACAGCGCGAAAGTGTTCGCGGGCTATTTCAACGGCCGCGACGAAACCGGCTGGGTCAACGCCGTCATGGGCGGCACCACCACCGCCGACCTCGAGCGCAAGGACAACGGCTATTTCGCGGGCGTGACCTGGCAGGCCGGCGGAAGCTGGACGCTGACCGGCGCGGCCTATTACGACAGGAGCAAGAACATCGTCGTGGACGGCGACAAGGGCAGGCGCTACGCGCTGGTGGGCGTGGCCGAATACGCGCTGTCCAAGCGCACGCAGGTGTACGGCACGGTGGACTACAACAAGGTCAGCGACGCCGCGGGCGGCGAGATCTCCGGCCGCAGCAGCGTCGTGGGCGCGGCCCTGGGCATGCGGCACATCTTCTGATGCCCTGCGCCGGCGCCGTCCGGTGCCGGCAACAGAAAAGGGCTGCAGCGAGGCAGCCCTTTTTCACAGGCGCGGCGCAATCACCGCGCCCCCACCCTGCCTACTGCTGCAGCTTCAGGTTGCCGTCCTTGATGATCTTCGCCCACTTCGCCTGCTCGGCCTGCTGGAAGGTGGCGAACTCGGCCGGCGAGTTGGGCGTGTAGGCCAGGCCCAGCGCCTTCATCTTCTCGGCCACGCCGGGCTTGGCGATGATGGCGGCGATCTCCTTGTTCAGGCGCTCGACCACGGGCGCGGGGGTCTTGGCCGGCGCGTAGATGGCCTGCCAGCTGCTTACGTCGAAGCCCGCCACGCCGGCTTCCTGCATCGTCGGGACATCCGGCAGGATGTCGGTGCGCTTGGCCGAGGTCACGGCCAGTGCACGGACCTTGCCGCTTTGCACGTGCGGCAGGGCCACCAGGGCCGTTTCGAACGAGGTGGGAATCTGGCCGCCGATCAGGTCCTGGATGGCCGGGGCGCTGCCGCGGTAAGGCACGTGCGTGAGCGAGGCGCCCGCCAGCTGCTTGAACACTTCACCCGACAGATGCTGCGAGGTGCCCTGGCCCGCCGAGCCGAAGGCGATCTTGTCCGGATCGGCCTTGGCCGCGGCCACCACGTCCTGCACCGACTTGTAGGGCTGGTTGGCGCCCACCAGCAGCACGTTGGCGATGCTGCCCAGCAGGATCACCGGCGCGAAGTCCTTGGCGGCGTCATAGTTGATGCTGGGCAACAGCGAGGGGTTGATGGCATGGGTGGCGATGGTGCCCAGCAGCAGCGTGTAGCCATCGGGCTTGGAACGCGCCACCTGGTCGGCCCCCAGCACACCGCCGGCGCCGCCCTTGTTCTCGACCAGCACCGTCTGGCCCAGCGCCTGGCCCAGTTCCTGGGCGATGGTGCGGCCCAGCACGTCGGACGTGCCGCCCGCCGCAAAGGGGACCACCAGCGTGATGGGCTTGCCGGCAGGCCACTCGGCGGCCTGGGCGGCCGCGCCGCAGGTCGCGGCCAGGACGAGGGCGGCGCCGGCGCGGCGCAGGAAGGGAAATGCCATGAACGTGTCTCCTTGTTGAGGGTGGGGCACGACTGACGCATCTTGTACGTTGTCGTATGACTTGATTTGCGCAAAGCATACTCGTCCCGAGCAATTCGCATCAATTTAGGGTAAATACGGGCTGCGTTTGATTTGAAGTGTTCTTGTTGTACGACAATGCCCGGCGTATTCTTGGCCTGTACATCCCTGGATGTCTCACGGCCCGGCCAGCCGCAAGCGGGCCCCGCGCTTTTTGCCACTGCTTTTTGCTAAAGTGAGCCCCGTGACGCCCCCTGCCCCCCAGACCTCCCCTTTTCCCCGCAAGTCGCGCAATCTCGCCCAGGCGCTCGTCGACGAGCTGACCATGCGTGTGCGCAGCGGCGCGCTTGCGCCGGGCGCCAAGCTGCCGACCGAGGCCGAGATCATGGCCGAGTTCGGCGTCAGCCGGACCGTGGTGCGTGAAGCGATCTCGCGCCTGCAGGCCTCCGGCCTCATGCAGACACGACACGGCGTGGGCACCTTCGTGAACGGGCCCGGCACCAGCGCCCCGTTCCACATCACCGCCGACCAGCTGGAAACCCTGCATGACGTGATCGCCATGCTGGAGCTGCGCATCGGCCTGGAAGCCGAGGCCGCCGCGCTGGCGGCGCTGCGCCGTACCGACGACAACCTGCGCGCCATGCGCGAGGCCCAGGCCGCGTTCTGGCAAGCCGTGCAGGCAGGCGAGGACGCCGTGCACGCGGATTTCCAGTTCCACCTGGAAATCGCGCGCGCCACGCAGAACCTGCATTTCAGCGCCATGCTGGGCGCGCTGGGCTCGACGGTGATTCCGCGCGCCCGCATCGCGCGCCAGCCCGTGGCCGACATCCAGCCCGAGATCTACCTCGAGCGCGTGCATGCCGAGCACGAATCCATCATCGCGGCCATTGCCTGTCACGATGCCGAATCGGCCCGCACCGCCATGCGCATCCACCTGGGCAACAGCCGTGAGCGCCGCCGCCAGATGAGCGAGGAATCGGCCATGCCCGGCGCGGGCAAGGCCTGACGGCAAGCCAGGCGAAAACAAGCGGCGCCCAAGGGCGCCGCTTGTTTTGCTTCAAGGCCCGCCAGCAGCCTTACTGCTGCGCCACCGCCGCCTTCACCTGCGCCTCCAGCTCGGCCTTCAGGCCGGGCTCGAGCTTCAGTTGGCGTGCCAATTCATCGAGATAGGCGCGCTCCATGAAGGTTTCCTCGTCCACCACCAGGAGGCTCGCCAGGTACATCTCGGCGGCCATCTCGGGCGTCTGCGCCGCGCGCGCCACGCCCGCGGGGTCCAGGGGCTTGGCCAGTTCGTCATGCAGCCAGCGGCGATCGGCGTCGTCCCCGCTCAGGCGGACGAGCTCGGCCTCCAGCTGCTGGGTTTCCTCCTGGCCGACATGGCCATCGGCCTTGGCTGCGCCGATCATGGCCACCAGGATGGCCGAGCTGTGCTGCTCGGCCTGGGCGGGCGGCAGGCGGTCGATCGTCTGGGGTTCCGGCAGGGCGACAGGCGCTGCCTGGGGCTGGCCGGCCGCGGCTTGCGCGGACTGCTGGCTCTGCCAATTGCCATAGGCCTTGTAGGCCAGCACGCCCAGGGCGGCCATGCCGCCATACAGCGCGGCCTTGCCGCCCAGCTTGCGGGCCTTCTTGTTGCTCAGCAGCATGGCCAGCGCGCCACCGCTCAAGGCGCCGCCGCCGAACCCCGACATGAGCGAGGACAGGCCGCCGCCTTCGGACTTGCCGCCTTTGCCGCCAGCCAGGCCGGCGAGGCTGCCCAGGGCGCCGCCGAGGCCCCCACCGAGACCGCCTTGGCCACCGCCACCCTGCTGGGCTTGGCGGGCGAGGCTTTGGCCGGATTGCAGGAGCTGGTCCAGTAACTGACGTGCGCTCAACTTGACCTCCAAAAAATGCGTAACGGAGCTTTCAGACAGCTGTCAGGCACTGAGGTTCCATCATCCCGTCCCCCTTTATTTTCCCCAGGGGCGGGAGCTTGCAGACACAGGAAAACACATCGCGAAACTTGAAACCCGCCCATGCGCCTTGCCATCATGGAAGCCCCTGATCCAAACGAAGGAGGTCGTTCCATGAAGCGATTCACGCAAGCAATTCTTCCCGCAGCCATCCTGGCTGCCAGCTTGGCGGGTGGCGCGGCTGTGGCGCAGACCGGCGCGCCTGCCGCGCAGCAGCAACCCCCGGCGATGCAGCAACCGGCAGCCATCCCCAACCCCTCGGACGCGCAGCTGGAGAAGTTCGCCGGCGCCTCCCAGAAGGTGGCCATGGTCGCCCAGGAATACCGCCCCAAGTTCGAAGCGGCGCCCGATGACGCCGCGCGCCAGGAAGTCCTGCGCGAAGCCGATGAAAAGATGGTGTCGCTGGTGCGCGCCGATGGCCTGACTGTCGATGAGTACAACGGCATCGGCCAGGCCGTGCAGCAGAATCCGGACCTGCAGCAGCGCGTGCAGGAGATGGCGCCCGACGCAGTCGCGCCGACACGCTGAGCGTCAGGAACAGGCCCAGCCTGTTCCACGCGGCCGCGCCGGGGGGATTCCGGCGCGGCCTTTTGTTTGCGCGGACGGATCAATCCAGCCGCTGCGCCAGCAGGTCGATGAACGCGCGCACCTTGGGCGGACGGTATCTCGCGCTGGGAAAGACGGCGTGGATGTCGCCGCGCGGCAAGTGCCATTGCGGCAGCACTTCGATCAGCCGCCCCTCGGACAAGTCCTGGGCGACGACGTAATCCGGCAGCACGGACAGGCCGGCGCCCTGCAGCGTGGCCGCATGGACCGCCAGGGTGACGTTGAACGACAGCGCCGCACGCAGCACCACGCTTTGCCGCTGCGACGCGTCCCGCGAAAAGGTCCAGCTCGTCGGATCGCGCAACGCAAGGTTGGCCACGAGGGGCAGCGCGGCGAGGTCCGCGGGTGCCGCCACATGCCGCAGCCGGGATCGCCATTGGGGCGCCGCCACCATGCGCTGTCCGAAGCCGCCGATACGGCGGGCCTGCAGGTGCTGCGCGGTCAGCCAACCCGCCCGGATCGCCACGTCGAGATCGCCGGACGCCAGGTCCAGCGTCTGGTCGCTGAAATGCGCTTCGACCTTGCACTGCGGATAGGCCTCTGAAAAGGCGGCAATCGCGGGGACGACCACGCTCACGCCATAGTCGAACGGCGCTGTCAGGCGCAGCACGCCTGACGGTTCGCTGGCAGCGTCGCTCAAGGCGCCGAACGCGGCATCGGCATCCTTCAGGATCTGCGCGCAACGCAGGTAAAAGGCTTCCCCCGCCTCGGTCACGTGCACCCTGCGCGTGCTGCGGATCAGGAGCGTGGTCCGGAACTGCCGTTCCAGCCGGGCCACCTGCTGGCTGACCACTGCCTTGGTGATGCCGAGGCGCTCCGCTGCCGCGGTGAACGTGCCGGCCTCCACCACCGCGACGAAATACGCCAAGCGGTTGAGGTTCCCCGTCCCGGGGAGATCGGCATGGATTTTATTGTTTGCTTTTGACATACGACCTGTTTAGATCGTATGGATTTATCTTGCAAGCGTCGCCCCCTAAGATGGCCCATCTGAACGAACCCGTCTTGCAAAGATGCAGCGACATGAAAACAGCCCTCCGTATCCTGGCGGCCTACGCCATGACCCTCCTGGCCGGCGGCGGCCCGCTCGCCGCCCAGGCAGCCGGCCAGCCCGCCTCCAGCCCCGGCGCCACGCAGCAGGCACTGACCGTCGAGGTCTTCAACCCTGGCGAGGCGGCGATCTTCGCCGTCTCGTCCGTGCTGGTGCAGGGCAAGCACGAGGCCATCCTGATCGACGCGCAGTTCTCGGCGGAGCAAGCGCGCAAGCTGGCCGACCGGATCAAGGCGAGCGGCAAGCGACTGACCACCATCTATGTCAGCCACGGCGATCCGGACTACTACTTCGGACTCGATACCCTGCGCCAGGCCTTCCCGGCCGCGCGCATTCTTGCCACGCCGCAGACCATCGCCCACATCCAGGTGACCAAGGACGAGAAGCTCAAGGTCTGGGGTCCGAAGCTGGGCGAGCATGCGCCCAGGCAGCTCATCGTCCCCGACGCCCTGCCAGGCGACACCCTGACGCTGGAGGGCCAGACGCTGCGCATCATCGGCCTGGATGGCCCGGCTCCCGACCGCAGCGTCGTCTGGATCCCTTCGATCAGGACCGTGGCCGGGGGCATTCCGGTCATGGCGGGCGAGCATGTCTGGATCGCGGACACCCAGACGCCGGCGTCCCGCCAGCATTGGCTGGCCATGCTGGATCGCATCACGGCGCTGCAGCCGGAAACCGTCATTCCCGGCCACTTCCTCGGCGCCATTCCGACGGGACTGGCCGCGGTGGACTTCACCCGCGCGTATCTGCGCGCCTTCGACGAGGAGGCCGCCAAGGCCGGCAACGCCGCCGAGCTGATCGCCGCGCTCAAGCGCCGCTATCCGGACCTGGGCGGCGAGACGTCGCTGGCACTGAGCGCCAAGGTCATCAAGGGCGAGATGCAATGGAAGTGACCCCCTGACGTCACGCCATGACATCAGGCGGGGGAGGTGTACAGTCTGGGCCCATGTCCACCGCCCCTCGCCTTGCCCTGGCCACCTACCTGGCCGACCCCGACCTCTCCGCCGACGACGCGCGCCTGATTCCCGCGCTGTCAGCGCAAGGCATCGCTGCCCTGGCCGTCCCGTGGAACCAGCCGGGTTTCGACTGGCGCACGGTGGACGGCGTGCTGCTGCGCTCCACCTGGGATTACGTCGAACATTACGAGGCCTTCCTGGCATGGCTGGCGGCGTTGCCCGTGCCGGTGTTCAACGCACCCGAGACGGTGCGCTGGAACAGCGACAAGCGGTATCTGCCGCAGCTGGCCGCCACGGATGCGGACGTCGTTGCCACCGAGATCGCCTGCGCGCAGGAACTGCCGGCGCGCCTGGCCACGCGGCGGGGTGAGCCCGTGGTGGTGAAGCCCGCCATCAGCGCCAGCGCCCGCGACACCTTGCGCGGCACGGCAGGCGACGCTGCCTTCACCGCGCAGTTGCTGGGGCTGCCGCCGGCGCGCCACTACCTCATCCAGCCCTTCGTGCCGGAGATCGAAACCCACGGGGAATGGTCGCTGGTCTTCATCGATGGCGAATACAGCCACGCCGTCCTGAAACGCCCGGCCCGCGGCGACTTCCGCGTGCAGCCCGCGCATGGAGGAACCGTGCAGGCGGCCGAGCCATCCAACACGCTGCGCGCCGCCGCCCGCGCCGTCCTGGACGGCCTGAGCGCGCTGGGACACCCCATGCCGCTGTATGCACGGGTCGACGGCATCGAGATCGGAGGGCGGTTCACCCTGATGGAACTGGAACTCATCGAGCCCGCGCTGCATTGGCATGCCGACGAACAGGCCCCCGGGCGGCTGGCCCGGGCCGCGGCGGCCCGCCTGTCGTCCGCCCGCTGATCCCATCCCCTGACTCACTGCACCAGGCGCCCAGCACGATGGCCATCAACGCCTACGGCGCCCACGTGAGCGGCTTCAAGGCGGGCAGCCTGGTCGGCATCGGCGGCATCGTCGCCGCAGGACAAAAGGGCTGCATCACTGCAGCCCTTTTTCATTTGGCGTGGCGCGGCCCGTGAGGGCCGCCTGGGTTTACACGTCCAGGTTGCTCGCCGACAGCGCGTGCTCTTCGATGAACGCGCGGCGCGGCTCCACCGGGTCGCCCATCAGCGTCGTGAAGATCGCGTCGGCCGCGATGGCGTCCTCGATCTGCACGCGCAGCAGGCGGCGCACCTTGGGGTCCATGGTGGTTTCCCAGAGCTGGTCGGGGTTCATTTCGCCCAGGCCCTTGTAGCGCTGCTTGCTGACGCCGCGCTCGGCCTCGCTGCGCAGCCATTGCATGGCTTCGCGGAAATCGGCGATGGGCTGCTCGCGGCGCTTCTCGCCTTCGCCGCGCGCCACCATGGCGCCCGCGCTCAGGCGGTCCTTGAAGATCTCGGCGACCTTGGCCAGCACGGCGTAGTCGGCGCCGCGCACGAAGTCGGCGTCGATGACGCTGACGCGCACATTGCCGTGGTGCTTGCGGTTGACCAGCAGGCGGTGCTTCTCGGACTCGGCGACGTACTGCGCCACCACTTCCACCTGGTTGGGCAGCAGCTCGGCCGCTTCCAGCGCGGCCTGCAGGCGCTGGGCCGAGGCTTGCGCCTGGGCTTCGTCGTCCAGCTCGATGGACACGCCTTCGGCGATGGCCGACAGCGCCGATTCGTCGAAGACGCGCGACAGGCGGGCGATGACGGCATCGGCCAGCACGTATTGGCGGGCCAGCTCGGCCAGCGACTCGCCGCGCAGGGGCTCGGCGCCCGGCGCCGGAATGACCTCGGCATCCTTCAGCGCCAGTTGCATCATGAACTGGGCTTCTTCCTGCTCGTCCTTCAGGTAGCGCTCTTCACGGCCAGCCTTCACCTTGTAGAGCGGCGGCTGGGCGATGTAGACATAGCCGCGCGCCACCAGCTCGGGCATCTGGCGATACAGCAGCGTGAGCAGCAGCGTGCGGATGTGCGCGCCGTCCACGTCCGCGTCGGTCATGATGATGATGCGGTGGTAGCGCAGCTTCTCGACGTTGAAGTCGGGGCCGATGCTGGTGCCCAGCGCGGTGATCAGCGTGGCGATCTGCTCGCTGGCGATCAGGCGGTCGAAACGCGCCTTCTCCACGTTCAGCACCTTGCCGCGCAGCGGCAGGATGGCCTGGAACTTGCGGTCGCGGCCCTGCTTGGCGGAACCGCCCGCGGAGTCACCCTCGACGATGTAGATCTCGCACAGGGCGGGGTCCTTTTCCTGGCAGTCGGCCAGCTTGCCGGGCAGGCCGGCGCCTTCCAGCACGCTCTTGCGGCGGGTCATTTCGCGCGCCTTGCGCGCGGCCTCGCGGGCCCGGGCGGCTTCCACGACCTTGGCGCACAGCGCCTTGGCATCGTTCGGGTGCTCCAGCAGCCAGGTTTCCAGCGTGCGCGACACGGCCTCTTCCACCGCGGGGCGCACTTCGCTGGACACCAGCTTGTCCTTGGTCTGGCTGCTGAACTTGGGCTCGGGCACCTTGACCGACAGCACGCAGGTCAGGCCTTCGCGCAAGTCATCGCCGGTGGTCTCGACCTTGGCCTTCTTGGCCAGTTCGTTGTCGGCGATGTACTTGTTGATGATGCGGGTCATCGCCGCGCGCAGGCCGGTCAGGTGCGAGCCGCCGTCGCGCTGCGGGATGTTGTTGGTGAAGCACAGCACGCTTTCGTTGTAGCCGTCGTTCCACTGCATGGCCACGTCCACGCCGACGTTGGTGCCGCCGGCCGACGATTCGGTGCTGACCGAGAACACATTGCCATGCAACGTGGTCTTGTTGCGGTTGATGTATTCCACGAAGCCGCGCACGCCGCCCGAGAACGCGAAGTTCTCTTCCTTGCCGTTGCGCTGGTCGATCAGGCGGATCTTCACGCCGTTGTTCAGGAACGAGAGCTCGCGCAGGCGCTTGGAGAGGATCTCGTAGTGGAACTCGATGTTGTTGAAGATTTCCGGATCGGCCAGGAAGTGGACTTCCGTGCCGCGGCCCTCGGTGGGGCCCACGACCGCGAGCGGCGCCACGCGCTCGCCGCGGCGGAACTCCATCTTGTGCGTTTCGCCATTGCGGCGGATGGTCAGGCGCAGCCAGGTCGACAGCGCGTTCACGCAGGACACGCCCACGCCGTGCAGGCCGCCCGAGACCTTGTAGGAGTTCTGGTCGAACTTGCCGCCGGCGTGCAGTTCGGTCATGACGATTTCCGCGGCGCTGCGCTGGAATTCGTCATCCTTGTGGACGTCGGTGGGAATGCCCCGGCCGTTGTCCGACACCGAAATGGAGTTGTCGGTGTGGATGGTCACCACGATGTCGTCGCAATAACCCGCCAGCGCTTCGTCGATGGCGTTGTCCACCACTTCGAAGACCATGTGGTGCAGGCCGGTCCCGTCGGAGGTGTCGCCGATGTACATGCCCGGGCGCTTGCGCACCGCCTCCAGGCCTTTGAGCATCTTGATTGAGTCGGCGCCATATTCGGCGGGATCGCGGGAAGTCGTATCGGACATATTTACTCTTTATCGGGTGGACGGCAGGGGCCAGGGTCGGGGGATCAGATCCGCATCGGCATGACGACGTACTTGAACTGCTCGTCGCCAGGCAGCGTGATCAGCGCCGACGCGTTGGCGTCGGGCATGACCGACCAGGTCACTTCCTCGGTCTTGATGTTGGACAGCACGTCGAGCAGGTAGCTGACGTTGAAGCCCACATCCAGGGCTTCGTGGCCGTAGTCGATATCGATCTCTTCCTGCGCCTCTTCCTGCTCGGCGTTGGAGGACGAGATCTTCATCTGGTGTTGCGCCAGTTGCAGGCGCACGCCCTTGAACTTGTCGGTGGTCAGGATCGCGGCGCGCTGCAGGCTGCCCAGGAGCGCTTCGCGGTTGACGTTGAAGTGGCGCGTGTAGGTGGTGGGAATGACGCGCGTGAAGTCGGGGAACTTGCCCTCGACCAGCTTCGACACCAGTTCCACCGCGCCGAAGCGGAAGCGGATCTGGCCGGCGGCCACGTCGATTTCCAGCGGCTCGTCGCTGTCTTCCAGCAGGCGCTGCATTTCCAGCACGGTCTTGCGCGGCACGATGACCTCGTGGCGCTGCGCGACGCCTTCGACGGCGGTGGCGCAATGCGCCAGGCGGTGGCCGTCGGTGGCCACGGCGCGCACCTGGCCCGGCTCGAACACCAGCAGCATGCCGTTCAGGTAATAGCGGATGTCCTGCTGGGCCATGGCGAAGTGGGCCATGTTGAGCAGGTGGCGGAAGGACTTCTGCGTGAGCGACAGCGAGACATCCCAGTGCTCGGGCTGAGCGACGGTGGGGAACTCGGTGGCGGCCAGCGTCTGCAGCGCGAAGCGGCTCTTGCCGGTCTGCACGCTGAGCTTGCCGCTGGCGAGGCCCAGGCGCACGTCGCCGGAACCCGGCAGCGCGCGCAGGATGTCGACCAGCTTGCGCGCCGCGACGGTGGTGGATTCATTGTCATGGCCCACGCCGAAATCGGCGTGCGTCGTGATCTGCACTTCCAGGTCGGTCGCGATGAACGAGACCCGGTTCGCTTCCTTGCGTAGCAGGATGTTGGCCAGGATGGGCAGGGTGTGCCTGCGCTCGACGATACCTGCCACGGTCGACAGAGGCTTGAGCAAGGCTTCTCGTGTGGTTTGTACCAGTTGCATGGTCATCCTTTTAGAGTTTGTTCCAGCACGTGCAAGGTGTGGTTGAGTTCTGCCTGTTTGGCGCGCGCTTCCGAGATCTTTCGCACGGCGTGCAGCACCGTGGTGTGATCGCGGCCGCCGAAGAGATCCCCGATCTCGGGCAGGCTTTTCTGCGTCAGCTCCTTGGCCAGGTACATCGCTACCTGGCGGGGCATGGCAATGTTGGCGGGCCGGCGTTTCGAATACATGTCGGCCACCTTGATCTTGTAGAAGTCCGCGACGGTCTTCTGGATGTTCTCGACGGTGATCTGGCCGTTCGAGAGCGACAGCAGGTCTTTCAGCGCGTCCTTGCAGACGTCGACGGTCAGGACGTCGCGGCCGTGGAAGCGCGCGAAGGCCAGCACCTTGCGCAGGGCGCCTTCGAGTTCGCGCACGTTGCTGCGCAGGTGCTTGGCGATGAAGAACGCGACTTCCTCGGGCATGTTCACGCCCTCGGACTCGGCCTTGCGCAGCAGGATGGCCACGCGCATTTCCAGCTCGGGCGGCTCGATGGCCACGGTCAGGCCCGAGTCGAAACGCGAGATCAGGCGGCTGTCGATGCCGGCCAGCTCCTTGGGATAGGTATCGCTGGTGATGATGATCTGCTTGCGCTGGGCCACCATGGCCTCGAAGGCGTAGAAGAACTCTTCCTGCGTGCGGCTCTTGCCCGAGAAGAACTGGATGTCGTCGATGAGCAGCAGGTCTAGCGAGTGGTAATAACGCTTGAAGTCGTCGAAGGCCTTGCGCTGGTAGGCCTTCACGACGTCGGACACGTACTGGTCGGCGTGGACGTATCGCACGCGCACGCCGGTGCCGGCGGCGACCATGGCGTTGCCGATGGAGTGGATCAGGTGGGTCTTGCCCAGCCCCACGCCGCCGTACAGGAACAGCGGGTTGTACGAGATGCCGGGGTTCTCGGCGACCTGCAGCGCGGCCGCGCGCGCGAGCTGGTTGGCCTTGCCGGTGACGAAGTTCTCGAACGTGAGATCGGTGTTCAGGCGCGAGCGGTCATAGGTTTGATCGGCGACCGGCGGCGGCGGCGCGGCGGGCGCGGCGGCTGGCACGCCCAGCCCGGGCAGCATGCCGCTGGCGGCGGGGCCGGCCGGGCCGGCGCCCGGCATGGCCGGGGCGGCGGGACGGGCAGCGGGCGCGGCGGCGCCACGGGGCGCGGACGAAGGCGGCAGTTCAAAGCAGACCTGCACTGGACGCTGGAACCATTCGGCGGCCAGCGCCTCGATCTGGTGGGAGAAATTCTTGCGTACCCAGTCGAGCTTGAAGCGGTTGGGCGCGGACACGCGCAACACCGCCTGCGTTTCGTCGAACGCAAGCGGAACGAGCGGACGAATCCACGCGCTGATCTGTTGAGGGGGGAGGTCCTGCTCCAGGCGACGGACGCAGGTCTGCCAGAAATCGTTCATGTAACTCGCTTTCCAAACCTCGATTCTACCCTGCCTCCCCCCCGGTTATCCACAGGCTGGCCGTCCGCCGGATGCCACGCAGGGCGCTAAATGTTTGACGAAGCTGGCAAAATTTGATGAAATGGTGGGCTTTTCCGAA